>NZ_JPKR02000003.1 GCF_000757425.2 Tatumella morbirosei | reverse complement strand
TACGTACGTACGTACGTACGTACGACGACGACGTACGTACGTACGTCGNTCNGCTCGTTTTTGTTTCTGTCTTTTGCCGGATGAAGCCGGACGCACACTGATTTTACTGGGCCCGGATAAAGCTGCCGTTGCTCTGACGGACAAACAGTACTGGTCCGTTGCTACCGTTAAGGGTTAACCCGGTGACCGTACCTCTGGCATTGATCCGCAACCGGATTTGTTGACCTGTCTGTAAGTTACTGAGCGGTTTATCCGCCCCTTCGACATTCGCCATCGCAAATACATCACTGACCGGCAAATTGTTGTCTCTGAATAACTGGGCCAGTGTCTCTCCTTCAGCTATCTGGTAGTTGTGCCATTGTCCCTGCGGGTCATCTGACGATGGCGCCGGAATAGAGGATGAGCTGTCGCTGCTGTTCTCCAGCTGTGCCTGCATCACTGTTGAGTTGTGATTCAGTGGCCGTTGTACCGGAAACTGCTGTGACTGACCCGGTAATAAAAAGCCGATGACCACCAGTATTACGCCGGCAAAGATTCCCCAGCGATGGCTGAGTGGCAGAGGATCCATCCAGTGCAACTTCCGGGGCCAATGCCCTACAGAACTGAGCAGGGAAGACTGACCGGCGGTATTTTCCTGTTTCCGCATACTCGTTTCCTCTGACGAAGTGAACAAACGGCGCAGGCTATGGGGCTTTATAGCCCTGATGGCATCTGCAACGCGACTTCGGATAGTAGGGTGCTGACGGCGGGCAAATTGGCCCATCTGTACTCTCTCTTATTATACGGCGAATGATTGTTGCGTTACGACTCTGATCTATTGTTTATAGCAGACCCGCAGATAGTTGCACTTTATGCCTGCTATTGTTTCTCTTTCAGAAAAAAAAGTCACCAGTTGCAGGTTCGGTTTTACCCCGGAGCCGTGCGCTGTTATGCTGCCGTCTCAATTATCCAGGATAAAACAGGAACAGGAAATGACGACTCTTTCTTTTGATAGCGTTGAAGCGCAGGCAAGTTACGGTATTGGACTGCAGGTTGGGCAGCAGCTGCTGGAATCAGGATTACAGGGATTACAGCCTGAAGCCTTACTGGCCGGTCTGCGTGATGCTCTGGAAGGAAACTCGCCGGCTGTCCCTGTGGACGTCGTACACCGTGCACTGCGCGAAGTTCATGAGCGTGCTGAGGCCGTACGTCAGGAACGTACTCAGGTGATGGCTGCCGAAGGCCTGAAATACCTCGAAGAGAACCGCCAGCGTGAAGGCGTCAGCAGCACCGAATCTGGCCTGCAATTTCGCGTACTGACTCAGGGTGAGGGTCCCATTCCTTCACGTCAGGACAGGGTTCGTGTTCATTATACCGGTAAACTGATTGATGGCACGGTATTCGACAGCTCAGTGCAGCGTGGCGAGCCGGCTGAATTCCCGGTCAGCGGTGTTATCGCTGGATGGATCGAAGCATTAACCCTGATGCCGGTAGGCTCGAAGTGGGAACTGGTGATCCCTCAGCAGCTGGCTTATGGTGAGCGTGGCGCAGGTGCATCGATTCCTCCGCTAAGCACACTGGTCTTCGAAGTTGAGTTACTGGAAATTCTGTAATTCTTCTGCTCAGTATAAACCGGCCGATGTGCCGGTTTTTTTTGGCTTAAATTTGGTGATACAGCCGATATAAGGGGATTGGAGCACAGGTTTTTGCATTCAACAGCCTTCTGCACGCCCTGAAAAAATACGTTACACTGAAAAACTGAAATTAATGATGCATCTCTGTCACGGGATGCCGATTGTAACGAGGTGAATCATGCTGGAACAACTTTGCCAGTTGGCGAGAGCGGCCGGGGCGGAAATTATGCAGATCTATGATGCCAGCCAGCCCACCGAAGTTTTGCACAAAGCGGATAACTCGCCGGTCACCGCGGCGGATATTGCGGCCCATCATGTGATCCTCGATGGGTTATCGACACTGACCCCGGACATTCCGGTATTGTCGGAAGAGTCCCCGGTCTCCTGGGAGGAACGTAAACAATGGCAGCGCTACTGGCTGGTTGATCCGCTGGATGGTACTAAAGAGTTTATCCGTCGTAATGGTGAATTTACCGTGAATATCGCTCTGATTGAACAGGGGGAACCCGTCGCGGGGGTCGTTTATGCACCTGCCAGCGATCTGATGTATTTTGCGGCTGAGGGTAAGGCGTGGAAAGAAGAGCAGGGGGTTCGCAGTCAGATTCATGTTCAGCAGGCCAGCCCTCCGCTGGTGGTTGTCAGCCGCTCGCATGCGGATGCTGACAGCGAGCTGAAAGAGTACCTTAGCCAGCTCGGCGAGCATCAAACCGTTTCGGTGGGCTCTTCGCTGAAATTTTGCCTGGTGGCTGAAGGTAAGGCCCAGCTCTACCCGCGTTTCGGACCCACCAATATCTGGGATACCGGAGCAGGCCATGCCGTTGCAAAAGCGGCCGGTGCCCATGTGACTGACTGGGCCGGAAAAACGCTGGATTACACCCCCCGGGAGTCGTTCCTGAATCCTGGTTTTCGGGTTAGTCTGTTCTGATAATCACTCTTCTACCGGAATAAACTGCTGCTTTCGTTTGCCGCAAAGGCTTATAGCACAGGAAAACAGCAGATTTCAGGGGCCTCGCGGGTGTGATGTTGTGGCTTTTTGTGCGGCAGAAATATTTCTTTAACTTCGTTATCTGCCGCGAATCGCTGCTTTACCCGGCCTTTAACTGCGCCGTTTACCTGCTATTTTATCCTCGTTTCATTTTACTGAAATATATCCCCTGCATGATACGCGCTCACGAGTTGTTAATGATTTGTGTGATACTGCACAGATATTGGTTTTATACTGTATTATAATAAATATACAAAATATAAGACTATTCCATGATGATTTTGTGGTTTATCTGATTGAGCGGTGGGGCACTTTTTTAGTAAGTTGTGGTCATAACAGTGAAATCCGCTAATGGATCTCTGACTGTCAGGGCATCAGCAAGTAAGGATCATAAGGATGAAGATTTTTCAGCGATATAACCCTCTGCAAATCGCTAAATACGTCAAAACGTTATTTAAAGGCCGTTTGTATATTACTGGTATTGGGGCTTTTGACTTCGATAAAGGCAGGTTGTTACTGCCGTCTGTAAAAGATAAGCAGCAACTGAATGTGATGTCGGAGATTAACCGGCTGGTACTGCGCTTACAGGCAGAATATCGTTAAAAAAAGCCAGGGCGCCGTCAGGCGCCCTGATTATTAGTTTAGTTAACCGTCGTACTCTCTTCAGCAACCACGGTTCCCGGCGGAGCCACAACGGCAGGTCGCTCGTCTATCCTCGTGACCAGTAGCTGATCGATACGATAGCTGTCGATATCTACCACTTCGAACTTATAGCCTGAGAACATCACAAAATCAGTGCGTTTCGGTATTTTCCTTAGCATGTACATCATAAAGCCACCGATGGTTTCATAATTACCGTTATGCGGGAACTCATCGATATGTAAGACCCGCATCACATCGTCGATAGGCGTGCCGCCCTCAACCAACCATGAATTTGCATCCCTGGCGACAATTTGTTCTTCAAAGCCCTGGCCGACCAGGTCACCCATCAGAGTTGTCATCACATCATTCAGGGTGATAATACCCACGACCAACGCATATTCATTCATAATGACTGCAAAGTCTTCACCTGCTGATTTAAAACTTTCCAGCGCTTCTGACAGGGTCAGGGTATCCGGGACTATCAGTGCCGACCGGATCTGTACACCACTGTTGAGGGTCAGGCTCTGGTTGCCGAGTACACGTAACAGTAATTCTTTGGAATCGACATAACCGATGATATGGTCAATATCGTTATTGCAGACTAAAAATTTGGAATGCGGATGGCGTGCAATTTTCGACTTCAGGCTTGCTTCATCTTCGTTCAGATCAAACCAGACAATATTTTCACGGGAGGTCATCGACGATGGAACAGTTCGTGATTCCAGTTCAAATACGTTCTCGATAAGTTCATGTTCCTGCTTACGGAGCACCCCTGCAAGAGCACCGGCTTCTACCACCGCATAGATATCATCAGGAGTGATGTCATCTTTACGGACCATCGGTATTTTGAACAGGCGGAATATATTGTTCGCCATACCGTTGAAGAACCACACCAGCGGGCGGAATACCATCAGGCAAAAACGCATTGGGTGGATGATCCGCAGGGCGATGGCTTCCGGCGCAATCATACCGATGCGTTTCGGTGTCAGGTCAGCAAACAGAATGAACAAACTGGTGACGATGGTAAAGGAGCAGATAAAGCTCAGTTGGTCGGCTATTTCCGGCGAGAAAAAACGCAAAAAAAGTGAGTTAAAGGCCGGAGAAAACGCAGCATCGCCAACGATACCGCCCAGAATGGCGACGGCATTCAGGCCAATCTGTACCACGGTAAAGAACATGCCCGGCGATTCCTGCATTTTCAGGATATGTTGCGCCCGCACATCTCCTTCATCTGCCAGTAATTTGAGTTTAATTTTGCGGGCGGCTGCCAGCGAAATTTCAGACAGAGAGAAGAAGGAACTGATCACTATCAGTAATAAGATGACAAATAAGCTATCTAACATAAAAGGTCCAATTTTTATACTTTTGTCATTTTTGGCGTGGGCAACAGAAACATCCACGTATGGCATTAAGGCCACACCGGCTATCCGCGCCAAAAATGTCTGTCCGGCAGCTCAATAGCGTACCTCTCAGACAGAAACGATTCAGGTTTTCCTGAGCGCCGATTATAACAGCAGCCACAGAGACGCCGCCAGAGGGAAAGGCGAACAATTTTTCATCACCAGGGTAATGTATCGCTAACGGAAAAATAGCAGTTTTTTATCTCAGCTTTTTGGGTGAGTTTGCAGCTTAAAATTGCTGGATTAGTTTTTTATCTTACTATGGGTGTTGTGTTAATTGATGCATTTACCGACAATACCCAATGAGTCTGTTATTTTTATCTTTTTTCGTTGTTTTTTTACCCCCGGGACCGGATGGACGACTACGCTGTAGATAAGGTATTTAAATATACTCCGGGTGATGACTCCGGGAAAACGGCCGGTATTAACAGGAGTTTGCGTGCCACGTCTACGTTTATCGCTATATGGTGTGACGGTATTGCTTTTGGCAGCCCCTTCGCTTCCCGCTGCAACTGTTCAGTTGCAGCTGACAGGGCTTTCAGGCGAATTACAAAACAATGTCAGGATTCGCCTGGCGGCAATAGCCAGTGAAGAAGTCTCCAATGACAGTCGTTTTGAGGCTCGCCTGACCGACTCGATTAAAGAGAGTCTCAGAGCGTTAGGCTATTACCAGCCGGAAATCACCTTCCCGACGCCACCTGGCGCGTTGGCGGGTAAAAACACGGTTATCCGTGTGAATGTGGATGCAGGACCCCCGGTGAAAATTGCCGGCAGTACCATTTTGGTCGAAGGGGCTGGCAGCAAAGATCCTGATTACATTCAGTGGGTGAATAAAGGGCGGCCGAAGAACGGGACCGTACTGAATCACGGACAATATGACAGTTTTAAAAGCGGTTTTTCCAGTATCGCCCTGCGTAAAGGCTACTTTGACGGTGAGTTTAAAAAAAGCCAGCTGGGTGTTTCGGTTGACCGGCATGAGGCTTTCTGGGATCTCGATTATGACAGTGGGCCGCGTTATCGCTTCGGAGATGTCAGCTTTGAAGGGTCGAATATTCGTGAAGAATATTTGCGCAAGCTGATCCCTTTCCATAAAGGTGATTATTACAGTTCTACTGATTTGGCGGAATTAAACCGCCAGTTATCAGCAACGGGCTGGTTCAGCTCAGTCGTAGCCGCTCCTGAGTTTGATAAAGCACACACCACTAAAATTCTGCCGGTAAATGCAGCATTGACTCCGGCGGTTAAAAACTCGGTAGAGACTGGTATCGGCTATTCCACCGATGTCGGACCGCATGTTAAAGCGAGCTGGAAACGGCCTTGGGTTAACGAATACGGTCACAGTCTGTCGGTTAACACTTACCTGTCACAGCCTGAACAACAGCTGGACACGAGTTACAAGATCCCATTACTGAAAAGCCCGCTGGAGCAATATTATCTGTTGCAGGGGGGCTTAAAGCGTATTGACCTGAATGATACCAAATCAGATACCTCGACTCTGGCGGTTTCCCGTTACTGGGAAAATAAGTCGGGCTGGCAAAAAGCGCTCAATTTACGCTGGAGTCTGGATAACTATACCCAGGGTAGCGTTTCAGATAAGACCATGCTGATCTATCCCGGAGTGAGTGTAAACCGGACCCGCTCGCGCGGCGGGATGATGCCGACCTGGGGTGATTCTCAGCGCTATTCGGTTGATGTGTCTGACACTACCTGGGCATCAGACGTTAATTTTGTTATTTTTCAGGCACAAAATGTCTGGATCCGCTCGCTGGCGGAAAAACATCGTTTTGTTTTCCGTGGCAACTTTGGCTGGATAGAAACCAGTGACTTTGAACGTATACCTCCTGATTTGCGCTTTTTCGCCGGGGGAGATCGCAGTATCCGGGGTTATAAATATCAGGGCGTTTCGCCTCGCGATTCAGACGGCAAGCTGACCGGTGCTTCGAAGATGGCTACCGGCTCAATTGAATATCAGTACAACTTCACCGGGAAATGGTGGGGGGCGGTGTTCGTTGACTCTGGTGAAGCGGTGAATAATTTTAAAGATACAGATATTAAAACCGGGACCGGATTTGGTATCCGCTGGGCGTCTCCTGTGGGACCGATCAAACTGGATATCGCCGCCCCGGTGGGTGATAAAGATAATCACGGAGTACAGTTTTATATAGGGCTGGGGCCGGAACTATGACGCGATGGAAGAAAGTCCTGACAGGGATCCTGATTTTTTTATTGCTGCTGCTGACGGTGGTGGGTTTTCTGATTGGTACAGCACCCGGCCTGCATCTGGTGTTTAACAGCGCCGCACGCTGGGTGCCCGGGCTGCAAATACAGCAGGTAGAAGGTGGCTGGAGCAATCTTACTCTCAAAGGGCTGAGATACCAGATGTCCGGGGTGAGTGTATCCGGTGATGAACTGCACCTGTCGTTGGATGCTTCATGCCTGCTGCACTCTTCAGTCTGCGTTAACGATATTTCTCTGAAAGATGTCAGCGTGGTGGTGGACAGTAGTAAGATGGCTCCTGCTTCGCCACAGAAACCGGAGGAAGAGAGCAGTAGCGGGGATATCTCCACACCGTATCCCATTATACTGCGACATCTTGGTTTAGATAATGTCAGTGTCAAAATTGACGATACCGCGATTGCCCTGGGAAGTTTCTCTACCGGGCTCAACTGGCAGGGGCGTCAGCTAACGCTGACACCGACCAAAATCGCCGATCTGCTGCTGGCGCTACCTAAAGCGAAAGCGACTACTCAACAGGCTTCTGCTGAGGCGGTGGCTAAACAGACGGATAAGCTGAAGGATAATGTTGCTGCGACAGCAGGACAACCCACAACCCCGACAGCCACCGCTGCGACCGGCACCGATCATCCTGCGGCTTCAGAGCCGAAAACCGCAACGACGAAACCTCAGCCGGTACCGGAACAATCACCGTCAGAGATGCTGAGAGCGTTGTTTGCTAAACCCTTACTGAATCTGCCTGAGTTTCGTTTACCGCTGGATCTGACTATTGAAGAGATCCGCGGGGAAAACCTGCGCCTGACCGGGGATACCGATCTCACCGTCAACCAACTGCTGCTGAAAGCTCAGGCCGTCGATAATAAGGTGGATTTACAAACCCTGAAAGTGAACGCTCAGCAGGGAATTCTCAGTGCGACCGGTCAGGCAACTCTGAATGGTGACTGGCCGCTGAATCTGACGCTGAACAGTGATATCAATATGGACCCGGTGAAGGGCCAGAAAGTGAAGCTGGTGATGCAGGGAGCGGCCAAAAAACAAGTCAGTCTGAATCTTAATCTTTCCGGACCGGTGAAGGCTCAGTTGCAGGCAATGGCTCAGCCAGCAGTGACCGGGCTGCCGTTCTCATTATCTCTTAACAGTTCTCAGTTGCGCTGGCCGCTGACGGGTCAGGCTGACTGGCTGGTGAAAAATCTGGCGCTGAACACGGGGGGTAAAGCGACGGATTATACCATCTCATTGCGGACTTCGGTGTCCGGTAGCACCATACCCCCTGCAGATATTGCCCTCGAGGGTAAAGGGAATACCGATCAGTTCTCACTGGATAAGTTACGGGTGTCGGCGTTACAGGGCAATGTTGATCTTCATGCGCTGGTGGATTGGACCAAAGCGATTAGCTGGAACAGCCAGCTGACACTGAGTGGCATTAATACCGCGAAGCAGTATCCGGACTGGCCGGCGAAACTTGACGGTAGTATGACGACCCGTGGCAGTCTGTATGGCGGTAGCTGGCAGGTTCGGGTGCCATCAGTCTCACTGACAGGTAATGTGAAACAGAATGCGGTAAACGTAAAAGGTTCGCTTTACGGCAACAGTTACAACCAGTGGAATATCCCGGGGATCAGCCTGTTGCTGGGGCAAAACCGGCTGGAGGTGAAAGGTACCCTGGCCGATAAAATTAACCTTGATGCCACTATCGATGCCTCACACCTTAACAATGCTCTGCCAGGACTGGGTGGAGTAGTGACAGGAGCGATTAATGCCCGCGGTACGCTGCAACAGCCGGAACTGCAAGCCGATCTTAATGGCCGTGGTCTGCGTTGGCAGCAACTGAGTATTGGTAGTTTTAGCCTGAAAGGGAATGTCAGTTCGGCACAGCAAATTGCCGGAAAACTGGCATTACGTGTTTCGCAGTTACAACAGGCGGCATTAAAAATTAGCAGTATCGTGCTCGATGCCAGTGGCAACGAAAAACAGCACCAACTGAAGTTGACGGTGGCAGGCGAACCGGTGTCGGGTCAATTGCAACTAAACGGTAGTTTTGACCGGCAGACCCAACGCTGGCAGGGCGCTCTCAGCAATACACGGTTCGACACACCGGTGGGAGAGTGGCGGCTGAGTAAGGCCGTCAGCCTGGATTATAAAAATGTGCAGAAAACCATTACGGTGGGTACCCATTGCTGGCTGAATCCGAATGCGCAGATTTGTATTCCGGAACCGGTAGTCGCGGGTGCTGACGGGCATGCACGCATTCAACTGAGTCGCTTCGATTTAGCGATGCTTAAGCCAGTATTACCGGCAGATACCCAACTTAAAGGGGTATTCAGTGGTGACGCCCGGGTGAACTGGACGGCCGCCGGTGGTTTGCCCACCGGTAATGTCACCCTGACCGGTAAAGGCGTTGAGGTAAAACAGAATGTTCAGGGCAATATTTTACCGATAGCCTTTGATGTTTTAAACCTGAAAGCCTCACTGGTAGGGGGGAAAGCCCAACTGGGATGGCTGGTGAAGATTGCCAATAATGGGCAGTTGGACGGCAACATTCTGATTAATGATCCACAGAAGGTGCGTAACCTCAGTGGTACGGTCAATATTACTAACCTGTCACTGGCAATGTTTAATCCGGCCCTGGCGAAAGGAGAACAGATTAAGGGGATGCTGAATAGTCAGTTGCGACTGGCCGGTAATCTGCAAAATCCACGGGTATTCGGCCAGACGGCCTTAACTGACATGGTGCTAAGCGGCAATTTTATGCCGGTAGAGATGACCGCAGCAAACCTGAAACTGATATTCTCCGGAGTCAGCTCAACCCTGCAGGGGCAGATCCAGACACGACAGGGTTCTCTGAATCTGACAGGTAATGCCGACTGGGCTCAGCTGGATAACTGGCGCGCGCGGATCGCCGCCAAAGGTGAAAAAATCCGGGTGACTGTCCCGCCGATGGTCCGGATGGATGTCTCGCCGGATCTGGTATTTGAGGCCACGCCATCGGCCTTCAACCTGGACGGTAAAGTGGATGTCCCTTGGGCAAGAATTACCGTACAACAGGTCCCGGAGAGTGCTGTAGGTGTTTCTTCTGATGAAGTGATGCTGGATGATAATCTGAAGCCGATTCAGCCTAAAACCGCATCAATCCCGATAAACAGTAATTTAATCATACATGTAGGGGATAATGTTCGGCTGTCTGCTTTTGGTCTGAATGCCCGTCTGACCGGGGATTTAAAAGTAATACAGGATAAGAATGGACTAGGACTGAATGGACAGATTAATATCCCGTCAGGACGCTTCCATGCATATGGTCAGGATCTGCTGGTACGCAAAGGACAGTTACAGTTCTCCGGTCCGCCGGATCAGCCGTATGTCAATCTGGAAGCTATCCGCAACCCTGATGCGACAGAAGATAGTGTAACCGCGGGAATTCGTGTGACTGGTCTGGCTGATGAACCTAAAGTTGAAGTGTTCTCCGACCCGACGATGTCTCAACAGGAAGCGCTGTCTTACTTATTACGCGGGCAAGGACTTGGCAGTGACGGTGACAGCAATGCACTGACATCGGCACTGGTTGGGTTAGGGGTTGCTCAAAGTGGTCAGGTCATGGGCAAAATCGGCGAAACCTTCGGTGTGAGTAATCTTTCTCTCGATACCGCAGGGGTCGGTGATAGTCAGCAGGTGCAGGTCAGCGGTTATGTCCTGCCAGGGCTACAGGTGAAATATGGTGTCGGATTATTTGATTCTCTGGCAACCTTGACACTACGCTACCGGCTGATGCCTAAACTCTATTTGGAAGCGGTGTCTGGTGTCGATCAGGCGCTCGATTTGCTTTATCAGTTTGAGTTTTAGCAATGCGAATAATCGTCTATGGCAGTTTAAGGCGCAAACAAGGAAACAGTCATTGGATGACCAATGCGCAGTGGTTAGGAGATTATCAGGTCGAAGGTTACGATCTGTATAATCTCGGCCTTTATCCTGGCGTGGTTGCCGGGCAGGGAAGTGTTTATTGTGAAGTGTATCGGATTGATGCCACGACACTCGGTGAGCTGGATGCGTTACGTACCAGGGGGGGAGAGTACAAGCGTCAGTTACTGTCCACACCCTACGGTACTGCATGGATGTATATCTATCAGCGCCCGGTGGCGGGTCGTCTGCAGATTAAGAGCGGCGACTGGCTAAAAAGGGATGAAGAGTTGTCATAAATAAAAAACGCCGTCTGAGACAGACGGCGTTTTTTTATCCGCAAGGCAGCAGATTACTTCTTCGCACGTTCAAAAGAAGAGACGATTTCTGCTTTCGCTGCAGCCGCATCGGCCCATCCGTCAACTTTTACCCACTTACCTTTTTCCAGGTCTTTATAGTGTTCAAAGAAATGGGTGATCTGCGCACGCAGTAATTCCGGTAAATCAGTTACATCTTTCACGTGATCGTATTCTTTGGTCAGTTTGCTGTGGGGAACAGCAACGACTTTTGCATCTTCACCGGATTCGTCGGTCATTTTCAGAACGCCGACCGGACGGCAACGGATCACTGAGCCATGCTCTAACGGGTAAGGTGTAGGAACCAGAACGTCTACCGGGTCACCATCCAGTGACAGGGTATTATTGATGTAACCGTAGTTACATGGGTAGAACATGGCGGTAGACATGAAACGGTCAACAAACAGGGCGCCTGATGCTTTATCAACTTCATATTTGATCGGGTCAGCGTTTGCCGGGATTTCAATGATTACATAAATATCTTCTGGCAGATCTTTTCCTGCCTCAACCAGGTTCAGACTCATCGTTTAATTCCTTCAATGACATCAATTAAGTGCCCGGTATTATAGCTAACTGACAGTGAAAGTATTGCCTCTTTTTCTGCTTTCAGAGTGATCCGCCCAGTGCTTTATGCGAAAAGACACCCTGTACAAAGCGCTGCCGGATACCTCAGCTTCTCCGGTCACTCAGCATTGGCTCATAAAGCAGGTAAAGGATTGGTGGCCGGGGACGATAAACAGAGTATTCCTCCCCGCAAACCTGTTAAGGAATGGGTTGTTATGCTGTTTAAATTGTCCCTGCGCAGCGGATTGCTGATTATTCTGATACTGATGGCGGCTCTGCTGATGGTGGTCAGTGCCACCGGGTTCTTCGCGCTGAATGCGGCAGACCACTCACTGACCGAAATTAACCGTATCCATGAAAATGAACTGGCCAGCCTTTACCAGAGTAACAGTGATCTTTTGCATGGACGTTCGTTGGCCGCGCTGGCCGCCCGTAAAGCGGAACTGGGCGACAACTCTGCGGCCGCAAAATATTTGCAGGATGTGAAAACGGCGGTCGCCAATTCCCGGTCGCATATGAGCATGTTCCTGAAAGCGGGGACTGTCACCCTGAAAGGTAAGGAAATGGCAGAAGATGTTGCCCTGAGCTTTCAGGCCTATATGGATCAGGCCATACTGCCGATGGTGGATGAACTACAACGTGGTGACCTGGCTGGTTATTACCTGAGCATAGAAAAATTTCCGGCGTTGATGGCTGCGTTTAGCCAGTCAGTGCAGAATTTTAACCGTTATGCCACTGATGTTGCGCAGCAGCAGTTTGTTCTGGCGGGAGACCGTAAATGGCGTATGGACGTGTTACTGATTTTTTGTTCGGTGATAGCTGCCGGAACTATGGTGGTCAGTTGGCGTATTTTACGTAAAGCATTACTGACGCCATTGTTTCTGGTGCGCGAGCATCTGACACTGATTGCGGACGGAGACCTGACCCGAACTGTCCCTTTGACCGGGAGTAAAGACCTGCATGTGGTGATGAGCACGTTGCAACATATGCAGAACTCGCTGACCCATTCAGTACAACAGGTCTCGGGAGCCAGCGTTCAGATTGACCTTGGCTGTCGGGAACTAGGGGCCGGGATTGTTAATCTTTCGCAGCGGACGGAGGAGTCTGCGGCTTCTCTGGAACAGACCGCAGCGAGTATGGAACAGATCACAGCCACTGTGCGGTTAAATGCCGGCAATGCGCATCAGGCCTATCAGTTAGCTACCCGCGTATCTGAAACGGCTCACCGTGGGGCGGATGTGGTGAATCAGGTGGTGGTTAAAATGCAGGATATCACCCAGAGCTCGCAGAAAATCGGCGATATTCTGGGCATGATTGATGATATTGCCTTTCAGACCAATATACTGGCGCTTAACGCCTCGGTAGAGGCGGCCCGCGCCGGCGAGCAGGGCAGAGGATTTTCGGTAGTTGCCAATGAAGTCCGGAGCCTGGCACAACGCAGCGCGAATGCAGCTAAAGAGATCAGACAGTTGATTGTGGCTTCACAATCCCAGGTCGCGGATGGCAGCAGGATGGCCAGCCGTGCCGGCACAGCAATGAATGAAATTTATTCCGAAGTATCGCAGGTCAGTGTACTGATGAAAGAGATTTCGGTAGCTTCAGATGAGCAGAGCCGTGGGATTGAGCAGATTAATGTTGCGGTAACACAGATGGATGAGGTCGCCCAGCAAAATGCGGCGTTGGTGGAACAGGCCACATCAGCCACTCAGGCGCTCGAAGAACAAAGTGCGCGATTACAGCAAACGGTGACGGCATTCAGGCTGACGGCCTGACAAAAGATTCACCCACAGTGGTAGCGTTCTGTGGGTGAATACCGCAGATTAGTTCGCGTTGTCGTCCGGATTATCACGGATTAAACGTTCAACATCATCCACCATCGCCGTATTGCCGACAAAGAACGGGCTACGCTGATGGATAGTCTGCGGTTTGAGTTCCAGGATACGATTAACACCGTCGCTGGCTTTACCACCCGCCTGCTCCGCCAGGAAAGCCATTGGGTTGCATTCATACAGCAGACGCAATTTCCCTGTCGGATAACTGGCGGTGCTTGGGTACAGATAGATACCGCCTTTCAGCAGGTTACGGTGAAAGTCTGCCACCAGAGAACCGATGTAACGTGAAGTGTAAGGACGATGAGTCTCTTTATCTTCCTGCTGGCAGTACTTCAGGTACTTCTTCACGCCGTTAGGGAAGCGAGAATAGTAACCTTCATTAATTGAATAGGTGGCACCATAGGCCGGGAAGGTCATACGTTCCTGGCTCAGACAGAACAGGCCGAGTGAAGGATCATAAGTGAAGGCATGCACGCCGTGACCGGTAGTGTAAACCAGCATCGTGGAAGAACCGTAGACCACATAACCGGCGGCAACCTGCTCAGTGCCGGGTTGCATAAAGTCTTCTTCGGTGACCGGAGTACCGACAGGGGTGATGCGGTGATAAATAGAGAAAATAGTACCGACCGAAACGTTAACGTCGATATTCGATGAACCGTCCAGTGGGTCCATCAATACCACGTATTTACCGTTCTCCACGCCTTCAAAAATAACAAACTCATCTTCTTCTTCAGAGGCGATACCGGCGACTATGCCACGGGCTTTTAGTGCAGATTTCAGCTTTTCGTTGGCAAACAGGTCGAGCTTCATCTGCTGCTCACCCTGAACGTTTTCGACGCCGTTAGCACCCAGAATATCCACCAGGCCTGCTTTGTTGATGTCGCGATGAATCACTTTCGCGCCAAGTTTGATTGCTGAAATCAGTGCAGTTAACTCACCGGTAGCGTGCGGAAAGTCATTCTGCTTCTCAACAATAAATTCACCCAATGTTTTCATAACAATTCTCTGGAAAGGTTAATTAATGAATTACCCGATATTAACACTATTGCAAACTTAACGGGCGTGAATAACTTAATCAATCATCCTATTTCTTAGTTATCAGCTCTGGCGTTACACTGTACAGTAACTTTTGGGCAATGGATCAGTTTATGCGCATTCACATTCTGGGTATTTGTGGCACCTTTATGGGCGGGCTGGCAATTCTGGCACGCTCGTTGGGGCACGAAGTGACAGGTTCCGACAGCAATGTTTACCCGCCGATGAGTACTCTGCTGGAAAAACAGGGTATTGAACTTACTCAGGGCTATGACCCTCAGCAACTGCAGCCCGCACCGGATCTGGTGATTATCGGGAATGCCATGGGCAGGGGAAATCCCTGTGTTGAGGCTGTACTGGAAAAAAATCTTCCCTTTATGTCCGGCCCGCAGTGGTTGCATGATTTTGTTCTACGGGATCGCTGGGTGCTGGCCGTGGCCGGAACTCATGGAAAAACGACCACTTCCGGAATGCTGGCATGGATCCTGGATGCCTGTGGCCTGGCGCCCGGTTTTGTGATTGGTGGCGTGCCCGGCAACTTTGATGTGTCCGCCCGGTTGGGGGACAGCCCGTTCTTCGTTATTGAAGCGGATGAATATGACAGCGCATTTTTCGACAAACGTTCAAAGTTTGTCCATTACTGCCCGCGGACACTGATCCTGAATAACCTGGAGTTTGATCATGCCGATATTTTTGATGATCTGCGGGCGATTCAGCGCCAGTTTCATCATCTGGTGCGTATTGTGCCAGGCCTCGGAAAAATTATCTGGCCAGAACAGGACAGCAATCTGCGTCAGGTGATTCAGATGGGGTGCTGGAGTGAGCAGGAAACGCTCGGCGAAAACGGACACTGGCGGGCGCAAAAGCGCAATGCAGATGCTTCTCACTGGGAAGTGCTGTTCGATGGACAGCCGGTGGCTGAGGTGAACTGGTCGCTGGTGGGTGAGCATAATATGCATAATGGGCTGATGGCCATGGCTGCCGCGCGGCATGTGGGTGTCACTCCCCGGGATGCCGCCGCTGCCCTCAATAATTTTATTAATGCCCGTCGTCGTCTGGAATGGCGCGGTAAGTTCAATGACGTTGATGTGTATGATGATTTTGCTCATCACCCGACAGCCATTCTGGCGACATTGTCGGCATTACGCAGCAAACTGGGAGGCAAAGCCCGGATTCTGGCCGTGCTTGAGCCCCGGTCAAACACCATGAAACTGGGCATCAGTAAAAATGATCTGGCACCATCACTGGCCAGGGCGGATCAGGTCTTCCTGTTCCAGCCGCCCCACATTTCATGGCAGGTGTCTGAAGTGGCTGAAGCCTGCATGCAACCGGCACACTGGAGTGCCGATATCGATACTCTGGTTGAAATGATTGCCCGGGAAGCGCAGCCAGGCGATACCATACTGGTGATGAGTAACGGCGGCTTTGAAGGTATTCATCAAAAACTACAACAGCGGCTGGAAAAACTCAGCTGATCCGCCGGCAGGGCGATACTTTCGCCCTGCCGGAACCATTATCAGGCTTCTGCCAGTTCACGCAGGTACTGAAAAATCAGTCGTGCGGATTTTGGTGGCTTATTAGCGGATTTCTCTTTCTGAGCATTACGGATAAAGCTACGCAACTGCTGACGATCAGCCTCCGGATAAAGATTAATGACTTCGGCGATGGCATCATCACCCTGCTCAATTAAACGGTCACGGATGGCTTCCAGTTTATGGAACAGTGCTACCTGCTGGTTATGGCGGTTTTTAAGCTTATCTAACGCCTGACGTAACGGTTCGACGTCACGTGAACGTAATAATTTACCGATGAGTTGTAACTGACGGCGACGGGCTTCTTTTTTGATACGTTGTGCCAGTTCAATAGCATCACGCAATTGCTCATCCAGCGGAATGCGTTCCAGCTCGTTTTTGCTCAGGTCAATCAGTTCGGCACCGAGGCGTTTAAGCTCTTCGGCATCGCGTTTTATCTCACTTTTACTGACCCAGATAATCTCATCATCTTCATCTTCCTGCGGGTCTGGCTCGTTGTCGAGCCACTCTTCTGGCTGTCTGGTCATTATTGGGCTCCTGAAAAAAGAGGCTAATGCTAACAGGTTACAGGGCGACTGCGAAATTGTTCTCTGACTCTGATAGACTGAATATCTTCATACATAAGAGTAGACGGCGGATCGATGAACGTATCAACTCAGGTTGCAGAACAACGTAAACAGCTGGAACAGGCAGTGTCTCATGCACTGGAACTGGCCAAAACCAGTGCGGATGGTGCAGAGGTCGCGGTAAGCAAAACCACCGGCATCAGTGTCAGTACCCGTTATGGCGAAGTGGAAAATGTTGAATTCAACAGTGATGGTGCATTAGGTATCACCGTCTATCTGCAACAGCGTAAAGGCAGTGCCTCTTCAACTGACCTGAGTCCGGAGGCTATCCAGCGTACAGTTCAGGCAGCAGTAGATATTGCCCGCTATACCTCGCCGGACCCTTATGCCGGGGTTGCCGAAAAAGATTTACTGGCCTGGGATGCACCGGAGTTAGATCTTTTCCACCCGCTGGATATCGAAGTCGATCGTGCCATCGAGCTGGCGGCTGAAGCCGAACAGTTTGCCCTGCAGGCAGACAAACGAATTGTAAATACCGAAGGCGGTAGCCTGAACAGCCACGCCAGTATCCGGGTGTTTGGTAACAGTCACGGCCTGCTAAACAGCTATTGCAGCAGTCGGCATGGTATCTCTGCCAGCGTGATTGCTGAGCAGGATGGCCATATGGAACGTAACTACGCTTATACGGCTTCCCGTGATTTTGCTGATCTGCAGTCTGCACAGTGGGTGGGTGAAGAGTGCGCGCGTCGCACACTGGCACGGCTGGCACCGAGAAAGCTTTCCACGAGGGAAGCGCCGGTGATTTTTGCCTCTGAAGTGGCGACCGGACTGTTTGGCCATCTGGTCGGAGCGATCAGTGGCGGAAATGTTTATCGCAAGTCTACTTTTCTGCTGGATTCCCTGGGTAAACAAATTTTTCCTGACTGGCTGACCATTGAAGAGCGGCCGCATCTGCTGAAAGGTGTGGCGTCTACACCGTTCGACAGTGAAGGGGTGCGTACCCTTGACCGGACGATTATCGATCGCGGTGTATTACAGGACTGGTTACTGACCAGTTATTCGGCCCGTAAACTCGGTTTACACAGCACCGGGCATGCCGGGGGTATTCATAACTGGCGGATTGCCGGTCAGGGCAGTTCTTTCAGTGAATTGATGAAACAGATGGGCACCGGACTGGTGGTCACGGAACTGATGGGCCAGGGTGTCAGCGCGATTACCGGTGATTATTCACGCGGAGCGTCAGGGTTCTGGGTCGAAAATGGAGAGATCCAGTATCCGGTCAGCGAGATTACTATCGCCGGGAACCTGAAAGATATGTGGCAGAACATGGTCACTGTCGGGGATGACATCGAAACCCGCAGTAATATTCAGTGCGGTTCGGTGTTGTTATCCGGGATGAAAATTGCCGGCCAGTAGCGCGGTGATACCCTGAGGGCTCCGGTGACAATCATAATTATGCCGGGCCTTGAATATTCACATTAAGGAGTGAGCAATGCATAAATCGTTGAAAACAGCACTCTCTGCTGCGTTACTGCTTTCCTGCGCCACAGCCTATGCCTTACCGCTGGAACAGGATATGGACATTTTAGGTACCGAACTGGCGACGGTACAGAGCACCGGGAGTGCCGCAGAGATGCAACAGGCTTTGCAGAAGATGCACGATGCTGCGGAAGATGCAAAGAAATCGACCCCCTATAAACTGCAGGGTCAGGCCGCTGACAGTGAGGGGATAAAAGAATACCACGCCGGGTTGGATCAGCTGATTGCCCAGATAGCGGTGGTGGATAAACTGGCTGCTGCCAATAAATTACCGGAAGCCAAAGCAGAAGCCAAAAAGCTGGGTGATATCCGTAATCAGAATCACAAAAAGTTTCGCTAGATAATATCCGCCAGCACTATCCTGTCGGGACGGTGCTGGCAGTTATCAGCGCAATTCCGGATCGGGCAGAGAACGGAGTAATGCCTGCCAGTGTTTACGGGTAATCGGGTCGTTACCGTCACGGAAACGGGACGATTGCTGACGAACCTTATCAATCGCGTCCTGCGGCGCCAGTAAAATATTTTCCCGTCCACCGGCCAGGGCGGCTATCTGAATATTACAGGCCCGTTCCAGCATATGTAGATGGCGAAATGCCTGAGCAATGTTTGTACCCGCCGCCAGTAAACCATGATTACGCAGGATCATCACATCACTGTCTCCTAAATCACGGACCAACCGTTGTTGTTCGTCCAGATCGAGAGCAATACCTTCATATTCGTGGTAGGTGATGCGTGAGTAAAAACCCAGCGCATGTTGTGAAATGGGCAGTAAGCCTTCGCGCTGTGCCGATACGGCGACCCCATCGCGGGTATGGGTATGCAGAATGGCTTTCAGATCAGGACGGGCTTCATGAATAGCGCCATGAATAACATAACCCGCTTCATTAATTCCGAGCCCTGTCGGGTCATCGATAATATTGCCGCGCACATCGATTTTAATCAGACTTTCCGGGGTAATCTCTTCAAATAACAGACCGTAGGGGTTAATCAGGAAATGTTCTTCCTTCCCCGGTACCCGCGCCGAAAAGTGGGTGTAAATATGGTCGGTGAGCTTCAGTTGTGCGGCCAGCCGGTAGGCGCGGGATAAATCCAGCCGCACGGCATATTCTTCAGCAGACCAGGGATGTGCCGCAAGGGTGCTGTGACGAGCTAAAGTGTCTGTACTCATAAGGATTCCTGTCGATAAGTTACCAGTCGGTCCCCTGGCCCAGCAGGGCCAGAATTTCCTGACGTTGTTTCACCAGCAAAGGAGCATCACGATGGCGCGGGAAAGGCGCCGGATTATGAAATTCCGCGAGAATACGGGCAGGACGTGGTGAAAACACCACCACCCGATGACTGAGCAGCAAAGCTTCTTCAATATCGTGGGTGACCAGCACGCTGGTATACCCCTGGCTTTGCCACAGGGTGATCAATTCGCTTTGCATCCGGATTCGTGTCAGTGAATCCAGTTTGCCCAGCGGTTCATCCAGTAGCAGCAACCGCGGTTCATTTAGTAAGGCTCTGGCCAGCGCAGCACGCTGTGCCATGCCTCCGGAAAGTTGTGCCGGCCAGGCATGAGCAAACTCCTGTAATCCGATACGGGAAATCAGTTGATCGGCTTTTGGCTGCTGGTCTTTAAGTTTTCTGGCCTGCGGGCCAAGCAGAACGTTCTGTCGGACTGTCAGCCACGGGTAAAGCGTCGGATCCTGAAATACCAGAATCCGGTCAGGGCCTGGCGCGGTCACCGGCTGGTTATCTGCCAGCAACTGTCCTTGTTGTAGTGGTTCCAGGCCAGCCAGCAGGCGTAGCAGGGTAGATTTACCACAGCCTGAAGGACCGAGCAGCGCGACACTCTCGCCTGGTTCAATGTGCAGACTGACATTATCCAGCACCGGCAGTTGTTTATCTTTCAGGGTAAAGCGATGACTGATATTTTGCAGGCGAATACTCAGCCCACGGGAATCGTCTGTTGCCAGTGCGGTATTTACCATTTCATGGTTCCTTTTTGCCAGCGTAACACCCGGTTTCTGACGGCAAACAGCAGGCTAATCAGACCTGAACACAGCAGAGCCATCAGTATTAAGGCCGCATACATATTGGAATAGGCTGCCCAGCCTTGCGCCCATTGCAGATAGAAGCCGATTCCCGATTTCACACCGACCATTTCGGCCACGATTAATACCGAGAACGAGGCACCCAGACCCATAAACAAACCAACAAACACACTGGGTAAGGCCGCAGGAATAGCAACCCGTAAGATCAGAAAGCGCGAGTTTCCGCCCAGGGTACGTGCCACGTCGTACCACGCCTGATCGATACTGGCGACGCCGGACCAGGTGAGTACTGTGACCGGAAACCACGTTGCGAGAGCGATTAAAAACACGCTGGCCTCGTGGCTGGTCGGAAACAGGAAAAAACAGAGTGGCAGCAGGGCTGTTGCCGGCAGAGGCCCCAGTACCCTGAGCAACGGATGCATCCAGTAGCCGACCCGCGGCGACCAGCCGATCGAAAGTCCGGCAATAAAGCCAAATAATGTCCCCAACAGCACCCCACTGAGCAGCAAGGACAGTGAGTGATACAGGCTGTCCAGCAGGCGTGGCCAGTCATCGTGGAACACTTGCAACAATGCCTGAGGTGGTGCGAAAAACGGCACCGGCAGTACCAGCAGTTTAGCGGTCAGGATCTGCCAGCTACTGAGTAGTACCGGCAAGGCTATCAGCCATGCTGCGGCAGTCTTCAGGCGTGGCAGATGGTTGACCCAGTGTCGGAAAGTCAGGGTCAGCACCAGCAAAAACAGGGCGATAGCGGTGTTGATTTCTGCCCACAACTGCGAGTAAGGCCAGTCTCTGGCGCCGTCAGGCCAGTAAAGGGTAATAGCGGCCGAAACCAGCCAGAACAGAGCGGCAATTCCGCCTTTGGTCCAGAGCCTGGATATCCCCGGGCGGGCGGGCGAAGCCAGGTTATCAGGCGAATACATTTGCATAAATACTCTCCGAGAACTGGTGAGGATTTACTGAAGCACTAATGACCTGCACCCGTTGTAAATCGGTTACATAGCGGGTCAGCTCGTTAACAAAGACCTCACCGACCGCGTGATGGTCATGGGATTCACTCATCAGAATGGCTGAAACTTCCTGTGGCGTGGTATTCAGTGCATGAGCCATGAATTCGGTGCCTACTTTTTGCGGGTTTTTTGCCGCAAAGCTGTGGGCATCCAGCAGAGACTGGGTGAGGGCTGCGGCTGCGGCTTTATGCTTACGTGCCAGGGTGCCACTGACTCCGATAACGCAGCAACTGAGGTTGGCATATTCACCGGTCATATTGCTGGCCAGGAGTTTGTATTTACCGGTGTCCAGCATCCGGGTACTGAAGGGTTCACTGCCGCTGATGGCGGCAATTTCACCATTATCCAGCGCCCGGGTCATCAGGTCTGCCGGATAGACCTTCCACTGGACATCGGCAATGGGATCGACGCCATGATTCTTCAGCAGAATGGCAAAAAAGTTCTTATCGGGACCGGCCATGTCCGTGACGCCAATCGACTGGCCTTTCAGGCTGCTCAGTGAAGTAAAGGTTGAATTTGCGGTGGTCAGCAGACTCAGGCATCCTCCATGGGTTCCCGCCGTCAGTTTGACATCGAACCCCTGCTCAAGGGCTTTTAACCAGCGCAGCGCCATCCCGATACCGGCATCGGCTTTGCCGGTAGCAATAGCCTGTAACAGTACATCGGTCGAGTTTCCGAAGTTGACGAACTCGACATCCAGGTTGTACTTGCTGAACAGATTCTGTTGCTGTGCTACTGTGACCGGCGCAATACAGATAGCATTTTGATTAATGGCCAGTTTTAATTTAAATGGCTCCGGTAAACGTAGCGAAGAAGTATCCGCAACCCCGCCTTTGGTATTGTCAGCCGTCTCGATCATTCCTGCCATCCCGGCCATTGAATTGCTGGAGGGCTGTGCAGCCCACAATGATGAAGAAAATCCTCCCAGTAACGGTGTGGCAGCCAACCCGGAACTTAGCGCCAGAAAGCGCCTGCGGGACAATACAGAAGAGCGCATAGAATAATTCCTTGTCATCAGTTCCCTGTGGCGGGAAGAAAGTTATTGCCGGGCGGTATCACCCTAAGCTGAGTCGTGGCACGGAGGTGATTATTCCGTGACCGGTGATATTGTTGTTTTGGTGCTGGTCAACCGCTGGCGGCCTGCCAGAGTCCAGGCACTGTCCCGCTGAGGTGTGTGTACCCTGCCACACAACACATTGCGGTAATGACGTTCCAGGGGGTTCTGGCGGGTCAGACCATGGTTTCCCGACAGTTGCAGGGCCAGATCGACCGCCGCGATGGCATTGTCAGTAATGGTCGCCTTTGCCAGCCCTGCGTCGGACTGACTGAAAGCTTCCCGGGCGGCCAAATCCAGCAGACTACGGTTAGTCAGTAACAGAGCTTCAATCTGTCCGAACTGTTCCTGAACCCTGGGCAGTGAGGCCAGCGGTTTACCTAGTCCGGACGGAATTCGTTGCTGTAGCCAACCGGCTAACCAGTCAATAGCTGTGCGGGCAATGGCGTCATAAATCGCTGCCAGCAGAGCGGTATTCGCGTTAGCAAACCGGGTCAACGCCTCATTATCGGGTGTGACAATCCCGGTAAACGGGGTGACATCGGCGGCATAATTTAACGGGACGGTGACGTTGTTCAGGATGACTTCATGGCTGCCGGTACCGCGCATGCCAAGATGATCCCAGCTTTTGATAATGCTGATCCCCGGGGCTGATTTAGGCACCAGCCAGCTTCCGACCAGCGGCGTCGGGTCATCGCTACGCGCCCAGACCGCCAGCCAGTGCAGGCCTTCAATACCGGTGGTATAAAGCTTGTGGCCATTCAGTACCCAACCAGTCGCCGTACGTTTGGCGACCGTTTGCGGTAAACCACCACGGGCAGGTGAGCCCAGTTCCGGTTCTACCCGCAGGCTGTTAATTAACCCACCTTCACTGACCGCAGATTCTGATACACGACGGAGAAGCTCTGCCGGCCAGCGATTAGGCTGACGGAGACGAAGGTGATGCAGGTAGTGCATGCAGGTTATCAGCGCGGTTGAGGGCTCTCCCCCGGCAATAGCGGCTATTACCTGTTGCAGTGTGGCTAATGAAGCACCATTGCCACCATATTGTTGGGCCGTTGCCAGAGACAGCAGCTGATTTTGCCGCAGCCATTCCAGATTCTGATGTGGGAAATCGCCAGACTGGTCGATCTGTTGCGCGCTTTCTGCCATTTTATGGCGGATATCAGTAAACTGCGGGCCGGCAGGCCAGGGGGATGAACGGTTTTCAGCCTGGATCATTAAAGGTTCCTCTACAGGTATCAGGCGCGTTTGCGTTCAGCCTGCTCACGGGCAGCGACTTTTTCACGGGTGAGTGGCAGTAAGGCTTTGCCATAGTCCACCGCATCATTCAGCGGATCAAAACCACGAATCAGGAAGTTCCGGACGCCGAGGTCGTAATAATCCAGCAGTGCATCAGCCACTTGTTCCGGAGTGCCCACCAGAGAGGTGGAGTTTTGACCACCCCCTACCAGCCGTGCGATACCTGTCCACAGGCGTTTATCAACCACGTCCCCCAGAGCGGCGGTTTCGCGCAGCCTTCTGGCACCGACACTTTGTGGTTTATTGTCTGGTTTCAGCGGTCCTGAGGTTTGTTGACGATGAGTGGCTGTGGCGAGAATCTGCTCCGCTTTTTGCCAGGCGGCCTCTTCGGTGTCTGCAATAATTGGCCGGAAAGAAACACTGAATTCAACTTCGCGGCCATGACGGGCAGCTTCAGCCCTGACGCGCTCAATGGTTTCTTTGGTCTGGGCCAGGGACTCTCCCCACAGCGCATAAACATCAGCATGTTTACCGGCAACACGAATTGCAGCGTCTGAAGAACCACCAAAGAATACCGGGATTGGCTGCTCTGCCGTGGGACGAATCGCGGACACTGCCTGCTCCGCCCGATAGTAGGTGTTACTGAAATCGAACGGTTTGTCCCGGGTCCAGACATCACGCACCACATCGAGGAATGCTTCACTTCTGGCGTAACGTTCATCGTGGCTGAGAAAGTCGCCATCTTTCCGCTGCTCCGCATCACTGCCACCGCTGATGATATGGACCGCCAGGCGGTTATCCAGCAACTGATGCAACGTGGCAAATTTGCGGGCCGCCAGGGTAGGTGAGACAAAACCCGGGCGATGGGCGAGTAAAAACTTAATTTTTTCGGTAGAAAGCCCGGCTAGCGCTGTGACCAGGAAACCGTCAGGCTGGTCAGATGCATGGGCGACCAGCAGGCGGTCAAAGCCGGCATCTTCATGGGCGCGGGCGATACGGGTAATGTAATCTTTATCAAAAACAGGGCCGGAGGCCGCGATGGTTTCTGAACTCAGGCGGTGGCTGATCATACCGATAAACTGAATGCTCATAGTCTTTTCCTGTATACCTAACGGGTTACCGGGGACCTCCGGAGGCCGGAGGAGATTTTTTATACTCTAGGCTGATTGTTAATATGATCAAAATTCATTTTTAAGATTAGTTATTATGCATATCAGATATAACTTCCCTGAGGGAAGATGGCTGCTGCGATGGCGGGCAACCCCCGGTTACAGGAATCCTTTGATGGCATGATCGTTAACGTTAATTTTGTCGGGCAGGATGCCGTAGTGATAAAAGCGGTCTGCGGTTGATTGCAAACTGGTCAGGTCTTCGGTAGTGACACTGCGTGAATCGGTGGCGGCGCGTGAGGTGATCAGTTTTGCGGTGGCCGGTGGCAGATGGCTCAGTTTCGCGTAACTTTCAGCATATTGCTGTGGATGGCTGAGTGCCCATAGCCTGGCCTGACGAACTCTGACGGCAAAATCTTTAATTGCCTGCTGTTTTGCCGGATCAGCCAATGATTGAGTGGTGGCAGTCAGAAATGAGAATGATGAGGTGAGCTTGCTGGCATCGGTGATCAGTCGGCCGCCGTTTTGCTGAGCCACTGCCAGGTAAGGATCAAATACCGCCCACGCCTTAATCTGACCACTGTTGAAGGCCGCGCTGGCATCGACCGGCAGCACAAACCGTATCTTTGCATCCTGACGAGATAGACCCGCCTTTTCCAGTGCCAGATAGAGCAGATTTTGCGAAATACTACCGGCGGCGGAGGATACTACGACTTGTTGTCCGCGCAGATCATTCACGCTGTTAATCGGACTGTTGGCCGGTACTACGATCCCATTCCCTTTTCCGCTGCTGACTTCGGTCAATATAATTTTCAGATTAACCCCGCCTGCCAGGGCCTGTAACACCGGTAAATCCCCCGCATAAGAGGTATCGATCGCGTCTGCTCTCTGGGCTTCAAATAACGGTGCGGCCCCCTGAAAATTAGCCCAGCGGATTTGGTAGGGAATCCCCTGCAACACTCCGGAGGCTTCAAGCAGGCTGCGTAAAATACGTGCCTGATCGCCGATCACCAGAGTGGTCTGGGCCGCACTGGCATTGATCGATGTTCCCAGAATTAACCACAAGCTCAACACTCCGGCGATCATGCGTGTGAAATGACGACCTGCTAAGGAAAAACGCATAAATAATTCCTGGCTGAAATGAAATGTGTTATTACGTTAGCAAAGGGATTTTTATTCCTAAAATGCAATTTTAAGCTAAGCTAATATGCAATAAGTTCATAAGAGAAAAGCATGCGAATAGACGACATTGATGCACTGCTGGCAGTGGTGCAGTTTTCTTCTCTGAGCCAGGCGGCCGAGCATCTGGGGATCACGCAGTCGGCGATTACCCGCCGGCTACAAAGTCTGGAGCAGTCATTAGGGACTCAGTTGCTGGACAGGCAGACTAAACCTTTGCGGCTGACCACGGTCGGTCAGCGGGTGTACCAGCAGTGTCTGACCCTGAAAAGAGAAGCCAGACGGTTGTATGCATTGGCGGATGAAGAAGGGCAGGCGCGTGGCCCACTGCGGCTGGGTCTGCCACAGAGCCTGAGTGAAATCAGCCTGACACAGACGCTGGAGAAATTGCGTGGACAATTTGAGCATGCCGGCGTGACTATCAGTTGCGGGTGGGGAGGACAGTTGCTGAAAAGGCTGGAAAATCTCGATCTGGACGCGATGCTGGCAATCGGTCCGGCGAACCTGGCAGTACCGGAAAATATTCAGTCTGTGAATCTTAAGCCACTGGCTGTGGCTATCATTGCCCGTAAAGGGATATATCCGGAGGATATTCCGCTATGTGAAGCAGCACGGCAGGGATGGGTCCTGAATCCGGAAGGGTGTGGTCTGCGGGCCGGGGTTATCCGTTATCTTGAACAGCAAGGCAGCCGGTTAAAAGTAAATGTGGAAAGTGCTGGCGCACATTTGCAGATGGAGCTGGTGGCCAACGGCGTGGGTATTGGCATCGTGCCACTGGCCGTGCTGGAGATCTGCCCGCTACGGGATCAATTGCAAATAATTGCCGCCAGGGAATACCAGCCGGAAAACTTCCTGTGGCTGTTATCCCCGCCGGAACAGGGCAATCTGATGCCAGCTATCCAGGCTTTTGCCCGTCAGGTGGCTGATCAGTTACCGTAAGCCGGTCATTGGCAGGGGCTGTGAGCTGACAGCAGAAAACAGACCGCAAAAAAACCGCCGCAGCGGGTTTTCACAGAAAAGTTAAAAGCTATAGCGATAATCGATGATCTGGATAACCACCGCTGCTGGCATTGTATTGCTGGTCATCACCGAAACGTTTATCTGAGGCTGATTATTGGTCCAGCAGGTACTGTCGCACATCCCCCCTCGTTGATATCCGCGATCTGTCAGCCAGGCGTCAATTTTGTCTGTATCTGAAGTGCCCTCAAATGTCAGCTTATATATCTGGATGTTGGGGCCTTCAATATTGAAGTATGAAAAACGGTAATTATTAGTGATTTTCGGCATGTGCTTCAGCAGGTCAGGCGTGTAGTAAGCATATTCAGGCCAGTCCTGTTCAGTGTAATGTGCACTCTCTGCGAATGACATTTTGATGAACTGGCCGGCTAAATAAATACTCACGGCACATATCACCGAAACCGCTATCGTTATCTTACGGGATGTTTTCATAATGGCTTAATACCTCTGCCAAACATGATAAACCCGCGATCGCGATCGACAATCCCGACATCTCCGGAGTTCCGGTTATTGTAAGGAGAAACACGCATCATGAAGCCCGGGAGTTGCCCGAGGTAAGGGCTGGCATGAGGATGGTGAGTTGGGTCGGGAAAAAGTAATGGCAGGAATGTCTCATTTTTCCACGAACCTATTTTGCCGTAATGATCCCACCGTTTTAACGCTTCGTCCAGGCTAACCGGCTTTAAAAGGCTGACCGCATTATTCATGCAAAACATTACCCGGTAAAACCCCAACAGATCTGAGACCAGATCTTCTCCACTGAAACCGCTGTCTGTGATCCAGCTAAACGGGAAGGAGCTTTGTAAATGTTCAAACCTTCGGGCCACGGTTATCATCATTGACAGAACAATGCTTTGTTTTTGATAAAAGGGAAGCCCTTTTCTTAGGCGCCAGGTAAGTTGTTTACCTACCTTCAAACGACTACTGAGACCACCCATACCTTGTCTGTATGTGACATCATAGGTGGGGCCGTTACGGGATTCCCCCCTCAGCATTTGCAACCATACGTCTTTTATGTCATCGCCCCGTGCATGACCCAGGTCTATCCAGCCTGCTAATTCCGTATATACCAGCCCTGATCTGGCGGTATCTCCCCCGGAACCGTCAATAATATCGCTCCGTTTACTCATCCCTGATCTCCCTGTATTTACTGCAGTCCTTGATTTGCTAAATGTTCCCTTATACGTCTTAGCAATGGCGGGTATTTTTTCATCAGGTCGGCGTTTAAACAGTGATTTGTGATAAGAAAAGTTAACAATTCTTCGGCTTACTTAACCGGTAAGCCGCGTTCTGTGGGTGAACAGCGTCGTGGACCCGTCCACGACAGGGCAGCGATAGCTATTTTTCAGGGAGCAGAAAGCAAAAAACCCGCCGAAGCGGGTTTTGTACAGAAAAGTTGAAGCTGAGCGGTAAGCCGCGTTCTGTGAGTGAACAGCGTCGTGGACCCGTCCACGACAGGGCAGCGATAGCTATTTTTCAGGGAGCAGAAAGCAAAAAACCCGCCGAAGCGGGTTTTGTACAGAAAAGTTGAAGCTGACCGGTAAGCCGGGTTCTGTCGTGGACAGTCATTCGTCTAGGCCAGCAATCGCTCACTGGCTCAAGCAGCCTACCCGGGTTCAGTACGGGCCGTACCATGTGAACCCCTATTTGGCCTTGCTCCGGGTGGAGTTTACCGTGCCACGAACTGTTGCCAGCCGCGCGGTGCGCTCTTACCGCACCCTTTCACCCTTACCTGATCCCGTAAACGGGCCATCGGCGGTTTGCTCTCTGTTGCACTGGTCGTAGGCTTGCGCCTCCCAGGCGTTACCTGGCACCCTGCCCTGTGGAGCCCGGACTTTCCTCCCCTCCGCCCGTCTCCCCGAAGGGACGACGACGAAGCGGCGACTGTCTGGTCAGCTTCGGCGGCGGATAATAGGGTATTCGGCGCCATTTGTCACGCGTCTTGCTCATTTTCCTGTTGATCTAATGCGTAACGGTACAGTGCATTTTTCTTCACGCCATGAATCTCTGCTGCCAACGCTGCGGCTTTTTTTAGCGGCAATTCCCGTTGTAACAGGCTCAGGGTACGCAAGGCTTCCGGGGGCAGGGCTTCCTCTTCTGCTCGGTAGCCTTCCACAATCAGCACCATTTCGCCCTTACGCCGGTTTTCATCTTCTTTAACCCAACGGAGTAATTCAGCCACCGGAGCGCCATGAATACTCTCCCAGGTTTTGGTGATTTCCCGGGCCAGTACCACATAGCGGGCTTCTCCCAGTTCCTGCACCATATCCTGCAGACAATCCAGCAGGCGATGGGTAGACTCATAAAATATCAGGGTACGAGGCTCAGTGACCAGGGAGCGTAAGGTATCGCAGCGCCCCTTGTTTTTGGCGGGCAGAAACCCTTCGTAACAGAATCGATCTGACGGTAATCCCGAGGCGCTTAATGCTGTTATTGCTGCACAGGCTCCGGGTAATGGCACCACCCGAACCCCTGCCTGACGGCATTTGGTGACCAGATGATAGCCCGGGTCATTAATCAGCGGAGTACCGGCATCAGAAACCAGCGCTATACTTTCACCTGCCTGTAACCGTGTTATCAGTAGATCAGCTTTTTGCTGCTCATTGTGGTCGTGTAGTGCGAACAGGCGCGCATTGATTGCGAAATGTTGTAGTAACATGCCGGTGTGGCGTGTATCTTCTGCGGCAATCAAGTCTGCGTTTGACAGGACATCCAGAGCACGTTGTGTGATATCGCCCAGATTACCTATCGGGGTTGGGACGATGTACAAGGTGCCCGCAGAAATCTCTGTCTGATCGTTTTGTTTCATTGTTTCATCCGAGTTGCCGAATTATTATTAGGCGTTCTGAAAAAAACATAACCGGAAACCGTATGCTTCTTTCAAATGTGAATCGTCGTAAAGCAGGGCGTTTTGTTCCTGTCGTTCTCGCCGGACTTATTCTGGCTGCTTGCTCCACTCAGGGGCCACAGACACCTGCGGTCAATGTGCAGGCTCCGGCCACCGGCACCTCTGCTTATTATCTGCAACAAATGCAGCAAAGCAGTGATGATAGCAAGACCGACTGGCAATTACTCGCCATCCGCGCGTTAATGGCTGAAGGAAAATACCCTGATGCCGGCAAACAGTTGCAGACACTGCCACAAAAAATCACCGCGACACAACAGCAGGAGCTGAATTTACTGAAAGCACAGTATGCGGTTGCCACCCATAATTCTGCCGCGGCCTTACCTTTGCTGAAGTATACTGATGTTTCCGGTTTATCCGCCGATCAGAAAACTCGCTATTATGCGACCACGATTGCTGCGACCAGCAACCAGCCGACGTTGGAAACGGTGCGTGCTTATATTGCCTTACAGCCGTTATTACAGGGCGATGCCGCTCAGAAAAATATTGATGCCACCTGGCAGACACTGCGTAAATTCCCTCAGCAACAGACCAATAACTTCGTGTTCAATGCTAACGAAAATATTTTGCAGGGCTGGCTGGATTTACTGGGTGTCTACTACCACAGCAACGGCGATCAGAATGCACTGAAAGCCGGGGTGAAAGACTGGCAGACCCGCTATCCGGACAATCCGGCGTCGAAACAGCTTCCTGCCGGGTTACTGCAAAGCATGAATATGACGCCGGCTTCAACCAGTACCATTGCCTTGCTGCTGCCATTAACCGGGCCAGCGGCAGTATTTTCTCAGGCAATAGAGAAAGGTTTTGAAGATGCACGTAACGGGGTCATTAATCAGGTGACGACTGCTGCTACGACTGCACCGGCACAATCCGGTAGTACCACGCAGGCTGTCGGGACAGCGTCTGCTAATGGTGCTCAGGGGGCAGTAACTCCGCCAGCGACCACCACTGTGACCGGTAGTGCTAACGCACCGATCAGTGCGACATCGCCGGCAGACCCTAATGTGGTGGTGAGCCCGTCGGCCACATCCGTCCCGGGCAGTACAACCGGGGTGACAGCTGACAGCGCAACACCGGCAACGTCTGCGGCACCAGCACCGGTGCAGGCAGAAACAGCCCAGGCCAGCAGTAACGCACAGATTAAAGTGTATGACACCAATGCTCAGCCGGTGGCACAACTGATTCAGCAGGCTCAGAATGACGGCGCAACGCTGGTGGTTGGGCCTTTGCTGAAAGAAGATGTCAGTACCGTGGCCGGTTTATCTACCCCGCTGAATATTCTGGCACTGAATGAGCCAGGCAGCCTGCAGAACCACCCAAATATGTGTTATTTCGCATTATCACCTGAAAATGAAGCTCGCGATGCGGCTCGTCATATCTGGGAACAAAACAAGCGGATGCCTTTGTTACTGGTCCCGTCGAATAACTACGGAACCCGGGTGGCGAATGCCTTTACTCTGGAGTGGCAAAAACTGGGGGGCTCGGTGGTTGAAGAGCAGACCTTTGGCTCAGTCGCGGACCTGAAGCAACGAATTAACAGTAGTTCTGGTATACCGATGTCCGGAACCCCTGTAGTAGTTCAGGCACCTTCCACCGGGGCATCTGATGCAATATCGGTAGCAGGTCTGACCTTCAATGCGCCACAACAGCCAGCCCCGGTCACCGACACACCGGCATCCGGAAAGGTAGATTCGGTATATATCGTGGCAAGCCAGGCCGAACTGTCACTGATTAAACCGATGATTACTATGAGTACTGGCTCCCGTAGCAATATTGCACTGTATGCGAGTTCACGTAGCTCTCAGGCCGGATCCGGACCTGATTTCCGCCTGGAAATGGATGGATTGCAGTTTAGTGATATTCCGTTACTGTCAGGGGCTAATCCGGCGTTAATGCAGCAGGCAGTGAAAAACTTTAACAATGATTACTCGCTGACACGTCTGTATGCCATGGGTATAGATGCATGGACGCTGGCTAACCATTTTAGTCAGCTCCGCCAGCAACCCGGCTACCAGGTTAACGGTGATACCGGTATTCTGAGTGCCAGCCAGAATTGCGTGATAAACAGGACGTTATCATGGAATCAATATTCTCAGGGACAAATCGTACCGGTGCATTAAGCCGGATTTTCAGCGGAAAGTTACAGGAGCGGCGTGCGCGCCGTTTTCTGCAACGCGCCGGTCTGAAATGGGTGGCGAGTAATGTCAGTTATCGCTCAGGTGAGATTGACCTTATTATGCGCGATGCTCATCAATGGGTATTTGTCGAAGTCCGTTACCGGAAGACGGATAACTATGGCGGCGCGCTGGCCAGTATCACCCGGCAAAAACGACAGCGAATCCTGAAGGCTGCCGCCATATGGCTGGCAGCCAGGCAGCAGAGTTTTGCCACCACAGACTGTCGTTTTGACATCATTGCCGTGACCGGAAGCCGGTGGCAGTGGTTAACAAACGCTTTTAATACCGAAATGTAATCACCAGGTGGTCTTGTGCAGGAAAGAATTAAAGCTTGTTTTACCGAAAGTATCCAGACACAAATAGCAGCGGCTGAAGCCTTACCGGATGCTATCTCACGGGCAGCAATGACTCTGGTTCAGTCATTGCTTAACGGGCATAAAATTCTGAGTTGTGGTAACGGAGCCTCAGCAGCGAATGCGCAGCATTTTACCGCCACCATGATAAATCACTTCGAAAATGAACGTCCCAGCCTGCCCGCAGTCTCATTAAGTGCAGATAATATTATGCTGACGGCTATCGGTAATGACAGGCAGCATGATGAAGTTTATGCCAAACAAGTCAGAGCACTGGGCCAGGCAGGCGATGTGTTACTGGCTATTTCTACCCATGGTAACAGCCGTGATATCGTCAGGGCGGTCGAAGCTGCGGTGACCCGCGATATGACCATTGTGGCTCTGACGGGGTTTGACGGTGGAGAACTGGCCGGCTTGCTCGGGCCTCATGATGTTGAAATTCGCATCCCTTCGCATCGTAATGCGAGGATTCAGGAAATGCATATGCTGACGGTGAATTGTCTGTGTGAACTGATTGATAACACTTTATTTCCCCATCAGGAATAATTGAAGGAGCATTAATGAAACAATTTTCGGTGTTAGCGATTCTGATCTCTGCCCTGATGCTACAGGGTTGTGCCGCCGTGGTGATCGGCAGCGCTGCCGTGGCAACGAAATCGGCAACGGATCCGCGTACCGTCGGCACTCAGGTCGATGATGGTACGTTAGAACTGCGGGTAGCCAATGCCCTGGCAACCGACAAGCAGATTAAAGCTGAAACCCACATTAATGCCACGGCATATCAGGGCAAAGTACTGCTGACCGGTGAGGCACCGTCACAGGAACTGGCTGACCGGGCCAAACAGATAACCGCCGGTGTGGATGGTGCAACGGATGTCTATAATGAGATCCGTATCGGGCCGAACGCTACACTCGGTACCTCTTCCAGTGATACCTGGATTACCACTAAAGTCCGCTCCCAGTTACTGGCCAGTGATAAAGTTAAATCTTCGAATGTGAAGGTGACCACAGAACAGGGAGAAGTATTCTTGTTGGGACTGGTGACTGCGCAGGAAGGGCAGGCAGCCGCAGAGATTGCCAGCCGTGTCAGCGGGGTAAAACACGTGACTACCGCCTTTACTATGCTGAAGTAATCCTCACTTCAGGCAGCCATTCAGGCTGCCTGAAGACTCTCTTTCGAGTCAATAATCAGTAGTTTCCCGTCTGTTGCTGCCGTGATCTGAATTTCTGATTCATCTCTTATCAATGCACCGTCACCACAGGTAAGTGCCAGCGCATCCTCTTTTCCCGCCAGCGTTAACTCTCCGTGGACTGATTGCAGATAGCACCTGCTGCCTTTCAGACGAAACGGCAGTGACTGCCCTTCACGGCAATTAATCTGATACACCCAGACCTGCTGGCGAAGCTGCAGACTACCATTTTCCCCTTCCGGGGAAGCAATCAGAACACATTGTTCATCGCAGGGGAGTGTCCGGTGCTGCATGGCCGGTGCGCTTTGTTGCGGGCAGGCATTCAGCCATAGTTGCAGACGGACTAACGGGCGCATTTTGCAGGGGTTGGATTCCTGACAGATACTGTTGTCACTCGCCGATAACAACAGCGCTTCTCCTTCAGTGGCGCGCGAAATTTGTCCGTCATTGCTGCGGTATTCGGCCTCTCCTTGCAAAATGATGTTCAGGACATCGACTTTCGGAAAACTGCGGGGCTGAAAAGTACTTCCTGCGGCCAAAACTTCCTGATTCAGCACCTGAAGGTATCCGAAACCCATCAGCGCAGGATCAAAATAGTGACCAAAGGAAAAGCTGTAGCGGGCTTTCAGCCAGCCATAATCGGCTGTGCCGCATTTCTCTGCTGACCGGAGCGTTAGCATTTTTCCTCCTGTGGATAATATTCTGCTTTTATCTTAAAGGGCTGGACGGCGCAATGTTAGCCAGTTAATCTGCCTGCTATATTCAAATTTACTGAAAGAGAATCCGATGGTAAGAGAACGAGCATTGACACTTGAATCTCTGCGGGTCATGGATGCGATAGACAGGCGGGGCAGTTTTGCAGCAGCAGCAGATGAACTCGGCCGCGTCCCCTCTGCGCTGAGTTACACCATGCAAAAGCTCGAAGAGGAACTGGACGTTGTGTTGTTTGATCGCTCGGGCCATCGAACGAAATTCACGAATGTCGGGCGTTTGTTACTGGAACGTGGCAGAGTTTTACTGGAAGCGGCAGACAAGCTCACTACGGATGCCGAAGCCCTGGCTCGTGGCTGGGAAACTCACCTGACGATTGTGACCGAAGCGCTGGTGCCCTGTGAACATCTGTTCCCGCTGGTGGATCGCCTGGCAGAGAAAGCCAATACTCAGGTTTCAATCCTGACTGAAGTACTGGCCGGTTCGTGGGAACGACTGGATCAGGGAAAAGCCGATATCGTGATTGCGCCAGCCTTACATTTCCGGACCTCCAGTGAGATTAATACCCGTAAATTATACAATATGACAGGCGTTTACGTTGCAAGCCCGGATCACCCGATTCATCAGGAACCGGAACCTCTCTCTGAAGTGACCCGGGTAAAATATCGGGGCATTGCAGTGGCCGATACTGCGCGGGAACGCCCGGTAATTACCGTACAGTTACTCGACAAGCAGCAGCGTCTCACGGTGAGCTCTTTGGAAGCTAAACGTAAGGCACTACTGGCTGGATTGGGTGTTGCTACCATGCCGTGGCCGTGGGTAGAGAAGGATGTCGAGGAAGGGCGGTTGAAAGTTGTCAGCCCTGAGTATCGCAATGATATCGATATTATTATGGCCTGGCGGCGTGACAGCATGGGCGAAGCTAAAGCCTGGGCATTGCGCGAGATCCCACGGCTGTTAGCCAAATATCAGACATCTTCAGTGTGGTAACAGAGGGCGGTATGCTACCCGCCCTGGTTATCGGGTCAGCGGTTAACCCGTTGGTGTGGAGTCAGCCAGTCATGTTGTGGACCGACAGGGATAATTCCGTACGGATTTATCTGCCGGTGACTGGCGTAATAATGGCAACAGATATGTTGCAGATTGACTGTATCAGCAATCCCAGGCATCTGATAAATCTCGCGCAGGAAGCCATACAAATTAGGATAATCAATAATACGCCGGTGGTTGCATTTGAAATGCGTGACATAAACATCATCGAAACGGATTAAGGTCGTCCATAACCGGATATCGGCTTCTGTCAGACGGTTACCGGTCAGATACCGCCGCTCTGCCAGTAAGGCTTCCGCTTTGTCCAGCCCGGTCATCACACTGCTCACCGCCTCATCATAAGCTTGTTGCGTGGTCGCAAACCCTGCACGGTAGACGCCATTATTGATTAGCGGATAAATCCAGTCATTGAGCTCATCAATTTCCTGCTGCAGATCAGGCGGATAAAAATCACGATCGTTGGCGCCACAGCAAGCAAAAGCACTATTCAGCATCCTCAGTATTTCGGCAGATTCATTACTGACGATGGTTTGACGCTGCTTATCCCACAGCACCGGAACCGTGACACGAGTTGTGGCCTGTGGGTCGGCCTTCAGATAGAGCTGATACAGATAATCCAGCCCGTAGAGTGGGTCACCATCGGCCCCCGGAAAATCATGGTCAAATGTCCAGCCATGTTCCAGCATTAGCGGATGGACGACAGATACTGAAATCACCTCTGTCAGTGCTTTCAACTGGCGCATCACCAGTGTGCGATGTGCCCATGGACAGGCCAGCGATACATACAGATGATACCGGCCTTTTTCGGCAGCAAATCCGCTGTCGCCGGTTGGGCCGGCTTCCCCTTGCGGGGTGACCCAGTGACGCCACTGTGATTGTGTGCGTACAAAGTTACCGCCACTGGCTTTGGTATCGTACCAGACATCCTGCCAGCGACCTTCAGTCAGCATTCCCATAATAATCTCCGGATTAACAGCCAGACAGTGATTTTGCAGGACAGGACGCGCAGAGGAAAGGAGAAATATCTGTGTGAGTCTTTCGGATTCAGAAAAAAATCAGCCAGCCCGAAGACTGGCTGAGATAGCAGGAGTTCATTTTCGTGGCAAGGCTTTACGTATGACCCGCCAGCTGCTCCATAAGCCGAAAGCGCGCTTACCCCAGCGAAGCATGAATTTCGGATGGCGTAGCGACCATACGGCGGCAAGACCGCTACCGATAGCAATATATCGGCGCAACCCAAGGGCGGTATGCCACAGCTCATCATAGCGCCGTGTGGTCTGAAACCAGTCACGCTCGCAGGCTTTTAAGTCCAGACGCTGTTGCTGAACGAGGGCCAGTAGCGCATCGCGTCGGCGTTCAATATCGCGACGGCTCATGACTGGCGCTCCTCAAGCAGCTCCCGATCAGTGGACAACTCCTTACGGGTATGACGCAACAGGGTCGAGCGCCGGGATTTCACCAGTACCCAGACTCCGAGGATCAATGCCAGGGCAAACAACACTCCGGTAGTGATACCAATGGCCATCAGGCGATACTCAGCGCCGACTGCAACGATGATTAATATCATCAGACTCATGAGTCCAAATGCTGTAAAAATCATGGTTAAACCCACCATTAACAGCATTTGAATCAGGTTCGCTTTTTCCTCTTCCAGCTCGACAATTGCCAGACGAACCCTTGTTTCGACAATACTGGCAAGGGTTGTCACCATTCGCTGACCGATAGTAATCAGGCTCTTGCCCGGTCCTTCATTTTGCGGGTGAGTAGCCATAATTAACGGCGCGAAATCAGAATGCCAAACACCACACCGAGAGCGGCAGCGATTCCGACGCCGTGCCACGGTTTTTCATGTACGTAATCGTCGGCCTTCTGCGCCGCCTCACGGGTTGTTTTGGCGATGTTCTGGCCGGATTCACCGAGACTGTCGCGGGTGCTTTGCAGCGTTGCCCTGGCTTTCTTATGCAGCTTATCGACTTCAGCTTTTGATTTTTCGCTCGCGCCACTCAGAACTTCTTCCAGGGTATCCGCCAGAGTCGCCAGTTCAGCACGCAGGTCCTGTGATGATGGAATATTAGCCATTTGAAACTCCTTCTGAAAGTTGTGTTAAACCGCAAACGCGGAGGAAACAGACTCAGTCATGATTCTCATACAGACTCATGAATTATCGTCATGGCACACGTTTGCTGGCTATCCGGTGTCAGTGACTACTTCATGGGTGCTGTTTACGCGATACTTCGTTGTCAGAACAGCTATTTTGCAATTCACTCAGTGCCCGCTTTAACCCATTAATCCTGCGTTGGTTATGGTGTCGCTGCGCAAGAGTAATCTCATGCTCAATGGCAGCCGCCTTTTCCCGGTATTGTGGCGGGCAACGGTTTCCTTTTGCCTCAGCGGTGGCTGATAACATCATCAGAATGTAAATCAGCAGTACCATTATTTTCATCAGGATCAGTGTTATCGCCTAAGAGAATGAGCAAAAAAACAGTACCGGTCATATTTACCTGACTGTTTTCATTTGGTTACCTGAGTATAGATACAGGTGGCGGAAAGTTCAAAGTTATGACGGGTATGTAATATTTAATCCGTGATTTCTGTAAACCCACCATCCCTCAGGCACTGGTGTAGGCGTCAGAAAGTATCTGCTTAAGTATCTTTTGTGCGGTCAGACGCTGTTCTTCGTTTTGCAGGCGGATCACCAGCTTGCCGTCTTCAGGAGTAATACTCTTGATATTCACACCATGAGACGCCAGTTGATGATAAACAAAGAAACCGTCGGGTAGATTAGTGCCTTTGTGGGCAACCCCTATTTGTATCTGTGGCTCCTTTGCCAGCCATCCTGAGGACAGTACGCCCCCGGCGATAACCAACATCGTGCTGATTATGACAACGCCTGCCAGCCGGAAACGAATAGAAAACGCCTGCGAATGCTGCATTAACCGGCATCCCTGTCTTGCCTGGAACGCTTACGCCACAAAATATATAACGAGCCAAACAGGCCAAACACCAGTAAAGCCAATGGCAGCATCATCAGGCAGAACATCAGTTGATCTTCGTACTTACGAAATAATGGAGTTTTGCCGAGCGCATACCCTGCTACAGTCAGTATAACCACCCATAACAAGGCGCTTATCCAGTTAAAGAACTGAAAACGGGCACTTTTCAGACCGGAAATACCGGCGATGGTTGGCAACAGGGTGCGGACAAATGCGATAAACCGGCCAACCAGCAGGGCTGATAACCCGTGACGGTGGAACAAGCTATGGGCACGCTGATGATACTGGGCCGGGAGATGGGCCAGCCATTTCTGCACCAAGGGGGTATTCCCCAACCATCGTCCCTGGATATAGCTGATCCAACAGCCAAGACTTGCGGCAGTGGTCAGAATAAGGATGGTGAGCGGAAAGCCCATGGTGCCTTTGGCAATCAATACCCCAACCAGTATCAGTAAGCTGTCTCCCGGCAAAAATGCGGCAGGGAGTAAACCATTTTCCAGAAACAAAATAATAAATAAAATTCCATAAATCGCCCAGACCAGTGAAGGATCGGCAAGTGTTTCAAAGTCCTGCTGCCATAAGGCGTGGAGTAAGGCTTGTAGGGTATCCATGTTCTGTTCCTGGCCATCATTAACATTCCCGGGAGAAGCCTTAAAGATAATGCACTCCGGGGAATCTGCCGGAATGGATTCAGACTTCTGCTCAGCGACCTTTGGTTTATTTCACTGAAGGGTAAAAAAACGAACTAAGTGTAACAAAAAACATGTGACTTCAATACAGTTAACACTTAGCTGAGGCAGAGTTTTACCCGGTCAGGCATATTGCAAAAGGATATTTACAAGGACTGACATAACAGGGGGGAATTAGCCGGATGAAGGGGCGCTGTGGCGCTTTGGATGGGATGAAAATCAGGATAATTCATGGCTGAGTGGTAAGTTTCTTAATCGGTATCACAGAACATGTGACTATCGCTCTTCAGGGGACACAATCATTACCTGTAGTGATGTGAGTGAGCAGGATAATGGGGGAAATAGTCTTTTCCCCCCTGTGCATAATTACTTCGGTAGATTTTGTTCAGCCAGTGATAATTTCTTCTGCTCTTCGGACTGACAAACGGCGGCAGTAAACAGAATATCGGTGGATGAATTGAGTGCTGTTTCGGCAGAGTCCTGCAACACACTTATCAGGAAGCCAACAGCCACTACCTGCATGGCGGTATCATTCGGAATTCCAAACATATTGCAGGCGACAGGAATCAGCAACAGCGAACCGCCGGCAACACCTGACGCCCCACAGGCACAGAGCGATGCTACCAGGCTCAGCATAATCGCGGTAGGCAGATCGACCGGGATATTCAGAGTATGAACCGCGGCCAGGGTTAGTACGGTAATCGTAATTGCCGCACCAGCCATACTGATATTGGCACCGAGCGGAATAGAGACTGAATAGGTATCTTCATCCAGCCCCAGTCGCTTCGCGATGCCCATATTTACCGGAATATTAGCCGCTGAACTTCGGGTGAAAAAGGCAGTCACGCCACTTTCCCTCAGGCATAAAAAACTAACGGATAAGGATTACGGCGAATTTTCCAGAATACCAGCAGTGGGTTGATGACCAGAGCCATAATCAGCATACAACCCAGCAGTAACGACAACAGCGATGCGTAATCCCAGAGAGTAGAGAAGCCACTACTGGCCAGAATGGATGACACCAGTCCGAAAATTCCCAACGGTGCGCAGCGGATCACTTTACGTACCACCCAGCCAATGGCCGAAGAGATATCATTAAGTACCTGGCGGGTATTGTCACTGCTGTGGCGGAAAGCCAGTCCCAGACCAATCGCCCAGACCAGAATACCGATGTAGTTGGCGTTAATCAGAGCATCAACAGGGTTAACCACCATACTCAGTAACAGGCTATTGAGAATTCCGCTGATGCCCTGTGGTGGAGCGATTCCCTGATGGGCATTAGTCAGCAGCAATTGCTGCGGAAAATGATAGCTGGCAATGACCGCCACCAGTGATGCAAAAAATACACTCAATAGATAGAGGATCACGACAGGTCGAATATTTGACTGCTTACCCTGCTGATGATTCGCAATAGAGGAGGTCACCAGTACCAGAACCAGGATTGGGGCTACCGCTTTCAGCGCATGAACAAACAATTCCCCTAACAGCCCGACAGAACTGGCGGTCTGTTTGGAAACCAGCGCCAGTAAAATACCCGCCAGGAGTCCGACAATAATCTGTCCGACCAGGTTACCTGTACGTAACCAGTTCAAAAAAACATTTTTTTATTAATCATATAATATTTACTTAATTTTCAGGATGTTATCATTTTTTTAACTTTTGTCCGAAGTCGGTAAAATGACGTTTGCCCGCGCAAGTATAAGTAAAAGATCTGCAAGATAAAGGATAAATTCAGGGCAGAGCCTATGGCTGAAGAGATAAGTAAGGTGTATTGGAGAAAATTATGGGGATAAATAACGCTTATTTTCAATATTTCTGTATTTAACAGGGAGGTATTACCTCCCTGTAGGGGATTATATTGTTAGCTGTTTTGCGACATTTGGCGGTTTCTCAGGTGATTAATCAGTAACGTCACCACTAATATAGTCGCAATCACTGCCAGCGAGGCGTAGGTGGGGATATGCCAGATATCGAGTAGCAGCATCTTGATACCGATAAATACCAGAATAATCGCCAGCCCGTATTTCAGTAATGAGAAACGTTCTGCGATACCCGACAGCATGAAGTACATGGCCCGTAATCCGAGGATAGCAAACAGGTTAGAGGTCAGAACGATAAAAGGGTCTGTAGTGACTGCAAAAATCGCAGGGATACTGTCTACCGCAAAGATAACATCACTGAATTCTACCATGATCAGAGCCAACAACAGCGGTGTGGCATAACGTACACCGTTGCGGATAACGAAGAATTTTTCTCCTTCAAGAGTATCGGTCACCCTGATATGTCGGCGTAGCCAGCGAATCATAGGTTTGTCACCGGCATCCTGCGCTGATTCTTTTTCCGGGATCGCCATCTTTATCCCGGTGATCACCAGGAAGGCGCCAAACAGGTAGAGGATCCAACTGAATTCATTGACCAGCCAGCTACCGGCAAATATCATTCCGGTACGCAGGACAATAGCGCCCAGCACACCATAGACCAACACCCGTTGCTGCAACGCAACAGGTACAGAGAAATAGCTGAACAGCATCAGCCAGACAAAGACATTGTCGACCGCCAGCGCTTTTTCCAGCAGATAACCGGTGAGAAACGCTAGTGCCTGAGTGCCGGCGACTTCCGGACCGACCCGGCTATTCAAATACCACCAAAGTGCGGCAGCAAACAGCAGTGAAATGGTGACCCAAACCACCGACCAGAAAGCGGCCTGACGGAATGACATGCCTGCACGGTCACGATGGCCCTGCAGTCGAAGGTCGACCAGCAGCATGATAACAACGATAACTGCGAAACAGCCCCACAGCAGGGGATTACCAATGCTATGCATAATTCTGTCCTGATAAAAAACGGCTGAGATCAGAAGATGTCAGCCGCGAATTTACTGCAAGCAAACCCCACCTTCCGGCAAGGTCTCACTTACAACACAGAATTATTCCGGGTTGCCTGGTGACCGGTTGTTTTCACAACGTAATGACGATCAGCCAGCTTTTAAGTTACTCCCCTTTGCTGTATGTAGCCTGGCAGAAGGTACGGATTATTACAATACACACTGAATAATATTTAGAAACATTCAGACACTTTTCCACGAGCCCTGGCGGTCCATTACTGAATTGCATGCCTGCAACGACAGTTTTATCATGGCAATCTCGCCTCTCTCTGCGCAGGATACTTAGTGAAGGAAGGAAAGTTCGTACTCAGTTGGACAGCATTACTGATAGCGATACCCGTTGGCTGTGCCGGAGCCATGGTTACGCTTGGTTTCCGTCAGGTTATAGAGTGGGTTAACCGTCTGCTATTTGGCCGCAGCGATGATATTACGCTGGCGATGCATGTCTGGCCGTGGTTTTTCTGGCCGGTGATTGTCGGAGGTGGTGGGGTGATAGCCGGCTTTTTCCTGCGCTATGCCGTCGCGCTTGAGAAAAAGCAGGCTGTGGGTACGGATTACCTGGATGTGCTGAATGCACGACTGGATGCGGTACCTACCCGTACTTCACTGTTTCGCGCGCTTTCCTCTGTGGCCAGTATTTCCAGTGGTGCCTCCATCGGTAAGGAAGGGCCGATGGTACAGTTGTCGGCACTGTGCGGCAGCATTATTGGCCGTTTTTTGCCCGGCCGTTTTCATCTGAACAATTCTGATGTGGTGGCGATGGCTGCCGCTGCCGGACTGGCTTCGGTGTACCATGCCCCTCTGGCCTCGGCGATTTTTGTGGCTGAAGTGGCTTTTGGAATCAGTGCATTGCAGCGTCTGATCCCGCTGGTTATTGCTTCCGGAACTTCGGTGATGACGATGTGGTGGCTGGGCGACCGTTCTGCGCTCTATCCACTGGCTGATGTCAGATTTAATGTCAGTATTCACAGTGTGCTAATCGTGATTGTCATCGGCCTGGTGTGTGGGCTGGCGGGGGCGGCATTTATTACTCTGGCGGGATACAGCAAAAAGCAATTTTCACGCATCAGTAGTTTGCCTTTCCGACTGGGGATCGGTGGCGCTGCGGTAGGGATTCTGGCCATTTTTTCTACTGAGATCCTGGGGAATGGTTACGAAGTTATTATCAATATTTTCAGTGGTCAGTATCTGTTATGGGGGTTGGCCGGTCTGCTATTGCTTAAGCTGCTGGCGACCTGTTGTTCTGTCGGCTCTTCCGCGGTGGGAGGGATGTTTACTCCCTCGTTGCTGATTGGTGCGTTAGTCGGTGCTATTTTCAATGTGGTGACGGCTGATACCGGCTTTGCTGCGCAGCCTGGCTGGTTGTATGCAGCTCTGGGGATGGCAGCTGTACTGGCGGCCATTAGTCAGGCACCGCTGATGGCCATGCTGATGGTGACAGAAATGACTCTTAACAGCAGTTTGTTGTTTCCGCTGATGATAGCTTCGGTTCTGGCGACGATGGTGGCTTATCGCCTGAAATCGGCAGTCACCTATCCACTGATCTCTACCCATTTTAATCGTGCTGAAGCGCGTTATGACTTCGATAATACCACGATAGCCGAACTGATTATCCCCGGAGCGGCATTGCTTCCTGACGCCCCGGTGAGCGATGCCCTGGCGATCAGTTCGCTGAAACGTGAGCGCTATGTGTATGTGATTAATGAAAGCGGGCGTTTTTTAGGGGTAGTGTCAATCCATGACATTGCCGCCAGTGTACTATCGCAAAGAATTACACCGGATTCACCAGTCCGGGAGGTAATGGATAATGATTTCCCCTACATCTGCCAGGATAAAAGCCTGCGTGAAGGCTGGGAGGCATTTTCTAAGGTTACCCTGGAACGCCTGCCGGTACTGAGTGATGATAAGCAACGCTATTTTCTGGGTGCGCTGACCAAAACCAGCCTGATCCGTAAGGCCGGAGCCTTTATCTGAACCGGCGGTGACGGAGCCGAAGACAATAGCTTGCTTTACGGTTGGGTTTATCCGGTAAAGCCAGTATACTGCGCCCCTTTTCTGCGTGACCCCCAGACCTGTGCCGGAGATACCATGAGCCAATTCGAACTGAGTGATGTTTCACTTACCCTGCATCGCTTTCCACGTACCGGCGATGATAATGCGTTACAGGCCTGGGATGCGGCTGACGAATATCTGCTCCAGCAGGAACTGCCAGCGGGACCGGTGGCAGTTTATAACGATAATTTTGGGGCGCTGACCTGTGCGCTGGTTCAGGCGGGTCGTCAGGTCTGGCATATCGGTGACTCACTGAACAGCCAGCAGGCCGCTCAGATGAATCTGGCGGAAAATCAGCTCGATTCAGGACAGGTCACTTTCCTCGATAGTTTGAGTCCACTGCCATTTACACCTGCGGTCGTGTTCATTAAGGTGCCAAGAACACTGGCGCTGCTTGAGTATCAACTGACCAGCCTGCGCAGTGTAGTTAATCCTCAGACGCTTATCATCAGTGGTGCCAAAGCGAAGGATATCCATAACTCGACCCTGGCTATCTTTGAAAAAATTATCGGCGAAACCCGTACCTCGCTGGCGAAGAAAAAAGCCCGCCTGATTTTCAGTCAGCTGACTGTGCCGCAACTGGCTGAACGCGATTTGGCCCTGCGCTGGCCGCTGGATGGCACGCCTTACACCATCCATAACCATGCCAATGTATTCTCCCGCCAGTCACTGGATATCGGAGCCCGTTTCTTTATGCGCCATCTGCCGCGCAATATTGAGGGAGATATTATTGACCTCGGTTGCGGTAACGGTGTTATCGGGCTAACAGTACTCACTCATAACCCTGAAGCGACGGTGCATTTTGTGGATGAATCGTGGATGGCGGTGGATTCGGCCAGAATCAATGTTACAGAAAATCTGGCCGATGACCTGCAGCGTTGCCATTTTACTGTCAATAATTCACTGAGTGGTTTTCCGGCCGATAGTTTTTCGGCAGTAGTATGTAATCCTCCGTTCCATCAGCAAAATGCGGTGACTGACCATATCGCCTGGCAGATGTTCCGTGATGCCTTCCGTTGCCTGCGTTATGGTGGCGAATTCCGGGTGGTAGCAAACCGCCATCTCGATCATCAGGGAAAACTGAAAAAACTGTTCGGTAACTGTCAGGTGGTTGCATCAAATACTAAGTTTGTGGTGCTGCGTTCGGTTAAATTACGCTAAATCTGCAATGCCAGTGCAGTCGCGGAGGCAATGGCCTGGCGGGCATCTGTCTGTGCATTCTGACCATCTCCGGCCAGTATATGTACAGGTCGTTGCTCTCCGGCTGACCGCAGTTGCTCTGCCAGTGTGGAACAGGGTTGCTGGCCGGTACAAATAATAATGGTATCAACCGGCAGTAGTTGCGTACTTCCCTGATAATTAATGTGCAGACCCTGATCATCAATACACCGGTAATCCACACCACCCAGCAGGCGCACGCCATTTGCCTGCAGGTTAATGCGTGAGATCCAGCCGGTGGTTTTGCCCGGCCCCCGACCGGGAGTGGCAGCACTGCGTTGCAGGAGCCACACCTCGCGGGGAGATTTCGCCGGCAACGGCCGGATCAGACCGCCACGTTGTTGGCGCTGTGGATCGATTCCCCACTGTCGGTAAAACTGCTGTTGTTCTTCTGCCAGCGCAGTCGCAGTCGCAGTCGCAGGCTCACTGAGATATAACGCGATATCTACCCCAATTCCACCGGCACCGATCACTGCGACCCGTTGACCTAGCGGCACCTTTTCCTGCAATACCTGGATCCAGCTCACGACTGACGGGTGGCCGATGCCGGGTATCGCGGGCATCTTTGGATGTATTCCGGTCGCGAGGATCAATTCATCGAACCCTGACAACAGCGCCGGAGTGACGGTAATACGGGTCCGAATTTCCACACCGCTGGCCGCCAGCTGATAACGAAAATAACGGAGTGTCTCGTTGAACTCATGCTTTCCGGGGATCTGGCTGGCCAGCAGTAGCTGTCCCCCGATGTCAGCACCGGCATCGAACAGAGTGACCTGATGCCCGCGTTGAGCCGCATTCAAAGCAAAGGCCATCCCGGCGGGACCGGCTCCGACTACCGCCAGTTTTTTCGGGTAAGGCGCCGCTAAGACCGGCATTTCGGTTTCATGGCAGGCGCGCGGATTGACCAGGCAGGAGGTGATTTTTCCGGCAAACACGTTATCCAGACAGGCCTGATTACAGGCAATGCAGGTATTGATTTGCTGGAATTGCTGTTGTCGGGTTTTTTCGACGAACCGGGCATCGGCCAGAAAGGGTCTGGCCATGGAGATCATATCGGCATACCCCTTAGCCAGCAGTTGTGCCGCCAGTTGCGGGTCATTAATCCGGTTAGTGGCTATTACCGGGACACTGACGTGGCGGCGCAGTTCTGCGGCCAGCCAGGTAAAGGCTGCCCGGGGAACGACAGCGGCAATGGTCGGAATTTGCGATTCGTGCCAGCCAATCCCAGTGTTGAGCATGGTGACACCATTGCGTTCCAACAGGCGTGCCAACAGCAGGGTTTCTTCCGTCCGGCAGCCTTGTTCCACCAGATCAATCATCGAAATACGAAAGATGATAATAAAGTCATCGCCGGTCGCTTTGCGAACAGCTTTAAGAATGTTAAGGGCGAAACGCATCCTGCCACGGGCTGTTTTCCCAAAGCGATCCTGACGTTGATTGGTCGCCGGAGCCAGAAACTGATTGATCAGGTAACCTTCGGAGCCCATGATTTCCACACCGTCATAACCTGCCTGGCGTGCCAGTTGCGCACAACGGGCATAACTGTTAATCGTACGGGTAATCGCCTCATCACTCATTTCTGCGGGAGTGTAAGGATTAATCGGTGCTTTCAGCGCGGAAGGCGCTACCAGCGAGGGCTGATAACTGTAACGTCCCGCATGCAGGATTTGTAATACAATTTTCCCCCCGTCTGGTGAACCGCAGTGGTGACTGGCTGATGCCAGCGGGCTTCATCTTCATTGGTCAGGCAGGCAGAATGCGGATTAATCCGGCCCTCGGCACAAGGGGCGATGCCCCCGGTGACTATTAAAGCGACGCCAGCCCTGGCGCGCTCTGCATAGAATGCAGCCAGTCGTTGCGCGCCTTGCGGATGCTCTTCCAGACCGGTATGCATGGAGCCCATCAAAAAACGGTTATTAAGCCGGGTAAATCCCAGCTCCAGTGGCTGAAAGAGTAGTGAGACAGCTTCCACCATAATCATCACTCACAGACAAGTGGTCGGATGAGTTAACCATAGTCCGGTTGTCGCAGAATCCTACTACTTCGGCCGTGAGTTGTGAGCAGAATCAAATAACTTCGGTGGATCAGCCCGGGTTGGCCGCAATCCAGGAAAACCTCAGATGGTATCCCTCTCCGGTGTGGGTATTACGCCGGTAGCTGGCCCCACTTTCCGCCATGCAGTAAGTGCAATGCTGCAGGCACTCTATCTGTGTGTCGGGGACTCCTTCGTGGGTAAGCATCTGTCGTGCCAGCCCGGGTAAATCCAGCCACAGGGCAGGGAAAGATTGTGGGGCACAGTCGCGCACAGCGTTCGGGTTTGTGGGGGGCTGCGGGTACCAGGGAATGGCACCGTTCACCCGTGGGTTTTCTTCCATTTCTGCCAGTAACGGCATACCGAGTTGATAGCAGCAGGGGCCGATGGCGGGACCAATGGCAATAAATAAACTGTCAGACGGAGCACCCTGTTGCCTCAACTGATGCAAGGTTTGCTGAAGAACCCCGGCTAACGTTCCCTTGAGTCCGGCATGCACGGCCGCCACCTGACGGGTCAGCGGAGAAGCAATCAGTACCGGCAGGCAATCTGCGGTATATACTGCCACCGGCTGGTGGTCGTAGCTAATCAGCGCATCGGAGACTACCTGTTTCGGCGGAAAGTTTTGTTCCGCGGACAGTACATTCGTCGTATGTCGCTGAATACCATAGGCGGTATTTTCCGGAGGACGAACACCGGCAGGCAGAAACTGGTGGCTGACCCACCCCAGAGAGTCAAGCAATGGGGATCGCAGGCCGTCAGTAGCGGTAAGAGGCATAAGTATTTCCTGTGTCAGAAGTGCATCCGGAGTTGCATTTTCGGTGAAGATACTGCGATAGTCATCACGGGGTCAACTCCTGATAACTTTGGCATAACAAGAGGATATCCGATGCAAAAACGCTGGCTTATGACGTTACCGGCCGTATTCATTCTCGGGCTGACAGGATGTGCTGACAACGCACAACAGCGGCTCAATGATCAAACGGTGACGGCAGTGAACTGGACTCAGCAGTCCGGAGAGTATCAGGCCCTGACCTGGCAGGCATTTAATTTAGCGACAATGGCCTTTGATAACGCGTCCTCTCTGACCGGAAAACCGAAAGCGGTGATAGTCGATCTGGATGAAACCATGCTGGATAACAGCGCTTATTCAGCGTGGCAGGCGAAGAATGGTCAGCCGTTCACCGATGCGACCTGGTCCACCTGGACCCGGGCCCGGCAGGCACTGGCCATACCGGGAGCCGTAGAATTTGCCCGTTATGTGGACAGCCATGGTGGCAAAGTCTTCTATGTCTCTAATCGCGACCAGAAGGATTATCAGGCTACGGTCGATAATCTGAATGCGCTGGGTTTCCCCGGGGTGAACAGCAACACTGTGCGTCTGAGTACCACTACCTCGAACAAACAGGCCCGGTTTGATGAAATCAGACAATCCGGAGAGAATGTGGTGCTGTACATCGGTGATAACCTGAATGACTTTGGGGGCGCGACCTGGCACAAAAATAATGCGCAGCGCCGGGCATTCGTCAGCGCCAACCATGCTCTGTTTGGCACCCGGTTTATTATCCTGCCAAATCCTGAATATGGAGACTGGGAAAGTGGTCTGGCCGATGGATACAATAAACTGAGCGATCAGCAAAAGATTGAGGTACGGGAACAAAATTTACGCGCGTGGAACGGTAAGTAACCCCTGACCCTTCAGCCTGGCACCGCACCAGGTGCCATTAAAATTGTTAATTATTGCTGGTCATTTGCTGTTATTTTGCCAAAATATAGCCAAAAGCAGGAAATTTCTGAGAACCAGAGCTTCTGCTGCATTCCAAATCCCGGGGATCACGGCGATCACAGCTGACGCCGGAACTCTGAAAATGTCATATTTTTTCGGCAGATTCACCAGTGCCGAATCAATATGTGAGCCAGGTGATGCTTTCCTGAATGAATGATTAGTTTCTGCTGCCTGTCCGGTCAGCGGCGATGCCATATCTGAATATCCTCTGCCTTACCTTTTGGGATGGCAGACAGAGGGCAGTGTGAAAGGATCGGCAGCATGGGGTATTAAGTAATGACGTTTCGGCTTTTTAAACAAAACAGAATGATACAGAACGGTATCATTCTGTTGCTTATCTCCGCTCTGTTGTCTGCCTTAGGCAGTCACCTCCGGTTACCGATGGTGTTGTCGCTGTTTTGGATTGTAAACGCAGTGATTGCAGGACTGTTTATCCGTAAACCCTGGTTGCATACGCCGCTGAACTATCTGTTTTGTTATGCCGGTATGGTGGCGAATGATCTACTTTTTTCTGGCTGGGCAAAAGAAGCTTTCACCATTAATTTTGCCAATATCCTGTTTATTATGATTACGGCTGTTCTGCTGAATCGTCTCCCTTCTTTCAATTCCGGGAAGACCAGCATCACCAATGTGATGATTATTTTTCCGGTGTGTCTGCTGGCTGCACTGGTATCAGCCACCTGGGGGGTGATGGCTTCGCCGAATGTGAACAGCGGACTGGCATTTTTTAGTGCGGTGGGCGCGTGGAGCAGTGAACAGTTTTCTACCGGATTATTGCTGCTGCCTTTGATACTGACGATTGGCCGGAAAAATAGTTATCAGTGGCGGTTCACGTCAGTACTGCCGGTGATTGCCGTGGCATTGTTGCTCCTGGCATCGATATCGTTAGGGGGCCCGGGTAGCCTGACGCTGCCACTGCCAGGGCTTATCTGGTGTGCTCTGGTACTGCCGGTGTCTGCGGTATGTCTGATTACCTGCATGATTGGTGTTGTAGAAATCATGCTGATATATCTGAATATTATTACTGTCGGTACCGGGTTTATGCCATCAGAGGTGACGCCATTGATTTCGGTGCGGTTGGGTATTGCCGCGCTGGCACTGACCCCGTACATGGTTGCAGTGAGCATGGATTCAATACGCAGCCTCAACCGTCAGCTGGCTATCCGGGCCAATTATGATTTTCTGACCCAGCTGCTGTCTCGTTCCGGTCTGTTTGACAGCCTGGTGAGTGAGCCGTTCCGGCAGAAAAAGCCCATGGGACTGATTCTGCTGGATATCGATTTCTTCAAATCCATTAACGACAATTTTGGTCATGATGAAGGTGACCATGTGTTACGGGAAATGAGTCGACGTCTGGTCACGCTATTGGGTGAGCAGTGCCGGATCTCACGTTTTGGCGGAGAAGAATTTGCCATTGTACTGTTCGATACCGACGCGGCTGAAATCTACCAGCAAGCTGAGTCCGTACGTAAAGTGGTTTCGGACCAAAATTTTATCATTCAGGGAACAGAGGTTGCGGTTTCGGTGAGTATTGGTACTGCTCTGGAACCGGCGGGAAGTGAAGACAGCAACTGGGTATCAGTGATGAATCGGCTGATCAGTACGGCGGACCGAAACCTGTATGTGTCAAAACGGGGTGGGCGTAATCAGACGTCACCCGCCTGGCTGGACTAGTACCCGCCAGGCGGATACAGACTCAATGGTCGAAAGAATCTGTCATTCTCTGGTCCTGCTGATAGCGTTCCTGCGCCAGTTCAATCAGCCGGGTAATCAGATCACTGTATCCCAGGCCACTGGCTTGCCAGAGTTTTGGATACATACTGATATTGGTGAATCCTGGCAGCGTGTTAATTTCATTGATGATAATCTGTTGGTCGGCGGTCAGGAAAACGTCCACCCGGGCCATGCCGCAACATTCCAGCGCCTGGTATGCCTGTAAGGCTACCTGGCGGATGCGTTCATCGGTTTGCGGATCCAGCTGCGCCGGTACCACGACCTGAGCCCCTTTTTCGTTAATGTATTTGGTCTGGTAAGAATAGAACTCGTCACTAAGAACAATCTCTCCGCAATGGCTGGCCTGGGGTGAGTCATTACCTAATACCGCACACTCAATTTCCCGGCCAACAATCGCCTTTTCGATCAATACTTTGCGATCATAACGGAATGCATCCTGCAGTGCTGGTAACAGTTCTTCCGGGCTACGGACTTTGCTGACACCTACCGATGATCCCTGATTGGCCGGTTTGACAAACAGCGGCAGTCCCAGCTGTTCGATAGCCTGTTCAGGGCTGAATTCTGCCAAACGGGCGCGGGTCAGGCTGATAAATGGTGCGACCAGCAGTCCGGCATCACGCAGCAAGCGCTTGGCGACATCTTTATCCATACTCACGGCTGAACCTAATACCCCGGAACCGACAAACGGCAGATTGGCCATCCGCAGTAATCCCTGCAGGGAGCCGTCTTCACCCAGAGTCCCGTGGACAATAGGGAAAATGATATCGACCTGAGGCACCGGAGATGACTGCTGCCGGTCAACTAATTGTTGTTGCTGTTGGCCCGGGATAAGAGCCAACTGTTGAGCAGAAGGGTTCAGGGCAATATGCTGCGGGTCGTTCGCATTGAGCAGGAAGTCAGACTGCTGATTAATCTGCCAGTGTCCCTGCTTATCAATCCCCAGAAGTACAACTTCAAATTTTGTTTTATCAATAGCATCAATGATGTTTTTGGCTGACTGTAAAGAGACTTCATGTTCAGCCGATTTCCCGCCAAAAATAATTCCTACGCGTTGTTTTGTCATTCTGGTTTGCCTGATAGCCTGGAACAAAGCAACAACATAACATGCTGAGAAAAGTGACAACAGCCTCCGGCAGAATTCCGACGCCGGTTATTTCTGCCTGGCAGCTAAGCGGGGTGGGCTTACTGCCCGCTCCATTCTCTGAGCAGATTATGGTAGAGGTTCAGCAGTGACATAGAAACTTCCTCTGACCGGGGCTGCTGATTCAGTTCCTGAATGTTTTCGTCGAGAGAGATCAGCATGGCTCGTTTTTTGTCATCGCGGATCATCGACTGTATCCACATAAATGAAGCTACCCGTTCTCCCCGGGTCACTGGAGTTACACAATGCAGGCTACTGGAAGGGTATAGGATCATATCCCCGGCAGGAAGTTTGACACTATGCTGGCCATAGGTGTCCTGAATAATCAACTCTCCGCCTTCATAGCTGTCGGGTTCGGTCAGAAACAACGTGGCTGAAATATCTGTTCTCAGCCACTCATTGCCTTCGCGCCTCACCGCACCATCGACATGAAAACCATAGGTCCCACCGTCACTGTAACGGTTAAATAACGGGCTGGAGATGTTCACCGGCAGGGTTGCCGAAAAGAACTGAGGATGACTGTTGAGAATATTCAGCAGATACTGCTGCAGTTCCTGCCACTCTTCGCTTTGGGTATCAACCTGCTGGTTGGCTTTGACCCGGGCACCCTGGGTGCCGGTAGTCGCCCGACCATCCACCCAACGGCATTGTGACAGTTTATCGAGTACCTGCCGAACTTCCTGTTTGCTCAACAGACCCGAAATTTGTTGCATCATAGCGGTAATTCCTGAAAAAACGCCGCAGATCCCTGCGGCGTGAATAGGCTCAGAAGTGGACGTTTGCGGTCAGCATCCAGCTGCGCTCAGCCCCCGGGAAGTAGCGATAGCCACTCTTGTTAATCGATGAAACATAATGCTTGTTGAAAACATTATAGACATTCAGTTGCAGGTCAAGATTGTTATTCACTTTGTAGCCGGCCATAGCATCTGCGACCCAGTAACTGTCTACTTTATTCGGCGTACCTACAGCCCCGTCAGTGCCACGATGCATACTGCCAATGTAACGGGCACCGGCGCCTGCGATCAGATCATTAGTTATCTGGTAAGTGGTCCATGAGGTGAAAGCATGTTTCGGGGTATAGCTCAGAGCACTGGAACCGTCATTGCTGACAGCAGCTCCTTCCTCTACCTTAGCATTCTGCAGGGTATAGCCTAACATTACATGCCAGTCGCGGGTAATATCGCCGCTGGCGGTCAGTTCATAACCCTGAACCCGTTTACGACCGGTCTGAACATATTCAAGGGTCGAGGCGTCCTGGCTGACTTCATTTTTAATATCGGTCCGGAACAGTGCGCCGCTCAGCAGCAGCGTATCATTCAACAGGCTCCATTTAGTCCCCAGTTCTGCGGTTTGCGCTTTCTGTGGCTGGAAGTCCGTACGGTTGGCGCTGTTACCGGTGCCTCCGTCAGCCAACTGGAAGTTACTTCCGCCCGGCGGTTGTTGTGAAACACCGTAGTTAACATAAACGTTGCCCTGACGTGTCAGGTGATACAGCGCGCCGGCTTTCCAGTTAAACAGATTACCATGTTTAGTGGTATCGACAGTTGTCACCGGAGTGCCTTTAGGATCACCGGCAGGGCAGGTGATGGCGCCGCGTCCGGTTCCGCCACAGGCAGTCGATGAGTCATATTCGGTATGATAGCTGTCCAGCCTGATGCCACCGTTCAGCTCGAAATCTGAGGTAATCTGTAGCGTATCGAAGGCATAGATACCGAAAGTATTGGTGGAACCATTGGCATTAGCGCCGTTCGGACTCAATCCCCCAATGGAGACATTACTGTCAGGGGAATAGATGTTAACGGCCGGGGCGGTCAGCGCATTCAGGCCATAGGTGGTCTGGGTTTCACGGGTAAATTCAACCCCTGTACTGATATCATGCCCAACTGAACCGGTATAAAATTTCGATGTCAGGTTCGTCTGGTTGGTCAGTATTTTATTGACTACGTCTTTGGTGTTGATCAGTCGCGACAATGTCCAGTCATCCGGATTATCTGAGGTGCTGGCAGTGACACCCATAAATGCTGACAGTAAATATTTCTGTTTGGTTTCTGACCAGCGGGTGGTATTCCTGATAGTGGTGCTGTCTGATAAGTCATGCTCAAAGCGCAGAGTGGCGGTATCCGTGGTGGCATTGCTGAAGTCAGAATGGGTGCCGTAATAGTTATGCGGGTTCACTTTTCCGCTACTGTTTAATGCTTCGAATCCTGTAGGTGCGGTGTAACCTGGCAGGCCGATGGTCGGAACACCGCCATCCGGTGTACCACGCTGATGAAGGTGGAAGTAATTGAGATACAAACGGGTTGGCGTATCCAGCCCGAACGCCAGTGAAGGAGCAATACCATATTTTTCATGGTTGATGTTATTACGGGTCCGGTCGTTCCCCTTGTCCCCCATCATATTGACGCGAAACGCGCTGTTATCGCTAATCATCTGATTATAGTCGAGAGTGGCACGGCGCTCAGAACCGCTGCCATAACTGACCGAACCATCAAGACTGGTATCCAGCGTCGGTTGTTTAGTGATCATGTTGATCGACCCCGATGGCGCGCTGCGGCCATAATCCGATCCTGAAGGGCCTTTAATCACCTCCACACTCTGCGTATTAAAGGTATCACGGGTGGTGGAACTGATATCACGAATGCCATCGACATAAATACTGTTCGAGGTGTCGACGCCGCGCATATAGATAGCATCCCCGGTCGAGGTACTACCGTTCTCTCCGGCAAAGAAAGCCCCTGCACCGGCGACGTTTTTCAGGGCATCGGTCAGCGTGGTGGCATGCTGTTCCTGAATCACTTTTTCAGGGATCACCGTGACTGTACGTGTGGTATCTGCCAGTGGCCGGGTAAATTTCGGGTCTGACAAACTTTTAGGCAGGTAGAGTGAAGGTAATGCTGCACTGACCACCAGAGTGGGTTCCGATTTTTTGGCAGTGATATTGCGGTTGGTTGCCGCTGCCGTGGTATCTGAAGTTGCTGGTGTAGTGGCGGCGATTACCGGCCCTGAAAGCCCTGCACACAAACCTGCAAATACGCCCAGTTTGCCGACGGCAGGAAATGCCGGAGAGATATTGCGCTTACTTTTCAACGGATTATCCTTATAATGCCCATAAGTAATGAGAATTGTTATCATGTTCATTCGTATTATTGTTTTTTTTCAACATTTGGTAAAGAGTTTGTAAGTAATTATTTTCAGGCAACAGCGGGTGTAAGTTTTATGTGGGATGTTTATCTGGCGATGGCAGAGGAGTTGAGTTTAACAGGTCGGTGAGAATGGCTAAGGAATCAGTATGTTAAAAATTATCGCTGGCTGGGGCGTTAACAGTGGTTTTGTCCGGAGTAAAACAGACGATGGCTGTTTTACTCCGGATAATGTTAAGGTCGTGAAAAGAACATGATTATTTGCGAAGGGGGGCGTTTCTGACCGGGTTATCCCCCGCCACGTAATAACCTGCGGTGCTGCGGGGCAAAGGCTGTTGGCCACGAATGCGGTCCGCCAGTTTTTCCGCGATCATAATGGTGGTCGCATTCAGATTACCGGTGATGATTTCCGGCATAATCGAGGCATCGACCACCCGTAAGCCCTGTAATCCATGAACGCGTCCTTCGGCATCCACCACTGCCATCTCATCAGTACCCATTTTACAGGTACCACAGGGATGATAAGCCGTTTCGGCGTGATTACGCACAAATTCATCCAACTGTTCGTCGCTCTGGCAATCCATACCCGGACTCAGTTCTTTGCCACGGAATTCATCGAGTGCCGGCTGATTAATAATCTCGCGAGTCAGACGAATACAGTCGCGGAATTCCTGCCAATCCTGTTCATGGGACATGTAGTTAAACAGTATTGACGGATGCTGATGCGGATTGCGTGATCTCAGTTGTACTCTGCCACGGCTTGGCGAACGCATCGAACCGACATGGCATTGGAAACCATGTGCTTCAATTGCATTGGTGCCGTTATAATTTATCGCCACCGGTAAAAAGTGATACTGAATATTCGGCCAGTCAAACTCTTTACGGCTACGGATAAAACCGCCCGCTTCAAACTGGTTACTGGCACCAACACCGCTACCTTTCAACAACCACTCTACCCCGATTTTAGGCTGATTTTTCAACTGCAGCGCCGGGTAAAGAGATACGGGTTGCTTACATTCGTATTGCAGATACATTTCCAGATGATCCTGCAAATTTTCTCCGACACCTGGCAGGTCATGCACCAGCGGAATTGAAAATTTCTGCAATAAGGATGCCGGGCCGACGCCTGAGCGCTGCAATATTTGTGGTGATGCAATTGCACCGGCACACAGCAGAACTTCTTTACGGGCAGAGGCCAGCACCGGAGTCGCCTGTTTTCCGCGCAGGTATTCGACAGCGACCGCCCGTTTGCCGTTAAATACTATCCGGTCAGTGGTGGCGTGGGTGACAATGGTCAGATTAGTGCGGGATTTTGCCAGGTCCAGGTAACCGCGTGCGGTGCTGGAACGTCGGCCATGAGGAGTCACGGTTCTGTCCATGGGACCAAAACCCTCCTGCTGGTAACCGTTCAGATCATCGGTGCGTGGATATCCGGCCTGTACTCCGGCTTCTACCATGGCACTGAACAACGGATTATTGCCGTCTTTTGGCGTACTGACACAGACAGGGCCATCTGCACCGTGGTAGTCATTTGCGCCGCTGTCGCGGTTTTCTGCTTTACGATAATAGGGCAGGCAATCCGCGTAACTCCAGTTTTCCAGACCCGGTGCCCGGGACCAGTTATCCAGGTCCATTGCATTACCACGGATATAGCACATGCCGTTGATCAGTGATGATCCGCCCAGTCCTTTGCCGCGGCCACATTCCATCCGGCGGTTATTCATATGGGGTTCCGGGTCGGTTTCGTAAGCCCAGTTATAGCGTTTTCCCTGTAGCGGGTAAGCCAGCGCAGCAGGCATCTGGGTTCTGAAATCGGCACGGTAGTCTGGTCCACCGGCTTCCAGTAACAGTACGCTGACCTCTTTGTCTTCAGTTAGTCGGGTGGCCAGCACGTTGCCGGCGGAGCCGGCACCGATAATGATATAATCAAATTCCATCGATACTCCTCAGGTTAAATGTTTAAAATACGGACTGAAATGTTTCCAGTTCGACCTGAACAGATTTTACCCGGGTGTAACTTTGCAACGTCATCTGGCCATTTTCGCGGCCAATTCCTGAATGTTTGTAGCCACCCACCGGCATCTCTGCAGGTGATTCTCCCCAGGTATTTATCCAGCATATTCCCGCTTCCAGTTGGTGGATTATCCGGTGAGCGAGGTTTATTGAAGGGGTAACGACACCGGCGGCCAGACCAAAATCGGTAGCATTGGCACGACGGATGACCTCCTGTTCGTTGTCATAACTTAAAATCGACATCACAGGGCCAAAGATCTCTTCCCGGACTATCTCCATATCGTCATGGCAGTCAGTAAACACCGTCGGTGCAACCCAGGCGCCATTTTCAAAGTCAGCACCGCTTAATTCATGTCCCCCGGCCAACAGTCTGGCACCCTGGTTGATACCGGAGCGGATATAACGCATGACATTCTCGCGATGAGAGAAACTGACCAGCGGACCAAAGTTGGTATCAGCATCTTCCGGTGATCCTGCACGGATGCGAGCGACCCTGGCGATGATTTTTTCCTCAAAATCGCTCTTCAGTTCCGTGGGAACAAAGACCCGTGTTCCGTTGGTACAGACCTGTCCGGAGCTATAAAAATTAGCCATCATGGCAATATCGGCAGCCAGGTCCAGGCAGGCATCCTCACAAATGATCAGTGGTGATTTCCCTCCCAGTTCCATGGTGACCTCTTTGAGGGTAGAGCCTCCGGCCGTCGCCATGACTTTACGCCCGCTGACCACACCTCCGGTGAAAGAGACTTTGTCGATTCCGGGATGTTCGGTCAGGGCCTGGCCCGTAACCGCGCCGCGGCCTGGCAGGACATTAAATACACCGTCAGGAACTCCGGCTTCGCTATAGATTTCTGCCAGTACCAGAGCAGTCAACGGGGTGACTTCACTGGGTTTAAAAATCATGGCATTACCGGCTGCCAGTGCCGGGGCTGATTTCCACAGGGCTATCTGTATCGGATAGTTCCATGCACCGATACCGGCGACGACCCCAAGCGGTTCGCGACGGGTATAGGCAAATGAACTTTCCCGTAGCGGGATTTGCTGTCCTTCCAGGCTGGTCGCCAGTCCTGCGTAGTACTCCAGCACATCGGCACCGGTGACAATATCCACTGACGTCGTCTCGCTCAGGGGTTTACCGGTATCCAGGGTTTCCAGCAGCGCCAGCTCATCGTTTCTTGCACGCAATAAGTCGACGGCCTTTCGCAGAATACGTGAACGCTCCATTGCTGTCAGAGCTGCCCAGATTTTTTGTCCTTTACGGGCGGATTCAACGGCCAGATCAACATCTTGCTGACCGGCTTCATGGACATCGGCGAGGATTTCACCATTCGCGGGGTTTACCGTCTGAAATGTAAACCCACTCTGTGCGGGCACTCTCGCTCCGTCAATGTACAGAAACTGTTCTGCAAATCGTGACATGGTTTATTCTCCGTCATCTAATTGGGTGTTTGTCAGTTGCTGACAAATGAACCGGGTGGTCAGCGTTTTCGCCAGTCCGGAGTCAAAGGGCTGACCGCTCAGCGCAGCCCGCAGCCACAACCCGTCAATAAGTGCTGATAACCCATAGCCGGCAATTCTTGCCTGGTCGCGGGGCAGTTCGCGGCGAAATTCAGCAATCAGTGTTGAGAGTAGCCGCCGGCTACTGACCACCTGCAACCGGTTAAGCATAGGGTGATGCATACTACTGGCCCAGAAGTCCAGCCAGGCTTTCATGGCTGCGGTGTGCAATTGAGTTTCATCAAAATTCCCGTCAACAATCGCCTCCAGACGCGCCCGTGTCTCAGTCGCGGGCAGCCGTTTCAAACGGCTGAGAATGGCGGTGCGTAACTGCGTGGTAATGTCACGCATTGTTGCTTCCAGCAATCCATTCTTGTCACCAAAATAGTGACTGATGATCCCTGTGGATACCCCCGCACGCTTTGCAATCTGCGCAATCGTGGCGTAATGCAAACCAACTTCATTGATTGTTTCCAGCGTGGCATCAATAAGCTGACGCCGACGAATGGGCTGCATACCTACTTTAGGCATACTGGTGACTCCCCGACACTAAGGTATAAACTATTAAAACTTTTTTGATTGAATGTTCAATATAAAAAAGAGAATTGCTATGCTTGGCATTCCCCGTGCTGGATTTTAGTTCGGGGAATTGATGTGGTTTTACATTAAGTTTTTGTAATAAATAACAAAATCACCATCACCCTCTGTGGGGATGCTTATTCTTATCGGGGGGATACCGGACAGGGAGCTGTCACGGTGTTGTTTTTTTAAAGAACTAATCAGAGGTAATTCATGATTCACCCACCTGCCAGTGAAAAAGACAAAGTCAACCCTGTGGTGTTCTACACCGCCGCGGGGCTGATTTTGTTGTTTTCCCTGATGACTTTCTTTTACAGCGAAACCTCAGCCAGAATCATTCAAAGCGTTATGGACTGGGTATCGGCCACCTTTGGCTGGTATTACATGCTGGCGGCGACGTTGTACATTGTTTTTGTTTTATTCATGGCAGTCTCCCGTTTTGGGGCGATTAAACTGGGGCCGGAACAGTCTAAACCAGAGTTCAGCTTACTCAGTTGGGCGGCTATGTTGTTTGCCGCCGGCATCGGTATTGATTTAATGTTCTTCTCTGTGGCTGAGCCGGTCACTCAATTTATGCAGCCCCCGGAAGGCGCAGGGCAAACAACGGAAGCCGCCCGCCAGGCCATGGTCTGGACACTCTTCCATTACGGAATGACGGGCTGGTCGATGTATGCGCTGATGGGGATTGCCCTGGGGTACTTCAGTTACCGTTATAACCTGCCTCTGACGATACGATCTGCGCTGTATCCGATTTTCGGGAAACGAATTAACGGTCCGATTGGTCATACTGTCGATATTGCTGCGGTCATTGGGACTATCTTTGGTATTGCGACTACGCTGGGAATTGGTGTGGTTCAGCTCAACTATGGTCTGAGTGTGTTGTTCCATATCCCTGACAGTCTCAGCGCCAAAGCGGCACTGATTGTCTTGTCGGTGGTGATTGCTACCATCTCGGTCACCTCGGGGGTGGATAAAGGAATCCGTATGCTGTCTGAACTCAATGTCTTGCTGGCATTGGGGCTGATTATTTTCGTGCTGTTTTTCGGTAATACGGAGTTTCTGCTGAATGCCCTGGTACTGAATGTAGGTGATTACATTAATCGCTTTATGGGGATGACATTAAACACCTTTGCTTTCGACCGCCCGACCGAGTGGATGAATAACTGGACGCTGTTTTTCTGGGCCTGGTGGGTAGCCTGGTCGCCGTTTGTCGGTTTGTTTCTGGCTCGTATTTCCCGTGGCAGAACGATTCGCGAATTTGTATTGGGTACGCTGATTATCCCGTTTGCCTTCACATTGTTATGGCTGTCAGTCTTTGGGAATGCGGCGCTGTATCAGATTATCCATGGCAATGCTGCCTTTGCCGCGGATGTTATGGCTCACCCTGAACGAGGTTTCTATAATCTGCTGGCTCAGTATCCGGCCTTCACCTTCAGCGCTTCTGTCGCCACGATCACAGGTCTGCTTTTTTATGTGACATCTGCGGATTCCGGTGCCCTGGTGCTGGGGAATTTCACCTCACGACTTAAAGATATTAACAGCGATGCCCCGAACTGGATTCGTATCTTCTGGTCGATAGCGATCGGTGTACTGACACTCGGCATGCTGATGACTAACGGTGTGTCGGCACTGCAAAGCACCACAGTGATTATGGGGCTGCCGTTTAGTTTTGTGATGTTCTTCGTGATGGCCGGACTGTATAAATCACTGAAAGTTGAGGATTATCGTCGGGTCAGTGCCAGCCGGGATACGGCACCTTACCTGGCGACAGCCAATGACCGTCTGAGCTGGAAAAAACGTCTTTCACGGCTGATGAACTATCCGGGGACGACCTATACCCGTGCCATGCTGGATAACACCTGTTTTCCTGCGATGCAGGAAGTGGCAAAGGAGCTCGAATATCGTGGAGCTCAGGTGCAACTGGAAAATCTGCCAGCCGAGGCAGACCAGGACCTGGGGCATCTGGCGTTGACGGTCAATCTGGGAGAGGAGCAAAACTTTGTTTATCAGATTTGGCCACAGAAATACTCGATTCCTGGTTTCACATACCGGGCCAGAAGTGGCAAGTCGACCTACTACCGACTGGAAACTTTTTTAGTCGAAGGTAGCCAGGGGAACGATTTGATGGACTACAGTAAAGAGCAGGTGATCATAGATATCCTTGATCAATATGAGCGTCACCTGAACTTTATTCATTTACATCGGGAAGCGCCCGGGAATCATATCAATTTTCCACACCTGTAAGGATGATGGAAGCGCAGGGCAAGGATGCTCTGTATCGGACTGACCAACAGAGCGACTGTTCAGGTCGGTGGTCCTCTGTTCCCGGGCGTTATTCATTCATTCTGTGAATAACTCTCGCGGAGATTTAATGCAAAAAATTTTAAATACCTTTCTGCCTTTGTATACCACCACTCTCCTGATGTTACTGGGTTCAGGCTTACTGACGACTTACGTCTCATTACGGCTGGCCCACGAAAGCGTCAGTGGTACGGTGATTGGATTAATTACTGCGGCTCATTACATCGGGCTGGTGGTGGGGGGTAAAGTCGGGCATAACCTGATAGCCAGGGTAGGGCATATTCGTGCTTACGTTGCCTGCGCGGGGATTATCACTGCATCGGTGATTGGCCATGGGATGAGCGCGTATGTTCCGGTATGGATAGTGCTGCGTTTTATCATCGGGCTGTGCATGATGAGTCAGTATATGGTGCTGGAAAGCTGGCTGAATGATCAGGCAGAGTCTAACCAGCGAGGGGTGATTTTCGGGCTGTACATGGTCGCAACTTATCTCGGATTGTCTGCGGGGCAGATAATCCTCACCCTGCAAAGTGGTTTTGGCATGTTGCCGTTACTGATTGTTGCTCTGTGTTTTGCGCTGTGTCTGGTTCCCATCGCGCTGACCACCCGGACTAAAGTTCATCCTATGTCACCGGCACCGCTTGAACTGAGTTATTTCTTAAAGACCATTCCACGAATTCTGGTGATTACACTGCTGACGGGAATGGTGACCGGGGCTTTTTATGGGATGGCTCCGGTGTATGCCAGTCAGATGGGGTTGACAACTTCCCAGACCGGTATTTTTATGGCAGCCACCATCTTTGCCGGGCTGGTCACTCAGTTTCCCCTGAGCTGGCTGTCAGACCGCTATGACCGACAACGGCTGCTGTTTTTCACGGCGATTATTTTCCTGCTGGCGTCGTTACCGCTGGCAATACTCAAGCATCTGGGTTTTGCTCCGGTCACCGGTATCGCGTTTGTCGCGAGTATGATGCAGTTTGCTTTGTACCCTCTGGCGGTAGCACTGGCCAATGACCGGATACTTGCAGAACGTCGGGTTTCGCTGACAGCCTGTTTGCTGATGTCGTATGGAATCGGTGCCAGTATCGGTCCCTTGCTGACCGGTGCCTTGATGCAACCGCTGGGGGGAAATATGCTGTATGCCTTTTTCGTGGTCTGCTGCGCGGTGATTATCGGGCTGACCCGTCTGCGTTCTTCCCTGCCGGAAGTGACCCAGGAAGATCAGGTTCCGCACGTGCCATTAACCGATGGTCTGGTGAGTTCACCGCTGGCGGTAGCACTGAACCCGGCCATTGATGAAGAAGATATTCAGAATACTATGGTCAATCTGCCGGAAGAGGAAGAGAACGGGAGTGAAGCGGCTGATTCAGCGCAGGAAGGGGAACAGCAAAAGCCTCACTAATCAGGCGATTTCGTTCAGCCACGTTGTCAGTGGCTGAACGAAAGGCGATTATTTATTATTGTGCTGATACCAGGCCTTAAAATATTTCATAAAACTGTAGAGGGTGGCATAGACTCCGGTAGCAAAGCCCACTTTCCCCAGACGCCAACTGCCATTAAGCAGATACCACTTAAAAAAGGCACCAATGGCACTGAACATTCCACGTATCAATGAAGGACGGATACGCTGATGTTTGATCAGCCGAGTGGTATAGCTGTTCATCTTACTGAACATTTCGTGCAGTGAATAAAAAGTATCATGGCGAACATGACCCGGGATGACCGAACTCTGTTTTTCTCCGACAACTTCATCATCCACCGGACGGTCATTGAAACCTGCGACGGTGCGGTTAAACAGCCTCACCGGGTAATCCGGGGACGAGACAGGATAAATGGTTTTTACCTGTTTACCTAAAACATACCAGTAGCGGGAGATACGCCAGGCCTGATCTGTCGCGGGTTGATCTGAGGCAGATTTTAGCTGTTTAATAAAATCCAGTGTCTGTGTATCAAGAATTTCGTCGCTATCCAGGCAAAACACCCAGTCATTTTCGGCCAGCGCAATGGCTTTATTCATCTGTTTGCCATGCATTTCATACGGGCTGTAATGGGCTTCAATGCCATGGTTGCGACAGATTTCCAGAGTCTGATCACTGCTGCCGGAATCCAGCACAATGACCTGGTCTGCGATGGTAAGCACCGGAGGAAGCACGTCGTTCAGGGTACGTGCGGAGTTGAAGGTTAACACGCAGACGGTTATTTTTATCATTGCCTTAAATTCGTTAGCTGTATTATTTACGGGCTCAATTGTAGCTGAATCATAACACTTTTCTGACCTTTTGGTGTGACAATGACCGAAGGCTATCGCGGGTGTTGTTTTCTGAATGGGCTCAGTGGATAAGATGTTATTCTTAAATTGTCATCAACTTCGTTATAAATATTCATTTTAAAACAGTTCCTGAGGGGCGTATGGTAATTCGCATTACCTTTTAACCCGCAGTAAGGATTATTTATGACTGATTATGCCTTGTCTATCAACCCTGCCACCGGTGAAGAACTGGCTCGCTACCCGTTTCAGGGCAGTGATGCTATCGAAAGCAGCCTGCAACGTAGTGCCAGCGCCTTTGCAACCTGGCGCGTCACCCCGATGGAGACCCGTGTTAAGGTGCTGCGGGCGCTGGCGGCACGCCTGCGGGAGCGTAGTGAAGCGTTGGCGAAAATGATGACGCTGGAGATGGGAAAACCTATTGTTCAGGCGCGTGCCGAAGTGAATAAGTGTGCCCAGGTCTGTGAATGGTATGCGGACAATGGTCCGGCAGTACTGGCGGCTCAGCCAACTCAGGTCGAAAATCAGCAGGCCTGGCAGGAATTTCGTCCACTCGGTGCCATTCTGGCTGTTATGCCGTGGAACTTCCCTTACTGGCAAATATTACGTGGGGCCGCCGGAATGTTGCTGGCCGGAAATACTTATATTTTGAAACATGCGCCGAACGTGATGGGATGTGCAACCTTATTACAGGAAGTGATGAATTCCGTGGGGTTCCCTGAAGGTACCTTTGAACTGCTGAACGTGGATAACGCCGGAGTTTCTCAGTTAATTAATGATCCCCGGGTGGCTGCCGTTGCGGTCACCGGCAGTGTCAGAGCGGGTGCGGCTATTGCCACTCAGGCGGGAGCTGCGCTGAAGAAAACGGTTCTTGAGCTGGGCGGTTCTGATCCCTTTATCGTGCTGGCAGATGCTGATCTGGATGAAGCCGTAAAAGCGGCGGTCGCGGGACGTTATCAGAATACCGGACAAGTCTGTATGGCGGCGAAACGCTTTATTATTGAAGCGCCGGTCGCGGCGGAATTTGAGTCTCGTTTCAGTGCCGCGGTACAGGCACTGAAGAGTGGAGATCCGCTTGATGAGGCCACCTATCTGGGGCCAATGGCCCGTTACGATCTGCGTGATGAGTTACATCAGCAGGTACAGGATACCCTGAATCAGGGAGCCAGACTGGTATGTGGCGGAGAAAAAATTGCCGGAGTGGGTAACTACTATGCACCGACGATTCTGGCCGATGTCAGCGAGGAAATGACCGCATTTCGCGAAGAAATTTTTGGACCGGTGGCTGCGCTGACGGTGGCCCGTGATGCAGAGCATGCGCTGGCGCTGGCAAATAACAGTGAATTTGGTCTGAGTGCAACGGTGTGGACTGCTAACGAAGCACTGGCAGACCATTTTGCCGACAGTCTGGAAACCGGCGCCGTGTTTATCAACGGGTATGGCGCTTCAGATCCTCGTGTGACCATTGGCGGGGTGAAGAAAAGTGGTTACGGACGCGAGCTGAATCATTTTGGCCTGCACGAGTTCTGTAATATTCAGACGGTCTGGCGTAACCGCCGTTAACCATTGGAGTGGCCTTGCCATCAGGCCGGGCCATTCTGCTCTTCGTTAGAGAGGGCGGGTCGCTGCCGGCACAGTCCTGCGTTGATCAGACACTGGCGCAACAGATGGAAAGCAGTAAAAATCTGCTGCTCGTTGACACAGGCGTAGCCCAGCAGTAATCCACGTTTTTTCTGGCGTTGCATATAATATTGCGACAGCGGCCGGACACTTACCCCTTTACGCAGTGCTTCCCGTGCGATAGCCACATCATCACTTTTATCCGGCAGCGTCATGACCAGATGTAACCCGGCATCGTGGTTATAACGGGGCATAAAGGCTTCCCCCAGATAACGCTGAATCAGGCTGAGTAAAAATTTTCTGCGCTGATTATACAGCAGCCGCATCCGGCGAATATGGGCGGCATAATGACCCTGACTGATAAATTCGGAAATGGCCCGCTGGATAATCAGGTGCCCTCCCCGGTAAAGTTCAGCCGCTGCGGTACGCAGCTCAGTTTTCAGATTTTTTGGAACCACCAGATAGCCAATACGCAAAGCCGGATAGAGCGTTTTACTGAAGGTTCCCATATAAATCACGGGGGCATCTTCCTCCAGCCCCTGCAACGACGGCCAGGGGCTACCGGAGAAACGAAATTCACTGTCATAATCATCTTCGACAATCCAGAAGCGATGTCGGCGTGCCATATCCAGCAACTGTTTGCGGCGGCTCAGGCTCAGGTGAACCCCTAACGGATACTGATGCGAAGGTGTTACAAACACCATTTTCGGTGCTGGCCTGCGGGCGGTGATTTCCGGCAACATACCTTCTTCATCGACCGGTACTGCATGGACATCCAGACTGTTAATCCGTAATAAATTTCGGGTTCCCCAGTAGCCTGGTTCTTCGATCCATACCGTATCGTTCTGATCGCATAATACCCGTGACACCAAATCTACCGCCTGGTGAATCCCTTCGGTAATGATTATCTGGTCGGCTTCAGCCCGGATTGAACGGGCCACCCGCAGATAATCCGCCAGCGCCTGACGCAGATAAGCACAGCCACCGTCGTTACTGTAGATCAACTGATTAATTTCCGGCTGCTGACTGAGTCTGGCCTGAATTTTACTCAAGGTTTTATGTGGAAACGCTGTGACATCGGGGGCGCCGGGGACAAAGGCCCCCCACTGAAAAGGCGAAGCGGTCGCATGGCCCAGCAACGCGGCTCCGCGCGCTGACAAAATGGGCGGTAATTGTTGCTCCGGAATCTCCGTGGTCTGTTGGCTTTCGCTGTTCAGACAAAACTCCGGCAATGTTTTTGCCACCCGGGTGCCGCTGCCGGTTCGTGAGGTGACATACCCTTCAGCCAGCAAACTGTCGTAGGCATTAAGCACGGTGTTACGTGAAATTCCCAGCTCTTTAGCCAGGTCACGGGTGGCGGGCAGTCTGGTCTCCGGCGGGAAAACGCCATCAATAATCGCCTGTTGTAACACCCGTAGCAAACGCTGGTGCAGCCTGCCGTGTTGTTCGAATTGCAGACGTTCCAGCAGGTGATCGGCATAGAGAGTTCGCAATTGGCACCTTCTTTTTGCACTCAAATGGTTCTGGAAAGTACACCAAATGGCGGGATAAATAAAAGCAGTTTTATAACAAAAAACACGCCAAACTTACGAGGCAGATATAACATGAGTGACTCAAAAAACGCATTAAACCAAAGAAAACAAAACGCTCTGCCGCGTGGTAATGCGGTGATGTGTGACTGGTTTGTCAGTAGCGCCGAAAATGCCACCTTGCGGGATACAGAAGGTCGTGAGGTGATTGATTTTGCAGGGGGGATTGCGGTACTGAATACCGGTCACCGTCACCCGAAAGTGGTGGCTGCAGTCGCTGAACAGTTGCAGAAATTTACCCATACCGCCTTTCAGATTGTGCCTTATGAGAGTTACATCTCGCTGGCAGAACGTATTAACCAACGTGTTCCGGTGGAAGGTCCGGCAAAAACTGCATTTTTCTCCACCGGAGCTGAAGCGGTAGAAAACGCCGTGAAAATCGCCCGCGCTTATACCGGCCGTCACGGGGTCATCACTTTCGGAGGATCATTCCACGGACGCACCATGATGACCATGGCGATGACCGGCAAAGTGGCTCCCTATAAACAAGACTTTGGTCCTATGGTCCCTTCGGTTTACCACGCCCGTTTCCCGGTGGAGAATGAGGTCACTGTCGGCCAGGCACTTAGCAGTCTTGAAGATATTTTCCACTACGACATTGCGCCGCATAACGTTGCTGCCATCGTGCTGGAGCCTGTGCAGGGTGAAGGTGGATTCCGTGTGGCACCAGAGGAGTTTATGACCGCACTGCGTAAACTGGCTGACCAGCACGGTATCCTGTTGATTGCTGACGAAGTTCAGACAGGGTTTGCCCGTACAGGAACACTGTTTGCGATGGAAAACTTCAGCGTGAAGCCGGATATCATTACTATGGCGAAAAGCCTGGCTGGTGGGTTCCCGCTGTCTGCCGTTTCCGGAAGGGCGGAAGTGATGGATGCTCCTAACCCTGGAGGGCTGGGGGGGACATACGCGGGTAACCCGCTGTCGATCGCGGCGGCGCATGCTGTCCTGGATGTGATTGACGAAGAAAAACTTTGCCAGCGTTCACTGCAACTGGGCAGTGAACTGGTGAGTTGTCTGCAGGAACTACAACCACACTGTGCGGCCATCAAAGAAGTTCGCGGACTGGGCTCAATGGTCGCGGCCGAATTCCACGATACGTCGATAGCCCGTCAGGTACAGGCGGCGGCGATGGAACAGGGACTACTGTTGCTGACCTGCGGTCAGAAAGGCAATGTTATTCGCTTCCTTTATCCACTGACCATTCCTGCCGACCAATTCCGTCAGGCACTGGGTATTTTGACCCGTGCATTACAGCAATATGCTGTCTGATTCATAAATTTTCGCAGTACAGGGTGTTCTCCCGGAGACCGTTCCTCTCCGGGAAGTTTATTACCTCTATTCCCGACCAACTTCGGCGTATTCAGCAATCAGGGGTATTCCGACTAATAATATTATGATGAGGGAAATCATGAGCATTACTTCTCCAAACACAGACTCACTCTCTCCGGGACTGAAATCCCGGCATATCCGTATGCTGTCCATTGCCGGTGTCATTGGCGTGGGCCTGTTTGTGGGGTCCGGCCATGCGATTGCCGAAGCCGGTCCGGCAGTATTGATTGCCTATCTGATAGCCGGCGGTCTGGTCGTCTTAATTATGCGTATGCTGGCGGAAATGGCTGTCAGCTCACCGGACTCCGGCTCGTTTTCAACTTATGCCCAGCGGGCGTTAGGCCGTTGGGCGGGATTTACCATTGGCTGGTTGTACTGGTGGTTTTGGGTACTGGTGATTCCACTGGAGGCCAATGCCGCAGCGACCATTCTCAATAGCTGGTTTCCACAGGTGGCTATCTGGCAGTTCACACTGGCTATCACTCTGATTCTGACAATCAGTAACCTGTTCAGTGTTAAACATTATGGTGAATTTGAGTTCTGGCTGGCACTGGTCAAAGTCGCTGCCATCGTGGTTTTCCTGGTGCTGGGATGCGTGGCTATATTTGGTCTGATGCCCGGGAGTCAGGTCAGCGGTATGAGCCATCTGTATGACACCGGCGGGTTTATGCCGCATGGTTTCGGGGCTGTACTGGCGGCAATACTCACCACAATGTTCTCTTTTATGGGTACCGAGATTGTCACCATTGCGGCAGCAGAATCTAAAAACCCGGGCAGTGAAATTTCGAAAGCCACCAATTCGGTGATCTGGCGTATCTCATTATTTTATCTGCTGTCCATTCTGTTTATTGTTTCGCTGGTCCCCTGGAACAACCCTTCGCTTGCCAGTAAAGGTTCTTATCAGACGGTGCTGGAGATGATGAACATCCCGCATGCACGGCTGATTGTGGATATCGTGGTACTGACGGCGGTGTGTAGCTGTCTTAACTCGGCACTGTATACCTCTTCACGAATGCTCTATTCGTTGGCTACCCGCCGCGATGCTCCGGCGGCAGCGGCGAAAACCAGTGCAGCGGGTACCCCCTGGGTTGCGGTTCTGCTCTCTACCGCCGCCGCCTTCCTGGCGGTATTCGCCAACTATGTCGCCCCGGCAGAGGTGTTTAATTTCCTGCTGGCAAGTTCCGGTGCTATTGCCCTGCTGGTGTATCTGGTAATCGCCTGCTCTCAGTTGGTGATGCGTAAACGGATGGAATCCCGCGGAGAACTTCCTTCCTTTAAGATGTGGTTGTTTCCCGGCCTGACCTGGTGTGTCATTGTTGTGATTATCGGCATCTTGTGTTCAATGCTGTTTATGCCCGCCCATCGCATCGAAATTATAGCGACCGGGATACTGGCAGTGCTGGTAGTCATCGCCGGAATGGTCCTGAACTCTCGTCAGCGTAACCGCCAGCGATTACCCGACGGGCAGCGCAGCGGTATATAACCCCGGTGAAACAGAAAAAAAAGTAAACTGTCATACCGCAGACCGAAGAGCTGCGGTATTTTTATCGGGCACTCACCCTATTGTTAAGATGATTCGCCGATTTTTTTATCGTTAACCTCAGTTTTCTATAAAAGGATAAAGAATGCATTTTACTCAGGTCATCACCCGACTCCCTGCTTTAAATTGTGCCCGTGGGGAAACCACTGCCTCGGAAGGATTGCCTGACAGCACCAGAACCCGTCAGCAATTCTTTCGTTATATTGAAGTCATGCTGGAACAAGGGCTGCGTGTCACATTATTACCTGCCGAGCCGGACTACCCTGATGCGCATTTTGTTGAAGACCCTGCGGTCATTATCCCTGAACTGGCGATTATGACTCACCCGGGAGCGATCAGCCGTCAGGGGGAAGAAGAGTTGCTGGCCGCCGAGCTGGCAAAATACCGGCCGCTGTACCGGATGAGCCGCGATGGGCATCTGGAGGGCGGGGATGTGATGTTGGTGGGCAAACGGTTCTTTATCGGTCTGACGCAACGTACAGACCAGGTCGCTATTGATGAATTCACCTCGGTGGTGGCTCCGTTGGGGTATCAGGTCACGGCGGTAAAAACCGTCAGCGGGCTGCACCTGAAAAGTGTGGTGAACTATATCGGCAATAATACCTTGTTACTCACCGCTGAATACGCAGAACTTCCGGTCTTTGCAGGATTTCAGCGTATTGTTATTCCTGATGAGGAAGCCTATGCCGGTAATACGCTGCTGATTAATGGTGCTTTGATCACCCCGGCCGGATATCCTGTCACACTAAAAAAGCTCACGGCGTTAGGGCTGCCGGTCGTGACAATCGATACCAGTGAATTTAAAAAAATGGATGGCAGCCTGTCCTGTCTGTCATTACGTTTCTGAATAGCAGGCGGCATCAAAGCCGCTTTTTTCTACAGGAAGTCCCCTGATTGTGCCTCTCTGACTGTTTTACTCGTTGATCCTGTCGCGAGGTTGGCTGAAGGTATTCTGTTTTGCCAGTGTGCCCCGGTCTCTGTAAAAAAATCTGATAAGTATTTAACTGGGCAATCGCTATAAAAAAAATAATTTCTCTGTTGTTCCGCTCTGGCGATGATGGTAGTCAGGAAATTACCGGGAACGGCATCAGCGAATCGTCAGACAGACGGTGAGCAACCACTGAGGTCACCTGGTATCAAGCCGGATCAATTTTCTGCCGCTCCCCGTGGCATGCCCGCAGGGATGAGCGATTATTCCGGTAACCACCGGAAACTGACCGATGACTCAAAGAGAGAGAACATGATGAGTAAGCCAACCCATACCCGTATTCGTATGTTTAACACCAAAGAAACTTACCCGAACCAGTCGCTGAATAATGATCTTTGCCAGGCGGTGCGGGCCGGAAACACGGTCTATGTTCGCGGGCAGGTCGGTACTGATTTTGAAGGTAATCTGGTCGGGTTAGGTGATGCCCGTGCTCAGGCAGAGCAGGCCATGAAAAACGTGAAACAGTTGCTGGAAGAAGCTGGCAGTGATTTATCTCACATTGTTAAAACGACGACTTACCTGATCGACCCTCGTTATCGTGAACCCGTCTACCAGGAAGTCGGTAAATGGCTGAAAGGCGTGTTTCCGATTTCGACCGGGCTGGTCGTTTCTGCACTGGGGCAGCCACAGTGGCTGATGGAAATTGATGTTATTGCGGTGATCCCTGACGACCAACTGCCTGAATAAACTGAGGAGCGACCATGACATTCTCTATTGCTGCACGTTGCGCCGAAACCGGCCAGTTAGGCATTGCCATTAGTTCATCAAGCATTGCCGTTGGCGCACGCTGTCCATGGCTTCAGGCCGGAGTCGGGGCGGTTTCCAGCCAGAATATAACTCTGCCGGCACTCGGGCCACAGATTCTTGATCAGCTCGAAAAAGGAAAACAGCCACAACAGGCGATAGATGACGTTCTTTCCAGTCAGGGTTACAGCCAGTACCGGCAGGTGACGGCGATTGATGCTGAAGGCAACACTGCGTTCTTCAGTGGGAGTAAGGCCCTCGGAACATATCATGCGCTGGCCGGTAAAGATTGTGTGGTCGCCGGTAACATGCTGGCCGGAAAACAGGTGATCGAGGCCATGGCAGAAGCTTTTGAACAGAGTAGTGGCCAGTTGCCGGAGCGGCTGATCATTGCCATGCAGGCCGGTATAGCGGCAGGCGGAGAAGCCGGTCCGGTGCATTCTGCGGCCGTAAAAGTTGTCGGTGACCTGGTATGGCCGATTGTTGATCTGCGTGTTGACTGGGCGGAAGAGGACCCGATTGGTCAACTGGCAGGTTTATGGCATAGCTACCAGCCGCAGATGGAGGATTATATCACCCGGGCTATCGATCCTACCCGCGCCCCGAGCTATGGAGTACCCGGAGATGAGTGATGCCACCCGTGACTGGCTGGCACGCTTGTTATCCTTTGATACCACCAGCCGTGAATCTAATCTGCGTTTAATCGAGGCCATCGCTGGTTATCTGACTGAGCTGGGCATTGAATATCAGCTGATTTATAACGATGAACGCAGTAAAGCCAATCTGCATGCCAGGCTGGGGCCGGCTGAAGATGGCGGGGTGATGCTTTCCGGACATACCGATGTGGTGCCGGTCGACGGTCAAAACTGGACGACAGACCCCTTCAATCTCACTGAGCGTGAAGGGCGCTATTACGGTCGTGGCAGTGCCGATATGAAAGGCTTTATCGCCTGTGTGTTGGCCTCTTTACCGGATTTTCTGGCGCGGCCACTGCGGTTGCCGTTGCATCTGGCCTTTTCCTATGATGAGGAAGTAGGCTGTCTCGGGGTCAGAAGCCTGATTGAGATGCTCAACAGCAGCCCGCAAAAACCGGGTCTATGCATTGTCGGTGAGCCTACCGAAATGCAACCGGTATTTGGCCATAAGGGGAAGATTGCCATGCGTTGCCATGTTCAGGGCCATGCCTGCCATTCTGCCTATGCGCCTGACGGGGTCAATGCCATTGAATATGCATCGAAAATTATTCACCGGATGGGTGAGGTGGCAAAACAACTCACCCTGCACCAGGACACACGTTTTTCTCCGGCGTTCAGTACGCTTCAGACCGGGGTGATTCGTGGCGGCAATGCGTTAAATATCGTCCCCCGTGAGTGTCAGTTTGATTTTGAACTGCGCCATTTGCCTGACCAGCCGGGCGAACAGACCATCCGTAGTATTACGGATTATGCAGAGCAACAATTGTTGCCGCAGATGCGGGCGGTATCGGAAGAATGTGATATCACCTTTACTCCGCTCAGCCAGTATCCCGGCCTGTGTACCGATCCTCAGTCGGATATTGCCCGCTGGGTGACCGAATGGTGCGGACACCGTGGGCTAACGACGGTTCCTTACGGGACGGAAGGCGGATTGTTCGATGAGGCAGGAATTGCGACGATGGTCTGTGGGCCAGGGTGTATGGACCAGGGGCACAAAGCCGATGAGTTCGTGGCGATTGAACAACTGGCACAATGCAGCGCGATGCTGAGTAAATTGTGCCAGTGGATGCGTATCGCCAGTTAAACTGCGCCAGCGCTGGCTCAGGGCTCCTGAGCCAGCATCTCTTTGCAAAAATCAACAAACAGCCGTGCCGGCTTGGTCAGTTGGGTTCGGGTCAGCCAGGCGGCGGATAACCCGGAACCTTCCACATCTTCCCGAATCTGTATTGTCACCAGGGGTTTACCATCGTAGCTAAAGGCACTGTGTGGTTTGGTCACCAACAAAGCAAAACCAAATCCCTGACCGACCATTCCCCGAACCATCTCAATCGAGGGTGAGCTGAACACAATATTGGGTGTAAGGTCGGCCTGGGTAAACAGATCGACAAAATAGTTACGACTCGGTTGCACATCCAGTAGAATCATTGGCTCTGAAACCAGATCTTTTAGCGAGACTGACTGTTGCTGCGAAAAACGGTGATCCGCCGGCAACAAGACATAGGGTCTGGATGGCGGCATGAGCGGCTCGGTAGTGATACTCTTATCCAGCTCATGTTTATACAGCAGTGCCAGATCGAAACTGCCTGCTGTTAGCCCCTGAACCAGCTCATGTTGTTCACCGTCACGCAGAATAAATTCGACACCGGGATAGCGTTGTTTAAAACCGGCAATCAGTTTTGGCAGGATCAGTGGAGCGACGGTTTCAAAGCAACCAATATCAATCTGTCCGGCCACCACATCATTATCCGCCAGCGCATTCTGCTCAAACTCATGGGCCATCCGCAGTAGCTTCTGAGCTTTGCGGTAAAAACGTGCCCCGGAAGGCGTCAGGGAAACCCCCTGAGCATGATGACGAATAAACAGCTGTACACCAAAACTGTCTTCCAGCCCTTTTATTGCCGTCGATATCGATGGCTGGGCGATATAGAGCTTCCGCGACGCTTCTGCCACACTGCCGCATTCAACTGTGGTAATGAAATACTTAAGTTGCCGCAGAGTATAGTTTGCCATACGTCCTCTTTTATCATCGCAATTTCCTATGATAAAGCAATTAGCATGCCACCAAGCCATTACAAAAATTGTGGTTATTATTTTCCTGAAGGTAACCGAAAAATAACACTGTGGTTTGCAGGGGCATTATGATTAAGAAATGCTCAGTTAGTTTTTTTAGTGTCATGCTCAATATATTTAATAATTTTCATATATCCCAAAAGCCATGAGGATGAATATCAAGGAGACCGTCTCCATTCATCAGTGTCAGCCACGGTAAATCCTGTCCGGCATTCTGCCCTTGTAGTCACGTATGTAGTCAAAAGACTACGGACTGATACTGGCGTCAAAGAAGATTAAAAGGTGTGTATATGACGTTTGACTGGAACTATTTATTCAGCCTGTTCAAAGACAAAGATTTTTGGTGGGCTACATGGACCGTTATCAGACTGAGTGTGATGTCCTGGGTAATCAGTATGGTGCTGGGTTTTGCGCTGGCACTGGCAAAACAGTCTTCTAAGCCGGTTTTGCGTTTTCTGGCTAACCTGTATATCTGGTTTTTTCGCAGCTTACCCTTGCTGGTATTACTGATTTTTGTCTACAACATGCCACAGGCCGTTCCCTCGACCTCCGTGGTGCTGAGTAATCCGTTCTATGCCGGGCTGATTGCCATGGTGTTGAGTGAAACCGCCTATATGGCGGAAATCCACCGCAGTGGCCTGTTATCAATTAACAAAGGTCAGTATGAAGCAGGCAGGGCATTAGGGCTGGCTTATGGCGGTATTCAGTGGAAAATCATTATTCCACAGGCGGTCAGGGTCGCTCTGCCGGGCCTGGCGAATGAATATATTTCAATCGTTAAACTGACCTCGCTGGTCTCGGTGGTTTCTCTGACCGAAATTCTGCTGGTCGGACAGCGCCTCTATTCAGAAAACTTCCTCGTTATGGAAACTATGACTGCGGTGGCGTTCTACTACATCCTGGTGGTCACGGTGTTCGATTTCCTGCTTAAGCAGCTGGAAAAATACCTGGATGTCACCCGTAAAAAGGGGCAGGCCGTTCCTCAGGAGTGGCTGGATCTGGCAGAGAAACCGGTGTCTGTCATGGCGCCGCCGGTGAATACCCCGGGGGTTCCGGCCCTGAATGCCCATCGGTTGCATAAAGCCTATAACAATGTGGAAGTGCTGGGAGCAGTCGACCTGCAGGTGAAACCGGGCGAAGTAGTGTCGGTGATCGGTCCCTCCGGTTCCGGCAAGACCACCCTGATTCGTCTGCTGAATGGTCTGGAACAGATTGACCATGGCGAAATTGAAATGAATGGCCAGCCATTTATTCAGCTGAAACAGCAGGGGGCGAACCCACCGGTGTTCAGTGAAAATAATGCGCTGCGGCTAAATATTGGTATGGTGTTCCAAAGCTTCAACCTGTTCCCGCACCGTACGGTGATGGAAAACCTGTTGCTTGCACCGAAATATCACAAAACCGGCGATACTTCGTCGCTAATGCACCAGGCTTGTGCACTGTTGCACAAAGTTGGGATGCTGGAACATGCCTGTAAATATCCGCATCAGTTATCCGGGGGGCAGCAGCAGCGCGTGGCGATTGCCAGAGCTTTAATGATGCGCCCACAAATTATGTTGTTTGATGAACCCACTTCCGCACTGGATCCTGAAAAAGTGAACGAAGTGCTGGGAGTGATCGAAAGTCTGGCACAGGAAGGCATTACTATGGTGATTGTGACCCATGAAATGAACTTTGCTTTTGGCGTATCAGACAGGATTGTGTTTATGGAGAAAGGCCGGGTGGTGGTCGATGAGGCACCGGCTTTACTTCGAAATGGCAGCAATGCAAGGGTTACCGATTTTCTTAAAGACGTCACACTGGCGGGTTAATTCAGGGGTTGATATGCGTAATAAAATGACAGCAGTTAAACTGGCAGTACTTTCTCTGGGCATGGCAGCGGCAGGAGCACATGCTGACTTCCTACAGGCGGGAAAAATTGTCGCCGGTTCAGATGTGACATTTGCTCCTTATGAGTATATGAAGAATGATAAGCCGGCAGGTTTTGATATTGAGATGCTGAACGGAGTGGCCAAAGCCATGGGCCGTCAGTTGGTCACCCTGGACACCCGGTTCCCGAATCTGATCCCAGGCCTGAAAGGCAAGAAGTTTGATGTGACTAACTCAGCCATGTACATCACCCCGGAGCGTCTGAAGGTGGTGGATATGATCCCTTACCTGAAAACCGGGCAGAGCATTGTGGTATTGGCGGGCAGCCAGTTTAAGCCAAAGTCTGCAGAAGACTTATGTGGTCATAAAGTATCCGTGATGGCCGGGACTTCTTTTCTGCAAAATCTGCATAAATTCTCGACCGATTATTGCGTTAAAAATAATCTGAAACCGATGACTATCAGTGAATTCGGGACTGACCCTCAGGCGACCCAGGCGCTTCTGTCACACGCGGCAGACGCTCAGATTACCGATGTTGCCGTTGCACTGTCGGCGGTGGATAAGTTGAAAGGCCGTCTGGTGATAAGCTCCGACAAACTGCTGTATCCGCAACTGCTGGGTCTGGGGGTGCGTAAAGATGATCCGCAGGTCAAACAGGCAGTCACCGAAGGATTACAGAAGTTCAGCCAGACTGCGGAATACCGTCAGTTGCTGGCAAAATATAAATTTTCTGCCCCTACCGCGGAAGATATTAAAACGCTGATGCCGGCAGCCGAATAAACGGCCTTACCATCATCCCTGCCGGCGGCCCGGAGCTGTCGGCCCCCCTGACACGCGGAGAATGAGATGTCGTTAAGTCACGAACAACAGTTACGTATTGATTTGGCAGCAGTATTTCGCATTTGCGCTCAGCTAAATATGCATGAAGCTGTGGCTAACCATTTTAGTGCGGCAGTCTCAGAAGACGGCAAAAAATTTCTGATAAACCCGAAGTGGGTACATTTCTCCCGAATTAAACCGGGGGATTTGCTGCTGCTGGACGCAGACAATCCGGAAGATGGTAAGCGCAGCGATGTTGACCCGACGGCCTGGGCCATTCACGGACAGATCCATCAGCGGCTTCCTCATGTCAAAGTCGTACTGCACCTGCATCCGATCTACACCACCGCTATTTCCTGTCTGGAAGATCCGGTGATCCCACCAATCGACCAGAACACCGCCCGATATTTTCGCCGGGTCGCTGTCGATACTATGTATGGTGGTATGGCTGATACGGAAGCGGAGGGTGAACGCCTGACCAGCCTGTTGCAGGGACACAGTCGTTTACTGATGGGTAACCACGGAGTGATGGTCACGGCGGCGAATGTTGGCGAAGCCTTTGATGATATCTACACCCTGGAGCGTGCCTGTCAGATCCTGATTACCGCACTGTCCACCGGCAAGCCGCTACGGGTACTGGCGGATGATGTGGCAGAAAAAACGGCTCAGGACTGGGAAAAGATTACTGACTTCTCCCGTGAACATTTTGAAGAAATGAAGCGGATGCTGATCAAAAACGATCCGTCGTTTCTGGAGTAGTTCAATGAGTGCAGCCTCAGAGGGTCGTGCGGTAAACAAGGCCGTATTTTTAGATTATGCGTCGCTGGATTTTGGCGATCTTGATCCGGCGTGTCTTTACAACGTACTGCCTGAACTGGAACTGTACCCGCATACCGCCTCCACGGAAATCGTTGCGCGGTTGCAGGATGCAGAGATAGCGATTATCAGCGACCTGCAGCTACCGGCAGAGATTTTTAGTCAGTTACCGCGGTTAAAACTGGTATTGCTATCGGCAACCGGAACCAATGCGGTGGATTTAGAGGCCGCCCGCCGGCATGGTGTCACCGTGTGCAATTGCCAGGGCTACGGTACCCATTCGGTGGCTCAGCACACCCTGGCACTGATCCTGTCACTGACCAATCATGTTGCCCGTTATGATGCACTGGTCAGGCAAGGCGCCTGGGCGGCATCTGACCGATTTTGTCTGACGGATTTCCCGCTGACAGAACTTAACGGTAAGTTGCTGGGAATTATCGGTCAGGGTGAACTGGGCAGTAAAGTAGCGCAGATGGCCGCAGCGTTTGGTATGCAGGTCCGTTTTGCGCAGTTACCCGACCGTGACAGCAGCCCGGATAAACTGCCACTCGATTCCCTGCTGGCCGTCGCCGACGTGGTGTCATTACATTGTCCGCTGACCCCGGAAACCACCGGGCTAATTAACCCTCACCGTCTGAGTTTAATGAAGCGTTCGGCCTTATTGATTAACAGCGCCCGGGGAGCGTTAATTAATGAACAGGCACTGGCGGAGGCATTGCGTCGTGGGATTATCGGAGGGGCGGCAGTTGATGTACTGAGTCAGGAACCGCCGTCACCGGATAATCCGTTACTGGCCAGTGATATTCCGAATCTGCTGATTACCCCACATATCGCCTGGGGCAGTACCGAAGCCCGACAGGGGGCGCTTTTTCAGTTAGCTGAAAATGTCAGTGGCTGGCTGTCAGGTGCTGCGGTGCGGGTAGTCAGTTAGTGCGGTATTTTTATCTGCAAAACAGGGTTCTGTCATGACAGAGCCCCTTTTTTTGGGGTTTATCCCCGCGAGAATACTGCTTATTCTTAAATGGAATTAGAATAGCTTTTTTTGGAATTTGCGATTAATTTGTGATTAAAAGACAATGATCTTGATCACAACCTTGTGAGTTTTTATCATCCGCACGAGGTTTATAACTCGTATTTATAACGCGGGGCCCACAGCCCGGCGTTTTTTCTTTATTCCCGTTCGGGAAATACTTTGCAGCCCAACCAGGAGAATGATTCCGGTGAACAGATTTTTAAAAGGAATAGCTGTCGTCGTGTCAGCACTCAGTGCGACTACTGCTCTGGCAGCCGATCTCTCAGTACCGACTCACAGTTCTATTCAGGTTAAGGAAGATCCTGCACTGAATAAGCTATTACCGGCCGATATTGCTCAACGTGGTTATATTGTGGCAGCAACCAATCCCAATACACCACCCACCACGTTCTTTGAGACTGACAATAAAACCCTGGCAGGGCGTGAAATTGATGTGATGAATGCTGTAGGCCAGCGCCTGGGGGTCCAGGTGCAGTGGCGCAACAGTGGTGGTTTTGACAATATCATCCCGGGCCTGAAAACCGGTCGTTATGATGTCGCGCTTTCCAATATTAATGCCACCAAAACCCGTCTGAAACTGATTGATTTCGTCAGTTATTACGATGCCAGTAAGCTGGGGGTTATTTCACTGAAGTCCTCTGATATCAAGCCGTTCACTTCATTTGATGCACTGTGTGGCAGTCAGGTCGGTGCCGGTTCCGGGACCACCCAGGTGACCCGTCTGGAAGATGCCAGCAAACAGTGTCAGGCCGAAGGTAAAAAACCTATCCAGGTGGCAGTGTTCCCGGATCGTCCGGCAGGCGTCCAGGCCGTGGTCAGCGGGCGGGTACCTATGTTCCTGGGGCCCTATGAAGGTCTGATCTGGCAGGTGAAACAGATTAAACCTGCCACCATCAGTGGTGTGTTAACGGTGAATGATGCACCGGTGTCGGTGGCTTTCCCGAAAGATTCTCCGTTAGAACCTGCAGTCCAGGCGGCGCTGAATTCTCTGATTAAAGATGGCTCCTACCAGAAGATTCTCGACCACTGGGGAATCGGCTTTGGTGCCGTGAAGCAGTCGCTTCGTAATGAAGAGATCTTTAAATGAAATCAGTAACTGAACCGGCAGAAGAACTGAAAATTGTCGGTAAACGTTATTACGGCCGTTGGATTAGTGCACTGATCGTTCTGCTATGTATCGCGGGAATGCTCCAGTCAATGGTGAATAACCCGCGATTTGAATGGCAGGTGATAGCTGATAACTTTACCGAAGCGTCGATCCTGCAGGGGGTATTAATGACCCTGCAACTGACCGTGATCTCGGTGGTGCTTGGTTTCCTGTTTGGTACCCTGTTAGCGTTAATGCGCCTGTCATCAAACCCGGTGCTTTCTACTGTCAGCTGGGCCTATACCTGGTTCTTCCGTGGTGTACCGATGCTGGTTCAGTTGTTCCTGTGGTACAACGTTGCTGCGTTGTACCCGACCCTGTCCGTTTCTTTGCCGGGGCTGGGTGAGTTATGGAGCGTAAAGTCTAATACGCTGATTAGTCCCTTCACCGCGGCAGTGATTGCCCTGGTGATGCACCAGTCTGCCTATGCCGCAGAAATTATTCGTGCCGGAATCCAGAGTGTGAGTAACGGCCAGATTGAAGCGGCCCGTGCTCTGGGCTACCGTCCGGCGCAGATCTTTCGCTATACCATTTTGCCCCAGGCGATGCGGGCTATCCTGCCTCCGGCGGGTAACGAAGTGATTGGTCAGTTGAAAACCACAGCGATAGTCTCGGTCATCTCCCTGCAGGATGTGCTGTACTCAGCTCAGATCATCTATCAGCGAACTTACGAGGTTATTCCGTTGCTGCTGGTAGCGACGCTCTGGTATCTGCTGATGACGTCCGTGCTTTCCGTGGGCCAGTATTATATTGAACGTTATTTTTCCCGTGGGGTGACACGCCGTGAACCTTCGGGGATTGCTAAACTGCTGAGCCGGATGGCCCGCAAGGAGGTATCCCGTGGCTGAGGCAATTTACTTACGTAAAGTGACTAAGCGCTTTTCCGGTAACACCATTCTTAAACAGGTCGATCTGGATATCCCTGCCGGGTCAGTCACGGTTATCCTGGGACCTTCCGGCTCAGGAAAATCAACACTGTTGCGTTGTATCAACCATCTTGAAAAACTGGATGGCGGTACAATCCGTGTCGGCGAAGAGCTGGTGGGGTATCACCAGAAAGGCCATACCCTGCATGAACGCAGCAACCGTGATATTGCCCGGCAACGCCGTGAAATCGGTATGGTGTTTCAGCAGTTCAATCTGTTTCCACACCGCACAGTGTTGCAGAACATCATTGATGCACCGATGCGGGTTAAAAAGCAGGGGCGTCAGCAGAGTATTGCTCAGGCACTGGAGTTGCTGAAGCAGGTAGGGTTGGCTGGCCGTGAAAACGAATGGCCACAAAACCTTTCCGGTGGACAGCAACAGCGGGTGGCGATAGCCAGGGCACTGGCGATGAATCCGGGGGTGATGTTGTTTGATGAACCGACCTCAGCGCTGGACCCGGAACTGGTGGGAGAAGTGTTGCAGGTGATTAAGCAACTGGCACATTCCGGAATCACCATGGTGATTGTGACCCACGAAATCGGTTTTGCTAAGGAAGTGGCTGACAATATCGTGTTTATGGAATCAGGCAGCATTATTGCCGCCGGCCCGACCCAACAGGTACTTGATGATCCGCAAAACGGACGAGTACGAGAATTTATTGCAACGGTGCTTTAGGGCACCGTTTTTTTTACTGGCAGACTCATGAACTCATCAAAGAAAATGCACAGCGCCCATTGGGGGGCGTTTCAGGCCGAAATGCAGGAGGGAGAAGTTAAGGTCACCCCTTTCCCGGGCGATCCGGACCCCAGTCCGTTACTGAATAACTTTTCCAATGCACTGAATCACCCTGCTCGCGTGACCCAACCGATGGTGCGCCGGGGCTGGCTTGAACAGGGACCCGGGCCGGACTCACGGCGGGGCAGTGATGAATATCTGCCACTCAGTTGGCCGGAAGCTATCGAACTGGTGAGTCACGAGCTGAAACGGGTGAGTTCAGCTTACGGTCCTGAAGGCATCTTTGGCGGGTCTTACGGCTGGTCAAGTGCCGGACGTTTCCATCATGCCCAGAGCCAGGTACACCGCTTCCTGAATACGGCGATCGGCGGTTATGTGCGGTCAGTGAACAGCTACAGTTCCGGTTCTGCAGCCGTACTGTTGCCACATATTGTCGGTTCGATGGATGAGATTGCCCGTAAGGGCGTGAGCTGGCAGGAAATTGCCACGGATACCGACATCGTGATGGCGTTTGGCGGTCTGGCACTCAAAAATTCCCAGGTAGCCAGTGGTGGGATCAGTGAGCATACCGAACGTGGCTTTATGCGTCAGGCCGCGGCACGCGGCGCCCGGTTTATTTCGGTCAGCCCACTGGCCAGTGATTTGCCTGGTGAAGCAGAAGGCGAATGGCTGTCGATTATTCCCGGGACCGATGCGGCACTGATTATTGGTATCCTTTCTGTTCTTATTGAACGGCAACTGACCGACGAAGCTTTTCTGGCGGAGTATTGTGTCGGCTGGCCAGCGATGGTGGCCTATATTCGTGGTGAAGAAGACGGCCAGCTACGGGACGCGCATTGGGCGGCGGAAATTTGTGGAATCAGCGCCACAGAGATCACCACCCTGGCGCAACGTTTACATGGGAAGCGGGTACTGATTACCGTCGCACATGCACTGCAGCGTTCTCAGCACGGAGAACAACCGGTATGGCTGGGACTGGTGCTGGCCGCCGCTCTTGGCCAGCCGGGTTTACCCGGCGGTGGTTTTACCTATGCACTGGGTGCGTTGGGGCACTATGGTAAGCTGTTTAATCTGGTGAGCTTTCCTTCGCTTCCTCAGGGACGTAATGGTATTGACCGTTTTATCCCGGTGGCAAAAATTTCGGATATGTTGCTGCGCCCGGGTGAGCATTTTCACTATAACGGTCGTCGCCTGACCTATCCGGATATCCGGCTGGTGTACTGGGCCGGCGGAAATCCTTTCCATCACCATCAGGATCTCGCCAGGTTGCGTCAGGCATTCTGCCGGCCAGATACCCTGATAGTGCATGAAACCGCCTGGACCGCCACTGCCAGACATGCTGATATTGTATTGCCGGCGACCATGACACTGGAACGTGAAGATATTGGTGGTGCACCGACCGACCGGCATCTGTTTGCCATGCATCCGGTGGCAGAACCGCGTGGCCTGGCCCGCGATGATTTTGATATCTTTACTGATCTGGCGCGTGCGCTGGGCCGCGAGCAGGAATTTACCGAAGGGCGAACTTCTCAGCAGTGGCTGGAAATGATGTATGGTCAACTCAGAGATAAACTGGCTGCGTTACAGTACAGTTTGCCGGATTACCAGACGTTTCAACAGTTGGGTATGGTCGAATTACCTCAGCACACCGAAAGTGGTCTGATGATGAAAGCTTTTCGTCGGGATCCACAGGGGGCGCCACTGACCACTCCCAGCGGGAAGATAGAGATCTATTCTGCGACGATTGCCGGATTTGGTTATGCTGACTGTCCGGGGCATCCGGTGTGGTTACCGCCACAAGAGCAGGCGGTGGCCGGAGAATCCTGCTGGCTGATAGCTAACCAGCCAGCCACCCGGTTACACAGCCAGCTGGATTTTGGCAATTACAGTCAAAGCAGCAAACGTCAGAATCGCGAAGTCTGTCGTCTGCATCCTGAAGATGCCAGGGCGGCAGGAATCAGTGACGGAGATATTGTTGAGTTATATAATTCGCGGGGGACGGCACTGGCCTCTGCCAGCCTGAGTGCTGAGATTCGTCGCGGGGTTATTCAGCTTCCAACCGGAGCCTGGTATGACCCGGTGGAACCCGGTGCAGTTAAACCGGTATGCCGGCACGGTAATCCCAATGTGTTAACCCGGGATGTGGGTACATCGTCTCTGGCGCAGGGCTGTACCGGGCAGATCACTGTCGTTAAGGTGCGGAAGTTCAACGGAGAATTACCGCCAATGCAGGCGTTTATTCCGCCTGCCGGGGCTGTCGGCCAGTTCGCCTGAGGCTGGCTCAGGCGGTAAGGTCGATTATGCCAGTAAGGCGTCAATCAAACGGCTAAGTTGCCGGCTGTCATTCAGCCGGCAATCGTCAACCACCTGCTGTCGGCGGTCTGCCGTTTCCTGCTGCAATGCCAGAGCGAGTTTTTCCCGCACTTTCACCGGTTCTGCCAGCGACTCCTGACGGGTTCGCCGGCAACTGAGCTGTCGTCCGTCGGTCAGAAACAGACTGACTTCATGAAAACGCAGTGCCGGATTAATGGCATCCGGTGGCGCGGTTTCGTCGGGTGTGCGACGCACTTTGCTGGCCAGGGCCATCACCCGCGGGTTGACCGGGCCTTCAGCAAAATCCGCCATGCGTAAATCATCGTACAGCAGCATCGCTGCGATAACATATTCCAGGCTGAACCGGGCTTCGATACCGTTATCAGGATGGCGGACCGATGCCGCGATATCACCGCCTGGCGGGAAGCTGACCGTGATGTCAGCGGTTAATGCCAGTAACTGGTCGATATTTCCCTGCTCACTCACCCACTGGCGGCGAAGAATCCGTGCAGCTTCTGCGGCACTGTGGGTACCACTGCAGGTGGCAAAAGGTTTAAATTCCAGCCCTGGCCTGGTGATACGCCAGGGCATTCCCCAGTCTGCCGTCAGTTTTTTGGGGAGTGCCTGATCATTGCTGGTGGCAGAAAGAAAAGACTCAATCACTCCCCGGGGTTGCCCGTCAAATCCGGCCAGTGCCAGTTGAGTCGCTCTGACTGCCCGTTCAGCAGCGAGTCCGGCATGCAGTGGTTTTACCGCTGAACCAAACTCAGCTCTTAATCCACTGGCTTGCGTGGCGGCTATCCCCAATAACACACGGGTCTGAGCCAGAGTCGCCCGGCTCAGACGGGCAAGTGCTGCCGCTGCGGCCAGGGTGCCGAGTGTCGCGGTATTATGATAGCCACGGGTATAATGTTGCTGGGTAGCGGCCAGCCCCAGTCTGCCTGCCATTTCCACACCGACGATATAGGCATCAAGAAACTCCTCAACGCTGTATGACGGCTGAAGACTGCACCAGGCAATCAGGGCCGGCAGAATCACCGTGGTGGGGTGGCCCCGAAAATCGGCATGAAAATCATCATAATCCAGGGCATGGCCCGCATAGCCGAGCAACAGAGCACGCTGTGCAATGGACTGCTCCGGATACACTTGTCTGAGTATCGGCAGACCGGAATCCGGAACCTGCTGATGCATCAGGGGCCAGCAGACGGCAATGAAATCACAGACCCCGTCCCGTGCATCCTGCCGTGCCTGTTCGTCAGGCTGGCTGCCGATAATTTTCTCTGCCAGCCGTTCAGTGATGTTCACTGTGCGGACTCCTGCGGCAGGTTCAGTGCGCGTTCTGCCAACTGTGCCAGATAGTGTGAGGTCGGCAACAGCACCTGATCATTGATACGAAATGCCGGATGGTGCAGGGCATATTGCTCCCCGGTGCCGACCATCACGAATGCTCCGGGAAGTTGCAACTGGTAGAAAGCGAAGTCTTCACCAATCGGGCTGGCTTCAACGACCCGGGCTTCAAAGCCACATTCAGCCGCCTGTTCCAGGGCAAAGTCAGCCCAACGGGCATCGTTAATCACCGAAGGAGGACCAGCCTGCCAGTCGAGACTGATATCGGCATCAAACGCGGCGGCGAAGCCATCCAGAATCGCGCGAAAGCGTTTTTCAATCAGTTGCCGGGTGTCCGGGGAGAAGGTCCGGACAGTGCCTTCCATCCAGGCACTGTCCGGAATCACATTCCAGGTGCTGCCACTGTGAATCTGGGTGATGGAAACCACCGCATTATCCGATGACGGTGCATTACGGCTAATTACCGTTTGCAGAGCACCGGTCAGTTGCCCGGCAATAATAATCGGATCATTACCTTCATGCGGACGGGCAGCATGGCTGCCGATGCCTTTTATTGTGATACTGAAACGGTCAACCGAAGCCGTCAGTGCACCTGCTTTACTGCCGATCACCCCGGCCGGAAGTGTCGGGTCATTGTGCAGCCCAAAGATGGCGAAGGCTTCTGACAGTGCTCCGGTGTTAATAATGTCGGGTGCACCCTGTCCGGTTTCTTCTGCGGCCTGAAACAGGATCCTGACGCGGCCTTGCAACGCAGATTCATTTTTTTTCAGCAGAATAGCGGCACCCAGCGCAGCTGTGCTGTGAAAATCATGGCCACAGGCATGCATTACACCAGGGTTTTCTGAACGATAGTCTACGCCCGATTGCTCTTCGATGGGCAGCGCATCGATGTCTGAACGCAGCACCACCAGAGGCCCGCTGACGGGACCCACTTCGGCAACCAGTCCCGTTTTCAGGGGGAGGTCCAGCACCCGGATATCATGTTGCTCCAGTTGCCGGCGGATTCGTGCCGTGGTCTCAAATTCCTGATTTGAGAGCTCAGGAAAACGGTGCAGTTCATGGCGAAAAGCAATCAGGCTTTCGGCGAACAGGTCTTCAGTGATATCAGTCATTATGTTCTCCGGTTATTTTATTCCGTCAACAGGCACCTGACGTGTCAGCCAGCGCTGATGGGCGGCTTCATCCAGGACTTTTTTCATATACAACGTAATGTGGCCTTTGCCCAGGTTAGCCTGGTGCATGGGCACGAAGCCTCGCTTCTGATACATCTCAATCAGCCACGGATGGTTGGTCGCAGTTCCCAGAGAAACCGCCGGAGCACGCAGCTGGCCTGTCAAAATTTCCTGCTCCAGCAGTTGCAGTATTTTACTGCCATAGTGCTTGCCGGGATGCTCCGGATGGGCAGCAAACCAGCCGATATGCGGCAAACCAAAGGGGCCGGGCAGCGGGCCCCATGGATAACGGATAGTGACGGAAGCGACCATCTGGTCATGCTGGTAAAGTCCGTAAACCCCATGATTTTGCAGGTGTAGCAGGGCTTTTTCACGATTCGTGGTGGCGGCATCGAAGTGGATTCCCATCGATATTGTTGGCGCATAGGCGGCCAGCACCAGTGCAAGATAGCTGTCTACCTCGTCGTCTTTGACCTGGCGGAAAGTAAGGCTCATGGGTTATTTCCGGGATTATGAAAAAGAAAGAGTATAACAAAGCGTGGGGGAGAGAGATTAACAGTAAAGTGAACCGCAGCTATATATAAAAAAGGTATAAGCTAATTCCATTTTGGAAAGTCAGTCAGGCCGCTTTTCATTGCGTAAATAGCCAGTTACCGTAGACTATACTGCATCTCCGGTGTACCCCTGCCAGGGGTACTTCAGCTCAGTTACCATCGTACGTCGGTGGTCTGCAATAGTGTGTTCAGGGTGACCCCGTGTTAGCAATCAAATCTCCAAGTGGTTATTTTCAGGAGCCCGGTCTGCGTACTCAAACCGGAAGCTATCTGAAGGCTTTTTCCTCCGAAGTTCGCATTATTAGTTCCCCGGCGGCCTGGAAGGCGGTCAATCCTGAACTGAGTCATAGCCTGGAAGAGCAGGGTATTCGCTGGCAACTGGAATATCTGAACGGAGAATGTACTCAGCAGGCGATTGATACTCTTCAACAAAATTTACTGGCGCAGGGCGCCGGAGTGTTGCTGGGTATTGGTGGTGGCCGTGTGATGGATGCGGCAAAAGCCGCGGGGGCTGCGGTTCCGGAAGTCAAAGTGGTAAACATGCCTACTCTGGCGGCGACCTGTGCCGCCTGGTCCCCGGTCAGTATCATTTATAATGATCAGGGCGGTCATTTGCGCAGTCAGTTATTGCCCGCCATGCCGGAACTGGTGCTGGTCGACAGCGAGGTCATTGCCCGCTCTGATGTTCGTTACCTGAAGGCGGGTATGGTGGATGCGTTGGCGAAATTGTTCGAGTTCCGTCCTTACCAACTCAATAATCCGGACAACCTGTCGCTGCAACTGAAAATACTGCCGGCACAGCAGGCGCTGGAAATATTTAAACAGTATGGTGATCAGGCCATTGTTGATAACCAGGCCGGGGTGGTCACTCCGGCACTGATTAAAGTGATTGAGGCCAACATCGTCTATGCCGGACTGTCAAACAGCGTACGCGATACTCTGGCGACTCCCGGATTTGCCCATGCTATCCATAACCGGCTGACTCATCAGCCGGAACTGCATCACTGGTTGCATGGTGAAAAAGTCGGTTTCTGCCTGCTGATTCAGTCACTGATTGAAAATAATGGTCAGGCTGATGCAGAGCTGGTGGAATTACTGCAACGTTACTCTGCACCATTGAAACTTCCGGCATTCACGGAGGACCGGAAAGCGGTCATCCGTACCCTGGCGGGCGCAGTACGCTTCCCGGAACGCAGCGCCGCTATGCTGCCGTTTGAGATTTCACCAGCCTCGCTGGAAAAGGCTTTTTTACTGGCCGATACCCTTTTTTAACCACCGCTGTGCGGTGATGAATGTGACAAACAGGAATGATAAATGGACAGTTCAACAACTCAGCGTCGTCTTCGTCTTGGCCTCTTTGTTCAGCCCGTGGGACATCATGTCAGTGGCTGGCGGTTAACCGAAAACCTTGGTTCACCGACCGATATCGACTGGCTGATTACTCTGGCGAAAAAGGCCGAAGCAGGGACCTTTGATCTGTTTTTTGTCGGTGACGCACTGGCAACCAGTATGTATCGTCTGCCTTCTACCATGGCACGCCTGGAACCGCTCACGCTGCTGTCTGCGCTGGCGGTAAATACCCGGCGGATTGGTCTGGCGGCAACCGCATCGACCACTTTCAGCGATCCCTTTACTCTGGCCCGCAGTTTTTCCTCGCTGGATCATATCAGCCGGGGACGTGCCGCCTGGAATGTCGTGACCTCGTTCTCTACCGATGTGGCGCGTAATTTCAGCCGTGAAGATATGCCTGACCACGCGCAGCGTTACGGACGTGCCCGCGAATTTCTTGAGGTGGCTGACAAGTTATGGGCTGGTTGGGAAGAGGGCGCGGTACAGCCGGATCCTGCCAGTGGCCGCTATTTTATAGATGAAAAAATTAAGCCGATCGATCATCAGGGAGAACACTTCCAGGTGCAGGGGCCGCTAAATATTACCCGTTCGCCTCAGGGACGTCCGGTGATTATTGAAGCGGGCTCCTCTGCAGACGGCCAGAAACTGGCCGCGGAAACGGCCGAAGTGGTGTTTACTGCCGCGGCCAGCCTGGAAGAAGCTCAGACATTCTATCGTTCACAAAAAGATCAGGTGATTGCTGCCGGCCGTAATCCTGATCATGTAGTCATTATGCCAGGGGTGATGCCGATTGTTGGCCGGACCCGTGAAGAAGCTAAAGCATTGTGGAAAGAGCTGAATACGCTGGTGGATATTGATAACGGATTGCGCCAGCTTTCATTACGGTTTGGTATGGATCTGTCGACTTATCCGCTGGACGGTCCGGTGCCAGAAGTTCCTCTGGGCGAAGGTAATCAGAGCCGGGTGAAACTGATGACCGATATGGCAAAACGCGAAAACCTGACCTTACGTGAACTGGCCGCCATTGCTGCCGGGTCCCGTGGCCACCGCGTGATTGTCGGGACGGCGGAAGATATTGCCGATGATTTCCAGTTGTGGCTGGAGCAGGGCGGAGCCGATGGCTTCAATGTGATGCCGGCGATTATGCCTGAGCAACTGGATCTGTTTATCGAACTGGTGATCCCGGAATTGCGTCGTCGTGGCCTGTTCCACGAAGATTATGAGTTTGCCACTCTGCGTGAAAACCTCGGATTGCCGGTGGTAGGTTAATTTTGTCTGACGGAGTCAGGCAGCCGGTGTGGACGTCAACCACACCGGCGTACTCTCAGGCCCCCAGATACATCTTTTTCACTTCCGGATTTTTCAGAATATCCTGCGCATCGCCGGACAACACAATTTTGCCGTTTTCCAGCACATAGGCTCGGTCAGCGATCCTTAGTGCTGCGGTGGCATTCTGTTCAACCAGCAAAATAGTGATATTGTCTTCCCGCAACTGGCGAATAGTGGCAAATAACTCGCCGACTATCTTAGGTGCCAGTCCGAGGCTGGGCTCATCCAGCATCAGTAACACTGGCTCGCTCATCAGTGCCCGGGCAATGGCCAGCATTTGCTGTTCGCCACCGCTCATGGTGCCCGCCATCTGAGTGCGGCGTTCCTTCAAACGCGGAAACAGTTCAAACATCCGGTCTCGTAGTACGGTAAAACTGGCCAGATTATTGTAGGCACCCATCTTCAGGTTTTCTTCAATCGTCAGATTGGTAAATACCTTTCGGCCTTCCGGTACCAGCGCCAGCCCTTTACGCACAATATTGTGGGTCTGGCTGCGGGAGATATCCTCATTAAGAAAACTGACCGAACCGGTCGATTTCACCATATTGATAATCCCGTTCAGGGCCGAGGTTTTACCTGCGCCATTACTGCCAATCAGGGTAACAATTTCCCGATCATTGACCTGTAAATCGATGCCTTTTAGTCCCTGAATCATGCCATAAAATACTTTTAGCTCGCGGGCATTAAGCATAACTGAGGTCTCCCAGATAAGCGGCAATCACTTCCGGATGGTTAATGGCCTCTGACATCAGCCCGCTGAATAAGGGTTTGCCATATTCAAGGACCATCACGCGTTCGCAGAGCGCATTAACAAAAGGCATATCATGTTCGATTAATAACACACTGAGCTGATAGTCTTTGCGCATCCGGAAAATTAATTGTGCCAGGTCTTCGGTTTCTTTGGGGTTCATCCCGGCGGCAGGTTCGTCAAGTAACAGCAGTTTTGGCGACGTTGCCAGGGCGCGGGCAATTTCCACTTTACGTTGGTTACCATAACTGAGGTTTGTCGCCTGCATATTGGCAAAATCAGCAATGCCGATATAGTCGAGCAGTGCCAGGGCTTTTTCCCGACTATGACGTTCCGCGGAGAAAAAGCGCCCGATACGTAATGCGGCTTCTGCCAGTGAATAACGGCTGGTGCGGTCCAGTCCAATCATCACGTTTTCCAGTACGGTCATCGAATTAAACAGGCGAATATTCTGGAAGGTCCGGGCAATTCCCCGTGCCACTACCTGGTTCGGTTTTAGCCCGGTCAGGGGTTTTCCGGCCAGTACCACTTCGCCGGAGGTCGCCCGGTAATTGGTCGTGATAATGTTAAACATGGTGGTTTTACCCGCCCCGTTGGGTCCGATCAGACCGAAAATCTCAGCTTCTCTGACCTGAAAGCTGACATTGTCGATGGCCTTCAACCCCCCAAACTGAATACTGACATTTTTTACGTCAAGGATGACTTCAGGACTTTCCATGGCGCTTTCTCCCCGGACGAATTTGCCAGATCTCTTTCTTGCCCAGTAAACCTTCCCGGGCAAACAACATGATAATTAACAGGATCAGTGAAAATACCACCATCCTTAAGCCAGGATAGGAGCCGAGGTCATAACCAAACAGGTTCAGTGGCTGATCCAGGAAACGTAGCCATTCACCACTGCCAATCACAATAATCGTTCCGAGGATAGCGCCGGTAGTACTGCCGAGGCCGCCGAGAACGATGATAATTAACAGCTGGAAGGTCAGCATAAAATCAAACAGCCCCGGAGAGATGGTGGTCAGCAACGAAGCCAGCAAACCGCCGCCGATACCTTCGAAAAAGGCACTGGTAGCAAATGCACAGGTCTTAATCCGGAAGGTATTCACTCCCATGGCAATCGCCGCATCTTCGTCATCACGAATCGCTTTCATCATCCGGCCATATTTGGAACTGACCAGTTGCAGAATGATCCCTGTTGAAATGAGCGCCGCCAGTCCGCACCAGAACAGCAGGTGGGGTTGCTGAGGAATATCACTCAGGCCAATGGCTCCATTGGTGATCTGTGGGTTATTAATTGCCAAAATTTTAATGATAAAGCCGAAACCCAGAGTGACGATGGCCAGGTAGTCTCCCCGCACCCGGAACACCGGAAACGCCAGACAGACTGCCAGTACCGCGGAACATACTCCGCTAATCAGTAAGGCTGGCAAAAAACTGGTATGCAGTGCGAGAATGAACTGGCTGGGAGAAGCCATCTCATACATGTCCAGTTTACTGTCACTGGTCAGCAACAGTATCGAGGTGACATAGGCCCCTACCGCCACAAAACCGTTCGGTTCCAGCGACAGTTGTCCTGTTACCCCATTGATCAGGTTATAACTGACGGCCAGAATCATAAAAATAAAAATCGTGCTGATAACCCTGATAATGTAGTCATTAAACAGGGCGTTAATGGCAAATAACAACCCAATACCGACGGCAATGATTAGCAGGTTGCGGGCCACAGAGGCCGGAGCAGAAGTCGCTATTTTCATCAGAAACGGCTCCTTTCTAAACGTTCATCACCCATAATCCCGACAGGGCGGAATAGCAGAACCAGAATCAGGAACATAAAGGCAAAGGCATCTTTATAACCCCCCAGTTCCGGGAACAGTGCCACAGCGACAACTTCAGTAAAGCCGAGAATAAAGCCACCCAGTACCGCGCCGGTGACACTGCCAATTCCACCCAGCACTGCGGCTGCAAAGGCTTTCAGGCCGATTAATACCCCCATTAACGGATCGATAGTCGGATAGCTGATGGCATAAAATACCCCACCCAGGGCCGCCAGGCTGCTGCCAAGCGCAAATACCAGCGAAATGATCCGGTTGGCGTCAATGCCCATCAGGCGGACAGTGTTCACATCGAAAGCCACCGCGCGAATAGCCATGCCGTATCGGGTGCGATACAGTAACCAGAGAATGGCACACAGCAATAACACAGTAATCACCGGAACCAGCCAGGCGACATTGGTAATGGTGATGCCACCCGGATTGATGGTCCGGTTAAAGAAATCCGGGGCCGAAAAGAAGCGGGTACTGCCACCGAACAGGACATTAAACAGATTTTCGAGGAAAAAACTGACACCGATAGCGGTGATTAGCATTGAGATTTTCGATGCATTGCGCAGGGGGCGATATGCCACCCTGTCAATCAGCATTCCGAACAGACCACACAACATCAGCGTGAGGAATATGGCTACCCAAAAGGGTAGCCCGAGTGAAGAGAACAGAAATAACGTCAGGAAGGCACCTACCATCATGACATCAGCATGAGCAAAGTTAATTAAGCGCAATACGCCGTAGACCATGGTATAGCCGATGGCGATTAGAGCGTACATACCTCCCAGGCTCATCCCATTGACGACCTGCTGCAGAAAAATGGCACCATCCATTGCTGTCTCCTTATTAAAAACTATGGATTAACCACAGTTTTAAATACCAGTTTTCCGTCCTTCACTTCATTGATGACTGCACTGCGGATAGCATCGCCATTTTTCAGAGTCAGAGTTCCGGTAATACCTTCATAGTCTTTGGTGGCGCGAATTTTATCGTTCACACAACTACGGTCGTGGGCATCGCTACACTGGTTCATCGCATTGACGATGACGTTATAAGCATCTGCGGTCATCGCGCCCCAGGTATGGGTAGGTTGTTTGTATTTATCTTCCCAGGCTTTAATAAATTTTTCGCCTTCAGGAGTTTGTTGTTTCGCGGTAGGTGAGTAGTAGTCGGTAGTCATATAGCCATTCACTGCATCTTTACCCACCTCGAAGAATACCGGGTCAGCGGCCAGACCATCGCCACCCACGACAGGTTTCTTCAATCCAAGTTGCTGAGACTGAACGGCGATCAACGCTCCTTCGGTATAATAGATAGGCATGTAGATCATATCCGGATCTTTGGCTTTCACGCTGGATAGCTGGGCTTTAAAGTCTTTACTGCCGGTAGGTGCCTGTACCTCGATAACGATTTTTCCGCCATTTTTAACAAACTGATTGCGGAAGGCTTTTGCCAACCCAACGGAATAGTCATTGCTGCTGTCAAATACGATAGCCGCGGTTTTGGCGTGAAGGTCCCGTGATGCCAGGTTTGCGCCCACTACCCCCTGAAAACTGTCGGAAAAGCATACTCGGCTGACATAGGGGTGGTTGCGGGTAACACGATCATTGGTCGCGGTAGGGGAGACAATCGGGGTTTTACTGTCATCGGCAATTTTTACCATGGCCAGAGTGTTGGTAGAGGTGACTTCACCGATCACCGCATCGACTTTATCGCTGGAAACCAGACGCTGCATAGCATTTGCCGCTTCGACTTTGTCGCTCTTATCATCAATCACAATCAGCTTAATCGTATCGCCATTTTTCAGTTTGGGCGTTAGCGACTGAATTACTTCTAATCCTTTCTGCGAAGGCTGACCGTAACCACTTAATGCTCCGCTCAGTGGCAGGACAACACCAATTTTAATTTCATCAGCATGGACTGCAAAGCTGCCTGCCAGTGCAGAGACCATTAATGCAGCGACAGATAATTTCCCACCAAAGCTTTTCATAGTTACCTCATCATCCGTTTATATAAGTTGTTTAAGACGTTTACAGGTACAACAGTTGAAACAGGGAAATCGACAGCTGACAAAATATCCCACAGGTCATTCATATCAGTATGCGGATCCTACAGACCGGAACAGCACTGATTTCTGCGGTTCTTCAAGGCAGTAGCCGAATGTTGCAAAATGCTTCACACTAGCCAAAGCAAGTTACATGCCATTTTTTAATGAAACAAAATGCAGTAAATATGTCTGCGGGTTAATGTGTGTTGCACTAATGTGAAGATTATAGTCATCGCTATGGTGCAATAGGTTTTTTTGCTGAACTCTTTTAGTGCAATGTGACGGCGGTAAATATTTTGGGTTGGGGGGATGACCGTAAACAGTGCAGGGCATCAAAAAAGAGCCGGCAAACAGAGTGAACGGAGAAAATAAAAGGAAAAGCAGAGAACAAAAAGTGGGAGGGAGCTTTAACCCGGCCGGGGATATTTGTAATAAATATTAAATGGCATAGGACAGCGGCAGAAAGAGAGTAACCAGGTTACTCTCTTAAACTGAATGATTAATTACATTTTACGGTAGGTTTCAATATAGGCCTGAGCTTTTTCGTAGCCAAGTATCCCCCCATATAAATAGCCACCAATTCCTGCGCCAACTGCAGAAGCGGTTAAACCGACTAACTGGGCGATACCGCCGACGATCCAGCCACCCGCTCCGCCATATTTACCTCCCACCGCCGCCCCGGTACCGAAACCGTCAATGGCACCAAGAATCGATCCCCAGAAGGCTCCCGCCATATCACCATCAATAAGGCCACCGGCACCGGAAACGGAGGCTGATTCTGTAAAGGTTAATTCCTTCATATTAATACTCCCTGTTTATTTTAAGCTGAGTTATTCCCTGATGAGATGAGCATACACTTTTGACAGAACAAAATAATGCCATTGAGTGGTCACTCCGGAGTTAAATTCTGCCGGGAGAGACAGCGAAAATATACATGCAACCAGTAGAACATCTAATAAGAATTAACATAATTGTGAGGTGCTTCACGTAAATATTAAGTGCAGTGATATGTTGTTGGGAATAATGCATTATTATGTTCAACTCATTGTAATTAATAATAAGTTCTGGAGTTTATTCGTGATTATTTGGGAGTTTTTTCCGGTTTCATTTAATGGGGGTAAATGCAGGATTTATTGCCTGGTTGTGTTTTTTTACTTTGTAATGACTGATTTTTGAAGCGTTATTAAGAATATTTAGGCAGAATCATTGTCTGTAAAGTCCGGGGTGAGTAATTTAAAATGTTGCCATGTATATGGAGGATGCAGGTGTTCAGGTGTTCAGGTGTTCAGGTGCAAGGATAGCTGTGTTCGGATGTCGGTACCTCTTCATTATCGGGAGATCTCATCTCCTTTGAAACTGAGACAAGCTGTGGACAATGGGCAATCCGTTCAGTCTATACGCCTGCCTGAGGCAAGGTGGTGCTGAGGCAGGTTGCCGTAAGCAGATAGTCTTTTCAACGATTATCGGGATTTTTGGGCTGATGATTTAATCTAAAAATCTATAAAACGGGTGAAACAACTTAAAGTAGGTGATAAGTCGCTAATGGGAGGTTGCCATGGGTTTTATCACTGAATTTTTTAAAAAAAATGAGTTCAGGATGTGCTGATAAATCCGGGTTTTCTGCGCCCGGATCTGTAATTATTGTGTCGTATGGTGTATTTTTCACCGCTCAGAAACGATTTTTGATAGTTTGAGATATTATGTCACAGATGAGTAGGGGAAAAAGTACCTTAATACTGTTCTACTTATCGGCTGATAAATCAGTGTGCAATTGCAGCACAATTGTTGTCTCCTGTACTGTGGGTTACGGGAAACGTTTGCCAGGGAGTAATTATGCGTAAGCCGTTAGTTTTAGTCTCATCTGTCCTCCTGATGTCAGTGAGTTTATTAAGCGGGTGTTCTTCGTCCACGAAGCAAGCCTCAGAGGCTCCGGTGACCACTGAAGCGCCAGTTGTAGATGCAAACCAGCCTGCACCAGAGGTCGCGGCTCCGGCTCCGGCTCCGGCAGCAGAACCAGAGACTAAATTTGCAGACCCGCTGGAAAAAAGTTCAGTATTTGGTGATTTCCGCCATTACAAAATAGGCGACATTATTCCTCCGCTCTACCGGACGAAGACTTACAACATCTCTAAATGGCAGCTGAGAAAAATCCCTGCGCCAACAGCCGGCAGTCACTGGACTTACTTCGGTGGTGATTATGTGCTGATTAGCGATGAAGATGGAAAAATTCTGCGTATTTTCTCTGGCGAAATTATCTATCGTTAACATTGCCGTGACAGAGGAAGATGGCCGCAGACCAATGCGGCCATCTTCTGTTATTCTGGGAGTGGTTTATCCTCTGGCTCTGCACGGGTCTCCCCGCTGATAATCTGTAACGACTTCATACCTACACCCAGTTTTCTTGGGTCCTGCCCGATAATATTATTCAGCATACTTTCAACAGGTGCCGGTGGAGTAATGACCAGCGTTGGGCTGTTGCTGTGGCGGGTAAATTGCAGTGAATAGTCAGCCAGCTCCCCGGTAGGAGTAAAGCTGTGTTGTTCACCCCCCACACTGACGGTGACCGGTTTACCGATATTCGGCCCATAGCCTTTTGCCACGATGTGTAACGTAAATTCATCCGGTAATGGGCGGGTGTAGTTAATGGTAACCACCGGAGCCAGATTGGCATTTGACCAACGTCCCCAACTTTCCGCGCGTGATAAACCACTGTAGCTGGCGACGGACTGTGGAGCACCAGGCAGATAGAACAGGTAACTGTCAGACGGATAGCGGATATCATTATCAGGCACCTGTAACTGCTGCAGCGTCTGACGATAGGTATCCTCTGAGATGACTGCCGGGGTAAAGGCCACATTGCCCTGGTAATTTCCGCGGCCGATTTCTGTGACCCGGGGTTTACCTCCCAGTTCACCTGTGGTGTAACATAACGCATCTGACAAGGCGAGGTTCGGAGCCCATAACCGGCCAGCCTTATAGCATCTGTCAAACCAGACAAATTTATCTCCGGCTGCAAATTTACTCAGACGTGAAGTTAATGTTTCGGCATATACCCCTTCCGGGATCGGTTCGACTTTGTCGTTGCCCACTTTTATCAGTACCGGCAGACGGAAGGTGGATCCGGAAAAGCTCAGGGTGTTTTTTTGCTGATCGACAGTAAACCGGTCAATGCGCCGCGGGAAATTCCATAACTGGATGATGTCCGGTTTCCACGCGTTGATCTTGCGGGGCAGGTCAGTAAATATTTCGGATAATGAGGTTCCTGACAGGCTGCTTCGCCCCAGACCAATAAAATTATCACCACCCAGAATATCAAGTACGGTCGCACCGTTATCCATCGTGCTGCGTTTACGGTTGATCTCTGTGGTTTCAGGCTTATCACCACGAATAATAAAAAAGCTATCGTGGCGTGGATGCTTGATCAGGTAACGATAAGCGGTGTTATTCATCGCCAGATGGTCTGATCCCACCACGATAATAGTATTTTTAAACCACGGTGAGCTTTTTATCCGCGCAATAAGACGGGCAATGTGTTCCTGAGAACAGGAAACTGCACTAAACGACAGGTTATTTTTTCCGTCATAAGGGTAGGTTTTGCGCTGGCAGGTCGCCGAGATAAAGCCGTCCGGGTGGTGGGTATCTACGGTCAGCGCGAATAATGCAAATCGTTGTTTTTCCCGGGATAACTGTTGGTACTTCTCGAAAACTTTATCCAGAACCGTATCATCATAAAATCCCCAGTTATTCCGGTAGTCTGGATTTGTCACCTGAGATTTCAGTTCTTCAGAACCTTCAAGATGTTGCGCGTCAAACCCGTGGGATTTGAGAAACACATCTTTACCGCCGAACCGGAGGTCAGCACCCTGCAGGAACCAGTTCTGGTAGCCTGAGTTTTTCAGTATATCCCCGAGGCAAATATTTTGCGGATAGAAGCTGGATAATGATGACGATGCGTTACCTTCAAAGGGGGCAAACAGTGGAATACCACACTGAGAGGCGACCATACCCGCGATGGTATAATCGGTGCCCGGTAACTGAGCGGTTCGGGTGAAATCGATGCCGGAGTTCATCTGTTGTGACAATTCCGGAGCCAGGTCAGGAAAGGCTTGCTGATCGAAATAGGTACGTTCCAGACTTTCTGCGTAGATATACACCAGGTTCAGCGAGGGGTTTTCAATCTTTGCCGCAGGGACTTTAAAATAATCATCAAAATCTGAGCCATCTTTGCCTGTATGTGACGTAATAATCTCTTTAACCTGATAGTACGCCGGGCTGGTATTGATCGACAACAGGGCCAGTACACAGGCCAGCAGGCTCCAGCCTAAATGGTGTTGTTGGTCTTTTTTGTACAGCAGCCAGCCCAAAGCGCAAAACAAGGCGATGAAGAGCAGGATCAGTCCTGCTGCCGGCAGAATGTATTTAGCGGTGCCGGCACCGGTCAGGCTGCTGGTCAGGGTATAGATGACTGCATCGGTGATGCCATTACCGGTAAAGTAGTCACTGGCAAATAAAACCGCGTTAAGCAGCAGGAAAATCATCAGCAACAACAGCATCAGGATAAACCACAGGCGATGCCGTCCGGCTTTACGCGAATAAAGGAACACTGACGCAATAAAAAGTCCGAATGAAACAATGACTGACACTACCTGGCTCTCCTGATAAAGAAATAACGACAGATGGACGGATTCCGTCGCCAGACATTCTGCCGCAGAGGATGAATCTGCTTACTGGCTGAGATGCCTGTTGTTACGCCTTAACTCTGTTGGTGACCTGCTGCAAAATGGTCATCAGTATTATTCCGGGATAATTCACAAAAAACTGTCATACCAATGTCATGCTGGCAGGATAGAGTAATAACATTGCTGACCCAATCACTTGCTGGCCATACCCGCGACACTAAAAATCAGTGTCGTTGCTAACTATTTGATATTTTTCTGAATGTATTTTTTTGTGCCGAAGAATAAGTATAAAACACAATCCGTCACTTGTGATGATATTTCCGGACGAATTGAGATCTGCCTGCAGATTGCAGGGAGATATCTGTGATGCTGGTCAGTGTATTCTGAGGCGTTCAATAGCATTCCGGCAGTTATTGTTACGCGTGCCCACTTCCTTCACGACATAATTATTTACATCTCATTGACATTTCTGACAAATACTCACCTTCAGCTTCTGTTGTGAAATGCTATAAAAATAGTATTAACAAAAAAATAACCTCACCTCTTCCCTCTTGTTATCCGCGTTACTCTGGCTTTCCTGCCGACAGGTACAGTCTTGGCTAACGTGCTGAAAAGGATAAATAATATGTTTCACTGGACGCCAACTCAGCGTAATGTCGCCTTTGCCAGCTTTATTAGCTGGACTCTGGATGCGTTTGATTTTTTTATTCTGGTATTTGTACTGAGCGATCTGGCTCAGTATTTTCATAACACTATCACTGATGTATCACTCTCTATTATGCTTACTTTGGCGGTCAGACCTGTCGGTGCGCTGATATTCGGTCGTCTGGCTGAAAAATTTGGCCGCCGTCCGATTCTGATGGTCAACATCGTTATGTTTTCGGTGTTTGAACTGTTGTCAGCCTGGTCACCCACCTTCGGTGCGTTCCTGACTTTCCGCGTGATCTACGGGATTGCGATGGGGGGAATCTGGGGTGTAGCCTCGTCGCTGGCGATGGAAACCATTCCGGATCGTTCCCGGGGTTTGATGTCAGGGATTTTTCAGGCGGGATATCCGTGTGGTTATCTGCTGGCTTCTGTCATCTTCGGTCTGCTGTATAATCTCATTGGCTGGCGTGGAATGTTTATGGTGGGGGCATTGCCTATCCTGCTATTGCCATTCATCTATTTTAAAGTGCCTGAATCTCCGGTGTGGCTGGCCTCCAAAGCCCGTGCAGAAAGCCACGCTCTGTTGCCGGTCATTAAGCAGAATGCCAAACTATGCTGTTATCTGGTCCTGCTGATGGCCTGTTTTAACTTCTTTAGCCACGGTACTCAGGATCTTTATCCAACCTTCCTCAAGGTCCAGCATCAGTTTGATGCGCATACCGTCAGTATCATTGCTATCTGCTATAACATCGCGGCGATGTTGGGCGGTGTTTGCTTTGGTCTGTTGTCTGAGAAAATTGGTCGCAAGAAAGCCATAATGCTCGCCTCGGCGCTGGCATTACCGGTACTGCCGTTATGGGCCTTCTCTTCCGGTTCCTGGATGATTGGTCTGGGCGCATTTTTAATGCAGTTTATGGTGCAGGGCGCCTGGGGCGTTATCCCGACCTGGCTGACCGAATTGGTCCCCTCGACTGCCCGTGCCGTCCTGCCTGGCTTCGTCTATCAACTGGGAAATCTGATTGCTTCCGTGAATGCGACACTGCAGTCTAAAATTGCGGCGACTCATGGCGGAAATTATGGTCTGAGTATGGCTATCGTGGCGGGGACAGTGGCGGTGCTTATCTGCTTACTGACTGCGTTTGGCCGTGAAACCCGGGGGATCAGGATCTCAGGTGAGGATTGATGCCGGCGGCGGTCATCACCGCCAGCTTTTTTACTGGCAAACGTCAACCCAACTGGCGTTTGTCAGTTCTGCCATCCGTTGCGGAGAGATTCTGACCGCACTATGGGTGGCTCCCGCCGCAGGCAGCACTTCATCAAACGCCTGTAAAGAGACATCACAGTAGACTGTTAACGGATTTTCCAGCCCGAAAGGGCAGACACCACCCACCGGATGTCCGGTGGCATTGATCACCTCATCGACACTCAGCATCCGCGCTTTGGCGCCCAGAGTATCTTTCAGTTTTTTATTATCCAGTCGCGCGTCGCCACGCATCACAATCAGCACTATCGCCTGTTTTACTTTCAGAGACAGGGTCTTGGCTATCTGGCCTGGAGTGACACCATGAACCCGTGCTGCCATATCGACCGTCGCGGTACTTTCCGTGGTTTCAATCACTTCAATATCAGGGGCATGCTCAGCAAAAAACTGCTGTACCGACTGCAGACTCATGTTTATCTCCGGGAATTATTCAGCATTAAAAATTGCCATAAGCCAGCAGTGCTGTAAACGCCTGCCCCGTGAATTCCGCCGCGTAGCGGTCAAAAAAGCAGTTTTTTGTGTCACAAACGTAAAAAAGCTGGAAAATGACAATTGTTATCATATGATAGTGAAAATCATTATCATTTTCGGAGCGTAATCGATGGAAGTTGCAATGCTGGCTTCAGGTTCGTTATGGATGTTTAGTTGGGTAATGGGGAAACGACTGGACAGTGGCTGGGGAGTTTTGCTGCCCTGTATCGCGTTACCACTGTTTGCATTGTGGCATCCCGGCTTTGAGCAGTGGCGGATTATTATGCTGACTGCGTTACTCATGACGCTGGTAATGCTGTTTCATCATCGCTTACGCCATTATCTGTTATTGCCTTCGTGCCTGGTCGTGTCTGGCGGGCTCGCGGCAATCATGGTTAATTTTCAGCTAAGCTAAACGGCTGGCAGGAAGAGTTCAGGGAATGGGCTGCAATATATTTACGGAAAGAAGTTCGGGAAAAACTGCCAGGGATGATGTTCTTCAGGGCAGTGTGAGATAGTCAGAGAGGGATGACAACGTGGTGCGAAGAGAGGGACTTGAACCCTCACGTCCGTTAAGACACTAACACCTGAAGCTAGCGCGTCTACCAATTCCGCCACCTTCGCATTGGTTGTCATTTTATATCAGTATCCTGGTGCGAAGAGAGGGACTTGAACCCTCACGTCCGTTAAGACACTAACACCTGAAGCTAGCGCGTCTACCAATTCCGCCACCTTCGCAGTATTCAGGATGATATAAAACTCGTGGTTTTGGTGCGAAGAGAGGGACTTGAACCCTCACGTCCGTTAAGACACTAACACCTGAAGCTAGCGCGTCTACCAATTCCGCCACCTTCGCATACCGTCAATACAGCGTAACTGTATTGTCACCACGGAGGCGCATTTTAGAGGTTTTCCACCCCGCGTCAACTGATATTTGATTGTCGGGGGTGTATTTGCTGTAAAATTCAGCAGCACTGCCAGTTGCTTAGTTAATGCGACTTATTTCGGGCGGTTGCCACGGCCATAGATGCTCCGGTAGACACGGAACCGACCGGTCTGCGCCAGCACTTCATGGTTACCGAAGGTCTCGTCCAGTACCTGCGGGTAGGGTAAGAAGGCATTAGCGACAATCCGTAGTTCACCGCCAGTGTTCAGATGCTTCACTGCACCGCGGATGAGTGCGGTTGCAGCATCCAGGCTGGTTTGCAACCCTTCATGAAACGGCGGATTGGAGATTATCATATCAAACCGGCCGGTCACGTCGGAAAAGACATTGCTGGCAATCACTTCGCCTTCGACATCATTGGCGGCCAGTGTTGCCTGGCTGGCAGCCAGCGCTGCAGCATTGACATCGGTCAGCCACAGCCGAACTTTCGGCGAATGTTTGGCCAGTGTCACAGACAGCACTCCGGCACCACAGCCCACATCCAACACTTTACCTTTAGTGTGCGGAGTAAGGGTTGAAAGCAGTAATGCACTGCCAGCGTCCAGCCCGTCACGGCTGAAGACACCTGGCAGGGTATGAATGGTCAGCCCGTCATACTGATAGTGGTTTGCAAAACTTTCAGCATTGAATGCGGGTTGTTGCTCAAGACGGCCGTGGTACAGACCACAGCGTCTGGCACTATCAATTTTCTCTATCGCAGCCCAGGGAGCCAGCAACGTTTCTGCACTGCGAACACCGCTGCGGTTTTCCCCCACCACGAAAATATCGCTGCCCACCGGCATCAGGGACAGCAGGTTCTGCAACTGGAACTGAGCTTCTGGTTTATTTTTGGGCCAATAATATACCAGGGTGTCACAGCCGTTGACCATTCCGGCTTCAGCCACCAGACTGAAACTGGCATCGTCACCCATCCGCTGACTAAGATTCTGCCAGTGGTGATATTGCTGGGTATGAACTTTGCGGGAAGCGGTCGCCAACTGCGCCGGCAATTCATCCTGCAGGTCCCCGGCAAATAAAACATGACGGGTTTCGAACTCTTCACTGTGGCGCAGTATCACTTCACTGGCCGGTGTATACGCGGACATATTGGCTCCTTATTCTTAAGCCCGACGATTATAGTGGTTTGTTGGCGCATGTACGATGGGTTTGCTAGCATATGCACGCAATCTTCTTACTGACGGACTTAATTCATGACAAGCAGGCGCGACTGGTTGTTACAGCAGATGGGTATCACACAATACCGGCTTCATCATCCCCGGGTGTTACAGGGAGAGGTGGCGGTAAGGTTGCATCCTGATACCCGGCTGGTGATAGTTGCGGCCGAAAATTTGCCCTCTCCACCGAACTTTCTGCGGGATGTTCTGCAAAGCTTAGGGCTTCAGCAACATCAGTCGAGGCTTCTGACCGCCCGTCAGCTTAGTATGCTGCCGGAACCGCTGACCTGCCCGGTCTGGCTGTTGGGTGTCCCGGCCGATAAGCAATATTCGACAGTACAGCTGGTTTCTCCTCCGCTTGCGGAGCTTATTAACAGCAGCGCGGCAAAGCGCAATTTATGGCAACAAATCACTACTTATGACAGTCATTTCTTTTCTCGCGCCTGAAGATCAGGCACAAGCGTTGGCCATCGAGCAGCGTTGCCATGCATTCCCCTGGTCAGCTGAAACTTTCGCCGGAAATCAGGGCGAACGTTATCTGAACTACCGGATTGATGCCGACGGAAAAATGGCCGGTTTTGCGATTACCCAGATAGTGCTGGATGAAGCCTCATTATTTAATATTGCGATCGACCCGGATTTTCAACGCCGGGGGTTCGCGCGCCGTTTACTGGAAACGCTGGCTGAAGAGCTGGTAGCCCGTGGAGTGCAGACGTTATGGTTGGAAGTCAGAGAGTCTAATCTGCCGGCGATCGCGCTTTATGAACAACTTGGTTTTAATCAGGTCTCTCGCAGACCCCGTTATTACCCGACCCCTTCAGGCCGTGAGGATGCTCTCATCATGGCCCTGGTGCTGTAATCTGATTTTTTGCTGGCGGAGACCCCCATGCTGGATACACTGGACTGCATTATTTTTGATGCAGACGAAACGCTGTTTACCTTTGATTCATTCCGTGGCCTGCAACAAATGTTGCAGGGCTATCAGGTGACATTTACCGAACAGGATTATGCCGATTATCAGGCGGTGAATAAACCATTGTGGGTGGAATATCAGGACGGAAAAATCAATGCCACCCAGTTGCAGGTCAGACGTTTTATGCACTGGTCTGCGCGGCTGGATGTGGCCGCGGAACAGTTGAATGACCAGTATTTAGCGACAATGGCCGACATCTGCCAGCCATTGCCAGGTGCTGAAGCATTGCTCAATAGCCTGCGGGGTAAAGTCCGGCTGGCAATTATTACCAATGGTTTTACCCGTTTACAGCAGACCCGCCTGCAGCGCACCGGTTTTAGTGATTACTTCGATGCTCTGGTGATCTCCGAACAACTTGGCATAGCCAAACCGGATCGGGCGATATTTGACTATACCTTGCAACAACTAGGCAATCCTCAGCCTGGCCGGGTGTTGATGGTAGGGGATACCCCGGAGTCAGATATTCTGGGGGGGATCAATGCCGGAATGAAAACCTGTTGGCTGGATCATGGTACCCGCGCTCTGCCAGAGGCGTTGAGGCCTGACTGGCAGGTTAAAAACCTGGCGGAATTACAGGTGCTATTGTCAGCATAGTTTTTACTCTATGGCGTTACAGCCAGACGTTAGTTAACGGCTGGCTTTGCTACTTGCTGACGACGGGTGAGGTGTCGGTAAAATGCTTCTGCGAGTGCTGACTGGTCCAGGGTCTGACTCACCAGATAAATATCGCAGGACGGAATATTATCCAGTGGAAACAGGTGTAGCCCCGCCAGAAGCGGATTATTGTCGATAAAAGTCTGCGGCATCACCGTGAATCCCAGTCGCCGGTGAACGGCACTCAGGATAAGCTCATAAGACTCGATATCCGACTGGCGCGCGTAACGCAGATTCTGCTGACTCAGCCACTGGCGAACCAGCATATGGTAGAAACATTTTTCCCCGAAGCTGAACAGCGTCAACCCGGATGCCTTGTCACGAAACTGCCCGGGATCGGCCAGGTGAGTGACCAGCGACAGCTTTTCCGGAGCATAAAATTCCGCTTTCAGGGCCGGATGCTCTATCGGACCGTCAACCAGAATCATATCCAACTCTCCCTGTAGCAGCTTTTCCATGAGTGTCAGGGATGAGTGACAGCAGATATTGATTTGTACCTGCGGATGCTGATGCATAAACTCAACCACCGCCTGTTGTAATGGTCCGTTCAGGGCTACATCAAGTACTCCGAGCTGCAGCTGTCCCTGTAACAAAGAATGCTGAAAAAAAGTCAGGCATTGTTTACTCTGTTCGAGTAACTGCTGAGCTTTGGGATAAAAAGCCCGCCCTTCCGGGGTCAGAGTCAGGCGCTGTTTCTCGCGGTTCACCAGTGCTACGCCAAGACTACTCTCCAGCTCTTTAATACGGGTACTGATGTTCGACGGCACGCAACACATTTTGTCTGCGGCCGCAGCCACACTACCTTCTTCCACCAGAGCACAAAAGAAACCTAACTGATGTAATTTTAACAACATAGCGACTCCTTAACCGCGTTAAACGGTCATAACACTCCATGCCATCCGACAATGGTGACGAAGGAAAATAAAATACCGTAACTTTGTAATGCTGTGGCCAGTTCCGGCTTTAGCCCCGCCCGTTGCGCCATAATCGCCGCCGCTATCATCGGGGCCATACCCGCCTGTAGTACTGATATATTTCTGACTTCAGTACTGACAGGGAAAAGCAACGAGGCGAACAGCACCAATACCGGGGCTGCTAACAGCTTCCATATTGTCCCAGCCAGCAACGGGATAAACAGCCGGCGAGGCGGGCGCAGCTGGATCTGTAATCCAACGGTAAACAGTGCCAACGGAGTCATGGTCGCTCCGATACTGGCCACCGGTGATTGCAACACGTCCGGCAGTCCATTGGTCAGTTTTAGCAACAGGCTCGCGACCAGGGCAACAAAGGGTGGAAAGGTGATTATCCGCTTTGTGACCTGTTTTACGCTCACCTGGTGACCAGAGCAAAGTGCCATCACAATAACTCCGGCCGTGGACAGGATAATAAAGCTGCCCAGCTGATCGGCAATTACCGCAGTTTTCAGTCCGTCGGCTCCGTAATATCCGGAAATAATGGGATATCCCATAAACGACGTGTTACCGATACCCGCGACCAGAATTAATACCCCGCAGACTTCCCGCGACCAGCCGGCAAACCGGCAGGCGACTACCGCCAGTATCAGCGCCCCGAGGAATACCAGCCACATGCTCAGCACGGGGAACAGGCTTGAGCTATCGAACCGGGTATGCGGGATCAGGGTCAGGATAACGCAGGGTAGGGCAATACTTATCAGCCACCAGTTAAAACAAGGCACCAGTTGTTCAGGAAACGTGATAAACCGTCGGACAAAAATCCCCAGCAACAGGCAGAGGATCAGTAACACATTCATAATAAGTCCTGTTATTCAGGGCATGCTGTCTACGCCGCTCAGTCAGACGTAAAACGGGGCACAGGACGCGCCCCGGGGTATAGCAGATTACTGATAATCGATATAGACGGTCTTACGTTTGATGTACAGCTGATAGCCATATTCGCCGTCATCCCCGCCCAGTCCGGAGAGTTTCCATCCGGCATGGAAGCCATTAATCTCTTCCGGTCCGAATCGGTTGATATAAACCTCACCATATTCCAGTTGATCGGAAATCTGGAACGCTGTCGACAGGCTGCTGGTATACAGGTAAGAACTCAGGCCATATTCAGCAGCATTAGCTTTTTCGATGACCTCTTCCTGAGTATCAAATACCACCACTGGCAGCACCGGACCGAACACCTCTTCACTGAGGATGGTTGCATCTTCCGGTAAATCAGTAACTATCACCGGAGCAACCCAGTTACCTTTTGACAGTTCCGGATCCTGTGGCAATTTTGCCTGCCAGAGGATTTTTCCGCCCTCTTTAAGGGTGGTTTCCAGTAGCTCATCGACATGCTGTTTTTCTGCCGGTGAGACTTTCGGGCCGACAATAGTGCCTTCCTGCAACGGGTCACCGACCACGATTTCCTGAGCAGCTTTCTCTAAAGCCCGGATAAACTTATCGTATACTGCCCGCTGAACATAGGTTCTTTCGTTACAGATACAGACCTGTCCGCAGTTTGCCATGCGCGAATTCACTGCATCGCGCGCAGCTTTATCAATATCCGCATCCGCCATGACAATAAACGGTGCTTTACCGCCTAGTTCCAGCGATACCGGAATCACTTTTTCTGCGGCATTCTTCATGATTTCTTTACCGGCGCGGGTTGATCCGGTCATGGTAATCAGTGCGGTGCCAGGATGTTTGACTATCGCGTCTCCGACCACGCGTCCTTCTCCACACACCACATTGACAATACCTTCAGGAATCCCCGCCTTCTGGCTCAGTGTTGCCAGCGCCAGTGAGCTGAGTGGAGTAACCTCGCTGGGCTTAATCACAATCGAGTTGCCGGCAATCAGAGCAGGGGCAGCCTTACGCAGGAACAGTGCCAGCGGAAAATTCCAGGGAATAATCGCGCCAATGACACCCAGCGGCACTTCCCGGGTTACCGAATGCTGGTGAGGTGCTGAGGGGGCCAGTACATCCCCCTGTCGTTTCCAGGCGAAATTAGCTGCGTAACGCAGCATTGTGATGGCCATATCGACTTCACCACGGGATTCACTGAGCGGTTTACCTTGCTCGGTGGTCAGCAGTGTTGCCAGGGCCTCGTGATTTTGTTTAATCTGTTCAATCCAGGCTTCCAGAAAAGTCGCACGCTCTGGCTGGGGCTTGTTGGCCCAGGCTTTCTGCGCTTTTACGGCTGCCTCTACCGCTTTATCGACCATCTCTTTATCGCCCTTCGCCACCTGACAAATAACTTTGCCAGTGGCTGGATTCAGAACATCATCGTGTTGTGATGATTTTACCCATTTTCCGTTAATGAAATGGGCGGGCGAATCAGGCAGCAGGTGATTATATTGGGTCATAAATACTCCGGTACAGTTGAAGGCTAGCGATAGCCACGGTAAACGGATAGTTAGTCATCCAGCGGGGTGGGTTGAAGAATCTCAATCCAGTAGCCGTCAGGATCCTTAATAAAGGCCACATAGTTCATACGGCCCTCAGAGAGTTTTTTCTGAAAAGGCACCGAAAGCTGTTCAAAACGCTCACAGGCCTGGCGTACATCGGGTACGCTGACACACAAATGGCCAAAGCCCTGAGGCTCTGAATTTCCATTGTGATAGTGAAAACCGGCCTGTTTTTCTGTGCCATGGTTCCAGGTCAGTTCCAGAACGCCGGGCTGGCTTAGAGCCCATTGTTTCCGTTGCTGGTCATCCTGTGGGATATCGGATAACGGACGACGCACCAGATAAACGATGGTAAAAGCTGCCTCTTCGAAACGTTCTTCATATACCGGAATGAATCCAAGAATCCGGCTGTAGAAATCGATGGCTTTCGGCAGGTCTTTGACACGAATCATGGTGTGATTAAACACATAATCCTTTGCCTTGTGGGTCTCTTCGATATCAATGTGGTACTTATTAGTCAGGTCAGATAATGGCATTGTCTGGTTCCTCATCATTGGTGATGAATCTGTTTAAGACTGCGGTGTGTGCCGCAAAGAGTTGCGGCTGATGGGCTAAGTATAGAAATGCATTGCCACTTTGCTTACCGATTTTTCCTGATTTGGTGACAACAATGCAGTTCAGGCGCCTAACCTGCAGCGAATTGTCGATAAGCATGGCAGAGATTGTCGTTACACGAAATTAACATTTAAAGCAGAGGCCTGTTCACTATTTGTGAACAGGCTTGCAGGCTGTGGCGGGTCTGGCGTTAAGTGCGGCGTTTTTTACGGTTGCGGGGAGGACGGGCATTTTTGGCCGGCGCTTTTCTGGCCGGGGGAGGGTGCTGGTCGCTCTCAGGTTCCGCCGGTACTGGCTGGCTGGCCGTCAGCAGGAACGGTGACTGCTGCCAGTGACTGCGCCGGTTTTTCAGCAGAGTCCGGCTCAGCACCAGGCCAATAGCCAGTGCCAACAACATCATCAGCCGCAAAATATTGGTCGTGTTATCTACCTGCCGGGATTCGGTGGCCAGCACATGGGTATCCAGCGTCAGTCGTAAAAAACCTAGCGGTCCGTTTTTTCCCTGTACCGGCTGGACAATCTGATGATTGAAATAGCTGCCGGCACGTTGCCCGTCCAGACCGAGACGGTCCCTGACCGGGATGCTTTCTCCGCTGTGAGCAACCAGTGCACCGTTGGTGTCATAGACCGAGGCATCCAGTATCCGGCTGTTGGTCGTCAGTTGTTGTAAAATTGCTTCAATCCTGCCCTGCTGATTGTTGCTGTCAGCCAGCAGCGGAACCAGACTGAATGCGACCTGGCGGGAAAGGGTCCCGGCCAGTTGCCGGACCTGAGTCGACTGGACTTTCTGGCTGTTCAGGCTGAACCAGGAGGCTCCCTGCATCAGTAGCACCAGTAACGCCAGACAGGCCAGTGTGATCACTGTGCGGTGCAGTGTAAACCTGATTTTCTGTTGTGCCATGGGCGGCGTGTCTCATTCCTGGGCGAATAATCGTAATGACTTATGGTTTATGTTGCCAGAATAGCTGCACTCGGGGTAGCCTCTTGCGTGGTTTTGTTGTCCCCCTACAGGAGCTCTGATGCCAAACCGTCTTACCTGGTGTGATCTGCCTGCGGATGTCGCGCAATGGCCAGGTCTGCCTTTATCTTTAAGTGGTGACGAAGTTATGCCACTGGATTATCGTGCCGGCAGTACTGGCTGGTTACTTTACGGACAGGGGCTGGATAAACAGCGCCTGACCGATTATCAACACCTTCTGGGTGCTGCCATGGTGATCGTCAGTGGCTGGTCTGTCGAGGATGTACAGGTGATCCGGCTGGCCGGTTCCCTGACCCCGCGAGCCAGTAAACTGGCCCATGAGAGTGGCCTGGATGTGGTGCCACTGGGTGCATTACCACACCTGAAAACCCCGGGGTTACTGGTGATGGATATGGACTCCACTGCGATAGAGATCGAATGTATCGATGAAATCGCCAAACTGGCCGGGTGTGGTGAGCAGGTTGCGGAAGTGACCGAACGGGCTATGCGGGGTGAGCTGGATTTTGAAGCCAGCCTGCGCCAGCGTGTCGCAGCGCTGAAAGATGCCGATGCATCAATCCTGAAACAGGTGCGTGATGAGCTGCCGTTAATGCCGGGTCTGCGGAAAATGGTCGCTGAACTGCAGTCGTATGGCTGGAAAGTGGCTATTGCTTCCGGCGGCTTTACTTTTTTTGCTGACTATCTGCGTGATGAGCTGGATTTGGTGGCTGCTGTCGCCAATGAGCTGGAAATCTATGATGGCCGCTTGACGGGTAACGTACTGGGCACCATTGTGGATGCAAAACATAAAGCGGTGACTCTGGAAAAACTGGCTGCCCGGTTTGATATTCCTAAAAACCAGACCATTGCAATCGGTGATGGTGCCAATGATCTGTTGATGATGAAAGCTGCCGGATTAGGGATTGCCTATCATGCCAAACCTAAGGTCAATGAAAAGGCCGCGGTGACTATCCGCAATGCCTCTCTGACGGGGGTACTCTGTATTCTGAGTGGTGGTCGGATCCACGAACAACGATAAGCTGAGGAGTCGTTTTGGCCAAAGCGGTAAAACGTGCATACGTTTGTAATGAGTGCGGTGCGGATTATCCGCGCTGGCAGGGACAATGCAGTGCCTGCCAGGCATGGAACAGTATCACTGAGGTGCGGATTGCTGCGACCCCCACCGCGGCCAGAAATGAGCGATTGTCGGGCTATGCTGGCAGTGCGGGTGTTTCTAAAGTACAGAAGCTTTCAGAGATAAGCCTGGAAGCTTTACCTCGTTTCAGTACCGGGTTTAAGGAGTTCGACCGGGTGCTGGGAGGCGGTGTCGTGCCGGGCAGTGCTATTTTAATTGGCGGAAATCCGGGGGCAGGGAAGTCGACATTACTGTTACAGACCTTATGCAAACTCGGCGAGCAGATGAAAACGCTGTACGTGACCGGGGAAGAGTCTCTGCAACAGGTGGCGATGCGTGCCCATCGTTTGGGTCTGCCGACAGATAACCTTAATATGCTCTCAGAGACCAGCATTGAGCAAATCTGCCAGATTGCCTCGGAAGAAAAACCACGTCTGATGGTCATTGACTCCATTCAGGTAATGCATATGGCCGATATTCAGTCCTCACCTGGCAGTGTGGCACAGGTTCGTGAAACCGCCGCTTATCTGACGCGATTTGCCAAAATGCACGACGTGGCAATCGTTATGGTCGGTCATGTCACCAAAGATGGATCTCTGGCCGGGCCTAAAGTACTGGAACACTGTATTGACTGTTCGGTATTGCTGGATGGCGATGCAGATTCCCGGTTCCGTACCCTGCGCAGCCATAAAAATCGTTTCGGTGCGGTGAATGAGCTGGGGGTATTTGCCATGACAGAGCAGGGAATGCGGGAAGTCAGCAATCCCTCAGCCATTTTCCTGTCGCGGGGCGATGAGATCACCTCGGGCAGTTCCGTGGTGGTGATTTGGGAAGGGACGAGGCCGTTGCTGGTGGAAATTCAGGCACTGGTCGATCATTCGATGATGGGTAATCCCCGTCGGGTGGCGGTCGGCCTGGAGCAGAATCGTTTAGCCATTTTACTGGCAGTGCTGCACCGGCATGGCGGATTGCAAATGGCTGATCAGGATGTCTTCGTCAACGTGGTGGGTGGGGTCAAAGTGACCGAAACCAGTGCCGATCTGGCATTGCTGCTGGCGATGGTTTCCAGCCTGCGGGATCGGCCATTGCCACAGGATTTGGTTATTTTTGGAGAAGTGGGGCTTGCCGGAGAAATTCGTCCGGTACCCAGCGGTCAGGAACGAATTTCAGAGGCAGCAAAACACGGTTTTCGTCGCGCAATAGTCCCTGCTGCCAATGCCCCGAAAAAGCCTCCGGAAGGGATGAGGGTTTATCCGGTCAAAAAACTGTCAGATGCTCTGGATGTGTTAGAAGAACTTGCATGAGAATAAAGAGCTGGTCAGCTTTCGGTGGCCGGTTCCGTTACCCCTGAAATACCCGATATCCGGCAGCGCAGCAAAGTGGATGCCAGACAGCTGTCCGGCAGATGACAAGAGGCAATGAATGTCGACTTATGACTATCTGAAAAAGGCAATTCGTCAGCAAGGATACACCTTGCAACAGGTGGCGGATGCCTGCGATATGACCAAGGGTTATCTGAGTCAGTTGATTAACGCCAAAATTAACAGCCCCAGCGCCCGAAAACTGGAGGCGTTACATCGTTTTCTTGGGCTGGAGTTTCCCCGACGGCAAAAACAGTCGGGGTCGTATTTGGTAAATTCTACCCGCTGCATACCGGTCATATCTACCTGATACAGCGAGCCTGTAGTCAGGTTGATGAACTGCATATCATTATGGGGCACGACGATCCGCGGGATCGTCTGCTATTTGAAAACAGCTCGATGTCTGAACAGCCCACCACCAGCGACCGTTTACGCTGGTTGTTACAGACCTTCAAGTACCAGAAAAATATCCGTATCCACTCTTTCAATGAGGAAGGGATGGAACCTTATCCGCACGGTTGGGATGTCTGGAGCCACGGCATGAAACAGTTCCTGGCCGCGAAGGGGATTGTGCCTGATAAAGTGTACACCAGCGAGGCTGCCGATGCGCCGATGTTCGAAAAACATCTGTCGATACAGGCAGTACTGGTTGATCCTGATCGTTCATTTATGAACATCAGTGGCAAGCAGATCCGTCAGGATCCCTTCCGTTACTGGGATTATATCCCGACCGAGGTAAAACCGTTTTTTGTCCGTAAAGTCGCGTTACTGGGCGGCGAATCCAGTGGGAAATCCACCCTGGTGAATAAGCTGGCAAATATTTTTAATACCACCAGTGCATGGGAATATGGCCGTGATTATGTGTTTTCTCACCTGGGTGGAGATGAAATTGCACTGCAATACTCTGATTACGACAAAATCGCGCTTGGTCAGGCCCAGTATATTGATTTCGCAGTAAAATATGCCAATAAAGTGGCCTTTATTGATACCGATTTCGTCACGACCCAGGCTTTTTGCCTGAAATATGAAGGGCGTCAGCACCCGTTTGTCCAGGCGATGATCGATGAATACCGTTTCGATCTGGTGATCGTGCTGGAAAATAATGTGCCCTGGGTGGCAGATGGCTTACGCAGCCTGGGTAGTTCGGTTGACCGGCGGGAATTTCAGACCATGTTGCTGGGGATGCTGGAGCAGAACAATATTCGTTATGTGCGGGTAGAGGAAGATGACTATGATTCGCGCTTTCTGCGTTGCATTGAACTGGTGAAATATATGCTGGAACATCCGGCCGCTCAGCTACCCCCGACCCGTGAGCGTTAAGCGCAGGTAAATAAAGCTGCCGGGCGGCCAGCAATGGCCGGCCCGGCAGGCTCAATATTACTTGGTCATTCGCTTGTACTTAATACGTTTAGGTTCCAGTGCGTCGGCCCCCAGAGTCCGTTTCTTGTACTCTTCATATTCAGTGAAGTTACCTTCGAAGAAGGCGACATTTCCTTCATCCTGGTAGTCAAGGATATGAGTCGCGATACGGTCAAGGAACCAGCGGTCATGCGAGATCACCATGGCACAGCCCGGGAATTCCAGCAGGGCGTTTTCCAGGGCCCGCAGGGTTTCCACGTCCAGGTCGTTGGTGGGTTCATCGAGCAGTAACAGGTTACCGCCCACCTGCAACAGTTTGGCCAGATGCAGGCGTCCGCGTTCACCTCCGGAAAGCTCACCGACACGCTTGCCCTGGTCAGTCCCTTTGAAGTTGAAACGACCCACATAGGCGCGGCTCGGCATTTCAAAGTTCCCAATTTTCATGATGTCCTGACCACCGGACACTTCTTCCCAGACCGTTTTGCTGTTGTCCATCGCATCACGGAACTGGTCCACTGATGCCAGTTTTACGGTTTCACCCAGCTCAATGCTGCCTGAATCTGGTTGTTCCTGTCCGGATAACATACGGAACAGGGTCGATTTACCGGCGCCGTTGGCCCCGATAATCCCAACGATTGCCCCTTTCGGCACTGAGAAACTTAAGTTATCGATAAGCAACCGGTCGCCGTAGCTCTTGCTCAGGTTGTTCACTTCAACGACTTTGTCACCCAAACGTGCACCAGGCGGGATAAACAGCTCACTGGTTTCGTTACGTTTCTGGTACTCAACGCTGTTCAGCTCTTCAAAGCGGGCCAGACGGGCCTTACCTTTAGACTGACGGCCTTTAGCCCCCTGACGCACCCATTCCAGTTCTTTTTCGATAGATTTACGACGGGCCGCTTCAGACGAGGCTTCCTGCGCCAGACGCTGATCTTTCTGCTCCAGCCAGGAGGAGTAGTTACCTTCCCATGGAATACCTTCACCACGGTCCAGTTCAAGGATCCAACCGGCAACATTATCCAGGAAGTAACGGTCGTGGGTAATCGCCACAACCGTACCTTCGAAGTCGTGCAGGAAGCGTTCCAGCCAGGCGACAGACTCAGCATCCAGGTGGTTGGTCGGTTCGTCGAGCAGCAGCATGTCAGGTTTTTCTAACAGCAGACGGCATAGGGCGACACGACGCCGTTCCCCCCCGGAGAGATTGGCGATTTTTGCATCCCAGTCGGGCAGACGCAGCGCATCGGCTGCACGTTCAAACTGAGTGTTAAGGTTGTGGCCGTCATGTGCCTGGATGATTTCTTCCAGACGTCCCTGTTCTGCAGCCAGCTTATCAAAGTCTGCATCAGGGTCGGCGTACAGTGCATAAACTTCATCCAGACGCTTCAGGGCGCCGACCACTTCGGCCATGGCTTCCTCGACGGATTCACGCACCGTGTGTTCAGGATTAAGTTTTGGCTCCTGTGGCAGGTAGCCAATTTTCAGGCCAGGCTGGGGACGTGCTTCACCCTCAATGTCGGTATCAATACCGGCCATAATGCGCAACAGGGTGGATTTACCGGCACCGTTAAGTCCCAGAACCCCGATTTTGGCCCCCGGGAAAAAACTCAGGGAGATGTTCTTCAGGATATGCCGCTTTGGCGGGACAACTTTGCCCACGCGATGCATGCTGTAAACGAATTGAGCCACGAGAATGAGCCTCTTTTAATACATATTGATCATGATAATTCAGCTGTGGAGTGTAGCCTGTTTCCGGGCATAATCACAGAGAGCGACAGCCGATGTCAGCCCGGAAAGTACAGCGACTTTCCGGGGCGCGGCCAGGATCATGCATTGACACGGCGGCTCAGGCGAAACCATCGCACCGGCAGAGTAATCATGGCCAGACACAGCATAATAAACCCAATACCCATCCAACCGGCGGCGGGCAGATGTTCTCCCACCAGAGTGACCGCCAGCAAGGCCGCGACCACCGGTTCGGTCAGTGTCAGCGTGGTTGCGGTGCTGGCTTTGATACGTGCCAGCCCAAAGCCGTAGCACAGGTAACCGATAAACATCGGCACCAATGCCATATAGAGTGCTACCGCGGTATTGGTGGCAGAGGCAAGCAGTGGAGCGCCGGTCAGCAGCAATACCGGAATCAGCAGTAATCCACCGGCACCAAATGTGGAACCCATGGCAGCGACAGCATTGACACCATTGTGCATCATGCGTCGTGCTGACCAGGAGTAGAGGGCATAGGTAAAGCCTGCGACCAGTCCCAACAGCATACCGAACAGCGTTTGCAGGCTGTCTCCGGAAACGGCCGCCTGGTCTTCAGCAATACACAGTAGCACCATCCCGACCACTCCGGTAAGCGCGCCAGCCAGCCACTGGCGACTGAGCGGCTGACCCTCAAAATAGTATTCAATCAGCGCGGAAAGCAGCGGAGCCGAACCTATGGAAATTACGGTGCCTGCCGCGACTCCGGCATAATGCATCGAGGCATAAAAGGCCAGTGGGTAGACTGCGACCGCCACGGCACCCATAAGCAAATTCAGCCAGTTAGCCGCAATCTGTCGGCGACCGGAGAGTATTTTTGGCAGCGCCAGCAGGGCCTGTAGAATCCCGCCACTCCCCATAGCCACGGATCCAATTGCCAGCGGGCCGACATCTGTAGCAAAAGTCGCGGCGGTACCGGTAGTTCCCCAGAGGATGGCTGCTGCCAGTACGGCGACAATCCCGGCCTGCGGGCGAGAAGTCCGTGAGGTCACAGGGCCTCCAGCAGGTTTTGGGCCATGACAGCCGCCTGATTTATACAGAGGCTGTTTCCTTCCAGACCGGCCCTTGTCATGCTCCCTTCCAGCAGAAACGATAAATGTCGGGCCAGTAAATCACACCGTGCCCGGTCATGCGTCAGTTGGCTCAGGTGCTGTTTCAGGATATCTTCAACCTGTTGTTTGTGCTGACAGATAGCTTTACGACCTGCGGCACCGGTGGGCAGTTCTGCAGCGGCATTCAGCAGTCCGCAGCCACGAAAGGCATATTCGTACTCAAATTCGGCATGATCGGCATAGGCGCTAAATACAGCCATGATACCTTGCTGCGGAGTGGAAGCTATTGCCGAACGACGCCGGTAGAGATCCAGCCATTCCTGATGGCGGGCTGTCAGGTAGGCATCAATTAGTGCATCTTTGGAACTGAAATTGTTATACAAACTTTTTTTAGCCACTCCGGCCCGTTTCACCACCGCGTCGATCCCGGTGGCAGCAATACCATTGTTGTAAAACAGCACCCTGGCGGCGCTCAGTAGCTTGTCGTAAGCGGTGGATTTTGGGGACTGATTGACAGTCATGGCGAGATCCTGAAAATAAGTAGGTAGACCAGTATACCTATTTTTAGGGTAAAGTCAGGGGGGATTTAGTTTTGGTCACTGATAACACGAACCGGCGGCCAGTGGAGGGCCGCCGGAAGTGAGATTAAATAGCAACCAGTTTTCTGACGCCGTCCTTTTCCATATCAGCGCCAGAGCCTTGCTGAATAATCTCTCCTCTGGACATCACCAGATACTGATCGGCCAGTTCAGCCGCGAAGTCGTAGAACTGCTCAACCAGCAGAATTCCCATATCTCCCCGCTGAGCCAGCATTTTAATTACCTGGCCAATTTCCTTAATCACTGAAGGCTGAATACCTTCTGTTGGTTCATCCAGGATAAGCAATTGCGGGCGGCTGGCGAGTGCGCGGCCAATGGCTAATTGTTGCTGCTGGCCTCCGGAGAGATCCCCGCCACGGCGGTGTTTCATTTCTTTCAGTACCGGGAACAACTGGTAAATATCTTCCGGGACGTGGCGTGCCTCACGGGCGCTAAAACGCGACATGCCCAGCAGCAGATTTTCTTCCACTGTCAGGCGCGGGAAAATTTCTCGTCCCTGCGGTACCCAGGCAATACCGGCATTGACCCGCTGGTGGGGTTTACGCGGGTTAAGCAGTTGTTGCTGCCAGTGGATGGTGCCGGACTTTACCGGCAACAGCCCCATCAGGCATCGCAACAGGGTGGTTTTACCCACTCCGTTACGGCCCAGCAGACAAGTCACCTGACCCACAGGCACTTCAAATGACAGGCCGCGCAAAATGTGGCTGCCGCCATAATACTGATGTAATTCGGCTATCTGTAACATGTTAGCGCCCCAGGTATACGTCAATCACGTGTTCATTGGCCTGTACTTCACGCAGAGAACCTTCTGCCAGTACCTGCCCCTGATGCAGTACGGTGACATGGTCAGCGATGGTTTCGACGAACCCCATGTCGTGTTCCACCACCATCAGCGAGTGTTTTCCTGCCAACTGGCGAAACAGCTCTGCGGTGTATTCTGTTTCTGCATCGGTCATCCCGGCGGCCGGTTCATCCAGTAACAGCAGGTGGGGTTCCTGGACCAACAACATACCGATTTCCAGAAACTGCTTTTGTCCATGCGATAACAGCCCCGCCAGCCGCTGTTGCTGGTCTGACAGCCGCAGCAATTGCAGTATCGAGGCGATTCTGTCCTGTTGCTCACCGTTCAGCCGGGCGCGTAATGAAGCCGCCACGGTTTTGGGGGCCTTCAGCGCAATTTCGAGATTTTCGAATACGGTTAATGCTTCAAATACCGTGGGTTTCTGAAACTTACGGCCAATACCCGCACGGGCGATTTCGGAGGGCGATAACTGCGTCAGGTCAGTACGTTGGTCGTATACCACTTTCCCCTCGTCCGGCCGGGTCTTACCGGTAATGACATCCATCAGGGTGGTTTTACCGGCACCGTTCGGTCCGATAACACAACGGAGTTCTCCGACGCCGATATTCAGCGACAGGTTATTCAGGGCGCGAAAACCATCGAACGTCACAGAAATATTTTCCAGCTGCAACACCGGGTCGGTTTGCTGACGGTGCCGGTCGGCCGGTGAACTATGGGTATAGAGTTGATCAGTCATTTTTCCTCCGGCGCAGCAGTCCGACAACACCCTGCGGCAGTGCCAGGGTCACCACAATAAACATCAGGCCAAGGAAAAACAGCCAGTAATCCGGGAAGCTGACGGTAAACCAGCTTTTTGCCCCATTAACAATCGCCGCGCCCAGTACCGGGCCAATCAGTGTGCCACGGCCACCGAGTGCGACCCAGATGGCCGCTTCAATCGAGTTAGTCGGTGACATTTCTCCCGGGTTGATGATGCCGACTTGCGGCACATAGAGCGCGCCGGCCAGGCCACACATCACAGCCGACAAGGTCCAGATAAATAATTTGAAGCCGCGCGGGTCATAGCCGCAGAACATCAGACGGTTTTCAGCATCGCGTACGGCGGTCAGAATGCGGCCAAATTTACTGCGTGCCAGCAGAAAACCGGTGAGCAGTGATAATGCCAGCAGGATCACGGTGGCCATAAACAGGGCTATACGGGTTCCTGTGGCATCAATCTTCCAGTCGAGCAGTGTGGTGAAGCCGGTGAATCCGTTGTTGCCACCAAACCCGGTTTCGTTGCGGAAGAACAGCAGCATCCCGGCGTAGGTCAGAGCCTGGGTCATGATCGAAAAATAGACCCCTTTGATTTTTGAGCGAAAAGCAAAGAAACCAAATAACGCCGCCAGCCCGCCAGGTAACAACACAATCAGGCATAACGTCCAGATAAATGACTGAGTTCCGGTCCAGAACCAGGGCAGATGGTCCCAGGAGAGAAACGACATAAAGGCCGGCAGGGCGTCACCAGAGGCCTGACGCATCAGGTACATACCCATGGCATAGCCACCCAGGGCAAAAAACAGCCCGTGGCCCAGCGACAACATTCCGGCATAGCCCCACACCAGATCCAGCGCGACGGCGACAATGGCATAGCAGAGGATCTTACCACACAGTGTCAGGGTGTAAGTTGACACTGACAACGGATTGCTGGCCGGCAGCAGACTCAGAAACGGCATAATCAGCAATGCCAGCAGTACCACGCTGACCAGAGTCAGCGTCAGTACCGGCATTTTTTTGCCTATGGTGACAGTAATTGGCTGGCTCATTAGTCAATGACCCTCCCTTTAGCGGCGAACAGCCCCTGAGGACGTTTCTGGATAAACAGGATAATCGCCAGCAGGATAATAATTTTACCCAGCACAGCCCCGACCTGGGGTTCCAGCACTTTATTAAGAATACCCAGGCTCAGTGCCGCCGCCACGGTTCCGGCCAGCTGACCGACACCGCCGACCACTACCACCAGGAAGGAGTCAATAATGTAGCTTTGCCCCAGTTCCGGGCCGACATTGCCCAATTGGGATAAGGCGACGCCCCCCAGACCGGCCAGACCTGATCCCAGGCCAAACGCCAGCATATCCACTCTGCCGGTAGCCACACCACAACAGTCAGCCATCGCGCGGTTTTGGGTCACGGCACGAATATTCAGTCCGAGTCGTGTTTTGTTCAGCAGCAGCCAGGTCAGCAGCAGTACGCCGACGACAAAAATAATGACGGCAATACGGTTATAAGGCAGTACCAGATTTGGCAGTACCTGCCAGCCTCCGGACAACCAGCCCGGGTTGGCAACTTCAAGGTTTTGCGCGCCAAACAGTATCCGGACGCCCTGGATCAGAATCAGGCTGATCCCCCAGGTGGCCAGTAGTGTCTCCAGAGGGCGGCCGTACAGGTGACGGATAATGGTTCGTTCAAGGATCATGCCGATAGCCGCGGTCAGCAGGAAGGCGGCCGGCAGAGCCAGCACCGGATACCACGCCAGCCATTGCGGTGCCCATTGCTGAAACAGGCTCTGGATCATCCAGGTGGTGTAAGCACCAATCATCAGCATTTCACCGTGGGCCATATTAATCACGCCCAGCAGGCCGTAGGTAATGGCGAGGCCCAGTGCGGCCAACAGCAGGATGGAACCGAGGGACAGCCCACTAAAGGCCTGGCCGAGCCAATCGCCCCACATCAGACGGTGGTGAATCTGCTGCAGGCTGTCAGCCGCGGCTTGTCGTACAGCCGCATCCGGTTCGGTCGATGCCTGAGTCAGAGGTTGCAGGCTGGCCTGCACATCGGGGTTGCTGGCCTGACCTAACAGTTTAACCGCCTGCAGACGGACTTCCGCCTGAGGATTTGTCAGTTGCAACAAAGCTACCGCCTGTGAAAGGGCGTCATGGACCTGTGGGTTAGTCTCTTTCTGCAGTTGCTGCTGCATCAGTGGCAGCTGATCGCTGGCGACATCATTCTGTAATTGTCGGGCCGCCAGCAGACGGAGTGCCGGATCATGGCTGGTTAGTTCGATAGCTGACAAGGCGCGGGAGGTCAGAATTCGCAGCCGGTTGTTCATCAGCAATTTACGGGTATTGCCGGTAGGCTGTTGCGCACTGTCCAGTGGCACCAGTTTGTCGCCGGTTTTACTGAAAGGCTGCTTGTTCTCATCTGTTACCACATTCTCATTATGTAATGCATTCAGTAGTGGCAGTAAATGTTCATCAGGTGCGGCAGCCCACTGCTGTAACAATGTGGCCTGCTGTGTGCGGCTGGCTGCGGCAAAATCTGCCGCAGGACCGGCACTGGCAAGTAATGGCTGGCACAGTGTTAACCACAGTAATGACCAGAAAACGCGGCGTAGTGTGATCATAATCTTTGCTCAACTGAGGACAGGAACGGACCTGACCAGGGTGACTAACGGACCCGCCGTCTGACAGCGGGTCTGCGGATGGTCAGAACGTACCTTTGACCGGAGTATCAGGCTTCTTGTCGTTACCGGCGATGTACGGGCTCCACGGCTGGGCACGTACTGTACCGTCGGTCTGCCAGACCACGTTAAACTGGCCGTTGGCTTCCACTTCGCCAATCATCACTGGCTTATGCAGGTGATGGTTGGTTTTGTCCATGGTCAGCGTGTATCCATCCGGTGCTTTAAACGTCTGTCCGGCCATCGCTGCACGGACTTTATCTACATCGGTAGTACCGGCTTTTTCGACCGCCTGTGCCCACATATGAATACCGACATAGGTGGCTTCCATCGGGTCGTTAGTCACTACGGAGTCAGCGTTTGGCAGATGGTGAGCTTTGGCGTAGGCACGATAATCGGCAACGAATTTAGCGTTTACCGGGTTATCAAGAGACTCAAAGTAGTTCCAGGCAGCCAGTTCCCCAACCAGAGGTTTAGTATCGATACCACGCAGTTCCTCTTCACCCACCGAGAAAGCCATGACCGGGATATCGGTGGCTTTTATGCCCTGGTTAGCCAGTTCTTTGTAGAACGGAACGTTGGAATCGCCGTTAATGGTAGAGATAACCGCCGTCTTACCTCCGGCTGAGAATTTCTTGATATTAGAGACAATAGTCTGGTAATCGCTGTAACCAAACGGGGTATAGACTTCCTGAATATCCTTATCCTGAACGCCTTTGGAATGCAGATAGGCACGCAGGATTTTGTTGGTGGTCCGTGGGTAGACATAGTCGGTACCCAGCAGGAAGAAGCGTTTAACATTGCCGCCATCTTCGCTCATCAGGTACTGTACTGCCGGGATGGCCTGTTGGTTAGGTGCCGCACCGGTATAAAAGACGTTCGGTGACATCTCTTCGCCTTCATACTGTACCGGATAGAACAGCAGACCGTTAAGCTCTTCAAATACCGGCAAAACGGACTTACGGGAGACCGAGGTCCAGCAGCCAAACACGACGGCAACTTTATCCTGGCTGAGTAACTGACGGGCTTTTTCGGCAAATAATGGCCAGTTGGAGGCAGGGTCAACGACCACTGGCTCCAGTTTCTTGCCCAGTACACCACCGTGCGCATTAATTTCGTCAATGGTCATCAGAGCGACATCTTTTAACGGCGTCTCGGAAATTGCCATGGTGCCGGAGAGTGAATGCATAATCCCGACTTTGATAGTGTCGGCAGCATAAGCACCGAGACTGATCCCCATACTGACGACAGTAGCGGAGAGAGCAAAAGCTTTAAGTAATGAACGTCTTTTCATTGTAATACCCCTGATAAGCGAATTATGACTCGGGTGTTGTTCTTGCCTGCTGTAACATGTGTAGTGTTATTTTGCGGACTTCCGCTTTACTCTCTGCGATATGCCTGGTGAGTAGTAGCTGTGCCTCCTCGCTGTTTTGTTGAAAAATCTGGTTTAAAATCAGGGCGTGCTCACGATAAGTGGCACTGATCCTGTCTTCCCGGGTAAAGTCCAGACGACGGATAATGCGAATTTTCTCGGTAACAATCGCATGGACTTTGGCCATTTCCCGGTTACCTGCCGCATCCAGTAACCCGCGATGAAACTCTTCATCGCAGGCCGAGATCTCCTTGCCATCACTGAGTGGTAGTGGTGGCGTATCGATCCAAAAGGTTTGAAGGCTAGTTAATGCCTGGCGGCACTGTTCAACCGGTAAACGGCATAACCGGCGCACGGCTTCACATTCCAGTACGGTACGGAAGTCGTACAGCTCTTCGAAATACTCAAAATCGAACGGTTTAACCTGCCAGCCGCTGCGGAAATAGACCTCCAGATAGCCTTCGTGGGCCAGCCAGTAGAGTGCCTGCCGGACCGGCGTCCGGCTGACCTGCATTTTTTCGGCAATATCGTTTTCACTGAAGCGATCACCCGGCAGTAAACGAAAGTCGAAAATATCGTCCTTCACTGCCTGATAAACCCTTGATGCCAGTGCTTCTGGTCGTGATTTATTGCTGTTACTCACAGAACTCATTGCTCCTCCCCGGCTAACCACAGCAGCACATCCCCCGGAGAAACCTGACGCCCTGGCTGACAGGCAATCTGGCTGACCACACCTGCGGCAGGTGAACTGATGGTCAGTTCCATTTTCATCGCTTCAACAATCACGACCGGTTGACCGGCAACGATGGTGTCGCCTGGTGACACCAGGACTTTCCAGACACTGCCATTCAGGTCGGCATTGACCGGCAATAATCCTGCGGTATCTTCTTCGGCGACCAGAAGCTGATCGTCCTCTGATGGAGAGTTCAGCGCTTCACGGCTCCACAACTCGACTTCTTCAGCAAAGGCAGTGGCCTGGCGCTCTTTAAACTGGTTAATAGAGTCCGCGTTTTCTGCCAGGAAACGGCGATGGGCTGCGTAATCAAATTCACTTTCCTCGATGCGCACGCTGGCACGGCCTTCACGGAAATCATCACGCAGTTGCAGTAATTCATCTTCAGTGACCGGATAGAAACGTACCTGATCGAAGAAATGTAATAACCAGGGTTCGTCGGCGGCGAACTGATCGTTTTTCAGATATTTGTTCCAGATAGGCAGCGTACGGCCCACCAACTGGTATCCACCCGGCGAATCCATCCCATAAATACACATATACATGCCGCCGATACCGACAGTACCTTCGGCAGTAAAGGTGCGGGCAGGGTTATATTTTGAACTGAGCAGCCGGTGGCGCGGATCCACGGGAACTGCGCAAGGAGCTCCCAGATAGACGTCGCCCAGGCCAAGAATCAGATAGCTGGCATCAAACAGAATACGTTTAACTTCCTCACGGTTTTCCAACCCGTTGGTCCGTTGCAGGAAATCTACGTTATTCGGCAACCACGGCGCCTGCTGACGGACGGTCTGCTGATAACGACTGACCGCGTCTAAGGTTGCGCTGTCCTCAAAAGCCATCGGCAGCCAGACGATACGCGAAGGGACTTTCAGCTCGCTGACATCCCCGAGCGAAGTTTCCAGATCCAGCAGCAGGTCGATCAGGGCTTTCTGTGATAACTGCAGGCTGTCATAGCGGATCTGTAATGAACGGACACCCGGCGACAGTTCACGGATCGCCGGGATCGCCTGTTGACGGATTGCTTCAATCAGCAGATGAACCCGTAAGCGTAACGCCAGATCCAACACATTATCGCCGTACTCTATCAGGATGTAGTGATCACCTGCCTGGCGGTAAACCACGGAAGGACGGTCACCTTGTGCCGGTAATGCGGCCAGCGCGGTCGCTGGTACCCCATCGATGGGTTGCAGGTTAACCGGAGCAAACTCTGGTATCGCTGCCGGTGCGAGTTGTTCAATTTGCTGGTTACAGGCGATTTCCAGTGTCTGCGCTTCATCAAAACTGATCGGATAAAAACGGATTTTGTCGCCGGGTTTTACCTGACCCACCTTCCATAACTCGGCACTGGCAATCGTCACCGGGCAGACAAAGCCGCCGAGACTCGGTCCGTCACGGGTCAGGATGACCGGGAAGTCACCGGTGAAGTTGATTGCCCCAATCGCGTATTCGCAGTCATGCACATTGGAAGGGTGCAAACCGGCTTCGCCGCCATTTTCCCTGGCCCATTCCGGTTTAGGGCCGCTGAGCCGGACACCTAAACGGTTCGAGTTGTAATGTACTTCCCAGTCAGTGGCAAAGAAGGTATCTATGGCTTGAGGGGTAAAAAAGTCCGGGGCACCGTGCGGACCATATAACACCCCGATATCCCAGTGATTACTGTATTCAGGAATCATCTCTGTCGGCAGGGCTCGTGGTTCACTGATGGCTGGTGGTGTGGTGCAGGCCGGTAACTCCGGCTGTGATACCGGCAGCATATCTGCCTGGCGTAAAATTCGCCCGGCATGACCACCAAACTGGCCCAGCGCAAAGGTCGAGCGGCTGCCCAGATAGACAGGGACATCGAAACCGTGACGGATGGCCAGGCAGGTACGGCAACCGGACGTGGCACGGCCAAGCGTCAGTGTCTGACCCGCTTTTACATTCACCGGTTGCCAGAAAGCGACCGGCGTATCATCCAGGGTTGCTTCCGAAGGGGCGCCGGTCAGTGCAATAATGCTGTCGCAGTGAAACTTCAACACGGGTCCCTGCAGGGTAAATTCCAGCCCCGCAGCTTCCGGGGCATTGCCTACTATACGGTTAGCCAGCCGGAAGGCGTAATCATCCATCGGGCCAGAAGGTGGAACACCGATGTCCCAGTAGCCTGGACGCCCCGGATAGTCCTGCACCGAGCTCCAGGTGCCAGGTTGGATCACTTCAACCACATGGGCGTTGGCAGTAAACTTATCGAGGAAACGAGTGTAGCTGCGTCCTTCACGGAACTCAGGGGTATTGATAACCTGGCGGAGATAGTCAAGATTCGAGGCAATTCCCTGAATCCGGGTTTCTGACAGGGCCTGACGTAATTTTTCCCAGGCGGCTTCACGGGTATCGGCATGCACAATCAGTTTTGCCAGCAGCGGATCATACCAGGCCGAGACTTCGGTACCGGTACTGACCCAACCATCGACCCTCACATTATCAGGGAAACTGACATCCGTCAGGGTTCCGGGAGAAGGCTGAAAGTTTTTCAGTGGATCTTCTGCATACAGACGTACTTCGATGGCCGCTCCCTGAGGCGCTTTGGCCATGGCCTGCCAGTCTGGTGTTTCGCCGGCCGCGACCTGTAACATACAGGCGACCAGATCGAGCCCTGTGACCGATTCGGTCACAGGGTGTTCCACCTGGAGTCGGGTGTTCACTTCCAGGAAATAGAATTTATCCTGAGCACCGTCATAGATGTATTCGACAGTACCTGCGCTGCGGTAATTCACGCTTTCCCCGAGCCGGACAGCACTTTCCAGTAACGTGCGGCGGGTTTCTGGTGGCAGGTGAGGTGCAGGGGTTTCCTCAACGACTTTCTGATTACGGCGTTGCAGGGAGCAATCACGTTCACCGAGGGCAACGACCTTCCCCTGACCATCCCCGAAAATCTGTACTTCAATATGCCGTGCCTGATCGATACAACGTTCAAGAAATACACCTGCATCATTAAAGAATTGTGCACCCAGCCGGCGAACACCTTCCCAGGCGTCGGATAACGCTGACTCATCAGCACAGCGGGTCATTCCGATACCGCCGCCGCCCGCGGTACTTTTCAGCATCACCGGATAACCGATAGTCGCGGCGGCCTGCAATGCTTCTGGTAGTGAACTCAGTAACGGAGTGCCCGGGGTCATGGGGACACCGGCTGCGGCTGCCAGCTCCCGCGCCCGGTGTTTTAAACCAAACTCACCAATCTGATGAGCGGTTGGACCAATAAACACGATCCCGGCTTCTTCACAGGCAGCAGCAAAAGGCAGACTTTCTGATAAAAATCCGTACCCTGGCCAGATAGCCTGGGCGCCGCTCTGCCGGGCGGCCTGCAAAATTTTCTCTATCGACAGATAGCTGTCGGTCGGTTTATCCCCGCCCAGGGAAATCGCCTCGTCGGCTTCTTTCACATGCGGGGCGTTTTTATCCGCATCGGAATAGACTGTGACGCTGCGAATTCCCAGCTTTTTAAGGGTTTTCAATGCACGGCAGGCGATTTCACCACGGTTAGCAATCAGTACGGTATCAAACATGATTAACGGGTCTCCTGTGAGCTTAACCAGCGGCGCCAGCCACCTGTTTCGGTGATATCAAGGGCATTACTCAATGCGTAAGGTTCGCAGACAAACCCCTGGACAGTGCGTCCATCGGCCAGCGTGAGAGTGCCAATCCCTAAAGGAGCAGGGATCTCCGCAACAAACTCACCATAACGAGCCAGTGGTATATCCCAGAGTTCGACGATTATGGCGGCACCACTGTCATCACGAACCAGGCCTGGTTTTTTAATCGCTCCGCCACTCAGGGCATACAGTCGGTAATGCGCGGCAGTCGTGGTTTCTTCCACCAGCACCGCCTGACGGGTGGTGAGCTGGTAATTAAGCGGCATACCTGTCAGATGAGCGCCGACCACCGCAATACGGACGTGATCAGCCGATGCCGGCAAAGAGGTTGCTGTTTCCGGGGCCGGTAGTCCGGTGGCCCCCGGGGACAGTTGTTGCTGCTGTTGCCAGCGTAAGCCAAAGCCAGCCAGTGCCCGGTCGTACCAGGCGGGGGCAATCAGTGTGATCCCGGCAGGCAGTCCGTCGGCCCGAAAACCGGCAGGCAAGGCCAGTGCGCAGAGATCGGCCAGATTGGTGAAGTTGGTGTAGGTACCAAACTGCGCGTTGTATTTCACCGGTTCCTGTTGCATTTGCTGGCGTGTACGGATAGTTGGGGAAGTCGGTACCACCAGTCCGTCGAACTGTGCCAGTGTTTGCTGAATCTGGCGGCTCAGTTCGGAGCGCAGGTATTCAGCCTTCCAGGCATCGGTAGCGGTAAATTTTTCCCCCTGTCTGACAATGCCGTAGACCACCGGATCGAGTTTGTCCGGCTGCTGTAACATTTCACCGACAGCCGCCGTTCTTTCTGCAACCCAGGGGCCGTTATATAACTGCTCTGCCAGCCGGTGGAATAGTGTGAAATCAATAGCCGACAAGGTGGCACCGCAAGCCTGAAGGTCAGTTAATGCGGTGTCCCAGGCGGCACGGGCTTGCTCATCACCAAAAAACTCCGGACTGGCAGGGATGGCAAATTTCGGGGCTGCCGGCAGCCCCGCCGGTGCGGTATGTGGGGAAGAGCGGGAATAGCTGTCTCCACTGTCGTAACCTCCGGCAAGGCTGGCGACCTGCCAGGCATCTTCGGTGGTGAGTGCAAACACGGAAATGGTATCAATCAGGCGACAGGCCGGGACAACCCCTGAGGCAGAGAGCCAGCCTTTAGTCGGTTTCAGACCGACAATGTTATTGAATCCGGCGGGTACACGCCCGGAACCGGCAGTATCGGTGCCCAGAGAGAAAGGCACCAGGCCACGGGCCACCACCGATGCAGAACCGGAACTGGAACCGCCGCTGACATATTCAGGATTGAAACTGTTAGGGACTTCGCCATAAGGGGAACGGGTCCCGACCAGCCCTGTTGCGAACTGGTCCAGATTCGTTTTCCCGGCGACGATGGCGCCGGCAGACTTCAGACGGGCTACGACTTCGGCATCATTGCCGGCCACATAACTGAAAGCGGGGCAGGCAGCGGTGGTGTCAAAACCGGCAACATCAATATTATCTTTAACTGCAAACAACACGCCGAACAGCGGCAGGGAGGTTGGATCCTGCAAAAAACGCGGCAGAATTTCGCTGACCTGAGCGGTGATCTGTGCCGGAGTCGCGACACTTATCCATGCCGGGTCCTGTGGGTCAAAGGTGGCCAGCCACTGATTCAGAATATCAGCCAACTGCTGAGGGTGCTGCCGACAATGGTCAGTCCACTGTCCAAGGGTAAGTCCTGCACGTAGAGAGGTCATATGAATTCCATCATGTATACCAGATGGTATTCATCTGAGCAAAGAGCGTGCCATGTTTATAACTACATGAATTATAATGTTTAAGTGGGTTTTTCTGATCAGCCGGATGCCCGGGGTTGAGCATTTTTGGCGCACGTCCGCCTACGGATGGTGCAAATTTGTGCAATGCTTTTGCACAAAAACGTGCCAACGAACGTCAGACTGAGTAAATTTTTGGCAGATGATAGTAAGTCATCATTTAACCCGCTAGCATGGGAACCTGTCAGCGGGTCTGCTGATATGTGGCGGGTAAACGAGGAGAAGCGTGTGATTAATTGGAAGCATTGGGTATTGGGTCTCTGTCTGACAGGGGTTGCCGGTCTCAGTCAGGCAGATTCATTAGATCAACAACGTCAGCGATACCAGCAAATTAAGCAGGCCTGGGATAACAACCAAATGGATGTGGTGGCGCAGATGATGCCATCACTGAAAGATTATCCACTCTATCCTTATCTTGAGTATCGACTGCTGTCCCAGGATTTGAATCAGGAAACCTCTCTGGCAATCAGCAATTTTGCCAACCAGTATCCGACATTGCCATCCGCCCGTAGCCTGAAAAACCGCTTTGTGAACGAACTGGCAAGACGCCAGGACTGGCAGGGATTATTAAGCTTCAGTCCGACCCGTCCGGCGCCGGTGCAGGCCCAGTGCAACTGGTATTACGCAAACTGGGCTACCGGGAATCAGCAACTGGCCTGGGAAGGGGCAAAAAAATTGTGGCTGACCGGGGCGAATTTACCTGACAGCTGTGATGCATTATTTACCGCCTGGCAATCATCGGCACAATTCAGCCCACAGGCAATATTACAACGTATGATTCTGGCCTTTAAAGCCGGCAATGATTCTCTGGTGCGTCACCTGATTACGATGTTGCCGGTGAATTATGCGACCGTGGCTGCGGCTCTGTCGACGCTGGGACAGAACCCTCAGGCGGTGAGCAGTTTTGCTACCGCGGTTTCACCCAGTGATTTTAGCCGGCAGATAACTCTGATTGCTTTCAGCCGGCTGGCACGACAGGATGCCGAAAATGCCCGTTCGTTGATCCCGGCACTGGTCTCTGCTCAGAAAATGTCAGCTTCAGAAGCTCAGGCGATGAAGGAGGCGGTGGCCTGGCAATTTATGGGCAGTGATGTGACGACAGAACAGATGCGCTGGCGGGATGCTGTTGTCATGGACAGCGATTCTACCTCCCTGATCGAACGACGCATCCGTCAGGCTATTTCCGATAATGATCACCGTGGGCTGAATACCTGGATTGCCCGGTTACCCGTCGAAGCTAAGCAGAAGGACGAATGGCAATACTGGCAGGCCTGTTTGTTACTGGAGCAGGGACGTAAACAGGAAGGCGATGAACTGCTCAGTGAGCTGACACAGAAACGTGGCTTTTATCCCATGGTCGCGGCCCAAAAACTGGGCGTACCTTACAGGCTGACGATTGATCCGGCGCCTGCGCCAACAGCCTCGGTTGCCAGCGGCGCTGAGATAGCCCGTGTCAGAGAACTGATGTACTGGGGCATGGATAATCTGGCCCGAAGCGAATGGGCTAACCTCATCAGTAGTAAACCCCTGGAGCAACAGAAAATGCTGGCTCGTTATGCCAGTGAACAGAACTGGTGGGATTTGAGTGTCCAGGCCACTATCACCGCGAAAATGTGGGACAGCCTGAAAGAACGTTTTCCGTTGGCCTGGCAACAATACTACCAACAATATTCGGCCGGAAAAGCCATCCCGGTGAGTTATGCAATGGCGATTTCGCGTCAGGAAAGTGCATGGAACCCTAAAATTCGTTCGCCGGTGGGCGCCAGCGGACTAATGCAGGTTATGCCCGCGACGGCGGCACATACCGTTAAAATGTTCCCGGTCAGTAACTATGTGAACAGCAGCCAGTTGCTGGATCCGCAAATGAATATCCAGATTGGAATGCAATATCTGGATTATGTGTACCGGCAGTTTGATGATAACCGCATTTTTGCTTCTGCGGCCTATAATGCCGGGCCAGGCAGAGTCAGAAGGTGGCTGGCAGTGAGTGGTGGTAAGCTGGATGCAGTCGGATTTATCGAAACCATCCCTTTTGCCGAAACACGAAACTATGTGAAGAATGTGCTGGCTTATGATGCCTACTATCGTTACTTCATGGGCCAGCCTGGCAAACTGTTACAGGATACGGAGTGGAATCGCCGCTATTGAGTATGCTATGCTTCTGTACTCATTAATGAGTACGGAAGCCGTCTATGTTGCCCACTGCCAATGCAGAAGAAAATTTTGAGTTCAACTGGCCGCGTGTTGTCAGCTTACTGAAGCAGGCAGTGGACGATCAGCAGACAGAGGCATTACTGCAGCTGATGATGACTCCGGATGAACGGGAAGCACTGGCGACCCGGCTAAGAATTATTGAAGAGTTAATGCGTGGTGAAATGAGCCAACGGCAGCTAAAAGATCAGTTAGGTGTTGGCATTGCCACCATTACCCGGGGGTCTAACAGTCTGAAAGAGTCGCCGGCCGGATTCCGGCAATGGCTTGAGAATCAGTTATCAATAAAGGGTGGTTCACTGTAATAAGGATGCAGCAGCGGACATAATGCCAGCAGCAGAGCCTGATGATAGACGGATGTCCGGGTGAGCCGGCCTTCAGTCAGCGCGCCAATCGCCCCGCCTTTTTGTTTGATATTAGCAATGCCGGTCAGTTGTGCCATCACGTCGCCCAGTTCACGGCCCTGATGAAGTTGTTCAGACACTGCGGCAGGCAATAAAAAACTGGCAGAACGAGATTCACCCCGCCGTGAGGCATTTTCTACCACCATCCAGGCGAATGCCTGCTGACCATCAATACCCGCCTCAATAGCGACCCAGAAATCAGCCTCTGGCTGCCGATGGCGGGCATTAGCCACGCGTTGACGGGCGCCTTTACGGGTTTCTTCATCACTCATAGGTTGTGCTGAAACACCGCTGTCGGTTTCTGAACCTGAAACCTGGCATTGACCGGTACCAAAGACATCCTCAAAAGCTTGTAGGATAGCGCTGATTTTTGCCGGGTTGCTGGTAGCGGCGACAACATGGTACATAATAGTTAAACTCTCAGGGCAGATGGTTGCACTGACTCAGTATAATGGATAGGTAACATGCTACAAGTCTTTCTGGTTCGTCATGGTGAAACCCTGTGGAATACCGAACGTCGTCTGCAGGGACAAAGCGATAGCCCGTTAACCCCACAAGGAGAGCAGCAGGCAAAACAGGTGGGAGAGCGACTTCAGTCTTATGGTATTACGCATATTATTAGCAGTGACTTAGGCCGGACCCGCCAGACTGCGGAGATTATTGCGCAGTATTGTCAGTGTCCGGTGGTCACCGACAGCCGGTTACGGGAACTGAATATGGGAATACTGGAAACCCGTCGACTAAGCGAGTTGTCCGCCGAAGAAGAAGGCTGGCGTAAGTCGCTGGTGGATGGCACCGAACAGGGGCGTATTCCCGGCGGAGAAAGTATGACTGAACTGGCTGGTCGTATGCAACAGGCGCTGGATGCCTGCCGTGAACTACCGTCTGGCAGCCGCCCGGTACTGGTGAGCCATGGTATGGCTTTAGGGTCGTTAATTAGTACGCTGCTGGGACTACCGGCTTATGCCGAACGGCGCTTACGGCTACGTAACTGTTCGCTGTCAAGAGTGGATTATCAGCACAGTGAATGGCTGGCTAATGGCTGGGTCGTTGAAACTGCCGGAGATGTCGCGCATTTAACGGCAGATGCGCTGGATGAACTACAGCGTTAAATACCCCCCGTGGATTCAGTGAATCCGCGGGCGGGTTATTTGTCAGGCAACGCGTCGGGCTTCGTTGCGGATAGGGATCAAATATTCGCAGTGAAGTTCCGCGGTATTTTCCTTAGTTAGTTTTCCGCCCGGGGTATAGAAGCGTTCAATATCCTGGCCGGCACGACGGGTCAGTCCCAACGTCGGCATACAGGTGCTGTACAATACCAGGATAAAGTCCTGGAGTTGTTCTTTCGGGCCTTTATAGCTGAACTGAACGTATTCACCACCTTCCAGAATGATCTTCTGTGCCGATTGAAGGCTTTGCCCTGAGTCGCTTTCGGTGACCGCCGTAGTATAAAGAATTTCCTGTTCATCTTCTTTATCCGCACTGCTACGCACCTGATGCAGACCATATAAAATATGCGGTGCATCGGTGTCATGCAGGAACTGGCGCCAAAAATGGCCACGCATTTCCGCCCGATAAACAGAAATCTGTTCAAGAGTACAGCTGTAACTTTGAGTCTGCCCCATCAGTGTCGTTTCCGGCAACGTAACATACGTTGGTTGAGGCATTGAAAACTCACCCATGCGAATCGGTGGGCGTAACCCAAAGGAGTTCCAGTCAGAGGCGCGGCGGTAACCGGCAGGCGTCTGATTAAACTGTTTTTTAAAGGCTCGGGTGAACGTTTGCTGAGAATCAAACCGGTATTGCAAAGCAATGTCCAGAATAGGGCGACTGGTGAGTCTCAGCGCAACAGCAGCTTTAGACAGCCGTCTGGCCCGAATATAAGCGCCGATAGCATGACCTGTTACGTTTTTAAACATCCGCTGTAAATGCCATTTGGAGTATCCGGCCTTAAAGGCAACATTATCCAGAGATAAGGGTTGATCCAGATGGCTCTCCAGCCAGACAAGCAAATCGCGAATGATACCAGCTTGGTCCATATTACATCCTCACAGTCCTGGTTGGCATAATTGATCAGGCAACCTTCATAAAGCTAAGAGTAGCATTAAATGCAAAAAAACAGGAAAGGGCGTAATTATACCGTTTCCTGTTGTTACAATAATTCAGTGCGACAAAGGAACATTTGAAGGTATCAATAGTAACCTTATATTGATTATTCAGTAATCACCTAATAAGCGGTAACTTAATGAAAATCAAAAAACTACAGTTTTTTATCAACAAATTTGCGGCAGCCGGCTGTGTACTTTTTGCTCTTAACGGCGTTGTACATGCTGAGGAAATTGGCTCTGTAGATACCGTTTTTAAACTACTTGGTCCGGATCACAAGATTGTAATCGAAGCCTTTGATGATCCAGATGTTAAAAATGTTACATGTTATATCAGTCGGGCGAAAACCGGTGGTATAAAAGGCGGTCTGGGGCTGGCCGAAGATACGGCGGATGCCGCCATTTCCTGTCAGCAGGTTGGGCCGGTCACTATCCCTGACAACCTGAAACCTGGTGAGTCAGACGTGGTGTTTAAAAAACGCACCTCATTGATTTTTAAGAAACTTCAGGTTGTTCGTTTTTATGACAAAACCCGGAATACGCTGGTGTATCTGAGCTATTCTGACAAGCTGGTAGATGGTTCACCAAAAAATGCGATCAGCGCCGTTCCCATCATGCCATGGCATTAAGTTGTTCGCACGAAATGTAAAAAAAGCCCGCCGGTCATCAGACCGACGGGCAGCATATAACAGTCCGCGTCCGGGAGATTAGTGGTCTTCTAACTCACCGCAAAAACGATAACCTTCGCCGTGGATGGTCGCGATGATTTCCGGCGTATCACTGTTTGACTCGAAATGCTTACGGATACGACGGATGGTCACATCCACCGTACGATCATGAGGTTTCAGATCTCTGCCGGTCATTTTCTTCAGTAAGTCAGCGCGGGTCTGAATTTTGCCCGGATTCTCACAGAAGTGCAGCATGGCACGGAATTCACTACGTGGCAGCTTGTACTGCTCACCTTGCGGGCTAACCAGAGAACGGCTGTTAATATCCAGCGTCCAGCCGTTAAACTGATAATTTTCCACATGCTTACGTTCTTCACTGCTGACCGCCAGGTTCATAGTACGGGACAGCAGGTTACGGGCACGGATTGTCAGTTCACGCGGATTAAACGGTTTGGTGATGTAATCATCCGCACCGATCTCCAGTCCGAGAATCTTGTCGACTTCATTGTCACGTCCTGTCAGGAACATCAACGCTACACTTGCCTGTTCGCGAAGTTCGCGAGCCAGCAGCAGACCGTTTTTACCTGGCAGGTTGATATCCATTATCACCAGATTGACATCATTGTCAGTCAATAACTGATGCATTTCAGCACCATCCGAGGCTTCGAATACAATGTATCCTTCAGCTTCGAAAATACTCTTTAAAGTATTTCGGGTTACTAGCTCGTCTTCGACGATAAGAATTTGCGGGATCTGCATGGTTTGCTACCTAAAATTTGCCATCAAAATTGATACAAGGCATACAGTGCTGATGTCTGAGATATCGGTCGACGTATAATGAGTCTGCATTGCCAATTTACGACGTTTTGTTCTTGATGCATCACAGATTAATGTCACTGACGGATTTCAACGTAATTACAGTTGGTCTGTATGCGCCTAAACTGGTCTTTATGCGCTTCATCCTAACCTCTTTAACAGCGGGCTAACAGCACCAACAACATTCAGGAAGCAAATAAAAACGCTTCGTTGACTTATATCAAAACTGAGTGTAGCACGTTAACACTTGTGTGAAAAATATCTCTTTTTTATTCCCCTTATAGGAGAAATCGCTAAATTATGCCGCAGCGCGTGTTTGATACCCACAGTGAATTCATTGATGTTATCAATTAACGTATTGTAATTTAATGATAAAAAAATAATTCATTGATTTACTATGCTGTTTTTTAGCCCAGCGATTTCTTTAACTGGTTAAAATTTCTGATAAAACCGGACAAAATAGCCGACACTGAGTTATTTCGTGCATTGTAAGGTGATGATATGTCATTCCCGATTATTTTAGTTTCTCCGGCGCGTGCCGAAAATGTAGGGGCGGCGGCCCGGGCGATGAAAACCATGGGGTTTAGTGAGCTACGTATTGTCAACAGTAGTGTCTGGCAGGAGCCTGCCGCTTATCGGGTGGCTCATGGGGCCACAGAAATACTGGATAATGTGCGTCAGTTCCCTGATTTGGCCGCTGCTCTGGCTGATGTTGATTTTTCGGTGGCTACCACTGCCCGCAGCCGTGCCCGATACCATTATTATGCCACACCGCAGCAGGCCGAAGCGCTACTAAAAGAAAAGCAGCAGTGGCTGAACCGGCTGGCATTGATTTTTGGTTGTGAGGAGAGCGGCCTGACCAACGAGGAACTGGCTCTGGCCGATGTGTTGACTGGGATTCCTATGGCAGTTGACTACCCGTCATTAAATCTGGGTCAGGCGGTTATGGTGCTGTGTTATCAGTTTTCTTCGCTGATGCAGGTAACAGTAAACCCAAAACCGGAAGCTGATCCGCAACAACTTCGGGCGCTGCGTCAGCGAACTCATCAGTTACTGGAGCGTCTGGCGGTCAGTGATGACCAGAAAATGGCCGACTGGCTGGATCAAAGGCTCGGGTTACTGGAGCAGCGGGATAGCGCAATGCTGCACCGTTTATTGCATGATATCGAAAAAAAGATCGCAGAGTGATCTGCTGATATATTGAAGATTTCTAGTGATCTGGTCGGAATATTCCGGCAGGGATGTTGTGGATTTAGGGTGTTTAGTCGATATTAAAGAATCAATGCGCGGTCGCATTCTGACGGGTGAAATGACAAATTTATTGACTTATCGGGCGGTTTGTTTTACTTCTGGATGCAGACAGTTTAGATAAAAGACAGACAGACAGACATTAGATGCGTAATCACAGCCTGAACATTACTATTATTACCACCATCACCATTACCACAGGTAACGGTGCGGGCTGACGCATAACAGGAAAAAACGAAAAAGCCCGCTCCCTAATCAGGTGCGGGCTTTTTTTTCGGCATAAATTCAGGAGTTACAAACCCATGCGAGTGTTGAAATTTGGCGGAACCTCGGTCGCAAACGCAGAGCGTTTTTTGCGTGTTGTCGACATACTGGAAAATTATGCAAAGCAGGAACAGGTTGCGACAGTCCTCTCCGCTCCCGCAAAAATTACCAATCACTTAGTTGCTCTTATCGAAAAGACTATCTCAGGTCAGGATGCCTCAGCCAACCTGAATGATGCCCGCCAGATTTTCGACCAGTTATTGCAGGGACTGTCTGATGCTCAGCCAGGCTTCGACTTACAGGCAATGACCCGGTTTGTCGATACCGAATTCGCTCGCTTACAGCAGGTTATTCTCGGGATTAATCTGCTGGGTCAGTGCCCTGACAGCGTCAATGCTACAGTCATCTGTACCGGTGAAAAACTCTCCATTGCGATTATGCAGGCATTGTTACAGGCCCGGGGCCATCAGGTCACCGTTATTGATCCGGTAGAGAAATTGCTTGCTGTCGGTGGTTATCTGGAATCCACCGTGGATATTACCGAATCGACCCGGCGGATTGCCGCCAGCCAGATTCCACCAAAAAATTATGTACTGATGGCCGGCTTTACTGCCGGAAACGAGCGGGGCGAACTGGTCGCCCTGGGACGTAATGGTTCAGATTATTCCGCCGCCGTCCTGGCAGCATGTTTACGGGCCAGCTGTTGCGAGATCTGGACAGATGTTGACGGTGTTTATACCTGTGACCCGCGTCAGGTGCCAGATGCCCGGTTGCTGAAGTCGATGTCCTACCAGGAGGCGATGGAGCTCTCCTATTTTGGCGCCAAAGTGCTTCATCCGCGCACCATAACCCCGATTGCCCAGTTCCAGATCCCTTGCCTGATTAAAAACACAGCTAATCCGTCTGCACCAGGAACTCTGATTGCTGCAGGGCAGGGTGAAGATTCGACGCCGGTAAAAGGCATTACCAATCTGAATAACATGGCCATGTTTAATGTCTCAGGGCCGGGAATGAAGGGCATGGTTGGTATGGCGGCCAGGGTGTTTGCCGTGATGTCGCGTAAAGGAATTTCGGTCGTTCTGATTACACAGTCTTCTTCTGAGTACAGTATCAGTTTTTGTGTTCCGCAAAATGAAGCATTGTCTACCCGTCGGGCCCTGGAAGACGAGTTCTATCTGGAGCTGAAAGATGGTCTGCTTGACCCGCTGGAAGTCACAGAAAAGCTGGCGATTATTTCGGTGGTAGGTGATGGAATGCGTACCCTGCGTGGCATTTCTGCAAAATTCTTCTCAGCACTGGCCAGGGCAAACATTAATATTGTTGCCATCGCTCAGGGCTCATCAGAACGCTCTATCTCGGTAGTGGTCAGTAATGACGACGCGACCACCGGGGTGAGGGTGGTCCATCAGATGCTATTCGCGACTGACCAGGTGATCGAAGTGTTTGTGGTCGGTACCGGCGGAGTCGGTGCAGCTTTACTCAACCAGTTACACCGCCAGCAATCCTGGCTGAAAAAGAAACATATTGATTTACGGGTGTGCGGCATTGCCAACTCGCGGGCATTACTGACCAACGTACATGGTATCCATCTTGACCACTGGCAGGATCAGCTTTCCCGGGCGACCGATGAGTTTTCCCTTGACCACCTGACACGTCTGGTCAAAGAGTACCACCTGCTGAATCCGGTTATTGTTGACTGTACTTCCAGCCAGCAGTTGGCTGATCAGTACGTCGATTTCCTGCGTGAAGGCTTCCATGTGGTAACGCCGAACAAAAAAGCAAACACCTCCTCCCGGGAGTACTATCAGCAGATTCGGGCGGCTGCAGAGAAAGCACGGCGTAAATTCCTGTATGACACGAATGTGGGAGCAGGCCTGCCGGTGATTGAAAATTTGCAGAATCTGTTAAATGCCGGCGATGAACTGATTAAGTTCAATGGCATTCTTTCCGGTTCTCTGTCGTATATTTTTGGCATGCTGGATGACGGTGTATCGCTGTCAGAGGCGACCAGCAAAGCCCGCGAGCTCGGCTTTACCGAACCCGACCCTCGGGATGACTTATCGGGGATGGATGTGGCACGAAAACTGCTAATTCTGGCCCGGGAAGCCGGAATGTCGCTGGAGCTGGAAGATATCGTGATTGAGCCCGTGCTGCCGGAAAGACTGCTGTCGCTGGCAGATGCGGATGAGTTTATGCAGCAACTGCCATCGCTGGATGCAGAGTTCTCGGCCCGTGCAGCTAAGGCCCGTGATGAAGGTAAAGTATTACGCTTCGTTGGCGCTATCGATGAACAGGGACATTGCAGTGTGAAAATTGCGGCGGTGGATGGAAACGATCCGCTGTTTAAAGTGAAGAATGGTGAGAATGCGCTGGCATTTTACAGTCGCTACTATCAGCCTCTGCCTCTGGTGCTGCGGGGATACGGTGCCGGTAATGATGTCACCGCGGCCGGGGTGTTTGCAGATTTATTGAGAACTCTGACGTGGAAGCTGGGAGTCTGATCATGGTAAAAGTTTATGCACCCGCCTCTATCGGGAATGTCAGTGTCGGGTTTGATGTGCTGGGCGCGGCGGTTTCGCCGGTCGATGGCACATTACTGGGCGATTGCGTCACTGTTGAAGCGGCGGAATCTTTTCGTCTCGAAAATCGTGGCCGCTTTGTATCAAAACTGCCAGCGGATCCGAAAGAGAATATTGTTTATCAGTGCTGGGAACGTTTTTGCCAGGAGATCGGCCGTGAAGTCCCGGTAAGCATGGTACTGGAAAAGAATATGCCGATTGGTTCCGGACTGGGTTCCAGTGCCTGTTCGGTGGTAGCCGGACTGATGGCGATGAATGAGTTCTGTGACCGGCCTTTGAATGATGACCGGTTGCTGGCCCTGATGGGCGAACTGGAAGGGCGGGTCTCCGGCAGCGTACATTTTGATAATGTCGCTCCCTGCTTTTTGGGTGGGATCCAACTGATGCTGGAAGCTCATGGCATCACCTGTCAGCCCGTGCCGGGCTTCGATGAATGGTACTGGGTAATGGCTTACCCGGGGATTAAAGTGTCCACCGCTGAAGCCAGAGCCATTTTACCGGCGAGTTACAGTAAAGCCGACTGCATTACCCATGGGCGGATGCTCTCAGGATTTATTCATGCCTGCCATACCCGTCAGCCACTGCTGGCTGCCAGCCTGATGAAGGATGTCATTGCTGAACCCTACCGTACCGGATTACTGCCAGGCTTTGCGCAGGCGCGGCAGGCAGTGATCGAACTGGGGGCGCTGGCCTGTGGTATTTCCGGTTCAGGGCCGACACTGTTTGCGGTCTGTGACACACCGGAGGTGGCTGAGCAGGCTAAAGCATGGCTGCAGCAACACTATCTGCAGAATGATGAAGGCTTCGTACATATTTGCCGTCTTGATACGACGGGCGCACGTAAACTGGGATAAGCGATGAAATTATATAATCTGAAAGATCATAACGAGCAGGTCAGTTTCACTCAGGCCGTAAAACAGGGCCTGGGTTCACAACAGGGGCTGTTCTTTCCGAATGAGCTGCCAGAGTTTGAACTGACCGAAATTGATCAGTTGCTGGAGCTGGACTTTGTCAGCCGCAGCAGCAAAATTTTGTCAGCATTTATCGGTGATGAGATCCCTGAAGCAGAACTGGCTGAACGGGTAAAGGCTGCGTTTGCTTTCCCGGCTCCGGTGCAGCCTGTCTCAGACGATATCGCCTGCCTGGAGTTGTTCCACGGCCCTACACTGGCATTCAAAGACTTTGGCGGCCGGTTTATGGCGCAAATGCTGGCTTTGAGCAGTGATAAAGATGAGAAAATCACTATTCTGACGGCAACCTCCGGGGATACCGGCGCGGCGGTGGCTCATGCTTTTTATGGCATGGAAAATATCCGGGTAGTTATTCTCTATCCTCAGGGCAAAATCAGCCCGCTACAGGAAAAACTGTTCTGTACCCTCGGTGGGAATATCCAGACTATTGCGGTAGATGGCGATTTTGATGCCTGCCAGGCACTGGTGAAACAGGCTTTTGATGATCAGTCACTGAAGCAGACGATCGGCCTTAACTCCGCGAACTCCATCAATATCAGCCGCTTACTGGCTCAGGTCTGCTATTACTTCGAAGCGGTAGCTCAGTTACCACAGGAAAAACGTAACCAACTGGTGATTTCAGTACCCAGTGGAAACTTCGGTGATCTCACCGCCGGATTACTGGCGAAAAGCCTTGGGCTGCCGGTAAAACGTTTTATTGCCGCGACTAATGCCAATGACACTGTTCCCCGTTTCCTGAGCAGCGGTGAGTGGGCGCCGAATAAGACTGTCGCGACGCTTTCTAATGCTATGGATGTCAGCCAGCCGAACAACTGGCCACGCGTCGAGGAGTTATTCCGCCGTAAAACCTGGCAACTGGACGAGCTGGCCTACGGCGCACTGAGCGACGAGCAGACCCGTGCGGCGATGCGTGAGCTGGCCGCAGAAGGTTATATTTCTGAACCTCATGCCGCGATTGCGTGGCGTATGCTGCGTGATCAGTTACGTGACGGTGAATATGGGTTATTCCTGGGCACCGCGCATCCGGCAAAATTCAAAGAGAGCGTGGACGAGATTCTGCAGAAAGATCTGCCGTTACCGGCCGAATTAGCTGAACGTGCCAATCTGCCTCTGCTGTCCGACAACTTACCGGCCGATTTTGCCGTGTTAAAAGAGTATCTGCTGACCAAACGCGTCTGATCTTTTCGGTAATGACTCTCCTGCAGGCGTTGTTTGCCTGCAGGTTTTCCCATATCCCTCCAGCCAGCCGGAGCTATGATGACCTCCCACCCTGTTCGGCAGATTATCGAAGATTGTGACCGGGCGATTTCTGCCGGAGACTTTGATGCAGTGATGGAGCATTACACTGAAGATGCCGCACTGGTGATTAAGCCCGGTATGATTGCCCGCGGAAAATCGGATATTCGTCAAGCCTTTGGGCTGATTTCTGACTATTTTCAGGGACAGTTACAGGTCACCCAGGGGGATATGCAGGTGATTGAAGGGGGTGGAGATGCCCTGGTGATCATGGAAACTCAATTAACTTTCCCGGGCCCGCACGGCGAACCCGTGGAAATCAGTCGTCGGGCGACCTATGTTTTTCGGAAGGAACCGGACGGACGCTGGTTATGCAGTATTGATAATTCATACGGTACGGATCTATTGGATACAGAAACAGCCTGAGTTTCTTTGGGATTACCGTCGTTGCTGAATGATTTTCCTCCATCAGCCTCGACGGTTTTCTTCGGTCAGGCTGATTGTTCGTGGCGTTTAAACACCAGTTCTTGTCCGTCGCTGGCAGCACCGTCAAAAAAGTAGCCTTCACTGTCGAAAGCGGTCAGTTGCTCCGGGCTGGTCAGGCGATTGCGAATAATGTAACGGCACATCAGTCCGCGCGCTTTCTTGGCGTAGAAACTGATGACTTTAAATTTACCGTTCTTCTCATCCAGGAATACCGGCTTAATAATTTTACCGGCCAGCTGTTTTGGTTTTACGGCTTTGAAATACTCATCAGAAGCCAGGTTAATCAGTACATCATCGCCCTGGTCTGCCAGAGCTTCAATAAGCACTTTGGTCAACCGGTCTCCCCAGAAACTATAGAGATCTTTGCCTTGCGGATTCGCCAGTTTAATTCCCATTTCCAGCCGGTAGGGTTGCATTAAATCCAGTGGACGAAGCACACCATATAATCCCGAAAGCATACGCAGGTGTTGTTGGGCGAAAGTAAAATCATCGTCACTCAGGCTGTCAGCCGCAAGCCCGGTATAGACGTCACCTTTAAAGGCCAGAATAGCCTGACGGGCGTTGTCAGGGGTGAAGTCTGCCTGCCAGTCATTGAATCGCTCAGCATTCAGATGGGCCAGTTTATCACTGATACTCATCAATGAAGCCACCTGCGCCGGGGACAACTGACGGGCTATATCAATTAATTGCTGAGAATATTTTAACAGTGCTGGTTGAGTATATTTTTGGGTCGCCAGCGGGCTTTCATAATCCAGCGTTTTGGCCGGAGAGATAACCATCAACATCGTTTAATCCTTATATCTGGCCCGCGTGGGCTCACTGTTTTACCGGCAGTGTAACAAAAAAGTTGCACGGATAGATCAATCGTTGTCATTCATCCGGGCTATGGTATAGGGCAGATGGCCGGGAAAACCGGGGGCGAATGCCTGTGTTGTACAATGCGATTTCGTGATTGTTTCGCCGGGCTGGTCTTGCACCTCAGGAAGTGCGTGATATTATCCGGAGAGGCTTTTTTACCCTGACAGTTCAACAGAAGAGAAGCAAACATGACGGACAAACTTACCTCACTGCGCAAGTTAACCACAGTCGTTGCCGATACGGGTGACATTGCAGCAATGAAACTGTACCAACCACAGGATGCAACCACTAACCCTTCACTGATTCTCAATGCTGCTCAGATTCCTGAATACCGTAAGCTGATTGATGAAGCTATCGAATGGGCACGTAAGCAGAGCGACGATAAAGATAAGCAGATTGCTTTCGCCTCTGACAAGCTGGCCGTAAATATCGGTCTGGAAATTCTGAAATTAATCCCTGGCCGCATCTCGACCGAAGTTGATGCTCGTCTGTCTTATGACACCGAAGCGAGTATCGCTAAAGCCCACAGCCTGATTAAACTGTATAACGATGCCGGTATCAGCAATGATCGTATTCTGATCAAACTGGCTTCCACCTGGCAGGGGATTCGTGCGGCAGAGCGCCTGGAAAAAGAAGGCATCAACTGTAACCTGACACTGCTGTTCTCTTTTGCTCAGGCACGGGCTTGTGCGGAAGCGGGTGTTTTCCTGATTTCTCCGTTCGTCGGTCGTATCCTTGACTGGTACAAAGCTAACACCGACAAAAAAGAGTACGCACCTCACGAAGATCCGGGCGTAGTTTCTGTCGCTGAAATCTACAACTACTACAAACAGCATGGTTATGAAACTGTCGTTATGGGCGCTAGTTTCCGTAACACTGGCGAAATTCTTGAGCTGGCCGGTTGTGACCGTCTGACCATTTCTCCGGGACTGCTGAAAGAGCTGTCAGAAACTGACGGTGAAGTTGAGCGCAAGCTGAGCTACAGCGGTGAAGTGAAAGCCCGTCCGGAAAAAATGTCAGAAGCTGAATTCCTGTGGGAACATAACCAGGATCCAATGGCTATCGATAAACTGGCTCAGGGTATCCGTAACTTTGCTCTGGACCAGGGCAAACTGGAAAAAATGATTGCAGATTTGCTGTAATTAACCTGCCCGCAGCAGCGCTGTTGCTGCGGGATATCAGCATTCCCTTTTATTCCCCGCATTTGCTGCCATCGGCGGCCCTCAGACAAAGTGATTTATCATGACTATTTTACGTATCGGACTGGTTTCCGTTTCCGACCGCGCCTCTCAGGGGGTATATCAGGATCAGGGGATACCGGCCCTCAGTGAATGGCTGTCCCGGGCGCTGATCACGCCGTTTCAGCTGGAAAGCCGGGTAATTCCGGACGAGCAGGGGTTGATAGAACAGACTCTGAAAGATCTGGTCGATGAGCAACATTGTCACCTGGTGTTGACCACGGGTGGTACCGGGCCTGCTTTGCGTGATGTGACCCCGGATGCAACTCTGGCAGTGGCTGACCGTGTGATGCCTGGTTTTGGCGAGCAGATGCGCCAGATCAGCCTTAATTTTGTTCCGACAGCGATTCTGTCAAGACAGACAGGGGTTATCCGTAAACAGGCACTTATCCTGAACCTGCCGGGTCAGCCAAAATCGATTAAAGAAACCCTGGAAGGGCTAAAAGATGAGTCCGGCCAGGTCAAAGTTGCCGGAATCTTTGCGAGTGTACCTTATTGTTTACAGTTGCTGGAAGGGCCTTACATCGAAACCGATCCACAGGTGGTAGCAGCATTTCGTCCTAAAAGTGCAAGGCGTGAGATAAACGACTAAAAATAAATTTTTTTAAGGATAAAATTCATTGGTGCTGGTGTGGTGATTGATTGCCGATATAGTAAGAAAATATTTACAATCATCCCTTTGGTCTGACCTCTGAAAAGTATATTTTATTATGGATAATCGCCCTTCAAGCCGCCTGAGCGCGCAGGACTACAAAACACTCATTCTTGCCGCGCTGGGCGGTGCTTTGGAATTTTACGATTTTATTATTTTCGTGTTTTTCGCTGCGGTTATCGGCGACCTGTTCTTTCCGGCGGATATTCCTGAATGGTTACGTCAGGTTCAGACCTTTGGTATTTTTGCTGCCGGATATCTGGCCAGACCCCTGGGCGGGATTGTGATGGCGCATTTTGGCGATATTCTTGGGCGTAAGAAGATGTTTAGCCTGAGTATTCTGTTAATGGCACTGCCGACTCTGGCGATGGGATTATTACCTTCCTACCAGTCAATCGGTCTGGCTGCTCCCCTGTTGATGTTACTTATGCGTTTATTACAGGGTGCGGCCATTGGTGGTGAGGTACCTGGTGCCTGGGTGTTCGTTGCCGAACATGTCCCGGGCAACCGGACTGGCATTGCCTGTGGCACTCTCACCGCCGGGCTAACGGTGGGCATTCTGCTGGGGTCAATGGTGGCCGGCGCGGTTAACCGCAGTATGTCTCCGGAGCAGGTAGCCTCCACCGGTTGGCGGCTGGCATTTCTGCTCGGTGGTGTTTTCGGCTTTGTGGCCTTGTATCTGCGTCGTTGGTTGCAGGAAACGCCGGTGTTTCGCCAGATGCAGCAGCAGAAATCATTATCTGAAGCTATGCCACTGAATACGGTTATTCGTTTCCACCGTAAAAGTCTGTTGATCTCGGTACTGCTGACATGGCTACTGTCTGCTGCTATCGTGGTGATTATTCTGATGGCTCCGGCATTGATGCAAAAAAATGCATCATATTCCGGCGGCACTCAGTCTGCAGGCTAACAGTATCGCCACTGTCATGCTGTTATTGGGATGCATTATTGCCGGCTGGCTGGTTGACCGTTTTGGTGCCGGAGTTTGTTTATCCGTAGGCTGCCTGTTACTGGCCATCAGCAGTGGGCTATTTTTCCATGTTATCGCCACTCATCCACAGTATCTTATTGCTGCTTATGCACTGACCGGACTCTGCGTCGGGACTGTCGGAATAGTGCCGTATATTATGGTACGGGCTTTCCCGCCGGCGGTTCGTTTCAGTGGTATTTCTTTGGCCTACAACCTCTCTTATGCATTGTTCGGTGGCCTGACTCCTGTTTTTGTGACACTGGCATTAAGGATGACTCCACTGGCTCCCTGCGGGTACATTGTCGGGTTATGTGTGATGGGGGCGGTGACCGGTTTATATCTGCATTCTCAGACCCGCTCTCCCCGCCAGGCCAGAGCCTGAACACCCAGGGGGCGCTGCCCCCTGGGTATTTACACCTTCTTTCTCATTTATCCCCCTTTTACGCTGGCGGGTCGAACCAATGAGGCATGTGCACCATGAGTGACAAGCCTGCTGTCATCACGCTGCTTTTTTTACTTTTTTTACTCCGACCCTTGATGGTCGTCAAACTGACCCCATCTAGTTCACATAGCGAGTTATGAGCCGAAAAAAAATATGCAATCCGGGGCTTGAATTAATCACCAGTGACCGCATTTAAGGTTCATATCCGAACGAAAACAGAATTTAAGTGGGAGATGTGTAGAGATGGGTAAAATTATTGGTATTGACCTTGGTACAACCAATTCATGTGTAGCAATTATGGATGGTGGTAAAGCACGCGTACTGGAAAATGCTGAGGGTGATCGTACAACACCTTCAATCATCGCTTACACCCAGGATGGCGAAACTCTGGTAGGCCAGCCTGCTAAACGTCAGGCCGTGACTAACCCGCAAAACACTCTGTTTGCTATCAAACGTCTGATTGGTCGTCGTTTCCAGGACGAAGAAGTTCAGCGTGACCTGAAAATTATGCCTTATAAAATCATCGGTTCTGATAACGGTGATGCATGGCTGGATGTGAAAGGCCAGAAAATGGCACCACCGCAGATCTCTGCGGAAGTGCTGAAAAAAATGAAGAAAACGGCTGAAGATTATCTGGGTGAGCCAGTGACTGAAGCGGTTATCACTGTACCTGCATACTTCAACGATGCTCAGCGTCAGGCGACTAAAGATGCCGGTCGTATCGCAGGTCTGGAAGTCAAACGTATCATCAACGAACCAACCGCTGCAGCACTGGCATACGGTATGGATAAAGGCCAGGGCAACCGTACTATTGCGGTGTATGACCTGGGGGGTGGTACTTTCGATATTTCAATCATCGAAATTGATGATGTTGATGGCGAAAAAACCTTCGAAGTTCTGGCAACCAATGGTGATACTCACCTGGGTGGTGAAGACTTCGACAGCCGTCTGATCAACTACCTGGTGGACGAGTTTAAGAAAGAGCAGGGCATTGACCTGCGCAACGATCCACTGGCAATGCAACGTCTGAAAGAAGCGGCAGAGAAAGCGAAAATCGAACTCTCTTCTGCACAGCAGACTGACGTTAACCTGCCTTACGTGACTGCGGATGCGACAGGCCCTAAACACCTGAACATCAAAGTGACGCGTGCAAAACTGGAAGCACTGGTCGAAGACCTGGTGAGCCGTTCTATCGAGCCACTGAAAGTTGCTCTGAAAGATGCCGGTCTGTCAGTCTCTGATATTAATGACGTGATTCTGGTGGGCGGACAGACCCGTATGCCACTGGTTCAGACCAAAGTAAAAGAGTTCTTTGGTAAAGAACCACGTAAAGACGTTAACCCGGATGAAGCGGTAGCTGTAGGTGCTGCGGTTCAGGGCGGTGTACTGGCTGGTGATGTTAAAGATGTTCTGTTGCTGGACGTTACTCCGCTGTCCCTGGGTATTGAAACCATGGGTGGTGTGATGACCAGTCTGATCAGCAAAAACACCACTATCCCGACCAAGCACAGCCAGGTGTTCTCTACAGCTGAAGACAATCAGTCTGCGGTAACTATCCATGTGTTGCAGGGTGAGCGTAAACGTTCATCTGATAACAAGTCACTGGGTCAGTTCAACCTGGACGGTATTCAGGCAGCGCCACGCGGTATGCCACAGATCGAAGTGACTTTTGATATCGATGCGGATGGTATCCTGCATGTGTCTGCTAAAGACAAAAACAGCGGTAAAGAGCAGAAGATTACTATTAAGGCTTCTTCCGGTCTGAACGATGAAGAAATCGAAAAAATGGTCCGTGATGCAGAACTGAATGCTGAATCTGACCGTAAATTCGAAGAACTGGTTCAGGCGCGTAACCAGGGTGACCAGGTGGTACACAGCACCCGTAAACAGTTAGAAGAAGCCGGTGATAAATTATCTGCTGAAGATAAAGCACCGATTGAGTCTGCACTGACTGCGCTGGAAACTGCGCTGAAAGCAGAAGATAAAGCCGATATCGACGCTAAAATTCAGGCGCTGGTTGAGGTGTCCGGTAAGCTGATGGAGCTGGCACAGCAGCAGGCTCAGGCGAACGGTGAAACTCAGGGTGCAGACGCTTCTGCTCAGAAAGATGACGATGTCGTCGACGCTGAATTTGAAGAAGTAAAAGACAAAAAATAATTGCCCATGACCGGGCTCAGCGGCAGGCAACTCTGTCGCTGCTAACCAGCACGGGCGTCGGAGAATATCCACGCCCGTGCGATCATGTTAAAGGCAATGAAAAATGGCGAAGAGTGATTACTACGAGGTTTTAGGCGTATCCAAATCAGCGGATGAGCGTGAAATCAAAAAAGCCTATAAACGGCTGGCAATGAAATATCACCCTGACCGTAACCCGGGCGATACCCAGGCTGAAGAGAAGTTTAAAGAAGTTAAAGAAGCCTATGAAATTCTGACAGATGATCAGAAGCGTGCAGCTTATGACCAGTACGGTCATGCGGCGTTTGAACAGGGTGGCATGGGCGGCGGCGGATTCGGCGGTGGCTTCGGTGGTGGCGGCGCAGATTTCGGCGATATCTTCGGTGATGTATTCGGTGATATTTTTGGCGGCGGTCGTCGCCAGCGTGCTGCCCGGGGTTCCGATCTGCGTTACAACATGGAACTGACTCTTGAAGAAGCGGTTCGTGGCGTGACTAAAGAGATCCGTATTCCGACACTCCAGGAATGCGATACCTGTCATGGTAGCGGGGCGAAAGCAGGTTCCAAACCGCAAACCTGTACTACCTGCCAGGGTGCGGGTCAGGTACAAATGCGTCAGGGCTTCTTTACGGTGCAGCAACCCTGTCCGACCTGTCAGGGGCGGGGGACCATCATTAAAGATCCGTGCAACTCCTGTCACGGTCATGGCCGTGTAGAGAAAACCAAAACGCTGTCAGTGAAAATTCCGCCAGGCGTGGATACCGGTGATCGCATTCGTCTGAGTGGCGAAGGTGAAGCGGGTGAGCAGGGCGCACCGGCCGGTGATCTCTATGTACAGGTCTCGGTGAAAAAGCACCCGATCTTCGAGCGTGAAGATAATAATCTCTACTGTGAAGTGCCGATTAACTTTGCTATGGCGGCTCTGGGGGGGGAGATTGAAGTTCCTACCCTGGACGGAAGGGTGAAGCTGAAAATCCCTGCCGGCACGCAAACCGATAAATTATTCCGGATGCGTGGCAAAGGTGTGAAATCGGTACGTGGCGGTTCTATCGGCGATTTGTTGTGCCGTGTGGTCGTCGAAACACCGGTGAATCTGAGTGAGAAGCAGAAAGAGTTACTCAGTGAACTGGGTGAGACTCTGGGCGGTCCGTCAGGTGATAATAACAGTCCCCGTTCGAAAAGCTTCTTCGATGGTGTGAAGAAATTCTTTGACGATTTGACCCGGTAAACTTCCGGTTCAACGAAACAAGCCAGTACTCTGTCGTGCTGGCTTTTTTTTTGTATATAAATCCTGGAATGTTTGGCAATCAGTCACATAACTGAGATCATTATCCAAACCGTAACAATAAACCGGAAGGATGCAGACTGATGTCAGTTTTGAAAAAAATATTCCTGAGCGAGGCGGCCGGCGGTGTGGTCTTAATCGTTGCTGCAATACTTGCTATGGTGCTGGCAAATGCCAGCTGGAGTGCGGAGGGATATCAGCATTTTCTGCATTTTACCCTGTCGGGAGATAGCAGTGCCGATGCACATCCTCACAATACCTTGTTCTGGATTAATGATGCCCTGATGGCGCTTTTTTTTCTGCTGGTCGGGCTGGAGGTTAAACAGGAGCTGGTGAGTGGTGCTCTGGCAACCCGTCAGCAGGCTATTTTTCCGCTGTTGGCCGCGCTGGGAGGAATGATTGCTCCGGCCGTAATCTTTCTGATGGTTAACGGGCACCAGCCTGAATTTCGCAATGGCTGGGCCATTCCGACCGCCACGGATATCGCTTTTGCATTGGGTATATTGGCATTACTGGGGCACAGAGTTCCGGCGGTTCTGCGGGTGTTTCTGATGGCCCTGGCGGTGATCGATGATCTGGGGGCTATTATTATCATTGCCCTGTTTTACAGTAGCGATATCTCTCTGTTGGCGCTGGCTGCCATGGCAGTGATGGTATTGATTCTGGCACTGATGAATCGTGCCGGTGTGCAAAAACGCAGCATCTGGCTGCTGGCCGGTGTTGTATTGTGGTATGCGGTACTCTCTTCAGGAATACATGCCACCATTGCAGGTGTCATCCTGGGACTCATGATGCCGGTGAAGGGGCAGGGTGAACATTCTGCTGCGATAAAACTGGCGCATAGTCTCGCACCCTGGAGTCGCTGGCTGATCCTGCCTTTGTTTGCCTTTGCCAATGCCGGAGTCGTGCTGGATAACCTGAGTCTGTCAGATGTGATATCGCCTTTACCCTTAGGTATTATTGCAGGTTTGCTGATTGGTAAACCGCTGGGAATTTCCCTGGTCTGCTGGCTGAGTACAAAACTGGGGATTGCCAGATTTCCGGGCAAAACCGGGTTTGCAGATATCGCGACCATCGGTGTGTTGTGCGGTATTGGTTTTACCATGTCGATATTTATTGCCTCACTGGCATTTGGCCAGCAGTATGCGCAACTGGTGAATGAGGCTAAGCTGGGGATTCTTGGTGGTTCAATTCTGTCTGCGGTCGTTGGGTACGTACTCCTTCGACTACGTTATGCGGCACCCTCGAACTAACAGACCCACCGGTCAGTGACCTCTGGCCGGTGGATTTCAGGCATAAAAAAACCGGCCAGAGCCGGTTCTTTTCAAAGCGACAACAATCAGACGATTAAGCCAGTTTGTTGATCTGTGCAGTCAGATTAGCTTTATGACGTGCAGCTTTGTTTTTGTGGATCAGACCTTTAGCAGCCTGACGGTCCACGATTGGTTGCATTTCGTTAAATGCGTTCTGCGCAGCTGTTTTATCGCCAGCAGCGATTGCAGCGTATACTTTTTTGATGAAAGTACGCAGCATTGAGCGACGGCTTGCGTTGTGCTTGCGACGTTTCTCAGATGTTACAGCGCGTTTCTTAGCTGATTTGATATTAGCCAAGGTCCAACTCCCAAATATGTTCTATATGGACAAATCAAAGGCCGAGGACTATGCCTTTTGCGCCTTCTTTTGTCAATGGATTTGTGCAAATAAGCGTCGTTTAAATAACAACACCCGGTTACGTAATTGATGGCGCAAGATTCTACCAGCTTCCTGGCCCTGAATACAGCTTTTCGCAACAAAATTGTCGGGAATTTACCCGGCCGCAAATAAACATGAGGAAAAGCAGTAAAGAAGCACCGAAAGGGTAGGTTGACGGGTTAAATTTGTACGCCGTAAAGGGTATAATCCGGCGATTTCCAGCGATTTGAGTCGACCATGAAGTTTATCCGCGGTTTACATAATCTTTCAAAGCAGCGCCAAGGCTGCGTTTTGACTATTGGTAATTTTGACGGAGTGCATCGCGGGCATCAGGCGCTACTGACGCAGCTTTGCGAAGAGGGGCGAAAACGTCATCTGCCGGTGGTGGTGATGTTGTTTGAACCACAGCCGCTGGAGTTTTTTGCTCGCGGACAGGTCCCTGCGCGGCTGACAAGATTACGGGAAAAAATTCACTTTCTGGAACAGGCTGGGGTTGATACCGTACTGTGCGTCCGTTTTGACAGTGCTTTTTCGGCACTGACGGCAGATGATTTCATCCGTGATATCCTGGTGGATAAACTGGATGTCCGCTTTCTGACCGTCGGTGATGATTTCCGTTTTGGCGCCGGCCGGGAAGGTGATTTCCTGTTATTACAGGAAGCCGGACGACGGTATCACTTTGAAATTGCGAATACCCTGACATTTTGTCATGAAGGGCAGCGAGTCAGCAGTACCAAAGTCCGCGAGGCGCTGGCGGCTGATGATTTTGCTGCGGCAGAGCGATTGCTGGGGCGCCCTTATGCCATTTCCGGCAAGGTGGTGCATGGCGATGCTCTGGGCCGAACACTGGGCTTCCCTACCGCCAATATCCCGTTGAGACGGCCTGTGGCGCCGGTGAAGGGTGTATTTGCGGTCGAAGTGCAGGGTCTTCACGGTGGTCCTTTTTATGGCGTGGCGAATATTGGTACACGACCCACCGTAAAAGGGATTCGACAGCAACTGGAAGTGAATTTACTGGACGTAAATATTGATTTATATGGCCGCCATATCTCTGTGGTATTGCGGCATAAAATACGCAATGAGCAACGATTTGCCTCGCTTGATGAACTGAAAGCGCAAATTGCCAAAGATGTGGTGACGGCCCGGGAATTTTTTGGGCTTAAAGCAACGGTGTAATAACCGAAATATGGAACCGAGAATCTGATGAGTGACTATAAATCTACCCTGAATTTACCAGAAACAGGGTTCCCGATGCGTGGCGATCTGGCCAAACGGGAACCAGCAATGCTGCAACGCTGGACCGACGATAATTTGTATGAAGCTATTCGTGCAGCCAAAAAAGGTAAAAAAACATTTATTCTGCACGATGGCCCTCCGTACGCTAATGGCAGCATTCATATTGGTCACTCAGTTAATAAGATTCTGAAAGATATTATTATTAAATCCAAAGGACTGTCGGGTTTTGATGCTCCCTATGTTCCGGGCTGGGACTGTCATGGATTACCCATCGAACATAAAGTTGAACAGATGATCGGCAAACCTGGTGAAAAGGTGAGTGCTGCTGAATTCCGTGCGGCTTGTCGTGAGTATGCGGCAGAACAGATCGAAGGGCAGAAAAAAGATTTTATCCGGCTGGGTGTATTGGGTGACTGGAATCATCCTTACCTGACGATGGATTTCAAAACCGAAGCCAACATTATCCGTGCGTTAGGACGCATTATCGGTAATGGCCACTTACTGAAAGGGGCAAAACCGGTTCACTGGTGTACCGAGTGCCGCTCTGCTCTGGCCGAGGCAGAAGTTGAATATTACGATAAAACATCACCCTCTATTGATGTGATGTTTAAGGCGACAGACCCAGCCGCGGTGGCAGCGAAGTTCTCTGCAGTATTGCCGGAAGCTCCAATATCGCTGGTGATCTGGACCACGACTCCGTGGACCATGCCTTCTAACCGGGCGATTTCTGTTAACCCTGAGTTTGAATACCAGTTAGTTCAGGCCGGTAGCAATGTGCTGATTCTGGCAAAAGAGCTGACCGAAAGTGTGCTGGAGCGTGCCGGGATCACCGAATGGACTGTTCTGGGAGAATGCCGCGGCGATGCGCTTGAGCTGTTGCGTTTCCATCATCCGTTCCTCGACTTTGATGTTCCGGTATTGCTGGGTGATCATGTCACTCTGGATGCGGGGACAGGTGCGGTTCATACGGCACCGGGGCATGGTCCTGAAGACTATGTCATTGGTCAGAAATATGGCATTGAAGTCGCCAACCCTGTCGGCCCGGATGGCTGCTACCTGCCAGGAACTTACCCGGGCCTGGATGGCGTTAATGTATTTAAAGCGAATGATCTGATTGTGGAACTGCTGCGTGAGAAAGGCGCACTTCTGCATGTGGAAAAATTACACCACAGCTATCCACACTGCTGGCGTCACAAAACCCCGATTATCTTCCGTGCAACACCACAATGGTTTATCAGCATGGATCAGAAAGGCCTGCGTACTCAGTCCCTGAAAGAGATCAAAGATGTCCAGTGGATTCCGGACTGGGGCCAGGCTCGTATTGAATCTATGGTCGCAAATCGCCCTGACTGGTGTATTTCCCGTCAGCGTACCTGGGGTGTGCCGATGGCACTGTTTGTCCACAACCAGACTGAGGAGCTTCATCCAAATACCCTGCAACTGATGGAACAGGTTGCACTGCGTGTCGAGCAGGACGGTATTCAGGCATGGTGGGATTTGGATGCTAAAGAGTTACTGGGTGATGATGCTGAAAACTACAGCAAGGTGCCAGATACTCTGGATGTCTGGTTTGATTCCGGGTCGACCAGCTGCTCTGTTGTGGATGTGCGCCCGGAGTTTAACGGTCACAGTGCAGATATTTATCTGGAAGGCTCTGACCAGCACCGTGGCTGGTTCATGTCATCGCTGATGATCTCCACCGCTATCAAAAGTAAAGCACCTTACCGCCAGGTACTGACTCATGGTTTCACCGTGGATGGTCAGGGCCGTAAGATGTCTAAATCGATTGGCAACACTGTCAGCCCTCAGGATGTGATGGACAAACTGGGTGCGGATATTTTACGTCTGTGGGTCGCTTCTACCGACTACTCAGGTGAAATGGCGGTATCAGACGAAATTCTGAAACGTTCTGCGGATGCGTATCGCCGTATCCGTAACACCGCCCGCTTCCTGCTGGCAAACCTGAACGGATTTAATCCGGAAACTGATCTGGTGGCTGCAGAAGATATGGTGGTGCTGGACCGCTGGGCTGTCAGCTGTGCACTGGCGGCACAGCAGGATATCGTAGCCTCTTATGAGCGTTATGACTTCCACGAAGTGGTACAACGTCTGATGCAGTTCTGTTCAGTTGAGATGGGATCTTTCTATCTGGATATCATCAAAGATCGCCAGTACACCGCGAAAGCCGATAGCGTGGCACGCCGGAGTTGCCAGACGGCACTGTGGCATATTGCCGAAGCACTGGTCCGCTGGATGGCACCTGTCATGTCATTCACCGCGGATGAAATCTGGGGACACTTGTCCGGACAGCGTGAACAGTATGTGTTTACCGGTGAATGGTATCAGGGACTGTTTGGCCTTGCGGAAGACGAGGCGCTGAATAGTTCTTACTGGGAACAATTGCTGAAAGTTCGTAGTGAAGTGAATAAGGTGATAGAACAAGCCCGTGCCGATAAGCGGATTGGCGGTGCTCTGGAAGCCTCAGTGGTTCTGTATGCGGATGAGTCGTTAGCTGAAAAACTAAAAGCTCTGGGGGATGAACTGCGTTTTGTCCTGCTGACTTCGGCGGTTCAGGTTGCTGACTACCCGTCTGCGCCTGCGGATGCTGTTCAAAGTGAACATCTGAAAGGTCTGAAGGTGTTGCTGACTAAAGCTGAAGGCGAAAAATGTCCACGTTGCTGGCATTACACGACCGATGTCGGTCAGAATCCTGAACATGCTGAAATCTGTGGCCGTTGTTATACCAACGTGGCAGGTGCCGGCGAAGAGCGTAAGTTTGCCTGATGAGTAAATCATTGTGTTCAACCGGCTTACGCTGGCTTTGGGTGATGGTGCTGGTGATCGTGGTCGATTTTGCCAGCAAACAGTGGATTATGGCGAATATGCAGTTGCACGAGAGCCGTTCACTGATGCCATTTCTGAACCTGTTTTATGCGCATAACTATGGTGCGGCATTCAGTTTTCTGGCGGATAAAGGCGGGTGGCAGCGTTGGTTCTTTGCCGGAATTGCGGTGGCTATCGTTATCGCATTACTGGTGATGATGTATCGTAGTCGCGCCAGCCAGAGGCTAACTAATATTGCTTACGCTATGATTATTGGCGGGGCATTAGGTAATTTACTTGATCGGGCATGGCATGGTTTTGTCGTCGATTTTATTGACTTCTATGTTGGTGACTGGCATTTCGCGACCTTCAATATTGCGGACTGTGGAATTTGTATTGGTGCGGCACTGGTGGTTCTGGAAGGGTTTATCCCTTCCTCAGCTAAACAGGCTGACAAAGGGTAAGGCATGAGTAACAGGCTACAGCACAACCATTCGTTTCTGGTGCATTTTACACTGACTCTGGAAGATGGATCGGTTGCCGAATCGACACGTGCAAACGGAAAACCGGCATTATTCCGACTGGGAGATGACAGTCTGTCTCCGGCCTTTGAGGCCGCTCTGGAAGGGCTGACTGCCGGGGATTCCCGTCAGTTTACCCTGGCAGCGGAAGATGCTTTTGGCGCAGCTAATCCTGATTTGATTCAGTATTTTTCGCGCAGGGACTTTGCCAACGCCGGTGAGCCTCAACAGGGGGCAATAATGTTATTTACGGCGATGGATGGCAGTGAAATGCCGGGAGTTATTCGTGATGTTTCCGGAGATTCCATTACCGTGGATTTTAACCATCCACTGGCCGGACAAGTGATCACTTTTAATGTTGAGGTGCTGGAAGTTAATCCACAACCGGAGGCCGAAAATGCAGATTCTGCTCGCTAATCCGCGGGGATTTTGCGCCGGTGTTGACCGGGCGATCAGTATTGTGGAGCGGGCGCTGGAGATGTACGGCGCACCGATTTATGTCCGCCATGAAGTAGTACATAACCGCTATGTTGTGGAAAGCTTACGTGAGCGTGGGGCGATTTTTATCGAAGAGATCAGTGAAGTGCCGGATGGTGCGATTCTGATATTTTCTGCCCATGGAGTTTCTCAGGCGGTCAGGGCGGAAGCCCGCTCCCGTTCACTGACGATGCTGTTCGATGCAACCTGTCCGTTAGTCACCAAAGTGCATATGGAGGTTGCCAGGGCCAGCCGCAAAGGTGTGGAAGCGATTCTGATTGGTCATGCCGGACATCCTGAAGTTGAAGGCACCATGGGGCAATACAATAACCCGGAAGGGGGGATGTATCTGGTGGAGTCACCTGAAGATGTGTTCAGGCTCAAAATTAAAGATGAATCAAATCTGAGCTTTATGACTCAGACCACCTTATCTGTGGATGATACCTCTGAGATTATCGATGCATTACGTGAACGTTTTCCGGCCATTATCGGCCCGCGCAAAGATGATATCTGCTACGCCACGACTAACCGCCAGGAAGCTGTACGACATCTCTCTGATCGTGCGGAAGTGATTCTGGTCGTTGGATCGAAGAACTCTTCTAACTCTAACCGGTTGGCGGAACTGGCTCAGCGCGCCGGTAAACTGGCTAAGCTGATTGATTCTGCAGAAGATATCCGTGAAAGCTGGCTGGAAGGGGTCAGCTGTGTCGGGGTAACTGCGGGCGCTTCAGCTCCGGATATTTTGGTGCAACAGGTGATTGCCAGATTACGCGAATTTGGTGGTGAAGCCGCGATAGAACTGATTGGTCGCGAAGAAAATATTGTCTTTGAAGTGCCAAAAGAACTTCGGGTTGATATTAAAGAAGTTGAATAATCCTGCGTTCCTGCGTTCCTGCGTTCCTGCAGCCGGTTCCGGTGCTGCAGGAGTTCAGCTATTGCTGACCTGCCCTACCGTTAGCATTTATTTCCGGGTGCTGACGGATTCACGTCTCATTGTTTTTGCTGATAATATCTCCTCATCTCGCTGAAATTCTAATGATACTTTATTTTACTGGTGTCCGCTCACGAGGCTGGTTACTCTGAGCCGGCATTTTATGCACATCCACAGGAATGAATAGTTATGAAAAACATCCGAATAGGTATTGTCGGAGCCTCCGGAAGAATGGGCCGTCAGTTGATTGAAGCCACCTTGCTGGCCAGTAATGCCAGTCTTGGCGCGGTGGTGGTTCGTCAGGGATCATCTTTAGTAGGCTGTGATGCTGGTGAACTGGCGGGTGTCACCAAAACCGGAGTAGTGATTACTGATGATCTGCTGGCGGTGAAAGATGAATTTGATGTTCTGATCGATTTTACACGTCCGGAAGCCACACTTGAGTACCTCGAATTCTGTAAAAACCATAAAAAAGCGATGGTGATTGGTACTACCGGGTTTAATGATGCTGGTAAGCAGGCGATCCGTACTACCAGCCAGCAGGTGCCCATTGTTTTTGCAGCTAATTTCAGCGTAGGTGTCAATCTTGTGCTTAAATTGCTGGAAAAAGCAGCAAAAGTAATGGGTGAATATAGCGATATCGAAATTACTGAAGCGCATCACCGACATAAAGTTGATGCGCCTTCAGGCACCGCGCTGGCGATGGGTGAATCAATCGCGGAGGCAATGAACTGGAAACTTGCCGAACATGCAGTGTACTGCCGTGAAGGTCATACGGGTGAGCGCAAGCCACAGACCATCGGCTTTGCCACCGTGCGGGCCGGAGATATTGTGGGTGAGCATACGGCAATGTTTGCCGATATCGGGGAGCGGGTTGAAATCACTCATAAAGCTTCCAGTCGAATGACTTTCGCAAAAGGTGCGGTTAAAGCTTCTGAGTGGGTTGTTACTCTCGAAAATGGACTTTATGACATGCGGGATGTCCTTTCGCTGAATGATTTGTAATGTGTTGTGATGTGAATGGCAATCAGTAACTAATTGATTGTAATGGAGGGTTATTTATTTTCCCTCCTTATTTTTTAAATATATTTATCTCAGATCATTTTTATCTTTTTTTGGTTGTTTTTATCATTTAACCTGTTTTTGTGCCCTTCTTTAGAGTTAATTTCGGACCATTTGGTCTGAAAATTCGCTTTTTTCACTTCAATGTTATGCTTCTCGTCAGGCAATCGTTTTAGTACGCTATTAATCCACCATTTATGCCGCTGTCAGTAGCTTTTTTGCTTCAGTGCGTTAAAAAAAACAATATTATTGGCTTTCAGACTGGACATAGTGCATGACGCTCATTAGAATGCGCCCAATTTGCCAAAAATCGACCTGAAAGGTGTTTTTTGGATTGATTCAGGTGCTATTCATGAATTAATATGCAGGTATAGTGACTATTTATTCCCTGGAGGAAGTTTTGACAAAGTCAGCAATCCTGGTTCTGGAAGACGGAACCGAGTTCCACGGTCGGGCCATTGGGGCATGTGGGTCGGCAGTGGGAGAGGTCGTTTTCAACACGTCAATGACCGGTTATCAAGAAATCCTTACTGATCCTTCCTATTCCCGCCAGATCGTCACTCTTACTTATCCCCATATCGGTAATGTTGGTACCAATCCCGCAGACGAAGAGTCCTCCCGGGTTCATGCTCAGGGATTAGTCATCCGCGACCTGCCACTAATTGCCAGTAACTACCGCAGTACCGAAGACCTCTCAGCCTATCTTTCCCGCCATAACATTGTTGCAATCGCCGATATCGATACCCGTAAATTGACCCGCTTATTACGCGAAAAAGGTGCTCAGAATGGCTGCATTATTGCCGGTGATAATCCGGATGTGGCTGTAGCACTACAACAGGCGAAAAGTTTCCCGGGTCTGAAGGGGATGGATCTGGCCAGGGAAGTTACCACTGAGAAGACCTATGCCTGGCTGCAAGGTAGCTGGACGCTGGCGAATGAACTGCCAGCGGCAAAAGATGAAAGCGAATTGCCTTACCATGTCGTGGCTTATGATTTTGGTGCCAAACGCAATATCCTGCGTATGTTGGTTGACCGTGGGGTACGGTTAACCGTAGTTCCGGCCAAAACGTCGGCGGAAGAAGTTTTGAAACTGAATCCGGACGGTATTTTCTTATCGAACGGTCCCGGTGACCCGGAGCCTTGTGATTACGCGATCAACGCAATTCAACAATTTCTGACAACTGACATTCCGGTATTTGGTATCTGCCTCGGGCATCAGCTATTAGCCCTGGCCAGTGGCGCTAAAACGGTAAAAATGAAGCTGGGACATCACGGCGGAAACCACCCGGTGAAAGATCTGGACCGGAATGTCGTGATGATCACCGCGCAAAACCACGGTTTTGCCGTTGATGAACAGAATCTGCCTGAGTGTCTGCGGGTGACCCACAAATCCCTGTTTGACCATACCGTGCAAGGGATTCACCGGACAGATAAGCCTGCATTCAGTTTCCAGGGCCATCCGGAAGCCAGTCCCGGACCGCATGACGCTGCGCCGTTGTTCGACCACTTTATCGATTTAATTAACACTTTCCGTTCCGGTAAAAGGTAATCAGGAGCCAATAAATGCCAAAACGTACAGACATAAAATCCATCCTGATCCTTGGTGCCGGCCCGATAGTGATTGGCCAGGCGTGTGAATTCGATTACTCCGGAGCTCAGGCTTGTAAAGCCTTACGCGAAGAAGGCTATCGTGTGGTGCTGGTGAACTCAAACCCGGCGACTATCATGACTGACCCGGATATGGCGGACGCGACCTATATTGAACCTATCCACTGGGAAGTGGTGCGCAAAATTATCGAAAAAGAGCGTCCGGATGCGGTATTGCCTACCATGGGCGGTCAGACAGCCCTGAACTGTGCGCTGCAACTGGAAAAGCACGGTGTGCTGGAAGAGTTTGGTGTCACCATGATTGGTGCAACGGCAGATGCTATCGATAAAGCAGAAGATCGCCGCCGTTTTGATAAAGCCATGAAGAGCATCGGGCTCGATACCGCACGTTCCGGCATTGCTCATACTATGGAAGAGGCCTTAAAGGTTGCAGAAGATGTCGGTTTCCCGTGCATCATTCGTCCTTCCTTTACTATGGGTGGCACCGGTGGCGGCATCGCCTATAACCGCGAAGAATTTGAAGAGATTTGTGAACGCGGACTGGATCTCTCTCCGACCAATGAGCTGCTGATTGATGAATCGCTGATTGGCTGGAAAGAGTATGAGATGGAAGTGGTTCGTGACAAAAATGACAACTGTATCATTGTTTGTTCTATCGAAAACTTCGATGCCATGGGTATTCATACCGGTGACTCCATCACGGTAGCGCCCGCTCAGACTCTGACCGACAAAGAGTACCAAATCATGCGTAACGCTTCGATGGCGGTGCTGCGTGAAATTGGTGTGGAAACTGGTGGGTCCAATGTGCAGTTCTCGGTAAACCCCGAAAATGGTCGTCTGATTGTCATCGAAATGAACCCAAGGGTTTCCCGCTCTTCGGCACTGGCTTCTAAAGCGACCGGATTCCCGATTGCGAAAATCGCGGCCAAACTGGCTGTGGGTTACACACTTGATGAGCTGATGAACGATATTACCGGTGGCCTGACTCCGGCATCATTTGAACCTTCAATTGACTATGTCGTCACTAAGATTCCTCGTTTTAACTTCGAAAAATTTGCCGGCAGTAACGATCGTCTGACAACCCAGATGAAGTCCGTCGGTGAGGTGATGGCTATTGGCCGCACATTCCAGGAATCTATGCAGAAAGCATTACGTGGCCTGGAAGTGGGCGCCTGTGGTTTTGACCCGAAAGTTGATCCGGATGATGCTGAAGCATTAACCCGCATACGCCGTGAACTGAAAGACGCTGGCAGTGATCGTATCTGGTACATTGCCGATGCTTTCCGCCTGGGGATGTCCGTGGATGGCGTCTTTAATCTGACCAATGTGGATCGCTGGTTCCTGGTTCAGATTGAAGAGCTGGTTCGTCTGGAAGAGCAGGTAGCACGTCAGGGACTCAATGGCCTTAACTATGATTTCCTGCGTCAGCTGAAACGTAAGGGTTTTGCCGACCAGCGTCTGGCTAAACTGGCCGGAGTGGCGGAAAGTGAAGTCCGCAAACTGCGTCAGCAATATAATCTGTATCCGGTGTATAAACGCGTAGATACCTGTGCTGCAGAATTCGCGACCGATACTGCTTATATGTACTCCACGTATGAAGAAGAGTGTGAATCGAACCCAAACAGTGATCGTGAAAAAATCATGATTCTTGGCGGTGGCCCTAACCGTATTGGTCAGGGGATTGAGTTTGACTACTGCTGTGTACATGCTGCTCTGGCTTTGCGTGAAGATGGTTACGAAACCATTATGGTTAACTGTAACCCTGAAACCGTGTCTACCGATTACGATACTTCAGACCGCCTCTACTTCGAACCGGTGACTCTGGAAGATGTGCTGGAAATTGTCCGGATTGAACAGCCTAAAGGTGTCATTGTGCAGTATGGTGGTCAGACACCACTGAAACTGGCTCGCGCCCTGGAAGCGGCGGGGGTTCCGGTCATCGGGACCAGCCCTGATGCCATTGACCGTGCAGAAGACCGTGAGCGTTTCCAGCAAGCGGTAGAACGTCTGTCACTGAAACAGCCGGCGAACTCAACTGTGACTGCGTTGGAGCAGGCGGTGGAAAAAGCAGCAACCATCGGTTATCCATTAGTGGTACGTCCTTCTTATGTATTGGGTGGACGCGCGATGGAAATTGTTTACGATGAAATCGATCTGAAGCGCTACTTTATGACGGCAGTTTCTGTGTCTAACGATGCTCCGGTACTGTTAGACCGTTTCCTGGATGACGCCGTAGAAGTTGATGTCGATGCAATTTGCGACGGTGAGCAGGTCCTGATTGGCGGGATTATGGAACATATCGAGCAGGCGGGTGTTCACTCCGGTGACTCTGCGTGTTCTCTGCCAGCTTATACACTGAGTCAGGAGATTCAGGATGTGATGCGTGAGCAGGTGAAAAGCCTGGCCTTTGAGCTGAATGTCCGTGGGTTGATGAACGTGCAGTTTGCGGTGAAAGATAACGAAGTGTATCTGATTGAGGTTAACCCGCGTGCAGCCCGTACCGTACCTTTTGTCTCTAAAGCAACAGGAGTCGCACTGGCTAAAGTGGCGGCCCGTGTAATGGCCGGGAAGACCCTGGCACAACAAGGTGTCACTAAAGAAGTCATCCCTCCTTATTATTCGGTCAAAGAAGTGGTATTGCCGTTTAATAAATTTCCGGGGGTTGACCCTATCCTTGGACCGGAAATGCGTTCAACAGGTGAAGTGATGGGCGTCGGACGTACTTTTGCCGAGGCATTTTCTAAAGCAATGCTGGGTGCACAGTCCACCATGAAAAAATCCGGACGCGCACTGTTATCGGTACGCGAAGGCGACAAACAACGGGTGGTTGATCTGGCGGCGAAGCTGCTGAAATTTGGTTATGAGCTGGATGCGACACATGGGACTGCTGTGGTGCTGGGGGAGGCCGGAATTAATCCTCGCCTGGTAAATAAGGTACACGAAGGTCGGCCACATATTCAGGACCGTCTGAAGAACGGAGAATACAGCTATATTGTTAATACCACTGCCGGTCGTCAGGCGATTGAAGATTCCCGCCTGATTAGACGCAGTGCCCTACAATATAAAGTTCATTATGACACAACACTGAATGGTGGTTTTGCAACTGCAATGGCTTTAAACGCTGATCCAACAGATCGGGTTATCTCTGTCCAGGAAATGCATTCTGAAATAAAAGCGTAATACTCCTCGCGTAATATAGGCGATCCTTATATCAAGGATCGCTTATCTCATAAATATTCTTGATAAAAATCGCACTTTCTACCCTATAAATATATTTGTTTTTCTGACAGGATATGTTCCGATATGTATGTTCAGACATATCCAAAAATTAGAAAGTGTTAGTTATTTTTTTGCTTTGCCTCAATACCCCGGACAAAAAAAACTTTAAATTTTATTATTCATGTGGATAATCTTAATGAAGAAAAGCTGGCGTAATAAATCTGTAACCGGTGGCCTGGTGCTAATGTCGATGCTCCCTCTTGCCTCTCAGGCGGAGATCCATTTAGTTCCTCAGGTACCTGAAGATAGCGTACTGAGTCGTCTGGATTTAACTGTTGGTGGAAGTATTCGTCCTCAGTTTAACCATTCTACAGGGGTGAACGACAAATCTTATAAACGTAACGGATTCGATGGTGGCACACGTTTTCGTTTCGGGGCTAACTATCACTTCAATGATGATCTGACCTGGATCAACTACTATGAACTGGGTGTAAACGTTCCGGCGGTATTGAAGTGGGATAACCACTATCAGAAAGGTTCTCACCATACGACTCGTCGTATGCTTTACACCGGTCTTGACAGTAAAGAGTGGGGTCGCCTGACCATTGGTCAACAAAATAGTGTTTACTATGATGTCGTCGGTGCGAAAACCGACATCTGGGATGACGATATGTTAGCCCAGGGGCCAGGTAATGGTATTAACGGTGACTACGATGGTTCGTATCGTTCACGTAAGATGCTGAAATATAAGAAATCGGTAGACCAGGTTGATGTCTATGCGAGCTTCCTGTTTGCGGATTCAAGCTACTACCCGGGCAATGGCCTGGCGTACAAACGCCAGGGTGGCGGTTCTTTAGGTGCGGATTACCATATCACCAAGGATCTGACCTGGGGTACCGCATGGAACTACACCAAAGCTTCAATGCGTGATCCTTCTACCGGTGAAGGCCGTGATTACAACCAGAACCTGTTTGGTACTGCTCTGAGCTGGAATCCGGATAACTGGGTATTGTCTGCTGGTGGCGGTTTCTATGAGAACTTCCTGCTGACTAAAAGATCCAATCTCAACGATTACTTCGCAGGTAACGCATGGGGTATTGAGTATTTCGCCGGATATAATTTCCATATTGATCAGTACGGCGTTAAGGTTATCCAACCTTACTTCATGGGTGACCGTCTGCAGTACGTTAGCGGCCGTAATTACCAGCGTATTGATAATGGCCTGGGCGTATCGTTCCAGCTGCAGCACGGCTTCCGTGTTGACGTTGAGCATATGTTTACGTCCAGCACTGACAAGATTGGCGACCTGAACCTGGTTCGTCTGCGCTACGACTTCTAATCCGTAGTGAATATATAAAAAGGGTAGCTTAACAGCTGCCCTTTTTTCATTAAGATGAATACCTCTCTGCCGGGAATAAAATACCTCATACTATCTATGAGCGCTGTATTTATTCTGTGATCTTTTAATATTATTGTGTATTGATTGCCTGCTTTAACCGACAAAGTATCCCGTTATCCTCATTATTAATTACATTCTGCCATGATAATTTGTTACTGGTGATTTACCAGGGAACACGATTACTCATGTGAGATTAATTAATATTAGACAGGGTTAACTATGAATAAAAGTCGCTGCGTAATATTCTCAGGGTCGTTTGCAATATTATCGTTATTATTGCCATTAACTGGTCGTGCAGAAATAACATTAATTAAAACTGATCCGCAAAAAAATGATGTTCTTAGCCGGTTAAATTTTAAAGTCGGGGGTAGTATTCGTCCGCAAATAAACCACATGACCGGAGGGCAGGGGAAAAACTATAAGCGTAATGTCTTCGATGGAGGAAGCCGTTTTCGTTTCACTGCTGATTTCCGTATTACCGATGATCTGATTTGGACAAACTATTATGAACTTGGAGTGAATATCCCGGCGTTGTTGAACTGGGATAATCATCATGCTGATGGGGATAGGAATACATTACGCAGGATGATGTATACCGCATTACGCAGCTCACAATGGGGTGAACTGAGTTTCGGTCAGCGCAATAGTATTTATTATGATGTGGTGGGAGCTAAAACCGATATCTGGGATTACGATATGCTTGGACAGGGACCCGGTAACGGAATTAACGGCGATTATGATGGTTCTTACCGGCCCCGGAAGCAGTTGAGGTACCAGAATCAGTTCGGCGATGTCAGTTTATACGTTGCCTACCTGTTTTCTGATGTTGATTACCTGCCGGGTAATGGCCTTCATTACAAGCGGCGGAGTGGTGGTTCACTGGGCTTTAATTACAGTATCACACCGGATCTGAACTGGGGGATGGCATGGAACTACACTAAGGCCCGGATGAGGAACCCACAACTTCATGAAAATAAAAACGAAAATCAGAACTTGCTGGGAACTGCGTTCAGCTGGCGTCCCGGGCAGTGGCGGCTGGCCGCCGGTGGGGGCTGGTATCAGAATTTCGCACCCAGCCATCGTATTGATGTTAATAATTATTTTGCGGGAGATGCCTGGGGGCTGGAATATTATGCCGGATATAACCTGCCAGTTCAGCGTTATATTCTGCAGTCAGTACAACCCTATTTTATGGGTGATCGCATGCAATTTGTGACAGGGCGTAACTATCAGCGTAAAGACAATGGGTTAGGGATATCTTTTGCCCTGGATTATGGCTTCCAGGTGGATTATGAGTACGTCATTACCTCCGATACTGACCACCAGGGTAATATGAATCTGGTCAGGGTTTATTATAATTTTTAGACGATGCAAAGCGGTCAGCTATGGTTGAATACCTGAGGGTGGGGCTGCGAGCCAATTTCCTGTTTAAGCGGATATTTTCCGTGACGGAGGAAACAGGTTAGCGGTGAGTTCACCCGGGATCCGGCCCGTAAGGCGGTGAAATAGTCTCAATGCCTATCGACGAAGGCAAAGCCTTTCCGTATGATGTCGCCAATTTTTCGAGCGGGTTAACGTAATGATTAGTCTGATTGCTGCTATGGCAGCAGATCGTATTATTGGAATGGATAATGCCATGCCATGGAGCTTACCGGCCGATCTGGCCTGGTTTAAAAAACATACCCTGAACAAACCCGTAATTATGGGGCGCCGTACGTTTGAGTCGATAGGCAGACCACTTCCTGGTCGTCTGAACATTGTTATCAGCCGTACCCCGGGAGAGACTGCAGGGGTCACCCGGGCGACATCCCTGGAAGACGCTTTACGGCTGGCAGGGGATGCTTCTGAGATTATGGTTATTGGTGGTGGAAAAATCTATGCTCAGATGCTGGAGAAAGCTGATCGGTTGTATCTGACACACATCGATGCGGAAGTGGAAGGTGATACCCAGTTTCCTGACTACGATCCGGACCAATGGCATTCGGTTTTCAGTGAGTTCCATGATGCTGACAGTAATAATACCCACAGTTTTTGCTTCGAAATTCTTGAGCGCCGCCGTTAGTTTGTACTTAATTATGTTGGGGGATTCGGTATATCGCCGGATCCCTGACGATTATTATCTCCTGCAGGCATACATTATCGGCCGGAATTGCCTGTTGATGCTTACCCCTCCTTAATTATCTTTTTATAAAACGATCCTGTTCACAATTTTAATCTTCCCGGTAAATAATAGTGGATTAACCAGCCTGTAATGCTATTTTGGGGAAAGTTGACGACAGTAAAGCAATAGGAATTTTCCATAATTATAGAGATTAATCATTATCTTTTAACTATTACGGAGAAGGTGTTTGAAATCTGTAGTCGGTCTTTGACATTTAATTGTTAAGCATCGTATCTGAATATGACCTACTGTTTGCTGGTCGCACATCATAAATATTCTACGAATAAAAATATCTAGCAAAACTGGTGCCAGACAGGACGATGAGTAATTATCTGTGTCAGGGCAGGGGGGAATGGGTTGGGCAGTCTGTAGGTGAGAATATTCACAGTAAATAAGGAAATTACACAGTAAATCAGGGAGATTAGGATGACAGGATATGTGCAACTGGCGACGCAGATTGTCGAAGCTGTGGGTGGAAAAAATAATATTCAGACGGTAGTTCATTGTGCAACAAGGTTACGTTTCAAACTAGCATCAACGCCTTTAGATGCCGCCAGCAAAGTTAAGGCCCTGGAAGGGGTTATGGCCGTTGTTGAAAGTGGTGGGCAATTCCAGGTGGTGATTGGTAATCATGTGGGGGAAGTGTTCCGGGCGATAGAATTGTTTCTTGCCGGTGACGGAGAAGTGCGACAGGATACCGATCGTACTGCACCCTCAAAACCTGCTGCTGGTTTACTGGCGCGTTTTATTGATCTGGTTTCAGGAATATTTACCCCTGTACTGGGTGTGATGGCGGCCTCAGGGATGTTGAAGGGGTTTCTGGCATTAGCGCTGGCACTTAATCTGTTGTCACAGGAGAGTGGCACTTACCAGATATGGTTTGCCGCCAGTGATGCACTCTTTTACTTTTTCCCACTGGTACTGGGTTACACGGCGGGTAAGAAATTTGGCGGTTCTCCGTTCCTGACGATGGCAATTGGTGGGGCACTGGTTCATCCGGTTATCATGTCACTGAGTAATGGCAGTGATCCCTCGGCAGTTGATACTTTTTTTGGCCTGCCACTCACCTTTATCAATTACAGCTCCTCGGTGATCCCGATTATTTTTGCATCCTGGGCATGCTGCTGGCTTGAAAAGCAGCTTTATCCACGCCTGCCATCCTCTATCCGTAATTTTGCCACTCCACTTTTTTGCCTGATGGTGATAGTTCCACTGACATTTCTGGTGATAGGTCCATTATCTACCTTCCTCAGTCAGTGCCTGGCTTCGGGCTATCAGTGGATCTATGACATCGCGCCATGGATTGCCGGTATTTTCCTGGGGTCTGTATGGCAGATCTGTGTGATCTTTGGTTTGCATTGGGGACTTATCCCGGTGGCCATTAATAACCTGAGTATGCTCGGCTTTGACACTATTGTTCCATTGTTGCTGCCTGCTGTGCTTGGTCAGACAGGTGCTGCTTTGGGTGTTTTCCTGGCTTGCAAAGAGCAGAAGCTGAAGATGCTGGCAGGAACTTCAGTGACTGCAGGTTTGTTTGGTATTACTGAGCCTGCAATCTATGGCGTGACGTTACCGCTCAGAAAACCCTTTATGATGGGTTGTATTGCAGGAGGAATCGGTGGCGGGATCGTTGGGTTGTTCCAGGCAAAAGTCTGGTCTTTCGGACTCGTCAGTGTATTTTCGTTCACTCAGATGATTCCTGCTGAAGGTGTTGACCTCTCTGTCTGGGGGGCCGTGGTAGGAGCGATAACAGCGCTGTTACTTTCCTGCCTGTTAACGTTTTTCTTTGGGGTACCACGTACATCACCGGTAGCAACGACGCAAAGATAATAATCCACTGGCAGGCAGCAAACCAAAGAAGTTTTAGTATGGATACTGCCTGACGGTTAACAGAACAACGGCCACCGTGCCGGAAGATGACAGCCACTATCTAAGGAGAGATAAATGAATTTGTTTCCGGAATCATTTCTATGGGGAGGAGCCATTGCCGCTAACCAGACAGAGGGAGCATGGCGGGAAGACGGTAAGGGACTTTCAACTTCAGATGTACAACCGAAGGGCATCTTCGGAGAAATTGATCTACGGACATCCACACAAAGTCAGCTAAAAGACATCGCTATCGATTTTTATCATCGCTATCCGCAGGATATTGCGTTGTTTGCTGAAATGGGCTTTACCTGCCTGCGTTTATCTATTGCCTGGACGCGTATTTTTCCGCGAGGTGATGAGAGTGAACCTAATGAAGCCGGACTGGCATATTACGATAATCTGTTCACTGAACTGGAGAAGTATAACATTCAGCCTATGGTCACCCTGTCGCATTATGAAATGCCATGGGCATTAGTCTCTGAGTACGGTGGCTGGGGTAACCGCCAGGTGATTGAGTTTTTTATACGCTATGCCAGAGTGGTCTTTACGCGCTACCGGCAGCGTGTCAGTTTGTGGCTGACATTTAACGAAATCAATATGTCACTGCATGCGCCGTTAACCGGGGTAGGTATTGCTGCAGACAGCAGCCTTAATGATATCTATCAGGCGATCCATCATCAGTTGGTGGCCAGTGGACTGGCAGTTCAGGCATGTCATGAAATTATCCCGCAGGCCAAAATCGGTAACATGTTGCTGGGCGGATTGCTCTATCCGTTAACCCCAAAACCGGAGGATGTCTGGGCGACACTGAGTGAAAATCGCCACTGGCTGTTTTTTGGTGATGTGCAGGTCAGAGGAGAGTATCCGGGCTACATGCAACGCTATTTTCGCGAGAATAATATCTGTCTGGAGATAACGGATCAGGACAAAGCGGCCCTGAAGCACAGTATTGATTTTATTTCCTTCAGTTATTACATGTCTGGCTGTGCCTGTGCAGATGCCTCGGCTCATGACTCTTGCCAGGGCAACATACTGAATATGATCCCTAACCCGCATCTTGCGGCTTCAGAATGGGGGTGGCAGATTGATCCGGTGGGGTTACGGGTACTGCTGAATTTGCTGTGGGATCGATATAATAAACCCTTGTTTATTGTAGAGAATGGTCTCGGTGCACGCGACCAACTGACAGAAGATCATCAGGTGATTGATGATTACCGGATAAGCTATCTGAACTCTCATTTACTTCAGGTCAGAGAGGCACTGGAGGACGGGGTGGAGATTATGGGATACACCAGTTGGGGTCCTATTGATCTGGTCAGTGCATCGAAGGCTGAATTCTTGAAACGCTATGGCTTTATTTATGTTGACCGAAATGATGACGGAGAGGGCAGTTTAGAACGTTATCGTAAGAAGAGTTTTGGCTGGTATCAGTCAGTAATTGCCAGCAGAGGGGCCGTACTTAAGTAGAGATGTTTACTTTAGCCCTACAGCTTGCTGTAGGGCTGACACGTTATTGAATCAGTTCTTTTTGCGTTGCAGTGACGGCTGGTGAAAATATTTGTTATCTTCCCAGCGTAACATTGTCAGGCTGCCACCCCAGCAGCAGCCAGTATCCAGCCCGATGATTCCGTCTGGAGTTCCCTTGCCTTCCAGTGATGCCCAGTGACCGAAAACAATAGTATAGTTATCGCGCACCGGACCGTTTAGCATAAACCAGGGTTTTAGCGGAGGTGTGGCTTTTTCCGGAGTGTCCTTACAAATCATATCCAACTGACCGTTAGGGAAGCAGTAGCGCATTCGGGTGAGTGCGTTAGCACTGAATCTCAGCCGGGACAAACCGCTGAGTTCAGGAGACCAGTTATTAGGCATATCGCCGTACATCGCATCAAGGAACAACGGATAACTTCCACTGGAGAGAATAGCTTCCAGTTCTCTGGCGCAGACCGTTGCTGTTTCAATGTCCCACTGCGGTGTGATACCGGCATGGGCCATAACCAGTTTCTTCTCCTCGTCGACCTGTAGCAAAGGCTGCCGACGCAACCAGTTGATCAGGCTGTCGCAGTCTTCAGCTGCCAGTAAGGCAGCGAGATTATCTTTAGGTTTATTGCGGCTGATTCCGGCGTAGACTGCGAGGATATGCAAATCGTGGTTACCAAGCACCAGACGAACCGAATCGCCCAGCGATTTCACTTTACGTAATACCGCCAGAGAATCGGGCCCACGCGCCACCAGATCACCGGTCAGCCAGAGTTCATCGGTTGATGGGTCAAAATTGACCTTTTTCAGCAACGCAGTAAATTCAGCGTAGCAACCGTGAATATCACCAATCAGATAGGTACTCATGAAAATCCTGTCAACGTAAAACAGCCGTCCTGAAGGCAGACCGGCGATGTGATTCTTAATGGAGCTGGGCAGAGACTGCCAGACGAAATACAGGAATAGGAGTATGGAACTGCTCGCCGTGTTCATCCTGCATAATATAATGTCCCTGCATGGTGCCGATAGGGGTTTCCAGAACAGTACCACTGGTGTATTGATATTCACCACCAGGGGCTATCACGGGTTGCTCCCCGACCACACCTTCTCCACGAACTTCGGTTTCATTGCCATTACCATTAGTAATCAGCCAGTAGCGTTCAAGCAAGCGGACAGTGTCATGCCCCAGATTACGTATAGTAATAGTATAGGCAAACACATAACGTTCGGCTTCCGGTTGAGACTGTGAAGCTACATAAAACGTCTGTACGTGGACGTAAACGCGTCTGGATCCACTCATGGTTTAGCTCTCCTGAGGTTGCTCCGGATGTTCAGTCAGCCAGTGTGCCAACTGGCAGTATTGGTCAATAGTCACATTCTCTGCACGCAGATTATTATCAATACCTAAATCGGCCAGCACAGCTTCAGGAAACAGATGTCCAAGGCTGTTTCGCAGAGTTTTACGGCGTTTACCAAATGCCTCAGTAGTAATGCGGCTCAGCACTTTGACGTTGACTGCCGGATAAGGTGACTGAGTATGCGGAATCAGTCGGACTACCGCAGAATCGACTTTAGGCGGGGGCGTAAAAGAATGTGGCGGAACTTCCAGGACAGGAATAACCTGACAGTAATATTGCGCCATCACGGTTAAACGCCCATAAGCTTTACTTCCCGGGCCGGCGACCAGACGATTAACCACCTCTTTCTGCAGCATAAAGTGCATATCTTTAATAGCACCATGGTAGCTGAACAGGTGGAACATCAGCGGGGTAGAGATATTGTAAGGTAAATTCCCAAACACCCGCAGTGGCTGGCCACGTTCTGCTGATAACTCAGCAAAATTGAAGGTCATAGCATCCTGCTGGAAAATCGTCAGTTTTGGACCGAGGAACGAGTGCGTCTGTAAACGAGCTGCCAGGTCGCGGTCGAGTTCGATCACCGTTAATGCATCCAGATGCTCTCCAACGGGTTCAGTCAGAGCGCCGAGCCCGGGGCCGATTTCAACCATCGCATCACTTTTTTGCGGGTGAATAGCTGAGACAATACTGTCTATAATATATTGATCGTTAAGGAAGTTTTGCCCGAAACGTTTACGGGCGTAGTGCCCCTGATGGACGCGATTATTCATTACTGCTCTTAATCATATTTAGGGCGAGGTTAATCGCCGTAATAAAGCTTCCCGGATCTGCCAGGCCTTGGCCGGCTAACTCAAGTGCTGTTCCATGGTCAACAGAAGTCCGGATAAATGGCAGGCCGAGGGTAATATTCACCGCCCGGCCAAAACCCTGATATTTTAACACGGGTAAGCCCTGATCGTGATACATCGCCAGCACTGCGTCGGCGTTTTGCAGATACTTAGGCTGGAACAGGGTATCGGCAGGTAAAGGTCCGATAAGGGTGATTCCCTGCTGTCGGAGCTCTTCCAGTGCCGGTTCAATCACATCGATTTCTTCGCGGCCCATATGGCCACCTTCACCAGCGTGTGGATTCAGCCCGCAAACCAGAATGGTTGGGCTGGCAATATGAAATTTATGCTGCAAATCGTGATGAAGGATAGAGATAACCTCATGCAGATTCTCCCGGGTAATCGCCGCAGAGACCTCTTTCAGAGGCAGGTGAGTCGTGGCAAGCGCTACACGTAATTCTGTGGTTGCCAGCATCATTACCACTTTTTCACAGCCTGCCCGGTCTGCGAAAAACTCAGTATGCCCTGTGAACGGGATACCTGCATCGTTAATGATACCTTTATGTACCGGACCGGTGACCAGTGCGGAAAATTCGTCTCTCAGACAGCCATCACAGGCTGTTGCCAGTGTTCTTAGTACATAATTACTATTATCGACAGAAAGCTGCCCGGCGATGGTTCGGGTATTCAGAGGTACCGGTAACAAAGTTAAACTCCCGGCTTGCTGGGGCTGTGCCGGGGAACCTGGCTGATAATCTCTCAGCGTCAGTGGCAGACCCAGTTGTGCAGCCCTGTCAAGCAAAAGCTGTCTGTCGGCACATACAACTAATTCGGCCGGCCATTGCTGGCCGGCCAGGAGTACAGTCAAATCAGGACCAATCCCGGCAGGCTCGCCGGGAGTGATCACTATTCTTGGTATGTCAGCCATTGTTATCCAGAATCTTCACATAAGCTTCAGCACGTTGTTCCTGCATCCAGGTCTGTGCTTCTTCTGCAAACTTACGGTTAAACAACATCCGGTAGGCCCGGTCTTTACCCGCATCTTCGGTCCTGTCTACCTGACGGGTATCCATCAGTTGAATTAAATGCCAGCCGAAAGATGAACGAACAGGTTGGCTGATTTGGCCCTTGTTCAGATGCATAACCGCGTCACGGAAGGCAGGATCATAAATATTTGGTGAGGCCCAGCCCAGATCACCGCCCTGATTGGCTGAACCGGGATCTTCAGAGTACTGTCTTGCCGCCTGGGCAAAAGTTATTTTACCGCTACGGATGTCAGCAGCAATCTGTTCGATTTTCGCACGCGCCTGCTGGTCAGACATAATTGGCGATACTTTGATCAGTATATGGCGGGCATGGACTTCGGTGACCGAAACATTTTGAGATTCGCCACGCACATCATTTACTTTCAGAATGTGGAAACCCACACCAGAGCGGATTGGGCCAACGATATCCCCTTTATGAGCAGTGCTCAGTGCCTGGCTAAACAGACTCGGCAGTTCTTCAATTTTCCCCCAACCCATATTGCCGCCTTTCAGCGCCTGTGGGTCAGCAGAGTAAGTGACGGCCATTTTACCAAAATCTGCACCGTTCTTCAGTTCACCCACCAGCTTTTTAGCCAGGGCTTCTTCATCATCCACTTGCTGCTGAGTAGGATTTTCTGGCAGAGGTAGCAGGATCATACTCAGGTTCAGTTCGGTGCCTGGTACGTTCTGGTTTGCTATCTGTTTTGCCAGGTTATCGACTTCCTGAGGAAGAATAGTCACACGGCTTCTTACTTCATTGTTACGAACCGTAGAGATCAGCATTTCCTTACGGATCTGATTACGATAGGTTGCATAGTTAACCCCATCATAGCTCAGTCGGCTGCGCAACTGATCCATGCTCATATGGTTCTGTGCAGCAATATTCTGAATAGCCTGATCCAGTTCCTGGTCACTTATCTGAATTCCGGCACGCTGACCGATCTGAGTGATAATACTGTCCATGATTTCACGCTCAAGGATCTGATGGCGTAATGTCTGATCGTCAGGCAATTGCTGGCCGGCCTCTTTAGCCTGAGTCTTCACCGTGCTCATCATGTCATCGACGTCACTTTCTAACACCACACTGTTGTTCACAATCGCAGCGACTTTATCAACCATCTGTGGTGCTGCAATAGCAGTAGTAGCGTTCATCGCTACACACAGAATCAGCATTCTCCAGTTCTTCATACTTTATCCATCGTTGTTACCGCTTTGCGGAATTTACCGGCTAAACATTTATACATTACAACATCAAAAAGCAGGCTGATAAGGGATAATTCCCTGATTCAGCATTTGAGCTGTTCCCAGAGTGTAGTTTGAACTCAGGCCCCGGAACTCTATGTTGAATGAAATTGAGTTGTCATATTTACTTGTATCATTTTCCCAGCCGTTGATTTTACGCTCATATCCGAAACGAATAGCGTAACAACAAGAGCTGTACTGAACGCCTAACATTTGGTCTGCCGGCTTACTATTACGGGTATCATAATAGTAAGCACCCACGATGGACCATGCATCCGCAATCGGCCAGCTTGCCGTTGCCCCGACCTGTGAAATCCCGTTTTTATAAATCGGGTTTTCCAGCAGTGATGCATCATTCAGCGCCTGCGCCACATATTGCGGGCTGCTGTAACGATAGCTCAGCTGTACCATACGATCGGCATCACGACGATATTCCAGAATCGCATTGCCCTGGGCAATGTTATCCAGTTTTGTATCATATTGCAGGCCGCCACGGACACCCCAGTAATCACTGATTTTCCAGTAAGTATCACCGGCCCAGGTCAGGCTTCCACGGTCGTTACTATCGTCAAGTTCATCACTCCCGGTGCGGGCAGGTGTAAACGAATAGATTTGACCTACAGAAACATTAAAACGTTCAACCAGATTGTTATCATAAATTCGGGTTGTCACCCCGGAGGCGACCTGGTTTGCGGAAGATATACGATCCAGGCCGCTGTAAGTACGATCACGGAACAGCCCGGTATAGTCGGTCTGTAGCAATGTTGAATCGTAAGGATAGATATTACTCTGGTTACGGTATGGTACATAAAGGTACTGAACGCGGGGTTCCAGCGTCTGGGTATAGCCAGGCGACCAGTCCATATCGCGATCAAACACCATTTTTCCATCCACTTTAAACTGTGGCATGGTGCGGTTAACCGAGTGTTTCAGCTGATACCGGTCTGCAGAGCTGTCAATGGACCCATTGTTATAGTTGTCAATGTTATCCTGCTGATAATGTGTCGCCAGTAATTTTGCTTCAGTATCCAGGCTGGCCCAGCCATTTGACAGCGGCAAATCCAGGGTGGGTTCAATATGTAACCGGTCTGCCCGCGGATAATTCGGGTTAGTGTTGGTAAACCGGGCAAACTGTCCATAAACATGCGCATCAAAAGGGCCGATATCATTCTGGTAAACATTCACATCCAGCTGAGGCAGCACTCGATAAATACTGGTAGTGGTATGTGAGAATGTCTGGAAGTCTTTACTCGACAGTGTTGCATCCCAGTTAGTATCGGCATAACCGATACTGAATTTCTGGTTCGCATAACCGTCGGTCGAACTGTAGTATCTTGAGGCCAGATCGTTGAAATAGTAACTGTCACTGACTTTGCTGTAGTCTGCGTTGAAGCGCCAGTGTTGGTCATAGACCCCGCTATGGCGCCAGTAGAACAGCCAACGGTCTGAACTGTCATCTGCAGCGATGTCGCGGGCAGCTTTGTCTTTATTGTACTGGCTGTCAGAAGGAAGATAATCCAGTTCCATCAAACCACTACCAAACTCAGACAGATAACGAAATTCGTTTTGCAGTTGCAGGCCGCGTTTACTCATGTAGTGCGGAGTAATGGTCGCATCCATCTGCGGCGCAATATTCCAGTAATAAGGCAACATGAATTCGAAGCCATTATCATTACCGTATTTTGCATTGGGGATCAGGAAACCGGAACGACGACGATCACCGATCGGAAGCTGCAGGTATGGGCTGTAGAAAATCGGCACCGAACCTACTTTAAAACGGGCATTCCAGATTTCGGCGACCTGCTCCTGGCGGTCTTCAATAATCTCAGAACCGGCGACACTCCAGCTGTTGTCTCCGGGTAAACAGGAAGTAAAGCTACCGTTTTCCAGGATGGTATAACGGTTATTACCCCGTAGCTTCATCTGGTCAGCAGAGCCTCGACCCTGGCGGCCAACCATCTGATAATCGCCATTCCAGACATTCGTATCCTTGGTATTCAGATTGGACCATGCTTTCGGCCCCTTAAGAATTACCTGATTATCATCATAATGCACGTTTCCCAATGCATCGACGGTACGTGTCGGTGTACTCTGCCCGGATTGCTGGCGCTGATGAAGCTGGATTTCATCGGCCTGGAGCTGGCCATTACCCTGGTTTACACTGACTTTGCCGGTAAATACCGAATCGTCAGGATAAGTCCCTTTAGCGGAATCAGAATGAATAGTGACCGGTTGCTCATTCGGCGTACCGCTGGTTAAAGGACGGTTATAAGAGGGTACGCCCAGCATACATTGCGACATCAGATCATCGGCAAGGCTGTGCTGGCTGTAGAGCGCTGCACCAATCATCGTGGCCAGCAAGGTTGGTAATCTTTTATTCATACGTAGTATTAGGGATTCCGTAAAAACTGGCATCATGCCGACAATCAGACGGAGACTAACTTACCGCATAATGGCGCTGGTGTTAATCCTGATCTCTTCGGTTTGCGGATAGGCGGTTAACCAAATGACAGGTATGATAATGCAAATTTCGGCCGTAAGCATGGCGAATTGAGGAGTTTATGCGCTATTGGGGTAAAGTAATTGGATTAGCAGTGGGTATTTTCTCCGGAGCAGGCTTCTGGGGCATTGTTCTGGGACTAATGATAGGCCACGCTATCGACAAAATTCGTATCGGAAGTGGACAAGGATATTTTTCTGATAACCAGTCACGGCAGAATCTGTTCTTCCGTACCACTTTTCAGGTCATGGGGCATCTGACCAAGTCTAAAGGGCGGGTGACCGAGGCAGATATTCAGATTGCGTCAGCATTTATGGAACGGATGCAACTGCATGGAGAGTCGCGCCGTTCAGCCCAGCAGTCCTTCCGCGAAGGTAAAGATAGCCATTATCCGTTGCGTGAAAAACTGCGGGAATTTCGTAGTGCCTGCTTTGGACGCTTTGACCTTATCCGGATGTTTCTGGAAATTCAGGTACAGGCCGCGTTTGCCGATGGCGTGCTGCACCCGAATGAGCGCCAGGTTCTGTATGTGATTGCAGAAGAGCTTGGGATCTCCAGGATACAATTCGATCAGTTTCTGCGGATGATGGCCGGGGGAGAGCAATTTTCGGGGGCTGGTGGACAGTATCAGGGCAACTATCAGCAACCACAGCGCGGCCCGACCCTGGAGGATGCCTGCAGTGTGCTGGGGGTCAATCCCGGGGATGACAGCACCACCATTAAACGAGCTTACCGGAAACTGATGTCGGAGCATCATCCAGACAAACTGGTGGCGAAAGGCCTGCCTCCGGAGATGATGGAAATGGCGAAACAGAAAACCCAAAAAATACAGTCTGCTTACGATCTGATTCGTAAGGAAAAAGGGTTTAAATAATCCGGCACCCGGACATTACCACGACAGGTAATGTCCGCCGGTTTGAGGGGGATTTTCAGAAATCTGCCGGCTGGCGAAATGTCATGGGTGTGCCGTAGTGCGGGTGGGTAATGGTCAGTGATTCTGCATGTAATAACAAACGATCTGCCAGTGCTTTAGCTTCCGGATGCGCGTAGAAACCATCCCCGAGAATCGGATGGCCTAGTGCCAGCATATGTACCCGCAACTGGTGAGAACGGCCAGTTACCGGCTTTAACTCAACTCTGCAACTTAAGTCATCGCAATATTCGAGTACCCGCCATTCGGTCTGAGCTGCTTTACCGGTTTCAAAGCATACCTTTTGCTTAGGCCGGTTCGGCCAGTCGCAAATTAACGGCAGGTCGACCAGACCTTCGTCTTTTTCCGGGTGCCCCCAGATCCTTGCGATATAGGTCTTCTTCGGTTCACGTTCCCGAAACTGTCGTTTCAGTTCGCGTTCAGCAGCTTTGGTTAATGCCACCACAATAATACCGCTGGTTGCCATATCCAGTCGATGCACTGACTGTGCGCCGGGATAATCTCGCAGAATCCGCAGCATCACACTATCCTGATGTTCAGGCAGGCGACCTGGCACGGATAACAGTCCGCTGGGTTTATTAACCACCATGATATGGCTGTCCTGATACAGGATATGCAGCCAGGGTTCGGTAGGGGGATTATAAGCTTCCATTGTATATCCATCGGGGGGTATCCCCCCCGTTTGCGGTTACTGATGTGTGACAACAATCAGCCGTAAAGCATCCAGTCGCCAGTTAGCCTGCGCAAGGCTTTCGGTGACTTCACTGCGATTAGTTTCCAGTGCTTCAACTTCATCATCACGGATATTCGGGTTAACTGCCTGTAACGCCCGCAGGCGGTCCAGTTCAGCGCTCAGCGTTTCATCCGCCTGGCGTCGGGCCTGTTCAATCACGGCCTGTGCCTCACTGACCACCAGTTCTTCACCACGAGTCAGAATCTGGTAAACATCCTGTTGGACCGCATTGACCAGTTTACTGCCGGTATGACGATTTACTGCGGTCAACTGGCGGTTAAAGCTTTCGAATTCCACTTTGGCTGCCAGATTGTTGCCTGCTTTATCCAGCAACAGCCGTAATGGTGTCGGTGGCAGAAAGCGGGTGAGTTGCAGATGTTTCGGCGCCTGTGCTTCAACAACATACATCAGTTCCACCAACAGAGTACCTACCGGTAAGGCTTTATTTTTCAGTAACGAAATAGCGCTGCTACCGGTGTCACCTGAAAGTATGAGATCCAGTCCGTTACGGATTAACGGGTGTTCCCAGGTAATAAACTGGGTATCCTCACGGGATAATGCCTGCTCACGGTTAAAAGTGATGGTGCAGCCATCTTCCGGTAATCCCGGGAAGTCAGGTACCAGCATATGGTCTGAGGGCGTAAGAACAATCAGGTTGTCACTGCGGTCATCCTGATTGATACCAACAATATCAAACAGATTCAGTGCGAAGTTGACCAGTTCAGTATCATTATCCTGGGCGGCTATCTCATCTGCCAACTGTACTGCCTGTTCACCACCGTTAGAGTTCAGCTCCAGCAAGCGGTCACGACCTTGTTCCAGTTGCGATTTCAACGTGTCGTGCTGCTGCCGGCTATCGGCGATAAAATCATCCAGCCCCGTGGTATCTTCCGGCGAGGCAAGATATTTCAGTAACTGTGGGTGTACTGCGTCATAGACCGTTCGACCGGTAGGGCAGGTATGCTCAAAGGCATCCAGACCTTCATGGAACCAACGTAGCAATACGGCCTGAGCAGTATTTTCCAGCCAGGGGACCAGAATCTGAATATCATTTTGCTGACCGATACGATCCAGACGACCAATTCGTTGTTCCAGAAGGTCCGGGTTGAACGGCAGGTCAAACATGACCAGCCGGCTGGCAAACTGGAAGTTACGACCTTCAGAGCCAATCTCCGAACACAGCAGGACCTGCGCACCCTCTTCGCGCGAGGCAAAAAACGCCGAGGCTTTATCCCGTTCTATTATCGATAAACCTTCATGGAACACCGCTGCGCGGATACCTTCACGTTCACGCAAATATTGTTCCAGTTGGAGTGCCGTTGCGGCTTTCGCACAGATAACCAGCACTTTCTCTTTACGGTTTTCCAGTAAGTAATTGCTCAGCCACTCAACTCGCGGATCAAATGCCCACCAGGTCCCGCTGTCACCTTCAAATTCCTGATAAATTTGCTCCGGATAGAGCATATCCCGCGCGCGTTCTTCGGCACTCTTACGGCTACCCATAATGCCGGATACCTTAATAGCCGTCTGGTATTGTGAGGGTAATGGCAGGCGGAATTGCTGTAACTGTCGTTCCGGAAAGCCTTTGACTCCCTGACGAGTATTACGGAACAGAACGCGGCTGGTGCCGTGGCGGTCCATCAGCAGTGATACCAGTTTCCTGCGAGCTTCGAGCCGGTTCTCATCGCGGCTGTTAGCTTTCTCAATCAGCGGACCGATGTCCTGATCGCTGATCAAATTATTAATCATCGCGACTTCGTCGGCAGAAACCGGATGATCGGCGAGCAAAGAGGTGACGGCATCAGCGACCGGTTGATATTGCTGCTGTTCTGCAACAAATTGCTGGTAATCATGAAAACGGTTGGGATCGAGCAACCGCAGGCGGGCAAAGTGGCTTTCCATACCTAACTGCTCAGGGGTTGCTGTCAGCAGCAGAACCCCCGGGATGTTTTCAGCCAGTTTTTCAACCACCAGATATTCACGACCCGCCTTGCCTTCGTTCCAGGACAGGTGATGGGCTTCATCCACCACCAACAAATCCCATTCTGCTTCAGCCATTGCTTCCAGGCGCTGTTTATTTTTACAGGCGAAATCGAGCGAGCAAATGACCAGTTGTTCGGTGTAAAACGGATTGCTGGTGTCAAACTGGGCTTCGGTATAGCGTTCATCATCAAACAGCGCAAAACGCAGATTAAAGCGGCGTAACATCTCGACCAGCCACTGATGTTGCAGTGTTTCCGGAACAATAATCAGGACACGTTCAGCACGGCCGGCCAGCAATTGTTGCTGGATTATCATCCCGGCTTCAATGGTTTTTCCCAGTCCAACTTCATCCGCCAGTAGTACCCGGGGAGCGTGTCGGCGACCGACATCATGGGCGATATGCAACTGATGTGGGATCAGATTAGTACGCATACCACGCAAGCCGCTCACGGGCAGGCGATACTGAGCGCTCTGATATTTACGGGCACGAAAACGCAGAGCAAAACGGTCCATACGGTCGAGCTGACCGGCAAACAATCTATCCTGAGGTTTACTGAATACCAGTTTACTATCGAGCATGACTTCCCGCAGGCTGACACCGGTTTCCTGCGTATCAGTCCGCACTCCGGTGTAAGTCATTACTCCGTCATTATCCGTGACGTTTTCTACGGTAAGCTGCCAGCCTTCGTGGCTGGTAATAGTATCGCCCGGGTTAAAAATGACACGGGTAATCGGAGAATCATTGCGGGCATAAAGTCTGTTTTCGCCAGTTGCCGGAAAAAGTAAAGTGACCATACGTGCATCGATAGCGACGACCGTCCCCAGTCCAAGTTCACTTTCTGTATCACTAATCCAGCGCTGACCAAGTGTAAAAGGCATAAATAATGAGCTCGATTCTCTTAACATGTAAAAAGATATTCATGCTCCGCAGACAATAGCATGTTGACCAGACAAGAGGTCTGGTAAATAAATGCAGAGCAATGAAATTCAGGGAGGGCGCTATGTTACTGGAAGGCGAGCCATTCGTCACCTATCAAAACAGCCCCAGTTGCCCGGTTATCAGTGTGGCAAAATTTCCGTCGACAAATCCAAGAATGCCATCGGCAATAGGTTCCAGCTGCCGGCTGAGGTAGTGGTCATAATCCAGCGGTGCAGTCCGGGCGTTCAGGGGTTCAGGGCCGCGGGTGGTGATGACATAATGAATCGTCCCGCCTTTCTGGTAACGCAATGGCTGGCCGTCCTTACGGTGCTGCTCATCTGCCAAAAGGGCCGCACGGGCATGTGGCGGGATATTACGCTGATAGTCGCCCAGCGGCCTGCGCAGACGTTTGCTGTAAATCAGCTGATCATCCAGTTCTCCCGCCATCAACTGCGCGACAGTATCCCGCACATATTGTTGCCAGGGCTGGCGGCGAAAGATTAAATCGTACAGTGTCTGCTGAAACTGCCGGGCCAGCGGGGTCCAGTCGGTCCGTACCGTTTCCAGCCCTTTGAAAATGATCTGCGATTTGCCCTGCTGGCAGACCAGTCCGGCATAGCGTTTTTTGCTGCCTTGTTCTGCGCCACGAATCGTCGGCATCAGGAAACGGCTGTAGTGATTCTCATATTCCAGCTCCAGGGCACTGACCAGGTTGAACTGCTGAGCCAGTTGCTGTTGCCACCAGGCGTTCACATCGTCTGCCAACCTCCTGCCAATCTCTGCGGCCTGTTGTTCGCTGTGAGCAGTCTTCAGCCAGACAAACGTTGAGTCAGTATCACCATAGATAACCTCGTAACCCTGCTGTTCGATAAAATCACGGGTTTTCTGCATGATTTCATGTCCACGCAGAGTAATTGATGAAGCCAGCCGCGGATCAAAGAAACGGCAAGCCGGGGTCCCCAGTACGCCGTAAAAGGAGTTCATAATGATTTTTAACGCCTGGGACAGGGGCTGATTTTTCTGTTTTTTGGCCAGTTCGCGGTTTTGCCAGATCTGGCTGATGATTCCGGGCAGGCAATGCACATTGCGGGAAAAACGGGCTCCGAGAAAACCGGGTACCGGGTCAGGATCGGCAGGGTTACCCATACCTTCCGCCAGTCCTACAGGATCTATCATAAAGGTGCGGATGATCGAGGGATAAAGGCTTTTAAAATCGAGTACCAGCACCGAATCATATAATCCGGGCCGTGAGTCCATGACATATCCCCCCGGGCTGGCGGCAGGGGCAACTTCGCCCAAATTGGGAGCGACAAAGCCGGAACGATGCATTCGCGGGATATACAAATGACCAAAAGAGGCCACCGAACCGCCATGCCGATCGGCCTGAAGTCCGTTGACACTGCTTCTTTCCAGCAGGAAGGGCATCAGACTGGTTTTATGAAATATTCGGGTCACCAGTTCACAGTCGCGCAGATTGTAACGGGCCAGTGCACTCTTATTAGTGGCAAAGTTACGGTTAATTTCACCCATTCGCTGGTCCGGATCTTCGGTAAGTTTGCCTTCCCCGAGCAACTCACGTGATACATTTTCCAGGCTGAATGAGCTAAATTCCCGGAATGACGATTTAAGTGCTTCAATACCATCGATAATCAACCGGCCAGCGGCCTGTGCCATAAAAACGCCGGGTTTGAATCCGTGTTCACGCCATTCCAGAGGACTGCCTCCACGACCGGCGCGCAGAGGAATGTGATAACGATCGGCATGTTTTTGCAGAACCCGTAAATCAAACTGGATCAGGTTCCAGCCCATGATGACATCCGGGTCGTGGTCAATAAACCACTGATTAAGCATCTCCAGTAACTGCTGAGGGGTGCTCGCGTAATCGAGTTGAAAGTCGACCTGCTGATTTTCCTCTGTCGGCTCTCCCAACATCATCACCTGCCGCTGACCGCAGCCTTCAATACCGATACAGTACAGTTCCCCGTATTCGCTGGTTTCGATATCGAGCGACATCCACTTCAGTGTTGGCCGGTAATCGGGATGTGGCTTCAGTCGGGCATTATCGATGAGTATGCCTTCCTGTTGACCACTGAACCATACCGGCGCAGTGATAAACCGTTCCATCAAAAAACGTTCTGCCGGGCGGATATCGGCTTCATACACCGGAATTCCTTGTTCACGGAGCACTTTTTCCAGCCGTTGCAGTTGTCGGTACTGACGACAGTAAAGACCGGACTGAGGCTGCTGATGAAAATCCCGCAACTGCAATGGCAGCAAACGAATATTTCGTTCACCGGCTAACAGCTTTGCCGCCTGATTTGCCGCAGATTGCGGGATGAAAGCTACCGCTTCCTGCGGGGGCACACGGACCTGCACCGGCCCCTGATCGGTTGCCAGCCAGAACGTGAGTTCGATGCCGCGAGGGGTATCCCGCCAGTGACGGGTGAGCAGGAAGCCTGGTTGGGGATTATTCACGGGATCTCCGGAGTTTCAGTCATTGGAGTATAACATACCTGTCGAAGGGCACCGGTATTCCCTGCCGGCCACCGTCGGGTATCTGGTTTGGTATTAGTTTGTATTAAACCTCACACATTGCTTGACGTCTGTGCACTTGCTCTGGACAATCCAGGCTCAGTTTACGTGAGGAATGCTTATGGAAGTCTGGATCCAACACCTTCTGACTCAGTCACTGGATTGGGCTTTGTTTGCGGTCGCCGTGGTGACTTTTTTTGAGTCGCTGGCGCTGGTGGGGTTGATCCTCCCGGGGACGGTGCTGATGGCGAGTCTGGGCGCACTGATTGGCAGTGGAAAAATTGGTTTATATCCGGCATGGGGGGCAGGGCTGGCTGGGTGTTTGCTGGGTGACTGGCTTTCATTTTATATCGGCTGGCGTTTCCAGGGGCCTTTACACCGTTGGAAATATTTGCAAAAACATCGCAGTTTACTGGACAAAACTGAACATGCGCTGAATGAACACAGTGTGGCAACGATTCTGATTGGCCGCTTTGTAGGACCGACCCGCCCATTGATTCCTCTGTTGGCGGGGATGCTGGAATTACCGGTGAAGAAATTTCTGCCGCCGAACATTATTGGCTGTATTTTGTGGCCACCCGTCTACCTGTTACCCGGTATTCTGGCAGGGGTAGTGATTGACGCGCCACATAACGCGCAATCCAGCTTATTCAAGTGGCTGTTACTGGCAGAGGCAGTCGCTCTGTGGCTGGCTGTCTGGACCGGATGGCGTTGGTTACGCGGCACCAAAAAGCAGGACTGGGCCAGCAAGCTGTTGCCGGCTGCCCGTCTGCGTTGGCTCGCGCCGTTACTGATTATTCTGGCCATTGCCGGGCTGGTGGGTTTACAGTTTGATCCGATGATGCCGCACTTTCGTCAACTGTTATGGCGGGTATTTATCGCCTGACGACTACGGATGAGATGCCAGGCAGCTCTGCATCCGCTACATCTCCGTTGAGTAGTGTCTGGCTCTCTCCCTGCCAGACAATGTGACCGTCGTTAACCAGCAGTGTTTGTCCGGCAATTTGCCGGACGTCTTCCAGATTATGTGTCACCATCAACAAGGTAATGTTGTGCGCGGTACAGAGTTGATCAGTCAGTATCAGCATTTCCTGGCGCAGTACCGGATCCAGTGCCGAAAAGGGCTCATCCAGCAATAACACCGGTTGCTGGCGTAACAGGCAGCGAGCCAGCGCGACTCTTTGACGCTGACCTCCTGATAATTGTCCGGGCAACCTGTCGAGTAGTCCCTGCAATCCCACACTGGCAGCAATATCTGTTACCTGTTGCTGCTGCTGTCCATTGAGTCTGAGTCCCGGATGCAAACCAAGCCCGAGGTTCTGCCTGGCGGTCAGATGAGCAAACAGGTTATTTTCCTGAAACAGCATGGAGACCGGTCGTCCGGACGGTGGCAACCGGGTGCAGTTTTTTCCATCGATCCACAACTCACCGCCACTCAGAGGCAGGAATCCGGCTATCATACTGAGCAGGGTACTTTTACCTGCCCCGCTGGGGCCAAGAATTGCGACCCGTTGCCCCCGCGCGACTTGCAATGAGAAGCACATTGTCTGTGACTGATAGTGGTAGGTCAGATCATTCAGTGTCAGCATGATTTCCTGCAACTTTTTCAATCAGAGTGAACAGTATAAAACACACCACCAGCAGCAGCAGGGCACTGACTGCCGCCTGTTGCCCACGATAGGCACCCATCTGTTGGTACAGGTAAAACGGGAGTGTCCGAAAATCATCACTCCCAAACAAAGAGATTACCCCAAAATCACCCACCGATAAGACACAGGCAAAGGCCAATGCCTGGGCCAGAGGTCGTTTCAGCGCCCGTTCTTCAACCAGCCGCAATCTTTGCCAGCCATGAATTCCCAGTGAAAGACAAAGCCGGTTGTAGTGCCCGGCAATGTCACGCATTGGTGTATCCAGAACTTTGAGGGCATAGGGCATGGCGATCAGTGCATTGACCAGTACTATAATATTTTCCGGCGAATCTGGGACACCGCTGGTGTTGTTGTAAAACATGAAAATTCCGCTGGCCAGTACAATCCCGGGCATTGCCAGGATCAGCATACCGCTGGTATTCAGCAATTGGGCTGGCAGCAGCGTTCCGCGCAGCCGAAACTCACGGCTGCTCCACAGTAACATCATGGTCAGAATCACCGACAGGATTCCGGCGCGTAACGCAATACTGACCGAGTTCCAGGTCGCTGACCAGAGTTCAGGCTGACGCAATGTGGTGAACAGATCAGAATTCAGGCCGTTAATGATCACCGCCAGTACGGGGGGGATAAGTAATAGCAGGGTCAGAAGGATTACCAGACTATCGATAATTCTGGGGCGCCAGCGATAATCAGGGGAGCGCCAGTGGCTTACCAGTGGGCTGTTACCGGTCAGTGTGGTATTCAGCCGAAGGCTGAGCAAGACCAGTAACAGACAAAAAACCAGCTGAACCAGGGCCAGTACAGCGGCTTTTGCCGGGTCAAAATCGTAACTGAGCGCCTGAAAGATAGCGAGTTCCAGAGTCGTGGCCCGTGGTCCGCCCCCCAGGGCTAATACGACGGCAAAACTGGCGAAGCAGAGCATAAAAATCAGAGCCGCTACCGGCAGCAACTGACGTTTCAGCCACGGCCACTCCAGCCAACGGAACAGATAAAATCCCTGCATATTGAGTTGTGCCGCCAATTGCCGTTGTTCGGCAGGAATTTGCTCTAAAGACTGTAGTAACAAGCGGGCTGCCAGCGGCAGGTTAAAAAAGACATGTGCCAGCAAAATCCCCGGCAGACCGTAGACCGAAAAGCGGTAGTGAATCCCGACAAGAGCGGACAGGCTGGCCAGCCAGCCATCTCTGCCATAGATACTCAGCAGACCAAACACCGCCACCAGCACCGGCAACACCAGTGTCATCGCGCACAAGCGGAGTAACAGGTTACGACCTGAAAAGCGGCGTCGGTACAGTGCCCGGGCGACGAAGATCGCAGGAAACACGGAGAGCAAGGTGGACAATGCTGCCTGCTCAAAGGAAAAGGCGATGACATGCCACAGATAATGATCGCTCAGCCAGCGATATCCGTGAGTTAGCGGAGCATTCCATAGCAGGCTGACGAAAGCCAGCAATGCAATACCGCAGGTCACCAGAGCCGCCAGTAACCCCGGGATTAACCAGCGTGGCATTATTGGCTGACTGCGTTCTGCCATGCACTTATCCATGCATCACGGTGTGCCGCGACTTCTTCAGGGGTAAACTGTAGGGCTGTTTTGGGGATAGTGAGTTGCTGATAGCCTGCAGGCAGCGTGGTTTTAATCACCGGGTACATCCAGTTGCCGGTAGGCAACGTTTGCTGGAACGCCGGGCTGGTGACAAATTGCATAAACTGTTTTGCCAGTGCAGGGTGTGGGCTGTTTGCCAGCCGGGCCGCGACTTCCACCTGCATATAGTTACCTTCCGGGAAGCTGGTGGCAGCATAATCAGAATTATGTTCCTCAATAATATGATAGGCCGGTGAGGTGGTATAACTGAGTACCAGGTCGCTTTCTCCTTTCAGGAACAGGTTATAAGCTTCGCTCCAGCCGCGGGTCACCGTGACCGTTTTAGATGCCAGCTTCTGCCAGGCAGCCGGAGCCTGATCTCCATAAACTTTTTGCATCCATAGCAGTAAGCCTAACCCCGGGGTGCTGGTCCGTGGATCTTCATAGATGACCCGCCATTTCTCAGGGCTTTCGACCAGTGATTTCAGGCTGGTGGGCGGGTTTTTCAGCAGCTTCTTGTTATATACAAACGCAAAATAGCCATAGTCATAAGGAACAAAGGTCGTGTTATTCCAGCCACCGGGGACGGTGATATGACTGTAATCGACGGGTGTGGGGGCGAACAACCCGGTTTTTTGTGCGGCGTCCAGCAGGTTATTGTCCAGCCCGACCACAACATCTGCTTTACTGTGTTTTCCTTCCATTCTTAGACGGTTTAGCAAAGCGACACCATCGCCGAGAGATACATACTTCAGGGTACAGTCACAGTTCGCTTCGAAGGCTTTTTTAATCGCCGGTCCGGGGCCCCAGTCAGACGAAAAAGAGTCGTAAGTGTAAACGGTCAATTCCGGTTTAGCAGCCAGAACCGGCGCGGAGACAAGCAATAATACTGGCAGAACTTTTTTTAACACTTTGCGCTCCTTGAGGCGGGAATTTTTTTGCGCAAAGGATCTGAGTGAGTCAGTCTCAAATCCCTACGCCGGTGTTAACCGGATCAGGTTCTACGGGTATATCTCAGCACCAGTGGGCACCCCGTTGAGAACAGCTTATTCTAGTCAATTAGTGCCTGCGGTGAAAGCGTCAAAGTTCCGGAGGAACAAACCAGGCTGATTTAAAGTCAAACCAGCCCAGAGAGTTCATCCGAATCCCACGCATGCTTCTCTGTCCCTGTAATGTCAGCCAGTGATGGAACAGGGGCAGCAGACGATGGTGGTTATGTAGTTTCCGGTACCACTGTTCAGTATTTAGCTTTTTCTGGTGCCAGAGTGGCAGTGACAGGGTGAGTTCATTCCCCAGGCAGTGATGGAATAATGGTATTTCGCAGATTTGAGCAAATACCGACCAATCCAGCGGTGCGGTAAAGTTGCAACTTCCCAGCCACAAATCGGCAGTGGCATCGCCGCTAAACCATTGTTGATAGGTGACTTCTTTGCAGATTAACCGGATGCCATGGCGGGCGAGCAGGGGACTGACAATTTTCATAATGGCCAGATGTTCAATATGTGAACCGTACCAGCAGATCGTCAGTTGGGTAAGACTTGCTGGTTTTTCTGTCAGAGATTCATATTGGGTATGTTGCCACTCCGGTAGCATACCCCGTGCGGGAGACCAGAAACGTTGGTGTACTGAAGGGGCCTGCTGCAATAAAATTTCCGGATTTAACAGATTACTCAGCCAGCGTCGTACAGCAGACTGCTGAGCAACGGCTGAGCGTTCATCGAACAGTATAAAATAGCAACCGTCTTCCAGCTTTCTCTCTCCGGCGGTCTGCTGATTCCCGTTTCCCTGCAATGTCAGCCCCCGATAAACAAGGTCTTCACTGATTTCAGGTAACACCCAGATAGTGACATTATCGATGAGCGGGCGATAGCCAAAGTAATCGTCGAAAGCTTCTATTCGTAGCTGGCTTCTCTGATTTTCCACTACAAAGTAGGGACCCGTACCACTGGGTTTAGAGGAAAAATCAGGCATGGTTCGCCATTCAGCGGGGAGTATCAGGGCGGCAACGCTACCCAGCAGCCAGGGCAGCCGCTCATCGGCAGAAATCAGATGGATATCAACTATCCAGGCTGCCGGTGAGTTGATACTTTTCAGATGGCAAAATAATGGATGACAGGTTAAACGTTGCAGACTGGTAATAATGTCGGTGACATGCAGTTCCCGGCCGTGATGAAAATGAACCGCCGGGCGGATATAAAAACGCCAGTGTAATGGTGATAACTGTTGCCAGTGATGGGCAATATCGGGGACAGCTTCGCCGGAACGCTCATCCACACGAAGCAGACCGTTAAATATTTGTCGGGCGATGTGAGTTTCACTGCGCCTTAATGGTGACCCCGGAAGTAAACTGAGGAGTGGCCGGTAATAAGGGACCCGCAGAATATGTCGTCCCTGACGGAAGCTGCGGCCCAGTCTGGCCAGTATTATCTGCTTTACCCGTGACTTAACTCCCGTCAGTTGTAATAACTGCTCCGTCTGCTCTTGTTCCAGCAATGCCTCAGCCTGTTGCTGACGGAGCTCAGCGGCGGTTATCTGAAAGTACAGCGCTGAACGTTTGCCTCTGCCGGAATGACTCTCCCAGCGCAGCCACTGCTGCTGTTGCATTCGATTTAGCAGGTTACGGATATGCCTGGTTGAACAATGTAGTTGTTCAGCCAACTGAGCCAGATTGGTTTGCTGATCCTGCCCCTGGTTCAGTTCCCATAATCGGATAAATTGCTCTTTCAGTCGCTTAGTTGTCATAAAAGAGGAACTCTTTTTTAAACTGCTCAATATTAATTTCTTTATATTAAGAGCAGACTTCAGGTGAACGGAAGACTGCGATGCTGTTTCTGTGCTCCCCGTCTTTGTTCATCTTTCTCAAAAAATTTGCGACATTTCGGGTGTTAATTGCTCTGCCGGCAGACAATCTCTGCCGGCTTTTCCCTGTTTGTTATATGATCTTACTATCGTCACCCTTGGATGCGGATGTATTTTTATGCAAAGCCCTGAGCTTCAGCCAGCAAAAGGCAACAGCGTATTTGTGTTTTTTATGCTGGTCACCTTTATCGTGAGTATTGCCGGCGCATTGCAGGCACCGACACTGAGCCTGTTCCTCAGTAAAGAATTGCATGCAGAACCTTTTAAGGTCGGATTGTTCTTTACCGTGAATGCCATTACCGGAATCCTGGTCAGTTTCCTGCTGGCTAAACGTTCGGATAAGAAAGGGGACCGCCGAAATTTACTGATGCTTTGCTGTCTGATGGCCATTGGTAACGCGATAGTGTTTGCGTTTACCCGCAGTTACTGGCTGCTGATCAGCCTGGGATTATTGCTGTCCGCGTTTTCGACCGTAGTAATGCCTCAGATTTTTGCGTTGGCCAGGGAATACGCCGACTATACCTCGCGGGAAGTCGTGATGTTCAGCTCACTGATGCGGGCTCAGATGTCGCTGGCCTGGGTTATCGGTCCTCCTCTTTCGTTTGCGCTGGCGCTGAACTGGGGGTTTATGACCCTCTATCTGGTCGCTGCGTCGTTGTTTCTGATTGCATTATGTTTTATCCGGCTTAGCCTGCCTTCGGTACCAAAGATTTTTCCGGAGGCTGATATTGCCCGCAGTACCGTTTCAGGCTGGAAAATCCCGGGAGTTCGCCGGTTATTTATTGCTTCGGTGCTGATGTGGACCTGCAACATTATGTACATCATTGATATGCCGCTCTATATCAGCAATACACTGGGCATGCAGGAAAAGGTCGCCGGGATCTTTATGGGGACTGCGGCAGGACTGGAAATTCCGGTGATGCTATTGGCGGGTTTATTGGCGAAACGCATCGGTAAGCGTCCTCTGGTGCTGGTAGCGGTATTTGCAGGGGTGCTGTTTTATCCGGGCATGCTGTTGTTTCATTCATTCCACAGTATGCTGATGTTGCAGCTACTGAATGCCATATTTATTGGTATTGTCGCCGGGCTGGTGATGTTATGGTTCCAGGATCTGATGCCGGGCCGGGCCGGAGTCGCGACCACGATGTTTACCAACTCGGTATCGACCGGGATGATTTTTGCCGGGTTATTGCAGGGAAGTGTCAGTGACTGGTGGGGGCATGAGGCCATCTACTGGCTGGCTTCGGGGCTGATACTGGTATCGTTGTTGTTAACCTGGCGGGTGAAGGAATCGGCGTAACCGCTCGGAAACGAAAACCCCCTCACAGGAGGGGGTATCGGCTAAAAATGGTGACTGACCTGCGTTTAACGCAGAAACACCGGCTGGCTGGTTTCGTAGGCCGAAATCGCCGCTTCGTGCTGTAACGTCAGGCCAATACTGTCCAGCCCGTTAAGCATGCAGTGCCGGCGAAAACTGTCCAGAGTAAACGGATAATGTTTACCACCAGCAACCACTTCCAGTTTTTCCAGGTCGACCAGGAATTCGATTCCAGGCTGTTCTGCAACCAGACGGAACAGTTCATCGACCTCTTCTTCTTTCAGTTTTACCGGCAACAGCTGGTTGTTGAAGCTGTTTCCATAAAAAATGTCAGCGAAACTTGGGGCGATAACGGTACGAAATCCAAAATCAGTCAGTGCCCACGGTGCATGCTCACGTGAAGAACCACAGCCGAAGTTCTCGCGTGCCAGCAGGATACTGGCGCCTTTGAATACCGGTTTGTTCAGGACAAACTCAGGATTAGGCACTTTCCCGGCATCGTCCAGGAACCGCCAGTCATTAAATAAATGCTGACCGAATCCGGTACGGGTCACCTTCTGCAAGAATTGTTTTGGAATAATTGCATCAGTATCGACATTGGCTGCATCCAGCGGCGCAACAATCCCGGTATGTTGGGTAAATTTAGTGGCCATCAGAAGCTCCTTAATTCAGTTCACGGATGTCGGCAAAACGGCCCATCACGGCAGCAGCAGCGGCCATCGCCGGGCTGACCAGATGAGTACGTCCACCACGGCCCTGACGGCCTTCGAAGTTACGGTTGCTGGTAGAGGCACAACGCTCACCGGCATTCAGCCGATCGTTGTTCATTGCCAGACACATTGAGCAACCTGGCAGGCGCCATTCGAAACCGGCATCGGTAAAGATTTTGTCTAAACCTTCCTCTTCTGCCTGGGCTTTCACAGGACCAGAGCCTGGAACCACCATGGCCACGATACCCGGGGCAACTTTACGACCCTTGGCAATGGCCGCCGCAGCACGTAAATCTTCAATGCGTGAATTGGTACATGAACCGATAAACACTTTATCAATGGCTACATCGGTCAGTTTAACCCCGGCATCCAGGCCCATATAAGCCAGGGCTTTTTCTGCGGAGGCACGTTCAACCGGATCGCTGAAAGACTCAGGGGCTGGAATGGCCTGATTGATCGCAATAACCTGACCCGGGTTGGTTCCCCAGGTCACCTGAGGTGCAATATCGGCAGCATCCAGGCTCACAATGCTATCAAAAACTGCGTCACTGTCAGACTTCAGGGTTTTCCAGTAGGCTACTGCCTGGTCCCATTGCTCGCCGGTTGGGGAAAACTGACGGCCTTTCAGATAATTAAAGGTCGTTTCGTCCGGAGCAACCAGTCCGGCTTTAGCACCCATTTCAATCGCCATATTGCACAGGGTCATACGGCCTTCCATGCTCAGGGCCTCGATGGCAGGGCCACAGAACTCCACCACATGGCCGGTACCACCAGCACTGCCAGTTTTGCCGATCACGGCCAGTACGATATCTTTTGCGGTGATGCCCACGGCAGCTTCGCCGGTGACTTCAATCTTCATGGTTTTCGCCCGACCCTGTTTCAGGGTTTGAGTTGCCATGACATGTTCAACTTCTGAAGTACCAATACCAAATGCCAGAGAGCCAAAGGCCCCATGAGTGGCGGTATGTGAATCTCCGCAGACAATGGTCATACCTGGCAGAGTCATCCCCTGCTCAGGGCCGATAACATGTACGATGCCCTGATAAGGGTGGTTCAGGTCATACAGCTGTACGCCGAATTCTTCGCAGTTTTTGATCAATTCCTGCATCTGAATACGGGCCATCTCGCCGGACGCATTGATATCACGGGTCTGGGTAGACACGTTATGGTCCATGGTGGCGAAGGTTTTGGAGGGCTGCCGTAAACGACGGCCATGAGCACGTAAGCCATCAAATGCCTGGGGAGAGGTCACTTCATGAACTAAGTGACGATCGATATACAGTAACGGGGTTTCGTTTTCTGCTTCATAGACGACATGTGCATCAAATAACTTCTGGTATAAAGTTTTGCTCATTTTTTATTTTTCTCCGGTGATAAAGCGGGCAATGATATCGCCCATTTCATCAGTACTGACAGAAGGCCCCTGACCTGCTAAATCACGGGTACGATGACCTTCTTCTAACGCACGGTTCACTGCGCGTTCAATACTGTCTGCGGCATCACCGGCGTTCAGGCTATAGCGTAACAGCAAGGCCAGTGACAAAATCTGTGCGATCGGGTTAGCAATATTTTTACCTGCGATATCCGGTGCTGAACCCCCTGCAGGTTCATACAGGCCGAAACCTTGTTCGTTCAGGCTGGCAGAAGGCAGCATCCCCATAGAACCGGTGATCATTGCGCATTCATCGGAAAGGATATCGCCGAACAGGTTAGAACACAGCAGTACATCAAACTGAGAAGGATCTTTGATTAACTGCATAGTCGCGTTATCAATATAGATGTGCTCCAGTTCGATTGCCGGGTACTCTTTGGCAATTTCTGTCACAGTTTCACGCCATAAAATGGATGACTGCAACACGTTAGATTTATCCACAGAAGTGACCTTACCGCGACGTTTCGCTGCTGACTCAAAGGCCAGACGGGCGATACGTTCGATTTCATAGCGGTAATAGACTTCTGTATCAAATGCCCTCGTCTGATCGCCACTTCCCTCACGGCCTTTAGGCTGACCAAAATAGATACCGCCGGTTAATTCGCGAACGCACAGGATATCAAAGCCTTTCGCGGCAATATCACTACGCAGCGGACAGAACGCTTCCAGGCCATGATAAAGAGCGGCCGGACGAAGGTTACTGAATAATTTAAAGTGTTTACGCAGAGGCAGCAGGGCACCACGTTCAGGCTGACCATCGGGTGGCAGGTGCTGCCATTTAGGACCGCCAACGGAACCAAACAGGACTGCATCGGCCTTTTCACATCCCGCCAGGGTCTCTGGTGGCAATGGCTGACCGTGGTTATCAATTGCAATACCACCCACATCGTACTGTGCAGTGGTGATGTTAATTGAGAAACGCTGGCGGATAGCTTCCAGCACTTTGAGCGCCTGGGTCATAACTTCCGGACCAATACCATCACCCGGTAATACTGCAATATGATAAGATGTAGACATAATTACACTGTTTCCTTAGCTTCAGTCTTAAATTTACGCTGTAATTCTTTCTCAACCTGTTTGGCCTGCCAGATGTTATTCAGGGCATTGACCATTGCCGTGGCTGAAGATTCAACAATATCCGTCGCCAGCCCGACACCATGGAATTTTCTGGCGTTATAGCGGATTACAATATCTACCTGGCCCAGTGCATTTTCGCCCTGACCTTTGGCGGACAACTGATATTTAACCAGCTCCGCCTGGTAACCCGTGATGCGATTGATAGCCTGGTACACGGCATCTACCGGGCCGTTCCCAGTCGCCGCTTCTTCCTTCACTTCATCGCCGCAAGCCAGTTTCACTGATGCAGTGGCAGTAATACTGGAGCCTGACTGAACATTAAATTCCTGCAGACGGAAGTGATCGTGTTCTTCATTCTGTTTATTAATAAACGCCAAGGCTTCCAGATCGTAATCGAAGATTTGGCCTTTTTTATCTGCCAGTTTCAGGAAGGCGTCATACAATGCTTCCGCGTTATAATCAGTTTCTTTATAACCCATCTCTTCCATGCGATGTTTCACGGCGGCGCGACCGGAACGCGAGGTCAGGTTCAGTTGCACCTGATTCAGACCGATAGATTCCGGGGTCATAATTTCATAGTTTTCACGGTTTTTCAGCACTCCATCCTGGTGAATACCGGAGGAGTGGGCAAAGGCATTGCTGCCGACCACTGCTTTATTGGCCGGAATGGGCATATTACAAATCTGGCTGACTATCTGGCTGGTACGATAAATTTCCTGATGGTTAATTCCGGTGGTCACGTTCATCATCTGCTGGCGGGTTTTGATTGCCATGATAACTTCTTCCAGGGCACAGTTTCCTGCACGTTCACCCAGACCATTCAGAGTCCCTTCAACCTGGCGCGCACCTGCCTGTACCGCAGCAATCGCATTGCCCACCGCCATCCCTAAGTCATCATGGGTGTGTACGGACAAAATGGCTTTATCGATATTAGGAACACGCTGAGTTAAGGCTGAGATGATGTTGGCATATTCATGGGGCAGGGTATAACCGACGGTATCCGGGATGTTAATGGTGCGGGCACCAGCATTAATCGCTGCTTCGACCACCCGACACAAATCATCAATCGGTGTCCGGCCGCCGTCTTCACAGGAGAATTCTACATCGTCTGTATACCGGCGGGCGTGTTTAATCATGTATACGGCCCGTTCGATAACCTCCGGTAAGGTACTGCGTAATTTGGTGGCAATATGCATTGGGGAGGTAGCGATAAAGGTATGAATACGGAAAGCTTCCGCGACCTTTAAAGCCTCATAAGCGGCATCAATATCTTTTTCAACACAGCGTGCCAGACCACAAACGCGACTGTTTTTGATGGTCCGGGCAATAGTCTGCACTGACTCAAAGTCACCAGGAGAAGAGACCGGAAAGCCAACTTCCATAACATCGACTTTCATTCTCTCCAGTGCCAGAGCAATTTGTAATTTCTCTTTGACACTCAGGCTGGCCTGCAGCGCCTGCTCACCGTCACGTAAGGTTGTATCAAAAATAATGACTTGCTCGCTCATTGTAAATTCCTTGTGTGTTTTATGGCTCCGGCTCGCGGGCATAAAAAAACCCGCGCTGCGGCGCGGGTTTTTCTGTTTTCAGGCCCGAATCATTTTTTGATTCCGCCCACAAAACTACCGCGCACATTAAATGCGAGAAGGAGTAGTCCTGATAGGCGGATAAAACGAATCATTAGTTCAGACCCTGTAAAATATGTATGCTTATATTGGTACTGGAATCTGTAGCCGATGTCAACTTAAAGTCAGTGGCTATTCCGTGGGTGTCATCAGAGGATTATTCTGCCATCCTAAGCTCAGCAAGATATCTGGCGTGAGAGGCGTTTACCCGCTTGCTTAATGATCAGTCAATCCGGAGTGTCTGAAGGGTTTTTTTATATAATTAATTGAAATTTATTGTTTTTATTTCTGGTTTTTCAAGGTGGAAGTTATCGCGAAGGATGATGGTGGTAGTGAAATATATTGCAGAGATATTCATTACCAGAGAATAAAATTGCCACCTGAAAAATATGCGGGACAGGGCACTGAATTTATCACCTGAATAAAATAGTTAAATTTCATTATTAACTGCAGTGGCTCATAAAGTCAGAATATTAAACTACTAAAAAACACTGTGGTAGTTTTATTCCGGGCTGGTTGTTCGTGATCGCAGTAACTTTTATTAAATATTTATCTGCCTGAATCAGACCGGGGTTTGCCTGGTAACATTTCTGCGGTTATGTTAGCCGGATGAAATGCAGATAATAAATGCTGTCTTCCTTCTGTATACAAGCAATGAAGAGATGATCCCATCACCTTGCAGATGGTATAAGTTTTTGATCTTCATTGGGGAATATTATTAACGGAAGGCTATCGTTTGTCAGTCATGCGTGTCCGTGAATTCAGTTATCGCCTGGAGGCAAAAATGGAGATGTTGTCAGGAGCCGAGATGGTCGTTCGATCGTTGATTGACCAGGGCATAAAACAGGTTTTTGGTTATCCCGGAGGGGCCGTGCTGGATATTTATGATGCACTGCAAACCGTCGGTGGGATTGACCATATCCTTGTTCGTCATGAACAGGCTGCTGTGCACATGGCTGATGGCCTGGCCCGTGCCACCGGGGAAACGGGAGTGGTGCTGGTGACATCCGGTCCGGGAGCAACCAACGCCATTACCGGTATTGCGACGGCCTATATGGATTCTATTCCAATGGTCGTACTTTCCGGACAAGTGGCTTCCTCACTCATAGGTAGTGATGCCTTTCAGGAATGTGACATGGTGGGGATCTCCCGCCCTGTAGTGAAGCACAGTTTTCTGGTAAAACGCACAGAAGATATCCCTGCCATTATTAAGAAAGCTTTCTGGCTGGCATCGTCCGGTCGCCCCGGGCCTGTAGTGATCGATCTGCCTAAGGATGTTCTGAACCCGGCAGAAAAACTGCCCTATTACTGGCCGGAGCAGGTATCTCTACGCTCTTATAACCCCACAACGCAGGGGCACCGTGGCCAGATTAAACGAGCATTACAGGTGTTACTGGCGGCCAAACAGCCCGTGATTTATGCCGGTGGCGGGGTGATTACTTCCGGCTGTGAGCAGGCGCTGATTTCTCTGGCCGAAACGCTGAACATTCCGGTGACCACGACTCTGATGGGGCTGGGCGCGTTCCCCGGAACGCATCAGCAAAGCGTTGGCATGCTGGGTATGCACGGCACCTATGAAGCCAATATGACGATGCATAATGCTGATGTTATCTTCGCTATTGGAGTGCGCTTTGATGATCGTACCACCAATAACCTGGCAAAATATTGTCCGGATGCCACGGTCATCCATATCGATATTGATCCGACATCCATCTCTAAAACCATCGCGGCGGATATTCCTGTGGTAGGAGATGCCGGGCAGGTGTTACAACAGATGCTGGAACTGTTGAATGCCGGAGACAAAACCTCTGAAGACCACAGTGACTGGTGGAAACAGATTGAAGGATGGCGGGAGCGTCACTGCCTCGCTTTTGAGACCGGGGGTGAAACGATTAAACCTCAGGCCGCGATTGATGCTATCTGGCGTCTGACAAAAGGTGATGCTTATGTGACCTCTGATGTCGGTCAGCACCAGATGTTTGCAGCGTTGCACTATCGCTTTAATCAGCCGCGTCGCTGGATTAACTCGGGAGGCCTGGGCACGATGGGCTTTGGCCTGCCAGCCGCGCTGGGTGTGAAAATGGCGGTGCCGGAGGCTACGGTAGTTTGTGTGACCGGCGATGGCAGTATCCAGATGAATATTCAGGAATTATCTACGGCGTTGCAGTATGAACTGCCGGTGTTAATTCTTAATCTGAATAACGGTTATCTGGGGATGGTGAAGCAATGGCAGGATATGATCTATTCCGGCCGTCACTCACAATCCTACATGCAGTCGTTACCAGATTTTGTACGGCTCGCCGAAGCTTATGGTCACGTAGGAATGACCATCAGTAATCCTGCTGAGCTGGATGAGAAACTGACTGAAGCCCTGAATATCGTTGCCAGCGGCCGTCTGGTGTTTGTGGATGTGCATGTCGATGGCAGTGAACACGTTTATCCGATGCTGATTCGTGGCGGCGGAATGAATGAGATGTGGTTAAGCAAAACCGAGAGGACTGAATAATGCGCCGTATTTTATCTGTATTACTAGAGAATGAATCCGGGGCATTGTCACGCGTAATCGGATTGTTTTCACAACGGGGTTATAATATTGAAAGTCTGGCAGTTGCTCCTACCGATGACCCTACCTTGTCGCGGATGACTATCCAGACCGTGGGCGATGCCAAGGTTCTGGAGCAAATTGAAAAGCAGCTGCATAAACTGGTGGACGTTTTACGGGTCAGTGAACTGGGCCAGGCTGCCTGTGTTGAGCGGGAAATTATGCTGGTTAAAATTCAGGCGGAAGGCAGCCAGCGTGATGAAGTTAAACGCTGTTCTGATATTTTCCGCGGACAGATCGTCGATGTCAGTGCCTCTCTGTATACCGTGCAGTTGGCCGGCACCAGTGACAAACTGGATGCATTTCTGAATACATTGCGTGGTGTGACGGATATTGTCGAAGTGGTTCGCTCCGGAGTCATCGGTTTGTCCCGTGGCGAGCGCACCATTGGCTAAAGGCTAAATTACGTCTCTGCCATACTTTCTGGCCCGTTCTACGGGCCTTTTTTATCGGTATCAACAAAATGGTTGCTCCGTTGCAGCATCTGCGTTTAGATCGGCAGTAGAGTGTCGATCAGGCATCAGAAGAATTTTTTGGACGCTGGGGTAAAAGTGAAACTGGATGAAATTGCACGTCTGGCAGGTGTTTCCCGGACGACGGCGAGTTATGTCATTAATGGCAAAGCCAGACAATACCGTGTGAGTGAAAAAACGGTAGAAAAAGTCATGGCTGTGGTCAGGGAACATAATTATCAGCCTAATGCAGTGGCGGCAGGATTACGTGCAGGGCGGACTCGTTCTATTGGACTGGTCATCCCTGACCTGGAAAACACCAGCTATACACGGATTGCAAAATACCTTGAACGCCAGGCCAGACAACGCGGTTATCAGCTACTGATAGCCTGTTCAGAAGACCAGCCAGATAATGAAATCCGGTGCATCGAACATCTGCTGCAACGTCAGGTTGATGCCTTAATTGTATCGACGTCTCTGCCCCCTGAGCACCCTTTTTATCAGCGTTGGGTGGGCGATTCATTACCGATAATTGCACTGGATCGTGCCCTGGACAGGGAGCATTTCACCAGCGTGGTAGGCGCTGATCAGGAAGATGCGTTTGCCCTTTCCAGCGAATTACGCAAACAGCCGGTAGACAATGTATTGTTTCTGGGAGCATTACCTGAATTGTCGGTGAGTTTTTTACGTGAGCAAGGATTTCGTGATGCCTGGCGCGGTGACAGTCGTCAGGTAGATTTTATCTACAGCAACAGTTTTGAGCGAAGTGCTGCGGCAGATACTTTTGTTCGCTATCTGGAAAACCATCCGATGCCTGCGGCGTTGTTTACCACCTCATTTGGTCTGTTACAGGGAATGATGGATGCCTGCCTTCGGGTTCATGGTCATCTGCCAGGCCATGTTTCAATTGCCACGTTTGGTGATAATGAATTACTCGATTTTCTGGAGTGTCCGGTACTTTCTGCCGGCCAGCGGCATCGGGATATTGCTGAACGGGTGCTGGAATTAGTGCTGGCCAGTCTTGATGAGCCTAAACGTCCTAAACCGGGACTGACCCGTATACGTCGAAACCTTTATCAGCGTGGTAAACTGGGGCGCCGGCCTCAATAATTCAGTTCCCGGAGCGTGCTTTTTTGCCTGCTGAGGTCTGTTTTCAGGGCCGACCGCCAGTCTAACTGGCCACAAGGTGATTAGCTTTACTAATATCATGGCAACTCTGCTGTGATTTCGGTAAGAAATTCCTTAAAATGCCCGCCGTGAATACACCGCCCGAAGTTAACAATTCCGTCGTTTTTCGCCGATATTTATTAACCCTTCCCCGCAGTGTTCTCAAATTATTGCAGTTATTCATTGAGTTAATTCTTTTGGCCCGTTTTTTTGTCAAAGATGTCTCTGGAATTCTCTGAATTTGCCGCAGGAAATAATGTTATTAAGCGACCGTTGTTGCTTGACAAGGATTTCATCCGCTCCGTACACTCAATTAGTGGTAAATTGTGGGATAAAGTGGTGAAACAGGTTAACTGAGGGGATCAACACTCATGTTTCGCGGGGCAACGCTGGTTAATCTTGACGGTAAAGGCCGGATAGCAGTACCTACTCGCTATCGGGAAATACTGATCGGGGAATCACAGGGGCAAATGGTATGCACCATTGACCTCCACCAGCCCTGCCTGCTGCTTTACACCTTGCCGGAATGGGAAGTCATTGAGCGAAAGCTGTCCCGCCTGTCGACGATGAACCCGGCTGAGCGTCGTGTGCAACGCCTGTTACTTGGGCATGCCAGCGAGTGTCAGATGGATAGTGCAGGGCGGTTGTTACTGGCAGGAACACTCAGACAACATGCCGGATTACAGAAAGAAATCATGCTGGTCGGGCAGTTCAACAAATTTGAACTGTGGGATGAACAGACCTGGTATCAACAGATCAAGGAAGATATTGAAGCAGAGACGGCTCAGGATGTTTTATCTGAGCGGTTGCAGGATTTATCGCTATAGCTTATGTCGGAAAATTTTAAACATACCACAGTGCTGTTAGATGAGGCAGTCAACGGACTCAACCTTCAGGAAGACGGCATCTATATTGATGGCACTTTTGGCAGGGGAGGGCACTCACGTCTTATCCTTTCCCGACTGGGAGAACATGGCAGGCTTATCGCCATTGACAGAGATCCTCAGGCGATTGCTGCGGCGGCGGAAATCAATGATCCGCGTTTTTCCATTATCCATGGTCCTTTTTCCGGCCTGGCAGAATACACAGATTCACTGGGACTGCGTGGCAAAGTAAACGGCATTTTACTGGATCTCGGGGTTTCTTCTCCGCAGCTCGACGATGCCGAACGTGGTTTTTCATTTATGCGTGACGGTCCACTGGATATGCGAATGGACCCGACACGCGGACAATCAGCCGCTGAGTGGTTGTTGCAGGCCGAAGAACAGGATATTGCGTTTGTGCTTAAGGCCTATGGTGAAGAGCGTTTTGCTAAACGTATCGCCAGAGCCATCGTAGAACGTAACCGCGAACAACCGATGAGCCGAACCAAGGAACTGGCAGAAGTGATTTATAACGCGACGCCAGTGAAAGATAAATTTAAGCACCCGGCAACCCGTAGTTTTCAGGCTATCCGGATTTGGGTGAACAGTGAACTTGAAGAGATTTCACAGGCATTAAATGGAGCTCTGACGGCTCTTGCACCGGAAGGTCGTCTGTCCGTCATCAGTTTCCATTCACTGGAAGACCGGCTGGTTAAGCGTTTTATGCGTGATCAGAGCCGTGGTGCACAGGTCCCTTCAGGGCTGCCGCTGACGGAAGCTCAACTCAAAGCACTGGGCGGGCGTGAGCTGAAAACACTGGGCAAGCTGGTGCCGGGAGAGCGTGAAGTTGCTGATAATCCGCGGGCCCGAAGTTCGGTATTACGTATTGCACAGAGGACCGCTGAATGATCGGTAACGAACGTCACAGCCTGCCCGGCATTATCGGTGGAGATTTACTACGCCACGGAAAATTACCTTTGCTGCTCATTATTGCGGTACTGATTTCGGCAGTGATGGTGGTGATCACTACTCATAAAACCAGGTTACTGACCGCTCAACGTGAACAGATGGTACTGGAGCGGGATTCGCTGGATATCGAATGGCGAAACCTGATCCTTGAAGAGAATGCGCTGGGTGATCATAGTCGGGTAGAGCGATTGGCGATTGAAAAACTCCATATGCAACATGTTGATCCTTCACAAGAAAACATTGTGGTTCAACCATAGGAAAACAATAACGGCATGAGCAGCGCGAAAAAAACGCTGAAGTCCAGAAAACCGGAAAACAAGGCCAGCTTTATCAGCTGGCGTTTTGCGTTGCTGTGTCTCGGAATTCTGGCCGCACTGGTGGGGCTGGTGACACGTGTCGGCTACCTACAGGTCGTCAACCCGGATCGTTTAGTCAAAGAGGGTGATCTCCGTTCATTACGTGTTCAACCAGTGCCGACCTCCCGTGGCATGATAAGCGATCGCGCCGGGCGTCCTTTAGCGGTAAGTGTGCCGGTGAATGCTGTTTGGGTCGATCCGAAAGAGCTGAATGATAAAGGCGGTATCACAGTCGATAACCGCTGGAAGGCGCTGGCCGATGCATTGTCGATGACCCAGGACCAGCTCTACGCCCGTGTAAACACTAATCCGAAAGGCCGGTTTATCTACCTTGCCCGGCAGATCAATCCGTCGGTGGGTGAGTACATTAAAAAACTGAAACTGCCGGGGGTCCATCTGCGTGAGGAATCCCGCCGCTACTATCCGGCAGGTCAGGTGACCGCTCACCTGATCGGTTTCACCAATATTGATGGTGTCGGGATTGAAGGGATCGAAAAGAGTTTTGATAAATGGTTGACCGGTCAGCCGGGCGTCAGAACGGTACGTAAAGATCGTCAGGGGAGAGTGATTGAGGATATCTCCTCTGTTGACAGCCAGGCTGCGCATAACCTGACATTGAGTATCGATGAGCGTTTACAGGCACTGGTGTATCGTGAACTGAGTAATGCGGTGGCATTCAATAAAGCGGAATCCGGGTCAGCGGTCCTGGTCGACGTGAACACCGGAGAAGTGCTGGCCATGGCAAACAGCCCGGCGTATAACCCGAATAACCTGGGGACCACCACCAAAGATGCGATGCGTAACCGGGCTATTACCGATATTTTTGAACCCGGGTCTACAGTGAAACCTATGGTAGTGATGACGGCATTACAGCGTGGAGTTATCCGCGAAAATAGCGTCATCAATACTGTGCCGTACAGGATTAATGGCCATGAGATCAAGGATGTAGCACGTTATAACGAACTGACACTGACAGGTGTCTTGCAAAAATCGAGTAATGTCGGTGTATCAAGACTGGCATTAGCGATGCCCTCCTCTGCGCTGGTAGAAACCTACTCGCGCTTTGGATTGGGTAAACCGACTAATTTGGGGCTGGTCGGGGAAAGCAGTGGCATATACCCTAAAAAACAACGGTGGTCTGACATAGAGAGGGCCACCTTCTCATTTGGCTACGGGCTAATGGTAACGCCGTTACAGTTAGCGCGTGTCTACGCCACCATTGGCAGCTACGGCATCGCCAGACCATTATCGATTACTAAAGTTGATCCACCGGTAGCAGGAGAGCGGGCCTTCCCCGAGTCTACTGTGAAAACTGTACTGCACATGATGGAAAGTGTCGCACTGCCGGGGGGGGGTGGTGTTAAAGCTGCTATTAAGGGCTACCGGATAGCGATCAAGACCGGGACCGCAAAAAAAGTCGGTCCGGATGGTCAGTACGTTAACAAGTATATTGCTTACACCGCAGGCGTTGCGCCTGCCAGCCATCCACGTTTTGCGCTGGTTGTGGTGATTAACGATCCACAGGCAGGCAAGTATTACGGTGGTGCGGTATCTGCACCGGTTTTCGGCGCCATCATGGGTGGCGTATTGCGAACGATGAATATCGAACCGGATGCATTACCTGCCAATGACAAAAACGATTTCGTGGATAACAGAAATGAGGACGAAAGTGACAGATCGTAACTTGCGCGACCTGCTGGCCCCGTGGGTGCCGGGTGCGCCAGAACGTCAGCTGAAGGAAATGACACTGGACAGCCGCACGGCGGCTGCCGGCGATCTGTTTGTGGCTGTGGCCGGACATAGCGTCGACGGACGTCACTATATTCCTCAGGCCATTGCTCAGGGCGTGGCCGCAGTGATTGCTGAAGCTGAAGGCGAAGCTGCGGATGGTGATATCAAAGAACTGCATGGCGTGCCGGTCATCTATCTGAAGCAGTTATCGCAACGCCTGTCTGCCCTGGCGGGTCGTTTCTATGAAAATCCTGCAGAGAAACAGACATTAATTGGAATCACCGGTACTAATGGTAAAACTACGACCAGCCAGCTTCTGGCTCAGTGGGCAAATCTGTTGGGCGAAACCGGTGCGGTAATGGGGACTGTAGGTAATGGTCTGTACGGACACCTGACGCCGAGCGAAAATACCACCGGTTCTGCGGTTGATATCCAGCAGGTTTTAGCTGGATTAGCGGAGCAAGGGGCCACACTGACCGCCATGGAAGTTTCGTCTCACGGGCTGGTCCAGCATCGTGTTGCTGCTTTGCCGTTTGCTGCGGCCGTATTTACCAATCTGAGCCGTGATCACCTGGATTATCATGGGGATATGCAGAGTTACGAAGCTGCAAAATGGTCGCTGTTTGCCGATCATCAGGTCGGACAATCAGTTATTAATGCTGATGATGAGACAGGACGCCGCTGGCTGGGAAAATTGACCGATGCCGTCGCTGTCAGCATGCAAGGGCAAGTTCCTGCCGGCCATCATGGTCGCCGGTTAGAGGCTTGTCACGTAGAGTATTTGGATAAAGGGGCAAAGGTCACTTTCCGTTCTGACTGGGGTGACGGAGAATTTACCAGTCAGCTGATGGGAGCATTTAATGTTAGCAATATGCTGATGGCGATGGCGACTCTGCTGGCATTAGGTTATCCGCTGGAACGGTTGCGTGACACTGCTGCCCGGTTGCAACCTGTTTGTGGGCGGATGGAAGTTTTCCATGCCGATGGCCGGCCGACGGTGGTGGTCGATTATGCCCATACCCCGGATGCACTGGAAAAAGCACTGGCAGCGACCCGGTTACATTGCAGTGGCAAACTGTGGTGTGTTTTTGGATGTGGCGGTGATCGTGACAAAGGCAAGCGCCCGTTAATGGGGGCGATTGCCGAACAGTTGGCCGATCAAGTGATTGTGACCGATGACAACCCACGCAGCGAAGATGCACAGGCGATTGTTAACGACATTCTCAGCGGGTTGCTGGACCCTGGCAGAGCACTGGTGGTTCCTGGCCGCGCCCGTGCCGTCACCCACGCTCTGATGCAGGCTGGTCCTCAGGATATCGTTCTGGTGGCAGGCAAGGGACATGAAGATTATCAGATAATCGGCCAGCGCCGTCTGGATTATTCAGACAGAGCGACCGTAGCTTCATTACTGGGGGTATTGGCATGATTGAGATGACCCTACAGCAACTGGCCACCCTGACCGGTGGTCAGCTATCCGGAGATTCGGCGTTGAGCTTTTCTTCGGTCACCACCGATACCCGTAAAGTCACGCCAGGATGCCTGTTTATTGCTTTAATCGGTGAACGCTTCGATGCTCATGATTTTATCAACGATGCCCTGAAAGCGGGAGCAGCCGCGTTGATGGTTAGCAAACCATTACCGACAGATATCCCTCAGGTGGTGGTCAGAGATACCCGTATTGCCTTTGGTGAGCTGGCTGCGTTTGTTCGCCAGCAGGTGCCGGCGCGGGTGGTTGCTCTGACAGGTTCCTCCGGGAAAACCTCGGTTAAAGAGATGACCGCATCGATTCTGAAGCAATGCGGTAATACCCTGTACACCGCGGGTAACCTGAATAATGACATCGGCGTACCTATGACTCTGCTGCGTCTGACGCCGGAACATGAATATGCGGTGATTGAACTGGGCGCGAATCATCAGGGTGAAATAGCCTATACCACTGCGATGGTTCGTCCTGAAGCTGCGCTGGTGAATAATCTGGCCGCAGCACACCTTGAAGGTTTTGGATCACTGGCTGGTGTTGCCAAGGCTAAAGGTGAGATTTTTGGTGGCCTGTCGCAAAAAGGGATTGCCATCCTCAATGATGACAGCAATGACTGGCCACACTGGCAGACTCAGTTATCGGATAAGACCGTGTGGCGTTTTTCCCCTGCGGCGGAATCGTCGGCAGATTTCCATGCCCGCGATGTTATCGTCAGTGGAACGGGTACTGCATTTACTCTGTACACCCCGCAGGGTAGCGTCGCGGTTCGTCTGCCACTCCCTGGCCGGCATAACATCGCTAATGCCCTGGCTGCGGCGGCTCTCTCTCTGGCAGTGGGGGCGCCTTTGCCTGCGATTGCAACCGGGCTCAGTGATCTGCAACCGGTACCCGGACGACTCTTCCCTGTCCGATTGTCTGAACAACAGCAATTGTTGGACGACAGTTACAATGCGAATGTCGGTTCAATGACGGCAGCAGCACAGGTGCTGGGCGAGATGCCGGGTTACCGGATTATGGTGGTTGGCGACATGGCAGAGTTAGGTGATGAAGCTGAACAGTGCCACCGTGCGGTTGGCGTTGCTGCACGGGAAGCAGGTATTGATAAAGTATTGAGCGTTGGAACACTGAGCCGTTTTATCTCTCAGGAAAGCCAGCAGGGTGAACATTTTACTGGCAAACCGGCGCTGATTGCGCGGTTGCGGAAATTATTATCTGAACATCAGGAAGTTACCATTTTGATCAAAGGTTCGAGAAGTGCTGCTATGGAAGAAGTGGTTCAGCAATTACAGGAGAAAGGCACATGTTAGTCTGGTTGGCTGAACACCTGGTTTCCCTCTACTCAGGATTTAATATCTTTTCGTACCTGACGTTTCGCGCCATTGTCAGTCTGCTGACCTCGTTGTTTATCAGTCTGTGGATGGGGCCACGTTTGATCGCATGGCTACAAAAACTGCAAATTGGTCAGGTGGTTCGTAACGACGGCCCGGAGTCACATTTCAGCAAGCGTGGTACGCCGACAATGGGCGGACTGATGATTCTGACGTCAATCACCATTTCGGTCCTGATGTGGGCGTATCCGTCTAACCCTTATGTCTGGTGTGTACTGGTCGTGCTGATAGGTTACGGCATCATCGGGTTTATAGATGATTACCGCAAAGTGGTACGTAAAGACACCAAAGGTCTGATTGCCCGCTGGAAATATTTCTGGCAGTCGGTGATTGCATTAGGCGTGGCCTTTACGCTGTATGCAATCGGGAAAGGTACTCCGGCGACCCAACTGGTCGTGCCATTTTTTAAAGATGTTATGCCGCAACTGGGCCTGAGTTACCTGTTACTGACTTACTTCGTCATTGTTGGCACCAGTAATGCAGTAAACCTGACAGACGGTCTGGATGGTCTGGCAATTATGCCAACAGTGTTTGTTGCGGCCGGTTTCGGTCTGGTTGCCTGGGCCACCGGTAACGTGAACTTCGCCGAATACCTGCATATTCCGTATCTGCGTCATGCGGGGGAGCTGGTGATTGTCTGTACGGCAATTGTCGGTGCTGGTTTAGGCTTTTTATGGTTTAACACCTACCCGGCGCAGGTATTTATGGGCGATGTCGGCTCGCTGGCTCTGGGCGGTGCGCTTGGAACCATTGCCGTGTTATTACGTCAGGAATTCTTACTGGTGATTATGGGCGGGGTATTTGTAGTGGAGACTCTGTCGGTCATTCTGCAGGTAGGATCGTTCAAACTGCGCGGACAACGTATCTTCCGCATGGCTCCTATCCATCACCACTATGAACTGAAAGGCTGGCCGGAACCTCGCGTTATCGTGCGCTTCTGGATTATTTCGTTAATGCTGGTCCTGATCGGACTGGCGACCCTTAAGGTACGCTAATGATGTCTGACTATCGGGGTAAAAAAGTTGTCATTATCGGGCTGGGGCTGACCGGCCTGTCCTGTGTTGATTTCTTTTTAGCCCGCGGAGTAATGCCGCGGGTGGTTGATACCCGAATGTCCCCTCCCGGACTGGATAAATTACCGGAACATCTGGAGCGTTACCTCGGGGGGATTAACGAGGCCTGGTTACTGGATGCCGATTTAATTATCGCAAGTCCGGGCATTGCCCTGGCGCATCCGGCGCTGGCAGAAGCTGCCGAAGCCGGGGTGGAAATTATCGGTGATGTTGAACTGTTTTGCCGTGAAGCCCGCGCCCCGATCGTAGCGATTACCGGATCTAACGGTAAAAGCACCGTGACCACACTGGTGGGAGAAATGGCTAAAGCTGCCGGCTGGCAGGTCGGGGTAGGCGGTAATATCGGTTTACCTGCGCTGTCGTTGCTGGAACAACCGGCACAGTTGTACGTACTGGAATTATCCAGTTTTCAGCTGGAGACCACATATAGTCTTGCGGCAGCAGCGGCAACCATACTGAACGTTACCGAAGATCATATGGATCGTTATCCGCTCGGGATGCAGCAGTACCGCGCAGCCAAGTTACGGGTTTACGAAAATGCCAGAGTCTGTGTGGTTAATGCCGATGATAGTCTGACCTTGCCGGTGAGGGGAGTGGATAACCGTTGCATCAGTTTCGGTGTGAATTCCGGTGACTATCATCTGGACAGTCAGCAAAGCGCTACCTGGTTATGGGTGAAGGGCGAGAAAGTGCTGGATACCCGGGAAATGAAACTCACCGGTCAGCATAATTTTACCAATGCGCTGGCGGCACTGGCACTGGCTGACGCTGTCGGTTTGCCTCGAGCGTCCAGCCTGGAAGCACTCACTCGCTTTAGCGGGCTGAGTCACCGATTTAATCTGGCCTACCGCAATAAAGGGGTGGACTGGATCAATGACTCGAAAGCGACCAATGTCGGCAGTACTGAAGCCGCGCTGAAAGGACTTAATGTTTCAGGAACATTGTGGTTATTGCTGGGGGGCGACGGAAAATCCGCAGATTTCTCTCCTCTGCAACCTTACCTGCTAAAGGATAATCTGAAGATTTACTGCTTTGGCCGGGATGCGGCTGAACTGGCGGCATTACGTCCTGAAATCTCTGAGTGCAGAGAAACATTACAGCAAGTGATGACAGAGATTGCCCCGCAGACCCGACAGGGAGACATGGTATTGCTGTCTCCGGCATGTGCCAGTCTGGATCAGTTTAAAAATTTTGAGCAACGGGGCGATCTTTTTACCCGGTTAGCTAAGGAGTTAGGCTAATGCGTATTCCAGGCCTGGCGCTTGCCGGCACTGCAGTTATGGCGATCACTGGTCGTTTAAGAGACTGGGTCATGGGAGCCAGAAAAAGTGATGACACTGCCATCATTCTCTATGACCGCACCTTGTTATGGCTGACCTTTGGTCTGGCAATTATTGGTTTTGTGATGGTGACCTCTGCGTCAGTTCCTGTGGGCCAGCGGATGAGTGATGACCCGTTCTACTTTGCGAAGCGTGACGCTTTCTATCTGGGACTTGGTTTCGCAATATCACTGGTGACACTGCGGTTACCTATGTCCTTCTGGCAGCGTTACAGCAATGTCATGCTGCTGGCCTCGGTCGTTATGTTGCTGGTGGTTTTGGTGGTGGGAAGCTCAGTTAACGGGGCCTCACGCTGGATTGCGTTAGGACCGTTACGTATTCAGCCCGCTGAATTTTCTAAGCTGTCACTATTTTGTTATCTCGCCAGTTATCTGGTGCGAAAGGTGGATGAAGTCCGGAGTAACTTCTGGGGGTTCTGTAAACCGATGGGGGTCATGGTCGTTCTGGCGGTATTACTGCTGGCTCAGCCAGACCTCGGTACGGTCATTGTGTTGTTTGTTACCACCCTGGCGATGCTGTTTCTGGCCGGAGCAAAATTGTGGCAGTTCCTGGCGATTATCGGGTCCGGAATATTTGCGGTTGTGTTGCTGATTATTGCTGAGCCCTATCGTATGCGGCGTGTAACTTCTTTCTGGAACCCCTGGGCCGATCCTTTCGGCAGTGGTTATCAGTTAACCCAGTCACTCATGGCCTTTGGTCGTGGTGAATTCTGGGGGCAGGGACTGGGGAATTCGGTACAGAAACTTGAATACTTACCGGAAGCACATACTGACTTTATCTTCTCGATTATTGGTGAAGAACTGGGCTTTTTCGGTGTGGTATTGGCACTTTTAATGGTATTCTTCGTCGCTTTTCGGGCGATGTCCATTGGGCGCAGAGCGCTGGAGTTAGATCAGCGTTTCTCCGGGTTTCTGGCCTGTGCTATCGGTGTCTGGTTTAGTTTTCAGGCGCTGGTTAACGTCGGGGCCGCTGCCGGAATGCTGCCAACCAAAGGTCTGACGTTACCCCTGATCAGTTACGGGGGATCGAGCCTGATTATTATGTCTACAGCGATAGTGCTGTTATTACGAATAGATTATGAAACACGTCTGACAAAAGCACAGGCGTTTACCCGGGGTAGTCGATGAGTGGCAAACGACTGATGGTGATGGCCGGAGGAACCGGCGGACATGTGTTTCCGGGGCTGGCTGTTGCGCACCATCTGATGGATCAAGGCTGGCAGGTTCGCTGGCTGGGTACTGCAGACCGGATGGAAGCTGACCTGGTGCCAAAGCATGGCATTGATATCGATTTTATTCAAATCAGTGGATTGCGTGGCAAAGGGTTAAAAGCGCAGCTTATGGCGCCGCTACGGATTTTTACTGCATGGCGACAGGCCCGGGCCATCATGAAGGCCTGGCAACCAGATGTGGTACTGGGCATGGGCGGCTATGTTTCTGGTCCTGGTGGCCTGGCGGCCTGGAGTTGTGGCATCCCGGTGGTGTTACATGAGCAAAACGGGATAGCCGGTTTGACGAATAAAGGGTTATCGAAGATAGCGCGCAAAGTCATGCAGGCTTTCCCGGGGGCTTTTCCCGATGCAGAAGTGGTTGGAAACCCGGTGCGGACCGATGTACTGGCGCTGCCGGCTCCGGAACAACGCTTTGCCGGCAGAGAAGGCCCGCTGAGGGTGCTGGTGATAGGGGGTAGTCAGGGAGCGAGAATCCTCAATCAGACTATGCCTCTGGTCGCTCAAAAAGCAGGGGAGAGTATTACTCTCTGGCACCAGACCGGTAAAGGCGCACTGGCGCAGGTGAATGAATTGTATGCCAGCGTCGGACAAACCGGACACCGGGTCGCGGAGTTTATCGATGATATGGCGGAAGCTTATGCCTGGGCTGATGTGGTGGTGTGTCGTTCGGGCGCATTGACAGTCAGTGAAATTGCGGCTGCAGGGCTACCGGCGATATTTGTTCCGTTTCAGCATAAAGATCGCCAGCAATACTGGAATGCTTTACCGCTGGAAAAAGCAGGAGCAGCAAGAATTTTCGAACAGCCAGATTTTAACGCTCAGGGGGTCGCCGACACCCTGGCGGGCTGGGATCGCCAACAGTTACTGGCCATGGCCTTAAAAGCTCGAGCCATTGCGATCCCGGATGCCACTGAACGTGTGGCAACTGAAGTGGCAAAAGCCGCCAAATGAATAGTGCTCCAGAAGAGCAGCTCCCCGGTAAAACGGGCAAAGTGATAACAGGTAGTGTGAATAAATGAATACTCAGCAATTAGCAAAACTTCGCTCTGTTGTGCCTGAAATGCGTCGGGTCAGGCATATCCATTTTGTTGGCATCGGTGGTGCTGGCATGGGCGGTATTGCTGAAGTGCTGGCAAATGAGGGGTATCAGATCAGCGGTTCGGATCTGGCGCCAAATCCGGTGACTCAGCATCTGAGTTCACTGGGTGTGACTATTTACTTTAACCACCGGCCAGAGAATGTGACAGATGTCAGCGTGGTCGTGGTATCCAGTGCTATTTCTCAGGATAACCCTGAGCTGGTGGCGGCCCGTGAGGCCAGGATTCCGGTGATCCGCCGGGCTGAAATGTTGGCCGAGCTGATGCGTTTCCGGCATGGGATCGCGATTGCCGGCACACACGGTAAAACCACCACCACGGCGATGGTTTCCAGTATCTATGCCGAAGGTGGGCTGGATCCGACGTTTGTTAATGGCGGACTGGTGAAAGCAGCCGGAACTCACGCCCGGTTGGGTAGCAGCCGCTACCTGATAGCAGAAGCCGATGAAAGTGATGCATCGTTCCTGCATCTGCAACCCATGGTTGCGATCGTCACCAATATCGAAGCAGATCATATGGACACCTATCAGGGGGATTTTGAAAACCTGAAACAGACGTTCGTGAACTTCCTGCATAACCTGCCATTTTATGGTCGCGCGGTGTTGTGTGTGGATGATCCTGTGATTCGTGAACTCATCCCACGAGTCGGACGTCAGATAACCACTTATGGTTTCAGTGATGATGCTGACGTAAGAATTGAAAATTATCAGCAACAGGGTGCCCGTGGCCACTTCCGGCTGGTGCGTCAGGACAAGCCGGTGATGGACGTGACTCTGAACGCGCCCGGTCGTCACAATGCATTGAATGCTGCTGCGGCTGTCAGCGTTGCCACAGAAGAAGGCATCGATGATGCAGAGATACTGGCAGCACTGGAGAACTTCCAGGGAACCGGTCGGCGTTTCGACTTGCTGGGGGAATATCCGACGGCCCCGGTAAATGGAACCCGTGGAACGGCGATGTTGGTGGATGACTATGGTCATCACCCGACAGAAGTTGATGCCACCATCAAAGCAGCAAGAGCGGGCTGGCCGGATAAGAAACTGGTGATGATATTCCAGCCACATCGTTATACACGGACCCGTGATCTGTTTGATGATTTTGCCAATGTGCTATGTCAGGTGGATGTGTTGCTCATGCTGGACGTCTATTCAGCCGGGGAGGCGCCGATTGCCGGAGCTGACAGCAGGGCATTATGCCGGTCAATCCGTAGTCGTGGAAAAGTTGATCCGATTTTGGTGGCAGACAATGAGTTGCTGGCGGAAATGCTGGCTCCGGTATTGAGTGGTAATGATTTGATTCTGGCTCAGGGAGCAGGGACAGTGGGTCGTATTGCCCGGACTCTGGCTGAGCATAAATTACAGCCGGTTGCCCGCACGGAGGAGCAGCATGGTTGAAAAAATTGCTGTTTTGATGGGCGGGTCCTCGGCAGAACGAGAAGTTTCTCTTGAGTCAGGTCGTGCGGTCGTCGCCGGGTTAACTGCGGCGGGATGGAACGCTTATGGGATAGATACCCGTGAACAATCGGTACTTAGCCTGAAAGAACAAGGTTTTACCCGTGCATTTATTGCTCTGCATGGCCGTGGCGGGGAAGATGGGACACTGCAGGCGGTACTGGATTTTATCGGTTTGCCGTATACCGGCAGTGGTGTGATGGCTTCGGCAATCACCATGGATAAAGCCCGTACTAAATGGTTGTGGCAGGGGTGTGGATTACCAACCAGCCGGTTTGTTTGTCTGACACGCCAGCAGATGAGCGCAGGGTTAGATCAGTCGACTCTGGAGTCAGTTAAGGCGCTGGGGCTGCCATTATTTGTAAAGCCTGGTAACGAAGGTTCCAGTGTTGGGATTAGCCGGGTTAACCATGCAGACGATCTGTTTGCTGCTTTAGAACTTGCTTTTCAATATGATAGCGAAGTTCTGGTCGAAGCTTTTCTCAGCGGTGAAGAATATACGGTTGCAATTATTGGCAATAAAGTTCTGCCTTCAATACGAATTAAAGCTAAAACAGAATTTTACGACTACAATGCAAAATATCTCGCTGATGACACAGAATATTTTTGTCCGTCAGGATTAGATGAACAACAACAGATTGCGCTGAATGAATTAGTGTTGGCGGCATGGCATTCTTTAGGTTGCAGCGGATGGGGTCGTGTTGATGTCATGATGGACGGAGAGGGTAATTTCCAGCTATTAGAGGTCAATACCTCGCCAGGCATGACCAGCCATAGTCTGGTGCCGATGGCAGCAAAACAGGCAGGTATAGAGTTTTCGCAATTAGTGACCATGATTCTGGAGTTAACAGACTGATATGTCTCAGGCGGCTTTAAATACACGCAACCGGGAACCACAGGATCGTATGGGGTCCGGACGTAGTAATGGTTCGCGCCTGTTCGGGATGATCTTTCTGTTAATGGTCATCGGTGTCATGGTGCTGGGTGGTGTGATGGTAGTGAAATGGATGGATGACGCATCCCGTTTACCACTTTCGAAACTGGTGGTGACCGGAGACACGCATTACACCACTAACGATGATATCCGTCAGGCGATTTTATCACTGGGTCCACCAGGCACATTTATGTCACAGAATGTGGATGTGATACAGCAGCAGATTGAGCGGCTGCCATGGATTAAACAGGTCAGTGTACGTAAGCAGTGGCCTGACGAATTAAAGATTCATCTGGTTGAATATGTTCCTGTAGCCCGCTGGAATGATCAGAATGTGGTTGATGCGGATGGAGTGTCTTTTAGCTTACCTTTAAGCCAGTTGGGTAAGCAAGCGATGCCCATGCTCTACGGGCCAGAAGGCAGTGAGAAAGAGGTCATGGCTGGCTTCTATCAGATGAGCGATATGTTAAAGCCTTCGAAAGTTATTCTGAAGGCGGCTTCGATGACCGCACGACGTTCATGGCAACTGGTCACCAGTGATGATATGAAAATCGAACTGGGACGTGATGAAACAATGAAACGTTTACAACGTTTTATTGACCTTTACCCGGTACTGCTCAGGCAGGGGCAGGCGGAGAATAAACGGATAGGTTATGTGGACTTACGGTATGACTCCGGTGCGGCAGTTGGTTGGGTAGCCGCTCCTGTTGAACCTCAGACCACTAACCAGCAACAAAAGCAGGCACAGGCTAAACAATAATGATCAAGGCAACGGACAGAAAACTTGTAGTAGGACTTGAAATCGGCACCGCTAAGGTTGCTGCCCTTGTAGGGGAGATTCTGCCCGATGGTATGGTCAACATTATCGGAGTAGGCAGCTGTCCGTCCCGTGGGATGGATAAAGGCGGCGTAAACGATCTCGAGTCAGTGGTGAAATGCGTTCAGCGGGCGATAGACCAGGCTGAATTAATGGCTGACTGTCAGATATCGTCAGTTTACCTGGCGCTGTCCGGTAAGCATATCAGTTGTCAGAACGAAATCGGGATGGTTCCGATTTCGGAAGAAGAAGTAACCCAGGATGATGTAGAGAATGTGGTACATACGGCGAAATCAGTTCGTGTCCGTGATGAACACCGGATTTTGCACGTAATTCCTCAGGAATATGCCATCGACTATCAGGAAGGGATCAAAAATCCTGTAGGATTATCGGGGGTCAGGATGCAGGCGAAAGTGCATCTGATTACCTGTCATAACGATATGGCGAAAAACATCGTTAAAGCGGTTGAACGTTGTGGGCTGAAAGTGGATCAACTCATTTTCGCCGGACTGGCATCAAGTTATGCGGTTCTGACTGAAGATGAACGTGAACTGGGTGTCTGTGTGGTTGATATTGGTGGTGGTACAATGGATATGGCGGTCTATACCGGCGGAGCATTGCGACACACTAAAGTAATCCCTTATGCAGGGAATGTGGTGACCAGTGATATCGCCTATGCGTTTGGCACCCCGCCCACCGATGCGGAAGCAATTAAAGTCCGTCATGGTTGTGCCTTAGGTTCGATTGTGGGTAAAGACGAAAATGTCGAAGTCCCGAGTGTTGGCGGAAGACCACCACGCAGTTTGCAACGTCAGACGCTGGCTGAAGTTATCGAACCTCGTTATACCGAATTGTTAAACCTGGTGAATGACGAAATCCTGGAGCTTCAGGAACAGTTACGTCAGCAGGGAGTGAAGCATCATCTGGCTGCCGGCATCGTGTTAACCGGTGGAGCAGGGCAGATTGAAGGTCTGGCGGCTTGCGCGCAACGGGTATTCCATACCCAGGTCCGTATTGGTCAGCCTTTAAATATCACCGGCCTGACCGATTATGCGCAGGAACCCTACTATTCAACGGCTGTTGGCCTGTTGCATTATGGCAAGGAGTCGCATCTGGGTGGGGATGGTGATAGCGAGAAAAGAGCATCAGTCGGCGGTTGGTTTAAACGAATCAATAGTTGGCTTAAAAAAGAGTTTTAATTTTTACTAAAGGAGATCATGCTAACAGCATTTATGGTCTCCAGGCGACAGGCACATAACGGAGAGAAATCATGTTTGAACCTATGGAATTAACCAACGATGCGGTGATAAAAGTCATCGGCGTTGGCGGCGGCGGCGGTAACGCCGTAGAGCATATGGTACGCGAGCGTATCGAAGGTGTTGAATTCTTTGCAGTCAATACCGATGCTCAGGCATTACGTAAGACGGCTGTCGGTCAGACCATCCAGATTGGTAATAACATTACTAAAGGGCTGGGGGCGGGTGCGAACCCTGAAGTTGGCCGTAACTCAGCAGAAGAAGACCGTGAAGCACTACGCGCTGCGCTGGATGGTGCTGATATGGTGTTTATCGCTGCGGGTATGGGCGGTGGTACCGGTACGGGTGCTGCACCAGTGGTCGCTGAAGTTGCTAAAGATCTGGGTATCCTGACAGTGGCTGTTGTGACCAAGCCATTTAACTTTGAAGGCAAAAAGCGTATGGCTTTTGCTGAGCAGGGTATTGCTGAACTTTCCAAGCATGTTGACTCATTAATCACCATTCCAAATGACAAACTGCTGAAAGTGCTTGGTCGTGGTATTTCGTTGCTGGATGCTTTTGGCGCTGCGAACGATGTATTAAAAGGTGCTGTTCAGGGTATCGCTGAACTGATCACCCGTCCGGGCCTGATGAACGTCGACTTTGCTGACGTACGTACAGTGATGTCTGAAATGGGTTATGCCATGATGGGTTCCGGCGTTGCCTGTGGTGAAGATCGTGCTGAAGAAGCGGCTGAAATGGCTATTTCCAGCCCGTTACTGGAAGATATCGATCTTTCAGGTGCGCGTGGTGTGTTGGTTAACATCACTGCTGGCTTCGACCTGCGTCTGGATGAGTTCGAAACCGTCGGTAACACCATCCGTGCATTTGCATCAGATAATGCGACCGTGGTTATCGGTACTTCACTGGATCCGGAAATGAACGACGAACTGCGTGTCACTGTTGTTGCGACAGGTATCGGCATGGACAAACGTCCTGAGATAACCCTGGTGACCAACAAAAATGCCAGCCAGCCAGTGATGGACCACCGTTACCAGCAGCATGGTCTGACACCATTACCACAGGAACAAAAACCTGCGGCTAAAGTCGTCAATGACCCAGCTGGCCAGGCGAATAAAGAGCCTGATTATCTTGATATTCCAGCGTTTTTGCGTAAACAGGCTGACTAAGAATATACCGATATTTGGCCTTGCTCGCTCTTTGTGCTAAAATGGCGGCAACTAAGTAGTGTATAGTCATGAATGAAGAGTAATTTTGCGAGATTAATACGATGATCAAACAAAGGACATTAAAACGTATTGTTCAGGCGACAGGTATCGGTTTACATACCGGTAAGAAAGTCACCCTGACTCTGCGCCCTGCGTCGGCCAATACCGGGGTCATCTATCGTCGCACAGACTTGAATCCACCGGTGGATTTTCCGGCTGATGCAAAATACGTGCGCGATACCATGCTGAGTACCTGCCTGGTAAACGACGAAGGTGTGCGTATTTCGACCGTCGAGCATTTAAATTCGGCGCTGGCCGGGCTGGGTATCGACAATATTATTGTTGAAGTTGATGCGCCAGAAATCCCGATTATGGATGGTAGTGCTGCACCGTTCGTTTACCTGCTGCTGGATGCAGGGGTTGAAGAACTTAACAGCGCTAAAAAATTCGTTCGTATTAAACAGGCTGTACGCGTTGAAGACGGTGATAAATGGGCAGAGCTGAAACCTTACAATGGTTTTTCTCTGGATTTTACTATCGACTTTAAACACCCGGCGATAGATGCAAGTTCACAGCGTTATCAGCTGAACTTCTCGGCCGATGCATTTGTTCGCCAGATTAGTCGTGCCCGTACCTTCGGCTTCATGCATGAAATCGAATATCTGCAGTCTCGTGGCCTGTGCCTGGGCGGTAGTCTTGACTGTGCGATTGGCCTGGATGAATTCCGTGTACTGAATGAAGATGGCCTGCGTTTTGAAGACGAGTTTGTTCGCCACAAAATGCTGGATGCTATCGGTGACTTATTTATGTGTGGTCATAACGTGATTGGTGCATTTACTGCATTCAAATCCGGACATGCACTGAACAACAAGTTGCTTCAGGCGGTGCTGGCAAAACAAGAAGCCTGGGAATGGGCAACCTTTGAAGATGAAGCCGAATTGCCTCAGGCGTTTAAAGCACCGAATCTGGTTCTGGCCTGATAAAATCTAAGAACAGCAGGAATTACTGATACTCTCTCCGGTCAGTAAGCCTGCTGTTTTTTTGTTCCCACCTGATGTTCTGCCGAAAAAATCAGCAAAAATCCTGAATTTATTCGCCTGCTCCTTATTCTCTGATGTTGAAAACTGTCATTAGTGTTACTATCTCTGATATATCAAAGGACATGTCCGGCTGGTTTTTGCAGGGATAGCTGAATTTCCCCGGATGTGCGTATACCCGTATTCAATGGACAGATTGTGATCGGACTTTTTTCACGTTGGCGACAACTTGGCATGCGTTATTTCTGGCCGCATCTCCTGCTGGGGATGGTCGCGGCGAGCCTTGGCTTGCCGGTAGCGAATGCACAGGCGCTTGAATCCGGCAATGGTGCGGATGTTCCTGCCAATACCCTGTTCATCGGTAATACTGTCCCGTTTGAGAACCTGTTGCGGAGTCGTTCAACGGTACGTCGCCCCGGGGTGAGTGTAGATTACTGGCATCAGCATGCTATTCGGGTAGTAATTCGTCATCTTTCCTTTTCCCTGCCGCAGATTCAGCCAGAAACACAGCAACAATTATTACCACTGGCTGTGCAAAAAATTGCAGTACTGCAGTCACTGCATGCTCTGCTAACCACCAGGCCTTCTGCCGGTGTGGTGATTTCTCGCCCGCAGCCAGAGGGTAACCGGACTCCTTCTGTTTTTAATAGTGGCCTGTGGCTGGCCGGGATTCAGGGCATCCGTGCCGGCCCCGTGGCCGCCTGAGATCAAGCAAACAATTACCCCCCAATTTTTTGCAGCAAATTTTTGCTGAATTGAGATTATAAAAAAATGGTCATTAAATTATTAACTAAAATTTTTGGTAGCAGTAATGATCGTACTTTACGCCGTATGCGTAAAACGGTTGATATTATTAATAAAATGGAACCACAGTTCACAGCACTGACTGATGAACAACTGAAAGGAAAAACAGCAGAGTTCCGCGCCCGTCTGGAAAAAGGTGAAGTGCTGGAAAGCCTGATTCCTGAAGCCTTCGCCACGGTTCGTGAAGCCAGTCGCCGTATCTTTAATATACGCCATTTCGATGTGCAGTTAATGGGTGGTATGGTGCTGAATGAGCGTTGCATTGCAGAGATGCGTACCGGTGAAGGTAAAACCCTGACAGCAACTCTGCCTGCTTATCTGAATGCATTGTCAGGTAAAGGTGTGCACGTAGTGACGGTCAACGATTATCTGGCCCAGCGTGATGCGGAAAATAACCGTCCGTTATTTGAATTCCTCGGCCTGACCGTCGGTATTAACCTGCCAGGAATGCCGGCTCCTGCTAAGCGTGAAGCCTATGGCGCGGATATCACCTACGGCACTAATAACGAATATGGTTTTGACTACCTGCGCGACAACATGGCTTTCAGCCCGGAAGAGCGCGTGCAGCGTAAACTAAACTACGCCCTGGTGGATGAAGTTGACTCCATCCTGATTGATGAAGCTCGTACCCCCCTGATTATTTCCGGCCCGGCAGAAGACAGTTCTGAGTTGTATATCAAGGTCAATAAAATTATTCCTCATCTGGTGCGTCAGGATAAAGAAGACTCTGACACTTTCCAGGGAGAGGGTGATTTCTCTGTTGATGAGAAATCCCGCCAGGTGCATTTGACCGAACGTGGGTTGGTGAAGATTGAACAGCTGCTGGTCAGCCAGGGAATCATGGAAGAAGGTGAATCGCTGTATTCTCCTACCAATATCATGTTGATGCATCACGTTACAGCTGCACTGCGTGCACATGCGTTATTTACCCGTGATGTTGACTACATCGTGAAAGACGGTGAAGTGGTTATCGTTGATGAACATACAGGACGTACCATGCAGGGCCGTCGTTGGTCAGATGGTTTGCATCAGGCGGTTGAAGCTAAAGAAGGGGTGGAAATCCAGAACGAAAACCAGACTCTGGCTTCTATCACCTTCCAAAACTATTTCCGTCTGTATGACAAACTGGCCGGAATGACCGGGACTGCCGATACCGAAGCCTTTGAATTCAGTTCAATCTACAAACTGGATACGATTGTACTGCCGACTAACCGTCCGATGGTCCGTAAAGATCTTCCGGATCTGGTCTATATGACAGAGAAAGAGAAAATTGATGCCATCATCGAGGATATCCGCGAGCGCACCGCTAACGGTCAGCCAGTACTGGTCGGTACTATTTCGATTGAGAAATCAGAGGTCGTCTCGCATGAGCTGACTAAAGCCGGAATTAAGCATAATGTTCTGAACGCTAAATTTCATGCCAGCGAAGCTGATATCATCGCCCAGGCGGGTCAGCCGTCAGCGGTGACGATTGCGACCAACATGGCGGGTCGTGGTACTGACATTATGCTGGGCGGTAGTTGGCATGCTGAAGTTGAGGCTCGTGAGAACCCATCTGAAGAAGAAATCAGTGCCATTAAAGCTGAATGGCAAAAACGTCATGATGCAGTGTTAAACTCAGGTGGTTTGCATATCATCGGTACTGAACGTCATGAATCTCGTCGTATCGATAACCAGCTGCGTGGTCGTGCCGGTCGTCAGGGGGATAAAGGTTCTTCCCGTTTCTACCTGTCAATGGAAGATGCACTGATGCGTATTTTCGCCTCAGACCGTGTGTCAGGCATGATGCGTAAACTGGGGATGAAGCCAGGCGAAGCTATTGAGCATCCATGGGTGACCAAAGCTATCGCTAATGCACAGCGTAAAGTTGAAAGCCGTAACTTTGATATCCGTAAACAGTTGCTTGAATACGATGATGTCGCGAGTGATCAGCGTCGTGCAATCTATACACAGCGTAATGAATTGCTGGATGTGTCTGATGTGAGTGAGACCATTAATGGTATTCGCGAAGATGTCATGACGGCGACTATCGATAGTTATATTCCGCCACAGTCTCTGGAAGAGATGTGGGATATTCCGGGGCTGGAAGAGAGGTTACGCAATGACTTCGATCTGAATCTGCCGATTGCTGAGTGGCTGGATAAAGAGCCGGAGCTCCATGAAGAAACATTACGCGAACGTATCATGCAACGCACTCTGGAGAATTACAGAGAGAAAGAAGTTGTCGTCGGCGCGGATATGATGCGTAACTTTGAAAAAGGTGTAATGCTTCAGACACTGGATTCATTGTGGAAAGAGCATCTGGCGGCCATGGATTATTTACGTCAGGGTATCCATTTGCGTGGTTATGCACAAAAAGATCCGAAACAGGAATATAAACGTGAATCTTTCGCTATGTTCTCTAACATGCTGGAATCACTGAAATATGAAGTGATCAGTACCCTGAGCAAAGTTCAGGTTCGCATGCCAGAAGAAATTGAAGCGCTTGAGCAACAACGTCGTGAAGAAGCAGAACGTTTAGCCAGCCAGCAGCAGCTTAGCCATGTGGATTCTGATACTGCCGCTGCCGAAGAGTTAGCCTCTCAAAGCGGTGAGCGTAAAGTTGGGCGTAATGATCCCTGTCCTTGTGGTTCAGGTAAAAAATTCAAGCAATGTCATGGACGAATTGCCTGAGTGACCTGTAACCGGCCGTAAGGCCGGCTTGTTGCGGCTCATAAGAAGAAGGTTCATGGTGACATGGACCTTTTTATTGGCCGTTATTCACGGGTATCTCTTCAGCATTGTCATGATATCGGGATTTTATTTCCGACAAACAACGAATATTAAGGTAATCAATGAAACATCTTCAGGTAGCGGTAGGTATTATTCGGGATCCTGCGCGGGGAATTTTTCTTGCCCAACGTTCATCGACTTCACATATGGCAAACAAATGGGAGTTTCCCGGCGGGAAAATTGAGCAAGGCGAAACTGCTGAGCAGGCGCTGAAGCGTGAACTTATGGAAGAAACTGGCATTGAAGTACTTTCTGCACAACCGGCTGGGAACGCTGACCACACCTATGATAATGTCCGGGTCACCCTGCACTTTTTTATTGTTGAACAGTGGAATGGCGAGCCCTGGGGCAAAGAAGGGCAGCCACAGCGCTGGGTCGCACAGCAGGATCTTCAGGCAGACGAATTCCCGCCGGCTAATCATCAACTGGTTGGCAAACTGGTTGCCGGCGAGCTGTAATCCGGAGAGGGGCAATGCGATGGCGTCTTGCCCCTGTCTGTTGGCCGCGTTATTCCCCGCTCCACTCTTCGTCTTCAGAAAGTTTATCATCCACCGGGATACGTTTTTCCTCGGCGGCCCACTCACCCAAATCGATCATCTGGCAACGTTTTGAACAAAACGGCCGCCATGGGCTGAGCTCATCCCAGATGACATCTTTTTGGCAAGTAGGGCATTGAACTGTGACAATCTCTTCCTGCATACATTCCTCTTAACAACATGCGAGTTCAAACTGTAACCGGGACGGTATTTCTCCGCCGCCAGTATCCATCGGTAAAAAACGGATGGCGTAACGATTTTTGTGACCAGAAATCTGCGGGTAAAGTGCAGTGCTGTTATCCACCTTCAGCCTGAGTAAATCGGCATCTTCGGCAGTATCCTGGAAAAAACCATTCAGGCTTGTTTGTGGCTGAAAATTACCTGACTGGCGGATAAGTTCCAGGACTGAAGCCAGGCTTTCACGCAGTGGTTCCAGGGTAGTATACCATTCTGTGACCTGGGCCTGGCGTTCCTCTTCCGGCAGGTTTAGCCATACATGCAGAGCTGGCAGGTCAAAGCTGCAACATCCACCAGGGATGCTCAGACGCTGCCGGACCTGACTGATAAACCGGTCTTCGCGCAGTTGTTGTCCCATACGAGGTGCTGTCATCAGTCGCGCTGACTGGCCTTTCAACTGCTGCAGTAGTTCTGTCACCCTAAGAGTGTCGACCCCGCTGACACTCAGCCAGCTTTGCAGTTTCTGTTGTTGACGATCCAGCTCTTTTACGAGGTCTGCCCGCATATCACCGCGATCAAAAATATCCAGTAAATCGCCGATACCACGGAAAAAACTCAAAGCGGAGACTGGATCACTGACCGGCATACTCCCGGTTAATTGCTGCATGAGATACTCAATTCTCAACCAGGTACGCATCTTTTCATTTAACGGATATTCAAACAGGACAACAGAGCTCATGGTACCGATCCTTTTTTTGCTGACGCCTGTAACTGATAGCGCTGGTATAGCATAGCCACGACCTGCTGCTGTTCTTCCGGTGAACCGGAATTATCAATCACATCATCGGCAATCTGTAAGCGCGATTGCCGGCTGGCCTGAGCCGTCAGAATGTCAGCGGCCTGCTGACGCGTAATATTATCTCTGGCCATGGTGCGGCGAATCTGTGTTTCTTCATCGATATCGACTACCAACACCCGATCTGCCTGGTCTTGCAAGCCGTTTTCTGTGAGAAGTGGCACGACCCAAAGACACCAGTCGTCAGTAATTTCGTTGATCAATTGTTGTGTCTGTTGCTGAATCAACGGATGCAACAGATCATTCAGCCATTGCTTACTGACAGGATCAGCAAAAATGCGCTGCCGTAGCCAGCCCCGGTTTAAGTTTCCTCCAGGCAATATGGCCTGTGGACCAAAGTGATTGCGGATTTCGCTAAGAGCCGGTGAGCCGGGTTCGACGACCTGACGGGCAATAATGTCTGCATCGACAATTTTCACCCCTAACCGGGCGAACATTTCTGCGATAGTGGTTTTGCCGCTACCAATACCTCCGGTGAGCGCAACAACATAAGGCATATGGTATGTATCCTGACAGTAAGCGGGCGAATCAAAATGCAGAGTAACTCACGGGCGCCGAAAATTATCTCAGTCTGAATAAGCGAATTGTAGCTCAATAAAAACCAAAAACGCAGCCTTGTTGTTGCTTTATTGCAGCGTATGATAACACTGGAAGGAACATACGATGTCTCACTGTAACAGGAACGGACTAAATTATGCGTATTGAAGAAGATATCAAACTGGGATTCAAGGATGTCCTGATCCGGCCGAAGCGTTCTACACTCCAAAGCCGCTCGCAGGTTGAACTTAGCAGGGATTTTACCTTTAAACACTCCGCACTGAACTGGTCCGGGGTGCCGGTGATTGCTGCCAACATGGATACTGTAGGAACTTTTCAGATGGCAACGGCGCTGGCTGATTTTGGGATGCTTACCGCGGTCCATAAACACTACAGTGTCGAACAGTGGCAGCAATTTTTGCAGGATACCTCAGAAAAGGTGCTCAGTCATGTGATGGTATCTACCGGAACATCTGCTGCTGATTTCGGGAAGTTGAAACAGATACTGGCTCTTTCCTCCGGTCTGAATTTTATCTGTATCGATGTGGCGAATGGTTACTCAGAACACTTTGTTAATTTTCTACAGCGCGCCAGGGAAGCCTTCCCGGATAAGACGATTTGTGCCGGTAATGTGGTCACTGGCGAAATGGTGGAAGAGCTGATCCTCTCGGGAGCCGATATTGTCAAAGTCGGGATTGGGCCGGGGTCAGTGTGTACCACCCGGGTGAAAACCGGCGTGGGTTATCCCCAGTTATCTGCCGTGATTGAATGCGCAGACGCCGCTCACGGGCTGGGTGGACAGATAGTCAGTGATGGCGGCTGCAGTGTGCCAGGAGATATTGCTAAAGCGTTCGGTGGTGGTGGTGATTTTGTTATGCTCGGGGGAATGCTAGCCGGCCATGATGAATGTGAAGGCACCATTGTGGAAGAGAATGGTCACTCTTATATGTTGTTTTATGGCATGAGTTCGGAATCTGCAATGAAACGCCATTCAGGCAGTGTCGCAGAGTATCGTGCCGCAGAAGGCAAAACTGTTCGCTTGCCGTTGCGGGGGCCTGTTGAGCCGACAGTCAGGGATATCCTGGGAGGCTTACGTTCCGCCTGTACTTATGTGGGAGCGGAACGGTTAAAGGAACTGACTAAACGCACTACCTTTATCAGGGTGGCGGAGCAGGAAAACCGGACCTATAACGGTCAGGAGTAATGACCGGACAGCCTGCGTGTTTAACCAGCCAGCAGGCTGTCTGTTAAATCTGGCAGAGACTGAATGGGTCTGTGATCCCAGCAGGGGGAGAGTTCAGGCCACCAGGAGATACTGTTGCTGGTTTTCACTTCCCTGTGGGCTGACTGAATACGACAGGGGCAGCCTTATTGGATGTGTTTGAATGGCTGTGAACCCGTTTTTTCGTCAGTCTCTTTACCAGAAAGAACTCTGACTGCAACAACAAAGCCTCACCAGCGCTAAGTTACCGGGCCCTTCGCTATAACAGGGCCTCACCCAGACTGAACATGGGTAAATACATTGCCACCACAATGCTGCCGGTAATGATACCGGTGATGAGTAACATGACAGGTTCGACTGATGCTGCAAGGTCTGCTGTTGTCCTGCTGGCCTGGGTTTCATACCAGTCGGCCAGGCGGCCAAATAAGTGGTCCAGAGTACCTGTCTGTTCACCTAACCGGGTCAGCATATAGCAGAGTGGCGGGAAACCCACTTGTTGAATTAAGCCTGATGACAAGGATTGCCCTTGTTCAATGTGCATGCGGAGATTATCCAGCCCCTGCTGCCAGAGTATACCATGTTGAAGCTTTCCGGTGATTTTAAGTCCCTCCCTCAATGGTAACCCTGACTGTTGCGTCAGTGCCAGTACGCTGAATATCTGTGCCAGGATGGTGGACTGCCACAGCACTCCAGCCAGAGGCAGTCGCAACAGAAAGCGTTGTTCAGTCAGTTGCCATGCATGATTACTTCGTCGCTTGATTTGCCATCCAAAAATTAAGGCGATTAAGAGCGCTGCAATTCCTGGCAAAATGGCTATCAGGTTATCTGATAACGAAATTAACAGCCGTGTGAATTCTGGTAACGGGGTATTTGATGAACGGTAAATCGCGGCAAATTCCGGCAAAACCCATAATAACATCCCGCTACTGATTAGCACCGTCAGTAACAACATGAACAGTGGATAGCGCATAGCCTTAAGAAGTTGCTGTTTCAACTGTAACTGTCGTTGCTGCTGCTGAGCCAGTTTAATGCAGCAATACTCCAGTTGTCCGGTCTGCTCTCCGGCACTGATCAGTGAAATACAGACGGGCGGGAAAATTTCTGGCCACTGCCGAAGTGCTACTGAAAATGATTGTCCGGAAAGTATTTGCTGTTGCAACTGCAGCATTACTGACCGCCAGTGTCTTGCCGGATGGCTGCCAGCCAGCAGGCTCAAACCATCAGCCAGCGGTAAGCCAGCCTGTAACAGTGTCCCCGTCTGGCTGAAGAACAATATCCTATCTGGCCAGCGCCAGTGACGGGCTGAGTAGGTTTTCCTTTGGATAATCTCTGTTGGCACCAGACCTTCAGTCTGCATGAAATCGACCAGTTGCTGCCGTGTTCTCACCAGTGTTGAACCGGCAAAATATTCTCCCTGACGATTCACTGCCTGCCAGTCAAACAATATTGAATGATCCACCAGGTCCTCCGGTTATTCTGACCACTTCAGCCCATGACGTTTGTCCCTCTCTGACGGCATTCAGTCCGGCAATGAATAATGTTTGCATCCCCTGGCGAATAGTGATGGTCTTCAGCTCCTCTGCAGAGGCATCCCGGGCAATAGCCTGATGGAGCTCTCCCTGTACAGTCAGTATTTCAAATAATGCGATACGGCCATAATACCCCGAAAAACAGTGGTCACACCCGACAGGCAGCCAGTGTGTTAGACAGGGCTCTCCAAACGACGCAGGAAGTGTTATCTCTGTTGCTGACACTTTGCGGCAGTGATAACAGAGTTTACGAACCAGTCGCTGTGCAATAACCAGTTTGAGGGAGGCTGCGAGCAGATAGCCGGCAATGCCCATTTGTCGTAGGCGGATAAGTGTTTCATGGGTTGAGTTGGTATGCAGTGTGGAAAGAACCAGGTGCCCGGTTTGTGCGGCTTTAACGGCTATTTCGGCGGTTTCATTATCCCGTATTTCGCCAATCATAATGACATCAGGATCCTGACGGAGTAATGCCCGTAAAATACGGGCGAAATCCAGACCTGCTTTGCTGTTAATCTGCGACTGATTTATACCATTGAGTGGCATTTCAACAGGGTCTTCAACACTACTGAGATTTTTATCACTAGAGTTAAGTTTGTTCAGCAGACTATAGAGGGTAAAGGTTTTTCCGCTTCCGGTTGGCCCGGTCACCAGGATCATTCCCTGAGGCTGGTTAAGCACATTAAGAACTTGTCGTAAATGATGCTCACTCAGTCCTAACTGTTGTGGGTCCAGAGTCGCAGGGAGTAACTGCAGCCGCCTGAGCACCAGTTTTTCTCCGAGCCTTGTTGGTAAGGTCGATAAACGAAAGCTGTGATTCTCTCCGTTAATTTCAAGTGATAACTGGCCATCCTGAGGTAAGCGAGATTCGGCAATATCCAGTCCTGCCAGAATCTTAAACCTGGCGATCAGCGCCTGAGCTGTACAGGAGCCGGGAAGACTGGCGGGCTGCAGTAAGCCATCAATGCGTAGCCGGATGACGACTCCCTGCAGAGTTTGCTCAAGATGAATATCTGATGCCCGCTGCCTGACGGCAAGATGCAACAGTTGGCTGGCAATCTGTGGAACTCCTGGCGCTTCATATTCGGGAGCTTCCTGAGTCAGATGGGAAGGCTGATTCCTGAGATGACTTTCAATTCTGGCCTCTGGCCAGATCTCAAATTCTACCTGGCACTGGCTGGCAAAACATAATGTTTCGATAATTTCTGCAGAGGGCTGCGAAGTTACCGCCAGTATCATACGTTGGTGATCGCGGAAAATAATACAGGCAGGGAGCTGGCGGCAGAGGAGATCCAGAGGTAAAGATGTCATAAAACCTCCGACTGATCGCTGAATCTGAACTGGCTCTGACAGTTATTCAGTAATAAGCGATTTTCACTCTGGCATTTCTTGTACCACTGCAAATCACCCTTTTTAGGATCCCAGCGCGGGAAAAGTTGGACACGCAGGCCTTTCAGTGTATCGAGCCCATTCAGGGTGATCTGCCCGTTACTGATGGTTATTTTTTCAGTGTAACGGGAACCCTTTTCGCCGGGAATACCATAGGTTTCTGCATTACAGTTTTGTACGCTCCCGGTCTCCATGGCACAGAGTTCAATCGCCGTTTTATAAGGCATCATCAGTTGCAACATATCGGTGATAGCGGCCTTCTGCAGGTAGTTCTGATAAGCCGGTAATCCAATGGCACTGAGGATGGCGATGATAGCAATAACGATCATCAGTTCTGTGAGCGTAAATCCTTGCTGGTTATGCATGCTGTCCTCCTTAAGCAATGAGTCAGGAGAATAACGTGGTCACACCAGCAACTCATGCGCTCGACAATCACGCTGAGAAAGGACTCTGCGAGATTGTCGTAATATTACGTCGTTGCAATGAATCGTGCGGGATGGCTTAAAATCTTTTTGGGGTGTTAACCTGTAATTAGCGATCGGAGGTCTTAAATTGCAGCGATATACTCAGAGGTCTCTGGTGGCGAATCAGGGCATCTGCAGCGACATAACCGATACCCGTCTGCAGCAGTGCGGCAAGATCACCCCCGTCAATATTCCCCCCGACTTCCAGATGTGTTTGTGCTGAGTTTTTGCTGGTAAAGGTGACGGCGGTAGTGATCTCTGCCGGAGTAAAGCCGTTAAGCAAAATAAAGTTAGCCTCGGCACTGATTGCTTCTGACAACTGTTGTTGAGACGTCACTTCAATTTCAACTGGCCGATCCGGGTCTATCCAGCGGGCATTTTCTACCGCCTCTAATACTGAACCACAGGCAATAATATGATTTTCCCGCAGCGGAATCATGTCGCTAAAGTCCATGCATCCAAACTGTTTCGTCCCTGTTAGCAGGGCAAATTTCAGACTGTTAGTGCCGGGAGTATTCCCCAGACTGTCGATTAACCGGGTTCCCGACCCGACAAACTGTTGAGCGTATGCATTAATTTGTGTGGCAACGCCGGAAAGATTTTGTAAAAAATGGACAACCACACTCTCTGCCACCAGTAATGCTGACGCAGGGCCGCTGACGGTTGCCAGTGTTTGCCCGGCCTGAATGGTATCCGCATCATTGACCTGCCATTGCACATTGATGCTGGTATCCAACTGGCTGAATACCTCATCCGCCCAGGCTTTCCCGCAGAAAATACCGGTTTCTTTGCAGACAATAACGGCGTGTCCGGCTTTAACTCCCGACAGGGTAGGAGCGGGGTGGGCATTTTTCAGTGCTAACTGAACAGACTCAGGAATTTCTGTCTGAATTCGTTCCAGTAAAAGTTGGCGGCAGTGTTCTGCGGCGTAATGGCTAATCGGCATAAGGTGGTTTGCTCCTTTTATGGCAGGAATAAATACTGTAGCCTGAAGCGCAACACACCACCAGTTGAATAGAGTAACCAGTTGAGTATCAGGTTAAGCATCGGAATAACCACAATAAACACAGAATACTGGTCTGTATTATCAGGAAACAATATCATGCCAGTATTTATGATATTCTCAAATCCAGGCGGGGAAACGGCACAGGTATGAAAATAGAATCAGGCTGGCTGACAGAGGCAAGAAAGGTACCTTCAGAACATTTTAATGAGCGTCCTGAAGATACCAGCCCCTGGTTACTGGTGGTGCATAATATCAGCCTTCCGCCAGGAAAGTTCGGCGGGCCCTGGATTGATCAGCTTTTTACCGGCTGCCTTGACCCACAAGCCGACCCCTATTTCAAAGATATTGCTGAGCTCAAAGTCGCCGCGCATTGTCTTATTCGCCGTGACGGAGAAATTGTCCAGTATGTGGCTTTTGATAAACGGGCCTGGCATGCCGGACAGTCATGTTATCAGGGGCTAAGTAATTGTAATGATTTCTCTGTTGGTATCGAACTGGAAGGAACCGATACTCTTCCCTATACCGAACAGCAGTATCAGGCTCTCTGTCAGCTAACCCGTACCCTGATGAATTGTTATCCGATTAAAAGTGAACATGTTACCGGGCACAGTGATATCGCTCCCGGCAGGAAGACGGACCCGGGAGAGGCATTCGACTGGCACTATTACCGGCAGAAATTGCTCGCCATGACAAATAAGTAAACCGGAATAAATGATAGAGAAAGGCTGGAAAGTATGACGTTATTTAGTTTGTTACTGGTTCTCGGCTGGGAACGTTTATTTAAGCTCGGGGAGCACTGGCAGCTTGAGCACCGCCTGAGACCGGTGTTTCGCGGACAAACGCATTTCTCGATGGTGCGAACTGCCGGAATGGTTATTCTGGCCATGTTAATCACTCTGGTACTGGTGCTCAGCTTAAAAGGGATATTATTTGGCATTGCCTCTTTATTATTGTGGGTCGTGGTCGGCGTTCTGTGCATCGGTGCAGGCGTGACTCGTCGGCATTATCATGCTTATCTAAAGTCTGCCAGCCATGATGATAACGTCGCTCATCAGGCAATGGCTGAAGAGTTAAGTATGATCCACGGTTTGCCGGATACTGCCAACGAACGCGTATATCTGCGGGAACTGCAAAATGCACTGTTGTGGATTAATTATCGCTTTTACCTCGCACCGTTGTTTTGGTTCGTGGTCGGTGGTCCCTGGGGGCCTGTAACGCTGATGGGATATGGTTTTTTACGCGCGTGGCAGGGCTGGCTGGCCGCCAACCACACCGCAGCAGAGCGTGAACAATCCGGTGTTGACCGGCTGTTGTTTGTTATCGACTGGATTCCGGTGCGTCTGGCTGGGTTAGCCTATGCGCTCCTTGGTCATGGTGAAAAAGCATTACCGGCATGGTTTAAGTTTATGACAGATGTTCGCCACAAGCCTTATCAGGTTCTGACGCAACTGGCTCAGTTTTCACTGGAGCGTGACCCCTGCACTGATAAAGTTGAAAAACCGCGTATTGCAGTGGCACTGGCGAAAAGAATTACCCTGGTGCTGGTGGTTGTCGTGGCATTACTCACGATTACCGGGACGTTGTTGTAACCGGGGAAGGGATTTATCACCATAAAAAAACGGGCGCAGTTCGAACTGCGCCCGTTTTTGTTTATCTTTTCCGACCTGTATCAGACCGTCTGATTTTTGCGGGTGAACCGGTAACCGATAGCCAGAATAACCAGCCAGACCGGAATCAGCCACACAGAGATAGCCATGCCCGGGGTCATCATCATGATGACCAGAATGGCCAGCATAAACAGCAGGCAAATCCAGTTCCCCAGCGGATAGAACAGTGACGGGAAACGGGTGGTTACCCCTTGTTTATCTTTGGTTTTGCGGAATTTCAGGTGAGCCAGGCTTATCATCGCCCAGTTGATTACCAGCGCAGATACCACCAGAGACATCAGCAGGCCAAAGGCTTCTGCTGGCATCAGGTAATTAATTAATACACCAATGGCGGTGGCGAGTGCAGACAGACCCAATGCCACATAAGGGACACCACGACGGTCCACTTTTAGCAAGGAACGCGGCCCGTTACCTTGTTTCGCAAGACCGTACAGCATCCGACTGTTACTGTATACGCAACTGTTATATACCGATAATGCCGCAGTCAGGATAACAACATTCAGGGCATTAGCCACCAGACTGTCGCCCAGTTCATGGAAAATCATGACAAACGGGCTGCCACCTTCAACGACCTTAGTCCACGGATAAAGAGACAGCAGGACAGTCAGGGAGCCGATATAAAAAATCAGGATACGGTAGATCACCTGATTGGTGGCTTTCGGAATGCTGATTTCAGGATTGTCGGCTTCTGCCGCAGTAATCCCTACCAGCTCCAGCCCACCGAAGGAAAACATAATGACCGCCAGGGACATCACCAGCCCGGTAATTCCATGCGGGAAAAATCCGCCTGCCTGCCAGATATTCGTCACAGATGCGCCCGGTGCACCATTACCGCTGAACAGCATCCAGCCGCCGAAAATGATCATACCCACCACGGCGACGACTTTAATGATAGAAAACCAGAATTCCATCTCACCGTAGATTTTGACATTGGTCAGATTAATGGCATTGATCAGCACGAAGAAGATCGCGGCAGATACCCAGGTCGGGACTTCAGGCCACCAGTACTGGATATATACGCCTACCGCGGTGAGTTCTGCCATGGCGACCAGCACATAAAGAACCCAGTAGTTCCAGCCAGAAGCAAATCCGGCAAAACTCCCCCAATATTTATAGGCAAAGTGGCTGAAAGAACCGGCTACCGGTTCTTCAACCACCATCTCTCCCAGTTGGCGCATAATCATAAATGCAATAAATCCGCCGATGGCATATCCCAGAAGTACCGAGGGCCCGGCCATTTTAATCGTTTGAGCAATCCCAAGAAACAGGCCAGTCCCAATGGCACCCCCCAGAGCGATCAACTGAATATGACGGTTTTTCAACCCTCTCTTCAGTGTGTCCTCTTGCTGTTTTTCCATACAAACCTCGTGATGATGAACAGAGCGACTATCCACAGTGCCGAATGCCGCCATTTATATGACTATGATTATTATTTTTACCCTGTGACTCGCGGTGAGAGCACTAAATCAGTCCGCGCATCAGAATAGAGATAAGTTGTCTTTATTGCACCAGACTTTTGTTGTTTAGTGCGGAAAATATGATATACCTCTGCCGGCCATCGACAGATCGGCCGACAATAGAATTGCAGCGAGCTGATTGTTTTCTAACAAAAATATCCACAGGACTGTTGCGGGTTATCTGAACAGTTGCCATACACTTATCTGAATGGCGGGACAAAAACAGTGAATAATTGCATTCGCTCCGTCTGAAAACGCGATCGGGGATTATAGACACCTGGTAAATAGTTTGTTACTTTACCGCCGTATTTTGCGAATTGGTCATACCAATTATCCGTTCATGGACAAGGAACTCACGAATACTTCGCGATGGCATATAGCAAAATCCGACAACCCAAGCTCTCTGATGCCATAGAGCAACAGTTGGCAACACTTATCATGGAAGGTTCACTGTGCCCCGGGGAGCAGCTTCCTCCGGAACGTGAACTTGCCCGCCAGTTTGATGTATCACGCCCTTCAGTGCGCGAAGCTATTCAACGCCTGGAAGCCAGAGGTTTGTTGTCACGGCGTCAGGGGGGAGGAACCTTTGTGCAAAATGAATTGTGGCACAGCGTCAGCGATCCCCTGGTTGGACTGCTGGCTAACTCATCGGAGTCCCGGTTTGATTTTCTGGAGACACGGCATGCACTGGAAGGTATTGCCGCGTATTATGCTGCCCTACGGGGAACCGAGGAAGACTTGCAGCGAATTCAGGAATATTATCTGCGGATTCGGCTGGCCCAGGACAGTGGTAACCTTGCTCTCGAGGCGAATGCCGTCATTAAATATCAAATAACCGTCACCGAAGCCGCTCATAATGCGGTGTTACTGCATTTGGTTCGTGCAATGGGGCCGTTACTTGAGCAGAATGTCCGGGAAAATTTTGAAATACTGTACTTAAGCCGCGATATGTTAGCGAAAGTGAGCGGACACCGCGCCAGAATTTTTGAGGCGATTATTGCACGTGAGCCGGAAAAAGCCCGTGAAGAATCAAACTCACACCTGGCGTTTATTGAGGAGATATTGCTGGACAGAAGCCGGGAACAAAGCCGGCGGGAACGTTCTTTAAGACGTCTTCAGCAACGTAAGGATTAAGCACATTCGGTGTGCAATAAAAGATAGGTTTATCGGCGGCGCTGTACCCTGAAATATTGCCGGTCAGATATTCTTATGAAAACTCAACGAAATAGACACAGATAAGGAATAGCCCCATGTCAGAACGTTTACCTAATGACGTGGATCCGATTGAAACCCGCGACTGGCTACAGGCGCTCGAATCGGTCATCCGTGAAGAAGGTGTTGAACGTGCTCAGTACTTAATTGATCAGGTACTGGACGCTGCACGCAAAGGTGGTGTGAATGTTGCGGCCGGAGCTACGGCGCACAACTATATCAATACTATTGCCGTTGAAGATGAACCGGAATACCCGGGGAATCAGTCACTGGAGCGACGCATTCGTTCAGCCATTCGCTGGAATGCTATTATGGCAGTACTGCATGCCTCCAAAAAAGATTTAGAACTGGGTGGACACATGTCGTCCTTCCAGTCGTCAGCGACCATTTACGAAGTGTGTTTTAACCACTTCTTCCGTGCCCGTACTGAGCAGGATGGTGGCGATCTGGTTTACTTCCAGGGGCATATCTCTCCGGGAATTTACTCCCGTGCTTTCCTCGAAGGACGTCTGACCGAAGACCAGATGAATAACTTCCGTCAGGAAGTTCATGGTAAAGGGTTGTCGTCTTACCCGCATCCAAAACTGATGCCGGATTTCTGGCAGTTCCCGACCGTTTCTATGGGACTGGGGCCGCTGGCCGCGATTTATCAGGCGAAGTTCCTGAAATACCTGGAACACCGTGAACTGAAGAAAACGTCAGCACAAACCGTTTACGCCTTCCTGGGGGATGGCGAGATGGATGAGCCGGAATCCAAAGGTGCGATTACCATTGCTACCCGTGAAAAACTGGATAACCTGGTATTTATCATTAACTGTAACCTGCAACGTCTTGATGGTCCGGTGACAGGTAACGGTAAAATAATCAACGAGCTGGAAGGTATCTTCGCGGGTGCCGGCTGGGAAGTGATTAAGGTGATTTGGGGAGGGCGCTGGGACGAACTGCTGCGTAAAGATACCAGCGGTAAACTGATCCAACTGATGAATGAAACCGTTGACGGTGATTATCAGACCTTTAAATCCAAAAATGGTGCTTATGTTCGTGAGCACTTCTTTGGTAAATATCCGGAAACCGCTGCATTGGTCAAAGACATGACTGATGATGAAATCTGGTCCCTGAACCGTGGTGGTCACGATCCGAAGAAAGTCTATGCTGCACTGAAAAAAGCGCAGGAGACTAAAGATAAACCAGTTGTCATCCTTGCCCACACCATTAAAGGTTACGGGATGGGGGAAACGGCAGAAGGTAAAAACATCGCTCACCAGGTGAAAAAAATGAACATGGATGGCGTGCGCTATATTCGTGATCGTTTCAATGTACCGGTCAGCGATGATCAGATCGAAAAACTGCCTTATGTGACCTTTGAGAAAGGCTCAGAAGAGTATAACTACCTGCATGCTCAGCGTGAAAAACTGGGTGGCTATCTGCCGAGTCGTCAAGAAAAATTCAGTGAAAAACTGGATATTCCGGCACTGGATGAGTTCAAATCTTTGCTGGAAGAACAGAATAAAGAGATCTCAACCACCATTGCTTTCGTCCGTGCGCTGAACGTCATGCTGAAAAATGCGTCAATCAAAGATCGCCTGGTCCCTATCCTTGCAGATGAAGCCCGTACTTTTGGTATGGAAGGTTTGTTCCGGCAGATCGGTATTTACAGTCCTAATGGTCAGCAATATACCCCTCAGGACCGTGAACAGGTGGCTTACTATAAAGAAGACGAAAAAGGTCAGATTCTGCAGGAAGGGATTAATGAACTGGGTGCCGGGGCTTCCTGGCTGGCAGCGGCCACTTCTTACAGTACTAACAATCTGCCGATGATCCCGTTCTATATTTACTACTCTATGTTTGGATTCCAGCGTATCGGGGATTTGTGCTGGGCGGCAGGCGATCAACAGGCGCGTGGCTTCCTGGTAGGCGGTACCTCCGGGCGCACCACACTGAATGGTGAAGGGTTGCAGCACGAAGATGGTCACAGTCATATCCAGTCTCTGACTATTCCAAACTGCATCTCTTACGATCCTGCTTATGCCTATGAAGTGGCAGTGATCATGCATGATGGCCTGGAGCGTATGTATGGTGAGTCTCAGGAAAATGTCTATTACTACATCACGACTCTGAACGAAAACTACCATATGCCGGCGATGCCAGAAGGTGTTGAAGAGGGTATTCGTAAAGGTATCTACAAACTGGATAGCGTTGCAGGCAGCAAAGGCAAGGTACAGTTGCTGGGTTCAGGGTCAATTCTACGCCATGTACGTGAAGCCGCAGAGATCCTGGCGAAAGATTACGGTGTTGGTTCTGATGTGTACAGTGTGACTTCGTTTACCGAACTGGCCCGTGACGGTCAGGACTGTGAGCGCTGGAATATGCTGCATCCTACCGAAGAGCCTCGCGTACCTTATATTGCTCAGGTGATGAATGAAGCACCGGCAGTCGCGTCTACTGACTACATGAAACTGTTTGCCGAGCAGGTACGTAACTACATTCCTGCCAGTGATTATCGCGTGCTGGGGACCGATGGTTTTGGTCGTTCTGACAGTCGTGAGAATCTGCGTCATCATTTCGAAGTTGATGCTTCTTATGTGGTGGTGGCTGCACTGGGAGAACTGGCGAAACGCGGTGAGATTGATAAAAATGTGGTGGCTGAAGCTATCCGCAAATTTGATATCCATGCGGATAAAGTCAACCCGCGTCTGGCCTAAGAGGTAATGATTGATGTCTATTGAAATCAAAGTTCCGGATATCGGTTCCGATGAAGTTGAAGTGACCGAAATTCTGGTCAAAGTGGGTGATAAGGTTGAAACCGAACAGTCACTGATCACTGTAGAAGGTGATAAGGCCTCTATGGAAGTGCCTTCACCTCAGGCGGGTGTGATCCAGGAAATCAAAGTTGCGGTTGGTGACAAAGTTGAAACTGGTTCACTGATTATGGTGTTTGAATCTGCCGACGCGGCCACAGAGAGCAAAGCGGAAGCTCCTCAGTCAGCGGATGCACCTGCGGCGGCTCCTTCAGTCAGCAGTGTGGTGCGTGAAGTGAACGTTCCGGACATTGGTGGGGATGAAGTCGAAATCACTGAGATTCTGGTGAAAGCGGGGGATACCGTTGAAGCCGAGCAGTCTCTTATTACCGTTGAGGGCGATAAAGCTTCGATGGAAGTGCCTGCACCATTCGCCGGTAAAGTGAAAGAGATCAAAGTGGCGACCGGGGATAAAGTCAGCACCGGTTCACTGATTATGATTTTCGAGACCACTGAAGCGGGAACTCAGACCGCGCCAGCCGCGCCGGCTGCTCAGCCTGCTGCAGCGGCACCTGCTGCAGCTCAGGATAAAGAAGTTCAGGTACCGGATATCGGTGGTGATGAAGTTGAAGTCACCGAAGTCATGGTCAAAGTGGGCGACAAAGTAGCCGCTGAGCAGTCGCTGATCACGGTTGAAGGTGACAAGGCCTCTATGGAAGTTCCGGCACCGTTTGCCGGAACGGTCAAAGAGATCAAAATCGCGACCGGAGATAAGGTCAGCACCGGCTCACTGATCATGGTGTTTGAAGTGGCGGGTGCAGCCGCTCCGGCTCAGCCAGCGGCTCCTGCTGCTGAGCCGGCACCGGCCTCTGAAAAACCGGCGGCACCGGCGGCAGCGAAACCTGCCACTCCGGCTCCGGCGGCGAAAAATGATTTTGCCGAAAATGACGCCTATGTCCATGCCACTCCGGTTATTCGCCGCCTGGCCCGTGAATTTGGTGTAAATCTGGCGAAAGTCAAAGGCACCGGTCGTAAGAACCGTATTCTGCGTGAAGACGTACAGGCCTATGTCAAAGATGCAGTGAAACGAGCCGAAGCTCCGGCGGCTGCGGCGGGTATCAGCGGAATGTTGCCATGGCCAAAAGTTGATTTCAGCAAGTTTGGCGAAATCGAAGAAGTTGAGCTGGGCCGTATTCAGAAACTGTCAGGGGCTAACCTGAGCCGTAACTGGATGATGATTCCGCATGTCACCCATTTCGATGAAGCAGATATCACCGAGCTGGAAGCGTTCCGTAAGCAACAAAACGTGGATGCTGAGAAGCAGAAACTGGATGTGAAAATCACTCCGGTGGTATTTATCATGAAAGCTGTGGCTAAAGCGCTGGAAGCCTACCCGCGTTTTAACAGTTCAATTTCTGAAGATGCGCAACGTTTAACGCTGAAAAAATACATTAATATCGGTGTGGCAGTTGATACGCCAAACGGTCTGGTGGTTCCGGTATTCCGTGATGTTAACAAAAAAGGCATTATCGAGTTATCACGTGAATTGATGGAAGTCTCTAAAAAAGCCCGCGGCGGTAAGCTTACCTCCGGTGATATGCAGGGAGGGTGTTTTACTATCTCCAGCCTTGGTGGACTGGGAACCACGTCCTTTACTCCGATTGTCAACGCACCAGAGGTTGCCATTCTTGGTGTCTCTAAATCCGCGATGAAGCCGGTATGGAATGGTAAAGAGTTTACCCCACGCCTGATGCTGCCATTATCACTGTCCTTCGACCACCGGGTCATTGATGGTGCCGATGGTGCACGGTTTATCACTTACATTAATCAGGTGCTGTCAGATATTCGTCGCCTGGTGATGTAAAGCAGGATGAATAAGGCCGGTGAAGACCGGCCTTATTGCTATTAACGCAGAATGACAGGTTGTTTTTGGGCTCAGCCGGCCCTGCCGGACAGGGATGTGCTGATACCTGAAAAGTCGTTTTTCTGTTCAGATAAAGCCGTTTGCAGTTTATTAACAATTCTGTAAACTCTTGCGCTAAACGCGTCCCGGTGGCTAGCTGAAGGTTATCACTGATAACCACTGGCGTCGGACCGCCGGATAGTCAACTAAGAGGTCATGATGAGTACAGAGATTAAAACCCAGGTCGTGGTACTTGGAGCGGGCCCTGCAGGTTACTCTGCGGCTTTCCGTTGTGCCGATTTAGGATTAGAGACAGTACTGGTTGAACGCTACAGCACTCTGGGTGGTGTTTGTCTCAATGTGGGTTGTATCCCTTCCAAAGCGCTGTTGCATGTGGCGAAAGTGATTGAAGAAGCCAAAGCGCTGGAAGCTCACGGAATTGTCTTCGGTCAGCCACAAACTGATATCGATAAAGTCCGCACCTGGAAAGAGAAAGTCATTAACCAACTGACCGGCGGCCTGGCCGGTATGGCGAAAGGTCGTAAAGTTACCGTGGTCAACGGGCTGGGTAAATTTACCGGCGCCAATAGCCTGGTGGTTGAAGGTGAAGGCGGCGCGACGACGATTAACTTTGATAACGCGATTATTGCTGCCGGCTCACGTCCGGTAAAATTACCTTTTATCCCTCATGATGACCCGCGTGTCTGGGACTCTACCGACGCACTGGAACTAAAAACAGTCCCTGAACGTCTGCTGGTCATGGGCGGGGGAATTATCGGTCTGGAAATGGGTACGGTTTACCATGCGCTGGGCTCACAGATTGATGTTGTAGAGATGTTTGATCAGGTGATTCCTGCGGCGGACAAAGATGTAGTGAAAGCATTCACTAAACGTATCAGCAAGCAGTTCAAACTGATGCTGGAAACGAAAGTCACTAAAGTCGAAGCCAAAGAAGATGGTATTTATGTCTCGATGGAAGGCAAAAATGCGCCGGCAGAACCACAGCGCTATGATGCTGTGTTGGTAGCTATCGGACGGGTACCTAACGGTAAAAACCTGGATGCCGGTAAAGCGGGAGTCGAAGTGGATGATCGCGGATTCATTCAGGTTGATAAGCAAATGCGTACCAATGTACCGCATATTTATGCGATTGGTGATATTGTCGGTCAGCCAATGCTGGCACACAAAGGTGTACATGAAGGCCATGTTGCAGCGGAAGTCATCTCTGGTAAGAAACACTATTTCGATCCTAAAGTGATTCCTTCTATTGCTTATACCGAGCCGGAAGTTGCCTGGGTGGGTCTGACCGAAAAAGAAGCCAAAGAGAAGGGTATCAGTTATGAAACCTCAGTCTTCCCATGGGCAGCTTCAGGGCGTGCAATTGCCTCTGATTGTGCAGACGGTATGACCAAACTGATTTTCGACAAAGAGTCACACCGTATTATCGGTGGGGCCATCGTCGGGACGAATGGCGGTGAACTGTTGGGTGAAATCGGTCTGGCTATCGAAATGGGTTGTGATGCAGAAGATATCGCACTGACTATTCATGCTCACCCAACGCTGCATGAATCCGTTGGCCTGGCGGCAGAAATTTACGAAGGTAGTATTACCGACCTGCCTAATCCGAAAGCAAAGAAAAAGTAATTTTCAGATTACGGCGAAAAACGGCTCCCTGCGGAGCCGTTTTTGTTATTCCCGGGAAATTAAAACCACTGACCGAACCGGCGGCTATAGAGTTGCTTCATTGTCTGACTTAGCAGGCAGTATCCTGCCAGAATAAGCAACAGCCACGGGAAATAGCTGAGGGGTAAAGCCTGTAAGTGAAAATTAACGGCCAGTGGAGAGTAGGGCAATGCAATGCCGATCACTACGACGACCAAAGTACTCAGTAATACCGGCCAGCGGGCACAACTCTGCAAAAAGGGTACTTTGCGTGTTCTCAGCATATGGACTACCAGTGTCTGTGACAATAACCCTTCTACAAACCACCCTGACTGAAAAAGAGACTGACTTTCACTGCTGTGAGCCACAAAAACGTGCCACATCAGGGCAAAAGTTGCCACATCGAATACTGAGGAGACCGGCCCAAAAAACAGCATAAACCGGCCGATATTGCCCGCATCCCATTGCCGGGGTTTAGCGACAAACTCTTCATCCATTGCATCCCAGGGTAATACCATCTGTGATACGTCATAAATTAGGTTCTGCAGCAGTAACTGAATCGCCAGCATCGGCATAAAAGGGATAAATGCGCTGGCAATCAATACCGAAAACACATTGCCAAAATTTGAGCTGGCGGTAATGTTCAGATATTTAATAATATTGCCGAAAGTCTGACGACCGATTCGCACTCCTTTTTCCAGCACCTGCAAATCTTTCTCCAGCAGGATTATATCAGCTGCGTTTTGCGCAATCTGAGTAGCATTATCTACAGAGATCCCGACATCAGCAGCATGCAATGCCGCAGCATCATTAATACCGTCCCCCAGGAAGCCAACAGTTTCTCCGCCAGCCTGGAGCAGAGTCACAATCCGGGTCTTATCAGAGGGGGTCAGCCGGGCAAAAATGGTATGACTTGCCAGCTTTTGTTGGAGAGTGTCATCATCCATCGCAGCAATCTCTGGTCCCTGTAGCGGGTGCCCGCCTTCCAGTCCCAGTTCTCCGCAGATTTTTTCGGTGACTTCTGCATTATCACCGGTCAGCACTTTGACCTGCACGCCGTACTCTTTCAGGGCGCGTAATGCGGTATCGGCACCATGTTTTACCGGGTCAAGAAACAGCAGGATACCGCACAGAGTCAGGTTCTGCTCGTCGTTAAAATTCAGGCGGCGCATTGACTCTGTCATCTCTAAAGTTTTACGACCCAGTAGTAGTACACGGTATCCTTCACGGTTATAACCAGCAATTTTATCACGCAGTTGGCGATTTAATTCAGGGGTGATCTCAGTTTCATGGTCTCCGGAGAGCAGGTGCTGACAGCGGGCCAGCATCTCTTCGCTGGCCCCTTTGCAGATCAGTTGTTGGCGGCCATGGTCATCATAAACAGAAACTGACAGACAGCGACGAGTGAAGTCGAAAGGTAATTCGTCAGCTTTACGGATATGCATCAGACGTCTGGCCATACCATGAGCATTCGCAAAGCGATTAATTGCCCGATCCATCGGGTTATCAATTCCCTGCTGGAAATGGCTGTTCAGCCAGGCCATTTCTGCCACCCGGGGATCTTCCTCCCCCTGCAGGTTGAGAGCCTGCTCAAGGACAATATTATCGTCAGTCAGAGTCCCTGTTTTATCAGTACAAAGAACGGTCATCGCTCCGAGATTCTGAATCGCATTAATCCTTTTCACCACCACCTGATGAGCAGCCAGAGCCATCGCCCCTTTAGCCAGATTGGTGCTGACAATCATTGGCAACATCTCAGGGGTGAGACCGACGGCAACCGCCAGAGAAAAGAACAGTGCTTCTGTCCACTCACCTTTGGTAAACCCGTTGATCAGAAAAACAACAGGCACCATCAGCAGCATAAAGCGAATCAACAACCAACTGACACTGTTGACACCTTTATCGAAAGACGTTTTTGGCGCCTCGCCAGCAATGTTTCCCGCCAGTGAACCAAACCAACTTTGTGCCCCCGTGGCAACCACCACGGCAGTGGCAGAGCCACTGAGTACACTGGTACTCATCAGCACAATGGCAGGTTGGTGCAGCAAAGCATTTTCGCTGATCGTTGACAGAGTTTCTTCCTCCGTCAGCCTGGCATATTTTTCCACCGGCAGAGTCTCTCCGGTCAGTGCTGACTGATTCAGCTGTAATGAAGAGCTTTCCAGCAACCGCATATCGGCAGAAATAATGTCTCCGGCACTCAACAGGACAATATCTCCCGGTACTAATTGATGGCGGGGTATCCTGGTTTCCAGCGGCTGGTTCTGTGCATTGCGGCGACGGACAGTGGTAGTCACTTCAACCAGCGAATTTAGCGCATCAGCTGCCTTATTGGTTCTGAACTCCTGAACAAAACGTAACAGGGTGCTGAACAGAATCATGCAACTCATGATGATGACACTGGTGAGGTCAGGCGTATCTCCTGAACGGAGTGGAATCCAGTAATCTGTAATAAAACTGACTGCTGCTAATGCCATCAGCACGTAAATAAACGGATTATTAAACGCAAGAATCCACTGCAGTAATGCAGAAGGGGCTTTTTTGGTGGCAATTTCATTGGGGCCAAAGGTTGCCTGACGTTCAGTCACCTGCTGCGGGGTGAGACCGTCATTGGAGGCATTAAGTAGTTCCAGGGTGGTTTGTGTGCTGGTCGCAATATGTCGGGTAATCAGCCAGTCATTTTGCTGTTGTGGTTGTTTCTTTCCCTGCAACGGCAGAGAGAAGTTGATAATCTGAGTCATCTCTTTGGGTCCAGTTTTTTTCCGCCAGGCGCGCTTTACAGCGATACAGGCAGTCAGTTATAGAGATGCGTTGCAGATTTTTGGGGTTCAGGCAGGAATACCCCTGCAACGCGAGTAACGTTGCCTGGTCGGGTCATCATCCATTTTGGGCTCCTTCATTAACCGCACGGATGTGCAAAACTGAAATAAAAAACAGGGACTATCGGGATGTGTGCCTGAATGGCTCACCCGGAGGGAAAAGAGTATGGGTAATCATTGTGAGTGACCTCGCGTCTGTTGCAAAAAAATAAGACAAGCGGGGCATCATTTGTGGCTCGCTGTCTGCCGGTTGAGGCAGACAATAATTTTATCTGCCCTTGCTGGTTCGGTAACTGTTCAAGGGAGGTTCCTGTGATGAAAGACGGACAGAATATAAGGTTTTTATTCTTACCGGTAAACGGGTAACTTAAACCATAAATCAACCATCGGAATTTTTATCTGGTGGAAGGGCGCACAAGCTCACAGTCGCGAGGTGAGTTACCGGTTATAGTTTGTCGTTATATTTCCGGAAGCTGAGTTCGTATTATAATAATTTCATTATTATCAATTCATTAGAAAGGTTTTAGCTCAGCAAAGGTCTCCGCATGGATATGTTGATTTTTTGTAAACGGATTAACAATCAGGCGGGTTCCTGATATGCTGTCAAGGCGGAACCGGACACCGTAACCCTGAATAGAACAATATCAAGTGGTGAGTCGGGGGCCCGGAAGCCAATACAATGTGAGTGAGGAGAACGTCGTGCTAGAAGAATACCGTAAGCACGTTGCCGAACGTGCTGCCCAGGGAATTGTACCAAAACCCTTAGATGCAACTCAGATGGCAGCACTGGTTGAACTGCTGAAAAACCCACCAACGGGTGAAGAAGAATTTCTGACAGACTTACTGATAAACCGTGTTCCCCCTGGTGTTGATGAAGCCGCCTATGTCAAGGCCGGCTTTCTGGCCGCCATTGCCAAAGGTGAAGCGACTTCCCCACTGGTCACCCCCGAAAAAGCGATCGAACTGCTGGGTACCATGCAGGGTGGCTACAATATTCAGCCACTGATTGAGGCTCTTGATAACGAGAAACTGGCACCAGGTGCGGTAAAAGCGTTATCTCATACTCTGCTGATGTTTGATAACTTCTACGATGTGGAAGAGAAAGCGAAGGCCGGAAACCGCTATGCTCAGCAAGTATTACAATCCTGGGCTGATGCCGAATGGTATCTGTCTCGTCCTGAACTGGCTGAAAAAATCACTCTGACGGTATTCAAGGTAACCGGTGAAACTAACACCGATGATCTGTCACCTGCACCCGATGCCTGGTCGCGTCCGGATATCCCACTTCATGCTCTGGCGATGCTGAAAATTGCCCGCGAAGGTATTGAGCCGGATGATGCCGGCAATATCGGCCCGATAAAACAAATCGAAGCACTGCAAAGCAAAGGTTTCCCGCTGGTTTATACCGGGGATGTGGTCGGTACGGGTTCTTCCCGTAAGTCAGCGACCAACTCGGTGTTGTGGTTTATGGGTGAAGATATCCCTTATGTCCCCAATAAAAAGGGTGGAGGTCTGGTTCTGGGCGGTAAAATTGCTCCTATCTTCTTCAACACCATGGAAGATGCTGGTGCGCTGCCCATTGAACTCGATGTCAGCCAACTGAATATGGGTGACGTCATCGACGTTTATCCCTACAAAGGCGAACTGCGTCGTCACGACAGTGGTGAACTGCTGGATAAGTTTGAACTGAAAACCGATGTTCTGCTGGATGAAGTGCGTGCGGGAGGAAGGATCCCGCTGATTATTGGCCGGGGTCTGACTGCACGTGCCCGTGAATCACTGGGTCTGCCACATAGCGATGTCTTCCGTAAAGCGAAGGATGTTGAGAAAAGCAGTCGTGGTTTCTCTCTGGCGCAGAAAATGGTCGGACGTGCGTGCGGTGTTGCAGGTATTCGGCCGGGTGAATACTGTGAACCTAAAATGACTTCTGTCGGTTCGCAGGATACTACCGGCCCGATGACCCGTGATGAACTGAAAGACCTGGCCTGTCTGGGCTTTTCTGCTGATTTGGTGATGCAGTCTTTCTGTCATACTGCAGCCTATCCTAAGCCGGTAGACGTTGCGATGCAGCACTCTCTGCCTGACTTTATCATGAACCGTGGCGGGGTTTCACTGCGTCCGGGCGACGGTATTATCCATAGCTGGTTAAACCGTATGTTGTTACCGGATACCGTGGGTACTGGCGGAGATTCTCATACCCGTTTCCCGATCGGTATTTCATTCCCGGCGGGTTCAGGTCTGGTAGCCTTTGCTGCGGCCACCGGTGTGATGCCACTGGATATGCCGGAATCGGTACTGGTGCGGTTTAGCGGCAAAATGCAGCCAGGTATCACCTTACGTGATCTGGTCCACGCTATTCCACTGTATGCTATTAAGCAGGGTCTGTTGACGGTTGAGAAGAAAGGTAAGAAGAACATCTTCTCCGGCCGTATTTTGGAAATTGAAGGTTTACCGGATCTCAAAGCCGAACAGGCTTTTGAACTTTCCGATGCTTCAGCAGAACGTTCAGCCGCAGGCTGTACCATTAAACTGGATAAAGCACCGATTATCGAATATCTGAACTCGAATATTGTGCTACTGAAATGGATGATTTCTGAAGGCTACGGTGACCGTCGTACCATCGAACGTCGTATTCAGGGAATGGAAAAATGGCTTGCCGATCCGCAACTGCTTGAAGGCGATGCTGATGCCGAATACGCAGCGGTGATCGACATTAATCTGGATGAAATCACTCAGCCTATCCTGTGTGCACCCAACGATCCGGATGATGCCAGACTGCTTTCTGATGTTCAGGGAACCAAAATTGACGAAGTGTTTATTGGTTCCTGTATGACTAACATCGGGCATTTCCGTGCGGCTGGGAAATTACTGGACAGCCAGAAAGGTCAGTTACCAACACGTCTGTGGGTGGCTCCACCGACGAAAATGGATGCTGCTCAGTTGACTGAAGAGGGCTACTACAGCGTCTTTGGTAAGAGTGGGGCCAGAATAGAAATTCCGGGCTGTTCATTGTGTATGGGTAACCAGGCACGCGTAGCGGATGGTGCAACAGTAGTCTCTACCTCTACCCGTAACTTCCCTAACCGTTTAGGGAACGGAGCCAATGTTTATCTGGCGTCCGCTGAACTGGCGGCGGTATCCTCTCTGTTGGGCAAATTGCCAACCCCGGAAGAATATCAACACTATATGGCTCAGGTGGATAAAACAGCCAGCGATACTTATCGTTACCTGAACTTTGACCGCCTTTCTCAGTACACAGAAAAAGCCGATGGTGTCATTTTTCAGAGCGCTGTCTGATTTTTAAACGTTATCTCTGAATAATCTGAAGCACAGCATCCGCTGTGCTTTTTTTTTCCTCTTCAGCCTGATTTGTTCCGTCGGGAGGGGGCAGGACACTTTCATACCGGTAGTGTCCGGAATTCGGTTATTTGGTTACACTATGCTGATTCTCTGTCAGCAGAAAGAGTCTGAAGACAGGCCGTTGCAGTAAGGAGTCCAATGTGGAGTACCAGTTTGTCAATGATGTCACAGGCAATGTCATCGTCAGAATGTCGATGGATCATGAGGCTGTAGGTCACTGGTTTAATGAAGAAGTTCAGGGTGATATGGCTTTACTGGATGAAGTTGTTGAGGCGTCACTGGCGCTGAAAGGCACCGAAAATCAGTGGCAGAAAACCGGTAAGGAATACACGTTGTTGCTGGATGCGGAAGAGGTGATGATTGGCGCTAATCTTCTTTCTTTTGACACCGACGAATTAGAAGAAGGGATGGCTTACTACGATCAGGAATCGCTGTCGTTCTGCGGTCTGGAGGATTTTCTGCAGCTGATAGCGGCTTACCGGGAATTTGCTCGTGGTCGCTAGAGTAAAATATGGTCTGAACTCATTCTGGTAGTTCGTGGACCGGCATAAGTGCCGGTCCGTCTGAATTATTTATTACTGACCGCAGGGATATTCCGGCCATAATAAATTTCCCGCATCTCCTTCCACAGCAGATCAGTGATGCGCTGATGTTCCTGAGGCGTCAGGTCTTCCGGGCGGGTATTAAACAGGTAATGCTTCAGGTCAAATTCTTTTAGCAGCATTTTGCTGTGAAAAATATTCTCCTGATAAACATTCACATCCATCATGTCATACATTGATTTGATATCTTTAGACATGAAATTCTGTATAGAGTTAATTTCATGATCAATGAAATGCTTTAATCCATTGATATCACGAGTAAAACCTCGTACACGATAGTCAATGGTCACAATGTCTGATTCCAACTGATGGATCAGATAGTTCAGCGCTTTCAGCGGTGATATAACACCACAGGTAGACACTTCGATATCGGCACGGAAAGTACATAGTCCACCTTCGGGATGACTTTCAGGGTAGGTATGTACGCAAATGTGGCTTTTATCCAGGTGCGCGACAATAGCATCCGGCAACGGACCAGGATGTTCCGAGGTATCGATATCTTCGGGATTGACCGGTTCTTCACTGACAAGGATAGTGACACTGGCTCCCTGGGGTTCATAGTCCTGGCGGGCAATATTGAGGATATTCGCGCCGATAATTGAACAGGTTTCGCTAAGTATCTCGGTTAGTCGATTAGCATTATATTGCTCATCAATATAGGCAATATAACCGTCACGTTCTTCTTGTGAATTCGCATAGCAAATATCGTAGATACAAAAACTCAGGCTCTTGGTCAGATTGTTGAAGCCATGTAGTTTAAGCTTTTGCAATTTAGTTCACCTCCTCAGGTATTTCAGGGATTATTCTGCGCTCAGAGCGTCCAGCAGATATTGTGGCAGGGCGAAACTTGCCTGGTGAATGTCCGGGGTATAATAACGACAGCGGATGTCAGTTTCCTGACAGCGTGCTTTCAGTGTTTCTGCGGGTAGCTGACGCAGCAGTGCATTATTACTGGCCCAGGCAAAAGTCATGATGCCACCGTAATAGGTCGGCACTGCGGCCTGATAGAAGGTTACATCGGTAAAATAAGGGCTTAACCGGCGATGGCTGTTGACCGCTTCATCCTGTTGCAGGAAGCAGACGCCGTTCTGTGCAACAAAGATTCCGTCTTCGTTCAGGCAGCGCTGACAGCCGGCATAAAAATCAGAAGTAAACAGGCTCTCCCCGGGACCGATAGGATCGGTACAGTCAGAGATGATCACATCAAACTTATGTTCGGTCTGACTGACAAAATTTACGCCATCATCGATCACCAGCGTAAAGCGCGGATCATCATAGGCCCCGTTGCTGTGTGACGGCAGATACTGACGGCAGAAGTTAACGACCCCTGCGTCGATTTCTACCATGGTTATTTTCTCAACGCCCGGATGACGCGCAACTTCCCGTAGCATGCCACCGTCCACCCCCCCCGATAATCAGTACGCTTCTGGCATCACCGTGGGCAAACAACGGTACATGAGTGAGCATCTCATGATAGATAAATTCGTCCCGCTCGGTAGTCTGAACCACGCCATCAAGGGCCATTACCCGGCCAAAAGCGCTATTTTCAAAAATGACCAGATCCTGGTGTTCAGTTTTGTCCCGGTATAACTGTTTATCGACGGTAAAATATTGCCCGAACCCGTCATGAAGTGTTTCATGCCATTTCTCATTCTGAGACATGTTATGACCCCCCCTCAGCTGCATTGCGATGAAAATAAGCAGGCTATGATAGCGAAGTTAGTGGGGGGATGCACGGCTGACAAGGAAAGAGGGAGTTACTTATTCACATAGGCCAGTAAGCTCAGAGATTTTTCGGCCAGAGAATGGCATTTTTTTGCTTCAGGAACGGCAATGCCGCTTAGATCCTGATAACTTGATTCACCACGCTGCTGCATGTTCATCAAATCATAATTGCTCAGATCCCAGTGGTTCTGGCGGGCGAAGAACACCAGTGCATTACGGATTTGTGCATCAGGAATATCCTGATAGCCACAGTCATTTTTAAGATAGATAAAAACCGCGGTTAAATCGGCCATATCTTCTGCCTGTGATTCGTCGAGTGCGAAACTTGTGCCGGATGCTCCCAGTAACACGGATAGCAGCAGGAACCTGAACATTTTGGTCATGGGCGTTCTCTGATCACTGTAATGTGATGAACGTTATCATAGATATTGTCAGGATGACGATAGTTTTGACCTCTTGACCAGGAACAGTTGCTTGACCTTCCTGTGAGGGAAGGGTTTAAGCTTAACAAATCACATTTTTGTCTAAGGGCCTATGGATATGCAGCGTCGAGATTTTCTTAAACTTACTACCGCATTAACGGCTGCCGGAGTATTGCCTGTCTGGAGTCGTACACTGATGGCGGCTCAGCGGCCCTTACTCCCCATTCCGACGCAACTGACGCCGGATATCCGCCAGCAAATCAGGCTGACAGCAATGACGGGAACCACTCAGTGGCAAGGGAAAAATGTGGCAACATGGGGGTATAACGGTAGCCTGCTCGGACCGACTATCCGCCTGCAACGTCATCAGCCAGTCACGATAAATATCAATAATACCTTACCGACCGCCACCACGCTTCACTGGCATGGGCTGAAAGTAGGAGGGGAGGTGGATGGCGGGCCGCTGGAAATAATTGCCGCCGGCAGTCGCCGTCAGGTGACATTTACTCCGGACCAGAACGCCGCCACCTGCTGGTACCACCCCCATTTACACGGTCATACCGGATTCCAGGTCGCAAAAGGGCTGGCGGGTCTGATTATCATTGATGATGATGAAATTGGTAAAATGCGTTTACCGACGGAGTGGGGAGTTGATGATATTCCACTGATTTTTCAGGATAAGCAACTGACTAACGATGGAACGGCTATTGATTATCAGCTGGATATTATGCGGGCCGCGGTGGGGTGGTTTGGCGATATGATGCTGACCAACGGTGTCAGTTATCCTCAGCATGCAGTGCCGCACGGATGGGTGCGTTTTCGTATGCTTAATGGCTGTAATGCCCGCAGTCTTAACGTGAGTACCAGTGACAAGCGGCCCTTGTATGTTATTGCCAGTGACGGAGGGTTGTTGCCTGAGCCAGTAAAAGTTGAATCCTTGTCGCTTATTCCTGGTGAACGCTTCGAAGTGATGGCAGATACCTCGGATGGTCAGCCTTTTGATTTTGTTACTCTGCCGGTTGAACAGGCAGGCATGACTCTGTCACCGTTCGATCAGCCACTACCATTGATTAATATTCTACCGCTGCGTGTCGCCGGCAGCAGTATTCTGCCGGACCAGTTAACGACCATGCCAGCTCTCCCGGCAACAGACTCACTAAAACAGCTAAATCACAGAACTCTGACGCTATCAATGGATAAGCAGTTGGATCAGCAGGGAATGGCGGCGCTAATGAAACGTTATGGTCACAAGGCGATGGCAGGCATGCATCAGCCCGATTCGAAGGATCCGGCGCATAGCATGCAGGGTATGCAGATGCCGTCCGGCGATAACATGCCGGGTATGTCCGGGTCTTCAGACCATCCGATGCATTCGATGAGTATGTCAACCAATAATCAGGCCGGAAGTTATGATTTCCATCAGGGAAATAAGATTAATGGTAAAGCATTTGATATGCATCAGCCTTCTTTTGATGTGCCGGTACAAACGTCGGAGGTCTGGCGGATCAGCGGCGAGGGCGACATGATGCTGCACCCGTTCCATATTCACGGTACACAGTTCCGTATTCTGTCTGAGAATGGCCAGCCGGTTGCGGCTCATCGTAGTGGCTGGAAAGATATGGTCAGAGTAGAAGGTGGTGTCAGCGAAGTACTGGTCAACTTCCCTCATACCGCTTCAAAAGAGACCGCATATATGGCGCATTGCCATCTGCTGGAACATGAAGATACCGGGATGATGCTAGGCTTTACGGTAAGCGGCAGCTAACCGGGACCGTCAGAATTGCCGGGTTAATCGGTGGCTGGTCTATCGTGCAGGCCCTTTTCTGTGCGATAATTCGCGCCATGATCTACGGATCATCAATGTGTTTATCCCGGCAAAGATGAGGTTTAGCTGAGTAAAATCAGTGAGATATATTATGAAACACCGTGTAGAAGTGATGATTTCCGAACAGGAAATTAAACAACGTATTGCAGAGCTTGGACAGCAAATTTCCGCCGATTACCGTGACCGCGGTAATGATATCGTGCTGGTCGGACTGTTGCGTGGATCATTTATGTTTATGGCGGATTTGTGCAGAGCCATAGAGGTATCTCACGAAGTCGATTTTATGACTGCCTCAAGCTATGGCAGCGGTATGTCGAGCACCCGTGATGTGAAGATCATGAAAGATCTGGATGAAGATATCCGTGGCAAAGACGTGTTGATCGTTGAGGATATTATTGATTCAGGGAATACCCTGAGTAAGGTTCGCGAAATTTTGAGTTTACGTGAGCCAAGATCACTGGCGATTTGTACTCTGCTGGATAAGCCGGAACGTCGGGAAGTTCATGTTGATGTTGAATATGTAGGTTTTACTATCCCGGATGAATTCGTTGTAGGGTATGGTATTGATTACGCCCAACGTTACCGGCACCTGCCATACGTCGGTAAAGTAGTGATTCTGGAACCCTGAACGGGTCGGTAAAATAGCACAATCTTTCAGGCCGGGTCTGCCGGTCTGAATTATACTGAGCGCGATTTTTCACCGGCTACCCGGTTGATTGCGGTCTGGCAGGTCATAATAACCACCTCCGGGACATTAAACGGAGATTCGCTGCTGAGGCTGACGAACCCTGTCACACTGCTGCCACCCTGGTGTTAAATCCCCATAACATTAATTTCAGCCTCGTTTCGACTGAGTGCTCATCCTCAGCAGTATGCCCTGTTTTGTGTTGCGTCTGAGCGCGTGATTCACGGTGAGCGGGGCGCAGCTATACACAGTATTTTAATGCACTGATGGCCGGAACACGTCGGCGCAATCACGACATCATTATTCATGTTAAACACGTCATCACGACGGGTATGGAGCAGGTATGACTTACGCACTGGAAATTTCCGGGCTGACCAAAACCTACGGGGACAGCGTCAGAGCTCTGAAAGGGCTCGACTTGAAGGTACAGGCAGGAGATTTTTATGCATTGCTGGGACCTAACGGTGCCGGTAAATCGACGACCATCGGGATCATTAGTTCACTGGTCAATAAATCTTCCGGACAGGTAAAGGTGTTTGGTCATGATCTTGATACTGACAAGGTTAATGCCAAACGCCAGCTAGGGCTGGTCCCGCAAGAGTTTAATTTCAACCCGTTTGAAACTGTACTACAGATTGTCGTCAGCCAGGCCGGTTACTACGGCGTTGAACGTAAGGAAGCGCTAATTCGGGCTGAAAAGTACCTGCGTCAGCTTGATTTATGGGAAAAACGAGATGAAAGAGCCAGAATGCTTTCTGGTGGAATGAAACGCCGTTTAATGATTGCGCGCGCGCTGATGCACGAACCGAAGCTGTTAATTCTTGATGAGCCTACCGCCGGCGTGGACATCGAATTGCGGCGTTCTATGTGGGTCTTTCTCAAAGAACTGAATATTCAGGGTACTACGATTATTCTGACGACCCATTACCTTGAAGAGGCCGAAATGCTTTGCCGAAATATTGGGATTATTCAGCGGGGAGAGCTTGTCGAAAATACCTCAATGAAAAACCTGCTGGGTAAACTTAAATCGGAAACTTTTATCCTGGATTTGGCACCACATAGCCCGTTGCCAAAGCTGGATGGGTTTAATTTTAAACTAGTGGATACCTCGACCCTGGAAGTTGAAGTGCTGCGTGAGCAGGGGCTGAACAGTGTGTTTAGTCAACTTTCAGCACAGGGCATTTCTGTGCTGAGTATGCGTAATAAAGCGAACCGCCTGGAAGAACTGTTCGTCAGCCTGGTCAACGGCACTGCGGAGGAAAAATAATGGCGCATTTGTATTGGGTAGCGCTGAAAAGCATCTGGGCAAAAGAAACCCACCGTTTTATGCGGATCTGGATTCAGACGCTGGTGCCGCCAGTCATTACCATGACCCTGTATTTTATTATCTTTGGTAATCTGATCGGTTCACGGATCGGTGATATGCATGGTTTCACCTATATGCAATTTATTGTACCCGGTCTGATTATGATGTCGGTTATCACCAACTCCTACGCGAACGTGGCTTCGTCATTTTTCAGTGCCAAATTCCAGCGGAACATAGAAGAGTTGTTGGTTGCACCGGTACCCACCCATATCATTATTGCAGGTTACGTTGGGGGGGGGTTAGCACGGGGAATCTGTGTGGGCGTGCTGGTCACGGCAATATCACTGTTCTTTGTACCTTTCCATGTCTATTTTTGGCCAATGGTGGCACTGACGATTGTGCTGACCTCGGTATTATTTTCACTGGCAGGACTACTGAATGCGGTGTTTGCTCGCAGTTTCGATGATATTAGTCTGATTCCGACCTTTGTGCTCACACCACTGACTTACCTGGGCGGGGTATTCTACTCACTGTCATTATTACCGCCGGTCTGGCAGATTGTGTCTAAACTGAATCCGATCGTGTATATGATCAGTGGCTTCCGGTACGGATTTTTAGGGATTAATGATGTTCCGGTCGGACTTACCATTTTGATTTTGCTGGTGTTTATTGCAGTGTTTTACGCGGTGGTCTGGACATTAATTCAGCGCGGCAGAGGTTTACGCAGCTGATTCAGCAGAACTAATCCGGCCCCCTGTGGGGCCGGATTGCCATTCAGGCCATCTGCACCGGAACGGCTTTCGCCACCCGCTGCATCTCGTTGCCTTCGCCAAAATAAGCGACTTTAGGCTGCCACTTCCGGGCTTGTTCATCTGTGACCTGTACATAGCTGCAAATAATCAGCAAATCACCGACACAGGCACAGCGGGCTGCTGCTCCGTTTACCGAGATAATGCGTGAACCAGGTTCCGCAGCGATGGCGTAGGTTGAAAAGCGTTGGCCGTTATTCACGTTATAAATATCAATGGCTTCATATTCGACAATACCGGCGGCTTTCATAAAGTCCTGATCTATCGCACAGGACCCCTCATAGTTAAGATCGGCCAGAGTCACACTGACCCGGTGTAATTTGCCCTGTAACATGGTACGTAACATAACATTATCTCCCGCAAATTTATCTGGCCGGGACTTCCGAAAAACTGACCTGTTGATTATCGATAAGTCTGGCCTTACCCAGCCAGGCAGCCACCAGAATCACTGCGCTGTCGCTGTCGGCAGTCAGAGGATGCAGTGTCCGACTGTCACAGATGGCAATCCCGTCAGGCGTAAATCCGTTATCGCGTAACTGCTGCTCAGCATCAAGGATAATGGCCGCCGTATCAGCCCGGGCACTGGTGAGCCGACGTGCCATCGCATTCATAATCTGGCTAAGTCGTGGGGCATTTTCGCGCTGCTCTGCCGTCAGGTAGCCATTACGTGAACTAAGTGCCAGATGATCCGGTGCCCTCACGGTAGGTACGCCGATAATCCGGATGTTATACCCAAGATCGGCTACCATTTTACGAATCAGTTGTAGTTGCTGAAAATCTTTTTCACCAAAGCAGGCAATATCCGGCTGCACCATATTAAACAGCTTGCTGACAATGGTGGATACGCCACGGAAATGTCCAGGCCGGCTGGCACCCTCCAGCAGATAAGAGAGCTCAGGGACTTCGACAAATGTCTGGGCGCAGGTACCTCCGGGGAAGATCACTTCTGCAGACGGTGCGAATAAAATATCGACCTGGTGTTGCTGTAATTTTTCACAGTCTTCGGCAAAGGTCCGTGGATAACGGGCCAGGTCATCAGCACGGTCAAATTGCATCGGATTCACAAAAATTGATGCCACAACAATATCCGCAGCGGCTTTCGCCGTATCCATCAATGTCATATGACCTTGATGCAGATTTCCCATCGTAGGGACCAGCGCAATGCGATTACCCTGCTGTCGCAGGCGGCGAATTTCTTGATGCAACTCTGCCGGCGTTTCAATCACTTTCACGGTTCTTTCTCCTGACCTACTGATAACTGTGTTCTGCTGACGGGTAACTGCCTTCCGCAACCTGGCGGATATAGAGACTTATTGCGTCACGGATATTGCCCGTTTCTGCCAAAAAGTTTTTACTAAATTTTGGCAGATGCCCGTCGGTTATCCCCAGAGCATCATGCATGACCAAAATCTGACCGTCCGTCTGATTACCGGCACCTATTCCGATCACAGGGATGGATAATGCGGTAGTAATTCGCGCGGCCAGCGAGTGAGGCACACATTCCAGAACCATGAGTTGTGCTCCTGCTCGTTCCAGTGTCAGGGCATCATTCAGTAATACTTCAGCGGCGTCGCTGTCACGTCCCTGGACTTTGTAACCCCCAAACACATTCACTGACTGAGGTGTCAGACCCAGATGACCACATACTGGCACCGCTCGTTCAGTCAGTCCGCGAACGGTTTCAGCCAACCAGGCGCCACCTTCCAGTTTGATCATATTTGCACCGGCGCGCATCAGTTGTGCAGCGTTCTCATACGCCTGTACAGGCGACGAATAGCTCATGAATGGCAGGTCTGCCAGCAACAGGGCAGCCCCGGCGCCCTTGCGTACAGCGGCGGTATGGTAAGCTACCTGTTCAACCGTGACCGGCAACGTTGAGTCATGACCCTGAATGGTCATGCCCAGCGAGTCGCCCACTAACAGCACCGGTATGCCTTCGTCAGAGAACAGGTGAGCAAAGCTGTAATCGTAAGCCGTAAGTGCGGCAAATTTCTCGCCTGACAATTTCCATTTGCGAAGATCATTAATTGTGACTGATTTCATTATGACCTCTTGTCATTATTTTTTCTTATGGGGAGTTTACAGGAATAATCAACCGGGGTGAATGACCTGTCAGGGCAGCTTTCGGGCGGTTAATGGGCCTGCCACAGGCTAATGTCGGAGCTATCCAGTACGGAAAGCAGTGAAGCAATACTGCGCCCGTCGGGGTACTGACAGTCAGGGGCTATCTCGTTAAGCGGCAGCAGCATAAAAGCACGATTATGCATATCGTAGTGCGGAACGGTCAGATGCGGTGTCATTATTTCCAGATCACCAAATAACATAATATCCAGGTCCAGCGTACGGGGACCCCATCGTTCATCTTTACGTTCACGACCCTGCTCCAGTTCAATACGCTGGGTATGTTCAAGTAACTGTAGTGGAGTCAGTGAGGTTTCCAGCGCAATGACGGCATTAAGGTAGTCAGGCTGGTCCGGTGGGCCATAGGGGGGGGTGCGGTAAAACGAGGAAGTAGCGACCCGCCGGCTATGCGGGATCGCATCCAGCGCCTGCAAAGCTGCATGCACTTGTTGCAGAGGATCTGCCAGATTACTGCCCAGGGCAATATAAGCCAGAGTCATCCTCAGTTATTCCGTGGTGCCGGCTGACGGCGACGCGACCGGTTAGGACGACGACGCTGATGCGGATCGCTCCCCAGACTATTGATCATTGCCGACTGACGTACCGGAGGTGCTGACTGAAACTCTCCCCACCATTGTCCCAGACGCTCAAGTTCGCTATTTTTTTCTACTTCAGCGCGCAGTAACAGCAGGTCATAGGCAGCACGGAATTTCGGGTGTTCCATCAGCTTCCACGCCCGTTTACCATGGCGGCGCGGCAGGCGTAGCTGTAGTGACCATATGTCCCGGATCAGGCTGGTAATGCGTTTCGGGATAGCGATGGCACGGCAGGCTTCATCCAGTGTGTCATTCATTGCCAGAGCAAAAGCTTCGTACCATGGCAGCCCGCTTTCCTGGGCGATCTGTTGCGCGCGTTCAGACTGCGGATACCACAGCATGGCGGCAAACAGAAATGCCGGGTTAACACGCATATCATTGTTAATCCGTCGATCAGTATTCTTCAGTACCTGAACAATCATCCGTTCCATGGCACTGTCACCCTGTGGGGTAAGATACTGTGTAATGGTGGGGAACAACGGCTGAAATAGCTGGTACTGCAACAATAACTGGTAGGTTTGCTCGCCGTGGCCCGCCTGAAGTAATTTCAGTGACTCTTCAAATAAGCGTGCAGACGGAATATCGGTCAGCAGGCTTGCCAGCCGGGTGATGGGTTCAGCAGTTTCCGGGTCAATGCTCATATTGAGCTTGGCGGCAAAACGGACTACCCGCAGCATCCGCACCGGATCTTCACGATAGCGGGTTTCCGGCGAACCGATGAGGCGAATAACCCCCTGTTGCAGATCCTGTAATCCTCCGACATAGTCACGAACAGTAAAATCAGCCACACTGTAGTAGAGGCTGTTAATGGTCAGGTCACGGCGCTGCGCATCATCTTCAATGGAGCCAAAGATATTATCGCGTAGTAGCATCCCGTTCTGACCAAGCTGAGACTGGTTCCGGTCGTGTTCATTATTTTTTTCGGCTTCGCTGGCATGATGGCCGCGGAAAGTTGCCACTTCGATGACTTCCGGACCAAACATCACGTGTGCCAGACGGAAGCGTCTTCCCACCAAACGACAGTTACGGAACAGTTTACGCATCTGCTCCGGGGTTGCATTAGTAGTAATGTCGAAATCTTTCGGTTTTTTACCCAGCAGAAGATCACGGACACCGCCGCCCACCAGATAAGCTTCAAAGCCTGCTTTATTTAGCCGATACAAGACTTTGAGCGCATTTTCGCTAATGTCTTTTCGGGAAATATTATGCTTATCACGCGGAATGATAGTCATCAGATTTTGGTCTTTTGTCTCAGCGGGGACTTCTTCTTCACGAAGAAGAACTTTCCGACAAAAATTCGCTACTCGGGTAAAAATAGTACACCTCGACAGTGACATAAAATAAGTAATGCTCAAATCAGCGGCTAATCATAGCCTGTTGTGAGCAGTTTGAGAATGCTGTAAGTGGCTCTGCCGGGATTAAAGCGTCATTTAATGGGATATCGGCGACTTTCCAGCGGGAGACAGCCTGTAACAATAATGCATCACGGGAAAGATCCTGCCATTCATCGTCTACCGTCTGACCCAGAAAACGGAGTGCTTTTACCAGCCCGGGGCGTGGATCACCTTCCGGTAAGGGGGGCGCATGATTCTGTTTCGATAATTTATTGCCGTCAGGATTGATGGCCAGCGGTAAATGCATATAGGCTGGTACAGCCCAGCCCAGTTGCTGATACAGGGAAATTTGTCGCACGGTAGGGGCAATTAAGTCAGCACCGCGGACAATTTCAGTGACTCCCTGAAAATGGTCGTCCACGACCACCGCCAGATTGTAGGCGAACAGGCCGTCACGTCGATGGATAATAAAATCTTCGGCTGCCATTGCATGGTCGGCTGTTAACCTGCCACGTAATTGATCTTCGAAAGAGAGTACAGGATAAGACTGACAAATCCGCAATGCGGCATCCTCTGAACTAAGATTTAACCCGCGACAATGCCCATCGTAAGTCCCCCCCGTCTCACGGATTCGGCTACGGGTACAACGACAGAAATAGCTCTGATGACTGGTAATCAGTTGCCCGATAACCTCCCGGTAGGCCTCGCTGCGTTGTGATTGCCAAAGAACATCCCCATCCCAGTGTAAGCCATAATGTTCCAGCTGACGCAGGATAGTGTCTGCAGCGCCGGGAATTTCGCGGGGAGGGTCAATATCTTCGATGCGTACCCACCAGCGACCCTGTTGAGCCCTGGCATTCAGGTAGCTGCCGAGAGCAGCAATTAAAGATCCGAAGTGTAATGCTCCGGAAGGAGAGGGGGCAAAGCGCCCTGTACAACCATTATCAGGCGTCATAAGCAATCATACAGGCTACAACAGAGCCGGTACGGCTCTGTTGTACGTTAGCTTATTGGCAGGCTGAAATCAGCCAGCCATTTGCTTTTCACGGATCTCTGCCAGCGTCTTACAGTCGATACATAAATCGGCAGTAGGACGGGCTTCCAGACGACGGATACCGATTTCAACACCGCAGGATTCGCAGTAGCCAAAATCATCATCCTCGACTTTCTTCAGAGTTTTTTCGATCTTTTTAATCAGCTTACGTTCACGATCACGGTTACGCAGTTCCAGACTGAACTCTTCCTCCTGAGCAGCCCGGTCAACCGGATCAGGGAAGTTTGCCGCTTCGTCCTGCATATGTGAGACAGTACGGTCGACTTCATCCCTGAGTTGATTACGCCAGGCTTCAAGAATTTTTCTGAAGTGTGTCAGCTGGGCTTCGTTCATATACTCTTCGCCCGGTTTCCCTTGATACGGCTCCACCCCAGCGATGGCGAGGATACTCAGGGACGATGTTTTACGGTTTTGCCCTTCTTGCATGCTGTTTCTCCTGGATAACACGCACTATCGATTCCCGGTGAGGGAAAAAAACAGGCCGCTATAAATAGCAGAAGCTATCTCTGTTGGCAATTACTGATATTGTATGTTGTTGCCCACTTGTCAATAAAATTGACGCTTAAATGCCGAATTATCTTTTCAATACACGCCGTTGCAGCCATTTATTGGTCGAAACCAACAGAAAATTCTATTTTAGCATCGGCAGGTGTGAGCGAAGCTTTATAGACCAGAATTTCCACTCCGGCCAGTATTGCTTGATCAAGAAGTGCTGCGTAGCGTGGATCGATATGGCGGGCGACACTCACGTTATCAATTCCGCTATGTAGTACCGCGAAAAAAAGAACCGCACGATGCCCCGCTGCGACAATAGACATCAACTCCCGAAGGTGTTTCTGTCCCCGCAGAGTCACCGCATCCGGAAAATAGCCATGACCATTTTCGAGTAAGGTGACCGATTTGACTTCAACATAACAGTCCTTCAGTCCTGGTTGTTGCAGTAAAAAATCAACCCGGCTGTTTTCCGAACCATAACGAACTTCACTTTGGCATTGCCGGTATCCGGCAAGTTCAGGGATGTGCTGACAATCAAATGCTTCACGAAACAGAGAATTGGCCCGCAGGGTATTCACGCAAATCATGTCACCGGCTACCGTTTCGGTCAGTTCCCAACTGTGAGCATATTTGCGTTTTGGGTTATCTGACGTGGAGTACCAGACAGTATCTCCCGGCGTTGCACATCCCGTCATCGCGCCGGTATTGGCACAATGCAGTGTGAAAAGCTCTCCCTGTGGTGTGACCACATCGGCCAGAAACCGTTTGTAGCGTTTGAGTAAGGTGGCGGACTGCAAAGGCGGATTAAACTGCATATGAAAATCTCTTCACGGTTGTAGGGGGGGTTGCAACGGGAATGTTGCTTCGCAACGGAGGGTGTTTCTTCTGCCGGATAAATCGCTACTCATTAATGAAAACCGGGTGACCGGAAACTGCCAGTGGAAGCCTGCAGGAGGAATCGCTATCCGGCTAAATGCATGATGCAGAATTCTGACGTGCGGGTGATAATTTCCATCCGGCTGCGGACAGCCTTGGCGTGCAGCCTGGGAACGTAACAGCGCGCCCAGTTTTAACACTCCGGAGGGGGCTGGCCGGCACCCCAGCCATACGGAACCGGACTTCGGCCAGTGGCCGGCATCATTTAGTGTTAGCAGAAACTCTGGTTGCTGAATTCTGGATGCCTGTTGTAGTAAGCGCTGACAGGTACTGTCGCTGATTTCTCCAAGCCAGGCTAGAGTCATCATCATTGCCGCGGCGGGTACAGGCCGTCCGGAATCGGCCGGAAAATTTTCGGATCTCCAGTGCACCAAGGATTTTTGCAGCTCTTTGGGAAGCTGAATGGCAAAAAAGTAGTGTTGCCCTGGCATTTCAGTCTCCTGATTGTCATCTTCTCCTGTCACTCCCGGCGCGGGGGTATGACATATACAGCGCTCAGGAGTGAGGAACCCGCAGTAGGGTGTTATTATGGCCATTATATTAACACAGCTTGCAGGGAGTTTTATTTGCTGCCATTACCTGTCAGTGACGTGCTGGATGAACTGTCCACTGCACTGAAAAATGCCGCCCGGGTATTATTGATAGCCCCACCCGGGGCGGGAAAGTCGACCTGGTTGCCCTTGCAACTGCTTGCTCAGATGCCGTCCCATGGGCGGATTTTGCTGCTGGAACCGCGGCGTCTGGCGGCACGCAATGTCGCCAGACGGCTGGCAGAAACATTGAATGAGCCGGTGGGTAAGACCGTGGGATACCGGATGCGTGGCGAAAGCCGTAGCGGGCCGGAAACCCGACTGGAAGTGGTTACCGAAGGCATCCTCACCCGCATGCTGCAACACGACCCGGAGCTGACCGGCGTTAGTCTGGTGATTCTGGATGAATTTCATGAACGCAGTTTGCAGGCAGATTTTGCCCTGGCGTTGTTACTGGATGTTCAGCAGAGCCTGCGTGATGACCTGAAAGTATTGCTCATGTCCGCGACCCTGGATCACCAGCGATTATCGGCATTACTGCCAGAGGCTCCGGTCATTATCTCAGAAGGCCGCAGTTACCCGGTCGAACGTCGCTATATTTCCCTGTCTGCCCGATTGCCATTTCCGGATGCTGTCGCGCGGGAAGCGGCACAACTTTTAAAGGAACACCCGGGGTCTATGCTGATATTTTTACCCGGAGAGCGGGAAATTCTGGCGGTTAAACAACAACTGACCGCACGACTCAGTAGTGATACTGATGTTTTTCCTTTATATGGTGCAATGAGCCTGACTGACCAGCAACAGGCTATCAGTCCGTCTTTACCAGGCAGACGTAAAGTCGTCCTGGCGACCAATATTGCTGAAACCAGCCTGACGATTGACGGGATACGTCTGGTGGTCGACAGTGGTCTGGAGCGGGCAGTGCGGTATGACAATAAGAGCGGGTTGAGTTTATTACAAACCCAGCGTATCAGTCAGGCATCTATGGTTCAGCGGGCAGGACGTGCCGGACGTCTGGAGCCGGGAATCTGCTGGCATCTACTGAGTCAGGAACAGGCAGACCGCGCAGCCGCAGTAAGTGAAGCAGAGATCCTAAATAGCGATTTAAGTGCGCTGATGCTTGATGTGCTGTATTGGGGGTGTCGTGAACTGTCGCAACTGCAATGGCTGGACCTGCCGCCAGCCAGCCGACAGGCTGCGGCATTGCGTCAGCTACAACAACTTGGTGCTGTGGACCAGCGCAACCAACTGACCTCTCTCGGAAGAAAAATGGCAACCGCCGGTACCGAGCCGAGGCTTGCCGCTATTCTCTGTGCCGCCTATCAGTCTGCTTCAGCCATGGCGACCGCGTGTTTGCTGGTGGCAATTCTCGAAGACCCGCCACGCAATAGCAGCAGTGATCTGTTATCACTGTTTTTACACCCGCAGACTCAGTGGGTAATACGCGCGCGGTCCTTACAACAACGCTCAGGTATTGAGGGTGGGCGGGTTGATGATGCGCTGCTGCCGGAGTTGCTGATGGCCGGGTTTAGTGACCAGTTGGCACGTCAACGTGATCAGAGCGGACGTTATCTGATGGCAAAAGGCACCGGGGCATCGGTAGCCGCCCTGGATCCTCTGGCCCGTTATGAATGGTTACTGGTTCTGAGACTTTCGTTTGGCCCGCAGCAGACCGAAGCCCGGATTCGGCTGGCAATGCCGGTGGATATAGCTGAGCTTACCCGGCAGTGCCCTGATCTGATTGAAGAGCGGGATGATGTTGAATGGGATGAAGAGAAAGGTATCCTGCGGGTACGGCGGCAGCAGGCTATTGGTGCGCTGATCCTGACATCACGGCCGGGGAGTCGCCCGGAAGCACCGGTGCTGCATCAGGCGATGTTACGCTGGATCAGAAGCAAGGGCCTGTCCGTGTTGCCCTGGACTCCACCGGCTTTACAGCTCAGGGCCAGGCTAAGCTGCGCCGGTCAATGGCTGGCGGAGGAGAGCTGGCCGTCTGTGACCGATCAGGCATTGCTGGAAACTCTTGAACAATGGTTACTGCCGGAAATGGTGGCGGTAACTGATGCCCGAACTTTTAACTCTATTAATATTTCGGCAGCTTTATTACATTTAATCACATGGTCACAACGCCAGCGACTGGATAGTGAGCTGCCAACTCATTACACTGTGCCAACGGGCAGTCGTATACTGATCCGTTATGACACCGAACAGCCACCGGTTCTTGCAGTACGTATGCAGGAGATGTTTGGTGAAGCTCATACGCCAGTGATCGCCGGGGGAAGAATCCCTCTGCTGCTGGAATTATTATCACCGGCAATGCGTCCGTTACAAGTCACCCGGGATTTAGCCGGGTTCTGGCAGGGGGCTTATCGCGAAGTGCAAAAGGAAATGAAAGGCCGTTATCCAAAGCACCCATGGCCGGATTCACCCGCCACTGCACTTCCTACCCGCCGGAGTAAAAAGTTTTCCCCGGGACAATTGTGAAGTGCCCTCGCTTTCAGAGGGTTCTGGCATGTAATTACGCCGGAACGGGATTAAAGTAACGCGCATGCTGAGGCTATGCCTGGAGAATAAAATTCATGTCTGGGAACGATCGCGAACCGATCGGGCGGAAAGGGAAAACGCCTCGTCAAACGGAAAAAGCCCGCAAACCTGCGAAGCGTAATAAAAATAGTCATTACGATGATCAGGATATCAACGAGTACGCTGAGGAGCAGTCATTGCCACGTAAAGGAAAAAAGAAACCCCCGGTAAAGAAACGCCGCTGGCTTGGGCTGTTTATCAAATTGTTTCTGGTAGCTGCTGTAGTGGTGGCTGCCTGGGGCGTCTATCTCGACTCTGAAATCCGTCACCGGGTGGATGGTAAAGTCTGGCAACTTCCGGCAGCAGTTTATGGCCGGGTAGTGAGCCTGGAGCCAGGAATGCCTTTCGACCGTAAAGGGATGGTGGATCTGCTGGAGGGAACGCAGTATCGCCTGGTGACCAAAATCACCCGGCCAGGTGAGTTTACGGTTAAAGGTAATACCATCGATTTATTACGCCGGCCGTTTGATTTCCCGGACGGAAAAGAAGGTCAGATTCATGCTCAGATGACATTCAGTCATGGAGAGTTATCCGAGATTAAAAATCAGGATACCGGACGTGATTTTGGCTATTTCCGGCTCGATCCCCGGTTGATCACCATGTTGCAGTCACCGAATGGTGAACAGCGGTTATTTGTCCCGCGTTCCGGTTTCCCGAACTCGCTGGTCGATACTCTGGTAGCGACCGAAGACCGCCATTTTTATGAGCATGACGGGATCAGCTTATATTCCATCGGCCGTGCGTTTGTCGCCAACATTACTGCCGGCAGAGCGGTACAGGGGGGCAGTACCCTGACACAACAGCTGGTGAAAAACCTGTTCCTGACCAACAAACGAACCTTGTGGCGCAAGATCCGTGAAGCTTACATGGCAATCATCATGGATGCGCATTACAGCAAAGACCGCATTCTGGAACTGTATTTGAATGAGGTGTATTTAGGACAGGCTGGCAATGATCAGATTCGTGGATTCCCGCTGGCCAGTTTGTATTACTTTGGCCGGCCGGTGGATGAACTGAGTGTTGACCAGCAGGCGTTACTGGTAGGGATGGTGAAGGGTGCCTCACTGTATAACCCATGGCGTAACCCGAAATTAGCCCTTGAACGGCGTAATGTGGTCCTGCGCTTGCTGCAACAGCAAAAATATATCGATGAAGATATGTACAATATGCTGTCTGCCCGACCATTAGGTGTGCAGCCAAAAGGCGGGGTGATCACTCCTCAGCCAGCCTTTATGCAGATGGTCCGTAATGAGTTGCAGGAAAAACTGGGGGATAAAGTCCAGGACCTGTCAGGTGTGAAAATATTCACGACACTGGACCCCATATCTCAGGATGCCGCCGAAAAAGCAGTGACTGAGGGAATTCCGCAGCTGAAAAAACAACACGGTTTAAAAGATCTCGAAACAGCGATGGTGGTGGTGGACCGCTTCAGCGGGGAAGTCCGTGCGATGGTCGGTGGTGCTGAACCTCAGTTTGCCGGGTACAACCGCGCAATGCAGGCGCGCCGCTCCATCGGTTCTCTGGCTAAGCCGGCAACCTATCTGACGGCACTGGCTCAGCCCCAGACTTACCGGCTGAATAGCTGGATTGCCGACCAGCCACTATCGCTGAAACAGCCGAATGGTCAGATTTGGAGCCCGGAAAATGATGATCATAAATTCAGCGGCAAGGTATTGCTGGTGGATGCATTGACTCATTCGATGAACGTTCCGACAGTCAATCTCGGGATGTCACTGGGGCTGCAGAATGTGGTGGATACATGGACTAAATTAGGTGTCGGTAAAGATCAGCTGACCGCCGTACCTGCGATGCTGCTCGGGGCGCTGAACCTGACACCGGTTCAGGTCGCTCAGGCATTCCAGACCATTGCCAGTGGTGGTAATCGCGCGACGCTGTCGGCAGTCCGCTCCGTTATTTCTGAAGATGGTAAAGTACTGTACCAGAGCTACCCTCAGGCACAGCAGGTTGAACCCCCGGAAGCGGCTTATCTGACACTGTATGCAATGCAACAGGTTGTTAACCGGGGAACTGCGCATGCATTAGGTGCTCAGTACCCGACCATGCACCTGGCTGGTAAAACCGGAACCACTAACAATCTGGTGGACAGCTGGTTCACAGGGATTGACGGTAAGGAAGTTACCGTGACCTGGGTTGGGCGTGATAATAACCAAACGACAAAACTGTGGGGTTCGAGCGGGGCATTACAACTGTACCGTCGTTATCTGGCTAACCAGCCACCGACGCCGTTGGATCTGACGCCTCCGGAAGATGTGACTACCATGAACATCGATTCGGCCGGTAACTTTGTCTGTGGGTCTGGTAGTACGACCTGGCGTTCTCTGCCCGTCTGGGCGGCAGACCCGACAACACTCTGCCAACAGCAACAGCAGCAGCAACAACAGCAACTGCAGCAACAACAGCAACAGCAGCAGGTGCAGCAGGACAGTGATGGTAAGGGCGTTGCCGGATGGATTAAGGATATGTTCGGTCAGTAAGTGAAGTCCCTGGATAAGCAACCATAAAAAAGGCGCCGTGGCGCCTTTTTTTATGCAGAAATCCAGTGAAATTACAGGCGGGCAAAGCTGCGACGGGCAGCATCGACGGTTTTCTGAATATCTTCCGGACTGTGGGCCAGTGACATAAAACCCGCCTCAAATGCTGAAGGCGCGAAGTAAATCCCTTCTTCGAGCATCAGATGGAAGAATTTTTTGAAACGTTCCACATCACACTGGCAGACATCCTGATAGCAGGTCACGGTTTCGGCATCGGTAAAGAAAATACCAAACATACCGCCGACATGATTGACCACCAGCGGGATATTTTCTTGCTGTGCCGCATTCAATAAGCCTTCCGCCAGGCTGTTGGTCAGTTCTGTCAGCGTGGCGTGAGTGCCAGGTTGTGCGACCTGGCTCAGACAGGCAAAGCCGGCAGCCATCGCCAGCGGGTTACCGGACAGTGTCCCAGCCTGGTAGACCGGGCCGGTGGGGGCTAACGCTTCCATAATTTCACGGCGACCGCCGAAGGCACCTACCGGCATACCGCCACCGATAATTTTTCCAAGACAGGTCAGGTCTGGCTGCACATCATAGTATTCCTGGGCTCCACCGAGAGCGACACGGAACCCGGTCATGACTTCGTCGATAATCAGCAGTGCGCCATTTTCGTCACAAATCTGGCGCAAGCCCTGCAGGAAGCCTTCAGCCGGAGGAATGCAGTTCATGTTGCCGGCGACCGGCTCAACAATAATACAGGCAATCTCTTGTGGGTGTTGACGGAAAGCTTCACGAACGGATTGCAGATCATTGTAGGTACAGGTCAGCGTATGACGGGCAAAATCGGCCGGAACCCCCGGAGAGTTTGGTTGGCCCAGGGTTAACGCACCGGAACCCGCCTTTACCAGCAGACAGTCGGCGTGTCCGTGGTAGCAGCCTTCGAATTTAATAATTTTATCGCGACCGGTGAATCCGCGGGCCAGTCGGATAGCACTCATGGTGGCTTCGGTGCCTGAATTTACCATACGCACCATGTCCATGGACGGAACCAGTTCACACACCAGTTCCGCCATTTTGACTTCCATCTCAGTTGGAGCGCCAAAACTCAGGCCACGGGCGGCAGCTTCAGTAACGGCATTGCGGATTTGCGGATTATTATGCCCCAGAACCATCGGTCCCCATGAACCGACATAATCGACATAGGCTTTTCCGTCAGCATCGTATAAGTAAGCCCCTTCAGCACGTTCGATAAACAGGGGAGCACCGCCCACGCCGGTAAATGCGCGTACCGGAGAGTTAACGCCCCCGGGGATTAGACGTTGCGCCGCACTGTAGAGATTTTCAGACTTGCTCATGGCTTCGGTTCCTGTTGATAACTGAATATGGCACTAGTGTACGAGAAGTTCGGGACAGTACGAAAGCCCCGGTTATTGGTTTGCTACATTTAAGCGCTAAAAATTAGCCGCTTCACAGGTATACTGTGTTGATGGTCCTTTATCTTCTGTCTTGTTATGCAAAATATTCCTGCTTCAACCGATGAATTACCGGTCGTTCCGCTGCGGCGCAGTGATTATTTACGTTTCTTAATTCGCAAAGATAAAACTCCGCTGGCAGTTCTGCTGTTGGCTGGGTTAGTTGGCATTCTTGTCGGGTTGGTCGGAGTTGCTTTTGATAAAGCCGTCAATGCGGTCTTGCACTACCGCCTGCACCATTTTGCCGGAAGTTTTAGTCTGGTTTCACTGGTCTGTGGAATCGTAGTCTCTGCGCTGCTGGCAGTGGCAGGTTACTGGCTGGTCAGACAATTCGCCCCCGAAGCGGCAGGTTCAGGCATTCCGGAAATTGAAGGTGCACTGGAAGAATTGCGCCCGGTGCGGTGGTGGCGGGTGATCCCTGTAAAATTTTTCGGGGGTATTGGTACACTTGGAGCCGGTTTAGTCCTGGGGCGTGAGGGGCCGACAGTCCAGCTCGGTGGGAATATTGGGCGGATGGTGTTGGATATCTTCCGTATGAAAGGGACAGAAGTCCGACATACGTTGCTGGCGACCGGGGCAGCATCAGGCTTATCAGCGGCCTTTAATGCACCGCTGGCCGGGATACTGTTTATCATTGAAGAGATGCGGTTGCAGTTCCATTACAGTCTGATCTCAGTCAAAGCGGTATTTATTGGCGTTATCATGTCCTGCATCGTTTTTCGTATTTTTAACGGAGAAAGTGCAGTGCTGGATGTCGGTAAGCTGACCAATGCGCCTTTGAACACTCTGTGGTTATACCTGGTGGCTGGCATGGTGTTTGGGATTGTCGGGGTGATTTTCAACAAGCTTATTTTCAAAGTTCAGGATCGTTTTCAGCAACTGCATGGCGGGCGGATGAAAACTATTCTGTTAATCGGTGCCATCATTGGCGGGACTTGCGGAGCGCTGACACTATTATTCCCGCAACTCACCGGCGGGGGATCGTTGCTGATCCCATTAGCTGCCAAAGGTGAATATGGGTTTGCCATGTTACTGGCGCTGTTCCTTTTACGCATGGTGATGACATTATTGTGTTTTTGTTCCGGTGCTCCCGGCGGTATTTTCGCACCGATGTTGTCGTTAGGCACTTTACTGGGTACCGCTCTGGGAGTGGTCGCCGCATCAATGTTTCCGGAGTATCACCTGCAGGCGGGAACCTTTGCCATTGCAGGCATGGGGGCACTGTTTGCTGCGTCAGTCCGGGCACCACTGACCGGGATCGTACTGGTTCTGGAGATGACGGATAATTATCAGCTGATTTTACCGATGATTATTACCTGCCTGGGGGCGACATTACTGGCGCAGTTTTTGGGCGGCACTCCGCTTTATTCAACCTTGCTGGCAAGAACTCTGGCAAAGCAAGCGTCATCAGTGCCCGGGGAAGCGGCACAGAGTGTGCAGCAGAGCGCTTGATCGCAGCCCATGGCTGACGGATAATGTAGCCATTGAGGTCCTTCAGGACCCTGGAGTTTACCGGAGTAATTTATGAGCGATGATATTGCAGCACTGCCGTTACAGTTCACTGAAGCTGCGGCCAACAAAGTAAAATTCCTGATCGCTGACGAAGATAACCCTGAGCTGAAATTGCGGGTTTATATCACCGGTGGTGGATGCAGCGGTTTCCAGTATGGTTTTACTTTTGACGATAAGGTCAATGAGGGTGATATGACCATCGAAAAACAGGGTGTATCACTGGTGGTTGACCCGATGAGCCTGCAATATCTGGTCGGAGGTTCGGTGGATTATACCGAAGGGCTGGAAGGATCACGTTTTATTGTGACTAACCCTAACGCTAAAACCACTTGTGGTTGTGGCTCTTCCTTCAGCATCTGATTTTTCTCTGCCCCTCCTCCCGGAGGGGGCAGATTCTTCCTCACTCTCTTCTGATTTTTTCCCATGATCCGCTATTTGTTAAAACCGGTGGTCAGTCGTCTCAGATGACTGATGGTATATTGTGCTGACAATCTGAAGATCTGACCGTTGCGTTGTCAGACTGACTCAGGTATTCGTTTTTTTTTGTAAAGTTAGCGGATTGCTCTGCGTCATGACTCTGAACCGCGGTTTTTCTGAAACATTTCCGGGCAAGGGGCAGACTCTTTCATGCAGTAAAAAAACAGTCTCCGGGCGGAGACTGTTGGAAAAACTGATGTAAATCAGTGGGTAGTAGCAAGCCTCGCCACCAGGTCTTCGACCATCAGTGAAGATTGTTTCGCTGCAACGTCAAGGAACTCTTCAAAGCTTAAGTGAGATTCCTGATCGGCAACGTCGGAGATAGCGCGAACTACGACGAAAGGCACACTAAAACGGTGGCAGACGTGGCCTATCGCAGTAGCTTCCATTTCAACCGCAATGGCGGCAGGGAAGGTTTCACGAATGCGTGCCAGTGGAGCCGCACCATTGATAAATGCATCACCACTTACTATCAGACCCCGTACCGCATGCAAATTTAAAGCCTGAATGCTTTGTTCGGCCGCACTAATCAGTTTCTCATCAGAGACAAAACTTTCCGGGCAACCGGCCATCTGGCCTGGTGCGTAACCAAATGCGGTCACGTCGGCATCATGGTAGCGTACTTCTTCAGAAACCACGATATCACCCACTTTCAGTGATGAGGCCAGTCCACCGGCAGAACCGGTATTGATCACAATATCCGGCTGGCAGATATGCAGTAATAACGTGGTGCCCAGCGCGGCAGAGGTTTTACCGATCCCGGATTTCAGCAACGCTACTTCTGTACCGTTCAGGGTTCCGGTATAAATTTCGCAACCGGCGATAGACAGGGTTCTAAGTCCTTCAATTTTGTCACGCAACAGAGTGATTTCTTGCTCCATTGCACCAATTATTCCTGCTTTCATAGCGTATCTCACCAATATTGTAGAATTAATCCTCAGGCATGGCATAGTCTACCATGAGAGGGCAGGTATTTATTATTGAATCGTAGCGGAGCTGAAATGGAGATTAACTTTAAGCGCAGAATCAGTGTCAGCCGTCCTTACCCGTCAGGCAAGCCGCCTCAGGGTGAAGAGCAGATCACCCGCTATTTCGAAAGTGACCGCGGCAGAATTATCCACTCTGCGGCCATTCGCCGTCTTCAGCAAAAGACTCAGGTGTTCCCGCTGGAACGAAATGCCGCGGTACGTTCGCGTCTGACTCATTCTATGGAAGTACAACAAACGGGACGCTATATCACCAGGGAAATACTGCAACGCCTTAAAAAGCAGCCTGGTGGCTTACAAGCCTTCGGACTGGAGGAGTTTGAACGTGGCTTTGAGAGCCTGGTCGAAATGTCTTGCCTGCTGCATGATGTTGGTAATCCTCCATTTGGTCATTTTGGTGAAGCCGCCATTAATGACTGGTTCCGAGAGCATCTGCCGGAAATTCTGCCACTTACTCCGCCTGGTGTGTCAGAGGTTTCCGATAATCTTATTGAATTACAAGATATTATATGTCAGGACCTGTCACATTTTGAGGGTAATGCACAGGCTATCCGGCTGGTACATACAATTTTGCAACTGAATCTGAGCTACTCTCAGGTAGCGTGTATCCTTAAATACACGGCTCCGGCCTGGTGGCGAGGAGCAAAACCACAGGATTTTTCGGTACTGATGAAAAAGCCCGGTTTCTATTTATCAGAAGAGAATTATGTCGCTGATTTACGAGCCGCCACCGGAATGCAGGAATTTCATCGGTTTCCTCTGACTTATATCATGGAAGCTGCCGATGATATTTCTTATTGTATCGCCGATTTAGATGATGCTGTCGAGAAAGCGATTTTTGATGTCGATAAACTGTATCACTATTTATGCGATGCCTGGGGTGATATGCAGCCCAATGATATTTTCCAGCGCACTGTCACTGATGCCTGGCAGGAAGCCAGCTCAGGAAAACGTCGCAGCCAGAGTGACCAGTTCTTTATGTCGCTACGGGTGAATGTCCAGCGGGCTCTGGTGTCGTTTGCCGCCCGTCGTTTCCTGGATAATTTGCCGGCAATTTTTCGTGGCGATTTCAACCACGCGTTGCTGGAAGATGGTGGAGACGAGGAACGATTACTGGCTGTTTTTAAACAGGTTGCCCGAAAACATGTCTTTAACCACACGGAGGTGGAACAACTGGAACTGCAGGGATACCGGGTTATTCGGGGGCTGTTAGATGCTTATAAATCCATGATGTTACTGAGTGCTGACGATTTTACCCGTCTAATGGAAACCGACGAATTAGCCGGACATCCAATCGAAACCCGCCTGTTTCACCGGTTATCTGATAAACATCGTAAAGCTTACCAGAATCATGTCAGGCAGTTGAATCCTGCCAGCGATGCGGAGTGGCCGCTTCGCGAACGCTACTACCGGTTGCGACTGGTGCAGGATTATATCAGCGGGATGACAGATTTATATGCATGGGATGAATATCGCCGTCTGATGGCGGTTGATTTTGTCTGACTTTTGTAAAGTACGGGAATAATTTTTTACTTTTAACAAAAGCTTTGATGTGAACTAACGGGTAAATAATAACTCTCATCAATTGACCACAGCAATGGGTCCAAATAGCAAATACTACAGAGAGCCAGAAAATGAAAAAAACCACTTTAGCATTAAGTGCACTCGCATTAAGCCTGGGAATGGCATTTGCGCCTTTGACTGCTTCTGCGGCGGAAACTGCATCTTCATCAAGTCAGCAATTACCGAGTCTGGCTCCTATGTTGCAAAAAGTCATGCCTTCAGTTGTCAGTATCAGTGTTGAAGGAACAGCACCGGTGAAAGCAGCTCAGGGTGGCCAGCAATTCCAGCAGTTCTTTGGTGATATGTCACCTTTCTGTCAGGACGGCTCGCCGTTCCAGTCATCCCCTATTTGCCAGGCTCCGGGCGGTGGTAATGGCGGAGTTCCTCAGCAGGAAAAATTTCGTGCTTTAGGTTCAGGAGTCGTGATTAATGCCGAAAAAGGCTATGTGGTGACTAACAACCATGTGGTCGAAAATGCTTCAACCATCCAGGTACAGCTCAGTGACGGTCGTCGTTTTGATGCGAAAGTCATTGGTAAAGATCCTCAGTCGGATATCGCTTTGATTCAGTTAAAAGATGCAAAAAATCTGACCGCGATTAAGATGGCTGACTCTGATAATTTGCAGGTTGGTGATTACACTGTGGCCATTGGTAACCCGTACGGATTAGGCGAAACGGTGACCTCGGGAATTGTTTCAGCCCTGGGACGCAGCGGACTGAACGTTGAAAACTATGAAAACTTCATTCAGACGGACGCGGCGATTAACCGTGGTAACTCAGGTGGGGCGCTGGTTAACCTGAATGGTGAACTGATTGGGATCAATACCGCGATTCTGGCACCGGACGGTGGCAATATTGGTATCGGATTTGCCATTCCAAGTAATATGGTGAAAAACCTGACTGCCCAGATGATTGAATACGGTCAGGTGAAACGTGGTGAACTGGGTATTATGGGAACGGAGCTTAACTCGGAGCTCGCTCAGGCCATGAAAGTGGATGCTCAGCGTGGTGCATTTGTCAGCCAGGTGTTACCAAACAGTTCAGCAGCAAAAGCCGGTATTAAAGCCGGCGATGTGATTGTTTCAATGAATAACAAACAGCTGAACAGCTTCGCTCAGTTGCGTGCTGATGTCGGGTCTCTGCCGGTGGGCACTAAACTTGAGCTGGGCTTACTGCGTGATGGTAAACCACTCACGGTAAATGTAGAGCTGCAACAGAGTACTCAGACAAAAGTACAGTCGGCAACTATTTATACCGGAATTGAGGGGGCGGAACTCAGTAACTTTGATGCCGATGGTCAGAAAGGGGTGAAAGTTAACAGCGTTAAACCGGGTAGCCGCGCAGCAGCCATTGGCCTGAAAAAAGATGACGTTATCCTGGGAGTTAACCAGCAGGCAGTCACTAACCTTGGGGAGTTGCGTAAAGTTCTGGACAGCAAACCTTCAGTACTGGCATTGAACATCAAACGTGGTAACAGTAATCTGTATCTGCTGGCTGAATAATCTCAGACACCAGCCGTAAAAAAAGCCGGTCAGTACTGACCGGCTTTTTCATTGTTGTAACGGGCCGCATAGTGCCAGAAGATCATCGGGTAAGCTTTTCAAGATCAGCTTCAATTTCAGAGATCTTATTCGATACCACCAGCTCCAGATGGCGAAGATCATCAAGGATCTTAATTTTCAGATCGACTTCAGCTTGTTCCTGCTGGCAAAGCTGATCCAGTTCATCTATCACATAACGAAGATTTGGGCTGATTTCCTGAACTTCTTTAAAGCCTTGTCCGGTTTGATCAGACACGACAGTCTTACGCTGGCGTGGATATTTAAACTTCACGCTTTTAGCAAAAAACTCGCCTTTATCCTTACGGAAATAAATTTTCAGAATATCGTTATTGGCTTCCTGGCGCAGGCTGTAACGGTCAACTTCTTCAGGATGGGTTATACCTAAGCTTTTTAAGTTATCGTACATGGAAAGTTACCTTTTCAGAGAACAACATTCAGAATGAATCGTGATGGCAGTCCAGGGACAGCACTCACGGAGCGTAAAGTCATTACACCAGGTTGCAGGCTTGAAGGACTGGTAAAGAAACCTTACTGCCTGCGGTCAGGATTTCGTGCCCGCAGGCAGTAGCCTCAGAGATGCCTCCAGCTTATAGCAGAAGGCACACTGAATTAATCGATAGAACGCAGCAGTTCGTTGATTCCAACTTTACCACGGGTTTTAGCGTCCACTTTTTTCACGATCACTGCACAGTACAGGCTGTAACTGCCATCTTTGGACGGCAGGTTGCCGGAAACTACCACGGAGCCGGCAGGCACTCGACCGTAGTGGACTTCACCGGTTTCTCTGTCATAAATTTTGGTGCTCTGGCCAATGTATACACCCATTGAAATGACAGAACCTTCTTCAACAATGACGCCTTCAACGATTTCTGAACGGGCACCAATAAAGCAGTTATCTTCAATAATGGTGGGGTTTGCCTGTAACGGCTCAAGTACACCACCGATACCTACACCCCCGGACAGGTGGACGTTTTTACCAATCTGTGCACATGAACCAACGGTAGCCCAGGTATCTACCATAGTACCTTCATCCACATAAGCACCGATATTGACATATGAAGGCATCAGAACGGTGTTGCGGGCAATAAATGCACCCTGACGAACGGCAGCGGGTGGTACCACGCGGAAACCTTCTTTTTTGAAGCGGGCTTCGTCGTAACCGGCAAATTTCATCGGTACTTTATCGTAGAAACGAGTTTCTGAACCTTCCATTACCTGGTTGTCATGGATGCGGAAGGATAACAATACAGCTTTTTTTAGCCATTGATGAGTGACCCATTCACCGTCAATCTTTTCCGCAACACGCACCTCACCGCTATCAATTAATTGTACCACCTGAGTAATGGCATCGCGGGTTTGTGCATCTACATTGTCCGGGGTGATATCGGCACGGCGTTCGAATGCGGCTTCAATAATTGTTTGTAACTCTTGCATTGTCTGTTTCCTGCATCAATGGTTTGGTAAAAAATCTGACAGCCAGGGAGTTGAATCCCCCTAAAGTAAAAATGTATTCCGGAGCGAATGTCGCTGGTCAGAGGGTAATTATCCTTTATCGTTTGGATTCAGTGCCTCTGTCAACCGTTGTCGTAAACTATCACGCATTTTATCGTCTAATGCTCGTCTTTCACTGTCTGCCAGAATGAATAAGTCTTCTACGCGCTCGCCGATGGTACTGATCCTGGCACCATGCAATGAAATTCCTGCTTCAGCAAACACCGCACCTACCTGGGCTAACAACCCCGGGTTATCCAGTGCCACTAATTCCAGATATGTCCGGTGATTAGTATGAGCGGGCAGATAACGAATTTCGGTATCCACATTAAAATGACGCAGACGAGCTGACAAACGGCGCGGTCTTGGCGGAACCCATTCCGGCTGGGATAACGCCTGGGTCAGCCCGTGAATAATCGCTTCATGACGGTCAGCCGCCAGTGGCCTGCCGTCGGGTTCCAGTACAATAAAGGTATCCATCGCCATACCGTCACGATTGGTAAAAATCTGTGCGTCGTGGACACTCAGATTGCGACGGTCCAGTTCTCCGGCAACTGTCGCGAATAAGTAAGGACGGTCCGGACTCCAGATGAAAATCTCTGTTCCTCCCCGTGAAGCCTGTGGACTTATCAGTACCAGTGGTTTCGAAAGCGGATGCGTCAGCAGATTACGGGCATGCCAGGCCAGCTGACTGGCACTGTGGCGCAGAAAGTAATCCGCTCTGCAACGATTCCAGATTTTGTGCAACCGGGTTTCATCGATATTATCCATCCGCAGTAACGCGAGGGCCTGCAGTCGGTTGTGGCGAACCCGCTCACGAAGGTCAGGGTTGCTGTCCATACCACGTCGCAGCTGTTTTTCGGTGGCAAAATAGAGCTCACGTAACAAACTCTGTTTCCAGCTGTTCCATAAGCTTTCATTAGTGGCGCAGATATCTGCCACGGTTAAACAGATCAGCAGGCGCAACTGCTTCTCGTTTCGCATCACTTCAGCAAATTGCTGGATAACGCTCTGGTCCTGAATATCCCGGCGTTGAGCCGTCACCGACATCAGCAAATGGTGTCTCACCAGCCAGGCTATTAGCTGGGCATCACGGGAGGGAAGGGAATGCAACCGGGCAAATTCCATAACATCTTCAGCCCCCAGAGTGGAGTGGTCACCCCCACGCCCTTTTGCGATATCGTGGAACAGGGCTGCAATCAACAGAATTTCCGGGTGGATCAGTCGTTGCCAGATTTCGACACATAACGGATGCTTTTCCCGTGATTTCTCGTGACCAAAGCTTTCCAGCTTCTGTAATACCCGAATAGTATGTTCGTCGACAGTGTAGGCGTGAAACAGATCGAACTGCATTTGCCCGACAATTTTGTTCCATTGAGGCAGGTAAGCAGGCAAAACGCTGTGATGATGCATTGGCACCAAAGCCCGGCTAACCGCGCCCGGATGGCGCAAAATATCCATAAATAGTCTCCGGGCCTCGGGGATTTCACATAGCGGATAGTCCAGGGTTCTTAGGGCATAGCGCAGTTGTCGTAGTGTTGACGAATAAATACCGGTAATGTTCTTGTTCCGCACAATCACATTGAACATACGGATAATGGATTCCGGCTGACGGATAAACAGCATGTTATCCCGCAGGTCAATCAGCGATCCACGCAACTGAAATTCTTCATCCAGAGGCTGTGGCTTATCCGTGGCCGGTAATGCCAGTATGGCTTCATCAAATAACTGCAGCAGCATTTCGTTCAGTTCTCTGATGTCCCGGGTAACGCGATAAAAATCTTTCATCATCCGTTCGACTGGTTCATTGCCTTCACCCTGATAATCCAGGCGTTGTGCTACTGCCAGTTGTCTGTCGAATGATAACCGGTTGTCGTATCGGGTCAGGGTCAGGTGCAGAGCAAAGCGAATTCGCCACAGGAAGTCCTGGCACTGATTCAGTTCGTCCCGTTCGTCCCGGGTCAGGAAACCAAAATCAACCATTTCATCCAGTGAGGTGGCACCAAAATGACGGCGGGCGACCCACAGCAGCATGTGAATGTCCCGCAATCCCCCCGGACTACTCTTAATATCTGGCTCCAGGTTATAACTGGTTCCGTGGTATCGATGATGGCGTTCTTTCTGTTCCTCGATTTTTGCGGCATAAAATTCAGAAGAGGGCCAGAAGCCTTCACTGAAAATATTTTTTTGCAATTCCAGAAACAGCGAAACGTCACCGGTAAGCATCCGTGATTCGATAAGATTTGTGGCAACGGTGAGGTCTGATAGCCCTTCCAGCAGGCACTCTTCTAAGGTCCGGACACTGTGACCTACCTCCAGCTTGAGGTCCCAAAGCAGAGTCAGCAATTCGCTGGCCCTGTGGGCACTCTGCTCATCCAGCCGTTGACGGCTGAGAATCAATACATCGATATCAGAAAGCGGGTGCAGTTCTTTTCGGCCGTATCCCCCAACAGCGACCAGAGCGAGCTCTTTAATTCCATCGAATTTGAAAAAGCGCCAGAGCCGGCATAGCAGATGGTCAATAAACTGGGTTCTGGCATCGATAAGCAGATGAACGGACTGACCTGCATCGAAAGCGTCTCCCAGCCGGGTTTGAAAATCATCCAGCAGAGATCTCAGCATTTCGCGGTTCAGGGTTTCGTCGGGCCAGTGAAGCGGAGCGTTAATGCTTTTTTTATCAATTGTTTCCGGCAGGCGGCTACTCATCGTCGCTACTCATTGGATAAAAAAACCGGCAAAAGCCGGCTTCAGGAATTATTTGTCAGATTTAACCTTCGTTAACCAGAATGGCCGGAAGTGTTTCTTCCTTACGCAGGGTTAAAATCTCACAGCCATTGTCTGTCACCACAATAGTATGTTCGTATTGTGCCGACAAGCTTCGATCTTTGGTTTTCACTGTCCAGCCGTCTTTCATACTGCGAATCCGGTAATCTCCTGCGTTGACCATCGGCTCAATGGTAAATGTCATGCCCGGTTGCAGTACCACGCCTCCATCATCTGCATCGTAATGCAGAACCTGAGGCTCTTCATGGAATCCCCGGCCGATACCATGCCCGCAGTACTCACGGACGACAGAAAAGTCCTGAGCTTCGACAAATTTTTGAATCTCACGGCCCAGCGTCCGTAAACGGATACCCGGTTTCACCATTTTCAGCGCGAGATAGAGACTTTCCTGTGTCACGCGACACAGACGTTCTCCCAGAATGGTAGGCGTGCCGGCGATAAACATTTTTGAGGTATCACCATGGAAGCCATCTTTAATTACGGTAACATCAATGTTCACAATATCGCCATCTTTGAGCAGGCGATCGTCGCTGGGGATGCCATGGCATACCACTTCGTTGATCGAAATACAGACTGATTTCGGGTAACCATGATAGCCGAGGCAGGCTGAAACCGCATGCTGATGTTGAGTGATGTAGTTATCACAGATACGGTCCAGTTCGCCGGTAGAGATACCAGGTTTCACATGTTCTGCAATCATTTCCAGCACTTCAGCCGCCAGGCGGCCGGCAACACGCATTTTTTCGATATCTTCGGGAGTCTTTATTGAAATAGCCATGAAATCAGTCCGGGTGCGACCAGCCAGAGGCTGGCAAAAATAAAATAATGATACCGGATATGTTAACAGCCAGCTAAACGGCTGCCAATGTTAATCAGTCCATCAGGTGTGAACAGAGACGCAGGAATTTTAACCTCCACCGGGCAACAAATATTGCCGTGAGTGGGGGATTTGTGGTATAAAACGCGCCGACGAATCTGTGGGTCAGCTTTCGCTGTTCCGGGTTCGTTTAATTCTCGTTATGTGAAAAGGCAGGGCGTTCCTTTGTTTTATACGACAGGAAATGCAGACTGACCAATACACACATGTATCGACACATACTCCGGGGTGCCTTCACAGGTCGGTGGTATGGGATACATGGAGGCTCAACCCCAACATATATTTTTAGAGGTAATCATGGCTACTGTTTCCATGCGCGATATGCTTAAGGCCGGTGTTCACTTTGGTCACCAGACCCGTTACTGGAACCCGAAAATGAAACCTTTCATCTTCGGTGCTCGTAACAAAGTTCACATCATTAACCTTGAGCAGACTGTACCAATGTTCAACGATGCATTGGCTGAGCTGAGCAAAATTTCTTCCCGTAAAGGTAAAATTCTGTTTGTTGGTACTAAGCGTGCAGCAAGCGAAGCGGTTAAAGAAGCTGCTCTGAGCTGCGATCAGTACTTCGTTAATCACCGTTGGTTAGGTGGGATGCTGACTAACTGGAAAACCGTTCGTCAGTCAATCAAGCGTCTGAAAGATCTGGAAGCACAGTCTCAGGACGGTACTTTCGAAAAACTGACCAAGAAAGAAGCTCTGATGCGTGGTCGTGAACTGGCTAAGCTGGAAAACAGCCTTGGCGGTATCAAAGACATGGGCGGTCTGCCGGATGCCCTGTTCGTAATCGATGCTGATCACGAACACATCGCTATCAAAGAAGCAAATAACCTGGGTATCCCGGTATTTGCGATTGTTGATACTAACTCTGATCCGGATGGCGTCGATTACGTTATCCCTGGTAACGACGATGCGATCCGTGCTGTCACTCTGTATCTGACTGCTGTGGCAACTACCGTTCGTGAAGGTCGTTCTCAGGACCTGGCTGAACAGGCTGAAGAAGCATCTTTAGAAAACGTCTAATAAGGTTTGCTCTGTAAAGAGCCCTTAACGTCAGATGTTATCTGCAAGGGGCCGAAACCGGCCCCTTTCATTATTTAAAATTCGTTTAGCGTGAATACGTTCCGCTGGGCGAAGTAAATCTCCTGCGAAATGATGCTGTTTGTTGTTATCTCCGGGTAAAGCAAACAGACCACAGTTAACCGAGGACATTAAGAATGGCTGACATTACCGCTGCTCTGGTAAAAGAACTGCGCGAGCGCACTGGCGCTGGCATGATGGAATGTAAAAAAGCGCTGGTTGAAGCTAACGGCGATATCGAACTGGCTATCGACAACATGCGTAAGTCTGGCCAGGCAAAAGCTGCGAAGAAATCAGGTCGCGTTGCTGCTGAAGGTGTGATCCTGACTAACGTTGAAGGTAACACTGGTGTAATTATCGAACTGAACTGCGAAACTGACTTCGTTGCTAAAGATGCAGGCTTCCTGGCATTTGGTAAAGAAGTTCTGGCCGCGGCAGTGGCTGAGAAAATCACTGATATTGAAGCTCTGAAAGCTAAATTTGAAGAACAGCGTACTGCGCTGGTCTCTAAAATTGGTGAAAACATCAATATCCGTCGTGTTGCTCAGCTGGAAGGCGACGTGGTAGGTTCTTACCTGCACGGTGCACGTATCGGTGTTCTGGTGGCTGCAACAGGTGCTGACGAAGAGCTGGTTAAACACGTTGCAATGCACATTGCAGCCAGCAAACCTGAATACGTTAAACCAGATGACGTTCCCGCAGATGTGGTTGCCCGTGAGCACCAGATCCAGCTGGATATTGCTATGCAGTCTGGTAAGCCACGTGAAATCGCAGAAAAAATGGTTTCAGGCCGTATGAACAAATTTACCGGTGAAGTTTCTCTGACCGGTCAGCCGTTCGTAATGGATCCTTCTAAAACTGTTGGTCAGTTGCTGAAAGAGAAAGGTGCTGACGTAGTTAACTTTATCCGCTTCGAAGTGGGTGAAGGTATCGAGAAAGTTGAGTCTGATTTTGCTGCTGAAGTTGCAGCAATGTCCAAACAGTCTTAATGCTCTGAAAGAACCGCCAGAAGGGCGGTTCTTTTTTGTCTGTTGATAGTGAGTTCACAGACAACTTCCGTTTCATCCCGTGAGTCTTTTGAGAAAAAGTCAGGCTGGATGAAAGAACAGATTTACCTCTTCTTTATTCACTCATGTTCCAGGAATTAATGATCATGGCGACCAACGCAAAACCGGTATATCAACGTATCCTTCTTAAACTGAGCGGCGAAGCCCTGCAGGGTGCTGAAGGTTTCGGTATTGATGCCAGCATCCTTGACCGTATGGCTCAGGAAATTAAAGAGCTGGTTGAATTGGGCATCCAGGTTGGGGTCGTGATTGGCGGCGGTAACCTGTTCCGCGGCGCCGGTCTTGCTAAAGCCGGAATGAACCGTGTGGTCGGTGACCATATGGGAATGCTGGCCACCGTAATGAATGGTCTGGCAATGCGTGATGCACTACATCGCGCTTATGTTAATGCCCGTCTGATGTCCGCAATTCCTTTGAACGGTGTGTGTGATAACTACAGCTGGGCAGAAGCGATTAGCCAGCTGAGAAATAACCGGGTGGTTATTTTTGCTGCCGGAACCGGTAACCCGTTTTTTACTACGGATTCAGCGGCCTGTCTGCGTGGTATCGAAATTGAAGCCGATGTCGTTTTAAAAGCGACCAAGGTTGATGGCGTTTATTCTGCCGACCCAATGACGACGCCGGATGCTGAATTGTATGAAAAATTGAGCTATCAGGATGTGCTGGAACGCGAACTGAAGGTCATGGACCTGGCTGCCTTTACTCTGGCCCGCGATCATAACCTACCAATTCGGGTGTTCAATATGAATAAACCAGGGGCATTGCGTCGGGTTGTGATGGGTGAAAAAGAAGGTACCCTGATCGCGCAGTAATCCTGTCAGCATAAATTAAAATAAGGTATATTCTGAACAACACTGGTTATCAGTCATTGGTGCTGTTCAGATTCACTGATGATGACGGACCCCATTTTGCCTGTCGCTCAGGCAAAAACATCAGACCAAACGAATCCAAGGGTTTTAATGTGATTAACGATATTAAAAAAGATGCTGAAGTACGCATGGAAAAATGCGTAGAAGCGTTTAAAAATACGATTTCTAAAGTGCGCACCGGGCGTGCATCTCCTTCTCTGCTGGATGGCATTGTAGTTGAGTATTATGGTGCCCCAACGCCCCTGCGTCAGCTGGCTAGCGTGACTGTAGAAGACTCCCGCACACTGAAGATCAATGTGTTTGATCGTTCATTAAGCCCTGCCATTGAGAAAGCAATTATGGCTTCTGATCTCGGCCTGAATCCAAGTTCAGCCGGATCTGACATCCGTGTTCCACTGCCAGCGCTGACCGAAGAGCGTCGTAAAGATTTGATCAAAGTAGTGCGTGGTGAAGCAGAGCAGGGGCGTGTTTCCGTACGAAACGTGCGTCGCGACAGTAACGATAAAATCAAAGCCCTGCTGAAAGATAAAGAAATCAGCGAAGATGATGAACGTCGTGCTCAGGATGAAATCCAGAAAATGACCGATGTCAGCATCAAAAAAGTGGATGCTGCTCTGGCAGAAAAAGAAGCGGAGTTAATGGAGTTTTAATCTCGCTTTGCCAGACTGACTAACGCCGCGAAAGAAAGCCATAGTGATGTCTTTCTACGCGGCGTTTTACATTGTTGGCTACCCCGACAGCGTGTCTGGTTGTTTACTCTTTGATTATAAATGGAAATATTCATGAAACATTTGACTCTGCTGGGTTCCACCGGGTCTATAGGGACCAGTACTTTGTCGGTTGTACGGGAAAACCCTGACAAATACCAGGTGACAGCACTGGTGGCGGGTAAAAATGCCGGGCTTATGGCAGAACAGTGCAGCGAATTCCTGCCGCGTTATGCTGCAATGGCAGATGAGCTGGCGGCTAAGGAATTGCGTGAACGACTGAAAGCATTGAAGATTGATACTGAAGTGCTCTCCGGCGTTCAGGCGATCAGTGAATTAGCGGCCTTACCTGAAGTTTCCCTCGTCATGGCGGCGATTGTCGGGGCATCGGGTTTACTGCCAACACTGGCAGCCATACGCGCGGGCAAACGGGTTCTGCTGGCTAATAAAGAGTCACTCGTCACCTGCGGGCGGCTGTTTATGGATGCCGTCCGTCAGTCGGGAGCCTGCCTGATGCCGGTCGACAGCGAACATAATGCTATTTTTCAGAGTTTGCCTGCGGATATACAGCAACAGTTGGGGTATGCTCAGCTACGTGATAGTGGTGTTGATTCCGTTATTCTGACAGGGTCCGGAGGACCTTTCCGGGAAATCCCGCTGGATGAATTACCCCGGATGACACCGGAACAGGCTTGTGCCCATCCGAACTGGACGATGGGTAAAAAGATTTCAGTAGATTCCGCCACTATGATGAATAAAGGTCTTGAATACATAGAAGCTCGCTGGCTGTTTAATGCTGCTGATGCGCAAATGGAAGTGGTGATTCATCCCCAGTCGGTAATTCACTCCATGGTCCGCTATTGTGACGGTAGTGTCATTGCTCAGTTAGGTTCACCTGATATGCGCACTCCGATTGCTCATTCAATGGCATGGCCGGACAGGATTCAGGCGGGCGTTAAGCCACTGGATTTCACTCGTCTGAGCGGATTAACCTTTACGGCGCCTGACTATCATCGTTACCCTTGTCTGAAGCTGGCAATTGATGCCTGTGCTTCAGGACAGGCCGCGACAACGGTGCTGAATGCGGCGAATGAAGTGGTAGTCGAAGCATTTCTCAACCAGCAAATTCGTTTCACTGACATTGCAGCTGTCAATCAACAGATACTGGATACCGCAGTATTAGAGGAACCTGAGACCGTGGAAGCGGTGATGGAGATTGACAGGCAGACGCGGATTCGAACAAAGAACTGGCTAGCGAAGCTGTCATAACAGCTTTGTGTCGCCGCCATTTGTTCGATTCGGGCGAAAATGGTATAGTCCCAGGCTCATATTTCAGATGTGCGTGGGGGGCTTTTGCCTTGCCTCAACGGTGAAAAGTTTTTGCGGCCAGAAAGTATTCAGAGGTATTTGACTCTCTGATGAAAGGAATTTAATACGCATTATGTCGTCCCTATACCAAGAACATATCCCTGAAAATCACAGGGCTCTACCGCGGCATGTTGCTATCATTATGGATGGTAACGGACGCTGGGCGAAAAACCAGGGAAAGTTACGTATATCAGGGCACCGGGCTGGAGCAAAAGCCGTCAGACGTGCGGTCAGATTCGCTGTCACAAAAGAGATGGAAGCACTGACGTTATATGCATTTAGCAGTGAAAACTGGAACCGTCCTGAACAGGAAGTTTCAGCACTGATGGAGCTGTTTCTCTGGGCGCTCGACAGCGAAGTAAAAAGTTTGCACAAACACAATGTCCGTCTGAAAGTTATTGGCGACGTTAATCGTTTCAGTGCCCGGATTCAGGAGCGTATTCGCCTGGCAGAATCTCTGACAGCCGAAAACAGTGGTCTGACTCTGAATATTGCCGCGAATTATGGCGGTCGTTGGGATATTGTTGATGGTGTACGGAAGCTGGCACATTTGGTGCAACAGGGTGATTTAGCCCCTGAGGATATCTCCGAACAACTGCTGGGTGATGAGCTTTGTCTTTGCAAACTCTCGCCAGTAGATTTAGTAATAAGGACAGGTGGAGAGCATCGGATTAGTAATTTTCTGTTGTGGCAGGTAGCTTATGCAGAATTTTATTTTAGTGATGTTCTCTGGCCCGATTTTGATGAACATGTTTTTCAGGGTGCACTGGATGCCTTCTCTATACGGGAACGCCGGTTTGGCGGTGCAGCACCGGATGGCGCATAAATGGAGCGGGGGTAACCTTTGTTAAAGTCACGTTTGATTACCGCGATGATTCTTATTCCGTTGGTAATCATTGCATTATTCTGGTTACCACCCATCGGCTTCAATATTATTGTTCTGATCATATGCATGCTGGCAGCATGGGAATGGGGGCAGTTTGCCGGAATGGTCAACACTCAACAGCGTATCTGGCTGGCTGTCTTATTTGGCTTGCTGCTGGCTTTAATGATGTTTCCCTTACCTCCTTACCAGCATGATATCCATCAACCTCCGGTATCACTCTCTTTGTATGTCTCGCTCAGCTGGTGGTGTGTCGCACTTTTTCTGGTGTTATTTTACCCAAAATCTGCGGTGCTCTGGCGTCAGTCTCGTTTCCTGCGTCTGGTCTTTGGTGCTCTCACGCTGATACCGTTTTTCTGGGGGATGATTGCACTACGCCAGTATCACTACGAAGTTGATCATTTTGCCGGAGCCTGGTGGTTGCTGTTTGTCATGTTACTGGTATGGGGCGCAGATTCCGGAGCTTACATGTTTGGTAAGCTATTCGGCAGGCATAAACTGGCTCCCAGAGTTTCACCGGGTAAAACCCTGGAAGGATTTTTGGGGGGACTGGTGACCTCCGCAGTGATTGCCTGGGTGTTTTCATTGTTGGCTCCTTTGTCGGTCAACACTGAGACTCTGATTATTTGCGCTATTTTTGCTACCCTGGCTTCTGTACTGGGCGACCTGACCGAGAGTATGTTCAAGCGGGAAGCTGGCATTAAAGACAGCGGTAATCTGATTCCGGGGCATGGCGGTATTCTTGACCGTATCGACAGCCTGACAGCTGCGGTGCCGGTTTTTGCCTGTCTGCTATTGCTGGTGTTCCATATCGTTTAAGGAAGTCATGTGATGGGAAGCATACTTTGGAGTATTGGCGCATTCATTGTCGGGTTAGGGATCCTGATTACCGTCCATGAATTTGGTCACTTTTGGGTTGCTCGTCGCTGTGGTGTCTGGGTAGAGCGCTTCTCTATCGGCTTCGGTCCTGCTTTATGGCGGAAGAAAGACAAACTGGGCACCGAGTATGTTATTGCCGTCATTCCGCTGGGCGGTTACGTCAAAATGCTGGATGAGCGTGCCGGTGAGGTTCCTGCAGATCGCCTTCATCAGGCATACACCCGTAAAACAGTTGGTCAACGTGCAGCTATAATTGCTGCCGGTCCTGTCGCAAATTTCATTTTTGCTGTGTTTGCTTACTGGCTGGTTTTTATGCATGGTGTACCGGGCATAAAGCCGGTCACCGGTGAAATAGCCAACAATTCTGTTGCCCAACAGGCCCAAATTGAGCCCGGAATGGAACTTAAAGCCATTGACGGTATCGAAACGCCTGACTGGGATGCTGTGAGAATGGCATTGATTGGTAAAATTGGAGACAGCGAAGCGACTGTGACGTTATCTCCATTCGGCCAGTCAAATGAGGTGGTAAGACACCTGGACTTGCGAAAATGGGCGTTTGATCCTGAGAAACAGGATCCTGTGACCTCGCTGGGGATTATTCCAAAGGGTCCGGTCATCGAAACCGTCCTCGCGCAGGTGCAGAAAAATTCACCTGCAGCAATGGCAGGTTTGCAAGCCGGAGACAGGATCGTTAAAGTCGATGGTAAAGTTATAGAAAACTGGCAATCTTTTGTGGTTGATGTCAGGGATAATCCGGGTAAACCGCTGCAGGTTCTGGTTGAACGTGGTGGTGAAGTTCGGGAATTAACCATGACTCCAGCGGTCAAATCGGCTGGACACGGCAAAGAAGGATTTGCGGGAGTGATTCCCCGGGTTCAGCCTCTGCCGGATCAATACAAAGTATTGCGACAGTACGGGCCTGTCGTCGCAATAGGTGAAGCCTCGGTAAAAACCTGGCAACTTGTGAAGCTGACAGCGTCAATGCTGGAAAAATTAGTGACTGGTGATATAAAGCTGAATAACCTGAGCGGGCCGATTTCCATCGCCCAGGGAGCGGGGGCTTCAGCTGAGTACGGAATGATATACTATTTGATGTTTTTGGCGTTGATTAGTGTCAATCTGGGGATTTTTAATCTTGTCCCGTTACCGGTGTTAGATGGTGGGCATCTGCTCTTCCTGCTGGTCGAAAAGATCAAAGGTGGGCCGGTGTCTGAGCGAGTTCAGGACTTTAGTTATCGCATTGGCTCTGTTGCGCTGGTGTTGTTAATGGGGCTTGCACTTTTCAATGATTTCTCACGTTTGTAGAGAGTGGAATTCTGCAAACGGGGATGTGTTAGGAACACGCATAATAACGATGGCGATGAAAAAGTTGCTCATAGCGTCGCTGCTGTTCAGCAGCGCCACCGTGTACGGTGCAGACGATTTCGTAGTGAAAGATATTCATTTCGAAGGGTTGCAGCGAGTCGCCGTCGGGGCGGCATTGCTCAGCATGCCCGTTCGTGTTGGTGATTCAGTAAATGATGATGACATCAGAAACACGATTCGTTCACTTTTCGCAACCGGTAATTTCGAAGATGTTCAGGTACTGCGTGACGGTAATGACCTGATTGTCCAGGTCAAAGAACGTCCGACAATTGCCAGTATCACTTTCTCCGGTAACAAAGCGGTTAAAGATGATCAGCTGAAGCAAAATCTTGAAGCCTCCGGGGTTCGGGTTGGAGATGCACTTGACCGCACGACAATCTCTTCGATTGAGAAGGGTCTGGAAGATTTCTATTACAGTGTGGGTAAATATACCGCCAACGTAAAAGCGATCGTGACACCTCTGCCACGTAACCGTGTTGATCTGAAATTTGTGTTTGTCGAGGGTGTTTCTGCTCAGATTCAGCAGATTAACATCGTCGGTAACAAAGCGTTCAGTTCTGACGAGCTGATATCGCGCTTCCAGTTACGGGACGAGGTACCATGGTGGAACGTGGTGGCTGACCGTAAATATCAGAAACAGAAGCTGGCGGGTGACTTAGAAACCCTGCGTAGCTTCTATCTGGAGCGTGGTTATGCACGTTTTAATATTGATTCGACTCAGGTCAGTCTGACTCCGGACAAGAAAGGGATCTATATCACTGTAAACATCTCCGAAGGCGATCAATATAAGATCTCCGGAGTCGAGGTCAATGGTGATATGGCTGGCCATTCTGCCGAAATCGAACAGCTGGCAAAAATTAAGCCAGGTGAGTTGTATAATGGGACAAAGGTTACCCATATCGAAGACAGCATTAAGAAACTGCTGGGTAACTACGGATACGCTTATCCGCAGGTGATGACCCAGCCGGAAATTAATGACAAAGACAAAACCGTTAAGCTGCATATCAGTGTAAATGCCGGAAATCGTTACTACGTTCGTAAAGTGATTTTTGAGGGTAACACCACTTCTAAAGACTCCGTACTGCGTCGCGAAATGCGCCAGATGGAAGGTGCGTGGCTCGGCAGCAACCTGGTAGAGCAGGGTAAAGAGCGTCTGAATCGTACCGGTTACTTTGAAAGTGTTGACGTGGATACCCAGCGGGTCCCAGGTTCACCGGATGAAGTTGATGTTATTTACAAGGTGAAAGAGCGTAACACCGGGACCTTTAACATCGGTGTGGGTTACGGTACCGAGAGTGGTGTCAGCTTCCAGGTGGGTGTCACCCAGGAAAACTGGATGGGTACAGGTAATACCGTGGGTATCAGTGGTACCAAAAACGATTACCAGACCTATGCAGAGTTGTCGATGACAGATCCGTACTTCACCGTTGATGGTGTGAGTCTGGGGGGACGTGTATTCTACAATGACTTTAAAGCCGATGATGCTGATTTGTCTGACTATACTAACCGTAGCTATGGTCTTGACGGTACGCTCGGCTTCCCGGTCAATGAGAATAACACCCTGCGTGTCGGTCTGGGCTATGTCCACAATGATCTGTCTGATATGCAACCGCAAATTGCGATGTGGCGGTACTTCAGGTCGATTGGTAAAACATTTGCTACCGATAACGATGACAGTACCTATTCTTCTGACGATTTCACCTTTAACTATGGTTGGACCTATAACACGCTGGACCGTGGCTTCTTCCCGACAGCAGGTAACCGTACTAACCTGAATGGTAAGGTGACTATCCCGGGTTCTGATAACAGTTATTACAAGGTGACACTGGATACTCAGCAATATGTTCCGCTGAACGAAAACCGTACCTGGGTATTACTGGGTCGTGGACGTGTCGGGTATGGAGACGGTCTGGGTAATAAAGAGCTGCCGTTCTATGAAAACTTCTATGCTGGCGGTTCGAGTACCGTTCGTGGTTTCCAGTCGAACACTGTGGGTCCGAAAGCGGTTTACTATAAATATGGTACGGACTCAAACTGCGGTACCAGCAGTAACAGTATTTGTAAATCGGATGATGCAGTGGGCGGCAATGCCATGGCTGTTGCCAGCCTTGAGTTAATAACCCCAACACCATTTGTGAGTCAACAATACAGTAATTCATTACGGACTTCTGTGTTTGTTGATGCCGGTACGGTATGGGATACTAACTGGCAGAATACGACGGAAACGGAAGCCTTAGGGATTCCTGATTACAGCAAGCCAGGTAATATCCGTGTATCAAGTGGTGTTTCACTGCAATGGATGTCACCGTTAGGTCCGCTGGTGTTCTCGTATGCCCAGCCAGTCAAGAAGTATAGTGGTGATAAAGCAGAACAGTTCCAGTTTAATATCGGAAATACCTGGTAAAATACTGACTGTAACTTGCTAAAGTGTATTGCAACAAAACAGCATAACCTGCTGTTTTGTTTTGCAAAAACAGTGTCTACGACACAAACGGTGATGGTAAGGAGTTTATAGTGAAAAAGTTGTTATGTGCCGCAGGTCTTGGTCTCGCTCTGGCTGCTTCTTCTGTAGCAGCACAGGCCGCTGACAAAATTGCAGTAGTCAACGTATCTAATATCTTCCAGCAGCTACCACAGCGTGCTGCGATTGCCCGTCAGCTTGAGAACGAGTTCAAAGGTCGTGCAACTGATCTGCAGGCTCAGGAACGTGCTCTTCAGGCCCAGATGCAGAATTTCCAACGCAACGCCTCTACAATGAAAGCCAGTGTTCGCGCGAGTACTGAGAAAGACATCATGGCTAAACGCCAGGCTTTCTCTGAAAAAGCGCAGGCTTTTGAAGATGACAACCGTCGTCGCCAGACTGAAGAGCGTAACAAGCTGCTGACTCAGATTCAGGCTGCAGTGAAGAAAGTCGCTTCCAGCGAAGGCTATGATATTGTTATTGATTCGAACGCCGTTGCCTATGCAACTGATGCAAAAGATATCACTGCTGACGTGCTGAAACAGGTTAAATAATTAATGTCATCTATTCGACTGGCTGACTTAGCTCAGCAGTTAGATGCAGAATTGCACGGAGATGGCGATATCGCCATCTCCGGCATTGCTTCTATGCAATCTGCAGTCCCCGGAAACATCACATTTCTGGCAAACAGTCGCTACCGCGAGCAACTTGCGCACTGCAAAGCAGATGCTGTGGTGCTGACGGAAGCTGATCTGGAATGGTGTCATAGTGCAGCGTTGGTGGTGAAAGATCCCTATCTGACCTATGCCCGCATGGCCCAGATTCTCGACACGACCCCTTCTCCTGCAGAAAATATTGCACCAGGTGCGGTGATTTCACCTGCGGCTAAACTAGGCGCTAATGTCTCCATCGGTGCAAATGCGGTGATTGAATCTGGTGTTGAACTGGGTGATAACGTCGTTATCGGTGCTGGCTGCTTTATCGGTAAGAACACCCGCATCGGTGCAGGAACAAAACTCTGGGCGAACGTGTCGGTCTACCATGAAGTCCTGATTGGTGAGCAATGCCTGATTCAGTCCGGAACTGTGATTGGAGCCGATGGTTTTGGCTATGCTAATGATCGGGGGAACTGGGTGAAAATCCCTCAACTCGGTTCAGTCGTTATTGGTGACCGTGTAGAAATTGGTGCCTGTACCACAATTGACCGTGGTGCGCTGGATAACACTCAGATTGGGAATGGTGTTATCATAGATAACCAATGCCAGATTGCACATAATGTCATAATTGGTGACAATACAGCAGTCGCTGGTGGCGTTATAATGGCCGGTAGCCTGAAAATTGGTCGTTACTGTATGATTGGCGGTGCCAGCGTGATTAATGGTCATATGGAAATTTGTGATAAAGTCACGGTCACTGGCATGGGAATGGTGATGAGACCTATCACTGAGCCCGGAGTTTACTCTTCCGGAATACCACTTCAGGCGAACAAAGTCTGGCGTAAAACAGCTGCGCTGGTAATGAATATCGATGATATGAGCAAACGACTGAAGGCCATTGAGCGTAAAGTCGGAAAAGAGAACTAACCATAATACGGCCTGTTCTGCAGGATGTCGTGGCTGATTTCAGTTCGCATCCGGGAATAATTGAGCTGACTCGATATTTTTCTATTTGCGACCTGCGATGCACTCTATGAGCATGCGGGTCGTGTTATTATTGCTAACAGATTTTTAGGACAGGAAGAGTATTTTGACTACTGAAATACATACTCTGAAAATTGAAGAGATTCTGGAACTTCTGCCACACCGCTATCCGTTTTTACTGGTTGACCGTGTAGAGGATTTTGAGCCACATAAGTATCTGCGTGCAGTAAAAAATGTGACTGTCAATGAGCCTTTCTTCCAGGGACATTTCCCGGGCAAACCCATTTTGCCTGGTGTGTTAATTCTTGAGGCCATGGCGCAGGCCACCGGCATTCTGGCATTTAAAAGTGTCGGAAAGCTGGAGCCTGGTGAACTGTACTATTTTGCTGGTATTGATAACGCCCGTTTTAAAAGACCTGTCGTTCCGGGAGACCAGATGGTGATGGAAGTCACTTTCGAGAAAACCCGTCGTGGTTTGACGCGTTTCAGTGGCGTTGCTACTGTTGACGGTAAGATTGTCTGTGAAGCAACAATGATGTGTGCACGTAGCCGGGAGGCATAAACGTGATTGATAAAACCGCCAGCATTCACCCTAGCTCTATCATTGAAGACGGTGCCATCATTGGACCTGGCGTTCAGATTGGCCCGTTCTGTGTTATCGGACCTCATGTTGAGATTGGTGAAGGGACTGTAGTTAAGTCACATGTCGTGATCAACGGTCATACACGGATTGGTAAAGAGAATGAGATTTACCAGTTTGCTTCCATTGGTGAAGTAAACCAGGATCTCAAATACGCGAAAGAAGAAACCCGTGTTGAAATAGGGGATCGCAACCGTATTCGTGAAAGTGTCTCGATTCATCGTGGGACAACGCAGGGCGGTGGAGTCACTGTGGTTGGCAGTGATAACCTGTTGATGATTAACACCCATATTGCACATGATTGCCAGATCGGTAACCGCTGTATTTTTGCCAATAATGCCACTCTTGCCGGCCATGTCACGGTAGATGATTTCGCTATTATTGGTGGCATGACCGCGGTGCACCAGTGGTGTACGATTGGTGCACATGTCATGGTGGGGGGATGTTCAGGCGTTGCTCAGGACGTCCCTCCTTATGTTATTGCTCAGGGTAACCATGCCACACCTTTCGGTATTAATATTGAAGGTCTGAAACGTCGTGGGTTCAGTAAGGAAGCGCTGCATGCTATCCGTAACGCTTATAAATTGCTGTACCGCAGTGGTAAGACACTGGATGAAGTGAAGCCAGAGATTGAAGCTCTGGCGAAAAAGCACAGTGAAGTTCAGCCGTTTTATGACTTTTTTGACCGTTCAACCCGTGGAATCATTCGGTAACGAATGGTGATGCATTCTCTGACAGTAGCACTGATCGCCGGGGAAACCTCCGGCGATATTCTTGGTGCCGGCCTGATCCGGGCATTAAAAGCAAAACATCCTGATATTCGTTTCGTTGGTGTCGCCGGCCCGCTAATGCAAGCTGAAGGCTGTGAAGCATGGTACGAAATGGAAGAGCTTGCCGTGATGGGGATCGTCGAAGTACTCGGTCGACTGCCGCGTCTGCTGCATATCCGTCGTGATCTGACACGACGACTGACTGCTCTCAGGCCCGATGTTTTTGTGGGTATAGATGCTCCTGATTTCAATATCCCTCTGGAAGGTCGGCTTAAACAGGCAGGCATCCGGACGATCCATTACGTCAGTCCATCGGTATGGGCCTGGCGGCAAAAGCGGGTGTTTAAGATTGGCCGTAATACCGATCTGGTGCTGGCCTTTTTGCCGTTTGAAAAAGCTTTCTACGATAAATATGATGTTCCCTGCAGATTTATCGGACATACCATGGCAGACAGTCTGCCATTGGTTCCTGATAAGGCGGCAGCTCGGGAAAAACTCGGGATTTCCGCAGCTGCGCTTTGCCTGGCATTACTACCTGGTAGCCGGAGTGCCGAAGTCGAGATGCTCAGTGCGGATTTTCTCAAAGCTGCACAACTCCTGCGAGCCCGTTACCCGCGGCTTGAAATCGTGGTTCCTATGGTCAATGCCCGTCGCCGTGAGCAGTTTGAACAAATTAAATCCGTGGTAGCCCCTGAACTGGTTCTGCACCTGGTCGATGGCCAGGCACGAGAGGTGATGATAGCCAGTGATGCCGCCATTCTGGCCTCCGGTACGGCAGCCCTGGAGTGCATGCTGGCAAAATGCCCGATGGTGGTCGGCTATCGTATGAAGCCCTTTACCTTCTGGCTGGCCAAACGGTTGGTTAAAACGGAGTGGGTATCTCTGCCAAATTTACTGGCAGGCAGGGAAGTGGTAAAAGAATTGCTTCAGGATGAGTGCCAGCCTGAATTGCTGGCAGCTGCACTCGAGCCTTTGTTACATCAGGGACCAGAGCGTGCTTCGCTCCTTGCAACCTTTACCGAATTACATCAGCAAATTCGCTGGAATGCGGATGAACAGGCAGCACAGGCAGTGCTGGAGTTAGTATCATGACAGAATTTGTTTACCCACAGGCAACGCTAATCGCCGGTGTGGATGAAGTTGGCAGGGGGCCGTTGGTCGGTGCGGTGGTCACCGCTGCGGTTATCCTTGATCCTGCCAATCCGATTCAGGGACTGGCAGACTCCAAAAAACTCAGCGAAAAACGTCGTCTGGCATTGTTTGATGAAATTAAAGCAAAAGCACTCAGCTGGAACCTCGGGCGCGCTGAGCCGGAAGAGATAGACCAACTGAACATTTTGCATGCCACAATGCTGGCCATGCAGAGAGCCGTTGCCGGGCTTTCTGTTACACCTGACTGGGTACTTGTTGACGGTAACCGTTGCCCTTCGTTACCCATGAAATCGCAGGCAGTCGTCAAAGGCGACAGTCTGGTGGCAGAAATCAGTGCTGCATCTATTATTGCTAAAGTTACCCGCGATAACGAAATGGCGAAACTGGATGCCATCTATCCTGAGTATGGTTTTGCCAAACATAAGGGGTATCCGACAGCTTACCACCTGGAAAAGCTGAGTTTGCTGGGAGCGACACCTCATCATCGCCGTAGTTTTGCGCCGGTCAGAAATGTTCTGATCGCTGGCGGAACCTGATTTCACTAATACTTTAAAATGCATGACCGGATAACCCATGGCTGAACCCCGTTTTATACATCTGCATGTACACAGCGACTATTCCATGATTGATGGATTAGCGAAAACGGGTGCTATGGTGAAAGCTGCGGCAGCCCTCGAGATGCCAGCGATTGCTATTACCGATTTCACTAACCTCTGTGGTTTGGTGAAATTTTATGGTTCTGCTCATGGGGCTGGAATTAAACCTATTATCGGCGCTGATTTCCTGGTCGCCAGTGAACTTACCGGGGATGAATTCAGTTCCCTGACGATTCTGGCAGCCAACAATACCGGTTATCAGAATCTTACTTTACTGATTTCAAAAGCCTACCAGCGTGGTTACGGACCTCAGGGACCTGTTATTGACAGAGACTGGTTGATGGAATTAGGCGAAGGTCTGATTCTGCTATCCGGTGGGCGAAAAGGTGATATAGGTAAAAGCTTACTGCGTGGCAATGAGAGCCTGACACGACAATGTCTTGAGTTTTATCAGCAATATTTCCCCGACCGTTTCTATCTTGAATTGCATCGTACCGGCCGACAGGATGAGGAAGATTATCTGCATCTGGCCATAGAACTGGCTGTTGAACATGATATCCCGGTAGTTGCGACCAATGATGTTTGTTTTCTGAGAAGCGAAGATTTTGATGCGCATGAAATTCGCGTAGCAATTCATGATGGTTACACCCTGGATGACCCGAAACGCCCGCGACTCTATAGCTCACAGCAATATCTGCGCAGTGAGGCAGAAATGTGTGAGTTGTTTGCTGATATTCCGGCAGCACTGGCGAACAGTGTCGAAATTGCCAGACGCTGTAATGTGACTGTCCGGCTGGGTGAATACTTTCTGCCTCAGTTCCCCACCGGGGAAATGAGTACTGAAGACTTCCTGGTAGACAGCTCGCGTAAAGGATTGGAAGAGCGCCTCGAATTCCTGTTTCCGGACCCGGCGGTTCGTGCTGAAAAAAGACCTGCCTATGATGAGCGTCTGGAAATTGAGCTGGGTGTCATAAACCAGATGGGATTCCCTGGTTACTTCCTGATCGTAATGGAATTTATTCAGTGGTCCAAAGATAACGGAGTCCCGGTCGGGCCTGGAAGAGGATCCGGTGCAGGGTCGCTGGTGGCTTACGCACTGAAGATCACCGATCTGGATCCACTGGAATTTGATCTGCTTTTTGAACGTTTTCTGAACCCTGAGCGTGTATCGATGCCCGATTTCGACGTCGATTTCTGCATGGAAAAACGTGATCTGGTCATCGATCATGTTGCGGAAATGTATGGTCGGGACGCGGTTTCGCAGATCATTACCTTTGGGACCATGGCCGCAAAAGCGGTTATCCGGGATGTCGGCCGGGTGCTGGGCCACCCGTATGGATTTGTCGACAGGATCTCCAAACTGGTGCCTCCGGATCCGGGGATGACGCTGGAGAAAGCTTTTGCGGCAGAGCCCCAGCTACCTGAGATTTATGAAGCCGACGAAGAAGTCAAAGCGCTTATCGATATGGCTCGTAAGCTGGAAGGGGTCACCCGTAACGCCGGTAAACATGCCGGTGGGGTGGTGATTGCACCGACCAAAATTACCGATTTCGCACCTTTATATTGTGATGAGCTTGGGCAGCATCCGGTTACTCAGTTTGATAAGAACGATGTCGAATATGCCGGGCTGGTGAAGTTCGACTTCCTGGGTTTACGTACCCTGACCATCATTAACTGGGCACTGGAGATGATCAATGCCCGGCGCGCTAAGCACGGAGAGTCGCCGATCGATATCGCGTCTATCCCGCTGGATGACAAGAAAAGTTTTGATATGTTGCAACGGGCGGAAACGACAGCGGTGTTCCAGCTTGAATCCCGCGGTATGAAAGATCTGATAAAACGTCTGAAGCCTGACTGTTTCGAAGATATGATTGCACTGGTGGCATTGTTCCGCCCGGGCCCTCTGCAGTCCGGAATGGTAGATAACTTTATTGACCGTAAACATGGTCGTGAAGAACTCTCCTATCCGGACATACAGTGGCAGCATGAGTCCCTGCAACCGGTGCTGGAACCCACCTATGGCATTATTCTGTATCAGGAACAGGTAATGCAGATTGCTCAGGTACTGGCGGGCTATACCCTTGGCGGGGCAGATATGTTGCGCCGTGCGATGGGGAAAAAGAAACCGGAAGAAATGGCCAAGCAGCGCTCGGTATTCCGGGATGGCGCAGAGTCGATGGGAATCGACGGTGAATTATCGATGAAAATCTTTGACCTGGTAGAGAAATTTGCCGGTTACGGATTTAACAAATCTCACTCAGCTGCCTATGCTTTAGTGTCATACCAGACCTTGTGGCTAAAAGCCCATTACCCGGCAGAGTTTATGGCGGCGGTCATGACTGCGGATATGGATAACACCGAAAAAGTGGTGGGTCTGGTGGATGAATGCTGGCGTATGGGACTGAAAGTTCTGCCACCAGATATTAACTCTGGCTTGTACCCGTTTCATGTCAACGATGACGGAGAAATCGTTTACGGTATTGGTGCAATAAAAGGTGTCGGAGAAGGGCCAATAGAGGCAATTCTTGAAGCGCGAAACAATGGAGGATATTTTAAAGAGCTATTTGACCTGTGCGCCAGAACAGATATTAAAAAAATAAATCGCCGGGTGATGGAAAAACTGATAATGTCCGGAGCCTTTGACAGGTTAGGGCCTCATCGTGCTGCATTGATGAGTTCCCTGAACGCAGCATTAAAGGCTGCCGATCAGCATGCGAAAGCTGAGGCGATTGGTCAGGCGGACATGTTTGGTGTGTTGGCAGAGAAACCTGAACAGGTAGAACAGTCTTATGCCAGTGTTATGCCCTGGCCGGAACAGGTTCAGTTGGATGGTGAACGGGAAACGTTGGGGCTGTACCTGACAGGTCACCCGATCACCCAGTACCTGAAAGAAATTGAGCGCTATGTCGGGGGGACACGTCTTAAAGATATGCACCCGACAGAGCGTGGTAAGATAACCGTGGCTGCCGGATTAGTTCTGGCTGCGCGAGTTATGGTGACCAAACGAGGTAATCGTATTGGCATCTGTACTCTGGATGATCGTTCTGGTCGTCTGGAGATCATGCTTTTCACTGATGCGCTTGATAAATACCAGCATTTGCTGGAAAAAGATCGTATTCTGATCGTTAGCGGACAAGTCAGCTTTGATGACTTCAGTGGCGGGTTGAAAATGACTGCCAGGGAAGTGATGGATATTGACGAAGCCCGGGAAAAATATGCCCGTGGTCTTGCTATCTCGCTGACGGACAGGCAAATTGATGACCAGCTTTTAAACCGTCTCCGTCAGTCCCTGGAGCCACATCGTTCGGGGACCATTCCGGTACATCTCTACTATCAGAGAGAGGATGCTCGGGCCAGGTTACGCTTTGGTGCATCGTGGCGAATCTCGCCCAGTGATCGTCTGCTAAACGATTTGCGTTCGTTGATAGGATCGGAGCAGGTGGAACTGGAGTTTGACTAAAACAGGAACATTATGAGTCTTAATTACCTGGATTTTGAACAACCAATTGCAGAACTGGAAGCGAAAATCGATTCGCTGACCTCAATTGGTCGTCAGGATGAAAAACACGATATTAATCTGGATGAGGAAGTGCAGCGTCTGCGCGAAAAAAGCGTAGAGTTGACCCGGAAAATTTTCTCAGATCTGGGTGCATGGCAGGTAGCGCAGCTTGCGCGCCATCCGATGCGTCCTTATACCCTGGATTATATCCGCCATGCGTTCGATGATTTTGATGAACTGGCGGGAGACCGTGCTTATGCGGATGATAAAGCGATTGTCGGCGGGATTGCCCGGTTAGACGGCCGTCCGGTGATGATTATCGGACATCAGAAAGGCCGTGAAACTAAAGAAAAAATTCGTCGTAACTTCGGAATGCCAGCCCCGGAAGGGTACCGTAAAGCACTGCGTCTGATGGAAATGGCAGAACGGTTTAACATGCCGGTCATTACTTTTATCGATACTCCGGGGGCTTATCCGGGGGTCGGAGCTGAAGAACGTGGTCAGTCTGAAGCTATCGCACGCAATTTACGTGAAATGTCGGGTCTGAAAGTCCCGGTCATTTGTACCGTTATCGGTGAAGGTGGTTCGGGTGGGGCACTGGCGATCGGTGTCGGTGACAAAGTGAATATGCTGCAGTACAGCACCTATTCAGTGATTTCGCCGGAAGGCTGTGCGTCTATTCTGTGGAAAAGTGCAGATAAAGCACCGCTGGCAGCCGATGCCATGGGGATCACCGCTAATCGACTGAAGGAACTGGATCTGATTGATACGGTCGTTCCTGAGCCTTTGGGTGGTGCACACCGTCATCCGGAAATAATTGCTGAGTCACTTAAACAACAACTGCTAAGTGATCTGGCTGAACTGGATGCGTTAAGCCAGGAACAGTTACTGGACCGCCGTTATCAGCGTTTAATGAATTACGGCTACGCGTAATCATCATTCCAGCCAAAAAGGTCGCTTAATGCGGCCTTTTTTGTTTCCGGATTCTGGCGGATTGCCCTCTGTACGTAGGTGGTTTAACGTATCCGGGTTAACTCCCGTCTTTTTAACAGGAAGCCCCCTATGCCAGGTTTGAAAAGTATTAATCACATTGCCATTATTGCCTCAGATTACCCGAAAAGCCGGGCGTTCTATTGCGATGTCTTGGGGTTTACGCTATTACAGGAGACGTATCGGGAAACCAGAGATTCCTGGAAAGGCGATTTAGCGTTGAATGGCGAGTATCTGATTGAGTTGTTTTCGTTTCCTTCCGCACCTCCGCGTCCCAGCTTTCCGGAAGCTATTGGCTTACGCCATCTGGCATTTAATGTTGATAACATTGAAGCTTCGGTAGCGGAATTAAAACAACGTGGAGTGGAATGTGAACCTGTCCGCATTGACCCTATTACTGGCAAACCTTTCACTTTTTTTTCCGATCCTGATGGTTTACCTCTGGAAATTTGCCAGCTTTGAGATGCCCTCAGAGGGAGTGTATTAAGTACCGTTCAGAAAATTGATGACAGCGACAGTCAGAACGATGGCTTGAATGAAGCCTGTTTTCCCGGTAACGTGCCGGATATCAATACTTATAAATAGTTACCACATGGGCCAGAGTCGCGAGTTTTCCGGAAATATTTCTTTGTTTGGGTTCAGTCAGGTGCTGGTGGCATTCAGCGGTGGTCTGGACTCCACAGTACTGTTGCACGCAGTTGCTGGTTTACGCAGACAGCAGAGTATTGATGTGCGTGCTGTCCATATCCATCATGGTATCAGCCGTTATGCCGATCAATGGGCAGAGCACTGCCAGTCAGTCTGTCAGACGCTGGATATTCCGCTAGTCGTCAGGAAGGTGACGCTTAACCCGCAAGGGCAGGGGACAGAAGCCTCCGCACGTCAGGCAAGATATGCGGTATTCGCCGAAATATTACAGCGTGAGGAGGCATTATTGACAGCTCATCACCAGGATGATCAATGCGAAACATTACTGCTGGCACTGAAAAGAGGGAGTGGTCCGGCGGGGCTGGCGTCTATGCCTGCGGTGTTGCCATTTTCCGGCGGAGCAATTGTCCGGCCGTTACTGACCTTTTCCCGGCAACAACTGACCACTTACGCAGAATATCATCAGTTGCAGTGGGTCGATGACGACAGTAATAGTGACCCTGCCTACGACCGTAATTTTTTGCGGTTAAATATTTTGCCACTACTGGAGCAACGCTGGCCTCATTTCCCCGCAGCAGCAGCCCGCAGTGCTGAGCTGTGTGGTGAGCAGGAAACTTTACTGGATGAATTATTACAGGATGAACTCCGCCAGCTAATTACCTTGCAGAAGAGCTTACCGATCTCTCCGCTCATCGAAATGACAGCTCTGAAACGAGCAGCAATATTGCGTCGCTGGCTGGCACACTGCGGGGCCTCGATGCCATCACGTAATCAGTTAGCACAACTTTGGCAGAATGTCGCCTGTAGTCGTGAGGATGCTAACCCTTGTCTGGTGGCGGGGAATGGGGAAATTCGACGGTATAACAATCAGTTATGGTGGGTCAGGCCCGTCCCCGATTTGCGTAATACACAACTGGAATGGGCTAACCGTAATCAGCCGCTGACTCTGCCGGATAATCTGGGTCAACTGGTGTCTGCTTCTTCGGGGGTTCGCATACGCAAGCCTGCGGTCAATGAGCATTTGTCGGTGCGATTCACCGCTACGGGCCGTTTACACATTATGGGCCGTGAACGCGGTCGTGAACTAAAAAAAATCTGGCAGGAGTGTCAGATTCCGCCCTGGCAACGGGGGAATATCCCGATACTGTTCTATAACGATGAACCGGTATGTGCTCCCGGCATATTTGTCTGCAAACAGGCACAACCGGCAGAGTTACGGGAACAGAAATGTTGGTATTTACAATGGCGACAGGGGGAATTAAATGTGGGTGTCAGGAACGAAGAGGGCAGCTGACGGCTGCCCAAAGGATGCTTAGCTTTCGCTGATTACCACTGTTCCAATTTCCGGGTGGCTGAAGCTGTTGATACTGTCCAGACGAAGTTCGCGCGCTTGCCCGCTCTGTTCGACAATCAGATACTCAACTTTTTTACGCAGCAACAAATCGCTGGCTTTAGCCTCAAGCTTTTCGCCATTTTTAAGTTCAATCATCAGTTCCAGATGATGCTGGCAGGCGAGTTCAAGGTAGTCATAATCATCACAATTGATCGGTTGATAGGTATCATTCATTGACATAGTCGCTCACCGTGAATTCTTAGCGGTAACTCCCGCATAATCCCTGAAAAATGCGCAATATCCGCGCCCTGTGATCTCTGAATACCCTGCAGGCAGGGAGGTATTCATCAGGAGGTGCCTGATGATTTCATCATAGCGTGTGCGTGCTGATTCACAATGTTTATCCACAAAACCTCCTTTTTTTTGGGTCTGGTGATAAAATTCTGTCACTAACAGCCTATGCTGTTGATGAGATGATCGCAAGATCCTAGGGATCTCAGTCCACGTCTTACGAAATAAATATTCGGGTTATCGGTCCTGTCCTGCTTTCCGTTACAATAGCCGGAATCTGTTATCGGAGGGGCCATGGCCTTAAAAGCAACCATCTATAAAGCGGCAGTCAATATTGCCGATCTCGACCGGCAATATTTTTCTGATGTGCAACTGACACTGGCCCGGCATCCTTCTGAGACTCAGGAACGCATGATGTTGCGTTTGCTGGCATGGATACTCAATGCGGATGAGAATTTACAGTTCACTAAAGGTTTGTCCGCTGAAGAAGAACCTGAAATCTGGCTGCATTATGATTATGGTTCGGTAAAGTTGTGGATTGAACTGGGATTGCCTGAGGAGCGGCGTCTGAAAAAAGCGTCTGCGGTCGCAGGGCAGGTTGTGCTGTACGCCTACAGTGACCGCGCGGCTCAGGTCTGGTGGCAGCAAAACCAGAGCAAGTTAACTATCCTCTCTAATCTCAGTATCTGGTATATCGATGATCAGCAACTGGGGAAACTGAGTGAGTTTGCCAGCCGGAACATGAATCTGCAGGTTACTCTTCAGGAGGGTGTCATCTGGTTATCGGATGGAGAACGCCATACAGAACTGCAATTACACCACTGGCAGGCGGCTAAATGATTGAGGTTACCCGCAGGATTAGCCTGGATCCGGAAGATATCCATTTCAGCGCGATTCGTGCGCAGGGCGCAGGAGGGCAACATGTCAATAAAGCGTCTACTGCGGTACATTTGCGGTTTGATATCCGGGCGTCAAAACTTTCCGAAGAGATTCAGCAGAAGCTACTCAGTGTTAACCATCATCTAATCACTGCGGAAGGTGTGGTGGTGATAAAGTCGCAGTCCTTCCGGAGTCAGGATAAAAACAAATCTGAGGCGGTACAGCGGCTGGTCGATCTTATCCGTGAGCTCACTTTCGAAGAGGCACCTCGTAAAGCGACCCGTCCGACCCGTGCATCTAAAGTCAGGCGACTGCAGTCGAAATCCCGTCAGTCAGCCACTAAAAGTTTACGTGGTAAAGTCCGCGATTTGGGATAACCTTCAGCAGAATTGAAACAAAAAACACATCCACGAGGATGTGTTTTTTCATCAGCCCGGAAAACCGGGCCAGCTTAGCAGGATTAACCGATTTGAGCGGTCAGATATGCAACGATTTCGCTGGTCTTAATCATCTGCTTTTCAGATTCACGACGATTCTTATACTCAATCTCTTCGTTATCCAGGTTCCGATCCCCGATAACAATAGTATGAGGAACCCCAATCAGTTCCATATCAGCAAACATAACGCCCGGACGCTCTTTACGATCATCAAGAATTACGTCAATGCCTTTAGCGCTTAACTGCTGATATAACTCTTCAGCCAGTTGCTGGACACGGAATGATTTGTGCATATTCATGGGCAGAATAGCGACCTGGAAAGGTGCCAGAGCGTCAGGCCAGATAATCCCTCGATCATCATGATTCTGCTCAATGGCTGCAGCTACGATACGGGTAATGCCGATACCATAACAACCCATCGTCAGTACCTGGTTACGTCCGTCCTCTCCCTGAACGGCAGCTTTCATCGCTTCAGAGTATTTAGTACCAAGTTGGAAGATATGTCCAACTTCGATACCACGTTTAATCTGCAATACACCTTTTCCATCCGGGCTGATATCGCCTTCTACCACATTACGTATATCGGCTACTTTCGCTTCCGGCAGGTCACGACCCCAGTTAATACCGAACCAGTGTTGATCATCAATGTTAGCACCGGCACTGAAGTCGCTCATTTTAGCGACAGTACGGTCAGCAATCACCGGCAGAGAGAGACCTACGGGACCCAGTGAACCGGCACCGGCACCCAGCTCACTACGTAATTCTTCTTCGGTAGCGAATGTCAGGGGTACTGCGACTTCCGGGAGTTTCTCGGCTTTGACTTCGTTAAGCTGGTGGTCGCCACGAACCAGTAATGCGACCAGTCGATGTCCGCTCTCTTCAGAAGCTTTAACCAGTAAAGTTTTCACCGTTTTTTCAACAGGGATATCAAACTGCTCAACCAGTTGTGCAATAGTTTTCGCGTTAGGGGTATCGACGCGGGTCATTGTCTGGGTTGCTTCCGGGCGCTCTCCTGCCGGGGCAACAGCTTCTGCCAGTTCGATATTCGCGGCATAATCTGACTCACTGGAGAAGATCACATCGTCTTCTCCATTTTTCGCCAATACCTGAAATTCATGTGAAGCATTACCGCCAATTGACCCTGTATCCGCCTGTACAGCACGGAAATCCAGTCCCATACGGCTGAAAGATTGGCTGTACGCACGATACATCGCATCGTAGGTTTGCTGTAAAGATTCCTGTGACGTATGGAAAGAGTAGGCATCTTTCATAATAAACTCACGGGAACGCATGACTCCGAAACGAGGGCGTACTTCATCACGGAATTTGGTCTGAATCTGATACAGGTTCAGTGGTAGCTGTTTATATGAACTCAGTTCATTACGGATTAAATCAGTAATCACTTCTTCATGGGTCGGACCAAGTACAAAAGGTCGCTCGTTACGATCATTAATGCGTAGCAGCTCCGGGCCATATTGTTCCCAGCGCCCACTTTCCTGCCACAGATCGGCAGGCTGCACTACTGGCATGCTGATTTCAATGGCACCGGCGTTATCCATTTCCTCTCGTACGATAGTCTCGACTTTTCTGAGGACACGAATACCTGTTGGCAACCAGGTATATAGCCCGGATGCCAGTTTGCGGATCATGCCGGCACGCAGCATTAACTGATGGCTGATCACTTCAGCATCAGACGGAGTCTCCTTAAGAGTGGAGAGCAAGTATTGAGAAGTACGCATTAATTTAATATTCCAGTTAACGGAAGATCGGATAAGAGACTATTTTTGGCTGATGGCTAGTGTATCAGTGAGTGACTCTGTCAAAAAGCGTGTTTTAACCAGGTTCGATAGCAAAAACCTCATTACTCCCGGAAGTTACCCTCCAGCGAACATTAAAATCCAGCAATCTGGCGGCATACTCATGATTATCTTCGATGTTTTTTCGGTAAGCAGGACGCGGATCCTGGGCCAGCACTTCAGACAAAAATTGTGTCAAATGGGGGTAGCGACCGGCTAAATGCTGCAACTGCTGTTGAACTTCTGCGGTAAATATTACCGGCATACAGGCTTCTGGCGCCTGTTGTGCATAGCCTGCTCTGGCAGCAGGGATGGCTTCGGCAAACGGGAGGTAAGGTTTTATATCTACCACGGGTGTACCGTCAACCAGGTCCAGACTACCCAGTTCCAGAATGACTTGTTGTTTAGCAATACGTATCCCGTTAAGGGCTACCAGTGACATTCCCAACGGGTTAGGCCGAAAAGTGGAACGTGATGCAAAAACGCCCATTCTCTGATTGCCGCCGAGGCGGGGAGGGCGAACGGTTGGGTTCCAGCCCTGAGTCATGGTTTGGTGAAAAATAAACATAACCCATAGATGACTGAAGTTTTCCAACCCCCGGACTGCATCACTCTGGTTATAAGGAGGTAGCAGGTGTAATTCACCACTACCCTGAGTAATCAGCCCCGGCTGACGCGGTACAGCAAATTTTTCTTTCCATGGGGAGTGGATCACTCCGATTTGCTGAAAGGTAAATCCGGTCATTGGTTAGTAACTTTCAATGCTGAGCCCTGGCACACCGCCTGACGATAACAGCCAGGAGTTGTAGTAATGACAGCACACTGGTGCAATAACACAGCGTTGGCCTTTAACGCTGAGGCTTTAATCTGCATGCGCTTGCGGGCAGTATTAATATTAGCCGGTGAATCCTGAGAGTCGGCCTGGCAATCTTCGCCTGAAACTTCCCCTAAATCACGGAACGGCTTATTAACCAGGTCGGTAGGCTGGGTATAAATCTGTACCGGAGCTGCCCGGCGTACCGGTCGGCTGCGCTCGGGCTCATAATGTTTGCCGGAGGTTAGCGGCTGATGTTGCGCTGGTGCTTTATGTTGAACAGAACAGCCTGTCAGCATTAACGCAAACACGCAAAGCGGGAACAGACGCATGGAAATACCCTCATAGAATAGAATTGCGGCTATTGAAACAAGAGAGTGGAAAAATAACAAGTCGTCGGAACGGATAAATAAAAAGGGCGGCATTACTGCCACCCTTGTTTCTGAGCTATTCCCGGCTTACCAGCCCTTGACAGCTCCGCCATTGAAGATTTTACTTGCTGCTTCGGCAACTTCGTCAGACTGATATGCCTTAACGAATTCTTTCACATTTTCCGCGTCTTTATTATCTTCGCGGGCAACAATCAGGTTCACATAAGGCGAATCTTTATCTTCAACAAAAATTCCGTCTTTTTCCGGAGTCAGCCCAATCTGGCTGGCGTAAGTAGTATTGATAACGGCCAGAGTGATTTTATCGTCGTCCAGTGAACGTGGCAGCTGTGGTGCTTCGAGTTCAACAATTTTCAGGTGCTTTGGATTGTCGGTAATATCCAGTGCGGTAGGCAACAGGCCAACACCATCTTTCAGTTTAATCAGGCCCACTTTTTGCAGCAGCAGCAGTGAACGTCCCAGGTTTGTCGGGTCATTCGGGATAGCAATCTGAGCTCCGTCCTGCAGTTCGCTCAGTGATTTAATTTTCTTTGAATAACCGGCAATCGGGTAAACGAAGGTATTTCCTACCGGAACCAGTTTATAACCACGATCTTTAATTTGCTGATCCAGGTAAGGTTTATGCTGGAAAGCATTCAGATCGATATCACCTTTGCTCAGGGCTTCGTTTGGCAGCACATAATCATTAAAGGTTACCAGTTCTACGTCCAGACCATACTTCTCTTTCGCCACTTTCTGTGCAACTTCAGCGACCTGCTGTTCTGAACCGGCGATAACGCCGACTTTGATATGATGCTGGTCTTCTTTATTTTTCTGGTCACAGCCTGCCAGTGCAATAACACCGATCAGCGCACCCAGTGCGGCCATTTTCTTAAAGGTAGAGGTCATAAGTCGTCCTTAATAAAAAATTTTTAAATGTCTTATTTATGGGTGACAGCACGTACAATGCGGTCACCGCCAAACTGAATTAAATACACCAGAATAACTAACAATACTAATACCGTATTCATCACTAAGGCGTTATATCCGATATAACCGTACTGGATGCCGATTTGTCCAAGACCGCCGGCACCTACTGCTCCACCCATGGCTGAGTAACCGACCAGGGTGATAAGTGTAATTGTCGCAGAATTAATCAGTCCCGGTAATGCTTCCGGCAACAGGACTTTACGGATAATTTGTAACGGCGTTGCCCCCATGGCTCGCGAAGCTTCAATGAGACCGGCCGGAAGTTCCAGTAAGGTATTCTCTACCATGCGTGCAATAAAGGGAGCTGCACCGATAGTTAACGGAACAATAGCTGCCTGTAATCCAATAGACGTTCCAACCAGCACCCGGGTAAAGGGGATCATCCAGACCAGTAAAATAATAAAAGGTATGGAGCGAAAAATGTTAACAATCGCTGATATCGTGCGGTAAAGCGATTTGTTTTCAATAATCTGGCCGGGGCGGGTGACATACAGCAGAACACCGACAGGCAGTCCTATTACAAAACCAAAGAATCCCGAAACAAAAGTCATTACCAGTGTTTCCCAGACCCCACCGGCCAGTAACCAAATCATGGCCTCAGACATACCCTAATACCTCTGCTTTTACATGTTGTTCACGAAGCCATTCGATAGCTGCCTGACTTTTGTCATGCTCACCGCTAATTTCAGTGAGCATAATCCCGAATTTTACCCCACCGGCATAATCCATCTGAGCGCTGATAATATTGCAGTCAACAGTGAAACGTCGGGCGACTTCTGAAAGTAACGGTGCATCAACTGATTCGCCGGTAAATTCCAGACGCAGAAGTGGAATTTTACCTTCTGTTGCTGTGCTGCTCAGGCGTTGCTGATAGTCATCAGGAATATCAAGATGCAGGGTTGACTGAATAAACTGCTGTGCCAGCGGCGTTTTAGGATGCGAGAAAACTTCACTGACCTGATCTTTTTCAATCAGTTTACCCTGGCTGATGATGGCCACCTGATCACAGATCCGCTTAACCACATCCATTTCATGGGTAATCAACAGGATAGTCAGACCCAGACGGCGGTTAATATCTTTTAGCAGTTCCAGGATTGAACGGGTTGTTGCCGGATCAAGCGCACTGGTGGCTTCATCGCAGAGCAGCACCTTGGGATCACTGGCCAGAGCACGGGCAATAGCTACCCGCTGCTTTTGCCCACCGGACAGGTTAGACGGACGGGACTGATGTTTGTCAGCCAGACCGACCAGGTCCAGCAGTTCGGTAACTTTACGGTTAATTTCTTCGCGTGGACGGTTTTCCAGTTCCAGCGGCAGAGCCACATTGCCAAATACGGTACGTGAATTCAGCAGGTTAAAGTGCTGAAAGATCATGCCAATCTGCCGGCGTGCGAGGGTCAGTTGCTTTTCTGAAAATGCTGTCAGCTCCTGGCCATCGACCAGAACCCGCCCGGAGGTCGGACGTTCCAGTAAATTGACACAGCGAATAAGGGTGCTTTTACCGGCACCTGATGAGCCGATAACACCGTAAATCTGGCCGGCAGGAACATGCAGACTGACATCGGACAACGCCGTGATCGTCTGAGTGCCTTGCCTGAAGACCTTGCTGATGTTTTCTAATTTAATCATCTAATTAATCGTTGTTTTGTAAGATTATTCCGTGGGTATCAGACATAAATACAGAGACAATGTCTGTCAATGCGTGGATGTTAAGGCATCCAGACGTCTAAATCAATGAAAGTCTTATCGCCATTAAGCATATCTGATAGCTATCTGATCGGCGTCAAAAGGCAGGCGGGTTTTCCTCAAGGTAAAGGAGGCTTTTTTAATGCCACTGACCTGCCCTCAGGTATAAGTAGTGGTAGAGACTGGTCTGGTGGTTGTCTTTCCGACCGATATAGGCTCACCTGTAAATAATCAGCTCTCTGTTCGCGGTCATTATGCCAGTTATTGTATGGAGTAAGATTGCTTTGGGAAATTTATCTCTGATTATCTTATTGATATATATCTATAAATATCAATAAACATTGATGTAAGAGCTTCATGCCCATCCCTCGGGGCGGCCTTGCCATATAAATGAAAGAAATTTGAAAACAGACAGCACTCTCATTTTAAGGGGTTATTGCCTGGCCAAAGCTGGTACTGCTCTTCAGGATAGCTGAACGTTGCAGCGGACCCTCCGGCTTTTAATGCACTTACACAAACTATCATGCGATAATGCAGCGAGTTAAACAGAGGAGTGAATGAGTGGCGAACAAAATACCGGCAATTTTCCTGGACCGTGATGGCACAATTAATATAGATCATGGTTTTGTTCATCAGATAGATGACTTTCAGTTTATTGAAGGTGCTATTGAAGCAATGAAGGAACTGAAAGAGATGGGCTATGCGCTGGTGGTTGTGACCAATCAGTCTGGCATCGCACGTGGAAAATATACCGAAGATCAGTTTATGCAACTGACGGAGTGGATGGACTGGTCTCTTGCGGACAGGGGGGTTGATCTGGATGGTATCTACTATTGTCCACATCATCCTGAAGGTGTGGTTGCCGAATACACCCAACAATGTGATTGTCGTAAACCACAACCCGGTATGCTGCTGTCAGGGCAGAAACAGCTGAATATCGATATGGCCGCTTCTTATATGGTAGGCGATAAGAGGGAAGATATGCTGGCTGCCCAGGCTGCAGGCGTCGGGCATAAAATACTGGTGCGCAGTGGTCAGCCTCTGAATGCGGATAGTGAATCTGCAGCAGATGTGGTGCTAAACAGCCTGGCAGACCTGCCAGGATTGATTAAAAACACCGCAAAATAGCCCCAGACTGGTTAGTTTTGTATGAACTTTCAGCAGTCAGAAAAAAAATACCGAATTGGACTTGCGCTCCTGAAAACATTCCCTATAATGCGCTCCCACTGACACGGCAAAGCGCGATGCGCCAAGGTGTGACAGGGACTGAAGTGATTCGGCCCGGAGGAAAAAAATCACGAAATAGTGGTTGACTCCTGAGGTGAAAAGCGTAATATACGCCACCTCGCAGCGACAACCTAAGCGGTTGAGTTGCAACGCTCTTTAACAATTTATCAGACAATCTGTGTGGACACTCGCAGGATTGATATCAAACGTCTCCGGACGTAAAAAATATCAAGTCATTAAGAGTGAACACATAATGAAATTCATTATGAGTGTTTTACACTTGAGCATCGCTTAACTCGTTTAAGCAAATCAAACTTTAAATTGAAGAGTTTGATCATGGCTCAGATTGAACGCTGGCGGCAGGCCTAACACATGCAAGTCGAACGGCAGCACAGAGAGCTTGCTCTCGGGTGGCGAGTGGCGGACGGGTGAGTAATGTCTGGGAAACTGCCTGATGGAGGGGGATAACTACTGGAAACGGTAGCTAATACCGCATAATGTCGCAAGACCAAAGTGGGGGACCTTCGGGCCTCACACCATCGGATGTGCCCAGATGGGATTAGCTAGCAGGTAGGGTAACGGCCTACCTGGGCGACGATCCCTAGCTGGTCTGAGAGGATGACCAGCCACACTGGAACTGAGACACGGTCCAGACTCCTACGGGAGGCAGCAGTGGGGAATATTGCACAATGGGCGCAAGCCTGATGCAGCCATGCCGCGTGTATGAAGAAGGCCTTCGGGTTGTAAAGTACTTTCAGCGAGGAGGAAGGCATTGCGGTTAATAACCGCAGTGATTGACGTTACTCGCAGAAGAAGCACCGGCTAACTCCGTGCCAGCAGCCGCGGTAATACGGAGGGTGCAAGCGTTAATCGGAATTACTGGGCGTAAAGCGCACGCAGGCGGTCTGTCAAGTCGGATGTGAAATCCCCGGGCTCAACCCGGGAACTGCATTCGAAACTGGCAGACTAGAGTCTTGTAGAGGGGGGTAGAATTCCAGGTGTAGCGGTGAAATGCGTAGAGATCTGGAGGAATACCGGTGGCGAAGGCGGCCCCCTGGACAAAGACTGACGCTCAGGTGCGAAAGCGTGGGGAGCAAACAGGATTAGATACCCTGGTAGTCCACGCCGTAAACGATGTCGACTTGGAGGTTGTGCCCTTGAGGCGTGGCTTCCGGAGCTAACGCGTTAAGTCGACCGCCTGGGGAGTACGGCCGCAAGGTTAAAACTCAAATGAATTGACGGGGGCCCGCACAAGCGGTGGAGCATGTGGTTTAATTCGATGCAACGCGAAGAACCTTACCTACTCTTGACATCCAGAGAACTTGGCAGAGATGCCCTGGTGCCTTCGGGAACTCTGAGACAGGTGCTGCATGGCTGTCGTCAGCTCGTGTTGTGAAATGTTGGGTTAAGTCCCGCAACGAGCGCAACCCCTATCCTTTGTTGCCAGCGATTCGGTCGGGAACTCAAAGGAGACTGCCGGTGATAAACCGGAGGAAGGTGGGGATGACGTCAAGTCATCATGGCCCTTACGAGTAGGGCTACACACGTGCTACAATGGCGCATACAAAGAGAAGCGACCTCGCGAGAGCAAGCGGACCTCATAAAGTGCGTCGTAGTCCGGATCGGAGTCTGCAACTCGACTCCGTGAAGTCGGAATCGCTAGTAATCGTAGATCAGAATGCTACGGTGAATACGTTCCCGGGCCTTGTACACACCGCCCGTCACACCATGGGAGTGGGTTGCAAAAGAAGTAGATAGCTTAACCTTCGGGAGGGCGTTTACCACTTTGTGATTCATGACTGGGGTGAAGTCGTAACAAGGTAACCGTAGGGGAACCTGCGGTTGGATCACCTCCTTACCTGAAGATACACTCCGGCGAAGTGTCCACAACAGATTGTCTGATAGAAAATAAAGAGAGCAGTAATCTTCTGCAGGCTTGTAGCTCAGGTGGTTAGAGCGCACCCCTGATAAGGGTGAGGTCGGTGGTTCAAGTCCACTCAGGCCTACCAATTCTTTCTCATACGGCGTTACGACTCCGGCTCGCATAGTACACTATGCGTCGCGAAGCCATGCCTTGTCTGAAAAAGAATTCAAGGTACTAAGGTAATCAGAAGTTTACCCATCGATGGGGCTATAGCTCAGCTGGGAGAGCGCCTGCCTTGCACGCAGGAGGTCAGCGGTTCGATCCCGCTTAGCTCCACCATCATTCAGTATGCTCACTGAATATTTATCTTAAAGATGACTTGCGAGTCATGTTTAAGATATTGCTCTTTAACAATCCGGAACAAGCTGAAAATTTGAAAACAATGAATAACGCGAGTTATTCAGAGTCTCTCAAAAACTTTTACGATTCATAGTCGTTGCAAGACGTCTGTGGGTTGTGAGGTTAAGCGAATAAGCGTACACGGTGGATGCCCTGGCAGTCAGAGGCGATGAAGGACGTGCTAATCTGCGAAAAGCGCCGGTAAGGTGATATGAACCGATACAGCCGGCGATGTCCGAATGGGGAAACCCGGTGCACTCAGTGCATCATCGCAACATGAATACATAGTGTTGCGAGGCGAACCGGGGGAACTGAAACATCTAAGTACCCCGAGGAAAAGAAATCAACCGAGATTCCCCCAGTAGCGGCGAGCGAACGGGGAGCAGCCCTGAACCATCATCAGTGTGTGTGTTAGTGGAAGCGTCCGGAATGGCGCACGATACAGGGTGAAAGTCCCGTACATGAAAATGCACATACTGTGAGTTCGAAGAGTAGGGCGGGACACGTGGTATCCTGTCTGAATATGGGGGGACCATCCTCCAAGGCTAAATACTCCTGACTGACCGATAGTGAACCAGTACCGTGAGGGAAAGGCGAAAAGAACCCCGGCGAGGGGAGTGAAAAGAACCTGAAACCGTGTACGTACAAGCAGTGGGAGCACCCTTTGGGGTGTGACTGCGTACCTTTTGTATAATGGGTCAGCGACTTATATTCTGTAGCAAGGTTAACCGTATAGGGGAGCCGCAGGGAAACCGAGTCTTAACTGGGCGTTAAGTTGCAGGGTATAGACCCGAAACCCGGTGATCTAGCCATGGGCAGGTTGAAGGTTGGGTAACACTAACTGGAGGACCGAACCGACTAATGTTGAAAAATTAGCGGATGACCTGTGGCTGGGGGTGAAAGGCCAATCAAACCGGGAGATAGCTGGTTCTCCCCGAAAGCTATTTAGGTAGCGCCTCGTGAACTCATCTCCGGGGGTAGAGCACTGTTTCGGCTAGGGGGCCATCCCGGCTTACCAACCCGATGCAAACTGCGAATACCGGAGAATGTTATCACGGGAGACACACGGCGGGTGCTAACGTCCGTCGTGAAGAGGGAAACAACCCAGACCGCCAGCTAAGGTCCCAAAGTCATGGTTAAGTGGGAAACGATGTGGGAAGGCTCAGACAGCCAGGATGTTGGCTTAGAAGCAGCCATCATTTAAAGAAAGCGTAATAGCTCACTGGTCGAGTCGGCCTGCGCGGAAGATGTAACGGGGCTAAACCATGCACCGAAGCTGCGGCAGCGACACTATGTGTTGTTGGGTAGGGGAGCGTTCTGTAAGCCATTGAAGGTGGACTGTGAGGTCTGCTGGAGGTATCAGAAGTGCGAATGCTGACATAAGTAACGATAAAGCGGGTGAAAAGCCCGCTCGCCGGAAGACCAAGGGTTCCTGTCCAACGTTAATCGGGGCAGGGTGAGTCGACCCCTAAGGCGAGGCTGAAAAGCGTAGTCGATGGGAAACAGGTTAATATTCCTGTACTTGGTGTTACTGCGAAGGGGGGACGGAGAAGGCTATGTCATCCGGGCGACGGTTGTCCCGGTTTAAGCGTGTAGGCTGAGATTCCAGGCAAATCCGGAATCTCTTAAGGCTGAGGCGTGATGACGAGGTGCTACGGCACTGAAGTGACAAATGCCCTGCTTCCGGGAAAAGCCTCTAAGCTCCAGGTAACACGAAATCGTACCCCAAACCGACACAGGTGGTCAGGTAGAGAATACCAAGGCGCTTGAGAGAACTCGGGTGAAGGAACTAGGCAAAATGGTGCCGTAACTTCGGGAGAAGGCACGCTGGCGCGTAGGTGAAGGGACTTGCTCCCGGAGCTGAAGCCAGTCGAAGATACCAGCTGGCTGCAACTGTTTATTAAAAACACAGCACTGTGCAAACACGAAAGTGGACGTATACGGTGTGACGCCTGCCCGGTGCCGGAAGGTTAATTGATGGGGTTATCCGTAAGGAGAAGCTCCTGATCGAAGCCCCGGTAAACGGCGGCCGTAACTATAACGGTCCTAAGGTAGCGAAATTCCTTGTCGGGTAAGTTCCGACCTGCACGAATGGCGTAATGATGGCCAGGCTGTCTCCACCCGAGACTCAGTGAAATTGAAATCGCTGTGAAGATGCAGTGTACCCGCGGCAAGACGGAAAGACCCCGTGAACCTTTACTATAGCTTGACACTGAATATTGAGCCTTGATGTGCAGGATAGGTGGGAGGCACTGAAGTACGGACGCCAGTTCGTACGGAGCCATCCTTGAAATACCACCCTTTAATGTTTGATATTCTAACGTGGACCCGTTATCCGGGTTGCGGACAGTGTCTGGTGGGTAGTTTGACTGGGGCGGTCTCCTCCCAAAGAGTAACGGAGGAGCACGAAGGTTAGCTAATCACGGTCGGACATCGTGAGGTTAGTGCAAAGGCATAAGCTAGCTTGACTGCGAGAGTGACGGTTCGAGCAGGTGCGAAAGCAGGTCTTAGTGATCCGGTGGTTCTGAATGGAAGGGCCATCGCTCAACGGATAAAAGGTACTCCGGGGATAACAGGCTGATACCGCCCAAGAGTTCATATCGACGGCGGTGTTTGGCACCTCGATGTCGGCTCATCACATCCTGGGGCTGAAGTAGGTCCCAAGGGTACGGCTGTTCGCCGTTTAAAGTGGTACGCGAGCTGGGTTTAGAACGTCGTGAGACAGTTCGGTCCCTATCTGCCGTGGGCGCTGGAGAATTGAGGGGGGTTGCTCCTAGTACGAGAGGACCGGAGTGAACGCACCACTGGTGTTCGGGTTGTCATGCCAATGGCATTGCCCGGTAGCTAAGTGCGGAAAAGATAAGTGCTGAAAGCATCTAAGCACGAAACTTGCCCCGAGATGAGTTCTCCCTGACCCTTTAAGGGTCCTGAAGGGACGTTGAAGACGACGACGTTGATAGGCCGGATGTGTAAGTGCAGCGATGCATTGAGCTAACCGGTACTAATGACCCGTGAGGCTTAACCTTACAACGCCAGAGGCGTTTTGCAGAGACGCAAAGATTTTCAGCGAGTTCCTGATAGTTAAATTAAGAATTAGCAGTGTCCTGCGGACATGAGTGTTATCCGTAAGAGCAGAGCGGTTTTAAGAATTAGCGGGAATGAAAGATTTTGTGCAGAGACAAGGCACTGACTGAGACGGTCTGAAGGAGCATACACAGAGTATGTGACTGAGGAACGCGAGGGAAGTAACGCAGTATCTGTATAAAAGATTCATTCCGAGCACAGAATTTGCCTGGCGGCTAGAGCGCGGTGGTCCCACCTGACCCCATGCCGAACTCAGAAGTGAAACGCCGTAGCGCCGATGGTAGTGTGGGGTCTCCCCATGCGAGAGTAGGGAACTGCCAGGCATCCAATAAGACGAGAAGGCCATCCTGACGGATGGCCTTTTTGCATTTGTGGTGCAGAAAAAGCAGTCATCAGACAGGAACTGTGGGAGAGACAGTGAAACGCCGCAGCGCCGGTGTCAGAATGGGGTCTCCCCATACGAGAGTAGGACAGAAGCATAGCTTCTGAACGCTGTCTGCGACAGCGGCCCGAAGGGCGGTTCACGCAGTGAGCCGTCAACTGCCAGGCATCCAATAAGACAAAAAGGCCATCCTGACGGATGGCCTTTTTTGCATTTGTGCCAGAGCAATGGTAATACTTTCTCCCGTGAACCAGGCAACAATAAAGAGACTTAAATACAAACAGTTGGCATAAGAAGATCTTCTGGATGGTTTGCTATTACTCTGCAGTCGGATCTGGTCACAACATTGGAATAAACAGGACTGAGAAGAGCCGAAAGCCTAAACCTGGATAGTTATGCAATATATTCGATATTCTATATTTTCTGATAATCTAAGGGGGAATGTTTTGTCAGCAAGTGGCAGGGTTAAGCAATCAATCAATTAGTTGATTATTTTATTTTTTTTAATGTTTTTAGATCAAATCATTGCATTTTAGTTATCTTGTCGCGTTTTTAACTGGAAAAATAAATATTCTTCTTATCTTATGCTTTGGGTGAATTTAATTTAACTTTAATATAACAAAAACGATAAATAAGCTTTACTTTAAACCTGTGATACTTATGCTTGGAGAACCAATAAATATCTAAAAAAAGACTAAGGCCACTCATGATAAAGAGTCAACTCTCTGCGGCCGCTACTGCAGATCCACAACAACCTATGACGAATATGCATCGCATAAAAGCTATCGTCGGTGCTTCCTCTGGTAATCTTGTCGAATGGTTTGATTTCTATGTCTACTCATTCTTCTCATTATATTTTGCTCATATCTTTTTCCCGGACGGTGATACGACTTCACAGTTACTGAAGACTGCGGGTATTTTTGCCGCCGGATTCCTGATGCGGCCAATTGGTGGCTGGTTGTTTGGTTACATAGCGGACCGCTATGGCCGAAAAAATTCGATGCTGATCTCCGTGTGTATGATGTGTTTTGGGTCCTTTGTCATTGCCTGTCTGCCCTCATATTCTTCAATTGGAGTTGCTGCACCCGCACTTTTACTGTTGGCCCGTATGTTACAGGGACTCTCAGTCGGAGGTGAGTATGGTACCAGCGCAACTTACATGAGTGAGGTGGCGGTCAAAGGGCGTAAAGGTTTTTATGCTTCGTTCCAGTATGTCACTCTGATTGGTGGACAACTGTTGGCAGTGTTAACTGTCGTTGTGTTACAGCAGATTTTGTCTGACCAGGAGTTACGGACGTGGGGCTGGAGAATTCCCTTTATCATTGGGGCAGTACTGGCCATTATTGCAGTGTGGTTACGTCGTTCTCTGCATGAAACATCCGATTCAAAAATTCGTCAGCATAAAGATGCCGGCAGTCTGAAAGGGCTGCTGACTCACCACTGGCGTCCTTTCCTGATGGTCATAGGATTTACTGCCGGTGGATCTCTTAGCTTTTATACTTTCACCACTTATATGCAGAAGTACCTGGTGAATACTGTGGGATTCAATGTCAAATCAGCCAGTCTGATTATGACTTGTGCATTACTTATCTTTATGTTCCTTCAGCCGGTCATTGGAGCGCTTTCAGATAAAATTGGTCGTCGTGCATCGATGTTAATTTTCGGTGCCGGAGTAACGTTATGTACCGTTCCTTTGCTGACATTATTGAAAATGCCAGGCAATAGTAGCGCATTTACCTTACTTCTGATCGTAGTCGCTTTGTTGATTACCAGTTTTTATACCGCGATAAGCGGTGTGCTTAAAGCAGAAATGTTTCCACCAGAAATCAGGGCGTTAGGTGTTGGGTTACCCTATGCTTTAGCCAACGCTATTTTTGGTGGTTCTGCAGAATACGTCGCGTTAACTCTGAAAGATGTTGGGACAGAAAGTTCGTTCTTCTGGTATGTTTCTTTGATGGGAGTGATTTCGTTCCTGATAGCGTTAGGGCTACACAGAAAAAATAAAGGCATTGAACTTTAACCAGTCAATCAACAGCCCCTCCCGGGGCTGTTATTTATGGTTTTAAAACCTTTGATTACTGAGCGATATGGAGTCGGAATGAGCAGTATCTGCCTTAATATGATAGTTAAAAATGAATCAGCTATTATTGCCGCGACCCTGCAAAATATTGTTCAGCATATGCCGATATCCTGCTGGGTGATATCTGACACCGGTTCTTCTGATAATACCTGTGATATTATTCGCCATTTTTTTGCTGAAGCCGGAATTGAAGGGGAACTTTACCAGGATGAGTGGGTGGATTTTGCCCATAACAGGAACCTTGCATTACAGCGTTGTCATGGGAAATCAGATTATGTGTTGTTTTTCGATGCAGACGATTTTTTTGAAGGAGAGGTCAACCATAAAGATCTGACTCATCATAGCTACTTTATGAATATGTGTGATGAAAGTAAAACCACATATTACCTGCGAAAATTACTGATAAAAAATGACCCGCGATTTAAATGGCGCGGAGTGCTGCATGAGTTTATTGAAGATCCTGTAAAAGATACCGGAACACTCTGTGGAAACTACAGAGTAATCTCAGGGCGCAAAGGTGCCCGGAGTCAGGAAAAAGATAAATACCTGCGTGATGCGGCAGTTCTCCAGGCGGCTTACCAAAAGGCTGCTGACCCGGATTTACAGCCCCGATATGCGTTTTACTGTGCGCAGTCATACCATGATGCCGCATTGTATGATGAAGATAATCGCCAACAGCTGTATCGAAATGCACTGCATTGGTACAAAGTGCGTCTGACCGAACAAGGTTTCTCCGAAGAGAAATATTATAGTCTGATGCGCATCGGACTGTTGTACGAACGTCTGGCTGATATTCCCGCAGCAATCCCTTTTTTACTGGAGGCTTTTCAGGAAAATCCGCTACGTACCGAAAGTCTTTATCATTTAGCCAGAATTTATAATCATCTCGAAAAGCATCATCTGGCTTATCAGTTTGCCCTGATGGCTAAAAAAGTGAAAATTCCGGAAGGCAACTTCTTGTTTGTTAACCATGATATCTATCATTTCTGGATTGATTATGAACTGATGATCAATGCATTCAAAGTGAAGGATTTTTCTGCCAGCTATGCTTATGCAAGAAAACTCCTTCTCGAAGACCGTAATGAGAATATGGCGGTCAGGGCAATCGCGGTGCTCCGTGATTTACCCGTTAATCTACGATCAGATTCGCTGCGTAACAAAAAACTACTTCGCCTCAGGTTGGATAAATACTCTCAGAATACTGCCGTAGAAGAACTTATACGGTTATTAAGCTAACCGCTGGTGTTATCGAAGGTACCACATGCAAAAAAATGCTGACCAGTAAACTGATCAGCATTCATATCTTTATTTTCTGCAATATCAGAACTTCAGTTTAAATCCAACGCTGCCTTGTAAGGTCTGATAATCATGACTACCTGTAGCATAAGATGTATTTACCCACAAACTGGCCTGACGGGTCAACGCTGCCTCAACACCCACTTTAGTTTCAAAGGCCGTTTTACCACCGATTGCCGCGACAGAAGTTCCGTCGAGCTGCGGTGTTTGGTTCTTACTGCTATTCTTGAGGTTAAACTCAACATAAGGCTGAACAAAACCATCTCTGCTGAGTGAAGTTATGTAACTCCGGACGCCCAGTCGGGTCTCTGTCGCCTTACCATTGCCGGTAATTCTGGTACCGGAATGCTCAGTGAAATCATCAGAGGTTACCCCAAGATAGGTGATCTGAGCCTGAGGCATGATCCAGAAACTGGTTTTATCATTACCTGTGACTTTCCAGGCATAACCCGTTTCGAATGCCCCAGTGATACCGCGCAGGTGATATTTTTCATCCTGCAATTGATCACCCGAAACCGTAGCATTAAAATCATTCCAACGTAGCCACGTATCGGTATACCATCCTGACTGATCCGCCGCATTCTCAAACCAGGTCAGATACATCCCGACACTATACCCATTAAGCTCACCTTTTGAACTGTAGCCGGTGACTGAAGATCGGGTTTTACTGTTGCTGTGACCGTATCCTGCCATTAAACCAAGATGGAAACGTTGTTGATTCACGTCCCATTGCGCAATATCGCCACCCATTTCTACGGAAGTATCATAGATACGTGTATTGAGCTGGCCATAGGCATGACTCTCGGTACGTTTACCGGTACTGCGAATCCAGAAGCTGTTGGCCAAATTACTGTTTTTGCCCTGGCCCATAATATTGTTTTCACCTACACGGTCATGCAGGGACATAGAGAACATATGGTTGGCACTCCAGGCATTGGCAGCATAACTACCCGTTTCCGGACGATAAACCGGAACATGGGGTTCACTGGGCCCTGTTGATCCACTGTTTCCTGTGGCACCGGTCTCACCAGTAGTACCGGTCTCACCAGTAGCACCAGTTTCACCAGTAGCACCAGTCTCACCAGTAGCACCGGTAGCGCCAGTCTCACCAGTAGCTCCGGTCGCGCCTGTGGCTCCTGTAGCTCCTGTAGCTCCTGTTGCTCCGGTAGAGCCTGTGGCTCCGGTGGCACCGGTAGAGCCTGTGGCTCCGGTCGCACCCGTAGCTCCTGTTGCACCGGTAGCTCCGGTCGCACCCGTGGCACCGGTAGAGCCTGTGGCACCGGTAGAGCCTGTGGCACCTGTGGCACCGGTCGCGCCTGTTGCACCGGTAGCTCCGGTCGCACCCGTGGCACCTGTGGCACCGGTAGCTCCTGTAGAACCTGTGGCTCCGGTAGCTCCGGTCGCGCCTGTTGCACCGGTAGCACCGGTAGCACCGGTAGCTCCGGTAGAGCCTGTGGCACCGGTAGCTCCGGTAGCACCTGTTGCGCCAGTCGCGCCAGTAGAGCCTGTGGCACCGGTCGCGCCGGTAGAGCCTGTGGCACCGGTCGCGCCTGTTGCACCGGTCGCGCCTGTGGCTCCGGTCGCACCGGTAGAGCCTGTTGCACCAGGCGCGCCAGTAGAACCTGTGGCTCCGGTCGCGCCTGTGGCTCCGGTCGCTCCGGTAGAGCCTGTTGCACCAGTCGCGCCAGTAGAGCCTGTTGCACCGGTCGCGCCAGTAGAGCCTGTTGCACCGGTCGCGCCTGTGGCTCCGGTCGCGCCGGTTTCACCTGTGGCCCCGGTAGAACCTGTAGCACCCGTAGCACCGGTCTCACCTGTGGCTCCGGTATCTCCCGTAGCCCCTGTTGTACCTGTCATTGAGGAGCTTTCCAGGTACCATGAGCCATCATCGGCATGCTGATTTAACAGATATTCATAATTACCTTTAACGACCCTTTTCTGCAGCAGAAATTCTCCGTCCGAACTTCCGTCAACTTTGATCAGTTCAAGAGATTCCTGGCCGGTCGGATTGTTTATATTCAGATTATTAATCCACACCTGATCATAACCGTTGCCAGTGACGTTACCTTTAATTTCAACGGTATCAGTATAAGATTTTCCATCGGCCCCGTTATCGCTGCTTTGTCCGGTGCCGGTCAGGTAAGAATCCATCAGCCAGAGATTATTCTGGGTGGTGTAATTACCTGAGATCACCATCTTATCGCCCGCCACTCTGTTCGCCATATCGATGGTTGCGCCGGAGGAAGTAAGATCTCCGCCGATGGTCAGTGTAGAGGGCGAAGAAGCCGTAGAATTGAGTTGAATCAGAGTATTGGTGGTGACATTACCATCCAGAGTGGTACTGCCATTGCTGATAAATGTCCCCTGCAGGTCAATTGCTGATTCGGAATCAGCACTGGCCGCCCAGGTGGAACCGTCATTAAGCGTTAATGTACTGCCTTTCGCCAGGTTAATCTGTGAAACACTGGCATTATCACCGGCAGCATGATTGAACGTGGTCGTATTGGTTGCACTGCCAATGTTAATCACTGATCCGTTTGTACCAGTAATATCACCGGCTACCGTCGGCTCTGCAACGACAGCCGAGGGTGAGGTAAGTAAATTCAGGGTATTAGCACCCAAAGCTACATCACCGTTCAGGCTGCCATAGTTATTCAGCCCGGAAGTAATCGTTCCGCTTGTTGAATATACCGAGTTAGTGCCGTTACCGGAGATAGTACCGTAGTTATTAAAGGTGTCGATGGTACCGCCGTTATACACCCCGTAATTGCTACCGCTAATCACCGCTCCATTATTATTGGTTAAAGTCGTCAGATAGGGGGTGAGTACCAGGCTGGATAGGGTTAATGGACTGAGGTTAATCCCGGTGCCTGATGAGGTTATCGTCCCTGAGTTGGTAATATAAGCATTGGTCACCTGCTTCGTGGTCAGAATATCGACACCAATGTTACTGCCAGAGATCGATGCATTGGCATTATTGACAACATAAGCCTCTGCGGCTGACGGAACCAGTAATTCTACGGCCGAAGCATGTGCTTTTAACACATTAGATGAGGATGTACTTAATGAACCTGTCTGATTAATAGTTCCGCTATTGGTTAAGCCGACAATATTATTATAGGAGTAGGCATAGGTACTGAGCGGGCGAAATGCACTTGATGAACTGGTGGCAGCATCCCTGAATGAAATCCCCCAGCCTGAGGATGAATTTATCGTACCATTATTAACAATCAGTTGGTCTACCGGACTGTCATCAGCATCCATACCAATAGCACTACCAAAGTCCAGCGAACTTGTACTGGATGTTCCAGTGTAGTTAACCGTTCCGTTATTGATAATAGTCATTATCGGTCTGGCATCTGGTGTGATCCAGCTAGCAACAACTGATGTTCCATTGCCATTTGTTGTATAATAGCCAGTCCTGGAATAAATGACAGGGCGGGTTAATGCCGAACCACTGACGGTCACGCCGTCCTCAACTGTCGTCAGCATACGAGTGTCTGATCCGCCATTTGTCCAGCGTAAGACCTGAGAGGTTTCGGCCGCTATTTTTGGACTAAACTCCAGCGACGACCCATAGCCAGCATAGGAACCACTTATCGCGGTAGTTACAGTATCCGAAGTACAATCAATCGTAGCATTCTGAATATAAGAACCACTAAATCCATTAGTATTGGTTCCATTATTTGAGGTACATGTGGCAAATGCACTGACTGGAATTGCAGATACCGCTAATGCTGCAGTCACGACTAATCTGCTACGACCTTTCCCCTGCCGACTACCCAGTTCAGAACATACCACCCAGGCTCTTTTAGCCTGGCACCATACTAACCGGTATATTTTATTCATTTCATTTACATCCGTATCCATGCATCATTGCAGGGGATTCCCTGTTAATGATTATTTTTATTACGAATCTGTGAAATAGAAAATGAATACCTGCAACAATTAAATGATTATTAACAAGGTGGTCGGTGGAAACAAATTAATACCACCCCGGATAATAATTATCGAATGGCTGTAGTAAAACTATTTCACAGCTGTGTGTAGCCCGTAAAATAACGGGCGGTTATTTTAAATTAAAAGTAATTATTTATTTTGTTAATAACCACAGGTAAAAATCCGTGGGTAGGTGTGGCTTACCGGATACTGCCTAAAAAGTTTTAGAATATTTTTATAAACATTAGGAAATATCTCATAACATTAATCCTACGTGATTAAAGCTATGTAAGCAATCTGTAGCTAATTGTTAATGATAGTAATAACCAATCAACACCACCGATTTGATAGAATTTGTTGATAGCCGAAAACTGACTTCTGGGTTATTAGCTACTGGTAATGCTGACTGAAAAGACACAGGGAAGCAGAGAAAATCAGAGGTTCCACCAGCATTTTGGCAACTGTGTATTCAGTGTTCGGAGGGATAAAGATATTAGCAGATGAGAAAATGATAATCAGGCAGTAAACCCCGTAATAACGGGGTTACAGAACTCAGAGAATCCGGCCTATCAGCCTATCCATACGGATGCGTCTCATCCTGCGGATCAGTTTCTTTATTCGTGCAGGGTACTCTGCAATACTCTCCAGGTCATTGTAGTGTGCGACCACCGAAGTATGCTGACGTATCAGAGCAAGTTCTTTTACTTTTTGCTCCAGTAACTGGTGACGAGGATCATGGACCAGGATGGCATTTTCCAGATCCAGTCGCCATGCCCGAGGATTCAGGTTATTACCGGTCAGCAGCATCCATTCATCATCGACCCAAATACCTTTCAGGTGATAACTGTTGTCTCCGTCTTTCCATAAACGTACCGTCAACTGCTTGTTATCAATGAAATACTGTAGGCGGCTGACAAACCGACGCAGATTGATTTCATAAAGATACGGCAAAGCCCCGATTATTTTAAAGGGTTCCTGAGGCGGAATATAAAAATCATTCGCAGTTTTATCGCCAATGATTATTTCAACCTGTTTACCCTGACGCAGCAGGCGGATGATGTTACGAACCAGTATCGCCGGCAGATTAAAATAAGGAGTGCAGATAGTTAATTTATGTTCGGCACAGGGCATCAGATGGAAAATCGTCTGATTCAGGATATTGCGTTTACCCAGGCCGACTAATGGCGTCACACTAAGCTCACCTTCCTGCGCCTGAGGTTCAAACTGATAGTTAAAGGTACGCAATTCCTGGCGGAACAAGCGGGTTTCATTTTTGATTTCCGGACTGGACGGTCTCTCGCTCTGATCCAGACGATGAACAGCTTCAGCCTGCTTCAGATTAATTCCGATCCATTCAAACATCGTGTCTGCCAGGGCTGAATTACGGATGATTTGATATCGATCGTAACGGTAGCGCTCCTGTTGATGGAGGTAAACATTGTTCAGGCTGGCGCCACTATAAATCACGCAATCATCGACAATAAATCCCTTCAGGTGCAATACACCCAGGGCTTCACGGGTATTCACCGGAATTCCGTAGACCGGAATGGCGATATCAGGATTGGATGACGCCATTTCGCAATACCAGTCGGCATTGGTTGAACCTTTGGCTGCACCGATCCGTCCACGCTGGGCGCGATGCCAGTCAACGCAAATACTGATATCCAGTGCCGGATTAGCTCGTCGGGCGGCGTAAAGTGCATCCATAATACTCCGGCCGCCTTCATCATTTTCAAGATACAAAGCGACAAGACAAATGCGCGTCGTGGCGGAGGCAATTTTTTCCAGCAGGGTACGGCGAAACTCAGCCGCAGAATAGAGCATGGTGAAATCAGCGGCTGATTGCGAAAGTGCGGGCAGTTGCGCGAGGTACTGTTGGTGATTATTGAGTTTAAATTTTGACAACATCACAATGCGCTTCTTCTCTGTTCAATGTATTGTCATCACTGACAATCTCATGGCCTTAACCTTGAAGTGTAACATTAACCATGTGCTGTCGTGACAATTTTACTCTTCTGTACGTTTTTTTCGGGCGCCTGCAGGGCAAGTTGCAGAGTAACAATCCCTTCATCCATCTGTCGCTCAATGCTGAAATTCAGCTTACGTGCCAGAGTGATCATTCCCTGATTATTTGGCATGGTAATACCATTTAGCTGCTGCAGGCCATGCTGACGGGTATATAGGATCATTTTTTCCAACAGCAGTCGGCCAAGACCGATATTTTTCAGATCAGATCTGACCAGGATTGAAAATTCTGCATCAATATTATCAGGATCAGAAATGGCCCTGGTGACGCCGATGATCTCGTCATGATCTTCAGCGGTATAAACAGCGACGATTGCCATTTCCCTATCATAATCGATCTGTGTCATGTTGGCTAAATCTTCATGAGTGAACTCATTGATTTCACTAAAATAGCGATAATAGAGATCTTCTTTTGTCACTCTGGAAATGAACTCTTTTAGTCCGGGTTCATCTTCCGGCAGTATTGGGCGGAACAGACATTCGCGACCATCTTTCAGTATCACACTCTGTTCAAGGCGTTGCGGATAAGGGCGAATGGCCAGTCTGGATTCACTTTCACCACTAAATTCTTTCAGGGATACAGTGGCATCGAGTAGGGTGAGATCATTCCCGGAAGCCAGTAAAGGATGAATATCCAGCCACTCGATTTCCGGACAGTCGATAATCATATTAGAAATATGCACCAGGCACTGGCTAACCGCACTGATATCCAGGGCCTGGAGTGAATTTCTGCCACGTATCGCACCGCGTATGATGGCCTGATTCACGAGGTTTTTTGCCAGGGTCATATTCAGAGGGGGGAGGGCAACGGCTGGCTGCTGGTCTGTCTGCCATTCACCATTTCCTTCACCGAGAATGATTACCGGGCCAAACAATGGGTCAGGTTTTACCGAAATTCTCAGTTCTTCAGCCCCGGCACGCCGGGCCATACTTTGAACGACCAGACCCTGAATCTCAGCTTTCGGCCATGCGGTTCGGGCGCGGTATAATATGGCATCTGCCGCGCTGGCCACCTCTGCGGCAGTATGTAAATAAAGCATGACTCCCTGGATTTCCGATTTATGTGGAATATCCGGAGAGCGTAATTTTAGCGCTACCGGATAACCAATATTGTCGGCAATGACCACGGCTTGTTGGCTGTCGGCAGCAGCCCAGGTTGACAAAGTATTTATCCCGTATCCCTGAAAAATAGCCTGTACTTCATGGGTATCCAGACGGTTTCGACCTTCAGCCAGCGTCTGCTGTAACAATTGGCGAATATTGATACGTGTTTGTGGTAAACGAGCGGGCAGTGAAGGCGTTTCCCGTAATTGCTTCTGGTTACGCCGATATTCGACCATATGCATAAATGCAGTAACCGTGCCTTCAGGAGTTCTCCAGGTGGGTATACCTGCCCGGGTGAATGCCGCCCTGGCGTCACGTGACGAGTATTCTCCTCCCCAGTTGGTTAGCAAGGTCATTTGCCGGCCACGGGGGTGCTGTTTGACCAGTCGGATAATTTCATTGGCACTTTCACTGGCCGGAGAAACTGCGCTGGGGGCATGAATAATCATCAGTGCATCCAGCGCATGACTTTCCAGCAACGGACTGATGACCGACAGGTAGCGTTCTGTTGTGGCATCATCTTTCAGATCCAGTGGGTTGCCTGCACGTACTGACGGAGGCAATACTTTATTCAGTGCTTCGGTCGTAGCCTGGTCCAGGCAGGCTAATGTGCCGTTACGTTCGGTGAGTTCATCCAGAGCCAGTGCTGCAGGTGCAGCACCGTTGCTGATGATAAATAACCGTTCGCCACGGAGCGGACGCATGTGGTTGAGAGTCTCTACCGCAGAAAACAACTCATGCGTATCTTTGACCCGCAGCATCCCCGCTCGCTGAATGGCGGCATCCCATGCGGCATCCAGGCTGTCGGTTGTGCCGAGGAATTGCCTGGCCTGACGACTTCTGCCACTTTTGATTACCAGAATAGGTTTATTACGTGCAGCACTACGTGATGAAGAAACAAACCTCCGGGCATCTTCTAAATGCTCCAGAGACAGTAGTATGGCGCTGGTTTTGCTGTCTCTGGCAAGGAAATCGAGTAAATCATCGACATCAATATCTACGCTGTCTCCCAGGGCGATAAACCAGGAAAATCCAAGGCTACGTTGTTGTGCCCAGTCCAGTAGCGTATTAGAAACTGCTGCTGATTGTGAAATAAACGCCAGTTTTCCGCGCTGAACGGGTACCGGAGAGAAACTAGCATTGATTCCCTGCCACGGAGAGAGCAGCCCAAGGCTATTAGGCCCTAGAATACGGATATTCCAACGCGCCGCACACTCTTTTAATTCATTCAGCTGTTCGCGGGGAGCAGAAAGGATGATACAAGCCCGACAGCCTTTCTCACCTAATTGCTGCAGAATTTCCAGATTTCGTTGGGAATGGGTACAAATGATGGCAAGGTCAGGAACACAAGGCAGCCTGTCAACCGAAGGATAAGCCAGCACGCCACACACTGCCTGCCATGCAGGCGTCACAGGGAGTATGGGGCCATTAAATCCTCCTGCCAGCAGATTCTTCATCATCAGATGGCCGGCCCGTTCAGGTTTTTCGGACGCGCCAATCACCGCGATGGAACCGGGTTTGAGTAATGCTTCCAGACCACGCTGACTCATCTGTATCCTCCCTGTGCTGAAGGTCGTAGTTTATCTGTTTTCGGAGCGTTTTTCTGTGAGGTATGTCTGATGTGACGCTTTGCCCGCCAGATATCGATGTCGAAAACGTTCAAAGTGAGCCAGCAATCCTGCAGCTGCTATGTTATCTCCTGCCTGTTCCAGCAGTGCTATCGCGACTTCTGCGGTACAGTGTTGACCGTCTGTCGGCGATTCCCGCAGGCTGTAGCGAGAAGGCCGGGTCATATTCAGCGACATTATCGGAAAACGGTCGAGCCATGGACTTTTACGGAACATTTTTGCGGCTTCGGTCCAGGTACCATCCAGCATGACGAACAAGGGTGGTTTACCTGTGAGCGGTGGGGTAGTGATCACTTCGCGGCCCGGGGCTGCATAATGTCCGGGAAATACCACCAGAGGCTGTACGCTGTCATCACTGACAGTCGCCAACAATTGCTCTGGCGGTGCTGTACGTGACCATTCGAACGCGGTGGTCTGAGGCAAAATATCGGCAATCAGGCGACCAGTATTACTGGGTTTAAGCGGCTCAGTATCGAACATCACCAGACAGAACTGGCTGCGGGCAGATGCCGGCGTGATGGTAGTGCATAAGCACTGTGCTACCGGTAACAGACAGCGCTGACAACGAACAACCCGGTTTCCCCTGGCGAGGAACGGGCGGGTTGCTCTTGCCAGCCGTTGTGCCCTGAGGCTCAGGACGGCATTATCCAACATAATTTTTCACGATCAGGAAAAAGCGCAGTGTAATCGAAAAAAGCTGACCTGCGTAGTCTGACGGAAAGCTTTCATCGAAAATTACAGGGATTCGTCCAGCCACTGTTTGAATGAGGCTTTGGGTAAAGCTCCCGCCATGGTGTCGACATGCTGTCCTTTCCTGAAGATCATTAAGGTCGGAATACTGCGGATACGAAAACGGGCACTTAACGCGACCTGCTGTTCAGTGTTCACTTTGATAAAACGGACCTGTTCTGCCCGTTCTTCAGCAACATCTTCGAACACCGGAGCAAACCCGACACAGGGACCACACCAGGGTGCCCAGAAATCAATCACTACTGGCAGATCATCCTGTAACAGTTTATCCAGCGTCTGTTCAGTGGCGTTAATAATTTCTCCGTCAAACAGGGGTTCTTTACAACGCCCACATTTCGCGGACTCACTGATCCTCTCGTCCGGCAGGCGGTTGGTGGCAAGACAGTGGCTGCATACGGTATTCATCATGACCTCTGATTAGGATTGTCGCAAAATATTGCGTATGATTATCAGGCATCCTGAACAGTTGAACCAGCAGGATCTGTCGATGGCTATAATAGATGACAGCATCAAAGTCAAAGTTGATAGATTAGCAGCGTGACATCAGGTAATCTTCGCGCTCCAGGAACAGGAGGACACAATGAATGACGATGTAAAAGGCAAAAGCAGTAAAGTAAAAGTGATGTATGTTCGCAACGAGGATAATACCCGTCAACGTACCGGTAACCCGCGGACAGGCAAAGGAGGTCATTCTCCGTCACGTCAGCAGGAGCCTGGTCGTCGTCAGGAAGAAAAATCCCGTTCCCCGTGGCGAACAGTTTCCCGTTCCCCGGCAGAAGAGCCAAAAGTATTGCCAACTGAGACTGGCCCGCGGCCAGTTATCGACCCTGAGGTTATCCGCAAACAGCGCCAGGAAGAAACCCGTGTGTATGGTGAAAATGCCTGCCAGGCTCTGTTCCAGAGCCGCCCTGAAGCGATTGTTCGTGCCTGGTTTGTTCAGAGTGTTACCCCACGCTTTCGTGAAACCTTACGCTGGCTGGCCGCTAACCGTAAAGCCTACCATGTGGTAGAAGATGCTGAGCTGGTAAAAGCCTCTGGCACTGAACATCATGGTGGTGTCTGCTTCATTATTAAGAAACATATGGGGCTGGGCGTCAGCGAGTGGCTGGAACAGGCCGCAGAAAAAGAGTGTGTTCTGGCTTTGGAAAATGTGGGAAATCCGCATAATCTTGGAGCCATTATGCGTAGCTGTGCCCATTTTGGCGCAAAAGGCATCCTGGTGGATGATGCTTCTCTGCTGGAGTCAGGAGCAGCGGTGCGTACCGCAGAAGGTGGAGCTGAGCATGTACAGGCAATAACAGCGGCGAGTTTTGCAGAAGGACTGGATGCGTTTCGCCACGCCGGTTACACCATTGTGACAACTTCCAGTCATCAGGGCAGCCCGTTGTCTGCAACTGTGTTGCCTGAAAAAATGGTACTGGTACTGGGGCAGGAAAGTGACGGGCTAAAAGAGTCTACCCTGAAGCAGGGCGATATCAGCCTGTCGATTGATGGAACCGGAAGTGTGGAAAGCCTTAATGTCTCGGTTGCCACCGGGATTCTTCTGGCCGAATGGTGGCGTCAGAATCATTAAGCAGTCAAAAAAAGCGCCTGACGGCGCTTTTTTTATCCTGATAGTCAGCAGAGTTAATGTGCACCTCCGCCGTCACTTTGTTTACCTCCGCCGCTGCCAAACGGGGGTTTGGCAAACCAGATAGTGATCAGCAACAGAATAAAGATCCCTCCCGCGGCCCAGAAAATCTCGTTAGCAGAGATGATTAACCCCTGACTGGTAATTTGCTCAGCAATATACTCAGAAGCCTGCTGGTGGCTCATTCCCATTGATTCCAGCTGTTGGTACATATGACTGGCATTTGGATTAAAAGCAGTGACGGATTCTGTCAGTTGGCTGTGATGCAGTGACTCTCTGTCGGTCCACAAAGTGGTGGTGATTGAGGTCCCGATTGAACCTGCCAGGGTTCGCAGAAAGTTAGACAGACTGGAGGCGGCAGCCATTCGTTCCGGAGGCAATCCGGATAAGGTTATCGTGGTTAACGGCATAAAGAAGCACGCAACAGCAAAGCCCTGGATAAACTGCGGCCATGCAGACGCCGCGAAATTCATTGCCGGTTCAAACGTATAAGCTCGCCAGTAAAAGCAAACGGCATACATAATGAAACTGAAAGTCACCAGCCATCGCATATCGATTTTATGCGCAAAACGGCCAATAATCGGTGACAGGATGACCGGTAATACCCCCACCGGGGCAGACGCTAACCCGGCCCAGGTCGCAGTGTAACCGAAAACTTCCTGTAGTAACTGTGGCAACAGTACGATTGTTCCAAAATAGAGCATGTAAGCGAGACTGATTGAGACACAACCAATGGTGAAGTTTCTCGATTTAAATAAAGATAAATCGACGATTGGATGATCATCTGTCAGTTCCCAAATTAACAGGATAGAGAGTGCGACCACAGCAAAAACCGTCAGAGTGATAATCTCTGTTGAGTTGAACCAATCCAGTTCTTTACCCCGGTCCAGCATGACCTGCAGACAACCAATTCCCACTACCAGACAAACCAGCCCCACCAGATCGATCGGCTGTCGGGTAATTTTTGTTTTTCTCCCACGTATTGTTTGCAGACTTAAGAATATCACTACCATACCAATCGGTACGTTAATGAAAAATATCCAACCCCAGTGATAGTTATCACTGATCCAGCCACCAAGAATCGGACCACAAATCGGCGCCACGATCACGGTCATTGCCCATAACGATAGGGCAATACTGCGTTTAGCGGGAGGGTAGTTATTCAGCAGTAAACTTTGTGAAAGAGGAATCAAGGGGCCTGCGACCACCCCCTGGATGACACGGAAGAAAATCAACATTGTCAGACTGTTCGACATCCCGCATGCCCAGGAAGCGATAGCAAATGCCACGGTGGAAAGCATAAACAGTCTGACCTCTCCAAACCGTCGGGCCAGCCAGCCGGTCAACGGAATAGAAATGGCATTAGCGACTCCGAAAGAGGTGATAACCCAGGTCCCCTGGGAGTTTGATGCGCCCAGGTTACCTGCAATGGTCGGTATGGCTACGTTGGCAATAGTCGAGTCCAGCACCTGCATAAAGGTTGCTAACGACAAGGCAATCGTCATCAGTACCAGTTGGGTACCTTCGAGCGGTTTCTGCGCCATGGTTTTCTCCGCGGACATCAGCCGGCATTTGCCTTGATGATGTCAGAGATCATCTTATTCACCTGGCCTAATTGCAGTTCCAGCGCATTACTTTCATAAGCCGGTGTACTCCGTACTGAACTGGCGAGTACCTTTCCGTCTTTATTTGCAGTATCAACAGTGACCAACGTTGATAAGCCGATACGCAGCGGATGCTTCGCGAGATCCTGTGGGTCGATGTCAACGCGAACCGGTAAGCGTTGGACCACTTTAATCCAGTTACCGGTTGCATTCTGAGCTGGCAGCAGAGAGAAGGCGCTGCCGGTCCCCATATCCAGACCAACTACCCTGCCGTGGTAAACGACATCATCGCCATAGATGTCAGAAACAATGGTTGCCGGTTGGCCAATGCGAACATCGGCAAGTTGTGTTTCTTTAAAGTTAGCATCCACCCACAATTGTTTATCAGGCACAATGGCCATCAAAGAGCTGGAAGAGGTAATCTGTGACCCCACCTGGACACTACGCTGGGAAACATAACCGTCCACCGGGCTACGAATATCGGTACGTTGTAAGGCGAGCCAGGCATCACGGACGGCGGTAGCACTTTGTTGTACTGCGGGCTGATTTTCCAGGGTGGTATTCAGTAAGATTGCCTGGTTTGCATTATATTGTTGAGTCGCTACGTCGAGATCTGCCTGAGCACTGGTCACAGCATCACGGGCATGTTGCAGGTCTTCACGACCAATCAACTGTGATTTACCGAGAGGGATACGCCGTTGTAAATCTGCCTGAGCCTGTGACAGCGCAACTTTTTTCAGGGTAATGTTAGCCTGATACTGTTTGCTGTTGATCATTTCCTGGCGAGTTTGACGGACACTGGTGGCGAGTGCAGTTTCTGCTTTGTCTAAAGCCTGCTGAGCATCGGTTTTATCCAGTGATACCAGAATGTCACCTTTTTTGACATAGTCGGTATCATCAAACCAGACTCGGGTAACGCTGCCGGAAACCTGCGGCATAATGACCACCTGGTTGCCAGCAACATAAGCGTCATCAGTATCCTGATAATGGCTCAGCACCAGAAACCAATAGGCAAAATAGCCAATAGCAACAATCAGGCAAATAATAGCCAACAGAATCAGCAAAGTTTTGCGCTTTTTCTTTTTATTCTGGGGCCGCGGGGCTCCGGATTGCAGAGTTTCCTCACCTGCACTCATAAAATTTTCCACCTGTCATTGGTATGGGGAACAGCAAATTAGGCCCGGTAATGCCAGTGTTTTTTCGCTGGCAAAGGTGCTGAAGCATAACCAAATCTTAATCACGATCTTTAGCACTTGATGACATATTACCGTCGCGTGACTAAATGATTATGCTTTGCTGTCCATTTCATCAAGGCGGCCAAGAAGTTTGCGGGTAATATTTTCGAGTTGTTGCTGTTCTTCGGTGGAAAGTACTTCCCAAAGATGCTTCAGACTCTGATGCTGGGGTGGCATAACCTCACACAGAAATTCATAACCCTGTTCTGTCAGGTGCAGATGCAGACAGCGGCGATCATTACTGCTTTCGCGGCGTTCTATCCAGCCACGTTTCTCAAGTTCGTCTGCAATACGTGTCGCATTTGTCCTGGAAGAGCCTAACGCGGAACTGAGCTCGGATGGCTGAATACTCTGATCTTTACGGGCATCCAGAGTGACGAGCGCCGTAAACAAGGTGTCATTAATGCCGCGTTCTTTCAGAATCTTGTTGCGATTTTCAAGCAGTTTCCCCTGGATATGCATGCATAACCGGGTCAACAGCATTTCCCGCAACGGGTAGTTTGTGTGGCGCTGAACCAGAACATGCAACATTTCTTCAATCGGAGTAAATGAACTTTCCACGTGAATACCTCACAGAAATTATTATTAGGATTTTAATGTCAGACTTAGTCAGATGCTGGCACTTTCCCGCAAAGTGGTCGCCTCGGTTTGTTACCTGTGAAGGGACAGTTCTGCGTCGGGGCAGAGATTCAACACCAGGTAATAGTCACTGCTGGGAAAGTCACCTGACTAAAACTATATCTCGCTAACGATATCAGAGCGCTTGTCATGTTAATAGTCTGTAAGAGACTTTTTGTTGAGGCAAACATGATAAAACAGCATGAGGGGAGCAGGATTCTTAACGGTTAACAGGTGTAAAAACAGAAACAGAAGGACAGGAAATAACCGATAATAAAGGGGAGGTTGGCGCGATAAAAAAAGGACAGCACTGGCTGTCCTAAGATGATTTCCTGAAGATCAGGATTTGGCGGCGGCTAAAGCATCCTGAATCCAGTGATTAAATTCAGCCTGATGGGCATGAATCCAGCCGTCGACCTGACGGTTGACATCTGCGTCACTGTTTTGTCCGGCATTCATTGCAGCATTCTGTGCATTGATATCAGCCAGCGGAAGTTTCATTTCAGCAAACAGTTTTGCAGCGGCAGGGTTCTTCTCTGCCCATGCTTTGTTGGCAACGATATGCATGGTGTTTACAGGGAAACCATAGTTGGCACCGTTCGGTAGTTTGGTATCGACATTTTTCTGTGCACCAGGCAGAGAAGAGAAGGGAACCTGTAACCAGACAACATCACGACCCGGTTTTAGTACATCACTGACCCAGTAAGGAGTCCAGGTGTAATAAAGGATAGGTTTACCCTGTTTGTAGCGGGCAATAGTGTCAGCCATCATCGCTGAATAGTTACCCTGATTATGCTGAACGGTGTTTGATAATCCGTAGGCCTGAATCTGATGATTAATCACCGCTTCACAGCCCCAACCCGGCGTACAGCCGGTCAGGTCCGCTTTGCCATCACCATTAGTATCAAATAGTTTGGCCAGTTTCGGATCTTTAAGCTGAGCAATATCAGTAATGTGGTATTTTTCGGCGGTTTTCTTGTCGATCAGATACCCCTGCGCTGCGCCGCTGACATAGGTTCCTTCACGATAAAACACTTTATCTCCACCGGCGGCCTTGTACATATCGTCATGCAGAGGCTGCCAGTTTACGGCAGTAAAAGTCGCGTCACCCGCAGCAATAGAGGTGTAGCCTACGTTGTAGTCCACTTCATCCGGGGTATCCACAGTGTACCCTAGCTTTTCTAAGGCACGACTCACCAGCAGAGTCTGGAAAGTTTCTCCGCTGATGGTGCTTTGAACTGGCTTGACGGTGATCCCTTTGCCTGGCAGGTCGGCGGCATAGCTTTGCCCGGCAAGCAGTAAGGTCATTGCTGTGGCTGTGACGATTAACTTACGCATGATGATTCCTCTTCTCGGTGAGATGTCCGCACCTGGCGGACATCTCTGTTATTATTTGGCGGGTGAATTTTTAACAAACGGTCGCAGGATCAGTCCCACGGGTCCTGTCAGGTACCAGTGGCGCTGGGCGCGGCTGCGGCTGTCTGCTCCGACGGACTGTGTCAGTCGGTCAAGAATAATGGCCAGGATCACAATACCGACACCACCCACGGTTGCCAGACCCATATCAAGTCGACCAATACCGCGTAACACCATTTGGCCCAGACCTCCAACGGCTATCATCGATGCAATGACCACCATGGAAAGCGAAAGCATCAGTGTCTGGTTGACACCTGCCATAATGGTTGGCATGGCTAATGGCAGCTGTACTTTAAACAACATCTGGCGGGGACTGGCACCGAACGATTCGCTGGCTTCGATCAAATCTGCCGGTACCTGCTTGATACCCAAAATGGTCAGTCGGATAACCGGTGGCAGGGCGAAGATAATGGTGACCACAACACCCGGGACGTTTCCGATACCAAACAACATGACAATCGGTACCAGATAAACAAAGGCAGGCGTTGTCTGCATGGCATCGAGTAACGGACGAATAATTTTTGCCGCACGATCACTGCGTGCCAGCCAGATGCCGACAGGCAAGCCAATGACTACACAGAACAACAACGATGTTAATACCAGTGACAAAGTCACCATAGCATCTGACCACGCACCGATAGCACCGATCACAATCAGAGACAGCAGTGTCGCAACACCCATGCCGATATTAGTCATCTGCCAGGCAATCAGCGTGAAAATCAGTATCGCCACCGGTGAAGGCAATACTGTCAGCAGATGCTGGAAAGTACTCAGAATAAAATCGACAGGGACACGAATCCCCTGAAATACCGGACGGAAATTGCCTACCACCCAGTCAATGGCATGGGTCACCCAGCTGTCTAACGGAATTAATGTCTTATGGAACGGATCCATAATATTAAAATGTTCATGCGTCACCGGAGCAGGCGCATTCAGCCAATCGTTGGATGAAGCTGCTGCGTCATGGCCGCCACTACCGGTGCTGCCACCGGCAGAACCCCAGGCATCTGAAGAGCTGCTATCCGCAGTACTGCCTGCAGAAGGCGATGATGAAGTGGGTGTTGACCAGGGGTCACTGCTGCTACTGCTGGTACTGTCAGCCGCATGAGCAGTGCTGGTCTGAGCTGAAGTATCACTCCATGGATTATTATCTGGCTTGCTCATTATTGATTCCCCTCGCGATCCAGCGCCCGTAACAGACTGCTTTTTGAAATAATGCCGACATACTGGTTGTTTTCATCAGTGACTGGCACTGCACAGGGTGCCGCCGCCACATGTGAAAATATTTCATTTAGCGGTGTTGCGGCAGGTATTGGCAGTGGCGCCTCAAGAAAAGCACTTTCCAACGTGCCACCGGAAGCCAGGGCCTGTTGTAATGAATCACCGGAAACGATACCGGCAAACTTCTGCTTATCCAGTACATAGCCGAATTCCCGATCCTGATCGCGGAGTAATTGCAGTGCAGTACGCGGACCGAATCCTGGCGCTTTACGCATCAGTGTATTGGCACCCCGACGGGCAATATCTTTAGCGCTAAACACCTGGCTGATATCGACACCCCGGAAAAAGGTCTTCACATAATCATTGGCAGGATTATTGAGTATTTCATCTGGCGTCCCAACCTGAACCACTTCCCCGTTTTGCATAATCGCAATCCGGTCTCCGATACGCATTGCTTCATCAAGGTCATGAGATATAAAAACAATAGTACGCTGCTGACGGGTCTGTAATTTAATTAATTCATCCTGCATTTCAGTACGAATTAACGGGTCAAGTGCTGAGAAGGCTTCATCCATTAACAGAATATCCGGGTTAATGGCTAATGCTCTGGCAAGACCCACACGCTGACGCATACCACCGGATAATTCATCCGGCCATGAGTGAGCATATTTTTCCAGCCCGACCTGGCGCAGAGATTCCAGCGCTTTTTCCTCCCGTTCCTGCAATGGAATACCCGCCAATTCCATACCGAAAGCCGCATTATTTAATACCGTCATATGTGGCATTAATGCAAAAGACTGGAACACCATACTGATTTTATTACGGCGTATTTCCCGTAGCTGTGTGTCAGGAATTTTAGCGATATCCAGACCGTCAATAAGCACCTGGCCACGGGTAGGTTCGATCAGACGATTGAGAAGGCGAACCATGGTAGATTTTCCGGAGCCGGATAAACCCATGATCACAAAAATCTCGCCTTCTTCAATGGCCAGACTGGCATCTTTGACGCCAACAGACAGTCCTGTTTTATCCAGAATCTGCTCTTTACTTAGCCCCTGGTCCAGATATTTAAATGCTTTACCCGGATGGTCACCAAAAATTTTATATAGATTTTTTACTTCAAGTTTAATTGCCATTCAGTCGTATTGTCCTGAGTTATATTTATTTTTTCATGGGGTTATAGTGTCCGGAAGGTAATGTACATATATAACCGTACCATACTGAGATTATCTGACAACCCTTGATTTTGCTAATTTGCGGGCGACGAAGCAGAATATTTCCGGTGATACCAGTGATATCAGGGGATTCGGGAGGGTGAGATACGGTCAGGGGTATTTACGGCTTCAGGTAAACTGATTGTTAATAATAATCTGCGGTACTGTTTTTAACCTGATGAAATAGCATTGTAAATATTTATTGATGTCGGCAGGAATTTCGGCGTTTTGCGAGGTGGGTTATTCGACGTGCAACAAAGGTTTTCGAGGAAAATACCGGAGAAACCCTCTCCGGTATTTTTGGTCAGAAATTCCAGTCGTCATCTTCAGTCACAGCCAGATTTCCTATGACGTAGGATGAACCAGATCCTGAAAAGAAATCATGATTTTCATCTGAATTTGGCGATAATGACGTGAGTATTTCAGCACTGACATTACATTCGCTGGCAGGAAATAATGCCTCATAACCCAGATTCATTAAGGCCTTATTTGCGTTGTATCGCAGGAACATTTTTACCTCATCAACCCATGGGGTCCCAGCATATAATTCTTCGCTGTATGTCAGTTCATTGAGATATAATTTTTGTAATAATTGCCGTGCATACTGCTCTAATTCATCCTGTATTTGTGTCGGCAATTGGTGTAATTGTTGCTGAAATTTATAGCCAATATAATAACCATGTACAGCTTCATCGCGAATTATTAACCGGATCAAATCGGCAGTGTTGGTCAGTTGTCCCCGACTGGACAGATGCATGGGCAACCAGAAGCCAGAATAGAACAAAAATGATTCAAGAAATACGCTGGCTATTTTCTTTTTTAGCGCATTGTCCGCAGCATAGTGCTGCAGGATGATGGTCGCCTTATGTTGCAGAGTCTGGTTATGTTCACTCCAGCGATAAGCATCATCGACATCTGCGGACTGGCAGAGTGTAGAAAATATTGAGCTGTAGGAGCGGGCGTGAACGGCTTCCATAAAGCAGATATTGGAAAAGACCGCCTCTTCATGAGGCGTGGTTGCATCTGCCATCATTGCCACAGCCCCGACGTTATTTTGAACAGTATCCAGTAATGTCAGACCGGTAAATACCCGCAGGGTCAGGGTCTGAATCGCAGGACTCAGGGTCTGCCAGCTTACCCTATCGTTAGATAAGGGGATTTTTTCCGGCAACCAGAAATTACTGGTTAAACGATTCCAGACTTCCAGGTCTTTTTCGTCCTGAAGACGGTTCCAGTTAATGGCCTGAACCTGATTGATTTTCTGCATAATATTTTCTCCTGGTTTACAGGGCACAGGCGACACAGCCTTGCAGCTCAGTGCCCTTCAGCGCGGCCTGGCGCAGACGGATGTAATACAGGGTCTTGATCCCTTTCTTCCAGGCATAAATCTGCGCCTTATTAATATCGCGAGTCGTCACCTCTGCGTTGAAAAACAGAGTCAGCGATAATCCCTGATCAACATGCTGTGTGGCTTCAGCATAAGTATCAATAATCGCCTGCGGGCCTAACTGATAAGCATCGGCGTAGTAGGCCTGATTATCATTGGTCAGATAAGGAGCAGGGTAGTAGACCCGGCCGAGTTTCCCTTCTTTACGAATTTCTATCTTCGCCGCTATCGGATGAATACTCGACGTGGCATGGTTGATGTAGGAAATTGAGCCGGTCGGTGGTACCGCCTGTAAATTGCTGTGATATAAGCCATGAGCCATGACCTGCTGGCGTAACTGTTGCCAGTCATCCACGGAAGGCAATGTTATCCCGGCATTTTGAAACAGCTCTGCGGCACGGGCAGTGGCGGGTAGCCATGGCTGCGAGGTGTATTTATCGAAAAACTTTCCGCTGGCATAAGCCGATTGTTCAAACCCGACAAAGCGTTGTTGACGTTCTCTGGCTATCTCACAGGAGGTTTTTAACGCGTAATAAGCGATGCAACAGAAATAGATGTTCGTGAAATCCAGCGCTTCCGGGGATCCGTACATAATGTGTTCCCGTGCCAGATAACCGTGCAGGTTCATCTGCCCCAAGCCGATGGCATGAGAGGCCCTGTTCCCTGCCGCGACAGAAGGAACGGAATTCATTTCACTCATGTCAGATACGGCGGTCAGTGCCCGGATCGCTACATTCACGGTACGTTCAGGCTGACCGGCATCCATAACTTTGGCGATATTCAGAGAACCCAGATTACAGGAGATGTCTTTTCCTACATGGCGATAGCTCAGGTCTTCGCGGAATTCACTGGCTTGGTTAACCTGCAAAATTTCTGAACACAAGTTGCTCATATTGATTCTGCCGGCCAAAGGGTTCTGACGGTTGACGGTATCTTCAAACATCAGATAGGGATATCCCGATTCGAACTGGATGGCGGCCAGCGTCTGGAACAGGCCGCGGGCGGAAATCCATGTTTTTTGAATACGATCATCCGCGACAAATTCGTCGTAGCGATCATTGATACTGATATCTGCAAACGCGCTACCGCAGACACGTTCTACGTCATAGGGTGAAAACAACGCCATCGACTGATTTTCTCTGGCGAGACGGAAAGTAATATCCGGCAGGACCACACCCAAAGATAAGGTTTTGATGCGGATTTTTTCATCCGCATTTTCCCGTTTGGTATCAAGAAAATGCAAAATATCCGGATGATGAGCATGCAGCCAGACTGCACCGGCTCCCTGGCGCGCACCGAGTTGGTTGGCATAGGAAAAGGCATCTTCCAGCATTTTCATCACCGGGATCACCCCGGATGACTGGCGGGCAATTTTTTTAATTGGAGCACCTTGTTCACGCAGGTTGCTCAGACAGAATGCCACGCCTCCTCCACGGCGGGAAAGTTGCAGGGCCGAGTTTACCGCCCGGCCGATTGATTCCATATTGTCTTCAATGCGTAACAGGAAGCAGGAAACAAACTCTCCTCGCTGTTGTTTCCCACAGTTAAGGAAGGTGGGGGTAGCAGGCTGGAAACGCCCGTGCAGAATATCGTTCAGGATATCCACCGCCAGAGTCTGATCACCCCGGGCCAGGGTGAGTGCCACCATACAACAGCGCTGGCTAAAATTTTCCAGATACTGACTGCCATCGAAAGTCTTCAGCGCATAGCTTTGATAAAACTTTAAAGCTCCGAGAAAAGTGGTAAAACGATGTCCGGCTTCCTCTGCCTGCTGGTGGAGTCCGGTAACAAAACTGAAGGGATATTGATTAAAAACATCAGCTTCATAATATCCTTCATCCACCAGATAGCGCAGCCTCCCGGCAATCCCGGAGAACTTAACCGTGCGTGAGGCAACAAAGTCCCGGATGTAGAGCTCGGCAGCCTGCAGGTCCTTTTCAAAAGGGATATTTCCCTGTCCGTCGTACAGATTAAGCATGGCATTCAGGGCATGAAAATCTTCGGCAGGGCTTAGCATTGTATGTGTTGTTGCCATAATTTCTCTACTCCGCAGCGGACGTTAATGAGATCTTCGGGGGTGCCCATCAGTTCTACGTTGCCTATACAGGGTACACCGCATTTTTGGGCGATAATTTTGCCGGCCAGACAGTAACCGGAGCCGAAATTACGATTGCCGGTACCAATGACACCGTAGAGATATTCCCGATAGCGGGGGCTATTCAAAAAGTGGATCACCTGGCGAGGTACACTCCCCCGTAGTTCTCCACCACCATAGCTTGGTACCACCAGCAGAAAGGGCTGTGTGACTTCAAAGGAGGCCGGTGCATCCAGCGGGATGCGTTTCGCTTCTAATCCCAGGCGGGTGACGAACCGGTGCGTGTTTTCTGAACGGCTGGAAAAGTAAATGAGTGGAAACATGTGCCTTTATCTCCGTAGCTCTGACTGTCACTGAAAACGTCTATATCATTAAATGAAAATGACATTAATTCTAATTCGCATTACTGTTCATGGCTTCAAAAAAACCTGTAATGGTAAAATTACAGATAGCCAGGTCTTAACGCCGTGTTGGAAAGATACTATATCTGGATTATGTTAATATCAACACGCACTATATGTGGTGTTTCGCAGGGTGGGTTGTCGACCTGTCGGGAAGGTGCATAAACAATGGCCTGGCGGCAAAAAAATTCATGGATTTTCTTTGCCGGCGGAATGGATTTTTATTCTCCCGACATTCATCCTGAATGGTAACGTTGTGGCGTTTTGCATCTTTTGGGATATCACGTGTGCCCGGATAAATGACAGGGAGCAGATGAGGCCAGCGAAAAGACTCAAAACATAAAGGACGCAATTCAGCGTCCTTTAGAGATAACCACCGCCATGTTTGGGTGGCAGTGAAAATTGACCTGACAGTAAGTCAGTCAATCGGTGTTAACTTAGCGCCGTGCTAACAACAGACCAAATACGACACCCAGTGCGGCCCCGATACCTGCAGCTGGCAGAGGATTGTCGCGGACCCAGCTATCGGCACTACAGCCGGACTGGTAAAATTTATCTTTAAGTGTTTCCTGGCCTTCATTCAGTGAAGCACGTGCCTTCTTCAACAATTTCTCGGCATTTTTTTGTGCTTCCTCGAGTCCGCCTTTTGCATCATCGCTATAGGACTTCAGCAAAGCCTCCAGGCTGTCTGCCAGTTCACTCACTTCCAGTTCGCTCTGATCAATCTGTGATTTTTCTACTTGAGTAGCCATTTTTTTCTCCGGTTTTATCAGCACAGGTTAATAATTATAGACGGGCTGCTGCAGATTGCTGGCAGTTAGAGAAGATTCCGAATGATCCGGGCTACAGGATACTGCACCTGCGCTAAAGTAACATGGCATAAAAGTATAAGGGGATTAACTATGTATTTACGTCCGGATGAAGTGGCTCGTGTATTGGAAAATGCCGGGTTTGAAATGGATATAGTCACACCAAAAGCCTACGGTTATCGTCGGGGTGATAGCTATGTCTATGTGAACCGTGAAGCGCGACTGGGGAGAACAGCTCTGGTGATTCATCCGACCTTAAAAGAAAAAAGTCATACTTTTGCTGAGCCAGCCTCAGAGATAAAAACCTCGGATCACTACAAAGAATTTCCGCTCTATCTGGCGGAAGATTCAAATGAACATTATGGTATTCCACACGGATTTAGTTCCAGAATGGCACTGGAACGCTATATCCGTGGAGTATTTGGCTGAAGTAAACGGCAAACCGCCGAGCAGGGGCCTCTGCGGTTTGCCGGAACCCGTTTACTGGGCGGTTGGCCCCAGCATCGGTGAACGTTCGGTCTTATATTTTTCAAGAAACTGATGTTGAAAAATACACATCCGGATGGTATTGCGATACTCACCGTTAATAAAAAATTCGTGTTTGAGCACACCTTCTGTTTCGAAACCCAGTTTGGTGTAAATATGAATGGCTTTTTCGTTTTCCTGATCCACTATCAGATACAACTTATATAAATTGAGTACCGAAAATCCGTATTCCATCGCCAGTTTGGCGGCCTGACTGGCCAGCCCCTTTCCCTGATGCAGCGGATCGATAATGATCTGAAATTCAGCCCGTCGGTGGACATGATTAATTTCTACCAGCTCAACCAGACCTGCATTCTCACCTTCGTGTTCGACGACAAAACGACGTTCCGTCTGATCATGAATGTGCTTATTGTAGAGATCAGATAGTTCGACAAAAGCTTCATAAGGTTCTTCAAACCAATAGCGCATTACACTGGCATTATTGTCCAACTGGTGAACAAAATGCAGGTCTTCCCGCTCCAGCGGGCGAAGTTTTATGGTCATTGCCTGTTCCTTTATTGGCCAGTAAAGCAGCTGTTTCATGGTTTATCTGATGATAGCTGCGGTAGCAGACGACAGACTAAATCTACTATAACCCGCAGTAAAAATCTCTGGCACAGAGCTTGCATTAAGCAGTTTAACGTTAACAGAGGAGGAGGGTACTCCTCTGGATCAGGAGAAAGCAGTAATGCCAAAAAGTAATCTACAACACTATGGACTGACGGATGATTATCCGCGTGATTTGATTGGTTATGCCGGTAAACCTCCGGCGGCGGGCTGGCCCGGGGGCGCCAGAGTGGCAGTACAGTTTGTCCTGAATTATGAAGAGGGTGCAGAGAATCATATCTGGCACGGGGATGCCGGATCTGAGCAATTTTTATCGGATATCGTCGGCGCAGCCAGTTTTCCGGCACAGCATATGTCGATGGATTCAATGTACGAATATGGTTCGCGGGCTGGGTTCTGGCGAATCCATGGGGAGTTTGTTAAACGTGGCTTGCCACTGACCGTGTTTGGTGTCGCGATGGCACTGGCCCGCAATCCTGAAATAGTCACGGCGATCAAGGCAGCAAACTACGATGTGGTCAGTCATGGCTGGCGCTGGATTCACTATCAGGATATGCCGCCGGAACAAGAACGCCGGCATATGAAGCAGGCCATTGAAGTCCTCACGGAATTGTTCGGCAAGCCCCCTACGGGCTGGTACACCGGACGTGACAGCCCGAATACCCGACAGTTGCTGGTAGAAGAGGGCGGATTTCAGTATGACAGCGATAATTATGGTGATGATCTGCCATTCTGGACACCGGTGACCTGCGCTTCCGGGGAAACCCGCCAGCATCTGGTCATCCCTTATACCCTTGAGTGTAATGATATGCGCTTTGCTACACCTCAAGGCTTCAATACCGCGGACCACTTTTTTAGCTATCTGCGTGACAGCTTCGATGTATTGTATGCAGAGGGAGAAACCGCGCCGAAAATGATGTCTGTGGGGATGCATTGCCGGATTCTGGGAAGGCCTGGCCGCTTCCGGGCGTTACAGCGTTTCCTTGATCATATCAGCCAGTATCCTGATGTCTGGGTATGTACCCGTCAGCAAATTGCCGACCACTGGATAAAGACGCATCCTGCCTCCTGATTCCCCGGGATGTATCAACATGGCCCCCGGCGGACCGGGGACCATCCTTTATGACATCAGACTGACCTGCGCGGCAACAATTCGCCAGCCTTCGGGGAAACGAACCCAGCTTTGTTGCTGACGACCGATTTTGTCGGTATTGGCACGGGTAAACTCGGTACTGCATACGGCAAAATCATTACCGTAGGTGGTGATAACGGTATTGCGTAGTGTCCGATCCAACCCCTTCGATGGGCGGGCAGCGCGAAAAGCTTGGATCTGTTCAATACCGTAAAGGTTTTCTCCGGCACCGAGGCGTACGGTAAATGAACTGTGCCAGAAAAGCTCATCCAGCACGTCAATATTATTCCCGGTCAGCGCTTTTTCGTAGCGGTAGAACTGGGTGGTAACCTCTTCTAAGACATCCGGTGCATTGATAACTGGCGTAGTCATTCAGCATTATTCCTGAGGGTAAAAGGTGGCAGAGTTATCTGTTGCTGTTCCAGGATTCGGGCGGCTTGCAGGGCGTGAGCTTCCTTAAACGGCGCCGCAATAATCTGTACTCCGACGGAAAGACCGTTAGCCGCCGGTAGAGGAACGGTACACACCGGCAATCCTAAGAAGGAAACTGGCTGCGTCAGCATTCCCATACTGGCACGTACCGGCAACTGTTGCTGATTAATCAGCATTGTTTCCTGATTAATCACGGTCGCGCTGCAGGGGGTCGCCGGGGCCAACAGAATATCCACGTCATTAAACACCGGCAGCACCTGCTGGCTGAAATGGCGACGGAATCGCTGAGCCTGAACATACCAGCTGCCAGGCAGCATGGCACCCGCCAGCAATCTTTCACGCGAGTGAACTTCAAACAGTTCGGGATGTTGACGTAATGCCGGCAGATACTGATTACCCCCCTCACTGGCACTGATAATAAACGCGGCAGAGCGAGCCAGGGCAGCGTCTTCCCACACGATCTCATCGCCAGCATTCAGCGCCTTTGCGACGACAGCTACCGCCTGGCGGGCTTCATCATCACACCATTGTGAAAAATAGCCGCCCAGTACACCCACCCGGAGTGGTCCTGCAGGTGAGGTAGGTGAGAGAACCGGTTCTGCCGCACGCGGTGACTGGAACGCATCGTTCGGATCCAGGCCCTGCAGGCAGTCATACACCAGTGCCAGGTCTTCAACATTTCGGGCAAAAGGGCCGATATGGTCCAGGCTGGCCACAAAAGGGTGAGATCCCTGGCGAGACAGTCGACCGTAGGTCGGTTTCAGACCAAATACCCCACATAATGCCGATGGCACACGGATAGAGCCATTGGTATCGGTGCCAAGTGAAAAGGGGATCAACCCTGCTGCGACGGCCGCCGCTGACCCTCCTGAGGATCCTCCGGCAATACGCTCAAAATCACGCGGATTATGGCAGGGGCCATAATGGCTGTTTTCTGTGGTAAACCCGTAAGCGTAAGCATCCATATTCAGCATGCCGGAAAGCAGTGCGCCCGACTGGCTAAGGCGCTTCACCGCATAAGCATCTTCCGTCGCCGGAGTTCTTCCGGCAAATAGCCGTGCGCCAGCGACAGTTGAATATCCTTTGACATCAAACAGATTCTTCACTGCATAAGGAATACCACTCAATGGGCCGCCGTGGTTTCCCTGCTGCTGTTGTTTATCCACCTGGTCGGCTTCCTGCAACATGCGTTCACTGGTGACCTCCGTCCAGGCATTAATTTGTGGGTTATATTCGGCGATTGATTGCAGGGTATGGCTGGCAATTTCACGGGCGCTGACTTCACCACGCAACCGTGCCTGCTGTAATGCACTGATCGTCATTTCATTCAGATTCATAACCGGTAGACCCCTGCGATTTCCAGACGATCATCCAGCGGATAGTCCATCAGAGGTTGTGCCATACCGGCAATCCGGGTTATCTGTACCAGCAATTCCGCTCGTCTCTCCTCGTTCAGTTCGAGGTCTAAAATTTTTTCCATATGCGCCAGATATTCTGACCATTCGACGGGTTGTGTCATTAAGTGTTCTCCTCAGAAACCTGCTGCACTGCCGTTGCTGCGTGGATCATACGCACCTTCGAGCATGCCATTGCTGTGCCGTACGATAGCTCCGGCATGGCCGACGGCTTCGCTATAATCGTCAAGAATTTCGACATCGTGTCCCATGTCCCGCAGAGCCGCGACCACGTTCTCACTGAAACGGCCTTCAAGTTTGAGGGATTCTGATGATTGTCCCCAGGTGCGGCCGAGTAACCAGCGCGGTGCCGAGATTGCCTGCTGTAAAGGAATGTTTTGCTGAATATGGCGGGTAAACAGAGTGGCCTGAGTTTGTGGCTGACCATCGCCGCCCATCGAACCATAGACCATTACACGGCCATCATTCAGGCGTGCTGCCGCCGGGTTCAGCGTGTGGAACGGTTGTTTGCCGGGCGCGAGGGTCAACAACTGATCGGGTTTCAGGGTAAAAGAGGCTCCCCGGTTCTGCCAGATAAGCCCGGTTTCAGGAATGACCACTCCGCTGCCGAATTCATGATACAGACTTTGAATAAATGACACGGCCATGCCCTGGCTGTCTATGACACCCATCCACACGGTATCACCGGGATTCCGCTGGCCTTCTGTCGGAGCGGCTTGGGTGAGATCAATGCGGGCGGTCAGTTGATCGAGTGTGGCAGTATTCAGCAAGCTTTGCGCGTCAATGGTCATTTCACGCGGGTCGGTAAGGTATTTATCCCGCAGGCTGAAAGCCTGTTTGGTCGCTTCAACAATCCGGTGGATACTCCCGACTTCATCTGCTGCCGGCATATCCAGTCGATCGGTGATGCCGGCAATAGCCAGCGAAACCAGCCCCTGGGTAGGTGGCGTCAGATTATACAGCGTACCTGTACTGTGTTGCAGTTCCAGGGGGGATCGGCGGCGGGCACGATGTTGCTGTAAATCTTTCAGCGTAACCGGCATGCCCAGTTCAGCCATTCCCCGGGCAATTTTTTCGGCCAGCGGACCACGATAAAAACTGTCAAGCCCCTGGTCAGCAAGCGTATTCAGTGTTGAGGCCAGCGCAGTTTGTTTAAACCTGCTGCCGGCCTGTGGTACCTGACCGCCCGGAAGATAGGTGTCGGCAAACCCGGGCTGGTGTTGCAATTCGCCGAGTTTGGCTGAACTGGCGGCGGCCTGTGACTGCGACACCGGAATGCCGTCGGTTGCGTAGCGGATTGCATCCCCCAGTAAGTCTCCGACAGAGGCGGGCGGGAAACCCAGTTCTTCAGAAATGGTCAGTGCTTCCTGCCAGCCACTGACGGTACCGGCAACGGTCAGTGAGGCTTTCGGACCCCGATAAGGGATGCTGTTCATGCCGGCGTAAAATTCAACCGACGCCAGGCTACCTGCTGCACCACTGGCATCGACAGCCAGTGGTTGTCCTTCCGGTGGGACTATCAGCCAAAAACTGTCGCCCCCCAGGCCATTCATATGCGGATATACCACCGCGATAGTTGCCGCTGCCGCGACCATTGCTTCAATGGCGTTACCGCCACGGCGTAACACTGCCAGAGCACTTTCGCTGGCCAGATGGTGGGGCGTGACGGCCATACCATTAGGAGCCATATTGCTTTGATTCATGAGTTCCTCAATACAGGACTTGCTGAGATACCCCTTTCCTAGCAATTTTTGTTCCGCTTTGCTGAATTTTCGGTGGGCGCGCATCACTATGGATCGAATTGTGCTAGCTTTTGTTGTAACAAACGTTGCAGGAATGATGATGAAACAACTTGATCAACGGCTGGAAAGCCATTACGCCCGGTTATCTCCGCGGGAAAAACGGGTTGCTGATTTTGTTTTTGATCACTTCGATGATTTGATCAGTTACAACAGTGCCGAGCTGGCCCGACTGAGCGGAGTTTCAAAAGCTACCGTCAGCCGGTTATTCAAACGGCTGGGCTATGAAAAATATAAAGATATGCATGATGAACTGCGGACATTACGCCAGTCAGGGATGCCTCTGACGGATAATCGTGATGCCGTTCAGGGAAATACGTTACTCGCCCGGCATTATAAGCAGGAAATGGCAAATCTGACCAGTTGGACGAATGCGATTGATGCTCAGAAATTTACCGAAATTATTCAGTCACTTAGCAAGTCAAGGCGGGTCGTCATTATCGGCTTGCGTAACTCCTATCCTGTCGCGATGCACTTACGTCTGCAACTGATGCAGGTGAGAAGCCAGGTCTCATTATTGCCCTCACCGGGGCAAACATTGTCGGAAGAACTGGCTGATCTCAGTCACGAAGATGTGGTGGTGGTGGTGGGATTCCGTCGGCGCCCATCGATTATCCGGCGGGTACTCGAACAGCTGCAACGTCAGTCTGTTCCGACAGTGCTGTTGAGTGAGCCACAGGTGCCGGTTTTGCAAGGCCTGGCACGCTGGCAACTGGCCGCCCCTCTGGAAAGCGTTTCTGCATTTGACAGTTACAGTGCGGCAATGAGCCTGGTCAATCTGCTGTCAAATGCCTTACTACATGAAATGTTGACTGAAGGGCGACAGCGGATTCATCAGATTGCCGATTTGTACCTGCAGTTGGACGAGCTGGAGAGACGTTAATGGGGCGCCGTTATGGTGCATTGCATTGTTTTTGTGCGAAGCGCTGCAATCAAAAAAGACCGGTAACTCAAACTTTCGCTAAACCATACTGGTTTTAAATAATTTTTTTTCTCCGTGCTTCTGGCACATTAGTTGCAAACATCAATTCATAAGAATCTTTTGTTTCAATTGTGGCCAGAGGAAAATATGAAAAAGTTGATGATGGTATTTGCGGGAGTGGCTCTACTGGCGGCTCAAACCAGCATGGCCCTTGCTGACCAATGGCAGGATATTCAGAAAAGAGGTGTCATTCGTATTGCGGTGCCACAGGATTTTGCACCCTTTGGATCTGTTGGCACCGATCTCCAGCCGCAAGGTTATGATATTGACATGGCCAGATACCTGGCAAAGGAGATGAAACTAAAGTTACAGATGGTGCCGGTAAGCAGTGCTAACCGTGTGGCTTATCTGCAGACTGACAAAGTTGATTTGGTGATTTCCAGCCTGGGGAAAAATGCTGAACGTGAAAAAGTGATCGATTTCAGCAACGCCTACGCGCCTTTCTTCCTGGGGGTTTTCGGTCCTAAAGGTCAGACGCTAAAAGATGTGTCAGCCCTGAGTGGCAAAACCGTCGGGGTAACCCGTGGTGCGGTGGAAGATATGGTACTGACCGGTATCGCCCCGAAAGATGTCACTATTCAGCGTTATGAAGACAACAATACCACACTGTCGGCCTACCTTTCTGGTCAGGTTCAGTATGTCGCTACCGGTAATCTGGTGGTTGCGGCTATCGCCCGTCAGCATCCTTCTGATGCCCCCGTCGCTCAGTTTATGCTCAAAGACTCTCCCTGCTATATCGGCCTGAGAAAAGACGAACCGGCGCTGAAACAGGAAGTCAATACCCTGATAGCCCGTGGAATCAAAGATGGCACCTTAAATCAGATGTCAGAAAAATGGATGAAAGCACCGCTACCGGCTGATTTAGGGAAATAAGGGCCGCTATGACCGAGCATCTTAATTTCCCGGCGCTCTGGCCGTATCGGCAGGAACTGCTTTCGGGACTATGGGTGACCATCCAGTTAAGTTTTCTGGCTACCGTGGGCGGGATTGCGCTGGGGATTTTCGGTGCGGCTTTACGCAGCGGAAAGCTGACCGTGTTCAGTCGCCTGTGGGCCGGATATGTCGCGATTATCCGAAATACTCCGTTTATGGTGCAGTTATTTTTTATTGTCTTTGGACTGCCAAATGTGGGTATCAGGCTGACGGCAGGGGAAGCCGCGCTACTGACGATGATTATTAATCTGGGGGCCTACAGTACCGAGATTATTCGGGCCGGGATTCAGGTGACACCGAAAGGACAGTGGGAAGCATGCCGGGTGTTAGGGTTTACCCGGTTACAGACTTTCACCCGGGTCATTTTACCCCCGGCGTTACAGCGCATTTACCCTTCACTGGTTGGGCAATGCATTATTGTGATGCTGGGATCCTCGGTAGTGTCTCAGGTGTCATATCAGGAGCTGACTTTTCAAAGCAGCCTGATTCAGTCACGGACCTTTCTGAGCTTTGAGGTTTACCTGGTGACGACGGCAATTTATTTGCTGCTTTCCATTGGGATGCGTCAGTTGCTGTTAATGGCCGGACGCCGGTGGTTGGGGGTAACTTCAGTATGATGACGTTTTCGGACTGGGATATTATCCGCAACTTATTACTCGCAGGACGCTGGACGGTGCTGTTGTCTTTAGTGGCGTTTATCGGAGGCACCCTGACAACCATCCCGTTACTGTTATTTCGGATGAGCCGTTACCGTAGCCTGCAGTTGCTGGTGCGTGGCTACTGCGGGTTATTTCAGGGGACACCCTTACTGATGCAGCTGTTTCTGGCATTTTTCGGTGTAGCGCTGTTCGGCATTGATGTTTCTCCCTGGACAGCTGCTTCACTGGCGCTGACTCTGTATACCAGTGCGTATTTACTTGATATCTGGTATGGCAGCATTCGGGCGCTACCCAAAGGCCAATGGGAAGCCTGCCGCTGTATTGGGCTGAGTTTTGGACAGACGCTGTTGCATGTGATTATTCCGCAGGCTCTGCGAATCGCTATTGCGCCGACAGTGGGCTTCGCCGTTCAGGTGATCAAAGGCACCGCGCTGGCCTCGGTGATCGGCTTTGTCGAGATAATGAAAGCTGGCACCATGCTAACCAATGTCACCTTTGAGCCGTTTAAAGTTTTTGCGCTGGTGGCGCTGGGTTACTTTATTTTGTGTTATCCGCTGTCCCGTTACAGCCAATACCTGGAGAAGAAATTCGATGCCTCTCATCACCATTAATCAGATGCAAAAGTATTACGGTGATAACCATGTGCTGAAAGGTATCGATCTGGATATCGATGCCGGAGAAGTGGTTTCCATTATTGGCCGGAGTGGTTCCGGGAAAAGTACTCTGCTGCGTTGCATCAACGGACTGGAAAGTTACCAGGAAGGGAGCATCAAGCTGGGAGGGATGACCATCACCAGCCAGGACAGCCAGGCGAAAACCATCAGTCAGTCTGTGGGGATGGTGTTTCAGAGTTTTAATCTGTTCCCGCATATGACGGCTCTGGAGAATGTGATGCTGGCACCACGTCTGGTGTTGAAGAAATCTAAAGCCGAAAGTCAGGAACTGGCCACCAGGATGCTGGAGAAGGTCGGTTTGGGTGAACGTATTCATTATTCACCCGCCAGTCTGTCCGGAGGTCAGCAACAGCGTGTCGCCATCGCCAGGGCACTGGCGATGAACCCCAAAGTGCTGTTATGTGATGAAATTACCTCTGCGCTTGACCCGGAGCTGGTGGGTGAAGTTTTACGCGTGCTGGAACAATTAGCGGCTGATGGTATGACACTCATTCTGGTCACTCATGAGATGAATTTCGCCAGAAATGTCGGGGACCGGGTCGTGTTTATGCACCAGGGAAAAGTCTGGGAGCAGGGTGACAGTAAAACGCTGTTTGCTCAGCCAGCCACGGCCGAACTGAAGCAATTTATCTCGTCGGTTCATTTGTAACCTCAATTTCAAAGGAACGAGTTATGGAACTCAGCCAGTTTTCACCCTTAAATCCACCACAACGCTTACTGATGGGCCCGGGCCCGATTAACGCTTACCCTCAGGTATTGCGGGCAATGTCCAGCCAGTTACTCGGCCAGTATGATCCGGCGATGACCGGCTATATGAATGAGGTGATGTCACTGTATCGCGGGGTGTTTTGTACCCAAAATCAGTGGACCATGCTGGTGAACGGAACCTCCCGTGCCGGAATTGAAGCGATTTTAGTCTCGGCGATTAAACCTGGCGATAAGGTGCTGGTGCCGGTATTCGGTCGGTTCGGACACCTGTTATGTGAAATAGCCCACCGCTGTCGCGCAGAAGTTCATACCATTGAAGTCCCGTGGGGTGAGGTGTTTACCGCCGATCAGATTGAAGATGCGATTCGTAAAATCAGACCACGGCTATTACTGACCGTACAAGGCGACACTTCCACCACGATGCTGCAACCCCTGAATGAACTGGGGGCGATCTGCCGTAAATATGACGTACTGTTCTATACCGATGCTACGGCATCCCTGGGCGGCAACGCACTGGAAACCGATGCATGGGGGCTGGATGCCGTTTCTGCCGGGATGCAAAAATGTCTGGGGGGGCCTTCCGGAACCTCTCCGGTGACCCTGAGCCCGGCGATGGAAGCGGTTATCCGTCAGCGCAAGCGGGTCGAGCAGGGGATCCGTACCGTCGATCACCAGGACGGCGACGAGGAAATGATCTATTCCAACTATTTTGATCTGGGAATGATCATGGATTACTGGGGGCCGGAGCGATTAAATCACCACACTGAAGCCACCAGTGCACTCTTTGCCGCCCGGGAATGTGCACAAATTATTCTGCAGGAAGGTCTGGAAGCGGGGATTGCCCGGCATAAACTGCATGGTGATGCCATGCTGAAGGGCATTCAGGCCATGGGGTTAGAGGTTTTCGGTGATATCAGTCATAAAATGAATAATGTGCTGGGAGTGGTTATCCCACAACAGGTGAACGGAGACCAGGTTCGCAGCATGATGCTAAACGATTTTGGTATCGAAATCGGCACTTCCTTTGGCCCGCTGCACGGTAAAGTCTGGCGAATTGGCACCATGGGTTATAACGCCCGTAAGCAGTGTGTGTTGCAGACGTTGACGGCACTTGAAGCAGTACTTAATCAGCTGAAATACAGCACAGTCCAGGGGGCGGCAATGCAGGCAGCCTGGGAGCATTATCAGACGGAAGGCAACCATGGATAACCGGATGAGTCCTGTTCAGGCACAGCAGGCGGGTCATCGTGTGATGACCCGCAGTGATGAACTGGCAGCCATTAGTGAAACACAGGGTCAGCTAACCCGTGTTTATCTGTCGCCAGAGCACCTGCGGGCCAATCAGCAGGTAGCTGAGTGGATGCAGGCGGCAGGTATGCGGACGTGGCAGGATGAAGTGGGAAATATTTGCGGCCGTTACGAAGGTCAGACTGCCGGTGCTCCGGCAATCCTGCTGGGCTCCCATCTGGATAGCGTCAGAAACGCTGGTCGTTATGATGGTCCGCTGGGGGTATTAACGGCTATTGAGACCGTCAGTTGGCTGAATCAGCAAAATATCCGTTTGCCGGTCGCTGTTGAAGTGGTTGGTTTTGCCGATGAAGAAGGCACCCGGTTTGGTATTACCTTGCTGGGGAGTCGAGGGATCACCGGGCGCTGGCCGGAATCCTGGGTGAGTCATCCCGATGCCGAAGGTATTACGGTCGCTCAGGCCATGCAGGCTTGTGGGCTGGATGCGGCGAAAATCGGCGGAGCAGCACGGCGACCTGAAGATATCGTTGCCTATCTGGAGTTGCATATTGAGCAGGGACCTTGCCTGGAAGATGCCGGACTGGCACTCGGGGTGGTGACGGCTATTAATGGGGCGAAGCGACTAAACTGTCGCTTTACCGGGCTTGCCGGACACGCCGGTACGGTTCCGATGACTCATCGTAAAGATGCCCTGGCGGCGGCGGCAGAATGGATGGTGTTTATCGAAAGCTGTACTCAACAGCGCGGCTCTCAGCTGGTGGCCACTGTGGGTACCATTTCCTGTGCACCGGGAGCCGTTAATGTGATTGCCGGAGAAGCAAATCTGTCGCTGGATATCCGTGGACCGCAGGATGAACCGCTGGCGGATCTGCTGGAAACGTTGCTGGAGCAGGGGAAGCAAATTGCGCTGCGGCGTGGATTACAGTTCAGTGCTGAAGAGTTCTATGGTATCCCGGCGACCGCCTGTGATAAACGGTTGCAACAGGCACTGACCGATGCGGTGACAGAAGTCCAGGGGAAATCGATGTTACTTCCCAGTGGGGCGGGGCATGATGCGATCGCGATTGCCGAATGCTGGCCGGTTGCCATGCTGTTTGTCCGCTGTGCCGGCGGTATCAGCCATCATCCTGATGAGTCGGTCATTACAGATGATGTCGCGTTAGCATTCCGTGCCTACCTGCTGGCGATTCAGCAGGTGGCTGAACAGTATAAGACTGTCGCCTGAGCTACCCACGATACGGAGAACGGTTATCAGATGAATATTGTTCAGTTTAATCAGCTTTCGCTATCAGAAGCCACAGCCGCTATTGAAGCCTGTGTCGCAATAGAGAGCTGGCAGCAGCCACTGGTGGCAGCCAGACCCTTTGATTCAGTCGCTCAGTTGCTGGAAGTCGCCCGGGGCCTGACAGACCACTGGCAGCAGGCTGAACTCCTGCAGGCACTCAGTGCCCATCCGCGAATTGGGGAAAAAGCGACTGGCAGTCAGTCGCATGCTACGGCATCCCGTTCTGAACAGTCCGCTGTACTCTCAGCGGATAGTCAGATAAAACAACAGATGGCGGAAGGAAATCGTGCCTATGAACAACGGTTCGGTCGTATCTTTTTGATCAGGGCCAAAGGGCGCAGCCCGCAGGATATTCTGGCTTGCCTGGAGCAACGCCTGAATAATGATGACACCACCGAGATACAGGAAAGCATTCAGCAACTGCGTGAGATCACGTTATTGCGTTTGCAGGAGATCTTTTCATGAGCACTATCACTACCCATATTCTGGACACCGCGCTGGGAAAACCTGCCCGTGATGTCAGAATAACTCTGGAGCAGCAGTCACCTGAGGGCTGGTCACTGACAGGGCAGGGAAAAACGGACAATGACGGGCGACTGAAATCACTGACCACGGAACCGGTGACTCCGGGGCATTACCGGCTGACGGCAGAAATTGGTGACTATTTTGCGGTGACCGGACGTCAGTCTTTGTACCTCACCGCACAGATCGATTTTTTGATCCCGGAAGCAGGCAGCCATTACCATCTGCCGTTTTTAATTACGCCGTGGTCATGGTCTACTTATCGCGGTAGCTGAGGTAAAATTTACGGCTGGCTGAGGAAAATCTCCCCGGGCAGCCGTCAGTTATTTTTACAGGTCCACGGTAAAATCGTCAGCATCACGCCAGGCCGGGAAGCGCTCGCGATAGGCCTTTAGCTCACTCATTGACAGTACTGCCTGAGCAATCGCGGGTTGGCTGGCCGGTAATGTCGCCAGAAAGTCACCTGTCGGACTGATGATTCTGCTGTCACCACTGTAGCTGTGGTTGTTCGCGTCATCCCCGACGCGGTTGCAGCCCATGACGTAAACCTGATTTTCGATAGCTCTGGCGAGCAGCAGTGCCTGCCAGTGTTGGCTGCGTGGCGCCGGCCAGCTGGCAATATACAGCGCCAGATCATAATCATCGCGGTTGCGGGAAAATACCGGGAAACGCAGGTCATAACAGACCTGTGGAAGAATCCTCCAGCCACGCCATTCAACGATCACTCGTTGCTTGCCGGCCTGATAATAGCGATGTTCATCCGCCATACGGAACAAGTGGCGTTTATCATAACGATGAACCTCGCCTTCCGGGGTGACCAACAAAAAGCGGTTAACTGCACCTTCTGAAGTTTGTAATGCGACACTGCCCCCCACCAGGGCCTGAAAACGGCTGGCCTGAGTATGTAACCATTCAATGACCACCGGCTCAGGCAGTGAACTGTTGGCCGCTTCCATGGCAAAACCGGTGGTGAACATTTCCGGCAGCAGAATCAAATCAGCTTCGGTAACTTCGTTCAGCGCCTGTTCAAAATGGCGAAAGTTAGCTTCACCATCCATCCATACCAGAGGTTGCTGTAACAGTGCGACTTTTAAATCTGACATAATTTCTCCGCAGCGGCCTGCAATGTGGATTCCTGTTTCGCAAAACAGAGCCGGACCAGCTTGTGAGGAAACTCACCGGCACAAAAAACCGATAACGGAATGGCCGCCACACCGACTTCTTTGGTCAGCCACAGACAGAAATTCACGTCATCCATGTCTGATATTGCACTGTAATCGAGTAACAGGAAGTAGGTCCCTTCACAAGGCAGAACTTTAAAACGGCTATTCTGCAAAGCATTGGTCAGGAAATCCCGGCGACTGCGGTAGAATTCCGGTAATTCCAGATAATGCTCCGGCTCCTGACGCAGCATATCCGCCAGTGCTAACTGAGCCGGGGTATTGACAGCAAAAGTCAGGAACTGGTGAACCTTGCGTATTTCAGCCGAAATACCGGCAGGAGCCACACAGTAGCCCACCTTCCAACCCGTCATGTGGAATGTTTTACCAAATGACGATACCGCAATACCACGCTCACGTAATTGCGGGTGCTGTAGCAGGCTGACATGCCCGGCAGGTGCAAAGCAGATATGCTCATAAACTTCGTCACTCAGGACATAAATTTCCCGGGACTGAATTGCCTGCCACAGGCTGGCAAAATCGCTGCTCTGCCAGACAGTCGCTGTTGGATTGTGCGGTGTATTGAGGATTACTAACCGGGTCTTATCACTCAGTAACTGATCAAATGCCTGCCAGTCCGGATGAAATCCCGGTGGCTGCAATGCAATACGTTTCAGTATGCCTCCGGATAATTCTACAGCGGGTGCATAGCTGTCGTAGCTGGGATCGAAGCAGATCACTTCATCGCCTGGCCGTACCAGTGCAGTGATCGCCGCAAACAGGGCTTCGGTAGCACCCGCGGTGACCGTGATATCGGTATTCACATCCGGGGTGTAGTCATAGCAGCGGTGAGTTTTTTCAGCAATGGCTTCACGCAGCGGCTGAGTCCCGGTCATGGGGGCATACTGGTTTGCGCCCTGGCTGACGTGCCAGGCCAGGCGCTGTTGCAGATACTCCGGGCCATCGAAATCAGGAAATCCCTGTGACAGGTTAATCGCGTTGTATTGTTGTGCCAGGGCACTCATCTGACTGAAAATAGTGGTTCCCAGAGCAGGGAGTTTGCTTTCGGGGGTGAAGGTCTGCTGCGTCATTATTACTCTGCCTTATCTGCGGCTGTCCGGATGAAAGATTAATCACTGGTCAGTTATACCTTTATTGATGCCACTATAAACAGGATGGTAATATTTGGCAATCAAGACACTTAGATGGCTAAATAGTCATTTACGTTGCTGAAGCTAAAAAAATAATGTCTGTTTTGCAGACCACAGGCAGCTATGCTGCGGAGGGTGAATGATTCGAGCAATTGTGACGGATATTGAAGGAACAACCAGTGATATCCGCTTTGTGCACCAGGTATTATTTCCTTTTGCACGTCAGCATCTGGCGACATGGATTAATCAACACAGTGATCAGCCTGAAGTACTTCTGGCGCTTGATGCTCTTAAAACAGAGATTGCACAACCTTCGGCTGACAGAGAGCAACTGATTGCCGCTCTGTACCGGTTTATGGATGAAGATCGTAAATCTACCGCGCTGAAAGCATTACAGGGGATGATATGGCGGGAAGGTTATCTGAACGGCAGTTTTACCGGCCATTTATACCCGGATGTGCTGCCGGCACTGAACCGCTGGCATCAGCAAGGGCTGGCAATTTATGTCTACTCCTCAGGTTCGGTCGCCGCACAAAAACTGTTATTTGGTTACAGTGATGCCGGTGATATCAATAGCCTGTTCAGTGGTTATTTTGATACACATGTGGGTGCCAAGCGGGAAGTGGAGTCTTACCGGAATATCGCACGTCAGTTGGGCATTGATGCCGGGCAGTTACTTTTTTTGTCCGACATCCGTCAGGAACTGGATGCGGCACAGCAGGCTGGCTGGAAAACGCGGCAGTTGATCCGCGACGATGCAGATAATGAAAGTGTTCACCTACAGGTGAGCAGTTTTGAGCAGATTAACCCGCAGGAGATCTGAGATGAGTGCTTTGACGATATTTACTGACAGCGATGCCAGCCAGCCAGTGTGGCACAGTGAAGATGCTGCAGAAATTCATAACAAACTGGCGGAACAGCATGTCCGGTTTGAACGCTGGGCAGCCGATCGTGATTTAGGGGATAATCCGACCCCCGATAGTGTGCTGCAGGCTTATCAGCATGAGATAGAAAAGCTGGTAGCAGAAAAAGGTTACCAGAGCTGGGATGTGATCAGTATGCGGGCTAACCATCCGGATAAGCAGGCACTTCGTGATAAGTTTTTGTCAGAGCATACTCACGGAGAAGATGAAGTGCGGTTCTTTGTCGAAGGTGAAGGGTTATTTTGTCTGCATCTCGACGGACATGTGTATCAGATCCTGTGTATGAAGGATGATCTGATCTCGGTGCCAGCAGGGACGGCACACTGGTTTGACATGGGGTCAGAACCCAACTTTACCGCGATCCGCATCTTCGATAATCCGGAAGGCTGGGTGGCACGGTTCACCGGCGACAAAATTGCTGACAGTTATCCCCGTCTGGCCTGACCGGGGACAGGTGGTTATTGACGGATGTTTGTTGGCCGGAATATTCCTTCAGTGACCTGTTGCGGAGTCACCAATCCGCTGTCCAGTACCCAGCCGCTGATAAGGTTCGCCGGAGTGACATCAAACGCCGGATTATGCACCCGAATATTTGCCGGGGCCCACTGTACTGCACCGAAGCTGCCGGAAACCCCGGTAACTTCGGCTGCGGCACGTTGTTCAATCGGAATCTGTTTCCCGGTAGGGCAGTGGCGGTCCAGGGTGGTCTGAGGTGCGGCAACATAAAATGGAATCCCGTGATAACAGGCCAGTACCGCCAGACTGTAAGTGCCTATCTTATTGGCCACATCGCCATTAGCGGCAATCCGGTCAGCCCCTACCCAGACGGCATCGACTTTACCTTCTGCCATAAGGGCTGCTGCCATACTGTCGGTGATTAACTGGCAGGGCACTCCGGCTTCCGATAGCTCCCACGCCGTCAGGCGGCCCCCTTGCAACAATGGCCGGGTCTCGCCCACCCAGACGTTCGCCACATTACCTTGCTGCCAGCCCCGCAGAATCACGCCGAGGGCGGTTCCTACCCCGGCTGTGGCCAGACCGCCAGTGTTACAGTGTGTCAGGAGTTGACTACCGGGAGAGATCAGTGGCGCTCCGGCAGCGGCAATGTTGTCACATAACTGACGGTCTTCGTTGACCAACCGTAGGGCTTCTTCTTCCATGGCAGTGACATACTGCTCAGCCGCCAGTGCCTGTGACATCCTGTCGAGGTTATTCATCAGATTAACCGCCGTCGGGCGTGAAGCCCGCAGAGTCTGTAATGATTCCTTCAGCTCATTGCGTGACATTCCCGCTCCGGCTTGTAAAGCCAGTAACAGTGATGCCGACAGACCAATCAGTGGCGCACCTCTGACCCGTAACGCATGAATATGCTCAACCAGCTGTGCAGTGGTTTGGGCACTCAGCCAGTTTTTTTCCTGAGGCAGAGCCTGTTGATCCAGTATCCACAACTGGTTACTGACAATTCTCAGGCTGGTGGTTTGCAGGTTTTGCATCATTATCATTTCCGGGTTGCTCAACGGGCAGTTAGTATGCCAATATGCGTGATGGATGTGTAGACGTCTGAACGGCTTAAAATAACAAGTTATCAGTAGAGAGGATACAGGCAATGTCGCAATATCGAACCTTCACCGCCACAGATGCTGTGGAATATGCCAGAAAATTTTCCGGTCTGGAACACCCGGAAACGCTGGTGGATGCGCTGGAGGTTGGCGACGGTAACCTGAATCTGGTGTTTAAAATTCTCGATCAGCAAGGGATCAGCCGTGTCATTGTCAAACAGGCTCTGCCCTATGTCCGCTGTGTAGGTGAGTCCTGGCCACTGACACTGGATCGTGCCCGGCTGGAGGCAGAGACACTGATCGAGCATTACAATTTTTGTCCTGAGCACACGGTCAATGTCACGCACTATGATCCGGAGCTGGCGGTGATGGTGATGGAAGATCTTTCTGACTACCGGATCTGGCGTGGCGAATTAGTCCGGGGGCAGAACTATCCGCGGGCGGCAGCACAGCTGGGCCATTATCTGGCCAGTGTGCTGTTTTCTGGCTCCGACTTTGCCCTGCATGCTCACGAAAAGAAAGCGCGCGTAGCGCAGTTTATTAATCCGGAGATGTGTGAGATCACCGAAGATCTCTTCTTCAATGATCCTTACACCGAACATCCGCGAAATGATTACCCGGAGGCTCTGGAGCCGTTAGTCGCTTCTTTACGCAACGATAGTGAGTTGCGTCTGAGAATTGCATCACTGAAATACACCTTCCTGACCCATGCCGAAACGTTGTTACACGGGGATATTCACTCCGGATCTATCTTCGTGACAGAAACGGGTCTGAAAGCTATCGACGCCGAATTTGGATATTACGGGCCGATGGGTTTTGATATGGGTACTGCTATCGGTAACTTATTACTGAACTACTGTGGCCTGCCGGGATTACTGCCTCCCAAAGAAGCGGCTGACGCCAGAGAACAACGTCTGGCAGATATTGTGACCCTGTGGCAAACCTTTAGAGCGGAGTTTTTATCCCGTAGCCAACAGACCCGAGATATCGCTTTGGCGGTTCCCGGTTATGCGGAGCTGTTTATGCAGAAAGTCTGGCAGGATACTATCGGATTTAGCGGGACGGAGCTTATCCGGCGCACAGTAGGAATGTCACATGTCGCGGATATCAGTGAAATCAGTGACGACAGGATGCGCATCGATTGTCTGCGTCATGCTATTACTCTGGGGCATACCTTAATTCTTGCGGCAGCTCAACTTCAGGATGCGGATGCTCTGGTGGCCCGTATCCGGCAGACTGCCGGATAAACGGATCCTGCAGCAGGCAGGATCCGTCTTAGTGATTCAGGCGGCTTTTCCCGGATGAGGATCACTGGTTGCGGCAGGTGTCTCACTTGCTGCAGCCAGTGCATCCGCAGCAAAGTCGTCCACATTAATGGTCTGCAACCGGCTTACTTCTGCACGGCGTAATATTTCGGCGTCTTCACTGGTCAGCCATCCTTCTTTCAGACCTTCAGTCGCCAGCTCATCAAGCCGGACAAATTGCGGTTTTTTCTTCAACTGAGGGGATACTCTGTCCATCAGGTTTTCTGCCGCAATAATATCATTCAGTGCCTGTTCAGCCAGCCCTGCCGGGTTGTTTTCACTGGCTTCCAGGTACTGCCCCCGGCCCAGGCGTGAACGCGTCTCAGACGGGGTTTGCAGGAGTTGGGCCAGTTTGTGATCCAGCCGGTCAGTCGGCCCCTGGCTGTAACGGCCGGCAGGAAAGATGAACAGCCGCAACACTCCCGCCAGCCACCTTACCGGGAAGTTACGCAATAATTCTTCGATGGCGGTATCTGCGCGGTTAACGGCGTCACTGACGGCCCATTCCACCAGGGGCAAATCTTCCCGCTGACGTCCCTCATCATGAAAACGTTTCAGTGCCGCCGAAGCCAGGTAGAGCTGACTCAGAATATCTCCCAGACGCGCAGAGGTACGCTCACGACGCTTCAGACTGCCCCCCAGGGCTGCCATGGCAATATCTGCCAGCAAAGCCAGGTTGGCACTCAGACGATTAAGTTGCTGATAGGCGCTGCGGGTGGAGTCACTGACCGGAGTACGACTACCTTTACCGTGAGTGATCCCCAGCCATAAACTGCACAGCAGATTAGCAGCTACGTGGCCGGTGTGCCTGAACAGTGCATCATCAAACCCGCTCAAATCCTGCTGTTGAGCGGCAGTGATCTCTTTTAGCAGGAAGGGGTGACAACGAATAGCTCCCTGTCCAAAGATAATCATGCTGCGGGTCAAAATATTTGCCCCTTCCACGGTAATTGCGATGGGCGCTCCCTGATAGGCACGGGCAAGGAAATTACTTTTACCCAGCATAATCCCTTTACCCCCTGCGATATCCATGGCGTCGATAATGCTGCGCTGGCCACGGTCAGTACAGTGATACTTGACGATAGCGGATAACACGGCAGGTTTTTCCCCGGCCACAATACCGTAAGTAATCAGTGATGCTGCAGCGTCCATCACATAGCTGTTACCTGCAATACGCGCCAGCGGTTCTTCAATACCTTCCATTTTTCCAATGGGAATACGGAACTGGCGACGGATTCGGGCATAAGCACCCGTTGCCAGGGCAATGGTTTTCAGACTGCCGGTCGAGTTTGAAGGCAGAGTGATTCCCCGCCCAACGGCCAGGCATTCAACCAGCATCCGCCATCCCTGACCCGCCATTTTCGGACCCCCAATAATGTAATCGAGTGGGACAAAGATATCTTTTCCCCGGGTTGGGCCGTTCTGGAACGGGATATTAAGCGGGAAATGACGACGACCAATTTCTACGCCGGGGGTTGTGACCGGAATGAGGGCACAGGTAATACCGGGACTGGTGTTCTCACCCAAAAGATGTTCCGGATCATACAGTTTGAAAGCCAGACCCAGTACTGTGGCAATGGGCGCCAGGGTGATATAGCGTTTGTTCCAGGTCAGGCGCATACCGACCACCTGTTTCCCCTGCCATTCGCCATAACAGACCACTCCGATATCGGGTATTGCACCAGCATCTGAACCCGCTTCAGGACTGGTCAAAGCAAAGCAGGGAATCTCTTCACCACGTGCCAGTCGTGGCAGGTAATGCTGCTTTTGTTCATCCGTTCCGTAATGTTGCAGCAATTCGCCCGGACCAAGGGAGTTAGGCACCCCGACAGTAATGGCCAGAATACCGGAGACCCCGGCCAGTTTTTGTAACACCAGAGACTGGGCATAGGCAGAAAATTCCAGGCCGCCATACTCTTTCTTAATGATCATGGCAAAGAAGCGGTGATCTTTCAGATACTGCCACAGTTCAGGCGGTAGATCGGCCAGTTCATGACTGATTTGAAAATCGCAGGCCATACGACAAGCTTCGGTGACCGGGCCGTCAAGAAAAGCCTGCTCTTCCGGGCTGAGTTGCGGTTGTCGGTAACTGTGGAGTTTCTGCCAGTCCGGACGGCCACTGAATAAATCGCCTTCCCACCAGGTCGTACCTGCATCGATGGCTTCTTTTTCAGTGGTAGACATTGCCGGCATCACTTTGCTGAACCTGTTCATCACCGCCCGGCTGATCAGTGGCTGACGCAAGGCCGGCACATTCAGAATCAGCAAAATGAGGAACACAGGCAACAATACCCAGGCATTCCAGATTCCGGACAGGGCCATGATTACGCCGAAGGCAGCCAGAATCAGGCTGGAAGTTTGCAATGTCAGGCGCCGGCCGATAAGCACGGCAATCAGCACCAGGGTGGCGAGTATACTGAGTATTATCATAGTAAACTGCTCCATTTATGGTAAGAGGTCTGACCTGTTATCATTATGGTGTAATTTAGCTGGAATCATTTATCAATCAGTTCACATAATAATTACAACCCATCTCACAGAATCTCTGCTCACCGACAGCATTTTGCTGAGAGGCGCGACAGGGATAACAATCTGAGCAGGATAACCCTGTCACGGGCTTGCACTGCCCGATGATTGGGCTAAACTGGCGGCGTTAATTTTCCGATCAAGGACATCCCCTATGTACCAGGATATTATTCGTTCAGAATTGAATGAAGCAGCAGAAACGCTTAACAACTTCCTGAAAGATGAAAACAATATTCAGGCAATTCAGCAGGCAGCGGTGTTGCTGGCCGACAGTTTTAAAGCAGGAGGAAAAGTACTGTCCTGTGGCAACGGTGGTTCCCATTGTGATGCTATGCATTTCGCCGAGGAATTAACGGGTCGTTACCGGGAAAACCGTCCTGCATACCCGGCGATTGCGATTTCGGATGTCAGCCACATCTCCTGTGTCAGTAATGACTATGGTTATAACCATGTTTTCTCACGCTATATTGAAGGTGTGGGGCGTGCAGGGGATGTTCTGTTGGGTATTTCCACGTCGGGAAATTCGGCCAATATTATTAAAGCTATTGAAGCGGCGCGTGCTCAGGGGATGAAAGTGATCACTCTGACAGGAAAAGATGGCGGTCAGATGGACGGTAGTGCGGATGTCGAAATTCGTGTTCCTCATTTTGGTTTCGCCGATCGCATTCAGGAAATTCATATTAAAGTTATCCATATTTTGATCCTGCTGATCGAAAAAGAGATGGCGAAATAATCATATCTTGCCCCACCTGCTGAAATACTCCACCTGGCTGCCTCTGACGACTTGCCAGAGGATGGCCTGCATGCTATCTCTTTACTTATCTGCTGCATATAGCGCCTGATGACGGGAATTTAACGAGGTTTTAACTGATGTGTGAACTGCTCGGGATGAGCGCCAATGTGCCGACCGATATCTGTTTCAGTTTTACCGGGCTGGTTCAGCGCGGCGGGGGGACCGGGCCGCATAAAGATGGCTGGGGTATTACTTTCTATGAAGGAAAGGGATGCCGGACGTTTAAAGATCCTCTGCCGAGTATTGATTCGCCGATTGCCAGCCTGGTTCGTGATTATCCCATTAAATCTCATTCGGTAATTGCCCATATTCGACAGGCGAATCGCGGTATAGTCTCGCTGGAAAATACTCACCCGTTTACCCGTGAACTTTGGGGACGTCACTGGACTTATGCACACAATGGACAACTCACCGGATACCAGAAACTGGATAGCGGAAATTTTCGTCCGGTCGGTGAAACCGACAGTGAAAAGGCGTTTTGTTGGATTCTGCATAAACTCGCGACCCGTTATCCGCGTACGCCGGGGAACTGGCCGGCGGTTTTTCGGTATATTGCGACTCTGGCTGCTGAGCTACAGCAAATGGGAGTCTTTAACATGCTGCTGTCGGACGGGCGCTACCTGATGGCTTACTGCTCGACGAATCTGCACTGGATCACCCGCAGAGCCCCGTTTGGCAAAGCGACTCTTCTTGATCAGGATGTTGAAATTGATTTTCAGCAACAGACCACTCCGAACGATGTGGTGACGGTGGTTGCCACTCAGCCATTAACGGGTAATGAAACCTGGCACAAAATTGCGCCAGGTGAATGGCAGTTATTTTGTCTGGGTGAGCGCCAGGAAGGTCTTTGAGGCATTTTCAGAGCTGTTGCTGAACGGGTTCTGGTTCAGAACATATTGCCCGTTATTAACGCTCACGTTCGGCGGCTGCTTATACTTCAGAAAATAGTCATACCCTGGTTTTAGCTGCTTCCAGAAACCGATGTAAGCCGAATCCCGGTGGCGTAGCATATTACTGTCGGTCATGCGGAACGGAAAAATGTTCACCTCAACCTGAGACTGACCGTTTCGCAGTGCAGCATTCACATAGGTATAGATCTGATCCATATAGGCATTAGTCATGGCATAACAGCCAATGGACACACAATTACCATGAATCATCAGATAGTTGCCGCTGTAACCATTCTCACGATCATATTGGTTTGGGAAACCAATATTAATGGCGCGGTAGAAATGGCTGTCAGGTTTTAACTGATTAAGCCTGACGGAATAGAATCCTTCAGGGCTTTTAAAATCTCCCTCGACTCGTTTCGGTCCAAGGCCTCCGGAAAAATCACAAATACGAAAACTGTTCAGCAGCCGGTACTCGTTGCCGATTTTGCCGTACAAATCGAGCGTACGCTCTTGTTTAAAGATCTGAATAAATACCGGGGTACCCAACAACTGTTGTTTTAGTTCTTTACTGACGGGCTGCTGTGGAGAGACCGGAGTTTCAAACATTGCCAGGCAATATGCCGGGATCAAAAGCATCGCAAGAAAAAGTGCGATTTTACGCATGCTGCTACTACCTTGAACAAAGAGTGAGAGAATACTGTCTTTTACACCATCGCTACGGATTAATCTGACGTCGCAGTGGTTAAGCGAAACATTAGCATTGTCAGCAGTTTTATCAAGCAACAGACGCATATATTTGTATCAATAGTCGGGTCGGTCAGATTTCTGTTGTTGCTTAAAAACCAGACAAGCTGACAGGCACTGAATAGTTGAAATTTTAACTGAATATTTATACAGTATCAGCTCTGTTTTTACCGGGGTCTGAAGGATGCGTAAAATCATTCATGTCGATATGGACTGTTTTTATGCAGCCGTGGAAATGCGCGATAATCCATCACTGCAGGATATCCCTCTGGCGATAGGTGGCAGCAGGGAACGTCGCGGGGTGATTAGCACGGCTAATTATCCGGCCAGAAAATTCGGGGTCAGGAGTGCCATGCCTACGGCAACGGCCCTGAGGCTATGCCCGCAGTTAACCTTGCTCCCCGGCCGTTTTGATGTTTATAAGCAGGTTTCTGAACATATCCGACAAATTTTTGCACGCTATACTTCACTTATTGAACCGCTCTCTCTTGATGAAGCCTATCTTGATGTGAGTGACTGTACGCAGTTTCATGGCTCGGCCACCCTGATTGCGCAGGATATTCGCCAGGCTATCTGGCAGGAATTACAGCTCACTGCTTCTGCCGGAGTCGCGCCGATTAAGTTCCTGGCCAAAATCGCTTCTGATCTGAATAAACCCAATGGCCAGTTCGTCATTACTCCCGACGTAATGGATAGTTTTATCTGTCAGTTGCCGCTGGAGAAAATTCCGGGAGTAGGGCAGGTATCAGCCAAAAAGCTGGCAGATATGGGGCTGAAAACCTGTGCAGATGTCAGGCAGGCTGAGCTGTCGTTGTTGCTGAAAAGTTTTGGTAAATTTGGCCGGATCCTTTGGGAGCGCAGCCATGGGATTGATGAACGGGATATTATTGCTGACCGGCAGCGAAAATCGGTGGGAGTAGAAACAACACTGGAGAAAGATATCGATCGTTGGGAGCAGTGTCTTGAAGTTCTGGAATTACTCTATCCTGAACTAGAGCGTCGCCTGAGAAAAGTTCGCCCTGATTTACGCATTTCCCGACAAGGGGTGAAATTTAAATTTTCTGATTTTCAGCAAACCAGCCGTGAGCATGTCTGGCAGGTACTGAATAAACAGGATTTACTGACGATTGCGAGGGAAAGCTGGGATGAGCGGCGGGCAGGCAGAGGAGTCAGACTGGTGGGACTGCAGGTGACACTACCGGACCCTTATGCCGAGCGGCAACTGCCGTTAGGACTGTAATTATTTGTCGACTCCGGGCCGGCACTGATATCAGGTGCCGGCCCGGGGAAGGTTATGCCTGACGTCCCCGGAAATAGGTCAGAGCCAGCGCCAGCGCCAATACCAGCCCTTTGATAATGTCCATCGCATAATAGGGCACAGATAACATCACCAAACCATTTTGCAGTACACCCAGAATAATGGCACCAATCAGTGTGCCGAGGGCATTGGGTTTTCCTGAACCGGCCAGTGATAAGCCAATCCATGCGGCGGCGACGGCATCCATCAGATAACCACTTCCGGCATTCACCTGTGATGAACCGATACGGGAAGCCAGTAAAATACCCCCAAGTCCGGCCAGCAATGATGCCAGAAGGTAGGCGGCAACACGATAACGGGTGGTACGGATACCGGAAAGCCGTGCGGCTTCGGGGTTACCTCCCAGTGCATACATCCGGCGGCCGTGTTTAGTGAGTGACAGGCCAATCTGGGCAATTACCGTCACGACCAGCATGATGATCACAATGCCCGGAATTTCACCCAGCACGCTGAAGTTTGCCGGAATAATGCCTTCAGCCATATCTCCGCTTGGCATTACCATATTTTGAGTGATGGAACCTCCATAGCTGTACGTCATGGCGACTCCCTGCACTACAAATAATGTGGCCAGTGTTGCCAGCATATCCGGAATACGCAGGATCACAATCAGGAAACTGTTAAACAGTCCGACTAACAGACATAAAGCCAGCGTAATAAGGATGGCTGTGGTAGTACCGTAGCCGTGCCAGACAAACATTGAAATAACCAGAGCGTTAGCTAAAGATGCCGTAGAACCCACCGACAGATCAAATCCGCCAACGGTCAGTGAAACCGCTACCGCCATGGCAATCACTGTGACAATCGCGATGGAGCGCAGAATGTTCAGCAGGTTATCTGGCTCCAGGAATCCGTTGGCTGTCAGGCCGAAGCCAGCTAACAGGATAACCACGGTGAGTAACATTCCCCATTTGTACAGGAAATCAAATAATCGCTGATGCCAGTGGGTTGCTGAAGAGGGTGAATTAGGGGTGCTGCTCACGCAGGAGTTCCTCCGGTTGAATAAAGTAACAGTGTTTCTTCACTGGCATGTTTGCCTTCCAGTTCGGCGACGATCCTGCCGTCCCAGAGAACACAGATTCGGTCGCATAATCCGACCAGTTCGGCAAATTCGCCGGAAGCATAGATTATCCCTTTGCCTTCTCTGGCAAGCTGATCAACTAACCGGAAAAGATCAGATTTGGCTTTAACATCGACACCTTTTGTCGGTTCATCGAAAATCAGGATGTCAGACTCAGTGGCCAGCCATTTGCCGATGGCAATCTTTTGCTGATTTCCTCCGGACAGCCGTCGTAATGTCTGCTGGGGGCCCCTGCTTTTCACGGCAAGTTTACTGATAATCTGTTGTGCCCATAGTACAGACTGTTTTACGCTAAAAAATCCATGAGAGGAAAAGCGATCGTCTGCACTGACCGACAGATTCATTGCCACCGATTCATCAATAAAAATACCTTCTTTGCGGCGCTCCTCTGGTACCAAGGCGATGCCAGCGGCAACAGAATCAGCGGGGGAACGGGGTTTCCAGGGTTTACCGTGTAATAGTGAACGGGTCAGTTTGCTTTTGGATGCACCAAACAGGGCTTTACACAATTCTGTCTTGCCCGCTCCGGCAAGCCCTGCAATACCGAGTATTTCACCCTTATGAAGTGTCAGACTGATATCCCGTAACAGGTTTTTGTCGTGTAATCCTTCCACACTCAGTAACTGTTGTGTGGAATGAGCCGGACGCGGGGGCGGATACAGATCGTTCAGTGTATGGCCTATCATTTTCTCAACAATCTGTTCACCGCTCAATGCATCCATTCTGGTGGTTTCAATGAGTTTCCCGTCACGCAATACGGTCAGTTGATCGCAGATAGTCTTTAATTCATGAATACGGTGGGAAATAAATACCACACCGATCCCTTGTTGCTGGAGGTGTCGTACTACTCTGAACAGTTGCTCACTTTCATGTTGATCCAGTGGGGCTGTAGGTTCATCAAGGATTAGGAAACGACAGCGGTGAGACAAAGCGCGGGCCAGCAGGATTTGTTGTTTTTCTGCCAGTGAGCATCGTTCTGCTGGCTGACGCAAATCGAGGGAAACATTGAGTTGTTTTAACAACGCTGCAGCCTCACGGTATATTTCTCCCCAACGACAGATCTGTCCGGGAGCCGCCAGGTTATCCAGCATGATATTTTCAGCCACGCTGAGTGTCGGGATTAGGCCATTATCCACTTCCTGCTGAACCAGATGAATTCCTGCCTGCTTAGCCTGCAGTGGTGTACGGATATTCAATGGCTGACCATCCAGCAATATCTCCCCCTGATAATGGGAATGTGCACCAGATAACACTGCCATCAGCGTTGATTTACCGGCACCATTGGCACCGGTCAGGGCATGCACCGAATGACCTTCCAGGACGAAATTAACATTATCCAGCGCGGCGAATCCGGCAAAATTAATCGATATATTGCGCATTTCGAGGCGGTGAGCATCGGCCATAATTTATCCATTCACAGCTAAGTAATGACTACGGGGTTTCTGTCTGAAACCAGAGCGTCCTGATAAACAGGCAGCATAAGCTACCATAAAAGAAGTTTAGCCATCCAGAAGTCCGGAAAGAATGTTGGGATTATCTTTTAATAAAGATGTTTTTAGCATCTAAATTCATATTATTATCGATGCCTGGTGAAATGCTCTGATGCTGTGAGATTTTAAAAGCAGAAACCTATCGCTTATATTTTCTTGTGAATATTTAATACCGACATGACATCTCTGTTAGCACAAGAGTGTATTCCCCACACAGAGGAGGAGGTTATGGCTACAGTAACGGAGCTCATTTGAACATAGTCGTGCCTGAGTGGAGCCTGGCAGATACATAGAAACAGTGACAAAGAAGCCAGAGCGGTGCTCTGGCTTTCGTTCAGTCCGGAATAACCGGAGTAACCGCAGTGCGGACACTTATTTTACCGGAATTTCTTTCAACAGGCCGGTTAGTAATTGCCAGTATAAACCGACACTTCCAATGTGAACCTGTTCATCCGGAGAGTGAGGGCCGGTAATGGTTGGACCGATGGAGACCATATCTAAATGTGGATAAGGTTTTTTGAATAATCCGCATTCCAGACCGGCATGGATCACCTGAATGTCGGGCAGTTTACCAAACAATTGCTGATAAATTTCCCGGGTTTTTGCCATGATTGGCGAGTTTTTATCCGGCTCCCAGCCAGGATAACTGCCCGATGCGAGCGTTTTAGCTCCAGCCAGACTGCCCAGCGAGGTCAGGGTATCGACCACATACTCTTTGCCACTGTCGATAAGCGAGCGTACCAGACTCATGATTTCGGCGGTATCTTCACTGAGTGTCACCACGCCGACATTCAGAGAAGTTTCAACTACGCCGACGGCGACATCTGAATTACGAATCACCCCGTTAGGGATAGCATTCAGTAAGTGCAGAAACGTATCACGGCTGGCGGCGGTTAAGGCCGGTTGTGCAGGAGTGGCTGCCTCGGTCACTAACACAACATTTTCGTCTTTCGGGCCAGCTTCATTTTTAAGCAACTGTTGATAATCGCTGACGGACCTATCGAAAAGTGAACGATCTTTTTGACTGACAGCCAGGGTGGCAAAGGCCTCACGAGGAATGGCATTGCGTAAAGTACCACCATTAAAGTCAATCAGTTGCAGATCAACTTTTTTACTCACGCTAACCAGAAAGCGGGCCAGTAGTTTATTCGCGTTGCCCAGCCCCATATGAATATTTGCACCGGAGTGACCACCGCGTAACCCTTTTAACGTCAGTTTTAGCAGTTCATAACCTGCGGTTACCGCCTCACGTTGTATAGGCAGTTCTGTCACGCAGTCGATGCCTCCGGCACATCCCATATAGATCTCACCTTCTTCTTCCGAATCGGTGTTGATCAGAATGTCTGCCTCAAGCCAGTCAGACTGTAATCCGAAGGCACCATCCATTCCGGCTTCCTCAGTCATGGTAAGCAGCACTTCGAGAGGACCGTGTGCCACATTATCGTCGGCCAGTACGGCCAGGGCGGAGGCCATTCCAATTCCATTATCTGCCCCTAAAGTGGTGCCGCGGGCTTTCAGCCACTCACCATCCACATAAGGGCGGATCGGGTCAGTGGTAAAATCATGCACAGTGTCATTATTTTTTTGCGGTACCATATCCAGATGGGCCTGCAGGGCGACAGGTGTCCGGTTTTCCATCCCGGGGGTCGCCGGTTTACGAATCAGAATATTTCCGGCGTTATCCCGTTCACACCATAATCCCTGCTCTCTGGACCAGTTCATAATATGCTGTGCTAAGGCTTCTTCATGATATGAAGGATGTGGAATAGAACAGATTTTCGCGAAGATATCCCACAAAGGCTGTGGAGAAAGCTGAGACAGTTCAGACACAATTACTCTCCTGTAACGTTGCGGGTCAGGTCTGCCCGGGTTTACATTGGTCTGGCAGAGTGAGGAAACGTCTCTGCCGGCATGGCCTGAGAATACCATCGTTTGCGGACCGGCGGGGAAATTGCGGAGTAAAAAAAGCGCCTGGAGGTAGCTGGTGCTGGTTTTTAGTGCTGCATATCCTTATAATCTCGCGCAAACTTTTTACCCTTGCACTTAAATTAGGTCATCTGTATTGGCCGGGACTCCTTTAAATGAGCGAAAAATACGTCGTCACCTGGGATATGTTACAAATCCATGCCCGTAATCTCGCCCGGCGTTTACTGCCGGTGGAACAGTGGACAGGTATCATTGCTGTCAGCCGTGGTGGGCTGGTACCCGCTGCACTGCTGGCCCGTGAATTAGGGATCCGTCACGTTGATACAGTCTGTATCTCCAGTTACGATCATGACCATCAACGTGATATGAAAGTCGTTAAACGCGCTGAAGGTGATGGCGAAGGCTTTATTGTTATCGATGATTTAGTCGATACCGGCGGTACCGCGAAAGCCATTCGTGATATGTATCCTAAAGCGCATTTCGTCACCATTTTTGCTAAGCCTGCTGGCCGGCCTCTGGTAGATGACTACGTGATCGATATTCCACAGAATACCTGGATCGAGCAGCCCTGGGATATGGGCGTAGCTTACGTACCACCCATTGTTAAAGACTAATATTGCCTGGCAGCATCCTGAATTTTAAGGATGCTGCTTTTTGTTTTCCGTCATCGCCTCGTCGTATTCTCTCAGGTACACTACTTCATTATTTTCCGCCCACGGAGCTGTGGCTATGCCGGAGAAAAATCTTAGTGAAGAGCTGTTTAAGCCGCGATTTGAACACCCTGAAACCTCATCCTTAGTCCGCCATATTGCGACTAATTCGGCAGGTTCCTCCTCTGTAATGTCGGCGAAATCACCACAAAGCTGGTACCGGACACTCACGCCACTGGTCTGGAACTGGCGAGGAGTGCCGGCTATAGAAATCAATGAGGTGCTTTCCCGGGTAGCGGCGAGTTCTCTTGCCCGTACTAACGAACAACAGCTGGACACCGTTCGTGGATACCGCAACGGTAACTGGATTTATGAGTGGTCAGTCCAGGCTGCCCGCTGGCAGCAACTGGCACAGCAGCAACAGGACCCGGCTACAGCGGGTAAATACTGGTTGCACGCCGCGAATTTATTCAGCGTGGCAGCCTACCCGCATTTAAATGGTGACGAACTGGCAGATCAGGCACAAGTTCTGGCTTACCGTGCCTATGAACAGGCGACGGGATTTTTGTCGGGTGAACTAAAATCTCTCAGTTTTAAAATGGAAGACGGTAAAACCGTTAACGCTTTTTTGCATATGCCCGAACAGGTCAAACCCCCTTATCCGGTTGTCATGCTGTGTGGTGGGTTGGATACACTCCAGCTTGACCATTTCCGGTTATTTCATGACTATCTGGCGCCCCGGGGGTTGGCGATGCTCACCCTGGATATGCCATCGGTCGGCTACAGTTCCCGCTGGCGTCTGACTCAGGATACCAGCATGTTGCATCAGCAGGTTCTCAGGCAACTGAGCGATGTTCCATGGATTGACCACCGACGGGTGGGGATCTGGGGTCACCGCTTTGGGGCGAATGTCGCCGTCAGGCTGGCATATCTGGAAATTCCAAGGTTGCGTGCCGTGGCCTGTCAGGAACCTATTGTGCATGGTTTACTGACTGATCCTTCGTTACAGCAAGCCGTGCCTGATATGTTTCTGGATATTCTGGCTAGCCGTCTCGGTAAAACAACCCGTAGCGATGCGACACTGTCTACGGAAATGAATGCTTATTCACTGAAAACCCAGGGCTTACTCGGCAGGCGTACTCCGGTACCCATGTTATCGGCATGCCGGAAGAATAATCTCTATAGCCCTGCCGAAGATTCTGAACTGATCTGTAACTCTTCGGCTAAGGGGAAATTAGTCTGGATTGCCGATAAACCGGTAATGAAATCTTTTGAACGAACGACGACAGAAATCAGTGACTGGCTGGCCGGGCTGTTAAAAAGATAAGTTGCGATTATTGACAGCTTTGTTAAAAATTGACTCATCTTATAACGGAGGTGAAGTCATGGCATTACCTGGCGGACAACTGAGAGGACGTCTTTTAAAGCGTTTTAACGAACTGGGGCCTTATCTCAGGGAAAACCAATGCGGGGCGGAGAACGTTTTTTTTCGATTGCCTTGCTGTCTGTGTGAATGTCAAACCGGCACCTGAAAATCGTGAGTTTTGGGGCTGGTGGCTGACATTAGAAGCACAGGATGATCATTTTACTTACCAGTATGCTTACGGGTTATTTGACAAAGAAGGCGACTGGCAGGAAACCGTGATAAAGAAGGCGGAAGATAAAGACGGTGTGGAACAGACTTTACAAAAATTTTTTCCGCGTCTCGAGGCTCTGCTCACTCAGCTCAATATAGAGCTGAAACCCGCGGCAGGGGCAGAAAAATTCGTTCAGCATTCTGAGTAAAACTGAGCAGGGCAGAGTTTATACTGCCCTGCATCCGTGTATCTCCTTTCTGTTCTGGTATAGCGTTTCGCCTATACTTTTGTCCATGAAAGTCCCGGCTGGACAAAGCCTCTTAGTTGGCTGAAGTCACTGCCCGTGATTGTAATGTTCAGCGTATCGTCATTTCTTTTAAGCGTTTTTATGCCCCTTCGCTTGCCCATACTTAATCAATGTGGATTCATGTTGCCGGTGAGTCGTGTCAGTGTTTTCTCCGGAGTCAGGACTGACAATGCTATTCCGGAAATGTTTCACGGGGAAGGGCCGCCCATCCGCTCTTATAGTGGTTTTAGCGCAGTAGCAGGTGCATTAATATAACGCCTGTTTTGTGCGGCCAAAACGTCTGCCTCTGCCCGCAGAACGGATAAATATTTTTATCTTTGGTTAGTTACTGAATAAGGGTTGGATTCACGCCCGACACCTGCTAAAAGGAAGGTTTGTTTATTGGTTAAATGGCAGGAAATATGAGTGGCAGTCAGACCCTGGTGGTCAAATTGGGAACCAGCGTACTGACCGGTGGATCTCGCCGGTTAAATCGTGCGCATATTGTAGAACTGGTAAGACAATGTGCTCAGGCCATTGATGCCGGACACCGGATTGTTATTGTAACCTCTGGCGCGATTGCCGCGGGACGTGAGCATCTGGGTTATCCCGAACTGCCCCCCACCATTGCCTCTAAACAACTGCTGGCCGCAGTAGGCCAGAGCCAGCTGATTCAGTTATGGGAACAGTTATTTGGCATCTATAGTCTGCATGTCGGACAGATGTTGCTGACCCGCGCCGATATGGAAGACAGAGAACGTTTTCTGAATGCCCGGGATATGTTACATGCGTTGCTGGATAACCGGATTATCCCGGTGATCAATGAAAATGATGCGGTAGCCACCGCAGAAATAAAAGTCGGTGATAATGATAATTTATCCGCACTGGCCGCCATTTTGTCAGGTGCCGATAAATTACTTCTACTGACTGACCAGCAGGGTCTGTTTACCGCAGATCCTCGCAGTAATCCGGAAGCTAAGCTGATCACCGATGTGCATGTGATTGATGATGAGCTACGAATGATTGCGGGGGGTAGTGTCTCTGGTCTGGGCACCGGCGGAATGGCGACCAAGCTGCAGGCGGCTGATGTGGCGTGCCGCGCGGGCATTGACGTGATTATTGCCAGCGGCAACCAGCCGGTATTAATTAATGAGGTACTGAACGGGCATCCGGCTGGCACCTTATTCCATGCGCAGAAAAACCGCCTGGAAAACCGTAAACACTGGATCTTCGGAGCTCCTCCTGCCGGTTCAATTACCATTGATGACGGAGCTCTGAATGCGTTACTGGAACGCGGAAGTTCTCTGTTACCCAAAGGTATTCGTCATATTCAGGGCGATTTTTCCCGCGGCGAAGTGATTTCAATCCGCAGCCTGCAAGGCCGGGATATTGCTCATGGGGTTTCACGTTATAACAGTGATGCATTACGCATGATTGCAGGGCATCATAGTCAGCAAATCAGTGAAATTCTGGGTTATGAATACGGTTCAGTTGCGGTACACCGTGACGACATGATTGTCAGTTAAGGAATTATCATGCTTGAGACTATGGGTAAAGCCGCGCGGGCTGCGTCGTACCAACTCTCTGTGCTTAGCACAGAACAAAAAAATCAGGTCCTGTTAACTATTGCCAGCCAACTGGAGCAGGAATCAGAGGCTATTCTGCGAGCCAATGCTGAAGATGTTGCTGAAGCCAGGATTAACGGAATGGGTGATGCTCTGCTGGACCGTTTAACACTGACTCCTGAGCGTCTGAAGGGGATTGCCGATGATGTGCGTCAGGTCTGCCATCTGTCAGACCCTGTAGGACAACTGATTGACGGCGGCCTGTTGGACAGTGGTCTGCGTATTGAACGTCGCCGTGTGCCGTTAGGCGTCATCGGCGTTATTTATGAAGCCCGGCCAAATGTCACCGTAGACGTTGCCTCATTATGCCTGAAGACGGGTAATGCGGTCATTTTACGCGGGGGCAAAGAGACGGTCAGAACGAATGCGATGACGGTCAGTGTCATCCAGCAAGCTCTGGCGACACATGGTCTTCCAAAAGCGGCAATCCAGGCGATTGATAATCCTGATCGTCAACTGGTGACAGAAATGCTGAAACTGGACCGCTATATTGACATGTTGATCCCGCGGGGCGGGGCGGGTTTGCATAAACTTTGTCGTGAGCAATCAACGATTCCGGTAATTACCGGAGGAATTGGCGTTTGCCATCTGTATATCGATGAAACGATGGAAATTGATGCGGCACTCGATGTTATTGTTAATGCTAAAAAACAGCGCCCGAGTGCCTGTAACTCACTGGAAACGTTGCTGATTCATCAGGATATTACGGCAGCGTTTCTACCGCAATTTTGCCGCAGGATGGCAGAAGAGCAGATTATCTTACATGCTGACCAGAATATTTTGTCACAGGTTCGAAATTTTCAACCAGACGCCGTCGCGGTTTCAGAAGGTAATTATGACGATGAATGGCTGTCACTGGATTTGAATATTAAGCAGGTCGTTGGCCTGGATGATGCTGTCAGCCATATCCGTGAGCACGGTACACAGCATTCTGACGGCATTCTTACCCGCAACCTGAAAAATGCCAATGACTTTGTGAATAAAGTCGATTCATCGGCGGTATATGTCAATGCCAGTACTCGTTTTACCGATGGCGGGCAGTTCGGCCTGGGCGCAGAGGTGGCGGTCAGTACTCAGAAACTGCATGCCCGTGGTCCCATGGGACTGGAAGCACTGACCACTTATAAATGGATTGCCTGGGGTGACGATACCCTTCGCCGGTAATCTGTGACCCTTCCTGCCATCAGGCCGGGAGGGTCAGTATTTTTTGGCTACTATTACAGACTTTCTCTCCTTAGATCTGCGTTAAGTTTCTTTTCATCAGCCCCGTTAAAAAGTCGTTTTAGCCTGCGAATTGTCATTAATTTCAACGTGCCGTAAGGATTACGTTAAGGAAATTAACCGGTGTAATGACTGCTCACACTCCAGCCGGTTAAACCAGGAATTATCTTCATAAAATGCTCACAGGCCTTATCCATAATTACCCGCATATTTCCTGTGAGGAACATAACAATGAAACGTACCACAATGGCTTTATTAACCACCTTACTCATTACCAACGGTGTCGGTATTTCTTCAGCAATGGCTGCACCTGGTGATGACCAGGGCCGTCCAGTGCCACATCAGCAAAATGATCACCAGGGACAGGGGCCACAAGGTCAGGAGCGAGGGCCACAGCATCAGGGTGAACAGAATCGTCCACAACAGGCGGGTAACCGCGACCGTGGGCAGGCGCATCGTCAGCAGGTTTCGCGATTCGCATTTCACGGCAATGATTTCCGCAGAGGCCATCCAGCCCCTGAGAGCTATCGTGGTGCTCAGTACCGTGTCGATGACTGGCGCGCCCGTGGCTTATCTCAGCCACCCCGGGGCCATTACTGGGCAAATATTAACGGCAACTATGTGCTGATGGCTGCAGCCACCGGGATTATCACTTCGATTATTCTTAACGGTGCGCTGTCGCATTAACCGACAGTTCTATGAAGCCCTGATTTTTCCGGAGGAGAAAGATGAAAAAATCACGGATAGCGATACTGACATCTGCAGTGATGTTAGTCAGCGTGATATCTTCTGTCCCTGCCAGTGCAGATAACCATGGACAGTGGGATCAGCGGGGTGGCGGGCATCATCAGGAAGGGGGCCGCGGTCCACAAGGCGGGCCTCATGGTGGGCCTGGCGGTGGTTTTCATGGCGATCATGGAGGTGGTTTTCATGGTGGTCCGCACGGTGGGCCTCACTGGCAGGGCGGTGGACCGGGTCGTGGCAATTCCTTTGCCTGGCAGGGACATCGCTTCGAACCCGGACGCCGTTTCCCGCATGAGTACCGTGGCCCGCACTATTGGGTGAATGACTGGCATAACCGCGGATTGCCACCACCGCCCTACGGCCACCGCTGGTCATATGTTGACGGTAATTATGTGCTGGTGGCGATTGCCAGTGGTGTGATTACTTCAATTATCCTGAACAGTGCATTGCATCCCTGAGTGATGTCATGCAGAGATAAAAGCATCCGGCTTGCCGGATGCTTTTTTTAGAGGACTTTACTGAGAAAACTTTGGGTTCGCGGGTTCTGTGGGTGGGAGAAGATCTCTTCAGGTCGCCCTTGTTCCTGAATAATTCCCTGATCGATGAAAATGACCCGGTCTGCGACTTCGCGTGCAAAGGTCATCTCATGTGTCACTATCACCATGGTCATGCCTTCGCGGGCCAGGGTTTTCATCACCTCCAGTACCTCGCCGACTAATTCCGGATCCAGTGCCGAAGTGGGTTCATCAAACAACATGATTTGAGGTGACATCGCCAGTGCCCGGGCTATAGCAACGCGCTGTTGTTGCCCTCCGGATAAGCTGGCAGGCCAGGCTTTACTCTTATCTTCCAGACCTACTTTTTTCAGCAATGCTTCCGCCTGCTGTGTCGCAACGGTTCGTGATAACCCCTTCAGGCTCACCGGAGCCATGATGATATTTTCCAGTACCGTCATATGCGGGAACAGGTTGAAACGCTGAAATACCATTCCTGCGGATTCGCGGATCTTATTCAAATCACTTTTTTGGTCATGCACTGGCTGGCCGTTGAGGAAAATCTCTCCTTCAGAAGCCGTTTCCAGTGCATTCAGACAACGCAGAAAAGTACTTTTTCCAGATCCTGAAGGACCAATAATGCATACCACTTCTGAGGGCTGAATATCACAACTGATCCCGCGTAATACGTGGGATTCGCCATAGTATTTATGCAAATTTTTAACGTGAATCACTTTTAGCCAGCCTTTTTTCTGTCAGGTCAACAAGCCGGGCAAGCAGGAAAGTAATTACCCAGTAAATGACTGATATGGTCAGGTAGGGTTCCCAGTAGGTTGCATAAGCACCGGAAACTGTGCGGGCAGCATAAGCAAGGTCGGCCAGCCCGATGGCCGAAGCCAGCGAAGAATCTTTAACAATAGCAATAGCATTGTTACCCAGAGGAGGAAGAATCCGACGAAATGCCTGCGGCAAAATAACCTTGCGCATACTTTTCCACCACGGCATTCCCAGTGCCCTTGAAGCTTCCATTTGCCCGCGATCAATTGACTGGATACCTGCCCTGAAAATCTCAGAAACGTAGGCTCCGGCATTCAGGGTGATAGCAACGATACAGGAAAGAAATGCACCGTAGTCCGAACGTAATGTACGGGCAAAATCGCCCCCCATAATGCCTGATGAAACCAGTAATCCGTTGTTCGGATTGATAAATAACGGGATCAATGCAAAGTGAACCACCATTATCTGAACAAACAGCGGAGTACCACGGATGGCACTCACATAAAAACGTACCGGGAATTGCACCAGTATTGCCAGAATATATTTCCACGGACCATGCTCAGCCCGGGCCAGACGGCCCAGCCCCAGAATCAGTCCCCACAATGTCCCGGTAATAATACAGATAACCGTACATTTTAGTGTCATCAGGGCGCCTTCAATAAACAAAGGCTCATAGTCCCGGATGATTTCCCAGTTAAATCCACTCATGATAATTACCTGAAGCAGCCTCATGATACAGCCAGCGCGGTATCATGAGGGAGTAACGGCGAATATTATTCGGCAGGAAGGGTTGGAACGTTGTTATCGAACCAGGTTTTATAAATTTTTGCGTAGGTACCGTCAGCAACAATTTTCTTCAGACCATCATCCAGTTTGTTTTTCAGTGTGGTATTTCCTTTGGCCACTGCAATACCGAAATACTGATGTTCAAATTTACTGTCATCAACCAGTTTAAAATGTTTATCAGGATGCTGGTTAATGTAGTATTTGATGACGCCAACATCTCCGACAGCGGCACTGACTCCACCCTGAGATAACTCTTCCAGCATCAGTGGGGTATTATCAAAACGTTTGATGGCCGTGCTGTTACGTCCCAGTGTATCGGATACCGCAATATCACCTGCGCTGGAGTTGACTACCCCAACATTTTCACTTTTCAGCGAGGCCAATGAAGTCACTTTCGAGTTTTGTGGTACTACAATGACCTGTTGTGCCGGGAAATAAGGGGCCGAGAAATCGACCATCATTTTACGTTTATCGGTAATAGTAATTCCGGAAATAATAATGTCACGATCGCCACTGCCCAGTGTGGCAAAAATACCTTCCCAGGGGGTGTTCACTAATTTGATGTTAAAGTCTTCAGCTTTAGCAATGGCTTTAATAAGATCAATATCAAAACCTTCCAGTTGTTGCTGGCTGTTTTCGTATTCAAAAGGACGATAGGTTCCTCCTGAACCGACAACATAAGTTTCTCCGGCGGCAAAACTGCCGTAACTGACAGCCATCAGGCAGACAGCGGCAAAAAGTTGTTTAATCATTGAATACACCCTGTAGTTTTATGCTAATAATCTGCATGAAAATACATAGACAAAGCCGCTATTGCAACCCTGCTACACGGGATTTACCTTATTAATCCGCTTCAGGGCATAAAATTCATTGCTAGCGGTTGTTATGAAGTTTCAGGGAGATTTTCCGGGAGAGTCCCTGAGGCTAAACATTCAATAGTGAAATGTAGCAAAAGGTGATGTGATGGCTAACGTGTTAATTGTGATCGATATGCAACAAGGGGTACTGGCCACAGAACGCTACCTTGCTGAAGAAAAAATATCAGTAATGAATCAGTTGATCAGGACGGCTGATCAGGTGATTTTTATCCAACATTGCGAGGGCGAAATGCAACCTGGTCGCCCGTCATGGCAGATCGTTCCTGAACTCTTTCGGCCGGAAAACGCTCTGTATGTCAGTAAAACAGCCTGTGACAGCTTTTACCAGACATCGCTGGCTGAAACGCTGGCAAAAGCAGGTGCCCGGGCTTTCACCGTTTGCGGTTGTGCAACAGATTACTGTGTAGATACTACCATTAAAGTAGGCGCCAGTATGGGGTATGCAATTACGGTGGCTGGTGATGCTCATACCACCGCGGAACGGAGTTCAGTTACGGCAGCGCAGCTAATCGACCAGCATAATGAAGTTTGGGCAGAACTCTCTGTGCCTGGTAACCGTTTACAGGTATTGCCGGCTTATCAGATTATTTCTGGTTGGCAGTCGGTTTAACCGACCGGTGGAGCCAGTGGATCAATGTTTGTAAAGGTTCATTCGGATCCGAAGGTTTCCGGTGCAACAACCGATAACTGGCTCCGGTTTTAGCCGTCTCATGAAAGGGGGCTATCAGTCTTCCCTGGGCAATTTCAGGCGCGGCAAGATGAATATCGGCCACAGTAATACCAAAGCCTTGTACGGCTGCATTAATGGCTAAATCCATGGTCCCGAAATGCTGGTTGCGAATCATCTCAGGTGGAGCAGATTGTTTATTCAGCCATAATTGCCAGTCTGACATATCGCGTGTTGGATGCAAAAACGTGTAATTTTGCAGCTGCTGATAATTTTCAGGCGCAGTCAGATGTCCTGCCAACACCGGGGTAATTTCTTCTTCGAAAAGTATCTCCCCTGGGGAATCAGCAGCCCCATAAATCACCGCAGCATCAAAATCCTCCAGTTGCCGTCGGTGGTCCAGCGTGGTCGTCAGCGCCACGTGACATTGCGGATAATGCTGTTCAAAAGAGACCAGCAAAGGCACCAGCCAGCGCATGGCGCAACTGGGGGCTTTCAGACGTATCTGTTCCGGTGACAGCCGGACCTGTTCTGTCAGCCGGTGCAATTTATCCAGCAGTTGGGTCAGTTCGGGCAACAGCAGTTCAGCACGGGGAGTCAGAGTCAGCCCGCGTGCATGGCGGTTGAATAACGGAAATCCAAACCAGGTCTCCAGCGCCTGAATTTGTCTGCTGACCGCTCCCTGTGTAATACACAACTCGGTGGCAGCATGGGTCAGGTTGAGATGGTGGGCCGTGACCAGAAAAGTCTGGAGTCCGTTAACCGGCAGGGAGCGTTTCGACACAAACACCTCAGCTATGCATGATAGTCATGGCTATTATGACAACTTTTCGCTTGTTCTCCTACTGTTGTCACCGTTGAATAGATCTCTGTCAGATTTCATATATTCACGTTTTACGTTCAGGGGTTACGCATGACTGTAAATACTGCCGTTACTTTACGTTCCAGACTGCCGGATGTGGGAACCACTATCTTTAGTGTTATTGGTGATCTTTCTGCAAAGCATCAGGCAATTAATCTCTCTCAGGGAGCGCCTAATTTTCCTTGTGATCCGACGTTGATTGCCGCGGTCAGCCAGGCGATGATCGAAGGTCATAACCAATATGCCCCGATGGCAGGTCTGCCAGCGTTGCGTGAAGGCATTGCCGGAAAAGTACAGCTGTTGTATGGACGTGAATATGATCCGGCTGGTGAGATTCTGGTCACCGGCAGTGCCAGTCAGGGGCTGTTTATGGCTATTTCAGCATTGGTCCATCAGGGGGATGAAGTGATCTTCTTTGAGCCCGCCTTTGACAGTTATGCGCCCATTGTTCGCTTACAGGGAGCGACTCCGGTGGGGCTGAAACTTACTGTTCCAGGGTTTACTATTGACTGGCAAGCGGTGGCTTCTGCCATTACTCCGAAAACCCGGATGATTATTCTTAACAGCCCGCATAATCCGGGAGCGCAAACACTGACGACTGAAGATTTACAGCAACTGAACCGGCTGACCGTCAATACAGACATTGTGATTTTATCGGATGAAGTGTACGAACATATTATTTTCGACGGGCAAAAACATCTCAGCATGGCAACGGATGCGCAACTGGCAGAACGTAGTGTTATTGTCTCTTCTTTTGGTAAGACCTTTCATGTGACCGGCTGGCGGGTAGGTTATTGCCTGGCACCGGCAGAGATAATGAACGAAATCATTAAAATTCATCAGTTTATGATGTACTCTGCCGATACCCCAATGCAGTGGGCATTTGCCGAATACTTACGTCATCCGGAACATTATCTCAGCCTGGCAGCCTTTTATCAGAAGAAAAGAGATCTGCTGGCCAGCCTGCTGGCGGATTCACCGTTTCACTTACTGCCCAGCGCAGGATCATTCTTTATGCTGGCCGGATATGGACATCTCAGTCAGCAGGCTGACAGTGAGGTTGTCACCCGGCTCATCACCGAATGTGGGGTTGCCACTATTCCGTTATCAGCATTTTATACCGAGGGTACCGATAATAAATTTATCCGCTTGTCTTTTGCCAAAGATGAAGAAACACTGAAAGCGGGTGCTGAAGCGCTTTGCCGTTTTTCGTTTCCGGACTGACGCAGGCATCGCTGTTGATTGCTGAACAAAACCAAAACCATTCCCCGACCGGGGATAACAATAATAACCAGATTTGGGGTGCCAGATATGCAAAAAAAAAATGAAAGCATTGTGGATGGTATTAGGTATGTGTACCGCTTTACAGGCCTTCGGTGCAGATACACTGCGTTACGGGTTGGAATCACAATATCCTCCGTTTGAAAGCCGCGATTCACAGGGGCAACTGGTCGGGTTTGATATAGAATTAGGTAAAGCGGTCTGCCAGACAGCTCATCTGCAATGTCAGTGGGTTGAAAGTAGTTTTGATGCTCTGATACCGGCACTTCAGGCGAAAAAATTTGATGCCATTAACTCCGCGATGAATATCACCGAAGCCAGGGAGAAAAGCATCGATTTTACAATACCTATCTATCGTATTCCCAGTATGTTGATTGCTAAAAAAGGACAGGCACTCAGCCCGACCGCAGAAAGTCTGAAAGGTAAATCCATCGGTGTCTTACAGGGATCTATCCAGGAAACTTATGCGAAAAAACATTGGGAAACTCAGGGGGTTAATGTCGTCTCTTATCAGGATCAGAACCAGGTTTACACCGATATGGTGGCGAGCCGTCTTGACGGAACCCTGGTGATGTCAGCCGCTGGGCTGGATGGCTTTCTGGATAAACCACAAGGTAAAGATTTCAGCTTTGTCGGTAAACCAGTGGAAGACGACGTTATTTTAGGCACCGGAATCGGTTTCGGATTGCGTAAAGGCGACACGGCACTGAAACAGACGCTGGATGCTGCGATCACTACGATTCAGAAAAACGGGACACTGACAAAACTGGCAGCGCATTATTTCCCAGGGATAGATGTTAGCGTCAATAAATAATCCGTCGTTGACCTGCAATCAGAGATCCCGCTTGCCGGGGATCTCTGGTTTTACCAACGATATGTTTCAAATCCTTCTGCCATTCGACGGTATTTAATCTCTCCTGCCTTTCTGCTTTTTTCACAAAAATAATTTCAAAAAATCTCGATTCCTGTGCTGCCAGGCTGTCTGGCAGATCCCTAATAACTTCAGTCAGTTGCTGATTTGTGTGTATATTAATATTTACGGGTTTGGGTTTTAATTGGCATATTTCTGGCTTATGTAAACTTTTATGTACATATTGTGGATTGAATTGTTTACTACCTGTGGTAGTCTGTGGCTCATAAAGCAGAGACAGACCCGGACCTGCAAATTTTACAGGATGAGTACCATGCAAAAAGATACGCTGAATAATGTTCATATTGCCGATGAACAAATAATGATTACCCCGGAACAGTTAAAAGCTCAGTTTCCACTGAGCGAACAGCAGGAAATGCAGATATCTGAATCCCGTCGGGTGATTTCACGGATTATTTCCGGTGAAGATCGCCGTTTGCTGGTGGTTTGTGGACCATGCTCCATTCATGACCCGGAAGCCGCGCTGGAGTATGCGCGTCGTTATAAACAACTGGCAGATAAATACAGCGATAGTCTCTTTCTGGTAATGCGGGTTTACTTTGAAAAGCCACGAACCACCGTCGGCTGGAAAGGACTGATTAATGACCCTCATATGGATGGTTCATTTGATGTTGAACAGGGGCTGCATATTGCGCGTGATCTGCTGGTGAAATTAGTGGCGATGGGGCTGCCCTTGGCGACCGAAGCACTGGACCCTAATTCACCGCAATACCTGGGGGATTTGTTCAGCTGGGCAGCCATAGGAGCAAGAACCACAGAGTCCCAGACTCACCGCGAAATGGCGTCAGGACTCTCTTTGCCGGTCGGGTTTAAAAATGGTACAGACGGCAGTCTGAGTACGGCAATTAACGCGTTACGGGCCGCAGCAATGCCTCACCGTTTTGTGGGTATCAATCAGGCAGGGCAGGTATGCTTACTTCAGACCCGTGGAAACCCCGACGGGCACGTGATTTTGCGTGGTGGTAAAACACCAAATTACAGCCCTGAGGATGTCGCTGCCTGTGAAAAAGAAATGCAGAATGCAGGATTACGCGCCTCTTTAATGATAGATTGCAGTCATGGCAACTCCAGTAAAGATTTCCGCCGGCAGGCGGCGGTTGCTGAATCGGCGATGGCACAGATTAAAGATGGCAGTCGTTCGATTATCGGGCTGATGCTGGAAAGTAACCTGCATGAAGGTAATCAGTCTTCTGAACAACCACGTTCAGAAATGCGCTACGGGGTATCGGTGACCGATGCCTGTATTAGTTGGGAAACGACAGAAACCCTGCTGCGTGATATTCACCAGGATATGTGTACTACGTTGCAGGCGTCACAAGAGGTGTTATGAGTCATGGTGGCTGAACTAACCGCGCTACGCGATAAAATTGATGAAACAGATAAAGCTCTGCTGGAGTTACTGGCAAAGCGTCTTGAACTGGTAGCAGAAGTTGGTGAAGTCAAAAGCCGCTATGGATTGCCTATTTATGTCCCGGAGCGAGAAGCCAGTATGCTGGCTTCCCGCCGAAAAGAAGCTGAACAACTGGGCGTACCGCCTGATTTAATTGAAGATGTTTTACGCCGTGTCATGCGTGAGTCTTACTCCAGCGAAAATGATAAAGGATTCAAAACTCTGAATCCTGATCTTGGTCCGGTAGTGATAGTTGGCGGAAAAGGGCAGATGGGGCGATTATTTACCAAAATGCTCACCCTGTCAGGCTATCAGGTGAAGTCGCTGGATAAAGATGACTGGCATCAGGCTGAACAATTGTTGGCAGATGCCGGCATGGTGATTATTAGCGTGCCAATACATCTGACAGAGCAGGTGATCGGTCAACTTCCCCCGTTACCGGAAAAATGTATTTTACTGGATTTATCCTCCATCAAAAACCAGCCTTTACAGGCGATGCTGGCCGCTCATCCGGGGCCGGTACTCGGTTTACACCCGATGTTTGGCCCTGACAGCGGAAGCCTGGCAAAACAGGTAGTGGTGTGGTGTGACGGACGTCAGCCGGAAGCTTATCAGTGGTTGCTGGAACAGATTCAGGTCTGGGGAGCACGTTTACATCGTACCAGTGCAGTAGAGCATGACCAGAACATGGCATTTATTCAGGCTCTGCGGCACTTTGCGACCTTTGCTTACGGATTACATCTGGCTGAGGAAAATGTTGACCTTGGGCAGTTGCTGGCACTGTCTTCGCCAATTTACCGTCTGGAGCTGGCGATGGTAGGACGCCTGTTTGCCCAGGATCCCCAACTCTATGCTGACATTATTATGTCTTCGGAAGCCAATCTGGCATTAATAAGGCGTTATTACACCCGGTTTGGTGAGGCCATCAGTTTACTGGAAACCGGCAATAAATCGGCGTTTATCGAAAGCTTCCGCCGTATTGAGCACTGGTTTGGCGATTATGCCGGCTCTTTTATGGCAGAAAGTCGCGGACTACTGCGTTCGGCGAATGATAACCGCCAGTAACCGCTGACGTAATACGTTACTATAACAGGCACCGAATTCGGTGCCTGTTGTCTTTCCTTCACTCTGCAGACACCGGGATGACATCATCTCCGGGATAACAGCCGAGAATTTTGATAAAACGAGTCAGTGTGGTCAGTTCTTCGATAGCTTCTTCCATGGCTGGCGAATGGACATTGGCCTGAATATCCAGATAGAACATCTCTTCCCACGGATTTCCGTGAATAGGTCGTGACTCAAGTTTGGTCATGACCAGGCCTTGTTTTCTCAGCACCAGCAATGCATCAACTAATGCACCTGATTGTTGTCCGGTGGCCATCAATAGTGTGGTCTTGGCCGGAACCTGTTCTGAAACTCTGACCGGTTTACGGGCCAGAATAATAAACCTTGTCATGTTCTGCTGTTGGTTAGCCAGGTTCCGTTGTAAAACCTGCAGGTTGTAGAGTTTTCCACCGGCTTCACTGCCCAGCGCTGCAACATGTTTATCCTGCATAGCCGCCACTTTCTCCATGGCTGCCGCGGTACTTTCGGTATATTCAATTTTCCAGTGTGGATAGCGGTTAAGAAACTGACTGCATTGCTGAAAAGGTTGGGGATGGCTGTAGACCGTTGTAATCTCATCCAGGGAGGTCTCTGACGGCACCAGTACACAGTGATCAATCGGCTGAGTCATTTCACCGACGATATGCAAACGGGTATGCTGAAGCAGGTCGTAGACATCATTAATTGAACCAGAACTGGTATTTTCCAGTGGCAGTACCGCATAGTCAGCCAGCCCCGAGTCAACCTGCTGTAAAATATCCTGGAATTTATTACAGCCAATTTCGGTCAGATGATCGAAGTGGCGTGATGCATACTGTCGGGCGGCCAGATGAGAATAGGACCCCTTCGGGCCGAGGAAAGCAATACGGGCACTGTTTTCCTGTGACTGATTCAGGGCTTTTTGCAGCAATGCCTGTTGAGTAAGCACTGATTCTTCTATGATCAGCTGAAAAACACGGGTAACAAAATGGCTGTCGAGTGACAGTTTTTTGCCTTTATCAATCAATAGTTCAAGCAGCTGCTTTTCTCTTTCGATATCCCGGACTGGGCGGTGAGTGGTCAGTTTAAATTTTCCGACCGCAACTGAGATATCCCGCCGTTCAGCCAGCAAGGCCAGCAGTTGATTGTCCAGCTGGCTGATTCTTTCCCTCAGCTGGTCTAAAGAGAGATCTGCACTCATTATTGTCACCTGTATTCCTGTTATTTTTATACCCAATAAAAAAGCCTCCCGTTCGGGAGGCTTTTCTGTTCGTCTTCTCATTCATTCTTTCAGGACGAATCATCTCCCGGAGGGGGGGAAGCTAAAAAAGAATGAGAAGAAAAACATTGTGGTTTGCATGGTACTGTTCCTTGGGTTAGTTAATCCGAGATTAGCTTTTGCGGCGGAGCCCGTCAACTAAAAACGCGCCGGATGGCGCGTCTTCAATGGTTGAACTATTCGGTAGGGATAATATCTTTTACGCTGGCAGTGGCTCTGCGGGCTTCCCCTTTATGCTGAACTTTATTTAACTGGCGCTCCAGTTTAGTAATCAGTTCATTAATTGCGGTGTACATATCCTGATGACGACCGGTGGCGACTAACGGGCCATTGGGAGTGTTAATCGTCGCATCGGCGACAAATTCTTTAGGTTCTTTTGAGAGTACGATATGCGGGTTGATCAGCGGCGTCTGCCATTTTTCGAGCTTGGTAATACGCTCTTCAACGTGACTGCGGATAGCGTCGGTCATTTCCATTTGTTTACTGGTGATGTTCATGATCATCGCACTTACCTCTCTCGTTACCATCAGATTGATAACCAGAATAACGGCTTGCATTAACAATAATGTGATCTAGATCACAAAATAATGTCCATTTTTGTCAATAACGTCGTTTTGCAAAAATCACCACAGAAATCCCTGATAATCATTGCCAGACAGCAAAAAAACCGCCATTATCGTCAGGATCAGTAAAAGAAAAGGCAGCCTTCTGGCTGCCTTTTTTGCTGAAAACGGTTCAGAGTGAACCGTTCAGGTTAATTATTTTTGTTGGTTGCTGTTGTCTGCAATGAGCTTAGCCACTTTATCGGCTTCGCCATTGAGCTGCATTTTACGGTATGCATTTTCCATTAGCGGCAATGCTTCACGGGTGGCTTCTGTGTCAGGATAGTTACTCAGCATACCCTGGGTACGGTTAACAACCGCGACATAAGCACCGCGTTTGGTATAGAATTGCACCACTGAGAGCTCATATTTCGCCAGGCGATCCTTCAGCGCGACCAGCCGTTTTCTGGCATCAGCAGCATATTGGCTCTGCGGATAACTTTGCAGTAACTGAGAAAAATCGGTGAATGCCTGGCGTGCATTGGTTGGATCTCTGTCTGAACGATCGATTCCAAAGAAATGCTGGACCGCAGATTCATCCATAGCCATGTCTGTCAGGCCTTTCATGTACAGTACATAATCGATATTAGGATGGGTCGGATTGAGACGCATAAAACGGATAATCGTTGCCTGTGACAACGCCATGTCACCATTTTTGTAGTAGGCGTAGATCAGATCAAGCTGTACCTGCTGTGAATAAGGACCGAAAGGATAACGGTTATCCAGGGCTTCCAACTGGGTAATAGCCGCTTTAAAGTTCCCGTCCTGCAGCTTTTGCTGTGCGGTTGCATAGATCACTGACGGTGGGTTGTCCGGGACAATGTCTTTAGAGCCGGAACATCCCACCAGTGCCAGGCCCAGAGTGGCAACGGCCACCAGATGTTTCATACGCGTCATGACGAAATGATTATCCTCAAAGTTTTATCGGAAGCTTTCTGTGAAGCTTCCATTGATGTTCAGCTAAGATAGCACATTATAGTAAACGGCTTTGCCGTGAAAACCCAACGTTAACGAAAGAAGCTTATATGGCACAACAAGTACAACTCACCGCGACAGTCTCCGAAGCGCAACTTGGACAACGGTTAGATCAGTCTTTGGCGGAATTGTTCCCTGATTATTCACGTTCCCGCATAAAAGATTGGATTTTGCAGGGACGGGTTACCCTTAACGGGGTAACAGCAACCATTCCGAAAGAAAAAGTTTTCGGTGGTGAGCGGATCAGTATTGATGCCGAAATCGAAGAGGAGCTCCGCTGGGAACCTCAGGATATCGCACTTGATATTGTTTATGAGGATGATGATATCCTCGTTATTAACAAACCCCGTGGTCTGGTCGTGCATCCTGGTGCCGGTAATCCGGATGGTACTGTATTAAATGCATTATTACATCATTATCCTGCTATTGCGGATGTACCCCGGGCCGGAATCGTCCATCGTCTGGATAAAGATACTACCGGGCTGATGGTCGTGGCCAAAACCGTTCCTGCACAGACCCATCTGGTGGACTGTCTACAACGTCGTGAAATCACCCGAGAATATGAGGCGGTAGCACTGGGTACGATGACCGCGGGCGGGAGTGTGGATGAGCCGATCTCGCGGCATCCCACCAAACGTACCCATATGAGTGTGCATCCGATGGGAAAACCGGCAGTGACCCATTATCGGATTATGGAGCATTTTCGTGCATCCACCCGATTGCGCTTGCGGCTGGAAACCGGACGTACTCACCAGATCCGCGTTCATATGGCACACCTGAGCCATCCGTTAATTGGCGATCCACTGTATGGCGGGCGTCCGCGGCCGCCGAAAGGTGCCTCGGAAGAGTTTATTGCCGTGTTACGTAGCTTTGACAGGCAGGCGCTGCATGCCACGATGTTGCGTTTGTATCACCCTATCACCGGAATTCAGATGGAATGGCATGCGGAACTGCCTCAGGACATGGTTGAACTGATTGATGCATTGAAAGCGGATACAGCCCTGCACAAAGACGAAATGGACTGGTTATGAGTCTGATTATCCCGGACTGGCCGGCACCCGCGAATGTGAGAGCTTGTTCCACCACACGAATTGGCGGATTTAGCCAGGCTCCGTGGAACAGTCTCAACCTGGGAGCTCATGTCCGTGATTGTCCGCAGACGGTACAAAAAAACCGCGAGCAGCTGTGTAGGCTTGCCGGATTGCCGGCAATGCCCGACTGGCTGACTCAGGTGCATGGTACTGATGTACAGTCATTACCTGCGTTATCCCCAGGGCCGCTGATTGCTGATGCCTGCCAGACTACCCTGTCGGGTCAGGTGTGTGCAGTGATGACAGCAGACTGTCTGCCGGTGATTTTCTGTTCTGCTGACGGGCGGCAGGTTGCCGCTGCTCACGCGGGCTGGCGTGGGTTATGTCAGGGGGTGTTGGAAAAAACCCTGGCGGAGTTTAGTTGCCCGCCATCAGAAGTCCTGGCCTGGATGGGGCCGGCTATCGGTCCACAGGCATTTGAGGTCGGTCCGGAAGTTCGTGATGCATTTATCGCGTTGGATCCTGCCGCTGAGCAGGCTTTCCGTCCTTATAATGATAATGGCAAATACATGGCGGATCTCTGGCTATTGGCTCGTCAGCGATTAACCTGTGCCGGAGTGATTTCCGTCAGTGGTGGTGGACGTTGTACCTATACTGAAAGTGAATATTTTTTCTCCTACCGCAGAGAGAACAATACAGGGCGTATGGCAACTTTAGTGTGGCTGATATAATCTTAGCCGCTGGACGATCCTGTACGTATAATTTTTCTTTGTTTTCCGGGTCATTAAACTTGAATATTTGAGGGATTGGCCTCATTTAATCTCCTGTAGCATTTTGACCTTTAACAGGAGGAATTATGCGTCTGGATCGTCTAACCAGTAAATTTCAATTAGCATTGGCCGATGCACAATCATTGGCCCTCGGCAACGACAACCAATTTATCGAACCTCTTCACCTTATGAGTGCTTTACTGTCTCAGGAAGGGGGATCATTACGTCCTTTACTCTCCTCTGCCGGACTGGATGTTGCGGCAATCCAGGAGAAAATAAGTCAGTCCCTGAATCGGCTACCACAGATTGAAGGCAGCGACGGTGATGTGCAGCCATCTGCTGATTTAATCCGCGTATTAAATTTGTGCGATAAGCTGGCCCAAAAACGCGGTGACAGCTTTATCTCATCTGAACTGTTTGTACTTGCTGCGCTGGAATCCCGCGGAGCACTGGCTGATATTCTGAAATCAGCAGGTGCTTCCACTGAGAAACTCACCAGTGCAATCGATCAGCTGCGTGGGGGAGAAAACGTGAATGAACAAGGTGCCGAAGACCAACGGCAGGCATTAAAAAAATATACCATCGACCTGACTGAGCGGGCAGAGCAAGGTAAGCTGGACCCGGTGATTGGACGTGATGAAGAAATCCGCCGCACCATTCAGGTATTGCAACGTCGTACCAAAAATAACCCGGTATTGATTGGTGAGCCCGGGGTGGGTAAAACTGCCATTGTTGAAGGGCTGGCCCAGCGTATTATCAATGGTGAAGTGCCTGAAGGCTTAAAAGGTCGCCGGGTACTCGCACTGGATATGGGTGCACTGGTCGCTGGGGCCAAATTTCGTGGTGAATTTGAAGAGCGCCTGAAAGGGGTGCTAAATGATCTGTCGAAACAGGAAGGTAATGTCATCCTGTTTATTGATGAACTACATACTATGGTGGGAGCCGGTAAAGCCGACGGTGCAATGGATGCCGGGAATATGCTGAAGCCCGCTCTGGCCCGAGGAGAATTGCACTGCGTCGGTGCCACAACACTGGATGAGTATCGTCAGTATATTGAGAAAGATGCCGCACTGGAGCGTCGTTTCCAGAAAGTGCTGGTGGCTGAACCGACTGTGGAAGATACCATTGCAATTCTGCGTGGCCTGAAAGAGCGCTATGAATTGCACCACCATGTGCAAATCACTGACCCGGCAATTGTTGCTGCCGCGAACCTTTCGCATCGCTACATTGCTGATCGTCAGTTACCGGATAAAGCAATCGATTTGATCGATGAAGCAGCTTCCAGTATCCGTATGCAGATCGACTCTAAACCAGAATCATTGGACCGTCTGGAACGCCGGATTATCCAGTTAAAACTGGAACAGCAGGCACTGAAAAAAGAGTCTGATGATGCCAGTCTTAAACGACTGGAAATGCTGGAAACCGAGCTTAATCAGAAAGAACGTGAGTATGCTGAACTGGAAGAAGAGTGGAAAGCGGAAAAAGCTTCTCTGACCGGGACTCAGAATATCAAAGCTGAGCTGGAGCAGGCACGTTTGTCTCTTGAGCAGGCTCGTCGTACCGGGGACCTGGCAGAAATGTCAGAGCTGCAGTACGGTAAAATTCCGGATCTGGAAAAACAACTGGCAGCCGCCACTCAGGCCGAAGGCAAATCCATGAAAATGTTACGTAACCGTGTAACTGACGTAGAGATTGCCGATGTGTTGGCCCGCTGGACCGGGATTCCAGTCTCAAGAATGATGGAAGGTGAACGCGACAAATTGTTGCGGATGGAAGAGTCTCTGCACAATCGGGTGATAGGCCAGGATGAAGCGGTCGAAGCGGTAGCCAATGCCATTCGTCGTAGCCGGGCGGGACTGGCTGACCCAAATCGTCCGGTGGGGTCATTCCTGTTTCTCGGTCCTACCGGGGTGGGTAAAACTGAACTGTGTAAGGCGTTGGCTGACTTTCTGTTTGACAGCGATGAGGCCATGGTCCGGATTGATATGTCCGAGTTTATGGAAAAACACTCGGTTTCCAGACTGGTCGGTGCGCCTCCGGGATACGTTGGCTATGAAGAGGGTGGTTACCTCACCGAAGCGGTCAGACGTCGTCCGTATTCGGTTATCCTGCTCGACGAAGTTGAGAAAGCGCATCCGGATGTGTTCAACATATTGTTGCAGGTGCTGGATGATGGGCGTCTGACAGACGGTCAGGGACGTACGGTCGATTTCCGTAATGCCGTAATTATCATGACCTCTAACCTGGGTTCAGACTTAATTCAGGAGCGGTTTGGTGAACTGAATTATGGTGAGATGAAAGCGTTAGTGATGAGTGTCGTTGGTCATCATTTCCGGCCTGAGTTTATCAACCGTATTGATGAGCTAGTGGTCTTCCATCCATTGGGTGCGGACCATATCGCGTCAATTGCTCAAATACAGCTGCAGCGGTTGCATAAACGTCTGGAAGAACGAGGTTATGAGTTACATATTTCGGACGAAGCCCTGAAACTGCTTGGTAAGACAGGTTTCGACCCAGTCTATGGGGCCCGGCCGCTGAAAAGAGCTATTCAGCAGGAAATCGAGAACCCATTGGCTCAGCAGATTCTTTCTGGTGATCTGGTGCCTGGAAAACTCATCGAAATGGATGTACGCGATGGAGAAATAGTCGCTCATCAGTAATCACTGACTGAGGCATCCTCAAAAGCGGGCATTTTTTGCCCGCTTTTGTTGTTTTTGCAGGCTAAGGAATGGTTTTTTTGTACAATGTGCGTAAAATTTCAGCGGTCGGAAAAAGAATGCAAAATAGCGCTTGCGGGAAAAATTAATCTCCCTATAATGCGCTCCCACTGACACGGCAAAGCGCGATGCGCCAAGGCGTGACAGGGACTGAAGTGATTCGGTCCGGAGAAAAATCACGAAATAGTGGTTGACTCCTGAGGTGAAAAGCGTAATATACGCCACCTCGCAGCGACAACCTAAGCGGTTGAGTTGCAACGCTCTTTAACAATTTATCAGACAATCTGTGTGGGCACTCGCAGGATTGATATCAAACGTCTCCGGACGTAAAAAATATCAAGTCTTAAGAGTGAACACATAATGAAATTCATTATGAGTGTTTTACACTTGAGCATCGCTTAAATAAGTTTAAGCAAATCAAACTTTAAATTGAAGAGTTTGATCATGGCTCAGATTGAACGCTGGCGGCAGGCCTAACACATGCAAGTCGAACGGCAGCACAGAGAGCTTGCTCTCGGGTGGCGAGTGGCGGACGGGTGAGTAATGTCTGGGAAACTGCCTGATGGAGGGGGATAACTACTGGAAACGGTAGCTAATACCGCATAATGTCGCAAGACCAAAGTGGGGGACCTTCGGGCCTCACACCATCGGATGTGCCCAGATGGGATTAGCTAGCAGGTAGGGTAACGGCCTACCTGGGCGACGATCCCTAGCTGGTCTGAGAGGATGACCAGCCACACTGGAACTGAGACACGGTCCAGACTCCTACGGGAGGCAGCAGTGGGGAATATTGCACAATGGGCGCAAGCCTGATGCAGCCATGCCGCGTGTATGAAGAAGGCCTTCGGGTTGTAAAGTACTTTCAGCGAGGAGGAAGGCATTGCGGTTAATAACCGCAGTGATTGACGTTACTCGCAGAAGAAGCACCGGCTAACTCCGTGCCAGCAGCCGCGGTAATACGGAGGGTGCAAGCGTTAATCGGAATTACTGGGCGTAAAGCGCACGCAGGCGGTCTGTCAAGTCGGATGTGAAATCCCCGGGCTCAACCCGGGAACTGCATTCGAAACTGGCAGACTAGAGTCTTGTAGAGGGGGGTAGAATTCCAGGTGTAGCGGTGAAATGCGTAGAGATCTGGAGGAATACCGGTGGCGAAGGCGGCCCCCTGGACAAAGACTGACGCTCAGGTGCGAAAGCGTGGGGAGCAAACAGGATTAGATACCCTGGTAGTCCACGCCGTAAACGATGTCGACTTGGAGGTTGTGCCCTTGAGGCGTGGCTTCCGGAGCTAACGCGTTAAGTCGACCGCCTGGGGAGTACGGCCGCAAGGTTAAAACTCAAATGAATTGACGGGGGCCCGCACAAGCGGTGGAGCATGTGGTTTAATTCGATGCAACGCGAAGAACCTTACCTACTCTTGACATCCAGAGAACTTGGCAGAGATGCCCTGGTGCCTTCGGGAACTCTGAGACAGGTGCTGCATGGCTGTCGTCAGCTCGTGTTGTGAAATGTTGGGTTAAGTCCCGCAACGAGCGCAACCCCTATCCTTTGTTGCCAGCGATTCGGTCGGGAACTCAAAGGAGACTGCCGGTGATAAACCGGAGGAAGGTGGGGATGACGTCAAGTCATCATGGCCCTTACGAGTAGGGCTACACACGTGCTACAATGGCGCATACAAAGAGAAGCGACCTCGCGAGAGCAAGCGGACCTCATAAAGTGCGTCGTAGTCCGGATCGGAGTCTGCAACTCGACTCCGTGAAGTCGGAATCGCTAGTAATCGTAGATCAGAATGCTACGGTGAATACGTTCCCGGGCCTTGTACACACCGCCCGTCACACCATGGGAGTGGGTTGCAAAAGAAGTAGATAGCTTAACCTTCGGGAGGGCGTTTACCACTTTGTGATTCATGACTGGGGTGAAGTCGTAACAAGGTAACCGTAGGGGAACCTGCGGTTGGATCACCTCCTTACCTGAAGATACACTCCGGCGAAGTGTCCACAACAGATTGTCTGATAGAAAGTATGAGCAAGGCGTTTACACGTTGGGGGTGGTGACAAATAACATTGTCGCTCGGTTTTCTGAAGAAAAACCTCGCCCTTACGTGAAATTAGCGAATCAGTGATTCGCGACAGCAAATTTCACGTCCCCTTCGTCTAGAGGCCCAGGACACCGCCCTTTCACGGCGGTAACAGGGGTTCGAATCCCCTAGGGGACGCCACTTGCTGGTTTGTGAGTGAAAGTCACCGGCCAAATTATCTTAAAGATGACTTACGAGTCATGTTTAAGATATTGCTCTTTAACAATCCGGAACAAGCTGAAAATTTGAAAACAATGAATAACGCGAGTTATTCAGAGTCTCTCAAAAACTTTTACGATTCATAGTCGTTGCAAGACGTCTGTGGGTTGTGAGGTTAAGCGAATAAGCGTACACGGTGGATGCCCTGGCAGTCAGAGGCGATGAAGGACGTGCTAATCTGCGAAAAGCGCCGGTAAGGTGATATGAACCGATACAGCCGGCGATGTCCGAATGGGGAAACCCGGTGCACTCAGTGCATCATCGCAACATGAATACATAGTGTTGCGAGGCGAACCGGGGGAACTGAAACATCTAAGTACCCCGAGGAAAAGAAATCAACCGAGATTCCCCCAGTAGCGGCGAGCGAACGGGGAGCAGCCCTGAACCATCATCAGTGTGTGTGTTAGTGGAAGCGTCCGGAATGGCGCACGATACAGGGTGAAAGTCCCGTACATGAAAATGCACATACTGTGAGTTCGAAGAGTAGGGCGGGACACGTGGTATCCTGTCTGAATATGGGGGGACCATCCTCCAAGGCTAAATACTCCTGACTGACCGATAGTGAACCAGTACCGTGAGGGAAAGGCGAAAAGAACCCCGGCGAGGGGAGTGAAAAGAACCTGAAACCGTGTACGTACAAGCAGTGGGAGCACCCTTTGGGGTGTGACTGCGTACCTTTTGTATAATGGGTCAGCGACTTATATTCTGTAGCAAGGTTAACCGTATAGGGGAGCCGCAGGGAAACCGAGTCTTAACTGGGCGTTAAGTTGCAGGGTATAGACCCGAAACCCGGTGATCTAGCCATGGGCAGGTTGAAGGTTGGGTAACACTAACTGGAGGACCGAACCGACTAATGTTGAAAAATTAGCGGATGACCTGTGGCTGGGGGTGAAAGGCCAATCAAACCGGGAGATAGCTGGTTCTCCCCGAAAGCTATTTAGGTAGCGCCTCGTGAACTCATCTCCGGGGGTAGAGCACTGTTTCGGCTAGGGGGCCATCCCGGCTTACCAACCCGATGCAAACTGCGAATACCGGAGAATGTTATCACGGGAGACACACGGCGGGTGCTAACGTCCGTCGTGAAGAGGGAAACAACCCAGACCGCCAGCTAAGGTCCCAAAGTCATGGTTAAGTGGGAAACGATGTGGGAAGGCTCAGACAGCCAGGATGTTGGCTTAGAAGCAGCCATCATTTAAAGAAAGCGTAATAGCTCACTGGTCGAGTCGGCCTGCGCGGAAGATGTAACGGGGCTAAACCATGCACCGAAGCTGCGGCAGCGACACTATGTGTTGTTGGGTAGGGGAGCGTTCTGTAAGCCGTTGAAGGTGGACTGTGAGGTCTGCTGGAGGTATCAGAAGTGCGAATGCTGACATAAGTAACGATAAAGCGGGTGAAAAGCCCGCTCGCCGGAAGACCAAGGGTTCCTGTCCAACGTTAATCGGGGCAGGGTGAGTCGACCCCTAAGGCGAGGCTGAAAAGCGTAGTCGATGGGAAACAGGTTAATATTCCTGTACTTGGTGTTACTGCGAAGGGGGGACGGAGAAGGCTATGTCATCCGGGCGACGGTTGTCCCGGTTTAAGCGTGTAGGCTGAGATTCCAGGCAAATCCGGAATCTCTTAAGGCTGAGGCGTGATGACGAGGTGCTACGGCACTGAAGTGACAAATGCCCTGCTTCCGGGAAAAGCCTCTAAGCTCCAGGTAACACGAAATCGTACCCCAAACCGACACAGGTGGTCAGGTAGAGAATACCAAGGCGCTTGAGAGAACTCGGGTGAAGGAACTAGGCAAAATGGTGCCGTAACTTCGGGAGAAGGCACGCTGGCGCGTAGGTGAAGGGACTTGCTCCCGGAGCTGAAGCCAGTCGAAGATACCAGCTGGCTGCAACTGTTTATTAAAAACACAGCACTGTGCAAACACGAAAGTGGACGTATACGGTGTGACGCCTGCCCGGTGCCGGAAGGTTAATTGATGGGGTTATCGCTCTGCGAGAAGCTCCTGATCGAAGCCCCGGTAAACGGCGGCCGTAACTATAACGGTCCTAAGGTAGCGAAATTCCTTGTCGGGTAAGTTCCGACCTGCACGAATGGCGTAATGATGGCCAGGCTGTCTCCACCCGAGACTCAGTGAAATTGAAATCGCTGTGAAGATGCAGTGTACCCGCGGCAAGACGGAAAGACCCCGTGAACCTTTACTATAGCTTGACACTGAATATTGAGCCTTGATGTGCAGGATAGGTGGGAGGCACTGAAGTACGGACGCCAGTTCGTACGGAGCCATCCTTGAAATACCACCCTTTAATGTTTGATATTCTAACGTGGACCCGTTATCCGGGTTGCGGACAGTGTCTGGTGGGTAGTTTGACTGGGGCGGTCTCCTCCCAAAGAGTAACGGAGGAGCACGAAGGTTAGCTAATCACGGTCGGACATCGTGAGGTTAGTGCAAAGGCATAAGCTAGCTTGACTGCGAGAGTGACGGTTCGAGCAGGTGCGAAAGCAGGTCTTAGTGATCCGGTGGTTCTGAATGGAAGGGCCATCGCTCAACGGATAAAAGGTACTCCGGGGATAACAGGCTGATACCGCCCAAGAGTTCATATCGACGGCGGTGTTTGGCACCTCGATGTCGGCTCATCACATCCTGGGGCTGAAGTAGGTCCCAAGGGTACGGCTGTTCGCCGTTTAAAGTGGTACGCGAGCTGGGTTTAGAACGTCGTGAGACAGTTCGGTCCCTATCTGCCGTGGGCGCTGGAGAATTGAGGGGGGTTGCTCCTAGTACGAGAGGACCGGAGTGAACGCACCACTGGTGTTCGGGTTGTCATGCCAATGGCATTGCCCGGTAGCTAAGTGCGGAAAAGATAAGTGCTGAAAGCATCTAAGCACGAAACTTGCCCCGAGATGAGTTCTCCCTGACCCTTTAAGGGTCCTGAAGGGACGTTGAAGACGACGACGTTGATAGGCCGGATGTGTAAGTGCAGCGATGCATTGAGCTAACCGGTACTAATGACCCGTGAGGCTTAACCTTACAACGCCAGAGGCGTTTTGCAGAGACGACAAAGATTTTCAGCGAGTTCCTGATAGTTAAATTAAAAAATTAGCGGGAATGAAAGATTTTCCGTTCAGAGAAGGCGGCAAGCGCGTGATGAGAAGGAGCATACATGAGTATGTGACTGAACAGCACGAGCGAAGCCAACACAGTATGAACGAAAAAGATTCATTCCGAGCACAGAATTTGCCTGGCGGCTAGAGCGCGGTGGTCCCACCTGACCCCATGCCGAACTCAGAAGTGAAACGCCGTAGCGCCGATGGTAGTGTGGGGTCTCCCCATGCGAGAGTAGGGAACTGCCAGGCATCCAATTACGACCAGAACAGTGGTCATGACTTTTACCGTGACGGGTAAAAGGTGAAATACCTGGGTTCAGACAGTTTCTGAGCTCAGTACAGAATCGGTGGAGCGGTAGTTCAGTTGGTTAGAATACCTGCCTGTCACGCAGGGGGTCGCGGGTTCGAGTCCCGTCCGTTCCGCCACTTTATAGAGTGCATATCCATCTGATATGCTTTAAGAAAACCGCACATTTCGATGTGCGGTTTTTTTTTGCCTTCATATTTTACTTCCCTACTGTAAGAATTATTGGTACCGCTCAATTGAGTCTTCTTTGTCAGGTTATTGCTTCCCGGAACAGCGAAAGCTGAGGCATAGAAACACGGGCTGGGTATCGTACGGGCCAGACGAAAAAAAATCCCCCTGCAGAACAGAGGGATTTCATATGATGATTCGAATTCGTCACTCAACAGCTCCTGATTAATCAGGACTCTGACTGAACCTGAGACTGAGCTGGCTTAGCTTTATTTTGCTGCTGTCGGGGATAAAAATGTCCTTCTTTCAACGATATTTCTATCTCTTCCAGAGAACGGCCTTTGGTTTCCGGTACAACAAAATAGATAAACAGGAAACCCAGTAAATTTAGTAATGCATAGAACCACATAGCCCCGCCAATCCCCAGGAGATTAACCAGCGATAGAGCAGTGGCCGTCAGCAGCAGATTTGAACCCCATAACATAGCTGCGTGCAGGCTGGTCGCCTTTTCTCTGATTCCGGTAGGGTAGACCTCAGACCCAATCAGCCAGCCGATCACCTGAATACCGCCGGAATTAAACACCATAAAAGCAAACAGGCAACTCACCACCAACCAGCCGTGGTTTCCACCGTGACTATCGAGAATAAATACCAACCCTAATAGTAACAGGCTGATAATTGCGCCTGGCATCATCCAGAGTGTTAATTTGCGGCGGCCGAGATGGTCAACCAGCAATTTACCTATAACCGTCAGCACCAGATAGATAGCCGCGACCCCCAGGGCCGAATGCAGAGCAGCTGCACGGCTAAATCCCGCATCCGTCAGGAATGTCGGAGTATAGTAGATCATCATCTCGATACCTGAGAGCTGAGTAAAGGCCGCAACGCCTAAGCCAGCAAACAGCGCCGGACGCAACCAGGGTTGTTTCAGGTCTTTCCATCCCAGGGTCGATTTCCGTGCTGTTTTGTCGTGCACTTTTTGAATATTTCTGAGTTCATGCCGGACTTCACGATCAGTCTCCCGTACCATGTTTAAGGCGATACGTGCTTCACGGGTTCGTTTCTGCCCAACCAGCCAGCGCGGGCTTTCCGGGAGTGGCAACATGCCAAACATCAGGATAAGCGCAGGGATAGCTGCAACGGAAAACATCACCCGCCAGCTCCATATGTCCTGCAGGAATGCACCTACCAGACCTGCGGTCAGAATCCCGACGCCAATGGAAATATTAAAAAAGGTCACCAGCCGGCCACGTTTATGTGAGGGAGCCAACTCTGCGATATAGACAGGGACTATCTGAGAGGCACCACCCACGGCAAATCCGAGCACAACTCTTGCCAGGGCCAGTGCAGTGGCTGAATCTGACCAGCCTGAGGCCAGCACACCAATGGCAAAGATTGCCGCGACAGTCATGACGGTATAACGACGACCGATAGTTGCTGAGAGTTTGCCACAAACCAGAGCACCGATGACTGCACCGACCAGAATGGCGCTGGTCACCAGTTCCTGAGCCTGACCGGACAATGAAAAATCGTGGCTGATTTGTAACAAGGCACCGGAAATAATCCCGGTATCATACCCATAGAGAAAACCCGCAATAGCGGCGATACCGGTCGCAGTTAACAGAAAGGCATCTGCGCTGAGAAAATAAGTGGTACTGTTTTCTTCGGTTTCGGCAGAATTTGAGACTGCCGGTGGTGTATCAGGTGAGGAATGTTTGAGCTGTGGATCAGTCATAATTACCTTTTATAGTTAAAGTGTACTGGGTGAATTTTCCTTGCGATGAGTAATATGGGAATCACCGGTGGTCTGTCCGGTAATGTGGTTTCTGAATACGGGGTTAGTACGAAGTTTACACATCTCCTCATTCTTAAAAGATATAAGTAAATTAAAAAACTACTTTACAAGCTATAACAGTTGCGGCCCGTGATGTCATTTTTTTATGACCTGTATCACAAAATTTGGCTATATTCAGACGAAATATCTATGAATGGTTTAAGTAATAACATATCTCTCTGAAATATTTTTCATCTATCACCGACTCTGTGAAGGGGGAATTCCCTGAATATTGATGAGCCTGATGATATCTATTTTATGTGGTGACGGTTGGGTAAGTTATGTCAGATTGTTGAGGGAGAGGCAGAGAGATTGGAATCATAACCAGCACTATGACTGATGCTATTATCCGGAAAAAATAAAACGTTATCTGATAAGACAAGCAGGCCTTGCCGGTAGCTGTAGAATTTAGCTCAGCCTACCGGCAGTAGTATATGGCGTAAGCCATTATCCGTGGATACCTTTTGGCTGGTCTCCCAGGATAGTGGCTCTGTGCATCACCCGACGCTGTGGACGGTAATCATCGCAGGCATAGTGCTGAGTGATTCGGTTATCCCACATGACCAGATCATATTGCTGCCAGTGCCAGCGCACACAAAATTCTGGCTGAGTACTCTGAGCAAACAGTAAATCAAGCACGGCCCGGCTCTCATTATCATTCAGTTCAACAATTTTTCGGGTGAAACCTGCAGAGACAAATAACCCTTTTTCGCCGGTCTCCGGATGCACTCTGACTACCGGGTGGATCACGGGCGGATTGTTCTGCCTGGCTTTATCAAACCGTGCTGAAGCTTCCGGGGTGCTGGCAAAACGACTGACCGGGAATGATAAAGTAATATCATGTTCAGCATGTAATGGTTCAAGCAGTGCCTGTAGTGGCGCTGAAAGAGCCTTCCAGGCGGCGCTGCAACTTGCCCATAATGTATCCCCTCCAAACTCTGGCACCTGGCGGGCACTTAATAGTGAAGCCATTGGTGGTGTCTGAATAAAAGTCACATCCGTATGCCAGAGGGCATTATCACGTAAGTCGTTGAGTTCAGTGTCCAGAACCATGACTTCCGGATTCTCCGGAGAAGACGGGTAGATCGGGTGAATATGGAGGTCACCAAAATGGTTGGCCAGACGTGCCTGCTGTGCCGGGGTTATTGGCTGATTGCGGAAGAAGATGACCTGATGTTCCCGCAGCCATTGTCTGATCAGTTCTATCTCTTCGGCCTGAAGATCCTGGCACAAATCAATACCGCTGATCTCTGCGCCCAGCGCACTGGCAATCCTTTTAACTTTGGGCATCATGCAAACTCCAACTGACGAAATATTTTTGAACCTGACGTAAGCCAAATTCGATAATTAATGCAATAAACGCGATGATAATGATCCCTGCTACGACCACCTCTGTGGAGAGAAACTGGGCTGCTGATTCCACCATAAACCCAAGTCCCTGGTTCGCCGCAATAAGTTCTGCGGCAACCAGCGTAGACCAGCCAACTCCCAGAGCAATCCTAAGGCCGGTAATAATGTCCGGTAAAATAGCGGGCAGAATAACCAGCCGAACCACCTGACCGTAGCCTGCTCCCAGGCACCTGACGACCTGAATACGGTTTCTGTCAACACGACGCACCGCCTCTGATGTCGCTATTACCAGTGGAGCAAAGATCGCCAGGTAAATCAGCAGAACTTTCGAGACTTCACCAATACCGAACCAGATAACAATTAGCGGTAAATAGGCCAGTGGCGGGATAGGGCGGTAAAAATCAATAAACGGGTCAACGACCGCCTTGGCGATTTTATTCAGCCCCATCAGGATCCCCAATGGCAGTGCCGTAACCAGGGCGAAAAACAGTGCAACCAACACCCGGTACAGACTGGCTTCAATATGCTGTCCCAATGTCACATCCAGGTATCCCTGCTGCCAGAGGGTGCTAAACGCTTTCAGCAGTTCCGGAATGGTCGGGAAAAATAACGGATTAAGCCATCCGGCATAAGGCGCGATGGCCCAAAACAGGATCACGACCGCAATACTGAACAAAGAAATTAATGTCGGATGGTCACTCAACCGGAATTTTGCCTTTGAATTACTGCCGACCGTTTGCCGGGCTAGCTGGTCGATGGCTTTATTAGTCATCACTCTCCTCCAGTAACAGATCTAAAATCTGCTGACGTTGTTGAGAGAATGAATATTCAGCCTTTAGGGTTCTGACACTTTCTCCGTTATGGAATCTGCGGGAAAATTCGGGGTTAAACCGGGCAATCACGCCGAGTGGCGGCCCTTTGAGTACCAGCAGATTGCTGGCGAGTAACAGACCTTCATCGACGCTATGGGTAATTAATAAAATGCCGACACCGGTTTCTTTCCAGATACGCAGAAGTAACTGCTGCATCTTCTCACGGGTTAGTGCATCCAGTGCACCGAAAGGTTCATCGAGTAAAATAAAACGTGGTTTGATGGCCAGCACCCGGGCGAGACCGAGTCGCTGGCGTTGACCTCCGGATAATTCCCGTACTGCATGACTGGCGTAATCCGCGAGTCCAACCAGTTGAAGATAGTGCAGAGCTTGCTGACGTCTTTCCTGCTTGTTTACGCCATTAATCCGCAACCCGATAGCGACATTATCGATAGCATTCAGCCAGGGCATCAGCGCGTGATCCTGAAATACCACGGCACGCTCTGCAGAGGGTGAGGTCAGCTGTTGATGATCAAGACTGACAATTCCTGCGTCCGGGGCTTTGAAGCCGGCGAGAATATTCAGTATTGTCGATTTACCGCAACCGGAAGATCCCAGTAATACATTGATTTCTCCCTGTTCCAGGCTTAGAGAAAAATCCTGAATAATCGGGCGGACCGAGCGGCCTTTGGTATAGGACAGGCTGATATTATTAGCGGTTAACCGGCTCATAGCTTTCCCCTGTTAATGTGGTGCGGGAATGTACTGGCTACTGACATACGGGCTGTAGTCAGGGAGTACCCCGGGAATTCGTTTTTGCTGGAACAGGAATTCTGCGGTGGCTTTGGTGGCTTTTGCTATTCCTCCGCCGAGATACTCCGGACCCGCTTGTTCACTGGCATCAGGGTATTTATTACCAGCGATTAGCGCAGGAACATCGGCCGGATTAACGCCGACCAGACGGGCTGTTGCCGCAGCGTTTGCGGAGGTCGCACTCCATTTTTCCGGATGCTGACGATAATCGCTGATACTGTCGAGAGTGACGGCAGCAAATTTCTTCAGTATCTCCGGATGCTTGTCGGCGAAATCTTTACGCGCTACCCAGACTTCAAATGTTGGTTCTCCCCACTTCCCAACCTGTGCAGCGTCGGTCAGGACTGTCCCGGACTTTTCAATTTCACTGAGTGCCGGAGCCCAGACAAAGGCACCATCAATGTCACCTCGTTTCCAGGCGGCTGCAATTTCTAAGGGTTGCAGATTAACGATTTTTACTTGCTTATCTGAAATGCCCCAGTGTTTAAGTGCGCCCAGCAGGCTAAAGTGTGAGGTCGACACAAAAGGGGTGGCAATGGTTTTTCCTTTCAGATCCTCAGGGCTGGTGATTCCGCTGCCGTTGCGTACCACCAGGGCCTCTGAAGACTGGATTTGATCCACGACCAGAAAGGCAACAATCGGAACTTTACGCGACACAGCTGCCGCAAAAGGACTGGAGCCTAAATCACCAATCTGAATGGCACCGGAAACCAGTGCTGATACCACTCCCGGACCACTGTCAAAACGGCGCCAGTCCAGCTTCTGGCCGATTTCTTTATCATAGGTGCCAGCTGCCTGCGGAACTTTTGAAGGGTCAACCCCTGTCTGATAACCCACCACAATATTTTCGGCTTGCGCAGATAAGGATAGAGCTAAGGCACTGAGTGCCAGGACAATCTTTCCGGTTTTTTGCATGGTGTTCTCCCCTTGAAAGATTTGATGCTAAATCGGAAAAAACACACGGAGAAATAACAAAACAGAAGATGTTAGTGATTATTGATATAACCACTTTCTATTAATTTATCAAAAGCTTATGTGTTTATTGAATAAGTATGCAAGTGACTTATTTTTAAGATATTTTTTAAATCCTAAGGGCGTTTTTTGGCGATGTTATGAGATTACCTGCTGGCAGGATGGGTTTATTGTTGCTGATTTCGCAAAAATATTATGACAATTATGTCATTTTTTCGCAGGGCAAGGGTTGCAATACTTATCCCATAATTTCTACAGGAGAAAATACAATGACTGTTCCAATGTTTGGTTTAGGTACCTTCCGTCTGAAAGATGAAGTGGTCAAAGCCTCTGTCACTCAGGCTCTGGCTTTGGGATACCGGGCGGTTGATACGGCGCAAATCTATGATAATGAGGCTGCGGTGGGTGAAGCAATTCGCGACAGTGGTGTGCCGCGCCAGGACATTTACCTGACCACTAAAATATGGGTCGAGAACCTGGGCGCAGATAAGCTGATCGACAGCCTGAAGCTCAGCCTGGAAAAATTACAGACCAGTTATGCTGATCTGGTACTGGTCCACTGGCCATCACCTGGTCAGGCGGTTTCTGTCGCAGAAACGATGCAGGCTCTGGCAGAGGCAAAAGCACAAGGCCTGGCCCGGGAAATTGGTATTTCTAATTTTACCATTGATCTGATGCAGCAGGCGGTGGACGCGATTGGTGCGGAGAATATTGCCACTAACCAGATAGAGTTATCGCCTTTCCTGCAAAACCAGAAAGTAGTTGATTATGCAAAAAAATTGGGAATTCACATCACCTCTTACATGACTCTGGCTTATGGTGAAGCGCTGAAATCAGCGGTGATTGGGCGGATTGCAGAAAAACACAATGCGACGCCGGCTCAGGTTATCCTTGCCTGGGCGATGGGACTGGGATACTCAGTCATTCCTTCTTCTACAAAAGCAGAAAACCTGAAGAGCAATCTGCAGGCTGTCTCACTTAAACTCGATGCTGATGACTATGCTGCGATTGCTGCACTGGAGTCCGGTAACCGTCTGGTCAGCCCTGAAGGCCTGGCACCAGACTGGGATTAAGTCTGACGTGCAGCCAGTTCGCTGCTAATGAAATCGATAAAAGCGCGGATCCGGCTACTGACTGCGTTATCACTGTAAAATACAGCACTCACCGGCATTCCTACTGGCTGAGTGCTGTCAGCCAGTAAAACAACCAGTTCTCCACGGGCAATCTCATCATCCACCATAAAATCGGACAGACAGGCGATGCCATTGTGCTGCAGGCACAGTTGTTTAATGACTTCACCGCTGTTTGAACTCATCGTTGCAGTCACCGGTAATAGCTCTCCGTCAGCGACCTGAAGAGGCCAAATATTAAGAGAGGCGGGTTCAGTAAACCCCAGACAGCGATGCTGGCTTAAGTCAGCAGGAGTTTCCGGTGTGCCCCATTCAGCAAGATAAGCGGGGGTAGCAACAATACGCCGGTAGCTGGTCAGCAGAGGCCTTGCCCGTAATGTCGAATCACTTAGGGTTCCCGCCCGGATAGCAATATCTACCTTACGTTCAATCAGATTGATAAACGTCTCGGAAGAGATCAGTGACAGATTAATCTGCGGATAGCACTGGCGAAATTTTGCAATATACGGGTTTAACAGATACAGCAGAACCGGCGTAGCGGCATCAATGCTTAAATTTCCTACCGGGACCTGCTGGCTTTCCAGCAATTCACTTTCGGCAGAAGCCATTTCCTGCAGGATAGCCTGGGCGCGACGAAAGTAGCGTTCCCCTTCGCGGGTCAGGCTTAACTGGCGCGTCGTCCGGTTCAGCAGACTGATATTAAATTTATTTTCCAGCTTCTTAATCGAGCGACTGACAGCAGAATTGGCCATATCCAGCTGTTCTGCTGCACGGCTAAAGCTGCCGCTTTCGACAACCGCGACAAAAATGGCCATTTCTTCAGAGGAGGCTTTCATTATTGCTCCGGTAGCAAAATTCAATTGAGATTATGGGTATTTTTGTCATTTAAACATAGCGGGATACTTCGCGTCATCTTAATAACAGAAGTTCCGGAGATAAAAATGCCTTTAGCACTACTCGCACTGACTATCAGTGCATTTGCCATAGGGACGACCGAATTCGTGATTGTCGGCCTGATTCCCTCTATTGCTGATCAACTGTCGATTGGAATACCACTTGCAGGATTACTGGTGTCTATCTATGCCGTCGGGGTTGCCGTCGGAGCTCCTTTGTTGACGGCTCTGACAGGAAAAATGCCACGCAAATTACTGCTTGTCGGCCTGATGGGATTGTTTACTGTGGGTAATCTGGTGGCCTGGCTGGCCCCGGATTACGAAACCTTGGTGATTGCCCGTTTGTTGACGGGGCTGGCACACGGAGTGTTTTTTTCAGTAGGCAGCACCATTGCAACCAGCCTGGTCCCGAAAGAGAAAGCTGCTTCAGCGATAGCTATGATGTTTGGGGGACTGACGGTCGCTCTGGTGACCGGCGTACCGCTCGGAACCTTTATTGGCCAGCATTTTGGCTGGCGCGAAACTTTCCTGGCGGTTTCCTTTATCGGACTGATTGCTTTAGTCGCTAGTCTGCTGCTGGTACCCTCTGACATTCCTCAGCGTGCCGCAGTGAGTGTAAAACAGCAACTCAGTGTACTGACGCATCCTCGTTTGTTACTGATTTATGCCATTACCGCGCTGGGATATGGCGGAGTGTTTACTGCCTTTACTTTCCTTGCCCCAATGATGCAGGAACTGGCAGGCTTCTCGCCCTCTGCGGTCAGTCTGATTCTATTGGGCTATGGGATTTCAGTGGCGATTGGCAATCTGTGGGGAGGGCGACTGGCTGATAAAAGGGGCCCTGTTCCGGCGTTAACCATTATCTTTACTGGCCTGGTGGTATTATTGCTGGTATTTCAGATGACAGCATCACTTCAGTATCCGGCTCTGATCACAGTATTACTGATGGGTATTTTCGCTTTTGCTAACGTACCCGGGCTGCAGGTCTATGTGGTACAAAAAGCAGAAGAAATTACCCCGGGGGCTGTGGATGTGGCTTCAGGGCTGAATATTGCCGCTTTTAATATCGGAATTGCGCTGGGATCACTGGTTGGTGGCCAGATTGTCACTCATTACGGGTTGTCCGAAACTCCGTGGGTTGGTGCAATCATTGTACTGGTGGCTCTGGTGATGGTTATTGTCGGGGGACGGCTGGACCAACGGCACCGGGTCACGGTCAGAACTTAGGGGAGAGAAAAAGGCCGGTGATGACCGGCCTTTATGGATTTAAAGTGTGGCGACATAAAGGAGTTGACGGTTGCTGATTGAAACCCGGGCATAAAATCCCTATAACAGAGTAATGGAAATGAACCCGGTTTTTGACAAGAGCAAACGCTAACGTGCAGAAAAAGACTTATGCCATGAGATATGTCGCCGGACAGCCAGTGGAGCGAACTTTTCCGCCAGCAGCCCTGTTACATGTCGGGAAGGCACTGCCTGCGGGTACACCATTGACCGCGGAAGCACGGTTGAAGGTGCTGGTATGGAATATTTTTAAACAACAACGTGCAGAGTGGCAATCGGCACTGAGAGATTTTGGTAAAGACTCTCATCTGGTGTTACTGCAGGAAGCACAAACCACCCCGGAGTTAATTCAGTTTGCTACCACTCACTACCTTGCCGCCGATCAGGTTCCGGCTCTGGTACTGCCTCAGCATCCTTCCGGAGTCATGACACTGGCGTCTGCTCATGCTGTGTATTGCTGTCCGTTGCGTGAACGTGAACCTCTGCTGCGTCTGGCGAAATCAGCATTGGTTACTGCCTATCCGCTGGCTGGCGGAAAGATGTTGATGGTGGTAAATATTCATGCGGTCAACTTTAGTCTGGGGATTGATATTTATCGTAAACAGCTGGCAGTGATTGGTGAACAGATTAAACATCATAATGGCCCGGTCCTGATGGCAGGGGATTTTAATGCCTGGAGTCGGCAACGTATTCACGTGCTTTATAAGTTCATGCGCCAGCTGGGGCTACGTGAAGTGATCTTTGCCCATGACTTACGCCGTACGGCTTTTGGACGGCCACTGGATTATATCTTCTACCGAAATATGGAAGTTAAAAAGGCCGCTGTGCTGGAAACTTCAGCCTCTGACCATAATCCATTACAGGCCGAATTTTTGTTCTGACCTAAGTCAGAGTGTTGCTGCGGGAATAAAAAAAGGGCTGACAGTTGTCAGCCCTTTTTTTGCAGAAAAACTAACTGTTATTCACAAACAAAGTCAGTTTATCACCTGGTCGTAATGTACCTTCATCCGACAGCAGCGCATTCCAACGTAATACGTCTTTGATGTTTACGCCATGCCTGGACGCGATGCTGGAAAGAGAATCACCCTTGCGAACGTTATAGGTGATACTGTTTCCATTATCTGCCAGCTGGCTCGCTCTGGAACTACCAGAACCGAGTTTCAGCGTCTGTCCCGGTCTTAACGCTGCCGTTCTCAGATTATTCAGTGATTTCAGAGAACGAACACTTATACCTGTTTTGGCGGCTACCGCAGAAAGCGTATCACCGCGACGAACTCTGTAACTGCGCGGTTGCGATATGCTGTCATTATTAGCCATCAACTCAGGCTGAATAGCCTTAATATCCGTTGAAGCCAGAGACATCTTCAACTGCTCTACATGGGATTTTGGTACCATAATGTACTGTGGTCCCTGAGGAGCTGTGGTCCCTTTTTTATACCCGGCATTAAAACTCTTCAGTCGTGATACCGGGATGCCTGCCATTTCAGCCGCCTGAGTCAGCTTAATTTGCTGACCAACTTCGACACGCGCCAAGGCCCTGCTTTCGTTCGCTGCCGGCAAGCGCACACCATAACGTTTGTTGTTCTTCAGTATCTCGCTTAATGCCAGCATTTTCGGGATATAAACCGTGGTCTCTTTTGGCAGTGATAAGTGCCAGAAATCAGTGGGTTTTCCCCGTGCCTTATTTTGTTTGATAGCTTTTAATACTGTACCTTCACCGCTGTTATAAGCAGCAATGGTCAGCAGCCAGTCACCGTCAAACATCTTATTTAGGCGTTGCAGCATATTCAAAGCAACCCGCGTTGATGCAACCACATCTCTGCGGCCGTCATACCACTGGTTTTGTTTCAATCCATAATTCCGACCCGTGCTGGCCACAATCTGCCAGATGCCTGCGGCATTGGCGGCTGAGGTTGCATGCGGGTCAAAAGCGCTCTCCACTATGGGTAGCAGTACCAGTTCCATCGGCATTTTACGTTGCTGTATTTGCCCGACTATCCAGTACATGTACGGTTCTGCCCGTAATGTTACATCGTGGAGATAGCTCTTATTTCTCAGATACTTATTTTTTTGTTCACGGATCCGGCTGTTATCCGGAATCCCCATCTTCAACTCGTCACTAATGGTAGCCCAGAGATTGTTGTCTTGTGCGATATCAGTTCCATCATCCTGCCATCGCGGTGACAACATTCGCTCACCGTACTTACCATTTTCTCCCTGACCAGCTGAAGACAGACTCTGTGCATGCTGGACCGGTATATCAGCGTCTTTCCCTGACGCCTGACATGCCACCAGCAAGACCGAGGCGAATAAAATCGCTTTAGCCTTCATGTATGTGTCATCGTTGATAGTAGATTAAAAGACGAGCAATCATACGTGACACAGTGGCACAACACAATGAAAAAAATTAATAGTTGTCTTTCTTATGGCGCAGAGCAGCAAAAACTTGTGATGCCGGTGGTAAATTTACTTCAGGCAGTATATTTCTTTGTAAATCAGCGTTATGAGTATTAAGGAAAACGTTAATTTCCCGTTCAGTCGCCAGGGTTGAAGGCAGAGTAATGCGACTATTATCGCGTAACTGTTTAATTTTATGGTAATAGGCGAGAATTGTCTGATTATCCGGCCATACGGAGGCGGCAAAGGCCATATTTGATAAGGTATATTCATGTGCACAGCATATGAGAGTTTCTGCGGGTAGCTTATTAAGTTTTTGAAAAGAATCATACATCTGTTCAGGTGTACCTTCAAAAAGCCTGCCGCAACCGCCGGAAAACATTGTGTCGCCACAAAAAAGATAAGGTTCGCTGTAGTAAGAGATGTGTCCTGCGGTATGGCCGGGAGTGGCGATTACACTGAACTGATGTTCCAGAATTGTGATAGAACTCCCATCCCGGAGCAGTTGTGTGGCACCTTTAGTTTGAGTTTCCTGCGGGCCATAAACCACCAGCTCAGGCCATTTTCTGACCAGCTCAGCGACACCCTCCACGTGATCACTGTGATGATGAGTCAGCAAGATAGCGACGGGTTGCCACTGATTTGCTGCTATAGTGTCTGTCACTGGCTGAGCTTCTCCGGGGTCAACGATAATACACTGACCCCGGGTATCGCTGAGTACCCAGATGTAGTTATCGCGAAGAGCGGGGATACTGGTAAGATTCAAACGGTGAAGACTCATACTCGCCTCTCATAATTCTGAATGTTTTAATGATGGTAAAACATGAAGCCTGCGAAAACACGCCAAATTCTGACCGCCCCTGACCGATGGGAAGATATGCCCTGGGGCAACTACTTTCATGACGCGTTAAATTATCACCTGCAACCTTACCTGAATAAACTGTATGGCACACATCTGCTTAAAATTGGTCAGTTGAGCAGCACTATTGACACCCGCAGTTGTGCCATCAGCCATCAGGTCGATGTCAGCCCGTCGAGCGCAGTCGGCGGCGTGGCAGGGGAATTGGGTCGGTTGCCATTTCTCAGTAAGTCGGTGGATGCCTGTCTCCTGGCACATACCCTCAGCTGGAGCCAGGATCCACATCAGGTGCTTAGGGAGGCTGACCGGGTATTGATTGATGACGGCTGGATTATTCTCAGTGGCTTTAACCCCTATAGCCTGTTAGGGATCGGTAAAATCGTGCCTGGCCTGCACCGACGCACTCCCTGGAATGGCCGGATGTTCAGTCAGGGGCGTCTGGTTGACTGGCTGGGGCTGCTTAATTATGAAATTATTTGCCGAAGCCGTTTTCAGGTTGTTCCCTGGAAACAGCAGGGCGGTAAATTAATCAGTGCCCATCTGCCGGCACTGGGATGCATTAATATCTTAGTGGCCAGAAAGCGGACCTGGCCGCTAACGCCAACCCGAAGTAAATTATCTGCCAGCCGGCCAAGAATAAGAACTGCCGTCAATGTCACGCGACAGTTATCTGAGGCCGCAGATCACGATAAAACGGAATAACCGGTATCTTCAAGGTCAGCTTTACCGGCAGCCTGACGCGCCAGTTCGTCGCAGCGTTCATTTTCAGGGTGGCCAGCGTGGCCTTTGACCCATTGCCAGTCAATGCTATGCCCCTGTAATGCCTGATCCAGCCGTTGCCAGAGATCAACGTTTTTGACCGGTTTTTTATCCGCGGTTTTCCAGCCACGTTTTTTCCAGTTGAATATCCATTGAGTTATGCCCTGACGTACGTACTGGCTGTCGGTACTGATAGTCACATCACAGGCTTCTTTCAGGGCCTCCAGCGCGACAATCGCTGCCATCAGTTCCATCCGGTTATTGGTCGTCAAACGATAACCCTGACTGAATTCTTTCTCATGTTGTCCGTAGCGTAAAATAGCACCGTAACCACCCGGTCCGGGATTACCCAGGCAGGAACCGTCGGTGAAAATTTCTACCTGTTTGCGCATCTCTGGTAGACTTCCTGTTGTGAAAAATCCAAGTCTGACATAAACGGCCCCTATGAGCACAGTAAAAAACCGCCAAATCGTTCTCGATACAGAAACCACCGGTATGAATATGATCGGTGTACATTATGAAGGTCACCGCATCATTGAGATTGGTGCGGTCGAAGTGATCAATCGCCGCCTCACCGGGAATAATTTTCATGTGTATCTGAAACCAGACCGGCTGGTGGATCCGGAAGCGTTCGGAGTTCACGGGATATCTGATGAGTTTCTGGTGGATAAACCACTGTTTTCTCAGGTGGCCGATGAATTTCTGGATTACATTCGTGGCGCTGAACTGATCATTCATAATGCCTCATTTGATATCGGCTTTATGGATTATGAATTCGGGAAGCTAAACCGCGGACTGGAAAAGACAGAAACTTTTTGTCAGGTCACCGATAGCCTGTTGATGGCGCGTAAGATGTTCCCCGGTAAGAGGAACAGCCTGGATGCGCTTTGTTCACGCTTTGATATCGATAACACCAAGCGTACGCTGCACGGCGCATTACTCGATGCCGAGATACTTGCTGATGTCTATCTGGCAATGACCGGCGGGCAAACGTCACTGACATTTGCCTCTGACGCGGATGCTAATCAAAGCGCTGATCAGGGAATCACACACCGCGAAGTACAAAGCAGTGGGGGACTGCGGGTGATCCAGGCAGATGCTGACGAAATCGCGGCCCACGAATCACGCCTCGATCTGGTTCTGAAAAAAGGAGGCAGTTGTCTGTGGCGTGTTTAGTGGCATATACAGATTATGGCCGAAGAGACTAAAAAAACGGCAAACACATTGATTGCTGAAGAAAAACCATTGACGGGCTGAGTGAAGGCCATTAATATTCGCCTCGTTCCCGACGGGGAATGAAGCGGAGCGGTAGTTCAGTTGGTTAGAATACCTGCCTGTCACGCAGGGGGTCGCGGGTTCGAGTCCCGTCCGTTCCGCCACTATTCAGGGCCATGCTATTGATTAGCATGGCCTTTTTTGTTTGTCATTTTTTCGATATGCTCTCCAGTAGGCCATAAGCATTCGGCTTCTATGACGCACTATTGTTTCTTCCTGGACGGTATTTAGTCTGGGAGTTGGTGTGCCATTACAGTCCTGGTGACTAACAAACTGTGACTACTATGGAACTGATTGTGAGAATTACCAACCATTGCACCTTATCCGTTGCAATGGTTGGTGAGACGTTAAATGGCCTCAAATAACGCGCTTACCAGCGCAATATGTGCCTTAACGCCCACGGACAGCGCGGCTTCATCAATACGGAAGTGTGGATTATGGACGTTCCATACGGCTCCCTTTTCCTCGTTGCCGCAGCCGATAAACAGGAACGAGCCGGGAATTTTCTCCTGATAGGATGAGAAATCTTCGCTGCCGAACAGCGCGCGATCGGCCAACTGCAGCGTCCCTTCATCAAAGTGCTCCGCAATGGCGTGTTGGGCGATGGCGTTGGTGTCGGCATGGTTATTTCCGACGGCATAACCTTGCTGCCAGCGGATCTCACAGCGCGCCCCGTGGGCGCTCACTACGCCTTCAACAATACGCTGCATCAGCTTAGGAACCTGTTCACGAACCTGCTGATTATGGGTTCGCACCGTTCCTGCCAGACGGGCGCTGTCCGGAATGACGTTATAGCTGTCACCGGCCTGGAAGGTGGCTATGGTCAGCACCGGGGCGTTAATCGGGTCAAGATTACGTGCGACCACGTTTTGCAGTGCGGTCACCACTTCAGCGCCGATTACCACCGGATCGATACAGAACTGCGGCATTGAACCGTGGCCACCCTGCCCAAAAATAGTGATGTCAAAGTTATCGCTGGAAGCGACGTAAACGCCCTGTTTCAGCGTGATTGTTCCGGTAGGGTTGTTCGGTAAAACGTGCAGGCCGAAAATCTTTTCGACGTCGTCGACGACGCCTTTCTCCACCAGCTCGCGTGCGCCGCCTGGTGGCACCTCTTCAGCAGGTTGAAAGATAAACTTAATGCTGCCGCAAAGCTGGCTGCGCAGATGGCAGAGCACTTTCGCTGCCCCCATTAACATGGCGGTGTGGGCATCGTGACCACAGGCGTGCATGACGCCGGGCTGGGTGGAGCTAAATGACTCTCCACTCTCTTCCTGTAGCGGTAGCGCATCGATATCGGCTCTCAGCGCCCAGGTTGGGCCGGGTTTTTCACCCTGTAATACGGCAACTACGCTGTTCTCCAGCGGGCGGCTTATCGTAAGCTCCGGCAGATTCCCCAGCTCGCGGGCAATAAAATCAGCGGTGGGTTTTTCCTGAAACGAGAGGTCCGGGTTGGCGTGAATATGTCTGCGCCAGCGGATCATCTCTTCATTCACGTCGCGGATAAGTTTTTCGGTGGTACTTTTCATGACAATCTCCTTCAGTCAGTCATTCACCTGTAGTGTGGCCACAGGTTTTTTTATCAGCGGTACTATCGCCGCCCCCGCGCAGATCATTGCCAGTGACAGGAAAATAAATGCGCTTTCATAGCTTTGGCTTTTCCCGACAAGATAGCCAATGACAATAGGCGAAACGAAGCCTCCCAGTGTTCCGCCGGTATTTATCAGGCCGATAGCCGAGCCCATAATATTCTCAGGAAGGCGTTTCATTGGCAGGGTAAAGGCTGTAACAAATGTTGCCATCAGGAAAATTTCCCCAACGAACAGCAGTATGCTGGCAGTCAGTGCTGTGGCGGTATGGAAGATCCCGAAAATGGCGGCACCACCAATCAGCGCGCAGATCAAAATCACCTGCGGCTCGCGGTTGTGGAAATATTTCCCGACGAACCAGCCGGTGCACAAAGACGAGAACCAAATCCCCACGCCGCCAACGGCGACGACATAGCCGGAAATCTCCAGCGGCATCCCCCTGCTCTGGACAAAGAATTTTGGCAGCCAGGCCATCAGGCCGTAGTTGGGTATATTGATGCAGAACACAGAGACAAAGAGTAGAACCACCGTCGGATTACGCCACAGAGCGCCGTTTTGCTCATCTGACTGCTGACGTGGCGCAGGTTTCTGATAGGGCACGCGTACGGCGATCAGTACGGCGATGGCACAAGCAACGATCCCCAACGCCACAAACGACGCGTGCCAGCCCAGGTGTTCCAGCGCAGAGACGGCCATAATTGGCCCCACGGTCACTGCCAACCCGGCGGAGGAAAGCACAACCGATTGCGCAAAGGTGCGTTTTTCCGGGGCGAAATTGCTGACCACTGCTTTCGCGCAAGAGCAGGGATAGCCGGAATGTCCCACCCCGGAGAGAAAACGAAACAGCAGCAGCAGGCCAAAGCTCATGCCCAGCGCACCGAAGCACAGAGCGAAGAACCCGAGCGCGCACAGGGAGAGGATAAGCATGGTCTTATAGCCGAGCCTGTCGTTCAGCCAGCCCGCGGGCACCTGAAAGAGAGAGTAGGCCAGGAAGAAAATGCCGGTGATGTAGCCAAGCTCCGCGCTGGTGAGGCCAAACTCTCTTTCGATGGGTAGTAAGGCAAACCCCATGACAGTTTTATCAATATAGACCACGACATAGCCAACAAATAGCAAAAAAATCATATGTGACTGGCTTTTCATTTTTTCCGCCTGACATCAGAGTGTGATGAGGAGTGTGGTATGTACTCCGAATCTAGGCGTTTACATGAGACTCAGGAAGATATATTTTTTCTATAGGTGATGCTTTTTTGTTATAGGGTAAGTGATGAGATATTTGCCAAAGCTTGGGCATCTTCAGGCCTTTCGTCAGGTGGTACGTAGCGGCAGCATCCGTTCAGCCGCGCGCGAGCTGGGCGTCTCTCAGCCTGGGTTGAGTCGAACATTGCGTGAGCTTGAGCAAACTTTAGGTACGCAACTTTTATTGCGCAGCAAAGAGGGCATCCAACTGACCGAGGCGGGAATGGCCTTTTCTCACCGCGCGGAATGGGTGGTAGAAGAGTTGCGCCGTGCGGCAGATGAAGTGGAACAGATAAACCATTTTACCCACGGACGGCTGACCGTGGGGTTCTCGTCACTGATTGCGCTGACGGTGTTTCCCGATGTGGTCGAGGCGTTTAAAGAGAAGCTGCCGCAGGTGTTGCTGACGGTTAAAGAAGGACAGTTATCCTCGCTGTTACCCGGCGTGCGCAACGGTGAAATTGACATCGCCGTCGGTTCTGTCGATCCGATGGCTCCGCCAGAAGGGGTGATGATTGAAACTCTGTTCACCTCGCCATTTTGTATCATCGCGCGCAAAGGACATCCGCTGGCTGAAGAACGGGATCTGATGGCGCTACGTCAGGCTAAATGGTTGCTGCCAGAGTCATCAATGGGTTACTACCAACAGTTGCAAAACGAACTCAGCCATTTTTACCGACAGCTCAACGTCACTCCTCTGCGTACGGATTCGGTTATCACCGGCCTGAGTATGGTGCTCAACGCGGACTATCTGATTGTGGTTGCCCGGGCAATGTCTCAGCCCCTGCAGCTTGATGGCAAGCTGGTCACGCTGCCCATCGCCCAGTTGCCGTCCGCTCAGTATTGCGCGGTGTGGTCGCAGAAATCGGCGATGACCACTAACGCGCGCCAGTTTTTAATTCGCCTGCGCGAAGCATGTAGAGGGTTTAGCTGGTAGGGAAAAGATACGACTTTTGCCTGACCCGGGATAGATGTCGTCGGCACCATGAACCGTAAACCCTGTTACTTCGGCTATACCATCAGTTAGGCACTTATCTAAGTTTAAGTTGATTTGTACTGGACGAGGATTTTGTAAATGTGGCGGGGTGTAGGGAGTGTTACTGTGGTTAGCCAATGAGTTTAGCTTGTTTTGGATAATTACAGAGCAGACGTCTGTTCCGCCACTATTCAGGGCCATGTCAGCAATGACGAGGCCCTTTTCGTTTCTGCTGGTGACGGGCAGTGTCCGGGTCAGAAATGGTAAGACTGACAGCCTGTTGATAACGCTATTGCTTTTTATTTTTCCTGTACTCTTCCAGCAGATTTTTCTCACCGGTATCATCTCCCTGGGTATTCAGACTCTGAAAAAACGCAGTTTTGAATGCGTAGTGACTGGCGAGACATGCGGTTAAATCATTATTATAGGCAGGGCTGTCTTTTGTGTTCATTAACCCTGCGGCCTCACAGTCGTGCCGCATACTCACTTCCCAGGCTTGCTTGCCTGCGGTGAGTTTTTCCAGAATTTCTTTTTTATTCTCTGCGTCCTTTAAACCATTAGACAGTTGTGTCCATGCTTCACTATTTTGTTTTTTCGCTTTATCCAGAACAGATTGCAGGCAGATACCGGCCCCTTGTGTTCCGTAACAGGAATGAATGGCAGACTGAACAGTGGTGATAGTATCAGCACCGGCAGGGGGGGTTGCCAAAGCGAAGGGGGATATGGCTAACGTTACAAAAAAAATAATCTTTTTCACTCTATAACCCTCTTTTAAGATAAGAAATTCTGTGGCGGCCATTTTCGTACTTATTTATTCTGGGTGTTGATGAAATAAGTCTGATGGCAAGGTCTGTATCATTCTGGCCTAAAACTTCGATATCCAGTTTGCGCAATACCCCCTGGTAACACATATCCACAATAACATCTTTTATTACAGCCTTTAAATCGCTCCACGGAGTGCAGTCTGCGCTTTTGTATGAGTCGTAAAAAGTCTGTGCTCTGCTGACATAAGCGGGATAGATCCTGGAAAATAAATTAACCTGCATGCTTCTGGTGATAGAACCGCAAATTTGTTTGTTCTGACGCACAAAATCCCGGGCTTTGTTGCCATGAAGACCGTGCCCTTTAGACATTAAAGAGGCGATATGCGGGTCGACGCCGGACTGAAACAGGTCGTTATAGACACTTTTTTCGGTTCTGGCTTTCATATCATATCCCCGCCCGATGGTGACACCGGAAGCCCCGCCCGGCCAGTGGAGTACCCTGCTAAAGTAAGGGCTGGCCGGACTATCATTCCCTTCCGCATCAAAGGTGACTTGCCCGCTTTTAACGTGCAAGGTACCGGACATATCTACAGGGATAGAAATTGCATTATCAGCTGAGATGACCTGCTTATTGAATAGCCGTTTTTCCGTTGCGCCGTTCGGTGAGATAATACCGTCGGGAAAGTGCATAAAGCGTCGTTGAAAGTTTTTTATCGCTGAGATGGTCTGAACCCCGACAACTCCGTCATCAGCCAGTCCGGGAAAACCATTTTCCTGGAGTTTTTTCTGCACGATAAATACATCATTTCTGTTATTTGATCCCCCGATGCCTACGGAGTTATTGATATTCATAGGTTCATTATCCCGTCAGTTATAGTTAAACAATAACGTATCCCGGCCCTCTGTTACCTGCTGCCAGGTACTTTGCTGTAACGAACTCATTATTCGGGCACCTTTAACAGACTGGTGCCCCCGGATTCAGGAATATGCAGCATGTGTTGCCAGGTTTTACCGCTATGTGCGACAGAAAGTTGATAGTCTCCGGGAGCCAGAGTGAGTAACCGGGCACCAGCGCCGGTATGGATTGCTTGCTGTTTGCCATCTATCAGTATTGTGGCGTCCTGAGAAGTGTTGAGATAGACCAGCCCCGACAGCTTTGCTGCGGCTGTTCTGGTGGAAGTCGTTTCTTTGGCGGATTCAGCGACAGCACTGGTCTGTCGGGGCGCTTGTGAAGAGACTACCTGCGGATTCTGCGAAGCGGCTGCCACCCTGCTGGTTTTTTCGGGGGGGGACCGGTGAAACATAACCCCCAGTGCAATGATTACCGCCAGGGCACCCGCGGCAACATAGATATAAACGGGGCGGGAAGCCACGGTATTCATCACAACAGGCTGAGATACTTCGGCCACTTCAGGGGGAGTCTTTGTGACAATCTCCGGCGTGGGATCTATTTTTTTCGGTTTAATTTCCGATGGTTGAACTTCATTGTTGTGGAAGGTGTCGGCCTTTAGAAGAATATCTTCAAGCTCAGTGATGGTTTGCGGACGATTTTCCGGGTCACGTTCGAGCATCTTATCGATGGTCTTCAACAATGCGCGGGAATAGCCTTCCGGCTGGCGCTCTGCCAGTGGCTGATAGCTGTCGCTGATTGAACGCACGACACTGACCGGGGGAGGTTCACCAATAATCAGCGTATGCAGTACTGCACCCAGTGCATAGATGTCTGTCCATGGTCCCTGGTCGCCATCCCGGCCTTCACTGTATTGCTCGATCGGTGCGTATCCAGGTTTCAGCATGATTTCAGTTTTATCTGTTAAATGCCCGATCTCTTTACAGGCTGAACCGAAGTCAAGAAGTACCGGTTCGCCGTTTGCCTGAATCTGAAGATTATCGGGAGCGATATCGCGATGCAGGTAGCCCTGGTCATGCAGGGTTTTCAACGCACTGAACAGCGGGGGTAGCATTTTGCGGATCCATGTCTCAGTCACGACTTCCGGCTGACGACTATAGAGGCTTTTCAACGTTTCACCGCTGTATAGCTGCATCACCATATAGGCGGTATCGTTCGCCTGCCAGAAACGCAATACATGTACCAGACCGGGGTGGGAAAAACGCGCCAGTGTTTTGGCTTCCTGAATAAAGCTGATCAGTCCGGCCTGGAAAATCCGGGTGAAACGTTCGCTGCGCAGCACCAGTCGCATGTCATCAGCACGGCTGACCATTGACGCAGGTATATATTCTTTAATCGCAACCTGGCGATCGAGCTCACGATCGTAAGCCCGATAAACGATACCAAATCCGCCTTCGCCGATGACTTCTTCTATTTGATACTCATTAAAGCAGTATCCTGGCGGCAGCGCCTGTGATGAGGTTCCGGAATATTGTGGGGACATTTTCAGACTCCTGACTGCTCTGTTGGTCCGGCGGATTCGGCGCTGAAGTTATACTGAAAGGCGTGGTCCGCATAAGTGACCTGTAAATGACGTCTGGCAGGCTTCTCTTGTGGTTCGCTTAACAGGAGCTGGCTGATTTGCGGCAGTAGCGTCTGAGTCAGAATTGCGTCGACCATTCGGCCGCCAGATTCACTCTCTGTGCAGCGACACATGACCTGTCGTGCCACTTCCGGCGAAAATTCAGCATCGATTTGATGGTTGTCCAACAGACGCTGTTTAATCTTTTCAAGGCGCAGGTTGATAATACTGAGCAGCATTTCGTCGTTTAACGGAAGGTATGGAATGACCACCAGACGCCCCAGCAATGCTGCCGGAAAGACTTCCCGCAGAGGCTGGCGTAACAGAGCGGTCAGTGCTTCTTCACTCGCCTGTGGACTGGCTCTTTCAATCAGCTCACTGCCGGTATTTGAGGTCAGAATAATCACCGTGTTACGAAAATCGATATGGCGACCTTCACCGTCTTCCATCCAGCCTTTATCGAACACCTGGAAGAAAATTTCATGCACATCCGGATGTGCTTTTTCGATCTCGTCGAGTAGTACTACGCTGTAGGGACGCCGGCGTACCGCTTCGGTCAGTACGCCGCCTTCGCCATAGCCGACATAGCCCGGAGGCGCGCCTTTCAGGGTAGAGACACTGTGTGCCTCCTGAAACTCACTCATGTTAATGGTGATCAAATTTTGCTCGCCACCATATAAGGTTTCGGCCAGCGTCAGTGCGGTTTCGGTTTTGCCTGTCCCGGAAGGACCGCAAAGCAGGAATACCCCGGTGGGCTTGTCCGGATCATCAAGCCGTGCCCGGGAAGTACGAATCCGGCGGGCAATAGCCTCCAGGGCATGCTGCTGGCCGACGATACGTTGTGAAAGGGTTGCCGCCAGGTTCAGTACCGCATCCCGCTCATTACGCATCATGCGCCCCAACGGGATACCGGTCCAGTCTGCAACGACACTGGCGATGACATTACTGTCTACGGCAGGGAAAGTCAGGGGAGCTTCTCCCTGTAAGGTTTTAAGCTGGTGTTGTATTTCAAGATATGCCGTCTGCTGTTCTTCGCTGACCGGAGATTCATTGCTCATTAGCTCACTGCGCAGAGTAATAAGCTGTTGGGTTAAAGCCAGTTCCTGCTGCCAGCGCGGGTAAAGCTCATCAAAACGGGACTGCTGTACGGTGAGGGCCTCCCGGGCCTGGTCGATACGCAGTGGTGCCCCGGGCAGACCAAGACGTGCTTCGCGGTTGGCAATGTCTATCTCAATATTCAGGGCGTCAATTCTGCACTGGCAGTCTTCCAGTTCCGGTGGTTTATTCCACAGACTGACGGCAACACGGGCACAGGCGGTATCTAACAGCGCGATGGCTTTGTCCGGCAACTGGCGTGCGGGAATGTAACGATGAGATAACTGAACCGCACTCTCCAGCGCTTCGTCCAGCAGCATTACCTGATGATGTTTGGACAGCGTGCCGGAAAGATGACGCAACATCAGTACAGCAGTGGCCTCATCCGGTTCGGAGACTTGCACCGGCTGAAAACGCCGTGTCAGTGCCGGGTCTTTTTCTATGTACTTTTTGTATTCGGCCCAGGTGGTGGCACCGATGGTGCGCAGTTGGCCGCGGGCCAACGCCGGTTTTAACAGGTTGGCGGCATCACCGGTTCCCTGCTGACCCCCGGCGCCAATCAGAGTGTGGATTTCATCAATAAACAGCACAACTGGCTGTGGACTGGACTGAACCTGGCTTATCACTGCCTGCAGTCGTGATTCAAATTCACCTTTCATTGCCGCACCCGCCTGCAGCATACCGATATCCAGCAACCACAGCTGAACCTCTTGCAGGGGCGGAGGTACGGTTCCCTGAGCAATACGCTGTGCCAGCCCTTCCGCAAGAGCGGTTTTACCGACGCCGGCTTCTCCTGCCAGCAATGGGTTGTTCTGACGACGCCGTAGCAGAATATCCACCATTTGACGGATCTCTTCATCACGGCCCACCACCGGATCGATTTTTCCGGCACGCGCCAGCGCGGTCAGATCACGGGCATATTTTTCCAGAACATTTTCACCCCCTGGGGCCAGTGGAGCAGGGCTATTTTCCAGTGCGGCTTCCGGGGAATGGTTTGCCAGTGACTCGTCACTACCCTTCATGCAGATATCAAACTGAGCCACCAGCAGGTCAGCATTAATATTAGCAAACTGCGAGGAAATGCCGATCAGCACGTTACGCAGCGAGAAGGTTTTCAGCAGGGCCAGAAGCAGATGACCGCCGCGGATGGTGGTACTACTGAAACTGAGAGAACAGTAGACCCAGGCGCGTTCAGTCGCGCTATCAATATGTTCCGCCAGATCGGCTACGGCACTGGCCCCCCGTGGGAGCCGGTCCAGTGCCGCCACGACATCTGCAGCAAGTCGGGCTTCATCCAACTCAAAATAGGTTATCAGGTGCTGTATATCGCTGTTGGGCTGTTGTAACAGTTGGTGTAACCAGTGCACCAGTTCAACATAGGGATTTCCACGCAGTTTGCAAAAGGCGGTGGCGCTCTCGAGTGATGAAAACAATGTGGTATTGAGTTTGCTGAAAAGTACGTTGCGACGAATATCAGACATATTTTTCCCTTGTGCGAGCAGACATCGGAAAAGGAGCGGATCACCGGAAGTCAGATGTCCGGGGTGAAGGTTAAGTCATCGCGGTCACGCGGGGCGGGTTGTTCACCCAGCCAGCTACTAAAGCCAAGTCGTTGCGGGCCGCCGAGTGCAACTCCCTGGACATCCTGCTGACGTAGCACCAGACGAACATCCCAGCTGTATTCAATGCCAAGATAGTGGCGCACCCAGTCGATGACCTGTTGTGCATAGGCCTGGTCTGGCAGAAAACGCTGATAATCTTTTAACTTCAGCGGGCCAAACTCCAGACGAAATTTATGTTGAATATCGCGTATCGCACCGCCGAGAAATGCTGTCCGGCCAAGGCGCGGAGAGTTTCTTCCTCCTTTTAGTCGGGCCTGTTCGCGGGGGTCTATCATCATCCACTGAGGGATGTTGGGGATTATTTTTGTCTTCACCTGGAAATACCAACTCAGACAGCGCTCCAGGCCTTCGGCATCGTGAGCCTGGCGGGTGAAGTGACCGCCGAGGGTATAGCGCGCATGTTCGTGAATGCTGCCCCGGGCATTTTCCAGTGCTGGTTGACCGACCCCGGTCAGGCAGGAGAGATAGTGATTGAACCTGTGGCGATCACTTCTGTCCAGTGAGACGGCCGGCTGTGCTTCGGCCCAGGCACGATAAAACATCAGTATCAGGCGGTGGTGAAACAGGTTACAAAACTCCACCATGCTGCGATCAGCATGGTGCGTTATCCGTTCATAGGCATATTCAGTCAGATGAAGGGGCAAAGGGCCATTGGGACCAAACAGACCGAAGCTGTAGATATCGATATCGTGGATTCCCGTGCCATTATCACGTGCTTTAATGGCAGCAATCGTGGAAGGAGCAAAGGCGAGGGAGGGTGCCTGACCCAGCCGCACCGGTTCTTCATGCGGCAAAGGTGCGTGTCCTAATGGCCACTCTGAACCTGTCTGCGCGTCGAGACGGCGCAGTAGCTGAAACAGATCGTAATTATACGGCACGGTACGACGCAGGTGCCAGAAATCCTCCGGCAGGCTGCACAGAATGTGCATCGGAGTCGCAGTCTCTCCGGGGAGTCTCTGTGCTAAAGTCATAGCAGTGTCCTTTTCCCCATCCGTGCCGGCCAGTAGCCGACCTCACCACGTTGCAGGGAGTTCATGGTCAGTTCGGTGAAAGTATTAATCGCCACCATGCGGCTAAACAGTGTCGCCAGTACACTCCCTAACAGCCAGGGGCTGGATCCACCAAATGCCTGTTCGTCCACCGTCAGAGTAATGGCTATTCCCCTGGCAAATACTATCGGGCCTGGCTCAGGTACCCGCCGGTAAACAGGCTGCATCTCGCACTGCCGGATACCGTCAATCTGTCTGGCTGTGGCGGTATCGGCTATCTCTGAATACAGTGCCATCAATTGGCGAAGCGATGCTGCGCCTTCTTCGGCATTAGTTTCCATCAGGCTAAGATAGTTAAGCTGCAACTGACTTATTAGCCGCCAGGCGACTTTTCCCTCTGCCAGTGCCGGACGTGGCGCCGTCGGGCCTTTACGCAAACAGATATCCAGTAATGGTGCGGAAGTCGGTAGGGTGAATTTCTCCATGCCCTGAGCTAACAGGATCAACGGCAGATCCCGGTTGGTACAGAGTACGTCGGCAATCAGATATTGTAAGTCGGGCGACCAGGGGGACTGGTGCTCGTCTGTCAGCGACACAAATATTTCCGAACCGATATACCCGGTACGGGTACCGTAAACTTTGGCTTGTTCGGAAATGACGCGTGGTTCCCGACGCAGAGAAAAATAAGCCCCGTAGTTCCCGGGATCGCTTCCCCGGCTGTTCCAGAAGGGGCGGAATGTCTGTTCCCGGGCCATATTTTGGCCACTGCCATAAAGATGCGACACACTGTATATTTCATAGTCCAGGGGGTTGGTATTATCCACCACCAGATGGTACTCGCTGGTCAGTTCGCTCATCGTGATGCGTTCAGCCGAACGAGGAAAAAGATTAACCGCCGGCGTACAGTGCAGCGCCAAATGGCTTTTATCAATCACACTTTCGAGATCATCATGACCTTTATCCAGCAGCAACAGAATTTCCATCTGCTGTTGTCCGTTAAGCTCCCTGAGCAGGGGGTTCATGCCCCGGGTGATAAAAAACAGGAACCGTGACGGAAAAGCGAAATATTCCTGAAGTAACCGGTAGCCGGAAAAGTTACGCAGGTCGTCGGGAAGCAGCGCTTCATCTTCATTAAAACCCTGCTGTAACAGAGCACTTTCTTCCAGTAACAGACTTTGTTGATTATCGCAGCTGCGGTAGAGCACACCCACGCAGTGTTCCATCAGTAATTCCATCAGGCCTGTTGCCTGAATATCCTGCCCGCTAAGATGAAAAGAGATGCTATCAATATCCAGCTGATTGAGTGGGATACTGCCAGTGGTCGTCAACCGGATACGCAACGCTCGTATTGCCCCGCGCTGCTGAAGCTCTCCGGAAGGGACGGGAAGATCTGCCGGGATGCCTGCCAGTTCCGCGTCACTGATTTGCAATGGCAACAGTGATACATCATGCGCGGTACGGTATTTACAACTGATCCCTTTGCTCTTCATCACCTGATTTTCAATCAGTGAGCCGTGGGGAATGGAAAAACCATTACTGATATTCCCTTTGGACGGGTCAGGCTGAAATTCAACAATCGCCATCGACGGCGTGGGCGAAAGATAGTTTGGGTAGAGCATTTCCAGTAGTTGCTGAGTAAAACGCGGAAACTCAGCATCCATTTTCAGCTGTACGCGGGAGGTAAGAAAGGCGAAACCCTCCATTAAGCGCTCAGTATAGGGATCGGAGACTTCAATACCACGCATCCCCAGCCGGCCGGCAACTTTGGGATAACGTTCAGCAAACTCTGCCCCTATTTCGCGCAGGTAGAGCAGTTCGCGATTGTAATAGTCGAGTAGTTTCGGATTCATCATTAACCCAGGTCCTGTAAGTAGAAACGACTATGTTCCAGGTCGAGATCGGTACGAAAAAGGAAAGCCAGTGGCCAGGGAACGCACCACAGATTGCCTTTTATCTCAATGCTTAACGTATTATGTGTATTCATTGATTTAATCTCTGTAATACAGTGAATCCGCAGGTCCTGAGGAATAATACGGGGCTCAAATTTCAGAATTGCCCTGCGCAGATTTTTATGGACGTCATCCCACACAATTTCTGACATTCGTTTCCCCGCAAGTGGCTCAATACCAAAATTGATAACAGAGTCCCGGGCCCGGGAAAAAGGGCGAAAGTCATGCTGGCTTTCGTTATTGATTGAGTTAAATAACCATTGAAGGTCCCGTAATACCTGCCGACGCAGTATCTGATGAGTGACGATGTTGCGGTTCAGCTCTGGTTGCTGGTTCTCCGGGGTATCATCGGTCAGCCTGTCGAGCAACCCGGGGGACATCTGGTCTCCTGAGTTCAGACGCTCAGCATTGCTGCGGTTTTTATAGCCGGAGAGATACATTGAGGTGCTGTCTTGCTGCCGGGAGTGGTCTTTACTCATTGGTTATCCTGTTCAGCGACCAGGGGCTCCTGCCGGTAGCGGCTGATCATGCTCTGTCGCTAGTGGCGTTTGTGCCGGATCACGTAGTTGCGGGTTGATGGATGAGACCAGTTGCCAGCTGATGGCGCCGGCAGAATATCCGGTCTCCCAATACTGACGGGCCTTTTCAATCAGGGAATCACGGGCCTGCTTGTCATTAGCCTGCTGGTGGGAGCTTTTCACCAGTACCTGGCCGGTAAAACGCCAGACCTGGTCGTGCGCATCCCAGGGTAAAAGAAGCCAACTGCTGGCATCGGCGGCATTCGCCAGAATCAGGCGTTGATTATTGGCGGTGACTACCTGAATGTTGTTATTTTTTTTCGCGCCCGGCGGCAGGTCCGCCAACGGGTAACCTTCCCGGAACCACAGCGGTTGTCCGTCGGCTGGCTGAAGGGCGCTCTGCACTTCCCCGAGGCCATTGAGCCAGCCATCACTGTCACACTGGCTCTGTTTACTGTCGACGCTGATAAGTACATTGCTGCCGGGTTCAGTGGACCAGTAGGTGCGGAAGTGACAACCGGCCGAGGTGGCAAAACGCTGCCAGGGGGTGGTATCGGCAACGGCCGGTTCAGGTGCAGGTATAGACATTTTCCATTGTTCATCTGCTGTTACGCTACCTTGTGAGACGGGCTTGCCGGTAGCGTCGATTAAGGTCCAGCGCAGTGTGGAAAGCTTTTTACACTGGCTATGCAACAGATTGCCAGCCTGAGGGATAAACTCACGTAAGGCATCTTCGCGAAGTGCCCCTGAGGGTTCTATATGAATTGCGACAGTGTCATCACACCAGTTTTTTACCTGTGAGTTGGGGACGTTATCGAGCCAGGCACTGAGCCTGGTGGCAGGGGACCAGATAATGCGAACACTTTTTGCCTGAGCAACGACAGGCAGACAGACTAACAACAGGACTATCCACACTTTCATAATAACTTCCGTTTAATTTTGTTGTGACAACAATATGCGCTGAGCATCACTCAGTGAGCTGAGCAGGGTGGTATCCTGGGGCTCTCCAACCCAGACGGCCAGGGCACTGAAATTATCCGGGTTCTCTGCAGGTTTCATTTTATGCAGTAAAGAAAGCCATTCTGCCGGGGTGTTAACCATCCTCAGAGACTGCTCAAGTTCGGGAATACTCAGTTCATGCCAGAAACCGTCAGTGCAGAGCAGAAAAACATCGCCATCCTCAAGTGGCAGAACGTCGCTATAACTCGCTTCACGTTCTTCACTCATACCTAACGCGAAATACAACAGGTTCTGATTGATCCCCTCGGCTTTATGACCAGCATCCAGCATTTGCTGAGCCAGACTGTGATCGCTGGTCATCTGCATCAGATATCCGCGGCGGAACAGGTAGAGGCGGCTGTCGCCGGCATGTGCCCAGTAAGCCAGTTGATAGTCGCGATCGATAAACAGGCTTACCAGCGTTGTGCCCATTTTATTTATCTCCGCATTGGCCGTTTGTTGCTGTTTAATCGCCTGGTTTGCGGAGGTGATATAGCGTCGGATATGCTGGGCATCGAGATGATTCTCACCGTCAAACTGTGCCAGTATGGTTTCACAGGCCAGACGTGCGGCCGTATCGCCGCCAGGCGCACCCGCAATGCCATCGCACATGACGAAACAGGCAGCGCGTTTACCGAGGGAATTGCCGAGCTGATCCTGATTCGTGTTGCGCAGCCCCTGATGCGTGGTTGAAGCGAACGTAATATTCATCATTTATCCGTTTTTTTGGTTTGCAGATCTTTGTAGTGATTCACTTCAACGTCATAGGCATGGAGGAAGGCCTCGCCAAACAGCGTATGGAAGTCATCATCGATTTCGTTGGCAGTGGTCTGAAAGCGTTTTACAAAATAATCCCATAGGGCGGCTTTACGGGATGAGGATAAAAAATGGCGACCCTGTCCCTCCTGTCTGGCAAGCTTTTCCAGTTGCTCAGGATTGAACGACTGCAGCATGGCGGCGATAATGGCGCGGATACCGGCAATCATTCCAAGCTGATGGGCCTGAAGATCGATGAGTGCATCACGTACCGCTTTTTCCGGTTCCATAAAGCCGGGCATCTGGCTGCCAAACATCTGTACCAGGACGGTTTTACCGGACGGTAGCAGCTTAAACGGGTTGTTGGCTTCTTCCAGAATCATCGTCATCTCTGCATTAACACCCCGCTTGAGCATGGAGCGTGAGGACAGCAATGCTACGGTGCCTTGTGAAAACAGACTGAGTAACTGACCCAGCAGAAACATCTGGTCTTTACCAAAGTGGGGTTTGATTTCCATATCGGTGAGATCAGCCCCTTCCAGCAGAGCCTGTAACAGCTCGCCATCCAGTCCTGCCGTTTTTTCCCTACGCCGCGGCCCGGAAGATTTGTAAGACACCGGGTCGATACTCATACGGCCAATGGGCGCATGGTTTGTATTGCTGAGTGCTTGTTCTGAGACTCTGGGAGCCGGCGGAAGATTAGGGTCCGGTGCCGCTGGTGGTTCAGGTTTCAGCTCAGGGGGTGTCCGGGCTTCCGCCTGAGGTGTGGGCGCGGGCGAATGATCTACATCAGGGGGCGTTAACGGTGTAGGGTCCACCGCCCGGGATGAGGTCGGAAGCTCCTGTTGAGTATTTCCATTATCCGCTGAGAGTGGTAACACCCCGGAGCTGATATCAGCGGGTTGCAGGGCTGGCCCGTTGCGGTGTTTAGCTGACCGGAACAGGTCAGGGGGGGTTAATGGCTGAGCCTCTCCGGACATGATCCCGAAAGGGTCAGTATCATCACTGCTGTCATCATTGCTGTTATCTCCAAACAACGCCAGCGGATCGATTTCTTTATGCTGTTCATTATCATGGTGGATTACCCGCGGTTGTTCTTTCAGAGTGCTGGGGGTGGTATCGGACAGAATGGTTTTCTGCCGGAAAATATCGTTGTTATCAAACAGGCGCGCAGGATCGGTTTCCCGCGTGCTTAATTGTTGAAGACTGGTAAATTGTTCTTCGTGTGCCAGTGGATCGGCTGGATTCAGTGGCTTATTATCAGGTTGTGTCAACGGATTGTCGTGACTATCCACACGAGAACTTTCAGATTCTGGTGGCGTGAACTCCCGCGACAGGCTGTCCCAGATTTCACCGGGAATGTTATCAGCGGTTTCTTTTTGCGGCTGTGAGGCAGTTCTCGCCTGCACGGGTTGTGACTGAGCTGGGCTGGCTGCAGGAACCGGTTTATCGACCCCACTCACTGCCAGAGTATACTCACCGATCCCCAGAATATCACCCTCTTGCAGCTCCACCTGACGACCGTGCTCCAGAGGAAGACCATTAAATTCAACGTTAATCACGTTACCGCGATTGGTTATCCGGCATCCACCATCCGCTGCCGTATGCACCAACAACTGCAGACGTGATATCGTGCGGCTCTCATCAGGAAGAACAAAATTGTTATCTTCACTGCGGCCAATGGTGCCTCCCGGCGGGTAGAAATCGAAGCTACTCTGCGGGAGCTGAACGCCACTTTTACTTTTTACAATCGTGAATCGCATGTCATCACCTGAATAATTTTGCACAGGACAAAGGGCGCCTGATAACACCACGAACAAAAAATTCAGCCAGTGACGGCAACCTCCGTAGAGGCTGCCGTCCACCATCAGGCAGTTGCGTTCTTTTTGATATCCCAGCTGAATGTGGTATCGGCGCCGGCGGTACCGTCATCGTTTTGCTGGGTATAGGTGCCTTCCACATGCGATGCCTGGAAGGTGTACTCAATACCCACGGTATCGTCGTCGAGGTTACCGGTATGCTGCACGCTGGTGACCAGAACTTCGGACAGCACAATCTTTTTGTAGACCATCTGCGTACCACCCGCTTTGCAGACGTTAAATTCGACACTCGGAATGTGCTTGCCGTTTGAGCAGTACAACATCAGCGTCGGCATTGCTTTGTCGATACGAGCGTGAACGTGTAAATCCTGATAATTCACTTTACCCGCACCGCCACCGCCGCCGACGCTCATATTGTTAGGTTGGTTTGCACCCCAGTTAAAGGAAAGGATATCGATCCATCCTTCGTGAGCAGCGTCTTTTGATTCACCAGTAACGCCTTCAGGTTTAAGAAACATTGCAATAGCCATGTTGTTACTACTCCTTCGGTTGATTAACTACGTGATTACTATTGAAAGAAAACCGGGCGTGGGAACGTCCCGCTCACAGAAAATTACCCCTGACCCTTATTGAGCGAGGGTAATTTTGATACCAGACGTAAAGAGACCGTCAGACCTTCGAGCTGATAGTGAGGGCGCAGGAAGAATTTTGCTGAGTAATAGCCGGGGTTATCTTCCTGCTCCTCGACGGTGACCCGCGCATCGGCCAGTGGCTTGCGCGCTTTGGTCCCCTGGGTTGAGTTCACCGGATCGCCGTCGACATAACGGACGATCCACGAGTTTAGCCAGCGCTCCATGTCCTCGCGTTCCTGAAATGAACCAATCTTGTCGCGCACGATACATTTCAGGTAATGCGCGAAGCGGCAGCACGCGAACAGATAGGGTAAACGCGCCGCTAGCTGTGCATTCGCCGCGGCATCCGGGTCGTGATAATCTTCCGGTTTTTGCAGCGACTGAGCGCCAATAAACGCGGCGAAATCGGAGTTCTTGCGGTGAACCAGCGGAATGAAACCATTTTTCGCCAGTTCTGCTTCACGACGGTCGCTGATGGCGATTTCGGTAGGACATTTCATGTCTACGCCGCCATCGTCAGTGGGAAAAACGTGGCACGGCAGATTCTCCACTGAGCCACCGGATTCGACACCGCGGATCGAAGTACTCCAGCCAAACTGTTTGAACGACCGGTTGATATTGGTTGCCATCGCGTAGGCGGCGTTGGACCAGGTATAGTTTTTGTGCGTAGCGCCTTCGGTTTCTTCTTCAAAGTTGAAGCTGTCCACGGGGTTGGTGCGTGCGCCATAAGGTAAACGTGACAGAAAGCGAGGCATAACCAGTCCGATATAGCGGGTATCTTCACTTTCGCGCAGAGTGCGCCAGGCCGCATATTCGGTGTTGGTAAATATTTTGGTGAGATCCCGTGGATTGGCTAGTTCCTGCCAGGACTCCATTTGCATCGCACTTGGCGCGGCCCCGGTGATCACCGGACAGTGGGCTGCAGCACCAATTTTTGCCAGCTCTCCCAGCAACTCCACATCTGGCGGGGAATGATCAAAATAGTAGTCGCCGACGAGACAGCCATACGGCTCTCCGCCAAACTGACCATATTCTTCTTCATAGATTTTCTTAAACAGCGGGCTTTGATCCCAGCCGACGCCTTTATAGCGCTTCAGGGTACGGGCCAGTTCCCTTTTACTGATATTCATCACCCTAATTTTCAGTTGTTCGTCGGTTTCGGTGTTATTGACCAGATGGTGCAGACCTCGCCAGGCGCCTTCCAGCTGTTGGAAACTTTCGTGATGAATAATCTGATTGACCTGTTGAGATAGCTTTGCATCTATCTCAGCGATAAGTGCCTGAATCGTGCGGTAGGCGTCATCGGAAACCGGCAGGGTATTTTCCAGTGCCTGGCTTGCCAGTGTTTGTACTGCACGAGTAATAGCATCGCGAGCCTGATCGTTGTTAGGACGAAACTCCTTGTTCAACAGGGCGCTAAATTCATCTTCGGTAACACTGAGACTTTGCGGGGTCGCGCTTTGTTGTGAAACGTTACTCATCATCTTTCTCCTTTTCACTGTCCACATGGGTTTCGCTGGCAGATTGCTTCGCTGCGGAGAGGGATTTCAGCAATGTCGGGTTTTTCAGAACTTCAGCGATTAACGCCTCAGCCCCATTTTTGCCGTCCATATAAGAAAGCAGGTTGGAGAGCTGGGTCCGGGCTTCCAGAAGTTCGTTTAAGGGGGCCACGCGACGCACTATGGCGTCCGGCAGGAAGTCATCCATGCTGTTGAAGGTAAGATCGACACCCAGCTTGCCTTCCCCCGTCAGGGTGTTATCCACGTGATAAGCGAGGTGTGGTTTCATGGACTTCATGCGTTCATCAAAATTGTCGATATCGACTTCCAGAAACTTACGTTCTGTGACCTCCGGCTGGGGTTCTGTGGGCTGTCCCACTAAATCAGCCATCACCCCCATGACAAAAGGCAGCTGGATTTTGCGCTCTGAGCCGTAGATCTCTACGTCGTATTCGATCTGCACACGTGGCGCGCGGTTACGTGAAATAAATTTCTGTCCGCTACGGGCACGTTTGATACTGGGGTAATTAGCCATAGTGTTTCTCCGTCAATAAAAGCAAAGAACTGGATGGGATTTACTCTCCCGTGCGGCCAAAAAGGCCCTGTAACTGATTTACGGCGTCCGGCGCTAAATCGCGAATAATCTCCAGAAAGTCGAGTTGAATAAGTCGCTGAACACGTTCCAGCATAATCGGGGCCGGGTGGCTGGGTTCGTGCTCCAGAAAGTAGACGCGGATCTTCTCCAGCATCAGCTCCGCGTCAGCACGTGATTGCAGACTGACCTGACGCCAGTCGGTAAGCGCAGGCGGGCTCTCTTTCGCGGAGGAGGCCGTCTGGACAGATAATGATTCACCCTCTGCATCATTGCTGGTCAGCAATGTTTCTTTCTCTTCAGGCAACGGACAGTACGGCAGCAGCAGTGAAATACTTTTTTCTATCATGCTGATATCCGGCCGGTCAGCGGGCTCAAGATATTGTGCCAGTATGGATTTTAGTGACTGAAGTTGGGTGTATATGGTGCGTACATTGATGGCCCCGGCATTACCGTGTTGCCTGAGCTCTTCGCGCAAGCGTGTCGTGCCGCCGGGAAATCCAGGGATTTCGCTTTTGCTGCCATCCAGCAATGAGGTGGCATCGCGGAACGAAATTTCGCCGGTGTTGCTTTTAATCAGCCAGCACTGGCGTAACGCAACCGCGAGTGAAGATTGTTCACTGAGTGCCGCCAGTGCGCTGGCACGGAGCATGGGATCTGGCTGACCGTCAAACTCCAGCGGAGGGTGCAGACTTTGCCAGTAGCGTTCAAGGGACAGAGTGAGCAGTGTCAGACCGCTGGCGAATCCGCTTAGACCCCGGGTGTAGGTCCAGGCTTCTGTGAGAATCAGAATCAGACGGATATCGCGGGTACGCTCCAGTAGATCCAGCGCCTGACGGGCCACCAGTGGCCAGTCCGGAGGCTCTGCCGGAATGATAGTTTCACCAAATTGCTGTTCAGCTTTACCATTACGCGCCTGGTCCAGTGCCATAAATGCGGCGTCATATTCAAGATTGTCTCCGCAGGGGGCATCTTCCCGCAGTGGGATAAGCAGCTTTTCGACATTCATCAGTTAACCTTCTGTACGATTAAGACTGGTTAAACAGTGGCGGGTGCAATCCGTTGTGATCCCCTCGTCTGGCATGCGGCGGATTAAATAACCGAAAAAACAGTCGGGTAGTAAAATTGCCACTGTGCGAATGGGTGTAAAATGCGCTTCCGTCGCTTTGATTGGTCCACCAGAAACTGCTGTACTGCAGCGGGTCAAAATAACTTTCTACCTGAGGCCAGTTGAGATGGCAGGGGACATCCTGGTAACCGATAATATCCAGCACGTCTGAGCGCAATCCGCTGTCCGGTTCAGGTATCGGAGGCATGCCCGCCAGTGCGCGGTCAAACTGATCGCCGGAATAACGATTCTGTACTGCCATACTGAGCGTCTTACCCAACTGGTAATACCAGTCTCCCGCCATACGCAGCCGTAGTGAATGCCACTCTTCCAGTAAATAAAGCTGCATCACGCATACCGGATACTGACGGCCCACCCGATCCCGTGCAGGTAACAGGCAGCCCATTTGTATGACGGGAACGCCAAGAGAGGCTGGAATAATAAAATTCCATAGCGGAGCTTTAATAAATTGTGGGGAGGTGCCTTTATCCGCTCCCTCAGTTGTGCGCATACGCTCTATCCCGTTCTGAAACCAGCGGGACCAGCTATCAATCAGCCCGGGAGGCAGCCGTCTGCGCATAAAATCGCCACTGCCGGGTAACTTTCCGTACCATCCTGGAGCAGGGAAGTGACTCATGATATTTTTCCTCTCACGGACTAAGGGCAGCTAAAGGCCGGCAGCTGTAGCGGATTACGAATACTGTTCGGCGTATATTCCAGTACCACCTGACGCCCGCCGATGATGAAGGTGGCGAGATGGCCGGACCGGTTATTACCCGGACTGATTCGCGCTTTATCAAACAGGCGGTTTAACGCCCAGGGGCCGGTGGTATTCAGTGTGCTGGTGGTACCATCTGTCAGACCGATCTGCAGGCGAACTTGCTGAGTATTACCGCTGCCCGGCCAGCTGACGATTTGTGGCGTCTGCGGCCCGTGGCTGTAACGAATAATTTGCCCATCCACGTCGAGGGTCAGGTTCAGAATGGCGTTATCCATGCTGACCGGGGTAATGGTCAGTCGATAAGATGGGGAGGCCGAACCATTGGCAAATAACGCCTCACGTATCGCCTGAGCCTGCTGGAAAGGGCGCAGCAGTGAAACACCTCCCGGCAGGCTTTTGCCGTCGACCCCCGGTGAGTAACGCCAGCTGCTGTGAGTGGTATCTACTTTGTTTGCCAGGTTTTCGCGGAAGAAGCTATCCATCAGGCCGGTCCCGGGGGCAAACACGCGGGCCAGATCGTCTGGCGTCACATCCACAGCAGAGTGCGGGGCAAAAGGGTAACGACCGGCGATAGCCTGGCGGCAGAAACTGCCGACCTCAACATCTGCCCGCTTTTGCACATTGTTCATATTGCGTTTTTGGGTATCGCTGCTGGCGCCCAGCACCAGGGACGTCAGAATGCTACGGAATGGTTCCGGCTGACGACCGGCATCTGCCTGCATACGCGAAATGATTTCGCTTTGTGGTGGCGCCATGCCACTGTTACTGGCGTCCTGCACAGCGGTCAGGTAGTTGTAGAGATCGTCGATATCTTTGAGCTGCGCATCAAACGGAATAGAACCGGTCTGAGCATCACTGGACTGAGCCTGTTCAATGATTGGCGCGAAATGTGCCATCACCATCTGCTCCGGTGCCTGAATATTGCCATCCTGTGCAGCCTTTCTGGCACGGAATAAGGCCTGTAGTGTGGCCGTCGCATTGTTGTTAACGTAGTGGGTACTGCGTTCCAGCAGAGACGGTTTCTCTTTTTTCTGTTGTTTTTCCAGCGTCAGGTTGCGGCTGAGGTTGATTATCATCAGACGCAGGGGAGAGGTACGGCCCGACAGCATCCGGGCTGCGTTAATTCGCGATTCAATACCCGCGACAGGCTTCAACTCAATGTCCTGCAATAACCCATCCCACTGCTGTATGTAATCCGCCATGTAGAGACGGCGTACTGTATTTTCGAGAGTTTTTTGCTCCTCCGGCGTTTCGCTGCGTGACAGCACCCATTTGTCTTCATTCAGCAGGCTGGTGGACACATTGCTGATATTACTGTTGAACAACCCCCAGTAACCTGCCGGTGTATAGAAACCCGGGATTGCATCAGTCAGTGGCCGACCACTTTTACGGGCAAACACCAGCTCGGTTTGAGAACCGCTGAGATCTGTCAGGCTGACTCCCCGGGTAATCCGCGGGATAAGCAGACGTTTCAGGCGTCCGTAAACCCGGGCTGACAACGGCGAACGGTTGATCATGTCTATCTGGCGCACCACCAGGTTGTCGTCACGTTCAAAAGGCGATGCATTGATCTTATTGTCAAGCAGCTGTCCCAGATGGTAGTCCAGTGCCTGAAGTGCAGTTTGAGCGGTATTTGCCCCCTGGGTTCGTTGCACATTAAGCATTATCCAGGCGTGCAGAAATTTGCCATCGTAGTGTTGTGGAAGATAGAGCATCTGATAAGCCTTGAGAGCCTCATAGCTGTAATCCACATCACTGCCGTTATCGTTACGTACCCAGTCAGTGATATTGCGTGAAATTACCGGCAACAGCATTTGCTGCAGTGCACGCTGGTAGAGTGAATCAGATGCACTACTGACTTCCGTTCCGCGATACAGGCCTGCACGCCAGCTGTAGGGAGGAGCGGTGAGATCATCAATGTTTTTACTGTCAGGCAGATGCGCAAGGTTATCCAGGAACGGCAGTAGTACAAACAGATCGCTGGTCGTCAGTGGCGGCAGGGTTTTTGCTTGTTTTTCCACTAGCGGAACGCGCTGCTGCACTGTCGCCAGATAGTTTTTATTGTGCTGATAACTGGCTGTCCACCAGATCACGGCAATCAGCAGGGCTACCCCCAACAATGCGTAAGCTGACCAGTAAAGCATCCGGCTTCGATACTCCCACCAGCGATTCACTCCCGCCAGCCCTGCCTCCCTGAACACCACATCTTCCAGCAGCCGGTGAAGAAAGAAACTTTGACCCCGTCCGGCCGGCACCGGTGAGGGTGGATCCTGCGGATCCCAGGGTTTGTCACTCTCTTCTTCATGAGAAGGCAGTGCAGGCAAACCCAGGGCCCGACTCATCTGCCCCATGACCCGATCAAACGGTAATCCTTCCCGGGTACCACTGGTAAAGTAGACGCCCCGCGGAACCAAAGTGGTTTCATAGCCAGTGACAGCGAATACGACACTCAGGTAGTGTTGCAGCAAGGGTTTGAGGGTCAGAAACTCCTGAGGAAACAGGTACATTTCCGCACGTTTCAGGGCATCATGTTCGCTTATCATCAAATCGGACAGACCCGCCTCCAGCCTCCTGTGCAGACGGTTAAACTGGTATTCAAATTCCTCAGACAGATTGTGGATCGACTGTTGCCAGGGCCAGGTAAAGCCCCAAATCTGGTCGCGCTGCGCTTTATTCATTGCACTGAAAGAGGAGGTAAACCCTTTCAGCAAATCGGTTTTGGTGACCAGCACGTACACCGGGAAGGGGATAGCAAGCTGTTCACGCAACTCCAGCAGACGTTTGCGTAGTGAGGTCGCTTGCTGATGCCGGGCTTCCTCCGGTTCACTGAGCAAGTCTGACACGCTGATGGTGATAATGGCTCCGTTAACCGGCTGGCGCGGACGGTATTTTTTAAGAAGAGCGATAAAACTGCGCCATTCCCCCGCATCCTGCTGTTTATCACTCTCCTGGGTGGTATAGCGCCCGGCGGTGTCCAGCAGCACCGCTTCATCGGTAAACCACCAGTCGCAGTTTCGGGTTCCCCCTACGCCCCGCAGAGCATTCTTACCAAAATGATCCGCGAGTGGAAAGTGCAGACCCGAGTTTACCAGGGCGGTGGTTTTCCCCGAGCCGGGGGCGCCAATCAGCATATACCACGGTAGCTGATAGAGATATTTACGGTCGAAACGTTGTAACCATTTCGGACGGAAACGGCTCTCCGGCCGGTTAAAACGAGCCTGACGTAATAGCTGAGTTGCTTCGTTGAAGCGTGCAGCGAGCACAGGATCCTGGCTGCTGTTTTCCTGCGGAGCCTCTTCTGCCGGAGCAGGCTCCAGTTTTCTGACCAGCCGGCGGTTCTGCCAGCGACGCCACAGACGAGGGACCAGTCGAAATAAAACCCAGAACAGATAGAGCACACCAATAGCAATAAAGCGATTGGTCTCAGACTCCAGAGGACGATAATCACCAATCGCTACCAGCGGTCCAATAGTCCAGATGAGCAGGCAGACCGCGGTAATACCAACGACGCCCCACAACAGCCGGCTGCGGATAATTGAAAACATAGTCCGAAACATGATCTGCCTTTCCTTATTTCACGCTATTCAGTTCAGCCTGAGTTTGTTTGGGGGCAACCAGCAGCGTGATTTCCACCCGGCGGTTACGGGCGCGGTTCGCATTGCTACTGTTAGCGACCAGAGGGTTGCTTTCCCCCCGGCCTTCGGCCGTGATGCGCCCGGGATCGTGCAGGTGTTCACCCAGCATTTGCTGAACTGACTGCGCACGGGCCATCGAAAGTTCGTAGTTGGAACTGAAACGTGCACTGCTAATCGGTACGTTGTCGGTATAACCGGTGACCAGGATCTGACCTTTAACGTTATCCATCGCCTGAGCAATACGGTCGATCACCGGACGATAGCGACTGCGGATAGTCGTCGAGGCGGAACTAAACAGTCCGTCGCCGCGCAGCAATACCACGCTTTGTGTCGCTTCATCACGAACGGATACCAGGCCTTCGGCAATTTCTGGTGCCAGAAAATGCCTTAAATTGAGTGGCGGTTCAGCAGGTGCAGCCGGGCGTGCAATATCCACTTTTGGCAGTTCAGTCTGATAAATTGCCGACAGCACCGGTGCGGTAAAGTGACTGAGCCGCCAGTTAAGGCTGATGTAAACCAGACAGCCCAGAAGGGCCAGCAGAGCTGCCAGGCTCCACAGCGGAATCAGAGGGCGCCAGAGTTTCTGCTGAACCGGGGCGTCAACCGGCTGCGGTGAAAGCGGCGTCGGATAGGGTCCGCGTACTGAACGAATCAGCTGTAACAGGCGTAGCTTCAGGGTTTCCAGTTGGGTACGCCCGTTTTCCATGATTCGGTAACGCCCTTCAAAACCGAGCAGCAGGCAGGCGTTCATCAGTTCCAGCAGTAAAATATTTTGCTGCGGATGACGCGATAGCCGGGCCAGCAACTGAAAAAACTTTTCACCACCCCATGTTTCATTATGAAACGTGACCAGAAGGCCGCTGCGTGGCCAGACGTTACGGCTGCCCCAGGGGGTCAGCGCCGCCGCTTCGTCCAGTGAAGTACACAGGCAGTAGCGGGCGCCCACGATGGTTTCATAAGGGAGTTGTGCCTTTTGGCAGGCCACTTCGAAATGACGTACTAAATCAATCAGCTGCTGACGCAAATCGTTCGGATTATTGTGTGACACTGAATTACGAATCTGAGAGATGGCGTTGATTAACGGATTAGCCAGGGTGACCAGCGGGTTTTCGTCTGATGCAGGCTCATTAGCACCATCGCCGTTGACTGAAAAGGATTGCATCATTGCTCTGCCTCTTTGTCTGCTCAGTTGCGGGAGTTACGCAATGCCCAAAGTTGAAGATCCAGACCCGGGAAGTCACCCGCAAGGTGTAGGGCAAAAGCTTCAGACTTCGCCATTTGTTTCCATAGTTCGCTTCCGCGCTCCAGTTCAAAATAGATATAGCCTGAGTGCCACGGGATCTGACGTGGGGCAGAGGGCATGACCCGTAACCCGATACCCGGCAGTTGTAATTGCACCAGGTCGCGAATACGGGTTACCGGGGCAATTTTCATCTGGGCAGGGAAGTGGGTAATCAGGGTTTCTCCCGGTAGATCGGCGCGGACGGCAAGGACAAAACCGTAATCCCGAATCAGACTGACATCGGAGACGGTGGCAACGTACAGACCATGGGAGCGCTCGGTGAGTGTCAGTTGCAGTGCGTTCTCTTCCATCACCAGCGACAGGCTCTGGCGCAACTGCAGCATCAGGCGGCTGAAACTCAGATAGAGATTATCGTGATTGTAAACCGGTAATTTGTCGCCGGGGCGCCGTGAGGGCGACCAACTGGTCAGTTCGGTGGCGAATTGCAGCCAGTCACTGAACAGTCGCTCAGGGTGCAATTGCGGTAACCGCCGTATGTGGTCTACCTGGCCAATGTAGCGATTAATCAGCGTTAACAGCATGAAATCGATCATTTCGGTATTACCGCCACGCCCGGCCTGTTGCAGACGTTGCCCCATTTGTTCGCTGCGTTGGGCCAAAATACCCTGCATGTCATTAAGAAATCCGGTGATTGACGGTGAAATATGACAGTTAAGTAACGGCGGTATAAAACCGGTATCCAGTTGCAGACTACGATCTTTACCGGTGCCCTTGACCCGGGCGACGCTGACTGCGGTCCACTCGGCATTTACATCGGCGGCAGGCATCAGACTCAGGCGCAGCCGGCCAAACTGCATTGCGGCCCGGCCGACGGCAGATGCATTGAGATCGTCCACTTCACGATCTTCACTCAGATAGCGAGCCAGAGAATCGGCCGCTTCATTGAATATCACTTCCGTGCGACCTTTACGTTGTTCAGGTAACGCCAGCACGATAGTGATCTCTTCTGTCACCCCGGAGAGGTCGAGGGGAACAGGCGCATTATCCGGATGGCTAATCGTAAAGGGTGTTCCGTCGGGCATGATGCCGCTGGCTTCAGCTATCGCCAGCTTTCCCTGACGCAGCAGCGCATTATCAATACTCAGCGTCATAAATCCCCAATGCCAGGGACACTGCAATTTTCCCCAACTGCGGCTGTAAGCCTCAAGCCAACGTTCAGATTGTTGAAAATGATGGGGACGTAAAAACATCCCTTCGCTCCAGATAACCTTATCTGCTGTGTTCATATTGCCTTCCGGGTGTGACGGTTAATCATCCGTCGGTTTGTATTGCAGCCCGCCAGCAGTGGCATCGACTACGCCCTTCATTTCATCAGGAGAGAACTGCCAGAATTTGTAGAAATTGGTAGTCAGTGGGGCTGGCAGTGGTAACGACAGACGCCAGCTTTTGCCATTGATTGACTGATATTCGGCAATGATTCCGATGAAGCGCGCTTCCGGGGGGGAATTCCCCTGCAGTATTTTATCGCCGGCCTGTTGAGTCAGGAAAAACTGCCGACTCTCCAGCACATCACCGCCAGTCACGTTTTCTGCGTTGTTTTGTAAAGAATAAAAGTCTGCCGACATAAAATTGGCGTCTGAACGTAGCAGAAATACCCGTATCTTCAGTGGTGCCCCGTTATTGGTGGCGGACGTTCTGTTAAAGGTCAGTTTCCAGTTGGCTGGCACCTGCCGTGCTGAAGACATACAACCTGCCAGACAGAGTATCAGTAGCCATAACAGGCTGATTCGTAGAACGTTAACTCGCCTCATGACCGGACTCCTTAGCGAATAACCCAGGTTCCTGACTTGCTGTTACGGCATGCCTGACCGGTACCCACACCGACGCACTGTTTTTGCTGAACGCGGCGTTTCGGTTCAGGAACCTTAATCGTGTCCTCATAACGATCGGCCGGGACCGCGGCTCTGAACTGGATATAACCGATAAGCTGTTTGTTATCATCGCCGGCAATGGCTAGCCATTGGTTCTCAACCAGACCCAGCACCTTAAGGCTTTGACCGGCGGTGAGATATTTAACCCGATTCCCACTGAAGTCAGGTTTACTGATCACCGAGGCGTTATAGAGTGCGCGGTATTCCGCATTGACAGGGGTGAATTGCCACGGGGCCTGCACGGAGTGGCGATGGACCAGTGCTACGCCATTGACGGTTGTGGTCTCTATGGGATTAGGATCGACCGGCGGCGGGGATTTGCATCCTGCAGTAATAAGCACCAGTAGTGTTGCGATAGCTGCGAAAATAATTTTTATTTTTTTCATAATGTTAACGCCGGTATCCTTTGAGCATGATAAAACGCAGTCGTTAGCGGGCAAGCAGTGAAACAATGGTCTGGCTGGGAGAAATACGAACCCCCGGGGCGTTATTAGTATTTTGCTGGGTTACGCTGGTTAAACGGGTGGCTGGCATGCCTTGTAGCAACAGCGTGCTACAACCCGTGATATGCCGCGAGGGACCCATTACTGTCTGAGAGATAACGCCACCCAATACTCCGGCTTCATCGCCCTGCGTTATCGGGGTGATGGTCGCCATATTATGTGCCGGCCCGCCAGCGAACAGGATGAAAGGAATATTAGGTATAGCGGTCGGCCCGGGCGCCAGATTGACGTAAGTCGCTGGTACCGGGTTTTTACATACATCGGCCATTGCCTGATCGGTTCCGCCAGACTGACAGTTTGCAAACATACTTTCCTCCACGGTGAAAGATTCATTAACCGATATGAATCTGCTTGCCATCGACCCGGGTCAGCGTTTCACTGCTGATAAAGGTGGCAGGGGCATGCAGACGGGTAAAGTCGCTGGTTTTTATATCCAGTTGTCCGGCCCGGACTTGTTCAGTTTCAATGGTCCTGCGCATCAGCCGGTGGCTGACCTGACTGAGACTCTCCCAGACACTTTCACAGCGTTTGCCAATAAACCGGCTGACACTGATCCAGGCAGACAGTGATTTCCCGCTGTATTTCATCTCCTCGACATGGCAGTCGCCTTTACCGGCGGTGAGGTTAAACTGCGGGCTGTTGAGGCTGATAGCCTGCGTCGCCTGAATCTGTAGTTCACCTTCGCAATGGATCTGTGCAGGTTGAGTCGGGCAATCACGGATCAGGACCGCCAGCAGCCAGAGCTGCATGCCACTGCTGTGAACCAGCACCAGATCGCCAGGCTCCGGTAGCAGCAGGCAACTGGCGGCACGCTGGCAGCACCAGCGGCGGCCTGCGATCAGTACCTGCACGCTGCCGTCGCTTTCTACGGAAATGACCTTTCCTTGATCCTGCACGGGGGGCTGAATGGGCAGGTACAGCGTTTGATCAACCTGGCTCATGGTAATCCTCTTGTGGTTTAGGGCGCGTTTTGGGTTGCCAGTTCTCTGCGGCAAACAGCGCATCATCCTGTTCAGAAATTCCGTCACGGGAGGAAAAACGACTTTCTTGCTGGCTGGCGCGGTGAAAACGGGTTTGCTGAAACTGTGCGCCGGTAAAGTCGGCATCATCGACCAGCGCATAGGAAAAGTCGGCATAATGCAGGGCGCACTGATAAAACCGGGTTTGCCGGGCACTGGCTTTCTGAAACAGTGCCCGTTGCAGAGAGCTGTTACTGAAGTCACAGCCTGTCAGGGTGGCGTCACTGAAGTTTGCCTGGTTAAAGCAGGCATTACGACAATCGGTGCCGGTTAACTCACAGCCGCAAAACATTGCCCGTTCTGCCTGAACGCCATCCAGTCGGGTACCGAACAGTGATAAATGGCTGAAGTTGCTGCCTGACAGAGCCGTCCCTGAAAAATTCACCCCTTCCAGACGGCATTTCTGAAACTGACAGCGTTCGAAACGCATATCTGCATATTGGGCGTTCCGTTGATCACACTCAAAAAAGGTGGTCAGGAAGAAATCACTGGCACTGAAATCGGTATCACGCAAATCGACCTGCATGAAAGCACTCTCTTTACAGCCGATATAATTGAATATTGCATTGTTGAGAGTGACTTCGATGAACGTGCATTTATTCAGTGAGGCCAGCTCAAAATTTGCATCATTAAGCTCGCAGTGGGTAAATTTTGTACCGTAAAGAATAGCTTCTCTGAAACATGCTTCATCGAGAATACATTGAGTGAACAGACATTCTTCGAGGGTGCCGTTGTCAAAGATCGTTGCGATCATCCTGCTTTGGTTGAACAACGTTTCTTTCAGTTGCGCCTGTTGAAAATTACTGCCCTGAAGCTGGCATTCGCTGAATAATGTTTCCTGCAGATTACAGCCGGAGAAATCCGAGCCGCTCAGATCGATCTCTGTCAGAATACCCCCCGACAAATCCAGATCTCTAAAGTTACGATCAATTACCTGAATATCTGTAAGGATCTCACCCCGCTTACAGGCTTGCTGAATTGTCTGCGGCGTCATAATTGTCATACGCGCAATCCCTTTCGGCGAGGCACTGTTTTCATACCTTCTATCAGGCTTTCTTCAAAACGGGTATCCCCGTCAGTGATTGTTTGCGAAAGATCGGCGCGGAACAGGTTACAGTCGCTGAGATCACAACCCTGAAGTTCACTTTTTTGTAAATCTGCCCCCAATAACAGACTGCCCCGCAGATCGGCGAAATGCAGTATGGTGCGAACAAAGCGGCTGTTGTGGGTGCGCATAAGCTGCATGCTGGCCTGCTGACAGTTCGCGCCACTCAGGTCACAGTTATCGAGTTGTGCCTGGTCAAAAATTGCCTGCTGCAGTTGCTGGTCACGGAAGTTGCATTCTGTCAGGGAAGCACGGTTGAAACGCGCCTGTTGCAGTGATGTCTCAGAAACAAACACCCAGTGTTTCATCAGGGCATCGCTGAAATCGACTTTTTCGGCCTGGCAACTCAACAGTGATATGCCGGTCGCGGTTATCCCCCTGAAACTGAAACTATCCAGCTGGCAGCGGATAAAATTGCAGCTCCTGAGTAATGCATCGCTGAAATCCAGGTCTGACATATGAAGATCCATAAAATTGCAGTTTTCCAGTACCGCCTGATGAAAACGGCAATGGCGAATATAGGCTTCACGAATAAGCAGGTCAGCCAGTTGAGCGTGGTTAAAAATACAGTGTTCAAACTGTGTATCCTCACACTCCACTTCCTTAAAACCACAGCCGGTAAAGTCGCTATAGCAACATTGCGCCAGTGACAGATTTGCACCGTCGAAAAGACAGCTTCTGGCGATACTGTGGTGAAATTCCGCCCGTACCAGCACTGCGTTAGTGAAATTACATCCTTCCAACTGGCAGTGGCTGAAATCGGTGTTTTCCAGTAACGCATTCTCAAAATTAGCGCCGCGCAGATCGAGACCAGAGAGATCAGCCCCTGTAAAGTCATGGCCGCTGGCATCTTTATCGCCGACCATTAATTCACTTAGCCAAGTTCTGTACGTTTGAGATTCCTCAGGAGAAAGCCGCTGTGCTGTGTTCTGTTTATGGGCAGTGAACCGATAGTTGTCATATATCGCTTGTTGGGATTTTTCGATTTTTTCGTCGCTACTACCTTGCAGATGGCGGGATGACGCCAGGGTGGTGCGCTGTAGGTGATAGTTCTCAATACCAGAAGGCAGTTCATCATCCTCCGGGATTCCAACATTACTGTTTTCCTGATGTTTATTAACCTCGTTCAGCATCTGGTCAAACAGCTCATCACCTTCCTGCTGTTTACGTTTTATGATTTCAGGCAGATTGTCATAGTCGTGCGGATCAGGGGCTGATGGCGGTGTAAATGACATCATTGTCTCGTCCACCGGATGGCCCTGTTGTTCCATGCGCTTGCGAAATTCTTCACGTTGATGGTTTACGCCGGCGACCGTATTTTGCATCGCCGGGCTGTCGCTGGCCTCTGGCAGGACAGATTTACTGCGTTTAACGATGGATTCATCAATCAAATCCTGATCGCGCATCGCGGTAAGTACCGCATCTTCGTCGTCGCAGCGCAGGTGATATATCTGCTGATAGTAGAGGATATCGCGAGGATTATCCTTCAGCTCCAGCGCCAGCATCAGTGAATCGATATCGCTGGCATCGTCCTCGTTAATTGCCGCACTGCCGTGCCAGATCAGCATCATCTGTTCGAGATGCGGAAAAAAATGCACCGTGGTGGCGCGCAGTAAAATCTCTTCAAAACTCCCGGCGCGTGTAATAAAGCAGCGTGCCTGCCATGGCGGCAGCGTTCCCTGCTGAACTGGCTTTTCCGGATGCATATTTTCGATGCGCCAGCGGGCACCGGCAGGCAACTGGGGCTGTTCCCTGAACCATTGATCCTGCTCCGCCTGGTTAAATACCCGCCAGTCGGTATCCAGCGCAAAGCCGGGATACTCATTTTGCAGCCAGTGCTCGTCATAATTTTTCCCCATCAATGCATGACGGCGCGGCGTAGTAAAGGAGAGCGCATTAAAACCGGCGGGCAGAGGGGACTGTCCCGGTTCAGTCAGTGATTGCTGCGGTGATTCAATATTTGGCAGGGCCTGACCATTTTCATTTCCCAGGCCGATACCCAAAGGATTTTCTGCATATGCTTCACCACCGAAGGCGTGTCGCCAGTCGAGGGGAATTGAATCAAAGGGAAGTGCCAGCCCGGGACGATTATCCCGCCAGACGCGGTCTCCGCTCACCACTAATTGTTTACGCAGACTGCCCACCTCTATAGTGGCGCAGCAGCGGGTTTTGTCCGGCTGATGACGCGTCCAGGCATAGCCGCTGGCGAGAAATTCAGCACAGGCTTTCGGGATTGCCATATCGGGCACACCATCCGGCGACTGCAATTGCTGCGGAAGCATTTTCCAAAGGTCCTGTTCACTGAATAAGCCTGGCTGCGCACCCATATCCAGTAAAGTAAGCGCTGCAATGCCCAGATAATCCTGTTGCTGCCAGCGATAAGGGCGCTGGAGACAGCTCATACGTAATGGTTTAATAATTTTCATTGCATACCAGGCGTGAGATGCGGATTAAAAGACTTATCAGGGGTTAAATACATCGACCTAATAGTTATTCGGCGGGAGGATCGCCATCGCTAGATTCGCCACTATTTTGTCGTTCAGAATTACTTCGGGCTTGTGTTGTTCGGGGAGTATTACCCGCCGATCTGTCAGTGGAGAGGTCTTGTAGTTCTGTTCCGGCATTATCGCGGTTCTGTTGTGCAGAGGGCGAATTTCTTCTTTCCAAATTCCTTATTGCCTGCGCACGATAAGAATCATCATTGTCGAGGGTGTTGTTGTTGGTGTTGTTAGTGTTGCTGGTGTTGTTAGTGTTGTTAGTGTTGTTAGTGTTGTTAGTGTTGTTAGTGTTGTTAGTGTTGTTAGTGTTGTTAGTGTTGTTAGTGTTGTTAGTGTTGTTAGTGTTGTTAGTGTTGTTAGTGTTGTTAGTGTTGTTAGTGTTGTTAGTGTTGTTAGTGTTGTTAGTGTTGTTAGTGTTGTTAGTGTTGTTAGTGTTGTTAGTGTTGTTGGTGTTGTTGGTGTTGTTGGTGTTGTTGGTGTTGTTGGTGTTGTTGGTGGTGTCGTTGTTGTCATAATCACGACGACTCGTGGCATGCGGCTTTGTCCCGTCAGTATCAGTTTTTTTCTTTTGATCTTGTATTTGCTTCATCTCTTTACGGACATTAATTTCTGCTCTGGCATCATTCACTGCAGATGAATTACCTTCCATAATTAACATCAGCTTAGTCATTTTTACAGATGAAGATAATGTCTCAAAGCGTTGAATATCGCTTTTATATTCTAATGAAGTTTTACTGCGCTTCAGGTAGGTATAATCCATCGAAACACCTTTGAGGGCGAAATCAGTGGTACTAAATGCCACATTACTGACCAGATTCATGGTGCCGTTGAGACCATTTATCGCAAGCTGAAGTCCAGTTAATGTAAAACTGGCTCCGTACCATCCCCTACGATATCCCTGATGAGATTCAGTTGCGACCTTGGAATTGATGCTGATAGCTTCATTACTATGAATATGCATTTTACCTGGCGTCCAGATATTAATTGCACCATCATCCTTTTTACCCGAATAAATATTGATGGAATTTTTGGCGGAAATATTTAGGTCTTTCTCTGCATGCATATCCAGGCTTTCTTCACCCTCACGATCTTCAAAAGAGATATGGTTGCCGTTTGTCGTATCGCTGCTGCCGATAGTTCGTGTCCAGAAACCACTTTTTGACCATGACCAGTCACTGTCAGCCTCGGTAGTAATCGAATCGTCATCTTGGATCTTACTCTTATCCTTGATATTAACCACGCTTTTAGCGAGTGGTTGGGTTTGCAGATTGTTATAAACACGACCAACAATCACAGGCATATGGGGATCGCCGTTAATAAAGTCTACTATCACCTCCTCGCCAACCCGAGGTATCTGATAATTCCCTAACTGAGCACCCGCCCAGCCACTGGAAACTCGCAGCCAGCAGGAGTAAAGTTCCTTTTCCTCGGTGGGTTTATACCAGAGAAATTTTACCCGAACGCGACCATATTGGTCGGTCGCAACATAAGTTTTGTCACCCTTGGTGGCATCCGGGGCATTGACCACCACCGCTGTTTGCGGCCCGGCGCTGCGCGGCCAGGGGGCAGTGCGGGCGGGGCGCCACTGGACTTTGGCGGGTACCACCACAAAGTTGAAGCGGTGTAAGGTTTTATCATCATCATTACTGGCGTAGCTGTTTTCAATTAACTCATAGTCTACGCGGGTAATTAAGAATTCCTCACCGTCATCGCTGTCGCGTGGTGCCATCGAAAATTTAAAGGTATATCCGGGGGCCAGGCCGAAAGCATCTCCTGCGCCTTTCGATTCCCGCTGTCTGGCAACATGCTCCTGCTGACGTATCGTCGTGTAATCTGTACCATCGCCTTGCGTCTGATACTGACCAGGCCACTCCCGGTGTGTGGCGGTTTTTAGCGCTCCGGAATCACTGACTTTCAGTGTGCTGGAGAGGTCGGCATTAGATTCCAGATAGTTATAGTCATCCTGTTGGTGCAGACTAGGGGTGATAGAGGCTGAGCTAAGCCAGGTATCAATCGATTCGCAGTTAACATAACCCCCGGGACCATCCTGATGATATTCAATAGTCTCATAACCGGTAAACGGCTTATGTGCTCCGGGGGCATCGGCAAGCACCAGCGTCTGTTTATCGACACTGTGTTTGAAATAAAAATAAATACCTTCATGCTGCATCATTCTTTGAATGAAGTTATACATGGTTTCCTGATATTGAACACAATAATCCCATTGACGATACTTGGCAGTGAGCGCACTTTCATAGGGAATGCCGTATTCTTCCAGAACTGACGTAACAATTTCCTGTACATTCTTGCTTTGCCAGATACGAAATCCTTTATTTTGTGTCAGATACCAGAGTTCAGGAACGAGTGTTACGCGGTAAACATAATATTCTTCAATATGTTTTTCGTGACCGACAAACTCCATGCGGGAAATTATGCCACTCAAATAACGTGTGACATCGGGTCTGGGCTTGAGCTCCAAAGCCAGTGTTTTTCCCAACATTTGGTTCAGGTTGATGCTGTTATCTTTTGACAGAAAATCAATAGTATATTCATACCATTCCGATAATATCTCACATCCCTTCATGCTTTTAAAAAGCAGAGAGTCTCCCAGAGATGAATGGGCAATAACAACACGTTCCATATCAGACCTTCGAAAAATTTAAGGCATAGCTACCGCACGGATAGCGACAGGATTTGTCTGCTAACATGAAAATAAAAAACAATACCCCCAAAACCCCACAGGATTTTGTAATGAAATAGTAATGGGTAATTTCGTTTTTTTACCAGATGTCTTATTTGTATAGGGTTCATTTCCAATTGAGAGAATAGGAAAGCTCTTAAACGATATATAATTCTTTTCAAATCTTTACCTTTGGTTTTCTATAAACTTTATGAGTTTGACCTGAGTGATGGGGTATTAATAGGTTGATATTTAATGATAAGTTTTTATTTTGGGCTGTGAAATATATTCCCGGGTGAGTTTTATGATGGGCTAATTTTTCAAAAATAAGTCAGAAATAAAAAATTTTGATTAAATATAAGTTTTAGATCTGGTGTATTAAGCAGTGATAATGAAAAAAATAAATCAGATTCACTTTCAGATAAATTTCCCTTTAAATTTTATTTAATTGCATCTGTTCGAAGTGTTAAGCATTGTTTCTGCAAACAAAAAGGGAAGTAGTTCTGGTGCTCCTGATGACTGAGAACTACCGTAGTTGCTGTTATATCTGCCTGAATGAGGTTGGAGCATCCTCTGTAGGGGCTCTGTTTGGTTATGAGGTTGCGAGGCGTTAAGGGTTTTCCGAAAATTTTGCGGATCCGTTGCTTCCCTGTGGCTGTGCAGGTCAGTATAAGACCACCGTGGCGGTTTAAACATCTTTAGCCCGCATCACAGGGTCAGAATTAGAGGGAAAAATTAACAGCATGATATTCTGGTTGACGTTTTGACAAGTGGCTGCAGGTGAGAACTTCCGCGCATATCCGGATAAATAAAACGGTGTCCCCTTACAGCTCAGTGACAAGCACAGTAAGGAACACCGCTTTTTAAGAGCCACAACGTTACTCATATCGTGATCTTACTGATATTTCCGGCTGATGGTTGCGGGCCAGAGGGCCACATCAGTATATTCATCTGCCTGTGGCACTCAGACACCCGTAGCCCGTGCTGATGGTTCAGGCTTTGGCTGAGTAACGCAGGATCCTTAACCCGTTTGCGACAACCAGCAGACTGGCTCCGACGTCGGCAAATACTGCCATCCACAATGTTCCTGAACCGACCAGGGTCAGAATCAGAAATACCAGCTTTATTATCAGCGCCATGGAGATATTCTGGACCAGAATCTGTCCGTTTTTGCGGGATAACCGGACAAACATCGGGATTTTCCGTAAATCATCATCCATTAAGGCCACATCTGCTGTCTCAATGGCGGTATCTGTTCCGGCGATACCCATGGCAAACCCGATATCCGCCCTGGCCAGTGCTGGGGTATCATTAATACCGTCCCCGGCCATTCCGGTCACGCCCTGACGGCTGAACTCTTCAATGGCCAGTAATTTATCGTCCGGCAATTGTTGTGCCCTGGCCTGATCTATCCCTACCTGGCGGGCTATTTCTTCTACCGCAAAAGGATTATCACCGGACAGTAACAGGGTTTTCACTCCCAACTGATGAAGTTCTTCAATCGCCTGTTTGCTGGTCTGTTTAACGGTATCTGCCAGGGCAAATATCGCCAGTAAGCCCCGTTTGCTGCCGAGGAATACCAGTGTTTTTCCCTGGCTCTCCAGGGACTTAAACTGGCCATCACTATCAGCCATCGGGATACCCTGTGATTCAAGTAACCGTCGATTTCCCAGCCAGTAATCTTCCCCGTCGATCTGTCCGGCAATCCCCTGTCCGGTGACAGAAGTAAACTGGTTAATGTTTAGTGACTGTCCGGCCGGATTATAGCGTGTGATGGCCTCAGACATCGGGTGATCGGAATACCCTGACAGACTGGCGGCAATATTTAATCGTAGCTCTCTGTCTGTATCCCCGGGAGTAATAAAATCAGTCACCTCAGGCTTGCCTTGTGTCAGCGTGCCGGTTTTATCGAGAGCCAGCCACTGCAGTTTTTTACCCTGTTCCAGATAAACGCCACCTTTCACCAGAATTCCCATCCGTGCTGCCGCAGTCAGGCTGCTGACCAGAGTGACCGGGGTAGAAATAACCAGTGCACAGGGGCAGGCAATCACCAGCATTACGAGGGCATTATAAATCCATAACGACCAGGGCAGGGCAAAGAACAGCGGCGGGACCAGTGCGACAGCCAGCGCCAGGACAAAAATAACCGGCGTATAAATCCGCGCAAACTGGTCAACAAAGCGCTGGGTCGGCGCCTTACCGGATCTGGCTGACTCCACCGAACGGATGATCTTTGCCAGAGTGGTATTTTGTGCCAGAGAGGTGACTTTATAATCGAAACTGCCGGATTCATTGAGAGTCCCTGCGAATACCGGATCCTCTGGTTTTTTCTCTACCGGCAGACTTTCTCCGGTAATGGCTGACTGGTTAATCGCAGAATTGCCCCTGACAATAATACCGTCCAGGCCAATTTTCTCTCCGGGCTTAACCCGCACAATGGCGGCCAGCGGGACATCTTTGGGATGCATGGACTGCCAGCTGTTATCCGGCTGTTGTACGGTCATTGATTCCGGAGCGAGTTTTAGTAATGTATCGATTGCATTTCTTGCCCGGTCGAGGGCTTTGGCTTCAATGAGTTCGGCAATATTAAACAGCACCATCACCATGGCAGCTTCGGGCCATTGCTGTAATAACAACGCCCCGGTGACCGCCACACTCATCAGCGCATTGATATTTAGATTAAAGTTTTTGACCGCAATCCAGCCTTTTTTATAGGTCTTCAGCCCGGCCAGCAGTACTGCTGCAAGCGCACAAGCCGCCTGTAATGCATAGGGAAATTGCAGCCAGCTAAGCGCTTCAGCACCCAGTGCCAGTACGCCCGCCATGACCAGTGGCCAGTAGCGGGTCCGGGGAGCAGGCTCGGATGAAGAGGTTGCCTTGACACCGGGAAGCTCCGGCTTAAACCCGAGTGAACGGATGGCCTGTAATATATCGTCGGTTTTATCCTGCTGGTGGGTCACGGTGAGTATTCGTTGCATCAGATCAAACTGCAGACTGAATACTCCTGGCATCTGATTAAGCTTACCGTTGATCAGATTTTCTTCTACCGGACAGTCCATCTCCATAATACGGATAGCCGTCACAGTACCGGTAGCGGTGGTTTCTCCCTTGGGTAATTCGTTCAGTACCGGGGCGGTATGAGAACAGCACTGCTGGCCTCCGCTGTTTTGTGGTTTGAAGATAGCCTGTTTAATCCGGCGTAATATCCCCCCGGAACTCCGCGAGCCACGGCGGTTATGCGAACCCCGGTGGCCGTGGGAATTGCCGTGGCGGCGAGAGTCCCGGTGATCATGAGAATGACCCTGGTCGAAGGAGTCCTGACGGTCACGGGAGTGGCCGTGGCTGTGGGAATCCCGGCGATCATGAGAATGACCCTGGTCGCAGGAGTCCTGACGGTCACGGGAGTGGCCGTGGCCGTGGGAATCCCGGCGATCATGAGAATGACCCTGGCCGCAGGAGTCCTGACGGTCACGGGAGTGACCGTGGTTGTGGGAATCCCGGGTTCCACGGTGATGGGATCCATGGGATCTATGAGAACCATGGGCGTGATTTTTATTAATTGATTTTTTATTTTTTATGTAACTGTTCATAATTTCTCCTGGCGGGTGTAACTTAACCCTGACAGTAAAAACCCTGTAGTCGCTATAGGGTCAAGACGCAAAGGAGAAAAAATGAAAATTGGTGAACTGGCGCGTTTATCTTTATGCAGTGTCGGTACTATCCGCTACTACGAGAAAGAAGGGCTGCTGCAGAAGGCCCTGCGTGATCAGAATAATAATTATCGTTATTACGATCAGCAGCATCTGGATACCCTGATGTTTATTCGCCGCTGCCGGACTCTGGATATGGCACAGGATGAAATCAAACAGTTATTACAGGCCCGCAGCCATCCTGAAGCAGATTGTAATGTCATTAACCAGCTGATTAATGAACATCTTTGTCATGTACAAACCAGAATTACCGAGCTGCAGGCACTGGAAAAGCAACTCGCGGATTTACGCGACTCTTGCCATGACAGCCAGCCAACCCGCGACTGCGGTATTCTTAAAGAGCTGGAACACCCTCAGGAAGATTTACCGGTTTTAACCAGCAAACATATTAGCAGCACCCATTAACCGGAGAAGAGTGAGCAGCCCTGCAAACCGCACAAAAAACCGGCATAAATACATTGTGTTCCTGCAGGGATGCCAGGATAATCGTTATATATTTTATTACATATCGAAAGGGGCTGTAGAGTATGTCCAGGGTTCTTTGTTCACTATTAGTTGCTCTGTCTGTCAGCATGCCTGCATTGGCATCAGATAATATTCGTGTGACTTATGCCGGTTCGATGGGCAAAGTTATGGATCAGTCCCTGGGGCCGGCATTTGCCAGCCAGCAGCACGGAACCTATCAGGGGCAGGGGCAGGGTGCTTACGGGATGGCTCGATTACTGGCCAGCCATAAAGTTACTGCAGATGTATTTGTTTCTATCACCCCGGGACCGATGCAGATCCTCAAAGATGCTGGTTTAATCGATAATGCGGTGCCCGTGGCCAGTACCAGTATGGTGATTGCCTATAACCCGAAAAGTAAATATGCCGCTGAGTTTGCGGCTGCCAATAGTCGTAATGATGGCAGTTGGCTGAAAGTGCTGGCGACGCCAGGACTACAATTTGGTCGTACCGATCCTTACCTCGATCCTAAAGGGCAAAATATAGTATTCACATTGCTGCTGGCAGAAAAATATTATAAACAGCCCGGCATCGCCAATAAGATCCTCGGTGGAGTACAGAACCCACGCCAGGTTAACCTGGAAGGCGGATTACTGACCCGGCTGGAAAGCGGTCAGGTGGATGCGGCAGCAGGTTACGAAAGTGAGGTGATTTCAGCAAAACTTCCCTATCTGAAGTTCCCTGACGAAATTAACCTCAGTAATCCGGACATGGAAAAACAGTGGTACGACACGGTTAGCTTCACCATTAAAGACAGTAAAGGCCAGGATAAAGTACTGCATACTCAGCCACTGGTTTATTACGCTGCTGTGCTGAAAAATGCGCCAAATGGGGTCGCTCAGGGTGAGAAATTTGTTGATTTCATGCGTTCAGCACAGGGGCAGAAGTTATTCCACGACAGTGGTTATGCTGAACCTAAAGGTAAGGCGTTGTACTGAATAGCATGCACCCGCGACTGCCTCTGATAATGTTACTGGCTATGCCGGCGCTTCTGCTGCTGGCGTTGCCATTCGCGACCTTGCTAGGAATTACTCCGTGGGATAATTTTAGTTTGTCCTACGGGGACGGCGGCTCGGTACTGGTGTCAGTCGGTTATGGGCTGGTATCACTGATCCTGATTGTGATAATTGGTTTACCGGTCGCCTGGTGGCTGGCAAGCTCAACCAGGGAAGGTGGTCTGCGACGGCTGGCAGAATTACTGGTACTGTTACCTTTAATGACGCCACCGCTGGCGATGGGGATACTACTCATCTCAGCCCTGGGACCTTACAGTTTGCCAGGGCAGTGGTTGTCAACTCTTGGCCTGACACTGGTCAACAATCCTGCGGCATTTATTCTCGCGCAAATTTATGGTGGTTTACCCTATTTTATTGTGACCGCCCGGTCGGCGTTTACTGCGGTTCCACGGACGTTGCTGGAAGCCGGACGAACACTGGGAGCCAGACCGTTTCAACGATTCCGCTATCTGGTTCTGCCATTGTCGGCTTCGGGGCTGGCATCGGCAGTCTCACTGGCATGGGTTCGGGCGGTAGGTGAGTTTGGCATCGTGATGATTTTTGCTTATTTCCCGCAAGGCATGCCGGTTAAGTTATATACCAATCTGCAAAACGATGGCGTCGATGCCGTCTACACCCTGGTCTGGATATTGTTGCTGGTGACCCTGCCGGTTCCTTTGTTCTGTTTTATGCACGCCAGAAAGCGTGAACGAGCCAGACTGTGATCCTCCGGGTCTCTCCTGCACCATACCTCATGGGATAAAAGTTGCCGGGAAAAGAGTAAGTATTTCGCCTCGTTGTGTTTTGTCCCTGCCAGAAACACCCTTTCCGCCATTACCTGTCTCGTTCAGGTCACATGCTTTGCACTATTTGATAGTTGTGCAAATATCTTCGCAGAGACAAACTGTTGCCGGTATCCTTCTGGTCAGTCGGAGATCATCAGTGCGCAACGGAGAACAAAAATATGGCAGCAAGAAGACTGGTAATTGTCCATGGGTTTACCGCGGCACCGGAACATCACTGGTTTCCCTGGTTGAAGCAACAGGCCGTAAAGTCAGGTCTGAATGTCACGGTTCCCCGCTTGCCGGATTCACAGGCTCCGCAACCCGAATCCTGGTTAGATGCATTGGAAGACAGTATTGGTGAGCCGGATGAGAACAGCTGGCTGGTGGGACACAGCCTGGGGTGCATCACTTTGCTTAATTATCTGACACAACGCTATCCGGGGGCCGCCGCAGGTGGACTTTTGCTGGTGTCCGGGTTCAGTGAACCGGTACCAGGACTAGAAATGCTGGACAGTTTTACCCGCAAACCTGTTAATGCGGATTCAGTTATCGCAAGGATCCCACAGCGAGTGGTTATCGGTTCGCTTAATGATGAGATAGTTCCGCCGGAATATTCTTTACGGTTAAGCCAGCAGCTGTCAGCCCCTTTTTATGCCCTGCCTGACCACGGACATTTTCTGGCCCGGGACGGAGTGACGGAGCTTCCTTTGATTACCAGGCTGCTTAACCCGTTCTGGCAAAAATAGCCGTTCCGGCGACACAGTGATTTTAAACCGAACAGAGTGTCCGGTGACCGGCACCCCACTCGCGGGCAGCCGGTTTTAGTATCTGACAGGGTCGCCAACGGTCATATCCGTCAAAGTAATAATGGTCAGGATACGGCTTCCCCGGTAAGCAGGCGATAGTCCATACTGGATAAATCTTCAATCAGAACGGGACCTCGCGGATGCCAGCCGAGTTGCTGCTGAGTCCATGCCCCTGAAGCCGGCATATCTTTATCTGCAAACATACTCATCCAGCCAAAAAATGCCTGCAGTTCATCACCACTGATAAATACCCGTGGTAAATTCAGTCCCTTGCTCAGTGCCTGAGTAATCAGATCACTGGTGACCCCTTCTTCAGCGACCGCGTTATAGCGTTGCCCTTTCTGTCCGTGGTCCAGAACCAGGGCATACAGGCGAGCGGCATCACTGACATGGACTGCCGGCCAGCGGTTACTGCCATCATTGGCGCAGGCAACTTTACCTTGTCGTATGCAACATGCGGCGTAAGGCGATAACAGGCCTTGCCGGGTGGTATCATGGACCTGAGGTAAACGTACAATGCGTACGTCCACTCCCTGAGACAGTAATTTCTGTCCTTCCAGTTCCGACACGATACGCGGGTTAGGGTGGTCAGAATTAAACACCGATTCTCTGGCCGGAAGCCCGTCCCCGGCGTCGCCGGTTCCGATACCGGACGTAATGATCAGTGGCCGGTCAGAGCCTTGTAAACCTGCACCCAACGCTTTGATTGCTTCACGTTCCTTCTGGCAATTTTCGGCAAATTTTTCGAAGTTATGATCAAATGCACAATGAATTACGGCATCTGCCAGTGAAGCTCCTGCCGTCAGGGTTTCGGGATGTTCCAAACTTCCCTTGTGCGCCTGAACGCCCTTCTGCTGGAGGTATTGTTCCGCTTCTGCTGTCCTGGCCAGCCCGATAACCTGATGTCCCGCCTCCGTGAGTTCACCAATGATCCGGGAGCCAATAAAACCGGTTGCACCAGTTAAGAATACTCGCATAGTCTGTTTCTCCGGGTAACATGTTCTGAAACTGAGTGTACCCGCCCCGTAACAGGATAAAAGTAGTGAGATTATCAGGGTATAAAAACTAACAGGAACACCATGACAACTGATCACGCGGACAATGCCTTAGGTGAATTTTTGCGTAGCCGCCGGTTACGGCTCGATCCTGACCATTTTGGTTTTGCAGTCGGTCGCCGGCGCACCCCGGGGCTTCGCCGTGAAGAGGTTGCTTCACTGGCAAATATCAGCCCTACCTGGTATACCTGGCTGGAACAGGGCCGGGGAGGCTCCCCATCCAGAGAAGTACTGGAACGGATTGCCAGCGGTCTGATGATGAGTGAAGCAGAGCGCGAACATCTGTTTTTACTGGCGTTCGGCCATCCCCCCTCTGCACTGGCTGCCCGACCGGACGAAGTCACACCCCGTCTTCAGGGGGTACTTGATGCCTTGATCTACAGTCCGGCGATAATCAGAACCCGTAGCTGGGACGTCGTGGCCTGGAATCGTGCAGCGAGGAAAGTGATGACGGATTACAGTGTGCTGCCCCCGGAGCAGCGTAATGTATTACGGCGAATTTTCACCGATCCACAGATGCGTGAGATTCAGGCTGACTGGCAGAGTCTGGCGCATTTTATGGTCAGCGCATTTCGGGCTGATATTGCCAGGACGGGCATGACCGAAGAAGTACAACAGCTGGTGACAGAATTATCCGGGGTCAGTCCTGAATTTGACGCATTCTGGCGGAGTAAGGACGTGGCTCACTCGGGAGAAGGCACAAAACGTATGCATCATCCGTTGTTGGGGGAGATAGAGCTTGAGTTCACCTCGTTGCTGGTGGATGGACAACCAGAACTGAGCATGATGATTTTTAATCCGGCAAACGCCGTTACCTGGCAAAAAATTCGTCAGTGTCTGGAATAATTTCTCTGCCAAGGCCTGAATGATTTAAACGGTGTTGCTGCATCCTGTGGAGTTTTTTTCTGCGTACTCCTGTTGAGCAATAGCAATATTGTCACTGTATTGACTGGCCCACTGCACCAGTGCCACGAACGGATCTTTAAGCGAGCGACCCAGTTCAGTAATTGAATATTCTACAGCGACCGGGGAAGAAGCTATCACCCGGCGATTAACCAGACCATTTCTCTCCAGTCTCCTCAGTGCTTCAGTCAGTGCTTTATGTGTTATGGGGTCAATTCGCTTTTTTATCTGATTGAAACGGGCAGGTTGTGAACACAATACCGCCAGGATCAGAACTGACCACTTATTGGCAATCTGATCGAGTACCACCCGGGCCGCATTGATTTCTGTCAGCGCTAAGTCAATATTCTGAGTCATGTAGGTTTCCTGAAGTATATCTGGTTTACATTAGGTGCGTAATTGACACTAAATATACACCGTGTATCTTGTCTGAGTCAAAACTCAGGAGATCACTATGTTAAAACTGACAGGAAAAACGGCGGTAATCACCGGCGGTAACAGCGGTATTGGTTTGGCCATTGCCCAGCGTTTTATTGGCCAGGGAGCCCGGGTATTTATCGCTGGTCGTCGTCAGGATAAACTTGATGAGGCTGTAAAATCGCTGGGGCCGGCAGCCGAAGGAATTCAGTGCGATGTGACCAGTAGTGAAGATATTGCCCGATTATTTTCGTTAGTGGCAGAGAAAGTGGAACAGGTAGATATTCTGGTGGCAGCATCTGGTATTGGCGGAGGGGCCCCTCTGAATTCACTGACCGAAGAACATTTTGATCAGTTGTTTGCAACCAATGTCCGTGGGCTGGTATTCACCGTCCGCGAAGGCGTCAGGCTGATGAAGCAGGGCGGTAGCATCATCTTACTGGGATCGATTGCAGGGAAAGTTAACCCGGCAGGTTATGGTACATATTCTGCGACTAAAGCGGCTGTGAGTAGCTACGGGCATGCATGGAGCAAAGAGCTGACAGGGCAAGGAATACGGGTGAATATTTTGAGTCCTGGCCCGACAGAAACTCCGATATTTGACGGCGTTAGCACTGAAGTGCGTCAGAGTTTTATCGATAAAATACCAATGAAACGTATCGGCCAGCCGGAAGAAATTGCCTCAGCAGCCCTGTTTTTTGCTTCAGAGGACAGTAGTTTTGTGACGGGTACTGAGATGTTTGTGGACGGGGGACTGACCGCCTGATTAAACAGCACCTGCCCGGCCGTGGGCAGGTTGGCTGATGTTCTGAAACGAGCGAATCAGATTCAGAGAAACTGATGTTTCAGGGCGCCGCAATAATGATCGCGACCCGGCGGTTCTGAGCACGTCCCTGACCGGAACTATTACTGGCCACCGGGTATTTCATCCCCAGTCCCCGGGTCTGGATATTGTCGCGGGGTACCGGTCCACCGGCAGCCCATTGATCCGCCACAACATTGGCACGTTTCAGTGACAGTTGCTGGTTGTAAGAGACTTCGCCGTAATTATCGGTATAACCATCAATCCTCAGGTGGAGAATACCCAGTGACGAAAGCCTTTTGGCCATACGGTTGATGGTCGCCTTACTTTGTCCGGTAAGTGACGATTCGTTAATCCCGAATAAAATACGGTCGGATAAACCCAATGACCATTCATCATTCTGTTGTGTAAAACCCTCTTCCTGCATTGCTTTTATCTGAGCGGTATTAAATACACCACGGTTCTGACAACCTGCGGTGCAAAGCAATAAAATACATACCAGGCCGGTGACTATTTTCATCTCTGATCTCCATGAGCTTTTTTAATTTTGTACATATTGGCATCTGCCCGTTCGGTAATATCTTTGGCAGTATCCAGAGCGTGCGACCATGCATAACCGATAGTCACTGAGGTGGTGATGATTATGCCGCTATCCAGAATCATTGGTGTGGCGATCGACAGGGATATCTGAGCTATCAGGTGTTGTACCTGCGAGTCATTTGTTAGTCGGGTCATCAGCATAGAAAATTCATCACCCCCGATCCTGGCCACTATGTCGTTGTCGGATTCAAACTGGCTCAGTCGCTGACTGATAGTTTTCAGCACTTCATCACCGACACTGTGGCCCCAGTTATCGTTAATACTTTTGAACCGGTCACTGTCGATAAATAACAATACAAAAGGTTTATCTGCTGCAGAATCGAGCAATTTTTGCAAATGTATGACGAAGGCCGAACGGTTAAAAATACCGGTCAGCGGGTCTTTGAGCGCCTTTGCGGCCAGTAACTGATTTTCGCTTAACAGAGAAGACTGTAACGAATGTATTTCACTCAATAGCTTGTTAATGTCACCGGATAAGACATTAAACTCTTTAATTTCAATGAGGGGGATTTGTCGTGAAAAATCACGATGTTCGATGATGTTATGGATCAGTTGCGTAATATTACGCAATGAGTCAACAATACTTCTGTGTAACAGTTCGCTGACAATGAGTGAAGCTGATATAACGACGGTAACGCCGACTAACAGAATTATTATCGAATACTTAATGAAGTCAGCGACAGCACTGATACTACCGGTAAGGGTTAAGTGGCCAATAATTTTATTCGAGTGAATAATATCCATTTCCAGCGGGGAGGAAAACACCCAGTTGCGAAGAATATGACGAAACCAGTTTTCATGGTTGTTATCAGTTCCATTATTCCAGCGAGCAATCAGAGTGTTTTTCTCCGTTTTTAAAACCGCGGAGCTAAACATGCCCCTGGCACCGGACTGAGCTATTTTATTGGCCGCATCATGAGTGTCTTCAAATACTATACTGGCGGTCAGGCTGCTACTGAGAATTGTCGATATCAGGTCAAGGTTACGCAACTCGTAACGTTTGATAAATAATAGTGAGGTAGAAAAAAGAAATATCCAGCACAATAATAAAATCAGCGTAGCATTGATGACACTGACTTTCCTGAGGCGGTAGATCAGTGATGTCTTATCTTTCTTGCTGCTACTATAATCCATGATATCAGTATCCCTTCCTTGAAAGTAACAAGACATCAGGGCTGACTTTAACTCCACTTCTGGAAAGAGAATCGAGATTGACAGAAAACGCAGGAGGATTCTGTTTCACCAACAGACAGAAAACTGCGCCCAGGGTGCAGTCCGGATTATTTTCAGCAATTGATAACACTGGACGGCCTCTGACTTTATCCAGAATTTCTGACTGCTGTTGTGGGGTTTCACTTCCAAAATAGATGACGTCACATTGAGCCGAAAGCAGGCCGGACTTGTCATGAATATGGGTAATATCAAAGGTTTTTGCTGATGCCATCCTCGCGGAATCATCGCTATACGACAGGTGACTGGCGGTTGAAAAAACACAAAGTCTTGGCAGGTTATTTTTTCCTGGCCAGTGAGAAAAGCTGATAATTCCGCTGACAATTCGGTTTGCAGCCGAATCTGGTTTGTCGGTTAATATTGCAGCAAAGCTACTCAGAGGTGAAAATAATAATAACCAGGCCAGTGGTATGAATGCACGACATTCCGGTTTTATTTTGTTGAGCTGTTCGAAATAGCTGCTTATAAAACGGATGGCTGATATCATATTCATACAACGTTTAAAAATATATTTTCCGCTATGACAAGCGGGTGCTGCAATAAATTGATAATGTTAATAAATGTCATATTAAGATTCGAGTTATCGTTATTAATTATTTATCACTGCAGGAATACAACGCAGGGGAATAATTAAATACCCCTGTATTAATATAATATTGTCAGTTCCCTTCGAGGGGAATGAAATTAATCAGACAGCCAACAGGTTCATTTTCCGTGAACTGCAGAGGACTGTCAATTCTCAGTTAGCAGGAATAATCAATTAAAATCTCTTCACTGATTGGTAATTTCATGATTTTTTCAGCCCGGTGACCAGGGGATTTCTGGTACAGGCCACAGGGAAAAATCAGTATTACGCGGTAGGATTTGTGATTAGTTTTTTGACCCATGGATAGCTTCTGGAGGAGCAATACTTTCATCCGGATTATTAATCTGTCATGGTGAAAATATAAATAAAATTAATGCTTCCTGGGAAAGGCTGCTCAGAAAAGTGAGCTACTTAACAAAAAAATACAAAAAATAATTATTTGATTTTTATAAAAACCTATAAGTTTCAATTTGATAAGGCGGTATTCATATTTGTTGGTGTAGCATGTGTGTAAAGTTACACACAGATCACAATTATACACATTACGACATGATTTAATTCCTCTTACTAAACTGAGGAGGAATTATGAAGCATATGATGATTTGTTGTGGCGCCGGTGTAGCGACCAGTACGGTTGCACTTAACAAACTGCAGGACTATCTGAAAAAAGAGAATTTACTCGATAAAGTCCGCATCTCTCAGGGAACGGTATCCGAAGCGAAAACCCGCGATGATATTGATTTTATTGTTTCTACCTCGCCAATATCACTGTCGATTCCGGTCGTCAATGCGCTGCCATTGCTGACCGGTATGGGCACCGACAAAGTATTCAGTAGTGTAAAAGAATTAATTCTCGCCGGGAGTTAAGCCATGTTTATTGTTGATTACATTGTCGGTCTGGGGGCATCCGTGATGATGCCATTGATCTTTATGATCCTCGGACTGATTCTGCGTCTGCCACTGGCTAAGGCAATCCGTGCGGGGCTGATGGTTGGGATAGGATTTATCGGTTTAAGTATCACCGTGAACCTGATGATCGAATCGTTAACACCGGTGAGTAATGCACTGGTGGAACGTTTTGGACTGCATCTCTCGGTACTGGATGTTGGCTGGCCCGCTGCCGCGGCGGTGGCGATGGGAACCCGTGTCGGTGCGCTGGTGATCCCTGTTTGCGTCGCGATAAATGTTTTAATGCTCTATACCAAAACTACCCGTGTACTCAATGTCGATATCTGGAATTTATGGCACCACGCTTTCACCGGCTCACTGGTGGCTATTATTACCGACAGTTTATGGCTGGGGATTTTTGGAGCCATTATCAACTGCATGGTGACGATGGTGATTGCAGACCGGACGACTAAAGATGTGGAGAAGTATCTTAATCTGCCTTCAATATCTGTACCCCATGGTTTTTCGGCCTCTTTTGTACCGGCAGCCTGGTTGGTAAATGCCATTGTCGATCGAATTCCCGGGGTTCGGGATATAAAAATTGATACGGAAGTCATTCAGAAAAGGCTGTCTATCCTTGGTGACCCTGCCTCTTTAGGGGCGATTATTGGTGGGCTGCTGGGAATAATTGCGGGTATTGACGTTAAGGCGATTTTGCAGACGGCGATTACCATGGCGGCGGTGATGACAATCATTCCGCGCATGGCAAAAATGCTCATGGAAGGCGTTTATCCGATCAGTGAGCGAATTCAGGAGATTGCTCAGTCCCGTGCCGGTGCCTTTGGTAATATTGCCATTGGCCTGGATTCAGCGGTAAGCGTCGGCCACCCGGTGACATTATCGGTTTCGATGTTAATGATTCCGCTAATGCTGGTGCTGGCAGCGGTAATTCCCGGCAATGAGTTCCTGCCATTTGCATCATTAACCGGTCTGCCATTTGCATTTGTACTGGTGACGGCAGTATGTCGCGGTGACATGTTCCGGACATTATTGACCGGGATTGTGACATTAAGCCTGGCACTGCTGATTGGTACCAGTCTTGCCCCGATTGTGACCAGTACCGCAGTCAGCACTGGTTTTTCACTGCCTCAGGGGACGACCAGTATCAGTAGTCTGGATTATGCCGGTTCGATGTTGCCGTGGGCTGTTATCCAGGGATTCAATTTTAAATTCATTGGGATCACTGTGTTAACGGTGCTGACATTGCTGTTGTTGCTGTGGAACCGCAGAAAACTAGCGATAGAAAGCCGTCAATTGTCAGAAGCCACGGAGGAGAGTCAGCCATGATGTTTAGTGCACAACGTGTTTTTAAATTGACGACCCCGGTAAGCCGAACCGAATTACTGACGACTCTGGCTGCCAGCCTGCAACACGACGGATTGGTGCACCCGGGATTTACTGAGGGGGTGCTGGAACGGGAGAAAGTCTATCCTACCGGCATTTTTATGGAAACCCACAGTGTCGCGATTCCACATACCGAGTTTGAACATGTCATACAAACCGGATTTGCAGTGGCAATTAACCAGGTCGGGATAGAGTTCCACCGTACAGATGAGCCGGAACAGGTGGTGGTTCCAGAGATCGTGGTGATGATGGCGATTGACCAGACCTGTGAAAAAGTGGCCATTATCCAGTCTCTGTTTGCCTTACTTGCTGACAGTGAGCGTGTTGAAGAAATCAGTCATCAGACAACAGAGGAAATAGCAAAAATCTTCACCCGTGCAGTCATCACGCAGTAAGATACCATGCAGCAGGATGTGAGTGGGTCGGAGAAGGGGAAGATGCTACGAATCAGTGATGTCATGGAGATGGCAAAAGTCAGCCGTAAAACAATCTATAATGCGATCAACAGTGGCCGGCTGAAATATCAGCTGGTCAGTGTCGATAACCGCCAGGTCCGCATGTTTCTGGAAGCGGATGTATGTGAGGCTTTCCCTAAAACCAGCCATAATGTATCCCGGGAAAGTGAAGTGGAAGCTTTGCGAAAGGAAGTGGCTTCGCTAAAATTTGCCCTTGCTGAACTACAAAAAGCGGTGAGCGCAATGGATCCTGAAGTGCGCTTTGAAATGATTTCAATGAATAAACAGGATTCGGAAGCTGATTAAAAAATATAAAATATTTATTCCGGGCAGGATTTATCATTTTTAAAGGGAGTTGCTTCTCTGAAACTGAGGTCAGACTCCGGAGTACCTTTTTCCGCCACCATTATGCTTACGGATAATTAATTCCGGTCATAAGATCAGAAAATAATAACTTCTCAGTACTGACTCATGACCGGAACAGGATTAACAGACTTTGCTGAGTATCAGATCAGTCCGGGTGGGATGATGTTTAAAATATCAGTGACCCGGAGGTGACTGCCTGATATTAAGACTGAGGCTGACCTACTGGTCCCTGACCCACCGGGCCTCCGGGTACAGCCTGTCCGCCGGCAGCTTGTGGACGCCCCTGATCTATAGCATCACTTTTATGCTGACATCCGGCAAGTACCGCCATGGTCGTGAGTACCAGTAATCCTTTAATTGCGCGATTAGTCATAACATTTCTCCTTATTTAAGGGGGAAGTTTAAAGGTCACTCTTAAAGGATAGATAATAATAAGCAATGCAGACTAATATTAAGATGATTCTTATAACAGATGTCGAAGGTGAGATTCTGAAATTATGAAACTGGGTGAAATAAACAAGGAGGATAAAAAGGGTTTTTTGGATAATAAAAAACTGACTTAAGGAACGGCAGAATAGCGTTATGCCTGATTGGTAAAGCGAATGGTTACACGCAAAATCAACTCTATATTGAGTGATAAAAAATACGCCAGATCACATATTGTCTTTGCTGATGATCCTGAAGTTAAAAACAGGTTTACTCATCGTCATGACCCTGCCGGATTGATCTTAATCTTTGATAATAGTCATTTTCTGCAGTAATGATTTCATCAAGCAGTGAATCCATATCCACCTGATGTTGCTGTTCAGTATATTTTCCGCTAAGCGGGGTCTCTGGGGTAAGCTTACCCTGAGCATAAAGCGACCAGATTTCTTTAGCATACTGAGTGTCGGCCAGAACCGGGGCAAACTGACTGTAGTAGGCGGTAATATTGGCGACATCACGTTCAAACATGGATGCGGCATGATGGTTGGCTGCGGCATCGACCGCTTGTGGTAAATCAATAATCACCGGACCTTCCGCTGCCTGTAACACATTAAATTCTGATAAATCACCATGCACAACGCCGGCACACAACATACGGACTATCTGACGAATCATTACCATGAAATCGTTCTGTGCCTGCTGCTCGTTCAGTACGATGTCACTCAGACGCGGAGCTACAGCCCCTTCTGCATCGGTCACCAACTCCATCAATAGCACGCCATCAATACAGACATACGGGCAGGGGACGCGAACACCGGCATTATCCAGCCTGAACAGTGCATCCACCTCTGCGGTCTGCCAGGATTCTTCCTGTTGCTTTCTGCCGAATTTCGACCCTTTTTGCATCGCTCTGTTTTGACGGGAATTACGAACTTTACGTCCTTCCTGATACTGAACAGCCTGTTTAAAACTACGTTGTGTCACTTCTTTATAAACTTTGGCACAACGGATTTCATCGCCACAGACGACAGTGAAAACGTCGGCTTCTTTGCCGCTTTTCAACCGACGCAGCACTTCATCGATTAAACCATCATCGATAAGAGGCTGGAGTCTGTGAGGAATTTTCATGCGGCTGTTTACCTTAGTTAGGCCGCTATTCTAATCAATAACAAATTATCGATGCTGTAGAAACGGGCAGCCGGGAAATGAATGCGCCAATTATACCGAAAAAAAGAGTTTTGGGGAGTATGGCGGGAAGATGAAAATAATTGTGATTATTTAATTTATAAACAATCAAATACTTTGGGCTTCTTCCTTATGCAAAGATATTGTCCGCCGCCAAATGATACATGCATCAATAACGGTAAAGTGTATATCAGAGAATTCGTCGCTGCCTGGCTGATACTATCACCGATGACAGAAAGGGCCTGCCGACCCTTTACTCTGTTTCTGTCGTCAGCCAACTACTGCCTCATGCCGATCGCCAGTCGGTTAAATGCGTTCATCAGTGCGACTGCAAAAGTGAGATCGGAGATTTCGTTATCGGTGAAATGTGCTTTCAGGCTGTCATAATCACTGTCAGGAGCATGGGTGTCGGCCACATTACACAGAGATTCTGCCCATTGCAGTGCTGCACGTTCCCGGGGAGTGAAGTGAGTACTGACATGCCATCCGGCGACTGCATCCAGTCGGGACTGTTTTTCTCCGCCCTCACGCAGCGATTTTGAGTGCATTTCCAGGCAAAAAGAGCAGCCATTGATCTGTGAGACGCGCAGATAGACAAGTTCAGTCAGGTTATTCCCTAATGAGCTTTTCTCCAGGGCTTTTTTGACCGATACTAGTCCCTGATAAGCTTCAGGAGACAACGATGCATAAGCAAGACGAAGAGGTTTCATTTTCTATCCTGTCGTTTGGGCAACAATCATGGGTAATTCTGGCCAGCCCTTACAGCATAATTGTTTTCAAACCCGTCATTTTCCCGGGAATGCTCAAAATAGTGCCTCATATGATGTTAAGCACAGAGTGAGACTTTTGACTAAGCAGCGCATGTACAGACTACAGGGCAGCACAGTAAGGTGAGGAAGGCTTAAACCACAGAGTGAGAGACAGCTTACCGATGGTTTACGACCATTTTGGAAAACCCATGCAAAACAGCACTTATCGTTACGAAGGTGATGCCGGAGCCGGGATTCACGTCCGCCAGTCGGTGATCAGTAAATAACGTATAATCATCTGTTATAACATCAACCTGACATGAGTTGATTTACCATTCAGCGATCATCTCTGTATCAGGGGCTGACAGGAAACAGTATGCTGTCAAACCACAAGATAAAACAGCCTGAACAAATGTGACTGATACGGTTAATGCTGAGGGTTATGAATTGATTTTCCCGTCACCGGATGGCAAGGTTTCGTTATTAAAGGCAGTAATCTGACTGACCTGAAAAATATCTTTCAGGGATTTCAGCTCAGCTTCGTGCAGTGCCGCCAGCTTTTCGAGCCTGCGTCGTCCTTCCTCCAGCAGGTGTACCTCGACGCGACGGCGGTCGTGTTGGTTCTTTCTTCTTTCCACCAGACCCAGAGCTTCACAGCGGGTTAACAGTGCGACTGTACCGTGATGTTGCATCTGCAGGCGTTCAGCCAGCTCTCCTACCGTCGCCCAGTGACGTCCGGGAAATCCTTCAATATGCAACAACAGCAAATACTGCAAAGGCGTTAGCCCCTCAGTACGGGCGATGGTCTCACTAAAGTGCAAAAAACGTCTGAGCTGATAGCGAAACTCAGACAGCGCCTCATACTGGCTTTTTTTCATGTCGGATACTCACTTTATAAAAACATGATTAAAGTTGAAGCAAACATGATTTATATCATAGTATGATATAAATCATGTTTAACCTCCCTGTGATGATAATGAAATCGTCGTTCCTAAAAATTTATCAAAGCTTGTGTAGCCTGAGACCTTCATCGTTGCTCAGTAGAGACCCCGGGTATATTCCGTCAGCCTGCGGAGCCGCTCTGGGACTAATGTTGACCGCATGGATATCCCATTACCTGCTGGCTCAGGACATTCCGTGGCTGATTGCTCCCATGGGGGCATCAGCAGTATTGCTATTTGCGGCTCCGTCCAGCCCGCTGGCTCAGCCCCGTGCTGTTATTGGCGGCAATCTGTTGGCTTCGTTCTGCGGGGTGACCTGCGCGTTATGGATACAGGATACAGCACTTGCCGTCGGTTGTGCGGTAGCATTAGCCATTGTGGCAATGTTTTTCTTGCGCTGCCTCCATCCACCCAGTGGAGCTGTCGCGGCGACTGCAGTGCTTGGCGGCCCTGCTATCACTCATCTCGGGTATCATTTTGTTTTGATGCCGGTGATGTTGGATTCATTGCTGCTTGTTGCATCGGCTCTGATACTGAATAACCTGTTCAGGCGTCGTTATCCTTATTCCCGACACCAGACAGACAGGCTTGTGCAACAACCGGTATTATCCATCGGACCGGGAATCAGTGTTGTCGACCTGCATGCTGAACTGACCGAACGTGGTCATCTGGCTGATATCGATGAAAACGAGCTGATCGATATTCTTGTACAGGCCGAAAAAAGAGCTGAATTCAGATCGACAGACCAAAACGCCGGGCCTCGGGATTCATTGGATATTTCTGTTATCCCTCCACATTCTCCGCTAAAGACGAGTCTGAAACAATGACCCTTAAACACTCTTCAGGACGGGTACATGACACAATTTCGCTGGCCCCGTCACCGGAATCTTCAATACCTGCAAGACAATCATTGTTCACCGATAGCAGAGTATTGCTGATATCTGCTCTGTGTATTCCTTTAGGTATTGCGGCAGCGTTGATTGCTAAAGGGTTACTGGCACTGATTGGTCTGATTACCAATTATACTTTTTATGGCAGGCTTTCTACTGAATTCAGCAGTCCGGCGATGAACCACCTCGGGCTATGGGTTATTCTGGTACCGGTAGTCGGCGGATTAATTGTCGGGGCTATGGCAAAATGGGGTTCGAAAGCAATTCGCGGCCATGGTATTCCTGAAGCGATGGAGAAGGTACTTCGAAACCAAAGCCGAATTCCACCACGTATGATTTGGTTAAAGCCGGTTTCTTCCGCCATTGTGATTGGTACCGGAGGCCCCTTTGGTGCTGAAGGCCCAATCATTGCAACCGGAGGGGCACTGGGATCGTTGTTTGGGCAGATAATCAACGTGACTGCCGATGAACGCAAAGCCTTACTGGCAGCTGGAGCTGCTGCGGGGATGGCCGCCATTTTTGACGCACCGGTTTCAGCCATTTTGCTGGCTGTTGAGCTATTGTTATTTGAACGCCGGGCCCGCACACTCGTCCCCGTAATTGTCGCCGTAGTTTCATCAACCAGTTTGCGTTATGTGTTGGAAGGGGACCATGCCGTATTTGCTATGTCTCATATTCAACAACCCGGGGTTGCTGCGTTAATTTCCTATACACTGCTGGGAGCCGTGTTGGGGGTGGTGGCTGTTGTCGTAACAAAGTTCATCTATGCTGTGGAAGATGCTTTCGAGAAATTGCCATTACACTGGATGTACTGGCCGGCCATTGGCGGACTGGTGATTGGCGTGGTGGGATTTTTCGAACCACAGACCCTCGGTGTAGGTTACGACAATATCTCCGCTATTCTGAACGGCCATATGGCTGTGAATGCGATGCTGGTACTGTGTTTATTAAAATTCCTTTCCTGGTCAATTGCCTTAGGCAGTGGGACTTCCGGTGGGACTCTGGCTCCGCTGTTTATGGTTGGCGGGGCATTAGGAGGGATTGCCGGTACCGCAATTAGTGTGGCATTTCCACAACTGGGAATTGATCCGCGAATCGCCGCAATGGTCGGGATGGCGGCATTATTTGCAGGGGCTTCCCGCGCTTTTATGGCCTCTGTGGTCTTCGCGTTTGAAACCACACAACAATACCATGGCATACTGCCATTGCTGGCGGGCTGTACCGCGTCCTTTCTGGTCTCCGGACTGATGATGCAGCAAACCATTATGACCGGGAAAATTCATCGTCGGGGTGTCAGAGTACCGTCTGATTACAGTAGTGACTACCTGGCGACCATCAGTGTTGGCATGATTTGCAGCCGGGACGTAGTGTTTATCGAAGCTAACCGCACCGTGCAAAACATGCGTCAGTGGCTGGATCAAAACAGCAGAGAAACTCAGCATCAGGGGTATCCTGTCAAAACTAACGGACATATTATCGGGGTGATTACCCGTAAGGATATCTCGAATACCAGTCTGCCACCGGGTATGACCGTGGGTGATTGTCTTACCCGTCCGTTGCTGACGATAAGCGAAACACATTCCGCGCGGGAGGCGGCAGATTATATGGTTGAGTCAGATGTCGGGCGACTGTTGGTAATAAGTGACGGCCCGGGTCCGAAGATCACAGGCATAATCACTCGTGGGGATCTGTTAGCTGCACATTCGAGGCGCCTCAAAGATCAAAAGCAACGCCAGGCAGGGACCAATGAGCTAATCTGATTCTGACATGGGATGAAGAGTATGGTTGTGACGTCACTATAGCCAGGATCGGTTAGCGTTGTTTGCAGTTAATCCGGTCTGACAGGGCCCGGCAATGTTGATTATGTAATTTTGCCGGGAAATATCCATATTCGCTAGCCATTCATCATTGTGGTTAATCTGGCATCCTCCAGTGTGATAACAGTTTACGTATTGGTTAACGGTGCTTAATCCCGGTCTCTTTTCGCATAAGTCCATATTCTGTTTCATTCCTGAACAGAGTTGGTTTTGGTAACAACTCCTGACACTCACTGCGGGTTCTTTCTATAAAGTCGCCACGCCGTCACCTCGCTGAGCATCTGTCATAAATTGTCACCTGATTATTGCATTCAGGGTTAAGCGTCATAAATCACAAAACAAAAATTTACTGGTAGGTTTGCCGATCATTTCATTGATATTTTTTATAGTAAGTGTAATTTTGCGAAAATAGTTACGGCACAAAAAGGATGTTTTGTGTTTAGCTCATAAGGATATGAGAAGTGATTAAACCTGCTTATCAGGTGCTGTGCTGCACCTGCATCACTCTGCTGACATTATGCTCTTTGTCAGTCACTGCAACTCCGGTGCCCCCCACGCTTTGGGTAAAGCCTCCTGTCGCCGGAGGCGGGCGCACGCCGAATGTGGGTGACAGAGAACTAATCCATCAGCAGGAGCAACAGCGGGCTTTAGAGCTACGCCTCACCCCAAATGCGCCAGAAGTGCGCCTTTCCCCGTCTGCCGGCAATTTTGGCCGCATTATTTTCCCGCAGGAAACACCGTGTTTTGCTATATCGCAGGTTATCCTTTCGGGTACAGAGACCTTGCCGGACTGGTTGCCGTTGCAACGTATCAGCAATCAGGCGACCGGCCACTGCCTGGGTGGCAAAGGCATCAATCTGCTGATGAGCTCGCTGCAAAACCGGTTGGTGGGCCACGGCTACATTACCAGCCGGGTATTAGCACCACAGCAGGATCTCAACAGTGGCAAACTTAAACTGGTGGTCATTGCCGGAGGTGTCCGGCAGATAAAACTGACGCCGGACAGTGACCACTACATCACGCTGTATAGCTCGTTTCCTGTCCATGCAGGCCAGCTGTTAGATCTCCGGGATATTGAACAAGGGCTGGAGAATCTGCAGCGGTTGCCCACGGTACGGGCCAGCATGGAAATTTTACCTGCCAGCCAGCCCGGAGAGAGTGATATTGCGTTGCTGTGGCAACAGCAACGTATGTGGCGGGTAGGGACTTCCCTGGATGATTCGGGTACCCGGAGCACCGGGCGATATCAGGGCGGGCTGACTCTGTCGCTGGATAATCCCTTCTCGCTCAGCGACCTGTTCTATCTGTCGGGTAGCCGCAGTCTGGACAGGCAGGGTGGAAAAGGCTCGGATAATATTACCGGTCATTATTCCGTGCCAGTGGGTTACTGGATGTTTGGCATGACTGCCAACAATTACCAATATTATCAGACGGTTGCCGGTATCAACGGTGATTATCGTTACCGTGGTAAAAGCAGCAATATCGGTTTCCAGCTCAGCCGCATCCTGCACCGTAGTGGTAGTCAGAAAACCACCCTGACTTACGATGTACTGGCCCGTGATTCAAAAAATTACATTGATGATACGGAAGTGGAAGTTCAACGCCGTCGTACTGCGGCATGGCGCATTGGTTTACAACACCGTCACTATATTTCTCAGGCCACGCTGGATGCGGGCATCAGCTATCAGCGGGGCACCCGCTGGTTCGGCGCACAGCCTGCCCCGGAGGAATATTTCGGCGATGCTACGGCACTGAGCAAAATTGTCCAGATATCGGCACAGCTGGATATTCCTTTCGCGCTGGTGAACCAAAAGTTCCATTACAACCTGCGATACCAACGGCAGTTCAGCAACACGCCGCTGACACCACAGGATCAGTTTGCCATTGGTAATCGCTGGACAGTCCGTGGTTTTGACGGTGAGCGCACACTGAACGCCGATCGCGGCTGGTATGTACGCAATGACATCGCCTGGGCAACCCCGGTTTCGGCGCAGGAACTTTATCTGGGGGTTGATTACGGTGAGGTGGGCGGGAATGGCTCGCAATATCTGGTGGGTAACCACCTGGCCGGGGGCGCTGTTGGTATCCGCGGTTCGGCTTTTAACACCGGTTACGAGCTGTTTGCCGCCGTGCCGTTTTCTAAACCTGAGGGTTTCAAAACCGACCCGGTTTCGATCGGTTTTAACCTTAACTGGCAATACTGAGAGACCCGGAGGTTAACCTTGCCGCCCCGAACAGCATTGCCCGGGGGACGGCTCACGGGCTTAAGTCTGCCGGTCAAACCAGGATAGGGTGTTTCATTTTTTCAGAAAATATTGTCTTCCTACAGCGGCAGAGGGATGGATATCCGGGCAGTTATCGCTGCGTAGCAATACTTTATTTTATAGCAAGGACGCTGTTATGAATAACAATCTGTACCGTATTGTGTTTAACCGTGCCCGCGGCCTGATGATGGTTGTGGCTGATATTGCAGGTGCAGGCCGTACCGCAGCTTCAACTCCTCACTGTGGAGTTGTTCAAACCTGCAGTCAGCTAACGGGAAAAGTTCATGCTCTCTGTTTTGCGATATTACTGGCGTCCGGGGCAGTACAGCCCGTACAGGCAGGGATTGTCGCAGATGGCCGTGCACCTGGCGCTCAGCAGCCCACCATTATTCACAGTGCTAACGGTACCCCTCAGGTCAATATTCAGTCCCCGAGTGCCGCAGGGGTGTCGCGCAATAAATACAACCAGTTTGATGTTGATAGTAAAGGCGTCATCCTGAACAACAGCCATAACAACGTGCAGACTCAACTGGGTGGGATGGTTGCCGGTAACCCGAACCTGGCGAGAGGCGAGGCGAGAGTTATTCTCAACGAGGTTAACTCGCGGGATCCCAGCCAGCTCAATGGGTTTGTGGAAATCGCCGGGAGTAAAGCGCAGGTGGTGATCGCCAACCCGTCAGGCATTACCTGTAACGGTTGTGGTTTTATCAACGCCAACCGGGCCACTCTCACCACCGGTCAGGTACAGATAAATAATGGGCAGATCACTGGCTATGACGTAAGCCAGGGCGACATTGTCGTCAATGGCGCAGGTATGGACAGTCGCCAGCAGGACAGCACTGATCTGATTGCCCGTGCGGTGAAACTCAATGCAGGAGTCTGGGCCAGAGAGCTGAAAGTCACTGCCGGACATAACGTGGTAGACGCAGCGCATAACGTTGTGACCGCCAAAGCCGCCGGGGAGAGTGCATTGTCGGGCATTGCGATTGATGTGGCGGCGCTGGGGGGGATGTACGCCAATAAAATCCGCCTGGTGGGTACGGAAAGTGGGGTTGGGGTGCATAACGCCGGTAATATTGGTGCTTCGGCCGGAGATGTGGTGGTTAATGCTGACGGAAGTATCAGCAATAGCGGATATATCACGGCAACCAAAAATCTACAGCTGACCACACAAGGTAATCTTGATAACCAGGGCCATCTGTATGCATCAACCGATACCACAGTGAGCAGCCGGGGTACCCTGACCAACAGCGGCGTGATTGCCGCGCAGAACAATACGGTGGTGAGTGCGGCCGGTATTAACAGTAGTAAAACCAGTGTATTGGCGGCAGGGATGGGTAGTGACGGTTCACAGGTGGCTACCGGTGATCTCAGCTTAACCAGCCAGGGCAGACTGACGGCTAAAGGACAAAACTCCGCCGCCGGGAGATTAACGGCACAAGGCACGCAGCTGGATATCAGCGGCAGCCAGACTTATGGCGACAATGTGTCGCTGCTGGCCACCACCGGGGATATCAGCACTTCCGGTGCCACCCTGTCTGCCAGGGCGCAGTTTACTGCCCGTACCTCAGGCACGCTAAATAACAATGGCGGCAAGCTCTCCGCCGGACAGCTCACCCTCAGTGCAGACAAACTATCTAACCGCAACGGTTTGATACAGCAACTCAGCAGCCACGACCTGATCTTCTCCTTTGCCGACAGCATCGATAACACTAACGGCACCCTGGCCAGCAACAGTAATAATTTCCGCCTGTCTACCGCGGTATTCAATAATCAGCAAGGTCAGGTCGCTCACTATGCTACTGGCTCGCTGGATGTGATGACCGGCCAACTGGTGGGTGCGGAGGGCTCGTTGTTCAGTAAAGGGGGGCTGAGATTAAATACCTCGCAATTGCTGCTGGATAACGCTACCACGCAGGCTGACCAGATTATGCTGACAGCAGATACTTTCTCGCATCGCGGCGGTACTCTGTTGCAGACCGGTAGCACTAATATGTCAGTCGCAGTGACCGGCACTTTGGATAATCAGGCCGGAAGCCTGGCGGCGAATGGCGATATTCATCTGCAGGCTGCCCGCCTGAACAACCAGAACGGAAAGCTGACCGCTGCACAACGAGGATCGCTGCGCATCATTACGCTTAGCTCGCTCAATAATGAATCAGGGAGCCTGGCAGCGGGGGGAAACTTATCGCTGCAAAGTACCGGACTTAATAATGACAATGGCCTGCTGCAGTCCGGCAGCGATATGCAACTTGATATGCAGGATGGCCACCTGAGCAACCGTTTCGGCACCCACAAGGACGGTATTCTCAGCCAGGGAACTCTGACGCTTAACAGTGGCTCACTGGATAATTCCCGGGGCTACATTGGTGCCAGCGGTGTAAGGCTGGCGACAGGAAAACTGAATAACCTCAACGGAAGTCTGGTCAGCAATAAAGATCTGGCGGTCACCACACAAGGTGTCTTCAACAACCGAAATGGGCTATTACAGGCCGGGACCTCGATGGTTGTGAATACCTCAGGCGCGGAGCTGAACAATACACAAGGGCTGATGGGAGCGGGACAATCGCTGAACCTGCTGAGCGGCGCGTTAATTAACCAGTCCGGCCAGATCCGTAGTTCGGGCGCTGCACAAATCAATACTCAGGGCCAGTCGCTCGATAATACCCGGGGCATAATTTCAGTGGCCGCAGATGCACAGCTGAACGCCGCCAGCATTAATAACACGGCAGGGCAAATCCAGGTGGCTGGCTCGGCGATGATAAACGCGATCAAAGGTCTGGTGGTAAACATTCAGGGGCTGATCCGCAGTGGTATTCATCTCTCAATCACCACCGGTCAATTGATTAACCGTGACACTCAGGCTGATAACTCCGGCATTGAGGGCTCATCGGTCACCCTTAACAGCGGCATTTTTGATAATGCCGGGGGAATCCTGCGGGCGACAGATTTACTGGAAATCACCGGGATACAGAGTCTCGATAACAGCAACGGTCTTATGTCGTCAGTTTCGGTACTGAACATTGACGGGGCTGACACTCTCTCCTTTATCAATACCTCAGGGACGCTGATTGCCGGAAAAAAACTGAATCTGACCACCGGGTCGTTGACCGGGGATGGCAGTGTGCTCTCACAAGGCACCCTGTCATTAGTCCTGCAACAGGCTTACCTCAATCAGGGAAGGGTAATCGCAAACGGTGACCTGAACCTGAATCTGGGCAACCGAAACCTGACAAACCAGGGAATCATCAAAGCGGGTGGCGTACTGACACTCAATGCCGGCAGTCTCGACAACCAGCAACCGGCTGAAATTAGTGGAGGGGAAAACCACCTGTTGCTGACTAATGATTTAACCAACCGGGGGCTGTTGGATGGTGGCCTGACTCATATTGTCGCTTTAAACCTGACCAATAGCGGCACCGGGCGTTTGTACGGCGACCATGTTGCGTTGCAAACCGCTACGCTGAACAACCTGGCTGAAAATGGCATCGCCGCGACGATTGCGGCGCGCGGGCAGCTGGATATTGGCGCAGCGGAGATCAATAACCTTGAACACGGGCTGATTTACAGTGCAGGACGTGCCCGGGTTGGCGGTACGCTGGATAACGACTGGCGGGCGACGGGACAGGCATCGGTCTTTAATAACCGCAGTTCGACACTGGAATCTGCCGGGGATATGACGCTGAACATCGACCGGATCAATAATATCAATGATCATTTAGTGACGCAGGTCGTAGTAGTAGAAAAATCAGACCACCATGAAGCCGTGCTCAAGGGGGCGGTTAACCGCTTTGACTGGGCGGATATTGATCACAGCTATAAAAACAAATACAAAGTGCAAGATGCGATTATGCCCGATGGCACGCGCAATAATGATTTCTACGAATATATCTACACCCGAACCGTCACCGAGACTCAGGTGGTGGCAAGCGACCCCAGCCAGCTGATTGCCGGAGGCAACCTGACTATCAAAAGTGATCAGGTCAATAATCACGATAGCCGGATTGTGGCCGGGGGCCTGCTGGGTGGCATCATTAACCAACTGAACAATATTGCGACTGTCGGCCAGAGGGTGATCACCGATATTGGTACCCAGGTCCACTGGTATGCTAAAAAGTCGGGTGGCAAATGGGGGGGGACGGAGACCTCTCAGGGAAAAGACCGCAGTAACTACCAGCCAGCCGCGACCAGCCAGACCATTGATCTGCAAACCATGGCCTGGCAGGGTAACTCGCAGGCCAGCGGCAGTGGCTTCACGGTAGCCGGACGCAATACCGCCGGTGACAATACCGCGATTATTGATGCAGGCAATATCACGGCCGATAGCGGGTTAATGCCGGTCACCCCACCTTCCGGGCAGATTGTCGATGTGATACCTCCGGGCGACGATAATACGGTGATCCGCCTGATAAGCCCCGATATTACCCTGCCGGATAACAGCCTGTTCCATCTACAGCCGGCGGTTGATGCCAGCTATCTGATAGAAACCGATCCACGTTTCACCCAACAGAAAAAATGGCTGAGCAGTGACTACATGCAAAACGCCCTGGCCAACGATCCGAACGCTTTGATGAAACGGTTGGGTGACGGTTACTACGAGCAACAACTGATTAAACAACAGATTCTGAACCTGACCGGTAACCGATATCTGACGGGTTACAGTAATGACGAAGAGCAATACCAGGCGCTGATGAACGCCGGGGTCGCCTTCAGCCAGCAATACTCCCTCTCGTTGGGCGTGGCCCTGACTCCACAGCAAATGGCCCTGCTGACCAGCGACATGGTATGGCTGGTGAAAAAAGAGGTCACTCTGGCTGATGGCACGGTACAAAGTGTCCTGGTACCACAGGTGTATGCGCGGGTGCAGCGTGGTGACCTGGATGGCAGTGGCGCGTTACTCAGTGGAAATAATATTGCGCTAAATGTCAGTCAGGACCTGACCAACAGCGGGCATATCAGCGGACGGAAAGTCACGCAGCTTACTGCGGATAACCTCAATAATAGCGGCTTTATGGCTGGCAATCAGCTGATTCTGCGGGCAGCTACTGATATCAATAATACCGGCGGCACCTTACAGGCCGCTGACCGCCTGACCGCCATCGCGGGACGTGATATCAACAGCAGCAGTACGCTGAGTGGTAGCGTGGGCAACATTACCTTCGATCGCCCTGCCGGAATTTATGTGCAAAACGACAGCGGTCAGTTGAGTCTGCAGGCGGGGCACGATATTAATCTGACCGCCAGCCAGATAAGCAATGTCGGTGCCGGTAGCCAGACGCAACTGGTTGCCGGAAATGACCTGAACCTGGCTACCCTGACGACCACTCACAGTGAAAAGGGTGATTGGGGGGGCGGTAATAACCGTACCCTGACTCAGTCGCTGGATAACGGCACGATGATTAACGGCAGTGGCGATGTCTCTCTGAGCGCAGGGCACGACCTCAATGCCCGTGCCGCGACGGTTACTGCACAGGATGACCTGAATGTGATGGCAGGAAACTCCCTTACCCTCACCTACGGTAACGACAGTTATCATCTGACTGAGAACAGTCACCAGAGCAGCAGCGGATTTCTTTCCAAAAAATCGGTCACCACCCATGATGAAATTCGAAGCCAGGGCGCGGTAGGCAGTGCCTTTAGCGGCAATACCGTAGCTATACAGGCCGGACATGATCTGACGGTCACCGGCAGTAGCGTTACCGGTACACAGGACGTCGGACTAACCGCAGGTAACAACCTGACGATTAATACCGCTGACGAAACCCGTAAGGAAGTACATCAGTATAAAGAGAAGAAATCCGGCTTTTCCGCGACGGGAGGGGTGGGATTCAGTGTCGGGAGCAGCAGCCTGAAAATTACGGATGACGGACAAAGCTTAACCAGCCTGGGGAGCACCATTGGCAGCACACAAGGCAATGTGAATCTTACGGCGGGCAACGTCCTGAGCACGCAAGGTTCAGAGGTACTGGCAGCGAAAGATCTAAATCTGACCGGCCAACAGGTCAATATCCTGTCGGCAGCAAACCAGAACTCGCAGACCCATACCGTGGAACAAAAACAGAGCGGCCTGACACTGGCCTTGTCCGGCACGGCAGGAAGCGCAATTAACACCGCGGTAATGGGGGCACGTGAGGTTGGTAAGCAGAGTAACGATCGTCTGGCAGTTTTACAGGGAATGAAATCAGTACTCAGTGGTGTGCAGGCAGTGCAGTCGGTGTCTCTGGCTGAAGCCGGTGGTAGTGATGGCAACCTGGTGGGTATCAACCTTTCGTACGGCAGCCAGTCCTCAAAATCAACGCAGACCAGTACGCAGAACCAGAGTCAGGGCAGTACGCTGACGGCGGGCAATAATCTGACAATCAATGCTACCGGGACCGATATTAACGTGCAGGGCAGTCAGCTGCAGGCCGGAAGAGATGTGAGTATCAACGCAGCGCGGGACGTGAATCTTTTCTCTGCCCTGAACAGTCAGACGCTTGAGGGCAAAAATGAAAGCCACGGCGCGTCAGTGGGTGCAGGCTTTAACTTTGGTCAGGGTAGCAGTGGCGTAACAGTCAATGCCAGCGTGAATAAGGGCAGAGGTTCAGAGACCGGCAACGGTAGCAGCAATGTTGAGACTATCGTCAATGCCGGAAATCAGCTGACCATCGGTAGTGGCAGGGACACGACCCTGACCGGAGCGCAGGTCAGTGGCGAGAAGGTGATTCTGGATGTGGGACGTCATCTGACCCTGACCAGCGAACAGGATACTGACAACTACGATTCGACACAGAAAAATATCAGCGCGGGCGCCAGTGCAGGTGCGGGCGGTGGTAGCGGTTCGGTGAACCTGAGCCGGGACAAAATGCACAGCAGCTACCAGAGTGTGCAGGAGCAGACGGGTATCTTTGCCGGCAGCGGCGGTTTTGATGTGACGGTAGGTGAACACACTCAGCTAAACGGCGCGGTGATCGGGTCGACGGCCATGGCTGACAGGAATAAACTGGACACCGGTACGCTGGGATTCGGCGATATCCGCAACAGCGCGGAATATGAGGTTGAGCACCAGAGTGTGGGGGCCAGCAAGGGTGGTGGCGTGGGTGGCCAGTTTGTGGGCAATATGGCCAACAGCCTGCTGGTGGGTTTTAACGGCAGCGACAGCGACAGTTCCGTCATTTATGCGGCAGTCAGTGAAGGCACCATTAATATCCGCAATAAGGATGATCAGCAGCAAGACGTTAACGGGCTGAGCCGTGATGTTGAGCATGCCAATCAGACGCTTTCGCCAATCTTTGACAAGGAGAAGGAGCAAAACCGGCTTAAGGAAGCGCAGCTGATAGGGGAGATAGGAAGCCAGGTCGGGGATATAGCGCGGACGCAGGGCGAAATTGCCGGGCTGAAGGCGAAGAAAGACCCGGCAGCGCTTGAAGCTGCGAAGGAAACGCTGGCAGGTAAAGGTAATCTGAACCCGACCGCAGAGCAGATAGCGGAGCAGGCTTATAACACGGCGATGGCCCCTTACGGCACGGGCAGCACCCTGCAACAGGGAATCCAGGCGGCCACGGCGGCGGTACAGGGGCTGGCCGGTGGTGATATTGCGAAAGCGATAGCGGGTGGTTCAGCGCCTTACATCGCGAATATTATCGGCAGCAGCGGGCTGGATGATGCTGGTAAGGTGCTGGCACATGCGGCGGTGAATGCTGCACTGGCAGCGGCTCAGGGCAACAATGCACTGGTTGGTGCGGCAGGCGCGGCCACGGCAGAAATGACCGGAATGATAGCCATAAATGCCTATGGAAAACCGGTCAGTGAACTGTCTGAGACCGAGAAACAGACGGTGAGCGCCCTGGCCACGCTGGCGGCGTGTCTTGCGGGCGGACTGACTGGTGACAGCACAGTTGATACGGTAGCCGCTGCACAGGCGGGTAAAACCACCGTTGAGAATAATACGCTTAGCCTCCCATCAGGTATGATGAATTACGGGCAGGCTGTTGTCTCCTGGAGCCAGTATGCGGTAGACCACAATCTGACACAGGAACAAACTCAAGAAGGGTTAAATAGAATTGCTACCGGAGAAGGACCTTCCTGGGGAACAGAGTATAAAGTTAAACCATATGTAAAAGGTGAAGTAGCCGGAGGCGCAGGGGCCGGTTATTACTTTGATACGAGTATAGACCCATATCAGATTTCAGCTAATCGTGGAGAAACATTAGCTGTCGGTGGGCGTATCTCTGGGCAGATGGGGATTCAGTTTGGTCCATATTTCCCTGGGACTATTGATTCCAAAAGAAATAATTCCGTAGGCTTAGGGCTTGGTATCATTTCTAGCGAGGTATCTTATGGAAAAGATGGTGTTGGCTTTAGTTTTGGAGTAGGTCCAGCATGGGGATGGAGTGGTATATCAACCAATATTTCCGGTGAAAAAGTAGATGTTAATGGTTCTTCTGGAACTGAATTCTATCATTATGATTTTAACCAGGAGAAAGCAAAATGAACCCTGACATCATCACGATCATATTATCAATGGCAATATTTCTTATGTCATTCTATCACTATGCTAGAAGTACAAACCTCCCCCTTGCCTCCCCAATAGGTATGAACGAGTATTTTAGTGGCATTTTTTTCCTAAGAAAGAGAACTCTCAGTTTGTTATTTGGACGAATAGCATTGTTTCTTGGATTTCCACTATCTTATATCCTTAAATTCATTAGGGATGGTGAGGGCGCAGTTTACTTCCCATTGATAGTGATAACTTGGGGTATCGCTTTATATTTTTATATATACGCTGACCGCTTCAATAGGGTAGCTGAAGAGCAGAAAGGATTTTTTAGTATACTCCTCAAAGGGAAAACCTATGGAATGGCTAGCACTTCGTTATGGCTGCTCCGTATTTTATACATTGCATCAATAATATATGTGCTCTGGTATAGATAATGTTATTTTTCTGAGAAATTTGTTGTTGAGAATAAGTCGCTTAGTGGTGACCAGGCGCGAGCGACGGTGAAACAGGCCGCTGAATCCCTGAAAAACCAGATCAGGGATAAACCTGGTGAGGGCACGACTTCTTCTATCGCCAACGCCGTCATTAACGGTCTTGCATATACCGGCGATGCGGCATTAGGTAGCGTGGATTACGCAGCCGATGCGGCAATGGCGCTGGCGTTCTGTACAGCAGGGGATAGTTACTGCGTAACAGCCCTGAATGATCTGGCCGGGATTATATTACCTGGTAAGAAGGTTCCTGGGGTTGTTAAAGAAGTTGATCCAAACCTCGAAATAGCAACCGGACAAGCCGTAGGAACCTCTCTGGCAAGGAGCAACAGCGAAACAGTAGACCCGGCTTATCGGAACAATCAGGTAAAACCGGGGGAGTCTTTACAGAATCAGGCATGGCTGCTTCACGTACACCTCAGCGTTGAATCTGCCAGATGCCTTAATAAAATACCGGCCCGGTCACCGAAGCGAAAAAACAGTCGGTGTCTACGGCGGATGGAGGGGCAGGTAGTGAAGCCCTGCGTTCAGGCGCGGGCAATTGATTGACTCATTTTTAAAAGGAATTAAAGCTAATGAAAGCAAAAATTATGATGGCAGCATTAATTTGTGGTGGTCTTTTTGCCAATACCAGCGTGCAGGCTGACACTCACACGGTCTCAGTCGGTTATGCACAGAGTAAAGTCGGGTATTTTAAAAATATCCGCGGGATAAATATCCAGTATCGCTATGAATGGGATTCTCCTGTCAGTGTTATCGGCTCGTTCAGTTACATGAAAGGTGACAATGACTATTCATACCGGGTCGATTTTCACGGCGATCCCAGCGGATATGACGGTCATGAGACTTTGAAATACTACTCATTGCTGACCGGACCGGCGTACCGCATTAATAATTATGTCAGCATTTATGCCCTTATTGGGGCAGCTCAGGCAAAAGTGGAAGATACAACGACCTATCTTACTCAGTATTCAGAAAAGTTCAGCAGCAGTGCAACGTCATTCGCCTATGGTGCTGGTGTTGTTGTTAACCCGACAGAAAACTCCTCTGTTAATATCGGCTATGAAGGCACCAATGTGAAATTTGTGAAAAAACATAAAATAAATGGATTTAACCTGGGCGTTGGCTACCGCTTCTAATCCTGACTGAAGTTGAGAATAACTCACTTGGCCTGCCGGGCGGGATGACGAATTACGGTCCGGCAGCATCTGTAGGCAAGTTTGTGGATGGCGCAGTTATCGCGAAAATCGCCAACGGGACTTACCCGTGGTTTTATCTTAATCAGCCGGGAATGAGAATAAAGACCGGTGTTTGAACTTACAGACCTGTAAGTTTGAAGTGAACCAAGATAGCTGGATGCTAACGTAATAAGCTGCGGTTCATATTAACTGAAATTAATAAGTTTTTTCCAATCTATAATTAACATAACTAAAGGATTATTTATGAAGTTCACTAATGCTTTTAATTTTTTTTATTCATTTTTTTATTGTCTGGCTGCCAACTTGATATGAATCGAGCGGTTGAAGATTATAGCGGAAGTGATGCGGCGAAGATAAGAGTTTTGGATAAAGGTAAGCTCAGTCTGGTTTTTTATGAGTGGGATGGTGATTGCTACAAAGAGGTAGAAACCAGAAAACTGACTTCAACTTTTCACTTGTCGTTGTTAAGCTCTGCTGATTATAGCACTGGTTTCTCGAAAAAAATAAATATGCAAACCCTGAGCAGTTTTGGTAATAAAAAGGTGAAGGAATATGTAATAAGGGCAGGGGGAAGTTACAGGATCGTTAACGCAAACAGTATTCCTGATTACTATGGGAGCAATATTGTTTATAAGGAAAGTATCTCTTTTGTACCGGAAAAAAATCATGAATATGAGGTTTATGCTAAAGATCCGGAATATATAAAAGGTGCCGGAAATATAGTAATCAGTGATTTAACTACACATGAAATTGTTAAAACGTGGAATGGTAAAGTTTGTAGTTGAGAATAATGCGCTTAAACTACAATAGGGGATGATGAACTATGAACAGGCGGTTGACTAGTAGAATCAGTATTCCCATGATAATAATCTGACACCAGAGCAGACTCGGTCTGGAATGGGTCTGCTGGCGAAAGGCGTCAGAGAACCGGGCATAAACGCCACGAAGTAAGAACGTGCCGCTTATGATAAAGCCCTGAAAGAAACTTCCGGCTACAAAACCGCCCAACAGAAATGGGGTACTGGCAGCGCCATCCAGCAAGGGATTTAGGCGGCCACGGCCGCAGTACAGGGGGTGGCGGGTGCAGCCTGCAATTCCCTCTGGAATCAACCGGATTTGTTCTGAAGGTCTGGCAAAGAGACTCCGGGTTACTCTATCGGCTATTGTCAGCCCTGGCTGGGGCAGGGTTAGCGGAGATATCTATGTATTTTCTCAAACCCATTGGGCGGTTTACGCCGCGAGGATCGGAAAACGGCAGTTTAAACGTGGGAGATAAAGATACTTTGACTGTCCAGCTGGTATCACCGATAAAGCGGAAGCTGGCGGAGTGGGGCGAAACCTTTAAATCTTCGAAGTAACCTGAAGAATAAGCGGCTCCGATAGTCAGTTCCTCTATTACACCCTGAGAGAGATCAAGCAGCAGCAGTGTCAGCATTTCCTCATAAATAATGTCGTCCGTCACGAATAAGAGATAGTGGCGATCATCAACTCTTATTGCAGCTTCAAGCACTTTTCCTGGAATAATAATCCCCGTTGAGTTAGCGCCAATCAGGACTTCGGAAAGAGCCTGAGTGGTATCTGTTGCTTCACTGACTTCTGATAGTGATAGTGTAGAGACTTGTTCCATCTTTATTTCCACCAGTTGCCTGTTTCCCATGCCGCTAAAGCACCGCCAACAAATCCGCCTAATAACACGCATACAGGTGCACCGGGTCCACACATCAGACCGGCAACCGCGCCGCCAGCCCAGCCGCCTGCGATACCTGCTCCGTTAATAGCAATTTGCCTGCCTGTTTCAGAGGCTTTATTTTCTGACGTGTATATTTCATATATCGATACACCTACAGACAGAACTATTAAGCCCTTAGCCGCGCGAGATAATTTCAACATTCTCAGATTAACCTGAGGATTGGATTTACCTGCCGACTCTACAATCCTGGCATACACCTGATTTTTTTGCGTTTCTGATAAGCGATTAAAGTCAGCCCTTGACCCGTACATAGACGCAGTTTTCTTTGCGACTAATTCATTAAGTGTCACGCCAGAAGTTTTCATCCTTTCAGCCATGGCTCTGCCAAGCGGCGTGCTCCGGGTGCGTACCATATCCATTATCAGATTTCTGGTTTCCTGAGCCTCCAATGCTGCTTTTTCCCAGCTAATGATGCCACTATTCGCTTTGGCTTTTAAATCTGCTGCCATTTCTTTAATGCGTCTGGAATACTCAAGACGCAACCGGGGATCGACTGAGAGCCTGGCCGCGGCTGCAGAGACATTCCCTTGTAAGGCATTTACTGCACTTTCAAATTTCGCCTTCCCGTCAGAGTCCAGCGTACTAAGCAAAGCAGTATCCATTTTCAGCCCCTGTAAGGTGAGCAATTGTCAAAATATAACAAACAGACTATTGGGAATAAAATAGCCACTTTTAAGAATGTGATGCAAAGAAGTGAGAATAGTCCTATAACAGGTGTTTTGTAAGTAGACCTTTTTTAGTTCCAGACACTTTTTGAGGTTTCCGTTTTTTTGATCTCCTCCCAATATCCCTGCCAGGCTAAATCAGTGCTCCTGGCCTTTTGGATGACTTTTGGAAAAATTCTGCCGGAGCCAGGTTATTTAACGTCGGAGGAAGGTCAGCCAGATAAGGTGGATGATTTTATTACACTCTACTGCAGGGAGCGGCTCTAATCGGTCCCATCTTTTACTATCTTCCCGTTTTTCCTCATACGATATATTTCAGCATCAGTAGTAAAAGAAATTCCCATGTTTTTACTGTCACTAACTGAGAAGACTCTGTTTTTTTCTATACAATTAATAGGTGGTTTCATATCGTCAAAGCAACGTCTGTCATATTTCCCTTCTTCTTTGTAACCATCGCCAAAATCCCAAAAAATGATGGAGAAAAACCCATCTTTTGCGCGTTCTGGAATATTATATTTTTCTTTCAACATATCCTTGTTTTTTAGCCACCAGCTTATTTTACCCTGATCAGTTAAAGGAAAGTTTCTTACCAGAACAGAGCTAAACTCTCTATCCTGATGAACCGCTACAACTTCTACTGAACGTACCGATAACCACAGGAGGACGCCCGGAAGGGCGGAGCCAACCAATAACAGCGCATAAAGCGTTTTTTTACTTTTTACTTTCACTACGCCCTCCGGTAATCTCTACAGTGGCTTCCATATTGGTCATGTAGGGTTTAAAGCCAAACTGAGTATATCGCTGGAGCACAAACCAGATGCGGAAAAAATGAAACTGGCTGAATTTTGTTTTCAGTATATCGTTGCTGTCAAGGCCGAAATGATCCTGAACCTTGTAATGCACCACAGCCCGGAAACGGTCGTTATTAATATATAGAGATTTAATCGTGATATGCGTTGCCCAGGTATCATGAACCGTAATCCCCATGCCGTTAAAATTATCCTGGAAACGGTCAAATTTAGGGAGTTTCCCATCCAGAATAGCTTTTCTAAGCCGGTTTCTCGCTCCCGTTGGAAAGAATTTATTTTCCCAATTGATATAAGTATTAAATGCTTCTTTCAATAACAGACGTGTACTATTTTCCTTTGAGGAATCCCTGATAATATGCTCTTTCAATGCCTGGTCCAGCGAGATATCACGAAAAGGCATACCATCACCGTTCTGCATATGGGTGATCATCTTTTCGATCAGGTGGCTGTATGGCCCGTAGAGGGAAAACTTGCGGGATAACGAGCGGAATTCGTCAAACAGCAGAGCTGTACACTGCTGGCGGCTAATCTTTTCACCCTGGCCGCGCAGATTGCAGCAGAACATGGACTGAGGGCGATCCATTGAGGAACGCAGGGTCAGTGTGTAAGGGTCAACCTGATCTGATATGTAATCCAGTTGATAATCGGATTTTAACTGTCCTTCGGTCAGATCACCGCAGCGCATATCACTGGCGCTGTAGTCATCCATCCATCTCTGGGTTTTGAAGATAGTGCAGGGAAACTGTAATGCGGCCATAAGTATACATTCCTTGTATATTCATCCGGGTAATTTTCACAAAGAATAGTAACCGGTGAAGGGAAGGTGTGTAAACTTTATACAGGCCTGGCCAAGGTTTTTCAGATTTTGGCCCGGTGGGGAGGCACCCTGTCGGGCTTTCAGTACATCAATGACAATGTCATAAGGTAATAGGTCATCCGGGCGACTCATTACGACCGGAAGTTTCTCGATATATCTTTTCAACCCATAGGAAAACTCATTAATAATTTTTCTACTTCCTTACCGCTGATCCATACCGGATGCATGGATAATTGACTGTAGTCCACATACGAATGGAAAACCTATTTAGATGATAATTTTATAATATCACCGCCGGGGTCCAGACGATAATTATCACCATCGTACACGGTGAACATTTCGCCAATATTTCTGCTTTTATCCACGGAGAAAACAGCATGCTTTTCGATGCAATTTACTTTTGTCTTCATATCATCAAAACAAAGTCTGTCATGTTTCCCCTTTTTTTTATATCCTTCCCCAAAAAGCCAGAAAGTGACATAAAAGTAGCCAGATGAATCAGGTTTTGGAATGCTATATTTATCTTTTAATACATCTTTGTTTTTTAACCACCAGTTAATTTTTCCTTTATCAGTCGGCGGGAAATTAGTGACTAAAACATCACTGAAACCATTACTTCTGTGATGAATATCGACAATCTCTACAGGACGGAGAGACAGCCAAAGCCAGTAGACAAGCAACACGCAGGCTGCAAGAAAGAGTGGGACAATAGCTTTGGTATTTTTAACTCTCATTTGCGAGTCCCTGTAACTTCTATGGTGGCTTCCATATTAGTCATAAATGGCCTGATGCCAAACTGATTGTATCGCTGGAGCACGAACCATATACGGAAGAAGTGAAACTGGCTGAATTTTGTATTCAGTATATCGTCACTATCAAGCCCAAAATGGTCCTGAGCTTTGTAGTGTACCATGGCCCGGTAACGGTCATTATTAATATTTAGAGATTTAATGGTGATATGCGTCGCCCATGTGTCATGGACGGTAATCCCCATGCCGTTAAAATTATAGCGGAAACAGTCAAGTTTAGGGAGTTTCCCACTACGAACCATTTCTTTTAATTTACTCTGCTCGTGTGCCGGATAATTATTTTTATCCCAGTCAATATATTTTTCAATAACCTCGCGCAATCTTAAATAAGTACTATTTTTTGTCCTGTCTTTAAGAATCTGTTCTTTTAGAGCCTTGTTCAACGCCGTATCACTGAAGGGAGAACCGTTACCGTACTGCATATGGGTGATCATCTTTTCGATCAGGTGGCTGTACGGCCCGTAGAGGGAAAACTTGCGGGATAACGAGCGGAATTCGTCAAACAGCAGAGCTGTACACTGCTGGCGGCTAATCTTTTCACCCTGGCCGCGCAGATCGCAGCAGAACATGGACTGAGGGCGACCCATTGAGGAACGAAGGGTGAGTGTGTAAGGGTCAACCTGATCTGATATGTAATCCAGTTGATAATCGGATTTTAACTGTCCTTCGGTCAGATCACCGCAGTGCATATCACTGGCGGTGTAGTCATCCATCCATCTCTGGGTTTTGAATATAGTGCAGGGAAACTGTAGTGCGGCCATAAATATACATTCCTTGTATAATCATCCGGGATATTTTTCACAGAGAATAGTAACCGGTGAAGGGAAGGTGTGTAAACTTTAAACAGGCCTGGCGGAGATTTTTAGATTTTAGCCCGGTTGGGCGGTAACATGTTGGGCGTTCAGTACGTCGATGACAATGTCATAAGGTAATAGGTCATTTGAGCGACTCAGTACGATCAGGGTTTCTGAGATATGTAATACGTGAGTTCGTAGCGCATTAGAGTCAAGTTTTTTGGTTATTATTACAGCCCGGGTGAGGGTGACTATTCGTCTTTAAGTTTTATTATATTACCGTTTTTTTCCATACGGTATCTTCCATCGTATACTGTAAATAACATCTCTTTTTTCCTATTATTTTCTACAGAGAAAACGGCATTTTTATCTATGCAATTTTTAACGATATTCATGTCAACAAAGCAGCGGCGGTCATACCTCCCTTGTTCTTTGTATCCCTCGCCAAAATCCCAAAAATTTACATAAAAATTACCAGAGGATGAAGGAGAGGGGATATTATATTTTATTTTCAATGAGTCTTTATTTTTCAGCCACCAGTTTATCTTTCCCTTATCGGTGAATGGGAAGTTTTTTACTAAAATTTCGCTAAAATTATCCTCCTGATGAACAGCAATAATTTTGACTGGGCGTGAGGCCAACCACCAGAAGTAGCCAGTCAAAGCGCAGCTGGTTATACCCAGAGCCAGGGAAATTTTTTTAAGGTTAACTTTCATAGCGGTCCCCGGTAATCTCTACAGTGGATTCCATATTGGTCATAAATGGCTTGAATCCAAACTGAGTATATCGCTGGAGAACAAACCAGATGCGGAAGAAATGAAACTGGCTGAATTTTTTTTTCAATATGTCGTTGCTATCCAGGCCAAAGTGATCCTGAACCTTGTAATGCACGACAGCCCGATAACGGTTATTATAGATGTGCAGTGATTTTATAGTGATATGCGTTGCCCAGGTATCATGAACCGTAATACCCATGCCATTATAATTATCCTGAAACCTGTCAAATTTGGGTAACTTGCTATCAAGTATTATTCTTGTTATTTCCCGTCTCATTTCGGAAGGGTAAAATCTATTATTCCAGTCTGTATTTTTACTAATAATCTTTTTAATTCTTAAAAAAGTACTGTTGTCTGTCTTGTCATTAAGGATATGTTTTTTCAATGCCTGGTCCAGCGAGATATCACGAAAAGGCATACCATCGCCGTACTGCATATGGGTGATCATCTTTTCAATCAGGTGGCTGTATGGCCCGTAGAGCGAAAATTTGCGGGATAACGAGCGGAATTCGTCAAACAGCAGAGCGGCACACTGTTGGCGGGTAATCTTTTCACCCTGGCCGCGCAGATTGCAGCAGAATATGGACTGAGGGCGATCCATTGAGGAACGCAGGGTGAGTGTGTAAGGGTCAACCTGATCTGATATGTAATCCAGTTGATAATCGGATTTTAACTGTTCTTCGGTCAGATCACCGCAGTGCATATCACTGGCGCTGTAGTCATCCATCCATCTCTGGGTTTTGAATATAGTGCAGGGAAACTGTAATGCGGCCATAAGTATACATTCCTTGTATAATCATCCGGGGTAGTTTTCACAAAGAATAGTAACCGGTGAAGGGAAGGTGTGTAAACTTTATACAGGCCTGGCCGTGATTTTTCAGATTTTAGCCCGGTTGGGAAGGAATCTATTGATTTTTAAATGGATTAATTAAATTGTGATTTGGTAAATCGGCCGTCTAACAGCAATCGATGTATTTTGAATGATATTCCCGGCAATGCTTTAATTGGACAAAGGTGGTTGTACTGGTAGTTTATACCTCAAAGAGCCCTATGTTTTTGGAAATATGAATATCTTTCAAATGGTTGTCTGTTTTTGGTTCTAAAATTTAATAAGAATGGTCATACTGGAATGAGTTGAGGCCCGCGGCTAATTATTGCCGACCTTATCCCCGTTGGGATAGCCTTCTGAACAATTTTCTACTTCTACACGGATGGTGCGGGCCGGATAGGGGGGATGATTTTATTGCAGTCCATATGCGAGGGGAGCGTCTCTAATCTGACTCGTCTTTTACTATCTTCCTGCTTTTCTTCATGCGATATATTTTATTATTAGTAGTAAAATAAATTCCCATATTCCTGCCGTGACTGACAGTAAAAACCTTATTTTTTTTTATGCAGTTTCTTGGTGGATTCATATCCTCGAAACAAAGTCTGTCATATTTACCTTCTTCTTTATAACCATCACCAAAATCCCAAAATACAACAGTAAAAAAACCATAAGTGTCGGGCTGGGGGGCTTTATGAATATTTTTGAGCATGTCCTGGTTTTCCTGCCACCAATTTATTCTCCCTTTATCCGTAAAAGGAAAATTCTTCACTAATATATAACTGTGATTACCGTTTTCGTGTACAGCGACGACTTCTACCGTGCGCAGTGACAACCATAGTACGCAAGCTGGTAGCAGACAGGCAAAGAAAGACAGCGCAAATAGAGTTATCTTAAATTTAACTTTCACTACGGGTCCCACTAATCTCTACAGTGGCTTCAATATTCGTCATGTATGGCTTGAATCCAAACTGAGTATATCGCTGGAGTAAAAACCAGATACGGAAGAAATGAAGCTGGCTGAATTCTGTATTCAGTATATCGTTGCTATCCAGGCCAAAGTGATCTTGCACTTTGTAATGCACGACAGCCCGGTAACGGTTATTATTAATATATAGAGATTTAATCGTGATATGCGTTGCCGAGGTATCATGAACAGTAATACCCATACCATTATAATTATCCTGGAATCTGTCAAATTTTGGTAATCTCCCTTCGGAAATCGCTTTTGATAGTTCCCTTTTTTGATTGGTTGGGTAATATTTTTTATCCCAGTAAATATAGGTATCAAACGCCACTTTCAACAATAATCTTGTACTATTTTCCTTCGAATTATCCCTGATAATATGCTCTTTCAATGCCTGGTCCAGCGAGATATCCCGAAAAGGCATACCATCGCCGTTCTGCATATGGGTGATCATCTTTTCGATCAGGTGGCTGTAGGGTCCGTAAAGGGAAAACTTGCGGGATAACGAGCGGAATTCATCAAACAGTATTGCGGCACACTGCTGGCGGGTAATCTTTTCACCCTGGCCGCGCAGATTACAGCAAAACATGGACTGAGGGCGATCCATTGAGGAGTGCAGGGTGAGTGTGTAAGGGTCAACCTGATCTGATATGTAATCCAGTTGATAATCGGATTTTAACTGCGCTTCGGTCAGATCACCGCAGCGCATATCACTGGCGCTGTAGTCATCCATCCATCTCTTGGTTTTGAATATAGTGCAGGGAAACTGTAATGCGGCCATAAGTATACATTCCTTGTATAATCATCCGGGGTAGTTTTCACAGAGAATATTAACCGGTGAAGGGAAGGTGTGTAAACTTTATACAGGCCTGGCCGTCATTTTTCAGATTTTAGCCCGATGGGGAAAGAATCTATTAATTTTTAAATTGATTAATTAAATTGCTATTTTGTAGATCGGCAATCTAACAGCAATCAATGTGTTTTGAATGATGTTCCCGGTAATGCTTTAATTGAATAAAGGTTGTTGTACCGGTATTTGATACCTAAAAAAGTCTAATGTTTTTAGTAGAATATGTATATTAATCAATATGTTGTATAATGCTGGCTCTAAAGTTTAATAAGAGTGGTCATAGTGGAATGAGTTGAGGCCTGCGGCTAATTATTGCCGATCTTATCCCCGTCGGGATATCCAGTTGAGCATTTTCTACTTCCATTCGACTGGTAAAAACCGGATAAGATGGATGCTTCTATTGGTGTCGTTATGCGAGGTAGATGACAGTTCTAATCGTAATCGGTTTTTACCATCTTACCGTTTTTTGTTACTCGATATATTTCTCCATCGACCCAAAAAGACATTCCCGTATTTTTACCATTCTTAACAAACATTAGAGAGATTTTATTAATACAATTTAGAGGTGGGTTCATATCACTAAAACATAGCCTGTCATAACCATCACTTTCTACGTATCCATCGCCAAAATCCCAAAAGTTGACCGTAAAAGACCCCCCTGTATCAGGTTTAGGAATACCATATTTTTCTTTAAGAATATCCTTATTTTTCAGCCACCAGTCTATTTTACCTTTATCGTTAAGTGGGAAATTGTTAACCAAAATTTCACTGTAATTATTTTTTTGATGAACGGCGACAATTTCTACCGGGCGCAGTGAAAGCCAAAGCCAGTAACTTAGTAGCACACAGCCAGAGAGAAAAAACAGACCAAAGAGTTGTTTTTTTTATATTTCATTGCGCCTACCAGTAAGCTCAATAGTGGTTTCCATATTGGTCATAAATGGCTTAAACCCAAACTGATTATATCGCTGGAGTATGAACCAGATACGGAAAAAACGGAACTGGTTGAATCTAAATTTTGAAATGTCGTCAACATCGAGACCAAAGTGATCCTGTACCTTGTAATGCACCACGGCCCGGTAACGGTCATGATTAATATTTAGAGATTTAATCGTGATATGTGTTGCCCAGGTATCATGAACAGTTATTCCCATACCGTTAAAGTTATCAAGGAATCTGTCGAATTTTGGCAGTTTCCCTTTCATTATCGCTGTTTTTAGTTCATCTTTTTTATCTGTTGGGTAGTATTTTTTTTCCCAGTCAATACGGTTTTTAAATACATCTTTCAACAACAGACGGGTACTGTTTCTCGTCTTATCACTAAGAATATGTTTTTTCAATGCCTGGTCCAGAGACATATTATGAAAGGGGGAACCGTTGCCGTTCTGCATATGAGTGATCATCTTTTCTATCAGGTGGCTGTAGGGGCCGTATACCGAGAACAGGCGCGATAAATCGCGGAACTCATTAAACAGTATTGCGGAACACTGCTGGCGGGTAATCTTTTCCCCCTGGCCGCGCAGATTGCAGCAGAACATGGACTGAGGGCGATCCATTGAGGAACGCAGGATGAGTGTATAAGGGTCAACCTGATCTGATATGTAATCCAGTTGATAATGGGATTTTAACTGCGCTTCGGTCAGATCACCGCAGCGCATATCACTGGCGCTGTAGTCATCCATCCATCTCTGGGTTTTGAATATAGTGCAGGGAAACTGTAATGCGGCCATAAGTATACATTCCTTGTATAATCATCCGGGGTGGTTTTCACAAAGAATAGTAACCGGTGAAGGGTGGGTGAGTAAACTTTATACAGGCCTGGTCGTGATTTTTCAGATTCTGGCTCGTTTGGGAGGTTACCTGTTGGGCGTTCTGTACATCAATGACAATGTCGTAAGGTAATAGTTCATCTGAGCGATTCAGTAACTACCAGGGGTTTCTGCGATATATATTACGTGGGTCCATAGCGTATAAGGCTCAATATTTTGGGGTATTATTGCTGCTTATTACGCTAATGTTCTCGGGGGGATTTAGGTTAATTAATATGAAAATTATCAGATTCCCAGCGGACAAAACCCAATGAAAAAACGATACCGACCTGTGAATAATCTGAGTTCACAAAGTATCGACAAGTACAAAAACCGAAGACCTTAAAAAGTATCTGGAACTGAAGCAGCCTGTTGATACTATTACCCTCATAGAAAATGTAATCACTCGCTGTTTTTTGCAGCCCAGACTTCTCTCGCGCAAAGAGGTTGGTCTTGCCATTACCGGGTTTAGGCACTTTAAACACAATAAAGCTTTAAGATATGCCTACCAGAGAGCAGGGAAACTAAAAGGTTCGGATTTAATTAGTTTACTTTAAACTTCCCGGGACAAATTGCTGTCATAAAAAAGCCCGCAGGGCTTGCACCGAGCGGGGTTTCAGGACTTCACCGGATGACTCTGGTAATCGCTGGCGGAATCTGAATGAATACTTCAACTCATTGTTTTAATAAGTTTTTGTTTAATTCAGTTTTCTTCCGTGTACCTAAACGTGTACCAATTATTTTTTCTTATCAGGAAATGTACTCCCGGAAACCTCATTTCTCTGACGAGATCTGACGTACCGTCATCAGGAATTCATGAGCAGTGGTTTCCCAAAGTTCAGGCGAAAAATCAAACCCGTATCGTTTCCTGAACTCCTCTTCGACACCGTCACCATAGGTGGAGATAAAATCATCAACTTCTTCGACGAGATCTTTGAGTATCCAGTCTGGCGCTGACTTTTTGAACAGTCGTACTATGCCTTCAATCGTATCCTCGCCATCATTGATGATGTCGGCGTCCTGGTTGAAATAACCGAAAATCAGTTGGTCAAGAAAGTGGAAGTTTTGCATTTTGTACCTATAGAGCCAGAAATGATTTTAGTAAAAAGTGTTTATACTGTTCACTTTCACTTTTAATCATTTTAAATCATATGGTTAGATGGTGAAGTGTTAAGGTCTGCATGTACACGGGTGTACACATGAAGTGATCACTCAGGTTCAAAGTAAAAAACCGGCCTGAGTCGGTTCGTTTACCTGGCTGAGTCTGAATATGTATTATAACCGTATGAATTTAATTAACATTATTGAATTCAATTTTCAAGTGTGTACCAATGGTGGCTTGTCACAGTGTTTTTAATGTTAGCTAACCAATTCTTTTCAGCGCAGCATTTGCCGTCTGGCTATTCATTTTGGGTCATTTCGACTCGGAAAAACATATGTACGCTGAGCACTGATTAGCTTCATCACTTCCAGAATCTCTAATGCCTGAGGAGATAGAGGTACTATGTGTTCACGCTGGGCTTTCATCCGTTCGGCTGGAATTGTCCAGAGTTTGGCATCGAGATCGATCTCTGCCCAACGAGCACCGGAGGCCTCTGAAGGGCGCACAAGGGTCAGGAGTTGCCATTCTACTAAACAGCGAGTCGGAACAGACAGATTTGACATGACTAAAGAACGCATTAGCTTCGGTAATTCTTCTGGTCGTAGCGTTGGCATGTTTTGTTTTTTAGGCTTCTCAAAGGCCATGCCGACACCTGATGCCGGATTTGCATCAATCAGACCGGTGTTAACTGCATAAATCATTATCTCATTAATGCGCTGTACCAGGCGGCGAACCGTCTCTAGCGCACCACGTGCTTTAATTGGTTCTAATGCTTCAACAATCGTTCTGGCCTTAATCTCCTGAGCAGGTATCGCGCCTATTGCCGGGAAAACGTCCTTATCCAAAGAACGCCAGATATCCTTTGCATAATCCTCTGTGACGCTTCTGCTCTTGAGCTGAAACCAGTTAGCGGCCACTGTTGAAAAAATGCTGTCTAACTCAATCTGGCGTTGTTCTGACGCTTGTTCCTGTTGCTGTTGTGGATCCATGCCTTGCGCTAGCGTGGTTAAGTGCTGGTCGCGTATCTGACGAGCTGCTGCGAGTGTAAGGGAAGGGTATGAACCGAGACTCAAATTTGTGCGGCTGCTGCTTCCCGGTCGTTGATAACGGAAGCGCCAGAGTTTTTTACCGGAGGTTTTGATGAGTAAGAACAGGCCATCACCATCATGTAGGGTGAAGTCTTTTTCGCGTGGTTTCGCTTTGAGGATTTCGTTGTTAGTCAGAGGCCGGGTAACACGCGCCATGTCTGGATTCCTTCCATAATTGGTACACGTTTATGGGCCACAGTATAGCGTGTACCTAAACGTGTACCAATTTTATCTGGATTTAGCCGGATATACCCGGATAACGGCAGACACAAAAAAGCCCGCAAGGCTTATGCTATGCGGGCTTTTCGTACTTCACCGGACATATCCGGATCATGATTTGGTGGAGCTGGCGGGAGTTGAACCCGCGTCCGAAATTACTACACCGTCGGCACTACATGCTTAGTCCAGTCTTTACATTCGCTTGTCAGCTGCGGATGGACACGCCACTAACAAACTAGCCTGATTGAGTTTAATGCTTCAACCCCAGGCAGGGTCTCCACACGATCTCTTTTGGGTTTGACCTCTCTTGATCCCCGTCCTAAGAGCGGAGGCTAGGGAGAGAGGGCTCTTAGCAGGTTATTAAGCTGCTAAAGCGTAGTTTTCGTCGTTTGCGACTATTTTTTTGCGGCTTTTTACGAGGCCAACCGCCCCTCGGCATGCTCCTTGGGCTTCGCAAATCCCGTCGAATCCAGAATCAGCCCCAGGTACTGTGAAGCAGTATATCAGGAAAAGCCGTTGCTGCACCAGTGGTTTAGCGATTTCCTTTCTTCATAATCCGTGCTTTGTCTATTTTCCATTCACGTTCACGGATGTCATCACGCTTGTCGTGTTCTTTCTTACCTTTGGCGACGCCAATCTTCAGCTTACACCAGGCATTTTTCCAGTAAAGCGACAGCGCAACAATGGTATAACCTTCACGGTTTACCCGGCCGAAGATCGAATCCAGCTCCCGCTGTTTAAGCAATAACTTACGGTTACGGGTCGGATCGCAGACCACATGGGTCGAAGCGCCAATCAACGGCTGAAAGGTGGCACCAAACAGAAAGGCTTCACCGTCACGCAGCAGAATGTAACTTTCACTGATATTGGCTTTACCAGCACGAAGAGATTTTACTTCCCATCCTTGTAACGACAGGCCGGCCTCAAATTCCTCTTCAATAAAGTATTCATGGCGGGCGCGTTTATTCAGGGCAATGGTTGCAGAACCGGGTTTGTGAGCTTTTTTCTTAGTCATAATATTGCTTATTTTACACCACTTATGCGCAGAAACCATCCCCGAATTCGGGGTAATAAGAAGCACATTCTAGCACGCCGGTAGCATGAAGACATTTTTGTTTAACAGTTGAAACTGGTATGATCATCAGGTTTTTTACTAAGCAGGAAGTGTTATGGCCCAGATTAGTCGTTCAGCGCTGGTCCCGTACAGTGCTGAAAAGATGTACCGGCTGGTGAATGATGTTGATGCATACCCACAATTTTTACCGGGCTGCACCGGCAGCCGGATTCTCGACAGTTCAGAAGATCAAATGACCGCCTCGGTCGATGTTTCTAAAGCCGGGATAAGTAAAACGTTCACCACCCGCAACACACTGACCGATAATGAACGTATTCATATGCAACTGGTCGACGGTCCTTTTCGAAAACTGACCGGTGGATGGCATTTTGTGCCATTGGGCGATGATGCCTGTAAAGTCGAGTTAAGTCTTGATTTTGAGTTTACCAATATGCTGGTTGAAATGGCATTCGGGCGGATCTTTAAGGAACTGGCCAACAGCATGGTTCAGGCGTTTACCGTCAGGGCAAAAGAGGTTTATCGTGGCTGATATCCAGGTAGAAGTTGTTTACGCCCTGCCTGAAAAGCAATATCTGCGAACGGTCAGAATCCCTGAAGGGAGTACCGTAGAACAGGCGATCACCGCTTCCGGACTGACCACTCTACGCCGGGATATCAATCTCTCCGAAAACAAAGTCGGCATATTTAGCCGTGCGGTTAAGCTGCATGATGAGGTGAGTGATGGTGACAGGGTCGAGATTTATCGCCCGTTACTGGCCGACCCTAAAGAACTACGCCGTCAACGGGCCGAACGCTCGGCAAATGCCAACAAAAAATAACCCTCAAGGCCAGATTTAAAAAAATAGCGCAGTATTCACTGCGCTGTCCTTTCTGCACTGCCGGACTATCTTACCGGGAATGCTAACCGATTATTTTTTCGTCAGAGCCGGTTTGTTATCAATATTAGTCAGTATTCCGCTGCTGTTAAAGGTCAGTGTCAGGGTCTGCTGAGTAATGCCTTCATGGCCTGGTTCACGACGGAATACGTAGTACCAGACATTGCTGCCAAAGGGATCGCGCATCATCGGAGTTCCGAGAGTATACGCTACCTGTTGCTGAGTCATGCCGGTATGAAGTTTGCTGATATCACTCGCGACCAGATAGTTACCCTGGTTAATATCCGGACGATAGACGACCTTTTCGATAGTTGAGCAACCAGCGGTTGCCATCAACATTACTACTGCAGCAGCAGCCAGTATTTTACTGCGCATGTATACATTCCTTTTTCGGACCCATATGCCTGTGCAAGGCGGTTTTTGCCATCAACGATGAATTCTGCCTGTAACAGGTTTGCTTCGTCCGGCGAGATAAGATATCGATAATAATAGACCTTTCGCCGGATGGAAACCTTTGCAGAGTATGCATATGACTTCCGAACGATAAAAAAGTGCCAAATCATGCAGCTAAAAGTTCTCTGGCATTCGCCAGAGTATTACGGGTGACCTCACTTCCTCCCAGTAACCGTGCCAGTTCATGCAGTCTTGCCTGTTTATCCAGCAGACGCATCTGGGTTTCGGTCATGGTTCCGTCAGTAATTTTACTGATGAAGAAATGGCTGTGACCACACCCCGCCACCTGTGGCAGATGCGTGACACACATCACCTGGGTCGATTCTCCCAGTTGCCGTAGCATTTTTCCGACGATGGCGGCCGTCGGACCACTGATGCCGACATCCACTTCGTCGAAAATCATTGCCGGAGTCTCCATTTTCTTCGCCGTGATCACCTGAATGGCCAGTGCAATACGCGACAATTCTCCGCCGGAAGCGACTTTACCCAGCGGCTGTAAAGGTTGTCCCGGGTTAGTGCTGACACGAAATTCAATAGTATCTGCACCTTCTGGTGTCAGTCGATCAGCATTGAATGTGACATCAATAATAAAACGGCCATGCTGCATCGATAACTGATGGATTGAATCAGTAATTCTGGCAGCGAGTTCCGCCGCAAACTGACAACGCTGCTGATGCAGTTGCTGTGCCGTTTCCAGGGCAGCCTGATGATGTTGACTGACCTGCAGACTCAACTGTTCAAGTTCTTCGTCGTGTGATTCCAACTGCTGGTACTCAGACAGTAATTGCTGATGCAGTTCCGGCAGGTTCTCCGGTGATACATGGTGTTTACGGGCCAGAGAAATCTGCCGCGAAATGCGCTGTTCCAGTTCCTGTAAACGGTTCGGATCAAGATCAATGCGTTCGCAATAGTGGCGCAGTTCATCTCCGGCTTCACTTATCAGAATGGCTGCATCTTCCAGCATACTCAGGACGGGGGTCAGGGCTTCATCCATAGGCAGTAATTCACTAACACTCTGGCGTGCTGTATGCAGTAAAGATTGCAGGCTAAGATCCTCGCCTTCAGAGACTATTCGTGATGCCTGCTGACTCAGGGTTAATCGCTGGCCACTGCTGGCCAGGTGTTTGTATTCAGTGTCTGCGCCCTCAAACTCACCGGCAACCGGTGCGAAGCTGTTGAGCTCTTTCAACTGATATTGAAGTAATTCTCTGCGAGATTCCCGTTCCTGGGTCTGTTTTTGCAGGCTGGCCAGCGCGCGACAGGCAGAATGCCATTGCTGATAATGGTGGCGCATGGTTTCAGACAGCGGGGTCGGATCGGCATAAGCGTCCAGTAAAAAGCGCTGGTGCTCAGGTTTAAGCAACAACTGATGTGCATGCTGACCATGAATCTGAATGAGTAGTTGGCCAAGTTCCCGTAGCTGTGAAAGGGGGACGGCGGTGCCGTTGATAAATCCACGCGAGCGTCCATCGGCGTTAATCACCCGGCGTAGCAGGCACTCGTCGTTATCATCCAGATGATTATCGGCAAGCCACTGGCGGGCAGAGGGGGAAGATTGCAGACGGAAACGCGCGCAGATATCCGCCCGCGAAGCTCCGGGTCGCACCATTTCTGCCTCTGCTCTGGCTCCAAGGCACAGGCTAAGCGCATCAATCGCAATCGACTTTCCGGCACCGGTTTCCCCGGTGATGGTAGTCATACCTTGTTGGAAGTCAACATCCAGTTCACGGACAATTGCAAAATTACTGATGGTCAGTTGTGCCAGCATAATATCACCTGTATAGAAAAACATGACTGTTTTTTTATACAGTATAATCTGCTTTTTTACACAGTAAAGAGTGTCTGGCACATTTTTAAAATAATTTTTTAGACCAACCAAGTTTGGTGCTTAACGTATTAAAATAATTGTAATTTTTTGGATGTATCAGGTCCAGATGCTGTGGGCTGCGTTTGATCAGTACTTCCTCACCTTCCTGTATGGGCAGTGCTATCTGGCTGTCGCAACTTATTTCGAGATCACTGCGCAGTGATGAGAACCGCAGGTGGATTTCGCTGCTGCTGTTGATAACCAGTGGTCTGGCTGACAGCGTATGGGGAAACATGGGAACCACGCTGATAGCTTCCAGGCCAGGTGTCAGAATCGGGCCACCGGCTGAGAGGGAGTAGGCCGTTGAGCCGGTAGGGGTGGCAATAATTAACCCGTCAGAGCGCTGGGAGAAAGCGAAGTTATTGTCGATATACACTTCAAATTCAATCATATGGGCCACTTTTCCCGGATGTAGCACTATTTCGTTAATAGCAGTGGCAATCCGTGGCGACCCTTGAGGTAACGAGACCCTGGCTTCCAGCAGAAACCGCTGCTCAGTGAAATAATGTCCATCCAGCACTTCGGATAGCTGCTGACGGGCATTCTCAGGGTCCAGGTCGGTCAGAAATCCAAGGTTGCCACGGTTAACCCCAATGACTTTGATATCGTAACGGGAGAGTACTCTGGCGGCTCCCAGCATATTACCGTCACCCCCGATCACTACTGCCAGATCAGCCTGCTGGCCGATTTCAGCTAATGTTCCGGTATTAACCTGCTGCAAATTGAGTTCATTGGCAATTTGTTCTTCAACCACCACCTGATAGCCTTCACTGGTCAGCCAGCGACACAACATTTCATGAGTGGCGAGGGCATTCGGGTGGCGTGGGTGCCCGACAATTCCGATGCATTTAAAAAATTTGTTCATTTGCAGGCAACTCCTCCAGCCAAAACACAAGTGAATATCACACAGTCCCTTGAATCCGTAATTTTGATCCCCATAATAAGCCCAACGGCGAAATGAATATGGAAAACGCGGAGATTTTCATGAGCAGTAAAGAACAGAATAACCCTAACGAGCAATTTTCAGAAGAGCAGGCGGCAGAACAACAGACTGAGGCTGAAAATGCAGACACTTCCGGAACCGTTGATCCACGCGATGAGCGTATTGCAGAACTGGAAGCGGAGCTGGCGAAACTGAGTAATGGTGTGCGTGATGCACAGTTACGTGCACAGGCTGAAATTGAAAATATTCGCCGTCGTACCGAACTGGATGTCGAAAAAGCACATAAATTTGCGCTGGAAAAATTTTCTAACGAATTACTGCCGGTGATTGACAGCCTGGAACGTGCATTGCAGGTTGCTGACAAGAGTAACAGTGAGCTGGCCTCGATGATTGAAGGGATCGAACTGACTCTGAAATCATTGTTAGATGCAGTGCGTAAATTTGGTGTGGAAGTAGTGGGTGAAACCCACGTACCTTTCAATCCGGATGTTCATCAGGCGATGTCAATGGTGGAATCTGATGAAGTGGCGCCGAACCACGTACTGATGGTGATGCAAAATGGTTACACCCTGAACGGCCGTCTGCTACGTCCGGCGATGGTAGCGGTGTCTAAAGCTAAAGCATAATTTTTCCCCGCAGATGACTGCGGGGGAGTCGCCTGGTCTGTCCATGATTTTTTATGGCGGGTCCACAGGTGCTAAACCGTCTGGCCGGGTCTGCCGGTCAGACGGTTTATTGTTTATGGCAATACCGGCATCCAGTCAATGGGATCCCGGCCGGACTGCTGTAATAAGGCATTGGCCGAGGAAAATGGCTTACTACCGAAAAATCCACGATGCGCTGATAACGGGGATGGATGTGGTGCCTGCAAAACATGGTGGCGCTGCCTGTCGATAATGGCCCCTTTTTTCTGCGCATGAGCCCCCCACAACAGAAACACGACTCCCTGTCTGTGCTGATTGATCAGCGAAATGACGGTATCCGTGAATTGTTCCCAGCCCAATCTGGCATGTGAATGCGCTTTTCCTGCTTCTACGGTCAATACCGTGTTTAGCAGCAATACTCCCTGAGTCGCCCAACTGGCGAGGTAGCCATGATCCGGGCGGACAAAGCCCTCAATATCCTGTTCCAGCTCTTTATACATGTTCAGTAATGACGGAGGTGTTGCTACGCCTGGTAATACCGAAAATGCCAGACCATGCGCTTGTCCTGGCCCGTGATAGGGGTCCTGGCCGAGGATGACAACTTTAACCTGGTGAAGTTCGGTTAACCTGAAGGCATTGAAAACATCCTTTTGTGGAGGGTATACGGTGACCCCTTCTCTGCGGCGTTGTTCAACGCTTTGCAGGGTCTGAATAAAATAGTCCTGCTGCTTTTCGGGAGCCAGTACGTCATGCCATGTTAATGTTGTCATTATTCCCTCCTGAATATTATGCCGGTCAGCTTAATGATTTTATCTTGCGGGTAAAGCCTTAAAAATAATTTGAAAAAATACAAATTATATTTATCCATAAAAAGCATAAATATCATATGGTTAAGGATTTAGCATCACTGTCGATGGCTGTTTATTGATAAAGGTCAAGGAACTCTGCCTGCTCATTAGTTATACAATGACGATGAAGTTGGTCCAGACAAATTCTTTGATAAGACAGTTTCAGCCCCGGAGGCAACCTATGATTAATGGAATTCAAATCACCAAATCCAGCAATAATGCATTGCTTAATTCTTTCTGGTTACTGGATGAAGAAAATGCAGAAGCACGCTGCCTGTGTGCAAAAGGGGATTACCAGCCGGATCAGCTTGTCCCGCTTCATGAACTCGGTGAAATCGAATATCGTGAGATTCCGCTGGAAATGAAACCTCAGGTTCGGGTGGAAGGTGGTCAGCATCTTAACGTGAATGTATTACGCCGTGAAACGTTGGAAGATGCTGTAAAACATCCGGAAAAATATCCGCAACTGACTATCAGGGTTTCAGGTTATGCGGTACGTTTCAACTCCCTGACTCCTGAACAGCAGCGTGATGTTATCACCCGTACATTTACCGAAAGTCTGTAACCGATTCCCGGACTGAAAAAGGGCGCCTGAGCGCCTTTTTTATTGCTATTTATTATTGATAATAAAGAGATTAATCTGCGCAGAGCTGTTTTTGCCGGTCTGGCAATATTCAGCAATAACGCCACTGGAATGAATCTGCAGGACGGGAGGTTGAAAACAAAAAATCGCCCGAAGTGGGCGATTTGAGAGTACGACAAATGAACCCGAGGGCTCATTGTTAAGGCTGATAATTTTTACTCAGCAGAATCTTTCGCAGTTCCGGGGGCCGTTTCACCCGGTGATGTTACTGGCTTGCGACGTTTTCCGATATTCTTGCTGTCACGATGACGCACCTTCACGCGCGGTTTTTGTGCCTCTTCATTTTTCTTCTGTTTACGTTTTTCCAGCTGTTTTTTCGATGGCTTTTTTGGACCGGTGGCGGAAGGCGCACGGGTTTTTGGCCTTAATTCGTCGATAGTTCTGCTCTTCAGGGGTTCATTTAAATAGCGCCCAATTTTGATCAGCAACTCGTTATCATGGGCTTCAACCAGCGAGAGTGCTGTCCCTTTTTTACCGGCACGTCCGGTCCGGCCAATCCGGTGCAGATAGATGTCTGCAGTACGCGGCAGATCAAAGTTGATGACCAGAGTCACATCGTCGATATCAATACCACGTGCCGCCACATCGGTTGCCACCAGTACGTTCACACGGCCTTCGGTCAGACGTTTAATGGCTTCATTACGTTTTGCCTGAACCATCTCACCTTCAAGATAGCTGCAACGGATATCTGCCTGTCTCAGCCATTCCGCCACTTCATGCAGCCTCTCGCGCTTGCGGACAAAAACGATCGTCCGGCTGGCGTCAGGTTGTTTAAGAAGATGAATCAACAACCGGGTTTTGTGTTGCAGGTCATCGGCACGGTAATACCATTGCTGTATTTTTTACGTTCGCGACGGCTGGGTTCCGCCTCGATAGTGACCGGGTCATTCAGCAGACGATCGGCGAAATCTTCAATATGCTCGCCTTCCAGAGTGGCTGAAAATAAGAGTGTCTGCTTGCGCCAGCGGGTTTCTCCGGCAATGGTTTCAATATCCTGAGCAAACCCCATGTCCACCATCCGGTCAGCTTCATCGAGGATCAGGGTTTCAACGGCGCGGCAGTCAAAGTTTTCTTCTTTAATATATTGCAGCAAACGACCGGTGGTCGCGACCACAACATCCTGATTGGTACTGAATACTTCGGCATGGTTCATATAAGCCACACCGCCAGTAATGGTCGAAATATCCAGGTGAGTATATTTCGCCAGTTCACGTGCCTGATCCGCCACTTGCATCGCCAGTTCACGAGTCGGAGTCAGAATTAAAATACGTGGAGGACCGGATTTTTTACGTGGAAAATCGAGCAGATGTTGCAAAGCCGGCAGTAAGTAGGCCGCTGTTTTTCCGGTACCCGTGGGCGCCGAACCCAGGACATCACGGCCGTCCAGTGCAGGCGGAATAGCCTCTGCCTGAATTGCAGTAGGGCGCTCGTAGTTTTTATCCTGCAGAGCATTCAGCAGGCTTTCATCTAGTTCAAGTTCGGAAAATGTGGTTACAGTCATGGTCTACCTCTGTTTGGGGCGCTGATTATAGACACTTCAGACGCATTCTTCATCTGTTGTCTGCGTCTGATGACCGCGGAAGAGCATTTCCGGCGGTAAAATTTCTGAAGACGGCAATTTCTCACGGTAATATTTCTGTCGTGCGGTTACACTTGCCGAACAGGGTAACTGACCCTGTGTTGTTAATGCAGGACAGGAAGATTGCCGTGTCACAGAGTGTTAAGAAAAATGGTTTTACCTTTCGACAGTTTTTTGTCGCCCATGACCAGTGTGGCATGAAAGTCAGCACTGACGGTATTATTTTAGGTGCCACAACACCCGTCCCTGTCGATGGAAAGTTACTGGACATTGGCAGTGGCAGCGGGCTGATTTCCTTAATGATGGCGCAACGTATCCATGAGGCAGGCAGAGTTGTGCAGATTGATGCGGTTGAAATTGATTTGGCGGCGGTGCGTCAGTCAAAACAAAATATTGCGCAGTCACCCTGGCCGGATACGATACAGATTCATCATGCTGATATCCTGACGTGGGAGGCTCCGCTCTCCCGGCGATATAGTGTGATAGTCAGCAATCCTCCCTTTTTCTCCCCCGGGGTGAGCTGTAGTAGTCACTCCCGTCAAACCGCGCGTTACACTACCACGCTGAGTCACCAGGCATTGCTCAGGAGTGCACAACAACATCTCTCTGCTGAGGGTTGGTTTTGCGTGATTTTACCGCTGGCGACCGGAGAGGAATTTATCGCCCTTGCTCAACTTGATGGATGGATATTACGTCATTGCCGACGAATCAGTGAGTTTGCTGACCGGCAACCCCACCGGTTGTTTATCGCGTTTTCATTAAATCCCGGAGATTGCACTAATGACAGTCTGGTGATCCGTGATTCTTCAGGGGGGTATTCCGATGACTATCGGCAACTGACAGGAGGGTTCTATTTACCGCGCTAAATGTAGGGTTAACCGGCTTTTATGAGGAGTGAGGTTTGCTATAGCAATGTAGTTCCTGAGCCCGGGGTTCTGGTAAAGATTGTCACTATCTTCTTAATTTTTCGTAAAAAAAACTACACATCGGTTTACCCGAACCACAGAAGCATATGACAATCATTGTGTTGCCGCGTTTTTTTGTTAAAAGCCTAAACCGAACCCTGAATTAGAGATGAAATGCTTTGTTCGATGAGGTAACCTGCCTGTTAAATCACCTTTTACCCGTATCTGACAGGAAAAGAGTGACGTAGTTCATCGATAGCACGAGGCCCGGGAGGTTATTACAAACAGCCAATGGCGCTGTTACCCGGAGAATACAGGGAAACGCTGAACTTTCTTTAAAGTATCTACTCTAAGCCACTGCTTGCTCAGATCATGTGAGATGTTGCTGGTGGTCAATTGGATGTAGAACATATTTGTGGGGATATTACCTCGGATGAGCGAGCAGTTAACAGATCAGGTTCTTGTTGAGCGCGTCCAGAAAGGAGATCAAAAGTCATTTAACTTACTGGTGATTCGATACCAGCATAAAGTGGCGAGCCTTGTGTCGCGCTATGTACCGTCAGGGGATGTGCCGGACGTGGTGCAGGAGTCTTTTATTAAGGCCTATCGCGCCCTCGAGTCATTTCGTGGCGAAAGTGCTTTTTATACGTGGTTATACCGTATCGCTGTGAACACAGCGAAAAATTACCTGGTTGCTCAGGGACGCCGGCCGCCCTCCAGTGATGTGGATGCGGTCGATGCAGAAAATTTCGAAAGTGCGGGTGCATTGAAAGAAATTTCGAACCCTGAGAACTTAATGTTGTCAGAAGAACTGAAACAAATTGTCTTTAAAACTATAGAAACATTACCTGAGGACTTACGGATGGCAATCACACTCAGGGAACTCGATGGTTTGAGTTACGAAGAGATTGCCGAGATTATGGACTGTCCGGTCGGAACAGTGCGTTCCCGGATATTCCGGGCCCGTGAGGCTATCGATAACAAAGTTCAACCGCTGATCCAACGTTAGGGATGGCGGCTACTTGAAAGGTAAAAGGCATGCAGAAAGAACAACTTTCCGCTTTAATGGATGGTGAAATCTTAGATCAGTCATTGCTTTCTTCGCTGGCGAAAGACACGGAGTTACAGCAGAGCTGGACAAGCTACCACCTGATACGTGATACCTTACGTGGCGATGTAGGTACCGTGGTTCATTTCGATATTTCAGCCCGTGTGGCCGAAGCTATCGCGCAGGAACCTGCCCGTAATGTGACCCCGTTTATCCCGGAAGCGCAGCCAGAACCTTCACGCTGGAGCAGGATGCCGTTTTTCGGCAAAAATCGCCCATGGGCGGCCCAACTGGTGCAGGTGGGTGTCGCAGCATGCGTTTCGCTGGCGGTAATTGTGGGTGTACAGCATTATGGTAATTCTCCGGCCGGCTCTGGCAACGTGGCGGATACTTCAGATACCCCGGCGTTTAATACGTTGCCAATGATGGGGAAAGCCTCACCAGTCAGTCTTGGGGTTCCTTCTGACATATTTGATGCCGGTAATGCCAGCCAACAGGTTCAGGAACAACGTCGCCGTGTGAACGCGATGCTCCAGGACTATGAATTGCAGCGTCGTCTGAATAACGATCAGTTTGAATCAGGAGTTCCTGAACAGGCTCAGATCAATGTGCCGGGTAATCAGTCTCTGGGTATTCAGCAGCAGTAATGAAAAAACCTTTTATTCTGATGACTACTCTGGCTTGTAGTCTGTTGTTTTCATCGGTGACCTCAGCGCAGGATTCTGCGTCTGAGGCCATGCTGGAAAAGATGGAAAAAGCCAGTGCCACCCTCAATTATGAATTCGCCTACATCAATGTCTCCCGTCAGGGAATAGAATCCTTACGTTATCGCCATGCGATTGTTTCCGGCCAAACCTATGCACAGTTGTTGCAAATGGACGGCCCGCGGCGTGAGATTATTCAGCGTGGTAAAGAAATCAGCTATTTTGAAGCTGGGTTAGAACCCTTTACTCTACCAGGTGAGCACATTATCGATGGGTTGCCTTCGGTGTTGTATGCCGATTTCGACCGGCTGAAAAACTATTATGATTTCATTCCGGTAGGGCGTTCCCGTGTCGCGGATCAGATGTGTGATGTTGTCCGGGTCGTATCACACGACGGTTCCCGCTATAGCTATGTTATCTGGCTGGATGTTGATACCTCGCTGCCGCTACGCGTAGATTTGTTGGCTCAGGACGGTGAACCTATCGAACAATATCAGGTAATCAGTTTTGCGGTGGATGAAGGCGTCAGCCGGATGATGGAATCTCTGAAAGATGCCAGTCTGCCACCGGTTCTATCTCTTCCCGCGGGGGATAAAGTCAACTTCAACTGGAAACCGGGCTGGGTGCCGGCCGGAATGCAGATGATTTCACAAACCCGCCGTCAAATTCCTACGATGGGGAAAGCTTTTGAAACCAGGCTATACTCTGACGGGTTATTTAGTTTTACCATTAATGTCACGGATGCAGATAAAGATAGTCTGAATCAGTCATTGCGCACTGGACGACGTACGATTCAGGTCGAAATACGTAATAATAAGGAAATTAGTGTTGTGGGCGAATTGCCTGCAGCTACTGCAAAACGTATTGCGGACAATGTCGACGTAGGTAACTGATTATGATGAGAGAATGGGCAACCGTAACTTCCTGGGAAAACGGGATTGCGACACTGCATACCGAAGCAAAAACTTCCTGTAACAGCTGCAATGCACGTAAAGGTTGTGGTAGTCACTTGTTGAATAAACTGGGGCCGGAAGATGCAGAAGTGATGCAGATTGCCAGTAAACAGCCGTTACAGCCAGGTCAGCGTATTGAATTAGGTATTCGTGAAAGCAGCCTGCTGGGTTCTGCGGTGCTGGTCTACATGACACCGTTACTTGGTCTGTTTATTGTTGCCGGCCTGTTCCAGTCACTGTTTCATTCTAATCTTGCTTCTGCCAGCGGCGCATTGCTGGGCGGTGTTGGAGGCTTTATTCTCTCGAAAGGCATCTCGGCATTGATTGGCGATAAAGAAGCCTTTCAGCCAGTGATCTTAAGTGTGGCGTTGCCTCCGGATTCTCTGCGCTTCGAAACGGCAGAGGGTGAGTAGTCAGAGTGACATGCCGGAGGATAATCCCCGGCCTTTCCCGCACTAAAATTTACCTTTCTCTTTAGCAATTACACCAGGTTACTGGCTTTCGTACGGGCCCTTAACAGTGTAATATGCCACCTCATTAATGAGGCTGACTCAACACGAGTAACGAGTGATGTTACTTATCATCTCTGTGCCCTGGTATTCAACAGACGTTTTTACGCGAAGATATTCATATAAATGAAGCATATAAGAAACTTTTCCATTATAGCGCACATCGATCACGGCAAATCTACGCTTTCTGATCGCCTGATTCAGACCTGCGGCGGGTTGACCGACCGTGAAATGGCTGCTCAGGTTCTGGATTCAATGGAACTGGAACGTGAACGCGGTATTACCATCAAAGCACAGAGTGTTACCCTCGACTACCATGCTCAGGACGGTCAAACCTACCAGCTTAATTTTATCGATACCCCGGGCCATGTTGACTTCTCCTATGAAGTTTCCCGCTCCCTGGCGGCCTGTGAAGGTGCCTTGCTGGTGGTGGATGCAGGGCAGGGGGTAGAAGCTCAGACCCTGGCAAACTGCTATACCGCCATGGAAATGGACCTCGAGGTTGTGCCGGTACTGAACAAGATCGACCTGCCGGCGGCCGATCCAGACCGTGTCTCTCAGGAAATTGAAGACATTGTGGGAATTGATGCGACCGATGCCGTCCGCTGTTCAGCCAAAACCGGGGTGGGTGTACCGGAAGTTCTGGAACGCCTGGTTCGTGATATCCCGCCACCGGAAGGTGACCCGGAAGCTCCGTTACAGGCACTGATCATCGATTCCTGGTTCGATAACTATCTTGGGGTTGTGTCGCTGGTGCGGGTGAAGAATGGTACTCTGCGCAAAGGCGACAAAATCAAAGTGATGAGTACCGGGCAGGTGTATAACGCTGACCGTTTGGGTATTTTTACACCGAAACAGGTCGATCGTACTGAACTGGGATGCGGTGAAGTGGGCTGGCTGGTCTGCGCGATTAAAGATATTTTAGGCGCGCCAGTCGGTGATACGCTGACCAGTTCCCGGACTCCTGCTGAAAAAGCGTTACCTGGTTTTAAAAAAGTGAAACCGCAGGTTTACGCCGGACTGTTCCCGGTAAGCTCTGATGATTACGAGTCTTTCCGTGATGCGTTAGGTAAACTGAGTCTGAACGATGCTTCACTGTTTTATGAGCCGGAAAGTTCTACGGCACTTGGCTTTGGTTTCCGTTGTGGATTCCTGGGTCTGCTGCACATGGAAATTATTCAGGAGCGTCTGGAGCGTGAGTACGATATTGATCTGATCACCACAGCCCCTACAGTAGTGTATGAAGTTCAGACCACTGACGGCAATGTGGTTTATGTCGACAGCCCGTCGAAATTGCCACCGCTGAACAATATTGAAGAATTACGCGAACCGATTGCAGAGTGTCATATGCTGGTTCCACAGGAATACCTGGGGAATGTGATTACACTCTGTATTGAGAAACGCGGCGTGCAAACCAACATGGTTTATCATGGAAACCAGATTGCTTTAACCTACGATATTCCGATGGCCGAAGTTGTGCTTGATTTCTTCGATCGCCTGAAGTCCACTTCGCGTGGTTATGCATCTCTGGATTATAATTTTAAACGATTCCAGGCCTCTGATATGGTACGTGTTGATGTTCTGATTAACTCAGAGCGTGTCGACGCATTGGCATTGATTACCCATCGCGATAACTCACAATACCGCGGACGTGAACTGGTTGAGAAAATGAAAGAGCTCATCCCGCGTCAGCAGTTTGACATTGCTATTCAGGCTGCTATCGGTAATCACATCATTGCCCGTTCAACAGTGAAACAATTACGTAAGAACGTTCTCGCCAAATGTTATGGCGGTGACGTGAGCCGTAAGAAAAAGCTGTTGCAAAAACAGAAAGATGGTAAAAAACGGATGAAACAGGTAGGTAACGTAGAATTACCTCAGGAAGCGTTTTTAGCCATTCTGCATGTGGGCAAGGACAACAAATAAGGACCTGGCATGGCAAATATGTTTGCACTGATTCTGGCTTTAGCCACTCTGATTACCGGAATCATCTGGTGCATTGAAAAATTCGTCTGGGCTCCTGTCCGTCGTAAAAAGCAGCAACAGGCCCGTGAAATGGCTGGTACTGCACTGGATGAGAAAACACTGAATGCCGTGGACCGTCATCCTGGCTGGATTGAAACGGCAATATCGGTGTTCCCGGTCTTGTTTGTCGTTTTCATCGTACGATCATTTGTGTTTGAGCCGTTTCAGATACCGTCCGCATCTATGATGCCGACCCTGCTGATTGGCGATTTTATTCTGGTAGAGAAATTTGCCTATGGTCTGAAAGATCCTATTACACAGACTACACTGATCCCGACCGGTCATCCGAAACGTGGCGATATCGCGGTTTTCAAATACCCGAAAGATCCCAGTGTTGACTATATTAAGCGTGTGATTGGCTTACCTGGTGATAAAATCGTCTTTGATCCTTACAGCAAAACGATCACCGTAACTCCCGGGTGTGGTTCAGGACAATGTGGCAATGCGGTACCTGTCACCTATAGTGATATGGAACCGAGTCAATTTATTCAGACCTTTAGCGGTTTTGATGGTAATGAAGTCGGGAATGGATTCTACCAGGTCCCCCTTGATCAAAGCATGAAAGGTGGTTTACGCCTGGGTATTCGTAAAGAAACTATCGGCAATGTCACACATAACATCTTACTGGTAAACGAAGCACAGAGTCAGGTGAGTTCTTATTACCAGCAGCCGGGACAACAGCCAGCGACCTGGGTCGTTCCTGCCGGTGAGTATTTTATGATGGGTGATAACCGGGATAACAGTGCTGACAGCCGCTACTGGGGCTTTGTGCCTGAAAAGAACCTGGTGGGTAAAGCCGTGGCTATCTGGATGAGCTTCGAAAAACAGGAAGGCAAATGGCCTACCGGAGTTCGTCTGAGCCGTATCGGCGGCATTCATTAATACCAATGTGGGCCCGCTGTGCGGGCCTTGTTACTGACCCTGGCCGGCAGGCCACTGCACACGAAACAGAGAGAGCTGTATCAGCCCTGTTTCATGTGCAGAGCAACAGATGTCATCTAAGAGCTGGAAACGCATGAACCCCATCCTGATTAATAAGCTCCAGAGGAAACTGGGCTATACTTTCACTCAAGCAGATTTATTGCAGCAGGCTTTAACCCACCGCAGTGCCAGCAGCAAACATAATGAACGACTGGAGTTCCTGGGGGATTCTATTCTGAGTTATGTGATTGCCAATGCCTTATACCACCGCTTTCCACGCGTGGACGAAGGGGATATGAGTCGGATGCGCGCGACGCTGGTTCGTGGTAATACTCTGGCAGAAATGGCGCGGGAATTTGAACTGGGCGAATGTCTGCGGCTTGGGCCGGGAGAATTAAAAAGCGGCGGTTTTCGTCGTGAATCAATTCTGGCCGATACGGTAGAAGCGCTGATCGGGGGGATTTTTCTCGACAGTGATATACAGCAAATTGAAAAGCTGATCCTTCGCTGGTATCAGAGTCGCCTGGAATCGATCAGTCCTGGTGACAAACAAAAAGATCCTAAAACCCGGCTGCAGGAGTTTCTGCAGGGCCGGCATTTACCGTTACCATCTTATCTGGTGGTTCAGGTGCGTGGCGAAGCCCACGACCAGGAATTTACCATCCATTGCCAGGTGAGCGGAATGGAAGAAGCTGTGGTTGGGGTTGGTTCCAGCCGCCGCAAAGCAGAACAGGCAGCCGCAGAGCAGGCGCTGATTAAGTTAGGAATTGAATGAGCGAACAAGCACCCCATTGCGGTTTTATCGCAATCGTCGGCCGACCTAATGTCGGCAAATCTACATTACTGAACCAGTTACTGGGGCAGAAAATTTCGATCACCTCGCGTAAGCCACAAACCACGCGGCACCGGATTATGGGGATCGATACCCGGGATAATTATCAGGCAATCTATGTGGATACGCCGGGCCTGCATATGGAAGAAAAGCGGGCCATCAATCGCCTGATGAACAAAGCTGCCAGTAGTTCTATCGGGGATGTGGAACTGGTCATTTTCGTGGTGGAAGGTACCCGCTGGACTGACGACGATGAAATGGTACTGGGGAAACTGAAGGCCGGCAAAGCGCCGGTGGTTCTGGCAATTAACAAGATTGATAACCTGCAGGATAAATCGATTCTGCTGCCTCATATCCAGATGTTGAGCCAGAAAATGAACTTCCTGGATGTGGTGCCGGTGTCGGCGGAACACGGCAACAATGTCGATACTATTGCTTCCATAGTGCATAAGCATCTGCCGGAAGCTGATCATCACTTCCCTGAAGATTATGTGACCGATCGCTCGCAACGCTTTATGGCTTCAGAAATCATCCGTGAAAAACTGATGCGTTTCCTCGGGGCAGAACTGCCGTATTCAGTGACTGTTGAAATTGAACAGTTTGTGAATAATGAGCGTGGCGGTTATGACATCCATGGTCTGATTCTGGTGGAGCGTGAAGGTCAGAAGAAGATGGTGATTGGCAACAAAGGTGCCAAAATCAAAACTATCGGTATTGAAGCCCGTAAAGATATGGAACAGATGTTTGAAGTTAAGGTACATCTGGAGCTGTGGGTAAAAGTGAAATCCGGCTGGGCGGACGACGAACGTGCGTTACGCAGCCTGGGTTATACCGACGACCTCTGATTTATGGAAGGCTGGCAACGCGCCTTTGTGCTGCATAGTCGCCCGTACAGCGAAACCAGTTTGTTACTGGATCTGTTCAGTGAAAACGAAGGACGGGTACGGGTGTTGGCCAAAGGTGCGCGGGCCAAACGTTCGCAGTTAAAAGGGGCATTGCAGCCATTTACCCCGCTGCTGGTCCGTTGGTCTGGTAAAGGAGATATCAGAACACTACGCAGTGCCGAAGCTGTTTCTCTGGCACTGCCGCTTAACGGGACCTATCTGTATTGCGGTTTGTATGTTAATGAACTGCTGTCCCGTGTCCTGGGACAGGAAATTCCTTTCTCCGAACTCTTCTTTGATTATCTTCACTGTATCCAGGGGCTGGCCGCAGCAACAGGGTCTGCCGAACCTGTGTTACGCCGCTTTGAACTGGCGGTGCTTGGCCATCTGGGTTATGGCGTCGATTTTTTGCACTGTGCCGGCAGCGGTGAACCTGTCAGTGAAACTATGACTTACAGTTATCGTGAGGAAAAGGGTTTTATTGCCAGTCTGGTGGTTAACCAGCGCAGCTTTACCGGGCGTCAGTTGCTGGCACTGTATTCCCGGGAATTTCCTGACAGTGATACGCTGCGGGCTGCAAAACGTTTTACACGTATGGCCCTGAAGCCTTATCTTGGTGGAAAGCCGCTAAAAAGCCAGGAGCTATTCCGGCAATTTACTTTACCTGTTGCCGTGCCACCACAAAACAAATCGTAAACGGGTTGCCCGGCAGGGTGTGTTTATTAAGACTGAGGATTGTCATGACGGAACTATTATTAGGGGTCAATATTGACCATATCGCGACCCTGCGCAATGCCCGTGGTACCCGCTATCCGGATCCTGTACAGGCCGCATTTATTGCTGAGCAGGCAGGTGCTGACGGGATTACGGTGCATCTACGTGAAGATCGGCGTCATATTACCGATCGTGATATCCGTTTGCTGCGCGATACTATTCAGACCCGGATGAATCTGGAGATGGCGGTCACCGAAGAAATGATCACTATTGCCTGTGAAGTTCGTCCTCATTTCTGTTGTCTGGTACCGGAAAATCGTCAGGAAGTGACAACGGAAGGTGGGCTGGATGTGGCGGGTCAACAGCAGAAGCTTAATGATGCTGTGAAACGTCTGACAGAGGCCGGGATTTTGGTTTCTCTGTTTATCGACGCAGATCACCGACAGATCGATGCAGCCGTTACCGCGGGTGCGCCTTATATCGAGATTCATACCGGTGCTTATGCCGAAGCCGCTGAAGGTCCGGAGCAGGACGCGGAACTGGCACGTATCCGTGAAGCGGCGGAATACGCGGCTTCACTAGGGCTGAAAGTGAATGCAGGCCATGGTCTGACTTACCACAACGTGTTACCGGTTGCAGCTATCCCGCAAATGCATGAACTGAATATCGGCCATTCAATCATTGGTCAGGCGGTGATCAGCGGACTGGCAGAAGCGGTACGCGAAATGAAAGTGTTGTTGAGAGAATCGCGTCGGTAATGGCTATTCTGGGCTTGGGTACAGACATTGTCGAGATTGAGCGTATCGAACAAGTGATTAGCCGCTCCGGTGACAGGCTGGCACGCCGTGTGCTGACAGAGTTCGAATGGCAACAATATCAGCAACACCATCAGCCAGTCCGTTTTCTGGCGAAGCGCTTTGCGGTGAAAGAGGCGGTCGCAAAAGCCTTTGGTACCGGCATCAGGGGGGGACTGGCTTTTAATCAGTTTGAAGTCTATAACGATGCGCTGGGTAAGCCCTGCCTGCGTTTTTTTGGCCAGGCCAACAGCCTTGCAGAAGATTTAGGGGTACGAAATGTTCATGTCACCCTGGCTGATGAACGCCGCTATGCCTGTGCGACGGTGATTCTGGAAAACTGACACACTGGTATGCTCAGGCGGAATGCCACAGTGTGACAAATTTTTCCCATAAAGCTTCAGTCGTTTCTGTCTGCTGCGGATCAGTAATGATCGTATTATTGATCGGGCAGACACTCTGACAGGTTGGTGCATCGTAATGGCCGATACACTCTGTACAACGCTCTGCATCAATCTGATAAATTGTATCGCCCATCGAAATTGCCTGGTTAGGACATTCCGGCTCACACATATCGCAATTGATACAACGCTTAGTAATTAGTAAAGCCACTTCAGTCAGTTACCTTTTTTGTCTTGTATAATCAATTGGTTATATGCAATTTTTATTCCTTACGATGATTAACTATCTGTGGATTTTTACAGTATAAAAAACACTGGTACACTCGCTTGCGTAACACAAAACCGCAACACAGACCGAAAATCGCCATCTTAAAAAGCCTCATGTGCGAGCCTGTCTCAAGATGGGGCATAGGATAAGGAATTTCAATGCCGCGCACTGTAACACATAACCCCACAAAGCCCAATATTGATGGGTTTTTGAACAATTTCGTAGGGTGGTGCGCAGGTGATCCACAAATGAGTCCCAGCTTTATAATGAAAATAATACTTAAGCTGCTGACGTCTTAGAAAATTAAAACCTGATGATATCCCACGGCTAGACACGTTATTTTGGTGCAGTTTTGTGATCACTGTAACGGGCAGATTTCTGAAAATCGACTGACCAGACTGGAATCCGTTGGACGTAAAGTGACCCGTTGTTATAAGGTCTTTCCTGAAGTAACGGATAATGAGGGAAGGAGTCCCGATGCTTAAAAAAGGTGGTTTGTGATTATTAACTCCGGGCGAAATTCGTCTGGCCACTGAGTTGTATGGCCGTAGTATTCGGTACAATCGGGTCTGGGTTCATCACGGCAGTTACTTGCCATTTGGTATGCAAGAAAATAATACGGCGATGACACCTTCTGGTGAAATATGGTTTGAAACTAATGTTTACCGCGATGATTACTCAAAGACCTTGCCGGATGCGCAACATTTATTTATGCATGAAATGAAGCATATCTGGCAATATCAGCGAGGTATGAATGTCAAAATACGTGGTTTGTTTTCCTGGGCGGTAAATTACAAATATAATTTTAATAAAAAAATGTTATCAGGCTATCCAATGGAGCAACAGGCAAGTATCGTCGCAGATTATTGGTTGCTCACCAGGTTCGGTTTTAACGGTTATGAACGTATCATCAATTATGCAGCTTTTGATAAAAATGAACCTAAAGGGTCTTTAATTGCAAAATACAAGAAAGTCCTGGGAGGTTTTCCGCTATGATTAAATATTTTTATATGTCTTTTTTATTTTTCTGTTGTCAGGTTGTACCGGTGACAGGTTGGTTTTTCGTAATAAAGGCAATGCCGTTGTAAGTAAAGATAGTATATGCATTACATCGAAACCTGGCGATGTTTTGGAGTATTACATGCTAAGTTATTCTGTGAATAATTATCATCCTCCATTAAATATGGAGGAAGGTATTGCTAAAAAATATCCCGAAACATGTATAAAGACCGAATTAAAAAATAATGCTGCTTATGGTCTGATTTACACAATGAACGGAAAAAACTATCGATTTGAATTCAATATTGATGCTAACGGAAAAGTAACTAAAGTATAACAGATAACATTTTGCTGGAACTCCCACCCTGCTGTGTGGCGGGTGGGAGAGGTACAGGTTAAGCTTGCGCGTCGTAGACGGTCGCTTCGGTCACACCGGTTTTACCGGTTTCGCAAACCGCTTTCACTACCCGGCAGGGGTATTGGGAGGAGATCACGGTTTGTCCCCCGGGGTTCTCTCTGGCTGAAAAGAGTTGCCTCTTCGGTAGAATAAAGAGGCAGCTAAAGTTCAGGTTCAGGCTACCGATTTTGTTGGCCAGACCTGTGGGAAAATCGGTGAGATTAGTGGCTCGCCGTCTTTCAGGGTCAGCTCAGGGAACGGAGGGGAGGTCACTCCGCCACGATCGACAAATACGGCATCATCACCTACCCAACGGGCTGAGAAAACCCTGCGGGAACGGGCTGAATGATTACCTGCTGCACCGTGTACCGTCCGGTAATGGAAGGCTATCGCGTCACCCGGTTCTACCGCCCAACTGACAATGTCGTATTCATCAGCATGTGCCTCAATGTCCGGCATCTCTTTAAAATTCTTATGCTCGTAAAGTTTGGTGCCGTTAAACCGGGTCGGACTGAATTCATCACCCCATAAGTGCGACCCACGGATGCAACGCAGAGAGATGGATTGCTCTACCGGATCCAGCGGTATCCACAGGCTGACATTCTGCCGGCCTTCAACACAATAATAGGGCTGGTCATGATGCCAGGGAGTGATGGTGCTGCCGCCAGGCTGTTTCACCAGGGTATGTTCATGGAAAAAACGAGCTGTTTCGGATTGCATCAGTCGGGCGGCGATTTCTGCTGCCGGAGAATTAAACACAAAGTCTTCAAAGGTTTTGATACGGGACCAGTTACAGTAATCCTGGAAAAAAGGTGCCGATCCGTCTTTTGGGATCACCGTGCGGGCAAAACCGTATTCGCTGGGGTTTGCCATCAGCTCACTGATGCCCTCTGCCAGGGTTTCGACCCAGGGTTTAAAGACTCCCTTCAGTAATACCACCCCATCTTTCTGAAACGTTTCTACTGTCTTATCATCAATCACAACCGGTGGTTCTTTAGTCATTTCCGGAAATCCTGTCGCAGTTTATCGGGTCTTAACAGGGTGCAATTCCTATTCCGTTACTGAGAGGCCCCGGACAGCATTTTTATTGCCTGAAACAATATTTATTTTTATCTGTATGTTTTAATAGTTTTTTTAGGGTGCTTCCAGAGAGCAGGGCGGGCAAGCGGGAAAGAAGATTGCTGTGACCATTTACGGGCGTCTTCATTTCGTTGCACCACAAATGCGCGCCAGCACGCAGTGCTATCAGGAAGACACCGTTATAATAGCGACTCAGCGTAATATGGGCTTAATATGAGGATGCTATACAGAGCTTGCTGACAGGCCGGAATAACAGGAATGTAGGATGAAACCAACACAACGCATCGTATTCTTTGATCTTGACGGTACACTACACAAGCAGGATCTGTTTGGTTGTTATCTTCGTTACTGTCTTGCACGCCAGCCAGTCAATCTGTTGCCGGTAATATTGTTTGCTCCGGTGATTATCGGCGCCCTGTTGGTGAACAAATCGGCACGCTGGCCAGTGAGCCTGTTGCTGTGGGCGGTAACGGTGGGGCATAGCGAAAAATTTTTACAGCAACAGGAAAAAGCGTTTTGTCAGTGGGCTCAGCTACAGATCACCCCTTTCCCTGCGGTTCTTCGACGTCTTTATGGCTATTTACAGGAAGACAACACCCGTGTGTGGTTAGTGACCGGTTCTCCACAGTCGCTGGTTGAAGGTATTTATGGATCAGCTTCTTTCCTCTCTCAGGTGAGCCTGATTGGCTCTCAGATGCAACGGCGCTTCGGTGGCAGAGTACTTAGCCTGCGCTGTTTTGGTCGACAAAAAGTGATCGAACTTGAACAACGCATCGGCTGTTTACCAAAGCTATATAGCGGTTACAGTGACAGCAACTTCGATACACCGTTGATGAACTGCTGTCAGTATCGCTGGCGTATTACGGCCAGCGGCAGCATACAGCAACTTGACTAATGCGGATTCCGTCACTGTCTGATAAAGATTAATAGGTGACGGTCACGGTGACGGTATCAGTATAGCTACCTGCCGGTTTATTAGTCTGGGCGGTATCAACGGTGGCTGTATAGTTGACCGTTTGTGAGTCGCCGGTGCCGGTTTCGCTCAAATCATTATCGGTCGTCCATGCGGTTCCGTCCGGCTGATAGAACTGATACAGCAAGTAATGGGTCGTTCCGTCACTGGTGGATGCCATTTGCCGGAAATCACCGCTCAGCGGATTGCTACTGGTCAGGTTGATTTTATAGGCGGCATTTTTGGTGCAACGCACCGTTAATGCACTGGCGATCGAAGCAAAATCTGCCGGCAAGGCTGCACTACCAAAATCGACATCCGGCGCATCCACAATTGCGCAGTCATTGGTTACCTCAGCCGAGAAAAGCACTGTCGATGTTGCCGTACCGGTGGTATAGACACACAATCCCAGCAGCCCGATAAAACAGATATTGTAATTCCAGTTAATGACAATACTGTCAGTATAGGTCCCGGCCGGGACATTCAGTCCGGCTGCAGTATGGATATACAGCGGTAAGGTGCCATCACTGGAATTAAATAATCCCAGTAATCCCAGCAGCGATGTTGATGTCCATGTGATGGTCTGGCCTATTGAGTAGGTCGAAGAACAGTCTGAAGCAGCACAGATAGTATAGGGAATGCTGGCCCCGGAGCTGCTGCTGACCATTTGTGGAGTGGTGCCGCTTTCACCAGCAGAGGAGGTGAGGGTAGCAGTAATGGTATTAGTACTGAGCAGAGTTAATAATCCGCCTGAGCAGGTGAAGCCCGAACCGGTTTCAACCGTTTCAGCGCTACTGGCTAAAGTGAATGAACTGACAGAGCCAAAATCGCCGGTGGATGAAATGGTACTACAGTCTGCCATTGCATAATGCGAAATGCCCGACAGTAACAACAGGAGCAGTCTCAGGAATAAAGTGTTAATTTTCATGCAATGCCTCCGTGGCTGGGGCTGACGGACAAATGATTGGGCCGATAGTGGCGGGAACAGTGGTCACTGCAGGCAGGTCAAAGGTGAAATGGCAGGTTCCGTTGGCGGTCATAATTTCCAGTCGGTTATGTCGTCCAAGATGAGAAAGCCAGGCCTGTCCGTCATAACCGATTACTCCTGTCTGCCCACTGTTTATTTCATCTACCGGGGTACCCACCGGTAAAGGGTGGTGGTGTTGATCGGTCACGGTAAGCACGGCGGAACGGACTTTCTCCACGGAGAAATGCACAACCGCCCCGCTGCCTTCCCGTACTGCGACTTTTTGTTCTGATACCGGGACATCGGTATCTGTCGGAAAATCCATGGTGTTAATCGAGACTTTGCCCGGGTACCAGGCCGAAACCCAGGGGATAAGCAGATGGCCATGGCTGTCGGTATCGCCGACATGGCGGTTTTCATAGCTGATACTGGCTTTAGGGTATCCGTCAGTATCGGCTACAATAAAAGCATCATTAATCCGGCGAGAGAAGAACAGGTCGTTATCCATGACCACGACAGATCCGCTGGCCTCAAACCACTGATTAGACTGCCCACGGGCACCGTAAAATCCGCCACTGAGGCTTGAATAACGGTTTAACCATGTCAGATTAAGTTGGTTATAGCTGTCTCCGTTGATGGAATGCGCCACCGTCCATCCGAGACCACCATCGACAGGAGCGGTTCGGGTATACTCCAGCCTGTTGGTAATCTGCCCTTTTGCCGCGAGACTTGAGGAGCTGTTCACCACTGACTGGTCGCCCCATGGAATAGTAATTTGTGCCACCCCGGTGACTGAGTGACTCCCGAGGTCTCTGTTCAGACTCAGGCTAAGGCTGGAATTTCCCCCCAGACTATGGCTCCATGAGAAATTAGCCAGTCGTGTGCGTGTACCGTCATTAGCCTGCACCGAAAAGTAACCCAGTCCAAAAGTGCCGAACACTTTACCTGAAGGAATGATGCTAACGGTGGCCTGATCAGCCCGTCGGCTTAACGTGGTACGGGTATCTGAAGTAGACAGATCCTGATAATCACCACTGACACTAATATGCTGAAGACTCAGGCTCCAGTACTTACTGTAATAGGACCAGCCGGAAGTGTACTGATAACCTCTGTCATGCCGGTTATCCTGGCTGCTACTGGCCGACAGACTGACCGTACCCAGCCGGCCTGGGGTGAAATCGGCACCCAGCCCTGCAAGCATCAGTCCGTTACTGACTTCGCTGTGAAAAGTTCCGGTCAACTGGTTACTCAGTCCATAGCGGTAAATTCCGCTAACCGCCGCGTTACCGTAGTCCGCGTTGTCGATCCCATAGTTACGCCGCAGACTGCCTGCCGAGAAATCAAAGTCACTCAGCCCTTTGGCCAGCAGTTTATTGGACACATAAAACGGGATAGAGGTGGATACCTGGCGGCCCAGTGCATCGGTGGTGACCACCGTTGCTTCTCCGGCACCATTGATGTACGGCACATTGGTCAGGCTGTAGGGGCCGGAATTTACGGACTGGCTGCTGGCTTTATAGCCGTTGACAAACAAATCGACGGTGCCGGGTACTGCAGCGACTCCGCTCCAGTTCAGTAGCGGGTAGGTTACCAGGTCAGGCCTGACAGTGAAGTTACGGCTAATACGTATTCCCCCCATACGAACAGAGTGACTCCATGTCACTGAATCACTGACAAAATCACCAGCCTGAATACTGATGAGCTTTGAGGGATCACTGTATTTCCAGACGGTATCATACCTGACATAGCCTGAAGGCGTACCGCGCTCACCTGCGAACTGGTTTCGCCAGACGCCGGTCTGTGAAACGGTTCCTGCGTTACCAAACCAGCGTCCTTCCAGCAAGGTACTTGTTGATGTTCCACCGTAGGGTGATCTCAGACTGTAGGAGTCATAATTAAACAGCAGGCCACTGCTACTGACGGGGTGGAGACTGTTTTTTGAAAAGCCACTGTCAAACTGCTGTTCCGGCAACCACTGGTCTGGCACCTGCAAATTTAGCACCTGCCTGGCACTGTCGTACCGGGTTTGTACCTGCGGCAACACTGATACATCGGTTAAACCGGAGGTTTGTTCCAGACGCAGATGCGCTTTTAATAACGGAAGGGCATCTATCCAGTAATGGCCATGCTTTACCTGTACCGGTACCAGACCCGGTGATGGCGTCCCATTCACCGACAGCGTCAGATACAACGTATAACTATCGTTTTCATCACTACTGAGAGTTGGCGGAGGCAGTTGACTGTAGTCGTCGGCCAGTGCCAGCGCCGGTAACGAACAGGCAATACTTAACCACAGCGGGCGAAAAACGTTAGGCATCGTTATCTGTCGGCTGCAATGCCGACCGGAGCTACATTATCCGCCAGTCGGCTGAATAACGAATTTCCCGGGGTTTGATGCGCTGGTAGTGGAAACTCAACAGTTTGTCCCGCCAGCACGTAGCCTAAAAATCCTTTGGAGATATAAGCTACAGGATGCCGTGCATCATTCCCCCAAAAAATATCACTCAGACGTGCATGCATGTCACCATGGTTGGTTACGGCTAAAACCGCTTGCCCTTTATCTCTGACAATTTTCCAGCTCAGGTTGCGTTGGATAGCACTGACTGGCCCGTCCTGACTGACAGGGGCGATACCCTGCCCGTAAAGAAAGAGTGGCAATACATAGCGCATCCGCATAATCAGGCCGGAATTGTTGCCATTATCCTGAGAAGCCGCACTGCCAGGTATCTCATCAATAACAATCCGGTATGCATCTTCACGTTGCGGTGCAGTAGGCTGAATACGTATTAAGCGAATAAGTTGTCTCTGGCCTGGCTGGACCGTAACAAAGGGCGGGCTGGCCAGCACTGCCTTTTGATCAGAATAGACCGTGGCGGAATTGTGCTGCTGCCATTTAAAAATCCGCAACTGTAAAGTCACCGCACTGTTACCCCGGTTCTGCAGCCATAATTCTGAGCCTTTGTCCGTACTGCTGATGGTCTGAAAAATTGGCCAGACTAATACCGAACTGGCCGCCCGGGCGTTGATTCCCCGGGCAGACAACAGGATTAACAGTGCAGATAAATAATATTTAATTTTCATATAAGCAAACTTCTTAATAGGTCAGGGTTACAGTCACAGTGTCGGTGTAAGTGCCAGAGGCAGGTAAACCCGTGACCGGGAATAACCGGCCATAAATCGTGTAGGTCTGGGGGGTATCAGGGAAAGAGGCGACACTGTAAGCCAGAGCATCGGTGCCCCAGACAGTGGAGTGTGCTGCGTCCTGGTACAACTGATATCCCAGTGTTGCTTCGGTGGCACTGTTTTTCAGATAACGTTCAGTGGATGAGCCGCCATGAAGGCCGTAATCCAGGGCAATGGATACTGACATTCCAGGGGTACAGGTAACAATCACCGAACCTGCGCCCGGGGTACTGGCAACATCCACATTACCGGCAATCGACGACATCGATCCAAAATCAATGCTGCCGAAATTAGTGACTGTGTCATTAGTGTCAGTACCCAGAGCACATCCGCTGGTGATCACCGAAGATACGGTAAAGCTACTGGTTGTCGTATCTGCGGCGGCCACAACAGGTAGTACCGAAAACAGCACCACTAAAACAATGGTGCGTTTTATACTCACCAGGAGAGCGTGGCAGTCACTGTGTCGCTGTAAGTTCCTGAAGCAGGAGTTGTGGTAGTTTGACCATCAGGCACAATACGACCGTAGATCGGGATACTTTGTGCGGTGCCATCTGCAGTCAGAGAAACCTGGCCGCCAGGTTCAATTTCGCTGGTATGGTTGGCATCAGAATAGAGATGATAAGCAATGTCGGTGGTAGTGGTACCGCTGGTGTTGACCATGTTCCGGACATCACTTGCTTCGTTCAGCCCCCCATCCAGAGTCATGGTGGGAGTCAGGCCCTCAGTACAGGTGATGGTAACGGCGTTGGTGCCGTCAGAACCAAGAACGGTTCCATTAATCGCGGCGGTCAAATCAGAATAAGTCCCGAAATTCAGCGTTCCCCAGCTGTTGGTTCCGGAAGAAGAACTGCCATTTGTTACTGCGCAGCCCTCTTTTATAGTGACCTGGACGCCCACTTGTCCGGATAAAGTGCCTTCTGCCGCACTGGCTACGGAGGGGACCACGCTGGTTGTCAATGCGTAACCTAAAGCACATAACAGCATCTTGTTGATTTTCATGAAATAACCTTTTGCAGTGTGTATTTAGTCTGATGAGTGAAAAATCTGACTGATTTGAAACAGAGTGCTTCGCACGTGGCGTGACCGAATGCATGGGACTCTGCCCTGGCATCAGAATTATTATTGATTAATTTGATTTAACATTTAGGTGGCCAGACTACCATACAGTTAAGATTAATCTCAAAGGGTTATTTGCCTTTCATGTAAGCGATTATTTAAGATGCCTTCTGATTTATTTATCATGTAAAACATGTGCTTATGCATATTTCATTTTAAATCATAGTGTCAGAATAAGGTGTTACACGAGAAAATCAATATTAAATATCCGGATTTTGGTAATCAATAGTATCAAATTTCATTTCTATAATAAGTTTTATTTATTATTAATTTCCGGGGCTGACACGCTCAATGATTCACTGATAAGGGGCCGGAACGCGCGGATCTCGCATTCATCTGTGATCCCGGTATAATGCGCCGCGATGAGAACCTGCGGGGACAAAATGTGACCGAAAAAAATGACGAGTACTGGATGCGCCATGCGTTAATGCTGGCTAAACGGGCTCAGGATAATAATGAAGTTCCGGTTGGAGCCGTTCTGGTCTGGCAGGGAAACATTATTGCCGAGGGGTGGAACCACCCGGTGGCATCTCATGATCCGACCGCGCATGCTGAAATTATGGCGCTGCGGCAGGGCGGAAAAGCGCTGGGAAATTACCGGTTACTGGATACAACCTTATATGTCACCCTGGAACCTTGTGTTATGTGTGCGGGAGCGATGGTGCATAGCCGAATTTCCCGACTGGTGTTTGGCGCGGCTGATGCCAAAACCGGTGCAGCAGGTTCGCTGCTGGATGTGCCAGGGCATCCGGGCATGAACCATAAAATGTCCGTGACTGGGGGAGTGCTGGCTGATGAGTGTGCCGCTCAGTTAAGTGATTTTTTTCGTTTACGCAGGGCACAAAAAAAAGCGCTGCGACTGGCGCAGCGGGAAAATCAGTAACTCAGTTCATGGCAATTTGCGGTTCGCTGGTGGTCGCCGGAATGGCATCCGGTTGACGTTTTTTCTGTATTTCCTGCAAATAGCCAACCAGGCTAATGTTATATTTCCTGATATTTTCGACGTAATTATAGGCCTCACCGCCACGAGCGTATCCATAGGTTGTCTGACTATAGTAGCGCTTCTGTTCCAGCAACGGCAGGCGGGTTTTCACATCGGTCCAACTGTCCGGATTGCCTCCCTGTTTCATCGTCAGTTTTCTGGCATCCATCATGTGTGCGTAGCCAATATTATAGGCCGTCAGGGCAAACCAGATGCGTTCATCCGGAGGAATAGTTTCCGGCATTTTTTCCATCAGTTTCTGTAAATACTGGCTGCCTCCGCGGATGCTCTCCGCTGCGTCGAGCCGGTCACTGACTTCCAGACTATCCGCCGTGTTTCGTGTCAGCATCATCATTCCTCTGACACCCGTCGGTGAGGTTGCTTGTGGATCCCAGTGAGATTCCTGATAGGCAATTGCGGCCAGTAATCGCCAGTCAATCTGGCTGGCATATTTCTTGAACAACGGTTGCAGGGAAGGCAGAGTACTGTCAATCGCACGTAAAAATGTCCGGGTATCGACGTAATCAAAGCTGCCGGTGTGACCTAAATATTTCTCGTCCAGCCGGGCCAGTGTGCCTTCTTCATTAATACTGTTATAAAAGTCGAGCAGCGCAGCATTCAGGCTGTCATCCGGGGATTTAGCCATATACCAGTTTACCGGGACTTCATTGGTGACATCAAAAGCCACGGCTAACCGAGGATGAATGCGTTGCATCATACCGATAGTGACAGAATCACCAATGGTATAATCCAGCTTCCCATCTGCAACCTGCTCCAGCATCTCTTGAGGACTGAGTTTTTTCTCAATTTCCCAGCTCAGTTGTGGAAATTTCCCCTGTTTTGCGGCTTCAAGTGTCGGAACGAATGATGACTCTGACGGGACCGCTAATGTGCCATGCAAATCACCGAGGTTTTTTGGCCGCGGCTTATCTACACGATAAACCAGTTGTTGTGTCGTGGAATAGTAGGCCGGACCACTACGATATTGCGCCTGACGCGCGCTGTCCCATGTCAGGCCCGCTGTCAGCAGGTCTGCCCGGTGATGATTCAGATCATCAAACAGGCTTTCAATATTCGGGCGAACGGTTACCTCCAGCTTCACGCCCAGATAATCTGCAAAGCGTTTTGCCAGTTCGTAATCCATCCCCGTGGGATTGTTATTGATCTTTTGCCAGGTCAGTGACGAATTTATGGTGCTGACACGCAAAACTCCGCGCGATTTAATCTGCGCCAGAGTGTCTTGTGAACCTGAATGCCAGGGTATCGCAGGCCATAAAGCCATTGCCAGTAATAGAGTGACAAGACCGATCAAAAGATAATTAAACTTTAAGTATTTCAAGTAGTTATCTCGTTAATCAGCGCCGGGTTCAGCCTTTTGGCAGGACAAAATAAACAGGAATAGTACCCCAACGCGAAGTGCATTCTGAGCAACAAAAAGGCAAAGAGCAACTTTTATAGCAAGAAATGTGTGTTTTTTAATCGGCAATTTAACCCGATAAAATCTGCGCAAACGGTTTCGTAACGGGGGCTTCTTCTTTATAATATGCCCCGTTTTCCCCCTGTTGCGCCCAATGAAGCGTCGCCCGGCGTTTCGAAGACGAGAGATCTTTAATGATGGAAATTTTGCGTGGTTCGCCCGCTCTGTCGGCATTTCGTATTAACAAACTGTTGACCAGCTTTCACGACGCTCATCTGCCGGTGAGTGAGATTTATGCCGAATATGTGCATTTTGCTGATGTTAGCTCAGCGCTGACTCAGGACGAACAAAATCGTCTCCAACGTCTTCTTAAATACGGTCCCTCGCTGGCAGAGCATGAACCTGTCGGACGTTTATTACTGGTGACCCCACGCCCGGGTACCATTTCTCCATGGTCTTCCAAAGCCACTGATATTGCTCACAACTGTGAGTTATCGAAAGTATTGCGGTTGGAAAGAGGTTTGGCGTTCTACATTCAGGCCGATACGCTGTCTGAAGCACAATGGAGCCAACTGGCAGCACTGTTGCATGACCGGATGATGGAATCCGTATTCACCTCTCTGTCACAGGCGGAACAATTATTTGCCCATCATCAGCCGCAGCCAGTAAAAGCGGTGGACGTACTGGGTCGTGGCCGTGTCGCTCTGCAGGAAGCAAATCTTGCCCTGGGACTGGCTCTGGCTGAAGATGAAATCGACTATCTGCTGGCAGCCTTTACTTCCCTGGGGCGTAATCCAAACGACATTGAACTCTATATGTTTGCTCAGGCGAACTCAGAGCACTGTCGTCACAAGATTTTTAACGCTGACTGGGTGATTGACGGTGTTAAACAGCCAAAGTCACTGTTTAAGATGATTAAGAATACCTTCGAGAAAAATCCGGAGCATGTATTGTCGGCTTATAAGGATAATGCGGCGGTCATGGAAGGTTCGAAGGTCGGGCGTTTTTATGCTGATGACCAACATGGCATCTATGATTTCCACCAGGAAGATGCCCATATCCTGATGAAAGTGGAAACCCATAACCATCCGACAGCGATTTCGCCGTGGCCGGGAGCCGCGACCGGCTCCGGCGGAGAAATTCGTGATGAAGGTGCTACCGGACGTGGGGCTAAACCAAAAGCGGGTCTGACGGGTTTCTCGGTATCCAACCTGAAAATCCCTGGCTTTGAACAGCCTTGGGAGCAGGATTTTGGCAAGCCGGAGCGCATTGTTACAGCACTGGATATCATGACCGAAGGCCCGTTAGGGGGTGCTGCATTTAACAATGAATTTGGTCGTCCGGCACTGAACGGCTATTTCCGTACTTATGAAGCACAGGTTAACAGCCACAACGGCGAGGAACTGCGTGGATACCATAAGCCGATTATGCTGGCCGGCGGGATTGGTAATATCCGTGCCGATCATGTGCAGAAAGGCGAAATTAGCATTGGCGCTAAACTGATTGTGCTGGGTGGCCCGGCAATGAATATCGGTCTGGGGGGCGGAGCGGCCTCTTCCATGGCTTCCGGCCAGTCTGATGCCGACCTGGATTTTGCTTCTGTACAGCGTGACAACCCTGAAATGGAACGTCGTTGTCAGGAAGTGATCGATCGTTGCTGGCAACTGGGTGAGCAGAACCCGATTCTGTTTATTCACGATGTTGGCGCCGGGGGGCTATCGAATGCGATGCCGGAGCTGGTGAGTGACGGTGGCCGTGGTGGTCGTTTCAATCTGCGTGACATCCTGAGTGATGAACCTGGTATGAGCCCGCTGGAAGTCTGGTGTAACGAATCTCAGGAACGTTATGTGCTGGCTGTGGCGCCAGAGAAACTGGCGTTGTTTGAACAACTCTGTCAACGTGAGCGCGCTCCGTATGCTGTGATCGGTGAAGCCACCGAAGAACTGCACCTGACCCTGAGTGATGAGCATTTTGATAACCAGCCGATTGATATGCCACTGGATGTATTGCTAGGTAAAACGCCGAAAATGACCCGTGACGTGACCACTCTGAAAGCAGAAGGCACAGAACTGGCCCGGGAAAAAATTTCGGTGGCCGATGCAGTTAAACGTGTCATGCACCTGCCCGGGGTGGCTGAGAAAACCTTCCTGATCACCATTGGTGACCGCTCAGTGACCGGGATGGTTGCCCGTGACCAGATGGTGGGGCCGTGGCAGGTGCCGGTCGCTAACTGTGCCGTCACCACAGCCAGCCTGGACAGCTATCATGGTGAGGCGTTTGCCCTGGGTGAGCGTGCGCCGGTAGCACTGCTGGACTTCGCTGCTTCAGCACGACTGGCGGTGGGCGAATCACTGACTAACCTGGCAGCCACCGATATCGGCGGGTTGACCCGGGTGAAATTGTCGGCTAACTGGATGTCTGCAGCCGGACACCCGGGCGAAGATGCCGGATTGTATGCTGCAGTGAAAGCGGTCGGAGAAGAGCTCTGCCCCGCGCTGGGTCTGACCATTCCGGTCGGTAAAGATTCTATGTCGATGAAAACCCGCTGGCAGCATAATGATGAGCCACGGGAAATGACCTCGCCACTGTCGCTGGTGATCACCGCTTTTGCCCGGGTTGAAGATGTCCGCCGTACCGTGACACCACAGCTGCAGCCACAGACCGATAACCTGCTGTTGCTGGTTGACCTGGGGGCTGGTGCGAATACTTTGGGAGCGACTGCACTGGCTCAGGTCTACAGCCAGCTGGGTGATAAACCAGCGGATGTACGCGATGCACAGCAGCTGGCTGGATTCTTTAATGCCATTCAGCAGTTGGTTTCTGAACAGAAATTACTGGCTTACCATGACCGTTCAGATGGTGGCTTACTGGTCACTCTGGCAGAAATGGCCTTTACCGGACATTGTGGTGTCGATGTTGATATCACTACATTGGGCCAGGATGTTCTGGCCGCGCTGTTTACCGAAGAACTGGGTGCCGTCATCCAGATCCCTGCCGCGGAGCAGTCGGCAGTTAGCGCTGTCTTCGCCGAACATGGCCTGAGCGAATGCCTGCATGTTCTGGGTTCAGCACAACCGGGAGACGGTTTCATCGTGCGTTCTGCTGGTCAGGTGGTGTATCAGGAAAAACGTTCAACCCTGCGTAACTGGTGGGCAGAAACTACCTGGCAGATGCAGCGCCTGCGTGATAACCCTGAATGTGCTGACCAGGAACATCAGGCGAAACAGGATAATAACGATCCGGGACTGAACGTTTCATTGAGTTTTGATCCGTCGGAAGATATTGCCGCGCCGATGATTGCCACCGGAGCCCGTCCTAAACTGGCGGTGCTACGTGAGCAGGGTGTCAACTCTCATGTTGAAATGGCTGCAGCGTTCCATCGCGCAGGTTTTGATGCGGTCGATGTGCATATGAGCGATCTGCTGGCCGGGCGTCAGCAATTGGATGATTTCCAGGTGCTTGCTGCCTGTGGCGGATTCTCCTACGGCGATGTGCTGGGTGCCGGAGAGGGCTGGGCAAAATCGATTCTGTTTAATCCACGGGTTCGTGAAACCTTTGAACAGTTCTTCCACCGGGATCAGACACTGGCGCTCGGGGTATGTAACGGTTGTCAGATGATGTCCAATCTGCGCGAACTCATCCCTGGCAGTGAACTGTGGCCACGCTTTGTACGTAACCAGTCAGAACGTTTTGAAGGACGTTTTAGTCTGGTGGAAGTGGCAGAGAGCCCGTCGTTGTTGTTATCCGGTATGGCCGGTTCGAGGATGCCTGTTGCAGTATCTCACGGGGAAGGATTTGCAGAGTTGCGTGATCAGCAACAGCTGAATGCTCTGGAAACACAGCAACTGGTTGCGCTGCGTTTCGTGGATAATTACGGCAATGTCACCGAAAATTATCCGGCGAACCCGAATGGCTCTCCGAAAGGCATTACTGCAGTCACCAACACTTCAGGGCGTGTCACTATAATGATGCCTCACCCGGAGCGAGTATTCCGTACTGTCAGCAACTCCTGGCATCCGGCTGAATGGGGCGAAGATAGTCCATGGATGCGTATTTTCCGTAATGCGCGTCATCAGTTGGGCTGATAAGCCCGGTCAAGCCCGTCTGATAAAAGGCACTCTCCGGAGTGCTTTTTTATCGGTATTATTGTCCAAAAACAGGCAAGGCTATAAAGGAAAAGTGTTATTCCGGCGACACTTTGGATGATCGATCTGTCTCCGATTTGTGACACTTAACTTATTGAAAATTAATAAGTCCTGGTTCTCAGGCGAAAACTGTCTCCCGGTGGAGACAGTTTAGAAGAGGGTTACTGAGTTATTGGGGGCTTTTCTGGGTTAACTGATTGATATAATAAGACTTGTTTTTTATGGCACAGCTATTGCATCATACATCCCGCAGCTCATTCTGCTCTTTATGATGCCCTGCGAAAGCGGTCAAGAGCTCATAAACTTTGAATGATGCCCCAAGGTGCCTGCCGTCCGACTGTTGATAATCGTCAGTTATACTGCGTTATCATGCCACGGGCGTAACGTTGAGTAAGGCACCGCCTTTTTCCATAACGCCGGGTTTCCCGGCGTTATACTTTTCTGCTCCCACCAGGCTTGTCGTCAGGACAACCGGGCCTTCTGATGCGTTCGAGGCACAGAAATATCCCTTTATCTGTTTTCAACGGAGTGTCTTCCTTCCGGAGCCTAATCCGGCTAGCATCAGAGTTTTATTCACTGATGGCGATGACCTTGAAAAGCTGGCGTTTTGTTCCCCGTTCACTGAGACAACTGGTACTGCTGGCCTTTGTGCTGGTACTGTTGCCATTACTTATCCTGGCATGGCAGGCTTGGGAGAGTTTTTCCAGCCTGAGTGAACAGGCCGCAGAAACCAACCGTAATACCTTTACCGATGTCCGCCTGAGTGAACTTATGGCACGCAGTGCGCTGGAAATTGAGCGTAATTACCGCCAGTTTTGCGTACTCAATGATCCAACGCTGGAGTCTTTATATCAGCAACAGTATCTGCGCTATCAGCAAATGGCCAGCACTCATTTTCAGCGGTTACCGCAGCTAAAATCCCTGCAGAAAATTCAGCATTTGTTACCTGAACTTAGTCAGTTGCGCTGTGAACAGGGCAATCCGCTGGAAACCGCCTCTGATAGCCTGATTGCTTTTTCTATAGCGAACAGCCAGTTGGTGGACGAGACCCGACAGAGGGTATTTACCCGAGGTTTAGAGCTACAGCATGAAATTGCCGACCGTGGGGCTTTCTTTGGCTGGCAGGCTCTGTTGCTGTTTCTGATCAGTCTGGTGTTTATGTTGCTGTTCACACGGATGATCATCGGGCCGGTTAAAAACCTCAAACAAATGATCCATCGCCTTGGAGAAGGCGGTGAGATAGATGCAACCACCGATTTTCGCGGGCCGGATGAAATTCGATCTCTGGGACAACGGATAGTGTGGCTGAGTGAACGCTTGTCATGGCTGGAGGCACAACGCCACGAATTTTTACGCCATCTCTCACATGAGCTTAAAACGCCTCTGGCGAGTCTGCGTGAAGGTAGTGCTTTGCTGGAGGATGAAGTGAGTGGTCCACTGAATAGTGAACAAAAAGAGATAGTTGCCATACTTGACCAGAGTAGCCTGCATTTACAGACACTGATTGAGCAATTACTGGATTATAATCGACATAGTGCAGACAGCGGAGGCGGAATGACAACCGTTGATCTGCAATATGTTATAGATGGGGTGGTCAGTGCACATGCGCTTCCCGCCAGTGCCAGGAACATTGAGACAGAAATCGTTCTGGAAGAACAATATTGTCTGGCGGATCGTCAGTTGTTGGCCAGGACTTTGGATAATCTTTATTCCAATGCGATTAATTATGGAAAACCTGGCGGGTGGGTGGTTTTCACTTCCAGCCGGCAGGGTGACAAAGTCTGGATTGATGTGTCTAACAGTGGCACAGCTATACCGGAGCATGAGCAGAAAATGATATTTGAGCCTTTCTATCAGGGGGCTCGTCAACGGCGGGGGCCGGTAAAGGGTAGCGGGCTGGGGTTAAGTATTGCGAAAGATTGTATCCAACGTATGCAGGGTGAACTGACACTGGTGAATAAAAACTCTGCTGAAGTATGTTTCAGGATTGAATTACCGCTGACTAATGGGACTGATCGGTTATGAGCTACTGTCTTCATCTGCGTCTGTTGTCGGTATCCCTGATTATTTTACTGACGGCCTGTAGTCAACAGGAGAAGAGAACTGTTTCCGGTGGCGTACCTCCGTCGACACTGGCAGCCGGAGAGCCGGTGGCTGGCTGTCTTTCAGTGACAGAGGACATGACTGACGTTCAGCAAAGTGACCCGCGATACTGGTTAACGTTGATGGATTGCGTACAACAACAATCCTCTGCGGACAACTACCGTCAGGCGCAACAGGTCATGGCTGACAGTTGGGTAAACTCTTTTCGTCACGATATTCTACTGTCCGGGGCGGATATCACTGATCAGCAACGCCAGCAGATGCTGGAACAAATGGCCACCTGGCAGTCTCAGGTCACTGCCGAAGTCAGGCCGCTGTTACAGCTATGGCGCGACAATCTGAGCAATCAACTCAATGCTTCACTAACTGAGCAGAAATATCAGCAACTTCGTCAGAACAGTGACAATGAAATTGCGGCGCTCCGTTTGCAACAGCAACAACTTCAACAAGCGTTATCAGATAAACGGCAGCAGTTGCAAAGGCTGGCCGACATTGAACGTCAGCTGTCGAACCGTAAACCAGCAGATCTCCAGGAGAGCTCGCATATTTACTCATCTGCCGTCGCGGGTGGACAGGAAAAGGAAGCTAATTAACCGATGACAAAACAAGCCTCAAGATTATTACTGGTGGATGATGACCCGGGAATACTCAAATTACTCGGCATGCGGTTACGTAGCGAGGGATTCCTGGTGGCTGCTTGCGAAAATGGTACCGATGCGTTACGACATTTAATTCGTGAACCGGTTGATCTGGTGATTAGTGATCTGCGGATGGATCATATGGACGGACTGACTCTGTTTGGCGAAATCCAGAAACAGTTTCCGGGGATGCCAGTGATCATTCTGACCGCTCACGGGTCGATTCCCGAAGCTGTGTCGGCGACCCAACAGGGAGTGTGCAGCTTTCTGACCAAACCGGTCAACCGTGATGCCTTATACCAGGCAATTGACCAGGCGCTGGCCCAGCGCGGAACGGTAACCGAACATCAGTTAAGTGACACTATCGTGACCCGCAGCCCGGTGATGATGCGCTTGCTGGAACAGGCACAAATGGTTGCCCGTTCGGATGTCAGCATATTAATACAGGGCCAGAGTGGCACCGGAAAGGAAGTTCTGGCCAAAGCCATTCATCATGCCAGTCCGCGGCAAAATAGCCCGTTTATCGCGATCAACTGCGGCGCTTTACCTGAACAATTACTCGAATCAGAGTTATTTGGTCATGCGAAAGGTGCGTTTACCGGAGCGGTAAACGCCAGGGAAGGTTTGTTTCAGGCAGCCCAGGGCGGGACGCTTTTTCTGGATGAAATTGGTGATATGCCCGCGGCGTTGCAGGTGAAGCTGTTGCGGGTACTGCAGGAGCGAACAGTACGACCGTTAGGCAGTAATCAGGATGTGGCGATAGATGTTCGGATTATTTCGGCGACTCACCGTGATTTACCGAACGCCATGGAAAAAAAGGAATTCCGGGAAGATCTCTATTATCGCCTGAATGTCGTGACACTGCGCTTACCGTCACTGAATGACAGGGCAGAAGATATTCCGTTGCTGGCAAATGCATTGCTGCGTCAGGCTGCTGACCGGCATAAACCGCATATTCGCAGTTTTTCGGCTGAGGCCATGAAACGGCTGATTACTGCCAGCTGGCCCGGAAATGTTCGTCAGCTGGTCAATGTGATTGAACAGTGTGTAGCGCTGAGCACTGCTCCGGTGATAACCGATCGTCTGGTTGAGCAGGCACTGGCCGGAGAAAACACCGCATTGCTGACTTTTGCTGAAGCCAGAAATCAGTTTGAATTAAATTATTTACGTAAACTGCTGCAGATGACCCGGGGGAATGTCACCCACGCAGCACGGCTTGCAGGGCGTAACCGTACTGAATTTTATAAACTTCTCTCTCGTCATGAACTGGACGCGAGCGATTTTAAAGGGTAATTTGCTGCCAGTTATTTTTATTGTCATTCCGGTGGTGCCGTCAATAAAGCGGTGGTTTCACTGATTCGGTAAAACCAGGCTCCGGGGTCACTGGCGAAATAAAAGGTTCTGATATGAAAAAAATTGATGCAATTATTAAGCCCTTCAAACTGGATGATGTCCGTGAATCGCTGGCTGAAGTGGGTATTACCGGAATGACCGTCACGGAAGTGAAAGGTTTTGGTCGCCAGAAAGGGCATACTGAGCTGTATCGTGGCGCAGAATACATGGTCGATTTTCTGCCTAAAGTGAAAATCGAACTGGTCGTTTCTGATGATATCGTTGATACCTGCGTAGAAACCATTATGCGCACGGCTCAGACCGGGAAAATTGGAGACGGTAAAATTTTCGTGTTCGATGTTGCCCGTGTTATCCGTATTCGTACCGGGGAAGAGGACGAAGAAGCTATCTGATGGCTTTACCGGGCCTTATATTGTTTAGCCAGGCCCGGTAACCCCCCTCTTTTCTACAGGGATTTGTGTGGCCCGAACATCTCATAATGGATATGGTCAGGCGCAATGCCGGCCGCTGTTAGCTGTTCAAAAACAGACTGCATAAATGCCAGAGGCCCGCAAAGATAAAAATGATGTTGCGGGCTGAGCTGTTCTGCTCCGGCCATACTCACCGCCATTCGTCCGCTGAACTGAGATGCAGGATTATCCCCGATTTGTGGCGCACTGTACCAGATTAACTGGCTGAATTTCTCAAGTTGATTGCCAAGCTCTGTCACTTCATCAGCAAAGGCATGCGTGGCGCTGCTGTGTGTGGCATGCCACCAGTTAACCTCTGCTGGGTAATGTTGTTCTGCCAGTTGGTGAAGCATCGCCAGTAAGGGGGTCTGACCGACACCGGCGGAGATCAATGTTAATGGTGCAGGTGTCAGTGACTCATCCAGGGAAAAATCGCCGCCGGGTACAGCGACTTCCAACAGGTCACCACATTTTGCCTGCTGATGCAGCCAGCCTGAAATTGTTCCACCTTCCTGATGACGTACCGCAATCCGGTAATCGCGGCCATTGGCATTTCGTGTCAGTGAATATTGTCTGATTTGTCGGTAAGGCGAGCCTTCCGGTTGCAGATATATTGACAGGTACTGGCCCGGAAGATAACCGGCTACCGGTAAGGCGTCTTCCGGCGTCAGTACGAAACTTTTAATCACATCACTTTGTTTCGTGATTTCACTGATAATAAACCGCCTGGTATTACGCCACCCGCCCGGTTGGTGTTCGTGCGCCTGATAGATCTGTTCTTCACGATTGATAAAGATGCCGGCCAGAACGCCATATACCTCTGCCCAGGCATTAATCACTTCCTCGCCCGGGTTAAGTAATTCACGAATAGTCCCCAATAAATGTTCCCCGACAATTGCATACTGTTCCGGGGTTATGGAAAGACTGACATGTTTTTGGGCAATTTTTTCTACGGCTGGCAACAAAGCTGCGGGATTGTCCAGGTGGCTGCCATAGGCACATAGTGCAGCAAACAGGGCTTCCGGCTGACGGCCATTGACCTGATTGGTCAGATTAAACACATTTTTCAGTTCAGGATTATGGCTCAACATTCTCTGGTAAAAGTGCTTTGTCACCGCAGGGCCGGCAGCAGCAATAGCAGGAAGGGTAGATCTGACCAGTTCCAGTGTTTTGGTATCAGGCATTTTCAATTCCTTTCGGTGGATTATTAAACATGCATTTTAAATACATGTTATAGCCGGCAACGCTGAATGTAAACAGGCTTAGTCATATCAGGGTCTTTCTGTGTTACAGGGAGTGCGATAACACTCGCGGACTGCGGCGAAAATCCGGTGAAAAAAGGAGCGTAGTTGAGACAGTTGACCCGCAGTAATACTGATTGCCAATCGTTTGCGCAAAAAGAATGTATTCCGGCTACCGTCCACCGTTAAAAGAGTTTACACTGTGGGCCGTTGCCCGCTGATGGGTGTTAAATGCCGTTTTTAAGTTAGCTGAGTCAGGAGATGCGGATGTTAAAGCGAGATATGAACATAGCCGATTATGATGCCCCACTGTGGGAAGCGATGGAGCAGGAAAAAGTGCGTCAGGAAGAGCACATTGAACTGATTGCTTCAGAAAACTACACCAGCCCACGCGTGATGGAAGCTCAGGGTTCACAGCTTACCAATAAATATGCAGAAGGCTACCCCGGGAAGCGTTACTACGGCGGATGTGAATATGTTGATATCGTAGAGCAACTGGCAATTGACCGTGCAAAAGAGCTGTTTGGTGCAGATTTTGCCAACGTTCAGCCACATTCCGGTTCTCAGGCTAACTTCGCAGTTTACACCGCATTACTGCAACCCGGCGACACCATCCTTGGGATGAACCTGGCACACGGTGGCCACCTGACTCATGGCTCACCGGTCAACCTGTCCGGTAAACTTTACAACGTCGTTCCTTACGGCATCGATGAAAGCGGCAAAATCGATTACAACGAACTGGCAGAGCTGGCTAAACAGCACCAGCCAAAAATGATTGTTGGTGGTTTTTCTGCGTACTCTGGTGTGTGTGACTGGGAAAAAATGCGTGAGATTGCTGACAGTGTTGGCGCATGGTTATTCGTTGATATGGCACACGTTGCTGGTTTAGTGGCTGCGGGTGTTTATCCGACACCGGTACCGCATGCTCATGTCGTCACTTCAACCACCCATAAGACTCTGGCAGGACCCCGTGGCGGCCTGATTCTGGCGAAAGGTGGCGATGAAGAACTGTATAAAAAACTGAATTCGGCGGTTTTCCCTGGCGGTCAGGGGGGGCCTCTGATGCATGTTATCGCTGGTAAAGCGATTGCGCTGAAAGAAGCGATGGAGCCAGAATTTAAAGCTTATCAGCAGCAGGTGGCGATAAACGCCAAAGCGATGGTTGAAGTTCTGCTGGCTCGTGGTTTTAACATCGTTTCCGGGGGAACACATAACCATCTGTTCCTGCTGGACCTGGTGGATAAAAACCTGACCGGTAAAGAAGCGGATGCAGCGCTGGGTCGTGCCAATATCACTGTTAACAAAAACAGTGTGCCAAATGACCCGAAAAGTCCGTTCGTGACTTCAGGTATCCGAATCGGTACCCCTGCAGTCACCCGTCGTGGCTTCAAAGAAGCCGATGTTCGTGAACTGGCTGGCTGGATTGCTGATGTTCTGGACAACATTAACGACGAAGCCACCATCGAGCGCGTCAAAGGTAAAGTGCTGGAAATCTGTGCACGGCTGCCGGTTTACGCCTGAGATAACTGATTCTGAGAGCAGCTGATTGCCGGAAGTGAACCGGCTCGCTGTTAAACGGCCCTTGTGACTGTGTTAAGCAGATCGGCAACGGGCCGTTTTTTATGCACTGAGTATTTTCCGGATACACTCCTGCTGGTGTTCCGTCATAGGGAGTTCGGTGTGAATCAGTGGGGGAGAAAAAAGCGGCAGTTGAACGATATAAGGAGAGATCACCAGTGCCACTCCCCGGGGGGCACCGTATTGACGAAAACTACTCAGAGACTGCCGATGCACTGTCACTGGCAACAGTACTGATTCGCGCAAAATCCTTTCCACTTCCTGTTCCAGTTCCGGATTGTCATTGGTCAGAACGATAATCTGCCTTTCCTCATAACCGGTAGTTTCCATCGCCCCTGAGACCAGCAGTAAGGCTATCAGCATGGTTTCCTGTCTGGAGAAGGTCAGCTGGTATTGTTGCTCAAATACTGAAAGCGCCTGTGAGGTCAGCCGGAACATGCCAGGATACATTTCAATCAGTTCATTACTGACGCTGTTGTCGATACCAATCGAAAAATAGTGGCGCTCAATAGCCAGACTTAAGTGGCAATACAGCCGTTGTTGCAACGTAAGATTACCTGACATATCAATCGACGAGAGTCTGCCAAACCGACTGATCAGTTGCCCGGTAGCCGCCATTAGCTGAGTTTGCAGATGGCCGTGCTGTAGATTCCCTGAAGGTGTATCCAGCAGTGTCAACAATAAGGTCAGGAACAGGACCTCATCTTCAGGGATCTCGCTGGAGGGCATTCCCTGATTCTGGCAATAAGCGGCAATATTTTTTGCCATTGGCAGCCACTCTTTGGCACTCAGCCATTCCCGCTGCTGGCGATTAAAGCGCACCCGTTCAGTAGAGGAAAATGAGTAATTCAGGACCAGTTGCAGCAGCACCACACTACTGGCATTCAGGTGGCCGCATATCCCGGGCGGCAGGGAAGCCGGAATAAGTTGTGTCAGCGTACTCTCGTCGAAACGGACTGGGCCGGGTTTCTGGTTTTGCATGCGCTGTTCGACTTTCAGTGCAATATTCTCTGCCAGTGACGGGGCCTGACGTAACAGCCGGCGGAAATGGGAGAACAGACAGATACGTTTTTGCAGTTCACTGCCCGTAAGCCGGTAACTTTCTCCGGGTAATGTGACCAGTTGCAGCTGATAATTATTGCGCAGAATTTCAGTTAACAGCGTTATGTCTTGTGCTGTCTCCGGCGGCAAAGCTGGCATATCAGGAATCTGTAGCTGAAATGCATCCAGTGACTGCTCTGCTATCACCAGTAGCAGCGTCATGTAGCTTTGCCGCTGGCTTCGGGATAACGCCGGCGGCGGACGACGGTCTTCGCTCATAGTTCTCTCCCGGCGCAGTAGGTATTACATGAGGTTAACTAATGATAAGAACAGGGAAAAGAAACTGCAGGGGGTTTTAGTCAGAGGTTGAAGCGACGTCACATTTTATTCGCACGAGGGCGGGGAATTGAGAGATAAGCCGGGGGATAGGGGAGACTGTCATCACCGGCAGACTGCGGGGACCACAGTCTGCCGGTGGACGGATTAACGCTTCAGAGCTTCACTTAACTCGTCACGCATTGATGCCAGGATAGCGCGGACTACACGCGGGTTACCGGCAACAATATTCCCTGAACTGATATAACCGTGTCCACCGGTAAAATCGGTCACCAGACCACCGGCTTCACGGACCAGCAGTTCACCTGCCGCAAAGTCCCACGGTTTAAGTCCAATTTCAAAGTAACCGTCGGTACGACCGGCAGCAACATAGGCCAGATCCAGCGCCGCAGAACCGGTACGTCTGAAATCAGCACACTGAGTAAACAGTTTGGCGACCACATTAATAAACGGGGCAGCATGTTGTTTGGCTTTGAACGGGAATCCGGTCGCCAGAATCGTACCATCCAGGTCACGAGCAGAGCTTCCACGTAAACGGTAACCGTTTAACTGAGCACCTTGTCCACGGGCGGCACTGAACAATTCGTTACGCATTGGATCATAGACCACCGCAACTTCGGTGCGGCCTTTAATACGTACGGCGATTGAAACAGAGAAATGAGGGAAACGTTTTATAAAGTTGGTGGTGCCATCCAGTGGATCAATAACCCATTGTACATCCTTATCTTCACCTTCCAGTTCACCACTTTCTTCTGTGATGATGGTGTGCTGAGGGTAAGATTTACGAATCACCTCAATAATCAGGCGTTCCGCCTCGCGATCGACATTGGTGACGAAGTCGTTACTGCCTTTCTGACTGGCTTCAACGGCATCGGGTGTTTCGTAGTGTTTGGCGATTAAATTACCGGCCTTGCGCGCAGCGCGCACGGCGATGTTCAGCATCGGATGCATCAGTTATTCCCACTGGATGTTAAAGAACGAAAAAACGCGGAGAAGTATAGCAGCCTGTTCAGATAATGTCTCTTTTTATGTTAGTATCCTTCCATCATTTTAAGAGCGGCCTCCAATTATGTTGCAGAATATTCGTATCGTCCTGGTAGAAACATCGCACACCGGGAATATGGGCTCAGTTGCCCGTGCCATGAAGACTATGGGCCTCTCCAGTCTTTATCTGGTTAATCCTCTGATTAAGCCTGATTCTCAGGCCATATCTCTCGCGGCCGGTGCCAGCGACTTAATTGGTAATGCCAGCATTGTAGACTCACTGGATGAAGCGATTTCCGGTTGTAGTCTGGTGGTAGGGACCAGTGCCCGCTCACGTTCTTTACCATGGCCAATGCTCGATGCCAGAGAATGTGGCATAAAAAGTGTTGAAGAAGGCCAGCAGGCTCCGGTGGCACTGGTATTTGGTCGTGAACGTGTCGGTCTGACCAACGAAGAACTGCAAAAATGTCACTACCATGTTGCTATCCCGGCTAACCCTGAATACAGCTCGTTAAACCTGGCGATGGCCGTACAGCTGATTGCCTATGAAGTGCGGATGGCCTGGTTACAGGTTGAAGCCGCTAAAACGCCGGCACCCGTTTACGCAGAATCTCCGTATCCGCTGGTGGATGACCTGGAACGTTTCTATGTCCATCTGGAAAACATGATGCTGACCAGTGGGTTTGTGCGTAAGGATCAACCGGGGCAGGTGATGAGCAAATTGCGTCGTCTGTTCACCCGTGCCCGTCCGGAGCGCGATGAGTTGAATATATTACGGGGTATGCTGGCTTCCTTCGAAAAACACGAGCCGAAAAACCGCGGTTAATCGCGCCCGGTGGCAGCACGTGCGGTTAAATACCTGAGTAATTTACCCGGTTAAATAGTTGACCAAATTACTCAGGAATGTCAGACTTAGGTTATCAACTTTATTAACACTCCGGTAACCGGATACTGATCGAGGTCGTATAACGATGAGACTGACATCCAAAGGACGTTATGCTGTCACTGCCATGCTGGATGTGGCGCTTCATTCCAATGAAGGCCCGGTACCTCTGGCCGATATTTCTGAGCGTCAGGGTATTTCGCTCTCTTATCTTGAGCAGTTATTTTCCCGCCTGCGCAAAAACGGGCTGGTTTCCAGCGTCCGCGGTCCTGGTGGTGGATATTTGCTGGGTAAAGATGCCGGCCAGATTGCCGTTGGCACAGTGATTACCGCAGTGGATGAATCTGTCGATGCGACCCGTTGTCAGGGTAAAGAAGGCTGTCAGGGCGGTGAACGCTGCCTTACTCACGTATTGTGGCGTGATTTAAGTGACAGAATCAGTGAGTTTCTGAATAATATCACCCTCGCTGAATTGGTGAATAATCAGGAAATTCTTGAGGTAGCGGATCGTCAGAATAATGATAACCGACGTTTCCTTGATCCACGCCTGCAATCAGCCATTGACGTCAAGCTGCGTGCTTACAACTAGAGACTATGGCGTTTTTTGCCTGCGTAATATCTTCGCCATAATATAAATTATTAGCATTGAAGTGATGTACGGAGTTTAAGAGCAATGAAATTACCAATTTATCTGGATTACTCTGCAACCACGCCGGCAGATCCGCGTGTTGCCGAGAAGATGATGCAGTATCTGACTCTGGACGGGGTGTTTGGTAACCCCGCTTCCCGTTCACACCGTTTCGGCTGGCAGTCAGAGGAAGCGGTAGATATTGCACGTAATCAGATTGCAGACCTGGTCGGGGCGGATCCCCGCGAGATAGTGTTTACCTCGGGTGCGACCGAAGCTGATAACCTGGCGATTAAAGGTGCAGCTCAGTTCTATCAGAAAAAGGGTAAGCACATCATTACCTGTAAAACCGAACATAAAGCGGTGCTGGATACCTGCCGTCAGCTGGAAAGAGAAGGGTTTGACGTCACTTATCTGACACCTCAGACTAACGGTATTATTGATCTGGCTGTCCTGAGAGATGCGATTCGTGAAGATACGATCCTTATCTCTATCATGCATGTCAATAATGAGATTGGTGTGGTTCAGGATATTGCGACTATCGGTGAGATTTGCCGTGAACGCGGAATTATTTTCCACGTTGATGCCACTCAGAGCGTAGGTAAACTGCCTATCGATCTGAGTAAGTTAAAAGTCGATTTAATGTCTTTTTCGGCGCACAAGTTGTATGGCCCGAAAGGTATTGGTGCACTGTATGTCCGCCGTAAACCCCGTGTACGTCTGGAAGCTCAGATGCACGGTGGTGGTCATGAGCGTGGTATGCGTTCAGGCACACTGGCCGTTCATCAAATCGTTGGTATGGGTGAAGCATACCGTATCGCGAAAGAAGAGATGGACACTGAGATGGCTCGTCTGCGCCGTTTGCGTGACCGTCTGTGGGATGGCGTGAAAGATATGGAAGAGGTTTACCTCAACGGTGATCTTGAAAATGGCGCACCCAATATCGTCAATATCAGCTTTAACTACGTTGAAGGTGAGTCGCTGATTATGGCCCTGAAAGATCTGGCCGTATCTTCTGGTTCAGCCTGTACGTCTGCGAGTCTGGAGCCATCTTATGTACTGCGTGCTCTGGGTATGAACGATGAACTGGCCCACAGCTCAATTCGTTTCTCTTTAGGACGTTTTACTACTGAAGAAGAGATCGACTACGCCATCAATCTGGTGCGCAATTCTATCGGCCGGCTGCGCGACCTTTCTCCGTTGTGGGAAATGTTTAAAGCAGGTATCGATTTGAACAGCATCGAATGGGCGCATCACTAACAGTCTTCAGGAGAATATAAAATGGCTTACAGCGAAAAAGTAATTGATCACTACGAAAATCCCCGCAACGTGGGTTCTTTTGACAATGCTGACCCGACTATCGGTAGCGGCATGGTCGGTGCACCTGCCTGTGGTGACGTGATGAAACTGCAGATCAAAGTCAGCGATAACGGGATCATTGAAGATGCACGTTTTAAAACTTACGGTTGTGGCTCAGCGATCGCTTCCAGTTCACTGATTACCGAGTGGGTAAAAGGTAAATCTCTGGATGAAGCACAAAGCATTTCGAACATGCAAATTGCCGAAGAACTGGAATTACCCCCGGTAAAAATCCACTGTTCTATTCTGGCTGAAGATGCGATTAAAGCAGCAATTGCTGACTATAAGAGCAAAAAGACTGATAAGTAAGCGAGGGTGAGAGATGTCGATTTCCCTGAGCGATTCCGCTGCTGCGCGTGTCAGTAGTTTTCTGGCAAACCGTGGCTCAGGTTATGGGTTACGGTTGGGCGTAAGAACATCAGGCTGTTCTGGTATGGCCTATGTGCTTGAGTTTGTGGATGAACCACAGCCTGAAGATACTGTGTTTGAGCAGAAGGGCGTCAGAGTCGTGGTCGATGGCAAAAGCCTCGTTTATCTGGATGGTACAGAGCTGGATTTTGTGAAAGAAGGCCTGAATGAAGGCTTTAAATTCAACAATCCGAACGTGAAAGATGAGTGCGGTTGCGGCGAGAGTTTCAACGTATAATTTCTGTGTCATACACTGAACATCTGCCCCAGCCTGCTGGGGTCGTTTTTTTTATTTTTCTCAGATTCGGGCCGGTTATGAATTATTTTACCCTGTTTGATTTGCCAGAATCCTTTGATATTGATACTGCGGTGCTGGCAGATAGGTTCCAGACATTGCAGCGTCAGTATCATCCTGACAAGTTTGCGACCTCTCCGGAAGCAGAGCGGCTGAAAGCGTTGCAACACGCGGCCACTATCAATCAGGGCTATCAGGCCCTGCGCCAGCCACTCTCCCGGGCAGAATATCTGTTGTCTCTGCATGGGTTCGATATTAATAACGAACAGCATACCGTACGTGATACGGCTTTTCTGATGGAGCAATTGGAGTTGCGGGAAGAGCTGGAAAATATTGAGCAGCAGAAAAATAGTGATGCACTGGCATCGTACTTCAGTCGCCTGAATGATATGGAACAGCAGCGCAGTCAGCAAATGCGGCAGTTATTTGTTCAGCAGCAGTGGCCGGAAGCGGCAGACACCGTGCGTAAGCTAAGATTTCTCTTCAGATTGCGTGTCGAAGCAGAAAAGCTGGAAGAGAAACTGCTGGATTTTTAAACGGGAAGCTCGTTATGGCGTTATTACAAATCAGTGAACCAGGATTAAGTGCAGCCCCTCACCAGCGTAAGCTGGCTGCAGGTATTGACCTTGGTACGACCCATTCTTTAGTCGCGACAGTCCGGAGCGGACAGGCAGAGACTTTGCCGGATGAGCAGGGGCGTCAATTATTGCCTTCTGTGGTGAGTTACCAGCCGGGGCAGCTGATCATCGGCTGGGATGCCCGTGCGCAAGCTGCCTCTGATCCACAACATACCTTCAGTTCAGTAAAACGTCTGATTGGTCGCTCGCTGGCCGATATCCAACAGCGTTATCCGCACCTCCCTTACCAGTTCAGGGCCAGTGAAAATGGTCTGCCGATGATGGAAACTCCTTCAGGATTGGTCAATCCAATTCAGGTGTCGGCAGATATTTTGTCGGAGCTGGCGGTCCGGGCCCGGGAATCGTTAGGTGGAGAACTTGAGGGTGTGGTCATCACAGTCCCAGCCTATTTCGATGATGCTCAGCGTCAGGGAACCAAAGATGCAGCACGGCTTGCAGGTCTTAATGTACTGCGTCTGCTAAATGAACCGACAGCGGCGGCTGTTGCCTACGGACTTGACTCCGGGCAGGAAGGGGTCATCGCGGTTTATGATTTAGGTGGCGGGACCTTTGATATCTCGATACTGCGTCTTAGCCGCGGAGTGTTCGAAGTTCTGGCCACCGGCGGAGATTCCGCCCTGGGGGGTGATGATTTCGATCAGCTACTGGCCGAATGGATCTGTCGCGAAGCAGGTATTACTGATCTGAGTGATCGCAAATTACAGCGACAGATCCTGGATATTGCCACCGCCACAAAAATTGCCCTCAGTGATCACGAGAGCACTTCTGTTGTTGTGGGCGAATGGCAGGGAACGCTCAGCCGTGAACAGTTTACGGCGCTAATCGCCCCACTGGTCAAACGGACATTAATCGCCTGTCGCCGTACCTTAAAAGATGCCGGTGTCAGTGTTGATGAAGTCAAAGAAGTTGTCATGGTCGGAGGCTCAACAAGAACACCGGCTGTGCGTAACAGCGTGGGCGAGTTCTTTGCCCGTCAGCCGCTGACCTCGATAGACCCCGATAAAGTGGTCGCCTTAGGAGCGGCCATTCAGGCTGATATTCTGGTGGGTAATAAGCCAGACAGTGAGATGTTGCTACTGGATGTCATTCCATTGTCACTGGGACTCGAGACCATGGGGGGACTGACAGAGAAAGTGATTCCCCGCAATACCACGATCCCGGTGGCTCGGGCTCAGGAATTTACCACCTTTAAAGATGCCCAGACAGCCATGAGTATTCATGTGGTTCAGGGCGAGCGTGAACTGGTCAGTGACTGCCGCTCACTGGCTCGTTTCGCACTGCGGGGTCTGCCACCGCTACCTGCGGGCGGCGCACATATCCGTGTGACTTTCCAGGTCGATGCGGATGGTTTGTTAAGCGTTACGGCAATGGAAAAATCAACCGGCGTTGAAGCTTCTATCCAGGTAAAACCGTCTTACGGTCTGACTGAGAATGAGATAGCGACGATGATCACGGATTCAATGACATATGCTCGTGATGATGTGGCGGCCCGGAAACTGGCAGAACAAAAAGTGGATGGCCTGCGGGTGCTGGAAAGCCTCGACGGTGCACTTAAAGAAGACAGCGCATTACTTTCTGCGGATGAACTGCAGCAAATTCGCGATGCACAGGACAGCCTGAGGGTTGCTGTGGAAGGTAATGACGAGGCACTGATAGCTGCCGGAATTAAATTATTGGATCAAGTGACTCAGGAGTTTGCCGCACGCCGGATGGATAACTCAATTCGTCGGGCACTGACCGGACACTCTGTGGATGAGGTTTAAGTATGCCTAAAATTGTAATTTTACCCCATAAAGATCTGCTGCCTGAAGGCGGGGTCTACGATGCAACCCCTGGTGAAACTATTCTGGATGTTGCATTACGCAACGGGATTGAAGTGGAACATGCCTGTGAAAAGTCATGTGCATGCACGACCTGTCATTGCGTAGTTCGTGAAGGATTCGATTCGCTGGCAGAAAGCACCGACGATGAAGATGATATGCTGGATAAAGCCTGGGGGCTTGAACCGGACAGTCGCCTGAGTTGCCAGGCACGCGTTGCCGATGAAGATTTAGTCGTGGAATTCCCTCGCTATACCCTGAACCACGCACGCGAACATTAATATTTATTCCTGTGGGCCGGAAATATCCGGCCCTTTTTTTGTCTGAGGAAGCAAAATGTCAATTAAATGGACCGACAGCCGTACCATCGGCGAAGCACTTTACGATCTCTATCCGGATACTGATCCTAAAACAGTCCGCTTTACCGACTTACACCAGTGGGTTTGTGAACTGGAAGATTTTGATGATAATCCGGAAGCTTCTAATGAAAAAATCCTCGAAGCAATTCTGTTAGTCTGGATGGATGAGTACGAATAACGATTAAGGAGTGATTTCATGACCACACAACATATGCAGATCAGACTCAGCCAGCAGGCCGCTGATGCCCGCTGGGGAGAAAAAGCCATTATTTCCAGTGCTGATCAAGGGATGACTATTCACCTTTCTTCAGGAAATGAGTTGCAGGTTATCCAGCGTGCTGCACACAGAATTGATGGTCAGGGGATCCGTTCGGTTGAGCTTGCCGGAGAACACTGGGATCTTGAGCGTTGCTGGGCATTCTGGCAGGGTTTCCGTTCACCTAAAGCCCACCGTGAAGTCCAGTGGCCGGCGTTAAGCGATAATGATAAACAGGAATTCCAAAACCGTCTGAAGATAGTTGACTGGGTTCGCGATGTTATCAATTTACCGGCAGAAGAGCTGGGGCCGGAAGAACTGGCAGGCGCCGCCATTGATCTGCTGACCGGGGTGGGGGGGGATGCAGTGAAGTACCGCATCACCAAAGGCGAAGACCTGCGCGAACAAGGTTACAATGGACTGCATATCGTCGGCCGCGGTTCAACCCGTCCACCGGTATTGCTGACCCTGGATTTCAATCCGTCAGGTGATGACGCCGAACCGGTAGATATCTGCCTGGTCGGTAAAGGGATCACTTTCGATACCGGAGGTTACAGCCTGAAAGGCAGTAGCTTTATGGATTCGATGAAATCTGATATGGGGGGGGCGGCTACGCTGACCGGGGCACTGGCACTGGCTATTAGCCGTGGTCTGAAGAAACGCGTAAAGCTAATCCTTTGCTGTGCAGACAATATGGTCAGCGGCGGTGCGTTACGGCTGGGTGATATTATCCGTTACCGTAACGGTAAATCAGTTGAAGTCATGAATACCGATGCGGAAGGTCGACTGGTTCTGGCTGACGGACTGATTGACGCCAGCGCTCAAAAACCGCGTTTACTGATTGACGCTGCGACGCTGACCGGTGCGGCCAAAACGGCACTGGGTAATGATTATCATGCCCTGTTCAGCTTCGATGACCAATTGGCCGCTAAACTGATGAGTAGCGCAGAAGCCGAAGGAGAACAGTTCTGGCGTTTACCGCTGGCTGAATTCCACCGTCAGCACCTGCCATCCAACTTTGCTGATCTGAACAATATTGCGAGCCCGGCACATTCTGCCGGAGCAAGTAGTGCGGCGGCTTTCCTCTCCTGGTTTGTCGAAGATTATCAGCAAGGCTGGCTGCATATTGACTGTTCTGCCACTTACCGTAAGAGTGCCGTTGACCAGTGGTCAGCAGGGGCAACGGGCCTGGGTGTACGCACTCTGGCTAACCTGCTACTGAAATAATTTCGCGGTCAGTTATTTTTGGGCAGACCCGGGTCTGCCCTTATTTTCGGGCAGGTCACCAATGCAGACATCACTTGAAGATCTACTGAGTAAAGCGGCTACTGAGCCCGCACATCGTCCTGAGTTTTTTCAGCGACTGCTGGAATCAGAAGTCTGGACTGCCGGCAGCCAGTCTGCCGGTGAAACAGAAAACAGTGCCAGTTATGACCTGGAACACTGGGAAAAAGATGACGGGCAGTCGGTTATCCCGTTCTTTACTTCGGAAGCGGCGTTTATCGAAGCGGCAGGTGAAAACAAGCCGCGGCTGAAACTGAGCGCCAGGGCATTGTTTGAAATGACCCGCGGTGAAACACTGTTTCTGAATCCGAAACTCAGCAGTGGTAAAGAGTTTACTGCGGCAGAAATTCGCGCTCTGCTCAGTGGAGAGGGGAATGTACTCAGTGAGTTCAGCGTTCCGGACCATGGGCAGACCTTGTTGCTGTCGGCAGTAGAACAGCCTCCGGCCCAGTTGGTTTCATCGTTAAAACAGTTGTTCGGAAAATACAAACCGGTACGCAGAGCATTTCTTGCCTGGTGTCGTGAAAGTGCTGAGCAGGAAGGTAATCTGCTGATTGGTATTGAAGCCAGCGCTGATCTGCAGGAAATCATTCAGGCGGCCGGGCATGTTGCGATAGATACTCTGCCGAAGGATGCACTGATTGATTTTTGTGAAGTGAATGAGCAGGCGTCAGGTGTCAGTCATTTCTTCAGCGCCCATATTGAACCCTTTTACCAGCGTCCGCACGGCAGTTTTCTGCGCGGGCTGGATTTGAAAGGCGTACAGCGTATTCTTTAATGTCTCCGGGGGAATCTCCCCCGGAATATTTGTGTTACAGCACTCCCGGCAAATCGTCGCGACTTCCCCATTCTCCCCAGGAACCGTCATATAGCGTGGCATCGTTATTTCCCAACTGAGCCAGTGCTGCTAAAACGACTACGGCGGTAACTCCGGAACCACAACTGGCTATCACCGGTTGGCTGATGTCCACCCCAGCTGCACGGAATACCTCACGTAACTTCTCATCATCGAGTAACCGCCCGTCAGCCACCAGGTCAGTCCAGGGAACATTCCGGCTGCCAGGAATATGACCACGCCTCAGACCCGGACGGGGTTCATCCACCTCTGCATTAAAGCGGGCCGCTGAGCGGGCATCAATAATCTGAGCTCCTCCTTCATGGCTGGTCAGCAGGACATCATTTAACCGTTTAACCTGCCCCGGCTGAGGATGGGCTTCGAAATTCCCGTCCTCCAGTGACGGATTTCCCGTTTCTGTGGGTAATCCGGCCGCTTTCCAGGCCTGCAATCCGCCAGCCAGAATAGATACCTGTGCTACACCGAAATGGCGCAGCATCCACCAGGCACGCGGTGCAGAAAACAGGTTCCCCTCGTCGTAAACTACCAGATGCTTATCACTGTCGACCCCCAGTTCACGCATAGCGACCGCAAAGGCCTCGGGACGTGGCAGCATATGTGGGAAAGGACTGCTGTGGTCTGATAACGCCTCAATATCAAAGAAGGGTGCGCCAGGAAGATGCCCGGCCAGATACTCACTGGTGATATTTCGGGTCAGTTCCTGGCCGGGAGGCAGCATTCTGGCATCGAGAATTTGCAGTTGTTCATCGTGCTGATGGGCGGACAGCCAGTCGGTAGTGACAAAAAGTGCCGGATTCATAGCCTCTCCTGTGCAATTGCGTTTTTTTGAGTGTCGGTGATTTTACTGTACAGCTCAAGATCTCTTGGTGAAAAAGAGGGTAGGTGATGTGTCGTACGTCAGGTCAGACTGTGCCTGACGACCGGTGGGGCAAAAAATGGTTATGAATTGCTCACCGTTTTACGATTCTGCGGCTTGTCTCAGGATTTTTTCAAAAAAAATGCGATTTACCGTAGGCAATGGCGGCGCAGACCCCTATAATTTGCGCCGTTTCTTCGCTGGAATGGTTATTTCGTACACTGTCTTTCAGTCGGCATTAACCATTCGGGCGATTTATTGTGGAAGTTCAGACTGAGGTCAAAATGACAATCGAACGTACGTTTTCTATTATCAAACCAAACGCTGTTGCTAAAAACGTGATTGGTGCTATCTATAACCGTTTTGAAAGCGCTGGCTTCAAAATTGTTGCTGCAAAAATGCTGCACCTGACCAAAGAGCAGGCTGAAGGTTTCTATGCAGAACACAAAGGCCGTCCTTTCTTTGATGGTCTGGTAGAATTCATGACTTCAGGTCCGGTTGTTGTTTCTGTTCTGGAAGGCGAAAATGCCGTTCAGCGTCACCGTGATCTGATGGGCGCAACTAACCCGGATAACGCTCTGGCGGGTACTTTACGCGCCGACTACGCTGACAGCTTCACCGAAAACGCAACTCACGGTTCTGATTCTCAGGAATCAGCGGCCCGTGAAATTGCTTACTTCTTCGCTGAAGGTGAAGTTTGCCCGCGTACCCGTTAATCTGTCGCTGCGGGCCGTCACTGTAAATAAACAGTGACAAAATAGTCAGTAAACGGGGCGACCCTGAATGGCATCCCGCGACAGATAATGTACAATAAGCACCCCTGCAGATCGTTCTGCGGGGGTGTTCCTTTTTCACAGTCTACCTATAACCGTGCCATAACGTGTAACAACGAGGCCAGAGATTATTATGTCCGAACCTGCAGCAACTCCTGTATCCGTCACGCCTGTCGCCGCGTCACCTAAAGCCAAAATCAATCTGCTGGATTTAAACCGTCAGCAAATGCGTGAATTTTTCCTTCAGCTCGGGGAAAAACCGTTTCGTGCCGATCAGGTCATGAAGTGGATTTATCACTATTGCAGTGATGACTTCGAGCAAATGACTGACATTAACAAAGTCCTGCGGCAGAAGCTGAACCAGGTGGCCGAAATTCGTGCGCCTGAAGTCGCGGAAGAGATGCGCTCTTCTGATGGCACCATCAAGTGGGCCATCCGTGTCGGTGACCAGTTAGTTGAAACAGTGTATATCCCTGAAAATGATCGTGCGACTCTGTGTGTTTCATCCCAGGTGGGGTGTGCACTGGAGTGTAAATTCTGTTCTACCGCACAGCAGGGCTTTAACCGTAACCTGCGGGTGTCTGAAATTATTGGCCAGGTCTGGCGTGCCGCCAAAATCATCGGTGCTGCCAAAGTGACTGGTCAGCGTCCTATCACCAATGTGGTAATGATGGGAATGGGTGAACCATTGCTGAACCTGAACAATGTGGTTCCGGCGATGGAGATTATGCTGGATGACTTTGGATTTGGCCTGTCAAAACGCCGTGTAACGCTTTCTACCTCTGGTGTGGTTCCGGCGCTGGATAAACTGGGCGATATGATAGATGTCGCACTGGCTATTTCTCTGCATGCCCCAAATGACGCATTACGTGATGATATTGTACCGATCAACAAAAAGTACAATATCGAAACTTTTCTGCAGTCAGTTAAGCGCTACATGGAAAAGTCGAATGCTAATCAGGGCCGTGTCACCGTTGAATACGTGATGTTGGATCATGTGAATGACAGTACAGATCATGCGCATCAACTGGCGGAAGTACTGAAAAATACGCCGTGTAAAATCAACCTGATTCCCTGGAACCCCTTCCCGGGAGCACCTTATGGCCGCAGTTCTAACAGCCGGGTAGATCGTTTTTCTAAAGTACTGATGGATTATGGTTTTACCACCATCGTACGCAAAACCCGTGGTGATGATATTGATGCAGCCTGTGGACAGTTAGCCGGAGATGTTATCGATCGGACTAAGCGTACCCTGCGCAAAAAAGCTGCCGGTGAAGAAATCTCTGTGAAGGCTGTCTAAGCTTAAACCATCAGCACATTCCCTCAGTCTTCAGACTGTGTGAGTCTTCCTGCTCAATGGACGAGCAGGAGACAGGGAATGTCACAACAATCATGGATGATATACGCGCTGGTAGTATTACTTACCGTGAGTGGTTGCCGAAGTTTTCCGCCACCACGCGCTTCAGAAGCACGTTTGCAACTGGGGCTACACTATCTGCTGGCGAAAGATTATGCCGCTGCCGAACGTCATTTGCAGCGCGCCCGGAAGAATGCCCCCGCCGATTACCGGCCGGTTTTAGCATTGGCCAGACTTTATCAGACCCGGGGGCATGATGAGATGGCCGGAGTCTGTTACACTCAGGCAGAGAAAATGGCGCCGGAAAATGGCTATGTGCTTAATAATTACGGTGCGTTTCTTTGTGCTTTAGGGCAGTATGATAAGGCCCGCCCTCGATTTGCGCGGGCGATGCGGGCGACAGAATCCGGCAGCAGGACTCAGGCTCTGCTATCCTCAGGGTTCTGTTTGCTGGATGCAGGAAAAACTGCGCCGGCGGCTGAAAGGCTGATTACTGCTATCATGGATGACAGTTCCGCTGCAGCAACAGTGCTGGCAGAAGCAGGACAGCGGTTGGAGCAACAGAAGTACGCGGATACAAGATTTTTGGCCGATATTTATCACCAGCAACGTTCTGCTACTGCAGAAAGTTTATGGTTAGAGATTCTTTACGCCGCGCGACAACAGGCTACCGCTGATGTGAAACGTTACGGTAACCAGTTAGCGCGGAATTATCCACTTTCGATACAGTACCAGCGTTATTTAGCTAATGAATACTGAAGCCACCCAAGAAAAATCTGCAGTCCAGTCCACAGGTGAACGCCTGCGTATTGCTCGTGAAGCAAAAGGACTGACGCAGCAGAATGTTGCAGAACGTCTTTGCCTGAAAGTGTCCACGGTACGCGATATCGAGGAGGATAAGTCACCGACTGATTTGGCGGCGACCTTCCTGCGCGGATATATCCGCTCTTATGCACGGCTGGTTAACGTACCGGAAGATGATATTTTACCTATGCTGTCCAAGCAGGCCCCGGTTCGCTCAGCCAAAATCACCCCGATGCATAACATCTCACTGGGGAGCAGTAGCCGGCGTAAAAAGCGTGACGGAATGCTGACAACCTTTACTGTACTGGTCATCCTGGTGGTTATCGGCCTGACCGTGGCTTGGTGGTGGCAGAACCACAAAGCTTCCCAGGCGGATATGGCTGCGATGACCAGCTCAGCTGCCGATAACTCCGCCGGGGGTAATGAGCAGTCTATTCCGTTATCTACAGGAGATGCTGACAGTTCGCCGACAGAAAGCCAGTCGGCCCCGGTCAGTACCGATACTACTCCGGCTGTGAACAGTGTTACTCCGTCAGACTCTGCCGATGCTGCGACCACGCAGCCAGCAGCACAGCCTGCGGCCGTTTCTCCGTCTCAGACTCCATTGCCTGCGACTGGCAGTACTGCGGACCAGACTGCAGCCGCAACCGGTACCCCGGCGACAGCGACTACGGATAGCCAACCAGTGCCGGGAACAGCGGCTCCCGCACCCGCCAGTCCGGATGCCGTTGTCATGAATTTTAACGCGGATTGCTGGCTGGAAGTTACTGATGCAACAGGTAAAAAACTGTTCAGTGGCTTACAACACAAAGGGGGGACGCTTAATTTGAGTGGTAAAACCCCATACCGGTTAAAAATTGGTGCGCCGGCGGCTGTTTCTGTTCAGTTCCGTGGCCAGCCAGTAGATTTAAGTCGTTTTATTCGTACAAACCAGGTCGCCCGCCTGACGATTGGTGCACAGTAACGTGCCTTCTCAGGGGACTTGTGGAGAAAAAATATGCATAACCAGGCTCCAATAAACCGTCGTAAATCTACCCGGATTTATGTTGGTAAGGTGCCAGTCGGCGACGGAGCGCCTATTGCCGTCCAGTCGATGACGAATACCCGAACTACAGATGTTGATGCAACCGTTGCACAGATTAAATCGCTGGAGCGGGTAGGGGCAGATATTGTTCGCGTTTCTGTACCTACCATGGATGCGGCCGAAGCTTTCCGGTTGATTAAACAGCGTGTCAGTGTGCCCCTGGTGGCTGACATACATTTTGACTACCGGATTGCCCTGAAAGTCGCAGAATACGGGGTAGACTGTTTACGAATTAACCCCGGTAATATTGGTAATAATGAGCGTATCCGCCAGGTCGTAGATTGTGCCCGCGACCACAATATTCCTATTCGTATCGGAGTGAATGCGGGTTCCCTGGAAAAAGATCTCCAGGAAAAATACGGTGAACCTACTCCACAGGCACTGCTGGAATCAGCGATGCGTCATGTGGATCACCTGGACCGCCTGAATTTCGACCAGTTTAAGGTCAGTGTTAAAGCTTCTGATGTGTTCCTCGCCGTTGAATCTTACCGTCTGTTGGCCAAACAGATTGATCAACCACTTCACCTGGGGATCACCGAAGCCGGGGGAGCCCGTGCCGGTTCGGTAAAATCTGCTATCGGATTGGGACTGCTGTTGTCAGAAGGGATTGGCGATACGCTGCGTATTTCACTGGCAGCCGACCCGGTGGAAGAAATAAAAGTTGGCTTTGATATTCTTAAATCACTGCGTATTCGTGCGCGTGGTATCAACTTTATTGCCTGTCCGACCTGCTCGCGCCAGGAGTTTGATGTCATTGGTACAGTGAATGCACTGGAACAGCGTCTTGAAGATATCATTACCCCAATGGATGTTTCGATTATCGGTTGCGTGGTTAACGGCCCGGGTGAAGCTACGGTTTCTACCCTGGGAGTGACCGGCGGTAGTAAAAAAAGCGGCTTCTACGAAGATGGTGTCCGTCAGCGAGAGAGGCTGGATAATACCGATATGATTGAACAGCTTGAAGCACGGATTCGCGCGAAAGCCTCGATGCTGGATGAAAACCACCGCATCGATGTCCGTCAGGTTGAGAAATAAGGGAGATGCATTCCGTGAAGGAGTGCGTTGTTAACGATTGTTCCTGTGCGGTATCAGCCTCATAAGGTATGATGCCGGACAGGTTTTTTGTTTTAAGAGATTTTGACGTGGCGAAGAATATCCAGGCTATCCGCGGAATGAACGATTATCTGCCAGCAGATACCGCACTTTGGCAACGTATTGAACAGGTCCTGAAACAGGTTCTGGCAGGCTATGGCTTCAGCGAAATACGACTGCCTATAGTCGAACAAACTCCTCTTTTTAAGCGCGCCATCGGTGAAGTGACCGATGTGGTTGAAAAAGAGATGTATACCTTCGATGACCGTAATGGTGACAGCCTGACGCTGCGTCCGGAAGGGACGGCCGGTTGTGTCCGTGCCGGTATTGAACATGGTCTGTTGTACAATCAGGAACAGCGGTTATGGTATATCGGACCGATGTTCCGTTATGAGCGTCCACAGAAAGGGCGTTACCGTCAGTTTCACCAGATTGGTGCTGAGGTATTTGGTCTTAACGGACCGGACATTGATGCTGAATTGATCATGATGACCGCCCGTTGGTGGAAAGCTCTGGGGATTGCTGAACATGTTCGCCTGGAACTGAACTCTATCGGTTCATTAGAAGCGCGCGCAAATTATCGTGACGCCCTGGTGGCATTCCTCGAACAGCATAAAGATGCACTCGATGATGATTGTAAGCGCCGGATGTATACCAACCCATTACGGGTACTGGACAGTAAAAACCAGGATATCCAGCAACTGCTGAATGATGCACCTCAACTGGGGGATTATCTGGATCCTGAATCACGCGAACATTTTGCCGGTCTGTGCAGTCTGCTGGACGATGTGGGGATCAGCTATACCGTGAATCAGCGTCTGGTGCGTGGACTGGATTATTATAACCGTACAGTGTTTGAATGGGTCACCAACAGCCTGGGGTCTCAGGGCACGGTTTGTGCCGGAGGACGGTATGACGGCCTGGTAGAACAACTGGGTGGCCGGGCCACTCCCGCAGTCGGTTTCGCGATGGGTCTTGAGCGGCTGGTACTTTTAGTTCAGGCAGTTAACCCGGAATTTGAACCGACCCGTAAAGTCGATGTCTATGTTATCGCTTCCGGCGCGGGTGTACAGTCAGCCGCCATGCAGCTGGCTGAAAGTCTGCGTGATGCCATCCCGGAAATAAGACTGATGACTAATTTTGGTGGCGGCAACTTCAAAAAACAGTTTGCCCGTGCAGATAAGTGGGGTGCCAGACTGGCCCTGGTGCTGGGTGAAGATGAAGTTAAAAATAACCAGGTGGTTATCAAGGATCTGCGTTCCGGAGACCAGCAAACGGTAGCCCGGAATGACATATCCGGCGTTTTACTGTCTGCGTTGCAGTAACTGACGGATATTTTTAAGCTTTTACAGGAGTAGGATTGCGTGGAAGTTTACAGCAATGAACATGAGCAGACTGATGCTCTCAAACACTTTTTTGCCAACAATGGTAAAGCTCTGGCCGCAGGAATAGTGATTGGTATCGCTGCTCTGGGGGGTTGGCGCTATTGGGTCAGCCACCAGGAAAATACTGCTCTGGTAAATTCTGCCCGCTACCAGCAACTGACAGAGGCAATGAAGGCTGATAAACCTGAAACACTGGAGGCTGTTTCAGCTTTCGTGAGTCAGACTCATGGCTCTTACGGTGCATTAGCGGCGATGGACCTGGCGAAGGTTTATGTTGATGCAGGCCAGACTGATAAAGCCGCCCAACAGCTTCAACAGGGAATCAAAGATACAGAGGATGCTAACCTCCGGGCGGTGATGGGTCTTCGCCTGGCACGTTTGCAGTTACAGCAGAAGCAGGCTGATGACGCCCTGAAAACCCTGGACAGTGTGAAAGGCGACAGTTGGACAGCGATGGCGGCGGATATTCGCGGTGATGCATTGCTGAGTAAAGGCGATACCCAGGGTGCCCGGGCAGCCTGGAGTAAAGGTATTGATTCTGATGCTTCACCTGCGCTGAAACAGATGATGCAGATGAAATTGAATAATTTAAGCTAAGACTGTAAAGAGAGAGCGCATGGAATTACGTAAATACCTGCTGCCGGGACTGTTTTCAGTCACTTTGCTCAGCGGTTGTTCGCTATTCAGTGGCGAAGAAGATGCAGTTAAAATGTCTCCACTGCCTACAGTGGTAAACCAGTTTAACCCGACGCAGGTCTGGGATAAGTCGGTCGGTGATGGTGTGGGTGATTTCTACTCTAACCTGCATCCGGCATGGCAGGACAATGTTGTCTATGCGGCAGATCGTTTCGGTATTGTAGAAGCGCTGGATGCGAATACCGGTAAGCAAAAATGGAAAGTCGACCTTTCCACCAAAACCGGGTTCTTCTCTTCAAATCTGTCAGCAATGCTGTCTGGTGGTATCACCGTACAGGGTGACTTACTGTATATCGGCAGTGAGCACGGTGAAGTGTTTGCGCTGAATACTAAAGACGGTTCAGTCGCATGGCGTACTCAGGTGTCTGGTGAAGCGGTATCACATCCGGTAGTCAGCGATGGTCTGGTATTAATTCATACCAGCAATGGTATTCTGCAGGCTCTGGACCAGACCACCGGTGCCAGCAAGTGGGTGGTTAACCTTGATATCCCGGCTCTGTCCTTGCGCGGTGAATCAGCTCCGGCAGTCGCCTACGGTGGCGCCATTGTCGGGGGGGATAACGGCCGTGTCAGCGCGGTAATCATGAACCAGGGCCAGATGATTTGGCAGCAACGTATCTCCCAGCCAAGCGGTGCCACAGAGATCGATCGTCTGAGTGACGTTGATACGACTCCGGTAATTGTTAACGGTGTGGTTTATGTACTGGCTTATAATGGTGATTTGTCAGCCCTGGATCTGCGTTCAGGACAGATTCAGTGGAAACGTGACATCGGCGGTGTTAAAAACCTGCTGGTGGATAATGGCCGGATCTACCTGGTCGACCAGGATGACCGGGTTGATGCGCTTAATACTGATGGTGGCGTTGAAATCTGGCGTCAGAGTGGTCTGCTGCACCGCAATCTGACCTCACCGGTACTGTTTGACGGGTACCTGGTGGTTGGCGATGGTGAAGGTTACCTGCACTGGATGAACACTCAGGATGGCCGCTTTGTTGCTCAGCAGAAAGTAGATAAATCCGGCTTCCAGACTCAGCCTATCGTTGCCGGGGATAAACTGATTATCCAGGCGAAGAAAGGTGAGGTTTACGCCTTTAAACGCTGAGTAACCGGTAAAAGTACGGGTTAAAATAACCTGCTAATGACGGCTCCTGTGATACAGGGGCCGTTTCGTTTTTCTTCGGCCTGTAGATTTTCCGGGGAATAGCCTGAACTCTGCACAACTAATCGTTATAATCATCCGATTGGTCGAAATATTTTTTGTAATGAGGCTTTATTATGGTACCTGTGGTCGCGCTTGTTGGACGCCCCAATGTAGGAAAATCCACTCTTTTTAACCGTTTAACGCGCACCCGTGATGCGCTTGTGGCGGATTTCCCTGGTCTGACTCGTGATCGTAAGTACGGACGCGCCGAGGTTGAAGGTCAGGAATATATTGTCATTGATACCGGGGGTATCGACGGCATGGAGGACGGTGTTGAAACCCGGATGGCAGCTCAGTCGCTGATGGCCATCGAAGAAGCGGATATTGTGCTATTTCTGGTGGATGCGCGTGCCGGGGTCATGCCTGCGGATGAACAGATAGCACAGCACCTGCGAACCCGTCAGAAGCCTACCTTTCTGGTCGCCAACAAAACCGACGGTATGGACCCCACCAATGCGGTGCTGGATTTTTACTCACTGGGTATGGGTGAGATCCATCCCATTGCAGCAACACATGGCCGTGGTGTCCATAATCTGCTGGAAGCAGTGCTTGAACCGTGGATGGAAACGGAAGAGCCCGAAGAATTAACCGAAGAGCAGGAAAATGCAGCTTACTGGGCGGCACTTGAAGCTGAAGAAAATGACAGCATCCCTGAAGACGAAGAAGACGATTTTGACCCGACGACTCTGCCCATCAAACTGGCGATCGTCGGACGGCCAAACGTCGGTAAGTCCACCCTGACTAACCGTTTCCTGGGGGAAGACCGGGTCGTGGTTTACGATATGCCGGGTACCACCCGTGACAGCATCTATATCCCGATGGAACGTGATGAGCGGGAGTATGTGCTGATTGACACTGCCGGAGTTCGTAAACGCGGTAAAGTGACCGATACCGTCGAAAAATTCTCGGTAATCAAAACACTGCAGGCGATTGAAGATGCCAACGTGGTGTTGCTGGTGATTGATGCCCATGAAGGTATCTCTGATCAGGATCTGTCGCTGCTGGGCTTTATCCTCAACAGTGGTCGTTCGCTGGTTATTGTGGTGAATAAATGGGATGGCTTGTCCCAGGAAATTAAAGAAGAAGTTAAAGAAGCTCTCGACTACCGTCTTGGCTTTATTGATTTTGCCCGTGTGCACTTTATTTCTGCACTGCATGGCAGTGGTGTAGGTAATCTGTTTGAATCGATTACCGAGGCGTATGACAGCGCAACCCGCCGGGTAAACACCTCCATGCTGACCCGCATAATGAATATGGCGGCAGAAGATCATCAGCCGCCTCTGGTCCGTGGTCGCCGTGTGAAACTGAAATATGCTCACGCCGGCGGATATAACCCACCGATTGTGGTTATTCATGGTAACCAGGTTAAAGACCTGCCGGATTCGTATAAACGTTATCTGATGAACTATTTCCGTCGTTCACTGAATGTGATGGGAACGCCTATCCGAATTCAGTTTAAGGAAGGGGATAACCCGTATGCAGGCAAACGTAACCTGCTGACACCTACTCAGCAGCGTAAGCGTAAACGTCTGATGTCGCATCTGAAGAAAAATAAGCGATAATCCGCAAAAGAGGGCTATGAGGCCCTCTTTTTTCATAAGGGAGACAGCTGATGAATTTTATTTGCAGCCATTGCCAGTCCGCGCTCACTGGTGAGCCGGATGACTTATATTGCCCGCAATGCCATGTCCGTTACCGGAATACTGCTTACTGTCCGGAATGCCAGGCAACACTTCAGGTACTCAAGGCTTGTGGTGCGGTAGATTTTTTCTGCCAGCAGCACGGAATGATCTCGTCTTCGCGTGTCATATGGCGTCCGGAAGCCATCGGGAGTGAATAGCTCCGGCGATAAAGTCAGTCTTTAAGCGGCAAAAAGATATCGGTCAGCAACTGATGTTCAGCGACTTCATGGATAAAGTTGTGGTAGTGAAACCACAGCGGAAAATCACGCAGGGTTTCACCACTGCCTGGCAGCCAGTCACGGTACAGAGACTGTGCCAGTGCGGTTAGTCGCTCATGAGAACCCTGATGTCGCACAGTAGCACAGCGCCCTCCCGGAATAACACTGTTCACGACACCAAAATCATTATCTTCAGGTATTGACGCAGAAACTTCACCGGCAATCATAAAACGGAACTGTTGTGGGTCACAGTTGTGTGGGTCGTCCGGTGCAATACCAAAGGTCCGGCAGCGGCGCACTGGTGAATAGCCGCTGGTTTTTCGCCAGGCCACAAACCGGCCAGCGGTCTGATGAATGGTTTCCGGGGACCCCTGATGCAGCAGCATAGCGACAGGGATATCAGGCACAGTAACAATAGCAATTTGCATCGTGGGTTCTCTTCTGATTTGTGGAGCGGCGGGCATCTGGCTATGCCATGACTGCCACTCTGGCTGGCGGCGAAACTCGCCCGGGGAGACACCAAATACCTGTTTAAAGGCACGGCTGAATGACTCTGCATGAGTAAAACCCGTCTCCAGGGCGATATCGGTAATTTTTTGTTCAGGATTAAATGCCAGCCGGTATGAAGCATGCCGCAACCGCATTAGCTGAATATAACGGCCTGGCGGAATACCAATACAGGCCGTAAATTGCCGGTGAAAGTGGAATACGGAAAAATGAGCCACTTTACTGAGGTTATCAAGCAACAGAGGTTCACACAGATGACTGTCGATGTAGTCCAGCACCAGTGTGATTCGTTTTTGATAGTTAGCGGTATAACGTTGTTTGTCGGTCAGCATAGCATTCTCCTGTAGAGAAAGTATGCCGCCCTGTCATGAGGCTGTCCTGACCGATCTTGCTGGATTGCAGCCTCTTCGGTAAAGGAGCGTTACTGAGCGGCTGGGTCCGGTGAAGCTTTAGGGCGCTTTTTAGTGGCGCTGACAGGCTGAGTTGCCGTGACTTCACTCTCGACCCAGCCATCATTCAGTCGGGTACGCAAAGTGTCACCGCGTTGTAACTGACGGGTGTTTTTAATGACGTCACCGTTGGCTTTGGTGGTGACACTGAATCCACGGGCCAGCGTGGCCAGCGGACTGGCAGTTTCCAGTTGTACAGCCAATGAGCCAAAGCGCTGCCGGTTATCATTCAGTTGCTGGCTGATAGCCTGTTGCAGGCGGTAACGTAGCTGACCTAACTCCTGATTTGCCTGGTAAATCTGCGATTGTGGCTGACGTCGTTGTAGACGCCGGGAGAGTTGCTCAAAACGAAGGCTATGTTTTTGTAACTGCTGTTGCAATGCTGTCTGAAGCCGGCGCTGCTGTTCTGACAACAGGTTATGTTGTCTGGTTAAACGCAACTCTGGATGCTGCTGATTCAGGCGGTGCTGAAGTTGTGCAAAGCTACGCTGACGGCGGGCAAGATAAAAATCCATCGCCATTTCCATCTGCTGTTGCGCAGAGATCAATTGCCGCAGTAATTCGGTCTGGTTACGGCTAATCAGTTCTGCTGCGGCAGAAGGCGTCGGCGCCCGGAGGTCAGCAACGAAATCAGCAATAGTGACATCCGTTTCATGTCCGACAGCACTGACCACCGGCAACCGGCTGTTAAAAATGGCCCTTGCGACCCGTTCATCATTGAAACACCATAAATCTTCCAGTGACCCGCCGCCACGGCCCACAATCAGTACATCGCACTCCTGGCGCTGATTAGCCAGTTCAATCGCACGAACAATAGCAGGGACCGCATCACTACCCTGCACCGCAGTCGGATAAATAACGACCGGCAGAGAAGGGTCACGACGACGTAGCACCTGTAAAATATCATGCAGCGCAGCGCCACTGGCGGAGGTAATCACCCCGACCTGGCGAGCCGGAGAGGGCAGCGGTTGCTTATGCTCTGCGGCAAACAGTCCTTCAGCATCCAGGCGATTTTTGAGTTCGGTAAACTGCTGTTGCAACAGACCTTCGCCGGCAGGCTGCATGCTTTCAACAATCAGCTGATAATCGCCGCGCGGATCGTAGAGGGTGACTGAAGCCCGGACCAGCACCTGTTGACCGTTCTGTGGCCGAAAACTGACCCGCTGATTACTGCTGCGAAACATAGCACTGCGAACCTGAGCATTGTCATCTTTCAGGGTAAAGTACCAGTGCCCTGACGAAGGCCGGGTAAAATTGGAAATTTCTGCAGTCAGCCAGATACGGCCCATTTCATGTTCCAGCAACTTTCTGACAGTGGCATTCAGACGGCTGACAGAGAAAATTGTGGCGTTTTCGTCATGCAACATGTGATGAAGATCAAATAGTAAATCAGCGGGTTAATTAACCGATACTACAGTGACCAGTGTAAGTATCAAGAGTTTTTTATAAAAAAAGCTGGAGGCAACCGCTTAGCCCCTGTATAATTCCGCTGCAATATTTTATCACTCCCAGGTCGAGATATTGCTATGCTAAGAATCATTAAAGAAGCCCTCACGTTTGACGATGTTTTACTCGTTCCTGCTCACTCTACCGTACTGCCGAATACTGCAGAGCTCGGTACGCAACTCACCAAAAATATCCGTCTGAATATCCCAATGGTTTCCGCTGCAATGGATACCGTGACCGAAGCTCGTCTGGCTATTGCGCTGGCACAGGAAGGCGGTATGGGCTTTATTCATAAAAACATGACGATTGAGCGCCAGGCTGAAGAAGTCCGCAAGGTGAAGAAATATGAAAGTGGTGTGGTCGTCGATCCACAGACCGTTCTGCCAACAACTTCACTGCAGGAAGTTAAACGTCTGACTGAAGCCAATGGTTTTGCCGGCTATCCGGTAGTAAACAGTGACAACGAGCTGGTGGGGATTATTACCGGCCGTGACGTGCGTTTTGTTACCGACATGAACCAACCTGTATCTGCGGTAATGACCCCGAAAGAACGCCTGGTTACGGTTAAAGAAAGTGATTCACGCGAAGTCGTGCTGCAAAAAATGCACGAAAAACGTATCGAAAAAGCGCTGGTCGTCGATGACGCTTTCCACCTGCTGGGGATGATCACCGTAAAAGATTTCCAGAAAGCAGAACGTAAACCTAACGCCTGTAAAGATGCACATGGTCGTCTGCGGGTTGGTGCTGCTGTCGGAGCGGGTGCCGGCAATGAAGAGCGTGTAGATGCTCTGGTGGCTGCGGGCGTTGATGTGCTGCTGATTGACTCTTCTCACGGTCATTCTGAAGGTGTATTGCAACGTATCCGTGATACCCGTGCTAAATATCCAAACCTGGAAATTATTGGTGGTAACGTGGCTACCGCGGCCGGCGCTAAAGCCCTGGCTGAGGCGGGTGTCAGCGCTGTGAAAGTCGGGATTGGCCCTGGTTCTATCTGTACCACCCGTATTGTGACCGGTGTAGGTGTACCGCAGATTAGTGCAGTCTCTGACGCCGTTGAAGCGCTGGAAGGCACCGGAATTCCGGTGATTGCAGACGGCGGCATCCGTTTCTCTGGCGATATCGCGAAAGCTATTGCTGCCGGTGCTTCCTGTGTCATGGTAGGATCAATGCTTGCGGGTACCGAGGAGTCTCCGGGCGAGATTGAACTGTATCAGGGGCGTTCATTCAAATCTTACCGTGGTATGGGCTCGCTGGGGGCGATGTCTAAAGGATCTTCAGATCGTTACTTCCAGTCTGATAACGCAGCAGATAAACTGGTGCCGGAAGGTATTGAAGGGCGTGTGGCTTATAAAGGCCGTATGAAAGAGATCATTCATCAGCAGATGGGGGGCCTGCGTTCATGTATGGGTCTGACCGGTTGCCAGACGATTAATGATCTGCGCACTAAAGCTGAATTTGTTCGCATTAGTGGTGCCGGTATTTCTGAAAGCCATGTGCATGATGTGACTATCACTAAAGAAGCTCCAAACTACCGCACCGGATCTTAATCTCTTCCTGTATCATGCGCCCGGCTCACCGTCGGGCGCTTTAATTTTTTTGCCTGGAAAACTGTAATGACGACGGAAAATATTCATAAACACCGAATCCTGATCCTTGATTTTGGTTCTCAATATACTCAGCTGGTTGCACGCCGTGTTCGTGAACTGGGTGTGTACTGTGAGCTGTGGGCATGGGATGTCACCGAAGAACAAATCCGCCAGTTTAATCCTAACGGCATCATCCTTTCCGGCGGACCGGAAAGTACTACCGAACTTAACAGTCCACGGGCTCCGGAATACGTGTTTACTGCCGGAGTTCCGGTGCTGGGTGTCTGTTACGGAATGCAGACCATGGCAATGCAACTGGGTGGAAAAGTTCAGGGATCTTCTGAGCGAGAATTCGGTTTCGCGCAGGTAGAAATTAAAGCGGAAAGTGCGCTGGTTAAAGATATTCAGGACAGCCTGAATGCTGCCGGCGTACCTGTGCTGGATGTCTGGATGAGCCATGGCGATAAAGTGACTGCAATTCCTGATGATTTTGTCACTGTGGCCAGCACCGAAACCTGCCCGTTTGCCATTATGGCTAACGAAGAGAAGCGTTTTTACGGGGTACAGTTCCATCCGGAAGTAACCCACACCCGTCAGGGCATGCAGTTACTGCAACGTTTTGTGCTGGATATTTGTCAGTGTGAAGCGCTGTGGACACCGGCAAAAATCATTGATGATGCGGTAGCGCGTCTGAGCGAGCAGGTCGGTGAAGACCATGTGATCCTCGGTCTGTCAGGTGGTGTCGATTCCTCGGTCACTGCGTTATTACTGCACCGTGCTATCGGTTCACGTCTGACCTGTGTGTTTGTGGATAATGGCCTGTTACGTCTGAACGAAGCCGACCAGGTGATGGAAATGTTCGGTGACCAGTTTGGTCTGAACATCGTTCACGTGAATGCGGAAAACCGCTTTCTGGATGCGCTGGCAGGTATTGATGAACCTGAAGCTAAGCGTAAAACTATCGGCCGCGTATTTGTTGAAGTGTTCGACGAAGAAGCACTGAAACTGGACAATGTTAAATGGCTGGCCCAGGGTACCATCTATCCTGACGTTATCGAGTCTGCAGCTTCTGCCACCGGCAAAGCGCACGTGATAAAATCACACCACAATGTGGGTGGCCTGCCAAAAGAGATGAAAATGGGACTGGTCGAACCGCTGAAGGAGCTGTTCAAAGACGAAGTTCGCAAGATTGGTCTGGAACTCGGCCTGCCTTACGACATGCTGTATCGCCATCCGTTCCCGGGGCCAGGTCTGGGTGTTCGTGTACTGGGTGAAGTGAAGAAAGAGTACTGCGATCTGCTGCGCCGTGCCGACGCCATTTTTATCGAAGAGCTGCACAAAGCTGACCTGTACAACAAAGTCAGCCAGGCCTTTACCGTGTTCCTGCCGGTTCGTTCAGTTGGTGTAATGGGCGATGGCCGTAAATACGACTGGGTGGTCTCACTGCGTGCTGTTGAAACTATCGACTTTATGACCGCGCACTGGGCACACCTGCCGTATGACTTCCTCGGCCGTGTATCCAACCGCATTATCAATGAAGTGGATGGTATTTCTCGTGTCGTTTATGACATCAGCGGAAAACCACCAGCGACCATTGAGTGGGAATGATTTAATGTCCGGAATTGTCCGGTACTAACCAGCAAGAAATGCCCTGTAGCCCGCGTAACTGCGGGCTTTTTTGTTTTTTTGTAAGTGTTTTGTGGTTTCAGTTAGCAAATTTTTATGGGTATTATTCATTATTGGTATCATGGATAACATCCGATACCTGGTTGAGTATTATAGATGGCTATGGGATTGAATTTTTAGATCCAATTTTTGGTAAAGATTAAAACCTCGTTTTTTACAGGTATTGCTGAATGATATAAATAAGAAAATAGTAGGGGGATCCTGACAAGTCATCCGGAGATTCTTAGTTTTGTTGTAGAACAGATAAGAGCAGTGCCGGCCCGGGATGAAGCCGATGCAGTCTGTGATGCTAATAATAATTATCTGACGCTCATTTTGGGTTTCATTTTTCCCTGCATAAGTGGCGATGAAAAATGTCCGTTTCTGAAGTGAAGGAAACGGACATTTTTTATTAAAAGGCAGTAAGTTGGGATTGAAATTATAAAGATGGCCCGATACAGACGTTAAACAGCCCGAACTGCAGGAAAGTCTATCTCTGTGTCATTAATGCGATTAATCATATTAGTGAATAATATGGCAGTAACGGCACCCACCGTTTCAACAATCTGCTGATCGCTGAATCCCGCCTCTTTAAATGCAGCAACATGTTGGGCTGATACAGTGCCCCGGGTTGAAACCAGCAACTGCACGAATTTTACAAGTGCATCAATACGTAAATCATCGACCAGAAATCCCTGACGTAATTCCAGCGTTTGGGCTTCGCTGTAACCTGCCTTTAATGCAAGAGGAGTGTGCGCAGCGAGGCAGTAATCACAACCGCTCTCTTCACTGACTGCAAGGTTTATTGCTTCACGCTCTCGCGCAGTCAGGCTGCTTTTGCTCAGAATAGCGTTGAGCTGTAAAGTCTGCGCGAGGAGTTCTGGAGCGTTACTACCTATGGTTAGGTAAGCGTTTGGTACCTTTCCCATCACCTGTTTGATGGTTTTGAACAGTTCGGCAGTTTGACCACTGGCTTCGCTGGCGGGTTTTGACTCTAAGCGGCCCATCTGTTTCTCCTGCGTTTTAATGTTTGTGGGAAGGTGAGTAATAACGAGCCGCAGGCTCGTTATGTGAAAAGTCTTCTATAATGGCCTGGCGCGCACGCTCCCATTCCTGCAATCGACTTTCATCATGCAGGGAAGGAATGGTAATGAACTCTCCCTGAACAAAACCCGAAAGTGCGGCTTCTACCATATCTTCAGCCTGCATTATGATACCCGGGTCAACCCGGCTCAGAGGAAGACCACCGGTTTCCCAGAAGGGAGTTGCTGTGGCGCTGGGCAATACGGCCTGAACCTGAATGCCTTTATCGGCAAGTTCACTGTGAAGTGAACGAGTAAATGCCAGTACGTATGCCTTGCTGCCACCATATACGCCATTCAGTATTTCCGGAGCTATACTCACAATGGAAGCGATATTTATGATTGCTCCCCGGCCACGATCAATGAAGCCTGGAACCACAGCGTAAGTCAGACGGGTAAGGGCGACTACATTGAGATTGATCATTGCTGTCATTTTTTCAACATCACTTTCATGCAGCTTTGTGTGCGTGCCTATACCCGCGTTATTGACCAGAAGAGTAATGCTTGCATCATTACGGAGCCTGCTTTCAAGTGCCGCAAGCTGACCTGAATCATTCAGGTCAGATGCAACCACCTCCACATTACGCTCGTTGTCAGCCGCAATATGACTGGCTATCTGATTCAGGCGGTTGTGATTGCGGGCAACAATTATCAGGTCATACCCCATTTTTGCCAGTTTTGATGCATACAGAGCACCCATTCCTGTAGAAGCACCAGTTATAACGGCAGTTCCTTTCGCTGATACACTCATCGTATTTACCTCATATGATGTGTTGGATGTTTGGATGTAATGAGGCTACTTTAAAGAACCAAAAAGAAAGTGACGCATAAAGGTACGATTTCAGACATTTTGTGTCGCCGGGATAGGCAAAGCGGAACTCATAAGGCTTAATACTGAAATGCATGATTGGAGCGGATTAAATGGGGTATATTGAACAAAGGGCAAAGTGGAGAAAAGTAACTTCACCTGATTAAAAACGTTTTCAGAAGCGAATTCAGTTAATAACACAGGAGAATGTTTGATGCATCGGGTAGGGCTTCTCATTTCAGATCAGTTTCAGTCCCTCGCGTTGTCGACCTTAACCATATTTGAATTTGCGAATATCGTTTTAAACGAGCCGTTCTATCACTGCACGGTATATTCTGAATCTGGTGGTGAGATAGCATCGTCCTATGGGATAAGCGTTATCAGTAAGGCGATTTCTGAAGATACGACAGTCGAGACATGGCTGATTGGCGGCGTGCTGGTGCCGACAAAGTTGCCTGCATCATCTGGCATAATACATTTTTTTACAAAATCATGCTCAGCGTGCGCGGAGAGTCGCGGGCATTTGTACGGGGGCTTTTGTGCTTGCTCAGGCAGGCTTGTTGAAAGAGAAACGTGCAACAACACACTGGGCCTATACCCACAGTTTAAAAGTTCTTCATCCAACAGTGAGAACCGAAGACGATCTGATTTATATTGTTGATGATCATTTGTGGACTTCAGCAGGGATGACAGCTGGTTTTGACATGGTACTGGCTATGGTTGAAAAAGATCACGGAACTGAAGTTGCACGAAGTATTGCACACCGGATGGTTATGAATCAACGGCGCTCAGGAGGGCAGTGCCAGCACTCTGAATTGCTTATGCTGTCGCCTAAAAGCGACCGCTTACAAACAGCAATAGAATACGTGAGAAAAAACCTCAGTAAAACGTTATCAGTAGAGCATCTTGCGGATGCAGTGCATTTAAGTACACGTCAGCTTAACCGTCTGTTTTTGAGCGAAACGGGGAGGTCACCGGCGCGTGCAATTGAGCGACTGCGGCTGGAAGCTGCCCGATTAATGATTGAACAGACCCGTCTGCCACTGGACGTCATTGCGAGAGAGTCGGGTTTCAGAGATCGCCGGCACATGCGTAATGTGTTTGTAAAAGGTTATGGAATTCCCCCACAATCACTACGTACAGGTAAAAGCCTGGTTGCCTATTGAATTATTTCCCGGGAACAAATTTTCTTTGAGATAAGCTATCTTTGATTGCGTGTCGCAATGTGTTTAACACCGGCCTCTGGCATATAACTGCTCGTCAGACGTTACCATTCTATATAATCGATGTCTGTGCTTTGGTTGCCTGAGGATGGCTAAGTAAGATGCAAACTATAACCCGGGTAACATACAATTAGGCACCCGGGGCCAGAATCTGGCATTAAACCAGACCCTAATGAATCACGCGTCTATTACGGTCTCAGATTTCAGAAATACTGTATTTGGGTCAGTCACCGCCAGTCATATAATTTTTTCTGCCGGTTTAATACTAAGTGATTCCCGATAAAATAAATCACTAATAGTCTTTTATTCCTTTAATCCAGGGGCTGGTTTAATAACATGCGGAGTGCCATTGTGGACCGGTTAACTATTGAAGTTTCTGACACTATTACACCTGAGTTCTCCTTAGCGATTGAATCAGGGCTTAATTGTTATAATGAGGAGGCGGTGGGATATAACGACAATAAATCTCTCGCCGTTATGGTCAGAGATGAACATGGGGTGGTATTGGGCGGAATGATGGGGCGTAGCTACCTCGGAATGTTATTTATAGACCTGGTGTATCTGCCACCGGAAGTGAGAGGTAAGGGGTTGGGGAGTCAGATTCTTAAACGTGTCGAAGATGAAGGCAGGAACCGGGGATGTAAAACTGCTGTGTTGTATACCATCACTTTTCAGGCACCGGTGTTCTATGAAAAAAACGGCTGGCAGAGATTTGGTGAAATAGCCTGCCTCCCTGAGGGAACCAGCAGGGTCTTTCTGAAAAAAGACCTGTGAATTCCAGGAAGGTACCATTATGTTTAACAAATTTAAGTAAATATCCTTTTTATCAGTGGCTTAATTAATTGTGTTTTTGGAAAACCGGATTACGGGTTGTTGTGTCAAACCAATAAGTCTCCGATGATTCTCCTCTGTCTCAACAAGCTACATGCTAATCTGAATAACGAACTGTTCGTATTTAAGGATTCGTTATGACAACTTTTTACCAGTTTTCGGCCAGCCGGCTTGATGGTCAGTTGGTTTCAATGGCTGATTTTACGGGTAAACTAGTTCTGGTGGTGAATACAGCCAGTCATTGTGGTTTTACGCCGCAGTATGCAGGGCTTGAAGCGCTCTACCGGAAATATGCCAACCAGGGCCTGGTGGTATTGGGCTTTCCCTGCAATCAGTTTGGTAAACAGGAACCCGGCGGTGCTGAGGAAATCTCACAGACCTGTTATATCAATTACGGTGTAAGCTTTCCAATGTTTGAAAAAGTGGACGTTAATGGTTCTGCTGCACATCCGGTATTTCGCTATCTGAAACACGAGTTACCCGGCGTATTGGGTGGCAGGATCCTATGGAATTTCACAAAATTCCTGATTGGGCGTGACGGAAAACCGCTAAAAAGATTTGCACCGGTCTCCACACCGGAAAAAATAGAAGGCACTATCCTTACCGCACTTCAGGCTTAAGATGACAGGCGACTGCTGAGCTTTACAGATTTTCACCGCTATTTTTTCTCCGGGTAGTATTCCGGCCAGGCACGGGCACGGGCGGCTTCAGACTCAGGAGAGCCAGCAGGAGCAAGAAAATCATCACATACCGCGATGGCACGTTGTACGTCTTCAGTTTCGGCATCTTGCCGGGAAAGTAACTCTTCCCGCCATTCTTTTACCACTTCGAATCCACCATGGCTTATGTCCCATACCATCATATCCAGTAGTTCACGTAGCTCACTAGCCGGCTGGTCACGGAGGGTTTCTTCTTCCATCTGTACATAACCTTTTCAGCACTATCTTCTGACAGGCAGATTTTGGATTGAGATGAGCAGAGTATAGTGAAGCCTGAAAACTGAACAAAGATGTTACTGGCATTTTACTGAGAGCAGTAGCAACATCGCTAATTGAATGAAGACTACAAATGGTCTATATTAAGTCTCGTATAGGAAAAGTAACCCTTCGGCGGACATATCATGAAAGTAGAGACTATTAGCTACGTCAAAAAAAACGCGGCTACGCTTGATCTGTCAGAGCCCATTCTGGTCACCCAAAATGGTGTACCTGCTTATGTTATTGAATCTTATGAGCAACAGCAGGAGAGAGAAAAGGCCATCGCCTTGTTGAAACTCCTGACTCTCTCAGAGAAGGATAAATCTGAACAACGGGTGTTCTCAAAAGATCAGTTGCTGGACGGACTCACAGATTAATTGCCATGGACTCAATTCGAAGGGGCTTAGATGGAACAGCAGGTGACCTTTGAGTACACTCTTACTGCAAAATACTGCATCGAAACCATTGTAGCGTTCCTGAGACAGGCTAATGTGGCGCCGCGACCTGTGATCACCGATATTCTGACCCGCTTTGAATCTGCCGTCGGGCAGTTTCCTGCCGGCAGTCAGATTTGTCCTGAACTGTTGAAAATTGGTTGTGCGAAGTACCGCGAATTTAATCATCCGGAAGGTTACAGAGTTTTATATTCTGTCGAAGGAAACGTGGTAACGGCACATGCAGTTTTATCGCAACGTCAGGACATCCGGCAACTGCTGTTTAAGCGACTGATTATGGCCTGACCGCCTCATGGGTTGGTTTATCATTCCTCGTCATAAAATCTTTCTGTTTTTCCCTGCAGAATCTCTTTCCTGTGAATTCAAGTCTCTGGCATATTGATAATGTGACACAGAGCATAAACCTGAGTCTCACCTGCTTGCTCATGGATACTTCGCGTCCTACTATTTTTGTGAACAGTATGATGTCTGTTATTGCAGGGAGTCAGGATGCGGAATACATTCGCACGCATTTTTAACGACCATGGTGGTCAGTTATCACTGAAGATCATTGGGCTTTATCTAATCCTTATTGCGGCCAATATAGGAGCATGGGCTTGGGCGTTTATTGCCTTTCGTGATCACCCGGTCCTGTTGGGGACGGCTCTGCTGGCCTATAGCTTCGGCCTTCGTCACGCGGTCGATGCCGATCATATTGCGGCTATCGATAACGTGACACGTAAGCTGATGCAGGAAAAAAAACGGCCGGTTTCAGTAGGTTTTTTCTTCTCTCTGGGTCATTCAACCATTGTCATTCTGGCAACGATTATTATTGCGGCGACTGCAACCGCATTTAAAAGTCAGATAGAAGCCTTTCATACTGTCGGTGGTGTTATCGGTACACTGGTATCGGCACTGTTCCTGCTGATGATAGCCGCCATGAATATCGTCATACTGGCGGGGATCTGGCGGACATTCCGTAGAGTAAAAGCCGGTGGCCGGTACGTTGACGAAGACCTTGATATTTTCCTGGCTAACCGTGGACTATTGGCCAGAATATTCCGTCCTATGTTCGCTTTTATTCATCGCAGCTGGCATATGTATCCGCTTGGCTTACTGTTTGGGCTGGGTTTTGATACCGCGACAGAGGTGGGATTGTTGGGTATCTCTGCAGCCCAGGCGTCGCAGGGGATGTCGGTATGGTCAATTCTGGTGTTTCCGGCACTATTTACGGCAGGTATGTCACTGATTGATACCACTGACAGTATTCTGATGTTGGGTGCTTACGGGTGGGCATTTGTGAAACCTATCCGAAAACTCTATTACAACATGACAATCACTCTGGTTTCAGTGGTTGTTGCAGTCGTAATAGGGGGTATTGAGGCTCTTGGGTTGATTCAGGATAAACTCAATCTTTCCGGCCTTTTCTGGGACGGTATTGGGTCGCTTAACGATAACTTCGGCACTATCGGTTATCTGATTATCGGTATTTTTATCGCTGCCTGGATTATTTCTGCAGCTATCTACCGGGCCAAAGGTTATGACCGTCTGGAGGTTAACGCGGACTGATATTCATATCAGACGCGGCCAACGGGAGCCGGGCTGTGTTGCTGATGTTGGCATTATTACTGTCTTTCGTTTTCCTGGCCACGAGGTGTTGATTTACCTGAATGACTGTTTTGAGTTATTGCTGGATTGCAATGCGATTCATTTGTCATATTCATTTAATCCGCGTTTATCTTCGTTTTCTCCTGAATTTATCTGAGCTGTGGGTATCTGCTCAGGAGTTGGAATCGTCCTAAAAACCCTCTTCAGTTGCACAAGATGGCTGATTAAATGCCATCCTGAACAGATATCCCCGATTGGCTCACTGCATGCCACTTATCAGAAAACCGATATCATCATGGAGGTAGCAGAGATATGAAGATAGAAAACACCGCCGGTTTCGGGCTGATTGCGGTAGATAAATCCGCAGGCCGTATTTTATTTCTTGATCCTGAAACATTGAAAATTCGTAAGGTTATCGATGATCTTCCAAGAAAACCTCATGAGTTGTTAGTGTTACCCCAGAAAGGTAAAGCCTATGTGCCAGTATTCGGTGATGGGGTTCATGGTGATAATCCTCACCCGGAACATCATATTGCGGTAGTAGACCTGGCGAGTGAACAGGTTATCACTCTGATTGATATTTCTCCTTATCAAGGCCCACATACTGCCCGTCTGGGTTATAACGGGCTGATTTATTGTTGCTGTGAGGAAAGTGCTGTCATTGTTATTATCGATCCGCAAACCGATACCGTCACCGGCACCATTAATTCAGAATCATATAACGTACACCGGCTGGCAGTTATACCCGGAAAAAATAGATTAATCACCGAAAGTGAAGAAGAAGGGACGTTATCGCAGATAGTCTTTGATGAAAACGGAGGCCGGATAATAAAAAAAATGAGTGTCCCTGGTAGCCTGAATGGTATTGATGTGTCTCCCATAAGGCCGTGGGTCATAGCGACCAATGGCAGCGCTCCTGAAATTTTCGTCATTGACCGGGAACAGTTGGAACTACAGGATACTATTCCGCTAAAACGGCATAACAAGCCAGCTCAGATAGTCCGTTTCAGAAGTGATGGTGAGATTGTCGCCGTGATTGGCGATTTTGATCCGGTGGTCAGCTTCTTTGATGCAGATATGCATTATCTGTTTAGCGCCGAACTGCAGGAAAAACCGCTGGATGGAACATTTACTCCGGACGGCCGCTACTTCCTGGTGGCGAATGAAGACAGTGGAACGGTTTCTGTGATCAGTCTTGAAGATGGGAAGGCAACAGAGCATGTTGCGGTCCCGGAAGGTTGTGAGGTTCTGGCTTACTATCCCCTGAAGCCATTTGCCAGTCAGCAATAAGTCGAAAGGCTTCACTTATTGCTGACAAGTATAGTGAGCCGGTTAAATACCAGCTGAAATATCCGAAGCTAAAGCAGTGTCCGAAACGATGTATGGGCCGGCTATCATCGTTTCGGAACAGTTTAGCCAGGTTGCCTGGTTATGTTTTGGGAACCTCCGGAGTTAACCGAGCCAATAAATGGCAGCCGAAGTTTAAAGGGTGAGAATTGTATTCCCATATCAATACCCAGCAGGTTAATTTCAACACCTTCCACCGGGCCGGCAGTAAACCCAATTAAACCCAGCAAAGAAAGCTGGACACCCTGTCCTGAGGGGGGCAGGCCAATGGGCCTTGCGAGGGCACGGTAATCTTTCCCGATAGCATTGGCTGGCATATTCAGATGCAGAGCGGGGACATTACGACCTATATGTGCCATAAAGGTATTGCTGTTTGGCCCGGGCCAGGCACGGTAAGTTTCTTTCCACGGATAGGAAGCAATAGCAGCCTCTATCTGAGGGATTAGGGCAGCCGCTTCCGGACCCCGATAATCGACCAGAAGATTGGGTTTAGCGCCAAACCAATAGTCGTCGGGGCCGTGGCTGTTTTTGCGGATCCTGTCGCCGCTTCCCCAGCCGGTCACTTCATATCGGGTATATTGTGTATCGCCGGCACGTTTAAAGATAATCCACGGATGAACTGCCGCTTTGCCGCGCCAGCCATAGGTTGCAGCATCATAGACCTGAACAATCGCGGTATTGACCATTTTGTGGGGGTTCGGGGCAAGCCCCGATGAATCACGTCGGGCTGTCCACCAGCCCTGGCCGGCAGAGACTCCCGGATGGGTATCACGCATCATACTTGCCACCAGTGAGAGCAGTACCACACAAAGAAATACCAGACCTAATATTTTCAGCAATTGAATAACTCCCGGCAGGAGGGCGGTAAAAACTAACTATAGTGCAGAATGACTAAAATTTTGTCGGGACAGCGAAAGGGGAGAGTAATAATCCAGCTGAAATGTAAGGAGTTGTAATCATCCCCGTTTAATGGCAACAGGGTAAAAAAACGCGGACCGAAGCCCGCGTTCAGATGACGTTTACCAGAAGGAAGTCGCCGGTCAGTCGGTATGTCCTGGCTGACCAGAGTAGAGTTCCGTCAAACTTTACTATTAAGCCAGTTCTTTACGGATGATTTCAGCACCAGCGCTTAAAGCATGCAGTTTACCGGTAGCGACTTCACGTGAAAGTGGAGCCATACCACAGTTAGTGGAAGGATAGAGTTTATCAGCATCAACAAACTGCAGCGCTTTACGCAAGGTATTAGCCACTTCTTCCGGAGTTTCTATAGTGTTGGTCGCGACATCAATGGCACCCACCATTACTTTTTTACCGCGAATCAGCTCAATCAGATCCATTGGAACGTGTGAATTCTGGCATTCCAGTGACACGATATCGATGTTCGATTTCTGCAGTTTAGGGAAGGCTTCTTCATACTGACGCCATTCGTTACCCAGTGTTTTCTTCCAGTCGGTGTTCGCTTTTATACCATAGCCATAGCAGATATGGACCGCAGTCTCACACTTCAGGCCCTCGATAGCGCGCTCCAGAGCTGCAACACCCCAGTCGTTAACTTCGTCAAAGAATACGTTAAATGCCGGCTCATCAAACTGGATAATATCTACACCCGCAGCTTCCAGTTCTTTCGCTTCCTGGTTCAGGATTTTAGCGAATTCCCAGGCCAGTTTTTCACGACTTTTGTAATGATTGTCATACAGCGTATCAATCATAGTCATCGGGCCTGGCAGAGCCCATTTAATTGGCTGTTTTGTCAGCGAGCGCAGATATTTAGCGTCATCCACAAATACAGGTTTAATACGCTCAACGGCGCTCACGACTGTCGGTACGCTGGCATCATAGCGATTACGGATTTTAACGATTTCGCGTTTCTCGAAATCAACACCACTCAGATGTTCGATAAAGGTGGTAACGAAATGCTGACGGGTCTGCTCGCCGTCACTGACAATATCGATGCCTGCACGCAGCTGATCATCCAGGGACAGACGCAGGGCATCTTTTTTTCCGTTAACTAACTCTTCGTCCTGCAGTTTCCATGGAGACCAAAGTTTCTCAGGCTGTGCCAGCCAGGAAGGTTTTGGCAGACTTCCGGCAGTTGATGTAGGTAACAAAATTTTCATAGCAGGTGACCTTGTATTTTTTTATGACTCAAAGACCGTAAGTTTCAGACCATTGTTCAAGAACTGTCTTGTATGGTTTGATAAAATATTCTTCAGTATATTTACCCTGTTCAATCGCTAACCGGCTGCGTTCTTCGCGATCATAAACAATTTTTGTTAATGAGTAGTCCTGATAGTTCAGGCTCGGCTGGTACTGTAAACCAGCAACGGAGTTAGCGTTGTAGATTTCAGGGCGATAAATTTTCTGGAATGTTTCCATGGTACTGATGGTAGCAATCAGTTCGAGGTCGGTGTAATCACTCAGTAAATCGCCAAAGAAATAAAAGGCTAACGGTGCAACACTGTGTTTCGGCATAAAATAACGGACCTGCAAGCCCATTTTGCTGAAGTAGTTATCTGTCAGCGAACGCTCATCCTGACGATATTCAATACCCAGCACCGGATGTTCATTACCTGTACGGTGGTAAATGTTTTTGCTGGAAACACTCAGGCAGATTACCGGTGATTTTTTAAAGTTACTTTTATAAGCTTCTGAGTTTACGAAGCTTTTGAAAATATTGCCGTGCAGCTCGCCAAATTTTTCCGGGATGGTGAAATCAGGTTGATCCTTATTGTGATCCAGCAGCCATACACTGAAATCGTAATCCCGTACATATGAAGAGAAGTTATTGCCGGTAATGCCATCGGTACGCTGGCCGGTTTTTTTATCGATAATATTAGTTTTCAGAATCTCGATAGCCGGAAAACTTTCACTCTCTGCGTCAATTTTCATTTCAACCGAAATGATATCAATTTCGATCGCATAACGGTCGGCGGTAGGGTTGTCCCAGGTCGCCAGTGAGTTGAAACGATTATTCATCATCACTATGGTATTGCGTAGGTTCTGCTGACGGTTTTCACCGCGGGCCAGGTTCGCAAAATTGGTGGTGATACGCGTATTTTCAGAAGGGTTATAGTTCTCGTCGAAGCTGCTGCTCTTAATCGAGTAGGTAAAATCTTTATTCATTATGAGCCTGAATCCTGGTCCTGAGATGAAAACTGAGTTTAGTAGCTGATTATCCAGAAATTTCGGTGATCGAAATACACAGTTTTCATATTATCGAAAGTGAATAATCATACGTATTTTATGCCTGACTCGCGGAGTGAGTGAAAGTGATTTAATTTCACACGCAGATGAATTTTTTTCATGTTGCAATTGGCAGGAGAGTGGTGGTCAGATAACAGTTAGCCCAATGAAACTAACGGTTATTTTCAGCTGTTGCTGAGAACTGGCCCACAAAAGCAGTGTCTCCGGTTACTGGTTAAACCTGAGAAGCAATTATTGAACCCATCAAAATGAAGTGTTTTCAATGCTACGCGAGGTTTGCTTAACCGTCCAGAAAATCTCCAACGAATAATCAACGTTAATCATTCTCAAACGTGGCTGGCTGCAGAGATGTGACTGCCGGTTTTCTGAATGGCACTAAGGAGGAGCAAGCCAGAAGCTGTCAGACTGACAGCCCGTGAGTTGCGAACTCCTCCTGCCGGAAAAATTTTCAGGGTTCTAACCCGGCGGGGAGTCCTGTAAATTTAAAAATTAGTACAACCGGCGGAGTGATGCATTGTCAAAACCCTCCAACTGATCATACTGTTTCAGCCGTATTTTCTGTAGCCACAATGGATCCTGTAATAAAGGACGCCCAACCATGACTAAGTCAAACTCGTCGTTTTCCAGCCTTTCCAGTAGCTCATCCAGGGAGGCAGGTGCAAACCGTTTACCCTGTAAAGACGAAAATACGTCACCACTCAGACCCACTGCACCGACCGCGATACTGGGAACACCCGTCAGTTTTTTTACCCAACCGGCCATGTTCAGGTTTCGGTCCACTTCCGGAAATGCGGCATCCCAGTAATGACGTTGTGAGCAGTCAAATATATCCACTCCGGCATTAACTAACGCTTCAAGCCAGGATTGCAATACTGCCGGAGTTTCGGCTATCCGTGAGTCAAAGGCTTGCGCTTTCCATTGTGAGAAACGAAATAATATGGGGAAATCAGGGCCTGTCCGCTTACGGATTGCCCTGATAACTTCAATCGCAAATCTTGAGCGCTCCAGCAGCGATTTTCCTCCCCACTGATCTTTTCGTAAATTGAGGTGTTCGAAGAAAAACTGATTAATCAGATAACTGTGCCCGCCGTGTAATTCAATGCCATCAAAACCCAATTTTGCAGCATCCTGAGCCGCACTGGCGAAAGCATCAATGGTATCGGCAATGTCTTTATCACTCATCGGCAGGCTGACTTGCTCGCCACTAACAGACAACCCTGAAGGTCCCTGGTAAGCGGAGGCGCTTTGCCAGTCCCGATGGAATATCGATTGTTTAGTTCCTACATGCCAAAGCTGTGGCATGATTTTCCCGCCAGCACTATGCACATCATCAACAATTTTTTTCCACCCTGCTAAGGCATCTCCGTAAAAGACCGGGACATCGGGTTCATTGACAGATAATGGACGATTAATGCCGGTTGCCTCCGTGATAATAAGCCCGACACCTGCGGCAGCACGTCGGGTATAATAGGCGGCCATTTCCGGGGTTGGAATACCTTGCGGAGCAAAGGATCGGGTCATGGGAGCCATGACGACACGATTGGGTAACAGCAGTTTTTTGAGTGAGTAAGGTTTAAATAACAGACTTTCAGTATTCATAATTTTCTCCGGAAGAGATAAAAGCAATTTTGTTGCTTTTATATTCCCTTTTGCGGGTAAAAGCAATTTTTTTGCTTTTGTGTTCCGGGCCCATAGTAAAGGTATCAATGATGACCAATGAAAAAGTGAACAGAAGCTCTGTCACTCGCCCCGGAGGGCGTGCTGCACGTATTCAGGCGGCTGTTTACGCGGCGGTAGAGTATTTACAGCAACACAAAGGCAGTACCGGATTGAGTGTGCATAACATCGCTGAGCAGGCAGGTGTTAATCCGACAACCATATACCGCCGCTGGGGCTCCCTGAATCAGTTGCTATCTGATGTCTCTTTGCAAAAGTTGTTACCGGATTCAGAACCCGAAGATACCGGAAGCCTGCACCAGGATTTTAGTCGATGGCTGGAAGAATATGTTGATGAGTTGGCAACTGAGACCGGGCGAAAACTATTAAGTGACATTGTTGCTGCACCAGATGATGAATACCGTGTTCGTTGTCAGAACCGGCATTTCTCGCAAATCGATGCAATTCGCCACCGTGCAATACAGCGCGGAGAAACACCTCCGCAAACTATGCAGGTTATGGATGAGCTGATAGCCCCGTTGGTTTACCGGATTATGTTTTCTGATACCTTGCCTGATTTCTCTCTGGCTTCAGCTTTACTGGACAAATTACTGAAAAGTGAACGGTGAATAAATCTGAAGGCTGAAGGTCTCCATTGGCTGATGTTGCACGGGGAATTTGTTTTTTGCTGAAGGTGATTAACTTAATCAAATGACTGTCAGTTAAGGCGATGAACTGTTTGATAGTACTCTGAACGTGAAATGATCAGTGAGTGTAAGCGGAGGTTTTCGCGCCAGACACCGAACAGGGCGGTGGTACGACACAAAATCACCACCCGAAAAGTTTAATGGGAAGAAATATATTCTGAAGCGGTCAGCGGCGCCGGCATCGAAAAGGTCTTTTTCATCCGCTCAACCTCTTTCACCGGGCTGAGCCCAAACATACGTTTAAATTCCCTGCTGAATTGTGACACGCTTTCGTAGCCTACACTGGCACTGGCTGCCGATGCCGTAAGGTGGTTTCTTAGCATCAGCAGTCTCGCCTGATGAAGTCTGGTAGATTTCAGATATTGTATCGGCGAAGTATTGGTCACGGTTTTGAAATGTGAGTGGAAGGCGGGAATGCTCATCCCTGCTTCCTGGGCCAGGCGATTAACGTCCAGGCTGGAGTCATATTCTGTGTGCATCTTCCGTAATGCCCTGGCAACTTTACCAAACTGTCCCTGCATGGTCAGGGTGCTGCGCATAATGGCACCCTGCGGGCCGGTCAGTACCCGATAGTAAATTTCCCGGACCATGGCGGGTCCCAACATAACGGCATCGGCAGGTGATGACATAATCTGTAGGAAACGTAATACCGAGGAGCGTAACGCTGGCTCCATAGGGGTAGACATCATACTGCGGGGCGAGGGCGGTGTGAGTAGTGGGTTTTTCTCATCCAGTTCGAGGATGACTTTGGCTGCCAGGTTAAAGTCCAGCCTGAGATATATAGCCAGTAACGGTTCATTTGCTGTGGCATTAGTTTCCATAGTAAAAGGTACCGGCACTGAAACCATCAGATAGTGACGGGCATCATACACATAACTGTCATTACCCAGGAATCCTCGTTTCTCGCCCTGAACAACAATCACTATACCCGGTTCATACAACACGGGGACCTGTGTCATAAGGTGACTGACTCTTAAAAAACGAATGTCCGGCAATACAGTGAGATTGTAGCCTTCATCCGGAGTGAGCCGGCCTAATAATGACACCATCTGTCTGACGGTCTGTTCTTCCATTCGCTTATCCTCAGTAAACCTGTCCTAGTGTGGCACCAGGGAGGAGTTACGTCCATCGGTCTGATAGGAACAGGCAAACATTAGAGAGAAACAGAGATATCGACATTCTCTTATCAGGCGTAGCCTGTAGTGACTAATCACATAGAGGGTAATTTATGAGTACGTCAAAATTATTTTTTATTACCGGTGTCAGTAGTGGCTTTGGCCGGGCACTCACAGAAGAAGCTATTAGCGCCGGACATCGGGTGATTGGAACTTTGCGGGATGAAGCACTAAAAACAGAGCTCGAGCAACAGTATCCGGGCCAATTTTATGGCCGGGTACTGGATGTTACTAACTTTTCTGCGCTTCCGGCAATTGCTGAAGAAGTTGAACAACAGATTGGTGCTGTCGATGTGCTGGTGAATAATGCCGGTTATGGTCATGAAGGGATTATGGAAGAGTCTCCGATGGAAGATATTTTCCGCCAGTTTAACGTCAACGTGTTTGGTGCTGTAGCGGTGATTAAAGCTTTCCTGCCTTATTTCAGGCAGCGCCGTGCCGGGCATATCCTGAATATCACCTCGATGGGCGGATTTATTACTATGCCCGGTATCAGTTATTACTGTGGTAGTAAATTTGCTTTGCAGGGTATTTCTGAAACATTATCGGCAGAGCTGAAGCCATTTAACATTGCCGTGACTGCAGTGCAACCGGGTTCGTTCCGGACTGACTGGGCCGGACGTTCGATGGTTCGTTCACCCCGTTCAATCAGTGATTATGACCAGAGTTTTGGACCAATCCGTGAGACCCGGGAAAAGCGTAGTGGTCATCAGCCAGGGGACCCGCGTAAGGCTGCTCGTGCTATGTTAACGCTGGTCAGTCTGCCGGAGCCTCCGGAGTTCTTACTATTGGGCAGCGACGCCGTCAAACTGGTCAGAGACAAAATCAGCCGGATGCAGTCAAGCATGGACGATATGGAATCACTTAGCCAGTCCACTGATGGTTAGTTAGCTTACCCTGGCGGCGGCTCGCTAAGGCTGGCCGCCGGGGCACTTAACCCCATGAGTAAGACATCGACAAACTGGCCTTTACGCAGCGCAGAGGCTTTTCGCAATCCTTCAGTTTCAAAACCAAACTTTTTATACAGTGCAACTGCTGGCTCATTGTCAGGAAATACTTCCAGTTCAATTTTTCGTGCGGCCAGCCAGTCAAATGAATAGCTGAGACAAAACTCCATCAGTGCGGAACCAATACCCCTGCGGGAAAGAGCGGGATCTATAAAAAGACCCAACGTTGTTTTATGTCTAAGCCGTGGATGTTGTGGATTTTCTATGGTCAAAATGCCTGCAACCTGACCCTCCACTACCGCAGTAAAATGCCAGCAACCATCTATACCGTTACCTGCCAGATGTTTTTGCCAGTGCTCAAGCGAAGGATAGGGCATACCGAGGGTATTTTCCTGAATATGCGGTAGCGAAGATATTCTCTGGAAAGCTTCAGCGTCACTGTTTTCTGCACTGCGTATCACAATTGTCATGTTGTCCTGTATCATCTGATCTGAGCTGGCTAATAGTAATAGCTCGTTTTGGGGAACAATGCATGTTTTAACCTGTGGCTGTGTTCGCAGAAAACGTCTGATCAAACAGAAGCACTTCGATATTGAGGGGACTTATACCCTGAAAGAGAAGTGCAACCGCAAACTGAGATGTACCACGACTGATCTTATTGCTTCGGAGATTCGGCCATCACATCGTCACGCAGCCAGTCATGAAATAATTTAGCGGCTGGACGCAAAGTAGTCTCATGGCAGGTCACCAGGTAATAAGACCACGTCAGTGGCCAACGGTGCTGAGGATATAAGTGGATTAACTGTCCGGTTTCAGTCAACTGATTCACCAGAGCACGGCGCACAATAGCGACTCCACGACCACTTAAGGCCGACAGAATAACGGCTGCAGTAGAGTTGATATGCAGCCCGCTTTCATCTGTGCGAGAAGTTCCTACCGTTTTAAGGACTCCTTCCCATGACGGAAATGAGGCGCCGGGGTGAGGACTGTCATCAAAGATCAGTTTTTGTGTTCCCAGCCAGTCCTTGCCGGGCTGTTGGCCTGTCGGTAATAGTCGTGGGCTACACACCAGTATCGCTTCTTCATCCATTAACCAGGTTTTATCCAGACCTGGCCACTCTCCTTTTCCGCAACGAATACCGATATCAGCCTCACCATGAGTCAGATCCATCAGTCTCTCAGTCACATTCAGGCGCAAATCGATATTTTCGTGGGTTTCGGAAAAGCGATTAAGTTTATCCATCAACCAGTTCATTACCAACACCTGAGAAGCCGTTACCACCACAACCGGGCGGGCGCGCTGGCCGCGTAATTTATTCAGTCCGCTTTCCAGGTTATCCAGCCCCAGAGCTATGTCTTTTAAGGCTTCTTCCACGTCAGCCATCAGTGTGAGCCGTTCTTTTCCGGATTTGCTACGATGCAACAATGGATGACCGACCCAGTCTTCAAGGGCACGCACCAACTGGCCCACCGCCGCAGGCGTTACCCCCAGTTCTCGTGCAGCGCCAGTGAAACTTCCGTGTCGTGCGGTGGCTTCAAAGGCATGCAGCCACTTCAGCCGGTTAAGCGATCGCATGATGACTCCTTTGCTGAATTTCAGCCACAGTATAAACAATCGGGAAAGATTTTCTTTGTCGCTCAGCGAAATCTTATCCTTAAGAATCCAGATAGTAGCTAATGTTCTGTCAAAGGCTGCTGTCTTATTTGAATAATCCAGGCAGAAAGAAGTAAGGTGCCGGTGATTCTTCATGAAGAATGGTTAGCCGCTTATGGTTCGGGGGAAGGTGAATCTCCCGGCGCACTTTTGTAGCACATCACTTCTCTGCAAAGCCGGTGGTTTAATGCCATGCAGCCCGGATAATCAGAACCAGTGATATAACAGCCATGACAGCCCCAATCCGGCGATAAGATTTATCATTTTTTTTAACGGAAAGATGCCAGAATGCCAGACTCACACATAACAAAGGGATGGCAATTTTTAATGCGACAGGCATGGATAATCCTTACAGGATGCTGTTTCGTTTTTTTTCAGGGCATCTGCAGAGCGCGGTAATCATGTTAAGGACTGTTGCCTGAAAAGAACGATTAAATTTATTGCTAATTATACAAATAAATAGCCAGTCGAACATCCCGTTAACAGTCTCATTATACGAAGTGGGGCGTTCTGGTTATCTGCTGGTTGCTGAATCTGCCGGAACGCTTCCCCTCTTTATTGTTTTTCCCTTCACTTTTCCTCTCCAGGATGCGGGACATTGGTGTGTTATTTCCGCTCCGGGGACTGATAATACTACCCGCGGTAACGGTGGAACCGCCGGCGAAATTATCGGCACAACATCGGCATGGTGAAGACTAACGTCAGAGCTCAGATTACCTCTCTGAGGTTGACTTTTTATCAATGATGAATGCCAAAATATCGTTATATTCTGCTCTTTTTCTTTAATACCATTACCTGATGTTAATGTGGAGTGGGTGGTGAATCACCGGTGACGGAGATGCCAGCCTGAATTGCCTGTTCCGTTTACTGCTATCCAGGTGATTGCACAAAACCCAACATCGTTATCGGAGGTCATTAATTATGGAATCAGCAGGAAAGCAGATAGGTGAATTCAGGATAATCGCTCTCAGTGATGGATTCCTCTCCATCAGTCCGGAGCTGCTCTCTGGTATCACGCCGGAACGGGTGGCTGATTTACAGTTCAGGGCGGGAATTGCCGACCCTTCATCCGTGCACATTAACAGTTATCTGGTGCGAGGTCGTGGGCGTACGGTACTAATAGATGCCGGAGCTGGTGGTTTTAAACAATGGGGAGGGAAGATGAAAGCCAGTCTGGCGGCTGTCGGTGTGTCACCTTCTGACATTGACTGTATCCTTCTGACTCATGCGCATCCTGACCACATCGGCGGTCTGACTGATGAAGCAGGACAAGTGTTGTTTCCACAGGCAGAGTTGGTAGTTCATCAGCAGGAGATTGACTTCTGGCTGGATGATTCCTGCCTGAGTCGTGCAGCCGAACGTGCACGTGGTAATTTCCTGTTTGCCCGTAATATTTTTGAGTTATACCGACCAAATATACGTACGTTTAACAACGGTGAAGTATTACCCGGTATTACAGCATTACATCTGCCAGGGCATACGGCGGGCCATTGTGGCTATTCACTGAATTCTGGTGATCAGGGATTGCTGATTTGGGGCGATATTGTTCACTTTCCTGAAATTCAGATTATCCACCCCGAAGTCAGTATTGCATTTGATCAAAATCCACTGTTGGCTGCTGACACCCGGTTACGGTTACTGGAACAGGTGAGTGCGGATCAGTTGCTGGTAGCAGGTATGCATTTCGCCGATGCGGGATTTGGGGTGATCCTAAAACAGGGTAAAAATTATCAGCTAAGCTACGATAGTTGAGTAATATCAGCGATCACGCAACTTCTGGCAGCTAAAATCGTTCATCATCACTGAGGCATGAGTGAGAGCTGTTTTCCCATAAATCAGGTGCTTTTGTCAGGCAATTGTCCTAAGGTGTAGCGCTGAATTTAGCTGACAGCACCGGTTGTACTGAACATATGTAGTGCCTCTTTGGGCTGTTTAGGGAATTTTCTGCGATGAAGATAATTTGCCAGTTTGGTGATGATACTGAATTAGCCCGCCTTTGGGTGGATTACCTGCAACAGGCGTTGCCCGGCGCAACGGTCAGTGTCTGGAAACGAGGGTTGCCGGCGGCAGATTTTGCAATTGTCTGGCAGCCTTCAGCGGAACTTTTTGAACAACAACCCGAACTGAAAGCGGTATTTAATGCCGGCGCCGGGGTTGATGCTTTTCGTCATATTAAACTCTCCGGCAATATTCCTGTTTACCGTCTGGAAGATGCCGGTATGGCTGACCAGATGAGTGATTATGTCTGCCAGGCGGTATTACATCATTTCCGTGAGATGGACAGCTATGCCTGTCAGGCAGCAACTCAGGTCTGGAAAAGTCGGGCACCACGCAGTAAAGATGATTTTCCGGTGGGAATCCTGGGGTTTGGCATTATGGGCAAGGCAGTTGCGCATAGCCTGTGCAATCTGGGATTTCGGGTCAATGCGTGGGCCAGAATCGGGCAGACACAACAAGGTGTTACCTGTTATGCCGGAGATGGACAGCTTGAGGATTTTCTGGCAGCCAGTCGAATGGTGGTTTGTTTATTGCCGTTAACCCCGGCCACCCGGGGGATTTTGTGTGCCAAAAATTTTGGTCACATGCCGCATGGTTCTTACATTATCAATGTTGGCAGAGGAGGGCATCTGCAGGAAGATGATCTGCTTGCCGCACTGGATACCGGAAAGATTGTGGGGGCAACGCTGGATGTTTTTCAGCAGGAGCCATTGCCGGCTGACCATCCGTTCTGGCAGCATCCGAAAGTCGTGGTGACTCCACACATCGCCGCAGCGACTCTGATTGAGCATTCAGTCGGGCAAATTGCAGATAAAATTACGGCGTTACAGGCAGGACTGCCGGTATCAGGACAGTTAGATCCGGTTCGGGGCTATTAAGCGATTTCCGCAAGTATTAACCAGCCACTGCTGAGACAGTCCCGCATTGCACAATGACATTGATGAGGGACTGTGCGGTTGTCGCTTTAATTATTGCCTCAACTCAGCCCGGTCCCTCACTCGCCGCCGCCAGCAGGGGTACTACCACATCGCTGACCGGGGTAGGGATTCTGTGTTGTTTGCCACGACGCTGAATAACCCCGTTACGGCAGTCCCATTCCAGGGGATGACCGGCCTGGCGATCGGCAAGAATCGATGTCCCGAGATCGGTCGGTGCCAGACGAAATCTATTGATAATATCCTGTGACACAGAGTCAGGGAGAGTGGCACCTTCTGCCCGGGCAACCTTCAGCCCTTCTTCTATATAGCGTTCAGCCAGAGCAATAATATCGTCGCGTCTGAACATTCCGGCCCGGCGCAGACTTAATACCATCAACCCGGCAACGGCATTTTGCAGCAGTTTTCGCCATGCTACAGTGACAAAATCAGCGGAAAGATCGACGGTACAACGGGTATCCTGCAATAAAGCTTGTACCTGACGGGCCTGAGGCGTGTCCGGAAGAGTCAGCCGTGCATTATCCCGTAACCAGACCAGCGTATCGGATTCCCGTTGGGCCGGAAACCAGACGACGGAAGGCAATACTGTCGCCTGCCCGGTAAGGGGGGAGAATTGCTCTTTTTGTTCAACTCCATTTTGCAGTACACAGACAACAGTCTCTGGTCCGCACATTTTTTTAAGCCAGGGAGCGATAGCTTCTGTTTGCGTCTGCTTGACGGCGACAAAGATAATATCAAACGGACCTTCGGCTTCCGATGGATCCGTCTTTACCGGACCAGGCACAATGATACTTCCATCATCATGGCTTAATTCAAGCTGAGGGTGGGCGGTTCGACCAAATATCTGCAACTGGTGACCTTTTTCAAACAATGCAGCAGCAATCGTGGTACCTATTGCACCAGGCCCGATGAGGGCGGTTTTTTGTTGCCGGGAAACCATTTTTAAGCTCCTGAATTTATGGAACGGGTGAAAGAATCAGACACCGCTAAACCAGTTATAGCCTTGATCTTCCCAGTATCCTCCGGGAAAATTATCGGTAACGAAGATAGCCGCAATATGTTTGGCATTTTTAAAACCAAGCTTAGTGGGCATCCTGAGTCGAAGCGGGTAGCCAAAATCCGGAGGCAGTGCATGACCATCAAAATCGAGAGCCAGAATCGTTTGTGGATGCAGGGCTGTGGCCATGTCGATACTGGTGTAATAGCGGTCGTCACATTTAAATCCGACATATTTGCAGGTCAAATCAGCACCAACATGTTCTAAAAACGTTTTCAACGGAATACCAGCCCATTGTCCGATACAACTCCATCCTTCGATACAGATTAACCGGGTTATCTGACTGCTTTGCGGGAGACGTCGCAGTTGTTCCAGAGTCCAGGGTGAGGTATGCCGGACTTTCCCTGAGACTTCCAGCCTGTAGTTAGGAATATCAATCTCCGGAACATTGTATTCTGGGTAATAAGCATTGAAACGAAAAGGTTTGGTCAACTGATCAGGACGATAGGTTTGAGCCATCTTTTGACCACTGAATAACCAGCTCTGTACTCTGTCATTCCAGCGCGACATTGCCCACAAGACTTTATCAACGTCATCGCCGTCCTGCATGTTACAGCTAGTCAACATAGAAACAGCCCCAAGCGTCAGTCCGGATTTAATCATCAGACGACGTTCAAGATTGACCAACAAACGCCGTTGATCTGGTTCAGCGATTAATTTTGCGGGTTTTTTCTTATCAGTCATGAGGCTGCCCCGGAGCATTTTCTGGAGATTCCTGCCCGCCGGTAATCATTGCAGGCAGGGTTTTGGGCACCAGTATCACCATCAGTACATGGATGCATACAAATACCACAATCATACTCATGGCAAAAAAGTGGACATAGCGGGCGGCCGCAAATCCACCCATCAAAGCTACCAGCGAACTGAACTGCACAGGTTTCCAGATGGAGAGCCCGGAGAGTACTAATAAGATGCCCGCCAGTAATACCAGCAGATACAACAGTTTTTGTACCGAATTATAGCCGCGGGAGTGATGAGGCAGGCGAAAGCGCAGCGCCAGAGAAATATCCCGCCCGACAGCGACAGCAGTTAACGGAAAAAAACGCTGTCTGAAGTGGCCACTCAGCAACCCCCAACTCAGATAAATTAATCCGTTGGCGGCCAGTAACCACATGACAGCCAGATGCCAGGCAATATTTCCACCCAGCCAGCCGCCCAGTGTAGCCTGTTGTGGAAAACTAAAGCCGAATAAAGGATCAGCGTTATAGATACCCCAGCCACTCATTACCATACCTATCATCACCGGGACATTCAGCCAGTGGCATAACCGGACCGGCCAGGGGTGGACAGTGGATTTACGCATCAAAACTCCCTTGCCGAAAATGCTCCGGACCACCGTTGCTATGGAGGGTAGATGGATGACAGTCCGAAGCGATTAGATTACATCGGCGGCGTGACGCCATCTTTACCTGCAGAGATACGGTTGGCAACCAGGGCTCCTGAGGCGTCTTTTGCCGGGAATAGAATAATATGTGCACCAGGTTTCAGCAGACTACGATCACCCGGAGCCAGCAGCACGACAGGCACATCATCCGGGACAACCACGGTTTTCTGGCCATTATGGTATTTCACCGTCAGCGTCCGGCCATTAGCGTTGACCAGTTTGCCAACGGTACCGTTAGTCATCGTATTGACTTTTCCGTCCGGAGATTCAAACGAGTTAAAACCCTCACCACTACCACGCAGACTTGGCGCGAATACATGCACTTCCAGTGCCTTCAGAGTGCCGTTAGCCTGGGGAACTGCTGCAGTACCGATAAAGCTGTCAGGTTTAATATCGGACATTTTACCGGTGGTCACTTCGGTGACTTTCGTGTCCGGAGTCAGTTTGACATCCAGTTTTTCCCCCTGACGGGTTGTCAGGTTAAGAGCAGTGGCCGTCACGGAATTAATGGTTCCACGCGTAGGCTTAATGATATGCCCGGCATCGGCTGCCAATGCACCACTGCTTAATAACAATGTAGACAGCAGCAGGCCAGCAAGACGTGAAGATTTCATCATAATACTCTCCGTATTTCTGAACGAATGAACTGCGGTCAGGGACGTTATATTCCTTTCCCTGAATAATTAACTATATCTGTTAATAGTAGTCAGATTGAACGATAAAGAGGGGAAAATCGAGAGTTTACCTGGCAGAATATTGTCATTAAAGATTTCATAAATTGCATAAAATACTTATATAACTTCAGGTTATCCGAATGGTTGTTGGCTGAAAGAACAGGAACAGCCAGCACTGAATAAAGCCGGCCTTTAGCCACAGAATCACCACCAGGAATGGCGGGACTGTGGCCGGAAGTAAGCAACCTTATTAGCGTGGCTGATAAGCTCAGCGGTTATTTGTGCAGAGAGAGTCCTTTAATCACTTTATCGATCACTTTTTTGGGCCCTCGCATGGCCAGACCTACCAGGTCTATATTTTCCACGGGCTCTGCCTGGAATATCTTTCTGTTAGCATCGTCATTGCCGGTTGAAAACATCGGATAAATATAGGGCATCATGAGCAGACCCCTTTCAAATCCCCGGGCCTGGACTTTTCTCAACCCTTCTGTATCTGCTGAGAAGATCAGTATCGGTTGACCAGCAAGTTTACCGTACTGACGCCCGCTGGCATCCCTGTAAGGTTGCCCCATAATCTCCGGAAACTCTGTGGCAATGCCAGTCGCAAGAAATGCCGTCACGTTGAGCTTTTGCCAGACAGCTAAATCTTCACGAATTACAAAAACAATTTTGGTATCGAACATGGGTCTCTGCACTCCAAAAATTTCTGAAGCGTCATCTTATGAAATTGTCCGACACCCGGTCTGGAAGATTTGTGCACTTTTCCGATATTGTGCGGGGCTGATACGATAAGCACGCTGAAACCAGCGGCCCATATGGCTTTGATCCGCAAAACCGACCGCTGAAGCAACAACGGCGGGCTCGACCCCGTTAGCCAGCATACTGCGGGCGGTTCTCAAACGCAGCCGTACCCGCCAGGCATGCGGAGACTGGCCAAACACTTTTTTAAACTGTCGGCTTAAGCGAAACCGGTCAATGCCAGTTTGCTCAGACAATTCTTCCAGACTGATGTCCAGCGGCATGTTGTCCTGCAGAAAATCCCTGACTTCGTAGATTTTCTTCAAAGAATCATCGGCATGCCCGACAGACGATATCGGGCTTAAGTGACGGGAAAGTAAAAAGAGTAGCTCATCGAGTGTTTGATCGCGTGCGAGCCGCCCTTCCTGTTGATGAATTGCGAAAAAAGCCTGGCGGATAGCAGGAATCAACAATGGGTCATCCGTTAAGGTGTGGCTGAACGCCATTCCCAGATCGGAGATGTCCCCTGGTCCTCTGCGTTGCATATTCGCGCTGACCCAGGCTTGAGGTAAGTAGAGCATCAGATAAGTAAACCCATCTCTTTCGATGGCATGTCCGTCATGAACCGCTCCTGGCTCAATTAAAATCGCCCGGCCCGGGTGACTGGTATGCAGTGTCCGGCGACAGTGAAAACGCTGCAGGCCTTGTTGGGTCACTCCGACTAACACTTCATCGTGGTCATGAGCGTCGTAGGCATGGCCGCAAAAGTGGGCATGAATACTTTCTATGCCTGTCTGGTGATCCCGGCGAATATTCACCCAGTCATTTGTCACGTTATTTTCATTCATTTGTATAACAGCGCTCTGCGGAAGAATCTTGTTACCATGCTGTCTACAGGTGGTGTTATGAACAGAAGGAAACTGTCGTTTAAACCTACGGCGAAAGCCTGTCAGGTGCAACTGTTAAGGTGCACAACATACCGGCCACTGAACTTACCAGCATATCATTTTAGTTTAGCGAAACACCTCGCTGTGTGCTGTCGAAACCATGCAAGTGGTAACGATGATCCACGAGCTATTATACAACTCTTCACTACAACATTTGTTGATTACCGCCACGAATTAGATCCTGAAAGCTCCCGGCACCACAACCGTGCCGTAGGAGAGTGCATCACGAATAGTTAATGCCAGGTTGTCAGTTGACAACGCGATATGCGTTCATTACTATGGAGGAAGATTTATGGCCAGGGCGAAGCATCCACACAAACAGATTGAACAAGCACTTCAGTATGCTGAAAGTCATGGATGGAAAATAGTGGTGGGAGGCAGTCATGCCTGGGGAAAAATGTATTGCCCTGAAAATAATGCGCGATGTCGTTGCGGGGAATTCTGTATTACCTGTGTGTGGTCAACTCCGAAGAACTCGTATAATCATGCCAGAGCTCTCTGCCGGATTGTAGACAGATGTGCATTTACCAGCAGAGACTGCTACACAGAACATTAAGGAGTCAAAATGGAATTTATCTTCACACTGAAATACCAGCTGTCTGAAAAAGATGCTAACCAGCAGAATATTGTTGGGAGGTTGCTTGCTGCGGGATGTGATGACGCTGTTATCGGGATTGGTCTGCCCGGCCGCCTGGCCCTTGAATTTACAACAGAAGCTGATAGCGCAATGCTGGCAATCCGGCAGGCAATTTCTGTGGTAAATAATGTGATACCTTCAGCCCTGTTAATTGAAGCTGCACCCGATCTGGTGGGATTAACGGATGTTGCTGAGTTAGTTGGAGTTTCAAGACAAAATATGCGGAAGCTGATGCTCGCATATCCCGGAAATTTTCCTTCTCCGGTCCATGAAGGTAAAACTTCATTATGGCACCTGACAGATATTCTCAGCTGGCTGAAACAGCGGGGGAGTTATCAGATTCCTCAGTGGCTTACTGAGGTTGCTGTAGTAACCATGCACGTCAACATCAGCAAAGAAGCCAGCCGGTTAGCCGAAAAAGGCCAAACAGTGGCTTAAGCAGGCTGAGACAAAACGTTCATTTTACTGCAGTAGTCCGTTGATGGTCAGCTCTGGTAGTGGCAGAAGAGTCCTCTACAGAGCCAGAATTCGCGATATTCACCAACGATGGTGATGCAGAAAATCCCGGGGGAAGATACCTACATTGCACAGATATACAAGCATGCTTTACCGTCCCGCAGACCTTCTTTATTACTGCCATTTTTCGGCATAAATTGTAGCTGGTATTTGGCGCTTAATGTCGTATTCGTGCCAGTCAATGACCGCTAATAGTACTGATAAATAACGTCATTAGCATGCAGAGCAAATTTGCGATCCAGTAACGCTAAGTCCAGCGTTGATTCCGGATGCAATACCTGAATGGCGTTTTCCATAGTCAAATGAATCTGCTCGCGCAGAGCAAGAGCCCTGAGCGTTGCCGCCATTTCCCAGCCATTTTTTACCAGAATAGCATCTCCCGGCTGATCACGGATTCGGGTCAGAGTGCGGCTCATCGCCGGGAGGCTGAGATTCATCCATCTGACTGCTCCGGTGACTGAACCTTCTTACAACAATGCATCAAGCGCGATAATCAGATTCAGGTCCGGATACTTCATCCTTCCGGTTTATCAGCGAATTTTTCTGAGTGATAGTACGGTAAGTCAACGTTGTACCACTCCCCCGGCAAGGTAATTCCGACAGCCAGCATTAAATAAAAATTCATAATAAAATAATGTTATTGATTATCATTATCGTTTAATGCTTGAATACACCCTACCGGAACTATTCCGTAGTGAGAAAATTACTGGCAGACAGAGGGTTGGCTAAAAGTAATGGCTGGCATTTGCGGCAGATTGCAATAGTAACAGACACTGATGGCTGTCATTTTTAGCCTGTTGCTGTTGATTTTCCGACAGCCTGTTCCATTGTCTGACGACGGTATCTCCGGCATTACTGTCGTAATGATATTTTCTTAATGAGTAATCGGAATTCGATCCTTCAACGGTTCTTTTCAGTACCCGGGTGAAGTCTGTTTCTGATGATTGCTCTGGTCCGCTAACTACAGCACATAACAGCGACTGATAATAATCCAGTGTCTGAGGGGGCACTTTCCCGGGCCACCACCAGGCAACGATTGCGATAACGAGAAACAATAACAGGTAAAATTTTCGGCTGCGTAAAACGGAAACTGGAAGTGACATATTCAGTTTTTTTGGTATCCGGCGGCTAACAATGTTGTCAAATAGTACCACAGGAGTGTCACATTTCTTTAAACCGGTCGTAGATTTAGCGACTGACGGGGATGAAAAGTAAGCATTTAGATCACTTTAGTAGCTTAGAGGTATTGATAAGTGACTCTATTGTTTACTAAATGTTTCTTTTTGTTTTTCGTGTGTATAATCCCGGCTCATTTCAACACAGGGTTTCTGCTTATGGTCTCTTCATTAAAACAAAAGCCTCTATGGCTAAGAGTATGTAGTTTCTTAGTAGGCATAATTCTTATCCTCACCGCACTGGCATTTATCTATGGCGGTGTAAAACTGGTGACGCTAGGAGGGAGCTGGTACTTCCTGATCTCCGGTGTACTGATGCTGATCAGTGGCTACCTGTTCCTGCGCAGTCGTTCTGCCGATGCAGTACTTTATATCGTGACCATGATTGGTACGATAATTTGGGCATTGGCCGATGCCGGGCTCAATTTCTGGCCGTTAATTTCACGGCTGATGTATCCGGGTGGGCTGGCGATTCTGGCCTTCCTGCTACTGCCATCTCTGCGACGTTACGAAGAGCGTCGCTCAGAATGGAAAGGGGCATATGTGTTAGCCATACTGTCGATTATTGCTTTCGCGGTCTCCTTTGGCTATATGTTCGTTCCTCATGATCCGGTAGCGTTCTCTGGTCAGGAGAAACCCCTGGTACCAGTGGCGAAAGATCAGATGCAGAAAAACTGGGAAAATTACGGTAATACCCCGGGTGGGAGCCGTTTTGTCGCACTGGACCAGATAAATCGCAACAATGTGTCTGAACTGAAGCCAGCCTGGACATTCCACACTGGCGACATTCCGGTTAGCCCAACAGGAAATGGCGCAGAAGATCAGGAAACACCGCTACAGGTAGGCGATAAAGTGTTCCTGTGTACTCCGCATAATAACGTTATTGCGGTAGATGCCGATACCGGTAAGCAAATCTGGAAAGCAGATATCAATGCAAAATCTTCTGTGTGGATGCGTTGCCGTGGTCTGGCTTACTTTGATGCAACCAAACCTTTACCTCAGCCAACCGTGCCGGGCAGTACGCCTCCGGCACCGGTTGCTGCAGTCAATGCCGGCGGTTGTGAACGCCGTATTCTGATGAACACCATCGATGACCGTCTGATTGCTCTTAATGCGGACAACGGTGAGTTTTGTCAGGACTTTGGTGACAAAGGAACAGTTAACCTGTTAAGCGGAATGGGCAGCGCACCAGATCCACAATACGTATTAACCTCTGCACCAACGCTGGCGGGTACTACTGTTGTGGTTGGCGGACGCGTGTCTGATAACGTCAGTGTGGATATGCCAGGAGGTGTCATCCGTGGCTTTGATGTGATCACTGGTCAGTTACGCTGGTCATTCGATACCGGAAATAAGGATCCCAATGCGGTCCTGAAACCGGGCGAACATTATGTCAGAAGTACACCGAATTCCTGGGCGCCTATGTCTTATGACCCGTCTATGAATACTGTATTCATGCCGATGGGCAGCTCTTCAGTTGATATCTCGGGGGGCTAACCGGACTGCACTGGACCATAAATATGGTGCTTCTATCCTTGCTGTCGATGCGACAACAGGGAAAGAAAAGTGGGTTTATCAGACAGTTCATAACGATCTGTGGGATTTCGATATCCCGATGCAACCAAGCCTGATTAACTTCAAAACCAGCGATGGCACTGAGAAACCCGCAGTCGTTGTAGGAACCAAAGCCGGGCAGATCTATGTCCTGGATCGTCTGACTGGTCAGCCATTGACTAAAGTGGAAAATGTCGCAGTGAAAGGCGGCGGAATCCCGGGTGAGCAGTACAGCTACACCCAGCCACGTTCTGTCGGGATGCCACAGATCGGTGCGCAGACTCTGAAAGAGTCTGACATGTGGGGTGCGACACCGTTTGACCAACTGGCATGCCGTATCAGTTTTAAATCAATGCGCTATAACGGGTTATACACCGCTCCGGGCACTGATATTTCGCTGAGCTTCCCGGGATCGCTGGGGGGGATGAACTGGGGCAGCCTGTCTACCGACCCGGTTAACCATTATATCTTTGTGAATGACATGCGCCTGGGTCTGTGGCAGCAGCTGATACCGGCGGATCCAAACGCTAAGACTGGCGTAAATACGGGGGGAGAAGCTGTAAACACCGGTATGGGTGCGGTACCGATGAAAGGTGCACCTTACTCTGTGAACAAGAACCGTTTCATGTCACCACTGGGTATTCCATGTCAGGCACCGCCATTTGGTACGCTGAGTGCGATTGATATGACCACTCAGAAAATCGTCTGGCAGGTACCGGTAGGTACTGTTCAGGATACTGGTCCGTTCGGGATTAAAATGGGCATGAAAATGCCTATCGGTATGCCAACACTGGGCGGTACGCTGGCAACGCAAGGCGGTCTGGTATTTATTGCCGGGACTCAGGATTACTACCTGCGTGCATTTGACAGCTCAACCGGGAAAGAAGTCTGGAAAGCTCGTTTACCTGTCGGAAGTCAGGGGGGACCAATGAGCTATGTTTCGCCAAAAACCGGCAAACAATACATTCTTATTTCTGCCGGCGGTGCCCGTCAGTCACCTGATCGTGGTGATTATGTGATTGCTTACGCACTGGATAAATAAACGGTGCAACTTCTGCCCCCGTAAGGGGGCAGAAATTTAATGCAGCAGGAACAGTGTCGCGAGCCCCAGAAAGATAAAAAATCCTCCGGTATCTGTCATTGCAGTAATTAATACACTGGACCCAATAGCGGGATCTCGTTTGAGTTTGGTCATTATCAACGGAATCAATACACCCATGCAGGCGGCAAGCAGCAGATTAAGGATCATCGCCAGCATCATTACGCCTCCCATTGCCAGATTGTGATACATCAGCCAGGTAATTCCTCCCATAATTCCCCCCCAGAAAATCCCGTTAATCAATGCTACCCCCAGTTCTCTGAGAAACAGGAATGAAAAATTACCAGGCTCTACCTGATGCAGGGCGAGTGCTCTGACTATCATGGTGATAGTTTGATTACCGGTGTTACCGCCGATACCCGCAACAATGGGCATTAGTGTTGCCAGAGCTACCAGATGGGCGATAGTGTTCTCAAATAAACCAATCACACGTGAAGCAATAAATGCAGTACACAAATTGAGTGCCAGCCAGGCCCAGCGGTTTTTCACCGCTTTACTCACCGGCGCAAATACATCCTCCTCCTGACTTATCCCTCCCATTTTACGGATATTATTTTCGTTCTCCTGATTCACAAGATCGATAATATCTTCGATGGCAATCCTGCCAATCAGCCGTTGTTGCTGATCGGTGACTGCAGCGGATATCAGGTTATATCTTTCAAAGGCACTGGCTGCGTCTTCGGCTTTATCCTGCAAACTGAAAGTGACCGGGGTGTCATTCATCACTTCACTGACCAGACAATTTGGTGCATTGACTAAGATATCTGTCAGCATTAGTTCGCCCAGCAGGGTGTTATTGCTGTCGGTGATAAAAAGTTTATCTGTACCCGCAGGGATTTTTCCTTTACGGCGTAAAAAACGCTGGACCACACCCAGTCGGATATCCTGGCGAGCGGTAAGAAAATTAAAGTCCATCACCCTGGCAACACCGTCAACATCATTTTTGATGATGTTCAGCAGATCTGAACGCTGTCGGGGGGACAGCGAGGTTAGCAGTCGTCCTGTCAGGTTGCGTGGCAGAAAGCGGGCGAGCCAGGCCTGGTCATCAATATCCAGTGGTTCGATAGCTTTAAGAATCGCTTTGTCTGACATATTCTCGGTCAGACTTTCCCAGACCGTTTCGGAAGCTTCCACCAGGACCTGACCCTGGCTTGCTATCGGGACTAACTGCCACAGTGCCTGTCTTGCATCTTCCGGCAACGACTCAAGAATGTCAGCAATATCTGCCGCATGAAGGGTATCAATATCAGAAGTGAGTTGCTGACAAGATGCTTTAAACCGGGGGTTTTCGAAAACAGCGGCGGTGTCGGACTGCGCTAACAGGCCAGTTACCAGTGCCGGAGAGTTAAGCAATGTGCTGATGATCTGTTGGCGTTTTTGCTGCAATGTACGGTTTTCTGATACTGGCATACAACATCCTCTGTTGGGAATTCACAGTGGTTAACCTGAGACAGTCACAGAGTAACAATAACCGAAAACAGACGGGCAGGGGCAGAGAATTTATCAGTAAGGCGTTTACGTTACCGGACATAGTTATGATTAAATAACCAGCCCCCGCATGGGGGCAACGTCCGGTCACAGGTCATTGTTTTACCGGAGTCTTTCGGGCTAACAGTGTGGCAAACCGCATCCGGATACGTTGTCCGTTAGCATCGGTTTTATGTAGTTCACCGTGATGTTCATTATATTTAATGATGTGCCAGTGACGGTAATAATGGCTCAGTTCCCCGGACTGAAAGGTGAATGGGAAATCCAGCGGGCAAGGGGTATCTGTGGTATTCATGGCACAAACTATCAGATTAACCCCGTCTTTTACCGTAGCGGCCTGCATATCGGCTATCAACTGCGGGATAGTGTCAGGTTGCAGGAACATCATAACCACTGTCGAAAGTATCAACTGATAGCTACCATTGAACCGGTGCTGATTGAGATCCACCGATGAACAACGGATCCCTGTCAGTTGTTCCTGGTCAATAATGTGCTGCAAATGCGCCAGGCTGCCCGGGTTGTTATCCCATCCGGTGACATCAAAACCGTGACTGTTGAGATACAGGCTGTTACGCCCGCGGCCACAGCCGATGTCGAGTGCTTTACCCGGTGTTAATTCTGCAATGGCCGCACGAAGTTCGGAGTGGGGCAGAGAAAGCTGATATTTCTCCGCATAATAGTTATCGGGGGGTAACCCTGTCTGTGCCAGCGGCTCATCCATGGTTTTTTTGCTCCTGTTACTGTTCTTCTTTCAGATTCAGTTGCCAGCCAGTGACATCCCGCCAGTACTGTTGCTCACGTTCCAGGTCCAGTTGTACCAGAGTATTCTGGCTAAAAAAACCGGTAGGGAAGGTGAGTGTCCAGTGTCCGTCATCGGTATCCAGTTTCAAAAATTCAGGATTTGTGGTCGCCTGGCGCTGATTGCTGAGTAATGTAGCCAGCCGAAGAATAAAAATGAGTGGCAGATACTGTTTCTTTTTAAATGACATAAACCTCGGGAATTCCTCGGTTTTTATACCTTTGCGATGATAGCGTACCATGGTTGACAGTAACAGCTGCTGTGACTGACTGAAGCCTGGCATATTGGAGTTCTGCAATATATATGCGGAATGGCGCTGCATGCCACTGTGATTAATCGAGAGCCCAACCTCATGTAACATTGCTGCCCATTGTAGTAATGCAGTTAACTGCGGCTCAGCCAGTTTGGGGTTTTGTTTCTGCCACTGATCATGAAGATTCTGTGACGTTTTCAGCACACGATTGGCCTGTTCGCTGTCAATCGCGTAATGGTTTGCCAGGCTTTGTGCGGTACGTGTACGAATATCCTGATGACGGAAACGTCCCTCCATCTCATACAGAACCCCTTCACGTAAGGCCCCGTCGGAATACAACAGCTCGCGGATCCCCAGAGAGTCAAAGATACCACGCAGTATGGCGAGACCCGGGATGAATACTGTTTTACGGTCGTCGGATAATCCGGGTAAGCTCAGTGCATCGAAGGATTTAAACTTAATCACCTCATCATACAAACGATCCAGGCCTTCCGGGGTGATAGTTTTTTCCTTTTCACCTAACGCTTCCAGAACCTCACAGGCTGCCTTGATAGTTCCGGAGGCTCCCAACGCATATTTCCAGCCCTGTAAACGAAACTGCCAGGCCAGAGTTTCCAGTTTCTGCACCGAGGCCAGCCGTGCACGTCGGAAATTCTCCGCGGAGATGACCCCGCCTGGGAAGTAGATATTGGAAAAACTGACACAACCCATACGACGACTTTCCACCAACTGTGGTTCAAAGTCTTCACCTATCACCAGTTCTGTGGAACCTCCTCCGATATCAATGACCAGTTTGCGGCCCTTTTCAGGCTGGGTATGTTCAACCCCCATAAAAATCAGACGGGCTTCTTCATTACCCGGAATGATCTCAATCGGGTAAGGAATAATTTCTGCGGCGCGCTGCAGAAACTCTTCGGCGTTATCCACCACCCTGAGCGTATGAGTCCCAACGATAGAAACGTTCTCCGGAGCAAAGCCTTGCAGGCGCTCCGCAAATAACGCCAGACAGGACAGGCCACGCTGTATACCTTCTTCTGTCAGCTGATTTTTCGAATCGATAGCATCCGCCAGATGGACCCGTTGCTTTAACCGGCTGAGTACCTGTAATGCCCCGTCTACCACACGGGCAATCACCATATGAAAACTGTTAGAACCGAGGTCTATTGCCGCGAATTCCTGAGGTTTATCTGATTTTTGGGCTGTTGTTGGCATAGGCATTATTCGGGTTGTTCCAGGTTTTTGATGTAGTCATAGATAGCCAGTTGTCCGCGAACCTTACGGCGGTTACCCCGGGGCACATAGCGATTACTCAGTTCTTTATCAATGATTCTTGCTTTAACGGTATCACTGAACAAAATACCTATCATCTCAAGAATACGTTGCTTAATCTGTGGGTCGAGAATGATCACCGCCACTTCAATACGATAATCAATATTTCGGGTCATCCAGTCTGCTGACGACAGGTAGACTTTCTTATCACCGTTATTCTCAAAAATATAGACCCTGTCATGCTCCAGATAACGATCAAGAATACTGATCACCCGGATATTGGTGCTGATGCCTGGTAAATCCGGGATGAGTGAGCACATCCCTCTGACCAGCAGATTGACTTTCACGCCGGCACCGGAAGCTGCGTACAAGCGATCAATGAGTCCCTTATCAACCAGGTTGTTAATTTTTAATGTAATTCCGGCAGGTAGACCCTGCTGCGCATTGGCAATTTCCTGATCAACTAACTGATAAAGCATCCGCCGGGAATTTTGCGGAGAGACCATCAGGTAGTCAAATGATACCGGACGATAAGGGTTTTCAATAAAATTAAATACCCGGCGGACTTCATTGGTAATTCTGGCATCCGAAGTAAGCAGCGAGTAGTCCGTATACAGACGTGCGGTTTTCTCATTGAAATTACCGGTACCGATATGTGCATAGCGAACCACCTCTTCACCTTCACGGCGGGAGATTAAAAATAGTTTAGCGTGTATTTTCAGGCCGGGGGCTGAGAATATGACATGCACCCCGGCTTCTGTCAGCTGTTTGGCCCAGTGAATATTCGCGGCTTCATCAAATCTCGCCTGTAACTCCACGACCACCGTGACTTTTTTACCGTTGTGGGCGGCATGAATCATGGCATCCATGATGCGTGAATTTTTAGCCACCCGGTAAATATTAATTTTGATCGATAAAACCGCCGGATCAAAGGAGGCCTGGCGCAAAAACTCCAACACATGTTCAAAGGTATGATACGGATAATAAAGCAGGATATCCCGCGCCCGAACGGCATCAAATCCGTTACGATAGCCGTCAAACCCGCGATGGCGGATGGGGGGAAGAGGTTTGTTTTCCAGATTTCGTTGGCCAACGTTAGGAAACTGAATAAAGTCTTTGAAGTTGTGATAACGCCCGCCAGCCAGTATTGAGTCATAGTTTGAAACCGAGAGCTTTTCACAGAGCATTTCGACCATAGCGGTCGGCATATCGCGCTGGTAGACAAATCGTACCGGCTCAGCTGTCAGCCGCTGTTTCAGGCTGGATGACATCAGCTCCAGCAAACTCGATTCCATTTCTGTGACCAGATCGTATTCGGCATCGCGGGTCATTTTCATCGAATAAGCGTTTAGTTCATCGTAATCAAAGAAACCTTTGAAGATATCATCCAGACAATATCTGAGGATATTATCCAGTAATATCATTGGTTTTCTTCGACGCGGTGGTTCGGCTGGCAGATTAATGAAACGTGGGACTTTATCCGATGGAATCTCCAGCAGCGCATAACGGATGTCTTCACCACGGATGACCTCAACGGCCAGGTAGGTATAATCATCTTTGAGAAACTGAGCCAGATCAGTATCGCTATTAATCAGGATTGGCGTCACATGCGGGCGCAGATGCTGTCGAAAATAGTCGCGCAACCAGCTCTGCTGATTGACCGAAAGCTGACGTTCATTGATTAGGAAGATCTGGTTACGAGCCATCTCTAACAACAGCTCATTGTAGAGCAGGTCAAATTCCTGGTCTGCCCGCATTACCCGTTGTTGAATTTTTTTCAGTAAATGACGGGGTACGGTAACAGAGCCTTGTTCTTCACCAATCAGGATACGACGTTTCAGTTCTGCGAAGCGGACTTTATAAAATTCGTCGAGGTTACTCGAATAAATTCCAAGGAAACGCATTCTTTCGATCAACGGATTCAGTTTGTCAGCGGCTTCCTGTAATACTCGTTCATTAAATGATAACCAGCTTAATTCTTTTTCTATATATAGTTTTTCCTGACCCATCCTGACTCCATTTCGCTGTGACAGAACTAAAGCTTCAGTCTCTCATTCCATTATGGCGAGAATATGGCAGAAATGTCCATTGCCCGACGAGGGGTAAGAAAAAAAGGTGACTTAACTGGGAATAAAGAAGGCAGACGCTGTGCCGACACAGCGTCTGTGAATTAATGGGTAGTCTCCAACTGATAACCTGTGGCAGGGAGCAGCTTGCCATCCAGCCATGCCTGATCATTATTCAGTTCGAGACGGTTTTGTACAAACCAGTGAATGACCTGCGGATAAATCAGATGTTCCTGCAAGCGGACCCGATCCTGTAACTGTTCTTCAGTTTCCTGCGGCAGTACCGCAATACGGGATTGCAGAATGACAGGGCCTCCGTCCAGCTCTTCAGTTACAAAATGAACCGAAGGGCCATGTTCGGCATCACCATTCTCCAGCACCTTGCGATGGGTATCCAGGCCAGGCCAGGCAGGTAGCAGGGAAGGGTGGATATTGATCATTCGTCCGCGATAGTGGCGAACAAATTCTGCACCGAGAATACGCATATATCCTGCGAGGACAACCAGATCCGGCGAATACTCATCAGCGATGCTCATCAGCTGTTGATCAAATTGCTGACGGTCTGCGAAGTCAGACTGAGCCAGCGAATGGGCCGGAATACCGGCTTGCCTGGCAAGTTCAAGGCCACCGGCGTTTGCTTTATTACTGATTACCGCAACAATTTCAGCGGCAGTACTCAGCTGGCCAGACCTGCAGGCATCAATTATCGCCTGCAGGTTGGTGCCGGTGCCGGAAATCAGGATCACCAGCCTTTTCATCACTTAATAATGACCTGCTCACCCTCAGCCGGGGCGGATTCAATGACACCGATTTTCCACGCCTTCTCACCAGCAGCCTGCAGTAGTTGCAGTGCTTTATCGGCGTTGTCAGGGCTCAGGGCGATAACCATACCTACACCACAGTTAAAGGTACGGTACATTTCATGTCGGCTGACATTCCCTGCCTGTTGCAGCCAGCTGAATACTGCCGGCCATTGCCAGCTGGATTCATCAATCACTGCACGGGTATTTTCCGGTAAAACACGGGGAATATTTTCCCAGAAACCACCACCGGTCAGGTGCGCAATCGCATGAACGTCTACCTGCTCAATCAGGTTCAGGATATTTTTGACGTAGATACGGGTTGGAGTCAGCAGGTGGTCGGCTAATGTTTTACCTTCCAGCTGTTTGACTTCAGGATCAGTCTGGCTGACTTCGAGAATTTTACGAATCAGGGAGTATCCGTTGGAATGAGGTCCGCTTGAGCCCAGAGCGAGCAGAACATCACCATCACTGACTTTACTGCCATCAATAATTTCTGATTTCTCAACCACTCCGACGCAGAAACCAGCAACATCGTAATCTTCACCGTGATACATGCCTGGCATTTCAGCGGTCTCGCCACCCACCAGAGCACAACCCGACTGCGAACAGCCTTCGGCAATTCCGCTGATGACTGCGGCTGCGGTATCAACATCCAGTTTACCGGTAGCGTAGTAATCAAGGAAAAACAGTGGCTCTGCACCCTGTACGACCAGATCATTGACGCACATTGCCACCAGATCAATACCAATATGGTCATGACGTTTCAGGTCCATGGCTAAACGCAGCTTGGTACCTACGCCATCGGTGCCAGAAACCAGAATCGGTTCACGGTATTTTTGTGGTAAGGCGCACAGTGCACCAAAGCCACCGAGTCCGCCCATCACTTCCGGACGGCGGGTTTTTTTAACTACACCTTTAATGCGATCAACCAGATCATTTCCGGCATCAATATCAACACCGGCATCTTTATAACTGAGAGTGGTTTTGTCGGTCACTGCAGAATCCCCACGCGAATTGCGGTTGGTGGTTTAAATAGAGCAGCGCTATTCTATCAGTGCAGGCAAACGTTTGCGAGTCTGATGTGCAGCAGTAATTATCTGCCTGCAGGTTAGTGACTATTCCCCGTAGCGGCACTAAAAAATTGTAGCTGTTTGATGTATAGCTGTATTAGCTCCGATAAAAAAGCGCTATAATCCGGCGATTTTTTTTTAGCTCAACACATTCCGGGAGAAGAATAATGAAGATCGTGGAAGTCAGACACCCGCTGGTCAGACATAAACTGGGCCTGATGCGTGAGCATGATGTCAGCACTAAACGTTTTCGCGAGCTTGCTTCTGAAGTTGGCAGTTTGCTGACCTATGAAGCGACTGCTGATTTGGAAACAGAGACTGTGACTATTGAAGGGTGGAACGGCCCTGTCGAAATTGATCAAATTAAAGGTAAGAAAATCACTGTAGTGCCGATTTTACGTGCAGGGCTGGGAATGATGAACGGTGTCCTGGAACATGTCCCTAGCGCAAGAATCAGCGTAGTCGGCGTATACCGGGATGAGAAAACCCTGGAGCCGGTGCCGTATTTCCAAAAACTGGCCTCCAATATGGACGAACGTATGGCACTGGTGGTAGACCCAATGCTGGCAACCGGAGGATCGATGATTGCCACGATTGATCTGCTAAAAAAATCCGGCTGTTTTGCGATTAAAGTGCTGGTTCTGGTCGCGGCTCCGGAAGGTATTGCTGCGCTGGAAAAAGCGCATCCTGATGTTGAGCTGTACACGGCATCGATTGACCAGGGGCTGAATGAACACGGCTATATTATCCCGGGACTGGGTGATGCCGGTGATAAAATCTTTGGTACTAAATAATTAATAAATCTGAGAGGGGCAATACAGAGATGCACATCCGGCGTTTCAACAGCAATGTGATTTGCTGTAACGGTGACTCGTGTTTACTGCTATTTCTGCCATTGCCCGCTGACCACAACACTGCATTGAAAATAACGGTGATCGCACCGTTTTTTTTCGCCGGAGGATACCCCCGGCAGTGTCTGTTTCAGGACCGACATTTTGTCGGTTTTTTTATGTCCGTATCATATTAAGGGGATATACAGCATGACCCGGCGTACTATTGCAGTGGATGAAAGACCTCCGTTACTTCAGACCATCCCGCTCAGCCTTCAGCACCTGTTCGCAATGTTTGGTGCTACGGTGCTGGTGCCTATTTTATTTCATGTGAATCCGGCGACAATTCTGTTATTTAACGGTATTGGTACCTTACTGTATCTGTTTATCTGTAAAGGAAAGATACCTGCCTATCTGGGCTCCAGTTTTGCATTTATTTCTCCGGTGCTGTTGCTGTTGCCACAAGGGTATGAGGTTGCTTTAGGTGGCTTTATTTTGTGCGGAGTATTGTTCTGCCTCGTCGGTCTGATTGTCAAAAAGGCTGGAACCGGCTGGCTGAATATCATGTTTCCTCCGGCAGCAATGGGGGCCATCGTAGCTATTATCGGTCTGGAGCTGGCCAGTGTCGCAGCAGGCATGGCTGGACTATTGCCGGCTAACGGCACTGCGGTAGACAGTAAAACAGTGATTGTTTCACTGGTCACCCTGGCTGTGACCGTGTTTGGTTCGGTGTTATTCCGTGGTTTTCTGGCCATTATCCCCATCCTGATTGGCGTAGTCGTGGGTTATGTGGTTGCTTCATTTATGGGAATGGTGAACTGGACCGGCGTTGAACAGGCACACTGGTTTGCATTACCCACTTTCTATAAACCCCGTTTTGAATGGGCGGCAATGCTCACTGTGCTTCCGGCTGCCTTAGTAGTGATTGCAGAGCATGTTGGGCACCTGGTCGTTACTGCAAATATTGTTAAGCGCGATTTGATCAAGGATCCAGGTCTGCATCGTTCGATGTTTGCTAACGGTCTGTCCACGGTAATTTCCGGATTTTTTGGTTCTACACCCAACACGACTTACGGTGAAAACATCGGAGTAATGGCCATAACCCGTGTCTACAGTACCTGGGTCATTGGTGGCGCGGCTGTCATTGCTATTTGTTTGTCGTGTATAGGAAAACTGGCAGCGATTATTCAGGCGATTCCGGTTCCTGTCATGGGGGGAGTCTCTCTGTTGCTGTACGGGGTGATTGGCGCTTCCGGAATTCGTGTGCTGATTGACTCCAAAGTGGATTACAGCAAGGCGAAAAACCTGATGTTGACCGCGATTATTTTAATTATTGGCGTGAGCGGGGCGAAAATTCAGCTTGGAGCCGTCGAGCTCAAAGGAATGGCGCTGGCAACTGTGGTAGGTGTGGTTTTGAGTATCATCTTCCATCTAATCAGTCTGGTCCGTCCTGATGAGGAAGATGAGACAGCTAAGTAGCGGCGGAGTGTTAAAGCAGGCAACCCTGTGTTGCCTGATTCATATCGACCGGCAAGTTGTGATAAACTCGGACGGTTTCTTGCGAGTTATGCTGAGGTATACCTGAACACGCCGGCTCAATTATCATTGCCACTTTATCTGCCAGACGATGAAACCTTTGCCAGTTTCTGGCCGGGTACCAATTCGTCTTTACTGGCTGCGCTCAGGGGAGCGCTTGAGCAGCAACATGGTGGTTATATCTATTTTTGGTCCCGCGAAGGTGGGGGCAGAAGTCATCTGTTGCACGCTGCGTGTACGGAAATATCCTCCCGTGATGAAGCCGTAGGGTATGTGCCTCTGGATAAACGGACCTGGTTTGTGCCCGAAGTGCTGGAAGGCATGGAACAGCTGGCACTGGTGTGCATTGATAATATCGAGTGCATTGCCGGTGATGAAGCCTGGGAGATGGCTATTTTCGACCTGTATAACCGCATACTGGAAACCGGAAAAACCCGGTTGTTGATTACCGGCGATCGCCCACCACGACAGCTGAATCTGAAACTCGCCGATCTCGCCTCAAGGCTAGACTGGGGCCAGATCTACCGCCTGCAGCCCTTATCCGATGAGGAGAAATTGCAGGCACTGCAACTACGTTCAGGGTTGCGGGGGTTTCAATTACCTGAAGATGTTGGACGTTTTCTGTTAAAGCGTCTGGACAGAGAAATGCGAACTTTGTTTGAAACGCTGGACAGGCTGGATCATGCTTCGATCACTGCCCAGCGTAAACTGACCATTCCGTTTGTAAAAGAAACCCTCGGACTTTAGCTCTAAAGGATAGTCAGAACATTCTCCGGCGGCCGACCTAGCTTTGCCTGATCGCCATTGATTACAATCGGTCGTTCAATAAGTTTTGGATGTTCTGCCATTGCCGACAGCAGGGCTTCATCAGTTAGTGAGGGTGACGTCAATCCGAGTTGTTTATAAATCTCTTCCCCTTTACGTATTAACTGACGTGGTTCAGAAAATCCCAGTTTTTTTAGCAGATTCTTTAACGTGGCAACATCTGGTGGATTATCAAGATAAAGGATAATTTCCGGCTGAAGACCTTGTTGTTGAAGTAGTTGTAGTGTTTCTCGGCTCTTTGAGCAGCGGGGATTATGATAAATTTGCAGAGTCATAAGTTACGATCCTTTCTGATACTGTCGGAAGCGTTGTTGCAGCTGCCGGAGTTGGTCAATGCGCGCATCATAACGTGCCTGTTTTAGGCTGCCAACCGGCGACTGTGCGCTGGCGCTGCTCAGTGCCCGTATCGCCTGATCCAACTGACCATTGAGGGCCAGCCCCTGCGCCTGATCAAACAGCACTTCATCACTGAGTCCCTGAGCCGCGTTGGCCTGGCTGAGTAAATCCCAGCCATTGGGATCATCCGGATAGGACCAGGTATAGCGGTTAAGCAGCTTACTGGCGTTGGCAGCCTGACCAGCCTGTAAATAAGCGTTAGCCAGATTTAACTGAATGACCGGATTATTCTGCGGACTACTGGCTGAGGTAAGCATACTGACCGCTGCAGCTGGTTGTTTCAGGCCAATATCAATATCAGTCATGATATCGAGAAACCATGGATTTGCGGGCTGGCTCTGTAACAGTGGCTGAATAATATTTTTAGCATCCTGGAATTTTTTCGCTTCCAGGAACTGTACAGCTTTGCCATATTTTGCTGCCAGTTGTTGACGAACATTCCCCCGGGCGTACTGGGCCAGCACATCGTCCAGCAGGCCGCTGCTGTTGGTTAACTGAGAGGTTCCATACATCCCCATGATGCGGACTTTGGCAAAAAAGAAATCCTGTGAGGAGTGAACTACCACCCTCGGCATTTGGTTTGCCCGGTCACGGGCATCAGCCAGTCGGCTGTCCGGCAGCGGGTGGGTTAACAGTATCTCCGGAGGTTTAGAGGCGTAACGGGTCTGGTCGGCGAGCTTCTCTAAGAAAGCCGGCATGGCTTGCGGATCAAAACCTGAACGTTGTAATACCTGAATTCCTATGCGGTCTGCTTCCTTTTCATTTTCCTGTGTGAAACTGATCATGCCCTGCTGAGTTCCGGCCAAAGTACCGCTTAATGCTGCCATTCCGGCTTCAGGATTAGCTATTGCCAGCAATATCGAACCTAATGCCCCGACCCAGGTGAGCGGTGCACTACGTTTTTGTGCTTCCATTGCTCTGGCTAAATGCCGTTGAGTAACGTGCGAGATTTCGTGCGCCATTACCGAAGCCAGTTGGCTTTCATTATCGGTGTAACGGAATATCGCCGAATGCAGGACAACATTGCCGCCAAAAAAAGCAAAGGCATTTAACTCATCATTTTGTATCAGATAAAAATGAAAGGGGGTTTTGACTGACCAGGCATGGGCGACCAGCCGCTGGCCAATGTTATTTATATATCCGGTCAGTAGAGGATCATTGATCAGAGGCGCGCTGCCACGCAGTTCGCGAACGTAAAAATCCCCAATCTGCAACTCCTGATTGATAGAAAGGGTTGCTCCGGCCGTCGTCCCGATATCCGGCAGAGTATCGGTGACATCGGCGAAAGAGGCGGGAACTGAACCACAGACGGATGTTAAAAACATCAGGGCTGTCAGCGTTTTGTTGAAGGAGTATCTCATCACCTGTCCCTGTTTGTCGGCCATGAAATTTTTGACTCTGAGACTGGCCGTAGGTTCGCGGAAAGTTAACCGATGTGTACCATTATCGGGCAGATTCTTTTGTGCGTCTTGCAGCGATTTGCTATGCAGTATAGCAGAGTGTTTACGAGGTACAGAGAGAGAGAAAGATGCCGCCGGAGGATGCTCCGACGGCAGAGAATAATGAAAATCAGGCTTGCAGGTAACTGAGGACAACATCGTGGTGGTTTGAGGTTTTAAAATCATCAAACACTTTTTCGATTTTACCGTCAGTTCCGACCAGAAAAGTTGTGCGGTGAATACCGTCATAGGTTTTACCCATGAAGTTCTTTTCTCCCCAGATGCCAAACTGCTCGCAGACCTGGTGGTCTTCATCAGATAACAGTGTAAAGTTCAGCAGCTCCTTTTCGGCAAAACGGGAGAGCTTCTCTGGTTTATCAGTACTGATACCCAATACCTGTACTCCGGCTTTGTTCAGGGCTGACATATTGTCCCGTAAACCACAGGCCTGCACAGTACATCCCGGGGTCATTGCTTTAGGATAAAAATAAATGAGTACCCGTTCTCCCTGGAAGTCGCTCAGGTTAACTTGTTCTCCATCCTGATCTGGCAAGCTAAACAATGGGGCACTATCGCCGGCTTTCAGTGGATTCATCACAACTCTCCGATTCTTATCTTTTGGCTGAATCAGCCCGTTAACATTAATTTTATCAGACTGCATTACCTTCGGTAATAAACTGCCGCAGAGCAAGTGCGGAAAATGCTTAATACTTCAGATAAACACGCTGACGCAGTCAGAAGAGTTCAATGGTAACCGGCGGTCACTCATTGTGCAGGGAATGTCTCTGATGCGTCACTGTCCAGCATGCTGTACAGCCGTATACTGCCTTGTGCTTTCAGTTCTGTACAGAGCTGATGAAATGCCTGTTCAAATAAGTTGCGTTGTCTTGGCAGAGCGCTGTGTGCAGTCATCTGGATATACAGGGTCGGTGGCGTTTTTTCCTGTGCGGGTTTTATCCGTGAGACCAGTTCCGCAATATTCATCTGGTTCTGATCGAGCAGGTCGGTAAAGCGTTCGATAATACCCGGAGTATCGGGCACCTCGACTTCAATCCAGGTAGTCTCCGGCCGGGGGGGTGGGTATCCACCCGGGTACGCTTCATAATAATTAATAGTTCGAGTTCTGCTCCTTTCAGCGGCAGGGTCGACTCAATTAAGCCAATTGCATTCCAACTGCCGGAAAGCAGCATGATAAAGGTAAACTCATCTCCGAGCAGGGCGAGGCGGCTGTCGTCAATATTGCACCCGCAACGGCTGACATGGCGGGTAATGGTATTCACGATCCCCGGTCGGTCAGCACCGAGTGCGGTAATAACCAGATGGTGTTGCTGTGATTGCGGCAAAGTCGTCTTTCCTGTTTTTTACTAATAACCTTAAGGTAAACATAAAAAAACTGCTGACAAGCACAGGAAGCGACTGGCTTGCTTGCTTTTCACATGAACTAAACCTTACCATGAAGTAATTGTCAGTTGAGGGGATCACTAATGTTTACCGGAAGTATTGTTGCGCTGGTTACACCAATGGATGATAACGGTGACCTTTGCCGTGACAGCCTAAAAAAACTAATTAATTATCATATTGATAGTGGAACTTCTGCCATTGTTTCTGTCGGGACCACCGGCGAATCGGCAACGCTTAGCCATGCTGAGCATGTTGAGGTGGTGAAAGCGACCGTCGAGCTGGCAGAAGGGCGTATTCCTGTCATTGCCGGTACCGGTACCAATGCAACAGCGGAAGGCATTGAATTGACCCGCCACTTTGAAGATAGCGGGGTGGTTGGCTGTCTGACGGTCGTTCCTTACTACAATCGTCCTACTCAGGAAGGGATGTTTCAGCACTTCAAAGCCATTGCAGAAAGCAGCGCATTGCCGCAAATTCTGTATAATGTTCCGTCGCGTACTGGTTGTGATATGTTGCCTGAAACGGTAGCCCGTTTAGCCGAAATAAAAAATATTATCGGAATAAAAGAAGCGACAGGGAACTTATCCCGCGTTAGCCAGATCCAAGAGCTGGTTGATGACAAGTTTATTTTACTGAGCGGCGATGACGCCAGTGCGTTAGACTTTATGCAACTGGGTGGTTCGGGCGTTATTTCAGTGACGGCGAACATTGCTGCACGTGAAATGGCCGATTTATGTCAGCTGGCCGAACAAGGTCATTATGCTGAAGCCCGGCATCTGAATCAGCGTCTGATGGTATTACATCATACGTTATTTTGTGAACCCAATCCGATCCCCGTTAAGTGGGCAGCGAAACAGCTGGGGTTGATCGCAAACGACACATTACGCCTGCCGATGACCCCGTTGACTGCGAATGCAGTGCCAGTGGTGGAGAAAGCTTTACGTGATGCAGGTTTGCGATAATTTAGGGAGTTTGAATGGCTTACTCAGTTAAGAGTTCTGCAGTCGCAAAAGTAGCCGGCTTGTCAGTGGTATTATTACTGGCTGCCTGTTCTAACGATCAGCATTACAAGCGGCAAATCAACGGGAATGAAGACTATCTGAAAGCTTCCGGTTTACATGATCTGAATGTCCCCTCCGGTATGATTTTACCGTTGGAAAATGCACAGTATCAGGTCCCACCGGCCCCGGCTCAGGGGGCGACTGGCAAAATGCTGGATATTCGGCCACCTGCACAGCCACTGGCCTTGCTGACCGGAACCCGTACTCAGTTTAGTGGAAACAGTGCATCGCTGATCCTCGAGAATCAGCAAGCCGATTTGTGGACACAGGTGATTAATGTCCTGGAAGCGGATAAATATAAGATTGCCGATCGCAATGATGCAGCACAGCAACTGACAACTGACTGGATCGACTGGAACCGCCCGGATGAAGATCATCAGTACCGGGGGCGTTATCAGGTCTCGATTCAGAAACAAAGCTATCAGACCGTGTTAACTGTGCGCTCACTGGAACTGCAACAGAAAGGGGTTGCAGTGACTTCTACCGGTGAAGTTCAGCGTTATACCGCACAATTGCTTAATGCGATTACCATCGGGCTAAATGCCCAGGAAACTGCCCGTGAAAATGCCGGAAACAATAAAGTCGGTACTATCGATGTGCAGAGCGGAGCTGATGATACCGGATTACCAGATCTGATTATTCGTGCACCTTATACTGCCACATGGCAACGTCTGCCTGCCGCATTGCTGCGTATCGGAATGACGGTGTCGGATAAAGACCGTTCAGACGGTAGTCTGAAGGTGTCTTATAAGCAACCTGGCAGTGCAGCATGGGATGCGTTAGGAGCGAAAGACCCGGAACTGGCGAAGGGGGATTACAAATTACAGTTGGGTGATTTGGGTAACCGGAGCAGTCTGCAGTTTATCGATCCGAAAGGTCATGTGTTGACCCAGTCGCAGAATGATGCGCTGGTGCCTGTTCTTCAGGCGGCGTTTAACAAATAAATGGAAAAGGCCGGAGATTCTCCGGCCTTTTTGTTTTTAATTTGGCATAATAGTCGCTGGCAGGTAAACGATTGCGCAGAGAGATGGTTTAGCTAAAATCAGTAACCGTGCGTAAGTTCTTTCATGTTTGGAGTTAACAAGATGCAAAAGCAAGCTGAGTTGTATCGCGGCAAGGCTAAAACAGTATTCAGTACCGATAATCCTGATTTGCTGATACTTGAATTCCGCAATGATACATCAGCAGGAGACGGTGCCAGAATCGAGCAGTTTGACCGTAAGGGAATGGTTAATAATAAATTTAACTATTTTATTATGCAAAAATTGCAGCAGGCCGGCATTCCGACTCAGATGGAAGCATTGCTTTCAGATACCGAAGCGTTGGTAAAAAAACTGGATATGGTTCCGGTAGAGTGTGTGGTACGTAACCGCGCGGCGGGATCTCTGGTGAAAAGATTGGGTGTGGAAGAGGGGATTGCTCTGAACCCGCCACTGTTCGATCTGTTCCTGAAAGACGATGCGCATCATGACCCGATGATTAATGAATCTTACTGCGAAACCTTTGGCTGGGTCAGCCAGCAGCATCTGGCACGGATGCGCGAGTTGACTCTTAAAGCGAATGAAGTCTTAAGCCAGATGTTTGACGATGCAGGACTGATTCTGGTGGACTTTAAGCTGGAATTTGGACTATTCAACGGTGAGGTTGTACTGGGTGATGAATTCTCCCCGGACGGTGCCCGCCTTTGGGATAAAACCACCATGGCAAAAATGGATAAAGACCGTTTCCGCCAAAGCCTGGGCGGTGTGGTTGAGGCCTATGAAGAAGTTGCTCACCGTTTAGGTGTCCCACTGGATTAAGATAGATTTCGGTCCTTCTTAAGAGCGCCGGTCAGGCAGAGTTTCTTCCTGACCGGCGTTGCTGTTTCTGTTACCTGGTTTTGTTGTTCTCACTGAGTTTCAGATAGCGATGCTGGTCATCTGCCAGATACGCAACTAAAATCATCAGAATGTAAAAAAAAATAACAGAGGTAACAGATGCGTTGGCAAGGGCGTCGTGAAAGCGACAATGTGGAAGATCGTCGCGATCAGTCTTCAGGTAGTGGTGGTATGGGCGGTGGCGGTATCCGGATTCCACGAGGTAAAGGCGGGATAGTCATCCTGATAGTCGTGGTTGTCGCGGGTTATTATGGCTATGACCTGACTCCGTTACTGGGGGGAGGGGGCAGCAGTGTCACCACTACGCAGTCTCAAAGTCAGGGGCATGTGCAAAGCTCCTCTGATGCACAGGCGGCGAAGTTCACTTCGGTGATTCTGGCTTCCACGGAAGATACCTGGAGTGAAATTTTTCAGAAAATGGGCAAGCAGTATGTGAACCCAAAACTGGTCATGTATCGTGGGCAGACCACCACCGGATGTGGCACCGGTCAGTCCGTGATGGGCCCCTTTTATTGCCCGGCCGACCAGACAGTGTATATCGATCTGTCGTTTTATGATGAACTGAAAAATAAACTGGGTGCTGGTGGTGATTTTGCTGATGGTTATGTCATCGCCCATGAAGTTGGACACCATGTACAGAAACTGCTGGGGATTGAAGAAAAAGTCAGAGAGCAACAGCAACGCAGTACTCAGACGGAAGCAAACCATCTTTCAGTGAAGCTCGAACTTCAGGCAGATTGTTTTGCCGGTGTCTGGGGACACTACATGCAACAGCAAAATGTGCTGGAAACCGGTGATCTGCAGGAGGCTCTTAATGCCGCAGAAGCCATCGGTGACGATAAACTGCAACAACAAAGTCAGGGGCGTATAGTGCCGGATAGTTTTACCCATGGTACTTCTCAGCAACGTTACAGTTGGTTTAAGCGTGGTTTTGACAGTGGCAATCCTGCGCAATGTAACACTTTCTCCGCCGGATGACCGACTGGCAATCTGGCAGTGAACAGATGCGCCGGGCCGGAGTCCGACGCATTTGTGTTATCTGTGGCAGTGATGACTGGGTGATAAGCGCGGCCACGGATATCCGGCAATCCGTGGCCGGAAACTGGCTGACTGTCAGTCCGGCCCCCCAGGCGCCGGAACCTCATGTGTTACCTTCAGCGGTCAGAGGTCTGCTTGGACGCGAGTTTATGCATGCCATTTTCGATGCCCGACGAGGGTTTCATGCAGAAGCCCTGGCCTGCCTTGCCGGAACACTGCTGCCAGGCAGTTGGCTGTTGTTGTTATTGCCGCCCCGCGAACAATGGACACGACGACTCTGTCAGGACAGCCTGCGCTGGGCAGACACGCCTGAGGCTATTGCGACACCTTATTTTATGCAGCATCTGCAGACGGTACTGGCCAGCGATAGTCATATCAGCTACTGGTACCAGTATCAGTCACCGGATATACCGCCACTGACAGTGCCAGCCCGTTGGCAGTCTGCTGCCGGTGTGCAACAGCGCGCGGTGCTGGAACAACTTCAGTCATTACCTCCTGGAGTGGCAGTCGTGACGGCGCCACGTGGCAGGGGAAAATCAGCTCTGGCGGGTATGCTGGCAAAAAGTCGTCCCGGGGCGTTGATTACCGCACCGGCGAAAACCTCGGTTGATGTTCTGCGACAATTTGCGGGTGAAGCATTCCGTTTTGTCGCTCCTGATGCATTACTGGCCGACCCTCCTCGTGACGGAGACTGGTTGATTGTGGATGAGGCCGCAGCTATTCCTGCACCTCTGTTAGGGCAAATGATTAGCCACTTCCGGCATGTTTTATTAGCCACGACGGTCCAGGGTTATGAAGGCACGGGCCGTGGGTTCCTGCTAAAATTCTGCGCCTCGTTACCTGCGGTAAAATTTTTTAGCTTGTCCGATCCATTACGCTGGGCCGCAGGGGATCCATTGGAACGTTTTATCAATCATCTGTTTTTGTTTGATGAAGTCGTTGCGCCCCTGTCTGAGAAGATCCCGGAGATATGCCGGTTGCCACAGGATTGTTGGCAATCGGCCCCGCAAAAAGCCCGTGCGGTCTACCAGTTGTTAAGCAGTGCCCACTACCGGACTACGCCACTGGATCTGCGCCGGATGATGGATGCCCCTGGTATGCATTTCTGGCTGGCACAAACAGCTACCGAAATTCACGGTGCCTTGTGGTTGCTGGAAGAGGGTGGACTTAGCCGTGTGTTGAGTGAAGCCATATGGGCAGGTTTTCGTCGTCCGAAAGGAAATCTGGTGGCTCAGTCGCTGGCGGCTCATAGTGGTTTTCCTGAAGCTGCGATGATGCGTTCATTGCGTATCAGTCGGGTGGCAGTGCATCCTCAGGTCAGGCGACAGGGTATCGGCAGAGATCTGGTCAGTGCAGCTATCAATGGAGCAGGCCCTGACTGTGAATATTTGTCGGTCAGTTTTGGACTGACCGGAGAGCTTTGGCAATTCTGGCGCAGTTGTGGGTTTCGTCTGGTCAGAGTCGGCAGCCAGCGGGAAGCCAGCAGTGGATGTTATACTGCAATGGCAGTATTGCCATTAAGTGACAGAGCATCACGTTTTACCGCGGAAGCTGAGCAATGGCTGCGGAGGAACCTGGCCTTTGCCGCACCTTACTGGCTGGAGAAATTACCGTCAGAGATAATTCGGCCTGCGCAGCAGGATATTCAGGGGTTGAGTGATGCAGACTGGCAGGAACTGGCCGGATTTGCCTGGGGAAGCCGGCCTTTTGAAACTTCATATCCGGTGCTGATGCGTTTGTGTGCTGTTACTCCATGCCCTCCATCCTTGTTGGCAGCGTGTAATGAGGATAAAGCACTGAATCAAAGTATCGTGGCATCCGGTGGTCGAAAAGCCTGGTTACGGCAGTTAAGGCAACAGATTTCTCAGCAATTGGTCACTCTGGATCCTCAACAGTCAGTACAGTGGCAGCAGAAACTGGACCAGTTACGGAAAATTTGACCCTTATGGTCAAAATCTTCCGCGTGTGGCTCGCTGGCTGGCAGGCTATAGTAATCAGCAGGAGGATATTATGGATCTTGAACAGGTAGTTGTGCAGTCACCCGCAGGCCCGGGGACTCAGTTGTTTTTATTATTTCATCGCAGTGGGGATAATCCGACATCTATGGCCCGAATTGGCCAGTGGTTTGCACAGGCGTTCCCACAATCGCATGTGATCTCCATTGGTGGTCCTCATCAACTTATGGCGGGGGGCAGTGAATGGTTTAGCGAGCAGGACTGCTCGGTCACATTACGGCAAAATAATATCGATAAAGTGATGCCGCAATTCACCGGACTGGTCAAAGAGTGGCAAGTTCAGACCGGAGTGACCGCTGCGGCGACAGCGTTAGTCGGATTCTCTCAGGGAGGAATTATGATTCTCGAGGCACTGAAAGTAATCCCTGAACTGGCCGGCAGGGCAGTGATATTATCCGGAAGTTATAATACGCCACCGGTGACCGCATCGCTGGCGACGACTGTCCATCTGATTCATGGTGATGAAGACGAAGTTATTCCGTATAAAAGAGCCGAACAGGCGGCAGAGTGGCTCATTGGCGCGGGGGGCGATGTGACACTGGATTGCGTGGAAGATTTACCCCATGCCATTGATGAGAAAAGTCTGCAACTGGCGATTAATCATCTGAAGTACACCGTACCTAAGCGTTATTTTGATGAGGCGTTGAGCGGCAGTACTCCGGGACAAGATGATGTTATTCCGATGATCTGAAACCTGTGTTCTTACACAATATGCCGCTGACCCGAAGTTCCGGGACCAGCGGCATTACCCGTAGCGGATTATTTCTTAGCGGGCCAGTCATCATCATCATCCCACTTATCGTTAAAATCACGATGCGGGGGCAGTTCGGGTTTGTTATCCAGATATTTTTTGGGATCGACACGTTTTAAATCTTTATAAACGTTAACCAAAATACCGATCATAAACAGGATAACAATGACCCACCAATAGTGTTTCAACCATTCCATGACTGTAGCTCCTTCAGTGATCAGGCAACAAGTTGATCCATGATCCGTTGATACATCCTGCTCAGTAGTTGCAGATCGGATGCTTTTACACATTCATTAATTTTGTGGATCGTGGCATTTACCGGCCCCAGTTCCACCACTTGTGCTCCCATCCGGGCAATAAACCGGCCATCAGAGGTACCTCCGGTGGTCAGAAGCTGAGGCTTAATTTCATTATAGTGCTGAACGGCTTTTACTACCGCATTGACCAGTTTTCCCTGAGATGTCAGGAAGGGCTGGCCGGATAAATTCCATTCCAGACTGTATCTGAGTTGATGACGGTTCAGCAGAGCCTCAACCTGTTCACGGATCATGGCATCGGTCAGTTCGGTGCTAAACCGGAAATTGAACTGGACAAACAGATCGCCCGGGATAACGTTATTGCTGCCGGTGCCGGCCTGGATATTGGCAATCTGCATACTGGTGGGCGGGAAAAATTCATTACCATTGTCCCAGACGGTTGCGACCAGTTCATTCAGAGCAGGCATGGCGCGGTGAACCGGATTGTCGGCAAGATGCGGATAAGCAACATGTCCCTGTACCCCATGAACGGTCAGATTCGCAGTAATGGACCCACGACGGCCGTTTTTGACCACATCTCCCACCACTTCAGTACTGGAAGGTTCGCCCACCAGACAGTAATCCAGTCGTTCCTGACGTGCCATCAGTGTGTCGACCATTCTTACCGTCCCGTTGATTCCGCTAGCTTCTTCATCGGAAGTAATCATAAATGCCAGCCGGCCACGATGATAAGGGTGCATAGTGACAAAACGTTCAGCCGCAACCACCATGGCTGCCAGTGAGCCTTTCATATCCGCTGCACCCCGACCAAACAGCATGCCGTCACGAATCGTCGGCTCAAAGGGTGGATTAATCCAGTGCCTTGCTTCACCTGGTGGCACCACATCAGTATGGCCGGCAAATGCCAGTGTTTCACCTTCCCCACGGGTGGCCCAGAAATTACGGGTATCACCAAAATTCATCAGTTCAATTTTAAAACCAATGGCCTGTAATCGGTCGATTAACAGTGTCTGACAACCCGCGTCTTCCGGGCTGACCGAAGGGCAACGTATCAGTTGTTGTGTAAGCTCTATCACCGGGCAAAACATCAGAGATTCTCCTGAATAAACGTCTGGTAGGCGGCCGGATCAAAACCGGTCAGCATGGCATTGTTGGCTGCACACAGCAGCGGACGTTTAATCACCGCAGGGTTTTCCAGCATAACCTGTAAAGCGCTTTGATTATCAGTGACGGCTGCCCGCGTCTCCTCCGGCAGTTTACGCCATGTGGTGCCGCGGGTATTCAGCAGGGTTTGATAACCCAGAGTGTCGATAAAAGTGTGTAATAGCGTGCTGTCCAGTCCGTCGACCCGGTAATCGTGAAAATAGTATTCCACGCCCTGATCTTCCAGGAAGCGTCGGGCTTTACGAATAGTATCGCAGTTTTTAATGCCGTACATCGTCAGGCGGGAGGGGGTATCACTGTTCATCATTCAATACGACTACCTGTCAAAGAGAGTGTCACCAGCGTGGTCAGGCCCGCTGATAGGTGGCGGTGCTTTTGTTGTATGCCAGTGATAATGCCGTAAACACCTGCTTTGATCCACTCTGGTGAAGGTTTTCACCACCCGGATCCGCCTGTCAAAGCCCTGGCAGGGTCGGAGAAACATGTTATCTGAGTTACAAAACGGGCAGAATCCTTTATTACAGGCAAAATTTTTACTGAAAAAATGGCTAATCCAAGGCAAAATCCGCTGTCGTTTGAATGTTGTCGCGACCTGTGATTTCCGGAAACGCTGCTTGCTACTGCTGCGATGAGGGACAGGTACGTCACATCTCATAACAATAACTTATGACGTTTTATTTTGATATCCATCATAAGAAAGTCTTCGCTTTGATTTACAGGGCTTTACGGCAACTGTCTTAAGCGGGTAGGATTCAGCGCCCGGTTTTTCTTATGGCAAAATCGTGTGGCTGTGCAAGGTTGAAGAGATAACCTCCGCATAAGTACGCAAACGATTACTATGTATTGCGGGTGGTCAGGACAAACAGGAAAAATATGAAACATACAAAAAAAACAGCTGAAGAGCTACGTGCGGCACGACGCAAATGGCTTAATTCACATGACAGTGGCTACCGTAAAGAGATGGGTAACCGTCAGGTTCAGATGATTGCCATAGGTGGTGCCATTGGAACCGGATTATTTCTGGGAGCAGGTTCCCGCCTACAAGATGCAGGCCCGGCACTTGCGTTAGTCTATCTGGTGTGCGGTATTTTCTCATTCTTTATTCTGCGTGCCCTCGGTGAACTGGTTATGCACCGGCCCTCCAGTGGGAGTTTTGTCTCCTATGCACGTGAATTCATGGGTGAGAAAGCTTCATTCGTTGCAGGGTGGATGTACTTTGTTAACTGGGCGATGACCGGTATCGTCGATATCACGGCAGTTGCATTGTATATGCATTACTGGGGAGCTTTTGGTGATATCCCGCAGTGGGTCATTGCTCTGGCAGCCCTGGCGCTGGTGGGTACGATGAACATGATCGGTGTGAAATGGTTCGCCGAAATGGAGTTCTGGTTCGCCCTGGTGAAAGTGCTGGCTATTGTCATTTTCCTGATTGTTGGTGTCGTGTTTTTGGGGAGCGGTAAACCTCTGGACGGTGTACAGCCCGGATTCCATCTGATCAGTGATAATGGAGGTATTTTTCCTCACGGCCTGTTAGCGGCACTGGTGTTGATTCAGGGAGTTGTGTTTGCTTTCGTTTCCATCGAATTCGTAGGTACAGCGGCGGGTGAGTGTAAAAATCCGAAGATTATGGTGCCGAAAGCCATAAACAGCGTTATCTGGCGTATCGGTCTGTTTTATGTCGGATCAGTCTTACTGCTGGTATTACTGTTGCCGTGGAATGCTTATCAGGCGGGTCAGAGCCCATTTGTAACCTTCTTCTCGAAACTGGGCGTGCCTTACATCGGTAGTATCATGAATATTGTGGTACTGACCGCGGCATTGTCCAGCCTGAACTCAGGTCTGTATACCACCGGTCGTATTTTACGTTCGATGTCGATGGGCGGTTCCGCGCCAAAATTTATGTCTAAGATGAGCCGTCAGCAGGTACCTTTCGCTGGTATCCTTGTGACTATCGGCGTGTATGTGATTGGGGTAGTACTTAACTACTATGTGCCGGGTCAGGTCTTCGAAATCGTTCTGAATTTTGCGTCCCTGGGGATCGTATCTTCGTGGGCATTCATCGTACTTTGCCAGCTGAAACTGCGCCAGGCTATCAAAGAAGGTAAAGCCGATGATATCAGCTTTAAATTACCGGGTGCACCTTTTACCTCCTGGCTGACATTACTGTTCCTGTTTAGCGTTATTGTGCTTATGGCGTTTGATTATCCTACCGGGACCTACACAGTGGCGTGTATTCCGTTAATTATCATTTTGCTGATTATTGGCTGGTACTGTGTTCGTAAACGGGTGCAAATGATTACTGCTCAGCAACATGACGATATTCATCATGATGCGTAATAACTGCAGCTAGTGTTTTTCAGGATACCCTGCACTGTCAGGGTATTTTTTTATCCGCAGCATTTTGCGGCCAGGACATGGTGTGACGATCTATTCGCTCACCGTGCGGGAAGAGTCCGAAGATTCCGATTGAGCCGCGTTAAATCATTCCGGATGATACCTGTTTTAGCAGGTATTCTGGCCGTTGTCAGTGCCTTGCAGGTTTCTCCCGGTACATTTGTATGCAACGACCCAAAGCAATACTGTTATTGCTGTTAATATCTGTGACTGGTCGCCTGTCGGCACAACCGGTGCAAAAGGTATTTTCCGACTGGGAGTTAAGCTGTAATAATTTTGCCTCCTGCGAGGCAAGGAGTATTGATCACGGAAGTGGCCTGGTGGTCAGTTTTTACCGGCGGGCAGGTGAGTCGACTATCGACTGGTTGCGTATTGATTATCATCCTCCGAACGCGTCAGCCAAAGCGAGTCAGTCAACACTGGTACAAAGACTGATGATTGATGATCACCCGTGGCCGCAGCCCGACCTGCAGAGTGATCCCCGTTCAGTCGTCACCGATGATCCCCGAATGGCACAAAGTTTACTCGACCTTCTGAGCCATTCGATTAAACTCAGTGTCGGGGACGATGTTCATGCGACCCTGTCTTTAACAACTCTGCCAGAGTTTCTAAGAAAAGTATCGGAAATCCGGGCTAACCTGAGTAATTCGACTCAGGGGCAGGAAGACTCATCACAAACTCTGGTGGTTGAATCAGGATTGACACCGCCGACACCACTGTCCCGTGATGAAATAAACTATTTCGTCAATTACGGTATTTCACAAATCAGTTTGCAGACCTGTTCGCTGGAACCCGTGTTCCGGCAGATTAAAGTGGCGCCTGTGAGTGATACGCGGGCGTTGCTGTTGATTAGTTGTGAAAGCGCCGCCTATAACACTTTTTATCAGGCATGGCTGATTAACCGTAATTCCCCGCCAGAGGCGCGACAACTGACTTTCCGTTTGCCTTTTTCTCAGGAGGTCCAGACGGGGGATAATTTTGAATTAACTAACGCCGGGTATGACCCGACTACCAGGGTATTGACTACGGTGTTATGGGGGCGTTACCTGGCAGATTGCGGGACACTGAGTCGTTGGCAATTTGATGGTCAACAGTTTGTGCTTAAACAGTTTGCCAGCGAGAGCGTCTGCGACCGCTGGCATTCCGCAGACCGCTGGCCAGTCATCTGGTCAGCGGTGCCTGAGCAGGCTCCTGACTCTGCGGGAAACCATTTTTAACGGTGATTTCGTACCAGTTCGGCAATAAGTTCGTTTACGCCGTTGCTCATTGGTGAAAAATGACTTAATGATGAACGGGCAACCACAATAAATACACCAACATTATTCTGCGGAGACATGGCGATATAGGTCATAAAGCCCCCTCCGCCACCGGTTTTCTCAATAAGAGCAGGGGAGTCGTCCGTCGCAGCCATGTGTAGCCAGCCCATTCCAATAGCATCCGCATGGCCAGCCACATCCATACCATTCACCCGTAATAGCGATGAACGCGGATAAATCATTCTTTGCAGTTCACCTGCCAGCGGGCTACGTGGATGACCGACCGAGTTCAGGAATTGCTGCATCCAGCGTCCCATGTCATCAGGTGTGGAATAAACACCACCACTACCGATAGCTGCCAGGGTGTTATTACAAGGACTGGCGCTTTGTTCCGGCACCATCAGCCGTTGGCATTGATCCGGAGATGGCGTAAAGGTGGTATCTTTCATCCCCAAAGGTCGGGTAACCAGTTGTAGCAGCAGCTGTGGATAGGGTTTGGCTGCTGCCCTCGACAGAGCATCTGCCAGCAAATCAAATCCCAGGTTAGAATAGGAGACTTCAGTTCCCGGCGCATATTTTAGCCTTGCATGCGCCAGCCAGGCCCAGCGCTGACTGCGGACTGGCCAGATAAATACCGGGCGATGTGCTTTACCTCCCGGCATTTCGCGTGGCAACCCGGCGCTGTGGGTCGCAAGGTTAATTAACCGGATACTGTTACCGTGCCAGGCAGGAACCACTGCACCCCGCGGAGCATAGCGGCTCAACGGATCATTGAGTCTGACAGTCCCGGATTTAGATAATTTCACCAACACTTCAGTGGTCATCAGCTTACTCAGTGAGGCAATCCTGACCACTGAATCCTTCTGTGGCCGGATATTATTCCCGGGACGGGTTTCCCCCAGACCAGTAAACACCCGCTGGTTGCCATCAATCACTACCATTGCCATGCCGCTGGCGCCACTGCCATAGAAAATATGGTTGGCATAACGGTCGACAATCTGTGATGTCAGTTCAGGAGAAGGAGTGACCCCGGCAACGCCAGACATTGAATACAGTGAAACAACCAGAGCTAACAGCAAAGAAGAGCGCTTTTTCAATCGAGAGTGTCCCTGGGAAAATGAAAAGGAATATTTTAAAGAGTTTCCGGCCAACGAAAAGGGGACAATGACGCTTTTTATGTTTCCTGATATGAGAATCGTTACGCTTTTGAACTTATCCCCCGGCGGTATGCCGGGGGATAAGGTGTTACAGAATCGCTTTCGCTTTCGCCACCACGTTATCTACGGTGAAGCCGAACTCTTTAAACAGCAGGTCCGCCGGAGCAGATTCACCGAAGGTGGTCATACCCACAATCGCACCGTTCAGACCGGTGTATTTGTACCAGTAGTCGGCAATTCCTGCTTCCACTGCCACTCGGGCGCTGACGGCCGCAGGCAGTACAGATTCACGGTACGCTGCATCCTGTTTGTCGAAGGTATCGGTGGATGGCATAGAAACCACCCGCACTTTACGCCCTTCAGCAGTCAGTTTGTCTGCCGCCTCCACCGCCAGAGAAACCTCTGAACCGGTCGCAATCAGGATCAGTTCCGGCTGGCCTTCACTGTCTTTCAGGATATAACCGCCACGGGCCACGTTCGCCAGCTGCTCTGCGCTGCGCGGCTGCTGGGTCAGGTTCTGGCGGGAGAAAATCAGGGCGCTCGGTCCTTCCTGACGTTCAATGGCATATTTCCAGGCCACGGCAGATTCCACCTGGTCACACGGACGCCAGGTGCTCATATTAGGCGTGGTGCGCAGGCTGGCCAGTTGCTCTACCGGCTGATGAGTCGGGGCCGTCTTCACCCAGACCGTATGGAGTCATTGGGTATACGACCAGTACCTGACGGATTTTCATCAGGGCGGCCATGCGCGCCGCGTTACGGGCATATTCCACGAACATCAGGAAGGTGGCGGTGTATGGCAGGAAACCACCGTGCAGAGCCAGACCGTTAGCAATCGCGGTCATACCGAATTCACGGACACCGTAATGGATGTAGTTACCGGCCGGGTCTTCGTTAATCGGTTTGGAGCCGGACCACATGGTCAGGTTGCTTGGCGCCAGGTCAGCAGAGCCGCCCAGGTATTCCGGCAGCAGTTTGCCGAAAGATTCAATCGCATTCTGTGAGGCTTTACGGCTGGCGATATTCGCCGGATTCGCCTGCAGTTGCTCAATATATTTCTGAGATTCTGCCTGCCAGTTGGCCGGCAGCTGGCTGGTGGTACGACGCTCATACTCTTTGGCCAGCTCAGGGAAGGCTTCGCGGTAAGCGGCAAATTTCTGGTTCCACGCCTGCTCTTTTTCCTGACCGGCCGCTTTGGCATCCCAGGCCGCGTAAATATCGGCAGGGATTTCAAACGGAGGATAGTTCCAGCCCAGCTGTTTACGGGTCAGTGCAATTTCTTCGTTACCCAGCGCGGCTCCGTGTGCATCGTGAGTTCCGGCTTTGTTCGGTGAACCGAAACCAATCACGGTTTTACACATCAGCAGTGACGGCTTGTCTGTGACGCTACGGGCTTCTTCAATCGCTTTACGCACCGCTTCGCTGTCGTGACCGTCGATACCACGGATCACATGCCAGCCGTAAGCTTCAAAACGCAGTCCGGTGTCATCGGTAAACCAGCCTTCGGTGTGACCATCGATAGAGATACCGTTGTCATCATAGAACGCCATCAGCTTACCGAGTTTCAGGGTGCCGGCCAGTGAGCAGACCTCGTGAGAGATCCCTTCCATCATACAGCCGTCGCCCATAAACACGTAGGTGTGGTGATCGACGATGTCATGGCCCGGACGGTTAAACTGTGCCGCCAGGGTGCGTTCAGCAATCGCGAAACCGACGGCATTGGCAATCCCCTGTCCCAGAGGGCCGGTGGTGGTTTCAACGCCCGGCGTGTAGCCGTATTCCGGGTGGCCCGGAGTGCGTGAGTGCAGCTGACGGAAGTTCGCCAGTTCCTGAATCGGCAGATCATAACCGGTGAGGTGCAGCAGGCTGTAAATCAGCATTGAGCCGTGGCCGTTGGACAGCACGAAGCGGTCACGGTCACTCCATGACGGGTTCTGCGGGTTATGGTTCAGGTAATCGCGCCATAACACTTCGGCGATGTCCGCCATACCCATAGGGGCACCCGGGTGACCGGAATTGGCTTTCTGAACGGCATCCATACTGAGAGCGCGAATCGCATTGGCGAGTTCTTTATGTGAGGGCATATTTCTTTCCACCTGATTAAAGGATAATTATATGAAATTAAGCAATTAGAGCCGGGCTGCCAGCATATCCTCCAGCTTTTGCTGGTCTGTGGCGAACTGTCGAATACCTTCCGCCAGTTTATCTACTGCCATGGCATCCTGGTTGTGTTGCCAGCGAAATTCATCTTCGGACAATGGTGCTGGTTGATGAAATGCTTCCACCGACGCCTGAAGTTTTTGTTCCACCGGGGAGTCGCTGTTTTTTAGCGCATGGAGTAATTCCGGAGAAATCGTTAAGCGATCACAGCCAGCAAGCGCCAGAACCTGCCCGGTATTACGGAAGCTGGCCCCCATAATTATGGTTGTATAACGATGCTTCTTATAATAGTCGTAAATATTACGCACCGATTTTACTCCGGGATCCTCATCCGCCTGATAAGAGGTTTCAGGATTGCGGCTGTGATACCAGTCATAGATACGGCCGACAAATGGCGAAATCAGATATACTCCCGCTTCAGCGCAAGCCCGGGCCTGGGCAAAGGAAAAGAGCAGGGTAAGATTGCAGTTTATGCCCAGTTGCTCAAGTTCCTCAGCAGCCTTAATGCCTTCCCAGGTGGAGGCTAACTTAATCAGAATTCTCGACCGGTCAATATTTTGTTCTTCATACATTCTGACCAGTTTTTCTGCTTTGGCCACACACATCCCCCGGTTAAATGATAATCGCGCATCGACCTCTGTCGAAATTCTTCCCGGAATGCTTTTTAGAATTTCAACTCCCAGATTGACAGCCACCCGGTCGCTGGCATTTATGATTCGGGTCTCTTTATTGCCCCCCTGCAGATTAGCGTAGCGGATAGCATCATCAATTAATGGCTGACAGGCAGGTAATGCAGCGGCTTTTAGGACCAGAGAAGGGTTGGTAGTTGCATCTTGTGGCTGGTAATCGCGAATTGACTGTATATCTCCACTGTCAGCGACTACGGTTGTGAATTTTTTTAACGCATCGAGCTGGTTCATGAAACGGATTCTCATCCTTTATGAGCAAATTATTCCATCGTACACGGAATAACTGATAACAGGAATTTAACACTCTGCCGGATTTTGTGCGCGAAGAAAATATGTTTTCTCCGATAATAGTGAAAGGTAAGCGGATGAAAAGTGCGGAAATAGCTGCGGGAACGCTGTAAATGCTTGTTCTCCCGCAGCAGAAGCCGTGATCAAACCCAGTCTTTAACGGGCAGAAAATGCTGATATAACTCAGCTTCAGGACTACCGGGTTGTGGCTGATAGTTATATTCCCAGCGAACCTGAGGAGGCATGGACATCAGAATGGATTCCGTTCTGCCGCCGGTTTGTAAACCGAACAGGGTGCCACGGTCCCACACCAGATTAAATTCAACGTATCTGCCACGGCGATATAGCTGGAATTCGCGTTCACGTTCTCCCCAGGGCAGAGATTTCCGACGTTCCACTATCGGCAGATAGGCCTGTGTAAAACCTTCGCCCACGGCGCGGGTGAAAGCAAAACAGTGCTCAAAGTCAGGGCTGTTCAGATCATCAAAAAACAGACCGCCAATGCCTCGTTGTTCGTCACGGTGACGCAGGTAAAAATAGTCATCACACCATTTTTTATAACGCGGAAAAACATCGTCCCCAAAAGGCTGACAGAGGTCTTTTGCGGTCTGGTGCCAGTGAACGGCGTCTTCTGTAAAGCCGTAGTAAGGGGTCAGATCAAAACCACCTCCAAACCACCAGATGGGGTCGGCTCCTGGTTTTTCAGCAATAAAAAAACGGACATTTGCATGGCTGGTCGGAACATAGGGATTATGAGGATGAATCACCAGAGAAACGCCCATAGCTTCAAAGCTACGTCCGGCCAGTTCGGGGCGATGTGCGGTGGCCGAGGCTGGCATACCCTGACCATATACATGAGAAAAGTTAACGCCTGCCTGCTCAAAGACCGCCCCATTGCGCAGAACACGAGAACGCCCGCCACCCCCGGCTTCACGTTGCCAACTGTCTTCCGAAAATTCTGTAGTTCCATCGGCGGCAGCCAGCTGTTGACAAATTTTATCCTGCAGTGACAGCAGGAACTCCTTGACCTGATTTTTGTCGGGAACGTTCATATCACATCATATATTGTGGGATTTTGCTGATTATACCTAACTTACCCGCCGGTTGTGGATAGCGGATTCATTATAATAATTCACAATTCCTTCGGTAATCGCCGTAGCAATCTTGTGGCGGAAGGCGGTGGAGCCGAGTAATTTCTCTTCTGCCGGATTGGTAATAAATGAGGTTTCCACCAAAACTGAAGGGATAGAAGGTGATTTCAGTACCGCAAAAGCCGCCTGTTCAGTGTGCTGGCTATGCAGATGATGAACCGGGCGAATTTTATCCAATACATGTTTACCCAGGGTCAGACTGTTTTTGATGGTATTGGTCTGAACTAAGTCAAACAGGATCTGCTGCAGATAGTGGTCTTTTTCCCGTACTTTTAATCCGGCCACATCATCGGCCGCGTTCTCGCGCTCTGAGAGGTAACGGGCCATAGCACTGGTAGCTCCGCGGTTTGACAGAGCGAAGACTGATGCACCATGAGCTTCAGGACTTGTGTAACCGTCCGCATGAATAGACATAAACAGATTCGCCCCGTGTTGACTGGCGATTTCAACCCTTTGGTAAAGCGGGATAAAATGATCGCTGTCACGCGTCAGGCGCGCTTCTATATGCGGATGGTTACTCAGTAACTGACGTATAGTGCCGGCAATTTCCAGCACCACATGTTTTTCCATGGAGCCTTCTTCTCCCACTGCGCCGGAGTCAATTCCCCCATGGCCTGGGTCGATCATGACAATAAACTTACCATTTGTGGCAGTTTTTTTTGTTGCAGGATGACTGCCTGGAGTGGATTTAATTGATGACTCCCGTGCTAATACGGCTCGTGGAGACAACACGGCCAGCGCCAGGCCGGAAAAGATTAACTGGCGGCGATTGACCAGTTGTTTCAGTAGGGACATTTTTTTCATCTGCAGTTCCATCTCCGTCCGGATTAAAATAATAAATCGTCACCCCTTTGTTATATCGTAACATTCAGATTATTGCGACCAGCCAAATATTTCAGCCTTTTACCGAGTATTGCAGTTCTGTTCTTTACAAAAGGTAGTTTTTTCTGCTTTTGTGAGTCTTACAGGGTTGCAGATAAAGTGTAAAACGCCATAATCAGCCAATATCAGTGACTACAGGGGCATCGCGATGGAAATTCGTGGATTTCGCCAGGAAGATTTTGATGAGGTCATTACCTTATGGGAGCGTTGTGATTTATTACGTCCCTGGAATGATCCTGAAATGGATATTGAAAGAAAAATGCAGCATGACCCGGATCTGTTTCTGGTGGCTGTGGCCGGAGGGCAGGTGGTGGCTACTCTGATGGGCGGATATGACGGACACCGTGGTTCAGCCTACTATCTGGGGGTTGATCCCGATTTTCGGGGCCGTGGTTATGCCAATGCTCTGATGAACCGGCTGGAAAAAAAACTCATTGCCAGGGGATGTCCTAAAGTTCATCTGATGGTTCGGGAAGAGAATGACGCGGTGATGGGTTTTTATGAAAAGCTGGATTACGAAATCGTTGATTCCGTTCTTTTCGGGAAGCGGCTGATTGAAGATCGGGAATATTAAGATTAATGCGTGGGATCTTCACACTATACCAGGATAACTAATTAACATTGATTCACTATTCTCCCGAAAATTATGACAGTAAAGGGCAGCTTAAACTGCCTTTTTTGTTCTGGCTGATTCTGATACTACAGGCACGTACCTGGATAGTCTTAGTGATTGCTGGTGCGTCAAGGCAGCAGGGCGAGACATTGCTGAGTTTATTTTATCCGGACAGACAAGGTTTTTATCCTGGTCTGGCACTGGGACTGATCGCTGTGGCAGCATTTTTACTTAGTGGTTACCGCCAGCGGATGATGCGTCTGTGGTCGGCCTGGCGCTGGGTGCTGGTCGCCGGTTCATTGATAACGTTCGGCTGGCAACTGACACAACTCAATTATGTTCTGTTAGAACAGTCGCCGTTGCCGGTCATTTTACTGATCTTTGATCTGTTATCCGCTTACTGGCTGCTCGCGAACCATAGATTACGGGACTGTTTTATCCCCGACTCTTCTGCCGTCGAATAAACTTTTTACGGTTTTATCACTCCAAGCTGACATTGAACAAATGTAAAAGGGACAGAAATGTCGATGAAATTATTGAAAACCACACTGCTTACCGGTGTGCTAATCGTGAGCGGTTGTGCCGGTACTTCGCAAACCAATCATAGTACCGATAGTGTTAAATGGTGGAACCCACTGACGTATTCCTGGTCATCTGCATTGCCCTGGCACTGGTTCGGGTCTTCACTGGAGGTGACTGAACAGGGAGTTGACGGGTTAAACAGCATGACACCGATGACTGAGTCCGGCATTCGTAGCGGATTAGGCAGTCATTATCAGTTGCGGGAGGGTATGCGTACCGAAAAAGGCGAGATTGTCACTTTCTGGCAGGCTTTGAAAGACGGTCAGGTAATGCTGAACATTCAGGGCCAGAGTACGGTCTCGCGTATCGAGGTATCTGACCCCGGAGTCGCTACCTCTGACGGGGTGAAAATTGGCAGCAAGTTCTCCCGGGTTTACAGCAAAGCCTTTGGTCATTGCCAGCCAACGGCTAATGGTGATGTTGTCAGTTGCCGTGCGCCTGGTAGCCAGCATATCCTTCTGGAATATCAGGGAGAATGGCATGGTCCACAGGGGATAATGCCGGCCGACGATACACTGCAAAACTGGACCCTGTCACGGATTATCTGGCAACAATAGTCGCTGATGATTCGCTAATACTCAGATGAAATAATCTTCTGATCTACAATAAGTTTTTGAATCACATTTCCGGTATAATTAATTAAAAATTAACTGTTTTTACTTAATTCCGGAGATGTGAGTAGTGGCAGACTATCAGAGTGGTATATTGCCTGAACATTGTCGTGCAGGACTTTGGCTGGAGGGATTTTTTAGAGCTGATACGGCGCAAGCCGGACCTCAGATACGTTTATTCCTCGACCGCCAGGCAGAATTGCAGCAAAAATATCCTGATGCCCGCCTGGGTAGTGTGATTGCTTTTGGCGATGAGATATGGCGTAAGATGAACTCCTCATCAGCGTCGGCCCCGGAGCTGAAGCCGTTTCGGGCGCTGGGTAAAGGTATGGCTCCGGCAACCCAGAGTGACGTGCTGATTCATATTCAGTCACAACGTCAGGATGTCAATTTTGCGCTAGGTCAGATTGCAATGGAGCTGTTGGGTCCATTACTGGATATTCGCGAGGAAACCCAGGGCTTTCGCTGGGTAGAAGATCGCGACCTGAGTGGTTTCATTGATGGTACCGAAAATCCTCAGGGTGAAAAACGTCATCAGGTAGCGATTATTGCTGACGGTGAAGATGCCGGGGGCAGTTATGTACTGACTCAGCGCTGGATACATAATCTTACCCCCTGGAACAAACTGCCGGTGGAAAAACAGGAAGCGATGATTGGTCGTACAAAACAGACCAATGAAGAGTTGCCGGCTGAATCCCGGCCAGTGACTTCTCATCTGAGTCGCGTCGATCTGAAAGAGGATGGGGCAGGGCTGAAGATTTTACGCCAGAGCCTGCCCTACGGATCGGTTAGCGGGACGCATGGACTCTACTTTATTGCTTACTGTGCACGTCTGCATAATATTGAGCAGCAATTGCTAAGTATGTTTGGTGAAACGGACGGGAAATACGATGCATTACTGCGTTTCTCTAAACCAGTCAGTGGCAGCTACTTCTATGCCCCTTCGCTCAGTCAGTTAACCCGCCTTTGATTTCAATTCGCAGCCATGGTCGCCGGTATCTCTTAATGTTATAAAAGGCTATGGCTGTTAGTTTTTGCCCGAAGCCCTGAAGTTTGAGCCGCAGTTGGTCCGCAATTCCATCCCCTTATGCATTTTTAAACTTTTAAAGCAATAAACGGTATATAAAACCGCTACAGCTTTACCCTGAGAAATAAATACACTAATTATGCGGCTAACGGGTGCCGCTCAAGTACTCAGAGGTTGGCCAATGAATATTATGGGAAAAAAATGGATCGGTGCTGCATTACTGACGTTGATGACGGCTGGTGCAGCCAATGCTACAACTTTACTTAACAGTTCTTATGACGTTTCCCGTGAATTATTCACTGCATTGAATCCGTTATTTGAGAAGCAATGGGATCAGGCTCATCCCGCAGATAAACTGACAATACGTCAGTCTCATGGTGGCTCATCAAAGCAGGCTTTGGCTATTTTGCAGGGATTACGGGCCGATGTGGTGACTTATAATCAGGTCTCTGATGTACAGATTCTGCATGATCGTGGCAATCTGATCCCCGCAAACTGGCAAACCCGTTTGCCAAATAACAGTTCACCGTTTTATTCCACCATGGCGTTCCTCGTCCGTAAAGGAAACCCTAAACATATTCATGACTGGGCTGATTTAACCCGCAGCGGAGTTCAACTGGTTTTCCCTAATCCCAAAACCTCCGGAAATGGTCGTTATACCTGGCTGGCAGCCTGGGGCGCCGCCTCCAAAGCTGATGGTAATGATCAGGCAAAAACTGAAGCCTTTATGACGCAATTTGTGAAAAACGTTGCAGTATTTGATACCGGCGGCCGGGGAGCGACTACGACCTTTGCTGAACGTGGGCTGGGGGATGTCCTGATAAGCTTTGAATCAGAGGTGAATAATATTCGCCTGCAATACCCTAAATCTGAGTTTGAGGTGGTGGTTCCGAAAACCAACATCCTGGCAGAATTCCCGGTGGCCTGGGTAGATAAAAACGTCAAAGAAAACGGGACAGAGGACGCAGCAAAACAATACCTGCAATTTCTCTACACTCCACAAGCCCGCAAGGTCATTCTTGGCTTCTATTATCGTGTTAACGATCCGAAGCTAATGGCTGAAAATAAAGCACGTTTCCCGGATGTTTCGCTGTTCCGTGTTGAAGATGTTTTTGGCAGTTGGGATAACGCTATGAAGACTCAATTCGCCAATGGCGGAGAATTTGATAAATTGCAGTCAGCAGGACATGAGTAATGAAATCTGTGCGTCATAAACGGGTGTTGCCCGGATTTGGATTAAGTCTGGGTACCAGTCTCTTTTTTACCTGCCTGGTACTATTACTGCCGATGAGTGCGCTGGTCATTCAGCTTTCAAAAATGACCTGGGCTGATTATTGGCACGTAGTGACTGAACCGGAACTGGTAGCCGCGTATAAGGTCACTATTTTATCAGCCGCACTGGCATCGGCTTTTAACGCAGTGTTTGGCATGCTAATGGCCTGGATACTGACACGCTATCAGTTTCCGGGGAAAACGCTGCTTAACGGATTAATGGATCTGCCGTTTGCTCTGCCGACTGCTGTGGCAGGTCTGACGCTGGCGGGAATTTTCTCGACGACCGGTTGGTATGGCGAATGGCTGGCACAGTTTGGAATTAAAGTCTCCTACACCTGGCTGGGTATTGCAGTTGCTATGGCATTTACCAGTATTCCTTTTGTGATTCGTACCGTGCAACCGGTACTGGAGGAACTGGGACCGGAATATGAAGAAGCCGCGGAGACACTGGGCGCCAGCCCCTGGCAGGCTTTTTACCGTGTGATACTCCCTGAAGTCGCTCCGGCCTTGCTTGCCGGTACCGCGCTATCGTTTACCCGTAGTCTGGGCGAATTTGGCGCAGTCATCTTTATTGCCGGGAACATTGCCTGGAAAACCGAGGTGATTTCGCTGATGATTTTCATCCGTCAGCAGGAGTTTGATTTTCCGGCATCCACCGCGATTGCTTCGGTGATTATGGCGGCATCATTGTTACTCTTATTTGGGATTAATGTACTGCAGAGCCGTTACGGTCGTCGTCTGGGAGGCCACTAATGACTGAATTAACTTCCGGCAGTTATGCGGCTAAATCACAGTTTCGCTGGGGCCGTTTTTTGCTGATTAGCCTGGGGGTACTGCTTTCGGTTCTGATGCTGGTTGTGCCTTTAATCTCCATCTTCTGGCAGGCATTGGGTAAAGGGGTAGTCGCATCATTACATAGTCTGACCGATCCGGACATGTTACACGCCATCTGGATGACGGTAATGATTGCTCTGATCACTGTGCCGGTAAATCTGGTGTTCGGGATCTTACTGGCATGGCTGGTCAGCCGGTTTAATTTTCCAGGCCGTCAGTTATTACTGACGTTATTTGATATCCCGTTTGCTATTTCTCCGGTTGTTGTCGGTTTACTGTACCTGTTGTGCTGGGGAGTTAATGGCCCGCTGGGGCACTGGCTGGATGCTCATAATATTCAGATTATGTTCGCCTGGCCGGGTATGGTTCTGGTCACCATTTTTATCAGCTGTCCGTTTGTTATTCGCGAGCTGGTCCCGGTGATGTTGAGCCAGGGGAGCCAGGAGGATGAGGCCGCAATCCTGTTAGGTGCCAGTGGCTGGCAGATGTTCCGTCGGGTCACCTTGCCAAATATTCGTTGGGCATTGCTGTATGGACTGGTACTGACCAATGCCAGAGCGTTAGGTGAATTTGGAGCGGTATCGGTAGTCTCCGGCTCTATTCGCGGTGAAACCTATACCTTGCCATTGCAGGTTGAACTCATGCACCAGGATTACAATGAAGTCGGGGCATTTACGGCCGCAGCATTACTGGCCCTGATGGCCATTGTGACATTATTTTTGAAAAGCGCACTGCAATGGCGACTGGAACGTCAGCAACAGCGTCAGCAACAGGACGGCAACTATGAGCATTAATATTCATCAGATTAATAAGTCTTTCGGCAAAACCCCGGTACTGAACGATATTGACCTGGATATTTCTTCAGGCGAAATGGTGGCCTTGCTGGGGCCCTCAGGTTCCGGTAAAACCACCTTATTACGCATTATTGCCGGACTGGAACATCAAAACAGCGGTCGTATTTCCTTCCGTGACCGCGATGTCAGCCATTTGCATGCCCGCGATCGCCATGTTGGCTTTGTGTTCCAGCATTATGCCCTGTTCCGGCATATGACGGTGTTTGACAATATTGCTTTTGGCCTGACCGTCTTGCCTCGCCGGGAACGTCCTTCCCAGGCGGATATCCGTAAGAAGGTGCTGAATTTGCTGGAGATGGTTCAGTTGTCTCATCTGGCTGGGCGCTATCCGGCACAGTTATCTGGCGGCCAAAAACAGCGGGTTGCGCTGGCAAGGGCGCTAGCGGTTGACCCACACATCCTGTTGCTGGACGAACCCTTCGGGGCTCTGGATGCTCAGGTGCGTAAAGAATTACGCCGCTGGTTACGTCAGTTGCATGAAGAGTTACAGTTCACCAGTGTGTTTGTCACCCATGATCAGGAAGAGGCGATGGAAGTCGCTGACCGCATCGTTGTGATGAGTCAGGGGAATGTAGAACAAACCGGTACTCCGGAGCAAGTCTGGAAGCAACCCGCATCACGATTTGTGCTGGAGTTTCTTGGAGAGATTAATCGTCTGCAGGGTCAGCTTGTTGGCAATAAGCTGCAGGTCGCTGGCCACCAATGGCCGCTGGACTTTACCCCAGCTGTTCAGGGAGAAGTGGATTTGTTTCTGCGTCCGTGGGAAACCGATATCAGCCGCGGCCAAAGTGAAGCGACACCTTTGCCTGTTAAAGTCGTGGAGGTCAGCCCACGCGGTCATTTCTGGCAATTAGTCGTACAACCTGAAGGATGGGCAAGCGGAGACCTGACCCTGGTCTATGAGCATGAAGGTAATCCCCCGGCCCGGGGTGATAAACTGTATATCGGAGTGAATAAAGCCAGGGTCTATCAGGGCGAACAGTTAGTTCAGCCTGTTGCCTTTGCCAAAACTGCCTGATATTTTCATTCCATCGTCTGTAAAACAGCCTGGCGCTATCACAGTGAACAGGCTGTTTTCGTTTCTGAATGCAGGGATCTCCCCCGTGATTACTCTGGAAAATACTATAGGTAATACCCCGCTGGTACGGTTGCAGCGGTTGGTGGTTGATAATGGCAGTGAAGTCTGGGTGAAACTGGAAGGGAATAATCCTGCCGGGTCAGTCAAAGATCGTGCGGCATTTTCAATGATCCACCAGGCTGAACTGCGGGGAGAAATAGCCCCCGGAGATACACTGATCGAAGCTACCAGTGGCAACACAGGCATTGCTCTGGCGATGATTGCCGCCATGAAAGGATATCATCTGAAACTGCTGATGCCTGACAACATGAGCATGGAACGTCAGGCCTCAATGAAAGCCTATGGTGCCACTCTGGTCCTGGTGAGCCAGCAGCAGGGAGGCATGGAAGGTGCCAGAGATATTGCCGCTGAAATGGCAGCCCACGGGGAGGGTAAAATACTCGATCAATTTAACAATCCCGATAACCCGCTGAGTCATTATCTGACTACCGGACCGGAAATCTGGCAGCAGTCACAGGGCAGGCTGACTCATTTTGTCTCCAGCATGGGGACGACCGGCACTATCAGTGGCGTTGGACGTTATCTGAAAGAACAAAATCCTGCGGTGCAGGTGGTGGGGCTGCAACCCGAAGATGGTGCGCAAATTCCCGGGATCCGCCGCTGGTCAGAGGCTTACCGACCGGGGATTTTTCAGGCTCAATGGGTCGATAGAACGATTGATATGTCTGAAGAATTAGCGACTGAAACCATGCGCCTTATGGCCCGCAGGGAAGGTATTTTTTGTGGTGTAAGTTCCGGCGGGGCTGTAGCCGGAGCACTGCAGATTGCTATTGATGAGCCGGGGTCACGGGTGGTGGCCATCATCTGTGATCGTGGTGATCGTTACCTTTCCACCGGGGTTTATCAATAATCCCCCCCTGGATTAACAGAAACTGCAGCCACTGGATAATAATCATGTAAGGATAGTGAAAATCCTGCAGCAACGATCAGATTCTGCGGTCAGAATAGAGTCAATTTACAGAAAGAGAGCATTTCATGAAAATTTTGCTGGTCGATGACGATCATGAACTGGGAACCATGCTTAGCCAGTACCTCGAAGGGGAAGGATTCGCGACTGAGTTGGTCACTACCGGTAAAGAAGCGATCAGTAGTGCCGCATCTGGTCAGTACAACGCAATGATTCTGGATATTATGCTGCCAGATATGAGTGGCATTGATGTGCTGCGGCAGATCCGGCAACGTAGCCGTTTGCCTGTGATTATGCTCACTGCCAAAGGCGATAATATTGACAGGGTGATTGGCCTGGAGATGGGGGCGGATGATTATGTGCCAAAACCGTGCTATCCCCGTGAGCTGGTCGCCAGATTACGTTCAGTGATGCGCCGTATTGATGAGCAGCCAGCACCTGCAGAGAAAAAAGATGTTCTGATGCGGGGTGAGCTGACGCTTAATCCTGCGACCCGGGTGACAGCATGGAAAGGCGAAGCTTTTGATCTGACGGCTTCAGAATTCAATTTACTGGAACTGCTGATGTCGGCCAGTGATCGGGTGGTCTCAAAGGATGAGTTGTCTGAGAAAGCTTTAGGCAGACAACGCGAAGCTTATGACCGGAGTGTCGATGTACATGTCAGTAATATCCGTCAGAAACTGAGCAAACTGACTAACGATCAGCTAAATATCGAGACTGTCCGTAGTATCGGTTATCGTATCCGATGAACTACGATTATCCCGGACGCCTGTTCTGGAAAATGCTACTCGGCTTTATGCTGGTGTTCCTGGTGATTAGCCAGTTTATGTGGCTCGGGTTTAGTTTATTGGGCTCTGAGCCGCCGGAACAAAGACTCACGCGTCAGCTATTGGCCACACAGCTGGATTTGGCCGCTAATCGGGTTGAACAGCAAGGGCCAACTGGATTTCAGCAACTGGCTATCGGCTGGCCTGAATTGCTCCGGTCAGCCACTCTTTTCCGTGAGACCTCCCGACCAACAACATCTCCGGTCGCGCTGAATAATACGGATAATCAACCTGAAAATGACAAACCTGATTCCGGAAGGCCTGGCCCAATACTGACCAGGGTGGTACAGGCTCCTGATTCCAGACACTATCTGATTTCGATTGATATGCATCTGCTCCATTCAGGCAGAGAATGGAAAACATTACCCCTTATTCAACGCTTTTTGCATGTGCCGATGCCGGTGCTTATTTTTATTATCCCTATGGGCTTGCTGTTTAGTCTGCTGCTTGCCTGGAATCTGATTCGCCCTATGCGTCAGCTCAGGGATGGTTTCGGGCAGATTTCCAGTGGTGACCTTAGTGTGCGGTTGTATCAAAAAATGCAGCGTCGGCATGACGAGTTTTCGGTGGTAGCCAGGGAATTTGATGCGATGGTGGAACGGCTGGATGTACTGGTCAAAGCCAGAGAAGAGCTTCTGCATGATATCTCGCATGAATTAAGAACGCCGCTGGCCCGTCTTCAGCTGGCGACAGCACTGGCTCGTCAGGCTCCGGCAAATGTTAATGATTCACTGGAACGGATAGATAACGAAGCCCAGAAGCTGGATAAAATGATTGGCGAATTACTGACATTATCGCGAGCTGAGCATGGGCATTCGGAACAGGACCAGTATTTTGATTTAACCAGTTTACTGGATGTCGTGGTGGCTGATGCCCGATTCGAAGCACAGGTTCCGCAGGTGAGAATTAATGTCAGCTATGATTTAAATGCTGATTTTATGGTGCAGGGTAATGCAGAGATGGTTCGTCGCTGTATCGAGAATGTGTTGCGTAATGCACTGCGTTTCTCATCTGCAGGTCAGACAATCGATATCACGATGAATTCGGGCCATGAGTGGCTGACATTAATGATTAAGGATCAGGGGCCTGGAGTCGAACAGGATAAACTTTCCAGTATTTTTGATCCTTTTGTACGGGTCAAAACGGCCAAATCAGGAAAGGGATATGGATTAGGGCTGGCGATTGTACGTAAGGTTATACAGGCTCACCATGGTGAGGTCAGAGCGCGTAATCGTCCTGAAGGTGGACTGGAGATTGCATTGCGGTTACCTCACTGGCATCCGAACTGAGCAGACACCGGCAGGAGTCCTGCCGGTCTTGTCATCGTTTAGCTGAAGGCATACACACCAGTATTACCCCGCAAATGACAGATAAGATACCCGCCAGTGTGGTTAAGGAAAATCGTTCTCCCCGAAAGCCCAGTGTTACTGCGGCGGCCCAGACAATAATGTAACTGAGACTGAGTAATGCATAGGCCTTGCTTAGGGGCAGACGTTTCAGGGCCAGAAACCAGCATCCCATCGACAGAGCGTAGCCTGCAAGACCGGCCAGTAGCCACCCGGCGTCAGCCGGATGCCCAGCTAACTCACAGATGATGTCCGCGATACCGGCACTGGCAGGGGAACGGCTCATCGCGTATTTCATGGCGACCTGAGCAAAACTGACCAGTAGCACACTAAAGATAGCTGGAATATAACCCATCAGACAGCTCCGCTGATTAACACAATGCCGAGAATAATCAGACCTGTACCGCACCAGTGGCGCAGGCCGACAGGTTCAGCCCACAGCCAGTGCGCTGACAGAGTTATCCAGATAAAATTCATGCTCAGCATCGGATAAGCAATCCCGACCGGCAGAGAACGTAACACCTGCAACCACAACAGCATAGCCAGCCCCAGACACACGATGGCTAATCCCAGCCAGCGAATCAGATGGCCGCGATGGGAAGAGCCTGACACGGGGGCGGCAGCCTGTTTCTGACACAGCTGCCCAAGGCAACTGATCAGGCTGGAAAGTATCAGCAACAACCAGGTCATTTCACCGGGCCGTATTCAACATACAACAGACGTCCCTGCTGATAACTAAAGTCTGGCACCGGGAGCTGTAATTGCTGCAACGCCTGGTTTTTATTTAACTTCAGTACCAGAGATACACCTTTACTGCGATGGGTGGCCAACCAGTCAGGAAAAGCACTGCGGCTGATCAGCCGGCCCTGACCGTTCGGGTAAGCCAGGCCATAGGCCATTTCTCCGGACTGATTGTACAGATTAATATCTGATCGTCTGAGCTGCCAGGCAATCCCTGAAGCCAAACCCACACCATCAGCCAGAATGTAACCACTGTTTTCCATACGGTCGCTGACCTTACTCAGAAAATCCTGGGGTTGTTTCGAGTCGCGGATCCGTTCAGGGATGGCATAACCAATCGCGAGAACCAGCACTAACGGGCAAATTACCGCAGCATGCCAGTATTTTTCGGTTTTCATCAGCGTTACCGCACCGATGATGGCCCAGAAAAGGAACGCCAGCATTCCCAGTGTGAAACCCATGACCTCGCCCGATGCAAACAATGGTTGCGATGGCAGCAAGCGACAAACCAGCAAGGCTACCATTCCCAGCACACCAAACATCAGATTAATCCAGCCGTTAGCCTTAGCGCTGCCCCTGATTTGTTGATATCCACCACAGGCCACATTCGCCAGTAAAATGGCCAGCGGCCCAAAGCAGGGCAGGATATAGGTGGGTAATTTACCTTTGGCGATGCTGAAAAATACTAACGGCATAATCACCCACCCTGCCAGGTAAATGGCTCCGGGGTTGTTGTGGCGTTGCTGCCAGCCATTTTTTAGTGCTGCCGGAAGATAACCGAGCCACGGCAATGTTCCGATCATCAGGATCGGGAGGTAGTACCAGAAGGGGGCTTTATGCTGGGCATTCGGTTCAGCAAAACGCTGAATATGCTCGATCCAGAAGAAATAGTGCCAGAAATCAGGCTCCCGGGCATTGATTGCCAGCGCCCAGGGCAGGGTAATAATAGTGGCACTTATCACGGCCAGCGGGCCGTAAATCAGTACTTCCTTCCAGCGGCGGGTCACAATCATCCACGGGATGATACTGATCACCGGAATTGCCAGTGCGAGGAAACCTTTGGTCATCACTCCCATACCGCAGGTTAATCCTAGTAGCAGATATCCGGCGGCTCTTTTCCCTGAACTCTTTGCTTCGCTGGCCAGCCAGAAAGCAGCCATGGCGGCACTCATCCACAAGGTAATCATTGGGTCAAGCACTGCATAGGTACCAATGCTATAAACCAGCATACAGCTTAAGTAGATGACTGCAGCAAACAGCGTTACTTTACGGTCGCGCCAGATATTCGATGCCAGCCAGCTGACCAGCATGGCACTGACAGAGATGGAGAACACTGAGCCAAAACGAACAGCGAAATTGTTATGGCCAAAAAGCCACTGGCTAATATTATTTATCCAGTATCCGGCAATAGGTTTTTCAAAATAACGCAGACCGAAGAAATGCGGCACCACCCAGTTATGAGTGGCCAGCATTTCGCGGCTGATTTCTGCATAGCGTAATTCGTCTGGTTGCCATAGAGCGCGCATATCTAACGGCAGCAGATAGCAGAGAGCAAACAGGAACAGCAGGATATAACCAGTTTTTGTAACTTTCATTGATTCAACGCCGTGTAACAAGGGTTTGACATCCCAGCCAGCCTTCCCTGCCAGGTAATGTACCCCGGGAAATTTTTCCTGCCGGCAGGAAATGATCGGACTCAGGCAGTAGCTCACTGAGCGGAACAAATTCAATGCCTTCTTTACGTGCCATTGCCAGCAGCCGCACAAAATCATTCAGACCAATAATCCCTTCAACTTCTGCATGAATAGTATAAACAGGGGTGCCCTGGTCTTTATGCATAGCATCCAGAATAAAACGGTTAAACTGAGAAGCTTCCACTTGTCGACCGACAACTTCATCCCACGTTGGTAAGGTTACTGGAATCTGGACCGTACCAGATGAGGTCGTGGTCAGTTCAGGAAGAAACGGCGATGTTCCCCGGCAGTCGCTGTTATAGCGGAAATTAAATGGCTGCTTTGCTCTGACGACCCGTTGGTCGGCTCGCCAGCCGGCGACGGCTGAGCAGGTAACTTCGGTACCGATAATGGCTTCCAGCGCCTCTTTACCGCGTTGGATATGTGCAGATAACCGGGGTTGATCCCAGACCCCGGCCCACATCTGCCAGGCATGGTGGTCCCAGGCGTGTAAGCCCGTTTCATGTAGCCTGGCAGTACGGCGAATAATTTCGGCATTGCCCGTACCAATAATACGGCCTGGCCAGGCAGTCCCGGCCAGTAAAATATCCCAGCCATACAACGAGGGAGCCCCCGAACGCAGCATCTTCCATAAAAATGCCGGTTTAATCAGGCGCCACAGGTGGCGCCCCATATTATCCGGTCCGACACTGAAGAACACTGACGCCCGGATACCGGCATTTTCCATGGCATCCAGAAGTGCTGGCATCCCCTGACGGGTGCCCCGCCAGGTATCAACATCAATGCGCAGGCCAACTTTTTTCATGGAGTTTTATCCGACGGAATGACAGTACGCAGAAAGAAATCCAGTGTTTGCTCTACCGTGGTTTCCATTTCGGTCTGTGGTGTCCATCCCAGCAGGCGATGGGCATTACGGATATCGGGTTTACGGTGTTCGACATCCTGGTAGCCTTTACCGTAATAGCTGCTGCTTTCCACTTCGCGATAACCGGCAAATGGCGGGAAATGGTGACGCAGCGGATGACGTTCAAAGCAGCAATACAGCATTTCTGCCAGCTCTCTGATACTGGCCTCATTCTCAGGGTTACCGATATTAATAATCTGGCTATCACACTGACCGTTTTTATTTTCGATAATCCGGAACAGTGCTTCGATACCATCGCTGATATCGGTGAAGCAACGTTTCTGTGCTCCGCCATCGATCAGTTTGATCGGAGAGCCTTCCACCAGATTCAGGATCAACTGAGTAATCGCGCGGGAACTGCCAATGCGTGCAGAGTTAAGGTTGTCCAGTCGTGGTCCCATCCAGTTAAATGGACGGAACAGGGTGAACCTCAGATGTTCTTTTTCACCATAAGCCCAGATCACCCGATCCAATAGCTGTTTGGAGACAGAATAGATCCAACGCTGTTTGTTGATCGGACCGACCACCAGATTTGAGTTATCTTCATCAAAAGTTTTATCAGTACACATACCATAAACTTCTGAAGTTGAAGGGAAAATAATACGTTTTTTATGTTTAACACAGCCACGGATAATTTTCAGGTTTTCTTCAAAATCGAGTTCAAAGACCCGCAACGGGTTACGGGTATATTCGACCGGAGTAGCAATGGCCACCAATGGTAATACGACATCACATTTTTTGATGTGATAATCGATCCATTCCGAATGAATGGTGATATCACCTTCAACAAAGTGGAATCGGTCATTTGCCAGAAAACGGGATACCGCATCAGACCCGATATCCATGCCGTAGACTTCGTAATTATCGTCCTGCAGCAGGCGCTCAGTCAGATGATTACCGATAAACCCATTTACCCCAAGAATCAGTACCCGGGTACGCTTTTTATCGCGAGTCACCGGCTGGCTGCTCAATACCGCTCCTTCCACCAGACCAAGGGTTTTTGCCAACTCGCTACCCTGCATGTACACACTATTCTCTGTCTGGCCAGTCACCACTTCCAGAGCACCCTCTGCAGTGGCAATGACTAACGGTGCAGTAGCGAGCACTTTCCCCGGAACCGCAGAGGGCATGTCCTGACGGACACGTGATTTCCAGACAATAAATCGGATGGTTCCGGAAAAACTGAAAGCGCCTGGCCAGGGTTCACTCACTGCCCGAACCAGATTATGCAGTTCCGTCGCACTGCGGTTCCAGTCCAGACGGCCATCTTCTGGTGTTCTGCGCCCAACATAGGTGGCTTTACTTTCATCCTGAGGAGTTAACTGCAACTGGCCTTTTTTGATTAAGGGCAACTGTGCGGTTAACAATTCCTGTGCGGTAAGGGTCAGTTTTTTGTGCAGGCGTAAGGCATCATCGGTGGGATCGATGGTGACTTTGTACTGGGCTGCGATATCGCCAGCATCGGCACGGTGTACCATTTTATGCAGAGTGACACCGGTTTCGGTTTCACCATTGACCAGTACCCAGTTTAACGGTGCTCGTCCACGATAACGGGGCAGCAATGAACCATGAAGATTGAATGCCCCCTGCGTGGGGATAGACAGGATTTCATCACAGATCAAATCACGATAGTAAAATGAGAAAATAATGTCGGGGGAACTCTGTTTAATCCGCTCTATCCACAGAGGGTGGTTGACGTTTTCCGGCGAAAAAACTTCAATATTATGTTCTGCCGCCAGATGGGCGACCGATCCAAAGAAATGGTTCTCACCAGGATTATCCAGGTGGGTATAAATTGCTGTTATCTGATATCCGGCGTCAATCAACGCTTCAATGCCGACGCATCCCATGTCGTGATAAGCAAAGACAATAGCTTTCATTTTGTTTCTTCCTCAGTGGTTGAAGCCGTGGTGTGATTGACAACACGCTGTACGAAATAACGTGGACGGGCTCTGACATCACTGTATATCCGTCCGATATACTCGCCCAGTAAACCCATTCCAATAAACTGGGCTCCGATAAAAATAAACAGAATAGCGAACAGGCTGAAGACACCTTCTGCACCCCAGTAAGCACCGTAAATCAGGCGTAGTACCAGTAACAGGAATGCAAACAGAAAGCCTGCACAAGCAATCAGTGCTCCAATGACACTGAGCATTCTCAGAGGTGTGGTGGTCAGGCAGGTGACAAGGTCATACATCAGGTTAATCAGCCGCATAAAGCTATATTTTGATGTGCCGTGTTCGCGTTCTGCATGCAGCACCGGAATTTCGGTGGTATGTCTTGCAAAGGTATTGGCCAGAATAGGAATAAAGGTGCTTCTCTCCTGGCAGTGCAGCATGGCTTCAATAATCGAACGGCGATAGCCCCGCAGCATACAACCGTAATCGCCCATTGCTTTGCCAGTGGTACTCTGAATCAACCGGTTAATCATTTTTGAAGCAATCTTGCGAAACGGGCTGTCCTGCCGGTTCTGCCGGACAGTCCCAACCACGTCATAACCTTGTTCGGCAGTGGTGACCAGACGGGTAATCTCTTCCGGTGGATTTTGCAAATCAGCATCCAGAGTGACTATTAAATCGCCAGTGACATAGCTGAAACCGGCCATGATTGCTGAATGCTGACCATAATTACGGTTAAGCAATACTGCCACGACTGAACTGCCAGGTTGTTCCGCGGCGTCAATGATCATTTGCGCAGAGTCATCGCTGCTGCCATCATCAACTAACAAAATTTCATAGGGCCTGTTGAGCAATTCACAAGCGGCAGTGGTTCTGGAAATCAGAAGCGGAAGACTGTCCTGTTCGTTATAAACAGGAATAACGATGGAGACTTTATTTACCAGATAAGAATTTTGCATTTCAGCTCTCTGCAATCTCATGAATAGCGGCAATGACTCTGCTGCAATCAGCGTCAGTCATGTCCGGAAACAGAGGAATGGAACAAATACGGTCACTGTTCCACTCCGTTGCGGGGAGTTGTAATAAAGGAAACCGTTCACGGTAATATTTCTGGGTATGCACTGCCCGGAAATGCATTCCGGTACCGATATTTCTCTCTTTCATTTGCTGCATAAACTGATCGCGATTCAGACCACAACGTTGTTCGTCAACTCGCAGCACAAACAAGTGCCATGCATGCTGATGCGGCCAGCCAGGAATTTCCAGTGGCAGGAAAGGGGTATCGGCCAGTTCACGAAGGTAACGCTGAGCAATAGCTTCCCGCCGTGCATTTATTTGTGGCAAACGGCTAAGCTGATTCAGGGCTATCGCTGCCTGAATATCGGTCAGGTTGTATTTAAACCCCGGGGTGATGACTTCTGCCTGGGGCTTACGACCCAATGTTTCGCGGTCAAAGGCATCGATACCCAGTCCATGGAACTTCAGAGTGCGGATTCGGTTAGCCAGTTCTTCATCATTGGTGACGATCATTCCTCCTTCAGCACAGGTGACATTCTTTATGGCATGGAATGAAAAAATGGCGGTCTGATGGCGTCCGACATGCTGACCTTTGTAGTAACATCCCGCCGCGTGAGCAGCATCTTCAATGACCGGAATATTATGTTGCTCCGCGATGCTACAGATGGCGTCAAGGTCAACAGGCGCTCCGGCGAAATGCACCGGAATAATGGCTTTAGTTCTTGGGGTGATTGCTGCCTCAATGGTTTCCGGGGTTACCATCAGTGTATTTGGGTCGATATCGACCATAACGGGGTTGGCACCCAGTAAAGCAATCATATTGGCAGTGGAAACCCAGGTAAGGGAAGGAGTGATCACTTCATCTCCCGGGCCAATACCCAACGCCATTAATGCCACATGCATCCCGCCGGTTGCTGAGCTAACGGCAATAGCTTGACTTGCACCGGTTAACTGACGAAATTCGGCCTCCAGTGCCTGATTTTTAGGACCGGTAGTAATCCATCCTGATTGCAGTACATCCCGGATAGCTGATACATCATCTTCATTCAGTGACGGCCGGGAGAAAGGGAGAAAGTCTGTCATAAATTGTCCTGGCATTAACTTTAGTGCTCACAATAAAAAACGGGCATATTGAAATAAATAAATACCATTTATGGATCGGGATTCTATCTGCATACAGATATATCGTCCGTCAACAGGATGGTATTAATTTAATTCAGAGTGAGGAATTTACATTTGTTATGATGTCCCGCGCGCAGAAAAGTTCATGCCATCGGGTGAATTTATTTTATTATTTAATATGAAGTGAAAAGTTAATCTTTTCTTAATAAAATCTTAATAGAGGAAGTTAAATGAACAATAAATGGAATGGATGTTTTTTTGGATTTCTTAAACCAATCCTAATTTTTCATCAGGAACAGGTTGACACTTTATTATAGTTTGTATTTGCCTGCCTGCCTGCCTGCCTGCCTGCCTGCCTGCCTGCCTGCCTGCCTGCCTGCCTGCCTGCCTGCCTGCCTGCCTGCCTGCCTGCCTGCCTGCCTGCCTCTGATGGCAATTGTCAGTTTCTTGCAGATGCTCGCTGGGTAGATAATCCCCCTATGGAAATAGGCTATCGGTAATGAAAATTAATTAACCTGAATTTCAATGTCAGGCAGTCGAAAAGATATCCCCCAATGAATTCTATAGCCTGCTAATGTTATTCAGGGGTTGCACTGGACGAAAAGTATTTTGCGGATAAATATACAAGCCACAAATAATTTTAAAATTGTGATTAAATGAAAGAGTTTATGAAGATATGTCGCGGTGAAGATATGCCTTAGTACATTGTTAAGATAATATTAAGAGAGCTATTGTGATACCGGGAAATATCATACCGGTTTAATAATAAAGTCATTTTTTTTACATATTAATCATCAGAAAAATAAAAAAACCAGCCAGAAATAATTCTGGCTGTGAGATGACTGTGTTGTACTGAGCGGATGTCGGTTACTTTTTGATGCGAATCACCGGTGTTTCACCCGCGACTACTTGCCCGGTCAGTTTAACCAGTTCCTTGATTTCATCCATGTTTGAAATAACAACAGGGGTGAGTGTTGATTTCGCTTTCTCCTCCAGCAAAGGGAGATCGAACTCAATCACAATATCGCCTTTCTTCACTTTTTGCCCTTCAGAAGCAATACGCCTGAAACCTTCGCCTTTCAGTTCGACAGTATCAATCCCAAAGTGGACGAACAACTCAACACCGTTATCAGACTCGATGGAAAAAGCATGGTTAGTTTCGAAAATTTTACCGATAGTACCGTCCACCGGGGCAACCATGGTGCTGCCGTTCGGTCGGATAGCAACGCCATCGCCGACAATTTTCTCTGCAAAAACCACATCAGGTACATCTTCAATATTTACAATTTCGCCAGACAGAGGGGCAACGATATCAATCGTACCGGAGGTACTTTCTGCTTTGTCGCCAAATAATTTAGAAAACAATCCCATGATCTTCTCCTGAGCAGTAATTTCGGTCTTACGAATAGCAGACTAGCAGAGGGTTTTCTCTTTGATGAATTTGTTTACCAGATTCATCAGATCTTCTGCTGTAGGCTGTTCCAGTGCCTGTTCTGCTAACGCTTTAGCGTCCCCAAAATTAGTATTGCGAATAATTTTTTTGATACGTGGAATTGAAATGGCACTCATACTGAATTCGTCCAGCCCCATTCCCAGTAATAATAGTGTAGCACGTTCATCACCTGCTAACTCACCACACATCCCTGTCCATTTTCCTTCGGCATGCGAGGCATCAATCACTTGCTTGATAAGACCCAGTACCGATGGACTCATAGGATTATAGAGATGTGAAATTCTATCATTACCACGATCGACGGCCAGAGTATACTGGGTAAGATCGTTGGTGCCGATACTGAAAAAATCGACTTCTTTAGCAAGATGGCGGGAGATCACTGCAGATGCAGGCGTTTCCACCATAATTCCGAGCTCAATACTTTCGTCAAAACTTTTACCTTCGTCACGTAATTGCGACTTAAGCAACTCGATTTCGCTTTTCAAAAAGCGGACTTCTTCGACAGCAATAATCATCGGGAACATAATTCGCAGCTTACCAAAACTGGATGCCCGCAAAATTGCTCTCAACTGTGCATGAAGTATTTCTTTGCGATCCATCGCGATACGGATGGCTCGCCAGCCCAGGAACGGGTTATCTTCTTTCGGCAGGTTCATGTAAGGCAAGTCTTTATCGCCACCGATATCCATAGTACGAACAATTACCGCCTGCGATCCCATTGCTTCAGCGACCGCTTTATAAGCAACAAACTGCTCCTCTTCTGACGGCAGGGAATCTCTGTCCATAAACAAAAATTCAGTACGGTATAACCCAACACCCTCCGCGCCATTACGTTCGGCACCCGCCACATCACGTACTGTTCCTATATTGGCACACACTTCAACCTGGTGCCCATCCAGCGTGATGGCCGGAAGGTCTTTCAGCTTGGCCATTTCAGTTTTTTCGCTGAGGTACTGTTCCTGAATCTCTTTCAGTCCGCTGACTACATCGGCCGGCGGATTGATATAAATCTGGTTGTTCACTCCGTCCAGCACCAGGAAATCGCCGTTACTGACCTGAGTCGTAATATTGCCGGTACCTACGATGGCGGGGAGTTCGAGAGAACGGGCCATAATGGAAGTATGTGAGGTTCTGCCACCGAGGTCCGTGATAAACCCCAGTACTTTTTGCAGATTCAACTGAGCGGTTTCTGAAGGGGTCAGGTCTCTGGCGACCAGAATGGATTCTTCGGTAATCGCACTTAAGTCGACGATATGCAGTCCAAGAATGTTCTGAAGCAAACGTTTACCAATATCACGAACATCAGCGGCGCGTTCTTTAAGATATTCATCATCCAGCTCTTCGAGCGCAACGGCTTGACCTTCAATGACAGTATGAACAGCGGCGTCGGCAGATTTATGATCCTTTTTGATAAGATCAATAATTTCCTGCTCGAGTTCTTCATCTTCCAGCAGCATGATATGCCCTTCGAAGATAGCTTCTTTTTCGGCACCAAAAGTTTCACCGGCCTTAGTTTTTATGGCTTCAAGTTGAACGGCGGCTTTACTGCGCCCGTCGAGAAAACGGGTAACTTCTGACTCTACCTGATCATCAGCAATTTTTTTCTGGTTGATGACGATCTCATCTTCTTTCAGCAGTAGTGCTTTGCCAAAAGCGATACCTGGGGATGCGAGAATGCCTGAAATCATAACCTTACCTTTGAGTACGATGGCCAAAAAGAATGACGATGCGCCATTTGCCGTGATGTAGAACAATCTACGGAAAGAATAGCGCGGACAAATTGTCCGCGATCAAGACCTTTACAGACTTTCAGTTTTATCTGCACTTGCTTCCGGCAGAAAAAAGCCTTATTCCAGTTCAGCCATCAGTTTGACTAAATGTTCAACCGCTTGCTGTTCATCTTCTCCTTCGGCTGCGAGAGTGATAACTGTGCCCTGGGTCAGACCCAGCGTTTGCAACTTGAACAGGCTTTTAGCACTGGCTGATTTACCGTTTGACGTGACAGTAATTTCAGACTGAAACGCTTTCGCTTCTTTAACAAACTGCGCTGCAGGACGGGTATGCAAACCGTTAGGAGCTGTGATAGTGACTTCTTGCTGGAACATTTTTATTTCCCCAACGTTATCAGAGTTTATTGATGGCATCAGAGTCGGCGATGAACTCCGCAGAACTCTTGTCATCTGCAATTACATGGCATCCACCGCAGATGGCTGACCAGATTTAACCTCAGAACTTTCCGCAGACTAACGGAGGCTCTGCCAGTCATTATGCCGATGTTTTCAATTATGCCCTATCAGTAATTGTGCTGGTTTTGATCCGCTTCATAACAATGACTAATTATTTTGGGCTTCTAAATAAATAGTAGCGCGATAGCATACCCGCGAATATTAAATCCATCACATGTATAACAAAAGTGAGATCCAGAGCACAAAAAAAGCACCACCAGGGTGCTTTAGCATTTATCGTCATTTGACGCCTAATCCGGCAGATTACTGATTTAATTCTTTCTCAGTAAACAGGTCAGCGAACAATGCCGTACTCAGGTAGCGTTCGCCGGAAGATGGCAGAATCACGACGATATTTTTATCGGCAAATTCGGGTTCCTGTTGTAACTGCAGCGCCGCAGCAACCGCTGCACCGGAAGATATTCCGGCCAGAATACCTTCAGATTCCATCAGCTGGCGCGCCGTTGCAATCGCATCTTCGTTGCTGATAGTCACTACACGATCGACCAGCGAAAGATCCAGGTTCCCCGGGATAAAACCGGCACCAATTCCCTGAATTTTATGCGGGCCGGGTTTAATCTCTTCACCAGCCAGCGCCTGGGTAATGACCGGAGAATCGGTGGGTTCAACGGCAACACTGATCAGAGACTTTTTACCTTTAGTGTTCTTCAGATAACGGCTGACGCCAGTCAGAGTGCCGCCGGTACCCACACCCGCAATGAACACATCCACTTCACCATCAGTATCTTCCCAGATTTCAGGGCCTGTGGTTTGTTCATGAATTTGCGGGTTTGCCGGGTTGCTGAACTGCTGCAGTAATACATATTTTTGGGGGTCAGAGGCGACAATTTCTTCCGCTTTAGCAATTGCCCCTTTCATTCCCTGAGCGCCGCCGGTCAGAACCAGATTAGCACCTAAAGCTTTCAGCAGCTTACGGCGCTCGACGGACATGGTTTCCGGCATGGTTAGTGTCAGTTTATATCCACGGGCTGCAGCGACATAAGCCAGGGCAATCCCGGTATTACCGCTGGTGGGCTCTACCAGTTCTACACCCGGTTTCAGGATACCGCGTTTCTCCGCATCCCAAATCATATTGGCGCCGATACGACATTTAACGCTAAAGCTTGGATTACGCGATTCAACCTTCGCCAGAATACGCCCGTTACCAATGCGGTTTAATCTGACCAGTGGAGTATGGCCAATGGTTAATGAATTATCTTCGTAAATCTTACTCATAGCTTGTCCTTAACTCTTTGAAATATGGAGAACCCAATGAGAATACGCTTTCTGTCCTGACAGTGAAGTAAAGAAATAGTATATCGTTATGTCAGGGGGCAATAACGCCGCTCGCCTCATGGCCGTGACCGCTGGCTGTCCGCGGCCGATAATGGTCAACCCACATGGCGGTGGCACCACACACTGCAACCGGCATTATCACCAGATTAATCAGTGGGACTAAGGTAAAAATGCTGACCAGCGCACCAAACTGTAAATGTGCTGTTCTGTGAGCCGCCAGTGCCCGGCGCATCTGCAGGAACGGTATACGGTGGTTATCGAACGGATAATCACAATACTGAATTGCCATCATCCAGGCACCAAACAAAAACCATAGCAATGGAGCAAGGGTTTGGCCAATCACCGGAATAAAATGCACCAGTAACAGGATAATGGCCCGGGGTAAGTAATATTTCAGCTTTTGCCATTCGCGCAACATAATACGTGGCAGGTCTTTAATCAGCCCTTTCCAGCCACCGTCGGGCAGAGAGTGTCCGGTGAGGCGGCCCTCCAGTTGCTCCGCCAGCAGACCGCAAAAGGGGGCTGCTATCCAGTTAGCCAGAGTTGAAAAGAAGTAACCGAAGATCAATAACAGTGACAATATGGCCAATGGCCACAGCAGATAATCCAGCCATTGTAGCCAGTGGGGAATGTGTCCCAGTAGTCGTGGGATCCACTGTTCAAGACGCAGGAACAGCCAGGTAAACGCAGCTCCCATTAATAGGATATTAACCAGCAACGGTACGATGACATAACGACGAATACCCGGCAATGTCGCTAATTGCCACCCCTGACGGAAATAGTGAATCCCATTAAGCTCCGTTGCGGAATTCCTGTTCTGCATAATCGTTCTCTTATTAAGGCTGTGAGTGGGACATCATAGCGTGGTTTGAGAGACGGTTAAGTAAAGTTTTGTGTGAAAAAGCAGCAGTCACGCGACGGATATCAGAATATTTGTCAGAAAATACTAAGCAGACTTGCACTTGTTGGGCCTGGCAAATACATTTAAGGGTATAAGGTGCCTTTAGCAGGGCAAAGTATTGGAACAACAGAGAATACAATGATGCAGGATTTGCGTCTGATATTAATCGTTGTTGGTGCGGTTGCCATCGTTGCACTTCTCCTTCATGGTCTTTGGACCAACCGCAAGGAGCGGTCTTCGGTCTTCCGTGACCGTCCGCACAAGCGTTTAAAGCAACGTGACAACGATGACCTGAGTAACGAAGAAGACGATATTGCGGATTTCCGTGCCAGCCGTGAATATCATGAGGAAGATGAAGCACCTGCTTATATTCAGCAGAGGCGGAAGTCTGACGATGTGAATTCTCCGGCACCGGTGACTAAAACTTCATTGCGTCACCGGCAGGAGCCTGTTGCTGATCCCTTAATGGACTCAGTCCATGGTCACTCTTCTGCGTCAGAGCGTCAGTCTCAGGATGTCCATCATGAGGAGCGACGGGAGTCAGTACCAGAACCCGGCGATCATCATGCCTGGTCTGAGCCGCAGGAAACGCAGGTAAAGCGGCCACAGCCCGGGGTGACAGAAGTTCCGGAACATTATCGTGCTCCGGTACCCACTGAGGAATCGTTGCATCCGGAACAGTCTGTACAGCCTGATACACATATTAAGCCACAGCCCCCGGCGGCATCCTCCGCTGAGGATGAGTCTGAACCGGAAGTTGCAGCCGCACCGGAAAAACAACCGGCGGCTAAAGAAGCGGTTCTGGTGCTGCATGTTGCCGCTCATACCGGAGGGGAACTGAACGGAGAATCTCTGTTGCAGGCTATTTTACAGGCAGGTTTTCAGTTTGGTGAAATGAATATTTTCCATCGTCATCTGAATCCCTCTGGCAGCGGCCCGGTACTTTTCAGCCTGGCCAATATGCTGAAGCCCGGATCTTTTGATCCGGAGCAGATGGGTGATTTCACCACTCCGGGCGTCTCTATCTTTATGATGGTTCCATCCTATGGTGATGCACATCAGAACTTTAAACTGATGTTGCAATCCGCACAGCGGATTGCCGATGACGTCGGTGCCGTAGTACTGGATGATGAACGTCGGATGATGACGCCACAAAAACTCGAAGTCTACAAATCACGGATCCGGGAAGTGATCGACCAGAATTAATCCCGTTTCCCGGTTATCTCAACCCCGCTTGTCGGGGGTTTTTTATCTTATGGGGTAGTATGAACGATATCCTGCAGCAGCTTAATGATCTGCGTACCCGGTTGCGCCACCACGAATATCTTTACCATGTGCTGGATGCGCCTGAAATCCCTGACGCTGAATACGATAAACTGATGCAGGCGCTGAAGGCGCTGGAAGAACAACATCCGGATCTCATCACCCGGGATTCCCCGACCCAACGGGTTGGGGCTACACCATTGTCGGCTTTTGAACAGGTGCGGCATGAAGTGCCCATGTTATCCCTCGACAACGTTTTTGATGACGAGGGATTTCTGGCATTTAATAAACGGGTTATCGACCGGTTAAAGAATGATGCCTCGGTAGAGTATTGCTGCGAGCTAAAACTGGATGGGCTGGCGGTGAGTTTACTGTATGAACAGGGTGAACTGGTGCAGGCAGCTACCCGCGGTGACGGAACTACCGGCGAAAATATCACTGAGAACGTCCGTACCATCCGGGCGATTCCGTTGCGTCTGAGTGGAGAAGATATTCCGGCACGTCTCGAAGTCCGTGGTGAAGTGTTTATGCGGCAGCGAGGATTCGAAAAACTGAACAACGATGCACGTAAAACTGGCGGAAAAGTCTTTGCCAATCCGCGTAATGCAGCAGCCGGTTCACTACGTCAACTCGATCCGAAAATCACCGGAAAACGCCCGCTGACTTTCTATTGTTACGGGATTGGGGTGGCGGAAGGCGGGGTTCTGGCTGAAGGGCACTATCAGCGTCTTCAACAGCTCAAAGGCTGGGGATTACCGGTTAATGACCGGGTAACCGTCTGCCAGACGCCGGAGCAGGTATTGGCGTTTTATCATCAGATTAATGAACAACGTGCTGAACTGGGTTTTGATATTGATGGCGTGGTTATTAAGGTGAACTCACTGGCTCTTCAGGAACAGCTCGGTTTTGTTGCCAGGGCTCCACGCTGGGCAACGGCATTTAAATTTCCGGCCCAGGAGCAGCTGACCACAGTGCGGGATGTGGAATTTCAGGTCGGGCGTACCGGTGCGATTACTCCCGTGGCTCGCCTTGAGCCGGTGCAGGTCGCCGGGGTAATGGTGAGTAATGCCACGTTGCATAACGCCGATGAAATTGCCCGGCTGGGGATCCGTATCGGAGACACCGTAGTTATTCGTCGTGCCGGAGATGTTATCCCGCAGATTGTCAATGTGGTGACAGAAGATCGTCCATCTGACAGCCGGGAAATTATTTTTCCTGAACATTGCCCGGTATGTGGATCCGATGTTGAACGTGTCGAAGGTGAAGCCGTTACCCGTTGTACTGGCGGGCTTATCTGCGGTGCGCAACGTAAAGAAGCACTGAAACACTTTGTATCCCGCAGAGCTCTGGATGTGGATGGAATGGGCGATAAAATCATCGATCAACTGGTTGAGAAGGAGTATGTACATACTCCGGCCGATCTGTTTCGTCTGAGTGCGGGTAAACTAACCGGCCTGGACCGGATGGGGCCAAAATCGGCGCAGAATATTGTCGATGCGCTACAAAAATCCAAAACGACCACATTACCACGCTTCCTGTATGCGCTGGGAATTCGTGAGGTAGGTGAGGCTACTGCATTAAGTCTGGCTTCCCATTTTGAAACGTTACCAGCACTGATGGATGCGCCACTGGAATCTCTGACTCAGGTGGCCGATGTTGGACCGGTGGTCGCCAGCCATGTTCGCCACTTTATGGATGAGGAAAGTAACCGTGAAGTCATCCGCCAGTTGGTTGAAGATATTGGTATTCAGTGGCCGGATATGCCATCGCAAAGTGCACCAGTGACTGATAACCCGTTTGCCGGTAAAACGGTTGTTCTGACCGGTTCACTCAACCAGATGACCCGGGATGAGGCTAAAGACCGTCTGACAGCGTTAGGCGCAAAAGTGAGTGGGAGTGTTTCGAAAAAAACCGATCTGCTGATTGCCGGTGAGGCTGCCGGTTCTAAGCTGGAGAAGGCGAATGCTCTGGGGATTCAGGTCATTGATGAACTGCAGATGATTGATTTACTGGGAGGCTGATGCTGGACAAGCACAATCTGGTAGAACTGGCGAACACCAGGATGCCGTTTGGTAAATATCAGGGCAGGGTTCTGATAGATTTACCAGAAGAGTATCTTCTGTGGTTTGCCCGTAAGGAGGCATTTCCTGAGGGCCATCTTGGCTCTCTGTTGCAACTGGCTCTGGCAATTAAGATTGAAGGTTTGCAGGGACTGGTTGATCCGCTACGAAAATAATCCTGCCCCCTGATTTCAGGGGGCGTATTAAATATAACTGATTACTGACTGTCAGTTTTGACTCCTGTTTTCGGTGTATCTCCAAAAACATGATAGTCAGGGAGTTTCACTTGCTGGTATTCCTGCCATCCTCCACCCAGCGATTTATATAAAGCGACCAGGTCGGTGGCTGCCGTCGCCTGAACCTGAACCACCTGCTGCCTGGTTTGTGATAACTGCCGTTGGGCATCCAGAACATCGATGTAGGTGGTAATGCCTTTCCGGTAACCTTCAGAAGAGAGTGACCAGGCCTTTTGCAGCGCGTTTTCTGAAGCCTGTAAAGAAATGAGTTGCTGCTGATCGGCCCGGTAGCTCACCAGGGCATTTTCTACTTCCTGTAATGCTGTCAGCACTGTCTGGCGGTAACTGAGCGCTGCATTAGCTTGCTGAGCTCTGGCCAGTCGAACATTCGAGACCAGTTGACCGCCCTGGAAAATAGGCAATGAGATACCCGGACCAATACTGTAGAAATGACTGCTCCAGTCATCCAGATAGCTGGCATCGGTATTACGTACCCCAAGTTGCCCCGTAAGAGAGATACTCGGGAACAACTGAGCGACAGATACACCGATATTCGCTGTCTGAGCATGAAGTGTCGCCTCAGCCTGACGAATATCAGGGCGGCGGCGGGCCAGTTCCGAAGGCACTCCCACTGACACTACATTCGGCAGGGCAGGTAGCGGACGCACCGTTTGGAGTTCATTATCCAGTGCTCCCGGCGTTTTTCCGAGCAGAACCGCCAGCCCATTCATTGCCTGAGCAATCTGAGACTGATAGCCAGGAAGTTGTGCCTGTAATGCCGTGACGCTGGCGGTCGCATTCTCCAGATTGGCCGCGGGCGCTAACCCGTTTTCTAACTGGCTGGCAGTAAGTTGTGCGGTTTGCTGTGCAATGGATATCTGTTGTTCTGTCACCTGCGTTATGGCCTGTGCGGCACGTAATTGCAAATAGGTACGGGCGACTTCAGCTTCCAGTGAGACCATCGCATCGTTACGTTGTTCGATAGCGGCCTGTTGTTCCGCTACGGCCATTTCCCTCTGACGGCGGACTTTGCCCCACAGATCCAGTTCCCAACTGGCATCGAACCCGCCCTGGTAAAAATTCACACGACCGGTGGCCTTATTGACCAGACTGGTTTCATCGTCAGTTAGGTTGTCATAGACATGGTGGGATTTGAGTATGCCTTTCAGTCCCGGCTGTTGAAGAGCATAGCTGGCCTGGGCGTTGAGCGACGGCATCAGTGCTCCTGTGGCCTGAGCGACCTGCTCACGTGCACCGGCGATACGTAATACGGCCTGTTGCAGCGTCAGATTGCCAGCAATAGCCCGGCTGATCAGGCTATCCAGTTGTGGATCTTTGAAATTACTCCACCAGTTCACTGCAGGATCTACCGCCAACGGGCGGGATTGTTGATTAGAGGCCATATCATGCCACTGAGACGGCAGTTTATTGGCCGGGGGGGTGAAGTCAGGCCCGACACTACAGCCGGCCAGTAACAGGCTGATAAACAGTACACCGAACCGGTAACTGACAGGTTGCATAGTAAATTCCTTCATTTTAATGGCCTCCGGCACTGCCTTCGCTCTTGACCGGGGAGAGCAACAGACAGAATGGAATCATTACCAGCCCGATAAGGCAAAGCCCGGAGAAAACATCAACATAGGCCAGAAAACGCGCCTGGCTTATCATTTGTTTATACAGCTGCCCCATTGCCACTGAACCGGCATCCCCGGCAATAGTGGTAAAGTTTTTAACAGCGTCAGTCATCTGGGAAACTGCCTGATTAAATTGCTGATCAAGGGTACTCATATGGTCCGATAAGTAAGCGGACCGGGTTTGCTCGCGCTCCGTGATGGCTGCAGTGGATAGCGAGATACCTATCGAACCCGCTACGTTTCTGAACATCGTAAACAGTGCCGAAGCATCACCATTCAGACGTTGAGGTATGGTGATAAAGGCAATAGTCGTCAGCGGCACAAACAGGAACCCAAGGCCTATCGACTGAAAACTACGCATAAATACCAGTGCTCCAAAATCAAGGTCCGGAGTCAGGTGAAGGGCCGAGAAATAAAACGAAGCAGTCAGACACATAAAACCAAACATAATGATAAAACGGGTCTGCACTACCGGCATCAGCCGGAGAACCAGAGGAATTGTCAGAATGATACAGATGGCTCCGGGGGTAAGTACCAGCCCAGCCAGTGTGGCGGTGTAGCCGAGATCCTGCTGGGCAAGTTGCGGAATTACCACTGAACTGCCGTAAAGAATAAAGGCCATGCCCGCCATCAACAGACCAGACACCCAGAAGTTCCGGTCACGCATCACCAGAATATCTACAACGGGTTTTTTGGCGTACATCAACCAGTAAATCGCGCCGACAATACCAATTGCTGCGAGTGTTGCGAACAAAATGATGAAGTTTGAATTAAACCAGTCTTCATCTTCTCCGCGGTCAAGGAATACCTGCAGGCAACCAAGCCCTAAAGTGATCAGACTGATCCCAATATAATCGACTTTCATTCGGCCAGCCGATTTTTTCTCCCACGGCGGATCTTCCAGCAACTGGTAAATCGCCAGTGCCGTCATAATGCCAACAGGTATGTTAATAAAAAAGATCCAACGCCAGCTATAGTTATCTGTGATCCAACCACCCAGTGTCGGGCCAATCACCGGAGCGACAATAATCGCGATGGAAGATAAACCAAACGCTTTACCACGGTCCTTTTTACTAAAATAATCCAGTAGTACAGATTGTTGAACTGGCTGGAGACCCCCGCCAAAAAATCCCTGTAGAATACGGAACAAAATTAACTGCCACAGTTCTGTAGCAATACCGCACAGGAATGAGCACAAAGTAAACATGACAATACACAGCAGGAAGTAATTTTTCCTGCCAAAGTAGCGGCTCAGGAAGGCAGAGATAGGCAATACAATCCCGTTTGCCACCAGATACGACGTCAGAACCCAGGTAGACTCATCATAACTTGAAGAGAGTGACCCTGCGACATGAGGCAGGGCGACGTTGACGATAGTGGTATCCAGCACTTCCATAAAAACCGCCAGCGTCACCGTCAGGGCGACCAGCCAGGGGTTACTGGACGGCCTCCAGCTCTCTGAGGCACTCATTTCACTGTGACCTCTGGTTCAACGGATAATCCCAGCGGCAACGGATGGTTCGGGTCCAGTCCCTTATCAATCACTATTTTAACAGGCACACGCTGGACAATTTTTACAAAGTTACCGGTGGCATTTTCTGCAGGGAAGGCTGAGAAATGCGAGCCTGAACCCATCTGAATACTGTCTACATGACCTTCAAGTTTCAGGTCAGGATAGGCGTCAACGCTGATGCTGACGTGATCTCCCGGTTTCATATACTCGAGTTGTGATTCTTTAAAGTTGGCGGTGACCCAGATGTCCGGTGATACCAGTGAGAACAGAGAAGTTCCGGCCTGCACCAGGCTGCCCAACTCGATATTACGCTTGGTAATATATCCACTATAGGGGGCAGTCACTTTGGTATAGGAAAGATTCAGATTCGCAGTTTCCAGTTGAGCCTCAGCCTGACTCACTTGCTGTTGACGGGCTTCAACATTAGTTTCTTGCTGACGAATCTGTAAAGCAACCTGAGATGCAATTTCTACCTGCGCGGTAGCATTCTGATATTCAGCCTGAGCTGAGCGCCATTGAGCGGTAGCACTGTCGATATTGCTCTGAGTTGTCGCTTTTGGATCAACTCCATGTTGACGGCGATAAGCGGCTTGCGCATTTTGTAACTGAGCACGGGCCTGGGCCTGGCGGGCTAATGCCTGATCACGCTGGGCAGGGTACTGAACTTTTGACAGCGCCAGCTGAGCTTCTGCCTGATGAAGTTGAGCGGTTGCCAGCCCAAGCTGCGCCTGCGCCTGATCTCGTTGAGCAGTGGCATCTTTCGGATCAATTTCTGCCAGCAAATCACCTTTATTGACTCTCTGGTTATCATTGACCAGTAACCGGACGATATATCCGGAAGTTTTAGGTGAAATAATGGCAGCATTACCGTCAGTAAAGGCATCATCCGTAGCCTCCAGCCCGCGGTTCATCAGCCAGTAAACAATGGCTGCAATCACGACAATGATGACAATAATGACCAGAATGACGAGGGGTTTTTTGCCTGGTCGCTTACGCTCTTCTTCTGCTTCAGCACCTTTAGCCTGAGATTGTTCGGCGCGCGCAGAAGATTCTTCCGATGACTGTGGTGAGTCACCCTCATGTGTCTGTTGATTCATATCTGTTCCTGCCATTAAAGGTGAAGGTACAACCCGTTGAGTGCTCAGTTTATTTTATTAGGGTATGGATTATCCGGGCTGATGTTTTGCCATAACAATCATTTAATCATTGTCATAAGCTTCAGAAAAATCAATAGGAAGAAATGCCGTGTAGGTGACAACCTGTTACGCACCGCGAAGAGAAATACGGGGAAATAACATCGGTCTGAGTTGCTGAGACAGCACTGGTGCTGTCTCAGCAGGGGGGTTACTGACTTTCAGAAGCTTTAGTGGTGACGGATGATTGCTGCTGAGTTTTTTTTCTGATAACGCTGAGCAATATAGGAGCACGTCATCAACTGAACCTGATGAAATACCATCAAAGGCAGCACAATGATACCGACAGCACTGGCCGGGAATAAAATATTGGCCATAGGCACACCGTTGGCCAGACTCTTTTTTGAGCCACAAAAAAGGATTGTGATTTCATCAGGGCGGCTAAAACCACAAGCGCGGGCAACAATGACGTTGATCAACAGTACTATCGATAACAGCAACAAGCTACCGGCAATAATCCACAGCAATGTGCTGACTCCGACCTGGTGCCAGATACCATTGACTACAGCCTCACTGAAGGCGGAATAGACGACCAGCAGGATCGATGTCTGGTCGGTTTTACCAATCAGACTACGGTGTTTTTCGACCCATTCGGCAATCCAGCGTCGTGAGAAATGACCGATCAGGAATGGCACCAGCAGTTGCAGCATGATTTTCCCAATCTGCTCCAGACCATTACCGGGCATGTTGCTATGAACATTCATCACCAGATTAACCAGTAGCGGAGAGATAAATACTCCGAGCAGGCTGGATGCAGAGGCACTGCACACTGCGGCCGCGACATTTCCTCCCGCCATTGAAGTGAAGGCAATGGACGACTGCACGGTTGCCGGCAGAATGCACAGATAAATAAAACCGGTATAGATTTCCGGAGATACATCGACCGGATGCCACCATACCAGCAGCAAACCGAGAATCGGGAACATGACAAATGTACTGAATAAGATCCACAGATGAAGCCGCCAGTGGCTGCTGCCGGCGATGATTTTATCACGGGACAGTTTGGCGCCATGCATAAAGAACAGCAGGGCAATGGCGGCAGTGGTCAGCCATTCAAAAAAAGGAACAAAAATCCCTTTTGCTGGCAGAAAGGTGGCAAGCAGTACAGTGATAATCAGTTTGATCATCATCGGATCAAGACGAAAGATGCCCATCGGTAGTTTCCGGTCTGAAATAAAAAAAGATTGTGCTGGATCGTGGCTTAGAAATAAAATTGATTTATTAAATCTATATATGAATTTAATGCATGAATTATACTTTACGTCAGTTAAGAGTTTTTGCCGCCGTAGCCAGTCAGGGTAGTTTTAGCCTGGCAGGGCAGGTTATCGGCTTGAGTCAGTCTGCCGTCAGTCACAGTATTAAAGAACTGGAAGCTGAGATAGGAGTGAAACTTCTGGACAGAACCACGCGGGAGGTCGTGTTGACTCATGCGGGACAGCGGCTTGCTTCACGTCTGACGGTGCAACTTGAGGAACTTAACAGCACGCTACTGGAGTTACGACGTTATGGCGGAAATCGTAGCGGTACCGTGAGGCTGGCTGCCAGCCAGACTATTTCAGCGCGGCTGATGCCATTATGTCTGGCTGAGGCCCAGATCTGTTATCCGGAAATTCGTCTGATGTTGCAGGACAGTGTTCAGCAATCAGTGTTACACAGCGTGCTCAATGCGACGGTAGATTTTGGTATTGTCATTGAGCCACAGGTCGGGGAGTTTGAGTCACAGCCAGTATTGTATGACCCCTTTCTGCTGCTCTGCCGTCAGGATGATCCCCTGAATCGGGTAGAAAAGGTGGAATGGCAGCATCTTCAAGGCCGGCGTATGGTTTTACAGGATTATGCTTCGGGTAGCCGAGCGTTGGTGGATCGTATTTTTCAGCAACAACAGGTGACTCCGGAAGTCATTCAGCAGGTGGGTCACCCCGTTACCCTCTATCCTATGGTGGAGGCAGGTATTGGTATCAGCATTTTACCTGGTCTGGCGTTACCCCTACCTTCCGGCAGTATATTACAGGTGCGGCGTATTTATCCTGAAGAGCACCGCACACTAATGCTAATTCGCCGGAAGAACCGTTCTCTGAGTCCGGCAGCAGAAGCTATCTGGCAACTGGTCAGCGATCAGGCAAAACTTTTAAGCCAGCAAAGCAGGCTGTTACCGGACAGGTAATCCCTGGCGAGAAATGAGTGGGGAGCAGCAGCCAGTGACGTGATTATTTGTAATACTGATGACAGGGATTAAACTTTTGTCTGAGATAAGCGATGAACCAGAAAATGAATGATGATTTGCCCGTTTACCGGTTACTGACGGGGCCTGATGGTGCAAGTTTCTGCCGCAGAGTCAGTGAGGTACTGAATGAAGGTTATCAGCGGTATAGTTCACCCTCAGTCACTTATGATCCGGAGAAGAAAACAGTCAGTGCATCACAGGCAGTGATCCGTATTACAGATAGCAGAGCATTCCTTAACCTGCCGGAGTGATTTTCTCTGTGATGCAGGAAATTCCTTTTACCTTAATGTCCGGCAAATACAGTTATTAACTGTCAACTTAGAGAATGTAATTGTTCAGCCAGTAATATCAGTGATACGACTATCATTGTTCCGCCTGAAATTTTACTGACTATGCGCGCTGCCTGTGGACGTGTCGATAACAACCCTCTGGCGGTGTAACCCACTCCCAAATAGATTGATGAACAACTCACAAGATGTAGCCCTCCCAGTAACATCAGTTGCAGACTGACCGGCCACTGACCGTCAGCCCTGATAAACTGCGGCAGTAGCGCGAGAAATAACAGAAACACTTTGGGGTTCAGGCCGCTGATACACAATCCCCTGGTAGCCCATTGCCATCGTGTCTGCCTGACGGATGATGTTATGTTGGCGATATCTGCCGGCTGACGTAACACGTTATAGCCCAGCCAAAACAGGTAAGCAGACCCCGCGAGGGTCAATGTATTGAGCACGGCAGGGTGGCTGGCGACCGTGCCTCCCACACCAGCGATAACAATGACTAACGCCATAAAATGCCCGGTCATCAGCCCGCAGACAGCTGCTGTAATTTTACGACCGTCAATGCCAGAGGCAATAACATATGCCCAGTCTGCCCCTGGGGTCAGACTCAGGAGTAACGAAATCATCCAAAATCCCAAAACCATTTCTGAATTCACCGCATTATCTCCGTTTATGCTTTACACTCAGTAGAAGAATACGCTTGTCAGACGGGGATTAATTTTTATAATTACCCCTAAATCATCTAATTTCAGGAAGGAAAAACCTCATTGGATACCACAGACAGAAAGATTCTTGCTGAGCTTCAGTTGGACGGTCGTCTTTCTTTGACCGAACTGGCTGACAGAGTGAATTTGAGTCTTTCGCCATGCCATCGCCGGGTCAGAGCGCTAGAACAGGACGGGGTCATTACAGGCTATCGGGCAGACCTTGATCCAGGTAAGATGGGTTTTAACTTTGTCGCTATCGTGTTCGTCACATTAAAGGAAGGAGACAAAAAAGCGGTCGAGACCTTTGAACGGGAGGTAGCAGATATTCCGCAGATTATCCTGGCGCAGCGTCTGTTTGGTGACCCGGATTATATGATGCAGGTCGTGACTACTGATCTTGCCGCTTTTCGGCAATTATATGATGGCAGGTTGTCGGCAATGCCTGGTGTTCTGCACCTTCGCTCCACATTAGTGATGAAAACAGTGGTCCAGGATCGACCTTATCCGTTAGGGGTTATTACACGGTAAAGCTGCAATGCCCGGTGACCTCCCAGATAGTCTGTCACGTACTTTGTCACTCTCTGTCAGGTTGCGATTAGCATCATCATTTCACTGTCTACCATTGGTACAGTGCAACCTGGGTGGTTTTCAGATCCCCTGGCGCTTACCAGTTGCCCTTTATCAGGGATAGATTTTTAAACCGCTGAGTGAAGGGCGATAACACGCTCCGGGTCGCACTCACGGTATCCGCGTGTTGGCCCGAACATTCTGCGATCACCATGACTTCACTCCGCTATGCAAGTAACCCCCTCATACCACGGTTTCCAGCCAGGTTTAACCTTAGTATTGCGTCGTGGCAGATATCACCCCGTGCGATGAACTTGTAAGGTCAGGTAGTGGAAAAATATTTTTGCTGTATTATGATGTTTATTGCAACATTTTGCGGGTTTTGGTTTATCTATGCATAAAACAGCCAGACAGAAGTTACTTATGGAACGGCTTCTTAGAGAAGGGCAGGTGGGGATTCGCCAGTTAGTGGAACAACTTCAGGTTTCTGCAGATACTGTGCGACGTGACCTGGCAGAACTTGAAAAGAAAGGTCTCGTTCAGAAAAATCATGGCGGGGCCGTGGCTCTGGATCTTTCCGCGATGAGCCGGCATGAACGAAGTGTGCTGATGCCGAAGGTCAAGGCAAATCTGGGAAGCTATGTTGCAGATAAAATCCCTGCAGGGTCGACACTTTTCCTCGATGCAGGCAGCACAATACTCGCCGTTGCATCAATGCTGAAAGGACCTGCGACGGTAATTACCTCATCACTGGATATCGCGTATCACCTTAGTGACAAACCTGACATTGAGCTGATTGTTTTGGGTGGGCAATGGGACAAACAACAACGTTTATTTTCTGGCAGTACCACACTGACACTGTTGGAAAAATACCGTGCAGACATTGCCATTTTAGGCGCATGTGCGTTGCATGCTGAGTTCGGACTGAGTGCCAGTCAGGAGAGGGATGCTGAGGTCAAACGCGCAATGTTAGCAGCCAGTAGTGAGCACTGGGTGGTGGCCGATCACATGAAGCTCAACCGATGCGAGCCTTATCTGGTCGCTCAACTCACGGAGATTCAACAGCTGTTTTTGAATTCTCCTTGGCATGAGTTTGAAGGGTCAGTTTCGACTCAGGTCAGTATCTCAGACAATTAATGGTATGGAGAAAGCAATGACGACCAAAAGAGACATCAACGTTGCACTGATTGGCTATGGATTCGTTGGTAAAACATTTCATGCACCTTTGATTGCCTCCGTGCCGGGGTTAAGCCTTCTCGTGGTTTCATCCGGTAGCGAGGATAAAGTCAAAAAAGACTTACCCAATGTTAAGGTTGTTGCTAAAGCAGAAGCGGCCATCAAAGATCCTGAGGTTGATCTGGTCGTTATCGCATCGCCGAATGATACTCACGTGCCTCTGGCAGAGATGGCGCTAAACGCAGGTAAACATGTGGTGGTTGATAAGCCTTTTACGCTAAACCTGGACGAAGCCAGGGCTCTGGCCCTTCTGGCCAGAGAAAAAAAATTACTGCTCTCAGTCTTTCAGAACAGACGCTGGGATAGTGATTTCCTCGGTATCCGAAAGGTGATTGATTCCGGAATGATTGGTCAGGTGAAGCATTTCGAATCTCATATGGACCGGTTCCGTCCGGAAGTCCGTGACCGTTGGAGAGAGCAGGATTTACCCGGCAGTGGATTATGGTTTGATATCGGCCCGCATATTGTTGATCAGGCTTTACAGATTTTCGGCCTACCGGATTTCGTCTCCGGAGATTTAGCCATTCTGCGTCCGGGCGCCAGCATTAATGACTGGGCTCATGTCACCCTGAGCTATCCCGGGCATAAGGTCATTCTTCATGCCTCAATGCTCGCTGCCGGAGGTGTGTCTCGTTTTACGGTGCACGGTGATAAAGGTAGTCTGATTAAACAAAATGCGGATCAGCAGGAGAAACAGTTAATAGCTGGTGTGCTACCGGGTTCAGAGATCTGGGGAGAAGATGGTGATGATTTAGTTGTTTTTGACGCTCACCAGCAAGCTACCCACATCTCAACTCCACGCGGAGATCAGAGCCAGTACTACCTACAGATTCGTGATGCGCTGAACCACGGAAACGCTAATCCCGTATCTCCGGTGCAGGCTATTGCTGTGATGGCGGTGCTGGAAGCGGCGGTACGATCATCAGACACGGGCAGGGTACAGAAGGTAGAGCTCACCGAAGATGAAGTGGCAGAGTTTCATAAAAACTAACCATACCTGCTGACGGGCCGAGCTCTGAAACGAAAAAAGCACCCTGCTGTTTATAACAACAGGGTGCTCTTTTCTGAATTGGTGGGTCGTGCAGGATGACTCGCTTCGCTCGCCCTGCGGGCCGTTGTTAAACAACGTTGTCTCACTGCGTTCGACCCGAACCTGCGGCAGGTTCTCATCCCGCAAGTTTTATTCTGTGCTCTGTAACGAAAAAAGCACCCTGAAGGGTGCTCTTTTCTGAATTGGTGGGTCGTGCAGGATTCGAACCTGCGACCAATTGATTAAAAGTCAACTGCTCTACCAACTGAGCTAACGACCCGATTGGTGGGTGATGACGGGTTCGAACCGCCGACCCCCTCCTTGTAAGGGAGGTGCTCTACCAACTGAGCTAATCACCCGAAAACTTTGTTATCAGGACTTAATAAGAATTTGGTGGGTGATGACGGGTTCGAACCGCCGACCCCCTCCTTGTAAGGGAGGTGCTCTACCAACTGAGCTAATCACCCAAATTCTTTTCCTGTTCCAGCGGGTCACCTACCTGAGTAGTGGTGGGTGATGACGGGTTCGAACCGCCGACCCCCTCCTTGTAAGGGAGGTGCTCTACCAACTGAGCTAATCACCCCCGCTGTGTGGAGTCGCATTATAGGGATAGTTGAATATGAGTCAACGATTTTTCTGAGGAAAATGTTTGTTCGTCTTAAATTTAGCCATCATGCGGGGTTTTCAGGCAGAATGTTTATTTTTTTACCGGAATGAAAAGATTAAACACCCCGATACTGCGAGCAATGATTGAGGATTCACTGCCAGGTGTTAAAATGGAGCCACTGAATTCCTCATTTTTTTCTGGTTTTTGGCGTTTGTGATCGAAAACCCGCGTCCTAAGGCAATGTTTAATGAAGATTAAGACTCGTTTTGCGCCAAGCCCTACCGGCTATCTGCATGTCGGTGGTGCACGTACTGCCCTTTATTCCTGGTTATATGCCCGCCACAATAAAGGTGAATTTGTTCTGCGTATTGAAGATACAGACCTGGAACGTTCTACCCCGGAAGCAATAGAAGCAATTATGGACGGTATGAACTGGCTGAGTCTCGACTGGGATGAGGGTCCTTACTACCAGACCAAACGCTTTGATCGCTATAACCAGGTGATCGATGAGATGCTGGTCGCAGGCACTGCGTATAAATGCTATTGCTCAAAAGAGCGGCTGGACGCGTTGCGTGAGCAACAGATGGAAAACGGTGAAAAACCACGTTATGACGGTCATTGCCGTGACAGCCATGAACATCACAGTGATGATGAACCTTGTGTGGTTCGCTTTCGTAACCCACAGGAAGGGACGGTTATCTTTGATGACCAGATTCGTGGGCCGATCGAATTTAGCAACCAGGAACTGGATGATTTAATCATTCGTCGTACCGATGGTTCACCGACCTATAATTTCTGTGTCGTCATTGATGACTGGGATATGCAGATTACCCATGTTATCCGTGGTGAAGACCATATCAACAATACCCCGCGTCAGATAAATATATTGAAAGCGATTGGTGCTCAGGTGCCAGTGTATGCACACGTCTCAATGATTCTTGGCGACGACGGTAAGAAGTTGTCCAAGCGTCATGGCGCGGTAGGGGTGATGCAATACCGTGATGATGGCTATCTGCCGGAAGCCTTACTCAATTACCTGGTGCGTATGGGATGGGCTCATGGCGACCAGGAAATATTTTCCATTGCAGAAATGACTGAGTTATTCCGTCTGGAATCAGTGAGCAAATCGGCCAGTGCGTTTAATACCGAAAAACTTCAGTGGCTTAACCATCACTATATCAACAACCTGCCGGCTGAATATGTGGCGACTCAACTGCAGTGGCATATTGAGCAGCAGAATATCGACACCAGTACCGGCCCTGAACTGGCTGAACTAGTGAAGTTGCTGGGGGAACGTTGTAAAACCCTCAAAGAAATGGCGGAAAGCTGCCGTTATTTCTATGAAGACTTTGATGAGTTTGACGCAGATGCGGCGAAAAAACATCTGCGACCGGTTGCCCGTCAGCCACTGGAGCTGGTGGCTCTGAAACTGGCAGCCGTAACCGACTGGACAGCAGAAACTGTGCATCAGGCGATTCAGGATACTGCCACCCAATTAGAGGTCGGTATGGGGAAGGTGGGTATGCCATTACGTGTTGCCGTTACAGGGGCAGGGCAGTCACCGGCACTGGATGTCACGGTGACTGCAATTGGTCGTAAACGTAGTATCGAACGAATCGGCAAGGCACTGAACTATATCAGCGAACGCGAAGCACAGTCATAACAAGCCGCCTGCGGCTTGACACCGGGAGCCTGCGGGCTCCGGTGTTTTCTATTCCCGCGCATCAATTTCCAGCCTTTTCAGCACCCCTTTAATTCCTTCACGTAACAACAAAGCACTGAACTGATCTTTTTCATGGGTATTCATCTGACTGATGCTGCTTAGTAATAAGCTGGCAAGAGTGTCATTGGCCGCAAAATACTGACCACGCGGTTCGGCAACATGGCGGATAGCATGCAGAAACGCAGTGACATTTTCGTCGATATGAATAAGCCGGGCTTTACCACCCTGTACGCCAGGTTTCGGTAGTGTTGACCAGCCTTCACGTTTAATCCATTTATTAATTGTCTGACGGCTGTAACCTGTTTCCAGCGCCAGTTCTTCCGGAGTCATCCATTCCTTTTTCACGGTATTTCCCTTTCGTGGTTAATGTAACAATAGCATTTTACAATGAAAGGTAACGTGAACCTTAAAAAAAGAAAAGATTTTCACTCTACCGCTATGTGCCGTTTCACCTTTTTTGTGGTGAATGCCGGTAATTTACTGTGTGAAAGTGGCTGACTACGGACGATGGTGGTGTCTTTTTCAGCAATCAGACACAGATTCGTAATTTGCCGTTGACACCTACCGACCGGTTTCATATTATGCCGTCCGTCAGGTTGACCCTGACAACTTTTCGGCCCGGGGGTATAGCTCAGCTGGGAGAGCGCTTGCATGGCATGCAAGAGGTCAGCGGTTCGATCCCGCTTATCTCCACCAAACTCTTTTGTTTTTAGAGTCCAGACACCGAAAAGATTCCAGATGTGGGGGTATAGCTCAGCTGGGAGAGCGCTTGCATGGCATGCAAGAGGTCAGCGGTTCGATCCCGCTTATCTCCACCATTTCTGCACTATTCGTTATAAATTCCTTTCGTTTCAACACCCTGTTATCGATATTTTCTGTTTGTTCACGAATAGTTGATTGCGACTGTTATTAAGCTATCACTACTGCGTTTACTTCAGTTTTCCTCCCACTCACAGCTCATAAAATTTTACCGATCAATTATTGTAATATTAAGGTTATTTACTACATTTAACAGCAGGTTAATTGTGCCGGGAGCACTCCATGAAAGTGAAGGGAATTAACGAAGGTTTCTTTGTACTACTGCTGATTCTGAGTACACTGGCCTTCTGTATGGTACTTAAGGCTTACTACTCATCTATATTTTGGGGCGTGATCCTCGCACTGTTGTTTTATCCGCTCAAAACCCGGATCCGTAAGGCCCTGGGAGATAAGAACGGACTCGCTGCTTTTCTGACTCTGCTGATAATCTGCCTGATAGTGTTTATTCCTTGTGTGATTGTCATGACTTCACTGGCTTATGAAGGTAATGAGCTGTACAACAATATTCAGCAAAATAATCAGGCGTTGACTACGTCAATTACCAACGCTTTAAATCATTTGCCCGGTTTTGTTCAGGATTTCCTTAACCGGTATGATCTGAATAACGTGGATAAATTACAGCAAAAGATTTCCGGACTGGCGATGCAGGGTAGCAGAACCATTGCCGGCAGTGCGTTGGTGATAGGCCAGGGGACCTTCAGTTTCACCGTTGGCTTTGCGATCATGCTATATCTGCTGTTTTTCTTCCTGAAAGACGGTTCTTATCTGATCAATCTGATGCTGGATTCATTACCGCTCACTGATTATGTAAAACATCATCTGTTCAAAAAACTGGCCGCGGTATCTAAAGCGACAGTCAAAGGCACCGTAGTGGTGGCTCTGGTTCAGGGGGCTCTGGGCGGGCTGGCCTTCTGGTTCCTGGGGGTACAGGGCAGCGTGCTGTGGGGTGCATTAATGGCCTTTCTGTCATTGGTTCCCGCCATTGGTTCGGCAATTATCTGGGTACCTGTGGCTATTTATTTTCTGGCCGCAGGTCCGTTGTGGAAAGGTATTTTCCTCGTCGTGTTCTTTGTGGTGGTTATCGGGCTGGTGGATAACATATTGCGTCCGTTACTGGTCGGTAAAGAGACCAGAATGCCGGATTATCTGGTGCTGATTGCGACTCTCGGTGGGATGGAATGGTTTGGGATTAATGGGTTTGTTATCGGTCCATTGATTGCGGCTCTGTTTATTGCCTGCTGGAATCTGTTATCTGGTCGCGATAATGAAGAAAACTCTGATCAGCTTGATGCCGGATTTATCGCTGAAGGGGAGGAGGAAAAACAACTTCAGGAAGAGAATAATAAACAACTTCAGGAAGAGAATAATAAACAAGAACAGCCGGGAACGGCTGGCTAACCACTCAAAACGCCTGACACCTGACGAAAGCCCATGTTTACATGGGTTTTTTTTCGTTTTATTTAATCCCAGCTTTTATCACCGGAGTTGAAACATCCTGCAGCAATTGATGTCATAACATCGTATAAAGCACGTATCGAAAAAAAAATGGATGAATTTGAAGCAAGGGAATGTCAGGGAATCAAAATTGTTATCCAAAAAGTTATCAGCCCAGTGACGGCGGATAACCAGGGATTACAGTTCTGGCAGGCTGAATTCTGACCCGGTTAACCGGAGAGGGATGAACATGATGGTATTTAGGCAATAGTATGAAAATATTAATTATTCGCAGAGATAATATCGGGGATTTGATCCTGACAACCCCGTTGATTGCTTCCCTTGCCCGACATTTTGGTGGAACAGTTGATGTACTGGTGAATACTTATAATCAGGCGGTACTGAAGAATAATCCTCATATCGGCACCGTACATCTGTACAGTAAACTGCACCATCGCCACAGCGGGCAGTCCGCACTCGGTGTGATATTTAACCGGATAAAAACGTCGTTGCAGTTGCGTCGTGCAGGTTACGATGTGGTCATTATTGCCAAAGAACACTGGGATAAGCGGCCGTTACAGTGGGCAAGGCTCTCTGGTGCTAAAAGAATTATCGCTGTTGGAAATCAGGCACCTTCAGCCATTACTGATTTAATTCCCACCCAAAGCGCCCGGCAGCACATTGTTGAACTGCTCTCGCAGCTGGCACAGCCTCTGGGAGTCTCGTTGCCGCCTGCCGGGCTGGAACTCTATCCCGGAGAAGAAGAGGTCTCTGTATTGCGCCATCGGATCAACCTCACCGAAGGATTACCGGTATACGGGGTTCAGATCAGTGCGCGTAAACCCGGTCAACGTTGGCAGACAGAAAAATTTATCCGGTTTATGCATGAAATTGCCGCACAACATCCGTGTCAGTTCCTGCTGTTCTGGTCACCGGGAGCGGCAGATAATAAAAGCCATCCGGGAGATGATGAGAAAGCCAGCGAGATTCTGGAGCATTGCACCGATATTAAGGTGACCGCGGTACATACCACTGGATTACGTGAACTGATAGCCGGAATGTCATTATGCCAGCAAATTCTGACCAGTGACGGTGGAGCATTGCATGTGGCCGCCGGAGTAAATGTGCCTACGGTCGCCATGTTTGGTAATAGCGATGCCTGGTTTTGGGGGCCGTGGGGAGTCCCGTCGGAAACGTTGGAAGCACCGGGTCAGGAAGTTGCACAACTGACCGTCGGGCAGGTGAAGGAACGTTTTATGGCATTACGGCAGAGAGTGCTGGCGGCTGAAAACAACGATATTGTTCCTGCAGCCTGACTGCTAACGGCACGGCTGGCTAAGGCAGCCAAAAAAAACGGGGCAACCCATGCCCCGTATTTGTTTTGGAAGTTACCAGGCCAGTACCAGGCCGGCAATTGCAGCGGAAAGCAGGCTGACCAGGGTTGAGCCATAAAGTAATTTCAGTCCGAAGCGTGAAACCACATTTCCCTGCTCTTCGTTTAAGCCTTTAATCGCTCCGGCAACAATCCCGATAGAGGAGAAGTTGGCGAAAGAAACCAGGAAAACCGACAGGATACCTTCAGAACGCGGAGTGAGTTGACCTGCCATTTTTTTGCAAATCCATCATTGCCACGAATTCGTTAGAGACCAGTTTGGTCGCCATCACACTGCCGACTTTTAATGCTTCATCAGCCGGGACACCAATAACCCAGGCAAAGGGATAGAACAGATAGCCCAGCACGCCCTGGAAGCTGATGCCAAAAATAGTGCTAAACAGCGCATTAATCGCAGAAATCAGAGCGATAAAACCTATCAGCATGGCGGCCACGATGATAGCGACACGAAAACCAGCAATAATATATTCGCCCAGCATTTCGAAGAAACTCTGTCCTTCATGGGTGTTTTTCAGTTGTAAATCTTCTTCCTGATCCACTTTGTACGGGTTAATCAGTGATAACACGATAAAGGTACTGAACATATTCAGGATCAGTGCTGCAACTACATATTTCGGTTGCAGCATCGTCATATATGCGCCGACGATGGACATCGAAACGGTAGACATCGCAGTGGCTGCCATAGTGTACATACGGTTCTTCGACATCTTGCCCAGAATATCTTTATAGGCAATAAAGTTCTCTGACTGACCAAGGATCAGAGAGCTGACGGCGTTAAACGATTCCAGCTTACCCATCCCGTTAATTTTAGACAGTAGGGTACCAATCGCCCGGATCACCAGCGGCAGAATCCGGAAATGCTGCAAAATACCGATCAAAGCAGAAATAAAGACAATAGGACACAAAACATTGAGGAAGAAGAAGGCCAGGCCTTTGTCATTCATGCCTCCGAACACAAAATTTGTGCCTTCGGCTGCATATTTCAACAGGGTATCAAAAAACGCGGCAAACCCTTTTACAAAACCCAAGCCAGCTTCCGAATTGAGGAAAAACCACGCCAGCAGCACTTCAATCACCAGTAACTGCACCACGTAACGTAAGCGAATCTTTTTCCTGTCCTTACTCACCAGCAGGCAAAGTACGGCAACCACCACCAATGCCAGAATAAAATGGAAAATTTGTGACATACAGACTCCAGATTTGAGGAGAGTTATATTTTGTTATGTATTCTATGAAACGTTACATATAAAAACGAGAGCAAAAACCCATTATAAGTAAGAGATATCGTTAATTTTCTGAAAATTGTTGCTCTGTACTCACTTTTCGCCGGCGGTAGTTATTTTTTGGTATGGGGAATGTTGTGGACATTTTTCTGACTGATGTCCGTACAGTTAACCCCCAGCTCAGCTTCAAAAAGCGATTGCTCAAATTTTGTTAATCAGGTAACGTTGCTGACTGATTTATAGCAATGGCTATACTTTTTAGCATAGTCTATTGAATCGATAAACATTACCGATTTAACTGCTCTGTCCGGGGCAGGTAAAGTGGCGCTATCACAGAGAATTACGGGGATGCCAGATGTCAGAAGGTCAGACCGCCGACAGTAACAAGAAGCAGAGGAAGGTTAAGCTCGCGTTGATGGGCCCTGCATTTATTGCGGCAATCGGCTATATCGATCCCGGTAATTTCGCCACAAATATTCAGGCCGGGGCCAGTTACGGCTATCAGTTACTTTGGGTGGTCGTCTGGGCCAATATTATGGCTATGCTGATCCAGTTGTTATCAGCAAAGCTGGGAATTGCGACCGGGAAAAATCTGGCGGAACATATTCGTGATCGTTTTCCACGCCCTGCTGTCTGGTTCTACTGGGTGCAGGCTGAACTGATTGCGATGGCGACGGATTTAGCTGAGTTTATCGGCGCAGCGCTGGGTTTCAAATTGTTGTTCGGCGTTACCCTGTTGCAGGGGGCTATTATCACCGGAGTCGCAACTTTCCTGATTCTGATGTTGCAGAGTCGTGGCCAGAAGCCCCTGGAGTGGGTGATAGGCGCGATGTTGTTGTTTGTTGCCGGGGCTTATGTAGCAGAAATGTTTTTTTCTCAGCCAAATCCTGGTGGATTAATCCGTGGTATGGCACTACCTGTATTGCCGGATTCTAACGCACTATATCTGGCTGCCGGGGTACTTGGCGCGACTATTATGCCCCACGTCATTTACCTGCACTCGGCGCTGACCCAACAGGATGATGGTGCGAGTAAAAAACAGCGTTATGCCTCAACCAAACTTGATGTCGCCATTGCTATGACGATTGCCGGATTCGTTAACCTGGCAATGATGGCTACAGCTGCTGCCGTGTTCCATTTCAATGGTCATACCGGAATTACCGAACTCGATGAAGCTTATCTGACACTGAAACCTCTGCTGGGAAGTGCTGCTGCATTAGTTTTCGGTCTGAGCCTCGTGACTGCCGGCTTGTCTTCTACTGTCGTAGGGACTTTGGCAGGGCAGGTCGTTATGCAGGGATTTATTCATTTTACTATTCCGTTGTGGGTTCGCAGGGTAGTCACTATGCTGCCATCGTTTATTGTTATTTTTGCCGGAATGGACCCTACCCGGGTACTGGTTCTGAGCCAGGTATTCCTGAGCTTCGGTATTGCGCTGGCATTGATCCCCCTGCTGGTATTCACCGGTAACCGGCAATTGATGGGCGCACTCACCAATAAAAGAAAAACGCATATCACCGGTATTGTGATTGTAGTACTGGTCATTGTACTGAACGTGGTTGTGCTGAGCGGTGAAATACCGGACCTGTTCTGACAGGCCTTCATCGACCGGGCGACTATGGTTACCGCCCGGCAGACGAAACCATGATATAGTGTTTTTTTGCCGGTTTTATACCGTTGCGTAGTAGCAGCCATGCGCGGTTCTGCCAGTGATTATTCAGCATCTTACCTATGTGCATTGATTATCAGGCAAGGTATGGTAGATAACTGTGAAAATGATGAATGAATTTCACCTGGTTACCGGTGACCAGCAGATTTGAAGAAGGCGAACCCGTCTTCACCATTAATTACCCCCAAGCGGAGTAGCATAAGAATGACAAACTATGCCTTGGTCGGCGATGTAGGCGGAACTAACGCCCGTCTTGCGTTGTGTGATGTGACTGACGGCAGCATCTCGCAGGCCAAAACCTTTTCAACCGATGATTATCAGAGCCTGGAAGATGTTATCCGTGAGTATCTGGCAGACCAACAAGCTATCACCTGTGCATGTATCGCCATCGCTTGTCCGGTGAAAGATGACTGGATTGAAATGACTAATCATAGCTGGGCGTTTTCTATCAGCGAGATGAAACAAAATCTCGGTCTGGAACATCTGGAAGTGATTAACGATTTCACTGCGGTCTCTATGGCTATCCCGATGCTCAGTAGTGATGATGTCATCCAGTTCGGTGGTAGTGAACCGGTGAAAGATAAACCTATTGCAATCTATGGTGCCGGGACAGGATTGGGAGTGAGCCATCTGGTACATGTCAACAAACGCTGGGTCAGTTTGCCAGGTGAGGGTGGGCATGTTGACTTCACCTGCGGGACCGAAGAAGAAGACATGATCATGAGTGTTCTTCGTGCCGAACGTGGCAGAGTTTCAGCTGAACGGGTGCTCTCAGGCAAAGGTCTGGTAAATATCTACCGGGCGATTGTCATTTCAGACAACCGTGTGCCTGAACGACTGCTGCCACAGGACGTGACCGAACGCGCACTTTCCGGTAGCTGCACAGACTGCCGGCGTGCGCTGTCACTGTTTTGTGTCATCATGGGGCGTTTCGGTGGAAACCTGGCACTGACCCTTGGGACTTTCGGTGGCGTATATATTGCCGGGGGAATTGTGCCACGGTTCCTGGAGTTCTTTAAAGCTTCCGGTTTCCGTGCTGCTTTTGAAGACAAAGGACGTTTCCGTTCTTACGTACAGGACATTCCGGTCTATCTGATTACACATGACCAGCCAGGACTGCTGGGAGCAGGCGCCCATATGCGCCAGACTCTGGGGATGGTGCTGTAATTTCTGTGTCATTCCTGAGCCGTGTTGTGTTTGCCACACCGGCCAGGAATGCATTCTGCTACAAATGCATCAGCAGACGAAATTCTTTGACCTTACTGCGGCTGACTGGGACCTGAAACTCCAGTTCCCGTAATTTAAGAATATAAGTATTGTTAAACCACGGCTCTATTTCGCTGATTTGATTAAGGTTTACGCAATATGAGCGGTGACAGCGAAAAAACTGACTCTCTGGCAGCCTCTGACAAAACTCACTAATACTCATCGACATAATAAACTGATCGCGCCGGGTGTAGACGATGGTGAGTTTTTCGTGCGCTTCTGCGTAACAAATATCGTTAATATCCGTCACGATGATCCGGTCATCTTTTACCAGGTTGATAGTCTGCTGTGTTGTCGAATGATTTTGCGCAGAGATAGTATTTTGCTGGTGGTGCCAACCAGCTTCCAGCTTATTCAGCATGCTGATGATACGGGATTCCTGATATGGTTTCAGAATGTAATCAAAAGCATCCAGCTCAAAAGCTTCCACGGCATGCTCTTTCCAGGCCGTAATAAACACAATCAGAGGTTTAACCGCAAACTGACTGATATTTTTTGCCAGTAGCATGCCGTCAAGTGATGGAATGTTAATATCCAGAAAAATAACATCTGTCTGATGTTGTTGAAGATACTTAAGAACATCCAGACCGTCAGTAAAACAGGCTTCAATGCTGATATGACTGTACTCTTGTATCATCCAGCTGAGTTCCTGCTGGGCCAGGTACTCATCTTCGACAATGATAGCCTTCACGTTACATTCTCCGTACTGAATTGTCTTTTACTGTTGTCAGCTACCGTGGAAGGGGAGGTTTTGCTGACAGTAAAACTGATTTCGGTACCAGGGGAGAGGCGGCGAATTTTTAGTCCCTCCCCGTATAGCAATCTGACGCGATGATGAACGTTCAGCAGACCAATCTTATTACCTGGCATTTCGTTATTCGCTACTCTGCGGATGACTTCCTCACTGATACCCTCCCCGGTATCCTTTACTGAGATGATGACGTTATCTTCACCATCTCCCTGACGGATAGTAATAGTCACCACGCCTTTTCCCTGGGTACGCTGAATACCATGGACAATGGCATTTTCAACCAGAGGCTGGATAAGCAGGCTCGGAATTTTACAGGAAATTTCTTCATCGATGTCATAGATTACCGATAGTTTGTCGCCAAACCGGGCTTGCTCGATAGCGATATAATCCATTACCTGGTACAGCTCTTTCCTGATATCAATCACTTCATCATCACTGAGTTCCAGGTTGTAGCGCAGATAGCGCGACAAATTTATGACTAACTGACGGGCAGTGTCCGGGTTCATGCGGATCGACGAGGAGATAGCATTCAGTGCATTAAACAGAAAATGCGGATTGATTTTACTCTGCAGGGCGCGCAATTCAGCTTTATTTGCCATCTCACGTAACTGTTCAGCCCGTGAGACTTCCAGCTGTGTTGAGATGATTTGTGATAAGCCAACGGCCATCTCTTTCAGTGAGCCGGTAATCCGGTGTGCCCGACGATAATAAATCTTCAGGGTGCCAGCGACCTCACCTTTTTCCCGCAATGGTATCACTAAAATAGAGTGGATATCCCGTGTCCGGTTGGCTTCATCATTGTTACGGATAATGATTTTCCCGCTGGTAATCGCAAGCGTCGTGGTGGTGCTCAGACCAATATTACCGGTCTGATACTGCTCTTCACCATAACCGACGTAAGCAAGAATTTCCTGTCGGTTGGTCAGTGCCACTGCATCGGCATTGATATCGTGGCAAATAATTTCGCAGACCTGGCGTAATGACTGGCTGTTGATGTTCCTGAATAATGGCAGAGTTTTATTGGCAATATCCAGGGCCAGTTTCGCCTGACGTGCCGCCTGTGCTTCGCGCTCCCCCTCAACGCTTTGTACCAGCAATACTATCAGCCCGATGCTGGTCGCACCCAGAATCATCGGTAGCGCAATTTCACTGACAATCTCTATGCCGAGAGTGGTGGGACGTGTCAGCAGTACAATCAGTATCATTGTCAGGCTTTCACATAACATGCCACAGAGGATTCCGACGCTCCAGCGCCGTGATTTTTCGATATGCCGGTAAATGAGCCCTGAGACCACGCCTGCCAGCACACTGGTTATCAGGCAGGGCAGTGCGGTCACACCGTGAACATCGATTAAAAACCGGTGTAATCCGGCAATGACCCCGGTGGTAATGCCTACCCAGGGACCAAACAATATTCCCCCGGACATGACCGCAATGATTCGCACGTTGAGCAACGACCCATCTACATTGATCCCAGTCCAGGTACTAAACAGCGCAAACAGGGAAAAGATGGCTGTTACGGCCATTTTTTCTGGCACGGTATAATCATCTTTTTGTAACAACTGGCGGAAGGGGGCTGCGCGGGTCAGAAAAAACAAGCAGATCAACATTAATGCTGCACGGTCAAAAACCGCCAGTAACTTATCCAGATGAAGAAACATCGTGGCGGGCCTTAGGTGAATAAACAACAAAACAGGCAGTTATGATAGAAAAATTCCCTGTCATGCACCAGCGCTTCACCGGGATAATCTGCGTAAAACAAAATCAGGATCAATTCCGGGTTATCGGTTAAAAAATATCTGTGTCGCCTGAGGAGCATTTACTGGACAAATACTGAACCCGGCAGGTATGTTGATTTTACTCCATTCGGAGTGCGTCGCTCGGACGGTCCGGGCGCTAACGTTTAACGGAGTTTTTATGTCAGATAATCAGCCAGCCCGTCGTTTTACTCGTATAGATCGCCTGCCTCCTTATGTTTTCAATATCACCGCAGAATTAAAAATGGCCGCCCGTCGTCGGGGCGAAGATATTATTGATTTCAGTATGGGGAATCCGGATGGCCCTACACCACCACATATTGTCGAAAAACTCTGTCAGGTCGCACAGCGTGAAGATACCCACGGTTATTCCACCTCCAAGGGTATTCCCCGGTTACGCAGAGCAATTTCCCGCTGGTATGCAGATCGTTATCAGGTAGATATCGATCCTGAGTCTGAAGCCATTGTGACTATTGGTTCGAAAGAGGGGCTGGCACACCTGATGCTGGCAACACTGGATCACGGTGATACCGTACTGGTACCTAACCCAAGTTACCCGATTCATATCTATGGCGCGGTTATTGCCGGCGCACAGGTGCGTTCGGTACCGCTGGTATCCGGCATTGATTTCTTTGCAGAACTTGAGCGGGCTATCCGTGAAAGTTATCCAAAACCGAAAATGATGGTTCTGGGATTCCCGTCAAATCCGACAGCACAGTGTGTTGAGCTGGACTTCTTTGAGCGGGTTGTCGCTCTGGCTAAACAATATAATGTGCTGGTGATACATGATCTGGCCTATGCAGATATCGTTTACGATGGCTGGAAAGCACCTTCAATTATGCAGGTTCCCGGTGCCCGTGATGTTGCTGTCGAGTTCTTTACGCTGTCGAAAAGTTACAATATGGCTGGTTGGCGTATTGGATTTATGGTGGGTAATAAGGAGCTGGTTTCGGCGCTGGCAAGGATTAAAAGCTATCATGACTATGGTACCTTTACCCCGTTACAGGTCGCGGCGATAGCGGCACTTGAAGGGGATCAGCAATGTGTCCGTGATATAGCCGAACAATATAAGCGTCGTCGCGATGTTCTGGTGAAAGGGTTGCATGATGCTGGCTGGAGGGTGGAAAACCCGAAAGCATCGATGTATGTTTGGGCGAAAATTCCGGAGCATTATGCCCATCTCGGATCGCTGGAGTTTGCTAAACTGCTGCTTGAAGAAGCAAAAGTGTGCGTTTCCCCCGGAATCGGCTTTGGTGATTATGGTGATACTCATGTCCGGTTCGCTCTGATTGAGAACAGTGATCGTATCCGCCAGGCGGTGCGTGGCATCAAAAACATGTTCCGTGCCGCAGGGTTGGCACCCCAAAATAGTAGTGAATCCGTCTCTCCGGAGAGTTCAGCGTCCTGATAGTTTTGCTCAGGGGAGAAATTCCCTGAGCTTCCCCGGTTTTTGCGCCAAATGAATCTTCCCTGACAGCCACAGGACACTTGTCTGGTCGTTACAGCTGGTAACTTCGTTACATCAATCGTTGTGGTTTTGAAAATTAATTAAAATCTGTTTTTCCCCGTGCAATCCTGGCTTTAAAATTAATTGTTTTTTTCTTTGTCATGGCATTTGTTTGGCAGGAGCGAGAAAATCAGTCAGGTAATACTCTGACAATTAAAGCAAATCAGGATACATTAACGGGGAGCATCTCATGGGCGGTGTCAGGTGCCTGTTGTTCCGGGCAGTCTTTACAGGTCTGATACAGGTATTTACTACTCTCCGGAATGGAGCTGGATAATGAAAACATTATTAATGGCAATTGATCGCCAGGCCTCAATGGCGGAAAAAATTATCAGAACCACCCTGGATCAGGCTAAAGCCCATCAGGCATCAGTGGTTATTGTGTGTTGTGTGATGTCTGATGATATTTCCGGCAGCCAGCCGATAGAAATTGATACGGCAGAGAGCGGGTCACTGTTGCTGAATGCCAGAGACAGCCAGAATTCGGCAGAACAGATGCTGCGCTATGCGCTTAATCCGTTTGCTCAGGCCGGAATTCCTGCCCGCGGATTGATCTGCAGTGGCGAACCGGCTGTCACCATAGTCGAACAGGCTGATCGTATACAAGCCTCAATGATAATTATGGGACGTCGCCATCTTTCTTCCTTCAACCGAATTTTGAAAGGCTCAGTGAGTGCTGCTGTCATTGAACGAGCCCATTGCCCTGTTCTGGTTGATGTTACCCAAGAGACTTCGTCTGCGGTATGACCGAAACACTACTCCCTTCTGTCATCAGCCTGATTGTTTTAGGGTTACTACTGACTGTTATTGTCAGAAAGAATCGTCTTTCACTGGTGGCTGCCATTTTACTGACAATTGTTCCTGTAGCCGCAGGTAATCTGTGGTGGTTTTACGCCTATAAACCACAGCATGATGCAGAACTTTTGGCTCAGCACTCACTGGCTGAATTGTCAGCAATACCTGGTTACCGGATTCTGAAACAGCAGGAACCGAAACTTTGGGCGGTATTGCAGCAATCTTTTCTGCGTTCAATCAAGCAGGGAATGAGTGTTCCCCTCGCCATCGGGCAGTTACGCGGCATGCTGGCTGATGTGGTGAATCAGCGAATTGGTCGTGCCAGTGATCAGGCGGTTATTAACTATGTCACGGTTAACGTGGACGAAATGATTGCACTGGAGAAAATCTCACCGGAATACTGCTTTCGCTTTCTGTATCCGCAGGTTGAAGGTGGCGTCAATCTGATGCAGGTACTGCCGCAGTCGCTGAATGATCGTGATTCCGCGGCGATGGAACAGCTGTTCCTGACCAGTGAAGGCCCTGATAAACCAATCAATAAAACCCTGGCCAGTAATACGTTGAAACAGGTGGTCGGTATCCTCTACTCACGCTGGGGCGACAAGCTGAAACAGCTCAATGAGCCGGGTGACACATCTTCTGATCATCAGTCACTGTGCGCGATGACGATTGATTTGTACCAGACCATCCTGAAACTGCCGGCGCCTCAGTCGGCCAACCTGTTACGGATGATGGTAGTCAGTGCGGATTAATCCCTGAACAGTGTCTGCCGGAGGGGGGACGACAGAAATCTCTGATTTCTCCGTCCTGATGACCGCTTACGGTCTAATCCGATGTGCAACCGCCGGTGGAGGGATACATTACTATGAATGTAACTTTTACTTTTCGGTTAACAATGCTGAACATGGCGAAAAATCTTAGAGTTCTGTGTATGGCGGGTGTGCTTAGTACTCTGCTGAGTGGCTGCGCACATCAGTATCCCGGGGGGTACACCCAGGTAGACAGTGATAAAGCTTCCCATAGTCTGCAGTTTCGTTACAAACCTTCACAGGTCAATCTGACCGCGCTCAACACCACAGTGGCAGATTATTGTCACCAGCATGGTTTTGATAAAGTTGAACCACTTCCGGAAGAAAACAGTGCCTGGTCAGGAGAAAAAACTCGTTGGTTCCAGTGCAATTATTCGGTAGATAATTAATAGCAGCGAAGTCAGGAATACTCGTCACCGGGAAGAAGGGGCTATACTATGATTTCCCCACACAGGAGTTTTGCACATTGATCGGTGAACGACTGTTGAATCCGGTAAACCGCTATCGCAGGTGGTTCAATATTCTCTGGACGATTCCTACGTTATTTATCTGGGCGATGGTGGGGGCACGAATGGGGATGCAATACGATCCTGATGCCCCCGGTGGCATCTATATCTTTGCCGGACTGATGGTATGGTTTTTTGTGCATCTTCTGCCGGTCATGGTTTTGGCGATAGTGCTGGTGATTTACCGCTGGAGAGTCAGGACTGCGTTAAGAGTGAAGTGATTTTTCGGGAAATAGTGTCAGATAAAGACAAAATTATGCCCCTGCAGGCGGGGCATCACAAATAACGGGCAGGTTGTCAGTTTTGTACCAGAGTGGCAGGTTGTTCTGAATTTTGGCCCGGCTGTCGAACGGTCAGCGACAGGATCAATGAAACTGCCAGTAGTACCATGATCACTACAAATGTCACCATAAATCCGCCGAAAATTGACGCGACCAGCGAACCAAGAATACTGCCTACGCCAAAACCGAGATAAATAACACCGTAGTTTTTTGTCAGATTATTCAGACCAAAGAAATCGCTGACCAGTGACGGGAATACGGTAATCGAACCACCAAAGCTGAAAGCGATACAGGCAACAGCGAAGAAAAATGAATCCTGTTGTAGTCGGGTAAACAGCAGCAGACTCATCCCTGCCAGTGAGACTACCTGCGCCAGTGAAATCACGCGGATACGTGGCAGCTTGTCGGATAATACCCCCAGCACCAGACGACCCGCCAGATTGGCCATGGCTATCACCGTCACTGCGTTGGCTGCGGCCAACGCGGGTAAATGCACCAGATTCTGGCCGATGTCTTTGGCGATCCCGATGACATATAAGCCGCTCATACAGGCTGTCAGGAACATCAACGCCAGCATCCAGTATTGTGGCTGACGCATAGACTCTGCGAGGGTAAAGTCACCGGCAGAGTCACTACCTTGCTGAACCTCTGTACGCGGGGCATCTTTCATCAGCAAAGCGCCGAGCGTCACAATTACCAGAGTGATCACTCCCCACAGCATAAAGGTATGCTCCAGGCTCTGATGAGCCAACAGATAACTAAAAATAAATTTAAAGCCCAGGCTACCCAAACCGTAAGCGCCGATAGAGCAGGCAGAAATGACTCCTTTACGCTCAGGAAACCACTTTACGCAGTTGGATAATATCAGCAGGTAGCCAGTACCATCAGCCAGACCGACCAACACACCGGCACTCAGATATAGCATGCCGATGGACGAAGATTCTGCGGTCAGAAACAAGCCGATAGTCAGTAGAATACCGGCACTGAGGGTCACGTTACGTACCCCGAATCGTTCCTGTAGCTTTCCTGCCATAGACGATGCCAGAGCGAGGGTAAGGCTGAGAATTCCGAAAGACAGGGCGATTTTGCTGATCGGAGCTGAGAGTTTCTGAGACAAGGGCTGATTAAACAAACTCCAGGTATAAACAGATCCTAATGCAAACTGGGTAATCACAGTCCCGCACAGTGTCAGCCAGCGAGTGGCTGATGGCGGTTGTTGGGTGGTGTTCATATTCGCGCTCCGCGAGAGATTCATTTTCTACGGACAGGATAATTAATTACCGGGAGTTTGTGTGGGATTATGGTATGAGCTGCCGTTTACGCGGCATGAAATGCATGAAAGAAGGTATGAATGACGTTTACAGAGTGTCAGTGCCATTCATACCCGTTTGTGTTTAGGCTGCTCGTGCGCGCCGGCCTGCTGGTAAGCGGGCGAACATCATCAGGTTCGCCAGTGAAATGCTTATCAACCCGAGCACGGCATGCGGTTGCCATATAAAGCCTTCAAACTCCGCAGATAATGCCAGTGCGACTAACGGAAATAATAAGGTACTCCATGCGGCCTTTGCCGCACCGATTCTGCCCAGCAGGGTAAAATAGGCGCCAAAACCACACACCGATCCTATCACTGCCAGATAACCAACGGCCGCCAGCCAGTGAGTGTTCAGCGACGGCGCCAGAGACTGACCGGTTAACAGGCTGATCAAGGCCATGACCAGGGCTCCGTACAGCATGGCAAAACCGGTGGTAGTCATGACATCTTGTTTCTGGCGCTGGTGGCGCACGCTCAGCATATTTCCCAGCGAGAAACCCAGGGTCCCCAGGGCGGATAAACCAATACCTGCCAGCAGTTGAACCGAATAATGGTTGGCCCTCAACTGCGGCCAGAACATCACAATCATCCCCCCCAGGCCGAGGATCAACGCTGGAATAAATTGTACCGGTGGTTTCTGACGAAAGAAGATCCAACTGTTGATGGTGTTATAAATCACCGCCATTGAAAAAATCACAGATTCGAGACCACTGTTAATCCACTGAGCTGCCGTATAAAAGCAGATAAAATTTCCGCCAAAGATACAACATCCCTGCAGCAGACAGAAAAAATGGATCTGACGGGACAATTTTTTCAGGCGGTGGGTCAGTTTTAACAGAGCCAGCAGTAGGATTGCCGCCAGCATAAAACGCCAGAAGACTGAGGTCATCACCGGCACACCGGCAGAATGTTGCTGGACAAAAATAGCTATCCATGTCGTTCCCCAAATCAGTACTACGGTAAAATACAGTACGATGTTCATCTGGTCTTTCCCCTCCCCACGCTAAACTGCCATTATGGCGAGGTACTGAGGGAACCGTTGATACAGGTTTGCGGCCAGTTTGCATAATCCTGCGGTTTTCTTTGTCTTAACAGAGTCAACACTGGCAGCGGGTAAGACAGCCGATTACACTGAGAAAGTGGCAGAGGAGGACCGGAGAAACGATGTCTTATCAGACTTTTGATATTTTACGAAGGCACAAGACAAAATTACGTGAAGCAGTTACGCTCGACAGTGGCATACAGTTAGCGTCGTGGTTCAACTGTCAGGACATGGTGACAAATCTGAGTGATCACCATACTCTCAGTTTGTATATTGCCGATGGCTACGATACCTGGCATAAAACTCCGTATGGCTGGCGTAATGGCGGTGGACCCGATCGTTTCTGCCTGATGCCCGCTCACAGTGAGTCATGCTGGGATGTCCGCGCAAGACTTTCGTTTGTTCATCTTTATTGCACCGAACAGCATTTGATGAAACTGGCGGGTAAAATTTGGGATCGCAGCCCGCAGATGATTTCGCTGGATGAACAGGTTTTCGCTGAAGATCCACGAATTACTCAGCTGTATCGCCACTTTTTGCTCAGTTGTGACTGGCAACAACCGGCGAATCATCTGATGCTGAGTACTGCCACCACATTATTAATGACGAGTTTAGTGCAACAATACAGTACCGTTAACTGGAAATTGCCAAAAGTACGGGGTGGGCTGGCACCAAGGGTACTGAAAAGGGTGGATGAATTTATTACCTCACAGTTAAGTTCACCTTTAACTCTGGCAGAACTGGCCGCAGAGGCGTCATTAAGTGATTATCATTTTGCGCGGATGTTTCGTCAGAGTACCGGTCAGTCGCCACATCAATATGTGATGATCAAACGGATGAACACGGCAGAGCAGTTACTTCTGAATACTCCGTTGTCACTGACGGCTATTGCGGAGGAATGCGGTTTTTCCTCTCTGAGCCATTTCAGTAACCGGTTTCGTGCTCACTTTGGTCAGAGCCCGTCAGTCTATCGTCAGGCACGGCCATAGAGCCGTGTCTGTTGCAGATAAGTCTTAGTTTTTATCATCACTTTCGCCCAGGAAAAAGTACCAGAGCGGAATGGAAAGCAGGCCAGTGAACACCGCAGTGTAGATGACAATCATAAAACACTGTGTCAGATACAGATCGGCAGGCCACTGACTGAAGGGAATATGATATTCATCGATAACACCACCGATAATCGCCCGTGTCATAATGACACCAACGATTAAAGCCACTACCACCACGCCACTAATAAAGTGACGGGTTTTTTTATTATTAAACATTATCATCGCACCTCGCCCTGGAAATTACCTGCCGAAATATACATTGTTACTCACCGTTATTAATGAATATTCCGGACTAAGAATTATTTAGCCGATAGAGTGTAACCCGGTCAGGAATAAAATCCGACTCCTGTCAAACGGTATATAGTCTGTTAATATTTAAATGATATATCCAAGGTGATTTTAATTCTTTATATCCATATGCAGGCACCAGGACATCTGGCGGAAAATCCACCTGTCGAGGAGATTGGAGAGGGCGTGTTCTGGTGAGTATGGGAATTTGATTTTGATTAATAACTTGAAAAATAATGATTTTTTCACCTCAAGGTAAAAAAAAGGCCAGTGTTTGCATCACTGGCTGTCAAAAATTAGTGGGCTATCATCATTTTTAAGTTATTGAACAGTAATTAAACACAGTTGTTGTATGTTGTTAAATATGATTTTTGTATTAATTAATCTGCTTCCACCGATGGGCGGAAATTTCCTACCTACCCGCACTTTACGCTTCTGCAAAGCTCAGGGGTAATGAAGCTTCTTTCTGTGCTCAGCCACTTTGATGAACGTCGGGGATTGGTGTGCCTGAGTTCTGACACAACGACAGACGGGGAGGGGAGAATGAGGGCGTTCATGAATTCCGTTCACCGTCTCCTGGCCTGACATTCTGCAATCGGTGGTTGCCTGCTTCCGTTTTGCTACAGCAGCAAAGGAGATTAAACAAGCGACCAGGTTTAGGGCATTTTGCAGTCCTGGCGGGTGTATCGATGCTGACATCCAAAACGCCGGGTCCCGGGCAGCTGAAAAAGCTTCAGAGGTCACCAGAAATACTGAAGCCAGGGAAATGAAAATTTGCTGAATTTAATAAAATTATATTATGCATACAAATGGTAATTGTTCTTATTCTCATCTTTATCATGTTAATGAAAGGTTATTTAAGTTATAAAATATCGATCCAGATGTATTTTATGTTTATCTACTGATAACTTAATTGAAGTTTTATTTTGATCATAATCTGTTTTTATATTACCTGTAGGTTATTGAAAATATTATCTGATCCAGAATTGTATTCTTAACTGAATATATAAATAGTTAACGATATGTGCTAGTGCACTGAGAGTGGTTTTGTAACTATCTGATTTAAATGGTTTAAATAAAAATTAATTCATCGGTTTGTGACCGTGAGGCGATGTTTAAATAGCAGTAGATTAAAAATTAATTTTCGTTTGGTTACAATTGCATTATTGAGTGGGGAATATTTTGTGCGGTGTGAATGAATATAATACACCGTGCAACAAAAAAGCGGTTTACCTACATTTTTCTTGACAAGATCCGGGTGCAGAGGAATATACTGGGACTCATTCGGACTACACAGAAACCAGTATTGTGCTCTTTTATGACAATATTTGCGTCTCGAAAATCTGGGTATATCTCTATATAAACAAATTCAGATTCTGCAGTAATTTGCTTGTCGTCAATACTGCATAGCGCTTATCAAATAAGCTTTGCCGACAAAAGCTCCGTAGTGAGTGATGTGACAGGTTCATCTCTGCGAGGAAATGGACGTGGTGGCGATTTTTTGTTCTTCTTTCCGGTGGAAAGCAGAGATATGTGCTATAGAAACAGTATGACGTTTAGAGGAAAGGATGGTGCGACACCTGATTCTACTCTTCCTGTCTCATCTCTTATCAATCTACCTGCCTGGTAAGAGACAAGGCACCTGGGTGTCGTGGGCTAATACGGTCACTTAATACAAAAGAAGATAGCAATGTTAAGCAATGATCTCACATCGCTGATTACGCGGATTGACTTCGCGCTAATCTCATCAATTCATATCATCTATCCGCCACTGACCATCGGTCTGGCCTTGTTGCTTTTCATCGCGGAAGCAATGTGGGTCAGGAACAATGATGAGAAGTGGTATCGCATTTGTCGTTTCTTTGAAAAGCTGTTTATCGTGAACTTTGGTGCCGGTGTGGCTACCGGGGTCACTATGGAAATGGCGTTTGGTATCCTTTACGGCCGCTTCTCACAGGCTGCCGGACCTTTTTTTGGTCAGGTGTTAGGATACGAAACCATTACTGCCTTTATGTATGAAGCCGGATTCATCGGCTTGATGATTTTTGGCTGGGGTAAAATCAGTCGCAAAATGCACCTGTTTGCGACCTTTAACGTTGCTCTCTCCTCAACTCTTTCGGCCATGTGGATTCTGGTCGCGAACTCCTGGATGCAGACACCGACCGGTGTTCAGTTGAAAAACGGCATTTTTGTCGTGACTGACTGGGTTGCTGCACTGTTCAATGCTAACGTTCGCTCTGCCTTCCCGCACATGTTACTGGCGAGCTTTGAGCTGTCATTAACTTTTGTGGTGGCTGTCTGTGCATGGTTCGTCCTCAAACGTCGCAATGTAGATATTTTCCTTCGTCCTTTGAAATATTCACTGGTTGCGCTGGCCGTAGTTGCTGCAGCCCAGGTCTACATGGGTGATGTTTTGGGTGAGAACACCCTGGAGAACAAGCCTGCGGCGTTGGCAGCAATGGAAGGTCAGTATGATGCTTATGATGCTCAGGGCAATGTTAACAATGCCTGGAACATTATCGGCTGGCCGAACAAAGAAGGTACGGGTCTGGCGTGGTCCATTTCTATTCCACATGGTCTGAGCCTGATTGAAACCAAAACGTGGAACGGTCCGGTTCGTGGTCTTAACAGCTTCCCTAAAGACGAACAGCCGCCCGTGGTCCTGCCGTTCTATGCTTTCCGTGCGATGGCCGGAGCAGGTGGTGCACTTCTGCTGGTGAGCCTGTGGGGTGTCTGGTTAATCGCTCGTCGTCGTATGACTCCGGAAACTGCATCGTCTAATAAGTGGTTCCTGATGATTGCCGTGGCTATGGTTGTACTGCCGTATATTGCAGTGATTGCCGGCTGGTGGACGCGTGAAATTGGTCGTCAACCATGGATCGTTTACGGACTAATGCGTACTGAAGATGGTATGAGTGCAATGACGACAGGCCTGGCAATTTTCTGGTTTGTTGGTTTTGCAATTTTCGAATCAGCGGTTGTCACCGGGACAATCTGGTTCCTCGCGAAAGTCGTTCGCATGGGGCCTGATTTATCCAGCAAAATCCCTGGTGAAGGTCATGAGCATCTTGGTCAACTGGATCTTCCGGAAGGCGAAGAGCACGCTGACCATCCTGAATACATAAGACCGGTCTGATACGGAGAGAACACACATGGATATGCTAAATCATACCCAGCATTTTTTGATTATTGCCTGGTGGCTGGCTTTTGGTATCAGCGTACTGTTATACATTGCGTTGGATGGTGCAGACCTTGGTGCAGGGATTTTCTCGCTGTTCGTCAGAGATCATCACGAACGCGGTGCTATCATGGCGGCAATGGCTGGTACCTGGGATGCTAACGAAACCTGGCTGATTGTTGCGGGTGGTATTATGTTTGGTACCTTCCCGTTTGTTTACGGTTCTGCGTTTAGTTACCTGATGGTGCCTATGGCACTGGTATTGTGGGGCATTATGTCCCGTGCCGTAGCCCTGGAGTTTCGTCATCTGGCTTCACCCTTCTGGCAGAAATTTTCTGACGGCGTGTTTGGGATTTCCAGCCTGACGGTGACCTTCTTCGGTGGCATGAGCGTGGGTGCTGTACTGCAGGGCTTTGCTCTGGATAATCCGGCACAGGGTGTTCCGCACTATGCGGGTGGGGCGTTTAACTTTATTACGCCTTTCTCAATTTGGACCGGTGTTGCTTCCTGTATTGCCATGGTTCTTGCTGGTGTGCTGTTTGTCCGCGCGCGTTTTGAAAAGAGTGAACCTTTGCGTCAGATTGCAGCCCGCTGGACGGCGGTAACTTTCTGGTTAGCGATTATTGCGGTTGTGGTCACCTGGGTCTGGAGCGCATTCGACTTTGACTGGGCCCGTGCTAAATGGTTTGGTCCGCACTTCTGGATTTGGGGACTGTTTGGCCTGATAGCGCTGTTCTGTATTGAACAGGTACGTCGTGATACGCTGAAAGACAAAGATTTTGCTGCTATCCTGTGGTTTAATGCCGCTGCGCTGATCCTTGGTTTCGGTATGCTTCTCACCATGTTCCCATGGATTGTTCCTAACACATGGACCATTTGGGCCGGTGCGACCCCGCAGGTTTCCCTGATTACATTCACTCTGACCATGGGTGGATTTGTTCCGGTCATGCTGATGTATAACTGGTACCAGATCTGGGTATTCCGCGGTCGTATCTCTAAACTGGTCGGTCACGGACACTAATCTTATATGTCGTCTCGCCCACCCCTCAGTGGAGCGGCCGCTCGCCTGGCAGAACGCTGGCTTTCAAGCCAGCGTCGCCAGGCTGGTGCGCTCTTTTCCCTGTCAGTCGTTATGGCTACCCTGAATGCGGTAATGATGATTGCCCAGTGCTGGTTACTGGCATGGCTGATTGACAGTGTGGTTATTGGTGGCAAAGAGCTGTCGGGGTTATTCCCGGCACTCTGGTTACTGCCGCTGGTGATGTTACTGCGTGCTGGTCTGGAACTGTTACGCCAGGGTTTTGCGTTTGAAAGCGCCGCACGTATCCGTCAGACTCTCCGCTCCACCTTACTTGAACGTATTTCAGCTCTTGGACCTTCCTGGAGCCAGCAACAACGTACCGGCAGTATCGCCAGTACGCTGGGTGAAGGTGTTGATGCTATCGAAACTTACTTCTCTGCTTTCCTGCCACAGAAAATTATTATCGGTGTCGTTCCGTTAGCGATCCTGGTCGCATTGTTTCCGTCGGACTGGGTGTCCGGGCTGATTATGTTGATCACCGCGCCACTGATACCGATCTTCATGATTATTGTCGGCAAAGGTGCAGAAAAAATCAGTCTCAAACAGTGGCGTAAGCTTAGCCTGATGAGCGCCCACGTTTTTTGATGTGATTGCCGGACTGACCACGTTGCGTCAGACAAATGCTGCCCGTCGGCAGGCTGAAATTATTGCGGCAATCTCAGAAAATTATCGTCAGACCACGATGAAGGTATTGCGTGTTGCATTCTTGTCCTCGCTGGTACTGGAATTTCTAGCCACGATCAGCACAGCCATGGTGGCCGTTTATGTCGGTTTCCGACTCTATTACGGCGATCTGGCCTTTTTACCAGGTTTATTTGCTCTGTTACTTGCCCCCGAATTTTTCAGACCTCTGCGCGATCTGGGGGCCCATTATCATGCACGTATGGATGCCATCGGTGCCACAGAAGGCCTGTTGCATATTCTTAACACCGAACTGCCGGAACAGACTGCGGCTCAGGCATTGTCCGTTGTTGAACCACAGGAAATTCGGGTGGAAAATCTGGGTTATCAGCATCCGGAAGGCGGCGGTATCGAAGATATTTCATTCACATTACGTCGTGGCGAAACACTGGCAGTCGTCGGGTCGAGTGGGGCAGGTAAAACCACGCTGGCCAGACTATTACTGCGGTTTATCAGTCCGAACCGCGGAAAGATTTTGATCGACGGTGTGGATCTTTCTCAACTGGATCTGCCGGAGTGGCAGAAACAGATTGGCTGGTTACCGCAACGGCCGACACTGTTTGCGGGCTCGATTGCCGATAATATCTGCCTCGCCCATCCACAGGCCAGTGACACTGAGCTAAAGAAAGCGGCACAGCTTGCACAGGCTGACGGATTCATCAACGGATTCGCTGAGGGTTATGCCACTCAACTTGGAGATGGTGGCCAGGGATTGTCCGGCGGCCAGGTGCAACGTGTGGCTATGGCAAGAGCCCTGCTCACTGCACCCCCGGTAATGATCCTCGATGAACCGACGTCCTCTCTTGACAGCCATACTGCACATCAGATGATGTCGGCCCTGGTGAAAGCATTCCCGGACTCTGCGCGGCTGGTGATTACACACGATACCTCTGTGGCTGTGATGGCCGATAGGGTGGTGGTGCTGGCTCAGGGTAGGGTGATTGAATCCGGAACTCCGGCTGAGTTGCTGCAAAGCGGCGGAGTGTTGGCTGAACTTGAACGTTTGCAGAAAGGAGCAACAGAATGAACGAATTACGTCATCTGTTAGCACTGGCCCGTCCGTGGCGGGCACGGATGGCTATTGGCATACTCCTGTCAGTGGTTGTTATTCTGTCGAACGTATCGCTGCTGGCGCTTTCCGGCTGGTTTATCGCTTCGATGGCGCTGGCCGGTGTGGGTAAAATGACTCTGGAGTTTTTTACCCCTGCTGCCGCTATCCGCGGCCTGGCAGTACTGAGAACCTTAGCCCGCTATCTGGAACGGGTGGTTACCCATGATGCAACTCTGCGTTTACTGGCAGTGCTGCGTGTCTGGTTTTATAAACACCTGGAACCGCTGGCGCCTGCCAGACTGCAGGAGTTTCGTGACGGTGATCTGCTGACCCGACTCAGAGCAGATATCGACAGCCTGGATAATTTCTATCTGCGCATTCTGGCTCCGGCGATTGCCGCGCTGATCTCTTCAGTCGCCATTTTATGCGTACTGTTCTGGTTTTCTCCGGCAGTCGCAGGGATTGATGCACTGATGCTGCTGGTTGCTGGTGTGGTGATTCCGGTCGTTGTCGCTTCGCTGACCCGGGCCTCGGGCAACGCAGTGACAGGGTTGAGAGCATCTTTGCAGGTTGCCTCCACAGACTTAATCCGCGGTCTTGGTGAGTTACAGATAGCCGGGGCAGTTAATCGCCAGACTGAACACCTGAGCCGACTGTCTCAGCAACTGATTGCCGCGCAGCGTCGTCAGGCGTGGATTGCTGCCGCGGGTAATGCACTTTCCGCACTGGCAGGCCAGATTGGCATGTTTTGTACGCTGATCCTGTTAATCAGTGCCGCTCATAACGGTGCGCTGGCAGGTAACGATTTTGTCATGCTGATCTTTGCGGTGCTTGCCAGTACCGAGGCCGTTGTTGCATTACCGGCTGCCTTTGCAGCCCTCGGCGTGACCCGCGAGGCCGCGCGCCGTATCTTTGCCATGGCAGAACTCACTCCTGCCATTCGTTTGCCGGCCTCCAGTGATAAACCGGAACGCTTTGATCTGACCTTCTCGGCAGTCACTATGCGTTATGCAGCTGATAAACCCGCTGTACTCGACTCTATGAGCTTTAAGGTGCCGGAAGGACACTGTCTGGCGCTGCTTGGCCCGAGTGGTGCCGGAAAAACCACCATCCTTAACCTGATTCAGGGGTTCTGGGAATGTGAGCAGGGCACGATTTCGATTGGCGGGTATCCCGTCAGGGAGTTATCAGATCAGGTATTGCGGCAGACCATCTCAGTGGTCGGCCAGAAAACCTATCTGTTTAATGCTTCAGTACGCGATAATCTAAGGATGGTGGCCCCTGACTCCGATGACGATACCCTGTGGCAGGCTCTGGCTAAGGCTTCTCTGGCCGATGAAATCAGGGCTTTCCCTCACGGCCTGGATACGCTGGTCGGTGAATTAGGTGCTCGTTTGTCGGGCGGGCAGGCTCGTAGGATTGCCATTGCCCGTGCGTTCCTGTCTGATGCTCCGGTTATCCTGTTGGATGAACCGACTGAAGGGCTTGATGCCACAAATACCGGGCTGGTACTGCATTCTCTGCAACAGTTGGTTAAAGGCAAAACAACCTTACTGGTCACTCACCAGATTCAGCCACTGGTGCTGGCAGACAGCCGGCTGGTACTGGAAGGCTGATATACCGTCAGACCTGTACAGAGAGTGGAATTTCTGTGCAGGTCTGCGTAATAATGCCGGAACATTTTGCTCCTCAGTCTGCTCCCTGTTTGTTATCCGAAAAATCCCGTTTTCTTCCTTCAGTGGCTGTAGCTTATGATGTGTCTTCGGACTCCGCCTGATGCAATCTACGGGATAACTGACTAAAATAGCAGCACTGTATCAGAGGTTATTTATTTTATGAGAAACAGGCGGACTGACTGGCAACCTGAAGCGATTCCTTTTGTTTATCCCCATAATCTTCGCGAAGAGGCCGCAAATGTCCCGGCGACCCCCGGGGTCTATTTTTTTATGGCGAAAGTGACAGCATGCCACTGTATATCGGTAAAAGCGTGAATCTGCGCGCACGGCTACTGTCGCATTTCCGCAATACTGATGAAGCAAAACTGTTGCGTCAGACCCGTTACATTCGTTATCAGCAGACTGCCGGAGAAATAGGCGCATTGCTGCTCGAGGCTCAACTGATTAAACAGTTAAAGCCACTGTTTAACAAAAGATTACGCAAGACCCGTCTGCTGCACACCCTGAAACTGACCGATCAGGGGGTGAGTGTTATTGCTCTCACCCCACAGGAAATGGACGGCGCGGAAGATATCTACGGCCTGTTTAAAAACCGTTATAGCGCACTGGGGGCCCTGAAGGAGATAGCCGATCAGAATTCACTCTGCTACGGCTTACTGGGAATTGAAAAAAATCCCCCGGGGCGGGCCTGTTTTCGTCACGCCTTGCGTAAATGCTCGGGCGCCTGCTGCGGAGTAATTTCTGCTGAGCAGCATCAAACGCAGTTAATGCAGGCAGTCGCTTCACTGAAAATCGTCTGCTGGCCATGGCCGGGGCGGATTGCCTTGCGTGAAGGTGAAAAGTATCAGGTGATCGATCACTGGGTATGGCTGGGAGAAGCCGACAACCTGACCCGGGCACGCGAACTGTACGGGGTCAGGGACGGTTATGATATTGATGGCTACAAGATCCTCTGCAAACCACTACTTTCAGGGAAATATGAAATTATCCCGCTGAACGGTTGATGTCTTCGCAGTACGGAATGGGTTATTTCAGCTCGCGGGATAGTGTAGCAGAGTCATAATAATCTCCCTGATAAGTGATCTTACCTTGTTTCAGTTTGATAAAAGAAACACCGGAGAACTGAATCGCCTTGCCAGTTGGCGGACTGCCAGCCCAGTTGCCGGTATTGTGCCCTGAAAATACCCATTCAAAGGACACAGTAGTTTTATTCCAGACGGGTTCTCCTACCATTTTCCATTGCAGATCAGGGACCCCCTGAATAAACGGAGCAATGACCTGCTGCTCTGCAGCGATTTTTCCGGTTACCGGCGTACCCACAGAGGCATCGTAATACACTCCCTCTGGTGAAAAATAGTCAGTCGCCTGCTGCGCATTATGATGATTCCAGGCGGCCATATAGGATTTCACTATTTGTACCGGGCTTTCTGCGGCAGATGCGGCAGATGTACAGACAGCCATAATCATGAAGCAAAGATTTTTGTTCATCAGTTAAGTCACCCTAATGAAATATCACTCATGACATGTTTAATCCGCGTATATTCTTCCAGTGAATAGCCAGATAAATCCTTCCCATAGCCTGATTTCTTAAACCCGCCATGTGGCATTTCTGCAGCTAATGGGATGTGGTTGTTAATCCATACTGTCCCGAAGTCCAGATCATTACTTATCAGCTGTGCTCTGCGGTGGTCACTGGTCCAGACACTCGCTGCAAGTCCGAATTCAACATCGTTTGCCATCTCTAGCCCTTGTTGGTCTGAACTAAAGCTCTGCAAAGTCATTACCGGGCCAAATACTTCCCGTTGGATGGCTTCATCCTGTTGCTGCAGGCCGGAGATCAGGGTGGGTTCGAAATAGAAACCGGGTCCTTTTCCTGCCCTGCCGCCGGTTTCAATTTTTGCGTGAGCAGGCAAACGGTCAATGAATCCCTGGACCTGCTCCAGTTGGTTTTTACTGTTCAACGCACCATACAAAGCCGTTGTGTCATCGGGTAATCCGTAATGAAGGTGTCTGATTTCATTAAGTAATGCGTCGAGAAATTGTGGATAGATGCTTTCCTGAACAATCAGCCGTGTTGCTGCGGTGCAATCCTGCCCGGCATTAAAAAAGCCGGCTGTACACACTACCTTTGCTGCTTTTGCGATATCGGCATCTTCAAACACTAATACAGGAGCTTTCCCGCCTAATTCCAGATGTGCGCGGGTCAGGTTGGCAGCAGCCGAGGCAGCGACCTGTAAACCAGCTCTTACCGAACCGGTGATGGAAACCATCGCTGCCTGTGGAGATGAGACAACCATAGAGCCGGTAGTTGCTTTTCCAAGCAGCACATTAATACTGCCGGCAGGGAAAAAAGGTGCAGCAATTTCTGCCAGTAGTAGTGTGCTAAGGGGAGTGGTATCACTTGGCTTCAGGACCACTGTGTTGCCTGCTGCCAGAGCCGGAGCAATTTTCCAGATTGCCATCATAAACGGATAGTTCCATGGTGTTACCTGGCCAACAACACCCAAAGGCTCCCGACGAATTACAGAACTGAAGCCTTCAAGATACTCACCGGCTGATTTACCTTCCTGGCAACGGGCTGCACCAGCAAAAAAGCGCACTGCATCGCAGGAAGCTGAAATTTCTTCCTGACGAATAAAGTGTTTCAGTTGGCCAGTTTCCTGGCTTTGTACGTCGATGATCTGCCCGGCATGTTGTTCTATAGCATCAGCCAGTGATAGCAACGCTCTCTGGCGTTGTGAGGGGGTGCTTTTTTTCCATTGCTTAAAAGCACGATGTGCCGCCTGATAAGCTGCATCAACTTCTTCCTGTCCGGCCTCGGGAGATAATGCGTAAGCCTCTCCTGTCACCGGGCTTATCAGCGGGAAAAAATCACCTTTGCTTTCAGCGGTGAAGCTATTGTTTATATAGTGAGACAGTTTACGCATGACAAATATCCTTTAACATAAGTTTTATTATGTTTTATCATTGGTACATGAAGATTTATAGCGTTGATGTCATATGATTTTTATATGGCAACTGGCGAGCAAAGCAGGCGAAGGGTGATAAAATTGTCGTGATATTTTCCGTAAATAGCAGGGGGGATAATCCTGTGTCGGCTCGCGGAACAAGCGGGCCCGGTGACATATCATTGACGGTGGTTTTATGTTATCAATACTCACCATTCTTTTAAGCAATAACACAAGAAATCACGAGGTCTATGATTACTCATGCTGTGATTTTTTCACCTATCGGCCAGTCCAGCCGTTCAGACCAGATCATTCAGCGACTGGCCAATGCGATTATTTCGGGCTTGCTCGCGGCCAATGAACAATTGCCTAATGAAGCCGATTTGGCCCGGATGATGGGTGTATCACATATCACCATCAGGGAAGCTCTGAATACCCTGAGAGCGAAAGGATTGATCTATACCGCTCGCGGGCGAAATGGTGGAAGTTTTGTCGCAGAGTCAATTGCCAAAGAGGCTTTTCCCAGCGACAGTTTTCGGTCAATCAGTACCGAATATTTATCAGATCTTGGCGAATGGCATTGCGCTATTTTCTGCCATGCCAGTCGACTGGCGACCGAAAGGATGACCGCCAAAGATTTGGCCGCTCTGACCGGGTTTGTCGAGGCACTGGAACAGTCTGCCAGTCCTGAAATACGTTGCCAGTCAGACATGCGATGTTTGCTCACCATTGCGGCAAACTCACAATCAGCCCGGATTGCGAACCAGGAACTCATGGTCCAGGCAGAATGGGCGGCATTGGTGACCATGCTGTATCAGTCTGATGAGTTTCACCTGCAAATTGTGGGATTTTATCGCCATTTGCTGGCAGCTTTTGAACAGCGGGATAGCGAACAGGCGGTACGTATTGCCGGAAATATAGTGAATCATTTTACTTCCAGACTTATCGAAGTTAAGTTCAGTATTCATACAACATAGTGGAAAAAAATGCTAAGTGATGATGAATGTAAACAACAGCTTGCAGACAAAACAGACGCTTTACTCCATGCGGTAACCCATTCTGCACAGCAGCTTTCAAAGATGCTGTCGCAGCAACTGGCAGCGCATACGACTGATGAAAGCCTGCCGCAAAAAATTCGTGAAAGCCAGTTAAGGAAACTCCTGTTTCCTTCCATTGAATCTGTACTTACCGGCAGCCGGCACTGTTTTGGTGCCGGATTTGCCAGCCACCACTATTCCACAGACCATCAGCAGCCTTACTGGTTTCTGGAATGGTGGTTTAAAAATCCCAAAAATCAACAAGCTTCCTGCCTGGAACTTGATCAGGCTACCCAACAACGTCTGGATTTCAGTACTTTTGACTGGTTTAAGCATCGGCCAGAAGAGCAGAACGTTAATCTGCACGGACCTTACGTAGATTACATTTGCACTTCAGCCTATACCCTGACGGCATCTTCACCTGTGATGATTGACGGTGTGTTGGCAGGAGTTGCGGTGGTGGACATCCTGGTCAGCGTAGTTGAGGAGGAATTATTATCACTCATCCGTCAGTGCAGAGAGAGGGTGGTGATTATTAACCTGGAAGGGCGGGTGATGGTTTCCAGCCATCCTGGTTTTCGTACCGGGGCGCTGGTGGCCAGGGTGCCGGAAAAAGAAGTTATCAGTAAACCTTTTTTCCGGTTATTTGTGCCGGAGTGACGGTTATGCCAGCTTTGCAATTTGCCCGCAAAGCTGGCGAAAGCCTGTCAGAACGAGATCATTTTACCTGGTGCTAACTTTGATGAAATCCCCAGTAGCGTTTTTGCCAGCGGGATAGCTACCGGAGCCAACTGACGTCCGAGCAATAGCGAGGTATGCTTTATTGATGTAAGCATCTTAAAATCATCGTTGCGTCCGGTAATATCATCAGTAATGGCTTTTCCTATTCTGACGGTCTGTGCAATGCCATGACCACTCCAACCGTGTACAGAATAAATCTGCCCGTGAGCACCATTTTGACGGCAGTCAGTCGCTCCATTCAGGGTTAAGTCGGTAGTACCACTCCATGCAAAATCTAACTGAATATCATCGCGCTGCGAAAACACAGTACGCAGACGTGAAGTGAGGTAGTCTACAGTCCGTGTATCATCCCAACGCATACCTGTTCCCTGCCCACCAAACAGTAAGCGCTGATTACGTACCGGGCGATAATAATCAATCTGTAACTGTGTATCATAGACAGGTTTGCCGGTGGGTAACAGCGACTGATGCCCGCCTTCCACGGGTGAAGTTACGCCCACGTAAGTATAAAAGGGCAGGGTAGTTGAGCTGTTTTCATTAAGCAGATTATGAGTTTCGTCATGCACGGCAATAACGACTCCCCGGGTTGCTGTGATCACACCGGAAGCAGTATGTACTTTCGTTCCAGTCGGACTTTCTTCAATTTTTATGACCTCGCTATGCTCGTGGACACAGCCGCCGTTAAGTAAGAAGCCGTAAATTAAGCCCCGGTTGAGTGCCAGTGAGTGGATCTGCCCGCCACAATTATCGAGCACGCCTCCGTAGTAAATATCCGAGTTAATATGATCCTGCAGCTGATAGTTACCCAGAATGGTGACCTGTTCATCACCCAGAAACTTACGGGCATCGGCAGCCTGTACCAGTGCATTCATATGCCCGGGATGGACAGCAGCTGTCAGGTGTCCATACTGTCGGTCCAGTTGTAGATCGTACCGACCGGCTATTTCATCAATCAGGCCCATAGCCTCAGCCGAGGTAAAACGCCATAAACGGCGGGCTTCGTCCGTTGAAAGATTTTCAAGCATCGACTCCGCTTCCCAGCGAGCCAGTCCCGGAGTTAATTGCCCGCCATTACGACCAGAAGCTCCACTACCGATAGTGTTCTTTTCCAGCAAAATGGTATCAATCCCTGATTCTGCAAGGTGCAATGCTGTTGAAGCACCGAGCAGACCACCGCCAATGACTACGAGTTCACACTGCTTATCTGTCTCCATTGCAGGGAAAGACATCCAGGGAGCTAGCGTAGACTCGTAGTAATTCGCGGGTATACCAGGGTCAAATTTAATTGTGTCGTTGTCTGGACGAACCCAGTTCCAGTCTCCGTCCGTAATAATTTCACTGATCAAACTCGTTCGTGCATCGTTAACCAGTGCTGGTTTAATTAAGTTTTTGGTGATGTCCATTTTTTAATTCCGGTTAGTTAATAAAATCACAGGTAACCTCACTGTGAATGTAGGACTTGCATTATTCAGGAGCCATAACTGATGATTTACAGACAGAACTATAAATAACCCACACCAGACCAACGACGGCCCAGACTGAACCGAGTACAAAAGCATCGTGATCCAGATTTATCCACATAAATGCCACGCTGATTAATCCACAGCCAGGAGACAGCAGATGGTTAAACAGAGATCGTGCTGATTTTATTTTCTTTTCACGCCAGGCGAATTTGGCAATAACGCAGATATTAACAGCACTGAAAGCTACCAATGCTCCAAAGCTAATCAGAGATACAGCGGTGTCCAGACCAAAAAATACCGAACTGAGAGATATAAAACCGGTGAGTAGTACACAATATAAAGGCGTTTTGCTTCGGGGATGTATAAATCCCAGTACAGGGCTGGTTATACGGTTTTCTTTACCCATTATATATAGCAGCCGGGCGGAGCTGGCATGAGAGGCAAGTGCAGATGCAAAGGTATTACAAAGTATCGCGACAAGGAAGATTGACTGAAATAACCGGCCACCGACATAAAGTACAATTTCAGGCAGTGCTTCAGTTGGGTTTTTAAATGCTGAGTTATCCGGGTAATATAACTGAATAAACCAGGCAGCAACAAAGAAAATAACACCGCCACTTAATGCTGTATAAAATATGGCTTTTGGGATGATTTTTTCTGGCTGTCGGGTTTCTCCTGACAGTGTCGTGACCGCATCAAATCCCAGATAAGAAAAGCAAAGAATAGCAGCACCACTGATCAGTGGCATAATAGAGTTATGCCCGTTATATAATGGACTAAACGTGAGCACCCTCTGAATACCATGAGCCGAACTCAGATCATGTACCACCAGATAGATAAATACTACCATCAACAATACCGGCAGCCCTACGAATAAAAAATTAGCATTTGCTAAAAGCTTTATATTGCAGCAATTAAAAAAGTAACCAGCATAGTAAATATTAAAATAGAAACCCATACAGGTACTCCTGGCAGTAATGACTGAAGATATATGCCTGCCAGTAAAGAATTGATCATCGGGAGTAGCATATAATCTAACAGCGAAGACCATCCGACCATAAAGCCGGCTATATTCCCAAAGATGCTTTTTGTATAGGTATAAGCGGAACCTGAAGAAGGGTATTCTTTCACCAGGCTTCCATAGCTTTGTGCAGTAAATAAAACTGCCACTAATGCAATCAGATAGGTTAAAGGGACCCTGCCTTCAGTAATACCAGAAACTATACCAAAAGTATCAAATACAGTCATTGGTGTCATATAGGCAATGCCGATAATAACGACCTGCCATAATGATAAATTTCTTTTCAGTTGTGTGCTTTTATTCATAATCCTGCCTTTTAAAAATAAATGATACCGACAGTTAACCAATAGCCATGATGATGTTTCAGTTAATATTTAATAAACCGGGGGACACCCCCCCCGGATTTATTATTCAGCAGGGAGATGTTGCTGATAATGAGATCCCTGTTCTGTTTTTTCGTAAGGGCGGGCAATAAACAGATAAAGTGCACCTGACAGCAAGACGATTGCCAGACCAATAAGTACAATCCATTTATCCAGGAAACTGTCACCACTGCCGGGCTGACAAAGTAACCAGATACCAAACAGGCCGTAGGCCAGGGCCAGAATATTCACCAGTAACCCGAAGCTGCCTAAAGTCCAGCTGCCAGAGGGTTTCCACCCTTTCAGACGCTTACGTAAAGCCGCAAGGACGACCATCTGAAATGAGATGTAGATACCGACAACGGCGAAAGCGGTGATCCTTGCCAGGTTATCCGGCTGGTAGTAGACCCAGACACAGATGAGTAGCGGTAACAGGCAACTGACAATCATGGCGTTATCCGGCACATTATTGCGTGATATTTTTGCCATCCAATGGCTGGCCGGTAACATATTGTCACGGGAAAATGAGAACAGCAGTCTGCTGAGTGCAGCCTGTAAAGAGAGAATACAGGACAGCATGGCAATAACAGCCACCACAATAAAAATCTTCTCGCCCTGTGGTCCAAGAGCATTATTCAGAATTTCAGGAATAGGATTGTCAATCTTCCCGGATACAATTGCTGACAGATTTGGGTAAGAAAGCAGGTAACCCAGCACTGAAATAATGGCGGAAATGGCCCCAAAGAAAATACTAAGCATCATTGCTACCGGTATTTTCCGCCCCGGATTTTTTACCTCTTCGGCGACATTGCCACATGCTTCGAATCCAAAAAACATAAACAGTCCGAGCAGCGATGCCGACATAAATGCATGAGAGTAACTTCCGGAGCTTCCGGTACTGCCCATAGCGTCAAACAATACAGACAATGGCTGAGTGCGATGAAAAATTAACAGATAAATTCCCAGAGCGATAACACTGATGATCTCGCACCAAAAACCAATTCTGGCAACCCTGGCGAGATTTTTGGTTCCTGACAGATTGACTATCATCATCAACAATAGCAGCACGACAGAAGTGAACAGCAAATGTGGTGCTGACTGTGAATAGTCAAACAGAGTAGCGACGAAGGTAGCACTGTATTCTGCAATGGATGTAATAGTAACGACCAGTGCCCATAAATAGATCCAGGCGGCTATCCAGGCATATTTTTTGCCCCATAAAATTCGCGACCAGGGATAAAGCCCGCCAGTGATGGGGTACTGTGACGCGACTTCACCGAAAATCATAGCGACAAGCATCTGACCTGCGGCAGCAATCAGTATCCACCAAATGGCTGGTGGGCCTGCCAGAGTCATTGAGAGTGCAAACAGCGAATACACTGCAGTGAGCGGGGAAAGATAGGTGAAGCCTAGCGAGAAATTAGACATCAGGCTGATAGACCTGGTAAACCTCTGTTCATCCGATGGGGATGATAAACCTGTTTGTTCTGTGGGTGGGTTGCTCATTAACGCCTCCGGCATCAGGTGTTTATTAAGGATTTCTAATTTATAAAACATAATATTTTTTATGTATATATGATTGCCGGAATATTAATTTTATATTATTGATAATTAAATGAAATTTTGTCATACCTCTTTCTTATGACCGTTTTTAGTCATCAATCTTCTTAAGATATGCGCAATTTATGGGGGATTTTTAACCGTTTATGAAGTGGGGTGTATTATTTTTTTTAACCAATTTGTCCGGTTTTGAACCTCTGGAAATGACCAGGGCAGGATTAAGAAATTCATCCGGCCTGAGAAAAGACATCACAAGACCAGGTAATCTACGCTGAGAATTCTTCGTCAACCGGTCGCCGCTATTTACGGATAAAATAACTTCAGAAAGACTCACCGGTCTCTGTAGCGGATTTTTGTGCATTAAATACGATATCCAGGAAGTTATCCCGTAACGGATCTTTTATCCGGGGATCCCACGCGATACCAGTCTGCCAGTGGCTATTTTCCCCGACGACAGGATGCAAACTTACCCCCTGAGGCAGTATATTCGCTACGCTGGCGGGCAATAGCGCAATGCCTTCTCCCGCAGAGACACGAGCCAGCAGAGTCTGAATATCATCCGCTTCTGAGACTGAATGTGGCACTAACTGATTGGCTTTCAGGAAGGTAGTGATCTGAGCAAACAACCCTTCGCCGCGGGTTTTAGTCAGCTGTAACAAGCGACTGTGACTAAGCCATTCACCGGTGGACCGGATAACTGACTCTCCGTCTTCACTGGCGACAGCCAGTACCAGATTTTCCTGCGTCAGCACCCGACTGCAGAGTGGTTCAGGCGCTGGTAACCGCACAAATCCCGCCTGTAACTCGCCTTCAGCTAACCGCTGATATTGCACGACTGAAGAGATATCGTTTATCGATACCTGGACCTGAGGAAAACGCAGCCGGAATCCGGCCACCATTTTTGGGGCCAGACGAAATGATGACACTCCGAATCCGAGATTGAGTTCACCTTCATACCCATGCTGCATTTCTGCGATATGGCTGACAAAACTATCATAGTGGTCCACCACACCTGCGGCCTGTTCCAGAAGCTGATGGCCGGAAACCGTCAGCCTTGCTCCCTGGCGGCCCCGCTGAAACAGAGTCATTCCACAATGGAATTCCAGGCTCTGGATCTGCTTTGTCAGAGCTGGCTGAGTGATACACAATTTTTCTGCCGCCGCACGGTAATTACTCAATCGGGCGAGTGTTACAAAGGCTCGCAGTAATTTAATATCCATTCCGTCAGGTTATCGAAGCTGGAAAAAACGTGATTATACATGCTGGCGGGAGGTCTGGTGAAATAGCATGCATAACTTGCCGACAGGAGTATGCCATGAACCAGCAAATCCGCGCAGCCAGTGTGCAGTTCTGCCACCGTGCCAGCGATAAACAGTACAATCTGGCAGTAATGGAAGAGATGTGTCATCAGGCTCACAGGGAAGGGGTTAACATTCTGGTTTTCCCGGAAATGTGTATTACCGGTTACTGGCACGTACCAGACCTGGATCGTCAGGCTCTGGAGCATCTGGCAGAACCTGCGGCGGACAGCCCGTCACTGGCCCGGATAGCCAGACTGGCAGAACAGTATCAGATGATGATTGGTGCCGGCTTTATTGAACAGGCTCCGGACGGTCAGCTATACAATGCTTATGCGGTATGCATGCCAGACGGAACCCGTCCGGTACACCGTAAACTGCATGCTTTTGAACATCCGGAAATTTCTCAGGGTGACCATTTTACGGTGTTTCAAACTCCGTGGGGAGTTAAGGCCGGAGTGCTGATTTGTTGGGATAATAACCTGACCGAAAATGCCCGGATAACTGCACTGTTGGGGGCCGATATACTGATTGCTCCGCACCAGACAGGCGGAACAAACTCCCGTAGTCCATATGGGATGAAACCGCTGCCTGTCACTCTGTGGGAAAACCGACATAATGATCCACAAGCTCTGGAACAGGCTCTTAGTGGTGACAGTGGACGTGGCTGGCTAATGCGCTGGCTGCCCTCCAGGGCGCATGATAATGGCATGTTTATTCTGTTCAGCAACGGTGTAGGGCTGGATAATGGTGAAATCCGTACCGGTAACGCGATGATCATCGACCCTTATGGCCGGATTGTGAATGAGACCGGCAGCTATCAGGATACCCTGGTATGCGCCGATCTGGACCTGAGCCTGCTACCTATGTCCACCGGACGGCGCTGGATCCATGGCAGACGGCCTGCACTGTATGGAGTTCTTTCTGAGATTCAGGGTTATGAGCGTGACGCCCGTACTGCCCGTTTTTCCGAAGAACTTCCGGTTTTCAGCCATCCGAATGAGGTTGTTCGCAATCCGCAAAAATAATCGAAGAGTATTTTTAAATTAAATAATATTAATATGTTACAGTAATTATCCTGCCAGTAGCCCCGGATACACCAGGGCTACTGGCGGGATTTTATTTTCAGGAAGATACCGCTGATGATTCAACCTAAAACATTCAAAATTTGCAAAGTCATATTGTTGCTGTTAACCGCTTTATCACTGACAGCAATAGTATTTAATATTATCGACCTTATGAACGGAAAGGCCGGTACCAGTCATTCGATGCTGATCACCTCCTGTTTTCAGACACTGGTCTATGTGTGGATGTATATCAGGCTAAATCGTCGACAAGCTAAGGCATAAATGCACCACACGTAAGATACTCTGCGATGGTGAAGAGAGACTCCAAGCCGTCTTAAGGTAATTTGATACAGTGATGATCCCCGGTCATCACACGCGCTGTTTCTCACCCAGCGGAAATACTCGCGTTTTACGGTAGCGGTCGGGGTATATCCTGCATCCCCGGGGGGGATTCAGGAGTGTTTTAAACCAACGGAAATAACGGGTTGGAAGCTTCTGAATGCGGGTGACGAATTTTGTAAGCAATAATCTGCTTTTTTGTGCTTCCCTGAGATTAAAAATGAGATTGCCGTCAAAGAATTACTGATGATCCTGAGGGTTGTGTGTTCATTTGTTCTGTAAATGATAAAATGTTCAAATGCAGACCAGGCTCTGAATAAGCCCCAATGAGCCCCCCAGAACATCAACCCGCGTTACCTTTCAGGAGGCAGTCGAATTCTATGAATACCCAATTATATCCTTCCGCACATATCGCGGAACTATTCTTCCCTGAAATGACTCAGGAAACTAAAGTTGCGGATATTGTCCGTCGGATTGCTGATATCGGTTATTACCGGGGCTTCGAAACCGGGATTATTCATCAGCCGGAAATTGCTCGTCAGATTCGCTCGGTAGCCGAAGAGCGACGCCTGAATGTGACACAGTGGCTAACTTTTGAGTTATTAAAAGATAACTTAAATATGTGCAGCCTGGATGCTGAACTCCGTAAAAAGTCGATGCTGCGGGCCTGTGAGCTGGTACATCTGGCGGCGGAATGCGGCACGACTAAATTGTCACTGGTCAGCGGTAGTGATCCGGGTCCGGAGCAGCGTGAGGAAGCAAAGAAAGTATTTGGTGAGGTACTGGTACAGATTGGTGAAGTGGTGCGTCAGTATCCGGGCATGATTATGCAGATTGAACCGCTGGACCGTTTTGCCCATAAATGCCAGCTGATTGGTCCGACCCCGGAAACTGTAAGTTGGATGAATGATCTGAAAGCTGACTGCCCGGATCTGTATATGGCGTGGGACAGTGCTCATGTGGCATTGAATGAGGAAGATCTGGCTGAATCACTCACTCTGTCGGCACCGCTGATTGGACAGTTGCATCTGGCGAATGCCATCCTCGATCCGGCAGCGGAAGGGTACGGTGACTGGCATATGAAATTTGGTGAGCCAGGCTTCCTTACTACGGAAGTTGCAGGAAATATTATTGCGACAGCGCTCAGTCTGCCATTGCCGATGCATAACGGACCGGTTTCGATCGCCGTAGAAATGCGAACTACAGCTCAGGATGATCTGTGGGATAACGAACGGCAGTGTCGCGAGTTTTTACAGGCGGCATGGCGGGTTGCTCTGGGGCTGTAACCTGAACATAAGCGCCTTAAAGGGGACTAAGCAGACTCAAAATCAAAAAAACCTGATATTCTGCACCGCAGAAATCAGGTTTTTTGTGCCATCTGACTGGTATCAGGCTTTCGGTGTTACCGGAGTCAATAATGGCTGCCCGTTAAGAAATGCCGTGATGTTGTCAGTGACCAGTTTGGCCATATCGGCCCGGGTTTCATGAGTACCGCTCGCAATATGGGGAGTCAGCACGACTTCCGGACGATTCAGCAGTGCTTCCGGCACTGACGGTTCTGCGGCAAATACATCCAGCCCGGCGCCGCCAATGTCTCCGTGGGTAATCGCGTCGACTAAAGCAACCTCATCAACCACGCTGCCACGTGAAATATTAATCAGAATTCCCTGTGGGCCCAGCGCCGTTAGCACCTGTTTGTTAATCAGGCCCCGGGTCTCAGGGTTGGCACTGACACAGACCACCAGAATATCACTTTGATGGGCCAGTTCAGTCAAATCGCCATACCACTTAACGTCCTGTTCACTGACCGGATGTCGGCTGAAGCAAGCAACAGACATTGAAAAACCGCGCGCCCGTTTAGCAATCGCCTGACCAATCCTGCCGTAACCCACAATGCCCAAACGTTTACCGGTAACTTTACTGGCCAAAGGAAAAGAGCCTGAGGCCCAATGACCTTGTTCAATAAAGCGCTGGGCGGCGTTGATACGTCGGGATGCATTGAGGAGCAGTGCAAATCCAAGATCGGCGACATCATCGGTTAAAATGTCCGGGGTATTAGTGACCTGGATATTTTTGCTGATGGCGGTGGCAACATCAATTCCATCGTAACCGACGCCAAAAACCGCGATCAGTTTTAAATTCGGAAAACGGCTGATCATCTCTGCATTGACCGTCGACTCTCCGCTGGCCACGATGATCTCAGTCTGTTCACTTATCGCCTGAATCTCTTCAGGCGATGACTGAGTGTAGAAACAGAGCTGATAATCGTTTGCCAGTTTTTCTGCCAGTGCCGGTGGAACTTTGTCGGCTAACACCAGGGAAGAAGACATATTTTTATCCTGTATTAAAGAGAGTGTCCGCCGGCAACCGAAGATTATTTCTGGAACGATAATTGTTTTCCGGTTACCGGAAGTTTATTAAAATTAATACATAACGTTCCCAGTGTATAGCATCCTGCACATATCGCAAAATAGACTAAAACACTTTCGTAACTGCCTGTGGTCTGCAGGATAATCCCTACCAGAATCGGCACCAGGATACCGGCGACACTGTTGGCCATATTCATTAGTCCGCCGACCATACCTACACGATCTTTTGGTGCAAGAATAGCAGGGAAGCTCCAGTATAAGCTGCCAAAAGTCAGAAAGAATGCGGCGACCGCCAGCAATATGACCGCTTTTTGTGGGTCAGTAATGGAAGATAAGGCATACAGAGCGCCCAGGCAGACAATACCCGCCAGAGATAACATCCCCTTCAGAGCAACACCATGGCTGACCCCTTTTTTCACCAAAAAGTCAGTAAAGAATCCGCTGAACAGACAGCCGACGGTCCCCGAAATAAAGATCAGGAAAGTTGAATTGCCGATAGCCGCCAGTTCCAGCCCCTGGGCCTGAGCCAGATAACTGGGGCCCCAGGTCAGTAATCCCCAATACACCATGCCCCAGGAGGCACGACCAATCATAATGGCGATCATCGTCAGCCAGCTAATCCCCAGACCTTTGGTAGGTTGTTCGTCGGTGTCTGTGGCGTCAGTCAGATTACCGGCCTTGATAACATCAAGTTCCTGCTGGTTTACTTTCGGATGCCATTCCGGGCGATCCCGAATGATTCTCCATGCGAAGAACCCCAGTAGCATGGTGAACACCCCTACCACGACGAAAGTAACTCTCCAGGAATCCAGTAACACAATCAGGTGGGCGACAATAATACCGCCAAAAGCTACACCGAGTGGGCTGCCGGAATCCATGATGACCGCACCGCGTCCTCGTTCGTTTTTGGTAAGCCAGGTGGAGCTTAGTTTCGCACCACTGGGAGATACCGGGGCTTCCATCATTCCCAGGCCGATACGGGCCAGAATCATGCTAATACCGCCGGTGGCAAAACCGATAATGGTCTGGAAGAATCCCCAGCCAAACAACGCCCCGGTAACTACTTTACGCGGCCCGAAACGGTCAAGCATCCAGCCGCCTGGAATTTGTAATAACGCATATGACCAAAAGAAACTGCTGAGTATCAACCCCTGCATGGCCGGGGAGAGTGAGAATTCGTCTTTTATATAAGGCATACCAATCGACAGAGTGATACGGTCCATCAGGTTTACCGCGAGTAAAAAGAACATAGCACCAAACATTATCCAGCGGAAACGTGTGGGCTTATGGTTATTTGCAGGAGTCAGTGTAGAGTCAGACATAATTAACCTTCAGTTTTAATCGTTTTGGAATAACAGCAGGGGGTAAATAGTTTCAATTCAACTCTGCTGTGAACTTTGGTTAGGTCTTTTTATTGTGTTATCAGTCAGCCAGTGTTTAAACAGACAATTAACGTCTGGCTTATTATCAGAACAGAAGTTTTCCGCAGGACGGCCATCCACCAGAACATTAGCTGCTGAGTGAATAGCCCAGCCAGTTTTCCAGTTGCTGGCGTGATTGCTGCAGCACCTTCAGGCTGATGGCCGGATCGACCGGAGTATCCCCCCGCAGCGGATAACTGTCGCGTTGGCGATGCATACGCAGTGGTATTTCCAGGCTGCAAGGGATTCCACGTTGTTCCAGTTGTTTAAGCATAGGAACGTAGTCGAGTTGGCCCTGGCCTATGGGGGTAAACCACACCTCGCCGTCGCGTACTTCAAGGTCTTTCAAGTGACAGTGAGCAGCCAGTGGCAGCATTTCTATGGCTGCCTGAATAGGATCGACTTCCGGAATCAGTGACACGATATTACCGGCATCAACGTTAACTGATACCGCGGGGCTGCCTACGGCTTCTACCAGTGCTGCGCCGTCATCAGCCAGACGGAACACGTCATAATTGGGGTCGCCACCGTTTTCCAGACAAATAATACAGTTTTCCTGTTCCGCTATTGGTGCCAGTTCACGCAGGTTGCTGATAATGTTCTGCCGGTCTTCTTTTTTGCCGACACAGACATTGATCCATTTGGCTCCGATCATTCCGGCAAAACGAATGCGGCGGGTAAATTGCTCCACAGCATCGGTAGCACCAAAATTCATGGTGGCTCCCAGTGAGTGGGTCAGTAGTTGATGCTTATCCAGCAACCGGCGGATTTCACGGGCATTCTCTTCAGCAAATAATTCCGGAGGCATGTGTCCTACATAACCCTGGTTATAGGCCAGTTCTACATAGCGGAAACCTGATTCGCGGATGGTGGCGAAGGCGATATCAGGATCAACACCATCGAACATTGCTGTATTCACGCCAACAATGAGTTTACTCATACAGTGGACTCCTTAATGAACGGTGCACATCAGCGGGGGAGAGATATACCCGCTGGTGCGCTGACTGTGATCTGACGCAGTGAGTTCAGTGATAAGTTAGCTGCGACTGCATCTGTGGTTTATTTTTCAATCCGCCCGGTCCCGGCTGGGTGTAGCAGAGTTTCGTAGTAACCAATACGCTCTACTTTTGGGCCTGAACGTCCAGCTTCGAATTCAGAATTCAGCCAGGTATCCACCAGCATCAATGCCAGTTCACTACCGATGACCCGGGCGCCCAGCGTCATAATCTGTGCGTTATTACTTTTACGGGCACGTTCTGCCGAATAAACATCATGACATTGCGCGGCACGGATGCCCGGCACTTTATTGGCCACAATAGCCATACCAATCCCGGTACCACAGAACAGAATACCTCGCTCGAAAGTTCCTTCACGTATAGCCGTGGCCAGGTTGAAGGCAATGTCCGGGTACATTTGATCGTTACCCTCAATATCGTGGCTGAAGTCAGTGACTTCGATACCGCGTTCTGCCAGGTTTTTTTTCACCAGATTTTTTAGCTCTGTGGCAGCATTGTCTGCGCCGATAGCAAGTTTCAGCATTTCTCTTTCCTCATGACTGATAACGTATTCATTGAACTTATGCTCGGATGTTGTTCATGTGATGGTTCCGGGCTTAACATTGAGAACTGTTATTGTACTAAAGTTCAATGAATGAACTAATGATATTAGTAATAGCAGGGAAAAAAGTAGGAAAAAAGTGCATGAAAGGCAGTTTGCGGGGCATTTTACGAATTTAAGACTCCGCTCACAAAATCACAATGTGAACATTTGATTGGGTGGTGGCTTCTGCTAGCTTCAGGGGGTGATGGTTTCAAAACATGCCAGTCGCTGGTTACCGGGCTTGGAAATGTCAAATTTTGTGGAGAAACAAACATGACCTGGATTTTTAACCGCCCCTCAGATTTTGCAAAAGAGATGGTCGCAGGATTTGTAAACGCTCATTCCTCTATGGTGCGTCAGGTTCCCGGCGGTGTTGTGCGTAATACCAAAAGCAAACCAGGCAGTGTTGCCGTCGTGGTCGGCGGAGGTTCCGGACATTACCCGGCATTTGCCGGTCTGGTAGGGCAGGGTCTGGCTCATGGTGCAGCAATGGGTAATCTGTTTGCGTCACCTTCAGCGCAACAGATCTGTTCAGTGGCCCGTGCGGCTAACAACGGTGGCGGTGTGCTGCTGATGTTTGGTAACTATGCCGGGGACGTACTACATTTTGGTCTGGCCTGCGAACGCCTGCGCGCAGAGGGTATCCCGTGTGAAGTGATGCCGGTTACCGATGATATTTCCAGCGCACCTCTTGCCGAAAGAACCAAACGCCGTGGGGTTGCCGGCGATTTGGTCGTATTTAAAACCGCGGCGGCGGCTGCAGAACGTGGGGACTCACTGGCTGAAGTCCTGGCTGTGGCTCGTCATGCCAATGATAATACCCGAACACTGGGCCTGGCATTTTCAGGTTGTAAATTCCCCGGGGCGGAACAGCCGTTATTTACTGTGCCGGAAGGAAAAATGGGCTTCGGCCTGGGGATTCATGGCGAACCTGGTATCAGTGAACTGCCAGTCAGTTCTTCCCATGAAATAGCCTCAAAACTGGCGACCAAACTATTGGAAGAGCGCCCTGAAAGCATTTCACAGACCCCGGGAGCCCGGTTAGGTGTCATTATTAATGGCCTGGGTTCGGTAAAATACGAAGAATTATTCGTCTTATGGAATGATATACAGCCCCTGCTCGAAAAAGCCGGTGTGGAACTGGTTGATATTCAGATTGGTGAATTCGTCACCAGTTTCGATATGGCCGGGTTCTCGGTGAGTTTTGTCTGGTTCGAGGGGGAGATAGAGGAACTGTGGCTGGCACCGGCAACCACTCCGGCTTTCAGCCGGGGTTCTGTTCTGCGACATGAACCCTTGGATCCGGTACAGTTACAACAATCCGGTGAAGTAAAAATTCCTGAAGCGACTGAAGAGGCTAAAACCGCCGCGGAAAACACCATGGTTATCCTGAATGCGCTGGAAACCCTGTTGACTGAAAAATGCGACGAACTGGGCCAGATTGATGCCATTGCCGGTGATGGTGACCATGGTATCGGAATGTTGCGCGGTGTGGTCGCCGCCTGCAAAGCCGCTAACCAGGTGCTTGATCAGGGCGCGGGAGTTGGGTTCCTGTTACAGACAGCAGCAGATGCCTGGTCTGATGATGCGGGCGGAACCTCCGGAGCTATCTGGGGGGTGATTCTGAATACGCTGGGGACAACGCTGGGTAATAGTGAAAAACCGACCGTGACCAGCGTAGCCAAAGGGGTGGTACAGGCTAACCACGGGGTTATGCATTTCGGTAAGGCTAAACCCGGTGACAAAACGCTGGTGGATGTGCTGTTGCCATTCAGTGAAGCTCTGGACAGTGCTGCGGCGGAAGGTCTTTCTCTGGCGGATGCCTGGCACAAAGCTGCTCTGGTGGCAGAAAAGAGTGCTGCTGAAACGGCCCAACTGGTGCCAAAAATTGGCCGTGCCCGTCCGCTGGCTGAGCGAAGTGTCGGAACACCAGATGCGGGTGCTGTGTCTCTGGCATTGATGATTGCGACAGTCGATAAACACCTGAGTCATAAGCATCAAAATGCCCGACAAGGGGAGCAGGTATGTCAGTAAATATGGTGATTGGCACCAGCCATAAAACCTATTTTGGTTACCAGCAAACCCGCCAGTGGTGTCGCCAGGTAGCGGAAATTTTACAACAACAGTCTCCGGAACTGCTGGCACAGCTGGAGTTGTTCACTTTCCCTGCCACCCCGGCACTGGAAAGTGCGCTGCAATGTTTCTCGGGTACGCCAATGGCGACCGGTGCGCAGAACATCTGTGGCGCACCTCAGGGGGCATGGACCGGCGAGAATTCGTCAGAAATGGTCAGTGAGATGGGGGGACGTTATGCCGAAATCGGTCATGCCGAACGCCGTCGTTACTTTGCTGAAACTACTGAACTTATTCAGCAAAAAATTGCGAGATCCTACGCCAGCCAGTTAACACCGGTTATTTGTATTGGTGAGGAGCTGGAAGTCAGTCCGCAGCAGGCTGCAGGTATCGCTATTCAGCAGGTCGATGAACTACTGGTAGCTTTTGCAGGTGAGCCTTTGCCGGCAACTATTTTTGCCTGGGAACCTCAGTGGGCAATTGGTGCCGAAAAGCCAGCCAGTGACGGCTATATTCGTTTTGTCTGTAAGACGCTACGTAACCATCTTCATGAGAAATATGGCCGTCAGTGTCAGGTCATTTATGGTGGCAGTGCCGGTCCCGGGCTGCTCAGTCGGTTATGGCCGGATGTAGACGGCATTTTCCTGGGACGTTTTGCGCATCAGCCTTCTGCCTTTGGTGAGATTCTGGCAGAAGCAGGGCAAATCCTCAGCAAAAAGTAATCAGTTGGGCCGCGGTATTGTACTCCGACGTACTGCGCTTTCATTGTCTGAAAGCGCATCATCTCTGTTATACTTCACGCATATGTTCACCCTTTAAACACTTTTGTTGAATGGAGAAACTGGCGGATGGAAAAATCAGGTATGTCCAGGGACTATGAATTACTGACCGAAATTGCAGTAGCTTATTACTGCGACGAAGTGACTCAGGAAGAAATTGCCAATAAGTTCGGTTTCTCACGAATCAAAGTCGGAAGATTGCTGAAAAAAGCTAAAGAGGAGGGGATTGTTGAAATTAACGTCCGCTACCATCCTGTTTTTAGTACTCAGCTTGAAAAACAGCTCAAAGAGCGTTTTCCTGTGACCCGGGCCCTGATTGCCCTGGATCATAATGATGAAGAAGAACAACGACGTCAGGTCGCCGCTCTGGTCTCAGCACATCTTAATAATGTACTGAAAGACAACATGGTGGTTGCCGTCGGGCAGGGGCGTAATGTTGCTGCTGTTGCTGAATCATCAGGGACCATTCAGCCAAAAGATTGTCGGTTTATTTGTGGTATTGGCGGCACACATCGACCGGGAGATATCATCAATGCTGACCATATCAGTCGTTTATTATCGAAAAAGTTTGGTGGCAGTAGTGAGTCGCTGTATGCCCCAGCCTATGTCGAAAATATACAGCTTAAAGAGTTATTGTTGCAAAACGGTACAATCAAAGAGACTTTGGATCGCGGCCGTAAAGCGGATATTGCTCTGGTCGGTATTGGCGACATGAATGAAGACAGCTATATGGTCAAACTCGGTTGGTTCACCCCACAGGAAATTAACGATGCCAGCCTGACTCAGGGGGTGATCGGGGATATTGCCGGATATGACTTTTTTAATGCCCGCGGCGAACATGTCAACACAGTCATGGATAACCGGGTGATAGGTCTGAATGTCGAAGAACTAAGACAGATCCCGTGTGTTATTGCGATCGCTGCAGAAAATACCAAAGCAATGGCCATCATGGGGGCATTGCGCACCGGAGCCATTGACATTATTGCCACCAGTGCACGTAATGTGCGATCAATACTCAGTATGAGTCAGTAATTCCCCAACATGCACAGTCAGGGAAATACAGACAGTCAGGCGGTTACCTGAGGCAGTGCCAGTGGAACTGCCTGCGACTTATGCCTTATTTGTCACGTCCTCTTATTTCGTTTTACCGATAATACCTCTCCCGGTGCCAGAAGTTTGATCCGGGCGTTTTTTCCTAATCTTTTTATTCACTGCGGCCGGTTTTTTTGGCCAAAAGTGCTAACAAAATCTTTACTTAACTTTCTTCGCGATCTGGCGTTGGTTTTACCAATCCTTGTCTATGATTAACTGTGTAAGCGGTGATTTCCGGCACAAACAGGATTGTTGTCGGAGGTCCGGGAGAGTGGTGTTTTTGCTGATATTTGTTAACAGAATGCTGCAAAAGGCGATTCTTTTGGATTATCTGTTCATCGGCCAATGTCAGGAAGACTTTCCGGCAACAGGGAAAACTGGCCCGGGCCGACAGACTGATTTTGAATAGCTGATTTAATTATCAAAGGATGAACGCTATGCCAGTAGTCCCTGACCAGCAGGTTATTCGTCAGATCATCTCCGGGCACTATGCCGATCCATTTTCGTTTTTGGGAATGCATCTGGTGGCGGCCAGTGTAGAAGTGCGTGCCTTGTTACCCGATGCCGATCAGGTGTGGGTTATCGACTCCAAAAAACAAAGTCGGGTGGCTGAACTCCAACGTTATGATGATGGTGGGGTATTTATTGGAGTGATTCCGCGCCGAAAGAAAACGTTTCGTTATCAACTTGAGGTTCGCTGGGGCGATGATACCCATTTGCTCGATGATCCTTACCGTTTTGGCACCCTGATTCAGGATATGGATGCCTGGTGGCTGGCTGAAGGTAACCATCTGCGTCCTTACGAAGTGCTCGGTGCCCACCCGACGGTCTATGATGAGGTACCGGGCGTCACCTTCGCTGTATGGGCCCCGAATGCACAGCGGGTATCCGTCGTCGGAGAATTCAACTTTTGGGATGGCCGTCGTCATCCGATGCGGTTGCGCCGGGAAAATGGTATCTGGGAACTGTTTGTTCCAGCGGTACAGGAAGGGCAGTTATATAAATTCGAGATTATTGACTGCCATGGGAATACCAGTCTGCGTGCCGACCCTTACGCTCTGGAAACCCAAATGCGGCCGGAAACGGCATCACTGGTTCGTCGGTTACCGGAAAAAGCTCCCGCTTCTGAGTTGCGTCGCCAGGCAAATGCACTGACTTCGCCGGTCTCCGTCTATGAGGTTCACCTTGGATCCTGGCGTCGTCATACCGACAATAATTACTGGCTGAGTTATGGGGAACTGGCCGAACAACTGGTTTCTTATGCTAAATGGATGGGGTTTACCCATATTGAGTTGATGCCGGTCAGCGAACATCCGTTTGATGGTAGCTGGGGATATCAGGCACTCAGTATCTACTCTCCGACCCGGCGTTATGGTTCACCTGATGAGTTTAAAGCGTTTATTAATGCTGCTCACGAAGCCGGTCTGAACGTTATCCTGGACTGGGTACCGGGACATTTTCCTTTTGATTCACACGGTCTGGTGCAATTCGATGGCACGGCACTGTATGAATATGCTGACCCCCGAGAAGGATTTCACCGCGACTGGAACACACTGGTTTATAATTTTGGCCGCAATGAAGTACGTAACTATCTGGCCGGGAACGCTCTGTACTGGCTCGAACGCTATGGGATAGACGGTCTGCGGGTCGACGCTGTGTCTTCCATGATTTATCGCGATTACAGTCGACCGGACGGAGAGTGGCTGCCAAATTATTATGGCGGCCGCGAAAATCTCGAAGCTATCGCTTTTCTGCGTTATACCAACCATACCATCGGCAGTGAAGCCCGTGGGGCAATAACTATGGCCGAAGAATCCACCGACTATCAGGGAGTCACTCTGCCGCCGGAGCACAATGGGCTGGGCTTTCATTACAAATGGAATATGGGCTGGATGAATGACTCATTGCGCTATATGCAAATGGATCCAGCATATCGCAAGTATCACCACAACCTGATGACCTTCGGTATGGCCTATGCCTATACCGAAAATTTTATGTTGCCGCTGTCCCATGACGAAGTGGTACATGGTAAAGGTTCATTGCTGGATAAAATGCCCGGTGATTGCTGGCAAAAATTCGCTACTCTGCGTGCTTACTTCGGCTATATGTGGGCACATCCGGGTAAAAAGTTACTGTTTATGGGCAGTGAATTTGCCCAGGGCCGGGAATGGAATGTGAACCAGAGCCTGGACTGGCACCTGCTGGAGGAGCCGGCAGGCTGGCATAAAGGCGTTCAGTCACTGGTACGTGACCTGAATCACTGTTACACCGGACATCCGGCGATGTATCAGCTGGACTTCGATCAGCGAGGCTTTGAATGGTTGGTGGTGGATGATAGTGAAAATTCGGTTTTTGCTTTTGTCCGTCGGGATAACGAAGGTAATGAGATGTTGGTGGTCAGCAACTTCACGCCGGTAGTTCGTTATAACTATCATATTGGTGTGTCAGAACCCGGACGCTACCATGAAGTGCTCAATACCGATTCTGTCTATTATCGTGGCAGCAACCTTGGTAATCAGGGAGAGGTCATCACTACTGATGAACCGATGCATCAGCGCGAATATTCGCTTTCACTGCTACTGCCCCCACTGGCCACGTTGTATCTGTGGCGGGAGGCGATGTAATGAGCGTACTGTTGCCGGGCAAACCTTATCCTTTTGGTGCCAGCCTGCAGGACAATGGGGTAAATTTCTGCGTTTTCTCGGCTGCTGCAGAGAAAATAGAGCTATGCCTGTTTGACAGTAAAAATAACGAACAAAGACTGGAGATGACGGCCCGCACCGGCAATCTGTGGCATGGATTTTTGCCGGAGGCTAAAGCCGGTCTGCGCTATGGTTATCGTGCTTACGGTACGTTTGACCCGTTACGTGGTCTGCGGTTTAACGGTCAGAAACTGCTGATTGACCCCAGTGCCCGGGCGCTGGAAGGCTCACTGAAGGATGATGCCCATCTCAATGGCGGTATATACCAGCCTGAACCGGTGGATACCGCCTACCGGGTCCCCAAATCCGTGGTCACCGACGAACACTTTGACTGGGAAGACGATACCCCCCTGATGACTCCGTGGGGGCAGACCGTTATTTATGAGTCCCATGTGCGTGGTCTGACTATGCTTCATCCGCAGATTCCGGAAGATATCCGTGGGACTTATCTGGCTCTCGCCCATCCTGCCATGCTGGCTCATTTCAAAAAACTGGGTATTACTGCAGTAGAACTGTTGCCGGTCGCTCAGCATTGTGATGAGCCCCGGTTGCAGCACAGGGGATTGCACAATTATTGGGGCTATAACCTGCTGGCGGCCTGGTCACCGGAACCCCTTTATGCCACCCATCGTCAGGGGAGTTCGGCAGCCAAAGAACTAAAAACGGCGGTGAAAGCTCTGCATCAGGCGGGGATTGAAGTAATCCTGGATGTGGTATTTAACCATACCGCTGAACTGGATATCGATGGCCCGACACTCTCGCAACGCGGGTTAGACAACACCAGTTGGTACTGGCTGAATGCGGATGGAACGAATAAAAATGTCACCGGTTGTGGTAATTCGATGCGGCTGACAGATAACGATGTGGTTGGTTGGGTATTGTCATGCCTGCGTTACTGGGTCGAACAGTTCCATATTGATGGTTTTCGTTTTGACCTGGCACCGCTGCTGGGACGCACCCCGGAGTTTCGTAGTGACTCGCCGATGCTGCGGGCAATCACCACCGATCCGTTGTTGAGCCGTTGCAAACTGATTGCCGAACCCTGGGATATAGGCCCGGGGGGATATCAGCTTGGGAATTTCCCGGCGCCTTTCGCCGAGTGGAACGACCAGTGGCGGGATGGGATGCGGAAATTTTGGTTGCACGGGACGCTGTCAATGGGCGATTTCGCCGGGAAACTTTCCGCGTCTGCCTCTCTTTTCAAACACGAAGGAAGATTACCGAATGCGACCATCAATATGATTACGGCGCATGATGGTTTTACCCTGCAGGATTTAGTCAGTTTTAACCACAAACATAATCATGCTAACGGTGAAAACAACCGTGACGGCCATGATGATAATTACAGCCAGAATCATGGGGCTGAGGGGCCAGAGGCCAGTGACAGCGTTATTGTTCAACGGCGCCTCAGTCAGCGGGCTTTACTGGCAACCTTGCTGCTATCCCAGGGGACACCGATGCTGCTGGCCGGAGATGAAATCGGACACAGCCAGCAGGGAAATAATAATGCCTATTGTCAGGATAACCGGCTGAGCTGGCTCAACTGGCAACGGGCTGATTATGCGCTGACTGACTATGTGAGTGCTCTGATTAAGTTAAGAAAAAAAATTCCGGCGGTCACGCTTAATCGCTGGTGGACGGAAGGTTCCGGAGATGTGGTGTGGCTTAACCGTCACGGACAACCAATGACGACAGATCAGTGGCTGCAACCCGGACTGCAGTGTCTGCAAATATGTTTATCTGACCGCTGGTTAATGGTGGTCAATGCTTCACTTAATGACGTCGATATGACATTACCCACGGGTAGCTGGCATGCCGTTGCACCTTTTGATAATCCTCTCCGTACCCTCGCTGACGGCTTATCCTGTCGGTCTATGGCAAAAACAGTCTGTGTATTCACCCGGGATCTACCAATAACACCAGGAAGGATTCAGCCATGACTACATTAGAGATGAATGATCGCATGATGCTGGCCCGGCAGTTACCGGGAAAATCGGTAGCACTGATTCTGGCCGGTGGTAAAGGGTCAAGATTACAGGGGCTGACAGCGACCCGTGCCAAGCCGGCAGTCCACTTTGGCGGCAAATTCCGTATTATCGATTTTGCTCTGTCAAACTGCCTTAATTCAGGTATTCGACGAATCGGGGTGATCACTCAATATCAGTCACATACGCTGGTACAGCATATTCAGCGTGGCTGGTCCTTCCTGAATGAAGAGATGAATGAATTTGTTGATTTGCTGCCGGCACAGCAACGGCAAAGTTCCGGCCACTGGTACAGGGGCACGGCAGATGCCATCTGCCAGAATCTGGATATTATCCGCCGCTACCGTGCGGAATATATTGTGGTGCTGGCCGGTGACCATATCTACAAAATGGATTACTCCCGGATGTTGATTGACCACGTCGAGAAAGGCGGAGAGTGCACCGTGGCCTGTATTGAAGTTCCGCGGCAGGAAGCGGGTGCCTTTGGCATTATGGATGTCGCGCAGGATGGTCTGATCCTGTCTTTTCTTGAAAAACCAGCAGATCCGCCGGGTATTCCCGGACAGCCGGATAAATCGCTGGCCAGTATGGGGATCTATATTTTTAACGCCGCTTATCTGTTCCGCCTACTGGAACAGGATATGGCAAATGAAAAATCCAGCCATGATTTTGGCAAAGATATCATCCCGCTTATTACGCGGGAAGGTAAAGCCCGGGCGCATTCTTTTAGTCTCTCTTGTGTGACATCCAGCGATGATCTGCCGCCTTACTGGCGTGATGTTGGTACGCTGGATGCTTACTGGAGGGCAAACCTCGATCTGGCCTCTGTGACACCAGAGCTGGATATGTATGACAGTCACTGGCCGATCCGCACCCATATGGAACCTCTGCCACCGGCAAAATTTGTTCAGGATCGTTCCGGTCGGCATGGAATGACGCTGAATTCGCTGGTCTCCGGAGGATGTGTTGTTTCCGGATCGGAAGTGGTGAATTCGGTTTTATTTTCACGTGTCCGGATCAACTCATTTTGCAATATTGATACCAGCATCCTGTTACCTGATGTGGTGATTGGCCGATCCTGTCGTTTGCGCCATTGCATTATTGACCGCGCCTGCCAGATCCCCGAAGGCATGGTTATCGGTGAGAATGCCGAAGAAGACAGTCGCCGTTTTTACCGCACGGAAAGCGGTATTGTGCTGGTTACCCGCAGAATGCTGGAAAAATTATAACGCGCGGTGTACCCGCCGGATTACTGTACAACGCGCCATGCGGATTGGCTGACGCGAGACAAATCAGGAGCTCCAATGCGAATATTACATGTTTGTTCCGAGCTGTTTCCTCTACTCAAAACCGGTGGTCTGGCTGATGTTGCCGGGGCATTACCTGCGGCACAGATTGCTGGTGGTGACGATGTTCGTGTCCTGATTCCGGGCTTTCCGGATATCAAAAAAGGGCTGGGAGAAACCCACCGGGTTACGGGTATTGATACCTTTGCCGGATATGTTGAATTGCGCTACGGCACTTTTCAGGGGGTGGGCATCTATATTATTGATGCCCCCGGTTTATATGACCGGCCGGGTAGTCCGTACCATGATCAGTCGTTAAATGCCTATGGGGATAACCATCTGCGTTTTGGGGTGCTTGGTTGGGTGGCTTGTGAACTGGCAGGTGGGGCTGATTATTTATGGCGACCGGAAGTGGTGCACTCCCATGACTGGCACGCCGGGCTGGCCTCTGCCTACATTGCGGCACGCGGGTACCCGGTGAAGACTGTGTTTACGGTTCATAATCTGGCCTATCAGGGGCTGTTTTATGCTCATCATTTACATCAGTTGTGGCTACCGGATGATTTCTTCAGGATGCATGGTCTGGAATTTTACGGGCAGATCTCATTTCTGAAAGCCGGTCTGTTTTATTCCGACCATATAACGACAGTCAGCCCGACCTATGCGCGGGAGATTACCCGACCGGAATTTGGTTATGGGATGGAATCTCTGCTCTCAGAACGTCAGTTCCAGGGCCGGCTGACCGGAATTCTGAATGGTGTGGATGAGGATATTTGGGACCCGGACAATGACCCATTGCTTACTGCGCGCTACAACGCTGAGCATTTGCAGTCTAAAGCACAAAATAAAACATCGCTGCAACGGACGATGGGACTGGACACTGACAGTTCACGGCTACTGTTTGCAGTGGTCAGTCGGCTGACCAGCCAGAAAGGATTAGATTTAGTATTGGAAGGACTACCGGAGTTGCTTTCCCAGGGCGGGCAACTGGTATTACTGGGCGCTGGTGATGTACCACTACAGCAGGCATTTCTGGCAGCGGCGGCGGAACACCCCGGTCAGGTCGGGGTGCAGCTGGGCTATCACGAAGCGTTTTCACACCGGATTATGGCCGGGGCAGATGTGATTATGGTCCCCAGTCGTTTTGAACCCTGCGGACTGACTCAGTTATACGGACTGAAATACGGCACTCTGCCTCTGGTCAGACGTACCGGGGGGCTGGCGGATACCGTTGTGGATTGTGCTATCGAAAATCTGGCGGATAACACGGCCAGTGGTTTTGTGTTTGAGGAGAGTAATGGTAAGGCCATCAGTAATGCTATCCGCCGTGCTTTTGTGTTGTGGAACCGCCCACGCCACTGGCGCAATGTTCAGCGCCATGCAATGCGTCAGGATTTTAGCTGGTCGGTGGCTGCACGAGTCTACCAGCAACTTTATCAGCGTTTAACCGGCACAGAATTTCAATGACGGTTAGCGGCGACCTTTACCTGTTTGATTTGTGAAACTGCACACCAGCATCAAGGAATACAACGCTATGACATCACCGTTTATTTATAACGCCCCAACTGTCAGTGTGGATGCGCTTAAGCATTCCATTGCTTACAAGCTCATGTTTATTCTCGGTAAAGATCCAGCCATCGCGACGAAGCATGACTGGCTAAATGCCACGCTGTTTGCGGTGCGTGACAGGATGGTCGAACGCTGGCTTAAATCTAACCGGGCGCAACAGTCTCAGGATGTGCGCAAAGTCTATTACTTATCAATGGAGTTTCTGATTGGTCGTACCTTGTCCAACGCGCTTCTGGCACTGGGGTTGTACGATGACATCAATAAAGCGTTAGATGAGATGGGATTGGACCTCGAAGACCTGATCGATGAGGAAAATGACCCGGGGCTGGGGAATGGTGGTTTAGGCCGTCTGGCGGCCTGTTTCCTTGATTCACTGGCCACCCTTGGCTTACCGGGCGGGGGCTACGGGATTCGTTATGAATACGGGATGTTTGCCCAGAAAATTGTTGATGGTCAACAGGCCGAATCTCCGGATTACTGGCTGGAGTATGGTAACCCGTGGGAGTTCCAGCGCTACAGTACCCGCTATAAAGTCCGGTTCGGTGGCCGTTTGCAACACGAAGGTTCTAAAACCCGCTGGCTGGAAACCGAAGAAATTGTCGCGGTGGCTTATGACCAGGTGATCCCGGGATTTGATACTGATGCCACCAATACCCTGCGGTTGTGGGGGGCTCAGGCCAGTAACGAAATTAACCTGGGTAAATTTAATCAGGGTGACTATTTTGCTGCGGTGGAAGATAAAAACCATTCCGAGAACGTGTCACGGGTACTCTACCCGGACGACTCGACTTATTCGGGGCGGGAACTACGTTTGCGCCAGGAGTATTTCCTGGTATCGGCGACGGTACAGGATATTCTTAAGCGACATCATCGCACTCATCAGACCTACGATAATCTGGCGGATAAAGTCGCCATTCACCTGAATGATACCCATCCGGTACTGTCGATTCCTGAACTGATGCGACTGCTGATTGATGAGCATAAATTTAGCTGGCAAAAAGCCTGGGATACGGTCAGCAAAGTTTTTTCATATACTAACCACACCCTGATGAGCGAAGCGCTGGAGACGTGGCCGGTCGATATGCTGGGGAAAATTCTGCCGCGTCATCTGCAGATCATTTTTGAAATTAATGAATATTTCCTTAATGAAGTGGAAGAGAAAGTCCCGGGTGACGATGACCTGAAACGTCGCGTATCGATCATTGACGAGAACAATGGCCGCCGTGTTCGTATGGCCTGGCTGGCGGTGGTGGCCAGCCATAAGGTGAACGGGGTCTCTGCACTGCACTCCGACCTGATGGTACAGTCTTTGTTTGCCGATTTCGCGCGGCTTCACCCGGATCGTTTCCTGAATATGACCAACGGGGTAACACCGCGTCGCTGGCTGGCGCTGGCCAATAAGCCGCTCTCCGATCTGCTGGACGATGCCATTGGCCATCACTGGCGTACCGACTTAAGCCAGTTGGAAGAACTGAAACAGGATATTGATTATCCAAGCTTTTTACAGGCTCTGCAGAAAGCTAAACACGACAATAAAAAGCGGCTGGCAGGTTACGTCGCCGATAAACTGGAAATAGTGATCGATCCACACAGTCTGTTCGATGTGCAGATTAAACGTATTCACGAGTACAAACGTCAGTTGCTGAATGTGCTGCATGTTATCACCCGCTACAACCGCATTATCGATGATCCGGAGGCGGAAGTGGTACCACGTACCGTGATTTTTGCCGGTAAAGCGGCCTCGGCCTATTATGCAGCTAAACAGATTATCCACCTGATCAACGATGTTGCCACGGTGATTAACAATGATCCCCGTACCCGTGAAAAACTGAAAGTAGTGTTTATTCCTAATTACAGCGTCAGTCTGGCACAGTTGATCATCCCGGCTGCGGATCTGTCAGAGCAGATCTCTCTGGCAGGAACCGAAGCTTCCGGGACCAGTAATATGAAGTTCGCCCTGAATGGTGCGTTGACCATCGGAACCCTGGACGGGGCCAACGTCGAAATGCTGGAGCATGTGGGTGAAGATAATATCTTTATTTTTGGTAACACCACACCGCAGGTCGAAGATCTGCGGAAAAATGGTTATAACCCACATGATTATTATGATAAAGATCCCGAACTGCACCGGGTACTGACGCAGATTGCGACCGGCACCTTCAGTCCGTCAGAACCAAAACGTTATCATAATCTGTTCGACAGCCTGGTCAACCTGGGGGACCATTATCAGTTGCTGGCCGACTACCGTAGCTATGTTGATACCCAGGATAAAGTCGATGAACTGTATCTGCAAAAAGATGAATGGTCACGCCGGACCTTACTGAATATCGCCAATATGGGGTATTTCTCGTCCGATCGTACCATCAGCGAATATGCAGAGAAAATCTGGGAAATCAGCCCGGTGAAGATGTAACTCTGTAATGGCGGGGCAGGGAGTTTCTGCTCCGCCGTATGATCCCGAAAATAAAAAACCTCTGCTCCGTTGAAGTCCACCGTTTCTGCTTCTTCTTGTATTTCAGTATTCACTATTCCCACCATAGCTAACCCAGCCAGACCCGGAGCAGTGGATTAACAGGCTGTTTTCCTGTCTTTGGGAATCACATTAGCGTACACAAATCTGTTTGGTGCAGAGGTTACCGGCGGCGTATAACATGCTGAGTGTCTGTTTCTTAAAATGCTGCTTCTGCTGTTACCGATATCAAAAATTTCGGCAATGCCGGCACCCACCACAGGATTCTTTTTCGATATGCATACAGATAAAAAATTTCGTTTATATCGTCCGCTGAAAGGGATAACTCATACTTTCGGCGATGAATGGTTTGCATTAAAAGCAGAAGCTTTCGCCCGTTTTTTCGGGACACCCACCTTTCTGATTGGCCAGACCATCGCGGTGATCGTGTGGATTGTACTGAACGTTGCTGGCCTGCTTAAGTTTGATCCTTATCCGTTTATTCTACTCAACTTAGCTTTTAGCATTCAGGCGGCTTATGCTGCCCCCTTGATCCTGTTGGCGCAAACCCGCCAGGCGGAGCGCGATCAGGCACATGCACTGGCCGATGCACAACATCGCGAAGATCTGGATGCTGCTATGGCAAGTCGCCAGGTGCTATCTGAAGAGTTGTCTGAACAGCTGCTCGAATTGCTGAAGCAAAATACCCAACTGACTCAACAGACCCTGCAAATGGCTGAGCGTATCGAAACACTGACCCGGCAGCTTGAGCAGCGTTAATCGTGTTATTTTTACCCGGAGACTACAATGACCCGGATGCTGACCAACAGAAAAAGCGCAACAACAAAATGCATGCATTCTCTGACAGGAGTAGGGGTGTTACAGGGATAATCCCGGGCTAAACAGGGCAAAGCTGCTGTTTAGTTATCTGAAACACAGGTAACACTTGTAAAAACCTGAGCCTTTACGGTAGGATACCCACCGCTGTCGGGCGTTAGCCAACGTTGCCGCCAGAGTCCTCTTAGTTAAATGGATATAACGAGCCCCTCCTAAGGGCTAGTTGCAGGTTCGATTCCTGCAGGGGACACCATCGTACCTTTCAGGACCCTCCATACACCTCAGCGAATTCCTGATAAACACTGACTCCAGCTGGATTTAATTTCCATGCCCGTCCATACATGTTCATTGACAGCCGCATACTATCCTGGGTAAAAATTGGTTAAAGTTCATTTACCCGCAAAGCATTTCTGTTTCATTCTCTGTTATCCGTCACCGGTGAGGTTGCAGGATACATTTTCGCCGGCTGTAGTTACCGACGAAGCCGGTATGAATGCTGTACCAACTGCCGGAAAGAAGCTTTGCGGAGCAGATTTTCAGTTACGGTTTATTTTCCTGTTTATCCGGATAAAGTATCTTCAGAACATCTTGTTTCGAAAGGTCAAAAATATCAAGATCCTGATTATCATCTCTTCCCTGCATATAAATAGATTTTTCATTTTTAAAATTCTGGTGATGAGTCATAAAGAGTGCCATCAGATAATCGATATCTTTGGCATTCAGGGATGTTTTTAATTTTATTACCTTGTTGTAGCACTCAGGATCATAATCACCGGTTCTGTCTTTCAGCAAACATTCACTTAACATAAATGAGGGTTCGCTATGACCCAGGTTATATATTGAAATAATATTAATTGCTTCCCGGTACTCCCCGGATGAAGCAAGTATTCCGGAGTACATGCGCAGGATGTTGATGTTTTCGGGATTATCTTTGTAAAGCTGATTTAATTGCTTCATAGCCAGAGTCTTAGAAGATTTATCATCAGACATTATGTACTCTCTGACCAGGCCAGAGGCAGTAATAGTTGATAAGTCCTGACTGGATTCAGCATAAACCCCGGGAGTTAGTATAAACAATGCCGGTATTAATAATTTTTTTATGCTCATATCATCCTCTGCTGAACGGTGTCAGAAGTATGGTTTTTCTGAGAGAGGATGGTATAGGAACAGCACTGCCAGTATACCCTGATTCATAAATATATCCGGCGGTGATTTCTATTTTTGGTGACTGAATTGTATTACTGTTTATCAGAAAGCGAGTGGTTCCAATAAAAATGTCATTATTGCCTGTAGCAACATACTCACCTGATTGTCTTTGTAAAGAGTATTCTCTGTAACTTAATAAATCCCTGACCTTACACCAAAATAAAACATTACCATTTCCAGCAGCCCTGGCTGCATTGGTTGCGCCGGTCGCAGATACTGAAAGCTGCTTTCCGGCCGGAATATTTTCGTCATAAACGGTTAACTTCACTGAAAAGCTGGCATGTATACCCACACCCTCAATTCTGAGGTCGGCAAACTGAGAATAATGCAATGATTTTATTGCCATAACAGATTCACTCCCTGTGAAAAATGTTCACCGCACCATAGCAAAAATGTGACGTTGTTCATAGGTCAGTAGTCAGAGCGAGTTTGTCTATGTTGGCAGCGAACTGCTTTATCTTTACCGGACAGCCCTGATCCAGAATAGAGGTGATCACAGACTGAATACGGGGAGATTAGGGTGGAAAAATTGTTATATGGCGTGGCCTATTACCGCGAATATCTGCCGGAAGAGCGGCTGGATGAAGATATTCGGCTAATGAAAGCGGCGGGAATTAATGTGGTGAGAATCGCTGAAAGTACATGGAGTAGTTATGAGCCGCGGGATGGAGAGTTTGATTTCTCGCAGGTGTTAACAGTACTGGACCGGATGCATCAGCATCAGATTTCAGTCATCATCGGCACTCCCACCTATGCGCTCCCCGGCTGGCTGGCAAAAAAACATCCTTCAGTGATGGCAGAGACACCACAGGGAGTGAACAAATACGGTCACCGGCAAAAGATGGATATCACCAGCCCTGTTTATCTGTTCTATGCCGAACGGATTATTCGCCGATTGCTGGCCGCTACAGCCCGCCATCCGGCGGTGATCGGTTTTCAGGTCGATAACGAAACTAAATACTACGACACCTGTGGTTCGCATGTTCAGCGGGATTTTGTGCAACACCTGAAACAGCAGTTTGCCGGTGATACCGATAAGTTGAATGCCGAATTCGGTCTGGATTACTGGAGTAACCGGATCGATGACTGGGAAGATTTTCCGCCGCTGGAAAGTACCATTAATGCCAGTCTCGGGGCCGCTTTTCAGCGATATCAGCGCGAACTGGTGAGTCAGTTTCTTTGCTGGCAGGTCCGGCTGGTTCATGAGTATCGTTTACCACAACAGTTTGTAACCCATAACTTTGATTTTGAATGGCGGACCTGGTCGTTTGGTGTGCGAGGTGAGGTTGACCACTTTGTGGCATCCCGTCCGCTGGATATCACCGGGGTTGATATCTATCATCCCGGGCAACACGCACTGACGGGCGCAGAAATCGCTTTCTGCGGGGATATTGCCCGTACCACCAAAGATAATAATTATCTGGTACTGGAAACCCAGGCTCAGGCCTTCAAAAACTGGACACCTTATCCTGGTCAGTTACGCTTGCAGGCCTTCAGTCATATAGCGTCCGGAGCTGCAATGGTTGGCTACTGGCACTGGCATTCGCTGCATAATTCCTATGAAACCTACTGGAAAGGGCTACTGAGTCATGATCTGCAGCCCAATCCTGTCTATCACGAAGCACAACAGATAGGGCAGCAATTTGCCTGTTTATCGCCGACACTAGCGGGACTGAAGAAGTGCAACCACGTGGCGCTATTGGTCAGCAATGATTCACTGACCGCGATTGACTGGCATCCGTATCAGGGCCATCAGTTTGGCCGGCATAAACAGCACCAGTATAACGATCAGGTTCGCAGTTATTACGATGCGCTGTACCGGTTGAATATCGAGGTTGATGTTCTTTGCGTCGATGACCCTCGGGTGAACCGTTATCAGTTGCTGATTGCACCCTTACTCTATGCGGTTTCCGACCAGTCACTTCAGCGTTTAAATCAGTTTGTAGAGCAGGGGGGGCATGTGCTCTATTCGTTTAAATCCGGTTTTGCGAATCAGCATCTTAAAGTGCGGCATCAGCGCCAGCCGGCGGTGATCCGTGAAACTATTGGCGCCAGTTATCAGTTATTTGTTGAACCTCATGAGGTCACTTTACAGTCAGATGTACTGCAGCTCGACGGGGAAGACGCGGTGGTTACTGACTGGATGGAACTGCTGGAAACTGACGGGGCAGATACCGAAATCTGGGCTCGATATCAGCACCCCTACTGGGACCAATATGCTGCAGTGGTTCATCATCAGTATGGTGCCGGTACTGCAACCTATATCGGTTGTCCGCTGACTGCCGGGGTGTTATCCGGCGTTATAACCCATTTAACCCGGCGAATCGAACTGACCATTGACAATGGCGGGTTGCGTTTTCCTCTGGTTGTTAAACGGGCGATTAGCCGGACAGGTTCAGCTCTGTTGTTTCTGTTCAATTACTCTGCGCAATCACAGGAGGTGACTCTGCCTTTTGCTGGCGGCCATGAATTGCTGACGGGAAGTCGTTTCGCTCAGGGCAGTGTTCTGACACTGCCCGACTGGGGTGTAGCAATCTTTGAATCGGAGACTGCATAATGGCTATCGGTGATGTAAATAGTGATCTGCAACCTGTCGGGCTGCGCGAACGGCTGGCTTTTGGTATCGGGGATTATGGTACTAACCTGACTTATACCCTGATGGTGACTTTCCTCGCTTACTTTTATACTGATGTGGTGGGTATATCAGCGTTACTGATTGGCTCACTGATGTTTTTTGCCCGGGTACTCGACGGTCTGATTTGTATATTCGTCGGGATCCGGATTGATAAAACAAGCTCCCGACTGGGAAAAGCGCGTCCCTGGGTACTCTGGACTGCGGTACCGTTTGGCCTGGCGGCATTTTTAATGTCGACCGTGCCGGCCATCAGCTATCCGCTAAAAGTCGCCTATGTCTGCGCCACCTATTTACTGGCGAATATTTTTTTTACCGCCAACAATATCGCTTATGGATCGCTGCTGGCACTGATCACCCGGGATACTTATCAGCGTGGTATCCTCAGTGTTTTCCGTAAAGGGCTGTCTACCTGTGGGTCGCTGACTGTCGGGGTACTGACCCTGCCGCTGGTAGCGTTCTTTGGCAACAGCCATACCTCGTGGGTCATCGTGTTTGGTATTTTAGGTTTCTTTACTGCACTTTGTCTGTTGCTAACGGCACTGGGCACCAAAGAGCGTGTGACTCCGGTGAGTAAAGATAACAGCCAACGAATCAATGCCCGCCTGGTGATGCATTCCATGCTGGCGAATCGCTACTGGATGATGATCTTCTTTTATCTGCTGATTACTTTTACCAGCCTGACAGCACTGTCATCGGTCGGAGTTTACTACTCTAAATATATCCTGTCAGATGTCAGCCTGATTGCTTATATCAGCATGGCGCAATATATCCCGGGTTTGTTGACCCTACTGATTATCCCTTTTTTGCTAAAAAAGCTGGGCAAACGCAGGTTGGCGATGACCGGACTATTGGTTTGCTGCATCGCTTATCTGATCCCCTTGCTGGGAAAACAGGATGCAGTGTTTGTGATTATTTCGACCGTAGTGCGCAGTATTGGGTTCTGCGGAATCGGTGCAACGATGTTTGCGCTGTTGGCTGACACCATTGATTATGGGGAATGGCGAAGCGGATTACGGATTGAAGGGATACTGTTCAGTGCCGGAACACTGGGGCAGACGCTAGGGATGGGGCTGGGAACGGCCAGTGTGGGATGGATACTCGGCGCAGCAGGATTTATCAGTGGAGGCAATGGACCCCAGTCAGAAACGGTTATCCACACCATTGAGTTTTTATTTATCTGGTTCCCGCTGCTGTTAGCAGTAATGAACATGATAATACTGTGGTTTTACCGGCTGGATAGTTTTTACGAAACTGTGGCCCGCGATCTGTCGGCTGGGCGTTATTCTGCAGAAAAGGATACCCGGAGAGTCAAAACCAGGCAATTACAGGGCCTGCCGTGAGCTTCTTCACAAACTTTCAGCTCGTTACCCGCAGCTCCTGGCAGGGGTATTATCATTCTGGTAAACCCCTGCCGGATAATGATCTATGAGCGAACTGAACGATGCTGAGTTAATCAGTTTTTCACCGCTGGTAAAGAGTTTCACGTTTAACGCGTTTATGGTGTCTGGGTTTACGCCAATCAGCCCCGGCAGCAAACTGGATTTCTTTATTCACCGCGCTAATGGCATGAAAGGTTATATGCTAAATCTGACACTGAAAGGAGAAGGGGTTATCCACCATGCAGAGGGAGAATTTCACTGCCAGCCAAATGAGATGTTATTGTTCCCTCCGACAGTGATTCACCATTACGGAAGAGCCAGGGAGAGTCTGGCCTGGGATCATCTGTGGATCTACTTTATTCCCCGCCCTTACTGGAGTGACTGGCTGCACTGGGACCGAAATGAAGGTGACATAGGACGAATGCAGTTGGCGGATACAGCTGACAGTCTTCAAATGTCTGAGATGTTTCGGGACGTTATCCGCAATAATGCGGCGGCAGACCCTCTGTCAGATGCGATGGCGATGAATACCCTCGAACGGATTATTTTGCAGACTTTTCAGCGCCAGCCGCACAGCAATCATTATCACCGTGATCCGCGGATCACTACCGTCTGCCATTATCTGAATGAACATCTGGCTGAAGATATCCGGATTGAGGCTCTGGCACGAATGACTTTTCTTTCTCCTTCACGGCTGACCCACATTTTTCGACAGCAAACCGGTAAAACTATCTATGGCTGGCGTGAACAGCAGCGTGTTTCCCGGGCCTGCGATTTATTACAACAAACGCAGTTATCCGTGACGCAGATTGCCAGGGCAGTGGGATATCAGGATCCGCTCTATTTCTCCCGTGTTTTTAGTCAGCACCGGCAAATCAGTCCCCGTGAATACCGTAAACGCTTTGAAAACGTTCCGCTTTTCTAAATTATTTCTCAACCTCTCTCTGGCTTAGCGTGGGGCTGCCAGTGATAACTCTGCTATGGCTTTTGATTCGGTCAGGAGGCTGGAAGATATGCATATAACGTATTGTCGGCGGGGTTGACCGGAAGAACAAAACTGGCAAATTATTTTTGTTGAAGATGCATGAAAAATGCTTATGCTTTCTTCTGTGTCAGACATAGTCAGTTTATCAGAGTATTTTCACCAGATTCGGTATTCGTTAAGTCCTGTGGAACTCTGTTGTGTTATGTAAGAACCCCTCATCAGTAGTATGTCGTCTGCCTGTATGTAACCTGAATCAAGGAAAGTCATGGATAAAAGCATCCTGCAGGAAATCGGTAAGAAAACAATTATCGATATCGAACTTAAGGTTGAAGTCATTAATCAGCTTTTACCATTACTCAATCAACAACAGAAAGAAAAGTTGACAGAGTTGTTCAGTGATTTATCCCCTTTTTATGATTCCGCCACACAGTTCCTGGAGCAGCAATCCGGTTCGGGAGATACTAATGAAAGGGTCTGATGCTGTACAGTCACAGATTAATTTACTGCATTCACAATATTCGAATATTGAACGGGATGGGTACTTTTATGCCCGTCTGTCAGAACTTGAATCGCAACACTACTGGCAAAAAAGTCAGGAACGTAAGCAAGCTGAAGCTCAGCAGAAACAGCAAAAAAAGCATCAGGAGCAACAACAGGCCACAGCTAATGCTGCGGCGTCGTATGCCAGAAGAAATAAACTTCAGGCCACCAATACGGCCCTAAAGATTATCAATGAAGATTCAGCAGAAAGCCCTGAAGAACTGCTACTGGCATTGATTTACCGGAAATGTCATTTGCTGGCGGCTAAAAAATTTTCGCTGGATGCTGCACTGGAAAAAATACGAAAAATTGTCGGTGATGAACTTATCCATCAGTACATGGAACAATCAGTCAGAAATATCTCTACTATAGATGCCGCTGCGCTTGAACGTAAGTTTAGTGAGATAGTCACGTCAAAAGGAAAAACAAGTCATGTTAATCTTTAGAGTCCTTAGTCTTATTATTGGCTTTGGTGCTTTTTTTCTGTTGTCATCATTGGCTGCTGGGGCAGGGGTGACTTCTCCGGTTGCCATTATGTGGATAGGTGGCTTTCCGGGAGTTCTGATCATGTTGGCCAGTTTTGTCTGTTTTGAGTTGTATTGCAGGAAGAAAGGCAAAAATGACAGCGAGAAGCAGTTTATCCATGCTGCAGTAATAAATAGCGTGAAATACCGTATCGTGAGTGTTGTGATTGGCTTTCTGTTTTTTATGTGGTGGTCCCAGTGGCTATCACGGCCCGGAGATGGAGTGTTCCTGTCTGTTGTTCTGAAAGTGGTACCCGCTGTGATTGTTTACCTGCTGGTCGCGAAAGTGATTAATGCTATTCCTGCCCATTCAGAGAAAGTACAGTCAGAAGTGAGACGTCAAGATGATCAGAATAAGCAACGTGAGCAGCTGCAACGTGAACAAAAGAAAACACAGTTGGCGTTGTTAAACGAAGGCATTGCGACAGTTAATGTGCAGGAGAAAGATGCAGCAGTTGTACACAGTTTTTATAAATCGCTGAAATGGATAGCTGAACAAGTCCGTATGCAGCCACTGAAAGCCGCCACTTATCGCTATGCTATCGAATATCTGGATTATGCCTACGCCGACCAAAATTTTACCGAACAACTACAGAAACGTAGTGCGAGTGAAGATACCGGAACGTTGGTGAATGAATATCGGGCATTCATCCAGCAGCAACTGCCTTTGGCCCGTGGTTATAACGAAAGGAAAGCCGCCTGGGAAGAATCTCTTAAATTAGCGCCTGTTGCTGCCCCCGGAGTCAACGACATTTAACTTTGTTGACAGCCGTTCTGCAACGGACGGCCTGTCTTTCTTCCATAGCTCTCATCACACCGCCTGAAACCTCCTGAAGGGCGCAAATCTTCCCCGCCTTCCTCAAAGGGTTCTTTCCGCCATAACCGATTCGGTAAATAACGCAAACTGTCTGGCCTTGGCGCTGGTCAGTCGACCGGAGGGAAATACCGCCCACAGATCGATGTCAGGCAATGCCCAGTCGGTTAATACTTTCACCACCTCACCGGATAGCAACTCTTCGTAAAACATCCAGTCTGAGGCGATACATAATCCCATATGATTCAGGACTGCGGCGCGTTGTCCTTCGGCAGCACTGACCCGCATCCGTCCCTGAAGGCTGGCAGAAACTGTCGTCTGCTGGCGGGTAAAAGTCCAGACCGTAGGTTGTGCGGTATAGAGGATGGCCTGATGCTCAGCAAGAGCTGTCGGAGTAAAGGGTTCGCCACAGGTTTTCAGATATTGCGGGGTGGCAATCACCGAACGTTTAGCGGTCGCCAGCTTACGGGCAGTCGCGGAAGAGTCTGGCAGTTTGCCCATTCGCAATGAAACATCGACCCCCTCGGCCAGCAAATCAATGACCCGATCATCGAGGATCACTTCAGTGTGTAGTTCCGGGTGGCTGTCCAGAAAACGGGGCAACTGAGGAATAATATGGATTCTGGCAAAAGTGGTCGCAGCTGAAATACGCAACTGGCCGGATAAACCACTGGCCGAATGGCGGGCGGCCAGTTCCGCTTCGTCAGCTTCATCCAGGGCTGTTTTGGCACGTTCATAATAGCGCTGTCCCGCTTCAGTGGGAGTCAGCCCATGTGTGGTCCTGGCCAGCAACCGGGTATTCAGGTGACTTTCCAGCCGGGCAATCAGTTTAGAGACTGCCGGCTGGCCGAGACTGAGTTGACGAGCCGCGGCGGAAAATGAGCCGGTCTCAACTACCCGGACAAAAGTCGCCATGGCCTGAAATCGATCCATAATATTCCTTCAGGGAACAGAGAGAGTCTGAAAGCAGACTCTACCATTCCCTGAAGGCTCCCACCAGTTGCAGATCCGGGGGCTCAGACATGACTCTGCGTTATCAGGATTTAGGGGGACGTCCTGCCTGTAACTTTTTTTGCTCACTGAAATCGTTACGGATCTGTACGTGGCTCAACAGAGCAAAAATAAAGGTTCCCCCGGTAATATTACCCGCCAGAGTGGGCAGAGCAAAAGGCCACAGAAACTCTGACCAACTGAGGTGGCCGTTAAATACCAGGTAAAAGGCCTCTACGGAACCCACGACAATATGCGATAAACCAGCCAGTGACATTATCCAGGTGATCATGGTAATCACCAGAATTTTAGCTGCACCTGAGTGAGGAAACATCCACACCATGGTAGCAATCAGCCAGCCGGAAACCAGCGAACCGCAAAACATTTGTACGGCATCATGATTTACGGCCTCTTCACTCAGATGAGTGAACGAGTTTTGCAGTTCGTCAGTAAATACTGGCATATGATTAAATGACAGAGCTACCAACGCAGTACCTATAAAATTACCGGCCAGTACCAGCCCCCAAAGCCGCATCAGCAGTTTGAAATTATTCATCACGGGTTTATGCATCACCGGCAATACGGCAGTGATGGTATTTTCAGTAAACAATTGCTGATGGGCGATAATCACAATGATGAAGCCGACACAATAGCCGAAGTTTTCCAGCAAAAAACTACCTGGCAGCCCTTCGGTATGTACCTGCAACAGGCCCTTTACCAATAGTGAGGTGCCCATCGACAATCCCGCCGCAATCGCTGACAGGAGCAGCGCCATACCGTCGCGTTCCAGCTCTTTTTCACCGTTCTGGCGTATGGTTTCATGAATAGCGACGGCTTTCGAAGGCAGTTGTTCCTCTTCAGTATTTATTGAAGTTTCATTACTTTTTTCTTCGCTGTCGACCTGATTGTCACGGGGAGCTGAAGAGTGGGAATTTTGCACGTGGCCTCCGGTGGAAAAGATGAATATTTCATAGTTCTGAGTGTAGTATTTTTCTGCACTTTTGAAGGAAAAATCAGTCGTAGTTGTTGTTATTGCGATGTTGTCTTAATGAAGGTGAGGTGAAATTCAGTTGTAAAAGCCGGAGTGGGGGGAGACAACCCTGTCAGGGTTGTTTTTACAGCACGAATAGCACAAACCCGCATGGTAATTGATGTCGCATCTGGTAGGATTTAGCGCCGGACGATAAATAGCTGTGCTGAAATCCCGCGGAAATGAGAGCCGTAAACTGTGGGTAAATCACAATAAGCGTAACAAAGTTTTATCATTGGCCGGTTTTTAGGCAGAAAAGTTGTCGTTAAGGAACTTTTAAGTAACCGTTTCCATTTTCGACATTCGGCAGAGAGTTTCCTTATGGTATAGTGCGGCCTTCTTAACGTAATCGTGAATATAAGTTGCATGCTGGAAGCCAAAGAACTTACCTGTGCCCGGGATGAGCGGGTGTTATTTTCACAGCTCTCATTTACGGTCGGTGCCGGCAATATTGTCCAGATAGAAGGGCCTAACGGGGCTGGTAAAACCTCCTTGTTACGTATCCTGGCTGGCCTGAGCCGTCCGGAATCCGGAGAGATTCTGTGGAATCAAACGGCAGTTGGCCGGCAGCGTGATATCTGGCAACGTGAGATGTTATATCTTGGACATCTGCCCGGGGTAAAAGGGGTATTGTCTCCGCTGGAAAATCTGCGTTTTTTTCATCCGGATTGTAGCGATGAGCAAATTTTTGATGCACTGGATGAAGTGGATTTGACCGGTTATGAGGACGCGATTGTTGCCCAGCTTTCTGCAGGCCAGCAGCGCAGAGTCGCACTGGCCAGACTATGGCTAAGCCAGGCACGGTTATGGATACTGGATGAACCGCTAACGGCCATCGATAAAGCCGGAGTGGAAAAAATAATGTCACAATTTGCCAGTCACGCAGGGCGGGGGGGATCCGTTATCCTTACCACCCATCAGGATCTGCCCGATCAACAGGATGTGGTGCGTAAAATTCGCCTGACAGCGGAAGGACGTGACGAATGCTGGTAAGTATTATTCGCCGTGAACTTAAAATTGCCTTTCGCAGTGGTTCGGAAATTATTAATCCGCTGTGGTTTTTCCTGATAGTGATTACGTTGTTTCCGCTGGGAATTGGCCCCGAATCAAAATTACTTGCCAGAATTGCACCGGGTATCGTCTGGGTGGCGGCATTGCTGTCATCATTACTGGCACTGGAACGCTTGTTCCGTGATGACTTTCTGGATGGTTCACTGGAACAGTTGGTGTTATTACCGACCCCGTTACCTTTAACGGTACTGGGAAAAGTCATAGCCCACTGGCTGGTGACCGGGGTACCGTTAATTATTTTGTCGCCCCTGGCCTCGTTATTATTGTCGCTGAATTTTCAGGGCTGGTACGGGCTGGCGATGACACTGCTACTGGGTACACCGGTGTTGAGTTTTATCGGTGCTATCGGGGTAGGGCTGACGGTGGGGCTCAGACGTGGCGGAGTATTATTGAGTTTACTGGTTTTGCCTCTGGTCATTCCGGTGCTGATTTTTTCAAGTGCAGCCATTGATGCTGCCAGTCAGGGATTATCGATAAGTGGTTACCTGGCCATATTAGGCGCAATGCTAATCGCCAGTATTACTCTGGCACCTTTTGCCACAGCCGCAGCGGTACGTATTAGTCTTCAATAAACTGCGAGTTGTGCTGCTTTTAGTAAATATTAGTGAGCAATACAAAATGTGGAAATGGTTACACCAACTGGCAAAGCCAGAACGGCTTTATAACATCTGCGGCAGGTTTATTCCCTGGGTAAGTCTGGCGGCGTTGATTACTTTACTGCTCGGATGGATTTGGGGATTTGGTTATGCCCCGCCGGATTATCAACAGGGCGACAGCTACCGTATTATGTATATTCATGTGCCGGCAGCGATGTGGTCGATGGGTGTTTATGCCTCAATGGCCATTGCGGCATTTATTGGCCTGGTCTGGCAGATGAAAATGTCTGATCTGGTGGCCTCAGCCATGGCTCCGGTCGGGGCGGTATTCACCTTTATCGCTCTGGTGACCGGCTCTGCCTGGGGCAAACCGATGTGGGGCACCTGGTGGGTCTGGGATGCACGTCTGACATCGGAACTGGTACTGCTGTTTATCTATATGGGGGTCATTACCCTGTATAACGCCTTTGATGATCGTCGGGTTGCGGGGCGTGCCGCCGGTATCCTGATTCTGGTCGGGGTAGTGAACCTGCCTATTATTCATTACTCGGTTCAGTGGTGGAATACCCTGCATCAGGGCTCTTCCGGTATTTTGCAGCAGGACATTGCTCCATCGATGCGTACCCCGTTACGCTGGGCCATCCTCGGTTATCTGCTGGTTTTCATTTCTCTGACCCTGATGCGTCTGCGTAACCTGATTCTGGTCACCGAACGAAATCGCCCCTGGGTTTCTGCTATTGCAAATAAGGGGCGTAGCTCATGACACCTGCTTTCTCTTCATGGTCCAGTTTTTTCCAGATGGGAGGTTATGCCTTCTATGTCTGGCTTTCTGTCGGTATGACGTTACTGGCACTGGGATGCCTGATCATCCATACCCTGGTACAACGAAAACAATTATTAAAAGAAATAAGACAGCGTGAATCCCGTGAACGCAGGATCAGCGCTGCAAAACGAAAAAAAACCGCCGCTAACACGGCAGGAGATCACTTGTGAACATTCGTCGTCGTCGCCGCTTACTGGTTGTGGTGGCAATACTGGTCGGCCTCGGTCTGGCGACTGGTTTAGTTATGTATGCACTGCGTTCAAACATTGATTTGTTCTATACACCCAGTGAAATTCTGAACGGACGGGGTCCTGAGCATAAGGATATACCTCATCCGGGGCAACGGTTACGCATTGGCGGTATGGTTATGCCAGGCAGCGTAAAACGTGATCCGAAAAGTCTGGCAGTGGAGTTCAAACTGTATGACGCCAACGGCGTTGTCAGTGTGAGCTATGTCGGTATTCTTCCTGATCTGTTTCGTGAAGGGCAGGGGATTGTCGCAGAGGGCGTGCTGGAAGATGGTAATCTGATCAAGGCCGATCAGGTGCTGGCCAAACATGATGAGAAATACACGCCACCAGAAATTGAAGATGCGATGAAACAGAACCACAAAGGGCCTGCTAAACGCTATCAGAACCCACAAGGTGAGCAACAATGATACCTGAAATAGGCAGTTTTTTGTTATGCCTGGCCCTTGGCCTGGCTGTGTTACTGAGTATTTACCCGCTGTGGGGAGCCGCGCGACAGGACAGTCGTTTGATGGGACTGGCCCGGCCTTTGACTTATGGTTTGTTTACCTGTATTGCGGCAGCATTTCTGATTCTGGTGCATTCTTTTATTGTCAACGACTTTACTGTGGCCTATGTCGCTGAGAACTCCAATACCATGCTGCCAATCTGGTACCGCATTGCAGCAACCTGGGGAGCTCATGAGGGATCGTTACTGCTCTGGTTACTGATGCTCAGTGGCTGGACACTGGCGGTAGCGTTGCTGAGTCGTGGTATGCCACAGGATGCCATTGCCCGGGTGCTGGCGGTGATGGGCATGATTAACCTTGGCTTCCTGCTGTTTATTACTCTGACCTCCAACCCGTTTATCCGGACATTACCTGATTTCCCCGTTGATGGCAGCGATCTCAACCCAATGCTCCAGGATATCGGACTGATTTTCCACCCGCCATTACTCTATATGGGGTACGTCGGATTCTCAGTGGCATTTGCGTTTGCCATTGCTTCACTGATGACCGGGCGGCTCGATACGGCATGGGCCCGCTGGTCACGTCCGTGGACGACAGCGGCGTGGATTTTCCTGACCATCGGGATTGTTTTAGGGTCGGCCTGGGCTTATTACGACCTGGGCTGGGGTGGCTGGTGGTTCTGGGATCCGGTTGAAAATGCCTCGCTGATGCCGTGGCTGGCCGGAACCGCATTGATTCACTCACTGGCGGTGACAGAGAAACGCGGGACCTTTAAATCCTGGACTGTGTTACTGGCTATTACCGCCTTCTCACTGAGTCTGTTGGGGACCTTCCTGGTACGTTCAGGTGTACTGGTATCGGTTCACTCGTTCGCGTCCGATCCTTCCCGTGGTATTTTTATTCTGATATTCCTGGTGATTGTCATCGGTAGTTCGTTACTGCTGTACGCTATCCGTGGTGGACAGGTGCGTAGCAGGGTACAGAATGAAGGCTGGTCGAGAGAGTCGTTTCTGTTAGGAAATAATGTTCTGTTGATTGCCGCTATGCTGGTGGTATTGCTGGGGACTTTGTTACCCCTGGTACACAAGGAACTGGGCCTGGGCAGCATTTCGATTGGTGCGCCGTTCTTCAATACTATGTTTACCTGGCTGATGGCGCCGTTTGCTCTGATGTTGGGTATTGGGCCTCTGGTACGCTGGCGTCGTGATGAACCTCAGAAATTGTATAAGCGGTTAATTATTGCGGCGGTTGTCACTCTGATTGCTTCCGTTGTCCTGCCATTACTGTTGCAGGACCGTATTGAAGCGATGACGGTGGTTGGTCTGCTGATGTCAGTCTGGGTAATTGTACTGACGCTGATGGAACTTCATGAGCGTGCAACCCATCGCCATACCTTTTTCCGTGGGCTGGGACATCTGTCCCGCAGTCACTGGGGAATGGTTCTGGGGCATCTTGGCGTGGCGGTGACGGTGATTGGAATAGCGTTCAGTACCCAATACAGTGTTGAACGCGATGTCCGTATGAAAGCCGGTGATAACGTCGATATCCATAATTATCATTTTGTTTTCCGTGATGTTCAGCGCCTGGTGGGTCCTAACTATACCGGCGGGGTGGCAATTATTGATGTCACCCGCAACGGAAAACAAGAAGCTGTGCTGCATGCAGAGAAACGTTTTTATACCGCCGCCCGCACCATGATGACGATGGCTGCAATCAGTGGCGGTTTTGGCCGCGATCTTTACGCAGCCCTGGGTGAAGAGATAGGCCAGGGTTCCTGGGCCGTTCGTCTCTATTACAAACCTTTTGTTCGCTGGATTTGGTTCGGTGGTGTGTTTATGGCGGTTGGCGGTATTTTGTGTCTGCTCGACCCGCGGTATCGCTCCCGCAAGAAAGCACAGGCACAGGAGGAATCACTGTCATGAATAAAAAAATTCTGTTCATCCCGTTAGTGTTGTTTCTGCTGCTGGCAGCGGCGCTACTGTGGCAGTTGAACCGGAATGCAGACGGGGATGATCCAACGCTTCTGGAATCAGCGCTGGTCGGCAAACCGGTACCGGTGTTCAAACTGGAATCACTGCAAAACCCGGGACAACTGTACAGTCAGAAAGCGCTTATCAATGGTAAGCCGTTACTGCTGAATGTCTGGGCCACCTGGTGCCCGACCTGCCGTGCCGAGCATGAGTATCTAAATACGCTGGCTGAGAAGGGGGTCCGGGTCGTTGGACTGAACTATAAAGATAACCGGGTGAAAGCGATTAACTGGCTAAATACTCTGGGGAATCCATATGCTCTGAGCCTCTATGATGGTGACGGAATGCTGGGGCTGGATTTAGGTGTTTATGGCGCGCCGGAAACCTTCCTGATCGACGGCAAAGGTATTATCCGTTATCGCCATGCAGGCGATTTGAATGCTGAAGTCTGGAAAGATGAAGTCCAGCCGTTATGGAACAAGTACAGCAAGTTGGCGGAGGATTGACCCGAATGAGAAAACTGATCCTTTTCCTGGCGGCAATGATGACCAGTTTTAGTCTGTGGGCGGCGATAGATACTTATCAGTTTAAATCTCTGGCACAGGAAGAACAGTATCGGGATCTGACGCAGTCACTACGTTGTCCAAAATGTCAGAATAATAGCATTGCTGACTCCGGCGCGATGATCGCAGCGGATATGCGTCAGAAGGTTTATGAACTGCAGCAGCAGGGGCAAACCCGCCAGCAGATTGTCGAATATATGGTGAAACGTTACGGGAACTTTGTCACTTATGAACCTCCGGTGACACCGTCCACCATTATTTTGTGGGTCGGTCCGCTGTTATTTGTAGTTGCAGGTGCTGCGATAATTATTATGCGTAGCAGAAGAAAAAAAACGCGGGCTGAGCTGGACAGTACAGAACAGCAAAGACTGGCTGCGTTACTGGATAATGACGGGAAACCGCTATGAGTGCCCTTTGGTTAAGTATTTGTATTTTATTACTGGCGGCGTGTGCTTTAATTCTCACCAGTGGCTGGCGTTCAGGAAAAGACACCAGCAATCAGCGTGATCAGCTAAATAAATCTTTTTATCGTCAACGTCTGACAGAGCTGGAAGAGGACGAACAGCAAGGGGTAGTGGCTGAGAAACATGAAATGATTGCTGAGTTACAGCAAACATTACTGACCGATATTCCGGAAAATCAGCAGCAGGCTAAAGCGCGGACTTCCGGTCGCTGGGTACTCTGGCTGGGACTTATCGTCTTAGTACTGATCACCCTCGGCATGTATCTGAAAACGGGTGGGTTGTTGCAGGTCATGCAGTGGAATCAGATCCGTAATGATTATCCGGCGTTGCGCCAGCGGTTAATGGATCCCAATGCTAAAAACCTGAGCATGCAGGAATTACAGGAATTCGAGGTTGGATTGCGGACTTCTCTGCAATCAGAGCCGGATAATCTGAATGACTGGGAAATGCTCGGTCGTCTGGGGATGGTGCTGAATAATGTTCCACTCTCCAGCCAGGCCTTTCAGCGGGCGTTGAAATTGTCACCTAATAATACGGCGTTGAAACTGGATTATGCGGAAGTCCTGGTACGTTCACCGGATCCTGAAGATAACCGTCAGGCAGAGGTCATGCTGGGTGATATGCTGAAAGCTGAGCCGCAAAATCTCCGTATCCTGAGTCTGCTGGCGGCCGATAGCTTTACAGAGCAAAACTATGATAAAGCGATTGGTTATTGGCAAAAAATGCTGACCATGATCCCTGCCGATTCGAAGGAAGCAGACGCGGTACGTAAAGGCATAGAGCAGGCCCGGACTAATGCAGGGCAGCAAACCAGCAAGCTGACATTGAATATTGCCATTGCGCCGGCAGCAGAAAAAATGTTAACACCTAACGGAATATTGTATATTTCCGTAACTGACGGTGTTTCTCCGGTTCCGGTTGCGGTGAAACGACTGCCGTTAAGCCATTTTCCGCTGACGATTACGCTCGATGACAGTAATGCGATGATGCCGGAACGTTTGTTATCTGCACAGCATACTATTCAGGTCCGTGCGCGGATTTCCCGGAACGGAGCAGCGAATCCTCAGTCAGGGGACTGGTTCGGCCAGACTGATAAAATTCAGTATAACGGTCAACAGACAGTGGCTGTTGAAATCAACCAACAGCAGCCCTGAACTCACCAATCAATCATTGCAGAGGGAGCTCAGCATGCATTACCGCCTGACCAGTCTGGGGGTGGCCAGTTTACTACTGGTAGGGTGCGCCGGCAGTAAACCGGCCACTGACAACACAAAGCAGGTCACGAAGCCTGAGACGCAACAAATAGCGAAATCTACTGTTGCGGCCCCGCAGTCACAACCTGCAGCCTCAGGGACCGGGCAGCGTAGTGATCCGTTGGAAGGTTTTAACCGCACGATGTTTAATTTCAACTACAACGTGCTGGATCCTTATGTTCTTCGTCCTGTAGCAGTCGCCTGGCGTAATTATGTCCCGGTGCCTGCCAGAACGGGGCTGAGTAATGCGTTGAGTAACCTGGATGAGCCTTCCAGTATGGTGAACTCCCTGTTACAGGGGCATGTAAACCAGGCGGCTATCCATTTCACCCGCTTTTTCCTGAACTCTACACTGGGGCTGGGCGGGTTTATTGATGTGGCCGGTAAAGCTAACCCTAAACTGGCTCGTGAACATGCCAATGGATTTGGTACAACGCTGGGTCGTTACGGTGTTGGCTATGGTCCGTACGTGGAACTGCCGGCGTATGGTAGCTTCACTGTTCGCCAGGATGGCGGTGATATGGTTGACACTCTGTATCCGCCATTGAGCTTCCTGACCATCTGGCTTTCAGCCGGTAAATGGGCCCTGGAAGGTATTGAATCACGAGCCGAATTACTGGATTCCGACGCAATGCTGAAACAGCAAAGTGATCCGTACTCGTTTATCCGAAATGCATACTTCCAGCGGTACGATTTCCTTGCCAACGGCGGAAAACTGAAACCTGAAGTTAACCCGAATGCTCAGGCGATTCAGGGGGATTTAAGCGAGATTGACTCTGACTGACTGAGGTGTTTTTCAAAGTTGATCATTTAAAGGGCCGGAGAAATCCGGCCCTTTTTTTCAGAAGCGATAGTTAAAGCCGGCACCGTACAGCCAGGCTTTACCCGTAGAATTAAAGGTATAAGGTCCTTCATGAATGGTGACATGCTGTCCATGCATATAGGAAACACCGACATCCACTGAGGCATCCGGGGTAAAGGCGTAGGATGCGCCAGCACTCAGCCAGACTCTGTCCTGGTCAGGAATTGAGATGCTGCGATAATTCGCTGATGCCGGGCTGTCATCAAAGGCGATACCGGTACGGAAGGTCCAGTTGTCATCATAGAAATAGGTGGTACCTAATGCCAGACGATAGGCATCGCGGAATTTTTCATCTTTCTGCATCAGTATCTGGCCATTATCACCGGTTCCTTTCAATTCCTGGAACTGACTCCAACTGGTGTAAGCCATACTGTAATGTACCGCCCAACGGGGTGCCACTTTATGCCAGCCGGAGACTTCCCACATTTCTGGTAAATTCAGCGTCAAAGCACCAGGAATACTGCTGCCATTGGTGCCATACAGCCCCGCCTGTTGCCAGACGGCATTGTAGGCGGAAGGTAGCTGACTGCTGTAGTTGCCATGAAATTTCACTTTGACTTCGGAGCGATAGGTAAAGCCAAAACGATTGTTCTGGTCCACTTCGTACAATATTCCGGCATTCCAGCCATACGCCCACTTGTTGCCTTTCAGATGTGAAATCTGAGTGTTAGCAGGGATGCCATAAGCGGCAAAACTCTCTCCGGCATATCGTTCCAGTTTAGCTTTGGAGTAGATGGCATCGAAACCGACACCAAAACTCAGATGGCTGTTCATCCGCCATGCGGTACTTAAATTGAGGTTAGTGGTCGTTAAATCGGTGTTGCCGCCATAAGGCCCGGCGGTATAGCCGCTGGGAAATTCAGTGGCGAGACCATAGTTGGAGGTGGCGGAAGCGCCAATCCACCACTGATCATTGATTGGCTGAATATAATGGATATCCGGCACCCAGGCGGTTGGAGCGATATTATTAGCATCCAGACTGGCTCCCGACGGACTGGTACCGCTAATGTTGACGTCAGGGTCAATGAACACTGCACCGACCGAGAATGCCGGACGGTCGAAAAGGGCCATTGTCGCGGGATTACGGCTGGCGGATGCGGCAGTATCGCCCATGGCGCCTTCACCGGAATAGGAACGCCCCAGTCCGATGGCTGAAAATTCGTTTAACTGGTACCCGGCCGCCAGCACCTGGCTGGTTGCCAGAGTTACCCCGATAGCCACGGCGGTTTTTAACCACTGCTTTTTAGGTGTCATAAGTTTAACCTCATGTTATTTTTGTATTTTCTGCAACCAAAGCTATCAGGAGACGTTGCAGTGTAGGGTTCAGTCTCAACTACTCTGACCAGTTCGATGAGTATAGGTCCGACCTGTTGCTATGTTGCAATATTGTTATTTAAATATTTCTATGCCGATCATAAAAATGAATAAAAATTATCCAAAACCTGACAAAGCAAGCGGACTGTGAAATTCATGGAGGAGGGTTGTTGCGTTGGATCAAGCTTTGCGCGTTCTTCGGCCCCGGAGGGTGCTTTCGTCTGGAACCGGAGCTTACCGGAGCTGTACACTGTGCTAAGAAATTCACAACCGCACCGGAGCAGATGATGACTGATGCAATAAAAAAATGTAGTGCCAACGAAACCGCAGCCTGTTGTTGTGTGGATGTTGGTACGGTAATGGATAACAGTGACTGTACTGCCAGCTGGTCAGCGAGCTATGCTGATCGAAATGCGGCGGAGTCGGCACTGGCAACTCTGACGGCCAAAGCCCGTGCAATAGAATCTTCGCCCTGCGAAATTCAGGCGGAATTTAATGATCAAACAGAATCTGTCCGGCTGGACGCGGAATTTATTTTTAGCTGCCAGGCTGAAAGTATGATTTTCCAGTTAGGTCTGCGTTAATTCCTGCCTGAGCCGCTGCCGCGGCTCTCTGTTCTTTCAGCAATGAGTCAGGTTTTCAGCCCTGGCCGTTCGTATCAATTCGTGTTGCTTCTCTCATTTTTTGTTACCGCTATTGGCGTAAAAATCGCATCCGGGCAACACTGACTATCAGGTCAGACCTCTTTCCTGACAAGCCACAGCCGTCACAAGGAAACCGAATGAATAAATCCCAGCCTTTACGTACGCGACAGGGCGAACGAATTGTATTTACTCATGGTTTACGCACACCGTTTGTCCGCCAGGCGACCGATTTTCACGGGCTGCCTGCGCTGGAATTAGGCCGGATTTTAATCTCAGAGCTGATGGCACGCAGTGAGCTATCCCCCGAAATTATTGAGCTGCTGGTGTTTGGGCAGGTGATACAAATGCCGGAGGCACCCAATATTGCCCGTGAGGTGGTTCTCAGTAGTGGTTTACTGCCGCGAACTGATGCGTACAGCGTTAGTCGAGCCTGTGCTACCAGCCTGCAGTCCGTTGCCAGCGTGGCTGAGAATATGGTAGCGGGTCATTGTAAAGCGGCCATTGCGGGCGGGGCAGACTCATCGTCGGTATTACCGATAGGAGTATCGCGGCCACTGGCAAAGGCTTTACTGGATATGAGCAAAGCCAAGGGCTGGTCTAAGAAACTGGCATGCCTGTCCGGCATGGGATTACGTGATTTTCTGCCTCAACAGCCGTCGGTGGCGGAATATTCGACAGGATTGCGGATGGGAGATACCGCCGAGCAGATGGCAAAGAGCTATCATATCAGTCGGCAGGACCAGGATAACTATGCCAGAAAATCACATCAGCTGGCGGCACAGGCCTGGGATAGCGGGCAGTTGGATCAGGAAGTGATGACTGTCTGGCTGGCCGGAAAATCAGCACCGGTCAGCCGGGATAACACGGTGCGTGCTAACAGTTCTGCAGAAGATTATCAGCGCCTGAAGCCGGCGTTTGATCGCCGGCATGGCAGTGTGACGGCGGCCAACAGCAGTATCCTGACCGACGGTGCGGCAGCAGTGATAATGATGACTGAATCGCGGGCACGTGATTTGGGACTCCGGCCATTAGGATTCTTACGGAGTTATGCTTTCACCGCTGCCGATGTATGGCGGGATATGCTGCTGGGGCCCGCTTTTGCATCGCCGATCGCTCTGGAACGCGCCGGTATTACTCTGCAGGATTTAACCCTGATCGAAATGCATGAGGCTTTTGCTGCGCAGGTGTTGGTCAATCAGAAAATGTTCAGCGATCCACAGTTTGCCAGCGAGACGCTGAAAAGGATGCAACCTCTGGGAGAAATTGACCCACAGCGCTTCAATGTGCAGGGCGGGTCGCTGGCTTACGGTCATCCGTTCGCCGCTACCGGAGCGAGGATGATTACTCAGACGCTTCACGAGCTACGACGCCGTGGCGGAGGGCTGGGGCTGGTCACTGCCTGTGCGGCAGGGGGCTTGGGTGCGGCAATGGTCCTGGAGGTCGAATAATGACGACAGATACTGCGTTCCGTCTGACGATTGGCGATGATCATGTTGCCGTGATTACCCTCGATGTAGTGGGGGAGAAGGTGAATACCCTGAAAGCAGAGTTTGTTGATCAGTTACGAACAGTGATTGATGTGGCACGTAAGGATCCTCAGCTGGCCGGGCTGGTATTCATTTCCGGGAAGAAGGACAGTTTTATCGCCGGTGCGGATATCCGGATGATCGACAACTGTCAGAGTGCCGGTGAGATAGAAACTATTTCACAACAGGCTCAGTCGGTGATGGCTGATATTGCCGCATTGCCGGTACCGGTTGTGGCAGCTATCCACGGAGCCTGCCTTGGCGGAGGCCTGGAGTTCGCTCTGGCCTGTGATATTCGCCTCTGTACCGATGACGAGAAAACCCGCCTTGGCTTGCCGGAAGTACAGTTGGGGCTGTTGCCGGGGGCCGGGGGTACCCAGCGCCTGCCGGCGCTGATTGGGCTGGCGGAGGCGCTGCCGCTGATCCTTACCGGAAAAACCCTCAGGCCTCGTCAGGCACTGAAGATGGGTCTGGTGGACGAGATTGTCAGCCCTGATGGGCTGCTACAGATAGCACGGCAGAAAGCCATTGCCGGGAAAACGACACCCCGCCGCCCCGATATCAGACAGCGTTTGTTGTCTGTCAGGGGAATACGGCGAATCTATTTCCGCATGGCAAGACGACAGGCTGAACAAAAAAGCCGTGGCCATTATCCGGCTGTCGAACGGATACTCTCTCTGCTGGAACAGCATCGTACAGTGCCTTCTGCCGGAGATTATCAGCAGGAAAGTCGTTATTTTGCGGAACTGGCGATGACCCCGGAGTCTGTTGCATTACGTCGGTTATTTTTTATCTCTACAGCCCTGAAAAAACCGCAGGAATTGCCGCCGGGAGTGGTTCCGGTGAACCGTGTCGTTGTGCTGGGGGGCGGGCTGATGGGAGGGGGGATTGCCGCTATCAGCGCACTAAATGCCGGCGTGGCAGTGCGTATCAAAGATATCACGCCGCAGGGTGTCCGGCATGCCATCGACTATAGTGCCGGAATTCTGAAGAAAAAAGTTCAGCGCAAACATTTGCGCAAGGCAGAGATGGCTCAGCAGATGTCGCGGATTACCGGAGACACTGAATGGCGGGGAATGAGCCACTGTCCGCTGGTGATTGAAGCCGTGTTTGAGGATTTGCCGACCAAACAGCAGATGGTGGCTGAAACGGAACAGCGTTGTCTGCCTGCCACTGTGTTTGCGTCCAATACTTCCTCGTTGTCACTGCAGGATATTGCGCGGCATGCAGAACGACCCGAAAATATTATCGGGCTACACTACTTCAGCCCTGCGGAGAAAATGCCGCTGGCTGAGATTATTCCGCAACCGGCAACTTCCGAAAGGACTCTGGCGCTGACTCTGGCATTTGCCAGACAGCAGGGCAAAATTCCGCTGGTAGTTGCTGATCGCCCGGGATTCTATGTAAATCGTATTCTGACTCCTTACCTGAATGAAGCAATGCACTGTCTGCTGGAAGGTGAACCGGTGGAAGTTATCGATCAGGCACTGGTCGATTTTGGCTTTCCCCTCGGTCCGTTTCAGTTGCTGGATCAGGTCGGGATTGATGTCGCGGCCAAAATATCCCCTGTGTTGTATCAGGCTTATGGTGAGCGCTTTCAAACGCCTGAGCGAATTTCAGCTATGATTAATGATGGACGAAAAGGCCGTAAAAATGGTAAGGGATTTTACCTCTACCCGGCAAAAAAAACGTGGTTCCCCAGTAAAAAGCAGGCTGATCCGGCTATCTATGCATTACTGCATGTGAAACCTCATGCACAGCAGGATCCGGCCGACATTGCAAGGCGTTGCGTACTGATGATGTTGAATGAGGCGATGCGTTGCCTTGACGAGCAGGTGATCCGTAATGAGGAAGACGGTGATGCCGGGGCGGTATTTGGTATTGGCTTCCCCCCCTATCTGGGTGGGCCCTTTAACTATATCCGGCAACAAGGGGAAGCTGAAATTTTACGGCAACTGGAGCAGGCAGCCAGCCGGTACGGTGAACGTTTTACTCCTTGTCGGCCAGTTTATGAGCCATAGGCGGATATGCAAATATCCTATGGTGAAGTTTGCCCGGGCCGCTGCTATTTTAACTGGCGAGCGGTTAACAGAAGCCATGGGGATAGCCGGGAAAAAGCAGGATTTGCGCCGGGTCAATATGAGAGGAGATAGGTTGTTCAGTAAATAAACAATTGGTTGACTGTAGCACAGGCTTTAGGTAAAACACCTGCTTCATTGCTTTTTGCGGTTTGCTGCAGGTAATGAAACCGTTCTTTTTTCAATTAACAGCGGTGCCATATGCAAGTTTATATCATGCGTCACGGTGAAGCGGCGCTCGAAGCGGACAGTGATTCAGTCAGACCCCTGACACATTGCGGTTGTAGTGAGTCACGACAAATGGCCAGTTGGCTGTGTAAACAAACTGTCGATATCGAACGTGTGCTGGTAAGCCCTTATCTGCGTGCTGAACAGACCCTTTCTGAAGTCCGTGGCTGTCTGCAGCTGCCGAAAGAGTTTGAAGTATTACCTGAGCTGACTCCTTCCGGGGATGCAGCAAGTGTGGCCAGTTATCTTGAGGTCCTGGCGAAACAGGGCGTAAGCTCGGTATTAGTCGTTTCTCACCTCCCGTTAGTCGGCTATCTGGTATCAGCGCTCTGTCCACAGGAAGCTCCACCGATGTTCGCCACCTCAGGCATTGCCTGTGTCCGCTTTGACGAAAAGAGCGGGCAGGGGGAGTTGCTGTGGCAGGTTAGCCCTTCAAGGCTTGATAAAGCGATGTAACCGGAACTGACCCGGGGGCAAACCCCGGGTCAGGGTAATTCCGGGGGCTGCCACTCTTCTGTCTCAATCAACACCAGTAATGCGGCATCGCCTCCAAACAGGCGAGGGGCCTGGTGAAAGGCCATCACATAGGGATGCTGAGCCAGCCACAACGGTGTCTGTTGCTTCAGGATGTGCTTTCCGTGCCCATGCATGACACTGGCACAAAACAGATGCTCCCTGCGGCAGGCAGCGAGTAATGCTCCCAGTTCCTGTTTTGCCTGTTGCTGTGTCAGACCATGCAGGTCGAGAAATATTTCCGGCGTGTAATCCCCACGACGCAGTTTCTTAAGCTCATAGTGACTGACATCGGCCCGCACATAGCGGACAGGCCCTTCCTCAGCCAGCAGCGGCTGGAATTCATCAGAAAAATAGTGACTGTTATCTGCCTGTTCCGAGAGTGCGCGTTTTTCAGTAATTTTACGTCCCGATGCCCGTAACGGGGTATGCAGTACGGTATCCTGTTTCAGGCGTCGGGTATCTGACATCAGTTGCCGGAACAACGCCTGGTCTTCATGAGCTGTTTTTTTTGAATTCATATGACCACTGGATCTGTCAGGGCGGATAAAAGCGTATTTTCCCTGCTTCCTGTTAAATTGCAAATTCGATTCAGATCTGTGACTGTCGGCTATGGTTATCAGCGGCAGCCGGTCAGAACACACACCACATAACAAATGTATTTTTGTCGCTTTGGATAAGTCGATTCAGGATAGCAGATAAAAGCTGGCTTTTTATCATCAGGACGCTGAATTCTGAGTCACTTCATGGCAAACTATCGCCAGTTTTTGGTTATCGCCCCCGGAGGGCAATGTGGACAAAATTTTCGTCGATGAGGCAGTGAACGAACTGCACACCATTCAGGATATGCTGCGCTGGGCAGTAAGCCGCTTTTCAGCGGCTGATATCTGGTACGGGCATGGCACAGACAATCCCTGGGACGAAGCTGTTCAGCTGGTTTTGCCAACGCTCTATCTTCCGCCGGAAATTCCGGAAGATATGTATACAGCGCGCCTGACCAGTAGTGAAAAAAAGCGTATTGTGGAGCGGGTGATCCGCCGGGTTAACGACCGGGTGCCGGTCGCTTATCTGACTCATAAAGCCTGGTTCTGCGGACATGAATTTTATGTGGATGAGCGTGTACTGGTCCCACGTTCGCCGATCGGTGAGCTGATTAACCATCGTTTTACGGGCCTGATTAATATCCAGCCTGAGCGTATTCTTGATATGTGTACCGGCAGCGGTTGCATCGCCATCGCCTGTGCGCATGAATTCCCGGAAGCAGAAGTGGATGCCGTGGATATTTCGGCAGATGCCCTGGCCGTAACGGAACAGAATATTGAAGCACACGGTTTGCTGCATCAGGTGACTCCTTTGCGTTCTGACCTGTTCCGTGATTTACCCGCCATTAAGTATGATTTAATCGTGACCAATCCGCCGTATGTTGATGCTGAAGATATGGATGATTTGCCGGATGAATACCGCCATGAGCCGGAATTAGGGCTGGCAGCCGGTAGTGATGGCCTGGTGCTGGTACAGCGAATACTGGCAAATGCCGCAGATTATCTGACCGATGACGGCGTGCTGATTTGTGAAGTCGGTAACAGCATGGTGCATATGATTGAGCAGTATCCTGAAGTGCCTTTTACCTGGCTCGAGTTTGAAAATGGTGGTGACGGGGTGTTTATGCTGGACAGGCAGCAACTGATTGAGGCGATGCCTTACTTCAGACAGTACCAGTTTTAATTTCAGGATTGACCGGTGGCCTGCCGGTTTGTGTTGCAGAATTGAGGAACTACCATGGCCGGAAATAGTATTGGACAGCTTTTCAGAGTCACCACCTTTGGTGAATCACATGGGATTGCCCTGGGATGTATCGTGGATGGTGTCCCCCCAGGCATCCCGCTCACTGAAGCAGATATTCAGCACGATCTGGACCGCCGCCGTCCGGGGACTTCGCGTTATACCACTCAGCGGCGTGAACCGGATCAGGTGAAAATCCTGTCAGGTGTATTTGAAGGTGTTACCACCGGAACCTCTATTGGTTTACTGATCGAAAATACCGATCAGCGTTCTCAGGATTATAGTGCGATTAAAGATCTGTTCCGTCCGGGACATGCAGACTACACCTATGAACAAAAATATGGTCTGCGTGACTATCGTGGCGGTGGTCGTTCATCCGCCCGTGAAACTGCAATGCGGGTTGCGGCCGGAGCTATTGCTAAAAAATATCTGCAACAGGCTCATGGTATTGTCGTTCGTGGCTATCTGGCTCAGATGGGTGATGTGCGTTGTGAGTTACGCGACTGGCAGCAGGTAGAACAGAATCCTTTCTTTTCAGCAGATGAGACGGTGCTGGATGCGCTGGATGAATTGTTGCGTGGCCTGAAGAAAGAGGGCGACTCCATTGGCGCTAAGGTCAGTGTCGTGGCGGAAGGTGTTCCTCCAGGGCTCGGTGAACCGGTGTTTGACCGGCTGGATGCCGATCTGGCACATGCCCTGATGAGCATTAATGCCGTGAAAGGCGTTGAGATTGGTGATGGATTTGCGGTGGTCAGCCAGCGAGGGAGTCAGCACCGGGATGAAATCCGCCGTGATGGTTTTCAGAGTAACCATGCAGGTGGCATTCTGGGGGGGATCAGTAGTGGTCAGGCGATCCTGGCGACCCTGGCTCTGAAACCGACGTCCAGCATTACGGTACCAGGTAAGACTATCACCCGGCAAGGTGAGGAAGTGGATATGATCACCAAAGGGCGTCATGACCCTTGTGTGGGGATCCGTGCGGTGCCAATTGCAGAAGCAATGATGGCAATAACTTTGATGGATCATCTGCTGCGTCATCGTGCTCAGTGTGCAGACGTGCAGAGTAGTGTTCCTCGCTGGTAAATACGATGAAAAAAATTGCGCTCGCGGTTCTGATGTTGCTAGTGAATGCCAGTGCTGTGGCTGCAACACCCTGGCAGCAGATTCAGAAACCTGTCAGTGGTCCGCCACAATCCATTGGTAGCTTTGCTAACGGTTGTATTATTGGCGCTCAAAGCCTGCCTCTGAATGCTGAAAATTATCAGGTGATGCGTCAGGATCAGCGGCGTTATTTTGGTCATCCAGATTTGATCCAGTTTATTCAGCGCTTTAGTGCCCGGGTTGCCGAACAGCGACTGGGTGAAGTACTGATTGGTGATATGGGGATGGCGGCGGGTGGACGCTTCAGCAGTGGCCATGCCAGCCATCAGACCGGCCTTGATGTTGATATCTGGTTGCAACTGCCTAAGTCACGCTGGACGGCACAGCAGCTTTTGCATCCTCAGCCCCTGGATCTGGTCTCTGCCGATGGTAAACATGTGGTTGCCAGACACTGGACTCCTGCAGTGGCACAGATGATCAAACTGGCCGCAGAAGATCCACAGGTCACCCGCATTTTTGTGAATCCGGCAATAAAGCAGCAACTTTGTCTTCAGGCTGGTAGCGATCGTAACTGGCTGAACAAAGTTCGTCCGTGGTTTGCTCATCGTGCACATATGCATGTCCGGTTGCGTTGCCCTCCGGGCAGTACTGAATGTCAGGATCAGCCACCACCACCGCCAGGGGACGGATGTGGTGCTGAACTTCAAAGCTGGTTCCAGCCAGCGAAACCTGGCAGTGGCGCTCCGGTCAAACGGACACCTCCGCCGTTACCACCTTCCTGTCAGGCATTGCTCGATAAACATTTATTGTAAGGAACACTATGGAGTGGTTTTTGGTCTCACCCGGGACGGTTGCTCTGTTATTTCTGGTGGCGGTTGCTGCTGCGTTTATAGACTCGATTGCCGGGGGCGGCGGATTGTTAACCGTCCCGGCACTGTTGGCCGCCGGACTCTCACCGGCCAACGCCCTGGCCACCAATAAGCTGCAGTCGGTGGGAGGTTCCTTTTCAGCCAGCCTCTATTTTATTCGCCGTGGCGCGGTCAGGCTGTCTGAACAACGCCTGAATATCGTCATGACTTTTATCGGTGCCATGACAGGCGCCATAGTGATTCAGCATTTAAGGGCTGATGTGCTACGCCAGTTGTTACCGTTATTGATGATTGGTACCGGTTTATGGTTTTTACTGATGCCAAAAGTCGGGGAGACGGATCGTCCGTCAAGACTCACGGGCCTGGGATTCGCACTGGTGGGCGGCGGATGTGTTGGCTTCTATGACGGATTTTTCGGACCCGGTGCAGGCTCGTTTTATGCACTAGCGTTTGTGACCCTGAGTGGCTTTAATCTGGCTAAAGCTACTGCTCATGCCAAGTTGCTGAATTTTACCTCTAACTTTGCCGGTCTGCTGTTTTTTATGTTCGGTGGCAAAATTGTCTGGGGACTGGGTGCCGTGATGTTGTTCGGAGCATTTTGTGGCGCACGGCTAGGGGCCCGGCTGGTACTGACCCGTGGACAGCAATTGATCCGGCCGATGGTCGTTATCGTGTCGCTGGTCATGAGTCTGAAACTTTTATGGGACAGCCACGGTCAGGCGATTCTGCAGGCTTTAGGGCACTGAATCTGACCCACAGGGAGCAAAGTCGCTCTACATGCGACTTAAAGTGACGTAAATCAGGTAAAGAGTAAGCAATGACAACACATAATTATCAGGATCTGATGGTCATTTTTGACCAGTGTTTTTATCAGGATTTTAATACCCGGCTGGTCAAAGGGGACGACGAGCCTGTTTATCTGCCGGCAGATCGACACAGTGATTTTAACCGGATCGTTTTCGCTCACGGTTTTTACGCCAGTGCCCTGCATGAGATCTCCCACTGGTGTGTCGCCGGCGAAGCCCGCCGTAAGCTGGTGGATTTTGGTTACTGGTATTGTCCTGATGGCCGTGATCAGCAGACCCAGCAGCAATTTGAAGCTGTAGAAGTGACACCGCAGGCCTTTGAGTGGATGTTTTCGGTCGCCGCCGGATTTCCGTTTAATGTCAGTTGTGACAACCTGGAAGGTGACTGTGAACCTGACAGGGTCGCTTTTCAGCGCAAGGTTCATCAGAAAATAGCGGATTTCCTGACCCGGGGAATTCCTGAACGCCCCTTGCGGTTTATTACGGCATTAAACCGTTTCTATGCGACTCCGGTGCTGAATGCTGAACAGTTTCCGTGGCCGGAAGAGCTGTGCTGAGCGGTATTTCCCTGAATAAGAGGTTCTGAGTAATGGTAGAGATTGAAGCGCATATCCTGGCAATGATCGATGATATGGTGGAAAGCGCTTCCGATGATCAGTTATTTGCCGGTGGCTATTTACGCGGGCATTTGACTCAGTCGGTTGCAGAACTGGAGCTGCAGGGAGAAAGCAGCCCGCAGGCATTGAAACAGAAGGTTGAACAGAGCCTGCAGGCAGCTATCCGCCAGCAGGAGTTATCGCCGCCCGACCAGGTACTGGTCCTGAGCCTGTGGGAAGAGCTTTATCATAAGGCCAGCAATGCTTAAGCTGGCTGAGTCACAGAAGGTGCTGCTATCATCCGTTGACGGGGCGGCCTTTCAGTAGTTTTCTTATCCAGAAACGGTTTGGCTGCAAGGCGTCAAGAGTTGTGGCATCCAGAGGCTGAGGCTCACCACTGATCTGTGCCGCCAGAATTTCGGCAGCCAGAGGGGCACTGCATAATCCCCGTGAACCCAGTGCTGCCAGCACGAAGAGTTGTGGCCAGACCGGCGCTGCTGTGACCAGTTCCGGTTTGTGGCTTTGTTGCTGTAATGCCGAATATTGAGTCAGAGTGGCATCATAATCGGGCAGAGCCCCGGTCATGGGTAAGTGGTCACGGATAGCGCAACGCACACCGTTTCTGGCCTGGTGTAGTGAGACATCAACTTCAGTGGTCCATGGGCTGTCTGGCAGGCAGTTAATGAGCCGCTGACGGTTTTCCTGTTGATCTGTTTCGCTGAAGCAGGCGTTCTCCTCCCCCCGATGATAACTGGCACCAATACAGTGGGTCTGAAACTGTGGGCTGAGCGGGGTCAGATATCCGTCGTAGCAGAGCACAGTTTTCAGTGCGGACAAGCCCGGGGACGCAGGGACATGACTGACCTGTCCTGCGACCGGATAGACCGGTAAATGTGCCGACTGGGTCAGTTGGCTAACCCGGTGACCGTTGGCCAGCACCACTGCAGCGTGTTGTTTAGCCGGATGGGATGTGAAATTTAACTGCCAGCCTTCCTTCTCTGGTTGCAATGACAGCAGATCATGCTGCCAGTAGCAGGTCATTCCCTGTTGCTCCGCCAGTCCGATCAGATTGGTTGTCAGTTGCGCGGGATTGAGCCAGCCTCCTTGCGGATAAAAAATACCGCCACAGTCCAGCGAAACTCCGGCCAGTTCACTGGCCTGTTTAGCGTCAACGTCGCGGGCAATCGAAGCGGGTAAATCCATCTCCAGCATCTGTTCAATTTTACGCTGACTCTTATCATCCCATCCCAGTTGCAGTACTCCGCTCCAGTCATGTTCAAATTCACAGGGCAGGGTGTCATAAAACCGCCGTGCAAAACTGAATGCTGTCGGGAAAAAAGTGGCCAACGCCGGATCATGGTTGTTCAGCAGAGGATAGAGCGCACCCTGACGGTTGCCTGAGGCATTGGCTGCCGGAGCCTCATCCGCGCAATACAGGCTGACCCGGTAACCCCGACGCAGCAGAGCGAGTGCCAGGCAGGCACTGGCAATGCCCCCGCCAATAATCGCAACTTCTTTTCCGGTGACCGCTGGCCGGTGAAACCAGGGACGTGCAACCGGAACAGATACAGCCTGAGGAAGGCTTCCGCAGAGCATCTCACGTTTGCGTCCAAAGCCTTTGCGTTTTTCGGCCTGAAAACCGGCCTGTTGCAGACCACGACGGACAAAACCAGCCGCGGTAAACGTGGCAAAGGTACCCCCCGGACGTGACAGACGAGCCATCGCTGAAAATACCCGATCATTCCACATCCGGGGATTTTTTGACGGGGCAAACCCATCCAGAAACCATGCATCGACCTGATGATTCATGCTGTCATCAAATGTATTAATCAGCAGGTTAACATCTCCCAGCCACAGGTCCAGTGTGACCTGTCCATGATTAAACAACATTCTTTGGCCGCCGGATAACGCATCAGGCCATTGTTGTTGTAGCTGGTGGGCATATTCAGCCAGTTCCGGCCAGTGACGGTGGGCCACAATGATATCCTGGCGGGTCAGTAAATATTTTTCACAGCTGATGAAGTGCAGACGCTTAACGCTGGCTTGTGGATTCTCAGCCAGCGCACGGTCAAATGCCTGCCAGAGTGTCAGAAAATTGAGGCCTGTACCGAAACCGGTCTCAGCAACAATAAAAAGATCGCCCGGATGGTCGGAAAAACGCGCCGGGAGCTGGTTTCCGCCCAGAAAAACATAACGGGTTTCATTAAGACCGTCGTCATTGGAAAAATAGACGTCATCAAAAAATTCAGAAACAGGTGTACCCTGTTCGTTCCATCGGAGGGTAGCATGTTCTATTCGGCAGGGCTTCACGGCTTAAGGCTCATTGGTCAGGCAGTAAGCGAATTTTATCGATATCATACCTGCGACGCAAATTTACACGGGAATTTGCTGATCGGACTTGTTCGGCTTACAAGTGTACGCTAAAGTGCACCGTAAATCGAAGAGATGTGAATGAGGACTTTTGAATGAAACGTGCAGTGATCACTGGCCTGGGGATTGTTTCCAGCATTGGTAATAATCAGCAAGAGGTACTGGCATCCCTGCGGGAAGGCCGTTCTGGTATCACCTTTTCAGAAGAAATGAAAGAAGCCGGCATGCGCAGCCATGTCTGGGGCAATGTAAAGCTTGATACCACCGGCCTGATTGATCGCAAAATTGTGCGTTTTATGAGTGATGCATCTGTTTATGCTTATCTGTCGATGGAAGAAGCGGTTAAAGATTCCGGTCTAAGCGTAGAACAGTATCAGAACAACCCGCGTGTCGGCCTGATTGCCGGTTCAGGAGGTGGTTCTCCGCGTTTCCAGGTTTTTGGTGCAGATGCCATGCGTAGCCCGCGCGGCCTGAAAGCGGTAGGACCTTATGTGGTCACCAAAGCGATGGCTTCCGGGGTATCTGCTTGTCTGGCAACCCCGTTTAAAATCCACGGCGTAAACTATTCTATCAGTTCAGCCTGTGCCACTTCTGCACACTGTATCGGTAATGCAGTAGAACAGATTCAGTTAGGCAAGCAGGATATCGTCTTTGCTGGTGGTGGTGAAGAGCTGTGCTGGGAAATGGCCTGCGAATTTGACGCAATGGGTGCGCTGTCAACTAAGTATAACGAGACTCCGGAAAAAGCGTCCCGTACTTATGATGCTAACCGTGACGGCTTTGTTATCGCCGGTGGTGGCGGAATGGTTGTGGTTGAAGAACTGGAACATGCGTTGGCCCGTGGTGCGCATATCTATGCCGAAATTGTTGGCTATGGTGCGACTTCTGATGGTGCAGACATGGTGGCTCCGTCGGGTGAAGGTGCAGTACGTTGTATGAAGATGGCGTTGCAGGGCGTAGATACCCCGATTGATTATCTGAATACTCACGGAACCTCTACTCCGGTAGGTGATCTGAAAGAGCTGGGTGCGATTCGTGAAGTCTTTGGTGATAACACCCCGTCACTGTCTGCGACCAAAGCAATGACCGGACACTCTTTAGGGGCTGCCGGTGTGCAGGAAGCGATTTACAGCCTGCTGATGCTGGAACATGGTTTTATTGCGCCAAGCATTAACATCGAAGAACCGGACGAAGCAGCCAGCGGTATGAACATTGTGACTAAACCGACTGAGAAAAAACTGACTACTGTCATGTCTAACAGTTTCGGTTTTGGTGGCACCAATGCCACGCTGACAATGCGTAAGTATCAGGCATAAGCCCGATTGCATAGATGCAGAAAACCCGGCCCTGATTATAGGGTCGGTTTTTTTTATGCCGGTTCAGCGGCCACTATTTCAGGTATTCACTTACCAGCGCTACCCAAAAGCTGGCGCAGGGGACAATCAGCTGATCATTAAAATCATAACCCGGGTTATGCAGGGCACTGTAACCTTGTTCGTCACCATTGCCTGTCAGCAGGTAACAGCCACGGGGATTCGCTTCCAGCATATAGGTGAAATCTTCACTGCCCATTAATGGCGGAGTGTTAAGGTGGACTTTGTCTGCACCAAACCACCGGGTGGCAACTCCGGCCGCAAAGGCGGTCTCTTCCTGAGCATTGACCAGCACCGGACTGCCGTTTAACTGTTGGATACTGGCGGTGGCACCGAAACTTTCTGCCTGGGCCGTCACCAGTTGCCGGATTCTGGTCAGCACCTTATTACGCACTTCGGGTTTGAGTGCCCTGACACTCAGTTTCATGATAGCCGTATCATTGACCACATTTGGTGCATCGCCGGACTGAATACTGCCAATAGTAATCACCGCAGCATCTGCCGGAGCAACATTACGCGAAACAATACTCTGTAATGCACAACCGATCTGGCAGGCTACCAGTGTGGCATCGATACCGTTTTCCGGCATGGCACCATGAGCACCTTTACCAGAGACAGTGATTTGCAGGTTATCAGAAGAAGCCATAAAGGCACCGTCGGCGAAATAGAACTCACCTGCTTTCAGGCCAGGCATGTTGTGCATAGCAAAAAGGGCATCACAGGGAAAGCGGCAGAACAGACCATCATCTATCATTGCTTTTGCGCCACTGAGGGTCTCTTCAGCAGGCTGAAAAATCAGTTGCAGTGTGCCATTAAAATCGGGGTTCTCTGCCAGATAACGGGCTGCGCATAGCAGAATGGTGGTATGGCCGTCATGGCCACAGCCATGGAATTTTCCAGGCTGGTGGCTGCTCCATGTTTTACCACTATTCTCCTGAATCGGCAGGGCATCCATATCTGCCCGTAACCCCAGTCGTTTTACGCCCTGGCCCCGCCTGAGGGTAGCAACCAACCCGGTCCCGCCAATTCCCCGGGTCACAACATATCCCAACTTCTCCAGATAGTCGGCCAGCCACTGACTGGTGAGATGCTCTTCGAAGCCTGGCTCAGGGTGACGATGTAGCTGAGGGCGAATGCCGGTAAATTCCTCCGAAAGTTTTACGATTTCACGGGTAATCCTTTCCATTATGTTATCTCCGTTAAAAATGTAGGGGTATTGTAGGGCGCAGGGTGTTCTGTGTTATACAAAACGTGAGCTTTAATCATACTGCTCGGGGGCATCGGGCTGAGCCAGGCAGATAGCACGGGATGACCGTTATCCGATTTGATCTGTGCGGCGGCTGTGTCAGAATCGGTGATTCACTGGTTTTACCGGGAATGTCCGGTTCTTTCACGGGTTCTGTGTGCAGCACGGGGCCGGGATCTTAATGGAGTTTATTTGTCATGGCTGAAGCTGCGTTACCGGAAACAACTGCCTCAACACTACCGGTAGGAGTGACCTCCTTCTCGGTTTTTATTACCTACCTGACGGCCGGACTGGCACTCCCGGTCATTCCGTTGTATGTACATCAACAGTTAGGAATGAATGATGTCATGGTCGGTTTTGCGGTGGGGATTCAGTTTTTCGCCACCTTACTGACCCGTGGATTTGCCGGTAAGCGCGCAGACCAGCGAGGTGCGAAGCTGACAACTCTGCAGGGGATGTCCGTCATCATTCTGGTCGGGGTGGCTTATCTCTGTTCCGCATTACTGAACGGCTCAGTGGCCTTACAGTTTACCCTGTTAATTATTGGCCGGTTATTACTGGGATTTGGTGAAAGTCTGTTGTTTACCGGCAATCTGACCTGGGGCCTGGGTCTGATTGGTCCTAAGCGTTCAGGTATCGTCATGTCATGGAATGGGATGGCAATCTATGGGGCTCTGGCGGCTGGCGCCCCGTTAGGTTTACTGATCCAGCATCATTATGGTTTCATTGGCGTCAGCGCGGTAGCCACGCTGTGTCCTGCTGTGGCGCTGCTTTGTTGTTTCAGTGTCCGGTCAGTCCCGGTTTCCAGCGGTAACCGGCCGTCGCTGTTTAGCGTGGTCCGGCAGATCCTGACCCCGGGCGTGGTGCTGGCATTGCAGGGAGTAGGATTTGCCGTGATCGGTGCTTTCACTTCTCTCTATTTTGCGGATCGTCACTGGGGAAATGCTGGTTATACACTGACGGCCTTTGGATTATTTTATGTCGTGGTGCGTATCTTTTTTGGCGGCTTCCCGGACAAAGTTGGTGGTGTAAAGGTTGCTATGATTTCACTGGCGGTGGAAACCGTTGGATTACTTTTGCTCTGCCTGGGGACTCAGGAATGGATGGCGTTTGCCGGCGCCGCGCTGACAGGGTGCGGATGTTCACTGGTTTTCCCGGCAATGGGAGTGGAAGTTGTCCATAGTGTAGATGCCAAAGTCAGAGGGACGGCTCTGGGGTGTTTCTCAGCGTTCCAGGATATTGCCTATGGCATTAGTGGCCCAATCGCCGGGCTACTGGCCAGCGGATTTGGCTATGGCTCGGTTTATCTGGCGGGAGCCTGTGCCGCGCTGGCCGGTTTAATTATTTCTCTGCGGTTACTTTTTCAGGCAAACAACGCCCGCAGCCGCTGACAAGCCTCCAGTATTTCGGCCCGTTGCAGGGCCGAATAGCCCAGGATCCAGCCCTGTAATTTCTGACCACTGATAAACAGAGGGGAGACCGGAGGCAGAATGAGTCCGGCAGCCATTGCCTGGCGGGTCAGGACGGTTTCCTCTCCCTGTAGCAGTTCAACGGTTAACTGCAATCCCCCATCGCCAGGCATCACCCTTAGCCATTGACCAAAGTTTTGTTGCAGTTGTTCGGTCAGCAGCTGACGCCGGCTACCATACAGTTTACGCATTCGCCGCAAATGTTGAGCAAAATAACCTCGCCGGATAAATTCGGTAGTTACTGCCTGCGAGAGCTGCGGGGTATGTCCGTCGGTCAGGGTTCTCGCCCGGACCATACTGTCGGTTAATGATACGGGCAATACCATCCAGGCCAGCCGCAGCGACGGAAAAAGGCTTTTAGAGAAGGTTCCCAGATAAATTACCCGCTGCTGACGATCCTCTGATTGTAGTGCCGGTAACGTCGTATCCTGGTAATGGAACTCGCCGTCATAGTCATCTTCAACCAGCCATGCTCCATGTTGTTTAGCCCACTCCAGCCATTCTTTCCTGCGTGTAGAGCTCATCGACATACCCAACGGATACTGGTGAGCCACCGTCAGGTAAGCCAGTTTTGCAGCAATATCCGGAACCTGTGCCCCCTGATCATCCAGTGTCAGAGACGATAATTTTGCACCAGCGGCAAGAAAGGCATTGCGTGCTCCCGGATAACAGGCCTGTTCGGTCAGCACCTGATCCTGAGGATCAATCAACAACATGCTGATTAACTGCAATGCCTGTTGAGAGCTGTTCAGAATAATCACCTGCTGAGCTGTGCAATTTACCTGTCGTGAAAGCGCCAGATAATCGGCAATTACTGTCCGTAATTCGGGAAGGTCCTGAGGATCGCCGTAGCCAAACAATTTCAGATCCTGACGACGAAGTACCTCATCGTATAATTTTTGCCAGGCTGGAAAGGGAAATTCCCGCAGATCCGGAGAACCAGCAGCGAATGCGGCCGGAACCCGCGGATCCTCACATCCCCCGGTGGCCACAATTTGCCGGCCACGTTCTGACAGTGTTGGCAGAGAAAAGGGATCGTTTAGCGGACGATTGATTGTTCTGACCGATGTCGCGACAAAGCTACCTTTCCCCTGATAACGCACCAGATAACCTTCACTTTCCAGCTGGCTATAGGCGGCCTCTGTCGTCACCCGGGACAGTGACAGGTCGGCGGCCAACTGACGACTGGAAGGTAATTTCTGTCCTGCAGAAAGGTGTCCGCGGTGGATGGCCAGGCGCAGAGTCTCACATAATCGCTCGCGATGGCCACGGCCTGGTAAATTGTCAAATATCACCAGCCAGGGGGAGGGTGGTAGCATAGTGGTCTTATCTGCCTGCCAGAAGTGGTATTAGTGGTCTTGCTATCCTGCGGTAATCTGAACTCAGTTAGCAAGGAGAAAAATGATGAACTTTAATCTGTCAGCTGTTGCCCAACCGAGCCAGTCAGTCGAATATTTACAACGTAAATTGGCATTTTACTCAGATGCCTGGGATCTGGCGGAGGATGTGCAAAAGGGTAATCCGGGGATTGTCGTATTGGATGTCAGGTCTGAAACGCACTACCGGCAGGGACATATCACTACCGCGCGGAGTTTTCCTCATCGCACAATGACCGCAGAGACGCTGGCACAACTGGATCCGTCATTACTGTATATCACTTACTGTGATGGTATCGGCTGCAATGGTTCGACAAAAGGTGCATTAAAACTGGCTCAGGCGGGTTTTTATGTGCGTGAGTTGATTGGCGGACTGGATTTCTGGAAGCGTGATCAACATCCGGTGACAACCGGGGAACTCCCCGGGGAGTGGCCGTCATCACCGGCGGATAAAGAGTGTGGATGTTAGAACAGCCACAACAGCAGAATAATAACCAATACCAGCAGGATAACCAGCCAGCTACGGGGTATACGTGACCAGTAACTGGCTGGCGCCGGCGCGGGAATATCGGCAGTCAGTGGCCGGGGGTTGGTCACGGACTCTTTTTTCCCGGCCAGAATCAGCTGTTCTGCCCGTAAACGAAACAAACGATGCAACACATCCTGAGCCTGAACTTCAGTCAGAGGTTGGGTAGCGACTGAAGGGAATTGCTGCTCGCAGTAACCTGTCAGATGCTGAACCTCTGTTTCAGATGGCGGTTGTTTCAGCGATTTTAACAACGCCGGTAATGTTAGCGGCAGAGTCTGGCTATGGGTAAGTAATGCAATTCTGGCCTGCAGATACTGGTTCATCAGTGGATAAAATCGCGATGGAATCGGATCACCATTTTTTAATGAAATCAGGCTGAACAGCTGTTGCCAGACTGCCGACGGAGAACCGCCACCGGAAATGGTTAGTTTAATCACCTGTTGTTGCAAATTCTGATGTTCAGCCGGAAGCAATGTACGATCCGTCGTGCGTATTTGTTGCGGCTGTGGAATATCCATCTGACCGTTTTGCAGCATGGTCAGTACCTGTTGCAACTGGGGCTGGGTCAGTGAGCTCAGCACGGTCTGGCCAAAATTCTGGCGGATAAAATGACTCACGGCCTGACGATTATTTCCTACCGGCAGCAAGTCTGTCAGTTGCTGGAGTAGAATTCTGGCTGAACGGGCATTTTTTTCCTGAATAAGCCGTCCGGTCAGCCATTGCTCTGCGGCGGGAAAGTGGCTGGAAAGCAGTTCATTGTCATGCTTTACACCCGACTGATGGCGGATACCTGCCCATAGCTCAGCCGGCTTCAGAGAACTGATGGCCATAATCCGGACAATAATACGTTCCAGCGCAGTTCGCTGGGCAGTCGTCAGTGCAGCCGGTGATGCTGGAGTATGAGTTTCCCGTGAATGGGCAGAAGGCGTTGTTTCGCCAGTGACCCCGGATGGGCCGCGGAGTGGTTGCATGACAAACATTCCAGCAAGTAGAGAAAATTCAGCCCGGGGTTAGCCGGAGTATCAGCCAGTATGATAACAATCCCCCTGAGAAATCCCAAGGGATAAGCAGGGAGATTTAGTTAAACATATAACAGAAAGTGGCTAACGGGGCAGATTTTGTCCGGCCCTGCGTCCGAGTGGGGTTCGTAGTCGCTGAGCAAGCACTACTCCGGCCAGAGTTAATATGCCGCCGATCCAGTGCCAGCTATGCAATTTCTCATGCAGAAATATAATCGCGATAATGGCGGTAAAAACCGGAGAAAGGTTCAGAAAAATGCTGGCTGTATTGGCGCCAAGACGAACGACCCCCTGAATCCATAACCACGGGGCCATGACGGAGGCAGGGATCGCAGCATAAAGCACCAACGGGATGCTATGAACGGTTAAGGCAATATTCGGGGTGAGTAAAAAGCCCGGAATGAGCAGCAGTACTGCAAACAGGATCTGAACATACAGACTTTGCCACTGTGGCAGATTCATCGACCAGCGTTTGGTGAGCACACCATACAACGCATAGGCCGCAGCAGCCACAATCATCATCAGCTCTCCGCTGCCTAATCCATGAGTAAACAACTGTTGTGGGTGGCCCTGACTGATAAGCCAGGTGAGTCCGGAAAAGGAAAGAATTGCGCCAAACACGATACCCAGCGTCGGTGTCAGTCTCAGTATAAACAGGCTAAATATAATCGTGAGTAACGGAATACTGGCGACAATAATCCCAATAAACAGGGCACTGACTGTTCGTGCCGCGTAATAGGCCAGGCTCTGATACAACACCATCCCCAACGCCCCCCAGAATCAACAGGTTTTAACCATTCACGTGACAGCGCTGCACGGTTACGGATCACTGAAGGTAAAACGAATGGCGTCAATATCACTAACGCAATAATCCAGCGATAAAAGGATATCGCCTCCGGAGTAATCACACCTACCGTCAGTTTGCTAACAATAGAGTTGATCGCCCAGATAATCACGGCGCCGAGGGGGAACAAAAAATTCATAACCAGTCCTTCAACAGAATATCAGTGCAGTCTCCCGGGTATGACCGCCTTAGAGTGTTTAACAGAGTCGGTTAAGATGACGGACAAGAGACACTAAGGCAAGCGATTCACCGCACAAACGCCGGATGTTTTCCGGCAGGCTTTATGACAGAATATCTTTATAATTCCGGTTCAACAGGACAAAGTCAGTGAAAATTGTTGTTGATGAAAATATGCCGTATGCCCGCGAACTGTTCAGCCGGCTCGGCGATGTGATTGCAGTGCCAGGACGAACAGTCTCTTCAGCAGAACTGCGGAGTGCAGATGCATTGATGGTGCGTTCGGTCACCCGGGTGAATCACTCGTTGTTGGAAGGGACCCCGGTAAGTTTTGTCGGTACCGCGACAGCGGGTCAGGATCATATCAACACTGCGGATTTACAGGCACAGGGTGTGGCTTTTTCTGCCGCGCCAGGTTGTAACGCTATTGCGGTGGTTGAATATGTGTTCTCAGCACTGCTCGCCCTGGCCGAACGAGACGGCTTCCTGTTGACGGATCGTACTGTTGGTATTGTCGGGGCCGGTAATGTCGGTGGGCGGTTACAGCGCCGACTGGAAGCGGCTGGCATTAAAACGCTGATTTGCGATCCACCTCGCGCTGATCGTGGTGATGAAGGTGAATTTCATTCGCTGGAAACACTGGTCCATGAAGCGGATGTTCTGACCTTCCACACGCCATTATTCAAAGACGGACCTTATAAAACTCTGCACCTGGCAGATCAGGCGCTGCTGGAACAACTCACTGAAGGTACCATTTTGATTAATGCCTGCCGTGGTCCGGTAGTAGATAACCAGGCACTGCTGACTGTTCTGGAGAACCGCCAGGACCTCTCGGTGGTACTGGATGTCTGGGAACCCGAGCCTGAGTTGTCGTTAGCGTTGCTGGACAAGGTGGATATCGCAACGGCACATATTGCCGGCTATACCCTGGAAGGGAAAGCCCGCGGAACTACCCAGGTTTTTGAAGCATGGTCAGCCTTTATCGGTCAGCCACAACAGGTCCCCTTAGCTGAGTTACTGCCTGTCCCGGATATTCGCCAACTGACCCTGCGGGGAGAATGTGATCAGGCAATGCTAAAACGTCTGGCACATCTGGTGTATGATGTGCGCCGTGATGATGCCTTGTTACGTGCAGTTGCTGATAAGCCAGGGGAGTTTGACCGCCTGCGTAAGCAGTATTGGGAACGCCGGGAATGGTCCTCTTTACAGGTGGATTGCGACAATGCAGACACCGCAGAAAAACTACGCTTACTGGGTTTTAATGCAAAGTTTACCGGTAATTGCTGAGTTTTTTGGCTATCACTACCTCTTGTTCAGGCGGTGGATCTCACCGCTTTATTTTTTGTTTTCTGGAGTAAACCAACATGTCTGACGGCTGGAATATCGCTCTCTTAGGAGCCACTGGTGCAGTGGGAAGTGCTGTACTGGAGTTGTTGACGGAGCGTCAGTTCCCGGTTGGTGAGTTATTCTTATTAGCCAGCGAAAACAGTGCCGGAGAGTCGGTGCGGGTGGATGGAAAAAACCATCTGGTACGTTCTGCAACAGACTTTGACTGGGCACAGGCGCAGCTGGCGTTTTTTGTGGCCGGCAGTGAAGCCTCTGCACAATATGCTGAGCAGGCTGCCAGCTCCGGGTGTCTGGTCATTGACAGTAGCCCTTTGTTTGCCCTGGAGCCAGATGTACCGCTGGTTATCGCTGAGGTTAATCCTCAGGTATTAGCCGATTACCGAAACCGTAATATCGTCAGCGTGGCGGATAATCTGGTCAGCCAGTTATTATGTGCGATTAAGCCACTGGCGGATGCGGCAGGGGTCGGTCGTATACAGGTCACTAACCTGCTATCGGTCTCCAGTCACGGTAAAGCCGCGGTGGACGGGTTGGCAGGGGAAAGTGCTCGTTTGCTTAATGGCGTACCGGTTGATGAACATTATTTTGGCCGACAACTGGCGTTTAACCTGCTGCCGTTAGTGCCGGATGAGCAGGGGAGTGTGGCGGCAGATCGCCGGCTGGTGGATCAGGTTCGAAAAATCCTGCAGGACGAAGGGTTGCCGGTGTCGGTCAGTTCCGTCCAGGCCCCCGTGTTTTATGGTAATGCCCAGAGCGTACAGCTGGAATGTCTCAGACCTTACTCGGCGGACGAAGCTCGCAATGATCTGGCAGTGTCCGGAGATATTCTGCTGAGCGATGAGGGTGAGTTTCCGACCCCAGTGAGTGATGCGACCGGAAGCGGTCAGTTGTGCATTGGATCGTTACATAACGATTATGGGATCCCTGAACAACTGCAATTCTGGTCAGTGGCCGACAATATTCGTTTCGGCGGAGCACTAATGGCAGTGAAAGTTGCTGAACGGCTGGTGCAGGAGTATCTGTAACCATGTCTGAAGTGAAGACACGTAAGCTGGCGCTGGGTATCGAATATGACGGTAGCCGTTATTACGGCTGGCAGCGCCAGCCAGAGGTCCGCAGTGTGCAGGGATATCTGGAGCGGGCATTAACTACCGTAGCTAACCATGAGGTTAACGTCTTTTGTGCCGGCCGTACTGATGCGGGTGTTCATGGCACCGGTCAGGTGGTTCATTTTGAAACCAGTGTACAGCGGCCGGACAGTGCCTGGACTTTGGGGGTGAATGCTAATTTACCCAAAGACATTGCGGTACGCTGGGTGAAAGAAGTGGCCGATGATTTCCATGCCCGGTTCAGTGCGACTGCACGGCGCTATCGCTATATTATTTATAATCAGCGATTGCGCCCGGCAATCCTCGATCAGGGAATCACTCACTTTTATCATCCGCTGGATGAGGCTGCTATGCACCGTGCAGCGCAGAGCTTATTAGGCGAAAATGATTTTACTTCATTTCGTGCGGTACATTGCCAGTCCAAAACCCCGTGGAGAAACATCAGTCATATTCATGTGTGGCGCCAGGGGGCCTTTGTGATTGTCGATATTAAAGCCAATGCATTTGTACATCATATGGTGCGCAATATCGTCGGCAGTCTGCTTGAAGTAGGTTGTGGTAACCAGCAGGAGTCATGGATGGCGGAATTACTGGCAGCAAAAGACCGTAAACTGGCGGCAGCTACAGCCAGGGCGGAAGGTTTATATCTGGTCTCGGTGGATTATCCGGCTAAGTTCGAACTGCCGGATGTCGAGCCTGGTCCGTTATTTCTGACCGGCGATGATTTATTCTCAGGTAAAGGATAAGCATTCATGGAGTACATCCATTTTATTATTGATTTTATTCTGCACATCGATGTTCATCTGGCACGGTTGGTCGCGGATTACGGAGTCTGGGTTTATGCCATTTTGTTCCTGATCATTTTTTGTGAAACAGGTCTGGTGGTGACTCCGTTCCTGCCGGGTGACTCCCTGCTATTTGTAGGGGGGGCTCTGGCGGCACTCCCTGGCAATGATTTAAATATTCATTTGCTTGCGCTGTGTATTATTGTGGCTGCTATTGCAGGAGATGCAGTTAATTACACCATCGGGCGGTTGTTTGGCGGTAAACTGTTCAGCCGGGAAGATTCAAAGATCTTTCGCCGTAGCTATCTGGATAAGACCCACGCATTTTATGCAAAGCACGGTGGCAAAACGATTATCCTGGCGCGTTTTATCCCGATCATTCGGACGTTCGCGCCGTTTGTGGCCGGAATGGGTAAAATGTCTTACCGCCACTTTGCATTGTTTAACATCGCCGGGGCGATTGCCTGGGTAGTATTGTTCAGCTATGCCGGTTACCTGTTTGGTGATTTACCGGTGGTGCAGAAGAATCTTAATTTGCTGATTGTTGCTATTATTGTTATTTCGGTCTTGCCCGGCATTATCGAAGTCTTGCGGCATCGCAGACAGGCAGCACGGAAAAATTAGTTTTTCCTGCAGGCCTCAGACGGTTAAACCAGATTTTTATCCACAGTGTGGGCGGGTTGTGGTTTAATGGGCGTCATTTACCGGCTGTTGGATAAAAATTCAGCAGAAATAAAACAACTGGATAACCCAGGTTCAAACAGAAAGGTCATCAATGAGCTGGATTGAACGCATTCTTAATAAAAGTAATGTTACCCCAACGCGTAAAGCGAGTATTCCTGAAGGGGTTTGGACGAAATGTGATAGCTGTGGCCAGGTGCTCTATCGCGCGGAGTTAGAAAGGAATCTTGAAGTCTGCCCTAAATGCGATCATCACATGCGTATGCATGCCCGTGATCGTTTAGCGTCATTTATGGACCAGGGGACGACAGTTGAACTGGGCAGTGAGCTGGAACCTAAAGATGTTCTGAAGTTCCGCGACCAGAAAAAATACAAAGATCGTCTGTTGGCCGCACAGAAAAGTACCGGCGAGAAAGATGCACTGATCGTCATGAAAGGTGAGTTGCATGGTATGCCAGTAGTGGCTGCCGCGTTTGAATTTTCCTTTATGGGCGGGTCAATGGGCTCAGTAGTGGGAGCGCGTTTTATTCGTGCAGCAGAGCAGGCTCTGGAAGATAATTGTCCTCTGATCTGTTTCTCTGCCAGTGGTGGCGCGCGTATGCAGGAAGCATTGATGTCGCTGATGCAGATGGCTAAAACCAGTGCTGCGTTGGCAAAACTGCGTGAGCGCGGGCTGCCGTACATTTCGGTACTCACCGATCCTACTATGGGTGGAGTTTCTGCCAGTTTTGCGATGCTGGGCGATTTAAATGTTGCTGAACCCAAAGCACTGATTGGTTTTGCCGGCCCGCGGGTTATCGAACAGACGGTTCGTGAAAAATTACCCCCTGGCTTCCAGCGCAGTGAGTTTTTGATTGAGAAAGGGGCGATTGATATGATTATTCGTCGTCCTGAAATCCGTTTCAAAATCGCCGGATTACTGGCAAAAATGATGAATCTGCCGGCACCTTTGCATGACGGTATTCAGTCTGAACCTGAGACTGAAACGGAGCATGACGAGACCTGACAGTAATGATAAAGACGCTTTAGGGCGTCTTTTATTTATGCACTGTAATGATATCAACGGGACACATGGAAAATCTTCACCTACCGCAGGCCACGTCTCCTCTTGCTACGTGGCTGACTTATCTGGAAAACCTGCACAGCCAGGCGATTGACCTGGGCCTTGAGCGTGTACGTCGTGTAGCCTCTGCGCTTAATTTGTTAAAGCCGGCCCCCTTTGTTTTCACGGTGGCCGGCACCAACGGTAAAGGGACCACCTGCCGTACTCTTGAAACATTACTTATCGCAGCGGGTTACCGCGTTGGTGTGTATAGCTCACCCCACCTGGTTCGGTATACCGAACGGGTACGTATTCAGTCTCAGGAACTCAGTGAGGCAGAGCATACTGCCAGTTTCGCTTTTCTTAATCAGGGGCGTGGTGAAACTTCACTGACCTACTTTGAATTCAGTACCCTCTCGGCTTTATACCTGTTTCGCGAAGCGAATCTGGATGTGGTTATCCTTGAGGTAGGGCTCGGGGGACGCCTGGATGCCACCAATATCGTGGATGCTGATGTGGCGGTGGTGACCAGCATTGCCCTGGATCATACCGACTGGTTAGGACCAGACCGTGAGAGTATTGGCCGGGAGAAAGCCGGTATTTTCCGCCAGGGCAAACCCGCCGTGGTCGGAGATCCGGACATGCCAGCGTCTGTTGGCCGCGTTGCGGCAGATAAAGGTGCTGTCCTGCTGCAACGGGATCACCAGTGGTCCTATCATGAAAAGGGAGTTGTCTGGGATTTCCGTGACATCCAGGGAGAACTACAGCAGTTGCCGGTACCGAAGGTGCCACTACCGAATGCCGCCACTGCGCTGGCCGCATTGAGGGTATCGGGATTACAGGTCAGCGAAGCTTGTATCCGCGAGAATTTACCTAATGCTGAATTGCCAGGGCGCTTTCAGACCATCAGCGAATCTCCGCGGGTGATTCTGGATGTGGCTCATAATCCTCATGCAGCTGCCTACCTGGCATCGAGATTAGCGACTTTACCTGAGACTGGTAAGGTGCATGCGGTGGTGGGAATGCTGCATGATAAAGATATTGCCGGAACACTGGCTGAACTTATCAGTCAGGTGGATTACTGGTATTGCGCGCCGCTTGAAGGTCCACGCGGAGCCAGTGCTGAAGAATTAGTCGTCCATTTACCACAGGCGGCCAGTTTCGCCTCGGTAGACGAAGCGTGGCATGCAGCAAAACTTCAGGCTGACGCGCAGGATATCATTCTGGTTTGCGGCTCCTTCCATACGGTAGCGCATGTGATGACGTCTATCTCAGGGGAGAGAGGAAGTGGCGAGTAAATTTCAGAATCGTTTAGTGGGTACCGTCATTCTGGTGGCTATCGGGGTTATTGTGTTACCCGGGCTGCTCGACGGTAAGAAGAAACACTATAAAGAGGAATTTGCAGCAATCCCTCTGGTGCCTAAGCCGGGCGACCAGCAGGATAATGATCTGGTACCCCCGGTGACGCAACCACTCACCGGGCATACCACAACGGCTCCGGGTACGGCAACGACGCCACCTGGCGGTGAAAACACCGATACTGACACCCCGGTTAACAGCGCAAATACCACCGGGCAGAGCAGTGCAAACACGCAGCCTCCGTCACAACAGACGCAGCAGCAGGCGCAGAATGATGCTACTGCACGACAACAGGAAGAGGCTCGCCAGAAGCAGGCACAACAGGCACGTCAACAGGCTGAACGTGAAGCCAGTCAGGCTCAGGCACGTGCTCAGCGCCTGGCCAGTGAAGCGGCAGCCAAAGCTAAAGCGAAACAGGCTCAGGCCGAAAAAGAACGTCAGCGCGCACTGGAAGCACTGAATGATCAGCCTGCAACACAGCCCTCTGCCCCAGCAGCGGAAACGAAGGCGGATGCACCGACCGGTCAGGCTTATGTTATCCAGCTTGGAGCACTGAAAAATGCGGCTAAAGTGACTGAAATTGTGACAGAGCTAAGGGCGTCAGGTTTCCGGGCTTACTCGATACCAGCGACACCCGTTCAGGGCCAGATCAATCGCATACAGGTAGGGCCAGACAATTCGAAAAGTCGCCTGCAATCGCAGATTGAACAGTTGAAAAGTAAAACCGGCCTGAGTGGAGTTGTCAGGCCATATACCGTGCGGTAATGGCAGCCTTTCGTTACACTGTCAGATCGCGTTTTCAATAATACTTATGAAAATCAGCATGTTACTTAGCTGAACTTACAGGGGCAATGAAACGAAATTTTCATTGCCCTTTTTCTCTGCAGTCGGGGGAAAACGGTACGCAAACGTTTTCTTTTTCTGTTAAAATGCGCCCCGAACAGATTGCAGAAGGGATCACTGTTGCACCGGAAGAGCTCATGAACTGGATTGATTACGTCATAATCGGGATTGTCGGATTTTCGGCTTTAGTTAGTCTGATCAGAGGATTTGTGCGGGAAGCCTTATCTTTAGTCACCTGGGGATGTGCTTTTTTTGTTGCCAGCCACTATTTTTCTTATCTGGCAGTCTGGTTCACCGGGTTTGAAGAACCCATGGTACGTAATGGTGTAGCAATAGCCGCGCTGTTTATTGCGACGCTGATTGTCGGGGCGATTGTCAATTATGTGATTGGATCGCTGGTTGAAAAAACCGGACTGTCGGGTACTGACCGTGTACTGGGTGTTTGTTTCGGAGCATTACGAGGGGTGTTGATTGTTTCAGCTATCCTGTTTTTTCTTGATACATTCACCGGGTTTTCTAAAAGTACGGACTGGTCACAATCGCAGCTGGTTCCGCAATTCAGCTACATCATCAGATGGTTTTTTGACTATTTACAGAGCACGTCGAGTTTTTTACCCCGGTCATAAGGCAGGGGAGATACGGCTTTAATGAGGAAATGACAACATGTGCGGTATTGTCGGTATCACCGGGTTTCTGCCGGTCAACCAGTCTATTTACGATGCATTAACGGTATTACAGCACCGCGGCCAGGACGCGGCGGGGATCTGCACCATTGATGCGATGAACTGCTTCCGCCTGCGGAAAGCAAACGGACTGGTGAGCGATGTGTTTGAAGCACGTCATATGCAGCGCTTACAGGGGAATATGGGGATTGGCCATGTTCGTTACCCGACAGCAGGAAGCTCAAGTGCCTCTGAAGCCCAGCCTTTTTACGTTAACTCTCCTTACGGTATTACGCTGGCACACAACGGAAATCTGACCAATGCTCATGAACTGCGCTCACGTTTATTTGAGTATGGCCGTCGTCATGTGAATACCACCTCAGACTCTGAAGTGCTGTTGAATGTTTTTGCCCAGGAACTCGACCGTTTTCAGGTCTATCCGTTGACGGCAGAAAATATTTTTGCCGCCGTAGAATCACTACATACTCTGGTCCGCGGGGCCTATGCAGTGGTATCGATGATTATTGGCCACGGTATGGTCGCTTTCCGTGACCCGAATGGCATTCGTCCTTTGGTTCTGGGTAAACGTGTATTGCCGGATGAACGCACTGAATATATGGTTGCGTCTGAAAGTGTTGCCCTGGACACCTTAGGCTTTGAATTTATACGCGATGTGGCACCGGGTGAAGCCGTTTATATCACCGAGCAGGGTGAACTTTCTACCCGGCAGTGCGCAGCGAACCCGAAAAGCCATCCGTGCTTGTTTGAGTACGTTTATTTCGCGCGTCCTGACTCATTTATCGATAAAATTTCGGTGTACAGTGCCCGTGTTCGTATGGGGACTAAACTGGGTGAGAAGATTGCCCGTGAGTGGGAAGACCTGGATATTGATGTGGTTATTCCAATCCCGGAAACCTCTACCGATGTCGCATTGGAAATTGCCCGTATTCTGGATAAACCTTATCGCCAGGGGTTCGTTAAAAACCGTTATGTCGGCCGGACCTTTATTATGCCTGGACAGCAGATGCGTCGCAGTGCGGTTCGACGTAAGCTGAATGCAAACCGTGCCGAATTCCGTGATAAGAATGTGTTGCTGGTTGATGACTCCATTGTCCGTGGCACCACTTCTGAGCAGATAATTGAAATGGCCCGTGAAGCCGGAGCGAAGAAAGTGTATCTGGCTTCAGCGGCACCGGAAGTGCGTTTCCCTAACGTCTATGGCATCGATATGCCCAGTGTTACCGAACTGATTGCTCACGGACGTGAAGTTGATGAAATCTGCCACCTGATTAAAGCGGATGCGTTAATTTTCCAGGATCTGAATGATCTTATCGACGCCGTACGTGAAGAAAATCCGGATATCACAGAGTTTGACTGCTCGGTGTTTGATGGAATCTATGTCACCAAAGATGTTGATCAAGGCTATCTGGATTATTTACAGTCACTGCGCAACGATGATGCTCAGGCGATTGCCAGACAAAATGAAGTCGAAAATCTGGAATTGCATAACGAAGGTTAAACTTCTCGTAATGACATAAAAAACATAGGGCGGATTTTCCGCCCTGTGTTTTTTGGAATTCTGTTCGCCTCAATGCCCCGTCACACGTTATGATGCTGGTTTTTAGTGCACCTCCCGGAGCAGGTTATGAAAAGACTCATTGTTGGTTTATCAGGAGCCAGCGGCGTTATTTACGGTATTCGTCTGTTAGAGGTACTGAAAGATCTGCCTCAGGTGGAAACCCATTTAGTCATGAGTCAGTCTGCCCGTCAGACACTAGCCATGGAAAGTGATATCAGCGTGCGGGAAGTTCAGGCGCTGGCAGATGTGGTGCACGATAATCGTGATATAGGCGCCAGTATCTCTTCCGGTTCATTTAAGACTGATGGTATGGCCCTGCTGCCTTGTTCAATGAAGACATTGTCAGGAATTGTGCACAGCTACAGTGACAATTTGCTGACCAGGGCGGCGGATGTGGTTCTGAAAGAGCGGCGGACACTGGTACTCGGTGTACGTGAAACGCCTTTACACCTGGGGCACCTGAGAATGATGACGACCGCCGCAGAGATGGGGGCGATTATTATGCCGCCGGTGCCTGCGTTTTATCATCGCCCGCAAAATGTCATGGATATCGTCGACCAGACAGTTAACCGGATTATTGACCAGTTTAACATTGAGCTGCCTCAGGACTTATTTGCCCGCTGGCAGGGCAAGAGCTAAACCCAGCACGCACTAAAATGATTCATTGCCCGGTAATGGCACCAAAATGGTGCCTTTTGTGCATTGTGGTGGTGCATTTCTGCCGGCAACCAGTCACAGAGCTTTGTCAGGAAGGTGTTTAATCCGCGACAAAATAAAGTATTGGTCGGTTCCGGCCTTTTTCAGGTAAGGTGATGCTGCCTGGCACGAAAAGTGCTAAATAATTTGTGAACACACAACATTCATTACTCAACACTATAAAAAATATCAACCTGAGGGCAGTCTATGAAAAAGCGAGTATTAGCTCTTTCTCTAATGTTGGCAATTTCCAGCGTTGGCAGTGTATTTGCGGCAATTCCCAAAACGCTGCGTATCGGAACCGACCCAACGTATCCGCCCTTTGAGTCAAAAGATTCCAGTGGTAAACTGGTGGGTTTTGACATTGATCTGACAAACGAAATTTGTGCGCGTATCCACACTAAGTGTACCTATGTGGAAGGTGACTTTGACGGACTGATCCCGTCACTGCAGGCCAATAAAATTGATGCCATCATTTCCTCGTTATCTATCACTGAGAAACGTGAGAAACAGATCGCGTTTTCAGAAAAACTGTATGCGGCGAACTCCCGACTGGTGGCGGTGAAAGGTTCTACCCTGCAGCCGACACTTGCATCGCTGAAAGGTAAAAGTATTGGGGTAGAGCAGGGAACTACTCAGGAAACCTATGCTAACGAATACTGGCGTCCACAGGGAGTCAATGTTGTTTCTTATTCCGGACAGGACCAGGTGTATCAGGATCTGCATGCCGGACGTATCGATGCTGCTTTCCAGGATGAAGTACAGGCCGGAGAAGGCTTCCTGAAAAGCCCTGTAGGAAAGGGTTATGCCTTTGCGGGTCCTGCGGTTAAAGACGATAAAATCTTTGGTGTGGGAACCGGAATGGGAATGCGCAAAAGTGACACAGAGCTGAAGGCTGCGGTGGATAAAGCTTTCGAGTCTATGCGTAAGGATGGAACTTACGACAAACTGGCGAAAAAATATTTCGACTTTAATGTCTACGGCGATTAATTCGCCGCGAGCTGCCCGCCGCCAGTTGCGGGCAGTGGTTGTCTCTTTTGTTGCAGGAATTGTTTAATGCTCTATGGATATACCGACGTCATTATGAAAGGCGCGCTGGTAACGATTGAACTGGCAATCAGTTCTGTGGTTCTGGCGGTTATTTTGGGACTGATAGGCGCCGGAGCCAAACTTTCAAAAAGCACAATCTTACGATCTGTGTTCGGTTTATATACCACCATTATTCGTGGTATCCCCGATCTGGTATTGATGCTGCTTATCTATTACGGACTGCAGATTGCTCTTAATCAGTTTACAGACCTGATGGGTTGGGAACAGATTGATATCGATCCCATGGCGGCCGGGATTATCACCATCGGCTTTATCTACGGCGCTTATTTTACTGAGACGTTCCGTGGGGCTTTCCTGTCGGTCCCTAAAGGGCAGACGGAAGCAGCTACGGCTTATGGCATGACCAGTTCTCAGGTATTTCGTCGGGTGTTATTCCCATTGATGATGCGTTTCGCACTGCCTGCCATTGGTAACAACTGGCAGGTTATTCTAAAAGCGACGGCATTAGTGTCATTACTTGGCCTGGAAGATGTGATTAAGGCGACGCAACTGGCAGGTAAAAGCACCTGGCAGCCGTTCTACTTCGCGATTGTCGCCGGAGTCATCTATCTGTTCTTTACCACAGTCTCCAATGGTGTGTTGTGGTGGCTGGAACGCCGCTATTCAGTTGGGGTGAAAAAGGCCGAATTATGATTGATATTATTCACGACTATTGGCAGTCATTGCTATGGACGGATGGCTACCGGTTTACCGGCGTAGCGGTAACACTCTGGCTGTTAATTTTGTCAGTAGTGATTGGTGGAGTGATGGCTGTCATACTGGCCATTGCCCGCGTATCATCGAACCGCTTTATTAGTACTCCGGTATGGATCTTTACCTATGTTTTTCGTGGTACACCCTTGTATGTACAGCTACTGGTGTTTTACACCGGAATGTATACCCTGGAAGTGGTGAAAGGCAATGAGTTGCTGAATGCCTTCTTCCGTAGCGGTATGAACTGTACCTTACTGGCCTTTGCACTAAATACCTGCGCTTACACCACCGAGGTGTTTGCCGGAGCTATTCGTTCTGTACCACACGGTGAAATTGAAGCCGCGCGGGCTTATGGTTTTTCCCGTTTCAAAATGTATCGTTGTATTATTCTTCCTGCAGCGCTGCGTATTGCACTGCCGGCTTACAGTAACGAAGTTATACTGATGTTGCACTCCACATCACTGGCGTTTACCGCCACGGTGCCCGACGTTCTGAAAATAGCCAGAGATATTAATGCCGCGACATATCAGCCTTTTACTGCGTTTGGTATTGCTGCGATTATTTATCTGGTCATTTCTTATGGTCTGATTACGCTGTTCCGTATGGCCGAGCGTCGCTGGCTGCCACATGTTAAATCCTGATCCCGCTGAGTAAAAATATGGCTGAAATAAAATTAAGTGTGACAGAACTCCACAAACGTTATGGAGAACATGAGGTTCTCAAGGGAGTTTCATTACAGGCTGCGGCTGGTGATGTGATTAGTATTATCGGATCTTCCGGGTCCGGTAAGAGTACGTTTTTACGCTGTATTAATTTTCTGGAAAAACCCAGCGAAGGCACCATTGCGCTGAATAAAGAAAATATTAATCTGGTGCGTGACAAAGATGGCCAGCTTAAAGTGGCCGACAAAGAACAATTGCGGAAATTACGTACCCGCCTGACCATGGTGTTCCAGCACTTCAACCTGTGGAGCCACATGACAGTACTGGATAACGTGATGGAAGCTCCGGTTCATGTTCTGGGAATCAGCAAGCAGGAAGCCCGTGAGCGGGCAATTAAGTACCTGGATAAAGTCGGTATTGATGAGCGGGCACGGGCGAAATATCCGGTACATCTGTCCGGTGGTCAACAACAGCGCGTATCCATTGCCAGGGCGCTGGCGATGGAGCCTGAAGTTCTATTGTTCGATGAACCGACATCTGCGCTTGACCCTGAACTGGTGGGCGAAGTGCTGCGAATTATGCAGCAACTTGCAGAAGAGGGGAAAACCATGGTGGTGGTTACCCATGAGATGGAGTTTGCCCGCCACGTCTCTAACCATGTTATTTTCCTGCATCAGGGGAAAATTGAAGAGCAGGGTCATCCGGAGACGGTATTCAGTCAGCCGAAAAGCCCGCGTCTTCAGCAGTTTCTTTCCGGCGCATTAAAATAACCACTTCCCTGCCTGTATCACTATCTGTGGTACAGGCAGGAGTATATTCAGCAGGAGTTGCTGCACAGACTATCGCTTCTCAGGCGATGAAACAGTCAGCAATTGCCTTCCTGCTAAAAATTCTGTAAACAGATATTTATCGTCACGCGTAGCGAGAACTGTTTATGTCTTCTCCCGGATTAATTTTGTGGTCTGACTCAGGATTTCATAGTCCTTATGCCATGTCGGTGTATGTCTGTATGCAGGAGAAAGGGCTGCGCTTTAGCGTAAATACGCTGAATCTGGAACAGAACCAGCATACCCGCCCGGAGCTGTCTTCGTTGTTGCTGACAGGGCGAGTCCCTTGTCTGCAACATGATGGGTTTACACTGTCTGAATCTTCAGCTATCGCTGAGTACCTCGACGAGACATTCCCTGCACCAGACTATCCACGAGTTTATCCGTCTCATCATCAGCAAAAAGCAATGGCCAGACAGGTCCAGGCCTGGTTACGCAGTGATTTTCTGGCATTGCGTACGGAGCGGCCAACCGATGTTATTTTTTCCGGACGAAAATACCCCCCGTTGTCTGCTGCGGGGGAACGTGATGTAAAAAAACTGATCAGTGGTGCTTCTCAGCTGATAGGGCAACATTCTTCGTTGTTTGGTCAATGGTCAGTGGCTGACTGTGATTTAGCCGTGATGCTTAACCGACTGACAAAGCACGGTGATCCTTTGCCGGAAAGACTTCAGGAGTATGCAGCATTTCAATGGCAACGAGCGTCGATACAGTTGTGGGTGAATGAAGCGGTAAAGCTAAATAACAAATAAACCGGCGATGGGCAGAGTAATATTTAACATTAACTTTACGTCCATTGTAATAATTGTCTGATAATATTAGATACTGTGAGTATCTGCGAGATAAAAGGGTTACGGATGGTGGAGCAAATTCCTGAAGACGGTATTGAGTGGGTTGATATCGTAAGTGAAGATGATGAAGTCGTCAAAACAGCCAGTCGTGCGCAAATGCGTGCAGAGTGTCTCCGTCATCGGGCAACCTATATCGTGGTGCATGATGGAATGGGGCGAATTCTGGTTCAGCGTCGTACAGAGATTAAAGATTTTATGCCGGGGAAGCTGGACGCTACCGCGGGTGGCGTAGTGCAGTCAGGTGAAGATTTGCTGATCTCTGCACGGCGTGAAGCTGAGGAAGAACTTGGCATTGCGGATGTGCCTTTTGCTGAACACGGCAAATTCTACTTTGAGGATCAGCACTGTCGTGTCTGGGGTTCATTATTCAGTTGTGTGTGCCACGGCCCCTTTGCGATGCAGGAAAGCGAAGTCGCAGAAATCTTCTGGATGACACCGGAAGAAATTACTGTACGTTGTGATGAGTTTACCGACGACTCACTGAAAGCCTTATCTTTATGGATGAGTCGGAACAGCGAAGCCCGTCGCGCATCTAACGAAATTCAGTCCTGATCCCTCCTGGATTGAGTGCCGAAAAGTCAGCAGGCGGGCATTATGCCCGCCTGTTCTGTTGATACCTCAAAACTGTTATTGGTGAGTTTCGGCCTGTTTTGACTGGATGGCAGTCAAAGCGATGGTATAGACGATGTCATCTACTAAGGCACCACGCGACAGGTCATTCACTGGTTTACGCATTCCCTGTAACATCGGTCCGATAGAGATCAGATTCGCCGAGCGCTGAACTGCCTTATAGGTAGTATTTCCGGTATTCAGATCGGGGAAGATAAACACAGTCGCACGCCCGGCGACCACTGACTCAGGGGCTTTAGATTTCGCCACATCTTCCATTATCGCCGCGTCGTACTGTAAGGGGCCATCGATGATTAAGTCCGGGCGTTTCTCTTTGGCCAGGCGAGTGGCCTCCCTGACTTTTTCAACATCACTGCCTGCGCCTGAATTCCCGGTTGAATAAGAGATCATTGCCACTCTCGGCTCTATGCCAAAGGCTGTGGCTGAGTCTGCAGACTGAATCGCGATTTCGGCCAGTTGTTCGGCAGTTGGGTCCGGGTTAATGGCACAGTCGCCGTACACCAGCACCTGTTCCGGCAGCAGCATGAAGAACACAGAGGAGACCAGTGAGCTGTTAGGTGCAGTCTTAATCAGTTGCAGAGGGGGACGGATGGTGTTTGCGGTGGTATGAACTGCCCCGGAAACCAGACCGTCCACTTCGTTTTTCTCCAGCATCAGTGTTCCGAGAACGACATTATCTTCCAACTGTTCTCTGGCGACAATTTCTGTCATCCCCTTACTCTTACGCAGTTCAACCAGCCTTGCCACATAATCTTCACGTACTTTCAGGGGGTCGATGACTTCGATCCCTTTGCCAAGGGTGACGCCCTGGGTGGCCGCTACGCGATGAATTTTATCCGGAGAACCCAACAGGATACAGGTGGCAATCCCACGAGCTGCACAGATGGCAGCCGCTTTGACTGTTCTCGGCTCATCCCCTTCCGGCAGGACAATGCGTTTAGCTGCCTGACGGGCCAGTTCTGTCAACTGATAACGGAATGCCGGAGGTGACAGCAGACGGTTCCCGGCAGAGGCACCACTGAGTGAGTTCACCCAATCGGTATCGATATAACTTGCCACATACTCCTGAATTTTTTCAATTCGCTGAGTATCATCGATAGGAACTTCCAGATTAAAACTCTGCAAATTAAGCGAGGTTTGCCAGGTGTTAGTATTCACGGTAAAAACGGGGAGTCCGGTTTGTAGTGCCCGTGAGCAGAGGGCCTGGATCGGCGGATCAATTTCATAACCGCCGGTCAGTAAAATAGCCCCAATTTCTACACCGTTCATTGCTGCAAGGCAGGCCGAAACCAATACATCCGGCCGGTCTGCCGATGTCACCAGCAGAGAACCCGGGCGAAATAATTCCAGCATATGTGGCAGGCTGCGGGCACAGAAGGTGACTGACTGAATACGCCGGGTGTGAATATCACCTTCGTTAACCACCCTGGCGTTCAGATGACGACACATATCAATGGCCCGGGTGGCAATCAGGTCGAAACTCCAGGGAATACATCCGAGTACCGGTAACGGACTGCTTTCACGAAGTTTGGTGGTATCCAGATTGGCAATACTCGCTTCGGTGGAATCTTCGAAAATTTCAGAAAGGTCAGGGCGGGTCCGGCCTTGATCATCGACCGGAGCATTGAGCTTATTAATGATGATGCCTGAAATGTTTTTATTTTTCTTTCCACCGAAACTGCTCTGAATAATTTCGATACGTTCTCTGAACTGGGCGGCGGTATCGTTGCCGGGGGACATCACAAAGATGATTTCGGCATTCAGAGTTCGGGCAATTTCATAGTTCAGAGCATTCGCGAATTCATGCTTACGGGTAGGGACGAGACCTTCGACTAATACCACCTCAGCATCACGGGCGTTCTCGTGATAACGGGCGATAATCTCTTCCATTAATACATCCTGCTGATTAGAGCCCAACAGATTTTCGACGTAAGACATACGAAGGGGTTCTGCAGCAGGAATCACCGAGTTATGACGAATAATAGCCGTGGTGTGATCTTCTGCATCGTTGTTGGAACGAGGCTGCGCTATAGGTTTAAAGATGCTCAGGCGCATCCCTTTTCGTTCCATAGCACGGATAACACCGAGACTGACGCTGGTCAGACCGACACTGGTGCCGGTAGGAATTAGCATAATTGTGCGGGACACAATCGACCTCTCTTTTTTTATTCGGTCCTAAAACAACACCGCCAGCCTTAGCTGACGGTGGGGGATAAATCAGGCTGTCAGTCTTGCCGCATCCCGGGCAATGACGAGTTCTTCATTGGTTGGAATAACCAGTACCGGGCGGGTACCGGGTTGATTGATAAAGCCGGATTCGCCGAAACGTGCTGCCAGATTGCTGTCATCATCCACTGCCATGTTCAGTAAGGCCAGTTTTTTCAGTGTCAGTTCCCTGACTTTGGCCGCATTTTCACCAATTCCGCCGGTGAACACGACAGCATCCAGTCGGCCGTCCATCAGGGATGTATAGGCACCAATATATTTTGCCAGGCGATGACAGAAAACGTCCATGGCACGCCGTGCATTCTCCAGCGTCAGGTAATTATCTTCCACATAACGGCAATCGCTGGTGGTTTCGGTCAGACCCAGCAGACCGGACTCTTTGGTCAGCATGTGGTTGATCTGTTCTGTGTTCATCCCCAGATTATCGTGCAGGAAGAAAATGATAGCCGGATCAATATCACCACAGCGGGTACCCATCACCAGGCCCTCCAGCGGGGTTAATCCCATTGAGGTATCCACAGACTTGCCATCGCGGATGGCTGTGACTGATCCACCATTACCAAGATGACAGGTGATGACGTTGAGTGTTTCTACCGGTTTTTCCAGCATCCGGGCCGCTTCACGAGATACGTAATAGTGGCTGGTACCATGAGCGCCATAACGGCGAATGCCATGCTGTTTGTAGAGTTTATACGGGAGAGCGTAAAGATAAGACTCCTCAGGCATTGTCTGGTGGAAAGCGGTATCAAATACCGCTACATTTTTACTGGAAAGATGTGGAAAGTTTTTCAGTGCTTCTCTGATGCCTGTAAGATGAGCCGGATTATGTAACGGGGCAAAATTAGAAGATTTGCGGATTTCCTCAATGACCTGGTCATTGATAACCACCGATTCTGTAAGGCTCTCACCGCCGTGGACGACCCGGTGCCCGATAGCAACAATTTTATCTGAAAGTTCAGGTTGCTGGTGCAGGATAGTGTGGACAATAAAATCGAGGGCCTCACTATGGGCAGCACCAGCTCCCAGAGTAGCTTCCTGTTTATTGCCGTCATGTTTCCACTTTATCCTGGCTTCTGGCAAATTGAAGCATTCAGCCAGTCCTGAAAGATATTCATCCCCGCTTTCAGGGTCTATGATGGCAAACTTCAAAGAAGAACTGCCGCAGTTAAGAACCAGGATTAACTTACTCGACATGGAAGCACCTATTTGTTTAAAGTGGCGATTAACAGCGCCATCAGACGTTAATGTAACCCATGAATGCAGACAGGTTTAGAATAAATACCCGGCCAGGGCAATATATTGTCCATACTCAAAAAATCAGTGATTTCTGCGTTTTTTTTTGAGTATGTGACCATAAGTTGCCGTCTCCGGATCCACTCATTTTGGCAGAATCAGCGACTGCTCAACAGCCAACGGGTGGTTACAGCGAGCATAAATTTACCCTGGTTGATGCTCGGATTTCAAAATTTTTTGATGTTTTATTGATATAATTGAGGTGCCGTGATGAGTAATTCAGGCAACGTAAGCTGGTTTGGCGTATTGCAACGCGGGCAACACTATATGAAAACCTGGCCTGATGATAAACGTCTGAGCCCGGTGTTTCCTGAGCACCGGGTCGGTAAGGCGATACGTTTTGCTGTACGTTTTATGCCGCCGCTGGCTGTCTTCACCCTCTGCTGGCAGATTGCACTGCATGCGCAGTTGGGACCGGCGGTAGCCAGTGCCTTATTTGCCTGCAGTCTGCCATTACAGGGGCTGTGGTGGATGGGTAAACGTTCAATGAAGCCACTGCCACCGTCATTGTTGAACTGGTATCACGCCTTGCGGGAAAAACTTGCCGAGGCAGGCCAGGCCACAGCCATGCCGGAAGGGCCGCCGACCTACCAGTCTTTGGCGGATATTCTGAAACGGGCATTTCGTCAGTTGGATAAAACGTTTCTTGATGATCTGTGACAGGGCGTGGTAGCGCCTGTAGCATGGCCGTAAAAGGACGAATGTCACCAAATCTACGGCTAAATGTTGTGTATTAAGAGTAGCGATTTCGATACGGCCCGGGAAAAACAATGTTTAAAACCTTTTTGTTTGATTTAGATGGTACTTTGGTAGACTCGTTACCTGCAGTCGAGCTTGCCTGGACAGAGTGGGGACACAGACATCAGATTGATGCTCAGCAGATTCTCAACTTTATCCATGGTAAGCAGGCGATTACCTCATTGCGTCATTTTCTGGCGGGTAAACCCGACTCTCTGATCCGCGAGGAGTTTGCCTGGCTTGAACATCGCGAAGCGACACAGACCGAGGGTATTGTTCCACTACCAGGGGCTACGCAGTTGCTTGAATCCTTAAACCGTCAGCAGATTCCGTGGGCCATTGTCACTTCCGGGAGTTATCCTGTCGCGTTTGCCCGTTATCAGTGTCTTGGGTTGCCCATGCCGGAAGTTTTTATCACGGCAGAAAAAATTGCCAGGGGTAAACCAGAGCCCGACCCCTATCTGACAGGTGCACAACAGATGGGATATAGCCCACAACAATGTGTGGTGGTTGAAGATGCCAGCGCCGGGGTGATTTCAGGCCTGACGGCAGGTTGTGCGGTGGTAGCAGTGAATGCTCCTCAGGAAACGCCCGGCATTGAAAACTGTCTGCTGCGTCTGACTTCGCTCGGGCAATTATCCGTGCACCTGCAGGAAGATAACAGTTTCCGGCTCAGTAAAATGCCCTGAACTACTGTGATTACTGCCCGCGATGGAGTAACGCGGGCATTCACTGCGGCAAAATATTAGTGATAATGTTCTGAAATTTTATCCAGCGTCGTGGTGCAGCTTGCACAAAATACTTCCATAAAATCATTTGCTTCTGGCATCTCATCTCTGAGTTCCGCAATCCGACTTTCCAGACCTTCTTTCACATGCTGAAATTCATCGTTATGGAAGCGCAGTTCATTTAATGCCTTGATGTATGCCGATAAAATATCAGCGGCTTTGACGATGGCTTTATAACGCGGATCGACATTTTTCTGAATGATCAATCCTGAGAAACTTTCCCGTAAATCTTCGGGCAGAGTCTCGATGCATTCCTGCTCTGCCAGGGTCTCCAGTCTCTTAAACGCTTCAGTGAATTGTGGATTGTGGTACTTGGTTTTGGAGTTAATATCCTGCAACTTGGTTTCAGAGACTTCATGGTACAAGGCGATCACCGCGGCCCTGTCTGGGTCCAGGGTGTTACCATAACGCTTATTGCCAATGACGGTCAGTAAATGGGCGATGACCGCGACCTGATGGCTATGCTCTGCGACATTCTCTTTCTGAAAACAATGCATTAATGCCCAACGTTTGATTAACGGCATCCGGGTGATCCATGCCATAAATGTACTTTGTAGTTTCATTATCTGGTTCCTTAAGCGCCGGTATCTGTAGACTTTGGCGTCAATAATAGCAGGAGTTTGTGGCTGCAGGACGCAAGACAACAGGGTGAAACAGGTGAGGGCCATGGAAAAGCAGGGGGCCGGCCCTGAAGGGCCGGACGGCAGAGCAGAGACTACTGGCGATAATGTTCCAGGAAACGGCCAAATTTTCCGATAGCCATTTCCAGGTCATCAACCCTTGGCAGAGTGACTATCCGCACATGGTCTGGCCAGGGCCAGTTAAAGGCGGTACCTTGTACCAGCAAAACTTTTTCCTGGAGCAGGAAATCCAGTACCATTTTCTGATCGTCATGAAGGTTGAACTTTTTAGGATCGATACGTGGGAACATATACAACGCCCCCTGTGGTTTCACACAACTGACCCCGGGAATATCATTAATCAGTTCCCATGCCCGATTCCGCTGTTGGTACAAACGGCCTTCCGGGACAATGAATTCGCTAATGCTCTGGTAACCACCCAATGCTGTCTGGATAGCATGCTGTGCCGGAACGTTGGCACACAGTCGCATCGAGGCCAGCATCTCCAGCCCTTCAATATAGCCTTTGGCATGCTTTTTAGGGCCGTTAAGTACCATCCATCCCTGACGGAATCCGGCAACCCGGTAGGTTTTAGATAACCCGTTAAATGTCACCGTCAGTAAATCCGGGGCAAGTGCCGCGATGGAGTGATGCTGAGCCTCATCGTAAAGAATTTTATCGTAAATCTCGTCAGCAAAAATAATCAGGTTATGTTCGCGGGCGATAGCCACGATTTCCAGCAATAATTCTTTGCTGTAAACAGCTCCGGTCGGATTATTAGGGTTAATAATTACGATCCCACGGGTGCGGGGGGTAATTTTAGCCCGGATATCCTCAAGATCAGGAAACCAGCCGGCAGACTCATCGCACAGATAATGAACGGCTTTACCACTGGACAATGAAACAGAGGCTGTCCACAGTGGATAATCCGGAGCCGGAACCAGCATTTCATCACCGGTGTTCAGCAACGCCTGCATGGATTGCAGAATTAATTCTGAGACACCATTGCCGATATAAATATCTTCTACCGTCACATCGCGCATTCCGCGTTTCTGGTAGTGCTGCATAATGGCTTTACGGGCGGAATAGAGCCCTTTTGAATCACAGTAACCCTGAGACGTGGGCAGATGTTTAATCACATCAACCAAAATTTCGTCCGGTGCTTCAAATCCGAAAGGTGCGGGATTTCCGATATTGAGTTTGAGAACTTTGTTACCTTCTTCTTCAAGGCGCTTCGCCTCTTTCAGAACCGGACCCCGGATATCGTAACAGACGTTATCAAGTTTCGCGGATTTTTCAATTTTCTGTGTCATTACAATCGCCTTGGATGGCAGAGTCCATTTGTCTGCCCTGTGAGTCATCCCTATAAATGTACTCCTCTGATTCAGCTAAAAGAAGGGTAAAGATGTGTTTTGGCGAGTTGTTCAGCTCATCAGTTATTTTAATGTTATTATATAATGCAAATCATTAGATTATTGGATGTAATGACCATAATGTTGCAATAAAACAGGTTTTTGTTCCATCACCTTGCTTCCTGTATCCACTTGATATTAACCGAATATCTGAGTGCTCTATTTTATGGTCACAAATAAAATTCGGCTTATACCGGTTAGTGTTAATTGATTATTTATCTTTGTAATCGCTTTCATTTTTATTGTAAAGATTAGAAAATCAACCAATAGCATTCCGAATCAATAGTTAATTAAGATAATTCTGCTAAATGCTAATAAATACTGACATTTTATTTATCATTAAACTGGAAAATTACATTTTAAAAACATAGGGATAGTTTATATCTGAGAGGAAAAGTCCTTTAAAGTAAACTCCGGTGGGAAAAGAATAGGAAATCAGAGTCTCTGAATATGAACCAGGTCAAAAATTATGTACTTTTATATAAAAATAATTCCAATTTACGGTTAAAAATGATTAAGTATTATTAATAAATTTAATACGGATTGAAATCTGTAATGAATTTTACGCGCTGCCTTTTAATCAGGCAGAAGTCATCTAAAATTATCGATGCAGCATTCCGGAGGTAATGCAGTAGCAACCAGGTGAAGTATCTAATCTAATTGCCTGTATTAACTCGAGATTTTTGGGTCCCTTAGGGCGTTTGAATTGACTGGCCAGATTGCCGTCGATCCCTTGCCCGATGATCTCCGGGTTCTGTTTGTATCCTGTCAACAGACAGGTTTAGTAGTAACACCAGGGCAGTAAGTAATAAAAACTTATAAGTGACTATAAAATATGACAAATACTAATCCTCCAATTATGAATCTGGACCTCGACCTGTTAAGGACATTTGTTGCAGTAGCTGACCTGAATACTTTCGCTGCAGCAGCAGCGGCAGTTTGCCGGACGCAATCTGCAGTGAGTCAGCAAATGCAGAGGCTTGAGCAACTGGTTGGCAAAGAACTGTTTGCCAGACACGGCCGTAATAAGTTATTGACCGAGCATGGTATTCAGTTACTGGGTTACGCCCGTAAGATATTACGCTTTAATGATGAAGCTTGTGCATCTCTTATGTACAGCAATGTCCAGGGCGTACTGACCATAGGCGTTACCGAAGACACCGCTGAAACGTTATTGCCTTATGTCCTTAATCGTATTACCACTTTGTATCCGAAACTGACCATTGATATTCGTATCAATCCTTCGGCAACGGTTTTCACGCTGCTGGAAAATAAAGAGGTTGATCTTGTGCTCGCTACGGCAGGCCATGAAGGTGTCATCAGTCAGGTATTACGTACATCGCCGACATTATGGTTCTGTGCCGCAGATTATGCTTTCCGCCACGGCGAAGCATTGCCTCTGGTTTTACAGGATGAGCCAAATCCTTACCGTGAGATGGCTATTGACAGTCTGAACCGTAATGGCACGCTGTGGCGAATTTCTTACGTAGCCACCTCGTTATCTGCAGTGAAAGTCGCCGTTAAATCAGGGCTGGGGGCGACTGCACGTCCTGCAGAAATGATTGGCCCGGAAGTTCGGGTTCTGGGGAATGCCGAAGGGTTACCTGCGTTACCCGATACTCAGTATCTTCTGTGTCGTCTGGAGAACAGCGATAACGAGCTACTGCGGTCAATTTTTACTGTGTTACAACCGCTGGCTGATCCTTCACATCCGCTGTCTGCACATGATGAGTATCGTGGTGACGATGAAGAGGATATTCCAGAGTTTAATGTCAAAGATATGGCTGGCGAATAGCACATAATCTTCATACCGGGTTGACCCCGGCCCGAAAACCCCCGTCGGTTGAACAATCGCTGGCGGGTGTTTTATCTCCCCCATTTCATCTCTACTGCGAAAAAAACCGTAAACAGGTTGTTTTTTGCTCACTCCCGCCATAAGCCTGTTCCTGATCAAAAAAATAATCTGTCTTCAGGAAGGAAAATTATCAAAGACCTGCCAGACTATAAGGACTTAGTGTGTGATTTGAACAGGTTGGCAGTTATACGACCTGAACTGAAGCGATTTAGCTGGACGAAGGCGCACTACTTGTTAATAATATGTTCGTTTTGTGAATTAGTCTTTAACTATAATTGTCAAGGTTGACAAAAGGTTACCAAAAGGGGTAAAAAACCCATAAAAATGCTGTGGATACGAAACGACAGCACTCTTTATAACGTTAATACCCTTCCCTTGAATTGTTGTGGTGATGGACGGTTGCGGTCTGATAAGTCTCTGAGCCACGTTTGATGAGTAAGCATGAGTATGTCAACAACCATTGAAGTAATTGCACATCATTGGGCTTTCGTTGTATTCGTCGTTATTGCCTTCGGACTCTGTGCCTTCATGTTAACCGGTGGCTGGTTACTCGGAGGCAGGGCTAAAGCCCGATACAAAAATACTCCTTTCGAATCGGGTATCGACTCGGTCGGTAATACTCAGCTGCGTTTGTCTGCAAAATTTTATCTGGTGGCGATGTTCTTCGTCATTTTCGATGTCGAAGCCCTGTTTCTTTACGCCTGGTCTACGTCAGTGCGTGAAAGCGGCTGGGTCGGCTTTGCAGAAGCGACAATTTTTATTTTGGTATTACTGGCAGGTCTGGTGTATCTGGCGCGGATTGGTGCGCTGGACTGGGCGCCTGCCCGGCGTCGTGTCCCTGTCACTACTGACGCTGGACGCAGTGATATTCCCTCTCAAAAGCAGTAACAGCGAGGCATTAAAATGGACTATACGCTGACCCGCATAGACCCCGAAGGTAATGGCGACAATGATCGTTACCCTCTGCAGAAACAGGAAATTGTAAGCGATCCCCTTGAGCAGCATGTTCATCGCAGTGTGTACATGGGCAAACTCGAACACGCATTACATGACATGGTTAACTGGGGCAGAAAAAACTCGCTCTGGCCTTATAACTTCGGTCTTTCCTGCTGTTATGTCGAAATGACAACCTCTTTTACTGCAGTGCATGACGTGGCGCGCTTCGGCGCGGAAGTTATGCGTGCGTCTCCCCGCCAGGCTGATTTTATGGTGATAGCCGGCACCCCGTTTACCAAAATGGCCCCTGTCATTCAGCGTTTATATGATCAAATGCTGGAGCCCAAATGGGTTATTTCGATGGGGGCCTGTGCTAACTCCGGCGGAATGTACGATATCTATTCGGTCGTGCAGGGCGTGGATAAATTCCTGCCGGTGGATGTTTACATCCCGGGTTGCCCGCCCCGTCCGGAGGCTTACATGCAGGCATTGTTGCTGTTGCAGGAGTCTATTGGTAAAGAACGTCGCCCTCTTTCCTGGGTCGTCGGCGATCAAGGGGTATATCGGGCCAATATGCCGTCGGAGCGTGAACGTAAACGCGGTGAGCGTATTGCCGTGACAAACCTGCGCAGCCCGGATGAAATTTAAGCCGGTTATTTAGGGATGCTCATACCGCGCGTTGGCAGAAGTAAACCCGCCGGATTTCATCCTGATGTCATCTTATAAGTGCCTGAGTACGGGCCGAAATGGTGAATATCGTATGACTGATTTGAACACGCAAGACGCCGTTCTGCCGGCATGGCAAACACAGGATCATCTGGATGATCCTGTTGTTGGTGAATTGCGTAATCGTTTTGGCCCTGAGGCCTTTACTGTACAGCCCACCCGTACCGGAATACCGGTAGTTTGGGTGTCGCGTGAACTATTACCGGAAGTCATTACTTTTTTACGCAAGCTGCCTAAACCTTATGTCATGTTGTATGACCTGCATGGTGTCGATGAACGGCTACGTACTCACCGTCAGGGCTTGCCGGCGGCTGACTTTTCTGTGTTCTACCATCTGTTATCCGTAGAACGTAACCGCGACATCATGATAAAAGTCGCATTGTCAGAAAACGATCTGAATTTACCCACAGTCACCACCATTTTCCCGAATGCTAACTGGTATGAACGTGAAACATGGGAGATGTTTGGCATTACCTTCCGTGGTCACCCGCATCTGACCCGAATCATGATGCCAGACACCTGGACAGGTCACCCGCTGCGTAAAGACTATCCGGCCCGCGCGACTGAATTCGATCCGTTCTCACTGACTAAAGCCAAAGAAGATCTGGAAATGGAGGCGTTGACCTTTAATCCGGAAGCCTGGGGCATGAAGCGTGGTACCGCGAACGAAGATTTTATGTTTCTGAACCTGGGGCCTAACCATCCGTCTGCGCATGGTGCTTTCCGCATTATTCTGCAACTGGATGGTGAAGAGATTGTCGACTGTGTTCCGGATATTGGTTACCACCACCGTGGCGCCGAGAAAATGGGGGAACGCCAGTCCTGGCATAGTTATATTCCCTACACCGATCGTATTGAATACCTCGGTGGTTGTGTGAATGAAATGCCGTACGTGCTGGCGGTAGAAAAACTTGCAGGGATCACGGTACCGGATCGCGTCAATGTGATTCGTGTGATGTTGTCCGAGTTATTCCGCATTAACAGCCACCTGTTATATATCTCCACTTTCATTCAGGATGTCGGGGCAATGACTCCGGTGTTCTTTGCGTTTACTGATCGCCAGAAAATTTACGATGTGGTTGAAGCTATCACCGGTTTCCGTATGCATCCGGCCTGGTTCCGTATCGGCGGTGTGGCGCACGATTTACCGAAAGGTTGGGAGCGCCTGCTACGCGATTTCCTCGACTGGATGCCAAAACGTCTGAAAGAGTATGACAAAGCGGCATTACGTAACACGGTTCTGGTTGGGCGTTCCAAAGGCGTCGCTGCTTATAACCAAAAAGAAGCGCTGGAGTGGGGCACCACCGGGGCTGCATTACGTGCTACCGGGCTTGATTTCGATGTCCGTAAGTGGAGGCCATACTCAGGCTATGAAAACTTCGATTTCGAAGTCCCTGTCGGCGATGGTGTCAGCGATGCGTACAGCCGTGTGATGCTGAAGATGGAAGAAATGTGGCAGTCACTCCGTATTCTTGAACAGTGTCTGAATAATATGCCAGCCGGCGCATTTAAGGCCGATCATCCGCTGACCACTCCGCCGCCGAAAGAACGTACCCTGCAGCATATCGAAACTCTGATTACTCACTTCCTGCAGGTTTCCTGGGGTCCGGTGATGCCGGCTAATGAATCGTTCCAGATGATTGAAGCCACCAAGGGGATTAACAGCTACTACCTGACCAGTGACGGCAGCACGATGAGCTACCGGACCCGGGTCAGAACCCCGAGCTTCCCGCACTTGCAGCAAATACCGTCGGTGATTCGTGGCAGCCTGGTTTCAGACCTGATTGTCTATCTCGGCAGTATTGATTTTGTTATGTCTGACGTGGACCGCTAATGATGAATGACCAGAAAATAGCTGTTAAAACGATTGACCCGGCAGAAAATTTTGTGCTGAACGCAGAAGAGTACCAGGCAATTGAACACGAAAAGCATCATTACGAAGATGCCCGTGCAGCGTCGATAGAAGCATTAAAAATTGTTCAGAAACATCGTGGTTGGGTGCCAGACGGTGCAATTGAAGCCATTGCAGATGTGCTGGGTATCCCTGCCAGTGATGTGGAAGGCGTCGCGACCTTTTACAGCCAGATCTATCGTAAACCAGTGGGACGCCATGTTATTCGCTACTGCGACAGTGTGGTCTGTCACATTACTGGTTATCAGGGGATTCAGGCGGCGTTAGAACAGGCGTTAAATATTAAGCCAGGCCAGACAACGGCTGATGGCCGCTTCACACTGCTGCCGACCTGTTGCCTGGGCAACTGCGACAAAGGGCCGACGATGATGGTCAACGAGCAGACGCATGTCCATCTGACCCCGGAATCGATTGCCACTTTACTGGAGCAGTATCAATGACCGTTAAGACTATCATTCGTACTGCGGAAACCCATCCTCTCACCTGGCGCATGCGTGATGATCATCAGCCGGTGTTTCTGGAGGAGTACCGCAGTAAAAACGGCTATGCCGGTGCTATTAAAGCGCTGCAGTCGATGGCGCCCGATGAAATTGTGGCGCAAATAAAAGACTCCGGGCTGAAAGGGCGTGGTGGTGCGGGTTTCTCCACCGGTCTTAAGTGGAGCCTGATGCCAAAAGATGAATCCATGAACATCCGCTACCTGCTGTGTAACGCAGATGAGATGGAACCAGGCACTTATAAAGACCGACTGCTGATGGAACAGATGCCGCATCAACTGGTGGAAGGGATGTTAATTGCGGCATTCGCTCTGAAAGCTTATCGCGGATATATCTTCCTGCGCGGTGAGTATATTGAAGCTGCCGCTAACCTGCGGCAGGCGATTCAAGAAGCGACAGCGGCCGGACTGTTGGGGAAAAATATCCTTGGATCCGGTTTTGATTTTGAGCTGATGGTGCATACCGGGGCCGGACGTTATATCTGTGGCGAAGAAACGGCACTGATTAACTCGCTGGAAGGTCGCCGTGCTAACCCTCGCTCTAAGCCGCCATTCCCTGCCTCAGCGGGTGCCTGGGGCAAGCCTACCTGTGTCAATAATGTTGAGACCCTGTCGAATGTGCCAGCCATCATCGCCAATGGGGTGGAATGGTACAAAGGGATTTCCGGGAGTGAAGACGCGGGCACCAAGATGATGGGCTTTTCCGGAAGGGTGAAAAACCCGGGTGTCTGGGAATTGCCGTTCGGGATTACTGCCCGCGAAATTCTGGAGGATTATGCGGGGGGGATGCGCGATGGTCTGAAATTTAAAGCCTGGCAGCCAGGCGGGGCGGGTACCGATTTTCTGACCGAAAGCCACCTCGATCTGCCGATGGAATTTGCCAGCATTGGTAAGGCCGGGAGTCGTCTGGGAACCGCGCTGGCGATGGCGGTCGACCACGAGATCAATATGGTGTCACTGGTGCGTAATCTTGAAGAGTTCTTCGCTCGTGAATCCTGTGGCTGGTGTACCCCATGCCGTGATGGTTTGCCCTGGAGTGTGAAGATTCTTCGTGCTCTGGAGCAGGGCAAAGGCCAGCCGGGTGATATCGAAACATTACAGCAATTATGTCGTCAGTTGGGGCCGGGCAAAACATTTTGTGCCCATGCACCGGGCGCCGTGGAGCCTTTGCAGAGTGCGATTAAATATTTCCGCGACGAGTTTGAAGCGGGTATTGCACCTCAGGTATTCGGCAATCTTAACCAGATTGCGGGCATCCAGCCTAACCTGCTGAAATCACGCTGGTAGCGGGTGTCAGCTTTCGTCTGCACAGCATGCGAAAGCGGCTCTGAAACCACGAAAATTATAAGTATTATGTTTAACGCTCGTGCCGGCACGAGCCTTACGGAAGCATGTTCACTATGGCTACTATTCATGTAGACGGTAAAGAATATGAAGTAAACGGGGCTGACAATCTGTTGCAGGCTTGTCTCTCTCTCGGGCTGGATATTCCTTATTTCTGCTGGCATCCGGCGCTCGGGAGCGTGGGTGCCTGCCGCCAGTGTGCGGTAAAGCAATATCAGAATGCCGAAGATACCCGTGGACGTCTGGTGATGTCCTGTATGACTCCGGCTTCTGACGGTACCTTCATTTCTGTTGAAGATGCCGAAGCGAAGGAATTCCGCGAAAGTGTGGTGGAATGGCTGATGACCAACCACCCGCATGACTGTCCGGTTTGCGAAGAGGGCGGTAACTGCCACCTTCAGGATATGACCGTAATGACGGGCCACAGTTTCCGCCGTTATCGGTTTACCAAACGTACTCACCAGAATCAGGATCTCGGTCCTTTTATTTCCCATGAAATGAACCGCTGTATCGCCTGTTACCGCTGTGTCCGTTACTACAAGGACTATGCCGGAGGAACTGATCTTGGAGTTTATGGCGCACATGATAATGTTTACTTCGGACGGCCGGAAGATGGTACGTTGGAAAGCGAATTCTCAGGCAACCTGGTCGAAGTTTGCCCGACCGGGGTATTCACCGATAAAACTCATTCTGAACGTTATAACCGTAAATGGGACATGCAGTTTGCTCCCAGCATCTGCCAGCAGTGCAGCATTGGTTGTAACATTAGCCCCGGCGAGCGGTATGGTGAACTCCGTCGTATAGAAAACCGCTTCAACGGCAGCGTTAACCATTACTTTTTATGTGACCGTGGCCGGTTTGGTTATGGTTATGTCAACCGTGAAGACAGACCGCGCCGTTCCAGACAGTTACGTGGTTCCGACTGGGTTTCCCTGAGTGCAGAGCAAATAGTTAATGCAGCGGCAGATGTTATGCGTCAGGGGAAAAAAGTGGTGGGTATTGGCTCCGGACGCGCCAGTATTGAAAGCAACTTCGCCCTGAAACAACTGGTCGGTGCCGACAACTTCTCTACCGGGATGGCCAGTCATGAACATAACAATGTCATGCGTATTCTGGAAGTGTTGCGTAATGGTGGCGTTTATACCCCGTCTTTACGTGAGATTGAATCTTACGATGCGGTGTTAGTGCTGGGCGAAGATCTGACTCAGGTGGGGGCTCGCGTTGCTTTATCGGTTCGTCAGGCAGTGAAGGGCAAAGCCCGTGAACTGGCGGCAGCCCAGAAAGTTGCTGACTGGCAGATTGCCGCGATTCTTAACATAGGACAGCACGCTAAGCACCCATTATTTGTCACGCACGTTGCTGAAACCCGGTTAGATGATATTGCTGCATGGAGCTATCGTGCCACCGTCGAAGAGCAGGCGCGTCTGGGGTTTGCCATTGCGCATGCCATTGACGGGGATGCTCCGGCAGCCGGAGAGTTTGAGCGTACACTGAAGGGTAAACTGGATGTGGTCGTCCAGGCACTGAGTGGCGCGAAAAAGCCACTGATCATCTCCGGAACCCACTCCGGTAGTCCGTCGATGATTGAAGCAGCAGCTAACGTTGCCAGGGCACTGAAAAATAAAGGGGCTGATGTTGGTATTACGTTGCTGGCTCCTCAGACCAACAGTATTGGTCTGGCGATGCTGGGCGGGAAGCCGCTTGAATCTGTGCTGGATATGCTGAACACGGGCGAGGCGGATACCGTCGTCATCATGGAGAATGACCTTTACCGTCATGCTCCTGCAGCCCTGGTCGATGCGGCACTGAATAACAGCCATCAGGTGATTGTGCTGGATCATCAGCAGACCCGAACTCTGGAAAAAGCCGATTACATCCTGCCTGCATCCACCTTCGCAGAGAGCGATGGTACCGTGGTAAACCATGAAGGTCGGGCACAACGGTTCTTCCAGGTATTTGATCCAGCATTTTACGATAACAGCGTACAGGTTACCGAAAGCTGGCGCTGGCTGCATTCGCTGCATGCGGTGCTGGAAAGCCGGAAAGTTGACTGGTCACAGCTCGATCATGTGATTGATACGGTTGTTGCAGAATATCCTCAGTTGGCCGCGATTAAAGAAGCGGCACCGGATGCTTCGTTCCGTATTCGTGGCCAGAAACTGGCGCGTTCACCTCACCGTTACAGTGGCCGTACCGCCATGCGTGCCAACATCAGTGTACATGAACCGCGTCAGCCTCAGGATAAAGACACGATGTTTGCGTTTTCGATGGAAGGTAACAACCAACCCTCGGCACCACGGTCGCAGATTCCGTTTGCCTGGGCACCTGGCTGGAACTCACCACAGGCGTGGAACAAATTCCAGGATGAAGTGGGCGGCCATTTGCGTAATGGCGACCCGGGCGTTCGGTTGATTGAACCTTCGGACAGCGGACTTAACTGGTTTACTCCTGCTGCACAAACTTCGGATTCCGGACAATGGCAGGTAGCACCAATGTATCGCCTGTTTGGTAGTGAAGAGTTATCTCAGCGTTCATCCGTGTTCGGTCAGCGTATGAGCGAGGCGGTGATGGTGATTAATCCTCAGGAAGGGGAAAAACTGGGCATTAATGAAGGCGCACGGCTGGAATTACAGTGTGGTGGTGAAACCGTTAACCTGCCGGTGCATTTCTCTGCGGCACTGCCCGCCGGTCAGGTCGGTTTACCACTGGGCATGCCGGGTGTTCCTTTGTTCCTGTCTGGCGCAACCATTGAAAAACTGCAGGAGGCAGCACAATGAGTTGGTTTACTCCTGAAGTCATAGCGGTTCTGATTCAGATAGTGAAAGCGATAGTGATCCTGCTGGTGGTGGTGGCCTGTGGGGCATTCATGAGTTTTGCTGAGCGACGTCTGCTGGGTCTGTTCCAGAACCGCTATGGACCTAACCGTGTTGGCTGGGGCGGATCGCTGCAACTGGCCGCCGACATGATTAAAATGTTCTTTAAAGAGGACTGGGTTCCTCCTTTCACAGACCGCGCTATTTTTACGCTGGCTCCGGTGATTGCTTTCGTTGCGTTGTTGCTGGCATTTGCTATCGTTCCGGTCTCTCCACAATGGATGGTCACTGACCTGAACATCGGGTTGCTGTTTTTCCTGATGATGGCAGGTCTGGCGGTTTATGCGGTGCTGTTTGCCGGCTGGTCGAGTAATAACAAATATTCTCTGCTTGGCGCGATGCGTGCATCGGCGCAAACCCTGAGTTATGAAGTATTCCTCGGTTTATCGCTGATGGGCGTGGTAGCACAGGCGGGGTCATTTAATATGACCGCCATTATCACCAGTCAGACACACCTGTGGAATATCATTCCTCAGTTCTTTGGATTTGTGACCTTCTGTATTGCCGGAGTTGCGGTGTGCCACCGACACCCGTTTGATCAGCCGGAAGCGGAACAGGAACTGGCCGACGGTTACCACATTGAATATGCCGGGATGAAGTTTGGTCTGTTCTTTGTCGGTGAGTATGTGGCTATTACTACCGTTTCAGCGTTAATTGTTACGCTGTTTTTCGGGGGGTGGTTAGGCCCGTGGTTACCGCCATTCATCTGGTTTGCCATCAAAACTGCATTTTTTATGATGATGTTTATTCTGATCCGCGCCGCGTTACCGCGTCCGCGCTATGACCAGGTGATGTCGTTCGGCTGGAAAGTATGTTTGCCGTTGACGCTGTTGAACCTGCTGGCGACTGCCGCAGTGATTCTGTACAACGCGCAATAAGGAGTAACACCATGACATTGAAAGAGATTGTGGTGGGCTTTGCGACACAGGTGCGCAGTATCTGGATGATAGGGATGCATGCCTTTGCTAAGCGCGAAACCCAGATGTACCCGGAAGAGCCGGTTTATCTGCCGCCACGGTATCGCGGAAGGATTGTGCTGACCCGTGACCCTGACGGTCAGGAACGTTGTGTTGCCTGTAACCTGTGTGCGGTTGCCTGTCCGGTGGGCTGTATCTCCTTGCAGAAAGCGGAAATGAGCGATGGTCGCTGGTATCCGGAGTTTTTCCGGATCAACTTCTCTCGCTGCATCTTCTGCGGATTATGTGAAGAGGCTTGTCCGACTACGGCGATTCAGCTGACTCCGGATTTTGAACTGGGTGAGTTCAAGCGTCAGGACCTGGTATACGAGAAAAATGATCTGCTGATTTCAGGCCCCGGGAAATATCCCGAATATAACTTCTACCGGATGGCCGGTATGGCTATTGACGGTAAAGAGAAAGGTTCCGCCGAAAACGAAGCCAAACCTATCGACGTTAAAGGCTTATTACCCTAAGGAGTCGGGAATGGAGTTCGCATTTTATTTTTGTGGGGCAATCGCGGTGTTAACCACGCTTAGGGTGATTACTCACACTAACCCGGTGCATGCCTTGCTGTATTTAATCATCTCGCTGTTGGCGGTTGCCGGGGTGTTCTTCTCACTCGGGGCTTATTTTGCGGGTGCGCTGGAAATTATCGTTTATGCCGGTGCGATTATGGTGTTGTTCGTGTTTGTGGTGATGATGCTGAATCTTGGCAAAGTGCAGCAGAAACAGGAACAGGAGTGGCTGAAGCCCTCACTGTGGATTGGTCCTGGCATTATTGCATTACTGCTGTTGGTTGCCCTGGTCAAAGCTATTAGCAGCATCAATGACCAGGGAATCGATGGTACGGTAATTGATGCTAAAGCGGTGGGTATCAGTTTATTCGGACCTTATGTGTTGGCGGTTGAACTGGCATCCATGTTGCTGCTGGCAGGCGTTGTGGTGGCTTATCACATTGGTCGTGAAGACCGGCGGGGGGAGGTGCTGAGCAACCGTCCCGACGACACCATCAAAGCGAATAAGGAGGAAAAAATATGATACCTCTGCAACACGGGCTCATCCTTGCAGCTGTGTTATTTGTCCTGGGGCTGACGTCACTGGTCCTGCGTCGTAACCTGCTGTTTATGCTGATTGGTCTGGAAATCATGATTAATGCGGCGGCACTGGCGCTGGTGGTTGCCGGAAGTTACTGGGGCCAGGCCGATGGGCAGGTCATGTATATTCTGGCGATAAGCCTGGCGGCGGCAGAAGCCAGTATCGGGTTGGCTTTGCTGCTGCAATTGCATCGTCGTCGTCAGACTCTGAATATTGATTCAGTGAGTGAGATGCGCGGATGAATCTTCTCTACTTAACCGTATTACTGCCATTGATTGGCTTTCTGTTACTCGCATTTTCACGTGGCCGTTGGTCCGAAAACCTTTCCGCCACTGTAGGAATGGGATCGGTGGGACTGGCAGCCCTGGTGACTTTATATGCCGGTATTGATTTCTTTAATCACGGACGAGTGGCCTATCAGCAGGCACTCTGGACCTGGATGCAGGTCGGACAATTTAATATTCAGGTGAATCTGACGCTGGACGGCTTGTCACTGACCATGTTGTCAGTCGTAACCGGAGTGGGCTTTCTGATTCATATGTTTGCTTCCTGGTATATGCGTGGTGAAGAGGGCTATTCACGGTTTTTCGCCTATACCAACCTGTTTATCGCCAGTATGGTCGTGTTGGTTCTGGCTGATAACCTGATGCTGATGTATCTCGGCTGGGAAGGAGTAGGGCTGTGCTCATATCTGCTGATTGGTTTTTACTACACCAATCCGGACAACGGCAAAGCGGCGATGAAAGCCTTTATCATTACCCGTATCGGTGATGTGTTCCTCGCGTTTGGCCTGTTTATCCTCTATAACCAACTGGGTACACTGAACTTCCGGGAAATGGCTGAACTGGCTCCGACACAGTTTGCCGGCAACAATCATTTGCTGGATTGGGCAACACTGATGCTGCTGGGGGGTGCCGTCGGTAAATCTGCACAGTTACCATTGCAAACCTGGCTTGCTGATGCGATGGCGGGCCCTACCCCAGTCTCGGCACTGATTCACGCGGCCACCATGGTCACGGCAGGGGTGTATCTGATAGCCCGTACTCACGGTCTGTTCCTGCTGACGCCGGACATCCTGCATCTGGTTGGCATTGTGGGAGCCATTACTCTGGTACTCGCAGGGTTTGCGGCACTGGTTCAAACCGATATCAAACGTGTGCTGGCCTACTCGACGATGAGCCAGATTGGCTATATGTTCCTGGCGTTAGGTGTTCAGGCCTGGGATGCCGCTATCTTCCATTTGATGACTCATGCTTTCTTTAAGGCCTTGCTGTTCCTGTCCTCAGGTTCGGTCATTCTGGCCTGCCATCATGAACAGAACATTTTCAAAATGGGGGGATTGCGAAAAAGTATTCCGCTGGTGTATGTCTGCTTCCTGGTAGGGGGCGCTGCACTGTCGGCCCTGCCGGTGATTACAGCCGGTTTCTACAGTAAAGATGAAATCCTTTACGGTGCCATGACCAGTGGTCACCAGATTCTGATGTTAGCCGGACTGGTGGGGGCGTTTCTGACCTCAATTTATACCTTCCGTATGATCTTTATTGTGTTTCATGGTGAAGAGAAAATTAAGGCCCATGCTGGCAAGGGCATCACCCATCACTTACCCCTGCTGATTCTGCTGGTGCTGTCCACCTTTATTGGAGCATTGATTACCCCACCGCTGGCCGGAGTGTTACCGCAAAGTCTGGGTGGTGAAGCAGGTAAAGTCGGTCTGGAAATCACTTCCGGTGTCGTGGCGATTGCCGGGATTGTGATTGCCGCTCTGTTGTGGCTGGGTAAACGGCAACTGGTGTCCTCGGTGGCTGCCAGTGCGCCAGGCCGCTTCCTGTCCCGTTGGTGGTTTGCGGCCTGGGGCTTCGATTGGCTGTACGACCTGCTGTTCGTAAAAACTTATCGCGCCATTGCCTGGCTGCTGAAATCAGATCCGTTCAATACGCTGATTAATCTGCTGGCAGTGGTTTCCCGTGCAGCCAGTAAAGGGCTGACGGTGAGCGAAAATGGTTATCTGCGCTGGTATGTCGCTTCAATGGGCATTGGTGCAGTTGTTGTGCTGGCGTTAATGCTGGTGGTTTGAGGTGAGCAGGTAGCGGCAGGGCTATAGTGTTGCCCTCGCTGCCATGCTTAATAAATTTTCGCGGATGACAGTCATTCGCGGATCACTAAAAGGGAACCAAACGCCGTGTTACTACCTTGGCTAATTATAATCCCCTTCGTTGGCGGCTTTCTTTGCTGGCTGGCTGAACGCTTTGGTGTCAGAGCTCCGCGCTGGATAGCACTGCTGACTATGGGGTTAACGCTGGCACTTTCCTTGCTGCTCTGGTCGCAGGGAGGTTATTCATTAACTCAGGCTGCGGGGATACCGCAGTGGCAATCTGAATTCTCAGTGCCGTGGATCCCGGCATTTGGCATCAACTTCCATCTGGCGATTGATGGTTTGTCATTGCTGATGGTGGTGCTGACCGGTCTGCTCGGTACGATGGCAGTACTCTGTTCCTGGAATGAAATCCAGAAATATCAGGGTTTCTTCCATCTGAATCTGATGTGGATCCTGGGGGGTGTGATTGGGGTGTTCCTGTCACTGGATATGTTCCTGTTTTTCTTCTTCTGGGAACTGATGCTGGTGCCGATGTACTTCCTGATTGCACTGTGGGGGCACAAAGCCTCTGATGGTAAGACCCGGATCTCGGCAGCGACCAAATTTTTTATCTATACCCAGGCGTCTGGTCTGGTGATGCTGATTGCTATCCTCGGGCTGGTACTGGTGCATTTCCAGGCCACCGGCGAATGGACATTCAGTTATGAAAGATTGCTGAATACTCCGATGTCACATACGGTGCAATACCTGTTAATGCTTGGCTTCTTTATCGCGTTTGCGGTGAAAATGCCGGTCGTGCCGCTGCATGGCTGGCTGCCTGATGCTCACAGTCAGGCCCCTACCGCAGGTTCGGTAGATTTGGCAGGTATCCTGCTGAAAACCGCCGCTTACGGCCTGTTGCGCTTCAGCCTGCCTCTGTTCCCGCAGGCGTCAGCGGAGTTTGCACCTATTGCGATGGGACTGGGGCTGTTAGGGATTTTCTATGGGGCGTGGATGGCGTTCTCACAGACTGATATTAAACGTCTGATCGCTTACAGCTCTATTTCACATATGGGCTTTGTGATGATTGCCATCTACACCGGTAGCCAACTGGCGTTCCAGGGGGCAGTGATCCAGATGATTGCTCATGGTCTTTCATCAGCGGCACTGTTTATTTTGTGTGGTCAGCTTTACGAACGACTGCATACCCGTGATATGCGGCTGATGGGCGGACTCTGGTCGAGGATTAAGTGGCTGCCGGGGCTGTCATTATTTTTTGCCGTCGCAAATTTGGGGATGCCCGGTACCGGTAACTTTGTCGGTGAATTTATGATTCTCACCGGGAGTTTCCGGGTCGTGCCTGCAGTGATTATCATCGCTACCTTTGGTCTGGTGTTTGCTTCGGTGTACTCGCTCATCATGATGCAGCGTGCCTACTACGGCGCACCTAAATCTGATTCACCGTTGCGCGGAATGAATGCCCGTGAGTTTCTGATGATTCTGGTACTGGTGGTATTACTGGTTCTGCTGGGAGTTTATCCTCAGCCGATTCTGGATACCTCAAATGCTGCAATTAGCAATATTCAGCACTGGTTTGCCGCTTCAACTTCAATAACAAGGCCTTGATTAGCCATGACAATAACTACTGAACAATTGATTGCGCTTCTCCCCCTGTTAATCACCGGATTAACAGTGGTGGTGGTGATGCTGTCTATTGCGTGGCGACGCAACCACTTTGTGAACGCTACACTGACAGTCATTGGTCTTAACCTTGCGTTGTTATCTCTGTGGTTTGTCGGCCATAACGGTGCAACGGATGTCACTTCTCTGTTACGGGTGGACGGTTATTCGGTCTTCTATTCTGCGCTGGTGATAATGGCTGGCCTGGCAACCTGTACCTTTGCTTTCCCGTGGCTGAAGTCGTTTCATGATAATACCGACGAGTTTTATCTGTTGGTGGCTATCGCGGTATTAGGCGGGATTGTACTGTCGAGCGCTGATCATCTGGCATCACTGTTTATTGGCGTTGAACTGCTCTCACTGCCGCTGTTCGGTCTGGTGGGTTACGCGTTCCGGCATAAACGTTCACTGGAAGCCGCCATTAAATATACCATTCTGTCGGCAGCAGCCTCGTCATTCCTGCTGTTCGGTATTGCACTGGTCTACGCAGGGAGTGGTGATTTAACCTTCGCCGCGCTGGGACAGAATCTGTCCGGTGCCGGGTTGGGTTCACCGCTGATGATGGCCGGTTTTGGTATGATTATCATTGGAATTGGTTTTAAACTGTCGCTGGTGCCGTTTCATTTGTGGACCCCGGATGTGTATCAGGGGGCACCTGCACCGGTCTCCGCATTTCTTGCGACCGGCAGTAAAATTGCCATCTTTGCCGTGATGATGAGACTGTTTATCGATGCGCCAGTCAGTCACAGTGAAGGTGTGCGGACTGCGTTGGGAGTGATTGCATTTGCTTCTATCCTGTTCGGTAACCTAATGGCGATTGCCCAGACCAGCATCAAACGCCTGCTTGGATACTCTTCTATTGCTCATCTCGGATATCTGCTGGTGGCATTGATTGCCGCTGAATCACAGCAATTATCGATGGAAACGACGGGCGTTTATCTGGCCGGTTATCTGTTCAGCAGCCTGGGGGCCTTTGGTGTGGTTAGCCTGATGTCTGCAGCCGGACGGGAAAATGATACTGATTCGTTGTACTCTTATCGTGGTCTGTTCTGGCACCGTCCGGTGCTCTCGGCAGTCATGGCGATGATGATGCTGTCGCTGGCAGGGATACCTTCGACACTGGGCTTTATTGGTAAATTCTATGTACTGGCTTCTGCAGTTAACGGTAAATTATGGTGGCTGGCCGCCGCAGTGATTGCCGGTAGTGCTATTGGTCTTTACTACTATCTGCGCGTGACGGTCAGCCTGTTCCTGAGTGCGCCGGGATTACATCATCGTGATACGACCAACAGTTGGGGCTATACCGCTGGTGGTATCGTCACCCTGATTTCTGCCATTCTGGTGCTTTTGTTGGGGATCTTCCCACAGCCATTGATTACCCTGGTAAAACTTGCCCAGCCGTTTATGTAATTTCTCTGCGTAAACCTGCAGTGATCAAAAGGCCATGGATTCCATGGCCTTTTTTATTTATGTTATTTTTTCCCGCTTTTACAGGAGTTGTTATGGCCCGTTTTACAGATAAAAATGTACTGATCACCGGAGGCACCAGTGGTATGGGGTTGGCCGGTGCACTACGGATCTGCCGGGAAGGGGGAAAGGTTGCCGTGACCGGACAGAACCCACAGCGCCTGGCTGACACGCGGACACAACTGCCGGAAGGTTCACTGGTACTGAAAGATGATGCCGGGCAGGCAACGACCGGCGAATCTTTGGCAGCCGCGGTTGCCGGCTGGCAACGTCTCGATGGCCTGTGGCTGAATGCCGGATTTGCCTCTATCGGGATGCCTGAATCAGTTACCGCCAGCGATTTTGACCGGATGATGCAGGTGAATGTACGCGGGCCAATGCTGCAACTGGTCAGCCTGTCGCCCTTACTGAATCCCGGGGCGTCGGTAGTGATTACCTCGTCATCATCGGTGTATGAAGGAGCCGCAGCAACCAGTCTCTACGCCGCGACTAAAGGTGCACTGGTGGCGATGGTGCGTAGCTGGGCTGCGGCACTGGCAGAGAGAAATATTCGTGTCAATGTACTGCTTCCCGGACCGATAGAAACTAATTTCCGTGATTTTCTGCCACAGGAAACGCGGCAAAATTTTGAGGAGTTTGTGGTGAGTCAGGTGCCCCTGAAACGCGTTGGTACTGCTGAGGAGGCCGCTGCAGTGGCATTGTTCCTGCTGTCTGAAGATGCCTCTTATGTCACCGGAAGCCAGTTTGCGGTGGACGGCGGGCTGGTGCGTTACTGATATAACGCGAATTATCTCAGAGCATAAACAGACTGGAGAACTTAATGACCGGGATTATATGGAAAGATCTGCACCATAGTGAATTATCAGTCAGTGATTTGTATCAGCTACTGACGTTGCGAAATCAGGTGTTTATCGTGGAACAGCAGTGTGTCTACCAGGATATTGACGGTGCTGATTTGCTGGGAGAAAACCGCCATCTGTTGGGATTTCTGGACGGGCAACTTGCGGCTTACTCCCGGTTGCTCGTTCCGGAAGAGAGCGGGCAACCTCTGAGTATTGGCCGCGTTATTGTGGCCTCTTTTGCCCGTGGGCGACAACTGGGTCATCTGTTGCTGAAACAGACTCTGCAGATCTGCACTGTGCGTTACCCGGGAAGGGCAGTGTATTTATCAGCACAAGCGCATTTACAGGAATTTTATGCGACTCAGGGCTTTGTCGCTTGTACCGCCCCCTACAGTGAGGACGGTATAGAGCATATCGGAATGTTGTTGCAGGGTACTGACAAGTGAAAGTGGCGAAGCAGGGCGCTTCGCCATGAAGTGATGTGTGGCTGTTACGTTAATGCCGACGATGGAGCCTGATCACTCTATATTTCAGTTTATTACCCTTACAGCGATTTCAGGAACGCCAGCAGATCCGCATTGAGTTGATCGGAGTGCGTAACCGCGAAACCGTGTGGCGCATTGTCATAGACCTTCAGCTGTGCGCCTTCTATCATCTCTGCCGCCAACTTACCGGTGGTTTCAAAGGGCACTACCTGATCGTTGCTGCCATGAATCACCAGGGCAGGGACATCTATTTTTGCCATGTCTGCGCGGAAATCTGTGGTAGAGAATGCCGTGACGCAGTCAAGCGTCCCCTTTAGTGAGGCGAGCAGGGCAATATTCAGCGTCTGGGTCAGGACACCCGCTGATACTGTCTGTCCTGCATTAGTACCGTAGAACGGCACCGCGAAATCACTAATGAATTGCGCGCGATCTTTACGCAGGCCATCGAGGATTCCGGTGAATACCGACTGCTCAACACCTTCAGGGTAGCTTTCTGACTGGCCGAAGATTGGCGTCACTGCACCCAGAAGCACCAGGCCATCTACGCGAGCTGTACCGTAATTATTGATATAGCGTGCAACATCACCTCCCCCCATGGAGAATCCAACCAGCGTCACATTTTGCAGGTCAAGATAGTTAATCAACTCATTAATATCTGATGCGAAAGTGTCGTAATCGTAGCCAGTCCAGGGCTGATCCGAGCGACCAAAACCACGGCGATCAAAAGCGATAACGCGATAACCATTCTCAGCCAGAAAATTCAGCTGGCTGTCCCACATATCAGCATCCAACGGCCAGCCGTGGCTGAAGAGAACCGGTTTGCCTTTTCCCCAGTCTTTAAAGTAAATCGACGTACCGTCTGTGGCTTTAATTGTACTCATGGTATTCCCCCTATGATTAAAAGAAACTATCTGTTATTCCGGTGCAACCAGATATCGGGCGACGGGTATTTCGTCACCCTGATGGAAGGTATAAACGCGGGTCTGAATTTTATGGTCGTTCATGGTATAGCGCTCAAGCTGGCGCAGATGTTCCATCCATGAACCCACCACAAACGTTTCAACGAAGATGCCCGGCTGGAGAATATCTTCATAAACGGCCCAGTTGATGGCTCCGCCGCGACGGCGCACGCGGCGCATATCTTGCATGCAGACCGTAAAGTCGTGAGCATCTTGTAGACGAATCTGATATTCGTAGCTCACCCTCACCGGCCCACGGTCATGATTAATATCCAGTGCAGGGACCGCTTCGCCGGTTTCAGTAACGTCCAGATTCAGGTCAGGGTCTTTGTCTAACCGCCAGCGTAGTACGGTGAAACAGGCAAGTACCATCCCGACGATGGCGATACTTAGTGAAACCGGGATACTGTAGTGAGAAGCCAACTGTCCCCAGATTGTGCTACCCAGGGTCATTGAACCAAAGAAAACCGTCAGGTAAACCGCCAGTACGCGTGCCTTAACCCATTTAGCAGCACTGCGCTGTGCACCCAGGTTGAGTGTGGAAAGTACGACTATCCAGGCAAAGCCGGTAAAAAAACCGGAGACATTAAGCAGCCAGAAGTGACGGATAAATGCCAGTGCGAGCATGGTGGCGGCAAACAGCAGGCTTGCCAAAACCATTAGCTGGTCGGCATTAAAACGCTTGCGCAGACGAGGCAGCAGCACGGCACCACAGATGGCTCCGACGCCGATAAAAGCCAGCATGATCCCGTACCCCCCAGGGCCGAGTCCCAGTTCTCTGCGTGCTACCAGAGGGAGAAGCGCCCATCCGGCACTGCCGAACACAAAGAAAGCCGCGGTACGTACCAGTACGTTACGCAGTACCGGGGCTGCATGAACGTAGCGAATTCCCGCCCGTACTGCTGAGAAAAAATGCTCAGGTGGCAAACGCTGTACGCTAGGGGCTTCTTTCCAGCGATAGAGAACCCAGGCCACGCCCAGTACGGAAAACGCATTCAGCATAAACACCACCCACGGACCTGCAAATGACAGGATTAGCCCGCCCAGAGCCGGACCTATGGCACGGCTGATGTTGATACCCAGCGAGTTCAGCGCAATAGCAGGGCCGAGTGCACTTTTGTCGACCAGATCGGGCACTATGGCCTGGAAAGGCGGTGAGCTCATGGCGGCACCCATGCTCATCAGGAAGGCGGCAATCAGCAGTACCCACGGAGTGACATGTCCGGTAAAAGATAATACTGTCAGTCCCGCCGCCGCGATAAACACCCAAAACTGAGAGAACAGCAGATATTTTCGTCTGTCGATGATGTCCGCCAGTACACCGGAGGGTAGTGCAAACAGGAACATAGGTAAGCTTGCGGCAGCCTGTACCAGCGCAACGTTCAGCGGATCGGCACTGAGCGTGAGCATTGTCCAGTTGACACCCACATCATTCATCCAGGAACCGATGTTAGACACCACTGTTGCAATCCACAGCATACGAAAAACAGGCTGCCTCAAGGGTTGCCATGGAGAGGCTGGCATGGCCGGAGCGAACGTATTTTCTTCATCCGGAGTGACGTTACTGGTTTCATTAACCTGCGTCATGCTGAACCTCTCTTTCCTTGCCTGACCCTATATGCCACTCACCCGGGCCGGTGATGGCTAGTGTGGTAAAGATTATCAAAAGCAGCCATCCAAACTGTCCTTCAGCAATACTCCAGTCAGGATGTACGACCAGCATGGCAACCAGAAGTACGCCGATGACGGGCAGACAGGCGAGCCGGGTGAAAATGCCTGCCAGAATGAAAATCGGACAGATGACCTCTGCAAAAATAGCCGGAAGCAGGCTCATGTAGGGACCGAGGCCGAACGGATCCTCGATACGTGTCAGTTCTTCGCTGAAGTGAACTACTTTTGGCTGCCCGTGCACATACAATAACAGCAGGCAACCAGTGAGGCGCAGGAAGAACAGCCCCGCATTAATGCGGGACGGCTGAGAGAATAAACTCTTCATGGTTATCAGAAAGCGAAGCAGCTGCAGCCGAGTGCGCCCCAAAAGGCGTTCTCCCCGGATACCGGTATATTGGCGCCACGTGCAAAATCATGCGAATGGCTATGTACACTACATGGACCGCTGCACTGGTGGGGCATCTGCCGCATTCCCACACGGGTTTGTGTGTCTGGCGGTGCGCTGCGGTAGTGACCCGGAACTTTAACAACAGGTGACCATTCTGGCAGTACAGGGATTGAAGGCGGTGCTTCACTGCTGAACGAGCCTGCGGCGTAAACAATATTACCGTCAACAAGGGTCAGCACCGACTCGATTCCCTTGATCTCTTCTTCGGGTACACTAAAGTAGTCCTTGCTAAGAACCACCATGTCAGCCAACTGACCGGCAATTATCTGACCTTTTTTACCCTGCTCACTTGAGAACCAGGAGCTGCCCTGAGTCCAGAGCATCAATGCAGTATCACGGTCAAGGCGGGCATTGACGTCATACATCTGCATTCCTCCGACTGTGCGACCGGAGACCAGCCAGTAAAGTGCTGTCCATGGATTATAGCTGGCAACCCGGGTCGCATCGGTGCCCAGACCCACCGGCACGCCAGTCTCCAGCATACGAGCAACCGGTGGGGTATGACGGGTCGCTTCAATGCCGTAACGCTCTGCAAAATATTCGCCCTGAAACGCCATGCGGTGCTGCACCGCGATGCCACCGCCCAGTTCTTTGATACGATCGATATTACGTTGTGTCACAGTTTCTGCGTGGTCAAAGAACCAGTGCAGACCGTTGAACGGAATTTCACGGTTCACTTTTTCGAACACATCCAGCATACGGCTGATCGATTCATCGTAGGTTGCATGCAGACGGAACGGCCAGCGGTGCTCAACAAGATGGCGTACCACGCGCTCCAGCTCATCTTCCATTCCCGGCGCCAGGTCCGGACGCGGCTCAAGGAAGTCTTCAAAGTCGGCGGCCGAGAACACAAGCATTTCACCGGCACCGTTGTGGCGGAAATAATCGCTGCCCTGACCCGGCGTCAACATATCTGTCCATTTTTCGAAATCTTCCAGCTCATGACCTGGACGTTGAGTAAACAGGTTGTAAGCGATGCGCAGGGTCATCTGCTTTTTCTCATGTAACTCAGTAATGACTTCGTAATCTTCCGGGTAGTTCTGGAAGCCACCACCTGCATCAATGGCGCTGGTCAGGCCCAGTCGGTTCAGCTCACGCATAAACTGTCGGGTAGAATTTACCTGCTGCTCAAGCGGTAATTTCGGCCCTTTTGCCAGCGTAGAGTAGAGAATCATAGCATTTGGACGGGCAATCAGCATTCCGGTCGGGTTTCCATTGCTATCACGCTGGATCTCACCACCCGGAGGATTAGGAGTATCTTTGGTATATCCCACAACCTTCAGTGCGGCACGATTGAGCAGGGCACGGTCATAGAGATGAAGAACAAAAACCGGGGTATCTGGTGATGCCTCGTTGATTTCATCCAGCGTTGGCATACGGCGTTCAGCAAACTGGAACTCCGTCCAGCCACCTACCACACGCACCCACTGCGGATTAGGTGTACGCAGCGCCTGTTCTTTCAGCATACGCAGCGCGTCAGCTACCGATGGCACGCCTTCCCAGCGCAGTTCCAGGTTGTAATTGAGTCCTCCACGAATAAGGTGCAGGTGCGAGTCATTCAGACCAGGAATCGCGGTATGACCTTTCAGATCGATGACTTTAGTGCCTTCACAGTGGTGCTGCATGACCTCTGTCAGGCTGCCTACTTCAAGAAACTTGCCGTCGCGAATAGCCACCGCGTCGGCAATCGGATTTGCACGATCGACGGTATGAATACGGCCATTGGTAAGAATGACATCAGCTTTGCCAAGGGTAACCATAGGATCTCCTGAGATGAGTTGTCCGGAACGGAAATGCAGACCGTGGACAATAATTTTCCTGCCGTGACAGCAGGATATTGGGATGACGGAATTATGATCAGGATACTTGTAGAACGTCTAGTTATACAAAGGGATAGGTATACGTTCGTATAGTTATACCTAAAGATAATATTGTGAAAATAAAAAGGTTCTTAGACTGTGCTCAGACAGAGACTGGTATGGGCAGCGGCATAAATGTGACGCTGATTATCCCGGGGCTGCCAGTTGACTCTGTTTATATATTCCACTGAATTTAACCACAATAACCTCAATGGGCCTTAACATGACTAATCGTAAGCTTGAAGTACTGACGCCGCAGAACTGCCAGATTATCTTTATCGACCAGCAACCTCAGATGGCGTTTGGCGTCCAGTCAATCGACCGTCAGGTTCTGAAAAACAACGTGGTTGCACTGGCGAAGGCAGCCAAAGTCTTCAACATCCCGACAGTGCTGACTACCGTTGAGACTGAAAGCTTTTCCGGTAACACTTTCCCGGAACTACTGGACGTGTTCCCGGGGCAGGACATTCTTGAGCGTACCTCGATGAACTCATGGGATGACCAAAAAGTCCGCGATGCACTGGCCGCTAACGGTAAGAAAAAAGTGGTGGTTTCAGGACTGTGGACCGAAGTCTGTAACAATACCTTTGCATTGTGCGCGATGCTGGAAGGCGACTACGAAATCTACATGGTGGCTGATGCATCAGGCGGTACCACCAAAGAAGCACACGACTATGCTATGCAGCGCATGGTTCAGGCAGGCGTGATACCGGTGACCTGGCAGCAGGTGATGCTGGAGTGGCAGCGTGACTGGGCGCACAAAGACACCTACACCGCTGTGATGGATATTGCCAAAGAACATTCAGGTGCTTACGGCATCGGCGTTGATTACGCTTACACCATGGTTCACAAAGCACCCTCACGTCAGAAGACTGAACACCGTACCCTGGCTCCGGTTCCTGCGAAAGTCCGTTAGTCCGTTTTAAATGGTCCGTCTCCCGGGGGACGGACCTTTATTTGATTAAGGAGGGCCCGTGAGTCCTTTATTATTGTCTCTGGGCGTGGGCGTGCTGATAGGTCTTATTTACTCACTACTTAAAGTACAGTCACCGGCTCCTCCTGCAGTGGCACTGATAGGGCTGCTGGGAATGGTGATGGGTAGCACGGCCGGCGGTAAACTGTTTCATACTGAAGCATCCGCGCGGGTACCCACTGCTGTGCAGAGTCAGACAGTGAGTGATAAGCAACTGTCTTTACCACCACGTATTGGCCAACAGGCGGACTAAACATGCTGAAATCCTACTCAGTCTCACTGACTGTCGGTATATTGGTTGGATTAATTTATGCCGTTCTGGACGTTAACTCGCCTGCGCCACCGATCATTGCCCTTGTGGGTCTGTTGGGTATGCAGGTTGGTGAGCATCTAATCCCATTGATCAAAAGACTGGTCAACCGTCAGCCGGTAAACCGGCACTGGTTTCGACACGAATATTACCATAAGATTGGCGACAAGACTCCGCCCTCTGGTGACAAAACCACCTAAGGATGTGACTCACAGGGCCTGAGCTTTATTTAAGGAAAACAGCATGGAGCTGTTGCAGCGCATTATCGTTGTCGATGATGAACGTTCGGTCCGCAATGGTCTGGTTAATCTGCTGGAATCTGAAGGTTATCAGACAGAAGCGTTCGGATCGGCAGAATCTCTTCTTTGTGATGAAGCAGCGATAGTCAATGCAGCGCTGTTTATCATTGATGTTCACCTGAAGGGCATCAGTGGATTTGAGCTTTTCATCCATCTGACCCGGCGGTTAAGAAAACCGGCGGGTATTATTATTTCCGGAAACGGGGATGAAAATATGATGCGGTATGCAATTAATCTGGGCGCCATCGCATTTTTATCTAAGCCGGTTGATATCGATACGTTGTTTGAGCTCATACGAAATGAGTTTTCCCAAAGGTAACCTGTCGATGATTACAACGCAGCAGACATTTAATTCCCCGGATAATGATGACTTCATTTTGTCTGAGGAGATAACCGTTAGCCCGCTTGCGTATGAAGGGAATATTGACTGGCTGCTGTGCCGTAATGCCAGCAGTGGCGATACCTTTGTTATGGCAACGGCGGGTAACGAAGCGTCAGTATTTCACATCACTCAGTTGCTGAAAAATGAATTTGCACTGCGCCATAAACTCTCTGATCACTGGTCGCTCAGGCCTGTTAAGCGAACTCATTATAAGGGCAGATATGCGCTGATATACCGGGCGTTCAACTATCGTACGCTGGCCGACTTACTCTGCACGCCACCTGGCAGCATCATAGAGTTTCTAAACTACGCGACTTTGCTTTGCACAACGCTAAGCGTTGCTCATCAGCAGGGCCTGGTGCATGGGGATATTAAACCCGCAAACTTTTTTTTCAGTGAGGATGGTAGCGTTTACCTGGCAGGGTTCGGGTTGTCATTCGTCCAGAATGATTTGCTTATACAGCCTGACCTGCCTGTCTCAGGGGGAACGCTTGCCTATATGTCTCCTGAGCATACCTCCCGGTCTGCCTATCCTGTCAGCCGTGTCAGTGATTTATATAGCCTGGGTATTGTGCTGTATGAACTCCTCACCGGCAGACTTCCCTATGGGAACGTGGAAGGAGGGCATGCAGAATGGGTACATCACCACATTGCCTCTGAAGCGACGCCTCCCCACTTGCTGTGTACAAACGTACCGGTGATGATCTCTTCGATAGTTTTGAAGCTCCTGCACAAATCGCCGGAATATCGTTATCAGACTGCAGACGGTTTGCTGGCTGACCTTCGCCGCTGCGCCACAACACTCTTGTCGGAGGGCAGTATTGAGTCCTTCTCTCCCGGAATGCAGGATACTCAGATGGAGAGCTATTCGACACAAGCGCTGTATGCTGACCATCCGCAGGCGACCTATGTTCTGGCTGCGTTTGATGAAGTCAGCCGAAGTGGTAAGCACGCCCTGGTTGCGGTGAGTGGCATGCCTGGTGCGGGAAAATCGTCGCTGATAGCTTCCGCGCTGAAGTTGCTGCGAAATAAGAAATCATTGCTTACCGTGGTAAAGGCTGACAAAAATTCACCGTTCCTTCCCTACGCTGTGTTTACCGCGGCTTTCAGAACGCTGACGTTGCACGTATTGGGTTTACCTGTGCAAGAGATGACGCGCTGGAAAACACACATTTTGCGCCTGATGGGAGAGCATGCTGGTCTGGCCGTGAATCTGGTTCCAGAGTTAGGGATACTGCTTAACCAGAAGTCTGTCGTGCAGACGCTTTCTCATACGCGTGATGCCCGGGATCGTTTTAATCTGGTGGCCTTCAACCTGATAAAAGCCTTTTCTGCCCCGGGTCGGCCACTGGTTATGCTTTTGGATGATATTCACTGGGCAGATCAGGCCTCGTTACATCTTTTACAGAATCTGTTGAGCCGGAGTGACGAGATCCCTCTTCTTCTGGTTATCACGCATCGTGACAGCATTTCCTTACCTTGTCCCACAATCGCCAATAACCTCAAGTGTATTCGGGAAAATGCGCATCGGATAACTGATATAACGCCTGAGCCCTTGACGGAAATAAGCATTGCCAACTGGCTTGCCGATCGTTTTCATGCCCGCAGTACAGAGACAATGGAGCTGGCAGCGCTGATGCATGAGAAGACCGCCGGAAACCCGCTCTCCACTCAGGAATTTTTTCGGCAGGCTGTCATTGATGGCCTGATTACCTATAATGCCCCGTTGAGATGGGCTTATGATTTACAGGCACTACGCAACAGCCACTATACGGCAAACGTAGCCGCCAGCGTATTACTGAATCTGTCTTCTCTCCCTTTACCGACCCGCGAATGGCTGGGACAGATTGCTGCCCTGGGGAGTACAGGTGAACTTTGTTTATTGAGCGATATGACCTCTGTTGAGGTTAAGGATATTGCAGGGTTACTCCGGCCTGCAGTGACTGCCGGATTTATCACGCTCAATGAAAATGTCTTTTCTTTTATGCATGACAGTATTTATGAAGCCGCCTTAAGTCTGCTGAATGATGAAAATAAGGATCATTTTCATTATAAAGCTGCGCGTTACTACATGCAGGAATCTTCGCTTAATATGACCAGTGAGTTTCTGTTCAGAGCGGCGCACCACCTGCTGTCGGTGAATCATTTATCCCTGTTGACTTCCGATTATGATGGCGTCAGCCAGTTTTTGCTCCGCGCCAGCAGATGCGCCAAAACCAGCGGTGATTGCGTTTCCGGGTTGCGTTATTTGCGGGCAATCAGGTTGCTTCATGAAAGTGTAGGTATCGAAATCACCGGTGAATATCTTCTTGAAGAGGCGGAGTGCGAGTTTTTCAATAGTAACTTTTCCTCCGCGCTGGAACTGAGTGCCCGCATCCAGTCATCATCCGGTCAGGTGGCAAATAAGGCGCAGGCGGCCTGTCTGATGGCTGAGATCCATATGCGGCAGTCCGACAGTAAACTTGCGCTGGAAACGGCGCTCACATGGCTTAGGGTATTTGGCATCGAGTTGAATCGCAATCCTACCCGGGAGGAGTGTGATGAAGCACGGAAAGTACTTAAAGATGATGTGGGGAAAAATCCGTATACCCGGTTTCGTTCTCTCGGACTGGTTGAGTGTAAAAATTCCGAGGCTGTCATGAATCTGCTGGCAGGTGCCAGCACCTTTGCGGCGTTTATCAATCCACGACTGCACTTCATGCTTCTGTGCAGGCTATTGCATCTGTCGATGGAGCGGGGTCTGTCAGGCGCATCTACACTCGCGCTTTCCTGGTATGGGGTAGTGTGTGGGGATCAATACGATGAGTACAGTCGTGGATTTGCCAGCACCTTGCTGGCACGTGAACTGGTTTATAAACATGATTTTGTCAGCTTTAAGGCTCGCACGTTACTGGCTCTCGACCAGGTCAGCGTATGGACTATGCCGATGAGCTATGCCATAGATCGAGCGAAAGCAGCATTCGATGTTGGCGTTGAAACGGGTGACAGGACGTCGGCCTGTCTGGCTCTGCGTCATCTGATCATGAACTATCTGGCTCGTGGTGATCACCTGGATGGGGTTTGCACTTCTATCACGCGCGGGATGTTATTTGTCAGAAAGGCAAAGTTCCGGGATGTGGAAGTGATTCTCGGCATGCAGATGGACTATGTTATGTTTCTGAGAAAGCCACGTGGAGACTCGTTCAGTGGCGATAATTTTCTGATACCGGTACCCGTAGCCATGAAGCCTGAGCAGGCTGTTGAGCCAGTGTTTCTGATGCAGTTCTGGTTACGACTCTATAAGGCCATGGCACACTTTTTCGCCGGCGAATATGCACAAGCAACTCGCTGGTTCAACGATGCCGGACAATTTACCGCATTTATTCCCGGACATGTTCACATGTTGGATTATCATCTTTACAGCGCGCTGTCACTGACGGTGCCTTTAAATACGGGGACCATGACAGAAGAGTTACGACATCAGCTGCAACTTCATCTTGAGCGGATCGTGACCTGGTCTAACGAAAACAGCAGGACATTCTCAGATAAGGAGGCGTTGCTGCGTGCTGAACTTTATCGGCTGGAAGGTGATACAGCCCAGGCTCTGGAGCTGTTTGAAAAGGCCATAACGTTATCACGTGAAGGCCAGTTTCCGCATATTAACGCTCTTGCCTGTGAGCTTGCTGCACGGATGGTATACGCATTAAACATGCCTTTTGCCGGTGATAGCTATATCAAGGGTGCTATCGCGGCGTGGGATCGGTGGGGGGCGGGGGCGAAAGTGCATCAGTTGGAAACGCAGTACCCGGCGCTGGCAAGCCACTCATCCCAGACGGCGTTGAGCACCGTACCCTTTGAGCAAAGTGCAGTTATCAGTGACCTGCAGAGCATAGTGACAGTCATGCGTGCGTTGACTGAAGAGATTAATCTGGACCGGCTTATCCATATTCTTATGATGATACTCGTTGAGCGGGCCGGTGCTCAGCACTGTATGCTGATTCGTCTTATCGACGGTAATACTCCGGAAATCCAGGCTAGAGCCTCGACGACCTCTGAGGGTGTTAAGGTCAAAATTGTTCAGGAATTGCCGACCGCAACCGACCTCCCTCTTTCAGTATTGTCAGCGGTTATCCGAACGGGCCAGGAGATCCGCACCGGGAAACCAGAAGTATTCAGCCCGTTTAGCCATGATAGCTATCTGGTTGCATCGGGTGCTGCGGTGATGTGCGTACCCATGTTCAGGCAGGCGCAGATGGTGGGTGTCATCTATCTGGAAAACCGGCTGATGCCCGATGTTTTTACCGCCGAACATTCCAGGATAGTTTCCATGCTCGGTGCTCAGGCCGCCGTGTCTCTTGAAACAGCCCGGCTTTATGCCGGGTTGCTCGAGGAAAACATACAGCGCAGGAAGATTGAAAAGCAGCTTCGTGCCAGCCAGACTTCTCTGATGCTGGGTGAAAAAATAAGTCATACCGGGACATGGCATTGGCTGATCGAACCCGATATCCAGTATATCTCTGATGAGTATAAGCGCATTATGGGATTGCCTGAAAGTCAGATGACAACCTCAATGGTTGAGTTTCAGAGCCGGGTGCATCCGGACGATCTTCCCTACCTGAAAGCGCAAATCGAGTCATGGGCACTTAAAGGTAAAGTGATGCAGGCTGAATTTCGCATCGTTCGTGATAACGGAGAGTGTCGCTATATAAAGGGCATCGGTGAGCCAAATGAAAACTGGCCTGAGGTCCGCGAGTATTTTGGCACCCTGACCGACATTACCTCCCAGCGTCAGGCGGAAGACGCGGTCAGGAGCGCCCAGACCGATCTTGCCCGGGTGGCCCGGGCATCTACAGTTGGGCAGTTGACCTCATCAATTGCACATGAAATTAATCAGCCACTGATGTCGATTGTATCGAATGCCGGAGCAAGCCAGAGATGGCTGAAACGCGAGCCTGCTAATCTGGAAAATGCAAGCCGGGGGCTGAGTGAGATAATCCGGGAAGGTCAGCGGGCAGGTAATATTATACGCGGTCTTCAGGCTCTGACGCGCAATCAGATGACTGAATTTTCCAGCGCAAACATGCATCAAATTGTACATGACATCATCATACTGACCCGACTGGAACTTGAACGCCGGAACGTTGCTCTTGAGCTGAATTTAGCGGCGGTCAACGACAGGGTATTCTGTGAGAACGTTCAGATTCAGCAGGTTATGATTAATCTTGTGATTAACGCCATAGAGGCGATGTCCGATAAATCTGGCTCGCGCAATCTGCGGATTGCCTCGTCTCATCCTTTGCCAGACATGATTCGTATCGATGTTGTGGACAATGGCACCGGCATGACAGATAAGGTTATCGGTAAAATTTTTGACTCGTTTTATACCACCAAGCCGGAAGGGATGGGGATGGGGCTAACCATAAGTCACGAAATTATTAAACGACACGGTGGTGAACTCAACGCAGAGAACCGGGAGGAAGGTGGCAGCCTTTTCTGGTTCACCTTGCCTCTGCAATGCCAGAATACTTCTGATATTCGTCCCGAAGGGTATACGGGAGAAATGTCTGGGATAAGCAAATAATGATGAAGGGATTTTAGGGACTAGTTGTCATCAGGCAGCCCCAGTTTCTCCGACATCCGTACGAGCTCCGGGACAGACCTGACCATCATCTTTTCCATGACTCTGCGCTTGTGAACTTTCGCGGTAATTTCACTGATCCCCATTTCTGCGGCTATCTGCTTGTTGAGAAGCCCCCTGATAATAAACTTCATCAGCTCTTTTTCCCGTGGTGTGAGAGAATGATAACGGCCCGTGACTTCGAGCTTCTCCCTGGACAATCGGGCACTTTTCTCTGAAAGTTCAAGAGCATCTTCAATGACTCTGATGAGTTCATCAGGCATAACCGGTTTGGTCAGAAATTCAAACGCACCTGCTTTCATGGCCCGAACCGTAATCGGGATGGTGCCATAGCCGGTAAGGAAAATGGTGGGGATAGTATGCCCCCGTTCTGTAAGATAAACACTGACCTCTAAACCATCAAATCCGGGCATGTTCAAATCCACGATTAGGCAGCCAGGGGTTTTGTATTCCGCCAGGTTCAGAAAATCAGAAGGGGAGGTAAAGGCTGCAATTTCATACCCCTCCGAACTGAGAAGGTTTTGCAACGAGGTGATTACAGATTCATCATCGTCAACAAGATATACAGTTTTATCCATAGCAACTCATTATGACTGTCAGGTGTTCTGTTTTTTCACAGGCAGACCAATATAACGCTTAATGTATTTACGCAACACCCTCAATCCTAACAGATTGTCACATTTATTAATGTTTTACACCATTCGCGCTTACAAAAAAATAGATTGCTGTGACTGAGTTGATTTGGCCACCTGAATAGCGGTGATATCATCGCCTCAGGCCCAAAAACAAGTGCCATGACGAAATGTCGGGATTGATTAACGTGCAACTCCCGGCCGGCGATAGAGGGGGCCGCTGAGTATTGGCTATGTTAATTGTGGCGCTTTTTGCCAGAGGGAAACGTTTGGGGCATCAATAGCTGAAACAGACTTTGCAGACCTGTTCTGTCTGTTGTCCGGAAAGGGCAGTGTATTTGTCAGCACTAGCGCCTTAACAGGGATTTGGGGTGGCTCATGGATTTGTCGCTTGTACTGAACCCTATAGTGAGGGCGGTATAGAGCATATCGAAATGTTTGGCAGGGTAATGAGTAGTGAAAGTGGCGAAGCAGGGCGCTTCGCCACGCAGTGATTAGCCGGCAGTCATCTGTCGGTCATCAACATATTTACGCTGGTCAGGTGCCGGAGGCACGTACTGATACATCCAGGTTTCGCTCAGCGTCTCTCCCTGCGATCGCAGGAACAGCCGCATGTTGACCGGTGCGGTAGAATCGCTGTTCGGGTACCAGTCGAACAGAATCCGGTAGGCTTTGAGGGGTTCAACATACAGAATCTCAACCTGTTTAAAGGTGCCGGAGGAGAGTGTGATGACCGGCTCAATACCTTTAGGTGCAGCAGCCTGCAAGTCTCCGCCGACAAAATCGACCGCGAAACGGCGGCACCAGACTTCCGGAAAATGTTCGCCCGGAGCCCAGCCTTCAGGGAAACCACCGATACCGGTTCGGGTAGCCGCAACCCGGGCCAGCGGACTTTGTACCGGAGGTAGCCCGCTCCAGTAGAGTTTATAGCCGAAATTCAGCTCGCTGCCGGCGGTGACTGGGGCTTCAGGTTTCCAGAAGCAGACAATATTATCCAGGGTCTCACCGGTAGTCGGGATCTCCATCAGGTTAATGGCACCTTTACCCCATTTGCCAACGGGTTCTACCCACAGGCTTGGACGTTTGTCATACCAGCCAATCACATCCTGATAGTCATTAAAGTCATGATCCAGCTGCAGTAAACCAAAACCACGCGGGTTTTCATCATTAAAACTGTTGAAGGTCAGGCGTTGAGGATTATTCAGTGGCCGGGCAATCCACTCTCCTTTTCCTGTCCACATGGCCAGACGGTCGGAATCGTGGATCTGAGGATGATAGGTGTTACACATCCGACGGTCATTGGTTCCGCAACTGAACATGCTGGTCATTGGTGCGATACCTAACTGTTCGATAGCTTTGCGGGCATACAGGTTATTTTCGACAGTCATCACCACACGGTCTTTTTCACAATCAATAGTGAACTTAAAGGCTCCGGTAATGCTGGCACCGTCCAGTAGGGCGTAGACGACAAAACTGGTGTCTTGCGGTTTTGGTGTTTCAAACCAGAAGGCAGTGAAATCCGGGAACTCTTCGTGATTAGTGAAGGTATCAATTGCCACACCACGGGCAGATAAACCGTACTGATAAGTATCATCGACGGCACGGAAATAGCTGGCACCGAGGAAAGAAACGATATCGCGGCGCGCCAGTTCGGGCTTTTTAAACGCCCGGAACCCGGCAAAACCCAGATCGGTTTTTCCCACCAGTTGTTTTACGTCAACATGCGCATTGTTATAGCTGAACAGCTCCGGGCGGAAATGAATTTCCCTCGCCTGACGGCTGGAAGGGTCTACCGAAAACATCCTGATGCGTCGTTTAAAGCCCATGCCAACATGGAAAAACTGCACATCCAGCTGACGGTCCGGAATATTATTCCACAAGGAGTGCCCGGCATCGTACTGAATAGCGTTGTAATCCTGTGGTGTCAGATTGGCCAGTGTTTCAGGTAACGGACCCGGAGCGCCCCCCCAGGGCTGTTTTGCCAGAGCAGCTGCCTGCTGTTTCAGTTGGTTAAAATCGAATTGCCGGGCATGTCCGTCGGCGATACCGTCAGCCGCCCAGGCGGAGTTTCCCAGCAGGGAAGATAATCCTGTCATGGTCCCGAGGGCGGAAACCGCCAGCGAGCCTTTCATAAACATTCTGCGATTCATACCGGAAACATTTTCCTTGGTTGTTCAGGTGTATATTGGCTGCGGCGACAAAGTCACTGCAAATTGTGCCGGTGAATGGTGTTCATCCACTACGACAGGGCACCGCTTCTAAAATTCATTGCTAAGAAATTTATCAGAATAATCAGAGAAAAGGTGCATTTTCCAGCGGCCGGTCAGGTTATTTTACTTTCCGGACTCATGATGAGCGCAGGGCTTACTCTGCTGGTGATGCTGAGATGGTCGTTTTCAATGGCCTTGGTTGCCTGAGCTTGTAATCACTCGCGGACAGTATTTTAATGAGTCTCTTTGTCAATTCTCATAGCCCGAAGCAGCCTGTGTCAGTGGCTGCATCGGACTCAGCCACGTTAACTGTTCAGGAGCTGTAAGTTGAATATTGAAATGCTGTCTACCGGCGATGAAGTGCTGTACGGTCAAATCACCGATACCAATGCTGTCTGGCTGGCGGATACTTTTTTTTCTCACGGTCTGGTAATGACCCACCGCTCGACAGTAGGTGACCAACTGGATGCTCTGGTGGAAGAGTTACAGCAACGTAGCCTGCTGGCCGATGTGCTGATTGTTAACGGCGGACTGGGACCCACCAGCGATGATCTGAGTGCCCGGGCCGCAGCCATTGCCTGCGGCGTTGAACTTGAACTGAATCAACAGTGGTTGCAGCGAATCGAAGCTTTTTTTAGTGAAAGGGGGCGGACGATGGCTGCTTCTAACCGCAAACAGGCCGAAATTCCGCAGCATGCCGAAATAATGGATAACCGGGTAGGGACAGCCTGCGGTTTTGCGGTGACCCTGAATAATTGCCGGATCTTTTTTACCCCCGGGGTGCCGTCAGAATTTAAGGTAATGGTCACCGAACAGATTTTGCCGCGGCTGGCTGAACAATTCAGCCTGCCGGAGAAACCTCTCTGCCTGCGACTGACGACTTTTGGCCGTGGTGAAAGTGATCTGGCGGCGCAACTGGACAGTTTAGCACTGCCACAAGGCGTCTCTCTTGGATACCGGGCAGCCATGCCGGTGGTGGAAATTAAACTGACCGGACCTGGCAGTGAGACGGTAGCAATGAACAACTGCTGGCAAACTATCCGTCAGCAACTGGCTGACTGGATTCTGTTTGAAGGAACTGAAGGGCTGCCGGCTGTACTGGCACGTGAAATCAGACAGCGTGGTTTAACCCTGTCGGTGAGTGAGAAATTTACGGCCGGATATCTTCACTGGTCACTGGCATCGGCCGGTGTGCCGTTGCGGGGCGGTGATTTACCGGCCGCGGGCGTGGAGACCCTTGCTGAACTGGCACAGCGCGCGGCACTGCTGGCTGAACATCAACGGGCATCACTGGCTCTGGCCGTCGGTGAACTGAGTGACGAGTCGCTGGGGGTTTGTCTGGTGACCCCACAGGGTACTGAAGCGCAGCAGCTAACTTTTAATACTCAGCGTCACTCGCTGTCAGCCCGTCAGGAGCTGATCAGTACGGTTGCGATGAATATGTTATTACGTTGGCTGCAGGGGAAAAATTCTCCGGCCACCCATAGCTGGCTGGAAGTGACCGGTCATTTACTTCTTCCTTAATCTTTTTGGCAGCGAGCAGCTGCCTGTCCTGAAAGGTTGTGACAATGCAGCTGAATGATATTTCATTTGGTGTGACCGACTGGCAGGTCGTCGTCGGAGAAAAGCATGCCGGTGAGCAAGGGATGGCTGTCTGGAAAACCCGGCTGTTTGATGATATCCGGGTCAGAGAAGTGACTTATTCTGCCGGTTACCTGGCCGATCACTGGTGTAAAAAAGGCCATATTCTGTTCTGTCTGGAAGGTGAGATGGTCACTGAACTTGAAGATGGCAGGACATTTACCCTGAAAGCCGGTATGAGCTATCAGGTGGCGGATCACGCCGAGGCACATCGTTCCTCAACGATCAGTGGTGCACGGTTATTTATTGTCGACTAATGGGCGGATGAATCAGCTATCGCCGGTTTGGTCCGGCGATAGCGAGAGGCTAAAGTTCCAGTTCAATATCGCCGACGGGTCGACAGCAGCAGGGTAAAATTTCACCCTGGCCGACAAATGCCAGCGGTTCACTTCGGTAGCAGACCTTGCCTTTACGCAGTTTCAGACGACATGATCCACAATAGCCTTCCCGACACTGATACTCTACCGGCAGCTGATGTGCTTCAAGTGCGCTCAGCAGGTTAGGGTAGGCGTTTTCAACACACTCAAGCTCACGACCTGAGCGGCTGAGCAGGATGACACTGGACTTATCCATTATTAAAGCTGGAAGTCGTTAAAATCATCAGCACCGACTTCAGAGTCGATTTGACCGACCAGATAAGAACTGACTTCCACTTCCTGTGGAGCAACCTGAACGTTGTCCGAAACCAGCCAGGAATTGATCCATGGGATCGGGTTGGAACGGGTCTGGAATGGCAGGTCCAGCCCGACAGCCTGCATACGGATATTAGTAATATATTCAATATACTGGCAGAGAATATCTTTGTTCAGGCCAATCATTGAGCCGTCACGAAACAGATATTCTGCCCACTCTTTTTCCTGAATGGCGGCTTTCTTAAATAACTCATAGCATTGCTCCTGGCATTCAGCAGCAATCTCTTTCATTTCTGGGTCATCTTCACCGCTGCGCATCAGGTTCAGCATATGCTGGGTACCTGTCAGGTGCAGGGCTTCGTCACGGGCAATCAGACGAATAATTTTGGCGTTACCTTCCATCAGTTCACGTTCCGCAAAAGCGAACGAACAGGCAAAACTGACATAAAAACGGATGGCTTCCAGCGCATTGACACTCATCAGACACAGATAGAGCTGTTTCTTCAGGGTACGCAGGTTAACGACAATCTCTTTACCGCCCACCTGATGGGTGCCTTCACCCAGCAAGTGCCAGTAGCTGGTCATTTCGATCAGATCATCATAATACCCGGTGATGTCTTCAGCGCGCTTAAGAATCTGTTCATTAGTCACAATATCGTCAAACACCAGCGCCGGGTCGGTCACGATATTTCGGATGATATGGGTGTAAGAGCGGGAGTGAATAGTTTCAGAAAACGCCCAGGTTTCAATCCAGGTTTCCAGCTCAGGAATAGAGACCAGCGGCAATAACGCGACGTTCGGACTGCGGCCCTGAATAGAATCCAGCAGTGTCTGATATTTCAGATTGCTGATAAAAATGTGCTTTTCATGCTCAGGCAATGACTGATAGTCAATCCGATCACGGGCAACATCAACTTCTTCAGGGCGCCAGAAAAAAGAGAGTTGTTTCTCGATCAGTTTTTCAAAAATATCATATTTTTGCTGATCGAAACGGGCAACATTCACCGACTGTCCAAAAAACATCGGTTCTTTTAACTGGTCATTTTTGTTTTGCGAGAATGTAGTATAGGCCATAAGCAGACATCCGATAGATACAGGCTAACGTTTTAGCGGTTAAATAGCTAAAGTCAGGGGCCGGTGGCGGCCCCTGGCAGAGGTTTAAATCTTGCAGGCGCCGCCTTCACAACCGTCATCGGCGGGTGCCAGGTCGTCCTGAGCATCTTCAGCACCGTCACGGGTGTTCTGGTAATAGAGCGTCTTAACGCCAAATTTGTAGGCAGTCAGCAGGTCTTTCAACAGCTGTTTCATTGGGACCTTACCGTTAGCAAACCGGGAAGGGTCATAGTTGGTGTTTGCCGAAATCGACTGGTCGACAAATTTCTGCATCACACCCACCAGTTGCAGGTAACCGTCGTTCGATGGCATTTCCCACAGCAGCTCATAGTTATTTTTCAGCTCTTCATAATCTGGTACTACCTGACGCAGGATACCGTCTTTTGAGGCTTTAATACTGACATGTCCGCGCGGGGGCTCAATGCCATTGGTAGCATTGGAAATCTGCGATGATGTCTCTGAAGGCATCAGCGCAGACAGAGTCGAGTTACGCAGGCCATGAGTTTTGATAGATTCTCTCAGTGATTCCCAGTCCAGATGCAATGGTTCATTGCAGATAGCATCGAGATCCGCTTTGTATGTATCAATCGGAAGCACGCCGGCCGCATAAGTGGTTTCATTAAACCACGGGCAGGCACCCTGTTCTTTAGCCAGTTCGTTAGAAGCTTTCAGCAGGTAGTACTGAATAGCTTCAAAGGTTTTATGTGTCAGGTTATTCGCGCTGCCATCAGAATAACGTTTACCGTGTTTCGCCAGGTAGTAAGCATAGTTAATCACGCCAATACCCAGAGTACGACGACCCATCGCTCCGCGTTGCGCGGCAGGGATCGGGTAGTCCTGATAATCCAGCAGGGCATCCAGAGCTCGTACCGCGAGCACCGCCAGATCTTCCAGTTCATCAAGATGACTGATAGCTCCGAGGTTAAATGCCGACAGGGTACACAAAGCGATTTCGCCATTCTCGTCGTTGACATCTTCCAGCGGCCGGGTAGGCAGGGCAATTTCAAGACACAGGTTTGACTGACGCACAGGAGCGACCGCCGGATCAAACGGACTGTGGGTGTTGCAGTGGTCAACGTTTTGAATATAAATACGTCCGGTTGAAGCTCGTTCCTGCATCATCAGTGAGAACAGTTCTACCGCTTTAATCCGTTGTTTACGGATGCTGCTGTCCTGCTCATATTTGACATACAGGCGTTCGAATTCATCCTGGTCAGCAAAGAAGGCATCATACAGACCAGGCACGTCCGACGGGCTGAACAGGGTGATGTCTTCGCCTTTGAGTAAACGCTGGTACATCAGTTTGTTGAGCTGCACTCCGTAGTCCATATGACGAACACGGTTTCCTTCCACACCACGGTTGTTTTTTAACACCAACAGGCTTTCTACTTCCAGGTGCCAGAGCGGATAGAACAGTGTGGCCGCACCGCCACGAACCCCCCCCTGGGAGCAGGATTTTACCGCTGTCTGGAAGTGTTTATAGAACGGAATACATCCGGTGTGGAATGCTTCCCCGCCGCGAATCGGGCTACCCAGTGCACGAATGCGACCGGCATTAATTCCGATACCAGCACGTTGTGAGACATATTTCACAATGGCGCTGGACGTGGCATTAATAGAATCCAGGCTGTCACCACATTCAATTAACACACAGGAGCTAAACTGGCGGGTCGGGGTACGGACACCCGCCATAATTGGAGTGGGAAGTGAAATCTTAAAAGTGGATACCGCGTCGTAAAAACGTTTGATGTAATCAAGACGGGTTTCACGCGGGTACGCAGAAAACAGGCAGGCAGCCACCAGAATATACAGGAACTGCGCACTCTCATAAATCTCACCGCTCACACGGTTCTGAACCAGATATTTGCCTTCCAGCTGTTTTACTGCGGCATAAGAGAAGGTCATATCGCGCCAGTGGTCAATAAATCCGTCCATTTGCGCAAACTCTTCGGCCGTGTAATCTTCCAGCAGATGGTTATCATACTTACCACGTTCGACCATAGCAGTCACGTGGTCATACAGCGCAGGGGGCTCAAACTGACCGTAGGCTTTCTTACGCAGGTGGAAAATTGCCAGTCGTGCCGCGAGATACTGGTAATCTGGTGCATCACGGGAAATCAGGTCCGCGGCTGCTTTGATGATAGTTTCATGGATATCGGAAGTTTTGATTCCATCATAAAACTGAATATGTGAGCGCAACTCGACCTGCGAGACCGAGACATTGTGAAGACCTTCTGCTGCCCAATCGAGTACCCGGTGTATTTTATCGAGATTGATTCGTTCCTGGCTTCCATCGCGTTTCGTAACGAGCAGACTTTGGTTCATGTCGCGTTTACCTATCTATGCATGAGTATCAGTGAGTTATACATTTTGCGTAGTTATGCACAGCATTTTCTTTGTGAATAAAACTGTGGATAACCACTACATGTAGGGGCTGTACGGAAAATATATAACAAGATAGGGTTTATTCTAGTGAGTTCGCCGGACTTAACAAGAGGAAAAATAGATGGTGAATCGGCTTGTAATTTTCGAATTTTCCCCCAGGCCGCATGATTAAAGGCACTCTCTGATGTCAATAATTGAAAGAAAAAATTTCTTTTTGCGATCGGTCGCCGGTTTTTCATTCAGCAGGGGCGGCGGAAGGTCATTTATCTGTCTAAAGCCATTAACAGGGTGACAGTCACTGCATCAGCCTCCGACAGGCATATTTTATCGTACTGCCGGAGGGTTTTCAGGCAAAAATCACCGGAGGGTGATAATCAGACCCTTTCCGGGCAACTGGTGTGAATCATATAATTAACATCCACGCCATGTCCCAGCCGGAACTGGTTAGTCAGCGGGTTGTAATGCAGCCCGATCATCCCTTCTTCACGTAACGGGGTTTCGTCTACCCAGTTCAGCAGTTCTGCCGGGCGGATAAACTTTTTAATATCGTGAGTACCACGCGGAACCATACGTAAAACATATTCAGCACCAAATACGGCCATCAGCCAGGCCTTAGGATTACGGTTAATGGTAGAGAAAAATACCTGCCCACCCGGTTTAACCAGTCTGGCACAGGCATGAACCACCGAGCGTGGGTCGGGAACGTGCTCCAGCATTTCCATGCAGGTGACCACGTCATACTGTCCGGCAAAAAGGCCAGCGTGCTCTTCAACGGTACGCTGAACATAATCTACGCTGACACCACTTTCCAGCGCATGCAAGCGGGCGACTTCCAGAGGTTCGGCTCCCATATCGAGCCCGGTAACATCGGCGCCTTCACGGGCCATGCTTTCCGCCAGAATTCCGCCGCCACAGCCAACATCCAGAACTTTCTTACCGAACAATCCCTGGCTGTTCTGGCTAATATAGCCGAGTCGCAGGGGATTAATACGGTGCAGAGGCTTGAACTCGCCTTCCATATCCCACCATCTGGAGGCCACTGCTTCAAATTTGGCAATTTCCTGATGGTCGACATTCTGCTGTTTTTCCGCTGAAGGCATATTCATGGGTCTCTACTCCTGACAAAATTTTCCCGAGTATAAACGCTTACAGAGCTTGCGGCACCCTCCGCTTGTGGATCTGCGTAACTAATCTGATGCTAAGGTGCACCGCAGGGCGGGAATGTGATATGATTTGCGGTCTGAATAGTCGGCAATATCTAGAGGGATATCGGCTCCATGAGCGACTTAGCAAGAGAAATCACCCCGGTTAATATCGAGGAAGAATTAAAAAATTCTTATCTTGATTATGCCATGTCGGTCATCGTTGGCCGTGCGTTACCTGATGTGCGTGATGGTCTGAAACCAGTACACCGCCGTGTGCTGTTTGCCATGAACGAGCTGGGTAATGACTGGAACAAAGCCTACAAAAAATCTGCCCGTGTTGTCGGGGATGTCATCGGTAAATACCACCCGCATGGTGACTCTGCTGTCTATGAAACCATTGTTCGTATGGCACAGCCGTTTTCACTTCGCTACATGCTGGTCGACGGTCAGGGGAACTTTGGTTCGATCGACGGTGACTCCGCGGCAGCAATGCGTTATACCGAAATTCGTATGTCCAAAATTGCCCATGAATTGCTGGCTGACCTGGACAAAGAGACTGTTGATTTTGTACCTAACTATGACGGTACAGAACAAATCCCGGAAGTTATGCCGACCAGGGTTCCGAACCTGCTGGTGAATGGTGCTTCCGGGATTGCGGTGGGGATGGCGACCAATATACCTCCGCACAACCTTAATGAAGTGATTAACGGTTGCCTGGCGCTAATTGATGACAGTGAAATCACTGTCGAAGGGCTGATGGAACATATTCCTGGTCCGGATTTCCCGACCGCCGCCATTATTAATGGCCGCAGGGGGATTGAAGAAGCCTACCGTACTGGTCGCGGTAAAATTTATATCCGTGGTCGAGGTGAAGTCGAGACAGATGCGAAAACCGGCCGTGAAACGATTATCGTGCATGAAATCCCTTATCAGGTGAATAAAGCACGGCTTATTGAAAAAATTGCTGAGCTGGTTAAAGAAAAGCGTATTGAAGGCATCAGTGCACTTCGTGATGAGTCAGATAAAGATGGTATGCGCATCGTTATTGAAGTAAAACGCGATGCCGTCGGTGAAGTAGTTCTTAATAATCTCTATTCCCTGACCCAGTTACAGACCTCTTTCGGTATCAACATGGTGGCGCTGCATCAGGGCCAGCCAAAGATTATGCCGCTGAAAGATATTCTGGAAGCTTTTGTCCGCCACCGTCGTGAAGTCGTTACCCGGCGCACCATCTATGAGCTGCGTAAAGCCCGCGATCGTGCGCATATCCTTGAAGGCCTGGCCATTGCGTTGGCGAATATCGATCCGGTGATCGAGTTAATTCGTAACGCACCCTCTCCGGCTGAAGCAAAAGCGGCATTGATCGCCAAAGCCTGGGACCTGGGTAACGTCGCTGCAATGCTGGAAAAAGCCGGTGATGATGCTGCCCGACCGGAGTGGCTGGAACCTGAATACGGAATTCGTGACGGTGCTTACTACCTGACAGAACAGCAGGCTCAGGCCATTCTGGATCTGCGTTTGCAGAAACTGACAGGCATGGAGCATGAAAAACTGCTGGATGAGTACAAACAGTTACTGGAAGAGATTGCTGAGCTGATTTTCATTCTGCAGGACTCGAATCGTCTGATGGAAGTGATTCGTGAAGAGCTGGTAGCTGTCCGTGAACAGTTCGGTGACCAACGTCGAACAGAAATCACCGCTAATTCTGCAGATATCAATATTGAAGATCTGATTAACGAAGAAGATGTGGTGGTTACTCTGTCACATCAGGGCTATGTCAAATACCAGCCACTGACCGACTATGAAGCACAACGTCGTGGTGGGAAAGGTAAGTCTGCTGCCAGAATTAAAGAAGAAGACTTTATTGACCGTCTGCTGGTGGCTAACACCCATGATACGATTCTTTGTTTCTCCAGCCGGGGTCGCCTGTACTGGATGAAGGTCTACCAGTTACCGGAAGCCAGCCGTGGCGCCCGTGGACGGCCAATCGTTAACCTGCTGCCGCTGGAAGCCAATGAGCGTATTACGGCGATTCTGCCGGTACGTGAATATTCTGAAGGTTTGAATATTTTTATGGCAACCGCCAGCGGTACGGTGAAGAAAACGTCACTGACCGAATTCAGCCGCCCACGCAGTGCCGGGATCATTGCTGTAAATCTGCGGGATGACGATGAACTGATTGGTGTAGCGCTGACCGACGGTAATGATGAAGCCATGCTGTTCTCAGCGGCCGGTAAAGTTGTACGCTTCTCTGAGCAGGCGGTCAGACCGATGGGACGTACCGCCTCCGGTGTCCGCGGAATTAAACTGGCGGATACTGACAGGGTAGTATCGCTGATTATTCCGCGTGAAGACGGGGCAATTCTGACGGTGACCCAAAACGGCTATGGTAAACGTACTGCCAATCAGGAATATCCGACCAAGTCACGTGCGACTCAGGGGGTTATCTCGATTAAAGTGACAGAACGCAATGGTCCGGTGATTGGTGCGGTTCAGGTGGTCGACAGTGATCAAATCATGATGATCACTGATGCCGGAACGCTGGTCAGAACCCGTGTATCTGAGGTCAGCGTGGTAGGCCGTAATACCCAGGGCGTCATTCTGATTCGTACTGCAGAAGACGAGAATGTGGTAGGTCTGCAGCGCGTGGCTGAACCGGTTGAAGAAGAAGAATTGGATGCTATTGATGGTACGGTGGCAGAAGGGGATGACGATCTCGGCCAGGAACCAGAAACCGATGATGATGCTGAGCCCGAAGATGAATAAATCTCTGCGGGTTGCAAAGTAGCAAAAAGAGGCATCGCTGGCGATGCCTCTTTCATTACCGGCTATTCTCACCGCATTTCCCTTGGCCGGACCTGTTAAACCGGAGGGTATGTGTTAGTCTTACTCCTATCAGAGATTGCTGTGACTTTGTACTGATGATCTGCCGGGACGGTTCCCGATATCATTTCATTTGCGTCGGCCTATTGCAGTGAGTTCCCATTGAAATACCTTGTCTCTTTTCGCACCACACTACGGGTTTCCCGTTATCTGTTTCGTATTCTGGCACTGTTACTCTGGTTACTTGGGGGGCTGCTGAGTGCGTTCTATCTGCTGAATGTTCTGCACGAAAAAGAGTCAGATATCCGGGAGCAGTTGTCCGGGAACTATAATCAGGCCGGATGGTTTATCGCCCATACCAATGAGGCGATGCGTGAACTGAAATACATCACTGAAGGGCAACTGAATAAAACGCCGGATGATGACACTACATTTACCCTGAGCAGTGGTAACAAAAACTTCTCACCCCAGTTTTCACCCTTATTTAGCGACGATGACTGCACAGCGATCAACGCTGACTGGAGGGCTACACTAAATACGTTAGGCGGTTTTCTGCATTACTGGGAAAGTCAGTATGTCTCTTCTTACGAAATGAGTCGGATTTTCCTGCTGAACAGTGGCAGTAATTGCCTGGCGACTTTTTCATTCAGTACCAGTGAAGTCAATCAGGATACCAGTACCAATTCTCTTCAGGAAAATGTACTGCGTTTTCACAATAGCAGCCCTGCCGAACAACGTAATCCGGTGTACTGGATTGAGCCGGGTAATCAGCCCGGAGTGGGGGCATTTTACATGATGATGCCGGTCTATACCGGTAACCAGCCGGTGGCGTTACTGAGCTTTGAACAGAACCTGCGGTTAGATGAACTGGTGACACCTGGCGGAGCAGCGGTTACCACATCGATTATCGATGATGACGATCAACTGATGCTCTCGACTGACAGAACAGTCACCAGCCATATGTTTGATAATTTACCGGATGACAAACAATGGTTTGGGTATCTGGACGGTTATCAGCAACTGGTGCTAAAGCAATCACTCGCGCCCAGCCCGTTCAGCATCATCTATTCTCTGCCCACCGGGCTGTTGTTTAATCAGATGAAGCTGATGATCATCAATGCGATTTTACTGAACATTTTCAGCGCATTAATACTCATCGCGCTGGCTATGATCTTTGAACGCCGCATGTTATTACCGGCAGAAGATAATGCAGTCCGGCTGGAAGAACATGAGCAGTTTAACCGAAAAATTGTCGCTTCGGCTCCGGTCGGGATTTGCATTTTGCGTACCAGCGATGGTAGCAACATACTGAGCAATGAACTGGCCCACAATTATCTGACGTTACTGACCACAGAGGATAAACAACGGCTGACAGAAATCATTGGCGGGCAGCAGGTGAACTTTGTGGATGTTCTCACCGGTTCAAATACCAATCTGCAAATCAGCTTTGTGCACAGCCGTTATCGAAATGAAAACGTGGCTATCTGTGTTTTGGTCGATGTCAGTGCCAGGATAAAGATGGAGCAGTCGTTGCAGGAGATGGCGGATTCTGCGGAACAGGCCAGTCAGTCTAAATCGATGTTCCTGGCGACCGTCAGCCACGAGTTGCGTACTCCATTGTACGGAATTATCGGCAACCTGGATTTGCTGAAAACCCGTGAAATGCCCAAAAGCTCTGAAGCGCTGGTCAGTGCTATGACTAACTCTTCTGATCTTCTGCTGAAAATAATTAATGATATTCTCGACTTTTCTAAAATTGAATCTGAGCAGTTAAAAATTGAGCCTGGGGCGTTCTCGCCACATGAAATGGTCGGTCATATCATCTCCAACTATTTGTCACTGGTGGTTAAAAAACGACTGACGCTGTATTGCCTGATAGAGCATGATGTCCCGTCTTCACTGTACGGTGATGCCATGCGATTACAACAGGTAGTTTCTAACCTGCTAAGTAATGCGATTAAATTTACCCATACCGGCTGTATTATTCTGCATATATATCAACAACAGGGGTACCTGGCATTCCGTGTTCGTGATACCGGAGTAGGTATTCCGACACGCGATGTTTTACGCTTGTTTGATCCGTTCTTCCAGGTTGGCACGGGTGTACAAAGGAATTTTCAGGGAACCGGCCTGGGTCTGGCTATCTGTGAAAAACTGATCAATATGATGGACGGTGATATTGAAGTGGAATCAGAGCCAGGTATGGGTAGCCAGTTTATAGTACGGATTCCGGTTTATCAGGGAGTATGGACGGCGACTGATGACGATCTTGCCGGCAAAAGGGTATTGCTGATGCTGAAAAATAGTACCTTTGCTGAATATCTGCAACGGCAGTTGCAGGCCTGGTCGATGATAATCCTGACCAATCCGCAACAACTGACGGCAGATGACATTATTCTCACGGATTGCGACAGGGGAGGAAATGAAGTCTGCAAAGCCCGGATCTGTTTTAGCAGTGAATATACTGACTTTCCCGGAGAGGTTAAGCCAGGGGTTTGGGTGATTCCAACATCAATGCCACATGAAATCCCTGAACTGTTGAAACGTATTTTCCGGCCGTTCAGTGAAGTGAAACTGTTGACTGAGCAGTTATCAGGCAGTACAACCGGGGTCAGCAATGAAGATATCCTGATTCTGGTAGTCGATGATCACCCGATAAACCGGATGCTATTGTCCGGTCAGTTGCATACTTTGGGGTATCAGGTAAAAACGGCTCAGGATGGCGTAGATGCTCTGAATGTACTGAAGCGTATTGAGGCTGATATTGTGCTCAGCGATGTGAATATGCCGAATATGGATGGTTATTGCCTGACTCAGACGTTACGGGAGATGGAGTTCCGGCGGCCCATTATCGGGGTTACCGCGAATGCATTAGCCGACGAGAAGCAGCGCTGTTTACAGGCGGGTATGGATGACTGTTTATCGAAGCCTGTGACCTTGCAGGAACTAAAAACCCTTCTTACCGGGTACGCTGACCAGGTCAGGGCCGCGCGGTCAACGCTTGTCTGAGCGGAGAAAATAGCCCGCCTGCCGTCAGGGCAGGGGGCTTACTCGCTTATCAGTCTTTCGGCAGCGTCGCGCTGACAGAAGAAAGATAGTTCAGCAATGCGATATCGTTATCGACACCCAGTTTCATCATGGCTGATTTTTTCTGGCTGCTGATGGTTTTGATACTGCGGTTAAGTTTACGGGCGATTTCGGTGACCAGAAATCCCTCGGCAAATAACCGTAATACTTCACTCTCTTTGGGTGACAGTCGTTTGTCTCCGTAACCCCCTGCACTGATTTTTTCCAGCAACTTTGCCACAGATTCCGGGGTATATTTTTTACCCTTTTGCAGTGCAGCCAGGGCTTTAGGCAAATCAGTCGGTGCACCTTGTTTCAGTACAATACCTTCAATATCCAGATCCAGTACTGAACTGAGAATTGCCGGATTATTGTTCATGGTCAGAACAATAATGGCCAGGTCAGGGTAGTGGCGTTTGATGTACTTGATCAGAGTGATCCCATCGCCGTATTTATCTCCCGGCATTGACAGGTCGGTAATCAGTACATTGGCTTCAAGTTTAGACAGGCTATTGATAAGGGTAGTCGAATCTTCAAATTCACCGACCACATTCACCCACTCCAGTTGCTCCAGAGATTTACGGATCCCGAACAAAACAATCGGGTGATCATCGGCAATAATTACGTTTAAGTTATCCATTGTTTTTGGCTACCTTACTGCAACAGTGTTTGGACGTAGTGTTCAATATCACTGGTAGTATTTTTAATGTTTAAATCGTCACGCTCTTTAATAAGACGCTCCAACTGTTCACACTGTGTTTTGCCATCTTCCAGACCCAGCATAGCAAAAACACCTTTCAGGCGGTGAGCAGTCAGGGCGAGCGCAGCATAATCTTTATTATCAAGCTCAAGATATAATTTGTTGACATCATCGGGCACAGTATCCTTAAATATCTGAAAATACTCGGGTTCACTGAGTAATTGTTCCCTTTCTTTTTCAGGAGCATCCTCCATCTCGTCCTTGGTCATTTGTTTTTCAATCAGCGTTAGCAATGCTTCCAACATTGCCTGGTTCAGATTGTAATTCACCCTGTATTGCTGTGAGGTGATTGCTGAGTAGCCAGGTTCTGAACCGGTGATCAGCAGTGCCCATCCTGACAGCCTTGCAGGTACATCGGTCACCAGAAAATCGAAGTCCTGACCCGGTACCCTGTCGTCGGCAATCAGGCACTTGGCTCCCCAGAACTCCAACTGCCGGCTGACAATTTTATAGATATCATCAACCACCACATCAACCAATACTGTTATTCCGTCCAGTATCTTCTCTTCTCTGAGAATGGTTGGCTGCTCAACGGGAAGAGATATCAATACACTAAAATGAGTACCGATATCTGGCTTAGAGATAATATCCAGCCGTCCGTTCAGATTCTGGCAAAACTGACGACAAAAAAACAAATCCATGCTGTTGGATTTTTCATCGTTCAGCGTACTGACTTCTCCACTGAAAGGAAAATCGGCATTTGCCAGCTCATTCTTATTCAGACCCTGACCAGTATCTACAATATTTATCAATAGTCGATCAGTATGTTCCGGGCTTGCGCTGATTCGGACAGAAATTTTGCCCCAACGGGTGGTTCCGAAGGAATACCAGAGCAATGTAAGCAGAATTTTGCGTAAGATCTCCCGGTCACCAACCCTGACTTCATCCGCCGGGCGCAAATTATTGACAATGATCTCCAGACCACGCTGGTTCATCGCCGGCAGAATCTCCATGACAATGTCATCCAGTAGTTGCTGAAGCAGGAAGGGTTGCAAATCAGGTGACCATTGATGATTTTCCAGCTGGTTCAGCAGAATAGTATTATCGGTCAGCCTGACTAAATGTTCTCCGGAATCAATCAGCGATTGCCAGACGGAGGGGGGCAGAGAAGACTGCACCTGCTGAATTTGTTGCGACAAATGCTGAAGTGGTTCGCGAAATGCATTACCAATATTGTCGAGTAGTTGGCGGCGCATCTCATGATTCTTATCCAGAATTCGCTGGGCATTTTGCAGCTTCTTATTGACCAGTATCTCACGGTCCTGATTACGGATCATAAAGAAGCAATATTGAGGCGAACACTGACTCTGTTGGTGCCTGACCTCGTAGACTTCATTATTGATAGTCACCTGCAACATGCCCTGAACATTGTCAGACAGGGTAACGATTTTTTGCAGATTGAGATGTGGGATTAACTGTGATGCTGTCTCATTGCTGACGACTTCCCTGTGTGTATTAAAATCATAGATAAGGAAACCCAACGGCAGACTTTCTACCATCTCTTTATTCATTCTGCGTAACAGATCAACTTCCGGGTCAGCAGATTTCTCTGCCGGTGCTGGAGCATTCCGCAATAATACGCTGGCCGTAAGGGAGAGTATCAGCAGCAACAGACACAGGCTTAATGAGAAAGAAAAATGGTGCAATGTGGCGGCGAGCAGAGTGATTAATGACAGGTTATAGGTGACGACCAGCGGAGCGCCGCTCAGAGAAGATGCCAAATCGACTGAAGCGGAGGCCAGATTGACCCGGTCTGAACCACTACTGCTGTCTGAGTTACCGGATGAATTCTCGGTACTGTGAAATACTAAGCGGGAAGCATCAAGTTCAGTGCTCAACATATCCTTCACTGGCAAATCAAACGCCACCACGGTCGCCAGATGGCCTGGCTGATTAAAGGTGGTTCTGATAGTGAAGTAGTAATCACTGCTGTCAGGCATGTGTCGCAGCGCAGAAAAACTCTCTCGCTCATCCAGCATATTTGCCTGTTGCAGCATTTCGGCTCTGCGGGCCGATACCTGTCCGGTAATACTTTCACCATTATAGCGGCTAATCATATCCTTTAATGGCAGGGTAGAAATCATCGTTAAGCTGTTGTCCTGGCCATTCAGATAATACATAGACCAGGTGCTTTTCTTTAATGCCCACAGGGTATCAAGAAAATCAGATGCCTTGCGTGCCCCTGTCAGTGTATTGCTGTCGTGAGAACCAAAAATCAGCGCTTCTGTTTTTTGTTTATCTTCATCGGGTGCATAAATATCCGGGCGTAACCGGGTTTCCTGGATTGTGGCGTTATCATCATTCTCACTGTCGGCCGCAGAGTTTTGTGCCTCATAGATTTGCTAGGTGGCAAACCGGTAATTATCAATCCGTAACTGAGCTTCCCGGGCAAAGCTTTCCAGCAGAGCCTGCTGATGACGTAACTGGACGCCCAGGCTGTCATAGATGATACCCAGCATAATAGCGACAACAATCACGCTGATAAATATCATTGATTTAAATAACTGGTTCGGCAGCAGGGCGATTTTTTTTCCGGGCATAAAGATACTGGACCTGAGATAAGATGACATTTCACACAGAAGGCGGGCGGTTGACAGTGGCAGTCAGCAGGACATCTCAGACAGCGACTTCGTTACTTTACAAATACCAGACCGGAGGCGGTATAAGCAGGCCCGGAACGATTAGCGTTAACCATGGCTAAAAATATCCTCAATAACACTGGAAGTAAAGCTGACGGCTGAAATAAGCCCCGATATTTCTTTGCCAGTGGGTGAAATCTGACCAGTCGGCGCATCGTTTTTTTCCGCATAATAAAATCCGAACACTGAAGTTTTTTTGGATATTGTTATCAGAAAATACCGAAAAAAACACCGCCATATTTAGGACATCTTCTGCCGATAAACTGTATGCCTGTTCAGAGGCTGTCAGCAAATATTTAAAATCTGCCTTCACGGGTAATTTCGCCCTGTGATATTTTCACCAATAAATAATAAACCTCTGATGACTGGGCGATGGCATAGTCAGAATTCATTGAGTTCAGAGCCGTACGGGGAGGTGCCAGTTATCAGGCAAAAAAAACCGGACACGAAGTCCGGTAGGGAATAATTAAAGCAATACTCATTCGGGGTGAATGAAGGTAATAATAAAATAAATGATGATAGCAAGACGAATTATATTCCTGTCTTAGCAATTTAATTTATCATTCAGTGCTGTAATTTTTAACATTCAGGCATTGTTGGGAACATTTTACTTTTTTGACAAATAGTGCGCAATTCTTTTCATAAATAAACTTTTGGTTGATTTAACCTTTAGTGCTCATTAAAAAAGAACCTGGAGTCGAGAAAGTTCCGCGGCATTTACATTTTGAAATTAATCTGAAATAAATTGAAGCAGATTAGCTCTTTTAGTATCATTTCGACGATAGATTATTTCTCGCTCTGAAATAACATGACGTAGAAAGCAGTAACTTTACTTTTTTATACTATTTTCCTGAGTCGACGTCTGACGTTACGGGTCTCATTCGAGGGTAATAACATGAAACTTAGCGTTCTTTCACTGATGGTTCCTGCACTGCTCGTTGCAGGTTCTGCCAGTGCTGCTGAAATATATAACAAAGATGGCAACAAATTAGATCTCTTCGGTAAAGTTGACGGTTTGCACTATTTTTCAAGCGACGATGGTTCAGATGGCGACCAGTCGTACTTACGTTTTGGTTTTAAAGGTGAAACTCAGATCAGCGACCAACTCACCGGTTACGGTGAATGGGAATATCAGGTTGCACTGAACAACGCGGAATCTGATGGTAGCGCAGACACTTATACTCGTGTTGGTTTTGCCGGTCTGAAATTTGATAATGATGGTTCTTTAGATTACGGCCGTAACTACGGCGTTCTGTATGATATTGCTGGCTGGACAGACGTACTGCCTGAGTTCGGGGGTGATACCTACGGCGCTGATAACTTTATGTTCCAGCGTTCCAGCGGATTACTCACCTATCGTAATACTGACTTCTGGGGGCTGATCAACGGCCTGAATATTGCTGTTCAGTACCAGGGTAAAAATGGCAGCTCCAGTGAAAGTGCCAACGGTCGTGATGTATTAGGACAGAACGGCGACGGTTGGGGGATGAGCGCGACCTATGATCTCGGTCAGGGCTTCTCGCTGGGTGGTGCTATGTTCTCCTCTGATCGTACTAACCAGCAGAACAACTATACTTCAGGTGGTAACCATATCCTGGGTCAGGGTGATAAAGCTCAGGCTTACACCGGTGGTCTGAAATATGACGCGAATAATATCTACCTGGCCGCCATGTACACCCGGTCTTATAACGCCACCCGTTTTGGCAGCAGTGATTCAACCGCTTATGGTTATGCGGATAAAGCGGATAACTGGGAATTAGTCGCTCAGTATCAGTTTGACTTTGGTCTGCGTCCGTCACTGGCATTTGTTTCTTCGCGCGGTACCAGTGTTCAGGGATATGGCTCTCAGAACCTGAAAAAATATGTTGATGTGGGTGCCACTTACTACTTCAACAAAAATATGTCCACTTACGTGGATTACCAGATTAACCTGCTTAAAGACAACCAGTTCACTGACGATGCTGGCATAAATACTGATAACATCGTGGCTACAGGCCTGGTGTACCAGTTCTGATATAATAACGGGGAATGGATAGAGCCCATTCCCCGTCTTTTACGCTGTTAAGTTCCACGTTTACATCCTGCGTTTTTCGACTCCATAGCGATTAAAATTTTCCGCCGCATCTGCATACAATTGCTGATGGCTACCTTCCAGTGCGGATCCTGCCTGGGTAAATACCGCAAACGATAACCATTGTGTCCACAGTAGTTTTGCCTGTTGCCGGACAGAGGAAATTTTTTTCATCTTTGCACCTCGCCAAATGTTAATCTTGCGTAATATTCGGTGCAAAATATGTGCCAGCCAATAGCACGGATATTCACGGTACATCCACCCGCCTTTTGTTAACATAGCGCCTCTTTTTGGTGCGCCCCTGCGCTGTTATGGCCGGTGGGTTTACGGCAAGCTGTTTATATTTATTCCGGGAAGCAAATTTCATGAACGTTTTTTCCTGCAGGAGTCTGTTGCTCTGTTTAATCCTTGTCTTAGCCGGATGCGATAATTCAGGATCTTCCATAGAGCAGAACTTGATTATGGCCGGTAAGACCATGGGAACAGTCTGGCGGGTATCGGTTGCAGATGTGCCTGCATCCCGCCGTGATCAGTTACAGAAACTCATCCAGCAGCAACTGGATCATGATGATCAGGAGTTGTCTACATGGAAGTCTGACTCGGCTTTGTCCAGGTTTAATCAGTATCAGGGATCTGAGCCATGGCCGGTCAGTGAGGCTATGGCAGATATTGTGACAATGGCACTGCGTATTGGCGCCAAAACGGGGGGAGCGATGGATATCACAGTCGGACCGTTAGTTAATCTTTGGGGCTTTGGTCCGACAAAAGCGCCGCAGCATACTCCGACACAGGCACAGATCGATCAGGCAAAGGCGTTGACCGGACTGCAACACCTCAAAGTGATCCAGACGTTTAAAGGACAGGCATTACAGAAAGATCTGCCGGGGTTGTATGTAGATCTTTCCACTATGGGAGAGGGGTATGCAACAGATCATCTGGCAAGACTCATGGAGTCTCAGGGTATCACTAATTACCTGGTTTCTGTCGGGGGAGCTTTGCTCTCCAGAGGTCATAATGCTCAGGGCAACCCTTGGCGTGTAGCCATCGAGAAACCGACTGACCTGGAAAATGTGGCGCAGGCAGTGGTCAATCTACAGGGGCATGGCATCAGTACTTCCGGAAATTACCGCAACTATTACGAACTGGATGGGCACAGGATCTCGCATATTATCGATCCATCGACCGGCAGGCCGATAGAGCATAAACTGGCCTCAGCCACAGTTATTGCCACCACGGCCGGTGAGGCTGATGGCTGGGATACAGGTCTGATGGTTCTGGGAACCGAAAAAGCCAAAGCACTGGCCCTGAAACAGCATCTGGCTGTATTTTTGATTAGCCGTGAGGGTGATAAATTTGAAACCTGGGCTTCACCATTATTTAAAACCTTTTTGGTATCCGAAGAGAAATAATCTGCAGAGGACATGATGCTGGACCTGTTTGAAGGTGAAGCGCCGTGGCAGGAGACGCTGGCAGAAGATGCGGTGATCCTGCGGCGTTACGCAAAAGAAGATGATCAATGGCTGTTTAGCCAGATACTGGCGGTTGCCGGACAGCAGCCGTTTCAGCATCGGATCACTCCGGGAGGCTTCCGAATGTCTGTTGCCATGACCCATTGCGGGGCCCATGGCTGGGCCGCCAGTTTATCACAGGACAATGCAGGGTCGCCCAGGCCGCAGCTTCCGGAAGCATTACGTGATTATGCTGTCCACACAGCGGCCAGCGCGGGGTTCAAAAGTTTTCTGCCTGACTCCTGCCTGATGAACCGTTACGCTGTCGGCAGTAAACTCTCATTACATCAGGATAAAGATGAAAAGGATTTACGTCAGCCCATAGTGTCCGTGTCACTTGGGTTACCGGCCGTGTTTCTGTTTGGTGGTTTTGAACGCAGCGATCCCACCACCAAAGTGATGCTGGAACACGGTGATGTGGTCGTTTGGGGCGGTAGGTCACGGTTGCGGTTTCACGGGATTCAGCCCCTGAAGCCGGGCTGGCATCCTTTGACGGAAGAGTTTCGCTATAATATGACGTTTCGTTGTGCCGGCTGACGGCGGGTCACTGATTGATCCAGGTAAAAACACACTGTCTGGTCAGGGCAAAGCGGGCCTGAAAGCACCTACTCCGCGGATAACGTGTTGAGAGTGTCTCGTCAAGTTGTAGGGTAGCTGTTTGTTGCTGTTCATCAAGAGCCAGTAAACGTACCTGCAGAAAATCAATATAATGTCGGACCTCCGGCCACAGAGCCTTATATAAACTTTCTTTCAGGGAAAATAACAATGTGGTGGCCTGTGCCAGGGGCAGAGAGAGCGAACTGAGCAGCTGTTTTTCAGCATCATCCATTAGAATGTTACTGGTTTCTTCGGCCAATTCCTGATTCATCCAGTGTTCAACATCAATACCCACGGCCCTTTTTTCGGTATCGGCAAGTGCAAAGACCAGTCCGGCAGTATGCGAAAGAGATGCAGTAAATGCGGAAGGCCAACAGGGGGCTCGATCGGCATCGTTGGTCAGGATAAATTCAGCCACGCCGCATAATGCCGCAATTTCCCGGACCAGCCAGCGACTGGCGAGATACTCCGCCTGACGTTTGCGTGCCGCACGCTGAATCGCTGGCGGGCAGGGGATCCTAAGTTCAGCAAACAAATCCGGAGTAAAGGCCTGGATATCAAAAGTTGCACAGGCGATGAACGGGGCAGAGGATGTCAGAGCTGCCCGGGTAATAAACTTACCTGCAGGCGGAGCTAAAGGATGGCTTACAAACGCCGGAAATTCGGCAGATGATATTGTCATGACTGGATGTATTGTCAGCTTCAGGGGAGCGGAAAGGACCGGCGCTCCCTGCACCGGCGCCTGGATTATAGTACAGCAGACTGGAAATGACTTAACGGATAGCGCTGCCGTCCCTGAGAATCAAAATTATGGGTTGCCAGCCAGGAGTTAAGTGCCCGCGACAATCTTTGCCATTCACTGTCGATGATCGAATACCATGCAGTGTCCCTGCTACGGCCTTTGTAAACCACAGCCTGGCGGAAAATACCTTCAAAACTGAATCCCAGACGTGAGGCTGCTTTACGGGAAGGGGCATTAAGATGATCGCATTTCCATTCATAGCGCCGATAACCCAGCGTTTCAAAGACATGCTTCATCAGCAAAAACTGAGCTTCAGTGGAAAGGGGGGTACGCTGTAGTCGCGGGGAGAACATCACATGTCCCACTTCTACCACGCCGTTACCGGCATCTGCCCTCATCAGAGACAGAGAACCGATAGCTTTACCTGTTTTGTTCTCTGTTACCGCAAAATGCAGAGGATCCTGACTACGGGCCGCAGTAGCAATAAATTGTTGAAATGGTTCGAAAGAATCAAAAGGGCCCGCAGCCAGGTAAGTCCACAGACTGTTGCTGTCATCCAAACAGTGAAAAGCCTGATATAACTCTTGTGTATGTCGGTCCGCATCCAGTGGCTGTAGTTGGCAATACTGACCTGCTAAAGTCACCGGGGAAGGCAATGGCCTTGGCTGCCAGTTATCCATTGTCTGTCCAACCGGTTGTCCGTACTGATTGATTCTGTCAGTCATCAGTGATTGCCTTGTCTCTGGAGGTTAGAATACTCACCATACCATATCAGTAGCAGATGATATGAGTAGAATACCAGCGAACATCTGCGGAAAAAACCGGGAGCTATCTGCTCATCACTCCTGAAGGGATGGTAAACTGACGCTTACAGAAGCCAAAACCGTCAGACAGGATCTAATAGTTAATGACTCTTGATGATATGCGCATATTTGTCACCATTGTAAACACCGGCAGCTTTACCAGTGCGGCGGAGCGTTTGATGTTGTCAAAACAGTTTGTCAGTCGCCGGGTGGCGGCACTGGAAACCGGACTGTCCGCTCAGTTGCTGGTACGAAATACCCGGCGGTTATCGGTTACTGATGTCGGACAGGTTTTTTTTCAGCATGCCAGCCGTATCCTTGATGAAGTCAGGCAGGCTGAAGAAGCTATTTCGTTGCGCCAGAGCCAGCTGGTGGGCAGCTTCAGGATTAGCCTGCCCCATACCTACGGACTGAAACATATTGCGCCGTTGCTTTCCCGCTTTCAGCATCAGAATCCGGCAGTCAACCTGAACATTGAGATTAATGACCGGTTCGTTGATTTAGTGGGGGAGGGATTTGATATGGCGCTCAGAATCGGGGTTTTGGCCGACTCCAGCCTGATCGCCCGCAAGCTGGGTGTTTTGCCCATGGTTATCTGTGGTAGCCCGGAATATCTTCAACTGGCTGGACTCCCCTCAGATCCGGGTGAATTAGCCAGCCATCGTTGTTTGTTGTACGGAAAAGAAGGTCTGCATGGCTGGAATTTACCGGTTCAGGGGAAAAACCAGTTGTTTCCGGTGAAGGGACCGGTATCCAGCAACAATGGTGAAGTCCTCAGGGAATCTGCAGAAGCTGGTCTGGGACTGGCTCTGCTGCCCCGTTTTATTGTGGAAGAGGCGATACAGGCAGGGCGTCTCATGCCGGTACTGGCTGATTACACACCACCGGGACTCACGCTGAACGCCATGTATCCTCAGCATCGCCAGCACAGCCCGGTGATTCGCGCTCTGCTGTCATTTATTAGTGAACATATCTCTTCTGAGCCTGTACGCAAGGGCTGAACGCTACATCACGGCAGGCGATAGCCTGTCGAACCAGTCAGCCTGACTTCAGCCAAAATTTTGCTTATCATAGACAAAAAAACTGAATGATATTTCAGGCCAGGCCTTTTATCTTATTTTCAGGCCGAAAACCCTGGTTATTTGACGGTGTTTTTTATATCACTATGAAATACATGTGATTTATATTCTATTCTTCACTGGCCTTTTTATAATTTCTTCCTAACTTTTCTAAGATAAGCACTGATTTTTTACGATAATTGTCAATCTGATTGAGATAATAAGTAATATTTCAGAATATTGATGTTCAGTATGGTTGATGTATGATGTCTTCATTCCGCAGGCAGTCGGGTCAGCCGTAAAGGCAGCTGCTTCCGGTGAAGTTACAGGTAAGGTTATGATGTCGGCGAAGTGCGGTTGAATCAGGGAACGTAAACTATATCGGGCTAAGTTCAATGCAGTATTTTGGTGGGCTCGTTTTCGGGACACATCATTGAGGGTAGTGAAAGTCGCCGGACAATCTGAGACTGGCGACAAGTGATAACTTTCGGGAATTTAAAAATTTTTGCTTATAAATACACTTTCCAGATCGGAAAGTCGGGGGATAAGCGCTTTAAAAGGTGAGGTGATAAAATGCAATATCTGTCATTAGAAAAATATCGTAATGGTCTGCTGCTGTTGACTCGTGTACTGTTAATGATTCTGTTTGTGTTATTTGGCTGGCAGAAACTGACCGGATTTGAAGGAACCATCGGCTATATGGCGTCTGTCGGTGCTCCATTACCCTCTGTGGCTGCAGTGATTGCAGTAGTGGTAGAACTGGGATTTGGTATTCTGATTATCCTCGGCTTTTATACCCGTCCGCTGGCGATTATCCTGGCTATTTATACCGTTGCGACCGGTTTGTTGGGGCATCAGTACTGGCACATGACAGGTATGGAACAATACGGTGCGATGATTAACTTCTACAAAAATATCAGTATTGCGGGTGGCTTCCTGGCGCTGGCGCTGACCGGACCAGGTAAATATTCAATTGACCGTAAATAATTTACAGGTCTGAGATAAAAAACCGGGGTATTCCCGGTTTTTTTTACCTAAAATAACGGGAGAGAGACAATGCAGCCGACAAATCTGTTGCAGCTCGAAAAACGCTGGCGCCATCATCGTGAACCGGTATTGCTGGCAGCCTCCGGAGGAGCAATTGATACTATCAGTTTTATTACGCTGTTTGGTCTGTTCACAGCTCATGTGACCGGCAACCTCGTGGTGGCCGGAGCCTCCCTGGCTGGTAACAGTGACGGTATTCTGGCTAAATTAGTGGCAATTCCGGTATTTATGTTGGTGGTGGCAGTGACTACCCTGATTATTCAGTCCAGAAAAACATTGAGTGCCGGTTTACTGGCCAGCTTATTTGGTGCTGAGATTCTGTTACTGGCATTATTTGCCCTCGCAGGGTTACTGTCTCAGCCGTTTACCGATGCCGGCGATATCCATGTGCTGATTACGGGTATGTTGGGGGTGATGGCCATGGGGATACGAAACGCCACCAGTCGTCTGTTACTGGCTTCGACCAGCCCAAGCACCATGATGACGGGAAATGTAACTCAGTTGACCATTGATATAATGTCGTTGATTAAAAACCCTGGTCCGGAAAACCGTGCGAAACTGGTAAAATCATCGACATCGGTGGCTGGATTTACAATTGGGGCAGGGGCAGGAGCAGTGGCTTACATCGTGGCGGGCTTCTTTAGTACACTGTTGCCGATTCTGTTGATTGCGGTTGTCGCGGTGTGGGAAATCCGCTATATGCGCTCGCAGTCAGCGCCCGGTCCTGTCTGAAGAGTTCCCGCCGGACAACCGGCGGAAACCCTTAAAATTCACTCACCAGCCACATATCTGATTCATCGAACATCTCTTCGAGCAAACGGTTGAGTTTTTCACGATCACTTTTGCTGGCATCGCTATTCAGCCCATTGTTTTGCATGGGCTTTACCCTGACTTCAGCCTCCGGGAAAATATGGTGTACCCGGCGGGTCAGTTCTTCCAGGATGATCTCTCTGGCATTTTCCAGACCAGCGACATTGCGTTTATCGTACACTAATTCTACAAACATAATTGCTGCACTCATAACTGGATGTATAACCAGTAATTTAGCAGTTAGCCTGACAATATGCAGCAATTTTTTATGTGGCAGAGAAAATTATTATTTGCTAACTCATTTGAATCAGTCGCTACCGACAATGGCTGAAAGAACAATTTTTATGCTATTCAGCCATTCTCGTCAAAGGTCAGCCGTTTAATACTAAATGGAAAGGTTTATCGGAATACTCTCCAGCCTTTTATCCTTTTCATTACCAGCGCTGGTGAACCCACGGAGAAATTTTTTCCTGATAAATATTTTCCAACGCCTGCATGGTTTCTTTCGAAAGAGCGCCGATCGTACTGGCCTTAGCGTTAGCCTGAGACTGAGTTCTATTCTTTGACCCGGGAATGATTACCGATACGTTTTCATTCATTAATATCCAGCGTAATGCAAACTCAGCCATCATTAAATCTTGGGGTAAAAGACGACGAATATCTTCTACCGCATCAAGAGCCACCTCAAACGGAACACCTGCAAAGGTTTCACCTTTATCGAATTGCTCGCCGTTACGGTTGAACGAACGGTGATCATCCGCAGGGAAGATAGTATCGGCCTTCATTTTTCCGGTTAGTAAACCGGAAGCCAGCGGCACGCGGGCAATGACACCGACATTTCTGCGTCTGGCTTCTTTAAGCAGAAGCTCTGCCGGGCGCTGTCGAAAAATATTATAAATTAACTGAACAGACGAAACATTGGGGTACTCCAACGCTTTCAGTCCTTCTTCAACTTTTTCTACAGAAACACCGTAGCTGTGAATTTTTCCTGCATTGATCATCTCATCCATGACTGCAAAAACATCAGGATCATAGTAAATTTCGCTCGGAGGGCAGTGCAACTGGACCAGATCAAGAGTTTCGGACTGCAAATTATCCCTGGAGCGGTCGACGAAATCATTGAGATTCTTTTCGGTATATCCAGAGGCCACATGAGGGGATAAACGACGACCAATTTTGGTGGCGACATAAGGCCGTTCGCCGCCGCGTTCATTCAGAACCTGGGCTATAATTTTTTCTGAACGCCCATCCCCATATCCGTCGGCAGTATCAATGAAGGTCATACCTGCGTCCAACGCTGCGTTTAACGCGCCCTTAGCATCCTCCAGGCTGACGTTTCCCCAGGTTCCTCCGATAGCCCAGGCACCAAATCCGATTTCAGATACGCTTCGCCCTGTTTTACCCAATATTCTGCTTTTCATTAGAGAGTCCTTGTGATGTCAGGAATATGATTACGTGCTGATTGACCTAAATCCGCAGTTATGTTGTCGATAACAATAACGTTTACCAAGAGCAAGATCGCGTGCTAAAAGGTTAATAGAATTCATTGAAGCAATTAACAGGATTCATCATTGGTATGGAACGTATTGATTTTGCTGATCTTCAGGTTTTTCTGGTCGTTCTACGTTGCAGAAGCTTTAAACAAGCCTCTATCGAGCTTGGATTGTCGTCATCGGCGGTAAGCCACGCAATTCGCAGAGTAGAAACCAGGCTGGGTGCCAGACTGTTGAACAGGACCAGTAGGTCGGTTTCAGCTACAGGCCTCGGGCTGGAGTTTGCCGAAAAGTTAGCTACGGGATTTGATGCTATTTCATTGGCTCTGGATACTGTAGATGCGCCAGGCCGGGGACGATCGGGCGTATTGCGTCTGAACGTCTTTGCAGATGCTTCAACACAATTAATTGCCCCGGCTTTGAAAGAGTTTGCTTCAGAGTGGCCGGAAGTCAAATTGACAGTTGTTGTTGAAGACCGACCAGTCGATATTACTGCCGGAGGATTTGATGCAGGCATGCGTTACGGTCATTTGGTACCTGAAGACATGGTAGCCGTTGCATTGACAGGTGCACAACGCTGGATAGTTGTGGGTTCTCCTGAATATATCAAACAATACGGTGTTCCCGACTGTCCGGCTGAATTGTCAGAACATAATTGCCTGCAATTATTACTTGGAAACAATGCAAGTTTTCGTTGGGAGTTTGATTCTCCTGAAGGCGATTTCAGTATCAACGTCCCGGGAACTATCACGATAAAAGATACTGCTACGACCATTGATGCTGCAGTCCGGGGGATTGGTCTTGCGTATGTGCTGGAGTCTCGTGTTCATGCCGAGCTTGCAAATGGTTCTCTGATGAATGTAATGCCTGCATATTTTTCTCTGGGGGAACCGTTCAATATGTATTACAGCCATCGTCGGTATGTACACCCTGCTTTGCGCGGGCTGATTAATATAATACGTAAAAATAATGGATTGTTAGCGCTCCCCGGGACACCTCGTCACAATTAGACTGGCTTTGTTTAGGTGGTGAGGATGAACCTGAAATAGTTACCTCTGACTGTCATGTGGTTAGTTTCAGTTTGATAATTTTTGCGCGGACTGGATAAAGAGTCAGACTGGCTCCTGCGTAACTAAGCTTCACTACACTCTAATCAGTAAGGTATGACGGGGGTTGAACCCGTCAAGATTTCTCCGTCCGTGACGGTTACTTTTACCATTTTAAAATCGAAGGCAATAAAAAAGCAGCCATAACAGGCTGCTTTTTAAGGGATTATTTGGTCGGCACGAGAGGATTTGAACCTCCGACCCCTGACACCCCATGACAGTGCGCTACCAGGCTGCGCTACGTGCCGACGCTGGACTCACATAGTACGTATAATTTTGCAGATTGCAATATCTGCAAGCGCTAACTGACTCATAAATAATCAGTTTGCGATAAAACGTTTTTCTTCCGTCAGGACCTGTAACAGCAAGCCCAGCTCCGGTCTTTGGTTGCGCAGTCGCTGACCCTCGGCATTGTAAGTGGTGTAATTCCCGTCATTATCCAGTACCAACGTAGAATCCGGAGTAGTGATGATCAGACGGTTATTGTTATCGCTGGCGGTGACCCAGTGATGCCGTTGTTGCGGGCTAAACAAATCCTCGCCCTGGGAGTAATTTTCTGGCGCTGTAGTGACGTGCAGCAGACGCTGCATCAGCGTGGTCATAATATCCTGGTGCTCGGTGAGATTTTCTACCGACTGTGCAGGGGTAGATGGCCAGTGTACGACTAACGGTACCTGTAACCGCTGGCGGTTTCCATCACTATTATCATCTCCGCTTAATGCCACACCACGGCGTGCTGTGATTATCACGACTGTATTGTCCAGTTTTCCCTGTTGCTGCAGGACAGAGAGAATCTGACCAATTTGCTGGTCGGTATCGCCAGCGGTGCGGTCGTAATTTTGCTGGCGGGCAGCAGGGGTCTTACCGCTGGCATCGACTCCGTCCAGAGAAACCCAGGAGAACCAGGGGGCAGTCGCCCCCTGCTGCTGCTGTAGCCAGTCCTGCCATTGCGCCACGGTCTGTTGATCATTTTGCTTTTTGGCAGGTGGCAGAGAATAATCGGCCAACAGTGCCTGGCGATATAATGGCTGGTTAAACCCTTCTGAAGAGAATAAACCAAACTGATATCCCTGAGTATTCAGAGCACTTAACAACGCCGAAGGTGTCCGGCTGGCCAGAATTCCATCCATATAGCTGGATGAAATTCCATAAAACAGACCGAACAAGCCGTTTTCGTTGTTCTGACCGGAACTGTAATGGTGCATAAAGCGCACATTCTGGCTGGCAAACTGACTCAGAATTGGAAAGTTTTTAGCTACAGACGATTCATTAATGCCGTTGACAGTAATCAGCAACAGATTGTGATGGGTGGCATTTTTTTCAAAACTGATATCGCTCAGTGGGTAAGCTACCGACACGGCATCCGGATCACCTTGCTGAATCAACCGGCGTTGATATTCTTCCGGGTCCAGTAAACCATGTTTCTCCAGGAACCGTCGGGCGGTCATCGGATACGACAATGGCAGATTGGCCTTCTGCATGGTAATGGGGCGATAGAAATTAGCGTCCGCCCAGATATACATCAGATGACTGGAACAGAAGGCGACGATAAACAACACGGCCAGTGGTTTGCCGAAACTTCGGCGGTTAAGGCTCCGCAGTTTCTGCCAGCTCCAGGTTGCCAGGAGTATCTCGACAAGAAACATCAACGGGACTGCAATAAACATTAATTGCCAGTCGCGTGTCATCTCACTTTGTTGTGGGTTGACGACCAGATCCCAGACCACCGGATTCAGGTGGAGATGAAAACGGTCAAACACTTCGCTGTCTACCAGCAGCAGTGTCAGACCGCTGGTGGCCAGAATCGCTGACAGTGCCCGCAACAATCGCTGCGACATCACGATAAAGGTTAGCGGGAAGATAATCAGCAAATAGACGGCAAATACAATAAAACTGAAATGACCGATCCAGCTACAGTAAGCATAAATTCTGCCCGCCAGTGAGGCAGGCCAGTCAGTGACCAGCAGATAACGGCTGCCAAGAATAAGCGCAAAAAAGATATTAAACAGGGCGAACCAGTGGCCCCAGCTTATCATCTGGGAGACTTTTTCCCTGTAGCGCTGCTGGTTGTTTACCATAGTGATCAGATCATATCATTATTAATGTGCATGATCTTCGCGGACAGAAGCCTGCAGGGCTTCCGCGAAGGAACGAGCCAGTGTATGGCGCTGTGCGGGAGAAACACTGGAGTTGATCAGGTTGGTGACCATGTTACCTAACACCATCAGGGAGAGGTCGGTCGGAGCCTGGTTTTTTTCCAGCACTTCTGCCAGTTCTGCGAGGATCTGTTCCACGCGTTCGTCACTATATCGGGATGATTGAGGCATATTATCAGTTAACTAAGTCGTAAAAGGCGGACATTCTACTGCAAACGCCGTTTTTTTTCTGCAATTTTATTGCTTGTTTATCTTAAGCACTCAGGCATTTTTGTTAACCTCTGTTGTAACGTATTACTGCTGTTTTTTCACTTTTTTTCGCATTCATGCTGTTTTACTGCCTGTACGCTCCTGGTCAGAGAGAGTCTGTGGTGTTGTACCAGCGATTTGCATTGAAAGACGGGCGGGGCAATGGTTGAATACGCATCTGATTGAGAAGGAGAGTCTGCCATGAGTCTGGATATTGACCAGATTGTCGTACACCAGTTGATTAAACGGGGTGAAGACCAGCTTGAGCTGGTACTGCGCGATTCACTGCTGAGCGCAACGGAAGCCGTCGCTGAGATGCTGGAAGAATTACACCGTGTTTACAGCGCTAAAAATAAAGCTTACGGCCTGTTTAACGAAGACAGTGAACTTGCTGAATCACTGCGCGAGTGCCGCAACGGAAATCAGGACTTTTTGGCTTTCAGCCGCGCAGCTACGGGCCGCCTGCGTGATGAGCTGGCGAAATATCCGTTTGCCGATGGCGGGGTGGTATTATTCGCTCGCTATCGTTATCTGGCCACCGAATATCTGCTGATCTCTGTACTGAATAGCCAGAGTAGCATGCGGGTCAATGAGAGTCTGGATATTAGTACTACCCACTATCTGGATATTAATCATGCAGATATTGTGGCCAGAATCGATCTTACTGAATGGGATACCCGGCCGGAATCTTCACGCTATCTGACGTTCCTGCGCGGTCGGGTGGGGCGTAAAGTGGCTGATTTCTTTATGGACTTCCTGGGAGCAGGGGTAGGACTGGATACTAAGGCTCAGAATCGCAGTCTGTTACAGGCTGTTGATGACTACTGTGATGAAGCGAGTCTGGATAAAAAGGAACGCCAGGATTATCGTCAGCAGGTCTACACCTACTGCAACCAGCAGTTGCAGGCTGGCGAGGAGATAACCGTACAGGAATTATCCGGTGAACTGCCGTCGCTGGGGGAAAAAAGTTTTGAAGATTTCACCCGGCAGCAGGATTATTCGCTGGAGGAAAGTTTTCCTGCAGATCGCGGGACTTTGCGTCAGCTAACTAAATTTGCCGGCAGCGGCGGGGGACTGACACTTAATTTTGATGCAATGCTGCTGGGCGAGCGAATTTTCTGGGATCCGGCCACAGATACGCTGACGATAAAAGGCACGCCGCCTAATCTGAGAGATCAGTTACAACGCCGTACTTCAGGTAAATAACGGTTGAAACTTCAGCGATAAAAAAAACGCCGCATTATGCGGCGTTTTTTGACTGGCTGTGCAATTAAGCGCGAACGAAGTCGATGTGTGCCAGTTTTGGCTTGAACGGGTGACGCTGAACAGCCTGAACTTTGACTTTGGTTTCTTTACCGTCAACTACCACAGTCAGAACTTCTGAGTAGAACTCAGGATTGATCTGCATGTTGATAACAGCGTCATGATCCAGTTCGATAGCTACAGCTGCTTCGTTTCCGCCGTAAATAATGGCTGGAAATTTGTTAGCTGTGCGCAGGCGGCGGCTCGCACCCTTACCCTGCTCTTTACGTACTTCTGCATTAATAGTGAACATCTTAATTTCTCATTTTAATTCTGCTACAGGCGACCCAGCAACAGAAGGTTATCCCAATGTACTTTTACCGAATGTAAAAGTGCGCGGCATTATAGCCGCTTCCCTGGCAGCGGGCAAATAAATTCGGGCCACAAGGGCTTAACGAAGCTGATTGGCCTTACGGTAACGCCCCTGATAATCAAACACTTTATGGCGGATTTGCCAGAAATGACCTTTCTTACGGGCAACAATAAAGTCGGGATGACGGAATAGTTCATCGCAACCGGCCAAATCCGCCGCATTCTGCCAGCGTAACGGGGTGCCTGGCGCTTTATGATGATGGCGGATAAAGAGGAGTTCAAAAATATGACGTTGTGCGGCGGTTTTCAGGCGAAACTGTTCGCTGACATCACTGCCATCTTCGTCATAATAGGTCACTTTCAGCCATTCCCCGCGATTATCCTGACCTGGTTGCAGGGTCATTCCGGCACAGCGTAACACCAGAGCATCCTTTAGTTTCAGTGCGGCCCTGAGCATATCGTCAGGGTCTGCCAGCACACACTGACAGTGATGACAGACTCTGGCAGCAATATCATTTTCCGCATTACACTGCGGACAGGATTTAAAACGAAACCTGAAATCACATTGCTGTCGTGGCTCGTCAGGAGGCTCAATCATTCCCTGGCATCGGCGTCCGAAATGTTCGCTGATGGTCCCGTCGGCCGTCATCTTTCCCCAGAAAGTATTGGCAAATCCGCAGGCAGGGCAAAACACCTGTACGGGCTGATTATCACTGGCCCCTTTGGGGCTACCAATTTCCGGACTGTACAGATCGTGGGGATTTCCCGCATAGTCTAGAATCAGGCAATCCTTCTTCCCTGCCGACAGACGCAATCCGCGACCGACAATCTGTTGATACAAACTCACTGATTCGGTCGGGCGAAGAATCGCTATCACATCCACATGCGGAGCATCAAAACCGGTCGTCAGAACAGACACATTGACCAGATATTTGATCTGTTGTTGTTTAAATGCCGTAAGAGTTTCGTCACGCTCTTTTGCCGGGGTCTCACCACTGATCAGCGCACTTTTCGGGGGTAACAATCCCAGAATTTCCCGGGCATGCATCACGGTGGCCGCAAAAATCATGACCCCGAGCCGTTGTTCAGACAGTTCAATAATCTGCTGTATAATCGCCGGAGTGACTCTGCGCTGCTGACGAAGCTGTTTATCCAGTTCCCGCTCTGAAAACAATCCTTGTTGACCATCGAACAGTGCTGAAAAGTCATAATGCACTACCGGCATATCCACGCGCTGAGGTTCCACCAGATAACCCTGTTTAATCATATAGCGTAAGGGCAGTTCATAAATACATTCATGAAACATCGCCTGCTCGTCACCCCGTACTATGCCGTGATAGTGAAAATGATAAATCCAGCCTTTTCCCAGCCGAAAAGGGGTCGCTGTCAGACCCAGCAATTTTAGGTCAGGGCGCCGCTGGCGCAGATAACTGAAAATGGTCTGATACTGGCTGTCATCATCGTCGGCGATACGGTGGCATTCATCGACAATGACCAGTGAAAATTCAGCATCAAATGCATCAAGGTTCCGTGCGACAGATTGCACGCTGCCAAAAACGACTTTTTCCTGGCTCTGTTTTTGCTTCAATCCGGCAGAAAAAATGTCCGCCGACAGGCCCAGGGCCTGAAATTTGGCATGATTCTGGGCCACCAGCTCTTTCACATGCGCCAGCACCAGAACTCTGCCCCGGGCTTTACGAGCCAGTTCAGCGATAACCAGACTTTTGCCGGCCCCGGTAGGTAACACAATCACTGCCGGTTGCGGATGCTGACGGAAATAACGAATGGCGGCATCCACCGCTTCCTGCTGATAAGGGCGTAAAGTAAAAGACATAAAACATCACTTTTGTAAGGAGTATCGCATCGGATGACATATCACCACTGACAGCCAGCTTAGGTTCACGTTATAATGACAGAACGAAAATGGCGATAAGTGCCATTGTATTTTCCCTTCGCTGCAACAGGCAAAAAGAAATTCATGCGACTTGATAAATTCATCTCTCAACAACTGGAAATCAGCCGGGCTATTGCCTCACGAGAAATTCGTGCACAAAAAGTCACTGTGGATGGCGAAATCATTAAGGACAGTGCTTTTAAGTTAGAACCGGAGCATCAGGTTGAGTATGACGGCAACAGTCTGCAACAGCAGACAGGCCCGCGGTATTTCATGCTGAACAAACCAGAAGGTTATGTCTGTGCAACGGAAGATGAAGAACATCCGACGATTATCTATTTTCTTGAAGAGCCAATGGCGTGGAAGCTGCATGCTGCCGGGCGGCTGGATATTGATACTACCGGACTGGTATTACTGACCGATGATGGTCAGTGGTCGCATCGCATCACTTCTCCGCGCCATCATTGTCAGAAAATCTATCATGTGACGCTGGAAAATCCACTGGGTGATCAGGTGGCGGAACAATTTGCCAAAGGTATTGAGTTACGGGGCGATAAAGATGCGACTAAGCCAGCCTCTCTGGAAGTCCTGAGTCCGACAGAAGTATTACTGACCATTAGTGAAGGTCGCTACCACCAGGTGAAGCGTATGTTTGCAGCCGTCGGTAACCACGTTGTGGCATTACATCGCCAACAGATTGGCGAGATTGTGCTGGATGACGCGCTGGAACCGGGGGAATACCGTGAGCTGACCCGGGAAGAGATCGACAGTGTCGGGTTACCGGTTGAATTACAGAAAAAATAGCGGGTCGTTAGTTATTTTCGTGGAGATACACCTTGAGGTTGATTGTTATTCTGGGTTTGCTGGCGATGCTGATGCCACTGTCTATCGACATGTATCTGCCGGCGATGCCACAGATTGCACGTGAGTTAATGGCGCCCGATGGTAAGGTACAGATGACGCTGAATGCCTATATTCTGGGCTTTGCCGTCGGGCAGTTATTTTACGGGCCGCTGTCTGACAGTCTGGGGCGGAAAACCGTACTGCTGCCGGGAATACTTATCTTTATTCTGGCCGCAATAGGATGTGCGATGGCAGGCACCATCGACCATCTGATAGGGATGCGACTGGTGCACGGGCTGGCAGCTGCTTCAGCCGGAGTGGTTATCAACGCGGTTATACGTGACAGCTATTCCAGTGCAGAGTTTTCCCGAATGATGTCGGTGATGATGCTGATAACCACCCTGGCGCCGCTGGTCGCGCCTATTCTCGGAGGGTGGTTATTAATGGCAGGTAACTGGCAGGCTATTTTCTGGGTACTGGCGGTTGCGGCAGTCATTGGATTCCTGCTGGTTGCCTTTGTCATTAAAGAATCGTTACCGGCAGAAAATCGGCAACCACTTCATCTGAGAACTATTCTTAGTAATTTCATCATTTTGTTTCGTAATAAAAAAGTCTTCAGCCTGATGATGGCCAGTGGCTTTTCTTTTGCTGGTTTGTTTTCATTCCTGAATTCGGGCCCGTTTGTGTATATCAATCTGTATCACGTTTCTCCACAACATTTCGGCTATTACTTTGCGCTCAATATCGTGTTTTTATTTGTGATGACGTTAATTAATAGCCGGGTGGTGCGTAAAACTGGCCCCCTGTTTCTGTTCAGAATGGCGTTAATTATTCAGTTTATTATGGGGTTGTGGTTGTTGCTGGTCTGCGCATTTCACTTAGGTTTTATCCCACTGGTGGTGGGTGTGGCTGCTTTTATCGGCTGTGTATCGATGGTGGCATCGAATGCGATGGCGGTAATACTTGATGAGTTCCCACATATTGCCGGCACAGTCTCTTCGCTTGCCGGAACTTTGCGTTTTGGTATCGGGGCTATTACCGGAGCGGTATTGTCATTATTCAGCTTTAATTCTGCCTGGCCAATGGCCGGAATGATTGCCGGATGTGCAACATTATCGGTGTTACTCTTCTGGTATGCTTCACGCCACAAAGTCGCCTGAGATTCACAGTCAGCAAAAGCCCTGGCCTTTTCAAAGTTCAGGGCTTTTTGTTATTTATGTTTATAATTTGTAATTAAGATGATAAGAATGTGAATGACAACTGACCCCGGTGGCAAAATGAACAGCCCGGGCAGCGAAACGTTGTCATGACTTGCTGAGATACGGCCACGCTTTCTGTTTTACAATTCATTTTTGGGGGAATACTTTTGGACAAACTGCCATTGCCGATCATCCATCGTTTACCCCATATTTACCGCTGGTCATCAGAGTCACCCGCAACGCTCATCATTCGTGAGGCAACTGAGGCCGCATCGGCTTTAGATGTGATTATCTTTGAATTGCTGGACGGGCAGGGGGGACAGTCACAACAGATGATGTTGTCGTTACAGGAAATGCTATCGGATATCGACACTGACAGTCGGGTGCTGGAATGGCAGGGAGCGAGTTGTCTGTTGGTCGCGAGTGACGATGAGGCGAGCGTCAATTGCTGTCTGAAAAATAACGGTGTCGCGATTACCGAAACTTTCGCCCGGCGATAAACAGGTTTTGCAGAAATAAAAAAACGCTACTCATGGCAGCGTTTTTGTCTGGCTATAGACTTTAAAGACTTAATGACATTAACTCTGAACGTTGTTGCTTAAAACCCGTCTTGCTTCGCGATAGCGAGTTTTCCAGTAACTGTCATTAAGATTTGAAATCATTACCCCACTGCTGGTTGATGCATGGACAAAGTTATTATTGCCCAGATAAATCCCTACATGGCGACCGGTAGAACCTGCGCGGAACAAGACCAGATCACCCGGACGTAATTTATTACGTGCAATCTTAGAACCGGTATCCTGCTGACCTGAGGTCGAGCGCGGTAAGTCCAAACCAAACTGTTCGCGGAAGGTACGCTGTACAAACGCAGAACAGTCTATACCGCGTTTAGTATCACCCCCCATCCGGTAACGTACACCTTTCCAGTCAGCGTACTGATCCATAATTTTGGTTTTAACATCCACATTACGGACCATCTGTTCAAATTCATCCTGAGACGCCTGAAGTAAAAAACCGCTTTGGTTTTTAACTTCATGCTTCTCTACTCTGGCCGTATTATTGCCAGGTGTACTACAGGCTGAAAGTAACGTTGCTAATGCAATTGCGGGCACAACCCGCCAGATATATCTCAGAGTCGGTTGAGATTTGACCATTATAGATAGTTTCCTTCAAAGTCCTTACGACAAAATGCCGCTAGCCAGATAACAGAACAGAAAGAGAAAAATCAGTGGGGATAATAAACATTATTCCTTCAACTGCAGGCCAGTTACAGCAACCCGCGGGAAGATTAAGCGTTTATGTAAATGCAACCCCTGATATAAAAAGCAGATTACCGCATAAAATGACAACTGGCGAGAGCTTTTAAGCAATTTTTTGATATAGATTAATTCGAAAAATTCGCTAAATGACATTTCTCGCAATTTATTACCTAAACCGTCCTTCACCTTAAGCTGATTCTGGAGGGTTTTCCCGCCAGAAAAATCACTTTTTTAGGTAGGGTTCGCAAAAAATATTCTAAAAATCATGGGTGTATTCAGGATTATTTGTTCCGGTTGTTCTCAGGGGGCTGCTTTATCACGAAACGGGTAAATGTCTCAGAATGTAAAATTCGATAATATTTTCTGACTCAGGCCGCATGCTGGTGCAACAAGCACTATAACAGCCCACAACGTTGGGTCATCAAGGATCTCTGCTGCAGCGACTTCAGTCAGAAAAAATGGCTACCGGTTGTGGCCATATTGCAGTGTATTGTTCGGAAATTGACCATACACTCTGCTTAATTATATTCCTGGCATACAAAATGCTTTAGTTGACGAGTTGAGCTGAAAGAAAATAACTAAAGCATTGCTAACCAGACTTTATGTCGGGATACAACATTAAGAGGTATGTATGGCGAAGGGCGCATTTAAACAAAAATTAGGGCTGGTGGACCTGAGCCTGCTAGGGATAGGGTCAATGATTGGGTCTGGGTGGCTGTATGCCGCGCTGACCAGTTCAGGATATGCCGGCGCTCAGACTGGGTGGGCGTGGATCCTTGGGGCTATTATTGTATTGCTGATCGGTCTGGTATTTGCTGAACTTTCTGCGGCAATCCCGCGAGCGGGCGGATTTGTGCGCTATCCAAATTTCTCACACGGTAATGTTGTGGGTTTTGTTATCGGTGTAAGTTCACTGCTGGCTTATACCAGTACCGCGGGTGTAGAAGTGGAGGCGGTACGTCAGTATGCACAATACTGGTGGCCGGCCATCAGTAATCCCGACGGCAGTCCGACCGGACTAGGTTTTATGGTACAAATTCTACTGCTGGTAGGTTTTTTCCTGCTTAACTACTGGAGTGTGAGTGTCTTTGGTCGGGTAAATACCATTGTCACGACCTTTAAATTTATCGTGCCGTTATTAACGATTGGTACGTTATTTATGTATTACCACGGCGCAAACCTTGATGTACCCCCTCCACCCCCTGGCGGAGCACACGGTATCTTCACTTCACTGACTGGTGCCGGAATCGTCTTTGCGTATCTGGGGTTCCGCCAGGCGGTAGACTTCGCCAGTGAAGCTAAAAATCCACAACGTAACGTTCCACTGTCGATAATGATTGCGATTGCTGTCAGCTTCGTTATCTATATCGCCTTGCAATATGCCTTTATGGGGGCAGTGCCTTCTGAAGCTTTAACCGCCCACGGCTGGGACGGACTGAAGCAAATCTTCCAGTCACCTTATGCCGATCTGGCTCGTAGTCTGGGGATTACCTGGCTTATTAACCTCATCCTGGTCGATGCTGTTATTTCTCCGGCGGGAACAGGAAATATTTATCTGGCGGGTGCCAGCCGGGTGTTATTTGCCTGGGCACGTAACGGACATTTATTTAAAGTTTTCGGTCAGGTGGATGCAAAATCAGGGGTACCTCGCGGAGCCTTGTGGTTGTCACTGATTCTGTCTATAGCCTGGACGTTACCGTCAGAATTCCAGGTGTGGGGCGGTTTGATTGGTGCCGTGACATCGGCCACGGTGTTTACTTATATGCCCGGTCCTGTCACGCTCGGCGCGTTCCGTCGTCATCTGCCAGATATGGCTCGTCCATTCCGCTTACCGGTTGCGGCAATTCTAAGCCCGCTGGCATTTGTGGCCAGTACACTGCTAATTTACTGGAGCGGCTGGTCAGTTAACGAATTACTGATTCCTATCCTGATCCTTGCCTGGCTGGGTTATGCCATCTTCGGTAAGAAAACAGTGACCTCGGCTCGTGACCTGAAATGTTCCTGGTGGCTGCTGGTCTATTACGTACTGGTGTTGCTGGTGTCTTATCTGGGAACCTTTGGAGGTACCAATGCAATCAGCGCGCCTATGGATATGATCCTGGTCGCAATTATTGCGCTGGCTTGTTACTACTGGGGAGTGGTAACCAGTCTTCCGGTGCCAGAAATTGTTGACCATGAAGAACTGGCAGACTAACGTTTTTTCAGTAAGTTTATTGGCTGTTAGCCGGTAATGAAAAGCGCCCGATAGGGCGCTTTTTCTTTGTATCCAGAAAACCCTCAGCCAGGCTGGGGGTTCCGTAAAGCTTTCAGCTTTGGGCCGTATATAAAAAAACCTTTTGATTTGTTAAAACACCTTGCGTTCTGGCAACGGTAAAGGTTCAACAGGAAATCAAAAGGGGGTCCCAATGAGGGACGAAAAGAGCTTAGCGCATACCTGATGGAACTGTAAATATCACATAGTTTTCGTACCTAAGTACCGAAGACAGGTCTTTTATGGAGAGCGGCGAAGGGCAACAGGGAGCATTTTAAGGAAGCTGCGTGAATGGAAAAATGTGAATATCCTGGAAGCAGAATGTTGTGCTGATCATATTCATATGCTTTTGGAGATTCCGCCGAAGATGAGTGTATCGGGATTTATGGGTATCTGAAGGGCAAAAGCAGTCTGATGCTGTATGAACAGTTCGGAGATTTGAAATTTAAGTATAGAAACAGGGAGTTCTGGTGCCGGGGATACTATGTAGACACGGTAGGCAAGAACACGACAAAGATACAGGAATATATAAAGCACCACCTCGAAGCGGATAAAATGGGAGAAAAGTTGTCGATCCCATATCCGGGAAGCCCGTTTACGGGTCGTAAGTAATCCAAAATGCAAATGTCAGATTGCGACGCGCCTGTTAGGGCGCTGCTGGTAAGAGAGCCTTACAGGCGCATTTAAAAAACCTCCGGCTATGCCGGAGGATATTTATTACTTATATAATTACTGGCGACGGCCTGGTAATTTCCTGTCGAGAAAATTCACCAGTCGATCACTGCCTGAAGTTAACAGCCACCAGCTCATCCCGACCAGCACGACTGAAAGCGATCCCACTGCAATATCAGTAAACCAGTGAGCCCCGGCCATGACCCGTGGCAGAGCAAAGACGAAGAAAATAATGGCGGCTTTAATAAAGGCGCGGCCACCAAAGTAGCGCCACATAAAACAGGCAAAGATCATCAGCATCATGCCGTGATCGCCGGGAAAACTGTCTGATGAAGCATCTTTGGTCGGAATACCGGTGAGTTCACCCACACGGTGAACATTTTTGAAGAATAATGTCGGGCTGGAATGTACCACGGGGATCTGATGTCCCAGTTGGTTCAAAACTACGGCGCTCAACAGCATAGTGACACCAATAGCCAGCATGCGATGGCGGCCGGGAATAGTATTTTTTTTCCAGTATGAATAATACAGCAGGCCCATGGCGATGAGCGAGACCAGATCAAATCCACGGAAATTAGTGATTGCCACAAATTTAGCGAACCACGGATGTGTCACCATACGGTTGTTAAAGTCGAAAAATATCGATTTATCAATGGTAAACCAAAAACCGTGGTGTTGTGGAACAAACCACGAAAAAAACAGAGCAAAACCCAGAGCATTCAGCAACAGGATAGTTATCAGACGTGAAGGGCGCATTTTTTTAACTCAAAGTGAAAACTAACTAAACAGATTATTACAGAAAAACTAAATGAATCTTCAATATTGGAAGTTTTTAACCGGAAAGATCAGCCTGCAATCGCATTCCATCCCCGGAGAGACCCCTTGTGAAGCACGGCAATTATACCGGTTAATCAACAGAGATATTGATCGAATCAGGTGATCGGTTAAGTAAAACTGTAACTGTTTAACAACAGAGCGCAGGAAAAGAGTGAGCTTAAAGAGGAGAGCTTCCGGGACATGAGTTTTAATAGCGAAAGTGGCCGGGTTAAGAGGATAACAGGCAGTGGCCGGGGGAAAGTATTTGCCGGTCAGGGTGAATAAGAACAGTGAAACAGTCTTCCGCGGGATGGACCGGATATCCGGCCCATCCCGGAACATAGCAAATTAATCTGCTCTTCCCATATAACGACGTTCAGGAATGTGAATTCTGATTTTATCGCCATTACTGAGGTACTCAGGAACCTGAATCACCAGCCCTGTGATCATTCCTGCCGGTTTGGTACGTGCGCTGGCAGAGGCACCTTTAATGCCCGGAGAAGTATCTGTGATTTCCATGTCTACCGTCTGGGGGAGTTCCAGCGCCAGAATTTGCCCGTCCATCGTCAGAACATGAATGCCCGGAATACCGCTTTCCGGGATAAACAGCAGCTCTTCTTCGATCTGCTCTTTATTGAAGTGGTAAGGGGTATAGTCCTCATCATCCATAAACACATACTCTTCACCGTCAATATAAGAGAAGGTGACAGCACGGCGGCTCAGGGAAATGGCATCGAGGATATCATCGCCTTTGAAGCGCTCTTCCACTTTCAGACCGGTACGGATATCGGTAAAGCGCATTTTGTACAGAGTTGCTGCGCCACGCGCACTAGGGCTCTGGACATCAATATCTTTCACCAACAGTAACTTTCCGTTCCAGGTGACTGCCATGCCACGTTTTATTTCATTCGCCTTTGGCATTGGATCTCTCTCTATGTAAGCAATTCAGGTTTATGCGCGCAACGTTACTCGTGCAACCGACGGCAGGCAATAGGTTAACAGAGAAATTATTTCATCGCGGCTGTCGGCACTAAGAATTAATGTTACTCTGACGCTTATTATCCTGCCTTGCCTGACCCGGAGTTCTGAGTGAAATGTCGTTCTCATTGTGGCGCTTGCTGTACTGCCCCCTCCATCTCTTCACCTATCCCGGGAATGCCCGACGGTAAACCGGCAAATACTCCCTGCATACAGCTGGACGAAGCTTTACGCTGTCGAATTTTCGGCTCGCCCCTCCGACCGAAAGTCTGCGCCAGTCTGCGGCCTTCTGCAGAGATGTGTGGCGATTCACGGCAACAGGCCCTGGTCTGGTTGCTGGATTTGGAACAGGCAACCGCTCCCTGAACCGGTTTGCTGAAGCTATGCTGACACTCTTCCCCTGAATAATCGCTATCCGCAACACTTCAGTCCCGGGGCCGAATCATCGGTCAAAAAAATTATAAATTGTGCGTAGCCTCAAAATTTTGCAGCATAATTTAGCTTATTTGTTGCGGCTTAAATTTTTGCGGAGCACTATAACTGATACGTTTCAGCCTCATCCGGATCCCTGCTACTGTGCCACGGGATTTTTTTTATCACCGATAGCTGAAACGATTCAACAAGAGATAGCGAGGAGTCCTATGTTCCAGCTCGATGTTAAGGCGATACACACCGGCGCCAGCGCCAGTGATAAAACCGATGCTATTCGTCAGGTAGCTGCTGCGTTAGCGGCTGCCGGTAACGTAACTGAAGCGTATGTCAGCGGTATGCTGGCGCGTGAGCAGCAAACTTCTACTTTCCTGGGCAACGGAATCGCGATCCCCCACGGAACAACAGACACACGTGATCTGGTGCTGAATACCGGCGTTCAGGTATTTCAGTTTCCGCAAGGGGTCAGCTGGGGGGACGAACAGCTGGCCTATGTGGTAATAGGCATTGCAGCGAAATCAGATGAACACCTGACTCTGTTACGTCAACTGACGCATGTATTAAGTGATGACAGTGTGGCTGAAACGCTGAAAACTGCGTCAGCAGAAGAGCTGCGATCTATCCTGATGGGTGAGAAACAGGCCGCTGAGTTTCGTTTTGATGCGTCGATGATAGCCACCGGCGTTACAGCAGAAGAATTGATGACTCTGCAGGCATTGAATGCGGGCAGGCTGAAATCATCCGGCGCTGTGGATACTTCCTTTGTCAGTCAGGTGATTTCCGAACGTCCGTTGAATCTGGGGCAGGGGATCTGGCTGAATGATAGTGCCAGCGGAAATCTGTTCAGTGCCATTGCTGTCAGCCGACCGGCGACCGCATTCACCACACCGGATAATGAGCCGGTAGGCATGCTTATCACCGTGGCGGCTGTTGATGATCAGCCACTGAGCGCACTGGGTTATTTGCATCAGTTACTGGTGAATAAAAAGGCAGAACGGCTTTTATCTGAAGATGCGGCCGGAATTCTGACGCTGCTGACCAGTGAATATACCGAGGTCAGTGAGGCCGTCACCGCTGAGTTTGTGATTCGTAATGAACATGGGCTACATGCCAGACCCAGTACTGCGCTGGTCACCGTCATCAAAAGCTTTAACTGTGATATTACCGTCACCAATCTGGATGGTAGTGGTAAACCCGCCAATGGCCGTAGCCTGATGAAAGTCGTTGCCCTTGGCGTTAAAAAGGGTCACCGACTTCGTTTCACCGCCAGTGGCGAAGATGCAGCAGCGGCGATTGAAGCCATCAGACAGGCTATCGACAGCGGACTCGGGGAGGGCGCAGCATGAGCCGCCGGGTCGCAACAATTACGCTGAATCCTGCTTATGATTTGGTCGGCTTCACGCCGGCTATCGAACGCGGAGAAGTGAATCTGGTAAAAACCGCAGGTCTGCATGCCGCAGGTAAAGGGATTAATGTGGCACGGGTCCTGAAAGATCTGGGGATCGATGTGACGGTGGGTGGATTTCTGGGCAAAGAAAATCAGGATGGTTTTCAGCAACTGTTCAGCGAACTGGGTATTGCTAACCGTTTTCAGGTAGTGCAGGGACGTACCCGGATTAACGTTAAACTCACCGAGCAGGACGGCGAAGTTACGGATTTTAACTTCTCCGGCTTTAATGTCACAGCCCAGGACTGGGAACGTTTCACCACCGACTCTCTGAGCTGGCTGGGACAGTTTGATATGGTCTGCGTGAGTGGCAGCCTGCCAGAAGGTGTAGAACCCGCGGCATTCACTGAGTGGATGAAGGCACTCCGCCTGTTATGCCCATGCATCATCTTTGACAGCAGCCGTGCTGCGTTGGAAGCAGGGCTGAAGGCTGCACCCTGGCTGGTTAAACCTAACCGGCGTGAGCTTGAAATCTGGGCTGGCAAACCGCTGCCGACGCTGCAGGATGTGATAGCCAGTGCCCACCAGTTACGCGAAGAAGGCATCGCCCATGTCGTGATTTCTCTGGGAGCGGAAGGGGCTTTATGGGTCAATGCCTCCGGAGAATGGCTGGCAAAACCGCCGGCCTGTGAAGTGGTTAGCACAGTGGGTGCGGGAGATTCAATGGTCGGTGGGCTGATTTACGGGTTGCTGATGCGCGAGTCAAGTGAGCATACCTTACGGCTGGCAACCGCGGTGGCAGCTCTGGCGGTTAGCCAGAGTAATGTAGGCGTCGCTGACAGAACACAACTGGCAGCCATGATGGCACGTGTCGATTTACAACCCGTGCAATAACAGCAGAAGAGGAATAAATGATGAAAACGCTGCTGATAACTGATGCGTCACTGGGCAAAGCCAGTGCATTCATCGCCGGCAAAGCGGCACAGAGCGCTGCCGAAAAATGCGGACTGATATTCACGACTTCTCCGCAGGAAGCTGAACTGGTGATTGTCGCCGGTGGAACGGTACCTTCAGACAATACCCTGTCAGGAAAAAAAATCTGGCAGGGAGGGTTACAGGCATTGCTGAACGATGCTGAAGCTTTTCTGCATCAGGCGAAAGAACAGGCAGAATTGTGGCAGGCACCGCAGGCGATGAACGCTGCCGCGGCTGATGCTGCCGCGGCTGATGCTGCTGCCAGCAATACTACCGCAAAACGCATTGTCGCTGTGACGGCCTGTCCGACCGGGGTCGCCCATACCTTTATGGCTGCTGAAGCCATTGAGGCCGAAGCGAAAAAACGTGGCTGGTGGTACAAAGTTGAGACCCGTGGATCCGTGGGTGCCGGCAATGCTATCACCCCGGAAGAAGTGGCTGCGGCGGACCTGGTAATTGTTGCTGCCGATATTGAAGTTGACCTGGCAAAATTTGCCGGAAAACCGATGTATCGTACCTCAACCAGTCTGGCCCTGAAAAAAACCGCTCAGGAATTTGATAAAGCGCTGAGTGAAGCCAAAACATTTTCACCCGCCGGTAATAATCAGTCGGCATCGAACAGCGACAGTAATAAAGAGAAATCCGGAGCTTACCGTCACCTGCTGACCGGGGTTTCTTATATGTTACCTATGGTTGTCGCAGGCGGTTTATGTATTGCCTTATCCTTTGCCTTTGGCATTAACGCTTTTAAAGAGGCAGGAACTCTGCCTGCAGCGCTAATGCAAATTGGAGGGTCCACTGCTTTCGCCCTGATGGTGCCGGTACTGGCAGGTTATATTGCCTTCTCGATTGCTGACCGGCCGGGGTTAACACCAGGACTGATTGGCGGGATGCTGGCGAGCAGCACCAATGCTGGTTTCCTTGGCGGGATTATCGCCGGTTTTATTGCCGGTTACGTCGCCAGATTTATCAGTACCCGGCTGAAATTGCCACAAAGTATGGAAGCCCTGAAGCCGATTCTGATCATTCCGTTGCTGGCGAGCCTGGTCACTGGTTTACTGATGATCTATGTGGTCGGAAAACCGGTCGCTGCCATTATGGAATGGCTGACCCACTGGCTGGGTAACATGGGTACGGCGAATGCGGTTCTGCTGGGTGCGGTTCTGGGCGGCATGATGTGTACTGATATGGGCGGGCCGGTAAACAAAGTGGCCTATGCCTTTGGGGTTGGGTTGTTAAGTACCAAAACCTACGGACCGATGGCTGCGATTATGGCGGCAGGCATGGTCCCGCCTCTGGCTATGGGGCTGGCGACCTTACTGGCACGTAGTAAGTTTACTAAAGGCCAGCAGGAAGGAGGCAAAGCCGCGTTGGTTCTGGGGCTGTGCTTTATTTCTGAAGGTGCTATTCCGTTTGCTGCCCGGGACCCTATGCGGGTCATCCCATGCTGTCTGGTGGGGGGGGCGGTGACCGGAGCTATCTCGATGGCTGTCGGAGCACAGTTGATGGCTCCACACGGCGGGTTGTTTGTGTTATTGATCCCCGGAGCCATTACGCCGGTACTGGGGTATCTGTTAGCAATTATCGTCGGGACAGTACTGGCAGGCATTGGTTATGCCATGCTGAAACGTCCGGAAACAGCTACTGCCTGACAGGCGCTGTGTAAAAAGAAAAAGGGCGCCTGGCGCCCTTTTTTATACTCAGGCTGTCTGTTGTGCTTTCAGCCAGGCAATCTCGTCTTTCCAGATCTCCGGATCAACGGTCTCCAGAATTAAAGGGATGCCGTCAAAACGTGAGTCTTTCATTAACCAGCTAAAGACTGTTTCACCAATATTTCCCTGGCCCAGACTATGGTGCCGATCGACCCGGCTGCCAAATTCACTTTTGGCATCGTTGAGGTGCATGCCGCGTAGATAGTTAAAACCGACAATCCGTTCAAATTCACGGAATGTGGCTTCGCACTGTTCGACGCTGCGTAAATCATACCCTGCGGCAAAGGCATGGCAGGTATCAATACAGACACCCACCCGGCTTTTATCTTCGACATGATGAATAATCTCGGCCAGATGTTCGAAACGGAATCCGAGATTGCTACCCTGACCGGCAGTATTTTCAATAACTGCTGTTACACCCTGAGTCTGATCAAGGGCAATATTTATCGACTCCGCAATCAGCTTCAGACACTCTGATTCTGATATCTGTTGCAGGTGGCTGCCGGGGTGAAAGTTTAGCAGAGACAGACCGAGCTGTTCAGCTCGTTGCATTTCATCAATAAACGCTAGCCGGGATTTCTCCAGGGCTTCATTCACCGGATGCCCGAGGTTAATCAGGTAGCTGTCGTGGGGTAAAATTTGTGCAGAGCTGAAATTGTATTTTTCACAGGCCTGGCGAAACGCGCTGATGGTCTCCTGCGTGAGTGCGGCGGCGCGCCATTGCCGTTGATTTTTGGTAAACAGAGCAAAAGCGGTTGCTTCCAATTCATGTGCACGCAGGACCGCATTCTCGACCCCGCCAGCAGCGCTGACATGCGCACCAATAAACTTCATAGCCGTTTCTCCTCAGTTTCGGGCTTCGTGACGATTTATAACACTATAATACCTGAGGAATTCATTCATAACATGCCATCAGAGCAGAATCCCGGGGGGGCCGGACATGAAGTGGCGTCTGACAACGCTATTTCCGGAAATTTAGACTGTAACGCCCCGTAACAGTCGTATGTTACGGGGCAGAGTGACGGGTTTAATTCGTTAGTTCATCAACCGCCATAATCCAAGATTGACCAGACCTCCACCGACAATCAGCCAGATAAACACCATTAAGCCCAGTAACAGTGGTTTCAGGCCGGCTTGTTTCAGTTGTCCTGCTTTGGTAGTCAGCCCCAGGGCGGCCATTGCCATTGCCAGCATCAGATTATCGGCCTGATGGATGACTGTCAGCAGGCGGTCAGGTAGCAGATGAAAAGAGTTAACACAGGCAACCAGGATAAAAATCAAAGCAAACCAGGGGAAAGTCACCTTGCCTTTCTCGCCTGCCTGGTAAGGTGAGTTTCTTTTCATCCACTGACCCAGCAGTAACAGGAAGGGGGCCAGCATCATTACCCGCAGCATCTTGGCAATTACCGCATTGTTTTCCGCATCAGTGCTGATGGAGTGGCCGGCAGCCACTACCTGCGCGACTTCATGAATAGTCGAACCGGTATATATACCAAACTGCGCGGCGCTCAGGCCCGGCAGCAGCGGGTGAACAATCTCCCAGATTAACGGGTAGATAAAGATAGCCGCTGTGCCAAAGATCACCACTGTCGCGACAGCAACCGCCACATTTCCGGCATGAGCTTTTACCACCGGTCCGGTAGCCAGTACGGCGGCGGCACCACATATACTGCTGCCGGCACCAATCAACCAGACGGTTTGACGGTCCAGCTTCAGCCAGTAAATACCCGCTATACAGGTCAGAAAAAAAGTACTACTCAGCATAATGATATCGGTGAGCAAACCCTGATAACCAATATTACTGATTTGCTGGAAGGTCAGGTTGAAGCCGTAAAGGATAATCCCGCCACGTAACAGATAGTGTTTACTGAAGGTGATTCCGGCAGCACAGTGCTCAGTGAAAGATTCCGGCAGCAGATTGCCAATAATAATTCCTGCCAGGATAGCCAGCGTCAGGGCACCCAGCCCCAAACCAGATACCAGATGAAATTGTGACAGCAGGATAGTACCGGTAGCGATAGCCGTGGTCAGCAGAATTCCGCTCAGTTGCCGGAATCCGGTGTCAGGGAAAAATACAGGGTGTTGTGTGCTCATAGCCGTGCTCTCCTTGGGGGTACTGATGTCTATGGTGCAGCGATTTCCTTTAAAAGAGAAATCGATTATAATTTTATAACCAACCATTATAAGTGGTAAGTGAGATCAGCAACGGGCAGGAGAGAGGGACGATGCATATTACATTGCGGCAGTTGGATGTGTTCTGTGGAATAGTCAGATGGGGTTCTACCACCCAGGCTGCCCGACAACTGGCGCTGTCACAGTCAGCGGTCAGTGCTGCTTTGGCAGATCTGGAAAACCAACTGGATGTACAACTGTTTGACCGGGCCGGAAAGCGGCTAATTGTTAACGAACACGGCCGGCTGTTATATCCGAAAGCAGTGTCATTGCTGGAACAGGCAAAAGAGGCGGAACAGTTATTCAGGGATGATGACGGGGCGATTCGTATTGGCGCCAGTAGTACTATCGGCAATTACCTGCTGCCGCAGATGATGGCAAATTATCGTCATGATTTTCCACAGGCTCCCCTGGAACTCACCGTAGGAAACAGCCTGGAGGTCATTCAGGCGGTCGCTGATTTTCGGGTGGATGTCGGGCTGATTGAAGGGCCATGTCACGTGGCTGGGATTGTTAGTGAGAACTGGCTGGAGGATGAGCTGGTCGTATTTGCCGCCCCCCGGTCAGAGATCTTCAGCCAGCCAGTGACTCTGCACAGTCTGGCCCGGTCACCATGGATTTTGCGGGAGAGGGGGTCGGGCACCCGCGAGATTGTCGACTACCTGCTATTGTCCCATCTGCCAAATTTCAGTGTTGCGATGGAACTGGGAAATTCCGAAGCGATTAAGCACGCAGTCCGTCACGGGATGGGGACCAGTTGTTTGTCGCGGCGGGTGATTGCCGATCAGCTGGATAATGGCACTCTCCGTCAGGTCGATATTCCTTTGCCTTCACTGACGCGAACACTGTATCGCATTCATCATCAGCAGAAGCATTTATCCCGTTCACTGCTGCGGTTTCTAAGATACTGCCATGAATAAATATCAGCGAAGAACCACGACCCGCGGCTGCTTCCGTGGCAGGCTCAGGCAGGTTTGCTAATAATTACTGACGAATCATGAAGGTAACTAATAACACAAGTGGTAATGCTATACAGTGATGGCTTTGCTGGTACAATCGCGCCTCATTTTTATCCAGCATAGTGTTTACTGATGAATAATAATTCAAATACCACAGATAAGCCTGCCCTGAAGCGTGTACTGAAAGCCCGCCATCTGACGATGATTGCCATTGGCGGTTCAATCGGAACCGGACTGTTTGTTGCCTCGGGTGCCAGTATTTCTCAGGCCGGTCCGGGCGGTGCGCTCCTCTCTTACGCGATTATCGGTTTGATGGTCTATTTTCTGATGACCAGTCTGGGTGAACTGGCGGCTTATATGCCGGTGTCCGGTTCATTTGCCACTTATGGCGCTAAATATGTTGAAGAGGGTTTCGGCTTCGCGCTTGGCTGGAACTACTGGTACAACTGGGCGGTGACGATAGCCGTCGATCTGGTGGCCGCTCAACTGGTGATGGGCTACTGGTTGCCGGAAGTGCCCGGCTGGGTATGGAGTTGCCTGTTCCTGGCAGTGATTTTTCTGCTGAATGTCATTTCGGTAAAAGGCTTTGGTGAAGCTGAGTATTGGTTTTCTCTGATTAAAGTCGTTACCGTGGTGATCTTCATTATTGTCGGCCTGCTGATGGTGACCGGGATTATGCGGGGTACCGACAGCGGAGGATGGCATAACTGGACGATTGGTGGTGCGCCGTTTGCCGGTGGTTTTTCGGCCATGATTGGTGTGGCGATGATTGTCGGCTTCTCTTTTCAGGGCACAGAACTTATCGGCATTGCGGCGGGTGAATCTGAAAATCCGGGTAAAAACGTCCCACGGGCGGTTCGGCAAGTGTTTTGGCGTATTCTGCTGTTTTATGTACTGGCGATCTTAATCATCAGTCTGTTACTTCCCTATACCGATCCACGGTTGTTGCACAATGATGTGAAAGATATCAGTGTCAGCCCGTTTACCCTGGTATTTCAGAATGCCGGTCTGTTGTCTGCCGCTGCGGTGATGAATGCCGTGATCCTGACTGCGGTGCTGTCTGCCGGTAACTCAGGGATGTACGCTTCAACCAGAATGCTGTTCACTCTGGCTCAGGAAGGGAAAGCCCCAAAAATTTTCGCTCGTCTGACAGAGAATGGTGTGCCGCGGAATGCGCTGATTGCCACCACCGTCGTCGCAGCATTGTGTTTCCTCTCGTCGAAGTTTGGAAATCAGACGGTGTATATGTGGTTGCTGAATACCTCAGGCATGACCGGATTTATTGCCTGGCTGGGTATTGCGGTCAGCCACTATCGGTTCCGCCGCGGCTACATCGCCAAAGGGCTGGATTTGTCCGCATTGTCTTACCGTTCAGGGTTATTCCCACTGGGGCCGGTGTTTGCTTTTGTCCTGTGTCTGTTAATTACCCTTGGGCAGAACTACCAGGCCTTTATGGCCGATACCATTGACTGGTATGGCGTGGCGGCAACCTACATTGGTATCCCGCTATTCCTGGTGATCTGGCTCGGCTACAAGTGGACCCGTGGTACCCGGTTTGTGCGATATCGGGACATGGAATTTCCGGCGGTTGAAAAAAATAATCACTGATTGTCTCTGAAAACCCTGTGATGACTAAACCCATGCTTAGCATGGGTTTTTTTATGGGAAAACCGTCAGACGTCTGGCCGCAACGATTTTATTCTGAGGCTTATTCTTCTGGCAGGCTGACCAGCAGATGACGGGCATGGAAACGCACGTGATCTTCAATCACGCTGGCGATAAAGAAATAACTGTGGTCATATCCCTGTTGCCAGCGCAGGGTAAAATCAAACTGTTGCTGGTGGGCAATCTCTTCCAGAACTTCTGGCTGTAATTGTTCAGGCAGAAAAGAATCTGCGCTGCCCTGGTCTATCAGAACAGGCAGGCGGTGTGCTGCCTGCTGCATCAGGACACTGGCATCATATTGCTGCCAGTCTGCCGCATTTTCTCCAAGGTAGGCGGTGAATGCCTTCTGGCCCCATGGCACCGAGCCCGGGTTAACAATCGGAGCGAAGGCAGAGACTGAAGTAAATCGTCCGGCCTCCCGTAACGCCAGCACCAGAGCGCCATGGCCCCCCATTGAATGCCCCATGATGGCCTGGCGATCGCTGAACGAAAAGTGTTCTGTCAGCAGGGCGGGCAGTTCGCTGGTCAGATAGTCATACATCCGATAATTTTTATCCCAGGGGGCACGGGTCGCATTCAGGTAAAACCCGGCCCCCTGGCCGAGATCGTACGCCGGGTCATCGGCTACATCCTCACCGCGCGGGCTGGTATCCGGCATAATCAGGGCAATACCGGCTTCTGCTGCCAGGCGCTGGGCACCGGATTTTACCGAAAAGTTCTCATCGGTACAGGTCAGGCCTGCCAGACACCAAATCAGGGGAACCGGCTGGTCACCGGCCTGAGGGGGCAGAAACACGCTGAATTTCATCGGGCATCCCAATACCCCGGAGGTATGTTGCCAACGTTGCTGCCGACCGCCAAACATCAGATGTTCTTCACAAAGTGTCAGTTCAGACATGATAGCTCCTGTCATAGTTATCGAATGCAGATCTGCCCTTCAATGGCCGACAGTGCTGCGTATTGTAAGTGTAGTGCCATAAAGCGCCAGGACGTCAGGGGACAGAGCTGCCACCTGCTGTGGGCTGAGCAAAAAAATGTCAGCATGAGCTGTTTCATAGCATCGACATTCGGAGTAAATGCATCCCGCCTCCAAATCAGACAGGTGGATACCTTACCATATTGCGGGGGCAGGGCATGGGTTCGGATGCGGGTACGATCACTGATTTGTGCCAGAACAGAGGCCGGTGTAATCGCCAGCCCGGCACCGCCGGCAACACAGGCAATCATTGCATGATAAGAGTGGATTTCCATAATACTGCCAGGTTGAGCGCCACCGTCTCTGAACCAGTCCTCAAGTTTCATCCGGTAGGAACAACTGTTGCGAAAGGCAAAAAAAGTCTTACCCTGCACATCCTGCGGACAGGTCACGGTTTGGTGTTCGCTGCTGGTGATCAATACCAGCTCTTCGTCAAACGCGACACAACTGTCCAGTTCATCATAGCCTTCCGGACTGTCGGCCAGTGCCGCTGCCACCGTACCTTCCCGGACATGATCGATAATCTCACCGGAAGTCCCGGTAATCAGTGACAAAGAGACGGCCGGATAGCGTTGGTGAAATGCCGAAAGTAAGCCCGGCAGCCGGGTCGCGGCCGTGCTTTCCATGGTGCCCAGCGCAAAATTACCGGCGGGTTCCCCCTGGCGGGTCATATTCAGCGCTTCTTCACTTAAGGCCAGGATTCGCCTTGCATAGCTGAGAAAATTATGCCCCATCGGTGACAGGCGAACCCGTTGCTTTTCGCGGATCAACAGATCAGCTCCCAGCTCTTCTTCCAGCTGTTTAAGCCGGGTGGTCAGATTGGAAGGAACACGGTGCAGTAATTCAGCCGCACGGGCGACAGAACCGGTTTCGGCCACTGCACAAAACATCCGAAGCTGCACCAAATCCATAACGATTCTCTTTAGGTAATTCAGGTAATTCGGGTCTTTCACCCGGGTTTTGGATTGTATGCGCTGTTACAGAGCCAGGCAACCGTGATATTTCCGCGTTGGACAGTGAAAAAATTTTTAGCAATGAACGATGATGATCAGCGTAAGAGACTGGATAATCCGTGCCGACTGCTTCACAATATGCACTGTTTATGATGCTCCGTCCATGTAAGGGCAGAGAATTCACCTGCCGGAGAATAATGAATGTCCCTTTTTAGTCAGGAAGCGGTGCTGGTCCATGAAGCCCTGGTAGCACGCGGTCTTGAAACCCCGTTACGCAAACCTGCCCGTGAACTGGATGATCAGGCTCGTAAAACCCTTATCGCGGGTCATATGACCGAAATTATGCAACTGCTCAATCTGGATTTGCAGGATGATAGTCTGACCGAGACTCCGCATCGCATCGCCAAAATGTATGTCGATGAGATTTTTTCCGGACTGGACTATGCTAATTTCCCGAAAATCACGGTCATCGAAAACAAGATGAAGGTTGATGAAATGGTGACGGTACGTGACATTTCTCTGACCAGTACCTGTGAACACCATTTCGTCACTATCGACGGTAAAGCCACCGTGGCGTATATCCCGAAAGATAAGGTGATTGGTTTATCTAAAATAAACCGCATCGTGCAGTTTTTTGCCCGCCGCCCTCAGGTTCAGGAACGTCTGACCCAACAGGTTCTGGTGGCACTGCAAACATTGCTTGGCACCAATAATGTGGCTGTGTGTATTGATGCCGTTCACTACTGTGTGAAAGCGCGCGGTGTTCAGGATGCGACCAGTGCGACAACTACGACCTCGCTGGGTGGGTTGTTCAAGTCGAGCCAGAATACCCGTCAGGAATTTTTACGCTCAGTCAGACATAACTGATTTTCCTGTCTGTGGAGACTGCCGAAGTACGGCAGTCTCCTGTTTACTGATCCCCGTCAGGATACCTCATGCCGCGTTACCCTCAACTGGACTTTATTCGTGGTGTAGCCATCGCCGGAATTCTGTTGCTCAATATTGTCAGTTTTGCCCTGCCGTCAGCCGCGTATCTCAATCCCGCATGGTCGGGCACTATCAGCCTGCCTGACACCGTCAGTTGGGCGCTGACCGAAATCTTTGCCCGGCTGAAGTTTCTTAACCTGTTCGCCTTGTTGTTTGGTGCCGGTCTGGTGTTTCAGATACCCAAGGGAGGAGGATGGATCCAGTCACGGCTGGGATGGTTGATTGCTTTTGGGGTACTGCATGCTTTACTGCTGTGGGAAGGCGATATTCTGGTCGCCTGGGGGCTGGCGGGCATGCTGAGCTGGCGACTGATACGTGATGCCCGTTCAGCAGAACTACTAATGCGTACCGGGGGGCTGCTGTATGCCTTTGGCTGTCTGATGTTACTGGTCTTTGGCCTGATCTCCGGCGGGACAGGGGGCAGTGACTGGCTGCCTGGCCAGTCCGAAATTATCTATGAGCAACAGATTAAGCTGCATGGCGGTATGCTGGCTTTTGATTACCGGCTCGATCATCTGGGCTCAATGCTGGTGTCGTTTTTCTGTCAGTACGGCTGGGAGTTATCGGGGCTGATGCTGGTGGGCGCGGCACTGGTACACAACGGCTGGTTAATTGGCAAACGTAGTCAGGCTGACTATTTCCGTGATGCCAGACGGCTGCTGATCCCTGGACTGTTGCTGGAGTGTGCGGGAGCCCTGGCACAATGGCAGACCGGATGGTCATTCCGCTGGAGCGGTTTTTATCTGCAATTGCCAGGTGAAATTGCCAGTCCTCTGGTCAGTCTTGGCTACGTAGCACTGGTACTAGGCAGCTGGAAAAAAATATCGGCGACCAGATTGAATACTGTGTTTTCTGCTATCGGTCGGTTGGCTCTGAGTAACTATCTGCTTCAGACACTGGTATGCACACTGATTTTTTCGATCGGTGGTTTATTTATGCATTTTAGTCGCTGGCAACTACTGATGATTGTACCCCTGGTATGGCTGATTAACGGGATGTTTTCAGTTGGCTGGTTACACTTCTTTCGTCAGGGGCCAATGGAAAGATTGTGGCGCTGGCTGACACAAAAAACGGCCTGAGGTTGTGATTTAACCTGTCATGTGTAATCGCTTCCACTTTTCTTTGCTGAAATCTGTGTTCCCTTGCTGCTGTAAAGGGCTCTCCTGTCCTGACAAAGGGCAATTGTGACTGCGTGGCAAGCTGAATCGCCATGTATCCTGCTGTAATCCCCGTAAAATGTGTAGTGGATCACCCTTCATGATTCTGCCTGATGTAAACGGTTTCAATTTGTGACTAATTTCACATTACGGCAACATCTCACCCCCTAGTATAAGCTCATTACCTGTATCAGTTGTAATGGTGCAGGGCTGTCAGCTATTACCTTATAAAACTTACCGATATTCCACCCGGAATACAGGTAATAGCCTGACCCTTTGGGCGGGGAAACCGCAATATTTTTTTGAGCCTTTAAGCATCGTCATTATTAACGATGCTGGCCTGTCGTTAACCGGAGTCGTTATGAAAACAAGGGTACTTGCTCTGACAGTATTAATGGCAGGAATGATGGCATCTTTTGCCAGTCATGCTGCTGACGCGCGTATTGGTGTGACGATTTATAAATATGACGATAATTTTATGTCAATGGTCCGCAAGGATATTGAGAAAGAAGCCAAAGCGGTCGGTGGTGTGCAGTTATTAATGAATGACTCGCAGAATGACCAGTCCAAACAGAATGACCAGATTGATGTATTAATGGCGAAAGGGGTTAAAGTGTTGGCAGTTAACCTTGTTGACCCGGCAGCCGCACCTACGGTGATTGATAAGGCCCGCAGTAATGATGTCCCGGTGGTATTTTTTAACAAAGAACCAACGGCAAAAGCACTCGCCAGTTATGACAAGGCCTATTATGTAGGTACAGATTCTAAAGAGTCCGGTGTTATTCAGGGGCAGCTGATTGAAAAACACTGGAAGGCTAATCCTGGCTGGGATTTAAATAAAGACGGTGTATTACAGTATGTATTACTGAAGGGCGAACCCGGGCATCCTGATGCTGAAGCTCGTACCCGCTATGTTATCGAAACACTTAATAAAGATGGCATAAAAACCCAACAGCTGGCGTTGGATACCGCTATGTGGGATACCGCGCAGGCGAAAGATAAGATGGATGCCTGGTTGTCAGGACCGAATGCCAACAAGATTGAAGTCGTTATCGCTAACAACGATGCGATGGCAATGGGGGCTGTTGAAGCCCTGAAGGCACACAATAAAGCGTCTGTTCCGGTGTTTGGCGTCGATGCATTACCTGAAGCCCTGGCACTGGTTAAATCGGGTCAGATGGCAGGAACGGTATTGAATGATGCGGAAAATCAGGCTAAAGCCGTAGTAGATATGTCTAAAAATCTGGCTGAGGGTAAACCTGCCACGGAAGGGACTGCATTTACCCTGAAAGATAAAATCGTCCGTGTCCCCTACGTACCGGTTGACCGCGATAATTTATCTAAATTCGTAAAATAATCATCAGCAGGGCGCAGTCTCAGACTGCGCCCTTATTTTGTCTGTTGTCTGATAGCCGGAGATGAACTGGTGAGTGAACCCGATAACAACCATGGTGAATTTTTGCTGCAAATGCAGGACATCAGCAAAAGCTTCCCCGGCGTTAAAGCGCTTGACCATGTGAATTTAGATGTCCGGCCTTATTCTATCCATGCATTAATGGGCGAAAACGGTGCCGGAAAATCGACATTATTAAAATGTCTGTTTGGTATTTACAGCAAAGACAGCGGAAAAATATTATTCCGTGGCAAAGAAGTTAATTTTAAAAGCGCTAAAGAAGCTCTGGAAAATGGTGTTTCAATGGTACATCAGGAATTAAATCTGGTGACCCAGCGCAGCGTGATGGACAATATGTGGCTTGGCCGTTATCCGTTAAAAGGAATATTTGTCGACCAACATAAAATGTACCAGGACACTAAACAGATTTTTGATGAACTGGATATTAATATCGATCCACGGGATAAAGTCGCAACGTTATCTGTTTCACAGATGCAGATGGTGGAAATCGCCAAAGCGGTCTCCTATGATGCACGGATCGTTATTATGGATGAACCCACTTCCTCCCTGACAGAAAAAGAAGTTAATCATCTGTTTACTATAATCCGTAAGCTAAAAGATCGTGGCTGTGGAATCGTCTATATCTCTCACAAAATGGAAGAAATATTCCAGTTGTGTGACGACATTACGGTATTACGCGACGGGCAGTGGATTGCGACCCAACCACTGGCCGGGATGAATATGGAACAGATCATCGCCATGATGGTGGGGCGTTCTCTGACTCAACGCTTCCCTGACAAACAAAATCACCCCGGTAATGTGATCCTTGAAGTGAGAAATCTGACTTCGCTGCGTCAGCCTTCTATCCGGGATATCTCCTTTGACCTGCATGAGGGGGAAATCCTCGGAATTGCCGGTCTGGTGGGTGCCAAGCGTACCGATATCGTGGAGACACTGTTCGGACTACGGGAAAAATCGGGTGGCACAATCCGTTTGCACGGACGACCGATTAAAAATCATAGTGCTAATGAAGCCATTAATCATGGGTTTGCGCTGGTCACCGAAGAGCGGCGGACGACCGGCATCTATGCCTACCTGGATATTGGATTTAACTCGCTGATCTCGAATATTAAAAAGTACAAAAACAGCCTTGGATTTCTGGATAACAGCCGGATGAAGAGTGATACGCAGTGGGTGATTGATGCGATGCGGGTAAAAACACCCGGCCATCATACCTCCATTGGTTCTCTCTCCGGGGGGAATCAACAAAAGGTCATCATTGGGAGGTGGCTGCTGACTCAGCCTGAGATTTTGATGTTGGATGAGCCCACCCGTGGCATTGATGTTGGCGCAAAGTTTGAGATTTACCAGCTCATTTCTGAGCTGGCTAAAAGAGGCAAGGGCATCATTATTATCTCTTCGGAGATGCCGGAGCTATTGGGGGTCACTGACCGTATCCTGGTCATGAGCAATGGCAGGGTTGCAGGCATTGTCGATACAAAAACCGCGACACAGAACGAGATCATCCGTCTGGCATCGTTGCATCTTTAATGAAGTAAGGGCTGTGATAATGAAAGCAACCACTAAAAAAAATCTGCTGACATGGGTAAAAGAAGGGGGAATCTATATTGTTCTGCTGCTGTTGTTGGGCATTATCATTTTCCAGGACCCGACGTTTTTGAGCCTGATGAACCTCAGTAACATTCTGACTCAGTCTTCTGTCAGGATTATTATTGCGTTGGGGGTCGCGGGACTGATAGTCACTCAGGGAACTGACTTATCTGCCGGGCGTCAGGTAGGGCTGGCGGCGGTGGTGGCTGCCACGCTGCTTCAGGCAATGGACAATGCCAATAAAGTCTTTCCCCATATGGCGGCATTACCCATTCCTTTGGTTATCCTGATCGTCTGTGCTATTGGCGCAGTCATAGGGTTAGTTAACGGAATTATCATCGCCTACCTCAAAGTCACCCCCTTTATCACTACGCTGGGAACCATGATTATCGTCTACGGAGTTAACTCTCTCTATTACGATTATGTGGGGGCATCACCTGTCGCCGGATTTGAGCATAATTTTTCACAGTTTGCTCAGGGCTTTATGCGATTTGGCGATTTCAAACTTTCCTATATCACTTTCTATGCGGTAGTGGCGATTGTCCTGGTATGGATCCTGTGGAATAAAACCCGTTTCGGAAAGAACATATTCGCCATCGGTGGAAATCCTGAAGCGGCGAGAGTCTCTGGGGTCAATGTGCCGTTAAACCTGATACTGATTTATGCTTTATCCGGGGTATTTTATGCCTTCGGCGGTATGCTGGAAGCAGGGCGTATTGGTAGTGCGACCAACAATCTGGGTTTTATGTATGAACTGGATGCGATTGCAGCTTGTGTCGTCGGCGGAGTCTCCTTCGCCGGAGGGGTGGGAACTGTCGCCGGGGTGGTGACCGGGGTAATTATCTTTACGGTGATCAACTATGGGCTGACTTACATCGGGGTCAATCCCTACTGGCAGTACATTATTAAAGGCGCGATCATTATTTTTGCGGTGGCACTGGATTCTCTGAAGTATTCCCGGAAGAAGTAGCAGAAATGGCCGGAGTTTCGGCCGGATCCTGCTTATCCGCGGCGGACGGTATCTGAGGGGTATCGTCCGCCGCTGCTTTTTCTGTCTCTGCAGGTGGGTGGTCTTTATCATTCACCGTCTCAGAGGCTGATTTGCGGCTTAACTCATCCAGTTGCTGAGGGGTGATTGCCGGATAACCCGGGCCATTTTCCGGGATTTCAGGCACGGCAGGAATAGGCACCAGTGGACCCAGGAAACGCGGTTCACTGCGGAAAATGTACAGGTCAGCCAGAGCAGCCAGCCGTGCTCCGACTTCGCGTATCCGAATGCCCAGCATATTTTTTGGCGACGGAACGGCGTAGCACTGGGCCTGAATTCCCTGGTGCATCGCTATAAACAACGCGCGTTCACAGTGAAAACGCTGGGTGATAATAATAAAATCGTTAGTATCAAATACCTTGCGGGTGCGGATGATTGAATCCAGCGTACGAAAGCCGGCATAGTCCAGCACGATATCGGCCGGGTCGACACCTTCCTTAATCAAATCTTTGCGCATGGTGCGGGGTTCATTATAACTTTGCAGCGCATTATCTCCGCTTAATAGCAGGTAATTCACCTTTCCGCTATTATAGGCATTCAGTGCGCCCTGAATACGATACAGATAATACTGATTCGGCTCACCTCCGCGGTAATACTTGGAGGTGCCGAGTACCACCCCCACTTCACGATGGGGTAAATCACTGATGTTTTCGTAAATATAAGGCGCAGTTTTCCAGCTGATCCATCGATCAAGACCCAATGCAGTGATCCCTGCCAGCAGGATCAGGCAACAGATAATGGTTAAGATGCGTTTCAGCATGCGGCCTTATGACTCACTGGTTGATAGTTGAAAGTGACCCAAGGGTACTTGAGCCACTTGCGACAGGCAAGACTGATGTGTGACCCGGCGAAAGACACGCGCTATTACCGGGTCACGGACATCAGATAGATGTACGGCGGTAATGGCGGTACTGAGGTTTCCAGAAATTATCTTCTACTGCCTGAGTCAGGACTTCTTCAGAGGTTTCTATAGCAACGCCTGCCGCCTGGGCGGCTTTAGCTACCTCAATGGCAATGTAGCGAGATACCTGCTGAATATCTTTCAGTTCCGGTAAGACCGGGCCTTCACCTTTGGTAGCCAGTGGAGAACAATCTGCCAGTGCACGGCTGGCGCTCATCAGCATGGAGTCGGTGATCCGGCTGGCTTTTGAGGCGATAACACCCAGTCCGATACCCGGGAAGATATAGGCATTATTACACTGGGCAATCGGGTAGGTTTTATCTTTCCAGCTGACCGGCGCGAACGGGCTTCCGGTAGCGACCAGTGCAGCACCTTCCGTCCAGGCGATCAGGTCTGCCGGGACTGCTTCAACACGGGATGTCGGGTTAGACAACGGCATAATGATAGGGCGAGGGCAGTGGCTGTGCATTTCACGGATAATTTCTTCTGTGAACAGTCCCGGCTGACCAGAAACCCCGACTAATACCGTCGGCTTCGCATTGCGGACCACGTCCAGTAGCGAAATTGCGTCATTTTCTACCTGCCAGCCAGCCACATCCTCAGAGGCCTGGATCAGACGGGTCTGGAAAGGTAACAGATTAGGTAGCTTATCGGTCAGTAAACCATAACGGTCGACCATCATCACCCGGCGACGGGCTTCAGCATCGCTCAGACCTTCGGCCTTCATTTCAATAATGATCTGCTCGGCAATCCCACACCCGGCAGAACCTGCCCCCAGGAAAACTACAGTCTGGTCAGAAATCTTGCCACCGGCAGCACGACTGGCGGCGATCAGCGTTCCCACAGCGACTGCTGCGGTGCCCTGAATATCATCGTTGAAACAGCACAGTTCATCACGGTATTGCTCCAGCAATGGCATGGCGTTTTTCTGAGCAAAATCTTCAAACTGCAGCAGAACATTGGGCCAGCGACGTTTTACCGCAGAGATAAATTCATGAATAAATTCTGCATATTCCTCGCCTCCAATCCTCGGGTTGCGCCAGCCCATATACAACGGATCGTTTAGCAACTGCTGGTTATTGGTTCCGACATCCAGCGCGACAGGCAGCGTGTATGCCGGGCTGATACCCCCACAGGCGGTATACAGAGATAATTTGCCGATAGGGATCCCCATTCCGCCGATCCCCAGGTCACCCAGTCCAAGGATCCTTTCACCATCGGTAACAACAATGACTTTGACGTTCTGTTTGGTCGCATTTTGCAGCATATCTTCGATATGCTCACGGTTGGGATAAGAAATAAATACCCCACGGGCGCGGCGGTAGATCTCGGAAAAGTGTTCGCAAGCGGTGCCTACCGTCGGGGTATAAATGATAGGCATGACTTCTTCAAGGTGGTCATCCAGCAGGCGGTAAAACAGGGTTTCATTCGTGTCCTGAATATTTCGCAGATAAACGTGCTTATCGTTGTTATTCTTGAACTCCTGAAACTGGTGCCAGGCACGCTCAGCCTGTTCCTCAATGGTTTCAACGGTTTCCGGCAGGAGACCATTAAGATTAAATTCGTTACGCTCATCCCGTGTAAAGGCACTGCCTTTGTTAAGTAACGGAAATTCGAGAAGAATAGGACCCGCGTAAGGGATGTATAACGGGCGTTTGCTTTCGTAGTCGAGTTCCATGTCGTGCATGCTCCTCAGAATAGACTCCGGTGACCGCACAGTGTCACCGAAGATGTCAGTGTCAGACAAAAATATAGCGTTAACCGCCGAATGATAAGTAGAAAAGATCAATAAATTGTTAATGATGACGCAAATTTGACCAACAATATTCAGGGCGCTGTCTGCAGAGCGATCACCTGCAGCTGGTGGCAACCCAGATCCTCGAGTGTTGCACGGGTAGCTTTGTGCTGACTCAGTTTGGCTCCGGCGGTCTCAGCCAGTACGGCCTGACGAATCGCATGACAATCTCCGCCCTGTAAATTCATTAAAATTAGTGCAGATTGTAGCGGCGGTAACGACGGGTTATAGGCGGCATTTTCGGCGTAGCGTCCGGCGTAAACGGTACCTTTATCACTTAACAGAGCAACGCCACTGTAAGCGCCGGAATAGGGGGCATAGCTGGCAGCAGCTGCCTGAATGGCGGCATTGATCAGGGGATCCTGATGGCCGACAAAAGATTGTGTATCTTCATCCATCAACACCTGACTAATTTGCAAATCAGCAGGACCGAAGGCTTCCGGCAGATATTCTGCCAGAGTCCGCGGCGGCCGGCCGGGCAGACATACCTGCAGCAATCCTCCGCTGTTTAGTTCGTTCATAAATTGCCGGCAATGCCCGCAGGGGGTGTAGTTGACCGTAATAGCGACCAGTTGCTTTTCTCCGGAGAGCCAGGCATGAGTCACTGCACACTGTTCTGCATGAATGGTTTGTTGTAAAGGAGCGCCGCTAAACTCCATATTGGCCCCGAAGTACCAGTGACCGCTAATGCCGCGTGCGATAGCCCCGACATTGAATTCAGATAATGGCGTCAGCGCACAACTGGCGGCCAGAGGCAACAGCGCAAGAGCCAGCGCATTTTCGTCTAAGCCGCTGCGTGCCATGAGCCGTGAGATAGTTTGCGGATCAAGGATAGCCTTAAATTGTGAGCTGTCGATGAGCGGCAATAATTCCTGCTGTAAGATGGCATCAAGGTTCGCAAAAGCGGATCTGTATCGTGGGTGCATACCATGCCTCATTCAATGAACCTAAGTTGGGTAGGTTTTTATATGTGATCTCTGTCAAATGTACAATGTAACCGTCAGTTTTGATTACAACTATGCGGGACCTGTCGCAAAGTTACCTGCTGCTCAACCTTGTCTGCGGCAACAATAAAAATCTTAAAGAAAAAAAGCCGGCGGAGACCGGCTTTACATCAACAGATGAGGCTTGTTGGGTTAGCGTACCGGCATTCCCGGTTGAGCGCCGCTGTCAGCTGAGAGGATAAACAGATCTTTGCCGCCATTACCGGCTGACAGTACCATCCCTTCGGAAACACCAAAGCGCATTTTCCGCGGTGCGAGGTTGGCCACGATAATGGTCAGTCGTCCCACCAGAACTGACGGGTCAGGATAGGCGGCACGAATTCCAGAGAAAATCTGCCGCTTCTCACCCCCGACATCCAGCATCAGACGCAACAGTTTATCAGACCCTTCGACCAGCTCTGCCTGTTCAATCAAAGCGACACGCATATCCACTTTGGCAAAATCATCAATGCCTATCACGCCTTCAGTCTGCTCTTCAGCCTTGTTAGCCGCTTTTCCGGGGGCGGCTGAAGATTTTTTATCCGCCTTAGCGGCGACCGGGGCAGGTGTCTGTGCGGCATCTTCTTTCGATGCATCCACCAGGGCTGTCACCTTCGCCATTTCGATACGCTGGTAGAGCGCTTTAAATGGCGCAACGGTATGACCTGTCAGTGGTTGTGACACGCTGTCCCAGGTCAGTTCACTGTTCAGGAAGGCTTCAGTCCGCTGAGCCAGTTCCGGCAGCACCGGTTTGAGCCAGGTCATCAGAATACGGAACAGGTGAATACCCATTGAGCAGATAGCCTGCAGATCAGCCTCACGGCCTTCCTGTTTGGCGACGACCCACGGAGCCTGCTCATCCACATAGCGGTTTGCCAGGTCTGCCAGGGACATAATTTCTCGGATAGCGCGGCTGTACTCACGGCTTTCCCAGGCATCGCCAATTTTTTCACTGGCATCAACAAAGGTCTGGTACAGCGCCGGGTCGGCCAGATGATCAGACAGTTTTCCGTTAAAACGTTTAGTAATAAATCCGGCATTACGCGACGCCAGGTTAACGACTTTATTGACAATATCTGCATTAACCCGCTGTACGAAATCTTCCAGATTCAGGTCAATATCATCAATACGTGAAGAGAGCTTGGCGGCATAGTAATAACGCAGGCTGTCGGCGTCCAGGTGTTGTAACCAGGTACTGGCTTTAATAAATGTCCCGCGGGATTTCGACATTTTGGCACCGTTTACCGTGACGTAACCATGAACAAACAGGTTATCAGGTTTACGGTACTGACTGCCTTCCAGCATTGCCGGCCAGAACAGGCTATGGAAATAGACGATATCTTTTCCGATAAAGTGATAAAGCTCAGTCGTCGAGTCTTTTTTCCAGTACTCTTCGAAATCGATATCACCCCGTTTGTCACACAGATTCTTAAACGATCCCATATAACCGATTGGCGCATCCAGCCAGACATAGAAATACTTGCCCGGAGCATCCGGAATCTCGAAACCGAAATACGGCGCATCACGCGAAATATCCCATTGTTGCAGACCGGAGTCGAACCACTCCTGCATCTTATTCGCGACCTGTTCCTGCAATGCCCCGGAGCGGGTCCAGGTTTGCAGCATGGCGGAGAATGATGGCAGATCGAAGAAGAAGTGCTCCGAATCTCGCATTACCGGAGTGGCGCCGGAAATCACTGACTTAGGTTCAATCAGTTCAGTCGGACTGTACGTTGCCCCGCAGACTTCGCAGTTATCGCCATACTGGTCTGGTGTTTTACACTTCGGACAGGTTCCTTTGACAAAACGGTCCGGCAAAAACATCCCTTTTTCCGGGTCATAGAGCTGCGAAATGGTGCGGTTTTTAATAAAACCGTTTTGTTTCAGACGACCATAAATTTGTTCAGACAGTACGCGGTTTTCTTCACTGTGAGTGGAGTGATAATTGTCATAACTGATATTAAATCCGGCGAAATCTGCCTGATGTTCCCGGCTCATCTCACCAATCATTTGCTCCGGGGTAATCCCGAGTTGCTGTGCTTTCAGCATGATAGGTGTACCGTGAGCGTCATCAGCACAAATAAACCACAGGGTATTGCCACGCATTCGCTGGTAACGTACCCAGATATCTGCCTGGATGTGTTCCAGCATATGCCCGAGATGGATTGATCCATTGGCGTACGGCAGAGCGCACGTTACCATTATTTTTTTAGCGAGCTGATTCATAGTTTGCGTAGCTTTCTGTTGGTTTGGAAATGAGTTCTGAATGGTAACCGAAGGCACCGTTAACGTAAACAAGCGCTGGGGGGATAATGGCAGGATCGCCGGGCACAGGAGCGATCTGTTACACTAGGGTTGAACAGCGGTTTATTGTGCATAGTGGTTACCACGTAATCTGTCAGAAGGAGAAGGGATGATGCCAGATTCCCGCCAGCAATATTCACCGGAAGCTCTGTATCAGCAGGTGAGCGCCGTCGTACAACGCTTTGTACATCCGACTCTGCAACAGGATTTGGTCCGGCTGAATGCTCTGCATCATGTGGCGCTGCTGGACAACGTATTACATATCGAACTGGTGATGCCGTTTGCCTGGCAGTCTGGTTTTGAGGCATTACAGCAGGCGGTGAACGCCGAACTGCAACAACTGTCAGGAGCCTCTCGCGTCGAGTGGCGACTGACCCACGAAATCGCCACCCTGAAACGGGTGAAAAATCTTCCTTCGGGGCACGGCGTAAAAAATATTATTGCCGTCAGCTCAGGCAAAGGAGGGGTAGGAAAGTCCTCGACAGCCATCAATCTGGCACTGGCACTGATGGCTGAAGGAGCCCGTGTGGGGCTACTGGATGCCGATATTTATGGGCCATCAATACCGTTAATGATTGGGACGGAAGAGAGACGGCCTTCCTCACCTGACGGCAAACATATGGCTCCTGTTATGGCTCACGGGCTGGCCACCAACTCGATAGGTTATCTGGTCACCGAGGATAATGCGATGGTCTGGCGCGGGCCGATGGCCAGTAAAGCATTGCTGCAATTACTTAACGAAACCCTGTGGCCGGAACTCGATTATCTGATTATTGATATGCCTCCCGGCACAGGAGATATCCAGCTGACGCTGGCGCAAAATATACCGGTAACGGCGGCGATGGTGGTGACCACCCCCCAGGATGTGGCACTGCTCGATGCCCGCAAAGGCATCGTGATGTTTAATAAAGTCGATGTCCCGGTACTGGGTGTGGTGGAAAATATGAGCGTTCATATCTGTAGCCAGTGCGGTTTTCATGAGCCAATTTTTGGTACTGGAGGTGCTGAAAAACTGGCTGAAGATTACGGTATCGAATTGTTGGGACAGATCCCGCTGCATATTTCATTACGTGAAGACCTGGATGCCGGAGAACCCACAGTCATCCGGCAACCGGACAGTGAATTTACTCAACTTTATCGCCGGATGGCTGCGACGGTGGCGTCGAAACTCTACTGGCAGGGTAAAGTGATACCCGCGGATATCAGTTTCCGCGCTCTGTAATCGTGCTGTCTGCGTTATCACTGTCAACGCGGTGATGACGCGGATAGTGCATCAGAATATAGGGACCTTCTTCCGCTTCTCCGCAGGCAATGTCCTCCCAGCCATGTTGCAGGTAAAACTGGTGGGCAGCATGATTTTTGGCCATGCATTTCAGACTGCCGGTTGCCGTAAACTGTTGCTGAACCTGTTGCAATAGTGCCGAACCTACACCGACTCGATGGTAATCCGGACTGACAAATAAACTGTGCAGAAAATTATCTACCGGCGACCAGGCCGCGAAACCGGCACGCTGCTGATCTACCATGGCAACGAATACCTGCTCACCGAGAATCAACGGGTCAAAATCTTCCAACTGCCAGTCATCGCCGCTCAGCCAGTGCCAGTTACACCGGCGACTGGACAGATACAGGGTCCTGAGAAACGGGCGATCGGCTTCACAGTAGGGCCGAATGATTAGGATCGGGGACTTTTCCATAGGCAAACTCTATACCGTAGAACAGATTAAGTGAAACAGTTCAGCATATGACTCAACCACCGTTTAATAGATTTTAGTTATTAAATTGATAACGACAGAATATTGGTGGTCTCAGCGCTGTCAGGGTACTTTAGAATTCAACTTTTACGGAGGGCTACGAATGTCTATTATCAATACTAAAATCAAACCGTTTAAAAACAATGCGTTTAAAGATGGCCAGTTTGTCGAACTGACAGAGAAAGACACCGAAGGCAAATGGAGCGTTTTCTTCTTCTATCCTGCTGATTTTACTTTTGTCTGCCCGACTGAATTAGGTGATGTTGCTGACCATTACGACGAATTCCAGAAACTGGGAGTAGATATTTACTCTGTTTCTACCGACACCCATTTCACCCACAAAGCATGGCACGGCAGCTCAGAAACCATCGCTAAAATCCGTTATGCGATGATTGGCGACCCGACGGGTGCACTGACCCGTAATTTCGAAATCATGCGTGAAGACCAGGGGCTGGCTGACCGTGGAACCTTTATCGTTGACCCGGAAGGCGTCATCCAGGCGATCGAAATTACTGCTGAAGGTATCGGCCGTGATGCTTCTGACCTGCTGCGTAAAGTGAAAGCGGCTCAGTACGTGGCGACTCACCCTGGTGAAGTTTGCCCTGCAAAATGGAAAGAAGGTGAAGCGACGCTGTCTCCTTCACTGGACCTGGTGGGTAAAATCTAACCTTCCTGCCAGCCAATATTCTGTTTTATTCGGGTGCTACGGCACCCGTTTTTCTGCCAGGAGATCGCTATGCTTGATACCACATTAAAAAACCAACTCAGTATTTATCTTGAAAAACTGACCCGTCCGGTGGAGTTAATCGCAACTCTGGATGACAGTAAAGCTTCCGGAGAAGTACGGGAACTGCTGAATGAAATTACCGGACTGTCCGACAAGTTAACTCTGACGCTGGATAACAGCCTGGCAGTGCGTAAACCCTCATTTATGATTTCTCAGCCAGGCCAGAACCATGGTCCGCGTTTCGCCGGATCGCCACTGGGGCACGAGTTTACGTCCCTGGTGTTGGCATTGCTTCAGACCGGCGGTCATCCGTCGAAAGAGAGTCAGGAACTGTTATCTCAGGTTGCCGCACTGGACGGTGAACTGAACTTTGAAACTTATTACTCATTATCCTGCCACAACTGTCCTGACGTGGTACAGGCGCTCAACCTGATGGCGATTCTGAATCCTCAGATCACTCATACGGCTATCGATGGTGGCGTATTCCAGAACGAAATTGAACAACGCGAGATCATGGGTGTTCCGGCGGTTTTCCTGAATGGTAAGAGCTTTGCTCAGGGCCGCCTGACGCTGAGTGAAATTATTACTAAAGTGGATACCAGTGCTGGTCAAAAAGCCGCTGAGTCGCTCAACCAGCGTGAGCCCTATGATGTTCTGATTGTCGGCAGCGGTCCTGCCGGTGTTGCGGCTGCCATCTATGCGGCACGTAAGGGTATCCGGACCGGGTTAATGGGCGAGCGTTTTGGTGGTCAGGTGCTGGATACAGTAGATATCGAAAACTATATTTCGGTACCAAAAACCGAAGGAAGCAAACTGGCCGGAGCATTACGACAGCATGTGTCAGATTATCAGATAGATGTTATCGAAGCTCAGACCGCAAGCCAGCTGCTGCCGGCTCAGGTTAATGGCGGGTTGCATTCTGTGGCTACCGCCTCCGGTGCTACCCTGAAAGCCAGGTCGGTTATCCTCGCGACGGGTGCCCGCTGGCGTAATATGAACGTGCCGGGAGAAGAGCAGTACCGGACCCGGGGGGTGACTTACTGTCCACATTGTGATGGCCCGCTGTTTAAAGGCAAACGGGTTGCTGTGATTGGTGGCGGTAACTCCGGAGCTGAAGCAGCGATCGATTTGGCCGGTATTACCGAACATGTCACATTGCTGGAATTTGCCGGCGAATTAAAAGCCGATAAAGTATTGCAGGATAAACTGCACAGCCTGAAAAATGTTGATGTCATCGTTAATGCTCAGACACAGGAAGTCACTGGTGATGGCAGGCAAGTGACGGGTCTGCGTTATCAGGACCGTCAGACCAGTGAACAACATAATCTGTCGGTATCAGGGATCTTCGTACAGATTGGTTTGTTGCCTAATACCCAATGGCTGAGTGAAAGCATCACCCTGAATCGCTTTGGTGAAATCGAAGTTGACAGTAAATGCGAAACTAATCAGAAAGGAATTTTTGCTGCCGGTGACTGCACCACCGTACCCTATAAGCAAATTATCGTCGCCAGCGGTGAAGGAGCTAAAGCTTCACTGAGTGCTTTTGATTACCTGATCAGAACCACACCGGCTGACGAATAATCCGTTGCCACCCACAGGTGATTGTCCTAAACATCACCTGTGGCTTTTTGTCAGATGTTTTTATCCGCCATTGTCTTCATACATCATTTTTGATGATCTTACTTTCCCTGTAATCACTCACTGGCAAATCGCCAGCTTCCATCCGGACGCTATACACAGACAAAGACTCTGACATAGCGGGTATTAAGTCATAAATAAGTATTTATATATCAGAATATAATTATTAAATATTATTCAACTTTAGTTTAATGGTCTTATATTTATTGATTGTTAGCACGTTATGCTGATAATTGCCCGCAACTGTCCCGCATAATCCCATTCCTTTTGTAAGGGTAAATTTCCCTTATTTCCGGCAATGGCAGAACTCAAAACAATGAAAATCAGATATCAGGCTCTCAGTCTGTTCGCCCTGCAGGGCATGCTTTGTAACGCTTACGGTGCCGCACCTCAGGATATTTCATCACTGTATCAACTCCCGGAGACGACGGCTTCCCCGAAAGTCCCTGTCAGTGCCAATCCGGCACCGCTGAACACAACCCCGGTAAAGCATTATGACCGCTGGTTCCCGCTACTCGGGGACAAAGCTGTGCAGATGGGATATGAACTCCCGGAGCCCTTCGGGATTGGTATCAACTATATGAATATCAGACAGAATATTGATGTCAGTTCGATCAACTTCACCGGACTCGGTCTGGGGAATATCGCCTTACCCCCAGGGATGTTCAAAATTGATGCCAGCAAAACACGGCAGTACAGTAAAACCCGCACGCTGAGGCTGGATGCCTGGGTACTGCCATTCTGGAATATCTATGGAATCCTGGGTAAGACCCGCGGCCATTCGGTTTCATCAATCGGAGTAGATTCTGATCCCGCCGATTTTAAAGGCAATATTCTGGACCAGCTGATTTCTAATGTGGTCCACAGCATGCACAACGCGGGTCAGTTCGATAATCTCAATTTCGAACTGAAATTTAAGGGAAATACCTATGGAATAGGGACTGTACTGGCTGGAGGCGTCGGTAACTGGTATGGACTGGTCGATTTCAACTATACCCAGACTCACTTTGATATTCTTGACGGCAGCATCAATGCGTTGACTGTTTCGCCGAGGATAGGTTATCGCTTCGACACTCCGGGGATACGCCGGATAGGTCTGACCCCGGGAAAACTGAACGTCTGGGTGGGAACGATGTACCAGAATGTTCAGCAGGAGTTTAAGGGGAATCTGAATGATTTGACGATGCCGGCTTCGTTGAAACAGTTGATGGCGATGGCGAACCGTAACGGAAACGGACGTTTTGATGTGAAACAGCGCCTGCAATCGCCATGGAATGTCCTGATAGGTGCCCAGTACAGTATTACCCGCCATTTTAATATAGCCACCGAAATAGGATTTGCTGAGAGAAACAGTTTCTTTGTCTCAGGGGAATATCGTTTCTGATGTATTGCCGGTTAGCGAAAATATTGGTACTGGGGGGGGCACTGTGGTCATCGTTGACTTCTGCGCAGGTTTTGCCCTCACGTCAACAAATTGACCATTGGCTGACTCCGTTGGGAGCAAGCCGGACGTTCGACTCAGGCCACGGCATAGACTGGGGGATTATGCCCGGCCCTTTTTACACCCCGGAGCTGGGGGTAGGGCTGGGGATGGTGGTGGCCGGATTGTACCGTCCAGATGCTAATGATCATATCAGTCAGAACTCATCGGTCACGGTCAGTGGTTATGCCAGTAGCACCGGGGCTGCCGGACTGCATCTGAACAACTACAGCTTCTACGACAATGATCGCTGGCGGTTATTTACCGAAGCAACCTTAAGCCATACCCCAACATGGTACTGGGGGAAGGGGTTTACAGCCGGTCGTCAGAACCGAAACCGGGTAAGGTATATTTCTCAGGAAATCAGTGTGATACCTCAGGTTTTACGTCAGATTGCTCCGGACACGTATCTGGGTGCTGGCTGGTCACTGAATAATATGCAAGCCGGTGGCATCCGGGATAAACACAAGCCGGGGCCTGAACAGCAGGCTGACGGGCAGGGAGTATTCAGTAGCGGCCCACTGCTCAGCCTGAGCTATGACAGTCGTGACTTTGTGCCTAATCCGCATCGGGGAATCGATGCCAGCCTGCAGTATATTCGTTACCGGCGTCAGACTGGCAGTGATACCGGATTTGATGCCTGGACGGCCCATTTCAGTGCTTATCATGCCCTGGATGATAAACGGGTGATTGCTTTTGAAATCAACGGTGCATTTACCGGCGGGCAGGTGCCCTGGAATATGCAGCCGTTGCTGGGGGACAGTAATCATTTCAGAGGTTACTACCCGGGACGTTACCGGGACAGGAATGTGATTACCACGCAACTGGAATACCGTCATGCGCTGAGCTGGAGGAACGGCGTTGTCGGTTGGATTGGCAGTGGAACAATGGCACCGCATTTTTCGGCATCGTTAGCTGAACGCTGGTTACCCACGGTTGGCGCTGGATATCGCTTTGAATTTAAACCCGGGATGAATATCAGACTGGACTATGGCATCGGCAAAGGCAGCAGCGCATTTTACTTTCAGGCAGGAGAAGCGTTTTGAAAACAGGGATGGGTGTCTTATTACTGGCGCTGTTACTTTGTGTTCCGTTGGCGGAAGCAGTAGTGCCTGTCAGTATCGATTTTTCTTATCAGCCGCAACAACAAGCCAGCGAAGCCTGGCCGGTAGTGAAGCCGTTATCTCCTCCGGAGGGGCTGCGCCCATGCTGCGCATTTGGTTATGATCTGAAAACCCGGTTGGCGGGTATCCCTGTGCCCGGGTACCGGATTAATAATGTGATTGATGCCGGAAATACCGGCCAGCACAGTTATAATGACAGCCACTGGGGGGCTGTGTTGGCACTGACGGGACTTGACCCGGAGCACAACGGCATTATCTATACCAGGCTTGGCGGGTTTATCGATACTGCGCATATCCGTGACAGCGCAGATATGACGTTCTGGATATTCAGCCAGCTCTACCCGGGACTGGGAAAAGCCTTCACTATCTCACCGGGTGAAGACGAGCTGGCAAAGCGGGAGATAGTGTTCAGTGCTTTTCATCCACCAGACGATCCTGCTACCGCCTATACTCTGGCGGTCTGGATATCGGCGAGAATAGCCTTTGAGATTGCAGCCTGGCACGAAATTGCACAATGGTATGGGTTTGAATCGGTTCCCGGATTTTCCGAGGGTATTTCCGCATTCTCCCCGGAAGATCTCTATTCTAATCTGGTCGGGGTTCGTCTGGCTGCGACCCTCCTGCTGACAGGGCATGGTTACAGTAAGCGTGGTTTTAACACTGCAATGAGCACGCTGCTGCCGGAAGCTTTGCAGCGGCTCGAAGCTGAATCCCCGCAGGGGACTCGTTTTCATTTTGATATGCTGGATGGCGAATGGTGGAACAGCCGCAGAGCAGTCCCTGAAAAATTCTTAGTGCTGAAACGTAACTATCTGACCGGCAATGATCGAATTCCGACCCCGGTTCCCGGTCAGCCGGAAGCCAGTCTGGCACTGACCTTGCCAGTGACCTATGCGGGGGAATCGTTGGCCGCCTTGGGTGAACTACGTCTGTTTACCGGTCAGTCGATGCAGCAGTTACCCGTTTCGAAATGCTACTACCACTGGCCTGACTTTCAGGCACTGGCCAGTGCGGCACAACTCAGTGACAGACAACAATTACTTCGGTTGAAGGCTGAAGCACAATGAAAGCGGAACCACAGACACGACAGGAACGCTGATAAGCCACAGGGCATGGTATCGTGTATTACTTCATTTAAAGAGGGTCGCTGCTGTCGGCAGGTAAACGGGAAGACAAAAACAGTCATTCCGGGAGGCCCTGTTCAGTAAGGCCTCCCTACACGAGTTACCTGAGCACTCTGATTTTGCAGTTTTTCCCTTTGACCTTCACCTGTTGCAACTGGCGAAAGGTTTTGGTCACAGCAGCTTTATGGAGTGCGACATAGGCATGCATCGGAAACAGATCGATTTTTCCGATATTTTCGGCGTTCAATCCTGCCTCTCCGATCAGCGCACCCAGAATATCACCCGGCCGGATTTTCGCTTTCCGTCCGCCATCAATACACAACGTGACCATGGAAGCTTCCAGCGGGGTAGGTGAAGAGGCCGGTAAGCTGCCGGCCTGCATCCACTGAGGTTTCAGGCTAAGGTAATCCTCCAGCGTGTTGGCCCGCTGGATTTCAGCCGGTGCCACCAAACTCACCGCCAGTCCTTTCTGACCGGCACGAGCGGTACGACCAATTCGGTGAACATGAACTTCCGGATCGAAAGACAACTCGTAGTTAACCACCATTGCCAATTCTTTAATATCCAGACCACGCGCGGCGACATCGGTGGCAACCAGAACCCGGCAGCTCTGGTTAGCAAACCGGACCAGTACCTGATCCCGGTCGCGCTGTTCCAGGTCACCATGAAGTGCCAGTACGCTGATGCCGGAGTCGGTCAGTGCTTCACACACTTCCTGGCAGTCGCGTTTGGTATTGCAGAACACCACACAGGAAGCAGGCTGATGATGGCTGAGCAGTGCCTGTAACAAAGACAACTTTTCACCGCGGGTGGCTTCATAAAACTGTTGTTCAATATCGGGTAACGCAGAGACATCACCGGTAGTAATACTGACCGGTTGTTGTTGCACCCGCGCACTGATGTTTTCTATTCCTTGCGGATAAGTGGCAGAAAACAGCAGGGTCTGGCGTTGCGCTGGCAGATAACTGATAACATCATCAATAGCTTCACTGAATCCCATATCCAGCATCCGGTCAGCTTCATCCAGTACCAGCACTTTCATTCGTCCGGCATCCAGGCTTTTTCTGCTCAGATGCTCCTGAATGCGCCCCGGAGTGCCGACGACAATATGCGGGGCATGCGCCAGTGACGCCAGTTGCTGACCCATGGGTTGACCACCGCACAGGGTCAGAATTTTCAGGTTTGGAATATAGCGTGCCAGACGCCGCAGTTCTTTCGTCACCTGATCCGCCAGCTCGCGGGTCGGACACAGAACCATCGCCTGAGGAGTGAATTGTAAAGCATCAATGTTAAGCAACAGTCCGATACCAAACGCTGCAGTCTTGCCGCTGCCAGTTTTGGCCTGCGCACGAACATCACGACCTTGCAGAATTTCCGGCAGGGCTGCGGCCTGAACTGGTGTCATGGCGGTATAACCAAGTTCGGCAAGGTTTTCGAGCTGCGCGGCAGGCAGCGACAGGGAAGCAAAAGGTTGGGTCACAGGGTTTACTCTCAGACGATTAACAGGGGCAGGCCAGCCGGTATGGCAGTGCAGCAACGCTGATGTTGCCGTCAGCCTGAATACAGATAGGCCTATAATAACAGAGATAACCCGGGGGCGGCAGCGCTAAAATCAGACGGGATGTCTGTTCATAATGTTAAAATATCTACACTATGACGGCTGAGGATACACTCTTCTTAATATAGATTAACCAATATCTCATCCTGGTTCTGTCAACAATCACCGTCTAATGAAAACAAGTAATACGTCAGGCTGAGATTACCTGACGGGCGCTAATCATGTTAGATCATTCAACCCGCTGGTTTATTTAATCATTGTTTTGTGGCTGACTTTGATTGAGCTACAGGATGTAGCCATGTGGGTCCATTTCTATTGTTCTCTTCGCCATAAACCGTTAAACGCTGACTTTCACATTTATCCGGACTTCACCAGTGCGGTTAACAATCCGGAATAATACTTTTTAGTTATTAATTAACCACCTGTCGATTATTTATATATAGCTTCGGACCAAAAGCGGCCGTGGATAAAGCATTGATATTGTCTGGGATTGTAGGGAGATACCACGCGGTTATGGGAGACAACAGGTCACCCCCGGCTGCTTTCCGGGATGGATTTACTACAACATTTGGTAGTGAATAAACATCATAAAAACCAGGCATTATTGCCACCTCCATCTTTTTATGACCTGATCTTTAAAGGGGTAATTATTTATAATATTGAAATTTATGGTATTTTTATTAATTAATTCGCTACAGGCATCATGAAGAATATATGACATGAATGTAGTAAATAACAATTATTTTTTATTTACTACTACATCCTTTCGTGTTGAAATGATTATTAATCTCATTTGCAATTGCATATTGTTACAATTTAATTTTCATTCCTGTCTTAGGGTATCACTATTCCATCTGAACCTGAGCACGGGAGTTCATAGCATTTATCCCGGCAACATAACCCGTGTTAAGAATCTGAGAAAGGCAGTAATGAATCAAAATAAAAACTTCAGACACCACAAATTCCCGCTAAATAAAATGTGGTTTGTCGTTTCTGGTGGAATCTTAATTTCTTCCGTTAACGGCTATGCGGCTGACGACAGCAATACCCTGACGGTGACGGCACATACCGCAAAGCAACAATCTGATACCGGATATTCCAGTCCGGTATCTTCTGTTGCCAGTAAAACGCCCACCTCAAAGCTTGACGAAGCGCAATCAATCAGTGTTGTAACCAATAAGCAGCTGGAAGATTATCAGGCCAGCAGTGTGGCTGACGCTATGCGTTTTGTCAGTGGTACGTCGCAGTCAAATACTTTAGGGCAGACTGAGGACGGGATTACACGTCGTGGATTTGGTAGCAATTCTGACGGTTCGATTTTTCGTGATGGTATTCGCAGCAGCCAGGGACTTAATCTGGATGCCACTACTGATCATGTTGAGGTCTTAAAAGGCTCCTCTTCCCTGTTATACGGAATTTTAAATCCGGGGGGATTGATCAATGTGGTGAGTAAAAAGCCACAGTATGACTGGCACACCATTGTTGGCGGACATTATAACAGTACCGGTGGCGGGGCAGGCAGTATCGACGTGACCGGTCCGTTGGGTGACGGTTTTGCTTTTCGCCTGATTGCCGAAAAACAGGATCAGAGTTACTGGCGTAACTTCGGTACGGATAAACATAACCTGATAGCACCGTCATTACAGTGGTATGGCGATAAAGCCAGTTTCTATATTAGTTATGAAAGCTTTGAATACGATATTCCCTACGATCGTGGTACTGCTTTTATTAATGGTAAACCGATTAGTATCGGTTATAAAACCCGGATTGATGATTATTCCAATCACGCCTGGGGACGTAATCAGACGTTTAATACTCACTGGGATTATCAGTTCAACGATATCTGGTCGACCCGAGTCACTCTGGGAATGAACCAGCGCCAGTACAATAGTAATACTATGACGGCTACTGCGGTGAATACCACCACCGGGGTTGTCAGTCGACGTCCTGATGCATTTCGCGGTTTTAACCACAAAACAAAATATGTTTCCTGGGATATGATAGGTACCCCGGAAATACTGGGTATGACGCACAATCTGGTATTTGGTACGGATTACGAGATGGATCAGACTTATCGCGCTCATGCCTACAATGGTAAAGTAAATACCGATTTCACCTTAAGTAATCCGGTGTATGGATTAGAAACCATTACGGACAGTACTACTGAAAAGAAATCGGGAAGTAATTTACTCAATCGTCTGCATAGTCGTTCAGTGTATGTCAAAGATAACGTTGATCTTACCTCTCGCTGGACCGTTGTGGCTGGCGCACGCTATCAGCATTATGAGCAGCGTGAATCGAGCGGTAGTGCATCAACCTTAGATTATAGTGACACTGGTAATCGCTTTCTGCCGCAGACGGGGCTTATCTACAAGCTGACCCCTGCTGTTTCGTTCTACGGCAGCTTGAGTAAATCCTTTACGCCGTCAACGAATCCGGACGATTACGGCAATGTTGAAGCGCCGGAGCATGGAACGACCTATGAGGTCGGCAGTAAATGGCAAATCAATCCTTCACTGTTAGCGACAGTAGCCGTCTATCGTATCGATGAACGCAATGTTGCCTTGTCACTGAATGGCGAGACTTATGCAGTGGATAAAGCCCGTTCCAGTGGTATTGAATTCGAACTGAATGGTGAAATCTATCCGGGCTGGGATTTAAGCGCGAATTATAGTTATGACCAGGCAAAAATTGTTAATGATACAAAGAATTCAGACAACAACGGCAATCGCCTGCAAAATGCGCCGCGTAATTCCGGAGGAGTCTATTTAAGCCATAATTTACAATTTAACAGGTTGCCGGGGAGTTTCAGAATGGGTGGGGGAGCTCAGTATGTGGGTACCCGGGCCGGAGACCCGAACAACAGCTTCACCCTCCCTGGGTATACTGTGGCTGATGCATTTATTGGATGGGATAATCAGCTAATTGGTAAAAAGACCCACCTACAGTTGAACGTGAATAATTTATTTAATAAGCATTACTATACGTCCAGCGGTGGCAATTTACGGGTGCCTGAAGGTGAACCACTTAATTTTGTTCTGAGTGCAAGTGTCGAGTTCTAAAACATAAAGTGAGCTGTGCATAGCGGGGCACAGGTTAGCGAAAATTACTGAGTGATGATTCGTGATAACCTGTGCTCCGTTGAGTTTTAACCTTACCTGACCGTATTGCTTAGCTAATCCGCTGTCGTGTTGATTTTTCTGTGCTGTACAGTCTGCCTGGTCACATTTGTATCGATTTTTCTGTGGGTTCCCCCTCTGTTTGACACTCTGAATGATGCAGCAACTACTCTGTCTTTGCTGTTTGTTCATGGAGTCCACGATATCCCCGGCAAAACTCCCGGGGCGTTGATGATTTACAAAGCTTAGGGTTAGCATTACTATCCATAGCTAAGGTTAGTCAGCTGTGATGACCTGAACAATTTAGTCCAATGACTCGGGGTGCCCTATGTGGCTGAGAAATACCCGTTGAACCTGAACCGGATAATGCCGGCGGAGGGAAGTCAGATGCCAGAGCCCCGGTATCCGTTTCCTGACGCCCGTCAGGAGCGTTGAAATGTCTGAAGTCACTTCTGTTTTTTCTGCCCGTCAGTCTGCTGTATCCTGGCAGCAGTTCTCAGCGTCCCCACCACTGGTGCATTGCATGACAAACCTGGTAGTACAGGCCCAGACCGCAAATATTTTACTGGCAGCCGGTGCGTCTCCGGCGATGGTGATTGATCCGGAAGAAGTCCCTGTGATGGCCCGCCATGCGGGAGCTCTGCTGATTAATGTTGGCACCCTAACACGGGAACTCAGCGAAGCGATGCAGTTAGCAGTGAATGCGGCCAGTGAGGCAGGGGTCCCCTGGACTCTGGACCCTGTTGCCGTGGGCGTGTTGCCGTTACGCACGGATTTTTGCCGTCGTTTACTGGATGCCTCACCGGCGGTGATACGGGGTAATGCTTCTGAAATACTGGCGCTGGCAGGGAAAGGTGTGGGGGGACGGGGAGTCGATAGCCTGGAGGACTCATCACGGGCCGTGGATGCCGCTCTCCGGCTGGCGACAGACTATCGGACCCTGGTGGTGGTTTCCGGAAAGACAGATTATGTGACGGATGGTCACCGGATTATCAAAGTACAGGGGGGATCACCGATGATGACTGCGGTCACCGGAACGGGTTGCGGTCTCTCGGCACTGGTCGCGGCTTACAGTGCGCTACCGGGCGACAGGATTCATCACGTCGCTGCCGCCTGTCAACTGATGTCGCTGGCCGGTGAACAGGCTGCCCACCGGTCTGCAGGACCCGGGAGTTTTGCCGTTCAACTGATTGATGCTCTCTGGCAATTACGCCACGACACGTGTCAGGAGGCGACTGATGCTGCGTATTAATGCACTGACTATCGCTGGAACGGATCCCAGCGGTGGTGCCGGAATTCAGGCCGATCTGAAAACTTTTTCAGCACTGGAAGCCTACGGCACCAGTGTGATTACCGCATTGGTGGCGCAAAATACCTGTGGTGTTCGTTCGGTATTTCCGGTGCCGGCAGAGTTTGTCCGCCAGCAACTCCGGGCCGTGCTGGACGATGTCAGGATTGATACCCTTAAACTCGGTATGCTGCTTAACGCAGAGATTATCCGGATGCTGGCGAACGAACTGCGGAAAACGACCGTGCCGTGGAAGGTTCTCGATACGGTAATGCTGGCGAAAAGTGGCGATCCGTTGCTGGATCCGCAGGCGGTGGCTCTGCTCAGGGATTCACTGTTGCCGGAAGTGTCGTTGATCACACCGAACCTGCCTGAAGCCGCAGCACTGCTGGGATGCCGGGAAGCTACCAGCGAACAGGAAATGTTGAACCAGGCGAATCAGTTGCTGAACACCGGCTGTCAGGCGGTATTGATTAAAGGCGGGCACCTGCGGAGTGACGAAAGCCCTGACTGGCTGGTCAGTCAGGGAGTTCAACAACGTTTTACCACGACACGCATTGATACCCGTAATACCCATGGTACTGGCTGCACCCTGTCGGCGGCACTGGCCGCTCTACGACCACGCTACCCGGACTGGGCAGCCACCGTGTCAGCCGCTAAACAGTGGCTTTCCGGGGCCATTGCGGCGGCCGATAGCTTGCAGGCCGGGCAGGGTAACGGGCCGGTACATCATTTTTATCGCTGGTGGTAATCACTCAGTAAACTGCGCGGTGTTAGCGCTGAGTAGTGGACAGTACTCCGGCAGCCGGCAGTTCACTGCTTTAGGCAACAGCTCGAACCGAAAATGGTTACCCTGCAACGGCTCTCCGTCCAGGTTGAAGGTCATATTATGGCGGGCCCTGATCTCCAGTTGACGACACCGGCCGGCAATCACGCCCGGATTGCCGGGAGTACCCGCCAGATTATGCAACAGCGAGGGTAGCCACTGTTCGGCAGTGACAATGCTGATATCGAGTATCCCGTCATCAATCAGGGCCGTCGGACACAACTGCTGGCCACCGCCTGCCTGACGGGCGTTTCCAATACCAATAACCAGAGCGTCGCCCTGCCAGCTAAAATCATCGCTGATGATTTCGCACCGGTCAGGTTGCAGCGTATCCATTCGTAATAAGCCATGGACGACATAAGACATCCCCCCCAGGGCAGCTTTCAGCTTATCGGGAGTTTCGGTAGTGATGCGGGTGCCAAATCCGCCGGTCGCCATGTTGATAAAATAACGCTGGCCGTTCACTCTCACCAGATCAACCGCCGTTACTTCACCCTGTAAAGCCAGCCGCAGAGCGGCTTCCAGAGACTCCGGGATGGTAGCGGAACGGGCAAAGTCATTGGCGGTGCCCAGTGGCAATATTCCCAGCGTCGGGCGGGTATGGAGGGGGAGTCTGGCCAATGCAGTGGTCAGTTCGTTGATAGTACCGTCACCCCCGGCAGCAATCACGGTATCGGCATGAATCGCAGAGGCTTCGTCCAGAAAACGGCTAATATCGCCATGCTCCCAGGTGACACGGACTTCAATCTGATGTCCTTCACTCCGCAGACGATAAACTGCCTGACGTAGCGGCTCAACGGAGGCACTTTTTCCGTTCACCATGATCATGGCTTTACTGCTGAGTTTCATTCCTCTGTTCCCGAAAAGACAAGCCAGTTAACCGAATTTATAACATAAAATCGCGGATTGCCGAAATTACCCCATCTGAAATATCATTTCTATAGGTACTCCGAAAGATAGTGAAAATTTATTTCTCAGCAAAGAGTCTGTCAGGGATAATTATCCTGGTGCTGAAATTCACAGTGCAGTGCGGGCTTTGCTATCTACATGGTTGACTGTTTCTGACATAGTTTTTGTTCAAGCCATGGAGAAAATTGAGCATTGAAACGTTTAGCATTTCTCAATCGGCTATCTTGCATAACAGAACCGAGAAATAAAATAAACCAACAAACGAAACTAATAAATGCTATGAAAAGCAATGGGGTATATTGGGCATCATTACTTTTGGTTGCCAGATTAAGAGCCTTCAATGAAATAGAAAGCAGTACCGCACTAAAAATTAGCATAACTACCCAAACTCTTACTATACAGCTCCAGTATTCTGACTCATTCCAACTGAATTCATCCTGGTCGATGTTCATCTGTTGTGGGCTTTTTAAAAAAGCGTTTAATTCGATGTTATTTTCAGCGACCCCTTTTTCTCTTGCGTAGTACAACACATATTGACTCCAGCGCCAAGGGATCATAATACCTATTCCCTGGAGTAAGGTATTAATAATATTTTCTGCTTGCGGGTTGGGATCACTGCTTTCCAACCGACCGATTTGATAGAATACTTCGCATTTGGTCTTACTACTTGCTGTCGCAAACTGACGTTCTCTTCGGTACCTTACTTTTGTGTAAATCCAGCTAATCACTGATCCTATGGCTGCTCCCATAGATACCAGAAGGGTTTCACCAATGGATTCCCTGATATTTTTTACCCATTGTAAAAATTCATTCATAACTAACGATCTCCAGAAGATTGATAAAAAAGTTATATAGGCCTGCTTACAAGATAATGATGTCTACCCTCAATAGCTGCTGACACTTATGCGCCAGCCAAGGAGGACTCTCCATTTTACAGTACGTTAGGAGCCAGAGGCATCTTTTGTCCGGGAAATTTTATTCTATTAAAGTGACATAAATGTGTTGTTGAATGAACGGGGTCCGGAAGGGGTGAGATGATTTATATCGAAATAGACAGAAAAACATCCAGAAAAAAGAAAAACCCGCCAGGGGGGCCAGGCGGGCTAATGAGGTGGATTCTGAGGTAATCAGAGAATCTTTATCCTTCGTTATAATGGGCTAATTATAACCACTGTCGTGACAGATAACTGTGATCAGATTCTAAATAGCAAAACTCAGGCCTGAACCACTGAAGCATGCGGGGCCTGAGTGGTGGCTCCGTCCGGCAGATTACGTAATAACAGGGCATAATCAAGGCAGATATCCGCCGGTACCCGCATCCAGACTTTGTGGCCATCTCCCGGGGCAACCTCTGTTGGCTGATTTTTGCTGTTCAGCAGCTCATTCAGTGTGAAAGTAAGATTACCTTCAGGGGTCATGATTTCCAGACTGTCATACAGCAAAAATTTGTTTTTCACCGCAACTTCCACATAGTCATCCCGCCGTTGGCCGGTAAACTCACCGACAAACTGTTGGCGGTCTGATACGGAGTAGCCTTGCTGATAATTCTGGTAGCTGTCATGCGTATGCCGGCGCAAAAAGCCTTCGGTATAACCGCGATGAGCCAGTCCTTCCAGCGTATCCAGCAGCGAGGGGTCAAAGGGTTTACCTGTGACGGCGTCGTCAATCGCTTTACGATAGACCTGTGCCGTGCGGGCACAGTAATAAAACGATTTGGTGCGCCCTTCGATTTTAAGCGAATGAACCCCCATCTGGCTCAGACGTTCCACATGAGCAACGGCACGCAGATCTTTGGAGTTCATGATGTAAGTGCCATGTTCATCTTCAAAAGCACTCATCGGCTCTTCGGGCCGCATCTTTTCGGTTATCAGGAACACTTTATCGGTGGCCGGGCCGATACCCAGAGCCGGTTCAACCTGCTGTACCGGGATGGGCTGAAATTTTTCGACAATATTGCCGATATTATCTTCTTTTCCTTCCTGAACCTGATAATCCCAGCGACAGGCGTTGGTGCAGGTGCCCTGATTAGGGTCGCGTTTATTCAGATAGCCGGAAAGCAGACAACGGCCAGAATAAGCCATGCACAATGCGCCATGGACAAAGACTTCCAGTTCCATCTCCGGCACCTGACGGCGTATCTCCTCGATTTCTTCCAGAGATAACTCGCGTGACAAAATGACGCGACTCAGTCCCATCTGCTGCCAGAATTTCACTGTGGCCCAGTTAACGGCATTTGCCTGCACCGAAAGATGAATATCCATTTCCGGGAAGGCCTCGCGGACCAGCATAATTAGCCCGGGATCAGACATAATCAAGGCATCAGGCTGCATATCCACGACCGGTTGCAGGTCACGGATAAAGGTTTTGAGTTTGGCATTGTGCGGGGCGATATTTACGACCACATAAAACTTTTTCCCCAGGGCATGAGCCTCCTCAATACCTTGTCGCAGATTCTCGTGGCTGAATTCATTATTACGCACCCGCAGACTGTAACGCGGCTGTCCGGCATAGACCGCATCGGCACCATAAGCAAAGGCATAGCGCATATTTTTCAGGGTGCCGGCAGGGGAAAGTAGTTCAGGTTTAAACATGGTCATTCTCGTTTCTGATTTCTGGTCAGGACACCCGCAGGGTGTTGTCAGCGCCGAAAAAAATCGACCCTACAAAAAGAAGGGGAATTGTAGAGGGGCAGTGCCGGGATGTAAATCATTTCAGATAGCAACGCGCCTGTCAGTGCAGCCGGCTTTTATGAGTATCCCAGCGATATCCAATCCCATAAACCGCGCGAATAAAGGTTTGTTCACTGTCCATATTTTCCAGTTTACGGCGCAGGTTTTTAATGTGGCTGTCGATAGTTCTGTCGGTCACCACCCGATAATCGTCATACAATAGATTGAGCAATTGTTCCCGGGTAAACACTTTCCCGGGCTCCTGGGACAACGTTTTCAGCAACCTGAATTCTGCCGGGGTCAGTTCCAGCGGCTGGTTATCCCAGCTCACCTGAAAACGCCCGGTATCAATGTCCAGCCCCGGAATATCTTCAGTCTGTGCCTCATCCCGCCGTACCAGACAGCGACGAAGGATAATTTTTACACGGGCGACCACCTCGCGCGGACTAAAGGGTTTACAGACGTAGTCATCGGCACCTATTTCCAGCCCAAGCAGGCGATCGATTTCTTCACTGCGGGCGGTCAGCATAATCACAGGCAAATCGGAAAACTGACGTAGTTCGCGGCAAATACTCAGACCGTCTTTACCGGGCAACATTAAATCGAGGATCATCAGGTCTGGCGGTAATTCCCTGACTTGAGGAATAACCTCGTCACCCCGAGAAACTACTCTCACCTGATAGCCGGCGGCTTCCAGATAATCTACCAGCAGTTGTGCCAGTTTTGGCTCATCTTCTACTACCATAATCCTGGCTGAAAGTTTTTCTTCGGTCATGAGTCCGGCCTGTCCGTAGTGAAAGGAAGTTTCACCTTGATAGTAACACCTCCGGCGGGGGAGTGCTGACAGCTAATTTCGCCATGATGAGCATCGGCAATAGCACGGCAAATGGCCAGACCCAGCCCGGAGCCACCACTGGCACGGTTGCGGGAGTTTTCGGCACGGTAAAATCTGTCAAAGATATGCTGCTGTTGCTCGCGGGTAAGCCCGGGGGCGCTGTCAGAGAATTCCAGGCACCAGCCATTCGCTTGTGCTGCCAGGGTCACCCTCAGCTCACCCGGAGCATGGGTATAGCGCAGACTATTTTCCATCAGATTATGGCATAACTGGTTAAGCCGGTTAATATCGCCATAAAACGGTGCCTGCGGCGGACAGTAGCAGCTCAGCGCGATCCCTGCGGCCACGAAACGTTGCTGAAATGCGGTGGTCACCTGGCTGAGCAGTTCACTTAAGTCGCAGTTCATCATCTGATAACGCAATGCTCCTGAATCTGACAGCGCCAGTTGATGCAGATCATCGACCATTTTTTTCAGGATCATCACTTCACTTTGCAACGACTGCAGAGCTTCGGGGGTAACACGTCTGACCCCGTCCTGTATTGCTTCCAGCTCGCCTTGCAGTATGGCCAAAGGGGTACGCAATTCATGGGAAATATCGGCCATAAATGCCCGGCGATTGGTTTCCGTTTTTTCCAGCGACTCTGCCAGTTGGTTAAAATCCCGGGCTAGCTGGCCAAGTTCGTCCTGGCTGGTCACTTCCACCCGAGTGGTCAGTTTTCCGGCAGCCAACTGATGCGTGCCATTCACCAGTCGTTTCACGGGTGCCAGTAAACCACGCGCCAGAAACCAGGTCACAATGGCAGCCAGCAGGGTGGTCAGTCCGACGATGATCCAACTGGCCCTTTTCTGCTGATGATCAAAATTGATATCTGTACTGCGGGTCAGCTGTTCCGGGGGAGAACCTAACACCCAGCCAACAGTTTTGCCATCGGTGGTGACAATCGGATGTTCGACGCGTTCGTACGGCAGGCTCTCCCGGGGGCCTATCAGAACCCGGTAGCGGAGATCGACTATCCAGAACGGTGTTCGCCAGCCGGGGCGTGGATAGTTAGCTTGTTGCTGATTTTGTTCCAGTGAACGTAACAGGGAGTAGATTATCCGGTTATTGTTTCTCAGGAAGGTCCAGTCACCGTGTTGCTGATACTGCTCGGCCAGCGCATCACTGAGCAGGTTCAGCCGCTGTTCATTACTCTCGCGAATATAGTCAACAAACCCGTGTTCGAAACTGATTCTGACAGCCCAGTGCATGGTGACCAGCACCAGCAGACAGGTGCCAAAGATAGTCACAAACAGTTTGCTGCCGATATTAAAGGTCCAGCGGCTTTTCATCGGCGATGACCTGTTTTCTTTAACAGACTATTGCGGCTGAGATCCTCCGGGATAAACCAAAACACGCCGATCGGCAGCCAGAGGAAAATACCGATAGCCAGCCAGAGATAGCTAAAGGTGTGGCTGAGTGTTTCGGTATCCATTAACTGTTGATGGCTAAATGCCCCCATAGCGAGCCCGGCCAAAGTAACCCCGGTACTCATCGCTAATTGCATCACCATCGACAACAGGCTGTTACCGGAAGAGGCCAGAGTGTCCGGCAACTCTTTCAGTGTCAGGGTATTCATGGTCGTGAAGCGGACAGAATTGACTCCGCCAAGAATAAACAGGACCAGAGGAAGAGCATAGATCAGATCGAATTTCATCAGCACTGGCAGCGTCAGAACAATCAGGCCAAGTAACAGGGTCGAACTGATCAGCGCCATCCGGTAGCCTGTCTGATTCACCAGTCTGACTACGACCCGTTTGATAAGCATACTGCCGGCAACCATTGGCAGCATCATCAGTCCTGCATGAAATGGACTAAAACCCAGCGCCAGCTGTAAAAACAGTGGCATGGTAAAGGGCAACATTCCACTGCCGGTCCTGGCAACCATACTGCCAATCAGCCCGATACGAAACACGTGATTCTTAAATAAGGCCAGGTTAAACAGGGCGTTTTCACGCCGCCTGGCATATAGGGGATACAGAGCCAGACAACCCATACCGCTGCTGAGTAGCACGGCCAGCAACAAGGTATGGCTGGATGCCCACTGACGGCTTTCCAGCGCCAGGGTAAGCGCAGCCATGGCAATAGCTAGCATCAGAAATCCCGGGAAATCAAAACGACGGCCCGGCAGACTGTAATTGGGCAGCAATTTCAGGGTAGCAATGGTACCCACAATGCCCACCGGCAGGTTGATCAGAAAGATCCAGTGCCAGCTGGCGTATTCAACCAGCAGTCCGCCAACGGTAGGGCCAGCCATCGGGCCGAGTTGTCCGGGCAGGGTAACGAAAGCCATTGCCGCCATATATTCGGAACGTGGCACAATTTTCATCACGGTCAGGCGTCCCACGGGCACCATCATGGCACCGCCAATACCCTGCAGCACCCGCGATAAAATCAGTTGTTCAAGATTGCCTGAAATTGCACAACACAAGGAACCGAGAGTGAACAGCACAATGGCGCTACAAAAGACATTTCTTACCCCGAAGCGGTCTGCCAGCCAGCCACTAAGCGGCAGCATTACGGCAACGGTCAATACATACGAGACAACGACCATATGCATATTCAGCGGGCTGTTATTCAACGCTTTGGCCATAGAGGGCAGGGCAGTGTTCACAATCGTGGTATCCAGCGACTGCATAAAAAAGCCGAAAGCGACTATCCACAATTGCCAGCGAACCGAAGTCGCTAGAGGTGCGTTGTTTTCATTGGTCATAAAACAAGGTCCTGTGGCCCGGATTTACGTTTCCTGAGTTTATCCATCATCAGGAACACGACCGGGGTGGTATACAGGGTGAGTAACTGGCTGATGATAAGGCCTCCGGCAATCGAAATGCCCAATGGTTGCCGCAGTTCGGCGCCATCCCCGTAACTCATTACCAGCGGTAATGCACCGAATAGTGCGGCCAGAGTGGTCATCAGGATAGGACGGAACCTGAGCAGACAGGCCTGATATATAGCTTCACGTGGTGTCAGCCTGGCTTCCCGCTCCGCCACCAGCGCGAAATCTACCAACATGATGGCGTTCTTTTTTACAATACCAATCAGCAGCAGAATCCCCAGCATAGCTATCAGGCTAAAAGGGGTATCGAAAATCCGTAATGCCACCAAAGCACCGACACCGGCGGGGGGCAGGGTCGAGAGAATCGTCACCGGATGGATATAACTCTCATACAGCATTCCTAATACAATATAGACCGCCGCAATGGCCCCGACAATCAGCCACAACTGGCTCGACTGTGACTGACGGAACAGTTTAGCATCTCCGGCAAATTCACCACGGACACTGGCAGGCACACCCAGACGGACCATGGTGGTTTCAATCGCCGAAGAAGCCTGTGACAAGGCGATTCCGTCCGCCAGATTAAAGGAGAGGGTCGCGGCTGCCGACAAACCCTGGTGGTTAACTGATATCGGGGTGTTAGCGGCTTCCCAGTGGGCTATTTGTGACAGAGGAATCGATTTGCCTTCATTATTGATCAGGTACATTTGTGACAGTGCCGTGGCATCACGGGTATATCGGGGATCAACTTCCATCACGACCCGATACTGATTCAGTGGCCGGTAGATAGTCGATATTTGCCGCTGGCCGAACGCATCATTCAGCAGGGCATTGGCCTGAGCTACACTGATCCCCAGTTTTGCCATCTCAGCCCGGTCATAGACCAGTTGCAGTTCACCCCCATTGTCTTCCTGATCAGAACTGACATCGGTAAGTTGCGGTAACTGGCGAAATGCTTTCAGGATAACCGGTGACCACTGGCGCAGTGCCTGCAGATCATCGGAAAGCAGGCTGAATTGATAGCTGGCATTGGATTCCCGTCCACCGGTACGGATATCCTGAACCGGGCTTAAATAAAGCCGGGCGCCGGGTTCTTTCGACAGTGCCTTACGTAACCGGTCGATGACTTGTCTGGCGCTGACATCCCGTTCAGACAGCGGCTTAAGCGAGATATACATTGAACCACTGTTAGTCCGCATTCCTCCGGTAAAGCCGGTCACATTATCGACCGCCGGATCGGCGCTGACAATCCGCATAAAATCTTCCAGCTTACCGCGCATTGCCTGAAATGAAATACTCTGATCCGCGGAGATACTGCCGGAAATCCGTCCGGTATCCTGTTCCGGCAGAAAGGTTTTAGGGATAGTGATAAACAGCAGAATATTGAGCGCCAGAGTGGCCAGCAACACGCACAGTGTCAGTTTCGGGTAGTGCAAAACGCGGTGTAGCGAGCGGGCATATCCTGCCTGCAAAAGGTCTGTGGCCCGACGAAATATACTCCGCCTTGCCGGTGCCTGGTGGCCTGTCACCCGTAATAACCTGGCGCACATCATTGGTGTCAGTGTCAGAGAGATAAATAATGAAATAATAATGGCGACCGACAGAGTCATCGCGAATTCAGAAAAGAAACGGCCGATCAGACCACCGAGCATCATCAGAGGTAAAAAAACCGCGACCAGTGACAGACTCATCGCAATCACGGTGAACCCAACTTCCCGCATACCGGTCACTGCGGCTTTAAATGGCTTCATACCGGCTTCGACATGTCGCGAAATATTTTCGAGTACCACAATAGCATCATCGACCACAAATCCGGTGGCTATCGTCAGGGCCATCAACGACAGATTGTTCAGACTAAAGCCACACAGATACATAGCGGCAAAGCTCCCTACCAGCGATACCGGAACGACTACCGCCGGGATCAGGGTGGCCCTGGCCGATCCCAGGAAAAAGAACACCACCAGAATCACCAGGGCCACAGCAATGAGCAGAGACTGTTCGACTTCACTGAGAGAAGCCCGGATCGTCGGGGACCTGTCCTGAGCGATGCTTAGCTGTATGGCTGCCGGGATCTCCTTCCTGAGTTCAGGGAGTCGCTCACGTATCCGGTCGACGGTCGAAATCACATTAGCATCAGCGGTTTTCCGGACCATCATAAGGATGGCCGGTTTACCATTACTGAGTCCGGCATTCCGGCTATCCTGAACATCATCAGTAATGGTGGCAACATCACTCAGCCTGACAACGCCACCGTCTTTTTGATGAATAATCAGGGGCCGGTAGTGGGCAGCATTATTCAGAGCATCATTGGTGGCTAGTTGCCAGCGTTGATCTCCTTCATCAATGGCCCCCAGAGGCCGTCTCTGATTAGCATTACTGATGGCGGTACGTACCTGGTCGAGTGACACCCCCTGATTAAACAGTTGCTGCGGATCAACATCGACCCGTACGGCCGGCAGCGATCCTCCGCCAATGGTGACATCACCCACCCCCTCAATCTGAGATATCGACTGTGCCAGCCGGGTGGTGGCGTAGTCATACAACTGACCCCGTGAGTAAGTCTCTGAGGTCAGTGTCAGAATCATCACCGGAGCATCTGAAGGATTCGCTTTACGGTAAGTCGGACGTGAAGGCATGCCCGTCGGGAGCAGACTTTGTGCGGCATTCAGGGCCGCCTGAACATCGCGGGCAGCACCATTGATGTCACGGTCCAGATCAAATATCAGAATGATGCGGGTATTACTCAGTGAACTGTACGATGTCATCTCACTGATACCGGCAATCCTGCCGAGCGAACGTTCCAGCGGAGTGGCAATGGACGCAGCCATGGTTTCGGCTGAAGCTCCGGGCATACTGGCAGAGATGACTATCGCCGGAAAATCGACCTGTGGCAGCGCGGCCACCGGTAATAAGCGGAAACCCAGAATACCGGCCAGCAGTATGGCAGCCGCCACCAGCAGGGTAGCGACGGGGCGATAGATGAATAATGCCAGAAACCTCACGGCAACGACTCCGGCGACGACGGATGAGTTTCGTGGGGTTTCAGCCGACGACTCAGCCTGTCAAACAGCAGATAGATGACGGGAGTGGTAAACAGGGTAAGAACCTGGCTGACGACCAGCCCCCCGGCCATGGCAACGCCCAGCGGCCGACGTAACTCAGCCCCCACACCAAAGCTTAGCATTAAAGGCAGCGCACCCAGCAGGGCAGCCATGGTGGTCATCAGTATCGGCCTGAAACGCAACAGGCAGGCCTGATAAATGGCTTCCTGTGGAGTGACTCCCTGTTCACGTTCTGCGGAAAGGGCGAAATCAATCATCATGATGGCATTTTTCTTGACGATACCAATCAGCAGGATAATGCCAATAATCGCGATGATATCCAGTTCATGGCCGGAAACCAGCAGAGCCAGTAATGCGCCGACACCGGCGGTAGGCAAGGTTGAGAGAATAGTGACCGGATGAATAAAACTTTCATAAAGAATACCCAACACAATGTACATCGCCACAATGGAGGCGATAACCAGCCAGACGGTACCCGAAAGCGCAGCCTGAAAGGCCAGGGTACTCCCCTGAAAGTGGGTCAGCATATCTGAGGGTAAATTCAGTTGGTTTTCGATCTGGGTGATAGCATTCACCGCTTCTCCGAGAGAATAGCCATCGGCGACGTCAAAGGATATTGTCGCTGCAGGAAATTGATCGAGATGGTTAATTGCCAGCAAAGCACGGCGCTGTTCTACCCGGGCGATAGAGGTTAGCGGGATCGTGCCACCATCGCTGTTGGTCAGGCGGATATTGTTGAGTGCCTGTAATCCCGGATCCATCGCCGTCTGCTGTGACAGCACCACGCGGTACTGGCTGGACTGGGTATAAATAGTGGAAATCAGTCTCTGGCCAAAAGCGTCATACAGGGCATTATCAATATCCGCCATGGTAATCCCCAGCCTGCTGGCGGTATCGCGGTCAACGCGGATAAAGGCCTCATTCCCCTGATCCTGCCAGTTGCTGCTGACTTCACGCAGTTGTGGGGCCTGTCGTAGTTTGCCCAAAAGTTTAGGTATCCACTCTGCCAGAGACTCCTGAGAAGGGGACTGCAGGGTAAACTGATAAGGCGTGCGACTGGCTTCGGTATCGATAGTCAGATCCTGTACTGCTTGCATCCATAAACTGATACCCGGCAGACCACTGACTGATTGTTGTAACCGTTGTTCAATTTGCGGAATGCGATCATTCCGTTCTGAGAGCGGTTTCAGGGTAATCTGTAATCGCGCGTTATTCAGTGACGGGTTAGTCCCGTCGATGCCGACAAAGGCGCTGACGTTGGCCACATCCGGATCTTTCTGCAGGATATCCGTCACTTCACGGGTGCGTCGGGTCATGCTGGTCCACGAGACATTTTGCGGGCCCTGAACGCTGGCCAGAATCAGCCCGTTATCCTGTTGTGGGAAAAATCCTTTCGGAATCAGTACCCAGAGTACAATGGTCAGTACCAGCGTGCCGATAGCGACGCTTAAGGTTAGCCACGGGTGATTCAGCACCCGACTGAGTAAACGACCATAACCGTCAATCACTCGCTCAAATATCCGTTCGCAGGCCAGTGAAAAACGGTTTTGCTGATGCAGCGTGCCATTTTTTAGCATGCGTGCGCACATCATCGGAGTCAGGGTCAGCGAGACCACGGCGGAAATCAGGATAGAAACTGCCAGCGTGACAGCAAACTCCCTGAATAACCGGCCAACCACATCGCCCATAAACAGCAAGGGGATTAGCACGGCAATCAGGGAAATCGTCAGCGAGATGATAGTAAAACCGATTTCACCCGCCCCCCGAAGCGCGGCCTGTAACGGGGGAACGCCTTTCTCGATATGGCGGGAGATATTTTCAATCACGACTATCGCATCATCCACCACAAAACCGGTGGCAATGGTCAGGGCCATCAGTGTCAGATTATTCACCGAGAATCCCAGCAGATACATCGCTGCAAAGGTGCCAATCAGCGAGAGCGGTACGGCCACTGCGGGAATGATGGTGGCCGGAATATTTCTCAGGAACAGATAAATAATCATGACCACCAGTGCAATCGCCAGCAGTAATTCAAACCGGGTGTCACTGACAGAGGCGCGGATGTTCATGGTCCGGTCACTGATCAGTTCCAGTTTCACTGAGGCCGGCAGGTTACTCTTCAGGGTGGGTAGCAGGGCACGAATATTATCGGCCGTGTCAATGATGTTCGCGCCAGGCTGACGCAGAACATTCAGGATAATGGCTGCCTGTCCGTTACTCCAGGCCCCCAGCCACTGGTTCTCAGCGCCCTGAGTGACAGTGGCTACATCTCCCAGCCTGACCGGAGCATTATTCCGGTAGCTGATGATTAGCTGACGGTAGTCTTCGGCGCTTTGTAGCTGATCATTAGCCGATAAAGTAATGGCCCGTTCAGGCCCGTCAAGACTGCCCTTGGCGGTGTTAACGTTACCATTATCGATAGCGGTACGAACATCCTCACTGGTAAGCCCTAATGCGGCTAATGCCTGTGCATTGAGATCCACCCGCACCGACGGCCGTTGCCCGCCAGCGAGGGTCACCAGTCCCACTCCACTGACCTGGGATATTTTCTGCGAAATCCGGGTTTCCACTAAATCCTGTACCCGGGTGAGTGGCAGACTGGAGGTGGTGACCGCCAGTGTCATAATTGGTGGGTCAGCCGGATTGACTTTGTTATAGACCGGGGGATTCGGTAAATCATCTGGCAGGTAGCTCATCGCAGCATTAATAGCCGCCTGAACCTCCTGTTCGGCAATATCCAACGGCAATGTTAGCTGAAATTGCAGAGTGACGACCGAAGCTCCGCCGGAACTGCCGGATGACATCTGTTTCAGACCCGACATTTGTCCAAACTGGCGTTCAAGTGGAGCCGTCACCGCGGATGTCATGACTTCCGGGCTGGCGCCGGGATATTGGGTCACGACCTGTATCGTGGGGTAGTCCACCTCAGGTAATGCCGATACCGGCAGAAAACGGTAGCCGAGAATCCCAGCCAGTACGATAGCCACCATCAGTAATGTGGTGGCGACTGGCCTCAGGATAAACTGGCGGGAAGGTCCGCCGGAAGAGCTGTCCGGCAGCAGGTTCATTGGTCTGTTCCTCCGGCATCACTGTCAGCTACAGCCGCAGAGCCCTGGACGATATTCACCGCGGAGCCTTCGGTTAGTCTGTCAATACCGTCGGTGATCACTCTGTCTCCGGCACTCAGCCCGGCGGTAATGACTACCTGCTGGTTCTGTTGCAGACCTACCGTCACTTGTTTTCTGCTGACAGTGTTCTGCTGACTGACTATCCAGACAAAATTGCCTTCGGTATTCATCTGCAGTGCAGAGACCGGCATCAGAAGGGCATCGGCCAGGGTACTGACCCGCAGATGGAGGTTGACGAACTGATTAGGAAACAGCCGGTCATTCTGGTTGGCAAATCTTGCCTTAATCTTCAGCGTACCCGTAGTACTGTCTATCTGATTATCCAGACTAAGTAAGCTACCCTCTGCCAGTTTATGGCTGTCACTGCGATCCCAGGCCTCCGCCAACAGTGGTTGCCCTTGCTTCATCGCGCCGACAATCTGTTCAATAGCGGCCTCTGGAACGGTAAAAATCACATCAATCGGGTGCGTCCGGGTAATAACCACAATCCCGGTGGTATCCCCGGCAGTGATGTAGTTACCCGCATCCACCTGCCTGAGCCCGACACGACCAGAGATCGGCGCGGTGATCCGGCTATAGGTCAGATTGAGCTGGGCATTATCCACGGCAGCCTGATCACTCTTTACCGTACCTTCACTTTCACGGACCAGTGCCTGCTGGTTGTCCAGATCCTGCTGAGAGACCAGTTTGGTGGTGGCAAGCTTCTGATAGCGACGCAGATCATTGCGGCTATTGTTCAGTGTGGCCTGATCTTTGGCCAGTTGCCCCTGAGCCTGTAACAGAGCAACATTGAAGGGACGCGGATCAATTTCAGCCAGTAACTGACCTGCAGTCACGGTATCACCTTCCCGGAAGTGTAACGCCATGAGTTGCCCGTCCACACGGCTGCGAACGGTGACCATGGCTGAGGCCGTCACCGTGCCCAGGGCGGTGATATATCGTGGGACTGTTTCCCGACGAACCGTGGCAATTTGTACCGGAACCGCCGGGTCATGGCTGGCAGAACTTAGTCCCGGGGCCGGACTGGCAGAAGAGGAAGTGGTGTTTTTGGCATGCCAGAAATGGATGGTGGCTAAGACCAGCACAATGACGACCAGTATTAAAAGCACCACCGTGGACACCCGAAATTTTGCTTTCATGTTCTGCTATGCTCTCCTGCATCTGAACCGAAGTTTTCTCCACACTCTGACCCAACAGTATAACTCTAAGTTCCGGCAGAAAATTGGAGGAAATATGGATATCGGCACTGGAAGGCTCTGAACGGTAGTTCAGGCAGTCAGACAGGGAGAAATCACGCCCCTTGACGGGGCGCTACGGCTAGCGAAACAGTGTTGCCGCCCAGCGGGCCAGTCCGAGGGTGACGGACCCAAAATCATCACCGCTGGCGATAGGTGTGTCGGGTAAGACTCTGGCAATCGCATCACGCAGCAATGGTGAGCGGGCACTGCCTCCGGTGAGATATATGACTTCCGGTTTGCAGTCAGCGGTGGCCATGACGGCGGTAATTTGCTGGATCATCTTGTCAAGTGGCTGGCTGATGGCTTCATTCAGTTGCCCGACGTTTAGCGTGGTTTCCAGACCCCGGTCGATATAGTGCAAGGGTATGGTGGTCAGCTCACTGTCAGACAGACGAATTTTGCTCTCTTCGGCACTGCGAACCAACTGATAGCTTTGCTTGTGGCGCCAGACATTAAACAACCGACGTACCAAATCACTTTGCTGTGCCTCTTTGACCATTTGTTGCAATAGTTTGCCGCACTCTGTGGAATAAAACTGGCTTTGGGCATTGACGTCATTTATGGCTACCGCATTCCACCAGGGCAGGGTAGGTAAACCGGTGCCTTTGAGAGTGATGCCTCCCTGGCCCAGCAATGGCATCAGCGTTTTAAATGCCAGCATAATATCCAGGTCATTTCCGCCGACCCGACAACCACTGTGACCCAGCAGGCTGTCCACTCTGTCGACCTTATCACGCCATTGCGGTCCCATCAGCAGCAGTGAGCAGTCCGTGGTCCCTCCGCCGATATCGACCACCAGTACCCGGGTTTCCTCGCTGAGTGTCGCTTCGAACTCCAGCCCTGCGGCCACGGGTTCGTATTGAAATTCAACTTCGCGAAATCCGGCACGCTGTGCAGCACGTAACAGAATATTTTGAGCCTGGTGGTTCGCTTCCTCACCGCCGGTCCCCTGGAAATTGACCGGACGGCCAATCACGGTATGAGTTATCGGGGTATTCGTCTGTTGCTCTGCCTGATGACGAATGTGCAGCATCATCGCACACACCAGATCCTCAAAAAACGCAATTTGCTGAGATTTAAGGCCAGAAGCACCCAGAAAAGACTTGGGAGATTTTACAAACCAGGTGTCTTCCGGGTCAGCAATATAGTTCTCCAGAGCCTGAAGTCCGAAACTGACGCTATCGGTAGTGACCCGAATATCTTCTTCACGATTCAGACGTAATGCATATTGCAACAATGCCGTGTTTTCCGGGGTAGGAAAACCGACCTCGTGGCAGCGGTATAGCCATTCACTGGGCACAGTACGCAGTGGTGCTGAGATCATTGAGGGGAGCAGTGGCGAGTCCTTTTCCAGCAATAACTGGCGGAAAATGCCCTTCTGTTCTGTTGCTACAGAACAGTTCGCGGTACCGTAATCAAAACCAATAAACATGGCTGTCGCCCCCTGAACACAGAAAAAAGGGGGCGACTTTACCTTGTTAAACGACAGGCGTAAACGGTCAGCGGTTAATTTGCTGAATGGAGTTTTAGCAACTCCGTGCGGGTAAAGGGTTTTTCAATTCCGGCCAGTCTGGCCGAGAGTTTAGCCAGAAACTGTTGAGTGGTGGCGGGTTGCCCCTGAAACATAATCCACACCGGCAGCACCAAGAATACGGCCAGTTGCAGCACAGAAATCGCTTTCAGTTCCGTACGACGCTGAATAAACAGATAGAGTGAACTCAGGCTCAGCCCCAGGATAGCGCCACTCACGACTTCACTCGGGGAGTGAGCATGCAATTGCAGTCGCGAGAAACCTATAGCTAACGGCAGCAAATAGCCGGTGACCATCAGCAGGCGACGCCAGAAGACCGGACGCTGTGCCGAAATCATCCACATTAATACCGGCCAGAAAGTCGAGGACATGGTGGTATGTCCGCTGAAACCAGTGAAGTTGTAAGTTCTGCTACCAATAAAAAAACCCAGGAACAAAATTTTTGAAATACTGACAATCATGCCGGCAGTGCCGAAGGTGACTAACCAGCCAAAAGCGGTTTGCCAGCGCCCGCTTTTCCAGAAAACAAACAAGGCAATCAGCACAGCGGTAGGCAGCAGCAGCATGCTGTCACCCAGGTAAGTCAAATTTTTCCAGTACATGTTTTTCCTGGTAGGGTCTGCCCGTAAAAAAGGCACAGGCCAGATGATTAATCAGTAATCAGGTTTAAGAGTGGCCGCAGAGTATATAGCGTAATAAGAAAACCGGCTATGGGGGTGAGTCTGAAGATTAGTGACGCATTTTTCTGGCATCAGGGGCACGAAGTCCCTATAATCGCCGGCGTAAACCCTCTCAATTTGCCCGTACAATCTGTTAATTTTCAGAAACTACCGGCTTCAGTTTCAGGTCTCAAAAAAGTATGACTGACACGTCCCATCAGTGCGTAATCGTGGGCATTGCCGGAGCTTCGGCATCCGGTAAAAGTTTGATTGCCAGCACTCTCTACCGTGAAATTCGTGACCAGGTGGGTGACGAGCATATCGGTGTTATCCCGGAAGATTGTTATTACCGGGATCAAAGCCACCTCACTATGGAAGAGAGGATTAAAACCAATTATGACCATCCAAATGCGATGGACCATGATTTGTTACTGACACATTTGCAGGCAATTAAAGCCGGGCATGCGATAGACCTCCCGGTTTACAGCTATTCTGAACACACACGGATGAAAGAAACGATTAAGCTGTTGCCGAAGAAAGTCATCATTCTGGAAGGGATCCTGCTGCTGACGGATGCCCGGTTGCGTGAAGAAATGAATTTCTCCATTTTTGTGGATACGCCGCTGGATATTTGTCTGATGCGCAGAATGAAGCGGGATGTGAATGAACGCGGCAGGTCAATGGATTCGGTAATGACTCAGTATCAAAAAACCGTCCGGCCTATGTTCCTGCAATTTATTGAACCTTCGAAACAGTATGCCGACATCATTGTTCCTCGCGGTGGGAAGAACCGGATTGCTATCGATATACTTAAAGCAAAAATTAATCAGTTTTTTGAATAATGATGGCAGGGAAGAATCCTCTTCTTCCCCCTGAGCAGAGTTACGGAGAGATCAGTATGAGATTGTGTGACCGCGATATCGAAGTCTGGCTGGACACTGGCAGGCTTGAAATTTTACCCCGTCCGCCTGTAGAACGTATCAGTGGTGCTACAGTGGATGTGCGGCTGGGTAACAAATTCCGAACCTTTCGTGGGCATACGGCTGCGTTTATTGACCTTAGCGGTCCAAAAGATGAAGTCAGTGCCGCCCTTGACCGCGTGATGAGCGACGAGATAGTCCTGCCGGAAGGTGATGCATTTTTCCTTCATCCCGGGGAACTGGCTCTGGCAGTCACTCTGGAATCAGTGACGTTACCGGATGATTTGGTGGGCTGGCTGGATGGCCGTTCATCACTGGCCCGGCTTGGACTGATGGTTCACGTGACCGCGCACCGCATCGATCCTGGCTGGAAAGGGCGGATTGTGCTGGAGTTCTATAATTCAGGTAAATTGCCATTAGCGCTCCGACCGGGTATGTTGATAGGAGCATTAAGTTTCGAGCCTTTGTCCGGCCCGGCTCTGCGGCCATATAACCGCAGAGAAGATGCAAAATATCGCGATCAACAGGGTGCAGTAGCCAGCAGGATCGATAAAGACTAAAAAATCACACCGGGGATGGTATGAGAAGATTGATAACCACATTGGCGATTTTACTGGTGGTCGTTGTCGCGGGAATGACGGCACTGGTTATGCTGGTGAATCCGAACCAGTTTCGTGGATATATGGCACAGGAAGTCGCCAAACGCAGTGGTTATCAGTTAAAACTCTCCGGTGATTTACGCTGGCACGTCTGGCCACGGCTGAGTATCCTGAGCGATCAGGTTTCTCTGACCGCACCCGGCGCCACTGACCCTGCCGTTAGTGCTGAAAATATGCGGCTGGACGTTGAATTAATGCCGTTACTGTCCCACCAGCTTAAGGTGAGCCAGGTTTTACTGAAAAATGCCGTCATCCGTGATCTTCCAGCCACTACCCGCGAGCATCAACAAGGTGAGCCCGTAGCTCCGCCAGAAGGTCCTGTTTTTGGATCCTTTGGACGTGGCTGGAGTTTTAATATTGCGCGACTCAATATTGCTGACAGCCTGTTTATCTGGCAGGACGCCCATGGAAATCAGATCAACTTTCGTGATGTCAACCTGACGATTCATCAGCCACAGTACAAGCAAGGTAACTTTGAGTTCAGTGGCAGAGCTTCCCGTAATCAGCAAAATCTGGTATTGGATGTGAGGGGATCTCTGGATGCGACTCAGTATCCTCATCAACTGGGATTACAGGTTTCCCGTGCCAGCTATAAGATTTCCGGCGTTGATCTCCCTGCTGATGGAATCAACGGACAGGCTTCGTTTAATGCTGTCTGGAAGCCCTCCGGCAACCAGTTCGATGTGACCGGGTTATTACTGGAGGCTAATAACAGTGATTTTACAGGTGAACTTCACGGCCATTTACTCCCCGCACCCGCATTACAGGTGCGTCTGAACTCGAAAACTGCTGATTTCGACCAGTTACTGACCTCCGCCAGAGCCTCGGGCAGCCAGACCGGCCGGCCGGCGGTCCGAGCACCGGTTATCGCCGATACCGATAGCCAACCGTTACAGGAAGCATGGCTACGTGATGCGATGATGGACATCAACATTCATGCGGATAGTGCTGTCTGGCGTGGCTTACAGCTCAAACAGCTGCAACTAAGCGCAACCAATGCACAGGGATTAATGACCATCAATACCCTCACCGGGGAATTGGGTAATGGTCACTTCTCTCTGCCCGGACAGATCGATCTGCGTTCTGACGTAGCACAGGTTACTTTTGCTCCGGATTTACAGAATATTCAGGTACAGCCCGCGCTGGCATTCCTGCAACTTCCACAGGCACTCCGGGGTGAACTGACCATGAAAGGCCAGTTCAGCGGGCAGGGATTAAGTAACCAGGATATCCTTAACCAGTGGCATGGACAGGCAGATGTGAGTGTATCTCAACTGGATACCGCCCCGTTTAATTTACGGCAAATGGTGAGCGATGCAGTGGCCAGAACCAGCGATCGGGTGCATTCTGAAAACGTAATCAAAGCCGAAGTCCCTCCGTTAAAAGGTAATATCCGCCTTGTCCCGGGCAATCTGACCCTCTCTCAGTTGCAGGGCGAAAACAGTGATATGAAACTGACTGGCCTGGGCAATATTGATTTCGCCCACCGGACGATGGATGTGACCTTCGGACTGATGATGAAGGACTGGAAAGGTGACAATAAGCTGGTTAAGTTGCTCTCTGAGCAGGCGGTGCCGGTACGTTTTTATGGTCCGTGGAGCAAGCTACAATATTCGTTACCCGTGAGTCAGTTACTGAACGGTAATCTGCGTAATGAAATGAAAAAACGGATTAATCAGTGGGTTGACCATAACAGCAAACCTGGCAGGGAAAAATAACACAATCTCTATGAGACCAGGCCTGTGAGGCTGTTTTCAGCCCCCTTAGAGGGAATAATGTGCCTGGTGTCAATGCTGCAAATCAAATCTCAGGATTATGGCAATCACCGCAAACTTTGGTCCCTGAGGGTAAAGCTGGCATTGGCCTGTTAATCAGCGAATAATTCTGAGGTTTTCAAGACAAACATTAGCGTTGGTAAATATCGGCATAACAGACAACCACTCGTAGTGAAATCCACGCCAGCCTGAGCGCAGTCACGACGGGATTTCAGAAGATACTGATGCAGATTAACGTGTGTTATCACACATAATCGGGGCACTAATTTTTACTCAAAAATGGAATGTTTATGACCAAATTAAAAGCTGTCATTCCGGTTGCCGGATTAGGTATGCACATGTTACCGGCCACCAAAGCGATTCCGAAAGAGATGTTGCCGATAGTTGATAAGCCAATGATTCAGTATATCGTTGATGAATGTGCTACCGCCGGAATCAAAGAAATTGTGCTGGTTACCCATGCCTCGAAAAATGCGGTTGAGAACCATTTTGATACGACCTATGAACTCGAAGCATTACTGGAACAGCGTGTTAAACGTCAGTTACTCAAAGAAGTTCAGTCCATCTGTCCACCCGGTGTGACTATCATGAATGTTCGCCAGCCTCAGCCTCTGGGACTGGGGCATGCCGTCCTTTGCGCCCAGCCCATGATTGGAGATAATCCGTTTGTGGTGGTTTTACCAGATATTATTCTGGACGGTTATACGGCAGATCATTTGCGCTATAACCTGGCAGCGATGATTTCCCGTTTCGAATCTACCGGAAACAGTCAGGTTTTATGCCAGCATATGCCCGCAGAAGAACTTTCCGAATATTCGATTATTACCACCCGTGAACCACTGAATAATCCTGGTGATGTCAGCGAAATAGACTTATTCGTCGAAAAACCTGACGAGGTCCCGGAGGTTGATTCTGATCTGGCGGCCGCAGGCCGTTATGTATTGTCTGCCGGAATCTGGCAGGAACTGGAGAAGACTGAACCCGGAGCCTGGGGAAGAATTCAACTGACAGACGCGATTGCCAGTCTGAAACAGAAAGAAACGGTTGAAGCGACTCTGTTAAGCGGTGTGGATTATAACTGTGGACGCAAACTGGGGTACATGCAGGCATTTGTCAGCTACGGATTACGTAATCCTTCTCAGGGCCAGGAATTCCGTGACAGTATCAGGAAAATCATTTCTAAATAATTGAATAACCGTTATTTCAATTCATAAAAACACGGAGTCAGATATGTCAGTTTTAGTCACAGGTGGCGCAGGTTATATCGGTTCTCATACGGTGCTAGCCCTGCTGGAGCGTGGTGACGAGGTCGTAGTACTGGATAATCTTTGTAATGCTTCTGAAGAATCCCTGCGCCGTGTTGCTCAACTGGCGGGTAAAGCAGCAATTTTTGTTGAGGGAGATGTTCGCGACCGTCAGTGCCTGCAGAAATTATTTGCAGAACATTCGATCACAGAAGTGATTCATTTCGCTGCCCTGAAAGCAGTAGGCGAATCCACACGGATGCCACTTGAATATTATGATAATAATGTCTCAGGCACGGTAGTATTGCTGGAAGAGATGCGTAATGCCGGCGTCAGGAACTTTATTTTTAGTTCGTCAGCAACGGTTTATGGTGAAAATGCGCCGGTCCCTTATGTCGAAACCTCCCCGATTGGCGGTACTACCAGCCCTTACGGTACCTCGAAGGTAATGATCGAACAGGTCCTGCAGGATTTTTCTAAAGCAGACCCTGATTTTAATACCATTGCCCTGCGGTATTTCAATCCTGTCGGCGCACATCCTTCAGGGAAAATTGGCGAGGACCCGGCGGGTATCCCTAATAATCTGTTGCCTTATATCGCGCAGGTTGCTATAGGCAAATTAGAACAGTTAGGAGTGTTTGGTGATGATTACGATACGCCGGATGGAACCTGCCAGCGTGATTATATCCATGTGGTTGACCTGGCAGAAGGTCATCTGAAAGCCCTGGATCATCTGAAAAATACTCAGGGATATCGTGCTTACAACCTGGGTGCTGGTAAAGGTTATTCAGTACTGGAAATGATTAAGGCATTTGAAAAAGCCTGCGGTAAACCGGTTCCTTATGCTATAAAACCGCGTCGCAGTGGTGATTTGCCAGCCTTCTGGGCAGACCCTTCACTGGCAGAGCGTGAACTGGGTTGGAAAGTTTCCCGCGGATTGGATGAAATGATGCAGGATACCTGGAACTGGCAAAGCCAAAATCCACAGGGGTATCGTTAATGATTACTGAACGGAAAGGTTAGATCCTTTCAAAAGACGATAGGCTGAAAAGTTAGTTGATATTTTGTAGTGTTCAGGTAGCTGAAGAGCCTGGGGCGGTAGCGTGTATAAATTCTGATCATATACTGTTCCAGGCCATAATTCGGGTATGTAAAATGAAGTTTTCATTCGGTTATTTAGTTGATGTGATATCAGTACTGACTGAGAAAGAGCTTAAGGTCAGGTATAAAAGTAGTTTCCTCGGATATTTATGGTCTATTGCAAACCCATTACTCTTTGCAGTAATTTATTATTTTATTTTCAAATTGGTAATGAGGGTTCAAATACCCAACTATACGGTGTTTTTGATTACAGGATTATTTCCCTGGCAATGGTTCGCGAGCTCAGTCAGTAATTCATTATTCTCTTTCATTTCAAATGCGCAGATCATTAAAAAAACCATATTTCCACGTTCTATCATTCCTTTTTGTAATGTTTTCATGGAATTCTTGCATTTCCTTTGTACAATACCGGTAATTATTGTTTTTCTTCTCATCTATAAAATGACACCGTCATGGTCGTGGCTATGGGGAGTACCGTTGATCGGTATGGCTCAGATGATACTCACATTCGGCTTGTCTCTGGCAATCAGTTCTATGAATCTTTTTTTTAGGGATCTTGAGCGGTTTATTCCTTTAGGCATCATGTTGATGTTTTACTGCACACCTATTCTTTACTCTTCAGATTTGATTCCTGCAAAATATCAATGGATGCTAACAATAAACCCAGTGTCAGAAATTATGTTAGCCTGGCGTGATCTGTTTATGAATGGGGTTATTCACTATCATTCTATTCTAAGTATTTATATCTATTCATTTATATTTTTAGCCGTTGGCGCTTTTATTTTTAATAAGCTTAAGTACCGCTTTGCAGAGATATTATAATGACGATTGCTATTGAATTCAAAAATGTAAGCAAATCATACCCTCTTTATCATCATATCGGAAGTGGTGTGAAAGATTTGATATTTCATCCTGGTAGAGCATTATCCTTGCTAAAAGGAAGAAAATACAAAGCAATTGAAGATATAAGTTTTATTGTTAATAAAGGTGAAGCGGTTGCATTAATCGGACGCAATGGCGCGGGTAAGAGTACCTCACTCGGGTTGGTCACAGGAGTTATAAGACCTAGTTCTGGAAGTGTGACTACTCATGGGCGTATTGCTTCAATGCTTGAGCTTGGTGGAGGTTTTCATCCTGAACTCACCGGAAGAGAAAATATTATTCTTAATGCGACCTTACTTGGGCTAAGAAAAAAAAAGGCACTTGAAAAACTCGAAGATATTATTGAATTTTCTGAGCTTGGAAGTTTTATTGATGAACCCATTCGGGTCTATTCCAGTGGTATGCTCGCAAAATTAGGGTTTTCTGTGATTAGTCAGGTTGATCCTGATATTTTGATTATAGATGAAGTTTTAGCCGTCGGTGATGTTTCATTTCAGAGAAAATGTATTGAGACAATCAGAGAGTTTAAAAAACGTGGTACTACCATTCTTTTCGTTAGCCATAATATGAGCGATGTAGAGAAAATCTGCGATAAAGTTATATGGATCGAAAACCATAAGTTACAGGCTGTAGGTAAAGCCGACGTGATTATCCCACAGTATTTTAAAGCGATGTCATAATATGAATAAAATCAAAATATATACAAGCCATCACAAGCCAAGCGCATTTTTGAATGCAGCCTGTATTGAGCCTCTTCATGTCGGTAAAGCAAATACTCTAAATACAATATGCTGTGAGGGAGATGATCGCGGTGATAATATATCCTATAAAAATGCTTTTTATTGTGAGCTAACTGCACAGTACTGGGCATGGAAAAATTCCGATGATGCAGTCTACATTGGATTTATGCACTATCGCAGACATTTAAACTTCTCACAGGTACAGGACTACCCTGAAGATAACTGGGGAGTTGTTGTTCATCCTGAAATTGATAATGAATATACAGAAAAATTTCAACTTACAGATGATGGTATTTCCAGTGCAATGGAAAATATCGACATTCTGTTGCCCAGGAAATGGTCAGTCTTAAATGCCGGTAGTAAGAATAACTATGTGCATTACGCGAAAGGTGAATATCTTCATATTGAAGATTATGATCTCGCATTAAAAATATTAGTTGAACTTTATCCTGAATATAAAAACAGCATAGATGTTTTTAATCAGGATACAGAAGGCTATTATACTAATATGTTTGTAATGAGAAGAGCGATTTTTGATGAGTATTCAGAATGGCTTTTTACCATTACGGATGAGCTTGAAAAAAGAATTGCATTCAGAAATTTTAACGCTCAGGAAAAGAGGGTGATTGGGCATATTTCTGAAAGACTTTTTAATATTTTTATTATTTATAAAACAGGTCAGACTTCTGATTTAAAAATTAAAGAGGTACAGAGAACATTTGTTGCAAATGAAACATTCAACGGAAAAATTAAACCTCTATATGATGAAAATTCAATTCCGATAGTTATCTGCTTTGATGATAATTATACGATTTCTGGTGCAGCATTAATTAATTCTGTAATTAAGAACTCTACCACCAATAACAATTATGATATTGTTGTTTTAGAAAATGGCATTTCAACTGAAAATAAAGAACGATTACATAATCTTATTCGTGGTTATACAAATTTTAGCCTGAGATTTTTCGATATTAATGCTTTTTCAGAGCTGAGTAATGTGCATATCCGCGGCCATTTTACCGCAGCAACATATGCGCGATTGTTCATACCAAGATTATTTTCACTGTACAATAAAGTTCTTTTTATTGATGCTGATACTATTGTTGAAAGTGATGTAGCTGAATTGATCCAAATCGACCTTGCAACCAATCTTGTCGCTGCAGTTCGTGATATTGTGATGGAAGGTTTTGTTAAATTTGGTACAATTTCTGATTCCTCAGATGGTTTGATGCCAGCCCGAAAATATTTGATTTCCACACTGGGTATGGATAAGCCTGAACGTTACTTCCAGGCTGGAATTATTATTTTCAATATCCAGCAAATGAGCAAAGAAAATACATACTATAAGCTGATTGAAGTGATGAACGGCAAAAGGTTTTGGTTCCTGGATCAGGATATTATGAATAAGGTATTTTATGACCGGGTTCATTATCTCCCACTTGAATGGAATGTTTATCACGGAAATGGCAATACTGATGACTTTTATCCAAATTTGCAATTATCAACCTACACGGAATTTTTGCGTGCCAGAAAATCACCGAAGATGATCCATTTTGCTGGTGAGAATAAACCCTGGAATACCAGAGATGTAGATTATTTTTATAATTTCGAAAAATACCTTAACGCAACTTCATGGCAAAATGAGTTAGTCAAAAGACTTACACCACTTACGGTTGTTTCTTTAGAAAGTAAAATAATACCAGAAAAAATACTTTTCCAGACTAAAGTTAAAAGAAAATTAATGCCTCTGGTGAATCGATATGCGCCTACCGGAAGTAATCAGCGTAATATCCTGATTAAATATTATTATAAATTTCGCAGAAAAATATTGGGTTAAAAAATGATAAGCTCAAAAAATATACTAATCGTTGGCGCAGGTTTCTCTGGCGCAGTCATTGGCCGGGAATTGGCCGAAAAGGGCCATAAAATAAAGATTATTGATGGGCGTTCACATATTGGTGGCAATTGTTATAGTGAACGTGATCCTGAAAGTAATGTTATGGTTCATACATACGGACCTCATATATTCCATACTGATAATAAGATCGTCTGGGATTATGTCAATCGTTTCAGCGAAATGATGCCTTATACTAACAGAGTAAAAGCGACTGTTTCCGGTCAGGTTTTTTCGTTGCCTATTAATTTACACACGATCAACCAGTTCTTTAAAACAACCTGTTCTCCGGACCAGGCGCGGGAATTAATTGAAAGCAAGGCTGATAAGTCAATCAATGATCCGCAAACATTTGAACAACAGGCTTTACGTTTTATAGGGCGAGATCTTTATGAAGCTTTTTTTAAAGGATATACGATAAAACAGTGGGGACTTTCACCTTCAGAACTCCCTGCGTCAATCCTTAAAAGACTGCCAGTGCGCTTTAATTATGATGATAATTATTTCAATCATAAGTACCAGGGGATGCCTAAGGAAGGGTATACTCCGCTTATCCAAAATATTCTACATCATCATAATATTGAGCTGGAACTTAACCGGCATTATAAAAGTTGTGATAGTAAAAATTTCGATCATTTATTTTTTACCGGACCATTAGATGCCTATTATGAATACAGTTTTGGTCGCTTAGGATACCGTACACTCGATTTTGAAACTATCAGACATAATGGCGATTACCAGGGGACTGCTGTAATGAACTATTGTTCTGAAGATGTTCCTTTTACCCGTATTACGGAACATAAATTTTTCTCCCCATGGGAAAACCATACCCGTTCAATTTGCTATAAAGAATATAGTCGAAAATGTGAAGAAGCAGATATTCCTTACTATCCAATTCGTCAGATGGGGGAAATGAAAATGCTTGAGCGCTACGTGGCACTGGCAAAGAAAGAAACTAAAGTAACCTTTGTCGGAAGGCTGGCAACATATCGTTATCTGGATATGGATGTCACAATTGATGAGGCACTTAAAGTAGCAGATTTGTATCTGTCCAGCCTGACTAAAGGAGCGAAGATGCCTGCTTTTGCGGTAAATATGGAATGAAGATTACCAGTCTGATCGTCACCTATAATCGCTGTGAAAAACTGCAGGCAACACTTATAGCAACATTGAAGCTTCCGTTTGAAACTGTGGTTGTGGTGAATAATCATTCTACGGATGGAACGAGTGAATTATTAGCAGAGCAGACTGATCCCAGGCTATATATTATTAATGCAGAGGTTAATCGTGGCGGCGCTGCAGGATTTGCTATCGGCGCTGAATATATAGCCAATAATTTGCAGAGTGACTGGGTTGTTTTTTATGATGATGATGCTTTTCCGGATGATGGTTTTATTGACTGTTTTAATGAGGTCAATAGCCATGAATACTCCGTATATTGCTCAAGAGTTATAGATAAACAGAAACAAGTCTGCAGGATGAATATCCCATGGCTGAAGGCTCAGAATACCTTTACTGATAGTTTAAAATATCTCCGACAACCGCAGGATTTTTTACCGGATGAGAATCAGGTTTCCGAGGTAGTAACGTTTTCTTTTGTTGGTTGTATTATTAGCCACGAAGTTCTGAAAAAAACATATCATCTTATCGATAAAGACATATTTATTTATTTTGATGATGTGTTTTATTCTTATAAATTGCATCTCAGTGGTGTTAAAATTCTCTATCATCCAAAATTATTGATGCATCACGACATAAATGCTTCGGCAAAGGAGCAGTTACCCCCCTGGAAAATATATTATCTGGTAAGAAATATGATACTTTCCAGATATATCTTTAAAGGGACAGGTTTTTTCTGCAGAACAGCTATCAGCTTACGAGTTTTTAAATACCTGATTAATTCAGTACGAAATTCCGAACGGCAGAAGAGTCTTTTTTTTCTTGGGAAAGCGGTCAAGAATGGAATATTGAACAAAAGAGATAGTATCTAAAATTAATAATTATGATGTATATATATGAAAAAAATATGTTATTTCATAAATTCTGACTGGTATTTTGATCTCCACTGGTTAGAGCGAGCGATGTCAGCTAAGAATGATGGTTTTGAGGTTTGTGTAATCACGCGGTTCCATGGAGACCGATTTCTGAAAAAGTTCACAGAACTTGGAGTGCATTGTTTTCCATTACCACTTAAAGAACGATCGTATAATGTATTTGGATTTGTTTATTTTTCGGTAGAAACCTTCAGGATTCTGAATAATCTGAAACCCTCATTAATACATGCAGTAACGATAAAACCTATTATTGTTGGTGGATTGTATTCGAAGATATTTTCAAAACCATTTGTAGCAAATGTCGTTGGTTTGGGACGTGTTTTCAAACCTGTGAGCTGGTCAGGCAAGGTGATTAAAAAATCTGTATGTGAATTATATAGCTATATTTTTTCTAATAAAAAAAGTCGCATCATATTTGAACATAAAGATGACTTTTCTGTTTTCACTCAGTATGTCCGTTTTAATTCACAACAGGCTGCTGTGATTGACGGATGTGGAGTAGATACAGAGCTTTATAATTATTCTGTAGAGCAGTACTACGAACAGCCAGTTGTATTATTCGCCAGCCGCATGCTCCATAATAAAGGTCTGTCTGCACTTATAAATATTAAAAAGTCATTAGCGGCTGCAGGCAGTCCATTCAGACTTCTAGTCGCTGGTATTCTGGTTGATGATGATCCGGATGCTATAAAAAAAGCTGATATTGAACGTTGGGTTAAAGAAGGGTCTATTGAATGGTTAGGAACACGAAATGATATCGACTCCTTGATTTCCCAGGTGAACGTTGTTGCACTACCGACACTTTACCCGGAAGGTGTACCAAGAATATTGATTGAATCAGCATCAAAGGGTAGAGCATGTATTGCTTATGATAGCGGTGGTTGCAAAAGTATAATTATTAACGGCTATAATGGTTATCTGATCCCTAAAGGAGATGAAGACGCTTTCTGCCTGCATTTAAGGAAATTGTTAGATAATAAAGACCTCAGGGAAGTAATGGGTATAAACGGACGAAATCTCGTTATTGAAAAATTCTCATCATCTGAAGTGATTGCTAAAACAATAAAAATTTACAACACCGTCTCTGACTGATTGTTTGAATTATATGCAAATCATCAGGATTTAGCACAAAAGTTTTTGTATCCGGGTACGTGCAAAAGATAATTTATTGTTCTAATTGTGCGGAATAACTGGTTATTCATTCCCGATACTGGTAGTTTTGATTAATATTTTTCTCGTTCATAAGTAACTTATACTCTCAGAGAGTTTACCCTGAGTTGATCAGACAGGAGATAGAGATGTCCAAGCAACAGATCGGCGTAGTAGGTATGGCAGTTATGGGTCGTAACCTGGCTCTGAATATCGAAAGCCGCGGTTATACTGTGTCTATTTTTAACCGTTCACGTGAAAAAACGGATGAAGTGATTGCTGAAAATCCAGGCAAAAAACTGGCACCTTACTACAGTGTCGAAGAGTTTGTAGAATCCCTGGAAAAACCACGCCGTATCCTGTTAATGGTACAGGCCGGTGAAGCAACAGATAAGACTATCGCTTCCCTGACTCCCCATCTGGATAAAGGCGATATTCTTATTGATGGCGGTAACACCTTCTATAAAGATACCATTCGTCGTAATAAAGAACTTTCTGACCAAGGCTTTAACTTCATTGGTACCGGTGTTTCCGGCGGTGAAGAAGGCGCTCTGAAAGGTCCTTCAATCATGCCTGGTGGCCAGAAAGAAGCTTATGAACTGGTTGCGCCGATTCTTGATAAAATTGCTGCTCGTGCCGAAGGTGAAGCTTGCGTTGCTTACATTGGTCCGAACGGTGCTGGTCACTATGTAAAAATGGTGCACAATGGTATCGAATATGGCGATATGCAGCTGATTGCTGAAGCTTATTCTCTGCTGAAAGGTGCATTAGATCTGAGCAATGAACAACTGGCTGAAACCTTCAGCGAGTGGAACACCGGCGAGCTGAACAGCTACCTGATTGACATCACTAAAGATATCTTTACTAAGAAAGATGAAGCCGGTAACTACCTGGTCGATGTGATTCTTGACGAAGCAGCGAACAAAGGGACCGGTAAATGGACCAGCCAGAGCTCTCTGGACCTGGGTGAACCATTATCACTGATCACCGAGTCAGTGTTTGCACGTTACCTGTCATCTCTGAAAACTCAGCGTGTTGCGGCGTCTAAAGTCCTGTCTGGTCCGACAGCGAAAACTGTTGAGGGTGAAAAAGCTGAATTCGTTGAGAAAGTACGTCGTGCACTGTATCTGGGGAAAATCGTTTCTTACGCTCAGGGCTTCTCTCAACTGCGTGCTGCGTCAGAACAGTATGAATGGGATCTGCACTACGGTGAGATTGCGAAAATCTTCCGTGCGGGTTGTATTATCCGTGCTCAATTCCTGCAGAAAATTACCGATGCTTATGCAGAAAATGCTGACATCGCTAACCTGCTCCTGGCACCATACTTCAAGAATATTGCTGATGACTACCAGCAGGCACTGCGCGACGTAGTGGCTTATGCGGTACAGAATGGTATTCCTACTCCGACATTCTCAGCTGCAATTGCTTACTATGACAGCTATCGTTCAGCCGTGCTGCCAGCCAACCTGATCCAGGCACAGCGTGACTACTTCGGTGCGCACACTTACAAGCGTATCGACAAAGACGGCGTATTCCATACTGAGTGGTTAGATTAATCAGTAATAATCTGTTTCATAAAAATCCGAAGATGACCTCTTCGGATTTTTTTTTCCCTGTGGATAGGGTTTCGTTCCGGCACTGGCGATTCGATTTCAACATTACCAAATGAGGGTATCATTTGTGAGTTGAAAACATTTATATCCACATTAAATATGACGGTATTTTAACGAGATAATGGCTGTATTTTTGAAAAGATGACCCGGGGTTTAGCTAGAGTTTAAGATTAAAATTCCGGGTAGAAACTATTGTTTGTTTGTTTTAATAAACACAACTAACCAGCGGTTTATGCCCTGATAGAGTACAGATCTTTTAGCAAAGTTTGTTGTTATTTACAATTAAATATTTTAAAGTAGATATTAACCATTAATTGTGTATCCTTTACGTTGGTTATCGATAATGCAGTCCTGTAGTGTGATTTATTGCTTTAATGGTTCAATCTCTAAAATTCCGTTAAATTTTTCTGTAGTGGGAATAATCCCAGTGAAAATTGATTATATTAGTGTATTATTATTTTTTGTTATCTGTTCAGAAGTGATTTGAAATTTAAAATGCGAGGTGTCTGCTATGTCTCTTCCTGATGTAACTGCAATAATTACCACTTATAATTCAGAGGGATATATAGAAGAGACGCTCAGAAATATAACCAGCCAGACACTGAGCAACATTCAAATAATTTTTGTTGATGATGCATCTTCTGATTTAACAACACAAATAATTCAAAAATATTGTGAACATGATGACCGTTATACTCTGCTCGTTAACGAAAGTAACTATGGTGCCGGTTATTCAAGAAACCGAGGGCTGGATTACGCCAAAGGGGAGTATATTATATTCCTTGATGATGATGATTTATATAATGAAAATATACTATCAGAATCATACCATAGGGCTATAGAAAACAACGCGGATATTGTTGTGTTTCGTAGTGATATAATAGATGATCAAAATGGTAATATATCATCAGCAGAATGGACGATTGCACATGATATGTTACCGAAGGAAAAAACATTCAATGCATCGCAGGTTACTGGTAATTTCTTTAGAAGTTTTATCTGGTGGGCATGGGATAAATTAATTCGCCGTGAACTTATCTTAACTTCGGGGTTGAAATTCCAGGGGATACGAACCACAAATGATTTATATTTTGTGTGTGCAATTATGTTACAGGCAAGATCTATTACTATTCTGGACGAGGTGCTGATTAGTCACAGGGAAAACCGTACCGGGTCATTATCGAATACCCGTGAACTTTCTTATCACTGCTCATTAGAAGCGGTCGAAAAATTAAATGATTTTATTATATCTAAACCCGATTTTAAAAGACTACAATTAGACTATATCAATTATAGTGTTGAATTTTTAGGTTGGAGCTTGTCCACGTTAAAAAACTGGCAGTCATATAAGCATTTTTTTTCGATGATCCAGTCTTTTTATCAGGCACTTCCAGTAGTTAATTACAATGATTTTGAGTCTGAGTATCTTGCAGAAACCTATCAGGGATTTTATTCAGCTACTGCTGAAGATATGCTTATGATATTAAAATGTCGTCTCGAGAATGATATTCGACATTTAACACAGATAAATGATGATGGTAACAAAAAACTAATTTCTCTTGGTAATAATATTGAAAAATTAAGTATTGTTAATGACGAATATACAAATCAATTGCATCAACTCGAAGGACAGAAAAATGAAATGACTCATGCGCTTCAACAACAGATCGAACAAAAAAGCGAACTTGAGCGTAAACTGCAATCTGCATTGAAAGAGAATGAACATTTGCTGATAGTGACGAAACAGTATCAGGAGGCAATTGCTGCTTCACAGAGGACGTTTTGTGCAAAAATTATTGGATTTTTTGTGCGGAACGGGAACAAAACAAGATAATTTGATTCAGTTAAATATCACCAGTTATCACTGGACCATCGTGAAAGCGATGGTCCAGAATACTCAGGGAACCAGCAACGGGCCTTCGCGCAATGCTTCTCCTCCCGCCAGTCTGACAACCAGCAGTCCCGGGGTGGCGTATCTGACCCAGTGTCGGGCATAAAGTAATCCATCCTGCTGACCAAACAGGGGGGTCAGTTGGTCACTGACGGGGTCAAGAATCTCAGCAACCACTTCACCGGCACGGATCCATTCTCCCGGCTCACGGGTATAGATAATGACTCCGGCATGCGGTGCTGTCAGATATTCACAGCCAGCCAGGGGGGCCGCCAGCGGTGCCGGTATCGCAGGAAGGTCCGGAGTATCACCAGAGATGTACCCCCAGGCTGTCAGGCTGTTAATAATCGCCTGCGCATCATTACGGGCCTGAGTGTGGCTGACATCCCGTGCCCCTCGTAGCTCCAGAGTGACCGGCTTGAGTGCTTCGGGTAGTGGAAAGCGATCCGCAAACTGTCGATGCAGGGTATACCAGGGCTCCGCACAGGCTTCATCGAAGGGTTCTCCGCCGGATATATCGGCAATCAGGGCTGTCCGGCAACCCAGATAATGTCCCAGTGTGGAAATCTGTGGCCAGGCCTGCGGGGTGGTATACAAATGTGAAACGGCTTCCCAGTCGCAGTGCATATCAATCATGATATCGGCTTTACAGGCCATGCGCATCAGGATGGCGCGCTGTGACTGTAACTCACCTTCAGGAACATACTGGTCAAAATAACTGTCGATGGCGCGACGAATGACACGTTTATTTTCCGCGATATCGGGTCCAAGATTGGGCCCTGCCAGCTCAGACAGTTGCTGACCGATCGCCGGAAACTGGCGGTTAAAATCCTGTCCGCTGTTACTTTCGAACCGGCCCAGTGGCTGACCTTGTAACTGTTGTGAAAAACCGATGGGATTGGCGATGGGGACCAGCGTTATTCTGGCGCGCAACTGTCCGCTGTGCTCCAGCGCACTGAGGGCATGTTTCAGATACCAGGCGACGGCAACGCCTGGCAGTTCATCACTATGTAGCGCTGCCTGAATATAGATTTGCTGATCGTGGTCATCGCCATACTCGTAGCTGTCGATCTGCCGTTGAGTACCAAAGGCGGATCCCTGTATCGGGTAACTTTTGTGTTGCATAGGCAGTGGTCCTGCAGACACAACTTGCCGCTAAGCTAAGTTGTGGATTAGTGGGGCCGGAGAAAATGCCGGAAAGATTCAACCTTTCCGGCAGAGGGCAGGTTACTTCACTGAAATATCGGTAGTGAAATATTTTTTCTGCAGTTTATCGAAAGTACCGTCGGCTTTAATTTTTGCGTAAGCGTTGTTGAGTGCGTTAAGCAGCTCGGTATCGCCTTTACGCAAACCGATTGCGGTACCCGGTCCAATGATAGGGTCGTGAACCGCAGGACCGGTCAGGGCAAAGTCCTTACCAGCAGGCTGTTTCAGGAAACCGATACCGGCCTGAGCACCGTCGGTAAATTCTGCATCCAGCCGGCCGGCGACCAGGTCATTTTCAACCTGGGACTGATCGCTGTAAGCGACAACATTCACGCCATAGGGCTGCCATTTGGCGCGGGCATAACGTTCCTGAACGGTTCCCTGTTCAACACCGACCGATTTACCTTTCAGAGACTCTGCGGTTGGCAGCAGGCCAGAACCTTTGCGCGCGACCAGCATCACCGGCGTATTATAAACAGGCACAGTAAAGTCGATCTGTTTCAGGCGTTCTTCAGTGACCCCCATATCTGACAGAATTGCATCAAATCTACGCGCTTTAAGGGCGGGGATCATGCCGTCAAATTCGTTTGTCACCCAGACACACTTGACGTTCATTGCCTGGCATAATGCATTGCCCAGATCGATGTCGAAGCCAACCAGCTTACCGTCGTTAGTTTTGGATTCGAATGGAGGATAAGTGGGATCAACGGCAAAGCGAACCTGGGTCAGAGCTGCCTGGCTGAGTAACGGCGCACTGGCCAGTAGTGCAGTTAAAGCAGTCAAACGAAGCTTTCTGGTAAACGTCATAGTATGTAAAATCCTGATAGTTTTGATAATGTTAATGTTTATCACTCCCTGTGCCGGGAGTTTGATTTATTTTAAAAGCCAAATGACACTGTGGGGGTGAGCCCTGTCGGCAGGTTGATAACCTGCCAGTGAGGGTAATCTAACATATTTACACAGTGCTGACACAACAGCACTGTGACAATCTGCATCATCAGGGGGACTCGTTTAACGTTGTGCCATGGCTGGCTATCACCTGCTTATACCAGAAATAGCTTTGCTTACAAATTCGTTGTCCGCTGCCGTTACCGTAGTCATCTAAATCCACATAAATCAGGCCGTAACGTTTTTCCATCTGGGAAGAAGAGCAACTGACAATATCTATCGGGGACCACAGGTAGTAGCCGAGCACCGTTACACCATCTCTAATCGCCTGTTGTACCGCCAGTAAGTGCGCTTTCAGGAAGGCTATCCGGTAATCGTCCTTTATCTGCCCCTGCTCAATGGTATCGAAACAGCCAATCCCATTCTCAGTGATCATGACAGGCTTCTGCCAACGCCCCCAGTATTCGTTTAATACCGTGCGAAGTCCGGTAGGGTCAACTGCCCAGCCCCAGGGGTTTTCTGGCAGCAAGGGATTGGCCCGACAATTTTTGGTCTCAGATGCGCCAATATGACGATCGGAGATGGTCGTATAGTAGTAAGAAAATGACATGAAATCGGCGGTATGAGATAAGGCCTGCTGATCCTCTGCTGTGATTTCAATAGCAATATTCCGGTCAGAGAAATAACGCAGAGCATAACCCGGGTATTTGCCGCGCAGTAATACATCGGCGAAGTAATACTCCATCTGATTACGTTGCAGAGTCGCCAGTACATCCTGCGGATCTGTAGTGGCTGGATAGGCATAATCACAATACAGCATCATACCCACCTGTAGTGCGGGGTTCAGTGCCGTGGCAAACTGTTTGATTTTTGCCGAAGCGACCATTTCGTGATGTACCGCCTGATATTTCGCCTGGCGGAGGTCGGTGACGGTATCCTCAGGAATACCCAGATGATTAAATGACTCATAACGAATAAGGTTTATCTGATTCACCGGGATCCAGTACTTCACCTGATGTTGATAGCGTTGCAGGCAGACGCTGGCAAAACGGACAAAGAAGTCAATCACCCGACGATCAGACCAGCCATTGTATTCCAGTGCCAGTGTTAATGGCATCTCGTAATGGGACAGTGTAATCATGGGTTGCATACCGCAATCACAAATGGCTGAAATCAGTCGGTCATACCACGCCAGGGCCGCGGGGTTGGGTTCTGTTTCATCCCCGCGCGGAAAGACTCTGGCCCAACTGATGGAGGTTCTGAAAGTCTTCAGTCCCATATCGGCCATCAGTTGCAAATCTTTCAGGTAATGATGATAAAAGTCGATGGCGTTTCTTTTCGGAAAAATACTCTCTGTATCAGCCATTAACTCGCGGATAGTGGCAGTATCCATCTCTTTATTCGAGAGAGCGCGCAAAGGACTATCAGGACAAAAACGGTTGATATCTGCAACACTCCAACCTTTTCCATCTTCCTGCCACGCACCTTCCGCCTGGTTTGCGGCGATTGCGCCACCCCATAAAAAATCTTGTGGAAAAACGTCTGATTTATTCATCTGTATTAACTCCCTTAGGGGGGGATATCTCCTTATTGTGGTAACCGAATAAGGTCACCATCAGTGCCGCGCAGGCCAGGGTGACCAGTACCGACACCAGATAGATACCCATCGGACTGAAGGCCGGGATGCCAGGCACACTGGCAAAGGTATAGGCCACCATGCGAACCTGAAAATAGCCATTAATGGCACCGCCGATTGCACTGGCGATGGCAACATAAAGGAATAAGCGGCGGTAGGGGAGCATTACCCCGTAGATAATCGGCTCAGTAACACCGCTGATCAGTGCGGGTAACAGGGCACTACTGAGTAACACCCGTAATTTTGCCGGTGGGCGGCACAAGAGTACGCCTACTGCGACACCCATCTGCGCAAAGGCAGCCATTCCCCCGATGGCATAGACAGGATCACCACCCTGGGCGAGGTTTGCCAGAATCACCGGAACCAGTCCCCAATGCAGCCCCATCAGGACGATAAAAGTGTATCCGGCGCCGAGCAGCAACCCGCATAACAGGCCATTGGTGGTTTGTAACAGACTTATGCCTGACGCCAGTTGCTCGCCGACAGCAATGCCGAACGGGCCGAAAATCAGCAGTGTCGCGGGGATAATAATCACCAGCGAACATAACGGGACTACGACCAACTGTAAAAACAGCGGTACGATGCGTAACAACAGTTTTTCGAGCCAGTAGAAGGCACTGATGGCAATAAATACCGGAAACACGCTGGCGGCATAATTCGCCGGCACTAACGGGATAGCCATGAAGGAACTGCCGGGCTGAGCGATCAATGTACTGATAGAGGGGTCCAGTAATGCAGCGCCAATCATCAACCCGATATAAGGATTTGCTCCCAGTCTTTTGGCCAGTGAACATCCTAATAATGCGGGTAAAAAGAAGAAGGGTGCATTGGCAATTGCCGCCAGTATCTGACAGGTGTTCCCTGAGGCAAGCGGTGGACTGAATCTCTCAACCAGCGTCAGTATGACTTTCAGCATGCCACCGCCAGCCATCAGCCCTAACAGTGGCAGGAAACTCCCGGAAATAATATCGAATACAGAGACCTTCCCTGGTGGGGCCGGTTTTTCATCCTGCCCCTCGCTTGCCGGGCGGGTGGCCTGTTGTTGCAGTATCAGAAATACCGGTTTTACCTGGTGGCCAATAATCACCTGGTATTGCCCGCTCACGGTGACCGTACCCAATACTCCGTCGATACTTCGCATCGCCTTATCATTGCATTTTTCCGGGCAGGCTAACCGGACCCGCAAACGCGTCGCACAATGTGTCATATGAAGTATATTGGCAGCACCGCCAAGTTCAGTGAGGATTTGTTCAGCCAGCAGATTGACGGACATCTGACTATCCTTATGTCAGCTCATCGGTGCAGCTACGCTAAAACATCGGCCATCCTCAGACAATGGAATTCATTTTCAGGTTTTGGAAAACGAATATTAAGAAAGGAATAGTACTGGCAGTGAGTTTTGTCAGGACAGTTGCTCCACATCGCTGATAATACGGAACACCGTACTGGTCATTACCTGGCAGGAAAAATAGTTGGAACTAAAAAAGTCGGGGATGATTGTCATATCAATCACAAAACTGAAAACAGCAGGCAGTGCGGGCCCGGGATTTGCAGTAAAACAGACCGATATTTTTTCGGACAATGCAGTGACCAGCTCCGGGTGTTGTCTTAACCATTGTCCGGTCAAATCTATCAGAATCAGGGTGTCGCATACCGCCATAAATTTCGACAGCAGACTGCTGTCACTTTGGCGGTGCAACTGATAGACCCTACGATGGTCATTCGCGAGAGCTTCGCGTAACAGATTTGATGGCATAAAACTGTAGTCGGTAGAAAGGATCAATAAACTGCGGCTGTCTCTGAGTGCGACAGCAATCTCCCGGCACAGCGCAAGCGGCATATGCTGGTGGATTTTCTGCAGCATATCAATTTCCCGTGCTGCAGGGTCGACAGGAGAGATTGATAAGTCCGGAGAGGGGGTAAAAAAGGGCAGCAAATCCTGTTTCAATGTCTGAAACCGTGAATATCCCAGGATTTTACAGAACCGGGTCACACTGGCTGGGGTGGTATTCGCCAGCAAAGCTATCTCTTCAATATAAATGCCCGGGAACTCACGAATTTTTTGTAACATCACCAGCGCAATATTCACATTCACTGATTTTTTACGGCAATAAAATAAATATTCGGACAGCTTGATATACACCGGACTGTGGTAATAATTCATTGTTCTCTCCCTGATAATTCTCTGCAGGAAGGGTACGCTATTTTGAACGTCTGTTTGGCGAGCTGTGCCGGAAAATGACTATCCCGGTGAAATAAAAGAACAGTATCCAGCGTAAATCTTGCCGGACAGTCTTTTCCGTGGGTAAGCCCATCAGAATAAACTCAATTACATAACTGCACCCGATCACCGGGTGCAGTGTGAGTGGTATCAGGATTATGCCTTCTGATGCCGATCGCGTAGGTTATTGATGACGGTACTGAAATCCAAATCCTGGTCCTGTAACAGCACCAGCAGGTGATAGATTAAGTCAGAAGCTTCATTTTTCAGTTCAAAACGGTCATTTACTGTGGCGGCCAGAGCCGTTTCGACCCCTTCTTCACCCACTTTTTGGGCAATACGCTTGGTACCACGGGCGTACAGGCTGGCGGTATAGGAGCTGTCCGGATCGGCAGATTTCCGTGAAGCCAGCAGTTGTTCCAGCTGATACAGAAAACCCCAGTCACTGGTGGCCGGAGAAAAACAGCTGGAGGTACCGGTATGGCAGGTTGGACCGGCCGGAATCGCCAGGATCAGCAAACTGTCGTTATCGCAGTCGGCAGTGATGCTGTCCACCTGCAAATAATGTCCGGAAGTTTCACCTTTAGTCCACAGGCGATTTTTGGTGCGTGACCAGAAGGTTACATGACCGGTCTGCTGAGTGACTTCCAGAGCTTCCGCATTCATATAGCCCAGCATCAGTACTTCACCGGAAATTTTATGCTGGATAATCGCAGGGATCATCCCGTCGGTTTTTGCCCAGTCCAGCCGGGTCAGTTGTTCAGCGCTTAACACGTACGGATCTCCACATTATGGCTACGCAAAAATTCTTTCAGCTCTGCGATATTAATCAGTTGTTTATGGAATACCGAGGCCGCCAGTGCGCCATCAATATTGGTGTCTCGAAAGGCATCCAGGAAGTGCTGCATGGTTCCGGCTCCGCCTGACGCAATCAGTGGTACGTGGCAACGTTCACGAATCAGCTTCAGTTGCCGGATATCATAGCCATTACGCACGCCATCCTGATTCATCATATTCAGGACAATTTCACCGGCACCACGTTTTTGTACTTCGGTGACCCAGTCAGCGGTTTGCCACTGGGTAACACGGGTCCGGGATTCGTCACCGGTGTACTGGTTAACGTGGTACAGACCGGTCTGTTCGTCAAACCAGGTATCAATCCCTACCACAATACACTGTACGCCAAAACGGTCGGCCAGGCGGCTAATCAGGTCCGGATCGGCCAGTGCCGGGGAGTTAACAGAGATTTTATCTGCGCCGAACGTCAGAATGCGGGCAGCATCTTCCGGCGTCTTAATGCCTCCGGCCACACAGAACGGTATATCAATGACTTCGGCAACCCGTGAGACCCAGCTTTTATCAACCACACGGCCATCAGAAGAGGCGGTGATATCGTAAAAAACCAGTTCATCGGCACCTTCTTCGGCATAGCGTTTTGCCAGCGGAACAATATCACCAATAATTTCGTGATTACGGAATTGCACGCCTTTTACTACCTGCCCGTCACGAACATCAAGACAGGGTATTATCCGTTTTGCCAGCATGAAATGGCCTCCGTCACTGTAAATTTACCTTCCAGTAAAGCGCGTCCAACAATAACGCCCTGAACACCCGTGTTGCGCAGTGCGGCAATATCAGCGAGTGAGCCGATGCCTCCGGAAGACTGGAAGGCAATTTGTGGGTAGCGGGCTGTAATTTCCTGATACAGAGCCACATTGGATCCGGCCAGGGTGCCGTCACGTGAAATATCGGTACAAAGAACATGTTTCAGTCCGACCGACTGATAATCTTCAATCACCTGTTCCAGGGTAACTCCGCCGGCTTCCTGCCAGCCGCTGATGGCGACTTCTTTACGCTGGTTTTTGTCAATACGGACATCCAGTGCCAGGACAATGGCATCGGCACCGAACTCACGGAACCATTGTTTCACCTCTTCAGGCTCGCGGATGGCCGTTGAACCAACGACCACCCGAGCGGCACCTGCGTCCAGTAGCGAGGCGACATCGGCACGGCTACGGATTCCGCCTCCTACCTGAACCGGCACACTGACACCGGCCAGTAATTTTTTCAACAAGGGAATCTGCCGGGCCGCAGGATCTTTAGCCCCGGTTAAATCAACCAGATGCAATACTTCCGCCCCTTCCTGCTGATAAGCCTGTAAACGTGGCAGGGGATCACTGCCGTAATCACGTTGTTGTGCATAATCGCCCTGGTGAAGACGGACTACCTTACCTTCAATTAAATCAAGTGCGGGGATAATCATTACATCTCCAGGAAATTTTTAATCAGCTGTGCACCGGCTTTGCCGGAGCGCTCCGGGTGAAACTGGACACCGTAAAAGTTATCCTGCTGAACCGCGGCTGAGAATGGCTGTCCATAGTCACACTGGGCAATAGTGCCGCTAAACACAGGCATCGCGTAGCTGTGGACAAAGTAAAAATAGCTGTCTGCTGAGATATTGCGAAATAACGGATGGCCAGCATGGGCAGTCAGTTGGTTCCAGCCCATATGGGGTAACGGCAATTCGCCGGTTTCCATCAACGAAACTTCTTCATCCATCAGCCCGAGAGTATCAATGCCATTATTTTCCTGGCTGCGGCGGGCCAGTAATTGCATCCCCAGGCAGATACCCAGCACGGGCTGGGTACAGTTCTTAATCAGCTCCACCAGTTCTCGCTCCTGCAGCTGGTCCATCGCTGCCCGTGCAGTGCCCACCCCCGGTAAAAACAGTTTATCAGCATTCAAAACCACATTTTTTTCACGGCTGACAACCGGTTGATAGCCCAGGCGCTCTACCGCCCACTTTACCGATGAAAGGTTGGCACAGCCGGTGTCCAGGATGACGATACTCATTACAGTACCCCTTTTGAACTCGGTAAAGTATTGCCGTTGACCTGAATCGCCTGGCGCAGAGTACGGCCAAAAGCTTTAAACAGGCTTTCTACACGGTGGTGATCGTTATGGCCCTTGGTTTTCAGGTGCAGGGTGCAGGCCATACTGTAGGAGAGTGACCGGAAGAAATGTTCAACCATTTCGGTACTCAGGTCACCGACCCGCTGGAACGTAAACGCCGCTTTGTACACCAGGTAAGGGCGCCCGGAAATATCCAGAGCGCAACGGGCCTGGCATTCATCCATGGGCAGAACAAAGCCGAAACGACCAATTCCGCGTTTGTCACCCAGTGCTTTCAGCAGTGCTTCGCCCAGTGCCAGCCCGGTATCTTCCACGGTATGGTGATCGTCGATATACAGGTCTCCCTTCACATCAATGTTCATCCGGAAACCACCGTGGGTGGCAATCTGATCCAGCATGTGGTCAAAGAAACCTACGCCGGTGCTGATTTTACTGCCACCTTCCCGGTCCAGCCACACCTCGGCCATCACCTGGGTTTCTTTGGTATTACGCTGTACCAGGGCATGGCGATCACGGCGGGTCAGGCGGTCGGCAATTTGTGGCCACAGGTTTTCACCTTCGCCATAGCGGATACCCTGAATACCCATATTTTCTGCCAGGGTGATATCCGTCTGGCGATCTCCAATCACATAACTGTTTTGCTTATCCAGCACACCTTCGGCCAGCCACGGTTCTACCATCTTTGTATGAGGTTTACGGCAGTCGCAGTTATCTTCTGGTTTGTGTGGGCAAATCAGAACTTCACTAAAGTTTACGCCCTGAGAGCTGAATACCTGCATCATCAGGTTGTGTGGGCCATCAAAGTCCGCCTGTGGAAAGCTGTCGGTCCCCAGTCCGTCCTGATTGGTAATCATCACCAACTGATAGCCGGCTTCCTGCAGGCGCAGCATTGCCGGGATAACGCCAGGTTCAAAAGCGAGTTTGTCCATCCGGTCAACCTGGAAATCGACAGGAGGTTCGGAGATCAGTGTTCCGTCACGGTCAATAAAAAGAGTTTTCTGGCTCATGCTTGCTCCGCAGAATCGCTTAAAGAGTGCAGGGCATTCATCAGGGTTTCACACTCCTGACGCGTACCGATAGAAATTCGTAAACAGCCGCTCAGGCCGGGGTTTTTGCTCTGATCACGTAAAATGATCCCCTGATCCCACAAGGCACGGAATACAGTGGTTTGGGCAAAACGGACCAGCAGATAGTTCGCCGAGCTGGGATAGACCTGCTCAACCAACGGGCACTGTTCCAGTTGCTGCTGTAACCAGCCGCGGGTCTGATTGAGTGTTTTAACATTTTCACGCATCAATGCCAGACCTTGTTCACTCAGTGCCTGGGCGGCGATATCGGCGACCGGTGCCGATAACGGGTAGGGCGCAATCACTTTGAGCAACAGGCTGATGACTTCAGGGTTCGCCAGGGTGAAGCCGCAACGCAAACCGGCCAGAGCAAAGGCTTTGGACAGAGTGCGCAGAATCACCAGCTGCGGATAATCACGCAACCAACTGGCCAGTGAGGCTTCGGGGCAAAAATCGATATAGGCTTCGTCTGCCACGACCAGTGCTTTACCAGCGGTCAGGTCTAACAGCTCACGAATCGACTGCGGATCAATAAGATTACCGGTTGGATTATTCGGGCTGCACAGATAAACCAGTTTCACGCCATCAAGTTGTGCGGCAATGGCCGGGACATCCGGTTGCCAGTTCTCCAGAGCGGGTACGGTCAGATATTCGACACCGATAGTTTCGGCACTGACACTATACATGCCATAGGTTGGCGGGCAGAACAGAATCTTATCTTTGCCCGGTTCACAGAAAGCCCGGATCAGCAGCTCGATGCCTTCATCGGCTCCCCGGCTGACCAGTACCTGGTCACTGTTCAGGCCACTGTAAGCCGCATAACGTTCAATAACCTCTGTCGGCTGACACTCAGGATAACGGTTAAGCGTCTGGCGGGTCAGTTCAAAGGGTACGGCTACCGGATACTCGTTAGCATTCAGCCACACATCCCCTTTACCCCCCAGTCGTCTGGCGGACTGATAAGGGGTCAGAGCTCTGACGTTGTCACGGGCCAGTTGTTCAACAGACTTAGTCATAGATTATCCTCCAGGGCTTTCACGCGAAGCGTGACGGCATTTTTGTGGGCATCAAGCCGTTCAGCGGCAGCCAGAATTTCGATCGCCGGGGCTAGTGCGGCAAAGCCTGACGGTGATAGCTCCTGGATTGTCATGCGTTTTTGAAAATCGGCCAGTCCAAGACTGGAGTAGGTAGAAGTATATCCGTATGTTGGCAGTACGTGATTGGTCCCGGAGGCATAATCACCGGCGGATTCCGGCGACCAGTCGCCAAGGAAGACCGAACCGGCACTGGTGATTTGCTCTACCCATTTCCGTGGATCACGGGTCTGAATAATCAGATGTTCAGGCCCGTAGCGGTTGGAAATGTTAATACACTCGGCCAGATCTTTTGCCACAATCAGCCGGCTGGCGGATAACGCCTGACGGGCCGTTTCTGCACGAGGCAGTTCTGTCAGTTGTCGGTGGATTTCTTCCGCCACTTGTTCTGCCACTGAGCGGGAAGGCGTCAGCAGGATAACCTGGGAATCCGGACCGTGTTCCGCCTGAGACAACAGATCGGAAGCGACAAATGCCGGAGTCGCGCCCTCGTCAGCAATCACCAGGACTTCTGAAGGGCCTGCCGGCATATCAATGGCTGCACCGTCCAGCCGTTGGCTGACCTGGCGTTTAGCTTCGGTGACCCAGGCGTTACCCGGTCCGAAAATTTTATCCACTTTAGGCACGGAGTCGGTACCAAAGGCCATGGCAGCGATGGCCTGCGCGCCACCGACCTGGAATACTTCACTGATACCACATAATCTGGCGGCAAACAGGATCTCATCCGCAATCGGAGGAGGTGAGCAGAGTACTACTTTACCGCAGCCCGCAATGCGTGCCGGAGTTGCCAGCATCAGTACTGTAGAGAACAACGGGGCAGAACCGCCGGGGATATAAAGCCCGACAGACTGTACCGGTCGGGTGACCTGTTGGCAGCGTACGCCTGGCTGAGTTTCGATATCCACTCCCTGAAACACCTGGGCCTGGTGGAAAGCTTCGATATTACTGGCCGCCGTTTGCATGGCAGCTTTCAGTGAATCACTGACCCGCGCCACTGCTGCATTGATTTCCTGCTCACTGACAGCAAAACTTTCAGGACTCACTTTGTCGAATTTAGCACTGAAGTTGCGCAGCGCCGTATCCCCTTGCTCACGCACCTGTTCCAGAACATCCCGCACGGTCTGTGAGATGGTCCCGGATGAAGCCAGCGCAGGACGTTTAAGCAACGACTGCTGTTGTTCCGCACTACACTGTCGCCAGTCGATAATGGTGTCGAAGCTGTTCATCATTTACTCCATCATTTTTTCGATTGGCAGAACAAGGATTGAACTGGCGCCCAGCGATTTCAGTTTCTCCATGGTTTCCCAGAACAAAGTCTCACTGCTGACCATGTGCATGGCGACCCGGGCCTGATCACCGGCCAGAGGCAACAGGGTAGGACGTTCGGCTCCGGGTAATAAGCTGATGACTTCTTCCAGACGATCGGATGGCGCATGCAGCATGATGTATTTCGATTCGCGGGCTTTAATCACCCCCTGAATACGGGTCAGCAATTTATCGATCAGGTACTGTTTCTCCGCGGGCATTTCACCGTCGCGTTGGATTAATACTGCTTTGGAACGGTAAATGACGTCCACTTCACGCAGTCCGTTAGCTTCCAGGGTTGCTCCTGTAGAGACCAGATCGCAGATACCATCAGCCAGTCCGGCACGCGGGGCCACTTCCACTGAACCGTTCAGCAGGCAGGATTTAAAGGCGATATTTTTACTGTCGAAGTAGCGTTTCAGGAGGTGAGGATAAGAGGTGGCAACACGTTTGTTATTCAGACATTCCGGCCCCGTATATTCAGCATCGACCGGCATGGCCAGTGATAACCGACAGCCACCGAAATCCAGGCGGCGCAGCGTGGTATAACGCGGGTCTTCGCCCTGGGCCCGACGGGACAGCAGCTCTTCTTCCAGGACATTTTCACCAATAATCCCCAGGTCAACCACACCATCCATTACCAGGCCCGGGATATCATCATCACGTACCCGCAGGATATCAATCGGCATATTCTCGGCAAACGCAATCAGGCGCTGCTGTTGCAGGTTAATTTTAATACCACAACGGGTCAGCAGTTCGCGGGAGTCATCACTCAGGCGACCTGATTTTTGCATGGCAATGCGGATACGTTTGTTATCTAACATCTGTCCTGTCCTCTGTTTACTGTTCCTGCACGGAATTTATAATTGTTAAATTTCTGTCCATAAAAAAACCCCCGGAAGATCTCTTCCGGGGGTTTAATATTGCGTTCAAACCACTGGAAGATCTTTTCGTCTCCCAGCACACATCGCCTGAAAGACTAGTCAGGGTGATGGTGATGATGATGGTTAGATTGAACGCGAATCATAAATTTTTCCGACGATTAAAAGGGTCATTTGTCTGGCATTTAAGCTAACCAAAATAATGCAGACTGGCAACACTTTTTTATAATGATAAGCAGAATTGCTGGCAAAAATTTGTACTGGCCTGAAAACTGCCGGAGGAATACCATCGTTAAGCAGAGAGTTTGGCGTTCGACAGGATAATATTAAGGCGAAATCTGTATGAAAAAAGTAGCTATCGTGGGGCTGGGCTGGCTGGGCATGCCGCTGGCACGACAACTGGCAGGCCGGGGCTGGCAGGTGACCGGCACTAAAACCACCGCAGATGGAGTGCAGGCGGCCCGTGCTGTCGGCATTAATGCCTGCCTGCTGAAGCTGACCCCTGAACCGGAATGTGATGCCGATGATTTAGCCGACTTACTGGAGGCTGATGCGCTGGTAGTGACTTTGCCGGCCAGCCGGAGTGCTGAAAGCAGCGAGCAATATGTCTATGCCGTGCAGAATATTGTCGACAGTGCGCTGGCACACAAAGTGAAACAGGTCATATTTACCAGCTCGACATCCGTTTATGGTGATGCCAGTGGTGAGGTTGACGAAAACAGCCCGCTGCATCCTGTCACTCCTGCGGGTCAGTCTCTGGTCCGGCTTGAGCAGTGGCTGCACGATTTACCAGGCACTCAGGTGGATATTCTGCGTCTGGCGGGGTTAGTCGGACCAGCACGCCATCCCGGACGATTTCTGGCCGGCAGGCAGGGACTGACTAACGGACAGCACGGAGTGAATCTGGTGCACCTGGACGACGTAATTTCGGCGATAGTGTTACTGTTGGAACAGCCAGCGCAAGGTGGCACTTACAACCTGTGTGCTGCCGGGCATCCGCCACGCGACCAGTTCTATCCGCAGCTGGCACGGCAGGCAGGATGGCAGGCCCCGCAGTTTGATCCGCAGTTTTCTTCGACAGAAGGGAAAGTGGTGCTGGCAGAGCATATTTGCCGGCAAAGGGGTTTCCGTTACCGCTGGTCAGACCCGTTTCAGATGCCACTGGAATAGGCGTTGTCCGCAAAAATCCCAGGGAAATACGATAATTTCTTGTGTTAGCGGTCTGTTTTGGGCAAAATGCGCGTCTGCAAATTTGAAAATAACCGACGCCTTTCCTGGCATCGGTTATTTTTTTTGCATTAACGTTTTATGGCTTACTCCTTATGGGGCCGGATTTATTCCGGAGAGATATACACAAAAAAACACTCACCGAAGGTGAGTCTGAGGAAATATTGATGGGGTTGTTATCCACTTTACCAGTTGCCTCTGGTAGCCGCTTTCGTGACGATTACGGCGCGACATGCTTTGGCAAATCTGCTATTCACTTCACTTTTCGCCGCGCGCGGAAATTCCCTGTGGAGCAATCCGCACAGATTGTTACTGTAGGGGGTCACCATCATGCAAAATAATACTTCTCCAGCACCACAGCGTGCCAATCTTAAAAAAACTCTAACGCTGCTTCCGGTGGTTATGATTGGTCTGGCTTATATGCAGCCAATGACCTTGTTTGATACATTCGGGATTGTCTCGGGGCTGACCGGTGGTCATGTCGCGACGGCCTATGCCTTTGCCTTAATCGCAATTCTTTTCACCGCACTGAGCTATGGTAAGCTGGTTCGCCGCTTCCCGTCAGCGGGTTCGGCGTATACCTATGCTCAAAAATCCATTAGCCCTCATGTCGGGTTTATGGTCGGCTGGTCATCATTGCTGGACTATCTGTTCATGCCAATGATTAACATCCTGCTGGCAAAAAGCTATTTTGAATCACTGGTGCCGGGGATCCCTTCATGGATCTTTGTGGTATTACTGGTGGTGTTTATGACGGTGACCAACCTGAAAGGGATTAAAACCGTCGCTAACTTCAATAGCATCATTGTAATCCTGCAGATTGCGGTGATGGTGTTTATTGTCGGATTGGTCATCTATGGGGTCAGTCACGGGGTAGGTGCGGGTACGCTGGCGAGCAGCAAACCGTTCTGGTCTTCAGATGCTCAGGTGGTCCCGATGATTACCGGGGCGACGATATTGTGCTTCTCATTTCTCGGCTTCGACGGTATCAGTTCTCTGTCTGAAGAAACCAAAGATGCTGAACGTACTATCCCGAAAGCTATTTTCCTGACAGCGCTGATCGGTGGGTTACTGTTTATTGCAGTGTCTTACTTCCTGCAACTGTACTTCCCGGATATTTCGCGGTTTAAAGATCCTGACTCCTCGCAGCCGGAAATTATGCTGTATGTTGCCGGGAAAACGTTCCAGTTTGGTATTCTGATCTTCTCCTGTGTGACCGTACTGGCCTCAGGTATGGCTGCCCACGCTGGCGTATCACGTCTGATGTATGTGATGGGGCGCGACGGTGTCTTCCCGCAGCGTTTCTTTGGTTATATTTCGCCAAAATGGTCTACCCCGACACTGAACGTGTTGCTGGTAGGGGCGATTGCGTTGTTAGCGATTAACTTTGACCTGGTCACCGCCACTGCGCTGATTAACTTTGGTGCGCTGGTGGCGTTCACTTTTGTTAACCTGTCGGTGATTTCACAGTTCTGGATTCGCGAGAAACGTAATAAGACGCTGAAAGATCACTTCAGCTTCCTGATCCTGCCTTTGCTGGGGGCGATTACTGTCGGTGCGCTGTGGTTTAACCTGGAAGAGAGTTCGATGGTTCTGGGTCTGATCTGGGCGGCGATTGGTATTATCTATCTGGCCGTGGTCACCCGTAGTTTCCGCTTGCCGGTACCGCAGTACAGTGAAGACGGATTATAATCCACTTACTGTTCAAAGATAAAAACCCTGCCGGTGACTACCGGCAGGGTTTTTTTTCGTCTCTTTATCAACTCAGTAATGATTCAGCGTAGCGGTACAGCGATTTCAGCAGCGATTGCCTGCGTTCATCCTCCGGGTAGAGTGCCGACAGTTGTTGCAGCTCCTCAATATATTGCTCAACCCGGGGGGCGGAAAGCATTTCACGGCGATGTTCCAGCCAGCGTTGCTGCTCACTGTCATCGAGGGTGCCCGGAAAATTACGGGCGCGGTAGCGGAATAACAGGATGTTTATCCGCGGATCGTGATAGGTCAAATCCAGGGCTGGCAGATTGCGTGGTTCAGTAGTGCGGATAATATTCATCGCATGTTTATCCGCTTCACCGAAGAAGCCGTCATACAGCTGTGCATCCACATCTTCACTGGCAGGGAATTCGCGACGGGTGGCGAACACGGCAACCACTTTTTCGCGAACTTCGCTGTGACGGCGCAATAATGCAAGGTTATCCAGACAATGCTGGCGGTCAATCGCCAGTCGCTCTGCATCCTCCGGACGTAGTGTACTGGCAGGGGCCAGCACCGGACACTTATTGATATGCACCAGTTTTAAGGGTATTGCCGGCAATGAACCTCGCTGCTCACGGGTGCTGTACAACCGTTCGCGCAGTGTATCAGCGGTTTCATCCAGTAATGGACTGATATCACCGGCCAGATCTACGGTGATCAGCGCATTTTTGTTGTCCGGATGCCAGGCGAGCGGCACTATCCAGCTGGTATTTCCTCTGGCGGCACCAAACATTCCCGAGACATGAACCAGCGGTTTCATCTGTGGGATATCAATCAGTGTCTGGAGTTTGTTTTTATTGCGATGCCGGAACAGAAAGTCAAACAGCTTCGGCTGCTTTTCCCTGACCAGCCTGGCCATTGCAATGGTGGCATAGACATCCGACATGGCATCATGAGCTTGTTCATGGCTGACATTATTGGCGGCAGTCAGGTGTTCCAAACGGAAGGAGGGGAAACCTTCTTCGTTTTCCGGCCAGTTAATGCCCTCAGGACGCAGGGCATAACAGGCCCGCATCACATCCAGCAGGTCCCAGCGGGAGTTACCGTCCTGCCAGCTCCAGCCATAAGGGTCGTAGAAGTTGCGGTAAAAAATATTACGCGTGACTTCATCATCGAAACGGACATTATTGTAACCCACCACGCAGGTCGCGGGTTCAGAGAACAGGGTGTGGATGCGCCGTGCAAATTCGGCTTCGCTGACCCCCTGTGCCTGCGCGTGCTGTGGAGTAATTCCGGTGATCATGACCGCTTCCGGCTGTGGAAGATAATCGTCGGCTGGCCGGCAGTAAAAAACCTCGGGTTCACCAATAATATTGAATTCAGCATCAGTACGGATGCCGGCAAACTGAGCCGGACGGTCCAGTGCCGGATGCTTACCAAAGGTTTCATAATCATGAAAAAGGAAGGTAGGGGTTACTGCATCATTATTTTTCATCCAAAACCTTCCTGTTCTTTCCTGTTAATTTAATAAATATCAAAGTCTTATTGGCTTTATTGCTCAATGATAACCCTTTTTCTTCCCTGGCATTGTTCCATTATACAGTTTGCGCCATAGGATAAAACTTCAGTGACGCAGGGAGGCTGGGTGGTAAAGACCTTTAACGTCATGCGCTACCCTCAGGGAGGGAATTCACTCGCCAGCAGGGCCAGTAAGCCCGGGAAACGTTGCTCAATGTCAGAACGTCTTAATTGTGCAGCATGGCTGTTGCCCCGGTCCACCTGGCGTATCAGTCCGCAGTGACGCAGAATCTTAAAATGGTGGGTGAGGCGAGTGAAATTTATCTTTTATGAAGTCTGTGAGTCGGCCATGGCATTGGAACAACATTTACAACAGCCCTATATTCAGGCTTTTCTGGCGTCGCGGTTTGAGCGGCTGGCTGAAGATATGCAGGTGACATTTTGAAAATGGCCAGTGACTATCAGTGAGCAGTAAGCAGTAAGCGCTGAGCAGGGCGACGGTATCAGCACCGGGCCCTGTGCCCGGATGACTGTGAGAAAATGATTCATTTCCAGGGATAACATGACAAATCTCCTTGCCATAAATTTGTTCCCGTGGGGTACTGAATGCGGAAAATCTCCCAGCGGCAATCTGTGCCTGCAGTATAATGTTTTATAACCGACTGTTTTACAGCAGATCACGCCATTTGTCTTGTTACATTTACTCACAATTGAGAGATGCCAGCCGGGTAAAAATGCCGTAAAAAAGCGGCTAAAACCTGACGATCCACCCTATTTACTGAGGAATTTAGTTTGAAAAGGCGTCTGCTTATTACTTTACCGGGTATGATTTTACTGACATCAACGGCCTTTGCCGATGACACCCTGCCTTTTTCCACGACGCCGCCAACGCTTGATGCCGCTTCCTGGGTGTTAATGGACGCAACAACCGGACAGGTTTTGACTTCCAACAACCCGGATGAGCGCCGTAATCCGGCCAGTCTGACTAAACTGGTCACCGGCTATGTGGTGGATCGCGCTATTAACCAGAAACGAATTACTCCCGATGATATCGTCACCGTCGGGCAGGATGCCTGGGGAGCAGGTAACCCGGTATTTAAGGGTTCTTCACTGATGTTTCTGAAACCTGGCGACAAAATCTCAGTACGCGATTTGAGCCGTGGAGTTATCGTTGATTCAGGGAATGATGCCTGTGTCGCTCTGGCGGATTATGTTGCCGGAGGTCAGCAGAACTTTGTTAAGCTGATGAATCAGGTGGTTGCGGATCTGCATCTGAAAAATACCCATTTTGAGACGGTACACGGGCTGGATGCACCGGGACAGTACAGTACCGCCCGGGATCTGGGGATTGTCGCGATGGCGATTATCCACGGAGAACCTGAGTTCTATCATATGTACAGTCAGAAGACGATGACATGGAATGGAATTACCCAGAATAACCGTGTGGGTCTGCTGTGGGATAACAGCCTGCATGTGGATGGTATGAAAACTGGTCATACCGAGACCGCCGGGTTTAATATTATTGCCACCAATATTATTGGTCAGCATCGCCTGATTGCCGTCGTGATGGGGGCGAAAAGTCCAAAAGATCGTGAAGATTGTGCCAGAAAATTGCTGATCTGGGGACAGAATAATTTTGATACGGTCCAGCTGTTCCACGCGGGCAAAGCCATTGGCACTGAAAATGTCTGGTACGGTAATCCGCACTCAGTCAATGTCGGTTCAGCCAAAGACGTCTATTTATCTCTGCCACGTGGTGAAATCAGCCAGGTGAAAGCGAAGTATGTTATCGATAAAAAGGAGCTGGATGCGCCGTTAGCTGCCGATGAGCAGGTTGGGGAAATCCAGGTGATGGACAAAGATAAGCAGATTGCCAGCTATCCTCTGGTGGCTCTGCAGGAAGTGAAACAGGGTGGCATCGTCACACGTATCACCGACTATATTAAGAAAAAACTGTAACCGTTCTGTATATCAACGGCCCGTACAAAAACGGGCCGTTAACAAAGCGTCGGGGAGGGGGGAAAACTCAGTAAGCTACTTCCGGTAAGCCCGTGGCGAACCACATCGCCCCATTCTTCGGGGGCATCGATGGCAGGTCCTATGCCAGCGTCTTTGATTATCACTGTTGTTCTGCATAACCTGTGACCCGGTAAATCCCTTAATAACCCGTATTACTGTGGTGATTTGCCACAGATCTTTTGCCACGAATATGTAAAAATACGCCTTCAGTTAATGACCGGAAACTCAGAGTGCGTCCCGACAAGCCGATATCCAAACCCGAATTTTGGTTGTACCGCCATTACAAGACCGTTCATGGTCTTCGTATTGCCATCTCTTTTGTACTCACTTTTTTACTGGTCAGGTTATTTCAGCTTCCTGAAGGAAGCTGGCCATTAATTACCCTGGTGGTGGTGATGGGCCCCGTGTCATCCTGGGGGACGGTATTTCCGCGTGCAGTGCAGCGTATTATCGGCACCATTGCCGGTTCAGTCTCCGGGTTAATTGCCCTTAAAATTGAACTGGTTTCTCTGCCGGCGATGTTGGTGTGGTGTGCCATAGTGATGTTTGTCTGTGGTTATCTGACACTGGGTAAACGACCCTATATGGCACTGTTGATTGGCATTACCCTGGGGGTCGTAGTGGGGGCGCCGGCGGGCGATTTCCTGACGGCATTATGGCGTGGTGGCGACGTGATTTTTGGGTCTATCCTGGCGGTAATCTTTACCGGTATCTGGGCCCAACGGGCCTACACATTCTGGCGTATCAGATTGTCAGATGCCCTGATAGCGTCACTGAAGATCTACCACACCGGGTTGTCTCCCAATTTGCTGGAAAAGCCGCGGCTGAATAAACCGATTCAGAAGTTACTGACTGAGGTTGTTAAAATGCGTTCGCTGCTGGAACCGGCCAATAAAGAGACCCGGATCCCTAAGTCAGTGTATGAAGCCATACAGACCCTTCAGCGTAATATGGTCTATACCCTGGAAATGCAAATCAATGCGTGGTGGGCCTCCCGCGAAAGTCATCTGTTATTGCTGAATGCCCCGACGATACGGAGGACGCAGGCGCTGACCGAAAATCTGTTCCGGACGCTTTCTGAGATGCTGGTCAGTGGTATTCCGGAGAACGTTGCTGCCACTGCGGCGGAACTGGAAGAAGTTGACCGGGAACTGAAATCACTGCTTTCCAAAGCGGAACATGCGAATGCCGAGGCGGCGCAGGTGTATGGCTATGTGTGGCTGAGCCTCGAACTACACGGTCAGCTGGTCAGAATGAATGATCTTATCCGCATGGTGCTGAGAAAGTAATCGACAGTCTGAATGTGAATTGCAGTTGCTTTGCGCTAAGATAAAGCACTGAAAAGTTTTAGAAGTCACAGTAAAGCAGCAGAGACTTCATCTGAACCGATGGATTCTGAAACTCACACGCCTGCCAGAACGGGCGTCAAACTAAGGTGTTATCATGGAAAATGCCAAACAGTCATTCCAGGACGTACTTGAATTCGTACGCATGTTTCGCCGTAAAAATAAGTTACAACGTGAGATTACGGATAATGAGAAGAAAGTCCGTGACAACCAGAAGCGTGTACTGCTGCTGGACAACCTGAGTGAATACATAAAGCCGGGCATGAGTATTGAGGCAATTCAGGAAATTATTGCCAGTATGCGTAGTGACTATGAAGATCGTGTCGACGAGTACATTATTAAAAACGCAGACCTTTCAAAAGAACGTCGGGAAATCTCGAAAAAACTTAAACTGCTGGGTGAACAGAAATCACCGTCAGTGGACGAAAAGAAATAAACCGACAGTTCAGAATCAGCCCGGCACCCTGACCGGGCTTTTTTATATCCTCAGACAGTGGACTGGCGCTGAATCTGATAAACCTGCAGATTCACCCAGACTGCATTCAACAGTGGCACAGGAACAGAGTGCGCTTGCGCACGTTCCACCAGGTCGCCGATGATCTGGTCTGCTTCAATCTGAAATCCCTGATGTAAATCGCGATACATCGACGAAGTCATCGGTGTGGCTGGGTTACTGAGGGTTTGCAGCGTAGTGGCAATGACCGCCGGACGCTGCTGATAGCCGCAGGCAGTGACCACCGCCAGTACTTCACTAAATATTGTGTTCAGCAGTGTGTCGCCACCAGCAGACTGCAACACCTGTTGGGTATTGCCGCGGGACAGACAGGTGACTGCGCCCAGAGTGCTCAGCAGCAGCCATTTTTCCCATAAATCGTTCTGTACAGATAACGATAACTTGTTATCAAACCCGCAGTCGGTAAATACCTGATTAATCTCCTGGATTCTTGCTGAATCACTGCCGTCCAGTTCGCCGAAGACAAGCTGGCTGAGCGCAGACATTTGCAACACTTCGCCTTCATCATTCAGCGTTGAGTGAATTTTACACAGCCCACCAATCACCTTATCTTCACCAAACGTCTGACGCAGTGTGGTGAGGTGCTTCATACCGTTAAGAATTGGCAGTATGACGGTATTTTCACCGACTGCAGGGGTAATGTCACGGATAGCCCCTGGCAGACCAAAACTCTTGACGGTCAGAATAATCAGATCATAAGGGGCGGTAATTTTATCTGCGACGACAATCTGTGGTCGGAGGGAAAAAGTACCGGAATGTGCATGAACGACCAGCCCTTTTTCCCTGAGTTTTTCTGCGCGTTTCTCACGTACCAGAAAAGTCACATCACGGCCATGGCGCGCCAGACTCGCGCCATAAAACCCGCCGGTAGAGCCAGCGCCAACAACCAAAATCCTCATTACCCGTCTCCCATCCCATCATAATTAAGGCTACTACCTTAAAAGGCTGCGGACGGAAACACCAGTCACTATAGTTAAAAAATTATGACAAATTGGGCTTGCTGGCGCCCTGGTGGCAGGGGGAGTGGCAGAAAAGCCTGTCGACAGCAGATTGTTGCCCTGCAGGGTGAAAAAAGCCATTTATCCCAGGCAGGAAACCTCGTTAAGATAGGGGGAATATTCGGGAACACAGGAAAAATCATGGACAAGACGTCACCACTGCTGGAATTAAGCAATATCTGTTTCCACGCGGGCAATACCCTCATACTTAACGACATTTCACTGTCTCTCCGGGCAGGGGAATTTACCCTGATTACCGGACCTTCCGGATGCGGAAAAAGTACCTTACTGAAAATCGCTTCTTCTCTGATTTCAGCCGACAGCGGAACTATTCGCTTCGATGGTAAATCTATCGACAGTTATTCCCCGGAAGAGTACCGGCGTCAGGTTTCTTATTGCGCGCAGACACCGGCATTGTTTGGTGAAACGGTCAGGGATAATCTGAGCTTTCCGTGGCAGTTGCGGCAGAAAAAAGCCGATCCACAACAACTTAAGCAGGATCTCCAACGGTTAGCACTGCCGGAAAGCCTGTTGTCTAAACCCGTGACTGAACTCTCCGGCGGTGAAAAACAACGGGTATCATTGCTGCGTAATCTGCAGTTTTTACCCAGGGTCCTGTTGCTGGATGAAATTACCAGCGCACTCGATGACAGTAATAAGCGCCGGGTGAATGATTTGATTCAGCAGTATGTCAGAGAGCAAAATCTTGGGGTGTTATGGGTTACCCATGACCGCAATGAAATCAGCCATGCGGATAATGTCATTACCCTGACCGCCAGCCAGCCCCGGGAAACCGCTCATGAACCAGCATAATATTACTAACAGCTCCCTGCTCATGTCCCTTGGACTGGTGCTGCTGGCCATCCTCATCAGCCACCGGGAAAAATTGTCGTTAGAAAAAGACATCCTGTGGAGCATCAGCCGGGCAGTTGTACAGTTAGTCATCGTCGGCTATGTGCTCAAATACATCTTTGATGTGAATAATGTCTTACTGACCATACTGATGGTGTTGTTCATCTGCGTTAATGCGGCGCTGAATGCCAAAAAACGCAGCAAATATATCGACCGTGCATTTGTGATGTCGTTTGTGGCCATCACCAGCGGGGCGGTGCTGACGCTGATTGTGCTGGTGGGCACCGGGTCTATCGAGTTTTTACCGATGCAGGTGATTCCAATCTCCGGCATGATAGCCGGCAACGGTATGATTGCGGTAGGGCTGTGTTATAACAATCTGGGACAGCGTTTTAGTGCTCATCAGCAACAGGTTCAGGAGATGTTGAGCCTGGGCGCAACACCGAAACAGGCTTCGGCACAGTTGCTGCGTGACAGCATTCGTTCATCACTGATTCCGACCGTGGATTCGGCGAAAACGGTCGGGCTGGTCAGTCTGCCGGGGATGATGTCTGGTCTGATTTTTGCGGGAATTGATCCGGTAAAAGCGATCAAGTATCAGATCATGGTGACCTTTATGACGCTGTCCACCGCCAGTATTTCGACCATTATTGCCGGATATCTGGCATGTCGCCGGTTTTATAATGAGCGGCACCAGTTAGTGATTAAAAACGCGAAGTAATCTTCTCGCCGGCAGAACACCAGGTTCTGCCGGCAACAGACTGTCCTGTTCAGATTACAGAATCGAATAATGCCAGCTAAGCAGTAAAATATTCTGGTCCTGACTGTGGGTACCGCTGATATTGCTGCGATAAGTCACATTCTTCCAACTGACCGTCATATCTTTGCTGATGGATTTTGGTAAACGGTAGCTTAAGCCCAGGGTTCGTACCCACTCGTTCTGATAACCGGTTTTGGTGCTGACCATGGCGTGATAACCGTAGACATAACTGCTGTTAAAGCTTAATCCCCGTGCGCCAAACCGGCTTAAATCCAGGTGGTAACGTATAACCCAGGCACGTTCATGTGCGGTTTTAAACTTTGACAAGGGGGATTCACTAATCAGCCCGGTACTGCCGCCGGTAGTATCTGTCGAAACGCCATCAATACTTTGACCCGGGTCGAGGTAAGGGAAACCTCCTGAGCCGGTAAGTTGCTGGTATCCGGCTCCCAGGCTGTTACCGGCAATCTGATAGGTCAGCATTCCACCCAGGGCATTGTTATCGGCGTTTCCGCCATAGCGCTCCCCCTCATTCCGGCTGAGAAAATAGCGGGTATCCGTAGTCAGTATCCCCTGACCGAGTGGAGTTGAGGCTACCGCTCCAAAGAAATGCTGCTGATAGAAATTATTCAGTCGCGCATAGTAATAACTGAGTGCCAGAGCATTGACCGGAGTATAGCGGCCCCCGGCATAGGAGAAACCGGATGAACTGCCGGTCGCTTTACCTGTGGATTTCAATGGCTGATAGTGGGTCTGATTACGCCCCTGAACCCTGTCGATAAAACCGGCATCGAGGGTCAGGTGACTGATATCTTCTGAATGCAGGGTGTAGCCACGATAAAATGCCGGAAATAAACGTCCTGTATTGGTCCGGATTACCGGCAGATTGAGTTGCTGAAAGCCTGCTCTGGCCAGGGTGTGGTGAATTTTGGCTTTAGCGGCAAAGCGTGCACTGCCAAAGGTCGCAGGGGCACTACCATCAGTGTGTTGCGGAAACAAGCCGGTGTTAATGTTATTGCCAGTGGGGCCATACATTTTGGTCCCCAGCATACCGACGGCATCAACCCCAAACCCGAGTGCTCCGGGGGTGAAGCCAGATTTTCCGGTCACAATAAGTCCTTCACCCAGTTGTTTACCCACCGCCTGGCGGGTGTGTGAGGTTCGATTGTCATTGTTGTAATACATGGTACGACTGTCGAGCGTCAGATGACCATCGCTTACCAGGTCGGCCAATGCAGATAATGGTAATGCACTGAGGAAAAATGTCAGGAGCGGGGTGAGTTTGGTTTGAGTCATAACAATATAATCTGCTGAAAAACCAGACGGATAATTCGTCCAGGGAATAACTATGCAGTATTTTCCGGTTCAGCGAGGGGAAACCTTCAATAAATAACAGTAATGATAATTATTACTATTGTTATTAAATATAACCTCAACAATGGTCAGTTATCAGCGTTTTTTGATTACGATTGTTGAACTGTCGGGCTAATTAACGATGGAACGGCAGCGTCATCCGGGGCGACAACGGCGACGTGGAGAGTTAAAAACTACTGCTGAATATCTCATTGCCTGCTCACCGGGCCGGTGGTAGTCTTCCAGGACTAAAACCGGATAAGTCACTCTACTATGCCCCTTATATCAAATCCGTCGCCGCAAGAGATTACCAGGATCAGAGAAAGTCTGGGTCTGGGACGCAGCGAATTTGCCAATGTACTCGGTATGTCAGCCAGCGGCGAACGCACGGTTCGTGGCTGGGAATCGGGCGAACACGTTCCGTCTGCCGGAAAGTGGAAGGCGATACAACATCTTGAAGCCAGACTGAAAAAACATCATCTGGAAGCCCCCTTCCGTCAGGGGCCTAAACAACAAAGCCGGTTCACTTTTATCGATCTGTTTGCTGGCGTGGGGGGGATTCGTCTGCCATTCCAGCGGCTGGGGGGGCACTGCGTGTTTACCTCCGAGTGGGATAAATTTGCTCAGAAAACCTACCTGGCAAATTATGGTGAAATGCCGGTGGGCGATATCACGCGGGTCAATGCCCGGGATATTGCTGATCATGATGTCTTGCTGGGCGGCTTTCCCTGCCAGGCATTCTCCCTGGCGGGTCTCCGCCAGGGGTTCAGTGATACCCGTGGGACCATGTTTTTTGAAATACAGCGCATTCTGGCTGAAAAACGACCCAAGGCTTTTCTGCTGGAAAATGTAAAACAACTCCAGGGCCATGATAAAGGCCGCACGCTGAAAACCATTATTGGAATCCTGGAGGGCACGCATGGCGGGGCTATTCCTGAAGACGTTCCGATGAGTGATGAGGCGCGCAGGGCGCTGTCTGGCAAACTGAACTACTGGGTCGATTTTAAAGTGCTACGCGCCGGAGATTTTGGCGCACCGCAAAACCGGGAGCGGGTCTATATTATCGGTTTTGATAAAGATTATTTCTCCGGAGTGGATTTTGACCAACTGTTCCGCTGGCCGGAAGCTCCCTGCACGCCGACCCGGGTCGGAGATATTTTGCTGACACCGGAAGAACTGGCTCAACAAATTGCGGCCAGGGGGAAAGATGCCTACACGCTGTCCGATAAATTGTGGATCGGTCATCAGAAACGACTGGCCTCTCATAAACAGCGTGGTAATGGTTTCGGCTATTCTTTATTTAACGCTGACAGTGAGTACACCAATACCCTGAGTGCCCGTTACTATAAAGACGGTTCTGAAATCCTGATCGATCAGAGTCATGCAGGGAAAAATCCCCGCAAACTCACTCCGGTGGAATGTGCGCGGCTACAGGGTTTCCCGGACAATTTTATTGTGGATGCGGTATCGCACGGGCAAATCTATAAGCAGTTTGGCAATTCAGTGTGCATGAAAGTGATTGAGGCTCTGGCGGGACAACTGACCGAAACCCTGCATAAAGCAGAACAACTTCGCCTTCGTTAATTGCGGGCGACAACCTGCCGCCCGGCAACCGTTAGTCTGTGGCGGGCAGGTTTTTCCCTTTATGTGTCAGCCGGGATAACGTGGTAGCAGAGGTCAGACGTTTTTCAGGTTGCAGCATCAGCATGGCAATCATACTGCAAAGCGCCACTCCGGCGGTTACGCTAAACATCGAGTTGTAGCCATAATTTTGTGCCATCCAGCCGGACAGAATCGGTGATATGATCGATGCGATATTCGCAATAGCCAGCGTCATTCCGCTGTAGGTACCGACTGTCGCTTTCGGTGTCACATCAATCACTACTGACCAGTAGACATTATTCACCATGGCATTGAGTGCATTGCCGGCGGTCATCAGGGCGATCACACTGGCGGGAGAGTGTACCCAGGGGATAGCCATAAAACAGCCGGCGGTCAGTAACAGCGCGGTGGCGGCAAACAGGTTACGTGCAAGACGAAGGTTGCCAAAACGGCGCAGCAGGGTATCTGAAATTCTTCCTCCTAACAGTACGGTAAAACAGGCGCCACTCCATGGGATCATGGCGACGTACCACAGGGAGTGCAGGTCGTAATGGAAATTGTCCTGTAAATATTTGGGTAACCAACTGGCCAGCGTAAAAGTGATATACAGGAAGCTAAAATATCCCAGCGCATTGCAGACCAGAGTCCGGTGGGTAAAAAATTTCCACCATGGCAGCGGTTTTTCTCCGGAGACTTCGGCTTTCTGACCGTTGGCAATCAATGCCAGCTCCTGTGAATTCACCCGGGGATGTAATTGCGGGGTATCGGTAAAGGTGCGGGCAAATAACAGCATCGCCAGCAATGAAAAAATTCCCAGTACGATAAACATAATGCGCCAGTCATGGGTTAACAGCAGCAAACCGACGGCGACCGGGGCGGTGAGTAATGCCCCAACCTGAGTACTGACCAGCCCAATACTTAAAGCAAAACCGCGTTCATTATCCGGAGCCCAACCGGCAATGGTTTTGTTCATCAGGGCATAGGCAGGGCCTTCAGAGAAGCCGAACAGGATACGTAATGCCGCAAATCCGAGAATAGCGGACCCGCCAAACATGGCGACTCCCAGCTCGCCGGCCCAGGCGGTCCCAATTTCCAGCACAGACCAGGCCACTCCGGCCCATAACCAAATTTTGCGGGTACCGTACCGGTCAGCAAGATAACCGCCACACAATGAGCCAAACAGATATCCAAAACCGAAATACCCCAGGACCGCGCCCAGTTGTACTTTGTCCAGATGGTATTCCTGGGCGATAGCATTGGCTGAGAAAGAGAGTGCTCCACGGTCAATATAGTTAATCAGCGCTATCAGGAACAGGAGAGAAAAAACGTAGTAACGGACAGATGTTGCTTTCATAAGTTGGCTCCCTGGCTTTATCACCTGTCAGATCAAGCAAAAATGGTGCCACTCATTATTATGAGGGTGATAATTACCCGGGAAACTATGAGGGTGCAAGACTCAGAGATAGCGTGACCTGTCAGGTATCACTATGTTATTTAATTATTTTGTATTATGTGACAGGGTCACAAATGATCGATGGTAAGGACGGTGAAATTGATTATGCTTCCTGCTTAAGAATGACTTCGTCCTATAACACCGGCACCTGTGTTGAAGCTTTCAACGGGGGCGGAGCAGACTTAAACGATGAAATGACTGGTCGGGGAGTAAGATTTTTCCTTTACTTTCAGTAGACTGAATTATCAGATGATGACTTGCATAACGATGCTCCTTCAGAGTGCGTCCGGGCCTCAGAGCCAATATTATCACGGGGAATCACCACGGATTGCCGGGCAGTTTTCTCCCGGCAATCCGTGGTGATTAGTGATTATCTGCCGGAGGCGTGCCAAATACCGGCATCCCCCGGTGGTCCCACTCCAGTCTCTTTAGCCGGGTGTGGCGGTTGGGGTCATATAACGGATCACCTTCAATTTCTGTATAATTTCTGGCGTGATAGACCAGAACTGTTTCTCCGGATTCAGTTTCGGTAAAACTGTTATGGCCCGGACCATACTGCTTATTGGCCTGGCTGGTGGTGAACACTGGCTGAGGTGATTTGTGCCAGTTGCTCAACTGTAATGGTTCCGCATCCAAAGCTATCCATAGCAGCCCCAGACAATAATTCTGGTCAGTCGCACTGGCGGAATAACTGACAAACAAGCGATCACCGTGTTTAATCACCGCCGGCCCTTCGTTCACCAGAAAACCTCTGCATTCCCAGTCATATTCCGGGCGTGACAACATCAGCGGAGTACCGCAGAGCGTCCAGGGGTTTTCCATTTCAGACAAATACAGGTTTGAATTTCCGGCGATGTCCGGAGCTTTTTGTGCCCACAGATACCACTGTTTACCCTGATGATGGAAGGTAGTGGCATCGAGGGCAAAAGTATCATACCGGGTCATTACCTGACCTTTTTCGACCCAATCACCAGTCAGCGGGTCCTCTCCCTGGCATTCCAGCACAAACATACGATGCTGGAACATATTATCGCTTAGCTCCCGGGTCGGGGCCGCGGCAAAATAGAGATACCATTTACCGTTGATCAGGTGGAGTTCAGGGGCCCAGATAAGCTCACTCATCGGTCCATGGTCGGGTTTACGCCATACCACTACTGCCGGAGCCGACGGCAAACCTTCCAGCGTGGTTGCCTTACGTATCTCGAGCCGGTCATATTCAGGCACCGAGGCCACAAAGTAGTAGTACTGCTGGTGGCGGAGAATAAAAGGGTCCGCGCGTTGTTCTATAAACGGATTTGGCCAGTTCTGCATGTCGGCTCCTGTTAATGTCATGACAGCATTTGCGGCCGGACGGTACTGACTGTCTGGCGCTCACGTTGTTCCGCTTTTACCTGACGATATAGATCAGCAATACCGGAATAATTTCTTCTCCTTTTTTCCAGGTCTGACTGGATTTGCTTCATCAGGCTGCGGTCAACCTTCAGTAATCTGACGACTCCTGCGGTCAGCAGATACCCGAAGGCAGGGATCAAAGTAAACAACATGACAATACCCGACAGTGCCTGGGGGGACTGGGTGGCCGCGCTGGCGTTATATCCATAATGTGACAGCAGAAAGGCGACCAGTGCCCCGGCAATTGCCAGACCGCATTTAAGAAAGAAAATATTGCCCGAAAAGCTAATTCCGGTCAGTCGTTTACCGGTTTTCCATTCGCCATAATCATCCACGTCCGCCATCAGGGACCAGTGCAGAGGAGACGGAATTTGGTGCAGGATATTCAGTAAAAAATAGAGGCAGGTTACCAGCACCACCGCCTGCGGGTTAACAAACCAGAACCCGGCCGAAAACAGTGCCAGCACGATATTGGTCCAGAAAAAGACTTTCAGTTTGCACCAGCGATCAGTCAGTGGTCTTGCCAGCATACTGCCGATCATCATGCCGGCCACCCCAAGACTAATAAAGAAGGTGGCAAATCCGGCACTTTGCTGCATTACCCGGGTCACGTAATACATTACCGCAGCCATACGGATGAATCCCGGGCAGACATTACATAACGTCAGTGCCAACATTCTTATCCACTGGTCATTCCTCCAGATATCCCGCAGATCCTTACGCCAGGCATCATGTGAAGGTACTGCCGCATGGATACGCTCCTTTACGTTGAAGAAGCAGAAGAAAAACAGGCACATGCCAATCAGCGACAACACGACCATCGCTGACTGGTAGCCTCTGGCCTTATTGCCGTTACCAAACCATTCGGTCATGGGTAACAGTGACAGGGTCAGCAACAAGGTGGCTACACCAACCATTACGAACCGCCAGGACTGACAAGCCACGCGCTCGACCGGATCATTGGTGATGACGCCGCCCAGTGAGCAGTACGGGATATTTACCATGGTATAGGTCATCGACATTAGGGCATAAGTGACAAAGGCATAGATGACTTTGGCCTGATAACTCCAGTCCGGCGTGGTAAACATCAGAATACTGGCGATCGCAAAGGGAACCGCTCCCCACAATAACCAGGGCCTGAAACGGCCCCAGCTGGAAACTGTCCGGTCAGCAATCACTCCCATTATCGGGTCAGCCACTGCATCGAGTATTCGCACTGACAGCAATAATATTCCTACCATCGCCGGTGATAAGCCGAAAACATCGGTATAAAAGAAACTGACAAACAACATAATCGTGCCAAAAATAATGTTACATCCCGCATCTCCGGAGGCGTAACCTATTTTTTCACGCAAAGAGAGTGCTGACGTTGACATGGGGTTCATCCTTTTCCTGGCCATCCCCGACAAAAGTTTGTGGCTGTGAGCAGTCTGCCAGTCAGGGAAAACGGCAGATATGCAGCCGTGAACCGGTCACCGGCCAACAGTCCGGTGTAAGATTCAAACCGATGATTAACCATACCCTTAGGTGCAGGCAGCTAATCTGGAAGTTATCGCTTAGTCTATGGACAAAACAGCTACGCCTGTCAGGGATGTGAAGAGGATCAACTTTCCTGACCGCCGTCAGTCAGGGGGCTGGTCCTTTCGGGCAGAGAGACAAACACCGAAGGGTAATCCCGGGATATGGAAAAAATCTCAGCGGTTTAACACTATCTACGGACCCTGAAGTGGATGATGCGACTCTGGTCAGTAAAGCACTGAGCCAGGCGGACATGCTGTAGCTGATAAAACTTTCTGAAAAAAACGATTATCAGTGACGGTGACCAACACGTCGATAGCTCATTCCCGCCTGATTCTTAACTTTCACCGGCAGGGCCAGAGTCGTCGGGCAAGATCGTAAACGCCCGCTGCCATGGGAATTCTGAATTATCCAAGTACCCTGACAGGTTTCCCGTCGAGCCATCCTCGGATATTTTCAATCGCCTGACCGAAGTAGGTCTGATAATTCGTATCGCTGACATAGCCCAGATGCGGAGTGGCCAGCAGATTTCGGGTGTGACGGTAAGAAGAGTCTGCGGGCAGAGGTTCCTGTTCAAAAACATCAATCGCAGCTCCGGCGATATCACCGTTCTCCAGTGCCTTGATGAGTGCACCTTCAGCGATCAGTTCCGCGCGGGAGGTATTGATTAACAGCGCAGTTTTTTTCATCTGTTGCAAATCGGAATAACTTATGATGCCGTGACTACGTGGTGAACTGACCAGATGCAGTGTGATAACGTCCGCCAGCTGTAAAATTTGCTTTTTGGAAGACACAAAAGTGACCCCCTGTTGTTGGGTCTGTGCTTCGGTGAGGTTACTGCTCCAGGCGTACACTTCCATGCCAAATGCCTGCGCATAACGGGCAACGATTTTCCCGGTTTTCCCCAACCCGATAATGCCAATTTTTTTTCCCTGCAGAGTCATTCCCAGGCTGCTTTGCCAGGGGCCATTTGTCGCTAACGCCGATGATTCACTACAAATCTGCCGTGAAAGGGCCAGTAATAATCCCCAGGCCAGTTCAGCAGGAGGCACACTGCTGCTTTCGGTGCCACACACGGTGATCCCCAGCTCAGTCGCGGCCGCAATATCGATGGCCGCATTCCTCATCCCGCTGGTCACTATCAGTTTTAACGACGGAAGCTGGCTGAGCAGTTGTCGGGTGATGGCGGTACGCTCGCGCATCACCACCAGAATGTTCGTTTCTTTCAGCAACCCGACCAGTTGTTCAGGGCTGCTGACCGGTGAATGGAGAGTATGGAGGCTGATACTGTCCGGCAACTGCGACCAGTCGGCCATCTTCTTAGCCACGGTCTGATAATCATCAAGGATAAAACATTTATACGGTTGCATAGCCTGACCTTCCTGTGAATGTATAAACCTCGGAATTCCTGTCAGCGAAGCAAAATCGGTATCCGGTCATTGAGTTTAATAATCGCAGTTAATTCCCCGGGGCCTCCCTTAAATCAACCTGGTCACCCGGGGAATATCTTCTGTAAATGGCACCTGACGCAGCAAGGTTATGGGTTTGTTACTTCAGAATTAAATTATAAGTCGCAAGTCAGGTATTTTCACTCCGACAGCCGGTTGTACAGAGTTCGTTTCTACACCGCTTAGTCAGAACCGCGGGGAAAAACGCCACATGGCGGGCCAGGTACACGGTTATTTATCTTGTTATATCTCACTTTGAGATATATATTCACTTTTTGTTCTCATTAAAAGAATTGATCGGGGTAACAGATACACTTTTGGAGGCCGTGTGGGTTTGGTAAACAATTATCCGTCAGAGGCAAAAGCCAGAATGATGGCGTTGGCAGGCGCTGTAATACTGGTTACAGGCATGGGGTATGGGCGTTTCGCCTTTACCGGAATAATGCCATTAATGATTCAGGAACATTTGATGACGCTGAGCCAGGGAAATCTGGCCGCCGCAGCGAACTATGCCGGATATCTTGCAGGGGCATTATTACTGGCGAAAGCCCGGCCTGGCGATGCCCGGCTGCTGTGCTGCTTCGCGGTGATTACCACATTGTTATGCCTGTTCGCTCTTGCGTTAAGCCATAATGGTATGCAGGTGATTGTAGTGCGCGGAATTGCCGGCCTGGTCAGCGCGGTCAGCCTGATTGCTGCCTCGTTATGGTTGTTACAACACCACAAACACAGTGGTGGGGCGCCTTTGCTGTATGCCGGAGTTGGCGTGGGTATTTTTCTGTCGGCAGAAGTGATCGCAGTTGCAAAACAACTGCAACTGACATCACCGGCCATCTGGGTCATCTGCGGTATCAGCGCGGCTATACGTTTTTTTGCTGGTGTTGCGCTGGTTGAACCTTCCGGCAGACAGCCTGAGGTTTACGGCCGAACCTACACTAAGTCATGTCGCACCACGCCCTCAAGCCCGCAGTGCTGCCTACCGGTTGTTACTAATCTATGCTCTGTCCGGCTTCGGTTACATCATTACCGCCACCTATCTGCCGCTGTTTCTTTCCGGCTCACCGGTCGACCCGATTCAGGTCTGGGCATTGTTCGGTCTGGCGGCGATACCTTCCTGCTTTATCTGGCATAAATGGATGGTGGTAAAAGGGGCTCGTCATGCACTGATTGCCAATCTGCTAGTGCAGGCGGTGGGTGTCGTGCTTCCGGCGTTTAGCCACTCACTCTGGCTATGTCTGGTCAGTGCATTGCTGACCGGGTTTACCTTTATGGGCACGGTGACAATAGCTCTGCCTGAGGCAAGACGGCTCGCTCATCTGGTGAGTTTTAACATGATATCAGCCATGACGGCGCTGTATGGCTTGGGCCAGATTGCCGGCCCGATGGTGGCCGGAGAACTTTACCAGCTCAGTGGTTCATTTAGTCCGTCGTTGTTAAGTGCGACCGCCGCACTGTTAGTGGCTGTGCTGCTTGCAGTCATCAGATAACAGTGACAGAAGAGGATGACAGGGTGTTTTAGTCAGCCACTTCCCTGGCCAGCAGAGCCCCCAGATTTTGAACAGCCAGAGAGATGGAGTGGTCCCGCCAGATAAACTGAGTGACAGCGATACCGGCGGGAATGATGGTGAGTTCGCGGGCCGGCTGTAGCAATCCGAATACGCTGGCTGGCAGCAGGCAGCAATAGCCACCACCGGCCACACTGGACAGCATACTATGATAAGAGCTGACTTCACTGATAGCTGGCAGTGGACCGCCGGATGTCTGAGCCTGCAAGGCCTGTACAGCGATCCGACGGTAGCTACAACCCTCGGCAAATGCCGCCAGTGGCAGGGGCTCCTGACAGTCCGGCTGGTATCCCGCAGGGTAAACCATCAACAGGTCTTCGCTAAACAGTGAGCGGAAGTTCAGTCCTGCAGGGCATTCAGTCTGCTGCTGCCGGTCTACCGGCAGTGAAACCAGGGCACAGTCCAGCTCTCTGGAAAGTACCGCCTCGGTTAGTTGACGGGTAGGCAGAGTGACCAGTTGCAAATGCACTTCGGGAAAGGCCCGGCTAAAGTCTGATAATGGCTGATTCAGCCGGCTGGCGACGGTCGACTCCATACTGCCCAGCCGTAAAACTCCTGAGGGGTGTTGTGGGTGCAGGGCTTGTCGTGCTTCATCGGCCAGGGTGAGTAATTGCCGGCAGTAGCTTAGGAATGTCTCACCTTCAGGGGAAAGTTGCAGTTTTTTGTTATCACGCAGGAATAGCTGCACATCCAGCTCCTGCTCAAGTTGCTGAATGCGGGTGGTAATATTTGACTGAACTCTGCCAAGACGTTTCGCGGCTTTAATAATGCTTAACTCTTCAGCCACCACCGTAAAGATTTTTAGTGACGTATGATTCATTTTTGATTCCCGAAACAGAAACAGAATTGCTTTTTACAGCTCATAAAGAGATTTTATGGTGTAGTGCGATGAGATGACAAGCAGGTGATAATGAAAAGTTTATTAGCTGACAGACTGGGACTGGGTTTCCCTTTGATTCAGGCGCCAATGGCCGGCGTTTCCACACCAGCACTGGCAGCGGCGGTGAGTAATGCCGGGGCCCTGGGTTCGGTGAGTATCGGGGCAGTCGGCCCTGAGCAGGCAGAGAAAATGATCAGCACTACCCTGGCGCAGACCCGCCAGGCCGTCAACGTTAATCTGTTTTGTCATGCGGTGGCGGTACGCAATCTGGCACTTGAAGCCGAATGGTTGCAGCGTTTCCAGCCTTTATTCAACCAGTTTGGCGTGTCACTGCCTGATGAGCTCACTGAAATTTATACCAGTTTTTTGCAACAGGAAAAGATGGTGGATATTTTGCTCGCACAGGCTCCGGCGGCGGTCAGTTTCCATTTCGGGCTACCGGAAGCCCGGGTGATTGAAAAGTTTCGGCAGCAAGGGATTGTGACGCTGGCTACGGTGACCAGTGTGGAGGAAGCGCTGATAGCGCAGGCAGCAGGGGTTGAATTCCTGATTGCTCAGGGGATTGAAGCAGGCGGTCACCGGGGAATATTTGATATGAATACCCACGACCAGATGCTGACCACCCGCCAGCTGATATTGCAACTGAAAAAGTCGGTCCGGTTACCACTGATTGCCGCCGGAGGCATTATGCACGGTGCCGGCATTCAGGAAATGTTAAATGCCGGAGCAGATGCGGTACAGATGGGAACGGCCTTCGTACTCTGTCCGGAATCATCGGCAGACGCCGCCTATCGTCAGGCGTTAAAGCAGGAGACGGCGGGCAATACAGTACTGACCCGCGCGGTGTCCGGACGACCGGCCCGTTCACTCAATACGCTGTTTTGCAGGTTAACGGCGGATATTCAACCGCAGCAAATCCCTGACTATCCGCTGACCTATTCACTGAATAAAGCGCTGGCTGCGGCAGCCGCCAGTCAGGGGGAAGTTGGTTTTTCGGCGCAATGGGCAGGGGAAGGGGCGTGGCAGGCCAGAGAGATGTCTGCCGCATCACTGGTAGCAACGCTCATCAAAGAAGCCGGGCAGGCGGGGTATTCCGCCACCTGAGTCAGGGAGCCAGTACCAACTCGATTTCTGCTTTACACTGCTTTATGGCAGAGAGCAGCTCAGGCAGGTTTGGCATAAACCTGCCGGTCGGAACCGCCAGTGAAAGCGCATATTGTTCATTCAGCCCGGTGTTCAACACCATGCCAAGTCCACAAACCCCTTCTGCATGTTCTTCGTTATCCAGCGCATATTGTCTGTCACGGCATAGCCGGATGTCCTGCAACACTGCTTCGGGTGTTTTCAGCGTTTGCCTGGTTCTCTGTTCCGGCGGATTACCGGCCAGCGAGAGGATCTTTTCATCAGGCAGCAGAGATAACAGAGCTTTGCCATGCGCGGTGCAGTGGCTCGGGAATGCAGTACCCACCGGGGATACCACCCGTAGCTCACGGTCTGAGGTTATCTGACTGACGGAGATCGCATGGGTTCCACGGAAGATGCTCAGATCGACGGTTTCCCGGGTACGGCGGTTAAGTGTTTCCATTGCAGGCCGGGCCAGTGGAACAATATCGGTATGGGCTGCGGCCGCCAGCCTGGCCAGCGCCGGCCCCAGCCGCACCTCCCCCTGGCGAAAACTCAGTAACTGCTGTGATTCCAGAGAACTGACCAGCCGGTGCACGGTAGTTCGCGGAAGTCCGGTCTTTTTTGCCAGCAGTGCAATCGTCATGCCGCCGGATTCTGTCTCCAGCACATTGAAAATTGTGGCCGCCCGGGCGATGACCTGCGAACCGTTATTTTCAGGGATATCGGGCATAGACGGGGATTCCTCGTATAAATTTTGCCGACTATAGCATAGTTTGTCCGGTGACCGCCCGGGCGGCTTGTCTTGACAGCCGTCCGGCATATCAGGATGATGACCATATATCGGACATTAAATCTCATTATGTGGACAATGCTGCGAACGTCAATGCAAACATCAATGCTCACTGCCACTGGCGGTTTTACCTTGTTGGCTGTTGCCTCGCTGACCATCATGGTCGGCTGTATACTGGTGCCTGGTTTGCCTGAAATTGCAGCAGCCCTCGGAATTCCCCATGCTGCGGGCTGGCTGATCACTCTGCCGTCACTGGGGGTGGTGCTTGGCGGCCCCCTGGCAGGAAAAGTAATCGACCGATGGGGCGCGCGTACCGCTCTGCAGTCTGGGTTGTTTATTTACGGCTTGTCAGGAATCGCCGGGATGTTGTGTTACGGTCTGCCGGCAGTGATTATCGACAGGCTGATTCTGGGCGGAGCAACTGCGGTCGTTATGTCTTCAGGCACCGCATTGCTGGCGCTGTTCTACCACGGTCAGGCCAGGCTATCCATGATCGCCCGTCAGGGTATGGCCATTGAGTTTGGCGGGGTGATTTTCTTGTTTATCAGTGGATTGCTGGCTGTTCAGAATTGGCGCTGGCCGTTTTTTCTCTATCTGCTGAGCTGGATCATGCTGGCGATGGTCAGATCCCTGATTCCGGTTACTGTCGAAGTGGCCTCCTCTGAATTGACAGGAAAGAGTGCCCCGGGATCGGCAACACCTTCACTCAGCGGGGTACTGTTTGCGGCGCTAATGTCGATGATTTGCTTTTTTACCGCAGTGATTGTGATTCCCAAACAGTTTTATCAGGCAGGCATTGGCAGCAGTGATACCGGATATTTTCTGTCGATGGTGTCTCTGGTGGCGGTGGCCGCGGCGGCCATGATGCCTGCGGTGGTTAAAAAAATATCCGAACCGGCAACACTCTGGCTGGCATTTCTCTGTTATGCGGCAGCCTTTGCACTGTTTGCGCTGGCGGCTAACCTGAGCGAACTTATCCTGGCCGGGGTGCTGCTGGGAAGCGGATTTGGATTCTCCGTGCCATTGGTGAACCATATGACGGTTAGCCGCAGCGATCAGGGCAATCGTGGCCGGAGGCTGGCCAGTCTGTCGATGGCACTGTTCAGTGGTCAGTTCCTCGCGTCGTTTATGACCATGCTGCCGGGTGACAGCAGCTTAATCTTCGCGGTGACCAGTGTTTTCAGTGTTGTGGTGGCGGTATTTCTGGTGTTAATCAAAAAAACGTTGGTGTAACCCTGTTGCTCAGCGTTTGTGGCTGCCGGGTTTTAATCCCCGGTGCAACTCATCCATCCGTTTCATCGATCTGATAGTCCGCTGGGAAGCCGAGGATGCGACTGCCAACACCAGCATTTCCAGGCAGACCAGCACCGTTCCGTGCAGGGGAACTTTTCCGTTTTCTCCGCCACGCGGTACCTGAATGACAACATCTGCTTGTTCCGCAAACCGTGAATCCATCGCGTTAGTCAGCAGGATAACCGGAATGCCCAACCTGCGGGCCTCCCTGAGAGTCGTCATCCCCTCGCGGTGAGCTGATTTCTGGGCCATCATCAGCAACACGTCACCCCGTTGCAGGGCGAGCAGTTGTTCTGCCAGCCCAATACCGGCGCGGTTGAGCGGAGAGCAGGGCAGGCCAATCCGGTTAAACAGTCGCGCCGCATATTCAGCAAGGATTCCTGAAGCGTTAATACCGAAAATAGCCAGCTGCCGGGCATTAAGTAGCAAACTGACTGCCTGTGACAATGCTGTGCGGTTCTCCTGACCTGACAATACATCGCAGGTACTCCGGTGACCCTCCAGCACAAAATCGATACTCGAATTAATATCACTGGTGAATTCATTCACCGTACTGCTCATTTTATCGGAAGAGTTGGGCACCGGTTCAAACCACAGTTGCAGGGTCTTTTTCAAATCACGCAGCCCTGCAAATCCCAGCGCCTGCACAGCGCGGATAACCGTGGCATCTGAGGTGTCATTAGCGGCAGCGATCTCCAGAGCGGTGGACTCCAGTACTGTTGCCCGGTTTTCATTGATGTAATACAACACCGACTGCAACCCTGCGGAAAGCTGTGGAGCCCGGTGACGCAGGCGTTCGCCAAACACATCGACCCGGTTTTTATTTTTTTTATCTCTGTCATTTTTCTTTCCGCTTATCTGGCCACCGGCAGCAACAGACTGGCAACCTGCGATTGTACCATCGCCGTCATCAGGCCCATTGCCGCAAACGAATTAGAAATGGCCTCTTCCCGGGAGACCATCACATAATGTCCTTTCCGGCAGGCCGACAGGAAATTACACCAGCCAGGCATCACGCCATTCATTGCAGTAATTTCATCCTGCGGCATACCACCATTATCACCACGCCAGGTATCAAACACCAGATCTGCATCCAGCTCCGGAAGCTGTTCCGCACTGACGGTAATTCTCCCGTCCTCCGGAATATGGTTAATCAGTGGTGGAAAAGTCAGCCCCGCATCGCGCAGCACTTTACCCAGTGAGTGATAGCTGTGCATCACGGTAAGTTTTCCGTTATTTGCCTGAATCACTGATACAGTGATTTTACGCTGACCGATAGTTTGTTTAAGTTGCCTTATTTGCTCCTGATAGCGGGCTTCCAGCCGCGACAGTTGATCCTGAGTTCCGGTCAGTTGGGCCAGTTTGCTGTAAATCCGCGGCGCTCCGCCTTTCAGATGGTCGATACTGACGGTCGGGGCAATTTTCTGCAACTGTTCCACCGAAGCACTACGGTTAGGCTCGGTGATAATCAGATCGGGTTTCAGTGCGGCAACGGCTTCGATATCAATATCCGCACTGCCGATAAATCTGATGTCTGAGTTATCGAAATCAATCCCGGTGAGCAACTTTGCCGAACGCAGAGTATGGCTGCCATCAGGATTCGTCCGCCCATGGCTACCGACCGGGAAAATGCCCAGTTCAATCAGCGGGATAGTGATATCCAGATCATGCAGTGAAACGATGCGTTTGGGATGCAAAGGCACCGTTACCGTGCGGCCCAGGTCATCGGTGAATTGCTGAGTTGCCGGGGCCGCATGGCCACAGAAACTGAACAGTAACAGTAGTAGTGTGAAAATACGCATAATACTCCTTAACTCTCAGAACCTGTCCCGGCGTTGCCAGAGCAACAGCAGGAAAAACGGCCCCCCCAACAACGAAATAATGATCCCGGCGGGTAACTGTAAGGGCGCAAAAGCCAGACGGCCGATATTATCTGCCAGCAATACCAGCACCGCCCCGCAGACGGCACTGCCGCTCAGTAGCGTGGATTGTCCGCCACGAAACAGCATGCGGGAGAGATGGGGCGCCATCAGACCGACAAAACCGATGCTGCCGACACAGGAAATGCTGGTTGCGGTCAGAACGACCGGGGCAATAAACCGCAGTAAGGTCAGTTGTGATAACCTCACTCCCAGACCCGTCGCGCAGGTACTACCCAGCATGGCAATATCGGCAGCCCTGGCGGTGATATACAGCAATACCACCGCCGGAATTGCCCAGCAGACCGCCAGTAGCATTAATGGCCAACTGACAGTATTCAGGCTACCGGCCATCCACAACATGACGGTCTGTACCTGACGGACATCTGCGGTAGTCATAAAGAAACCGATAGCGGCGGCAAAAATCCAGGAAATGCCAATACCGGCCAGAATAAAACCGGGCCGTGAGAAATCGCGTGCCAACAGTACCACCAGTGCTGCCACCAGTAAGCCGCCGGTCATACCGGTGATCGGTTGCCAGAGCACACTAAGGGTCGGGAAATACAGAATCTGTGCCAGCACCACGATGCTGGCCCCTTCTTTTACGCCCAGCAGCCCGGGGTCCGCGAGGCCGTTGCGGGTCACAGACTGCATAGCAGCACCGGCCATTCCCAGCATAGCGCCAACGGCTGCCGCCATCAGCAGCCTGGGCAAACGAACATCACGGATAATATAAGCGGTGTTGCCGACAGAGTGGTCAGGATAAAATAGCGCCTTGCCCACCGAAGAGACTGGAATCGGCAGACTGCCATGGCTGATGCCAAAGACGAGTAAAATCAGCAGCAGTAGCAGAAACAACCCCAGCCGGCACAAAATTTCCGGGCGTAACAACAACGAAAAACGACCGGCGCGCCAGACAATGGCCGGGTTGCGCGGTAACTGTCGACTCATTTAAACAGCCTCGAGGCAATAAAGATAAAGACCGGTGCACCGGCCAGCGCGGTCATTACCCCGGTAGCCAGCTCCTGCGGGGCAACCAGGGTTCGGGCAGCGATATCGGCGACCAGCAAAATCAGCCCTCCTGCGAGGGCGCAGCAAGGGATAGACCTCTGCAAATCACGTGTGACCAGCCGACGGACAATATTTGGCACAATCAGGCCGACAAAACCAATCGGACCGGCCAGTGAAGCCGCCACTCCGCTTAACAGGGCAATCGTCAGTACTGCCAGTCCCCGGGTACGGGTAATATTGACTCCCAGTCCGCGGGCCTGATGGTCTCCTAAGGCCATGGCATTGAGTGCCGGCGCCAGCCAGAGCGCCAGTATTCCGGCCAGCAGTAGCGGAAGTGCCGCGGCACTGACCACCGGCCAGCGAAGTCCTGACAGGTCCCCGGCCAGCCAGGTGCGCATGTCCAGCAGTGTCTGCTCATCAAGAATCAGTATCGTGGCGGTCAGTGACGCGGTAAACGCCGAGAGCGCGACACCGCACAAGGTGACTTTAATCACCGTCATTCCGCTGCGACCGGCAGAGGAAAAGGCAATCACCAGGCTAAATACCAACGCAGCCCCGCCGGCCGCAGCCAGGGGACGTAACAGCGGAGTGGTCACCCAGTTAACACCAAAAGCCGTGCAGGCGACCACGGCTAAGGATGCTCCAGCATTGAGGCCCAGAATATGCGGTTCTCCCAGTGGATTGCGGATAACTGATTGCAGCAGCAGACCGGCAACCCCCAGTGCCGCACCCACCATCAGTGCCGCGACCAGCCGCAGTAACCGTAATTCTATCACTACATGATGACTGAAATTCATCGGGTCATAATGCAGGAGTGCCTGTAGCACCGTCGAAGGAGGAATAAAGCGGGGGCCAATCGCCAGTTCAAAGACCGAACCGGTCAGTACTGACAGTAGCAATAACAGCAGCGATAACAGATAACGCGATCGATGCTGTGTGGTATGGGTGAGCAATGCTGTCACAGAGATCTACCCGTATCAGTAGGAAAGGGCAGAAAAAATGGTTTTCCGGTGAGCGGGTTCACCGACATATGCACTTCCAGATCGAACACCGAACGGATTAATTCAGGCGTACACTGCTGTGGATCATCGGTGACAGAACACAACCGGCCTTGTTTCAGAAACACCAGACAATCGGCATAATTCACCGCAAAGTTCAGATCGTGTAGCACCATGATGACGGTGCGCTGATGATGCAGTGTCAGATCCCGCAGCAATTCAAGAATATCAACCTGATAGCGCAGGTCGAGAAAGGTTGTTGGTTCGTCGAGCAAAATCACCGGTGTCTGTTGTGCCAGTGTCATTGCAATCCAGCAGCGCTGCCGTTGACCGCCGGAAAGACTGTCTACCGGCACACCGGCCAGCGCTTCTGTACCGGTCAGTCGTAAGGCTTCCTGAACGGCCAGTTCATCGGACTCAGACCATTGTCGTAAAAAACCCTGCCAGGGAAAACGCCCGCGTGACACCAGTTCAGCAACGGTCAGACCTTCAGGAAGTAACGGTGTTTGTGGCAAAATGCCCAACTGACGGGCGAGTTGCCGGGTCGGTTGCTGGTGGATATCTTTACCGTCAATAATAACCTGCCCGTCCACAGGGCTGATCATTCGTGCAATGGTGTTCAGTAGCGTAGATTTTCCTGAACCGTTCGGACCCGCCAGAATGGTCATTTTCCCTGCGGGTAACTGCAGATTGATATCGTCGATGATGATGTTTTTCTGATAACCGGCGCGCAGGTTATTGATAGTTAAACCCGGATGATTTTTCTCAGTATCAGTCAGTTGTGACATTTGCTTTCCCGCAGCGAGCACTGTTGTTTAGTGCACCAGATATGCGGCTAAACAATAATAAGTATCATTCTCCGCTGTGATTTTGCGGGCGCGATATGTAGTAGTCAAGCTGAAATTGGCAACTTTTACTGTGGTTTTTATCATCAATACCCACAGTAAACCGCTTATTTTCTCAGGAGAGATATCAAAGGCTAATCCGTTATGTCTGGATTGTTTACCGAATTATTAGTCGCGGGAAATTATGTGGAGGCTGTAGTGGAAATAAATGCATTCTGATTTACTACTACATTTTGCTGATGTGTGGTTTTTTTCTTTAAGAATAATGCTACCCGGTTCTGATATACCTGCCGGCGTAAGATAATACAGGCTGCCAGGGATTAACCGCCTGAGTTCCGCCAGTTTTGGTCAACCCTGAGATTATCTCGGGTTAACAAATTTGAAGATTCAGGTGGTTAAGTGGGGCGGATAAGCTCCGGTTTTTTCCGGAATAACTGTTTCCACCGCAGAGGGAATCATATTCAGCGGCCACCCAGGGGGGGACCGGATTCAACGCGGTTAGCGTGACCATTTGACCGGAGGAGGGGTATAACTGATAATCTTTTCGACCAGAAGCACCGGGTCATCTGAAACAATCAGCATATCTGCATAGGTCTGTTTCATAAATCCGTCGGAAATCGTCCGTTCAAAAAAGGACAGTAGCGGGTCATAAAAGCCATTGATGTTGAAAAAAGCACAGGGCTTATTGTGCAGACCCAACTGAGCCCAGGTCCAGGCCTCGATAATCTCTTCCAGGGTGCCGGCCCCGCCGGGCAACGCGATAAAACAATCAGCACTACCTGCCATCTGAGATTTTCTCTCATGCATATCACGAACGACTTTCAGTTCACTGAGACCCGGATGTGCCAGCTCATGACTGACCAGCGCTTCCGGCATGACTCCCAGGATATCCATTCCGCAATCAATCGCTGTGTCAGCCACACTGCCCATTAAACCGACCTTTCCGCCGCCATACACCAGACTGAACTGTTGACTGGCCAGTTGCTGTATCAGACGCCGGGTCTCACGGACAAAAATGGGATCATTCCCGCAGGCGGATCCACAAAACAGTGCTGCACGCATATCACGATTACCTTTACTAATCATTAAAAACAGAGGACAACTTCAGCAGGCTAACCTGCCACCATCGAGGCAGCGAATTCTTATTCGCCGCCACCAGGCAAAGATGGTTCAGGAGATTATTGTTGAGCAGCAATAACATCCACCAGGACTAACGGTTGTTTACCGTTATTGGTCAGTCCGTGAGATTCGCCTTTACGCACAATAGTGATATCACCGGCACTGACCGGATAATCTTTACCGTCGGCATCTTTGAATAACCCACTGCCGGAGACTATGATGTAAGCATCTTCGTTATCAATATGTTTGTGATAACCGATAGAGGTGCCAGGTTTTAGTGTCAGCCAGCTAATCTCTTTGATCGCCTGGCCTGCGCTGGCTTTATCACGGGTAAACGCAAAAGCAGCCTCGACGGAGCCTTTACCGCCACCTAAACCCTGTTTTTCCATTTTCTGTTGCTGAGCACGGGTAATAATCTGTGCATTGGCCAGCGATACCGGCAGTAATACAGCGACACATACTAAAGCAGCGGTCAGTTTACGCATTATTTTCACCTGTAGATGGGCTGTTACAAAGACCAACCGGATTGGCCGGTCCGAACGGGTAAGCAAAGTTTACTCCGTTGCAGAAAAAACCCAAGACTGAAACGAAAATCTGTCAATATTTTCTGGCCGTTAGCGCAAAATTTGTCTTCAGACCACGACAACGCTCTGCGGGGCTGACCGGAGAAAACGCTGTGCATAAATGCCACCGGTCAGAGCAAACAGTGTCAGCAGCAGGGCAAACAGCATAGCACTGACGGATAAGCCCTGTTTATCTGCCAGGTAACCTGCCGCTACGGGCAGAATTCCTGCGGGCAGATAACCGCCAAAATTCAGCAATGCATTGGCCTGAGCCCTGCGTCGATCTGCCACCTGTAAAGCCAGCAGTGTCAGCCCGCCAAACTGGCCTAACCCCTGTCCGGCCCCGGCCAATAGTACGCCAAAAATCAGCCACGGATATTCATGCAGGGTGAGAGAAACCGCCACCAGGACCATCGACAGGATGGTGGCCAGCGAACTTCCGAAGAATACCCGGGATAATGGCCAGTGGCGTACCAATACCTGGGACAATGTCGCGCTGATAAACATGCCACAGGTCATCATTCCGGCCATTAACGGATTGTAGCTGTGAGCGAGTAAGGTCAGCAGCGACGGACCGAGCGCCAGTATAAATGACGTTGCGGTAATCCCTGGCGCAAAGGCACCTATTCCGCAAAGCAGGGCACTGATATTTTTAGCCGGCAGTGAAGGTAAGGTCAGACGTAAACTGTCCGATGTGGCGGCGCCGCGTGGTGCAAAGGGCAGGCGGACAGCGATGACGATGGCGACGAGCAGCGCGCAGAACAACAGTAAAAATAATGGAATTACCGGATGTGTCAGTATCTGCATCAGCGTACCAGAGATTAAGGGGCCCATGCCTGCGCCGGCCACCATCGCAGCTGAAGCCAGTAGTGCCGCCTGCCGCCGCGATTGCGGAGCGGTAAGGTCGGCAACACCTGCCATCCCCGCGGACACCATGACCCCGACCGCAATGCCGGACAGCAACCGGGCCACGGCCAGTGCTGCCACAGATTCAACATTAGCAAACAGCAGGCAGGCAATCATTGCGGCGGCCAGACCGGGCAATAGCAAGGGTTTACGCCCGTAGTGGTCGGATAACTGCCCGGCGAACAGCAAGGTACCTAACAGACCTGCGATATACAGTGCGAAAATCACGGTTAGCGTGCCGGACGTATATCCGAACTGATGCTGCCAGAAGCTGTATAAGGGAGTGGGTGAATTTGACAGCATAAATACTGCAGTAATCAGCCATGAAGCTCCGACAACTGCAGTTTTAGATGAAGATTGCATGATGTGGTTCCTGTGCCAAAGGGTTATTCAGGCACAGAATGGTCTGTGCCAGTAAGAAATAATGATTCAGGGGAATGCGCAGCATATTACCCTTGTGAGGAATCAGGACGGTTCCGGCGCTGGCTGAACAGCAGGAAAATAAATATTGCTGTGAGAACTGACCCGACAGATAACGCGTACATTACAGTGCTGAGCCGGGTCAGATACAGAGAAGCCAGCAGGCTGCTGCTACCCGGTAGCAGTTCTGTGGCGGATGCCAGTTCCCCCAGGGCCAGGTGGCTGGCTGCGGCCTGCAGCGATTGAGCTTCAGCCGCTGGCAGTGCGGAGGCCAGGGAATGATTGAGTAATGTGGCCAAAAGTACCCCGACGATGGCAATCGCAATGCCATCTGCCGAGACTCTGACACAGTTAAAAATACCAGTGGCCATTCCTGCTCTCTCAGAGGAAACCACGCTGACCGCCAAAGCATCCATCAGCCCCCAGGGCAAGCCAATACCCGCTCCGACGGTAAGCATGGCTAACGTCAGACCACTGTCAGTACCAGAGGCCAGGACGCTACCGGCGTAACTCAGTCCGCCAGCAGTTAACAGTAATCCTGCGGCAGACAGGACTCCGGGTGACAGCCAACGGGTCAGTGAGGCCGCCAGGAAAGGTACCACCAGCAGCGGTGCGGCAAGTGCAATCATCTGGCGTCCGGCAATATCCACAGGCAGATGGATGACACCAATCAGGTATCCGGGTAGCAGGACAATCAGGGTGACAAAGAAAAACGCCGGAGAGGCTGCCAGTAACTGGACTCCACAAAACCGTGCTTGCCGAAACAACGATAAATCAAGCATTGGATGACGGGCCCGCCGTTCTCTGACTACAAACAGAATAAACAATATTAAAGCTGCGCCAGAAGTCATCATTACCGCCGGACTGTGCGGAGGGGAAACCGGGGCCTGCAGAATAGCGATAGTCAGTAATGCCAGCGCTCCGGTGAAGCTGGCAGCGCCGGGCCAGTCCGGTGTCAAGGCTTCCGGTTGCCGTGATTCTTGGGAAAATATTATCACCAGTAACATCCCGGTCAGGCTAATCACGGCGGTGGCAAGAAATACTGAGCGCCAGCCGGCGAAGGAGGTTAGCCAGCCCGCGGCCAGCGGACCGAAGGCCAGTCCGAGCCCGAAGGTTGTTCCGAGTAAACTGAATACCCGGGTGCGCTGTGCACCACTGAAGGTTTGGGTCAGTGAAGACATAGCCCCGGCAAACGCCGCAGCACCTCCGGCGCCCTGTAACAACCGCAGAACGTCTATCCAGCCAACGGAGTGGGCGGTCGCAATCAGGCTGGTAAACAAGGTAAACAGGATCAGTCCGCTGAGCCACAGCCGTTTACGACCATAGATATCCGCAAGACTGCCGGCAGCCATCATGCTACTGCCATAGGTCAGAATATAGCCATTAACGACCCAGTTAAGCTGAAGGGTACTGCCACCTAACTCATGGCTGATGGCAGGTAACACCATGGCCGGACCGGTAAAACAGAGAGGGATCAATATTCCTGTCAGGCAGGCTGCAATCAGTTGCAGCATCTGTCTGGCAGTGACCGAGGAATTTACAGACAGGGTCGTCATGGCACCTTTTCTCACTGAAAGCTACAAATGTCCTGAAAACTGACAATCTGCCCGGCGGGCAGACCTTCGCACAATACAAGGCGACAAACCGGAGAAAAATAGTCTATTGTTCCAGACATACCGGACTAAAATTCACAGGTGAGCATGATGGAAGCCTTCACCGGCATCACTTTTTTTGTTCAGGCAGCCGAATGGCGCAGCTTCTCTGAAGCGGGGCGGGTATTGGGTGTTTCTGCTTCAGCGGTGGGGAAAAGTATTGCCAGGCTTGAAGAAAACCTGGGGGTTAGCTTATTCAACCGCAGTACCCGTAGTATTACCCTGACGACCGAAGGAGCCCTGTTTCTTGAACGTTGTCGGCGTATTTTAAGTGAACTGGAAGCGGCAAAGACAGAACTGACCGGAGCACGCAACGAGGCAAAGGGGAAACTTCGGGTCAGTCTGCCGCTGGTCAGCGGTTTGGTGATGCCGGTGATCAGTGGCTTTATGCGCCAGTATCCACAAATTGAGCTGGATCTCGATTTCACTGACCGGCTGGTGGATGTGATTGAAGAAGGTTTTGATGCAGTGATCCGCAGTGGCGAAAATGCTGATTCACGGCTGAGGTCAAGGACTCTCGGACATTTTAGCCTGCAACTGGTGGCTTCACCGCGTTATGCGGAACAGCATGGATTACCGGAACGACCTGAACAACTGACATCTCATGCCTGCTTACAGCATAAGTTTCCTGAAACCGGCAAATTTGAGCCATGGCCACTGCTGCACCCGGAAGGTAAACCACTACCGGCTCTTCCTGCCACCATGATTTGTAATACCACGGAGGTCTTACTGAATGTGGTGCGGGAAGGCCTCGGAATTGCTTGCCTGCCGGATTTTATGGTGAAACAGGGGATTCTGCACGGAGAACTGTTACCGGTTTTGCCAGAGGCGACCTGCCATCAGGGGGTATTCCGTATTCTCTGGCCTTCTCACCGTTATCCTGCGACCAAACTGCGGGTTTTTATCGACTATATGGCCCAACATCTGTTGCCTGAGACGACTCGCCAGGTGTTGAGGTCACCGGCAAACACAGACCAGGAGTGACCTGGTATTCTCTGAATTTAGTTAACAGGGTTAACTAAATTGGGTATGCTTGGTGGCAATTACTCCACACGGATCCTTTCTATGGACAATCAACAGGTTCGTCAGTACCGCGCATTATTGCGCGACATGGTCAGAGAATTAGGCATGCTGAGCCGCAAAACCAGCGGAACAGAATTATCCCCTCTGCAGAGTCATATCCTGATTGAACTTAACCGGCAGCCCGCCGGCGGGACTGAGCTGGCGGCACGCTTATGTGTTGATAAGGCCAGCATGAGCCGAACGTTGCGTACGCTGAGCGAGGCGGGGTATTTGCTGAAAGTGTCCAGCCAGCTCGACGGCAGGGCTTCCACTTTCAGCCTGACGGAGGCAGGGCGGGAGCGGTTACTGATGCTGGAGGCGAATGCGGATCGTTTTACTGAAGAAGCGCTGGCGTCTTCCTCCGCTCAGGAAATAGACGATTTTTTTTCCACGATCAGTCGTTTCTCGGGTTGCCTGCGCAATGCCCGTCGGCAGCGGGAAGCGGGGGTGGTTTTCCGGCCGATAGAATCCCGGGATAATGCCACCATTGCTGAACTGATCCGCAATAGTTTTCGCGACAACAAAATAGACCATCTGGAAGGGGTCAGTATGCATGACCCCGAACTCGACTGTCTGAGTGAAGTTTATCAGCGTTCCGACAGTGGGTACTGGGTAGCGGAGGCCAACGGTAAAATTGTCGGCGGTGGCGGGCTGGCGCCTCTGCCGGGTGCATCTGGGGTCTGTGAATTACAAAAACTCTATTTTAGCCGTGAGGTGAAGGGGATGGGACTGGGCAGGCGTATGATTGCTTTTGTCCTTGCCGAGGCCAAAAAGCGGGAATATCAGGCGTGTTATCTTGAAACCCTGGATGAGCTGAAAGATGCGGTAGGGTTGTATAAAGCCTTTGGTTTTACCTCTCTGAGCAGACCGATGGGCAATACCGGCCATAACAGCTGTGGTATCTGGATGATCAAACATCTCTAATCTGCTGATGCTGACGGGTATGACCTCAGCCTGTGGCGGCCACAGGCTGATGACGAATTCCTCATGACTGGCAGAACGCTGCCGTTGTCCGTGGTCCTGGCTGTTTGGCTCCTGACGGGCCAGTGGGCTGTCAGCCCGGGTTATTCGTTACCCCATTGATTTAGAAATTCCGCAATATCATCAATACGGTGAGTTTCGATACCGGCTTCTGCTGCCATCTGCTGCTGATCCTGCTCGCTGATTTCAGGGTTTTCTGACAGTCGGGTCAGCAGTAGCTGAAAATAGTGAGCCAGAGCATCGGCTTCAGATTCTTTAACCGGCTGCTGGCACTCCTCCGCATACTCTTCCACCATGTCGTAATATTTAAAGTGTATTTGCTTCATAACCGTTTTCCTGAATGTGCGGGCAGATAGTGCGCAAGGGCGCTGGCGCCAATTATACGGGCTATTGCTTGCCGGGGGGAAATGGTTCTTGCCTGTCATTGCTGGGTACCCCGATCCACCGCCGCCCGGGCATTTTTATCATTCCTGCTGCTAAGAGCTCATGTTTCCCGGATAGGAGAGGAGTGGTCACACCTGTATGATGCTATGGGTGAAAGGAGGAAACATGTCCGGTCGGGTCAGTGAAGTGGTTGTCATGCAGGCAAAAAATCTGACAGTTGATTTCACCCGTTTCTCTCTGGCGGGCCGTATCGCGGGTTCACCGGCCCTGAGACCGGTTAACCCGGGTTGATGAGCTAACTGAAACCCATGATCGGATGAGCAATATAGTGCTCCTCAAGCAATGTAATCTCTTCATCGGTCAGCTTCACATTGAGCGCCGCAATGGCATCATCAATTTGTTCAGTTTTTGAAGCACCGATAATGGGGGCTGAAACTTCGGGTTTCGCCAGCACCCAGGCCAGCGCAATCTGTGCCATCGGTAAACCACGTGCCTGCGCTATTTTTTCTACCGCAGCAATCACTTTGTTATCCGCGTCTTCCATCTGGCTGTACATCGCTTTACTCACCTTATCGCTTTCCGAACGGGCGGAGGTGACGCCGACAGGGCGGGTCAGTCGCCCGCGCGCCATTGGGCTCCACGGCATTAAACCCACCGACTGGTCAGCACATAACGGAATCATTTCCCGCTCTTCTTCACGGTAGAGCAGGTTGACATAGTTTTGCATCGATACAAAGGGTGTCCAGCCTTCACGGCGGGCAATTTCCTGCGCTTTAGCAAACTGCCAGGCATACATAGAGGATGCACCAATGTAGCGGGCCTTACCTGCTTTTACTACATCATGTAATGCTTCCATAGTCTCTTCAATCGGCGTGGAATAATCCCAGCGATGGATTTGATACAGATCGACATAGTCGGTTTGTAGTCGCTGAAGGCTTTTGTCGATTTCGGTCATGATCGCTTTACGAGACAGCCCCTGACCGTTCGGTTTTTTTCGCCGTCATTGGCACCCGGTGGGAAAAAAACCTTGGTCGCAATGACAATTTCTTCCCGGCGGGTCAGTTCTTTGAGTATTTTTCCCACGATCACTTCGGATGTTCCGGCGGAGTAACTGTTTGCTGTATCGAAGAAAGTAATGCCGTTATCGATGGCATGAGCAATGATCGGGCGGGACTTTTCTTCATTCAGCGTCCAGCTATGTGCGCCGGCATCCGGTTCGCCATAGGTCATACAACCGAGGCATAACGCAGAAATATCCAGCCCGGTGGAGCCTAGTTTCTTGTATTGCATGGGTGTTTCCTCTGAGCGGCCAGTCATGGACAAATTTTCTGACTGGCGAAAGACGGGGAGATTAAGAAATAGTAACCTCTTTACCTTAGTTAGCTCCGGGCAGATGTCAAGGCATGAGGCGAAGTACAGCTTGCGGTGTTAAACACGGACTCGCCAGGAAAAAGCTCGTTCTGAACGATGTTCCTGAGTAAAAAATCAGCCTTCCAGACAACTTACGTTCCCGTTCCAGACAAGAACCTTATCATGCGCAACATAGGTTTATCTGCTGTCCACATTGATATTTAAATTTCTTCCCTCGTTGCCCGGAATTACGTAAACCCGGGCCTGTTATCCGATTCTTCAACTGCTATAACATGAAAAAACTAATAGCTATAGGGATTATTGCCCCTATAGCTATAAATGGATGCCGGATGAAAAACCTCCCGCCTGACCGGTGTATCAGATCTGAGAAATTCCGCCATCGACGACTATTTCTGCCCCGAGAACATACGAAGATTCATCGCTGGCAAGATAAAGCGCCGCCGCAGCAATATCTGCTGCCTCACCCATCCGTCCAACAGGAATCTGAGCTGCCATCTGATCTTTAAAGTCTGCAAGCTGCTCTGCGGTTCGGCGCCTGCTAATCAATGGGGTGTCAATGCTGCCAGGACTGATAGCATTCACCCGGATCTGACGATCCAGTAATTCGCGGGACCAGCTGCGAGCCAGCGAACGCAGGGCAGCTTTGGATGCGGCGAGAAGTGAGATTCCGGGTCTGCCGACATGAATGATAAAAGACGTGGTCAAAATTACCGAGGCGCCTTTATTCAGAATCGGAGCTATTGCCTGCATAGAGAAGAATACGCCTTTCACATTGATATCCATAATCTCATCGTAGTGGCTCTCATCGGTGGTGGCCAATGGCGTGGCATACGCGATACCGGCATTGGCAAAAAAGATGTCAAGTCCGCCAAAGGTTTCTCTGATTTTATGGCTTGTCAGGCGCATGTCTTCGACAGAACTCACATCAGCAGAAAGAACGACTGCGTTCTTGCCGAGTATGCTTTGAACTTCATCGAATTTGCTGGTGTCACGGCCGGTAACAATGACGCGTGCGCCTTCACGGACGAAAAGCTGTGCGGTGGCAAGCCCAATGCCACTGGTACCGCCGGTTATCAGCGCGGTCTTTCCCTTAAGTCTCATACTCTCTCCTTAAAACAGAAGTTTCGGTTAATCAGGAATTTGTAATATTTCCTAAATTGTGAGTGAGTCAGGATGTTGTTGCGCCACCCGGCCGATACGCTGCTTAGCCTCTGTGAGCGTATTTGCCATTTTGTTAAGAACCAAATGACGGATAGATGATGGTGCTGTGTCGGGCAGGCCTGCATTGAAGGGCGGTTCAGGGGCATACTCAAGTAATAACTGAATGGACTGTGCTGTGTCTGTCCCTCGTAATTCCGAGATCAACGTAAGTGCGAAATCGATTCCTGCTGTAACGCCCCCGCCGGTGATCACATGGCCGTCGCGTACCACGCGTCTGTCATCGGCGATTGCGCCAAATAGCGTAAGCATATCGCGCCAGGCCCAGTGGCAGGCCGCACGGCGTCCCTCCAGCAGGCCTGCTGCTGCCAGGATGAGTGAACCGGTGCACACGGATGTCAGATATTCTGCGTGGCTGCCAAGTCGTTGGATAACAGTAACAAAGCGCGGGTCTTCGATTGCCGATACACAACCTGCACCGCCAGGGACACACAGGATATCGCAATGTTCTATCGCCTCAAGACTGGTTAACTCACCGAAGGTTAAACCATGTGACTTAACAGGTAAGCCATCCAGTGATGCAACGATGATCTGTACGTCCGGAACGAGACTTAACATTTGATGCGGGCCGGTAAAATCGAGATGTGTAACGCCCTCGTAGAGCGGGATAACAACGGTAGTCATTTTAGGCTGCCTCGTGGATTGAGTTAGGTTATCGAACTGGATCAATGATGTCGTGATGCCTGAATTGCGTAAAGGACATAGATCCCTTAAAATAGGACATCATGCATACTGTCGGTTTTTACATTTATCCCGGTCACCAGATTCTTGACCTTGCCGGGCCATTCGGCGCATTTGAATCTGTGACGCGTATTGTTGGACACTCTTTCTATGAGCTCAGCACTGTGTCGCGTGCCGGGGGAAGGGTGTGCGGAAGCGGCGGTCTTCCGGTTGAGACCAGTCTGGCAACCTCAGCAAAGACAGACACGCTGATTGTCGTCGGCGGTGATACTGTCACCATGCTCGATAGCGGTGAGGTCGAGGTGGTCGCAGCACTTGCTGGCCGGACTGCACGTGTCGCCAGCGTCTGCACCGGAGCATTCCTTCTTGCAAAAGCGGGATTGCTTGACGGCAGGCGGGCAACAACTCACTGGCGGATGGCTCACCGGTTGCAGCAGGAATATCCTGCTGTGAAAGTTGAATCTGACCGGATTTTCACTGAGGACCACGGGATCTGGACATCGGCCGGGGTGACCGCCGGTATAGATCTGGCGCTGGCATTAATAGAGACTGACCTGGGCGTCGATGTGGCGCGCAGGGTAGCCAGTGAACTCGTTGTCTATCATCGCCGATCAGGCGGTCAGTCGCAGTTCTCTCCAATGTCATTGATGGATCCCGAAACCGACCGTATGCGTATGGCATTAAGCTTTATGCGCGACCACCTTCACGAACCGCTATCGATCGAAAGGATTGCGGAGGCTGTCAATCTCAGTCCTCGCCAGTTCGGGCGAAACTTTCGTCGTGAAACGGGTGAAACTCCTGCCCGGGCGGTGGAACGTCTGCGAAGTGAAGCCGCCATGGTGCGGTTGCAGGCAGGCTCCGAGCCTATAGAGTGGATCGCCGGCGCGGTGGGCTTCGGTGACCCGGAACGGATGCGGCGGGCTTTCATAAAGATTTATGGCAAGCCACCGCAGGCTGTTCGTCGCGCTGATAAGTCAGGAAGGAATTAGAGGGCACCAGTCTGGTCTTAACGTCTTATAACAGTGTCACATAACTGATGTACTCAGATTGAGCAGCTCAATGAATTTCACAACGTTTGACATTACGGGATCGTTCACGTAGTTCGGCATAAGTGATGTTGAGTCGCTTAAGGTTGAATGACGTGATAACGCTAACTATCGGATAAGTTTGAACTTATTTTCCGCTCAGAAAAATAGTGCGCAGGAGTACTGCCCATTGCCTTTTTGAACATGGTAATAAACGCATTCACCGACTCATATCCGAGATTTGCTGCAACGTTCTGGACCGACACGCCGCTCGCCAGTTCCCGAAGCGCGATGATCAGTTGCAGTTGCTGACGCCAGCGTCCGAATGTCAACCCGGTTTCGCGCACCATCAATCTAGCGAGAGACCGCTCACTCATTGCCAGCCTTTTTGCCCACGCTTTAAAAGTGCTTCGATCGTCCGGCTGACTGACCAGCGCATCGGCCATGGCACGGATTTTAGGGTTCGACGATACCGGCAGACTGAGTTTCTGTTGCGGCATGGTGGCTAACTCATCCAGTGTCACCCTGGTCAGTCTGGCAATATGGCTTTCCGGCGAGTATTCCAGGCCTTCATGGGTTAAACGAGCAACAAGTTCCTTGATCAGACCGGAAATAGCCAGCGTACAGCATCGCTCCGGCAGCGCTGCAGCTCCGGGCTCGATAAACAGATAGTTCAGGTGTGCGTTCCAGGTCGCTTTGGCGCTGTGTGGTACTCCGCCCGGGATCCAGACGGCGCAATCCGGCGGCACGATCCAGATATCATTTTCGGCGCGACAAATTACCGCCCCATAGAGCGCAATGATTAATTGTCCTTTACGGTGCGTATGCACCGGCACTTCAGCAGCATAATCGACGAAATCCAGATGCCGTGCGACTGCGGCGTTAGAGGTAGAATCCGGATCAAACAGTGTATTGGCGAGTGGCGGTAACATAGAATTGGCAAAATTTAGGTATTTTTTGACAGAATAGAGTATTTAAGTAGATATGCAAGCCGGTAATAATTCCCGGCATGAGAAAAATCAACGCAACTTACCTGAATTCTTTAAATACGTTATGCCATCGACTGCGTGGCAGGGTCTTGCCTTCACTATTGAATGATTCGAACGCGCTACTCTATTCCGCAAAGAGTTTTATCGCAGCGATGCTCGCATACTACATTGCACTGTCAATTTGCCTGGATCGGCCGTCCTGGGCAATTATCACCGTATATATTGTTTCGCAAACCTCCGTAGGAGCATCGCTGAGCAGATGTCTGTATCGGCTGGTGGGAACTGTCGCCGGCGCGGGTATGACGGTATTTATTGTGCCAACATTCGTCAATACCCCCGTACTTTGCAGCGTGATACTGACGGGCTGGATCACTTTTTGCCTTTATTTGTCTTTACTGGAACGAACACCCCGTGGTTATGGTTTTGTTCTTGCCGGTTATACCGCAAGCCTGATTGGTTTCCCTGAGGTCTCCGATCCTGGTGCTATCTTTAACGTGGCTATCATTCGGGTACAGGAAATCATGATTGGTATCCTGTGTGCAGCACTGATTCATCGTTATGTATTGCCCACGCGCCTCTCAGGGCAGTTCAACAGTAGATTGTTGCAGATGCTAATCGCGGCAAGACAGAGTATCGCGGATACATTGACGGGTAAAACCGATGCTGTTTCCTCACCTTTACATATGGCACTGGGATTGCAGTTACTGCAGGGCATCAGTCATCACATTCCTTACGATTTTTCGCTCTCTGTTCCGGAAAAAAATGCCAGAAAAGGGCTTCACGACAAACTCGCGAGATTAGTTATCGTTAACTGTGAGTTGCGTGACCGTATCGCGTTGACTGAGAAGATACCCGGTGATGTGCAGAAGTTGCTGAGTGACGTTTCTCTCTGGCTGAGCGGTAAAGATGAAAGCCACTTTAAACACAGGGGCGAAGCGCTTGAAAGTCGAAGTGAAAAATTACTGCAGCATTATGTCGTGAATCAGCTGACGTTTGAAGAAGCGCTGCAGGTGAGTCTTCTACGCTACCTTACCGAGGCCATTGTTCTTATACAGCAGTGTTATCGTCTTACCGGGGTGATTCATCTCGCTCAGCAGACGCCTGACCTCCGGGATAACACCAGCGTGAGAGGCTATGTATTCCATCGCGACCCTCTCACTGCTGCCCGCACTGCACTGGGGGCATTCATCATCATTTTGAGTGGTTGTCTGCTGTGGATTTATACGGCATGGCCAGATGGCGGCACGGCAGTTTCTATCCTTGGTGTCTGTTGCACCTTGTTTGGCAGCTTCGATACACCCGCCCCGCATATTGTGAAATACATTATCGGCTCCTTCTGGGGAGTCGTGGTAAGTCTTATCTACAGCTTCGCTCTGTTGCCACAAGTCAATGATTTTATTGTGCTGGTCGCGGTATTAGCTCCGGTATATCTGCTGGCCGGATCACTTCAGGCCAGACCGCCAACCACGTTTATGGCGATGGGAATCACACTTACGCTGCCTATCCTGTGCGAACTGGGTGCTCATTATAGCGGTGATTTTGCCGGGGCGGTGAATACTGCAATCGCACTGTTTTTTGCGACCGGTTTTGCGGTATTCGGCATGAGCCTGCTTCAGACTCTGCAGGCAGACAAGGCGATAAAACGGTTGCTGGCATTATGCCAGCGAGACATTAGCCGCAGCGTAAAAGGTGTGCTGAATTCAGATGAAACCCTGTGGACTAACCTGATGATTGACAGGGCAGCGTTGATACTGCCCAGATTACAGCGCAGCAGTCAGCCGGCGGGGGCGCTAAATCAGTTATTGCATACCCTGCGCAAAGGGCTGTGTGTTATGCGATTACGGCAGTCTGATGCACATGCCAACCAGGAAGTTACCGAAATACTCACTCTTCTGACACGCGCGACTGATACCGACACCTTACTTCAACGGATCGCCAGCCTGACTGAACGCAGCCTGACCCTGACAGATGAACTATCCAGACAAGATATCGGGCAGTTGGTTGACCTGTACTGTGCGTTGAACGTTCTGAACCCGGGGCCTGCTGATGATCAATGATTTTAATTTTGAAGGGGTTTTTGTGCCTGGTCTGCTGATCATAGCCCTTGTCGCGCTGATCTGTACACGTTTACTTATTCAGCTTTTCTCGCTCACCGAGGGTTACCGATGCTTGCCATTTCGACCAGTCATCAACATTTGCGTGATGATAATTATGTTTTACCTGCTGTTGCAGGGGCTTAACTCCCCGGGGATTTTTTAAATGAAACCATTACTTTCTCTACTGGGCCGCTATATGTTGACGCTTAGCGCTGTGGCGGTGGCCGGACTGTTGGCTTTTATTCTCTGGAAACATTATGCGCAAACGCCCTGGACACGCGATGGCCGGGTTCGCGCTGATGTGGTACAGATAGCACCTGATGTCTCCGGACCGGTGGTTAATGTGACCGTCCATGATAACCAGTGGGTTAACCGGGGCGATGTGCTCTATTCCATCGATCCCCACTGGTTAAGCCTGGCAGTGGCCAGTGCACAGGCAGATGTTGAGGCTAAACGTCATGAAATGCTGATGCGTCAGGATGCGGCGCGACGCCGTTCTCAGATTAAAGGGGTGATTTCCAGTGAAGATTTACAGCAAACCTCCAGCGCCGCCAGCGTTGCTGCGGCCAATTACCAGGCATCACTGGCAGCACTGGATCTTGCAAAGCTTAATTTATCCCATGCTATTGTCCGGTCTCCGGTGGCGGGCTATGTCACCCATTTACGGCTTCGCCCCGGCGACTATGCTACCGCGGGAAACACTAATGTCGCCATTATCGATGCCGATAGTTTTTGGGTGGTTGGCTATTTTGAAGAGACAAAGTTGCGCCATATTCGCACAGGAGATAGTGCACAGATTTCGTTGATGGGATTTCAGCCAGTAATCACAGGTCATGTGGAGAGTATCGGACGCGGGATAGATGATAATAATGACGACACCGGGGGACTTGGACTGCCGAGTGTCGAGCCTACATTCAGCTGGGTGCGACTCGCGCAGCGTATCCCGGTCAGAATTCACATAGACAAATTACCGCAAGGTATTGAGCTGGTCGCGGGTATGACCGCCACTGTATCTGTTTCATCTCTGGATAAAAATAAGGGCCTCTGCGGAGAATTTATGTTACTGGCAGGGAGTGCATTATCACATTGCCCGTGAAAAAATACTCCGACGTCCCGGGAATAGGGTTCCCTTAATTAATTAAATAGCCTAAAGGCAGACGGGGTCTGCTTTTTTCATTAAAGTTATATTGCTGATATAACTTACTCTAAAACTGACGTTATCCACTTGCAGAGATTTCCGTGTTATTTTCAGTCTGTCTTTTGGAATCTGTAATTTATCTCTTTGTATTGCCTTGGTTGAGATGGCTTTAATCCATGTTAGCGAATAAGGCTGACTGTTTTACCCGGCAATCAGGGCAGGTTACCCATATTTCCATATCTTTTTATACACCGTACAACCATACTTTGTTGCGTTATTTTCAATATAAGAATGAATATGCTCGTCAACATGCTGAATAATCGTCCCGCAAGTTGCGCAAATCATAAACAGAGTTGCTGTCTCAGATGATAAATGCTTTTTCCTGACGAATTTACTGCAGCATTCAATTTTAACGATAATCCCTGTCTTTTCCAGATAATCGAGAGATCGGTACACCGTGGAGGGTTTGGCATTTGGATTATCCTTTTTCATTAACTCCAGTATCGGATAAGCACTAATACCCTTATCTTTCGCTTGCCTGACAAAATAAGAAACCCTTTCCCGGAGCGGCGTGATATGGACTTTCTTACTCTCAATGAGTTGCATCAATGCAGGACAATCCGTAGAGGAGAGGACAACCTCCTCTGACGTTACCGAATAGTATTTATGAGTTACCACTGATGACCTCCTGTTGTCGCCAAGGTTGCATTTCTCCTCTGTTACTCCGGAACAGATAACGCTGTTGATATCGTTATTAGCTGAGTAATAAGAACAATTGGTAAACATAATTGTTATGTTATAACATAACAACAAAACTCTGAGGTGCCAATGTTTCTGCTACTGGAAAAAGCCCCGGCAGGTGCAGTCTTCAAACTTGAAGACATTCTGTCGTCAATACCCTGGGGGCCGGATGGACTGATTGCTGTGGTTGCTCAGCAGTACAACACAGGAGAAGTACTGATGCTTGCCTGGATGAATCAGGTGGCCCTGCAGGAAACATTACGTACCCGCAGAGCCTGTTACTGGTCACGTTCACGTTCCGTATTGTGGCGGAAGGGAGAAAGCTCTGGCTGTATCCAGCGGGTGCATGATATCCGACTGGATTGCGACGGAGATGCGGTGCTTTTACTGGTTGATCAACAGGGGGGAGCCTGCCACACGGGGCGACGAAGCTGCTTTTACAATGCGATTAAGGGCGAAAGTGTCGTTGTCATCGGCGACCCGTCTTATCCGGATTTATAGAATAAAAAATTGGAGGAGAGGTAAGTTAATGTCAGAAGTTAGTACGAATTTTAATAATGATAACCGTTTGCCGGTGACCGTGCTGTCCGGATTTCTGGGAGCAGGAAAAACAACCCTGCTTAACCATATCCTGAACAACCGGGAAGGACGACGTGTTGCTGTCATCGTGAATGATATGTCTGAGGTGAACATTGATGCTTCTCTGGTCAGAGAGGGAGGGGCGGAACTTTCCCGAACAGAAGAACAACTGGTAGAAATGAGCAATGGTTGCATTTGCTGCACGTTGCGTGAGGATCTTTTGCTTGAAGTTAATCGTCTGGCGAAAGAAGGGCGATTTGATCAGCTTGTGATTGAGTCCACCGGCATTTCTGAGCCTTTGCCTGTTGCAGAAACGTTTACCTTTGAAGGCGATGATGGTGAAAGCCTTTCGACGGTTGCGCGTCTGGATACCATGGTGACTGTGGTGGATGGATTCAATTTTTTAAAAGATTATGGCTCGGAAGATAGCATTGAGTCACGTGGAGAATCGTTAGGTGAAGGGGATGACAGGAGCGTTGTTGACCTGTTGATTGACCAGATTGAATTCTGTGATGTCCTGGTCCTTAATAAAATTGATCTTATCAGCGAAACGGAAAAAGACAGACTGATGGCGATTTTACGTTCACTGAATCCACGGGCCAGAATCGTTATTTCAAAATTTGGTCAGGTTTCACTGGACAACATACTGAATACCGGACTGTTTGATTTCGGGCAGGCCGCTCAGGCACCTGGCTGGCTTAAAGAACTCCGGGGTGAACATACACCGGAGACAGAAGAATACGGGATCGCCAGCTTTGTCTTCCGCGCCCGCCGGCCTTTTCACCCGACCCGTTTCTGGCAGGTGATGGAAAATGAGCTGGATGGAGTCATCAGGTCAAAAGGGCACTTCTGGCTAGCCAGTCGTCCGGAGTACGCTGGTACGTGGTCACAGGCAGGTGGCGTCGCGCGACAAGGACTGGGGGGTATGTGGTGGGCGAGTGTGCCAAAAGAACGCTGGCCAGAGGATCCGGAATCACTCAAATATATCATGTCTCACTGGAAGGAGGGTATTGGTGATGCCCGGCAGGAGTTGGTCTTTATTGGAATGGCAATGAATGAAACTGAACTGCGCGACCGGCTGGAGTCTGCCCTGTTAACGGATAGCGAATTTGCCGAGGGACCTCAAAAATGGCGACAATATCCCGACCCTGTTGAGGCCTGGTTCGGGGAGTGACTCATTAGGTACCCGCCTTTGGCGGGTACCATTGAATTAAGGTGAGAAGGAGGGTTTAAAACAATCGTTCACTGGCTTTTCTGAACCAGTTGACCACCATGTTCAGATGAGCTTGTCCATATAATAAGACAAAACGTCGGGTTTCCTGATGCCCCGGGTCTTCAAGGACTGTCAGACGGGAAGTAATGAATGCCGGAGTCAGGGGAATCCCACATTCTTCTGTAATACATTTGTACCATTCCGCGTAGGTTTTCGGGATCATATTATGCTCCATACATGAATATCAGAGATATTCCCAGGGCTACCGCCAGAGACGTCAACGCCTGTTTACCTGCGATTCCCGCGGCAAACCGCCAGTTTATTTCACGGGCGATAGTCAATATTGTGACAAGGCAGGCCGTCAACGTCGAGGCAAGCCAGACAAGTAGTAGTAACTGAGATGAACTAAGGGACTGAATTAAGCTGCCGCCACCCTGATTAAGTACCATCAAACCATCTTTCCTTAACAGTGAAAAAATGATCCCGGGCATCAGTGCTGCCGGCAACTTAAAAAGATGAAGTAAAGGTGCCATCGATTCACTTAGCCAGCGGGTGACTCCTGCGTAATCAAGTATCCCTGCAACAATGCAGATCATCAGGAATAACGGCATGGCTTGTGTCATGAACTGGCGGAGGATATTTTTCAGCATCCAGGTCACATTTCGCCAGCGCGGCCACTGTAACCAGGTGAGCTCTGTTAAACGTTGGTTTAGGTCAGCCTTCAACGACGGATTCCACAGGCGGGTATGAATTACGCCAGTGATAAACAGCAGGCTGAGATAGGGAATAAAAAGCCAGGGCTGGTGGGCGGCATTAAAAAGCGAAAGCGTTGCCCCCGTCTGATAGCTACATGCTGATCCAAAACTAATCAGGCTGATACAGGACTGCCTGGTGCAACGGGAACACGAACGGCTCTGAAAAACCGCCACGACATTACAGCCAAAACCGCTTAATACAGGAATAAGATCCTGACCAGTGAGACCGAGTTTTCGCAACACGGGGTCCAGCGTCGCCGTAATTCTTTCCTTAAGTCCACTGTCGTCTGTCAGTGAAAGTGATACCCCTATCAGTACTACAACAGGAAATGCCCAGATAAAAGAATAAAGTCCCAGGCTCAAAAGCCCATAATTGCCCACAAATAATGCCTTCAGAAAGCCGGGCCAGTGGGTGGTTATATTCTGAACCGGCTGAATCATCGCATCATCAATAACAGGCTGAATGAAATCGGACAGCAACCATGCGACCCATACCGGAACAGCAAAAAGCAGAAAAAGAGACATTATCGCCGCAGGCGGACCCATCCAACGGTGCTCGAATATCGTTTCCCGGGGGTGGGCAGTCAGCAGATTAATCACCGGCATTTTATGGCAGGTTAAAGCGTCCGCCGAAGGAGTGGGTTTACTGTGCACCAGTAACTGCAGGACTTGCTGGCGAACATTGCTGTCAGTTTCTCTGGCATTCAGTGACATGACTGGTGCACCTGAGACTTCCTCAAGGTATTTTGCGACCTCATTGAGCCCTATGATGACCTTATCAGGAAAGGTCATCAGGATAATCAGGTTTTTTGTTCCGGCTGGAATAAGGCGGCAGAGTGACTGCCATTCTTGTTGAGCGTGTGTTGCCCGAAGAACGAGGATAATTCCATCATGCTGGCTGAGTGCACCAAGGGCGAGTTTTGTGGTTTCACTGTCACTCTCAAAGCGTATGCCTGGCGAATCCACCAGGCCGATCCCCACCTGTTTAATGAAACCTTCCCGACATACCACCGTTGACCCCCGAAAATTACGTTCATCACTGGCAATACTCTCCGTCAGGAGATTAAACAGAGTCGATTTTCCTGCGCTCTCTAATCCCATTAAAACGAATGTTTTTTGCATACCCCGACCTCAGCACGCACAGTTATCATTGATACAGCAGGCGGGTTCTGAAGGCAGCTCCCACCAGTTTTGTAAACCCTCTGAAGGCAGGCCAAGATGACGATGAATGCTTTGTGCCACTACAGGAAAACGCTGACGAAACTTATAGATAAAGCAATAAATATTACTGGCATGACGTACATGGGGCCCGACAAGGTACAAACCAGGGAACAAGGTAGAGCAGTCTTCGTCTGTTAACTTAGGGTAGCCATCATCATTCCATTCAAAAAAACCAGACAGTTGTCTTGCTCCCCCTCCACACTGGAAACCGGTAGCCAGTAAAGGTTGCTGGTCCGTTGTAAAAATTTGACCATGGGTAGTATGGACTTCGTAAACACTCTCCGGGCTTGCCGTTCGGGTGACCTGGCAGACATCCGCATCTTCACAAATTTCGAAACGCCGGTGATTCATTATTCTGTTCAGACGGTCACGGGTATAAGGAGAAAGCGAAACACTGGGATCGCTAATATGATGAGTTGACCAGGGCGCTGAACGGGTTAACATTTTCACCGAAGAGCCATTTTCCAGTAGGTTTACAGCGGCATCTACAGCGCTTTCATAGTTGCCAATCACAATGTATTCACCTGCTGGGGTCTCTTTCCAACTGGTGACATCTGCATAATGGCAACAAAGACCTGCTCCCGGGAAAATCTTCCGGTCAGGAAACTGGAATTCCCCGGTAGCCCAAATTAAACAGCGAGTCTCCAGGGTCTCACTAGTCGCTGTTGTAAGTATAAAATGACCTGAACTGAGCAATGCAACCTTAGTAATTTTGGCCGGAGCCAGGACAGGGATCTGATACTCATCCAGAACCGCCCTCAGGTAACTGGCGTAGGTTTGTCCACCCGGATGCTCTTCGCCACTGAAAAGCGCCAGTGAACTGTCAGGGGTTACTGAGTTCAGGTCTGGCTGACCAAACGGATTGGAAAAAAAAGAAGGAGTAATAAAACGGGTTTCTTTCGGCCAGCGTAAAAAGGAGGCACCTACCTCGTGGCTGTCAACAACCAGAATGTCCTGTATGGCACTTCGGCGTAGAATTGCCGCCATTCCCACTCCGGCCGGGCCTGCACCGACAATGATTACTTCACGGGCTTGGTTCATAAAATCACCATTAAGTTACGTTATAACGTAACATTAAATGTTAAAATTTCACCCCTGAGGGTGCAACATATCCGATATCCCGGGGGATGTTTCGCAGACCTTTCTAATGCCAACTCTCTTTTCTGACGGTAATGTATTAAATGATCACTTGTTCCTCATTCATCAATACATCATGACCTTTTGCGCTATTACTTCACTTATCACAGGGTTCTCAGTCCTGCACAAAAGAGAGCATTAGGGTGAGTAAAAAAGCATCTGCTGAGACACGTGACAAACAAGCTAAAACCGGTCTGATAAACCTGAATGAATCATACTTTTAGCGTAACAGGTGCCTTCGTGAGTTTGATTATTATGTTTATCTGGCAGCACCCGAACCAGCCAGATATGAATGACTCATCACCTTGAATAACTCCAGAATTACTTGTTGCCACTACGGTTACAATCCTGACAGATACCATGGCTGGAAAGAGTAATTTCCTGTTCGGTCATACCATGTCCTGAGAGATGTGATTTTACCAGTTCAATGGCCGCTTTCAGCGCAGGATCCTGTTGAATTGGAATAACATGATGGCAGCTATCGCATTCAAAAAGTCCTATGGCAGCCCGTTCGGTCAGTGCGAACCGCTGAGTTCTTGACGAGTCTGTATAACGCTGGACAAGACCCACCTGCATCAGTCGCTCAAGGATTCGGTAAAGAGTCACGCGGTCGGGTGCCTTCGCACCTAATTGCTGAGTTAAATCATCATGGCTTATCGCCTGGCTGGCATGTTCAAGGCACTCCAGTGTAGCCAGCGTAGAGGGCGTCACCCGTAAACCCTGTGCACGCAACGTTTGTTTCCAGTTATGCGTCTTGTCCACTGGTGTTGTCATAGCTCCCCCTCCGGGTCATGTTGTTTGAATTTTGGCAGGAAACGGGTATTATTGCAACACAATTGCATTAATGGTTCCGGTACACAATCAGATATTATGAAAAGAATACCACTCATTATACTCAATGGTTTTCTGGGGGCAGGAAAAACAACGCTGTTAAAAAGTCTCCTTTCACAGGCGCATAAGCGGAAAATGGCGGTGTCAGTTATTGTTAATGACATGAGTGAACTCGATGTAGATGGCATCCTGGTCGCTAATACAGAAATCGTTGATGCAGCCAGCAATAATTTTATCAGTATTTCAGGAGACAGTATCAGCAGCAAAAGTGGAATTCAGACGCTGGATTCCGCACTGAAAAAACTGCCGGAATCGCCTGCTCCGGATTTTATTTTACTGGAAACATCGGGGAGCAGTCATCCTCTTCCTCTGGTGCGCTATCTGCGAGAACATCCCCGGGTAACTCTGAAAGCATTTCTGTCTCTGGTTGATACGGTGATGCTTAATGATGACTATGACAGAGGTAAGCAGCTTATTCCGGAATTTCAGAAGCAGCTCACTCATGGGGACAGAGGAATTGAAAGTCTGCTGGCAGAACAAATCATGTTCTGCAATAAATTGTTGCTAACCAAAAACGACCGGCTGCCCTCTGATGTGGTGACTGAGGTTGCCAGGGCCATACATCCACTTAACCCTCAGGTTGCGATTATGGCTGTTTCGCGGGGAAACATACTGCTGGATGAATTGCTTGCTATTGCTGATTACGACTTTCATCGGGTCGCATTACTTATTGATGAACTTCAGGATACCATTGACGCTGTTTTGCCCGACAAACCCGGAAAAAAATATAATATTTCCTGGCGAGTCATTGAGGATGACCGTCCATTTCATCCGCAACGTCTGTGGGATACCTGCCATCGCTTTATGGGGAAAAAAGTTTACCGCAGCAAGGGGTTTTTCTGGTTACCCGGAAGGGATGACCAGGCTTTGCTGTGGAATCAGGCTGCAGGCAGTATCAGTCTTGAATTTATTAGTTACTGGAAAGCCGGGGTACTGGCTCACACTAATAATTCGCTGACTAAAGAAGAACGATTAACTCTCCGGCAGCAACTGGCAGATATGCCAGGCAGATTTGGTGACCGGCACTGCCGACTGACTGTCATTGGTGAGGACGGAGAAATCAACGATTTCAGTCTGGCTTTACGGCAGTGTTTACTCACGGAAGATGAAATCATCTGGTGGCAGCAGGGGGGAGTTTTCCAGGATCCCTGGCCTAAAAAAGTTTCCCTGCTGACCTGACAGGTTGTTTTGCAGAATCATCTATTGTTATGTTATAACGTAACAATAATCGATACTATTGGGATTGGATATGGTTAAACCCACCAGCATTGAAAGAGAACAAATCCTGGCGATGTCGCCAGAAAACTACATGAATCCTGTGCAAAAGGACTTCTTCCGACGTCTCATCCGCTCCGATAGGCAGGATGTAATTAATCATATAGAGCAAATGAAGCAACAACTTCAGGATAATCCGGAAACAGGCGACGAAGGTGATATTGCCCTTCGTGAAGAACATTTACGTCTGATTTTCAGACAGATAGATCGGGAAAGCCGCCTGCTGCCGAAATATGATGCAGCGCTTATGCGTCTGGAAACTGGAGAGTATGGCTTCTGCAGAGATACAGGCGAAGCTATTGGCCTGCAACGCCTGCTACTCAGGCCAACCGCAGAATTGAGTATTGAAGCTAAAACAAAGCAGGAAAAAGTTGAGGTTCAGTACCGAAAAAATAATGCGGTAGTTCAGGCAATGGATAGGGCTGGGATGAGAGTAACTTTAAGATCAGGCAGGTATCAATGAGTAGTGCAGCGAAACAAACTTTATGCCCCGGCATGCTGCCGGATATTCAGGCCTCTAAGGCCGACGGTGCGGGTGAGTCATTATCCTGGGTGGGTATGGAGCAAATTGACCTTCCGGTTGAAATTGCAGGCCGGCCGGTATCAGCAAAGGTCAATGCCGGCATAAATCTTCTCAGTTCACCTGAAGCCGAAAAGGGGATACATATGTCCCGCCTTTATCTGCTTCTGGACGAACTGACTCAAGGGGAAATCACACCGGGATTATTACACCATGTGCTGAAGGCATTTCTGGCTTCTCATCAGGGACGCAGTGACGAGGCCAGTATCGAAATTTCCGGTGAGTTGTTACTGTCGCGGAAGTCGTTAAATTCTAACCACCTTGGCTGGAAAGCTTATCCTGTAACTCTGAGTGCCGAACTCGGACAATCATTTACGGCCACCCTCAAAGTGGGGGTTCCTTATTCGTCAACCTGCCCGGCTTCTGCGGCGCTTAGCCGCCAGGTCGCAGGTTTGCAGTTTAGGAAAGACTTTGCTGATCGGATAGACCGGCTCCCGGCTGCAGAAATAGTGGACTGGCTTGTCGGGAAAGGAATGCCGGCAACACCACACAGTCAGCGAAGTTGGGCATGGCTGAGTATCCGGCTTCATCCAGGTGCGCAATCAATTCCTGTGATTGACCTGATTGATGGCGCTGAAATCGCCCTTGGGACGGCGGTACAAACCGTCGTCAAGCGTAGTGACGAACAGGCTTTCGCGGTGGCTAATGGCCAGAATCTGATGTTCTGTGAAGATGCTGTCCGTCGGTTGGATCACATGTTGCAAACCGCACCGTTTTGTGAAGCTTATGACATTCGTGTTGAACATCAGGAAAGTCTGCACCCGCACAACGCTGTCGCCCGCATTAACTGGAAAGGTATTAAAAATGTTACGTAAAAATCCATCAGGTCATACGCCTATTGTGTCGGCAAAGGCTTATATTGATCCCACCGCGGTTATTTGTGGACGTGTCATCATTCATGACTATGTTTACGTCGGCCCCTATGCTGTTATTCGTGCTGATGAATTAAATTCAGAAGGGGAAATGGATCCTATTATTATCCATTCCCACTCTAATATTCAGGATGGAGTCGTTATTCATTCAAAAAGTGGCGCACCAGTAACAGTAGGAAGTGGCACATCCATTGCTCACCGGGCAATAGTTCATGGCCCATGTAAGGTTGACGAACGAGTATTTATTGGTTTCAACAGTGTGCTGTTTAACTGTCATATCCAGGCGGGTTGTGTTATCCGCTATAACGCGGTGGTGGATGGTGTTACGTTACCTGAAAATACCTATATCCCTTCGACAGAACGCGTAGGGGTGGATACTGACCTTAGCCAATATTCAAAAGTCGATCCTGCATCTTTGCAATTTTCAGAAGAAGTCGCCAGTACTAATGTCAAACTGGTAGAAGGTTATCAGCTGTTACGAAATGAATTCTGAGTATAGACGTTCTGGTTTCTAAATATTGCTCATTTTAGCATTCTGTTGTCTGCCTCTTCATCTTTTGCGGACGAGGCGTTTTTTTTATTAAAGAGGTCGGGTTGAAAATTTTTATTAATGATCTGACGGTTCTGGATTTTAGTTTCATTGATACGGAAGCCGGGGTGATTGGTAACAGCCTTATAGTTGATATGATACTTGAGGGAGATATGAATGCCGAATCCATGGTAATGGATTTCTCTCATGCAAAAAAAAGTATCAAAAATGAAATCGATAAACTGGCCGATCATGTCCTGATTGTGCCGGAAACAAATAGTCATGTCATGGTGAGTCATGCCGGGACTACGACCGAAGTCGCCACGCTGGATAACGACGGTAAGGTTCGGTGTTTTATTTCCGGGCCGCAGGAGAGCTTCTTTCTGGTCCGGAGCGATAAGATTAGTGATCGTTACCTTGAATCCATCATAGAAAAACATCTGCTGGCGTGTTTGCCACAGGGAGTGAAGGGTATAACGATAACGTTACGCCCTGAAACTATTCATGGTGAGAGTTACCATTATTCGCACGGACTGAAAAAACACCGCGGAAATTGTCAGAGAATAGCGCATGGGCATCGCTCAACCATTAGAATTTTAATTGATGGCGAACGAAGTCACAGGTGGGAACAGCAGTGGGCAAAACGATGGAATAACGCTTATCTACTCAGTCGGGAGGACATCGTTTCAGTTTCAGAACTTTCACCGCGTGCCGTAGCATACTGGCATAAGGGAATGATATGTTCGTCCTACCGGAGTTTTCAGGGGTATTTTGAGATTATGCTGGGTTGTGAGGCGGTTGATATTCTGCCGTATGATACTACGGTTGAATCGCTGGCTTTATTTATCAGGCAGTCCATTGAGCAACAGTTACCTGCTGCAAAAGTAGAAGTCCATGCTTTTGAGGGCGTGGGTAAAGGCGCAATAGCCTGAGACATTCTGATACTTTCCGGGGACGTTGTTCCTCTCTTCAATCGTATTGGCACCATGAATAATGGTCAGTAGGGTGAGAGTACGGTTTAACAGGATTCTCTACACAGTATTTACCTGAAGCAGGGTATCTCCTGCGAATATTTAGCCAGCCTATAACATTACCAATAATCTGTTTTGAACAGAAAATTACCTTTATTCTGCAATGGCTGCTGTTCCATGATTAATTGCTTATGCCAGTGCTGGCATCTCATACACATAACAAATAACGCAACACAGTTGCGTTTATGAAATTATTAATGCAACATAGTTGCTGTTAATTACTGGGCTATGTGGGATACGAAATGTCAGATGCGCTAATTACAGGGTCAGATTCTCTTACCTTTACTCTTCCGGATGGCTCTCAGAAGCACATCAGAAAAGGGACGACTTTGCTGCAGGTTGCAAAGAGTATCGGCTCTTCCCTCGTAAAAAACTCTGTGTATGCGGAAATTGAGGGTCAAAGTTTGGATCTGACTGAGACGGCACAACACAGTGGAAAGCTCAGTTTCATCAGCTGTTTTGATGAAGAAGCCCTGGGCCCGATTCGCCAGGGCTGCCTGCTGCTTCTTGCTGCGGCAGTAAAGCAGCTGTTTCCCACGGCTAAAATCGTTGAAGGACATCTGACAGAGGAAGGGTTTTATTATGATTTCTCAGTAGATAAACCGTTTTCACGCGATGACCTGGTGATGATTGAGCAGCACATGACAATTCTGATGGCTGAAAACCCGACTGTCATAAAAGAGCAGGTTACGCAGGAACAGGCGATAGATCTTTTTAACCAGCGGTCAGAGCAGTTCAAATCAACGAAACTGGCGGAATCACCGACAGATACGTGGGTCACGTTATGTCATCTCAGACAGTTTACGGATGAATTTACCGGGCCACTGATTCCGGACCTTCGCTTTTTGAAAAACATGAGGTTGCTTAACGTATCCGGTGTGTACTGGCAGGGTGTAGCCAGTAACATACAGTTACAGCGGATTTACGGCACGGCATGGGCCAGCAAAAAACAGCTTAATGACTGGATTGAGAAAACAGCAGAAGCAGAGAAACGCGATCATCGTAAGCTTGGGCGGGAGCTGGATTTATTTCACTTTCAGGATAACGCTCCGGGTTCAGTCTTCTGGCATCCCCGGGGCTGGACGATTTTCCAGGCGCTTATCGATTACATGCGAAAGCGCCATGAGCTGGCGGGTTATGATGAAGTCAATACGCCTGATGTTATGGACAGAAGCCTGTGGGAAATTTCCGGTCACTGGGACAATTATCGTGATCATATATTTACCACCCAAACCGAAGATGGGCGTAGTTTTGCTCTGAAGCCGATGAACTGCCCGGGTGCGGTATCTCTGTTTAAACATCGGAACAGGAGTTACAGGGAGTTGCCCGTTCGGCTGTCTGAATTTGGTAAGGTTCATCGTTATGAACCTTCTGGTTCTCTTCACGGATTACTCCGTGTGCGGCATTTCACTCAGGATGATGCACATATCTTTTGCACCCTCCGGCAGGTAGAGGAGGAATGCAAACATATCCTTCAACTGGTGCTTGATATTTATAAGCAGTTTGGGTTTGAAGAGGTCGCTATTAAATTATCCACCCGTCCTGTAAAGCGAATGGGCAGCGACAGCGACTGGGATCAGTTAGAAAATGCACTTTCAGCGTCTCTTGAGGCGCAGAAATTACAATGGTTGGTCAACCCTGGTGAAGGTGCCTTCTATGGCCCCAAACTGGAGTTTGTTTTGCGCGACGCCATTGGCCGGGACTGGCAGTGCGGTACCTTACAGGTGGATATGAATCTGCCTGAACGATTTGATATTGGTTACATTGCTGAGGATGGGTCAACAATTCGTCCTGTCATGTTGCACCGGGCGCTCTTTGGTTCTCTTGAGCGATTTACCGGTATTCTTCTTGAACATTTTTCCGGCAAACTTCCTGCCTGGCTATCGCCGGTTCAGGCTGTGGTCATGACGATTACTGACAAACAACATCACTATGCGGAGCAGGTGTTGAAGGCACTTCGTCAGCAAGGTATTCGCTGTGAATTGGATCTTCGTAATGAAAAGATTGGCTATAAAATCCGTGAACAAACACTGGCGCGAATTCCTTTCCTGCTGATTATTGGTGAGGCGGAGGAGAATGCAGTCAGCGTCACAGTACGCGATCGTTCGGGGGAAAGCATGGGAACGTTATTACTTAACGAAGCAGTGGATTGCATTGCACGGTGTTGCCGGGCCCCGGAGACTCACCTTGCTTAATAAACTGGTCGTCAACAGGGACATGTATGAAAATTCCTGTCAAAACTGGCCAGTAAATAAGGATGAAACCCAAAGCAACGGTATTACTGTTGTTGAAACGGCATTCCTGGCGCTGGCGGACCGGTGGGGATTAGATGAAATCATTCCGAAAAATACCGCCAGTGAGAATCTGCTTTGTGGTGATAAAGATAATCCGGGCCACCCGTCCTGTGTCTGTGCTTTCGAACATACTGTCCCTGTTGGCCGTATGAATATGGCATTGCGTGCCGGGTATGAGCATTATTTTCCTGTTAACGAAAACCAGATAACAGAGAGTTGTGAATGCCAGAGTGGCCTTATTTTTAATCACTCTGATTTGGCGTTTGAAGCCCGGCTGCTGTCAACAGAGAGTGATGCTGTCACCCGTACTAAAACGCCGCGATTGCAGCCCATCGAACTCATTGCAGAGACCAGGCGTCTTTAATCCACTGGTTTATTTCAGCTGTACTGGAGCGTAAAAATATCGGGAGTCGTTTGTCATGAGACCCTTGTTACTGACTAATGCATTAATACTCAATGAAGACAATCGAATTCAGGCTGATATTTTCATTGATAAAGGACGGATTCAGAAGATTGCCTCACTGATAACTTCCCGTCCGGAATGGCAGGTGATTGATCTGCGAGGAAAATGGGTCATACCTGGTATGATAGACGATCAGGTGCATTTCCGCGAACCAGGCCTGACTCATAAAGGAACTATTGCTACAGAATCCGCTGCAGCAGTGATGGGCGGGATTACCAGCTTTATGGAAATGCCGAACGTGACTCCGCCGACGACCACCCGTCAGGCGCTAAAGGATAAATTTCATCGCGCATCGGATTGTTCACTGGCGAATTACAGTTTTTACTTCGGTGCGACGAACGATAACCTGGAAGAACTCAAGACGCTTACCGCTTCAGAGGCCTGTGGAGTGAAGGTTTTTATGGGGGCCTCTACCGGAAACATGTTGGTTGATAATCAACAGGTTCTGGAGAGTATTTTTGTTAATGCACCTTGTCTGGTGGCCACACATTGCGAGCATACCCCCACCATAAAGCACAATGAGCAGAGATGGCGGGACCAATATGGAGAGAGTGTTCCTCCGGGTGAGCATGCCGCTATTCGTTCGGTGGAGGCCTGCCTGAGCTCTTCCCGGCAGGCGGTCGCTCTGGCAAAAAAACACAATACCCGGTTACACGTTTTGCATATTACTACGGCAGATGAACTCGAACTCTTTGATGCCGCCCCCACACTGGAGGCATTGCGTAAGAAAACTATCACCGCTGAAGCCTGCGTTCATCATCTGTATTTTAATCATACCGATTATGAAACTTTGGGGCACCAGCTTAAATGCAATCCGTCTGTAAAAACCAACCATCATCAGGAAGCACTCTGGAAAGGCGTTAACGAAGGCATTATCGACGTTATCGCGACTGACCATGCTCCGCATTTACTTGAGGAAAAGCAAAATAACTATTTTGCTGCGCCTTCCGGCTTACCCTTAGTACAGCATGCCCTTCCTGCGCTACTCGATATGAGCAGAAGAGGGATTTTTACCCCGGAAATGGTAGTGAGAAAAACCAGTCATGCTGTGGCTGAACGTTTCCAGCTTACAGACCGGGGTTATATCAGGGAAGGATACTGGGCGGATCTGGTGGTGATTGATCCGTCCAGTCAGCAACAGATCATTCGCGAGGATGTGGCCTATAAATGTGGATGGTCCCCCTTTGAAGGTCGGATTTTTTCAGGTGGTGCAGTGGATATGACCCTGGTCAATGGACAAATTATCTGGGACGGAAAGACCATACATCAGAGATATGGTCTGGCACTGGAATTCTCTCGCTAACACCAACGATGGATTCATTTCGCTCAGGCTCAACTGCTTACTGAGAACATAACAGAGGTACATTTTGTGAGTATTATTATTCCCGGCTCTTTTCCGGAGCGTCGACTGCGCCGCTCTCGTACCCATTCTTTTAGCCGCCGTCTGGTGGCTGAAAGCCAGCTGACTGTGGATGACCTGATTTTACCGGTATTTATTATTGAGGGCGAAAATCTGCGTCAGGAAGTGCCATCAATGCCGGGGGTATTCCGTTTGTCGGTTGACAGGTTGCTTCATGATGCTGCGCAATTAGTTCAGGCAGGTATACCTGCTATTGCTTTATTTCCCTGTATAGAAAGTACGGATAAGTCGCTGATGGCTGATGCTGCATGGGACTCATCCGGCTTAGTCCCCCGTGCAGTCAGGGCGCTCAAGCATGCTTTTCCCGAACTCGGGGTAATCACTGACGTTGCTCTGGATGCCTATACATCACATGGTCAGGATGGCATCGTTGATGAAAATGGCTATGTACTCAATGAGCCGACCAAAGAAATTCTCACCAGACAGGCACTCACGCACGCTGAAGCGGGCGCAGATATCGTCGCCCCAAGTGACATGATGGATGGCCGCATTGGTCATATCAGACGGGCATTTGAAACAAAGGGTCTGGTTAATATGCAGATTATGGCATATTCAGCAAAATACGCATCCAGCTATTATGGCCCCTTCCGGGAAGCGACCAAATCGGCGGACTCACTGGGTAAAAGGGACAAAAAAAACTATCAGATGGATCCGGCCAATGCGATGGAAGCCATGCATGAAATTGCTCAGGATTTGCAGGAAGGAGCCGACATGGTGATGGTTAAGCCGGGCATGCCTTATCTGGACATTATCAAAGAAGCCAGGAAAACTTTTGCAGTACCCGTTTTTGCCTATCAGGTTTCAGGGGAATATGCGATGCATATGGCTGCTTTCCAAAATGGCTGGCTGGATGAAGAGAAAACGATCCTTGAATCACTTATGTGTTTCAAACGCGCCGGGGCGGACGGGATACTTACTTATTTCGCTCACAGCGCGGCCCGGTTGCTTAACCAAAATAAACGGGAGTATTAATTTAAGGTTCATTGCATATTCAGTCGCTAAAGTTAGGATGTCCGGTAAAAACAGATATAAAGATCCGCGATAACATCGGTTATTTGATACCTGTCATAATGAATAATCCCGGGGAAACGTTTGAATTTTCCCGGCTCCCCGCAGGACGGACTTATGGCCCGCATCATTACCAAAGGATTAAGATCTGTCTGTTATTTATTAGCGAAATCGATATTCCGAACAATACATCGATGGTCATGTCACTGGTGCATTGGATTCAGCAGGTAACCCGGCATATCTGACTGATTGTCGAATTGAAATATGCCCGGGAGGTACTCCCTTCAGATTTATCGACTCAATATTCAGACACGCAGTAATCAGCTTCCTTAATTGAGCTGTGTAGCATCAAGCCGGCGGATAACTTACCGAAAGCCAATATCAGGGCACTGATAAAGAGGAGAAAAGAGATGTCGGTCAAAAAAATTGCCGTTATTGGGGCTGGTGTACTCGGTCTGTCCGTGGCACGTTCCCTCGCGCAACAGGGCGCAAAGGTTACTGTTTTTGAGCGTAACCATGTAGGGGCAGGGACCAGCAGCACGACCTTTGCCTGGATCAATTCAAATGGTAAATCACCAGAAAGCTATCACCATCTCAATGCTCAGGCTATTGCAGAGCACCTTCGGTTACAGCAGGAACGGACAACAGAAGGCCAGTGGCTCAGGCAAACAGGGACGTATGAATGGACAACCAGTGCATCAGAGCAGAAGCGTTTACAGGACCGTGTCAGCCGGTTGATGAAACTACATTACCCTGTAAAGAACCTTGCTCCTGATGAGCTTCAACGTAAAATTCCGGAAATTCGGCTGGATCCCCATGCAGGGGAGATCTGGCAATTCCCCGGAGAATGCTTACTGATACCTTCTGCATTTATGGCATGGCTGGTGTCTGAACTGCATGTTTACAAAGCGGAATTAAGAACGCAAAGTGAAGTAACAGATCTCATCGAAACAAATGACAGTGCAGAGATTAGACTTGCTAACGGAGAACACTGGCAGGGAGACTGTATTGTCATCGCCGCGGGCAGGTGGTCTGCCGAACTGACAGCATTGGTTGGCCAGCAACTGGCAATGATTGATCCCAATCAACCTGACAAAATTGCATGCGGTTTCCTGGGTTACACCCGGCCGGTATTAACCCAGTTACAGGCGAATTTAATTACGCCAGGGTTAAATGTCCGGCCGGAGGGCGGTGGGCGATTACTGCTTCAGTGTCCCGATCTTGACAGTTTTGCCAATCCTGCCAATCCTGCAACTATCGACAGTTATATTGGGGAGGAAATGCTGCGACGACTTCGCAGAGTATTGAGCAATATGGAGGCAGCGCAACTCGAACGCATCGCTGTCGGACAACGCTCTCGTCCGGCAGATGGTCTCCCGGGAGTAGGTTATCTTTCTGACAATCGTCGGATTTACCTGATGGTCACACACAGTGGTATGACTTTAGCGCCGCTGCTGGGACGGCTTTGTGCTGAAGAAATTATTTCAGGTCAGCGTTCGCCGCTGTTGAGTGATTTCTCTCCGTTAAGGTTACTGGGGAAAACGGCAAAGGATTTTGCTGCGTTTGCCACCTTACATTTTCCGGCAGCTCAGTAATACAGCATGAAATATCCTTAGCTAAAAAATGAAAAAACAGACTTTCGTCCACAAAGGCCTGTCGGGTATGGACAGGCCTGATGCCTGCTTTTAACAAAACACTACAACCTGGTGTATTAACGTCCGGTCAGACGTTTAATGGCTAATCAGTACGATACCGGCCAGCACTATTACCGCGCCGGTAATACGGCGCGCCAGATGATCTTCGCGAAATAACCAGTATGAGAGAAGAGAACCGAAAATAATGGAAGATTCTCTGAGAGGGGCGACGAGAGCGATGGGCATGCTCTGCATGGCTGTCAGAACCAGAATGTAAGCGAGTGGAGAAAATACCGCAACCATAAGTATGGGCAGGATATCGGTACGTACCGCGGTTGGAATCCCGGAGCGTCTTCGCATCGCACCCGGGGTAAGAAACAGACTCTGTAGCAGGAGCGTGCTGGCGTAGTAGCTCACTGGATCCAGATGCAAATATGTGACTGAATACCCGTCCCAGAGGGTATAGCCAGCAATGGCAGTGCCGGTAGCAGCCCCCCAGAGTATTCCCCGGAGTGACCGGCTTCCGCGTCTGAAAGGATTGCCGGTGACGACAAAAATACCCGCGATAACCAGAAGTGCGCCGGGCAGGGAACTTGCTGAAAGGCGCTCCCCCATAATTTGGGTAGCAATCAGCATTGTCAGAACCGGCCCGCTTCCCCGGGCAATCGGATAAACAACACCAAGTTCGGCACGTTCGTAGCCAGCTTGCAGGATCAGGGAATAAGCAATATGAAGCACTGACGAGACCACAGCGCTAACAGCGAGTTGCCAGTCGGGCTGCTGATGTCCCTGAACAATAAAAAACAGGCTGGCCGGAAGCCAGAGTAATACTGAGACACAGCTGTAGGCCCAGACAAATATCAGTGTGTCTTCCCGCTTGTACTTTGAGGCAATATTCCAAACTGCATGCGCCAGTGCCGCAGTAAGAATCATCGCGACCGTACTGAGCTGCATCAGGACATATCCGGCAAGTCAACACCTGCCCGTTCAGCCCGGCGACTTTGTTCTGTATCCCGCAAAGTCAGAGTGGCAACCAGGGTATCAATAACCACCAACTGAGCCAGTCGACTCCCCGCAGCGGCCATCTGCGCCGGTAGTGGTGCTCCTCCCACCACCAGAGAAACATTGGCGAGAGTCGCCAGTGGGGTATCGTACTGGTTAGTGATTGCAATAAGCGATGCGCCAGCCGAGGACGCCGCATCAGCGATGGCGAGGGTGGATGCGGTTCGCCCTGTTGAACTGACAACAATGATAACGTCTTCCGGACCCAGCAGACGGGCGGCGATCATTGCTGATAAATAGTCCTGGATACTGACGGTTATTACACCCGCGGTTCGTAAACGGAATACTGCATCAGCGGCGACTGTCGCAGAAGGGCCAGCGCCAAATGCCAGAACCTGGCGCGCGCGCTGGAGTAATTCGACTGCCTTATCAAGATCGGAGATTTCGATGGCACCGCTAAGTGCAGTGAGTGCATCTGCACCGGCGCGTATTGATGTTTCCAGCACAGATGTCAGTGTCGCATCTGCTGTAAGCATATCTGGTGGGGCAAAGAACCGGGCAGTACCACGCGCCCTGGCAATTTCTATCTTAAGCTCAGTGAACCCGTTAAACCCGATCGCCCGGGCAGCGCGAATGACTGTCGGCGGTGAAACCCCCGCACGGGCAGCCACCTGTGCGGTGGTGCTGGTACCGACAAACAAAGGATCAACAAGCAGGAGATCGACAACTTTCGCCTCACTGGCCGCAATGTCGCCGCTTCGGGCATGAATGCTGCCGAGCCATTGTTGTAACCGCTGCCCGCCCTCTGTAATTTTATTACCATTTTCTGTTTTCATATGTAATATATTACATAACCTTTGTGCAGGGCACAACCACCACCACTTAAGTTGAGGCTGTAACAAGGAGTCAATCATGAATACTGATATCAATGCTGTTATCGCTGTCGTGGGGCCGGGGGCTATCGGTACGACAATCGCTGCGTCATTGCACCAGGTCGGCCGCACACCATGGCTGTGTGGTCGCACTGCACGGGATCACCTGACACTACAGGATGGCGATCGCCTGATTACCGTACCCGGCCCGGTTCAGACGAATCCGGCACTTATTACCCGCACCGCAGATTTGGTCTTTCTGGCAGTCAAGTCCACACAACTTGATGCGGCAACGGAATGGCTCAGGGTGTTAACCGGCCCGGAGACGGTTGTATGTGTGCTGCAAAATGGAGTCGAGCAGTTGGACCGGCTTGCCGTATACGCTCTGCCGGGGCAAATAATTCCCGCGGTGGTGTGGTTTCCCGCACAAGCGCAGCCAGACGGCTCAGTTCGTTTACGTGGTGAGCCCCTGCTCAGTTTGCCAGACACACCTGCTTCAGGTTTTGTGGCCAGAGTGCTACAGGGGACAGGCTGCTCCGTAGAACTGGCCGCGAACTTTAATTCTCTGGCCTGGCGTAAACTCATGCAGAACGCAGTCGCCGGGTTAATGGTCCTCACGCACCGACGTTCAGGTATGTTCAGCCGCTCTGATATCTCCGATCTTACGCTAGCTTATTTACAGGAATGCCTGGCCGTAGCACGTGCAGAAGGAGCAGAACTCGGGGACGGAGTGCCACAGGAGATCCTCGATAAATTTCGGGCTTCTCCCGCAGACATGAGCACCTCCATACTCACGGATCGGGAAGCAGGCCGACCACTCGAATGGGATATCCGTAACGGTGTTATTGCGCGTCGCGGCCGGATTCACCATATTCCGACGCCCGTCAGTGACATTCTGGTGCCGTTGCTTGCAGCGGCCAGCGACGGCCCGGGGTGATCTAAAGGCGATGATTGCACTGTTACTTCTTTTCTTCATCGCCCTCGGCGCCGGAGTACTGAGCGGTGTTGTCGGCACGGGCTCGTCACTGATTATGCTGCCGGTGCTGGTCACTATTTATGGGCCACGGACCGCCGTACCTGTTATGGCGATTGCGTCCCTGTTCGGTAATATCGGAAGAGTGATTGCCTGGTGGCATGACATTCGATGGCGGCCGGTGTTAGCTTACTCCATGACGGGGGTGCCTGCGGCCGTGCTCGGAGCGCATACGTTACTGACGATCTCTCCCGTTACGGTAGACCTGCTGCTGGCAGCGTTCTTCCTGGCGATGATCCCGCTGCGTCGTCTCATCAGACGATTGAGCCTTCGCCTGAATCTCTGGCATATGAGTTTTGCCGGAGCGATTGTCGGGTTCCTGACCGGATTTGTATTGTCCACCGGGCCGCTCAGCGTGCCGGTATTTACCGGGTATGGAATGACAGGCGGTGTATTTCTGGGATCAGAAGCGGCGAGCGCCATCCTGCTCTACGCTGGTAAGCTGGCTACCTTCGGAGTATCCGGCGTACTTGTCCCCTTGGTCATCACTCGTGGGATCACCATCGGAATTGCTTTGTTTTCAGGTTCGATGATGGCGAAACGTCTCGTACAGCGACTAAACATGCACACATTTGAGATTCTTATTGATGGGGTCCTTATCGCCGGAGCCGCGGGGATGCTCCTCGCGATTAAATGAAAAGTACAACAGTAGTGCTGACATCCAGGTGGGCGGTTAAAGGGCCAGTGAGGGCGCAACCGGGCAGTAATCTGACATCAGGAAAAGGCGAGCTTGCGGGTACAGCTGGTGTCGGGAAACCCGTTGCTTCCGGTGTGGTGCCTGTTGCCGTATTTGTGGACAAATCACGCCACGGGAACAGAATGGCGTTGAGCAGAGCTATTCGGACGAGTTAAGTTAAAACAACTACATCAAACACCCTTCGGGAGCATAACGTTAAGGAAGGTAATCTAAACCCTTCGGAGTGGCTGATAAGCTGTCACTGATAAAATAGATAAAAGCAAAAGCCCGCTTAAGCTTCCTTAAGCGAACTTCTTTAATATGGCTCTTCTGACTGGAACTCAGGACATTGTTACTATCTGTTTCGGAGGATTTATCTAAAATTTGATTCTTACTCTGAGCAAGCTATGTTTTTACCAGTGCCCGGGCACTCCAGCGGATTCAGTGTACTATCCGCTGGAAAGCTTCAGAACGAGTAGAATAGTCCAATGGTAACGCTTTTATTGTCAGCACGTTTTACTATAGGACTGTTTTTAGCTTTTGAGGTCAGTTGCGTATACATCACGTCAGCATAGCTCCACCAGTTATCGTTAAATGCGTGTGTCCAGGTTAACTCAGTATCATAACTGTATAAACCGCTGCCGGTTTTGTATGCACTAAAACCAGAATTGGCGCTCTGTTCAGTATTAACACCGTAAAAGGTATTCAAATACCTCACATCGCCAAAATTCGCTTTGGAAGACAATACAATTGAGTCCGATGATGTCTCCAGAAGATTAAATTTTAGTCCGGCATTATATTGCATGCCCTGGCTGTCGGTAAGAGGGGCAATGACGTTACCTTCAAGCGCCAGGTAAAGATTAATCTGCCAGCCCAGAGTGGACGTAGAATTAATGACTGCCTTTATGTTCCCCATCCCTTTAAGCTTATTTGATCCATCCCGCCAATCCGAGTTGCCGTCCTTTCTGCCAGCATAATAGCCCAGCGTTTCTCCTGCATAAAAGCCATTATCCCATACATGCTGATATCCAATGCCTTTATCTGAGTCCAGGAATAAGTTGCCATGCTGAATTCTCAGATAAGGGAGCATGCTATAAGTATTTTCATCCGAACCGCTATACTTTGCCATTTCCTGAAAGCCAATTCCGACGGTAACGTCAGTGGTAGGGGCAGCCTTAGCAAGCACGCTAAAAGACATCAAAGCGGAAAGGAATATAATCACGGCTGAAATGAACTTATTATGTTTCTTCATAATTAATGTTTTCTGTAATATCTTAGAGTGAAAGGCAATTATGCCGTTATTAAATCAATTAACCGTCCAGTAATAATCAAGATTTCATCAAGGTACTAAATGAAAAAAATTTTAATCGTAGAAGACGATCTGGATGCCGCGGACGTGCTGGAAGCTTATCTTCAAAGAGACCATTTTCAGACCGTTATGGCACATGACGGGCACAAGGGACTAGAGCTGGCTGCAAGCGAAAAGCCGGATTTGATTTTGTTGGATGTCATGCTACCGGGTATGAGCGGGACTGACCTACTCCTCACTCTGCGCAGACGTTCCGATGTACCTGTTATCATGGTAACCGCTATCGGTGATGGTCCGGATAAAATCAGCGCGCTTCGTTACGGTGCAGATGACTATGTGGTTAAACCCTACAATCCGGGAGAGGTGGTGGCGAGGGTTCAGGCCGTGCTGCGTCGTTCCAGTTCAACTCCTGCGGCTAAAACGCTGCGTTACGATAAGATTTTTGCAGACCTCGAGGCAATGCAGGCCAGTATCGATGGCCCGGAAGGAATGAAGGCACTGGACCTGACCGCGACCGAACTGGCGTTGCTGATAACCTTTATGGCATATCCTCAAAAGGCATTTACCCGGCAAGCTCTGTTAGAGGCTTGCCTCCCCGACAGTAATGCACTTGAACGTGTTGTAGATACCCATATTTATAACCTGAGAAAAAAGCTGGAAGCGGCGGGTCAATCCAATGTGCTGATTAATGTTCGCGGAATTGGCTACCGGATGACTGCGGTATGAAACCTGTCAGTGAAAAGCAGTTAAAAAATGAGTCTGAGCCTTACAAAAAGAATTCGCTCAGGAACTGGATTTACAGGCGACTCTTTTCGCTGGTATTAGGTTCCATTGTTGTTATTGCATTTTGTATGTGGTTACGCTATTTCGTCACTAATACCTGGGTCAGTTATGAGATGCCAGAGGCTGTCAGAACGGAATTTTCGATGTTACAGAAAAATCCCGAGAATAATCCTGGCCGGTACCATGAGATTATTGACAGATGGTATGGCATCGACTACTCCGATCCCTCTATTGCAACGTCAGACTGGCTTTTGCTGTTCGTGCTTGTATTACTCACAGCCCCGGTTTTATTTTTCATTATGTTGCGCTCAGTACGGCCTGTGTCAGTTCATATAAGCCGATTGGCTTCCGTCGCTCGTGCAGTTACCAAAGGCAATTTTGGTGTCAGCACGGCAGTTCCGACAGAGCTCCCGGATGAGTTAAAGCGACTTTCCGAGGACATTAATACCATGTCCGGCCAGCTATCTCGCTATGAAAAAGATCTCAAGGCGTGGAATGTTGCTCTGGCTCACGAACTTCGTTCACCGCTGACGGCATCCATCGGTCGTCTGCAGGGAATGCTGGATGGCGTGTTCGAAGCTTCTCCGTCGCAGCTGAATATGGTGATGAAACAGTTGCAAAATCTGAACTGCCTTGTTGATGACCTGCATCTGTTGTCGCTGGCCGATGCAGGTCAGCTACATCTGAACAGGACAGTATGTAATATCAGTGAGCTGGTCCGTGAAAAGATCGCATGGGTCAAGCCTCGACTCATCGAAAGTGGCATCAATGTCACTTTACTCAGTCAGTCCGATGTGCAGTGCCACGCCGACCCATTCAGACTAGGGCAGGTATTGTTAATCCTGTTAGACAACGCGATAAGATATGCTGCCGACGGTAAAACGATTGAAATCGAATATGGTCTGAAAGATGATCATCTGACCATCACCTGCAGTGACCGCGGGATGGGGGTGAGCGATGAATTTATGCAGACTATTTTTGTCCGTTTTTCACGAGCTGATGCTTCACGAGCCCGTCATTCCGGAGGGTCAGGTCTTGGCCTCTCTATTGCGGCGGCGATATGTAAGGCGCATGGAGGGAGACTGAACGCGCACAGAAACCACTATGGCGGAATGACATTTGTCGTAACACTTCCGTGCAATCCAACTGAGGACAAATCGTGCTCATAATCCAAATCTTGATGCTCCCTAAACCGTATCTTGATTAACTTATTCTGTAATGCGTGCAGCCGGGGAGAGCATGCATGCATTACAGTCAATTTACAGCCGTACTCAGACTCATGATTTATGTAATAGAAATAAAACCGCTTTGCGTCTCTTTCGCTGGACTAGGGTTTGTCATTATGTATCTGCTATCCGTCTGCATTAGGCGTTGATTTTTCTCTTTGGGGATGCTTAAAAAATCGTTTTCCCTGTCTTCAATGCGTCTGCCCATCGCAGTTTGTATGTCCAGTTTTTCCCAAGTGAGCCCATTGAAAACCTCATCTCTTTGCCTGTGATAGCACAGTACTCCCGCGCTGAGGTAATATTCTTCCACATCAGCAGGCTGCCCGGGCTAAGATCGGTATATTTCATATTAATGCCGCCATTGGGCACGTCGAAATAAGCGATGCTATCACTTTCAGCCATAAAGATGAGATCCATAGCGCAGGGCTCATTTTCAATAAAAAGAATATGGCCAAAAACCATCTTTTTCATGGCTCTGATAATTGTTATCAGATTTTCTCTGGAATAGCACTCAAGCTTATCGGTAAACCTTGACCTGAAAAGGAAAATATAAAAATCCGCCAGTTCCTCCGTACTGTACTGGCTCAAATCACAACAGCGCCCCCCCGCTCTTAAAAAACGGTTATATTCGTTTCGGCGATTCTTTTCTGTTTTAGATGAATAGCTGTTCTTAGCAAAGCAGACCTTTGTTTTCCTCGCAAATGAAAAATTAACATTCCTGAAGTTTCCCTTATTAAAATGAGAAATTTTGTTGGCCTTTTCAGGAAAAAAAATTGTTTCACCTCTTGCTATAGGGATCATGATTTCATCATAAGAAAGCGGAAAATTTTTCCACTGTTCCACACCTATTCTCCTTGTGGCAAGTAGGGCATATGCAGCGATGTATTCGCCATTCCTTTCTTTATGGTAATAGGCAACGGGTTGGCTATTAAGTGTTGCGAAAAAGCGTATAACGTCGGGGTGCATATTAACGCTTCCACCATAGCGCTTATAACATAATTCATAAATGCTGGCGTCAGATGTTTTCCAGCCGTAAAGTACTCGTTTGATTTGGCTCATTTTTAATAAAACCTGATAGCTTAATTATTTTACCGGATAAACACTGAATTATTCAGATCGAATTGACGTTACCGCCCAGTGTCTGATAAAGCTGAATATCCTGCAGAAAGAGCTGAAGGCGGTCCGCATTTCTTTCCCGCTTTGCATCGATAAGGCTATTCTCAGCTTTCAGACAGTCAAAACGGGAGCGCTCCCCCGCCTGCAGGCTTAAATTTGTCATCTTTAGTATTTCCGTTCTGTTCATCAACAGGCCTACTGATTCTTCATATCGTGAACTTGCGGCCTTACGTTCAGCCAGAGCATCAGAGATGTCCCTGAAGGCCTGTTTAATCACTTTCTCATAGTCGTTTGCGGCGACCTGCTGGGAAATCTCAGCTGCGCGGAGGTTAGCTATGTTTCGACCATTATTGAATATGGGGAGGGTAATATTGGGTGAAAAACTCCATGCTGCGGTGCCGGCCGAGAACAGGCCACCAAGCGCTGAAGATGCACTGCCGCCCGACGCAGTGAGGGATATAGTGGGGAAGAATGCAGCCCGTGCCGCACCAATATCAGCATTTGCCTGCTTCATCCTGAATTCCGCAGCCACTATGTCAGGTCGCTTCTGCAAAACCGTTGATGGAAGGCCTGGCTGGAGAGGGGGAAAATCAGCCAGATCCTTAAATGCTATGTTTTCCATAAGTCTAACCGGCGGATCACCCCCCAGTAGCAACTGCATAACATCGTAATCTTTCTGAACGGATGCCCGCAGCGCAGCTACCTCCCGTTGCTGAAGTTGCAGCGCCTTATCCTGACTGAGCACCGTTTCCTGACTGACATCGCCAGATCGCCATGCGGCGGCCAGCATACTCTTCATTTGTCGGAGGTTAGCTGATTTCTCTTCGGCCAGCCTCAGGTTCTCTTTGTCAGCGAGAAAAGTCAGGTAAGACGACGCGGTCTGAGCAGTAATAGAAAGCCTCAGCGCACGGCCGGTGGCTTCAGTGGCCAGATAGTTGTTAAGTGCTGAGTCCTTCATGCTGCGCAGGCGGCCCCAAAAGTCCAGTTCCCATGATGCTGAAACGAGCTTTACGTCAAACTGGTGATAGGTCAGCGCCCCGGTATCAACGGTATCCAGCAGCCCGGCTGGCTCATGTGCCGAGGTCTCGGAAAATGAGGAGGTTACCGAGGGTATAATTGACAGGCGTTCTATTCCGTATAATTCCTGAGCTTTTCTGAGATTAAGAGCAGCTCGTTTCAGGTCCATGTTGTTTCTAAGCGAGAGGCCGATGATTACCCGCAGGTTTTTATCCTTATAAAAGTCTCCGTCACTCACTGTATTTTTACTACTCTGCGCGCTGTATTGATGATTCCACTGGTCAGGCAGCCTGACATCAGGTTTCTTATAGCCAGGCTGTAACTGACAGCCTGCCAGAATGCTGCACGCCAGAAGTAAAGCGGCGTGATGGTTAAACGCACTGATTGTCATTGTAAAAAACGTTTTCCGGTTAATTGGTGCCAGGATAAATATCTGGTGTGACGTTTAAGTCCGGGTATTGTGCAACTTTTTTATCAACGGCTGGCCAAGAGAATATCAAGAATTAAACAAGGGCATTATTTAATCTATTTAGCGTTCACTCTTGACCAGTTCTTGACTCTGTCTTCAGCGTTCCTTGAACTGCCGAATTTAAACTATGCGCGTTACTTGTTCATTTTGCGGATCACAGCTCAAATAATTCAGATGAAAATAAAAACCGGACTAACGTTATCCCACCGTAATCTTGTATCACGCCGAATCCCTTTCCTAACTGTCGGGTTATTAGTAACTCTGCTAATGAGTGGCTGTGATGAACCCCAGCGTGCGGGGCCATTACTACCACCTCTTGTCAGAACAAATACCGTGGCCGCAGCTGTACCGGCAAAGCAGGTAAAATGGTCTGGAAAGCTTATTCCGGCCAGAGAGGTCTCCCTGAGTTTTCGGACCGGGGGCCGCCTTGCTGAACGACGAGTTGATGTCGGCACCCGAGTGGATCGTGGTGTAATTCTTGCCAGACTTGATGCTACGCAAAGCAGGGAGCAGGTTCTGTCTGCACGTGCTGCGCTCAGTGAGGCCGATGCTCAACTGCGTAAGGCAAAGCAGGATGTGGAGAGAATGGTGAAGCTGGTTGAAATAGGCACCGCATCACGCGCCAGGCTTCAGGAAGCGACGTCCACACTGGCAGCTGCTCAGGCACAGCGGTCTCGAGCCACCGCTCAGCTAGCCGAGGCAACGAATGATTCAGATTTTAATCTTCTCAGGGCGCCTTTCGAGGGGGTAATCACTGCAGTTACTGCTTCACCAGGACAAATCCTCTCACAGGATTAGCAAATTATGCAGCTCGCCAGCGATGAAAATAAGCAACTTATTATGAATCTTCCTCCGGCATTCAGTGGGTCACTTCATGCAGGGGATAAGCTACGCGTTGAATTTGAAAATGGCGAAATTGCCCGTGCAACTGTCCTGACTGTTAGCCCGCAGAGCGATCCTCAGACATTACTGATAGCAGTGAAAGCGTCGCTTGATAAAAAGGATGTTGCTGTGCCGCTCGGCTCGGTGCTTACTGGTGCGGTCATTCAGGATAGTGACCGCGTCTACGTTATCCCTGCAGCTGCGCTGACACGTAAAGGCGATCGGACTGCTGTCTATGTGGTTTCACCTAAGATGAAAACTCTCGAGCTTCGCGTGGTTAGGATCAAATATTACAGCGGCGATACCGCTGCGGTGTCCGGCGGACTTTCAGAAGGTGAGCAGATTGTAACGGCAGGGGTCAGCAGACTGACTCCGGGCATGAAAATTACCTCACAGGATGGGGGGCCAGTAAATGAAACCGGGAAGATTTAATCTCTCTACCTGGGCGATAGAACATCAGCAAATCGTCAGCTTCCTGCTTCTGCTTATCATGTCGATTGGCTACATTTGCTATCAGGCCATGCCGAGAGAAGAGGATCCGGCGTTTACTATCAAAACGGCAATTATTAACGCCGAGTGGTCAGGCGCGTCCCCTGATGACATAGTCCATCACGTTACAGATAAAATTGAAAAGACGGTTCAGGAGCTGCCTTACATCGACAGCATTGAAAGCCAGACGCGGCGTGGAAGTACAGAAATTACCGTTAATCTCAGAGATGAAACGCCCGCTGATAAGGTTAAGCCGACCTGGGCGCTCTTGCGTAAAAAAATGCACGATCTTTCCTTGCAACTGCCAGACGGCGTTGGTGAGCCGATGGTCAACGATGAGTATGACGCGACCTACGGCACCATACTCGGTATTACGGCTGAGGGATACAGCAACAGGCAGCTCACAAGTCAGGCGGAGGAGATACAGAAAACGCTGCTAACTGTGCCTGGAATTGGACTGACTCAGTTACTGGGTACTCAGGACGACCAGATTGTCCTTCGCTACTCACAACGTCGCCTTGCGCAGATGGGCATTACGTCTGAATCACTGATCGAAGCGCTGCGAGCGCAGAACTCAGTAACCGAGGCGGGCGTTCTCCGCACAGATAAAGATATCATTGATATTGCGGTCGACAGTGTGGTGGCATCTGTTGAAAGCCTTCGCGGTGAAGTCCTGACGATTGGGGGAAAAACTTTTCCTCTGACATCGGTGGCCGATATTGATATTGAACCTTCGCAGCAGCCCCGTCCTGTTTTTCACGTCAACGGAAAGCCTGCCGTTGGGATCGGCATCGCAATGGCCGCTGGCGGTAACATGCTTGAGTTTGGCAGGGCGCTGGGTGCGAAAATTGAGCAGATTCGCAGCCGACTGCCGGTGGGTGTTACGATAAGCAGCGTCGCTGATCAATCTTTAGTAGTAGAAAATGCCGTTTCGGGCTTTATCCATGTATTGGCCGAAGCCATCGTAATCGTTCTGGCAGTTTCATTCGTCTCTCTGGGGCTTCGCGCCGGCCTGGTTGTCGCCGTTGCTATTCCGGTTGTATTGGCGATGACGTTTGCTGGCATGTATCTGGCTGGAATAGGATTACAAAGGATTTCACTGGGCGCACTTATCATTGCGTTGGGGCTACTGGTTGACGATGCCATGATAACGATCGAGTCGATGGTATCCAGCCTTGAGCGTGGCGAGTCGCTTAAAAAGGCCGCTGCAAGCGCTTTCACTACAACCGCTTTCCCAATGCTGGCCGGGACGCTAGTTATGATCGCCGGATTTATACCTGTTGGTTTTGCTAAGTCGGCTGCCGGGGAATACTGCTATTCACTTTTTGTCGTGGTACTCATATCGCTCCTGAGTTCATGGGTTGTGGCAGCGCTCTTTTCTCCATTAAGTGGCGTCTGGATTCTGCCAAAACAACTCAGGCAGCAAGGTCACAAACCAGGGCGGCTTGGGCGGGGGTATGCATCCTTACTCCACTATACTCTGCGTCACAGGCTGCTGATTATATGCGGCTCAGTTTTACTGCTGCTGATTTCAATATGGCTAGTACAGTGGCTGAAATCTGAGTTTTTCCCGTCTTCGGACAGGCCCGAACTGCTTGTCAGTTTCACTCTGCCTGAGGGCTCAACACAGCAGGAAACGATGCGCATTGTGGAATCCTTTGAAAAGGAACTGGAAAATGAAAAAGGTCTGAGCAGCTATTCCTCCTATATCGGCACAGGTGCGATACGCTTTTATCTGCCGATGGATGTTCAGTCTGATGCGGAAAACAGGGCTCAGCTGGTTCTGGTTGCCAGCAGCCTCGAATCGCGTCATGACCTGCAAAGTCGTCTGACGGCATTGCTCGACAAACGCTACAGTGCTTATGTTACCCGTGTTTCACCACTTGAACTGGGGCCGCCGGTGGGCTGGCCAATTAAATATCGTGTGCAGGGGCCCGACAGCGAAAAGGTCCGGAAAATCGCGCAGCGTCTTATGCAAGAGCTGGGTAATCACAGTGATATACGTAATATTAACCTCACTTCAGGTGAGCCTCAGCGTGCAATTACAATCAAAGTTAACCAGATGCAGGCACGGCTTGCAGGTCTGTCTGGTGTTCAGATAGCTCAGGCGCTGAGAACGTATTATAGTGGCGCGGTGATCACACGTGTGCGTAGTGCCGATCGGCTTACAGACCTTGTACTGCGCCCCAGAGAAGGGGAGCAGCAGGACACCATGAGTCTTGCCAGCATGCTCATTCGCAATAGTAGCGGCATAAATGTTCCCCTTGCTCAGGTTGCCACCGTAAGTTGGGGACTGGAAACGCCATTGATCGAGCGTCGCAATCGTGCCTCAATTATTACCGTACAGGCAGACGTGGCATCTGGGCAGAATGCGGATGATGTCTCTGCCAGCCTTGCTTCAGCAATAGCTGCCATGAACCAGAAGCTGCCGGACGATTACCATATATCCGAAGGAGGCGAGTCAGAGGACGCCGATAAAGGTAACAGTTCACTCTTTAACGTTCTGCCCGTCACGCTGGCATGCATGCTGGGTGTGATGATGTTACAGCTCCAGAGCTATTCGCGGGTGATATTGGCTACCCTGATGGCGCCCTTCGGGTTCATAGGTGTGGTAGCTGCACTGGTTCCAACTGGCACGCCCATGGGATTTGTCGCCATACTGGGCGTGATTGCCCTGAGTGGAATGATCATCAGGAACGCCATCATCATGATCTGCGAGGTTGACAACAATATCCGCCAGCAGATGAGCATTAATGACGCTGTCAGTCGAGCTGCTACCCATCGCGCCAGGCCTATAATACTCACAGCCAGCGCGGCAATATTTGGAATGATCCCCATCGCACGCCAGGTCTTCTGGGGGCCGATGGCTTACACGATTATTGGTGGTCTGGTTGCCGCTACCGCTTTTACGCTTACTCTACTCCCGGCACTGATGACTTATCTTCTTGAGTGGGAGAGCAGGAGAAAATACACATAAACAGCTAAATTTCTGGGCCGCTCCAGCTTCATTATGCAGCATCGTAAGGGGGGGCGAGCAGGCTTCTAATAAATAGCCTCGAGAATCCAGAAATTTCATTTAATTAAAACGTCGGTAGAGTATTTTAATTCACACAGGATTTTCTGCTATCATTCGCCCGCTAGTTAAGACGTTTATCACATATGGTAATTTTACCTGAAACGGTTTATGCCGCAGTTAAATTATGTCTGAAGGACAAACATTGTACCGGGAAGCCCTCACAGATAAAGAAGAGATTGTACAGTTTTTTGTCTACAATCTGCCAGACTGATCCGGCTTATACCATAAAATACAGGAGGATAATTATACGGTGCATAAATCTAATCCTGAAGAATATCTGCAGTGGATGAGGGTAGTGAATTTCTTTTCTTCATACAGGATTGAAAATAATGACTCCAATCACGATACGGATTTTTTCCGAGTGGCCATTAAAAGGGCTGACCGGAGGAGTTAAGACAACGTTATCCCTGATAAAAAAGCAGCAGGGAAAAAAAATGACCTTTATGTTGCTGACTCTAACTGCCTCTTGTGGAATATACCTGGCAGGAAATATCAATACGATTTCAGGAACTAAAGGGCGGGTTAGTCGGACTTAAAATAGCCCACGGTCCGCCGCGTTGTCTTAAGCGGCGGGTGCTACTTATAAATTCAAAATAGTACTAGTGTAGAGTTAAGAGTTAGGATATTTTCCTGGTAAGCGTCAAAAATGTCTGGCTTCTTACGACATCAATGAGTTCATACCGGCGTCTGTATTCTGCACGTTTTTTACTGGGCACGTCTTCCAAACTTTTCCTGACAATGTTAAGGGGTATTGAATAAAATCCGTCCTCGCACAAAATACCGCCGGACATTTCCCAGAAAGAATTGTAATCTGCATGCATATGCTTAATTCTGTTTTTGTATCGGACCGATTGGTAAACATGAAGCTGATTAGACACAGCAATCATGCTCTTGATGTTGAACAGTTCTGCGGTTTGTACCAGAGATTCCAGAACCAGACGCTTGGGAAATAAACTGTATAAATTCTTAGTCGCCTGCTGAACAAGCCTTTGCGTATTTTCTCCATTAGGGCCTTGCAGGCCGCCGATGATTAATGAACGTTTTTTATTTCGAATGCAAAGCACAAACGTTATCTCCGCCAACATCTGACCACAACTGTTACGCAAAATAATACTGGCCTCACCTTCTTTATCCAGCCTGTACGTTGAGACAAGCTGAAGGGTAAAAAATTGTCCGTCCTTTCCTGCAAACCGGCTTAGACAGAGTCCTTCAGGACCAATATGCTGCCTGAATCTATCCTCACCAAGGAGTTGCATAATTTCTTTGTAATGGTAAAGAATAGCCTCCGCTTTTTCAGTGACTGAAAGTGCTGTACTTAAATAAGGCCTGTGAACCCTGCAGGGCAACCGGGGCTGATTTTGAAGAAGATCATTGTAAGCTGAATGCTTAGTAATGAAATTTAAGATCTGGTAGGTTTTTACCGGCATGAAAATAGATCGGATGAAAAATTTAAATCTAAAATTTCGTGAATTCCAGAATTTATGTGGCTGAACACTTCCTTTTGTTAACGCGAAATAAAGTCCAAAGGGTGTTTGAGGAGGAGAAACTCTAGGGTGCCTTTTTGAAATGAGTGACATAAATATTTTCCGAAGTTGCCGGCATTCTGATTTATCAACTATTTCATGTAATGCCGTACCAGATAAGATAATTTAAGTTTGCAGAATTTATGACCAGAAATGTTATATCTGCCAGGCGGCTACTTTAACGTGCTATAGTCAATAATCAGTCAATAGAAAATCAATATTGAGTTAGCAGATGAAAAATCGATATGCCGGGTACATCCCATCTGTAGTTAAATAAGCTGTCCTCCAGGCATAGTGACACCCCAGGTTTTTCCTGAAAAGTGAACTCTTCCTTTTGTTCAGCACCGGTGTAAATTGGGGTTTCTGGCTATTCTTTCTCTCACTGAATGAGGTCATCAGGCATGAGAAAGACACATTCTATCGGGGATCAGATCGCTTATGTGCTGAAACAAGCACATTCAAGCATCTGAATGGAGGAAGTCACAGGAAAGTGGTGGTTTCTCAGGCCGCATTTTACAACTGGAAGAGGACATTCGGCGGCATAAGTATGACTGAATTATGCCATCTGAAGCAGTTGGTAAAAGAAGTATCGAACCACCATGACCAACATATTTACCAGCAAAGGGATGTAGCTTCGGGTATTTTTTAATAAATGAGTGTAGACAAGGGGAAGGGGATAACCAATTGATAAAAAGCAAAAAACCAGACGCCCGTAGACATCTGGTTTCTTTAAAATGGCTCCTCTGACTGGACTCGAACCAGTGACATACGGATTAACAGTCCGCCGTTCTACCGACTGAACTACAGAGGAATTGTCGTGAAGACGGGGCGCATAGTAACGGGCTGGCGCGGGCTTGTCAAAACAGTTTTCCCCCCTGACGCACCGACTGCTGATAAAAGATACAACTGCTTCAAAAAAAGCAGAAAACTGGCGGTAATTCACGCAATTGATGGCAACGGAGGCTAATCCCCGGCCTCCGCCGGGGAGTCGACAAAGCGGAATTATTGTCAGAATGGGGCATCGATATCGACGATATCGATCAGTTTATGGTTAACAAACTCTTTCAGCCCCAGGCCCAGCAATTCACGGCCATAGCCGGAACGTTTTACCCCGCCAAACGGTAGGTCAGCTTTCACCATGGTCGGGTGATTCACAAATACCATTCCGGTGATGATTTTTTTCGCCAGCTGATAACCATAGTCCGGATTAGCGGTAAATACCGAACCTCCCAGCCCAAAGTGACTGTCATTGGCTATCCGGATGGCGTCGTCATCGTCTTTGGCTTTGATAATCATAGATACCGGGCCGAAAAACTCTTCATAATATGCCGGATTATCGGGAGTAACATTGGTCAGAATGGTTGGCTGTACAAAAGCCCCTTTGGCGGGAACTTTTTCCCCCACTTCAACGGCGGTAGCACCATGTTCAATCGCCTTAGCGAGTTGAGTTCTCAGGTTATCGGCAGCACGCTGAGAAGAGAGGGGCGCCAGTTGCGTCTGGCTGTCCATCGGATCACCGGCTTTCAGCTTAGCCACGGCAGCGGTATATTTCTCCAGAAACGCATCATAGATTTTTTCATGAATGATCATTCGTTTTGACGAAACACATACCTGGCCGGCGTTCCAGTGCCGGCCGAAGACTGCCCAGTCGACGGTTTTGTCTAATTCAGCATCCGCCAGTACCACAAACGCATCGGCACCCCCCAGCTCAAGGGTCGATTTTTTTAGATGTTTTCCGGCAATGGCCGCTACACTGGCACCGGCAGCTTCTGAACCCGTCAATGCCACACCATGAACCCGTGGGTCTTTAAGTACAGTCTCTATCTTGTCATGAGGCAGGAACAGGTTGGTAAAGCCACCTTCAGGGAGCCCGGCATCCCGCATTAACTGTTCAAAAGCCTGAGCGCATTGCGGAACATTCGAAGCATGTTTCAGCAACAAGGTATTCCCGGCCGCCAGTTGCGGGGCCAGGATACGGGCAATCTGATAGAACGGGAAATTCCACGGCTCAATGGCCAGAATCACGCCAAGAGGTTCATGTACCAGCACCGCTTTACCTTCCTGTGGATCCGTGACAGGCAGCGGTTCATCAGCCAGTAATTTTTCGGCATTATTAACGTAGTATTCAAGAATACTGGCAGATAATTCTACTTCTGCCCGGGCCTCACCGATAATTTTTCCCATTTCCAGAGTGATAATTTCTGCAAAATATTGCGTTTTGTCCCGCAAAATATCGGCGGCTTTTTGCAGTACCACGGTACGTTGAGCGATGGTTAACTGCCGCCAATCGGAAAATGTCTGGTCTGCATGGCTGATAGCCGTCGTAATTTCGCTGTCAGTTGCATCTTTAAATTCTTTTAAGGTTTCACCGGTGTAGGGATTAATCGTTGAAAATGCCATAATATATAACCTTATTTTTTATCCGGGTAATCACACTGGAAACATCCAGCATGAATGCAAGCATAAATGAGCCGTTTTCCTTGATTTTCATGAGAATTCATTATCGTTCTGTCCGATGTTTTCTATCAGTGCGGAAAGTCACATTTTTAACAATTATTATTAAAATAATTGTATAAACTGTCAGGAAATATCAATTCAGGCTATGTATCGCTGGTTTGTAACTCAATGTAATTAATGAAGAAAAACCATCTACTGGTCTGGGATGGAATAATTTCTCGGTAATCCCGCACAAATTATGTATAATATTTATAATCATTTTCGGCCAAGAGCGACCTGTGTAAAGACGAATTATCGTTATTCGCAGGGCGGGGTTTGCATAAGGTTAATATTGCTGCTTGTTATGTGGTTTTTAAGGCGGGCAGTGTAATGGCACAATACAGAAGTCTGTCCGTTAACCGGATCGAATTTCATAACGTGGGCTTTCAGACTCTGCAGCATGGTAACCGTTATAGATACAAAATATTATGGATTTCCGCGCAGTGAACTTTCCCTTAATCTTTCTATATGTATCGTTAAAAACATCATTTCATCGAGGGTCATGGAATAGTTGTGGTGTAATGAAATCCACTGTTTTATTTTTTCGGCACAATGATAAGATAGCGTAAGTTTTTCCCTGATGTCGGTATAAATCGTATCATCGCCTATTGATAAATAGTCACGATTTATCATCCGTAAAGAAAAGAATTTAAGATGTGTGACAATACGCTGGAACTCCAGAGATTTTTCATTTAACTGTAATTTCAACTGTATTTTAATGATTTTTAGTATGTCTTTGACTAATTCTGCCGAACTCATGGTGTCCTGAATGTTTGCATTCTGATGCGAGCTGATAATATGTAGAGAAATAAATGCGGCTTCGTCCTCCGGGAGGTCAGCACTCAGAGTCGTATTGATTAGCTGAACTGCTTTTTCAGCCAGCTGATATTCCTTAGGATAGAAAACTTTCAAATCCCAGTTGAGGGGACTTCGGAGGTGAATTTTATTCTGGCTTCGTGTCATTGCAAAATAGAGATGGTCGCTCAAGGTCAGCAAAAGTGACAGCGGGGAAAGAATCTGAAACTCTTTCTCTGTCATTGCAACAATATCCCGTGTCACCTGAATGATATCATCAGGGATTTTGCTGAATATTTGCTGATAGACATTGTCGACATTATTTCCTTTTTGAAGGAATTGTGTCTCAAAGGTCCGGCTGTCAGCACTGTCTCCTGGCTTTTTCCCAAAACCAATCCCTTTACCCAGTGCCACGGAAATTTCACCATGATCATCCCTGACGACAATAGCATTATTACTCAGTATCTTAAGGATTTTCATCGTTACTCATTCCAGACTGTCGGTACGGCGTGGTAACAAGCACCACGCCAATAAGAATTAATCAATGCCATCAATTCCGTTGTTAAGGATGACTTTTTCATACCAGAATGAGCTTTTTTTTCTGATACGTTTCAGATCCCTGAGATCAAATTCATCACGATTAACATAAATTAGCCCATAGCGTTTAGAGCAGCCCTGATGGGTAGAAATTAGATCGATGGCCGACCAGGGCGTATATCCGATAATCCTGACACCGTCCGTTATCGCTAGCTGCATCTGTTCAATATGAGACCGTAAATAATCGATACGGTACTGGTCGTTTATCGTACCATCAGCATCGGGTTTATCAAAAGCACCAATACCATTTTCTGTGATAAGTAGCGGCAGGTGATAGCGGCCGTAAATTGCCCTAAGTGTGTTACGAAAACCCACTGGGTCAATTTCAGTACCAAACTCTGTGCGGGGAAGAAAGTTGTTAGAGGCTCCGCGATGAACACCGTCTTCACCGGATTTTAAATATTTATTACCGCCGCGGATAACCTCATCATGGCCATCTCCACGGCTGGCTTCAACCGTCTGGGTCGTATAATAGTTAAAGGCGATAAAATCGGGTTTCCCGCGGGATAAAATCTCCATATCGCCTTCCTCAATCTCAGGAAGATAGCCTTTCTCCTCGAGATACGCCCATGCCAGATGATTATATTGGCCCGACACTGCCATATCGAGATAAAGCCAGTTACGGATGGCATTATAATTTTCCGAGGCCAGTACATCTTCCGGTTTCGGTGATGCGGCATAGATTAAGGCTATATTCGGTGCAGGACCAATCAATGCCTCAGGGTGATTTTTATGCAGATTTTCCATCACCGCCGCCTGGGCAACCAGCATATTGTGATTTTGCTGATATAAATGTTTTTTATTATTCTGAACTTTTGGGTCAACCGTACCTAAGGCATTACCCTGTAAAATCATCAGGTTTTGTTCATTGATTGTCAGCCAGTATTTTACTTTGCTGCCTAATTCCGTAAACAGCGTATTAGCATAGCGAATAAAGGCATCGACAGTTCTGCGATTATGCCAGCCACCAATATCCTGCAGCGTCTGTGGCAGGTCAAAATGGTACAGGGTCACAATCGGTTCCATACCACAGGAACGGATTTCATCAATCAGATTATGGTAAAATTGCAATCCCGCAGGATTAATCTCGCCGTCCCCGGCGGGGAAGATGCGCGTCCAGGCAATCGAAAAACGATAGGCTTTCAGTCCGGTTTCTGAGAGCAACCGGATATCTTGTTTGTATTGGTGATAATGATCACTGGCGACTTTAAAATCAGTCGTGCCTTGCGGATATTCATGCCGCATATCAATCACCGAAGGGCCTTTACCCTCTTCATTCCATGCCCCTTCAATCTGATAGGCGGAAGTGGATGCTCCCCATAAAAAGCCAGATGGAAAAGGTTTGAGTTTACTGTATTTCATAGATATCCCTTTTAACGTGCAGATAAGAACAGTAACGGATCGCCCATGACGACGTCAGTATTCTTTAGTGTGGTTACAACATGATAATTTTCGGAATTAGTAATAATGACGGGGGTAATGGTGTCAAAGCCGCTATTTTTAATTTCTTCCAGTTCACACTCTGCCAGCAGATCGCCTTTGCGGACAATATCATCCTCAGAGACGTGAATCCTGAAGAACTTACCTCCGAGCTGAATAGTATCAATCCCGATGTGGATCAATATTCCGGCACCATTATCTGAAAGCAGATAAATTGCGTGACCGCTCTGAAGAACCGAGGCCACTTTTCCGTTAACCGGCGATAATATTTTTCCGGACTGCGGTATTATTGCAATGCCATCACCGACAATGCCCGAAGAAAAAACCTTATCGTTAACTTTTGCCAACGGCACTGGGATTCCGGAGATCGGAGAAACGATCTCTTCATCCATCGTACCCGCTAACGGCTTGGCGGCAGGAGGGACCGGCTGCGCTTTAACCGGCTGATCACTGGAATTGGTTTCCGCAGGGTTTTCCTCAAATCCGACCAGATAAGTTAAAACCGCCGCGATTATAAAAGAAGTGGCTATTGCGATTAATAGTCCTGCAAAACCTTCGCCGTAAAAAATAGGCAAGGTCACCAGGCTGGGGATACCCATTGAAATTGCCGCGCTGTTACTGTAGCCGACAATGCCTCCGCCAACGGCTGAAGCTATGATGGCACAGATAAAGGGGCGTTTAAGTTTTAAGGTGATACCATAAACAGCCGGTTCAGTGATACCGAATACGGATGATATAAATGCGCCACTGGCAAGTGTTTTTAGTTTTTTATCTTTTGTTTTTAACAACACAGCCAGAACTGCGCCTGATTGAGCGAAAACGGCGGGTACAGTTGATGCCTTGAGTGTGCTTCGTCCCAGCACCGAAATATCATTAATGATGACCGGGGTGAATGCCCAATGCATTCCGAAAATAACGAATATCTGCCAGCCGGCACAAAACAACGCACTGGCAATAACCGGATTGAAAGCGAAGATTTTGATAAATACCCCGGCAACCGCTTCACTGGTATAAATTCCTATGGGGCCGATAGTCATCAGTGTCAGAGGAACCATAATCAGCAACAGAATAAAAGGCAAGATGACATTCCTGATTGTCTCATGAATATACTTTGCTATGATGCTCTCTATAAGTGACATAACATAGACCGCCAGTATGACGGGGAGCACAGTACCTGTATATTTCATCATCATCACTGGGATGCCAAAAAAACTGACAGCAGTGTGTTGTGTATAAAAGTTAACAATATCAGGATAAATTAGCGCCCCGGCCATGGTTACTGAGACAAAAACATCAGTTTTAAACTTGCGGGCAGAAGTAATTGCAAGCAGGACAGGTAAAAAATAAAACAGGCTGTCTGAGGCAGATTGCAGAATAACTGCCGAAGATTCTTCTTTACTCAGCCAGTTGTTCGCAAACGCAATGCTCAGTAATCCTTTAATAATCCCGGACGCAGCCATTGCCCCCAGTAACGGGGTGAATATTGATGATATAATATCTATCAGACGACTGATAAGTGGTGGTTTCTTATTATCGGCGCTCAGTTTTTTTTGCGGGTTATTTATCGTCAGCATACTTTCCAGGTTTTTGTATACCCCGGCAACTTTGTTACCTATTACCACCTGAAACTGTCCTCCTGACCGTACCGTGGTAATGACACCTTCCATTTTTTCCAGAGCCGCAATATCCGCGACAGAATCATCCGCCAATTCAAAACGCAGGCGTGTTGCGCAATGTACCACTTGTGTGACATTGCTTTCCCCGCCGACAGCCGAAAGAATATTTTTAGCCAGTTCATGAAGGTCCATGAGATGTCCTGTAACAAAGAGTTGAAGTTTTTCCAGGGCAAAAAAAAACCTGATACATGAAATATACCGGCAGTCAGTATATTTCATGTATCAGGTCTCGCCCGGAAGTCCCGGTAACGTCCTTAGGGTTAACTTAATAACTCAGTGCTGCTGTTAACAAGAGGAAATATCAGAATTTGTGATGGTAATCATATTGTTTTTCCGTAAATTTTCGGCGACGGAAGACGAATATAAGAATGAAAAATATTAAAATACTTAGTCTATTTAACAGGTTATTTATATATTATTATCGGAGAGGGGAGTAAATATCACTTTATCTAACAAGCCGGTGGCTGACCAGGGACTGCAGCGCACTCTTTCACCCTTAAGCGGTCAAAGTGCCTGTGGACACCGGCAGAGACTTCCTTTTGCTGGTGTATCAGGGATCGGATGAGTGTGTATTGTGTTACCGGTGTTGACGGGGGCTTCTCCCAACGGTTTGCCGCCATTGATTTTTGCTGTGAAACAGCTGTACCGCAGGGCAGCACTGCTGCGGATCGACCAAACCGGTAATAGGGATATCAGTGATGATCGGAGGGCAGATCGGTGGTTCAGGGGATAAACGTCAGGAAATACCCTGTGCAGTTCGGCTGTACCTGACATTCTGACGAAGTAAGGCCGGATAACATACTGTTCCGGCCTTATCGGTTTGTCCGTTATTTCAGATCGATACGAACCACACTGTCAGGTCCTTTGGTGGACATATCTTTGTTGAAATCCTGCTTCAGGGTCACGTACAACGTCTGGCCGTCCGGAGAGACCAGCAGGCTGTTTGGATGAGTCGCGAATGACCAGCTGTGTTTCACCGCATAAGTCGTGGCGTCCAGTACCAGTACTTTTTTCGACCCACGCTGACTGATATAGATCTCGTTGCGTGTCGGATTAAACTTAATACCTAACGCATCGCCGTCGATACGTTTAATCACTTTACCGGTATGTTCATCAAAGACCAGCGTGGTTTTAGCTTTGGAATCGTCAGTCACAAACAGGCGCCCGGTCGAGGGATCTTCGGCCATGTTCAGGAACAGATATTCTTTGCCATCCGCCGGAGTCCAGCGTTTTTCGATTTTATGGGTGTGCGGGTTAATAACCAGGATTTCACCGCCGCCGTTGGAGGCGTAAATACGGTCAGTGGCCGGGGAATAGATAATTCCGGTCACCCACTTACCGGCATTTTTGATGGTCGTTTTCAGGCGGAAGGTTTTAGTATCGACCACGGAAATAAAGCCAGGATCAGCCACTCGTCCGACATAGAGTTCGTTGCCGTGCTCAAAAATTTCACGTGCGCCAACCGCATCGCCATCTTTGTCTTTTTTACCCGGGAACATCAGGCGTTGCAGTACTTTCCCGGTTTTCGCGTCAATTTTAGAGACGCCGCCATCCAGGCTGTTGGTCGCATAAATAATTTCGCCGCTGGCATCGGTGGTCATACCGAAGTTTTTCAGGTCAGTATGGGTTTCGCCAACCGTTTTCAGAGTACGTGGGTCAAGGCGGTACAGCATGCCACCATTCACGTTTTTAAAACTCTGAGCACTCGCCACGTATATATCACCGGCAGAAGATGACCAGGCCATTTCATACAAGCCATCACCTAATACCTGTTGAGTCAGTGCATTATCCACCGGGGCTTTGGCAGGTGCCGTCACCACCGGAGTAGTGGCTTTTTTGGCCGGTGCCTGGCAGGCAGTCAGACTGAAGGTAGCGACAATGGCAACACCCAGTGCTGCTTTACGCGGGCTGAAATACGATCTCATTCTTAGCTCCATGGGAATAAAAGGCGTAGCTGTGCAGGCCTTTACGGATGGTATTTAAAAAAAGAATGAGAAGCATACGCATTAACTTTCTGGTTGTAAATCTACGTGTGCAGTCAGTAAAGCAACTCTTAAAAATTAAACTGAGTTAAATCATTAAGATAGGATTAGTCTTTGTTATTTTACGCAAAAAAACACAAATAGTTATATTTTGAAATGAAACTTTTTTGTAAATCTAAAAGGAAATAATTATCATTAAGTTTATCGTTACATCACGCAGGGTTATTTTTATCCACGGGCTGAATAGTCATCAGAACCGGAAAACACTGTTTCTGCGTAATAAAACAATAAGCCGCTAAATCAATCTTGTCAGGGGATCGTCAATGTCTTTCAGTGAACGTGGGGCTTTGAGAGCTACCGCTATTTCTGCGCGCAGTAAAAACTTCCGAATATCGTTACTGGCTCTGGTAATTCAGGCCGCGATTATGCCATTGGCCGGTTATGCCGCCGATAATACGACAGTCAGTACCACGAACGCTCCCGATACTGCAACGAGCAATAATACCGCCATGGCGAAAGCCAAACCGTCTTCTGCCAGCAAAGCAAGCGCAAGTGTTGGCAATAATCCGTCGGAATTAGTGGTGACCGCAGCACTGGGGAATTCACCGGGCACGGCTAAAAAGACCGACTATACGGTGCAGACCACCCGGGCGGGCACCAAACTACTGATGACCCCACGTGATATTCCCCAATCCTTCAGTGTTATCACTCAGGCAAGAATGAAAGATCAGGATCTGCAATCGGTAGGGGATGTTCTGGCTAATACTACCGGTATTACTCAGAATATGAACGACAGCGAACGATCAGAGTATTACTCCCGTGGCTTTAAAATCAGTAGTTTCACTTACGACGGAATTCCTACCTCGATCAATGATTCCTGGAACTTCGGAGATGCGGCGTCAGATACTGCAATTTACGACCGGATTGAAGTGGTGCGTGGAGCGACCGGACTGATGACCGGAGCCGGTAACCCGGCCGCATCGGTGAATATGGTCAGAAAACAGGCCGACAGTAAAACCCCGCAAGGTTCGGTTACCGCCAGCTATGGCAGCTGGAATAATCAACGCTATGTCGCCGATGTGCAGAGCCCACTGAATGAGTCAGGCACACTTCGTGGCAGGATTGTCACCGGTTATCAGGATCAGGACAGCTGGCTGGATCGCTATCATAAAACCAGTAAATTCTTCTACGGGGTACTGAGTGCCGATCTGGGGGATAACACGACGGCATCACTGGCCTATGACTATCATGACAGTCAAACCGGAAACCCCACATGGGGTGGTTTGCCAGACTTTTACAGTAATGGTAATTCTACCCATTATCGCCGCAGTCTGAACAGCGCGGCTGACTGGACCCGTTACAATACTAATTCTCATAAGATACTGGTCGATCTGGTACATAACTTTGATAATGGCTGGATATTTAAAATTAATGGTACCCATGCCATTAGTACCTTTAACGATAAGTTGCTGGATTTGATGACATACCCTGACGAAGATACCGGCGAAGGTGTGACGGGCTGGGGAAGTTTAGACCGTGGTCGCCGTGAGCTGAATTCAGTAGATACCTACGCCAGTGGGCCGTTCAGCCTGTTTGGCCGCGAACATCAGTTAATGGCAGGTGTCAGCTACAGCCGCCAGCACAATGCCACCTATAGCCAGGATGGGATCACTGACCTGGTTGATTATGATATTTCTTCTGATTTTATCGGCGCCTTTAACAACCACTGGAACGGCAATATTCCTGAACCAGAGTGGCAGGGCTGGTATCTGAATGCTGATGATGTGGTTCGTCAGAAATCAGCATATACCGCGGCCCGTTTTTCGCTGGCTGATCCATTGAGCCTGATCGTCGGTGCCCGCTACACTCAGTGGAGTACCGTGGGTTCCAGTGGTGATATGAGTAAGAATAACATTACTCCGTATGCCGGACTGGTGTATGACATTAACGATACGCTGTCTGCCTACGCCAGCTATACCTCGATCTTCCTGCCCCAAAGTTACCGGACCAGTGCGGGCCAGTACCTGAAACCGGTGACCGGCAGAAGTTATGAGACCGGGCTGAAATCCGACTGGCTGAATGGCCGTCTGACCGCCACGCTGGCGGTATTCCGTATCGAGCAGGAAAATGCCGGTCAGGAAGAGAACGGTGTTTTTGTAAATAACAGCAGCGAACAGGCCTATATCGCGACCAAAGGTGCGGTCAGTAAAGGGGTGGAGTTTGAGCTGAACGGTACAGTTACCGATAACCTGGAAATGACGTTCGGTGCGACGCGCTATGTCGCCACCGACTCTTCCGGTCGTTTCAACCCCGAAGAACCGCAAACATCGTTCAAACTGTTTGCCCGTTACAATGTACCTCAGCTGCCAGCCCTGACGGTCGGCGGCGGCTTTAACTGGCAGAACCGGATCTTTGATGATGTCTCCGGGGCTGACGGTAACACGGTTCGGGTTTACCAGAGCAGTTATCCACTAGCCAGTCTGTTTGCCCGTTATCAGGTGACCCGCCAGGTGTCGGTACAGGCTAACGTGAATAACCTGTTTGACCGGAGTTACTACAGCTATCTGAACAACTATGTGTACGGCGCACCACGTAACTTCTCTGTCAGTCTGTCTTATCAGTTCTGATAACGCTACTGCCGCCGTTTGGCGGCAGTAATCTTTGGTGGTTACACAACTTTCGGTTGTGCAACCGCTCTGCTGCTAAATTACGCTTTGTAGCTATATTCAGGGCTAACAGACCTGAAGTTTAGCCGTGGAATCCTCCGTCGGTGAAAGCCGGTGCTTGGTTAGTCTGTTGAATGATTCCGGGAAGCGCTCAGATCGGTGGGTCTGCTTCTTGTGTTACCGGCCCGGTAAACCAGCCAGATACCGGCAAATATTGCCGCCATGCCAGCACAGGCCGCCGGAGACAGGCGGTTACCCAACGTCAGGTAGTCGAGTAGCGCTGTAATCACCGGTACCAGATAAAACAGGCTGGTCACATTGACCAGGCTGCCGGTATTCAGCAGTCGGTAAAACAACAGTTGCGCCACCACTGATATCAGTACACCAAGAAATAATACTGAAATAATTAACGGCAGACTGAAATGCAGCTGAAATCCCGAGAGCGGTGTCAGGAACAGACATAACAACAGGCTGACGGCGTATTGTATGGGCATAACATCTGCCGGTGGCTGAGCAATTTTCTTCTGCATCAGTGTCCCCGCCGTGATAAACAACAGGGCCCCCAGCGCATACAACATTCCGGTGGCTGCTAAGTGTGATGAAGAAAGACTGCGCCAGACCAGCAGAACCAGTCCGCTAAGAGCAATCATCAGCCCGGCCAGCCGCAATCCGGTAAACCCACGTTCGGTCATGCAAAGCGTCAGGATCGGCTGAATACCTAATAAAGTAGCCATCAGCCCGGGGGTAATGCCCAGAGCCATAGCACGGAAATAACAGACCGAATAGCCACCGATAAAAATCAACCCTGTCAGGGCGACACGGCACCGGCTGCCTTTGGCCGGCAGCCAACGACCACGCAAAAAGCCAATAAATAACAGGACCGACAAAGCAATACTAAAACGGCAAATCAGCAGTGCCAGTGGACTGGCATCGTTCAGGCCCAGTCGCGTAAAAATCGCGGCACTTCCCCATAGCAATACAAACAATGCTGTGCCGGCCTGGGCTGTCAGCAGATGTTTACTCTCAGGCATTCTTTTCTCTCCCGTTGCCGGTTTCAGGGCGAAACGCCTCCGGGCCGGTAATAATGTTGATTGGTTCTTTTATGAAATAGCTGACGGTGGGTGTAAGGCTCCATATTTATAAAACCCTGCAAACAGAAGCAGCATCACAGTCAGGCGGGTGGAAAGCATTCTGGCAGCAGACTTGTGATTACAAAAGCGAGAGTTTAGCATGCTTGACATGAGTAAACCGGATGGCTGAAAGATGATGGACAAGAACATTCAAAAGTACAAAGCTTTTCTCAGCGTAGTGGAACATGGCAGTTTTACCCGGGCGGCAGAAAAGATTTTCTATTCCCAGTCAGGTATCAGCCGCATGATTAATGATCTGGAAAATGAGTGGGGAATCTCGCTGTTTGAAAGAAGTCGCAGCGGCGTGAGTCTGACGGCAGAGGGCAGTCACCTGCTACCTTTTGCAAGGCGCGTGTATGAGGAATACCAGAGATTACAGACGGAGGTCGACGCAATAAACGGTTTGCAGTCAGGTACTGTCAGGATTGGGACTTTTTCCAGTGTCGCGGTTCACTGGTTACCGGAAATGCTGAGTCGTTTCCGCACCCGTTATCCGGATATTCATTTTGAACTGGTGCCTGGGGATTACCACGAAATAGAACAGTGGATAATTGAGGGCAGTGTGGATTGCGGATTCACCCGTTTACCCGCAAGGCAGCCCCTGGAAACCTTATTTCTAAAACGTGATGATTATCTGGTGGTGATGCCGCAGGATCATCCGCTCGCTGACAGGGCGGTAGTGCCTTTACAGGCGCTGTGCGACTATCCGTTTTTGTTGCTGGAAAAGGGCCACAATGACGAAATATCGGAGATTTTCCGTCAGCATCAGCTAAGGCCACAAGTTCGGTATACCTTATGGGATGATTATGCGGTGATGGCAATGGTTGGAAAAAAGCTTGGCATAAGTCTGTTGCCGCGGCTTATCCTGCAGAATATTCCCTACCGCCTGACGACCCGGGAAACCATGCCGTCAGTCAGCCGGGATATTGGTCTGGCTTACCGTGACAGTCTCAGCCTGTCACGGGCAGCCAGACAATTTATTGATGATCAACTCTCTGCCCGACTGCCGGATGCATAGCCGGTAAGTGCCTTTTTCTGGTTGCTATTTCCGCGCTGTGGTTCCAGACGACATTAACGGGGCAGGGGCAGTATTCAGATGACAAGATAAATCGTGTCGCGATTGCCAGGCCTGGTGCTTTTCAGCATCAGGTGAATGACACTATTGTCATTCCGGTGCCGGATGCTATTTTTTCCTTCACTGATAAAGTTGAGTGAGATGCGTATCGTTGTCACTCTCAGATAGAACGGCAGCTTATTCTACGTCCAACTCCGGCTGCAACTGATAAATCCAGGCACTGACCTTGCGGTTATCATGGGTAGTCACTTCGGTCAGAATCCGGTCATAACCCTCTTCGAATTCATCCAGCATTGGCCAGTGGTCTGCCAGCCGGACAGAGATAAACAACCAGCCATCAATTCGCGCGCCGGCAGCATCAAGAATCACCCCGGGAAATCCGGTCGCCGCTCCCCAGCCACTGTCATAGAACTTACCGGTGACGTAACCTGCCAGCCATTCTCCACCGATATTTTCCAGTAGATGGGCATTGCTCTGGCCAGGGCGTAAGGTACCGTAGACAAATAATGGTGACATATAACCTCTTTAGTCAGTCGTGCCCACAGGGCAGAAAACAGGTGATTCAACTTACCGGGTTATCCTGGCGCTGGCAAGAAGGTGGGAGGAAACGGGCTGGCTAAACAGCATTGATATGTCTGCATTCACGAGGCTGAAGTTTTTTCCGAATCTATGATTAACGGGGAACTCTGTCATCCCGACACTAAATGCCACAACATTGCCAACAGTGAACTGAATCCTGATAATCCCTGAATCTTCACGGATAGAACAAAAATGGTTCATTTAGCATTAAACGTTATTAATAAGCGGCCAACATGGCCGGTTGCGGAAACTTAGAGAAATAGTTGCAGGAAATCATAAAGTTGAGATAAAGCACGTTGTCGGTATTCTGGTCGTGCTGCTATTTCATTTTTTTTACTTTAGTAATCCAAAAAGAGTATTTGTTTTAGATAAGAGGAGTGAATACAAATAATTCAGAAGCCGTATTCAGTGCAGGACCGTGGGAGAAGTTATTATGCCGGAACCAAAGGAACAGTATTTTAGTGAACAGGGAATTAATGACTGGCAATTGTCTGATGTTGTCAGTGAGTTACGCCAGGTTCGCGAAGCGTGGCGAGAGGAGCATTTGCAGGGGCGTTATCTGGATAAACGCTTATTACCTTCCCGCGCTAATATCAGTCAAATTACCGAAACCCTGTTTAAAGTATTATACCCGATGCGGCTTGGGACCTCTGAAATAAAAAAGAGGGTGAGGATTTTTATGTCGGTCATCTGCTGGCTGTTTCTCTCGATAAACTGACCGAAGAGGCACAGCTGGAATTACATTATCAGTCTGCCGGTAAAGATATTGGTCTCTCTGATATTGCGGAGGTGGCACAACAGCGTATCCGACAATTTGCCCGTCGTTTACCAGTCATCCGTCAGCGTATCGACAAAGATATTTTTGCGGCCTGGCAGGGTGACCCCTCCGCCCGGAGCCTGGATGAAATTCTGCTCTGCTATCCGGGGATTCATGCCGTGATCCATTACCGGTTAGCCCATGAGCTCTATGATCTCGGTCTGACATTGCTGGCGCGGATTATCACGGAAAAGGCACACAGCGAAACCGGGATTGATATTCACCCTGGCGCACAGATCGACAGCGGATTCTTTATCGACCACGGGACTGGAGTCGTGATTGGCGAAACCGCGATTATTGGTAAACGGGTTCGTTTATATCAGGCGGTAACTCTGGGAGCTAAACGCTTTTTAACTGATGACGACGGACAACTGAAGAAGAATTATCCACGCCATCCGGTGATAGAAGATGATGTGGTGATTTATGCCGGCGCTACGCTGCTGGGGCGAATTACTATCGGAGCCCGTTCCAGTATCGGCGGGAATATCTGGTTAACCCATGATGTTCCCCCGGACAGTAATGTTCGCCAGGCGCAGGCCAGACAAAATAAATTTAATGATGGTGACGGTATTTAACCAGTGGCCGGATAAGCACAGGGAGGATAAGGAATCAACCTGATTACCGCAGTTTAATAAGCAACCCGTTGATTACCTTATGTTCCCCCCATAGGCAACTTTCAGGTTTTACAGCACCGTATTGCCATAATGCAGCGGGTTGTCCAGTACATGAGCAATGGTCTGCAGGTTCTCGGCGCACATCTCTCTTGACCATGATCCCCCTAAGCAGATCCTTAATGCATCAGGTGGATTATTATCGGTGCAGAATGCAGCACTGGAGACAGCACTTACCCCCTGTTCACGTAATTTCACCGCAATCTCTCCCGGATTCCACTGGAAGTGACGGGGAAGCTGTAACCACAAGTGAAATCCCTGTACTGAGGCCGAATATGAAAAATTGGTGAGTATTTCGGCGGCCATTTTCTGACGAATTACGGACTCCGCCCGCACGGATTCCAGCACTCTGTCGGCCGTCCCATCGTTAATCCAGTGTGCTGCCAGTGCCGAGGTGATTGGGCTGGACATCACATTCAGTGCCCGCAGTGCCCCTGCCAGCAGTTGTGCATTTCGCCGCCCAGGGCATTTAACAAAGCCGGTACGTAAGCCGGGACCAAAACATTTCGACATGCCGGTGATATACCAGGTCAGCTCCGGTAACAACTCGCTGAATGAAGCAATCCGCCCGGTGGAGAGTGCTGCATAAGCCTCATCTTCGATCACCGGAATGCTGTAACGGGCGGCTATATCAGCCAGCGCTTCTCTGCGCCGCAGCGGTAAGGTCAGGGTGGTTGGATTTTGAATGGTCGGATTGATATATAATGCGCTGATATTTCCGGCCTGACACTGATGTTCGAACGCCCGTGGCAGTGGGCCATCATCGTCGCAGGGGACCGATTGCAGCGCGATATTTAACTGACTGGCAATCGCTTTCATCCCGGGATAGATAAGGTTACTGACACATACGCTGCCGCCTTTACGGCATAGCAAAGTCAGCAGTCCGACTAATGCACTGTGAATCCCCGGAGTGACCAGCACTTCATCAATATTCACCTTCGGCAGTTGCTTCTCCAGCCAGACCCCGGCCATGGTCTTTTCATCGGCCTGTCCGCCAAAGTCCTGATAACGCAGCAACTCAACGATATTACGCTGATTAAACAGGTTGATAGCTCCATCACTGATAGCCCGGGCCAGCTCTGCACCGGGTTCGATGGGGGAGTTCATAGTCATTTCGTAACTGCTGCCACTGCTCAGGGGATAGGCAGGGACTTTTCCGCGGATATAACTGCCCATACCGGGCCGCGAATCAATCAACCCACGCCGTTTGGCTTCTGCATAACCGCGGGTTGCGGTGGTGTAGTTAATGGATAACGCGGTGGCCAGTTCACGCAGTGGCGGTAACCGGTCTCGAGGCTGGAATTCTCCGCTATTGATGCCATCCGAAATAATGTCAGCGATTAACAAATAGGCCGGACGTGGGGTATTCATTTGAGAGTGAGACTGCCAGCGTCCACAGAGTTTTTTCAGCATAAACTGGTTCCGTCATAGCTTATTTAACGGACACTATTCCTCCCATTTTTCCGGAATGCAATCATCTTATTTTTGATTGCATGATTGATTGCATATTGATTTTTATTGTGTGTATTTTTGGTGCAAAACAGCATCAATAAGGTGCATAAATCGCTGGATTAAGTGAGTCGCTTGCCTGTCCGGAGCAAACTTTTGCCGTAGCTTAAAAAAAATTGAGCAGAAAGTGAGCGGTTGATTGGCGTTTGATTGCATGGGGGTGATTTACTGATGGCACGGTGCTTGCTCATTTCATTGAGTGTTAACGCGGACTGACCCATTGCAGGGAATCAGTCTTTAACGTTAGATAACCGGAGAAATGTGCTATGCCGAAAATAACTTTACCTGCTCATCAGACTGGCGATTTTTTTGTTGATTACGAAGAAAAGGTGTTTGAAGACGTCAAAGCGGAACCCGGCCAGAAAGCCCTGGTTACTTTCCATACCGTCGCTTTTGAAGGCTCTATCGGGCTGGTCAATATGCTGCAGGCGACCCGGCTGCAGCGAAAAGGATTTGAAACCTCAATTCTGCTGTACGGGCCGGGAGTGCTGTTGGGCGTACAACGTGGTTTCCCTACTCTGGGAGCTGAGGCTTTCCCCGGAAATCAGAACTATGCCAATCAGTTGACAAAATTTATGTCGGAAGGAGGCAAAGTGTATGCCTGCCGTTTTGCACTGCAGGCACTGTACGGCCATGGCGAACCTTCATTACTGGAAGGTGTAAGACCAATCAATCCATTGGATGTGATGGATCTTAAGCTCCTGCACATCCGCGACAATGCGGTCATTATCGACACCTGGACAATGTAAGCGGAGGCGCATCATGGCTGAATCCCGCATTATTCGTGCTGCCGCAGCCCAGATTGCGCCTGACCTTCACGAGGCCAGCAAAACGCTGGCCAAAGTGCTGGACGCAATTGATGAGGCCGCAGACAAAGGCGCGGAAATAATCGTCTTTCCCGAAACTTTTGTGCCTTATTACCCCTATTTCTCGTTTATTACCCCGGCAATGACCGCCGGGGCTGCTCATCTGAAACTTTACGATCAGGCGGTGGTAGTGCCGGGCGCCATCACCCATGCGGTCAGTGAACGGGCACGGTTACGCAATATGGTGGTGGTGCTCGGGGTTAATGAGCGGGACCACGGCACCTTGTATAACACTCAGTTGGTGTTTGATGCCAGCGGGGAGCTGGTTTTGAAGCGCCGTAAAATTACACCGACCTATCATGAAAGGATGATCTGGGGACAGGGGGATGGTGCCGGTCTGAAAACTGTCGCTACCCGTGTCGGACAGGTCGGCGCATTGGCCTGTTGGGAGCATTACAACCCACTGGCGCGTTACAGTTTGATGGCTCAACACGAGGAAATACATTGCAGTCAGTTTCCGGGATCGCTGGTGGGGCCCATTTTTGCAGAACAGATGGAAGTGACCATCAGACATCATGCGCTTGAGTCGGGCTGTTTCGTGATTAATGCCACTGGCTGGCTGACAGAACAGCAAATTAATGAACTGACCACGGACCCTGCTTTGCAGAAAGGTCTGCGTGGCGGTTGCCATACTGCAATCATCTCTCCGGAGGGGCGCCATCTGGTACCCCCCCTGACTGAAGGAGAAGGCATTCTGATTGCTGATATGGACATGGCGTTGATTACCAAGCGTAAACGAATGATGGATTCAGTCGGGCACTATGCCCGTCCGGAGCTGCTCAGCCTACAGCTGGAGGATACCCCGTCCCGTTATATGGTGACCCGTCATGCCGATATGCACACTGAAGGAGAGAGAGATGCAGAATCTTCCGTTCAATCGTCAGCAACTGATTACTGAATTGCTTACCCGGGGGGTTCAGGTGGTGAACCCGCGTCAGGAACATGTCAGTCGCCACGGGGGAGCTGGCCCGTCTGATCATCAGGCGATGGACATTGATGGCGTGACCGTCATGGTGCCGGTGTATACCCATTCGGCGCATCGTTCACCATGGCAGGTCAGACATGAAGACTCAGGTGCTACACAGCTTTACAACCTGAGTATACCGGTCAGAGAGATCAAAATTGCATCAAAACCGCGCTTCTACGAGCGACAGACCGCAGAGGGTATCCCGTATTCGCAGATAGCTACTTTGCACGGTACCGATGTGCTGGCGACGACCGTGTTACAGACCTGCATTCGCTACGAAAACCGTGCAAAAGCCTGCCAGTTCTGTGCCATCGGACAGTCACTGGCGGCCGGCACCACCATAGCCAGGAAAACCCCTCAACAACTGGCCGAAGTGGCGAAAGCAGCGGTAGAGCTCGACGGGGTAAAACATATGGTAATGACCACCGGAACACCGTCAGGCAGCGACCGTGGTGCGCGCATTCTTGAAGAAAGTGCTATTGCCATCAAGGCGGCAGTCGATCTTCCCTTGCAGGGGCAGTGTGAGCCGCCAGGGGACCACCGATGGTTTCGGCGGCTAAAAGAGGCAGGTATCGATGCTCTGGGGATGCATCTGGAGGCAGTGACTCCGGAGGTCCGGGCCAGAATTATGCCGGGTAAAGCGCAGGTCAGTGTTGGGCAGTATCTGGAAGCCTTCGCCGGCGCTGTCGATGTGTTTGGTCGTGGTCAGGTGAGTACTTATATCCTGGCCGGTCTGGGAGATAGCGCCGATTCGATTCTGTCGATATCTGAACAACTGATTGAACTGGGGGTTTATCCGTTTGTGGTGCCGTTCGTACCGATCAGTGGTACCCCGCTGGAGCACCATCCTGCCCCGGACAGCGCTTTTATGACATCAGTGCTGCAACCCCTGGGACAGATGTTGAGTACGGCCGGTCTTCGCTCAGCAGATATTAAGGCCGGGTGTGGTCGTTGTGGCGCCTGCTCTTCGCTCTCTTCCTTTGAACAGACAATGGTCTGAGGAGCTGACATGAACGCTTACTCCGGGTACACGATTAAATGGGTCACATTGCCCTGGGAACGCCGGCAGGCGTATGAGCTTCGCCAGCGGGTTTTTTGTCAGGAACAGGGGTTGTTCAGCGGTAATGATCTCGACGATATCGATGAGCACGCACATTTACTGGTTGCGCTGGGCAGTAATGGCGGATGGCATGAGGAGGTGGTCGGCACCGTCCGGATTCATCAGCTTTCTCCTGAGGTCTGGATGGGCTCCCGGCTGGCGGTAGACCATCGCTACCGTCGCCAGGGACAATTGGGGCCGACACTGATTCGGCTGGCAGTGTGTAGTGCTCATGCGCTGGGTTGCCAGGCATTTTATGCCAGGGTTCAGCATCAGAATGAGCCGTTGTTTCGGCGGATGCACTGGCAAACGCTGGACTGGCTGGAACTGCGTGGTGTGCGGCATGCCAGTATGCAGGCTGATCTGAGCTTCTATCCGCCCTGCGATGACCCGTTCAGTGGCATGGTTATCAGCAGTCGGGGCACCCAGCGTCAGGTATTGCAGAACGATTTTATTGCAGGAGCGTGCCTGTGAGCGAGGAGTTAACCACACTGATCAGCCGACTGCATTCGTTCAGCGGCATTGCCCATAAACGTGATATCCAGCAGGTTGCGCAGCAACTGCGTGGGGCCTGGCCCAATGCATATCCCAACGGGGATGACTGCGCTCTGATTCCTGATGGTCACGGTTTTAAATTGCTGGCGATGGAGGGCTTTATTAACCGCTTTGTTGCTGAAGATCCGTGGTTTGCCGGCTGGTGCGGAATTATGGTGAATCTGAGTGATATCGCCGCCATGGGCGGACGACCGCTGGCCGTGGTCAATGCATTATGGGACGACAGCTTACCGCATGCTGAACAGATTCTGCAGGGAATGGCCGCCGCTTCGCGCGCGTATCAGGTGCCGGTGGTGGGGGGGCATACCAACCTGCACAGTGAACAGCCTCAGCTGGCAGTAGCGATTCTGGGGGAAACCCAACATCCGCTCAGCAGTTTTAGTGTCCGTCCCGGGCAATCATTATTGGTGGCGGTCAATCTGCAGGGGCGCTGGCATCCACCGGGGCTGAACTGGGACGCTGCATCAGAGGCTGAACCGGCCGCATTGCGTAAAGCTCTTGCTTTACTCCCTTCGCTGGCAGAACGAGGGCTGATTCAGGCGGCAAAAGATATCAGCCAGGCGGGGCTGGCGGGCACGTTGGTGATGATGCTGGAAAGCGGCGGGCTGGGTGCAGAGTTGAATCTGGACGATATTCCACGACCAGAACAGGTAACAACGGAGCAGTGGCTGTGTGCGTTTCCGAGCTTTGGTTTTTTAATGGCAGTTGACTCGTCAGACTGCGCAGAGGTTCTGCGGAATTTTACTGACAACGGCATCAGCTGTGCTGTGGCAGGGCATTTTACCGCTGAACCGCAGCTCATTATGCATTATCAGCAGCAGAGTGCCTGCTACTGGGATATCAGTAAACAGCCATTAACCGGCATGTCGAATCACTAACAGGAGCGAATTATGCCTGCAATGAATTTTATTGTTTGCTGGCCTGACGGCAGCAAAGACATCTGTTATTCACCATCCACGGCAATCAGCAATCACCTGCAGACCGGACATGACTATCGCGTAGAAGAGTTTGTTCTGCTGGCTACCAGGGCGCTGGATGAAGCCAGTGAGCGGGTAAAGGCGAAATTTGGTTATTACTGTTCGTCAGCCATGGACCAGTTTGCAGCCATCACCCTGAAAGCCAGACAGTTTTCGGCAGAGCAAACCGTCATCGTTGAAAGTATTCACGCCGCAGAGGCCTGATACCAGGTAACCACATCATGAATAAAAACTATTATCCTGTCGTCATTATTGGCGGCGGTCAGGCCGGTCTTGCCATGAGCTGGCATCTGACTCAGAAAAAGATTCATCATATCGTGCTGGAACGCTATCAACTGGCCTGGGCGTGGCGTCATCAGCGCTGGGAAAATTTTTGCCTGGTTACCCCTAACTGGCAATGTAAACTGCCGGGATTTCCGTATGACGGAACGCAACCCCACGGATTTATGTTGCGTGATGAAATCGTTGATTATATAGCCCGCTATGCACAAAGCTTTGGTGCTCCGATAAGAGAGGGGGTCAATGTAGAGCGAGTTACCCGCCAGGGTGAGGAGTTTATTCTTCAGACATCTGCCGGTGAGTTTTCCTCCGGTCAGGTGGTGGTAGCCGTCGGTAATTATCATCGCCCGCGCTTTCCTGAGATTTCGGCCAACCTGCCGCAGCATATTGTGCAGGTACATTCGGCAGAATATAAATCGTCCCACCAGTTGCCGGAAGGTGAGGTGTTGGTGGTTGGCTCGGCACAATCTGGCGCACAAATCGCAGAGGACCTGCACCTGGAAGGCCGAAAAGTCCATCTGTGTGTCGGCAGTGCGCCACGGGTGGCCCGTTTTTACCGGGGCCGGGACGTGGTGGACTGGCTGGATGATATGGGCCATTACCGTCTCACGGTGGATGATCACCCGTTAGGTGAGGATGCCCGCAGGAAAACTAACCATTATGTGACCGGACGTGATGGTGGACGGGATATCGATCTACGGGCATTTGCACTGCAGGGGATGCAGTTGTATGGGCGGTTGCTGGATTATCAGAATGGCAGGCTCATTACGGCAGATGATCTGCGCACCAGCCTGGATAACGCCGATGCAACCTCAGCAAAAATTAAACACAGCATCGATGAATGGATTACCCGCCAGCAGATAACAGCCCCGCAAGAAGCAGCCTACCAGCCGGTCTGGCAGCCGGAAAATACCCCGCGATATATTGATACTGCGAACCTCAGTGCAATTGTCTGGGCTGTCGGCTTCCATACTGATTTTAGCTGGATTGACCTGCCTGCCTTCGATGACAAAGGCTACCCGCAACATGCCCGGGGAGTGTCTGCTGAACCCGGTCTCTATTTTCTGGGGCTTCCCTGGTTATGGACCTGGGGATCCGGGCGGTTCGAAGGTGTCGGAGAGGATGCGGGCTGGCTGATGCAGGCCATTGAAGGCTATTTTCAGTCGCAATCTCAACCGGGGGAAGATTATGCCAGACAACGCGCCTGAAGATAAATTTGGTCAGCAATTCTGGGCACAACAGGCTCAGAACCTGGACTGGCAGCAACCTTTTCAACATGTGCTGGAAAGCGTTGACGGCGGACCTCGTCACCGGTGGTTTGGTGGGGGTAAAACCAGTCTTTGCCATAATGCCCTCGATCGCCATCTGGTGGATCGTGGGGAAAATACGGCAATTATCCACCGTGATTATCAGGGGCTGACACAGCAGCTTAGTTACCGTGAGTTATGGCTGCAGGTGAATGCCTTAAGCTGCCTGATGTCAGAGGGGGGGCTCCGGCCGGGGGATCGGGTATTGATTGTTTTGCCGGTAATGCCGCTGGCAGTGGCCGCGATGTTGGCCTGTAGCCGGCTGGCGGCAATACATATCGTGGTCTATTCCACCATCAGTAGTGAAGCTTTGTCACAGCGCATCCGGGCCTGCCAGCCATCGTTAGTGTTGTTTCACAGCGAGAGTCGTGGTCGTAATCTGCTACCGGATATTCCCTCTGTGGGGCCAGAAATCCGGGTGACCGATACCGCGTCTGCGGAATTCAGACAACAACTAGCGGCTTACCACGGGCAGATTATCCCCTGTCAGTGGGTGGAATCATCGACGCCTTCACATTTGTTATTTACTTCCGGCACCACCGGCGAACCGAAAGGGATTGTCCGTGATACCGGTGGTTATGCGGTTGCTCTGCTGGCCAGCCTGCAACATCTGTTCCGGCTGGAAAACGACGAAATTATATTCACCAGTGCAGATATCGGTTGGGTGACCGGACACAGTTATGGCGTTTACGCCCCGTTGCTGGCAGGCGCCACCACCGTGCTGTGCGAAAGCAGTGAACATAATATGCCAGGACAAAGCTGGTGGCGAATGGTAGAGGAACTGGGTATTACCCGGATGCTGACGATTGCAGGGGCTATCCGGCTGGCACGTCAGCAGGGTGTGCCACATGCCAGTCTGGCATCATTACGCAGCCTGTATCTGGCGGGAGAACCGCTGGACCAGGCCACCTGCGACTGGGTGACTGACCAGCTACAGGTACCGTGCGAAAATCATTACTGGCAAACGGAGTCTGGCTGGCCGTTAATGGCGGGACAGGGAAGGGCACTGAATCCGGTGTTTTCGCGGTCGGTCACGGTAATTAATCCGCAAAACGGGGCCCTCTGCGCAGCCGGCGAACCCGGCATGCTGGTGGTCAACCATACACTGGGGCCCGGCGGCATGCTGACATTGTGGCAGGATGACCGGCAGCATGATCAGTATTACTGGCTGCAACGCGATAATGGCTGGAATTATGCGACCCATGATTGTGCCTTATGGGACGGGCAGCAGGTGATTATTCAGGGGCGGCTGGATGATGTGGTTAATATCGGCGGTAAACGTTTGTCGGCCTCTGAAGTCGAGAGTGCTGTTGCTGGTATTGCCGAAATCTCCGAAATTGTTGCAACAAGGACACCGCACCCTCTGCTGGGAGAGATGATTGTGGTGTATGTCGTTACCTGTAGTCTGAGTACCCGTGAGCAGCAACAGCTGAAAAAAACTATCAGGGAGCGGATAACCAGCCGCTGCGGCCGACATGCCTTGCCAAGGAAAATTTATTTCCGCCAGTCACTGCCAAAAACCTTCTCCGGCAAGTATCTGCGACGACAGCTTCAGGCGTGATATTGACCGGCAGGCAGCCAATTTATCCGGTCGTTCTCTGAGGTTTTAAATTTCCATTGTCATGCAGTTTTTCTGAACCATGATAAGTACCTTCCACATCCTCATCATGTCTGCTATTTCAACCGGGAGAGTGAAGACTAATAGCTCTCCTGTTTTTTATCTTCATCACCTGTTCCAAAAGTGACAGTATGCTGCCCGCCATCGGTGCAACAGTTTATCTGACCTGCTTTATTTAACAAGGGTGGGAGTTCCTGAGAAACTATTTTCAGGTGATTTTTAGCAGAAACGAAATTTATAATATTTTATCCTACTGATTTTATTATCATTCCCTTATTGCGGGAATTCAATTCCTGGAAAATGGCACGCATTCTGCAGGCTATGGCTATCTCTCAGAAAAGAATGTGATTAAATAATGAGTATGTCGGAGCAAAACCACCCAGATCCTTCGCTGAATGTTCCATCCGCGGAAAGGGTATTAATGATTTTGCGCATCATTGCCGGATATGGTCGCCCAGTCAGTGCCAGTGAACTCATTGTCTCCTCAGGGTTAAACAAAAGTACGGTGTACCGCTTACTGGCAGCGTTGCGGCGATGGGGGTTTGTGATGGAAACCGGGGCATTATATGCGCCGGGTCCGGCTAGCCTGCAGATGGCCCTGAACTTTGATTCGGTTGCACTTCTTTCGCAGCATGCCAGCGCAGCGATGCACTGGCTACGAGAGAATACTCAGGAAACTGTTGCCATTACCGTCGCAATGCAACAGGAAGCCGTATGCATCAGTATGCTGGAACCTCGTCAGTCTTTACGTTGCTCGTTTGAAAAAGGACGGAGTCTCCCTCTTCATCGTGGTGCTACGGCTAAGTGCCTGCTTGCACATTTACCTGTTTCTGTCAGCCAAATTATCCTTAAAACGCATTACAAAACCCTTTCTGAACGTGCTGATCGCCAACAGGAATTAACAGCGATTTTTCGACAGGGTTACTCCTGTAGTGAAAGTGAAGTTGATGAAGGCGTTTGGGGCGTTAGCGTGCCAGTTTTTTCCCCTGACAGGCAGTTATTAGGGGCATTGAGCCTGATGGCTCCGGTATTTCGTGCTGAGAATAATATTCAGGGACTCATTGAGTTCACTTTGAATGCCGCGAAGAAAATACATCGTAGTCTGGATGAAACCTTTAATCAGTCAACCGCCATTAGTTCTTCTTAATCATTTAAACCGGAGAGTGAGCCTATGTCATTAATTAAACATAAAGTTAAACATGCTTTTCTTGCTATGAGTCTTCTGAGTTGTTCTGTCACAGCCTTAGCGGCAGGTGGGGCAATTAATGCTGTCACTGATGCCACTTTTCCTCCGATGGAATATGTCAGTAACCAAAAAATGACTGGCTTTGATATTGAGTTGGTGAATGCCATCGGTGCGAAACTGGGGCGGAAAGTACAGTGGACCAACGTCGATTTTAAGGGGCTGATCCCAAGTTTGGTTGCTGGAAGGGCTGATATTGCTGTCTCAGCGATTTACATCACTCCCGAACGTCAGAAGGTGGTTAATTTTACTCAACCCTATCTGGCTGGAGGGTTGGTGGTACTGGTGAAGGACGGAAATAACAGCATTAATAGTGCTGCTGATCTGAAAGGAAAAAAGGTGAGTGTGCAAACAGGAACCAAGTCGGTTGAGTGGCTGAAAACACATATTCCGCAAGCCAATGAGATCCAGGTCGAAAAAAATGAGCAAATGTTCAATCTGGTGAGTATCGGACGTGCTGATGCAGCGGTTACCGGTAAACCTGCGGCCTTTCAGTATGCCCGTACCCGTGGAGGAGTCAAAGTTTTGCCTGAACCTCTGACGAGTGAAGAATATGGTATTGCGGTCCGCAAAGATGAAACCTCACTGGTATCTGATATGAATCAGGCGTTGGATCAGCTGAAAGCTGACGGGACGTATCAAAAACTGGTGGATAAGTGGTTCCCTCACTCACCGAAGTAACTTAAGTACTCGAATGGAGGTTTCATGGCTCTGGATTTAAATTTTGCACCGGTATTTGCCAGCAGTGATGCTCTGCTGGCAGGAACCCTGGTGACGGTAGAAATTACACTTTGCGCATTAGTGCTGGGCTGTTTACTGGGACTGGTAATTGGAATAGCCAGAATTAATCCACAGAGTAAATTTATTTACGGCATCGCCAGTGCTTATGTCGCGTTATTACGTGGAACTCCACTGCTGGTGCAATTATTTATATGGTATTACGGTCTTCCCCGGTTTGGCCTGCTACTTCCTTCTTTTTTCTGTGGTGTTATTGGGTTAGGGCTGTATTCCGCTGCCTATATTTCTGAGATTGTCAGGGGAGCGATTACTTCAGTAGACAGAGGGCAATCCGAAGCAGCACGATCACTTGGAATGTCAGCCAGGCAGGCGATGGTCAAGATCATTCTTCCCCAGGCACTGGTGCGTATGTTACCTCCTTTAGGTAACGAATTTATTGCATTGATTAAAAATTCCGCACTTGTCTCTTTGATTACTATTCATGATGTGATGCAGCAAGGAAATACCATTATCAGTAATACCTACCGTGACCTTGAAACCTACCTGGTCATTGCTGCGATCTACTTTGTTCTGACGGGTATTACGGTGTTAATTCTACGCCATTTTGAAAAACGTCATCAGTTGAGAGGAATACAATAATGCAAACCGCAGAGGCCGGCACTAAGCCGCAAATCTCAATTCGTGGACTGCATAAAAGCTTTGGAAACAATGTGGTGTTAAAGGGCATTGATTTTGAAGTTTTCCCGGGACAGGTCATCGTCATCATTGGCCCGAGTGGCTCAGGGAAAAGTACCTTTTTACGCTGCTGTAACGGCCTGGAACTACCAGAAAAAGGGGATATTACCCTGTGTGGTAAATCGTTAATCAGTGATGGTAAGTCGCTTCCGGAAAAACAACTCAATGAACTGCGGAAAGATGTGGGTATGGTTTTTCAGTCTTTTAATTTGTTTCCCCATTTATCGGTTCTGGAAAATCTGTGCGTAGCTCCGGTGTTGCTTCACAGGCTTGAGAAATCTATGGCACATCGTCAGGCTATGCAGATCCTGAAAAAGGTGGGTCTGGAATCTAAAGCTCACGCGATGCCAGGTAACCTTTCGGGGGGACAGAAACAACGGGTCGCCATCAGTCGCGCGCTGGCAATGTCGCCCAGTGTAATGCTGTTCGATGAGCCTACCTCAGCTTTAGATCCTGAACTGGTTGGTGAAGTTCTCCAGGTAATGAAAATGCTCGCCAGCGAGGGGATGACCATGATGGTAGTGACCCATGAAATGGGTTTTGCCCGTGAAGTTGCAGATGTTGTCGTGGTCATGGATGGCGGTGGAATTGTAGAAGCAGGTCCTCCGGAGCAAATTTTTAATCAGCCGAAAAGCGAACGTACCCGGCAATTTTTAAATGCTGTATTAACACGCCAATAGTCAATGACTGAGAATTTTTACATGAGTCCTCATACTATATTTGCCCGACACGCTTGGATAGAAAACGGCTGGCAACGTGATGTTCTGGTGAGTTGGGATAAGAATGGTTACATTACCCAGGTACAAACCTGCGTTTTGCCGACCGATGAAACTTTGTCTGTCGACTGGTTATTGCCTGGTATGCCCAATCTGCACTCTCATGCATTTCAGCGGATCTTTTGCGGTTTGACGGAATACCGTCAACACCCATCAGATAGTTTCTGGAGCTGGCGTAAACTGATGTATCAGTTTGCCCAACAAATTACCCCTGAACAGTTAGAAGACATCGCTACACAGCTTTACCGCGAAATGCTGGCTGCAGGGTATACCTCAGTATGCGAGTTCCATTATGTCCACCACCAGCCTGATGGCACTCCTTATCCGGATGCAATTGCCATGAGCACAGCGCTGTTACAGGCTGCTAAGAAGACCGGGATAGGGATGACCCTTTTACCGGTTCTCTACCAGGCCAGTGGATTTGGCGGCAAGCCTCCTGAAAAACACCAACAGCGTTTTATTCACAACCTCACGGCATTTTTAAGCTTTTGGGATCAACTGTATACATTGTGCAGTGATAATGGGGTGAAACTTGGCCTGGCTCCACATTCACTTCGTGCAGTATTACCAGAACAACTGCACGAGGTGCTTTCTCATGTCTTTTCGGTAGATGATTCTGCACCTGTTCATATTCATGTGTCTGAGCAACAGAAAGAAGTTGATGATTGCCTGTCATGGAGTGGTAAAAGGCCAGTGCAATGGCTACTAGATAATTTTTCGGTAGATCATCGCTGGTGCCTGATTCATGCCACGCATATGGACGACCAGGAGTATCGCAGAGTTGCAGATAGCGGGGCTGTGGTGGGATTATGCCCGACAACTGAAGCCAATCTCGGAGACGGTACTTTTGATTTCCGCCAATGGCAAAGTCACCACGGGAAATGGGGTATTGGATCTGACAGCAATATCATTGTGAATGCTGCGGAAGAATTACAGCAACTGGAGTATTCGCAGCGTTTGCTCCATCAACAACGTAATATTTGCTGTGACGAGAACCAACCAGATGTAGCAAGTTTCCTGTACCGTCAGGCGTTACAGGGTGGCGCTAAGGCTACCGGAAGGGCAGTTGATGGTATAAAACCTGGCCAGTTAGCGGATTTTATTGAACTGGATACCAGCCATCCAATACTGGCGGGTTTGCCTGAGCATTCAGTGTTAGCTGCTCATATTTTTGCCAGCTCCAGACAAACCGCTATCCGCCGTGTCTGGGCTGGTGGTGTAATCCGCTATGACGTATCAGATACAAAATTTCTGAAAAATTCTGGCAGAGTGGCACTCATCAGACAGAAAATTATTGATACATACCTGCAGGAGTCATGATGTCAGAGACTGAACATTATATTTTCCATCAAGGTAATAAACCGTTGCTTATTACTATGCCCCATACTGGCACTGTGATTCCGGAATATATTGCAGAACGTATGACGCATAAAGCTCGTTCTGTACCGGATACCGACTGGCATATTGAAAAATTGTATGCTTTTGCCCGCGAGTCTGGCGCTTCAATTTTACAGGCAAAATGGTCACGGTATGTCGTAGATTTAAATCGCCCGCCTGATGATATATCCCTGTATCCCGGACAAGTCACGACCGGTCTGTGCTTCGTCAACAGGTTTGATGGCGGTGCTGTTTACACTAAGGGTAACAATCCTGATGCTGGTGAAATTGCTGACCGACGCGAGAAATATTGGCAGCCCTGGCACAATAAATTGCAGAATACGCTAACTGAAATGCGTGAAGAATTCTCTACGGTTGTAATGTGGGATGCTCATTCGATTCGATCCGAACTACCGCAGTTTTTCTCAGGTAAACTCCCTGATATCAATATAGGGACAAATGATGGCTTAAGTTGCCATTTTGATCTTCAGCAAAAAATTTTTAATATCGCTAGTCAAAGCCCACCACTGACAGTTGTGAGTAATGGTCGGTATAAGGGAGGGTATAATACCAGGCATTATGCTCAACCAGACCTTGGTACCCATACACTGCAAATGGAGCTGACACAGAGCTCTTATATGCAGGAAATACCGCCCTGGTACTGGGATGAAAAAAAGGCTGTTTTTTTACAAAACAGTCTAAAAAGAATGATTGATGCTGCAATTGAATTTGCGTCATAAGCCCTGTTTAGTATTGATAAAAGACCGGGTAAGAGACTTCAGACTATGAGTATGAGCACGCAGTGAACAATCAGGCAGGTGACTCGCTTGTGCTGTGTTTGTTGTGCATATTCAGTGAATACGTCGTTGTTTGATATGGCTTAGATTTTATCCGTGCAATTTGGAATATGCCGAAACTATTATCGTTTAAGACTGAACCCGCCGGCCATCGAAGGTGGGGCCGGCGGGTTGTATTTATCACTCAGGCTTCTTCCATGAAAATATTACTTCCCTAATTTTATTATTTACGGATCCTTATTTTCACCTTTTGGCGGATAATCTGCCCGAACCTGTTTTACCTGCTGTTCGGTGACTTCTGGTGCCTTATTACCCCAACTATTGCGGATAAAGTTACTTAAATCGGCGACCTGTTTATCCGATAAACGCCAGCCGAAACCAGGCATAGCCAGTGCTGACGGAGCCTCTGGTGTTGCAGGCAGGCGGCTGCCGTCCAGAATCAGATGAATCACGGACACCGGATTGTCAGCCAGCACTGTCGGATTATCGGCCATCGCAGGGAAGACATTTTTAACACCTTTACCACTGGTCTGGTGGCAGGCCGAACAGTTATCTACATACAGTTGCGCACCCGGGGTAGGGTTCTCACCACGGGCCAGCATGTCCGCTGTTTGTGATGATTCCGTGTACGATGACTTCGATTCCTGACCCGCTGGCAGTGATTTGATGTAAGCCGCTATAGCCGCCAAATCAGCATCACTCATTTTGCTGGTGCTTTTCGCCACAACCTCGGCCATTGGCTGACCCACGACAGTATGGCGGGTGTTATGTCCGGTACGCAGGGTGTCGATAATATCCTGTTCCGTCCAGTTACCCAGCCCGTCGGCTTTATCACCGCGCAGATTTACCGCCAGCCAGCCATCAATCACCTGTCCACCAGCGAGATACTGTTTACCGGAATCATCCAGCGCTTTTTCCTGCAAAGTACTGGCGCGAGGCGTATGACAGGTACCGCAATGCCCCAGCCCCTGAACCAGATAAGCGCCGCGAGCCAGGCTGGCACTCTGGTACTTATCTGCTGTAAAGCCTGTATCAGCCGGATCCGGTGCAAACATTTTCCGCCACACGGCCAGTGGCAGACGCATAGAGAGCGGCCATGGAATATCGCTCGCACGGTTCTGCTGGCTGACCGGTTTAACCCCATGCATAAACCAGGCATACAAGGCTCGGACATCATCATCGCTGATTTTTGAGTAGGACGGATAAGGCATGGCCGGATACAGGGTATCGCCATTAGGCAAGATGCCGTGACGAACCGCGCGTTCAAAATCATCCAGCGAGTAATTACCTATTCCCGTCTGTTTGTCCGGGGTGATATTGGTGGTGTAAATAACGCCGATAGGGCTGTGAATCGGCAGTCCTCCGGCCAGCGTTTTACCGCCAGGCTGAGTGTGGCAGGCCGCACAGTCACCTGCAGTCGCCAGATACTGACCCTGGCTGATAAGTGACGCCATCTGTGGACTGTTATCAGCAGGTAACGGCGACAGCGATGCTGTTTTTGTTGGCCACAGAGCGTAAGCCAGCAGGATAATGGCCAACACCAGTATGACAGCGATGATACCTTTAATAGCTTTCATCTGTACTGGCTCCTATGCCTGGACCAACGGACCGGGGTTTTTAAGATATTGTTCACGGATAGCGGTGGCTGCCCAGTAGGCCAGACCTCCCACCAGACCGGTCGGGTTGTAACCATTATTCTGTGGAAAGGCGTTGGCCCCGATGGCAAACACGTTCGGAACATCCCACGATTGCAGATAACGGTTCAGTGCCGATTTTTTCGGATCACTGCCCATCACGGCACCGCCACAAGTATGAGTACTTTGATATTTGGTGATGTCATAATGAGCACCGTCTTTTTTGGCATCACTGGTAATCGCTTTAGGATTGAGTACCTGACACATATCCACCGCCTTGCCGACCAGGAATTGTGAGGCCTTGATTTCGTTCGGTTGCCAGTCGAAAGTCATCCGAAGTAAAGGCCGGCCAAAACCATCTTTCCAGGTAGGATCCAGACTGAGATAGTTTTGCTGATAAGACATACAGGCCCCCTGGACTTCGTAATAGAACGAATGGCGGAAACTTTCAGAAGCCGCTTTTTTCCAGGCGGAACCCCAGGCGGGAGTGCCTTTGGGTACTGCAACACCACGCACCGGACCATTGCCCGGCTGTCTTGCCCAGATGATACCGCCACCGACAAATCCGGCTTGCGCATTATTCAGCTGATTACCGTTAAGGTCATCCATCGTGGTGCCGGAGCCACCGATGCCGATAAAGCCGTTGGCCTGCACACTTTGGTCATAGAACATCATGACCCGGTTCAGGTTCTGGTAGGAGTAGTTGCGGCCAACGGTCCCTTCATTACTGATGGGATCGTAAGGTTTACCAATCTGTGACAGCAACATCAGATGAACGTTATACAGTGAGAAAGCACACAACAGTACCAGATCAGCAGGTTGCTCGGTTTCCTGTCCGTTACTGTCCAGATAGGTCACTCCGGTGGCTTTTTTCCCGTCGCTGCTCAGGTTCACTTTCAGGACCTGCGCATGGGTGCGTAATTCGAAGTTTTTACGCAGGCGCAGGACCGGCATTATACAAACGTTCGGGCTGGCTTTTGAGTAGTTAAGACAACCATAATCGCTGCAAAAGCCGCAGGCATTGCAGGGACCCATCTGACAGCCATAGGGGTTAACGTAAGGACCCGCCGCGTTAGATGCCGGAATAGGATAGGGGTGATAACCCTTCTCTCTGGCCGCTTTATAGAACCACTCAGCACCAAGGTAATTGGGGTTGGGACCCAATGGATACTCACTACTGCGTGAGCCTTCGAACGGATTTCCCCCCGGCTGTACGACGCCGCGAATTACTCCCGCTTTCCCTGAGGTACCGCAAACCTTTTCAAACATATCGAGATGGGGTTCCAGCTCATCGTAGCTCACCGGAAAATCGTCAATGGTCATATCTGACGGGATAAAGGATTTGCCATAACGCTCTTCCAGATTACTGCGCAACCGCAGGTCTTCAGGCAACGGGCGGAAATGACAACCAGACCAGTGACTACCGGCTCCGCCCACCCCGGTACCGGGTTTAAATGAACCCATCTGACGGTAAGGAACCGCAACTGACTGAGTATTGTGGCGAACGGTGACGGTTTCCTGGTGAAGGCTTTGCAGATAGCGGCGATGCACCGAACCCTGTAATTCATCTACCACCCCGGGGTAAGCAAAATCTGGTTCTGTATCACGATCTGCTCCACGCTCCAGGGCCACTACCGATAAACCGGCATCGGTCATCTCTTTCGCCATAATGGCGCCGGTCCATCCCATCCCTACAATCACTACGTCGGTCTTATTTTTTATAATCGCCATTGTTAACCCCTGTTTCCTGCCAAATCTACCGGTCCCAGCGGATAAGGTTTATCGCGGACCGTAATGAAATCGATGTAATCAGCACGCATGCCCGGGAAACCAATCAGTTTCCAGCCGACCATGCCTTTGTTGCCTCCATAAGACGGATCGGCAAAGAAACCGTTACGAACTTCTCCCAGGAAGTAGTCAAAGAAGGTTTTGGCATCCATCTCTTCCAGATGAATCTTGCCTTTTTCCAGAGCCACTAATATTTCTTCCTGTTCTGAGTGGGTCAGGGCATCAAAGGTCTGATTTTTGTTGCTCTGCGTCCAGCCGATAACGCCACGGATCCCCGAGCGAATAATCTCGCTCAACGTTTTACGCCCCTGATAACCGAATTCCGGTCCTGCCTCAACAAAGGGTCCCTGGGTATACCAGACAGAACCGTTGGCATAAGGGGTTTGCAAATGGCGATCGAGAAATTCAGGAACTCCTGCCTCCAGTGCCCCGGGCCCCATATCATCGGCAGGTATCAGTCGTGCACAGGCCGCTTTGACAAAGGCCCACTCGTCAGGTTTGAAGAACACCGGCGAGTAGGGTGTCTGTGCTGCCGGTGCGGCGGTAGAAGTTTCGGCCGCCTGTGCGCTGCCAGTTCCTGCAATACCACTGGTAATAGCTCCCCCAACGGAGACCGCAGGGATCAGGGTGAGTGATTTCAACAGGAAATCACGCCTGGAATGAGAGGGTTTATCTGACATTGCCGCTCCAAAGTTAATTATGAATTCATTTTTACATTTTGAATTATAATTAGCCTGGTCGAAGAAAGGAGAAATAGCCAGTGGCTTGCTGTGGTTTTTTTACATAGATCAAACATAGTTGATAAAAATGCAACAAAATGCTTAAAAATAGACTGGTTGTTTCCGTAGATGATGCTTTTAACTTGCATTGCACCCGGGCCTGTCGCAAAGTCTTTGCGGTGCAGAAGAATTTTCCCAGGTAAGGATGCGCAGATGACAGACAGAAAACCGTTTTTGGCGCCAGGATCCAGCCTTCACGCTGAGGTTGCTCAGCAACTCAGACATATGATCCTTAATCTTGAGCTGGAGCCGGGTGCGAAAATTGATGAGCATGCGTTGTGTGAGCGCTTTGTGGTATCCCGTACACCATTACGTGAAGCACTGAAAGTTCTGAGCAGAGAGGGGCTGATTACCCTGGCCCCGCATCGTGGTGCCAGGGTAGCTGTGACATCTGTAGAGGATGTCAGGGAGCTGTTTCCTGTTATTGGTGCGCTGGAAGCCCTGGCGGCTGAGCTGGCTTGCCAGCAGGTCAGTGATCTGCAAATCGATTCGTTGCAGTTACTGCATGACGAGATGGTGGGATGCTATCGGGCACGGGATGCAGCAGGCTATGCGGAAAGAAATCAGAGAATTCACCATACCCTGTTCAGTATTGCCGGCAATGCCCAACTCACCCAACTGTATCAGCATCTGAGTGCCCGTACTCATGCCGTGCGTTATGTGGCCAGGAAAAACCCCGCAGACTGGGAGAGGGCGGTGGTTGAACATGAACAGATGATGTCTGCCTTACGTCAACGGGATGGCGGATTGCTGGCAAAAATCCTTAAAGATCATCTGGCTGGTAAAGCTGAGGTCGTTATTGCATTTCTGGAAAATCCGCCGGCCGGTGAGGGACGAAATCCCGGGGTCTCTGCTGAAGTCTCGAAAAATGCGACTCTCTACGTAGAAGAAGATTAACTGACATAAGGTAAGAGCCAATTTTCAGGGGGCAGATTAACTCCCTACAGGATTTTAGAGTTAAGGATGACCCTAAGGCTCAGAGTCACATTTCCACTCAAGGACATCCGGTTAACTGATCAGACGTGCAAATTTATCAGCTCTTTTAGCGCATCTGCACGCAGGTGAGCTAAATCATCGCTTCCTCTGTCACGCGGTCCGGGCAGGGTGACATTGTACTCCCTGATAATGCCAGCCGGTGCGCCACCCAGGATAACCACGCGGTCACTCAGATAGAATGCTTCATCGAGATCATGAGTCACCAGCATCACCGCGATATTGTAGCGCAATGACAGAGTCGCGATTAAATCCTGTAAGTGCATTCGGGTAAATGCATCTACGGCGCTAAAGGGTTCATCCATCAGTAACACGGAGGGTTTGCTGTAAAGGCCACGAGCAATCGCGACCCGCTGTGCCTGACCACCTGATAATTGTTTAGGCAAGGATTTTTCCAGTCCCTCCAGCCCCACATCACTAATCAGTTGAGCTATCCAGGCTCTATCACGGCTTCCATCCCGGAAACCGATATTAGCTTCTACGGTTAACCACGGCATCAGTCTGGGTTCCTGAAAGACAACCCCCACAGTACCGGGCCCACGGGAGCTATGATGCCCGGAGGCAAAATGCACTGAACCCCGAAATGATTTATCCAGACCGGCGGCAATACGTAACAAGGTGCTTTTACCGCAGCCACTGGCGCCAATCAGACTCAGGATTTCACCCTCCTGTAATGCAATTGTGATATCACTGAGAATGACACGCTGGTCGTATTGTTTAACAATGTTGTTCAGGGAAATCAGTTGAGCCATTTTATTCAGCATCTCCGATAAAACTGTCACGCCAGTAAAGTGCTTTCAGTTCCAGCAGCTTGAGTAAACTGTCACTTATCTTGCCCATCACTGCCAGTGTAATAATGGCCACCAGCACCAGATCAGGGCGTGATGTTTCTCTGCCATCTGTCAGCATGTAACCAATACCATTAGTCGCAGCCAGTAGTTCGGCGGCAACGACACACAGCCAGGCCATTGAAAGTCCGCTACGCAGACCGGTTAACACCGAGGGCAATGCCGCCGGCAGGATAATTTTGGCCACCATACGAACGCGGGAATATTGATAAAGCGTGCCAACTTCCACCAGCTTACGATCGACATTGCGGATACCGGCAACCAGATTGAGATACATAGGGAAAAAAGCGCCTATTGAGATTAAAGTGACTTTTGAACTTTCATCAATTCCAATCCAAATCAATAGCAAGGGAACCCAGGCCAGACTGGGTACGGAGCGCAGTGCCTGGAATGTCGGGTCGAGGTAAGCTTCGGCGTTTCGGCTTAATCCGACCAGCGAACCGACAACCACCGCCAGGCTGGTACCAATCACAAATCCTGCGATGACACGTAACAGGCTGGCAGTAATGTCATCCCACAACGGTCCGTGTGCTACATCAATAAAGCTGAACAGCAGTTCACTGGGAGGGGGCATCACGTAATCCGGGATAATCCCTGCGCGTACCACCCCTTCCAGTAGCAAAATACCCAATATTGGAAGTACCCAACCGCGACATTTACGCAGCGCAGAACGCAGCGAAAATGATCGAAGTTTTTGTTGTTCAGGAAGGGAACGGGAGTTCTGTTCGGCAACATCGTCCCCTATACGGTCAGTCATATTATTTGGCCTCAACAACAGGCGTTGCCAGCGAACTGTCAATCAATGTATTCAGTGTTTGTTCGGTATTGGCACCGTGGCGTAAAATATTGTCTGAAAGCAGCAGAGGGATCACAGGTTTAATTGCCTCTAAAGCAGCCTGGCCTGGAATAGGTTTGGTTAAATCATAGCGGCTGAGTTGCAGGCTGATCACCGGTTCCGGTAATTGTGTTTCGGCAGCAATCAGTTTAACTGCCTGCTGTGGATTAGCGATTATCCAGCGACGAGCCCGATCGTAGGCCTTAATGACAGCAGCGACGGCTTCAGGGTGATCATGCAGAAAATTTTCCCGGGTATTTAAAAAAGCAGCAACACCAAAGTTCTTATTTTCATACAGGATTTTATCGCCGGCGAGCTGGCCCGCTGCCATAAAAGGATCCAGTCCAGCCCAGGCATCCACCCTGCCTTGCTCAAGTGCTGCCCGGCCTTCAGGATGTTGAAGATGGACGATATTGACGTCTTTAACGTTAATGTGGCTGCTACTTAGTGCACGCAATAAAAAGAAGTATGGATCGGTCCCTTTGGTTGCTGCGATTTTTTTGCCTTTTAAATCGGTCAGCGAAGTATAAGGAGCATTTTTTTGTACCAGGATAAGACTCGGAACATACCACAGATAGCTGTAGATGGCTTTAACAGGCTGGCCGTTGGCTCTGCTGACAAAAGCCGAAATGCTCGAGGTTAATGCAAAATCAGTCGCACCACTATTCAGGAACTCAAGTGAGTTGTTAGAGCCGCGTGACAGTACCCATTTGACGCTGGTATGGCTTTTATTAAAATCATCTTCGAGCCAGTGATTCTTCTTTATCACCAGACTTTCCGGAGAATAGTAGGCGTAGTCCAGGCTGATTTTCTTTAGCGTTTCTGCATGAAGTGGAAGAACAAAAAAGAGACTGGCGGTAATCGCGGCTTTGATCTTAGCTTTGTGCTTAGGCAACATCGTGCTCTCCTGGCAGTGGTTCAATGAGTAAGGTGGCGAATTCAGGTTAAGTCCGTGGTATTCAGAAATAAAATATTGAGAGGTTGCCCGCAGACTGAAAAGTCATTGAATACTACGAGTGTACATTCTGTAAAACAAATAGATAAATTCAATTAACTTTTCTTTAATTTAGATAACAAAGACCTGTCGTAGGGTTTTCTGGTGCTTGTTAATTAAAAATCGAACGGTCTGTAAAGCTTATGTACTGTGAAATCCTTAATGCGATTTCTTTCTGGTTAAATAATTAAAAAATATGTTTTTATCTTTTAAAAGTGAGTTTTTCTGATTGCTATCAATGAAAATAATTACAATGGTTGCTGGTGATATATTTATCATTTATCATTTATCATTTATCATTTATCATTTATCATTTATCATTTATCATTTATCATTTATCATTTATCATTTATCATTTATCATTTATCATTTATCATTTATCATTTATATTTTAGTTTAGGATGGCTAGGGGGGTATTGCAGGTTGATCTGGTTGTAAATATGACGAGATGAAAATTTTTTAAAAGCCACGTTGCTACAAATATGCTATTCTTAGTATTTTCCTAATGAACACTTCTTTGGTAAGATATCTCACTCCCTGGTTTTCATTACTTCTCATTCCACATAACGTATTGTATTTAATTGTTACGTTTCTGTCATAGTATTTCTGATAGCATGTCGTAATACTGGAATTAGACTGGTTTCACACAGGGTTTATGTCCGCAGACAGGCCCGGTAATGGATGTGTTTACTCATGTTTATTGGCACATTTATTCTGCCACGATATATCCCTGTGATAACGTAGTGGAAATTGCTCTGTTAAATATTCTTGGCGTGTTTTTGAACAGAAAGTAAAAGAGATACTATGTTATTTCGTGATTACAAGAAAGAAGAGGTGTTGTTTTTTAAACGGGCAATCATGTCTTTTCTTATTGTTGCAGCCGGATTCACTGCGTTAGTGGTAAATTTATACCATCTACAGATTGATGATTATAATGAATATAAGCTGCGTTCTGCAGATAATTATATAAGATTAATTCCCATCGAGCCAGTGCGAGGGATTATCTATGACCGCAATGGCATTCCGTTGGTCGAAAATGTTAAGTCCTATGATCTGGATATTATGCCCTATAAAGTTGATCATCTTAAAGCGACAGTTTCGGGGGTTTTAAGTGATATTGGCGATTCTCAGGATGATATAAAGGAAAAACTAAAGGAAATTTCTGTTGCCAGTAAATTTAAGTATTTTACCCTTAAGGAAGGGTTAAGTGACGTAGAGATCGCTAAATTTTCAGTTGATGAATTTAAATATCCCGGAGTGTCAATATCCACCAGCCGTTATCGTCATTATATTTATGGGGCAGATTTAGCTCATGTCATTGGTTTTGTGTCAAAAATAAATGCCAGTGATTTAAAGAGAATCGATAAAGAAGGTCAGTCGGAAAATTATTTAGCCGACAAAGATATCGGTAAGCAGGGTATTGAGGCATATTATGAAAATGCACTGCACGGGCAAACCGGCTTCAAAGAAGTTGAGGTTGATAACCATGGTCGTGTGGTTCGGGTTATCAAAGAGACGCCCGCGATTGCCGGTGAAAATATTCACTTAACTATCGATCTCAAACTTCAGCAATATATAGAGAAGTTACTGGTCGGACAGAATGCCGCCATGATAGTGGAAGACCCTCGTGATGGTTCTGTTTTAGCTATGGTGTCCAATCCCAGCTATGACCCTAATCCGTTTGTCAAAGGCATAAGTTATAAAGATTATAAAGCATTACTGAACGATCCTAATCGGCCTCTGATTAATCGTGTGACCCAGGGATTGTATCCGCCAGCCTCGACAGTAAAACCCTATATTGCATTTTCTGCGATGTATAAAAATATCATTAAACCGACGACAACATTGTACAGCGGGCCCTCCTGGACATTACCCGGAACCAAGAGAAGTTATCGGGACTGGGTGAAAACCGGGCATGGGACCATTAACTTTAAGCAGGCTATTGAGGAGTCGGCGGATACTTTCTTTTATCAGGTAGCTTATATGATGGGTATCGACACCCTTCACGAAATGTTGAGCAAGTTTGGCTACGGGAAAATGTCGGGTATTGACCTGAATGAGCAATATGCAGGTTTGCTGCCCAGCCGTGAGTGGAAAATGAAAGTGCATAAACAACCCTGGTATCAGGGGGATACAGTACCCGTAGGGATAGGGCAGGGTTACTGGCTGGCTTCGCCGATACAAATGGAGAAAGCCATGGTGACCCTGATTAATAATGGTAAAGCCCTGAATCCACATCTGATGATGAATGAGCAATTTGGTAATGTGGTCGTTCCTTATTCCGGGAATGATAAGGTCGGATATATTGCCGATAAAAACTCGCCATACTGGGGACTGGTTCAGGATGCCATGTTTGGTATGGCGAATTCAAAGAATGGTACCGGTTATCGTTTTTTCCATACGGCACCTTATGGCATTGCCTCGAAAACAGGAACCTCACAGGTATTCAGTCTGAAAGAACATCAGATATACAACGCAAAAAATATCCCGCTCAGGCTGCATGACCATATTTTCTATACCGCTTATGCGCCGTATAAATCGCCGACAGTGGCCATAGTGTTGATCCTCGAAAACGGCGGGGTCAATGGCATTATGGGGGCTAAAGTGATCAGGAATGTGATGGACCATATGCTGTTACCCGCAGATGAGCAGAGCATGCCTTACATTTATGGCGGTCATGTAGGGGATATTTTGTAATTTAAGCTGATTATGGGTTGTTGTCTGATGTTATTGTCGATGTTTGTAGGTTCCATGATAAGCATCGGGATAGGTGTTTTGCGGCCGGGTGGGGAGTAGAGTAGGGCCACCTGTGTCTTATGCAAAAAGTCTAACTTTCCGGTACGCAGATCCTGGAAGCAGGCTAATCTGCCGTGGTGAAGTTGACGAGTTATTCTGTTTCAGCCATACCTTCACCAGTCAGCCCGGAAACAACGACAGAGGGAATTACATGCTCCCCGGGGACGATAAATAATACCCCTTCGGAGCAGGTGGGGGAGATCACGGCAAGCCTGATTTCTTTGAGCTTTATGTCATACTTATCCGGAATGCCCTTCACTGAATTGCACGTTACCCCCCCAGCCAGCAACCCCCGGCAATCTGAGTGAAATCCGCCTGTAAACTGTGCAGGATCTGACTGTCCTTTAGCGGAACCAGCGTTTTTATCCGGCTGGGGCTGATTTAACGAAGCCACTTTCATGGCCGGGCGACGGGACACGCCTGCATAAAACTCATAGCTTCACTTTCCGCAAACCCTAATTGATGATATTTGAATTGATTAAGTCAAATATAAAAATTAAGACATATTTTTATGTATTATACATCTAAATTGTTTTTGTTAATTATATATGCACCACTTATTTTAATTTTTTAAAATTATGAATTTAAAAAACAAGAGTAGCTATGCTTTTTTTCTGGGTACTATGTCAGGTCACCTGATTGAATGGTACGACTATGGTATATTTGGATTTTTAGCCGTGTATATGGCTAAGGAGTTTTTTTCAAATCAACCTCCAATAATCGGATTAATGAGTAGCTTCTTATTGTTTTCAATAAGCTTTGTTTTTCGACCTTTAGGCGGGATTTTCTTTGGTCCTTTAGCTGATAAGATTGGCAGAAAAAAGATCCTGGTAACAGTTATTGCTTTGATGTCAGTATCTACATTTTTACCAGGAATTCTTCCAGGGAGTAATCATATAGGAATCATCGCTCCGATAATACTAGTTCTTACCCGCTGCATCCAGGGATTTTCTGCTGGCGGAGAAATTGGTACGATTACTAGTTATGTCGCTGAAAAATCACCCAAAAACAGACTCGGAAGATCAACAAGTTGGCTTATGGTTACTGCTGTTCTTGGTCTTATGATCGGTGCGGGAGTAGTCAATTTGCTTACAGAATTTTTAGGAGAAAAAATTATGTCCGACTGGGGGTGGCGTATACCTTTTTATTATCTTTACCTACAGGTTTGGTATCCATTTACATTCGAAATCGATTTGAAGAAAACACCACACATTTAAGGGAAGCACAGATTTTATCCAGACCTCCATTGCGTGAGGTTTTTTTATGGAAGAGATCGCTTATATTCATAGCATTAATAACACCTCTAAATGCCTCCTTATTTTATCTTGTTATGATATACTCTCCAACCTGGTTATCTCAATTTCTCAAAGTAAATCATTCGGTCACCTTCCATTATACTATGTTTAGCTATTTAATTGCTATCGCAGGGATGTTAACCGGGGCGGTTATAACAGATCGTATTGGTAGACGTTTTTTCCTGATTTTTGTTAGTATTTTCTCAATGATTAATATTGCAATGTTTTTTTCCCCATACGTCATGACACATATAAAATTCCTTTTAATATCGTTATTGTCCTTATCTTTGTTATTTGGATTATACACGTCATCATTGTATGCTTTAATGAGTGAGCTATTGCCAACACATGTCAGGGCAACAGGGTTAGCCCTGGCCTATAATATTCCTGTTGCAATTTTCGGTGGCAGTACACCACTTATAGCAACATGGTTAGTTAAGGTCACTGGAAACATGAGTGCTCCGGGTGTTTTTTTCGTATTCACAGGTATAATTTCGACTGTCGGATTGTGTTTTATAAGGCGGCGAGATTATATTGGTATTGATACGATATAGTCAAAGGATTCAAAATTTTCTGTGTGAAATTCTAACATTTAGAACTCATGGGGGAGGGATAAAAATTTTTATTATTCATGCCAGTATGAATCAGAGATACTGACCTTTTAGAAGACTTAGGTCAGGTCCCGCCGGAGACAGGTTATTTAATCAGGAGTACGGCCGGGAATGACTATATTTTTGATGATATTGAAAGATTCGACAAACACATTATCTTTGGGCTTTCCCGAATGGGAAAACCCATGATTCTCCCATTTTCATAAGTACATCGGTTTTGAAATAAATTTGCTGCCGTAGTCTGTCTGCAGACTTTGCGGACTACGACATGAAGGCTGCTTTATACTCTCCATAAAGGCAACCACGTCATCATCCCATAACCCCTTAATGACCTCAGTCAGCAGCCTTCAGGGCTAAGAAGGATATGAATACGCTCACAGCCATAGCGTATCCGGTGGACTGTGATTTTTTTTTGAAGGTTAATAGCATTCCGTGTGGTGATGGATGTTTAATGTAACAGATATACAGTCGGCTTTTCCTTAATAGGAGTTCAGGGTAGTTCTCTGAGAATTTCATTATATTAATAGTAAATGTTAGATTCGTGTGTTAATACTATTATTTACCCGGGAGTAATATGCCGGGATTATTATTTAAAGGGATGTGTTGTTGTGCTCTGCTCTGTTTGTAGTAGTAGATATATAATAATATTTTATAGGCTCACCGGTACTACAGGTTATCACGTTATCTGATATATTAACCCGAGGGTATATTTTGTGAGTTCAATGAATGATAAGGAAATAAGTGCATTACAACAATAACGTAATGGTCAATATAATCTGACCATTACGTTATATGAGCTATTGGGTTAGATATTTTTTCGGTATCCGACCTCACCATGAGTGGTCAGGTCAAGTCCGGTATATTCATCTTCGTGGTCAACCCTCAGGCCATTACATAACCAGGACGTAATTTTTAAGGCAACCCAACTGGTAATCGTTGAAAATACTATACTGAATACAATGACTCCTGCGTTAATCAACAGTTGTTGATACATTGACCGTCCCTCAGTATATCCGCTGCCACCGAATGAGGTGAGGGCGAAAACAGGTGTCAGAATACCCCCGACGATACCACCTATACCATGAATGGAAAAAACGTCGAAAGCATCATCCAGCTTTAAGCGATGTTTGATCAGGGTAATTGCCACCATGCAAAAGGGGGCCGTGAGAATCCCGACACAAATAGCACCGACAGGTCCGACATAGCCACAAGCCGGTGTGATACCGACCATTCCCGCCACCGATCCGCTAATTACCCCCAACAGGCTAGGTAGCTTTTGCTTTTTCCATTCGATAAACATCCATGCAATTGCACCGCCAAACCCACCTAACAATGTGTTTAACACGACCAGCATAGAATAACCATTGACAGCTAATGCGCACCCACCACAGAACCCCAGCCAGCCAAGTATCAGCATCGAGCCGCCAGTCATAGTCATAGTCATATTATGGGGAGTTAGGGTAATACTGCCGAAATTTTGCCGACGGCCAATCATTAATGCTGCCACCAGTGAAGCAATACCTGAATTTATATGAACGACATTACCCCCGGCAAAATCCTGTACCGATAAGCCTGCTATCCATCCCCCTCCCCAGGCCATATGTGCCATAGGGATATAGTTAATGGTGACCCAGATGGCCATAAACACTAAAACAGCATTGAATTTAACTCGCTCGGCGAATGAACCGGTGATCAGCGCAGGTGTGATTGCCGCAAACGTCATCATAAAAAAGATGTAGACATATTCCGGTACTGTGCCTACCAGAGAATTAACAGAGATATTCTTCAGAAAAATCTTTTCTCCACCACCCAGGATGCTGTTGAGTGCTCTACCGTCAGTGAAGGTAAAGCTATATCCATAGAGAGTGAACAGAATAGAGATTAGCGCGGTAACACTAAAAACCTGAACTAATACAGATAATACATTCTTACTCTGTGCCATACCGCCATAAAAAAGCGCCAATCCTGGCAACGTCATTAACAGAACCAATAGCGCTGTCACAAACATGAAAGCAGCGTCACCGCTATTAAGGCCTGGTGCAGCAAATGCCGGAAAGCTACATAAAACAGCAGGCAACGCGAATAATAGCGTTCGTCTCATTACGTACCTCATGATTAGCTGTAAAAACGCCTCCAACGAGTGGAGGCGTGAAGGGGTTATTTCAGGTCCTGGCCCGGAATCCAGTGGGTTCCTGCCAGAGGTACGCGTGCCATCGCCGCCGCTTCAATATTTAATGCGACTAAATCTTCAGGCTCCAGATTGTGAAGATGAGATTTACCACAGGCACGTGCCAGGGTCTGGGCTTCCAACGTCAGCACCCGCAGGAAATTAGCCAGTTTTTTGCCAGCTATTACGGGGTCAAGGCGTTTGCTCAGTTCAGGATCCTGAGTCGTGATCCTCGCAGGGTCTTTACCCTCCTGGAAGTCATCATAAAATCCTGCTGCTGATCCAAGTTTCTGATATTCCTCTTCGTAACGTGGATTGTTATCACCAAGAGCAATAAGTGCAGCAGTACCAATGGCAACAGCATCAGCCCCCAGTGCGATAGCCTTGGCTACATCGGCACCATTTCTTATACCGCCGGAGATGATCAGCTGAACTTCACGATGCACGCCAAGTTCCTGTAATGCCTGAACTGCCTGAGGAATAGCAGCCATAGTCGGAATACCGACATGCTCAATAAAGACATCCTGGGTGGCTGCCGTGCCACCTTGCATACCATCAACCACCACTACATCTGCACCAGCCTGTACGGCCAGTTTTACATCATAATAAGTGCGGGTAGCACCGACTTTGACATAAATGGGCACCTGCCAGTCAGTAATTTCCCGTAACTCAGCAATCTTAATTGCCAGGTCATCAGGGCCGGTCCAGTCGGGGTGACGACAGGCACTACGTTGATCGATGCCCTGTGGCAGGCAACGCATTTTTGCCACACGTTCGGAGATTTTCTGCCCGAGGAGCATTCCACCGCCCCCCGGTTTTGCTCCTTGTCCGAGCACCACTTCGATGGCATCGGCTTTGCGCAAGTCATCGGGGTTCATGCCATAGCGTGATGGCAGGTACTGATAGACCAGTTTGCTCGACTGGCCACGTTCCTCGGCTGTCATTCCGCCGTCGCCGGTGGTGGTAGAAGTGCCTACCGCTGATGCTCCCCGGCCTAAGGCCTCTTTAGCTTGTGCAGACAAGGCACCAAAACTCATTCCGGCAATGGTGACGGGTGTGCTGAGTACCACCGGTTTTTTCGCAAAACGGGTGCCCAGAACCACTTCGGTACTGCATTTTTCGCGATATCCTTCCAGTGGATAACGCGACATACTGGCGCCAAGAAATAATAAATCATCGAAATGAGGGACCTGACGTTTGGCACCCCAGCCGCGAATATCATAGATGCCGGTCTCAGCCGCCCTCTGGATTTCAGATATTACTGTCCGGGTGTAGGTAGCGGATTCGCGCAATGCCGGATTGTATTTCTCACTCATGGTGTTCTCCACTCTTAGTACGCAGAAGCGTTATCTACTTTGAAATTGTAGAGCTGACGGGCCGAACCGTAGCGGGTAAATGCAGAAGGGGATTCATCAAAGCCTGCCTGTTGCAGTAACTGACTCAACTCTTCAAGATGTTCAGCACGCATCTCTTTTTTAACGCAATCGGCCCCCAGGGAAGCAACACTACCTTTTACGTAGATATGTGCTTCGTACATAGAATCACCCAGGGCTTCACCGGCATCACCACATACCACCAGACACCCGGCCTGAGCCATAAAGGCACTCATCGGTCCGATATCGCCTTTCACAACAATATTGATACCTTTCATTGATATACCGCAACGTGCGGCGGCATTGCCCTCAATCACTAGCAACCCACCGTTCCCTGTTGCCCCCGCGGATTGTGATGCGTCACCTTTAATCCTCACTGATCCGGACATCATATTTTCAGCAACACCAACACCAGCATTACCCTGTACGGTGATAGTTGCTTTCTGATTCATCCCCGCGCAGTAATATCCCGCATGTCCTTCAATGGTGATGTCGACATCATCATTCACTCCACAAGCTATGTTGTGTGCACCATCGGGATGAATTACCTGCCACTGTTTGATCTCGCGGGTTAGGCTGCTATCGTGCAGTGCCTGATTAAGTTCGCGAACGCCATGACTCAAGTCGTATGTTTTCATATTCACACTGCTCCTGCGGTTGTGGTGGTGTTGCGCTCCCACACGTAAAGTTTTGCCGGCTCCGGCTCCCATACTTTGGCGTCGCAGATACCTGGCAGGTTAGCAAGCGCACGATATTCAGACGCCATAGCGACGTAGTCATCTGTTTCCGCAATCACTGCGGGCTTACAAGCAATAGGGTCACGTAGTACGGCAAAGCCATCGCGGGTACCGATGGTGAATGTGAAGAAACCATCGAGATCTTTCAGAGCATTTTGCAATGCTGTCTGTAGAGAATCTCCCTGTGACAGACGCCAGGCGAGATAACCTGCCGCGACTTCAGAGTCGTTATCAGTCTTAAACTCAATACTTTCACGTTTGAGCTTCTCACGCAGACGATTGTGATTAGACAGTGAACCGTTATGGACCAGGCACAGATCCATTCCGGTTGAGAAGGGGTGGCTGCCCTGTATGGTTACAGCACTCTCAGTGGCAAGCCGGGTATGTCCGATAGCGTGACTACCTTTCATCTTAGCAAGATTGAAATGATCGGCGACTTCTGCGGGCAAACCTACGCCTTTAAGAATTTCAATACTGTGGCCGGCACTCATAACTTCGATGTCTGGTACATTCTGCTTCAGCCAACTCAGGGCGGTGGCTTCGTCAACCGGTAGCTTAAATACAGCGACGGTATTGTTGCGGAACCACTCATCCACCTTGCCAAATTGAGTTGCCAGTTGATCCGCCAGCGCAATCCAGTTGAAGTTGGTATCGTTGCTGCGCAAGGTCAGTTTGATACCTGCATCATATTCGTCGCCATACACAGCAAAGCCGGCACTGTCACAGCCTCGTTCTGTCATAGAAATAAGCATTGGTCGAAACAGGCTGCCCAACTGCTTTTCCATTTCTGCATTTTTGAAATAAAGTCCGACAATTCCACACATAGAATTTCCTTAGCTTTACAGGCTTACAGTTAGAAGAGTTCTAGGTAGCGGCGGGTTTCCCACTCGCTAACATGGCGGTGATATTCATGCCATTCCTGACGTTTGACCTTAATAAACTCATCAACGATTTCCGGCCCAATACATTCGCGGAGGATCGTATCGTTAGCCAGTTCATCGATGGCCTCTTTAAGATTTTGTGGTAGTAACTCTATACCTTCACGCTGGCAATCCTGAGCAGAGAAAGCGTAGAGATTACCGTTCTGGGCTTTGCCGGGGTCCAGTTGACGTTCAACTCCGTCCAGGCCGGCAGCGATGATCGCAGCATGAACCAGATAAGGGTTGGCACCGGTATCGGGCAAACGCAATTCGAGACGGCCATGTGGAATACGCACCATGGCTGAACGGTTGTTATCTCCATAGGTAATAAATACCGGCGCCCAGGTAGCACCGGTGGCTGAACCGCCGCTGATTAAGCGTTTGTAGGAGTTAACCGTAGGCGCAGCAAACGCGCACAGGGCTTTAGCATGATGAATCAGTCCCGCCATGAAGTGATAGGCCATTTTCGACAGTCCCAGCCCCTGAGGATCATTGTCGTCATTAAACAGGTTATTGCCCTGTTCGTCGGCCATTGATAAATGGAAATGCATGCCATTACCGGGACGGTCAGCAAAAGGTTTTGGCATGAATGAACACAGTAGTCCCTGATCGTGAGCAATTTCCGAAGCCGCCATCCGCACAAAGGTGAAGCGATCTGCCGAGGTCAAGGCATCACTATAGGTGTAGTTAATTTCGAACTGACCGTTGGCATCCTCGTGGTCAATCTGGTAAACGTCGAACCCAACTTTCTGCAGCGATTCGGTAAGTTTTTCGAGGAACGGGCGTACACGAGATAATCCTTTATAGTCGTAGCACGGTTTTGCCAGCGTATCACTGATATCGGCTGGCAGAATATTGCCATCTTCACCGCGGCTGAATAGCGAGAATTCGGGTTCCAGCCCGCTGTTAAGGATCCAGCCTTTTTCAACCAGCCGCTCAACCTGTTTGATTAACACCACCCGGCTGTCATAAGGGTGAGGCTGCTTATTGACGTAACCGTTGCAGGCTATCCTGGCATAGCCTGGTTGCCACGGTACCAGTGACAGAGTACTTAGATCGCCACGGGCGCAAAAGTCAGGCCCATGTGGTTCCATTCCCATACCGGTAATGGCGAAACCGGCGAAACCGGCACCTTTCTCTACTACATCCATCAGACACTTCGCCGGTACGGATTTTGTCTTGGCTGTACCGTGGATATCAACGAACTGTGCCAGAAGATATCGCACATTATTGTCCTGCAAAAATTGCATGGCTTGCTCAGGTGACATAACTACCTCTTAACCACAATGTAATGGAGCACGCTGTTTGAACGTGGGAGCCGTGTTGTATTCCCGCTAGGAATATTTTTTCACTGAGGGGAAAATGCAGGAGTTGTGCCAGAATAGCGAGTTGTGGAGAGGTTTTTTTAAAATACAATAATATCAATATTTTAATTTTTTTATCGCTGTCTGTAGCGATGCACTGTCCGACAAAGCCGGGAGTATTCCCATTCATTATCATCATTAATGAAAATACCCCCGGACACTTCTCACCAAATTGGGGCTTACTTGTGGTTAGCAGGAATCGATATTTTAATAGAGGTATTTATAAATGAAGATGTCTGCTGTGATTTTTTATATATAAAGATATGTATTTATATTCGTATATTTATTAGGAACGGGAATTATTTTCGGATGATCGTGAAAAGTCGCTAGACAAGTTAATTAATATGAATTAAATGTGTTAAATAAGAATCGGAATGTGGTGTTTTCTTGTCGCAATGCTGATTTAATTTTACCTGTAAATTGATTAATTCACCTGTGTGGGGTTTGTATGTCTGCATCTGACCGTGACTTTATTATGACTGCGACTTGCCCGGCAACGTCGGGAATTATTTCTGCATTAACGGGCTTCCTGAGCCAGAGCCAGTGTTATATCAGCGAATTATCGCAATACGACGATGAGCATTTAGGTCATTTATTTCTGCGTACACGTTTCAGGTTTAATGAAAATGTCCATCCGGATATTTCTACCCTGAAGAAAGATTTTTCCAGTATTGCTGATCGGCTCAATATGAGCTGGGAAATTTTCGATACATCAGAATCAATGCGGGTAATGCTGATGGTCAGTAAATTTGATCATTGTCTGACGGATTTGCTTTATCGGCGTAATAAAGGTGAGCTTAACATTAGCATTACGGCAATTGTTTCTAATCACCTGGATCTTCGCCCGATGGCTGAGCGTGAAGGAATTCGCTTTGTTTATCTTCCTGTAAACAAAGAGAATAAGGTGCACCAGGAAGCTGAACTGATTAACCTCATTGAGGAAACAGGAACCGAACTGGTGGTGCTGGCACGCTATATGCAAATCCTGTCAGATAACTTATGCAAAAAACTTGCAGGACGCGCTATCAATATTCATCACTCGTTCCTGCCAGGTTTCAAAGGTGCAATGCCCTATCACCAGGCGTATGATCGCGGTGTTAAATTGATTGGTGCCACTGCACATTACGTCACTTCTGACCTGGATGAAGGTCCGATTATCGATCAGGAGGTACAACGTGTCGATCATACCTACCGACCAGATGACCTGGTAGTAGTGGGGCGTAATACAGAAACTATTGCGCTGGCCAGAGCCGTTAAATATCACACTGAACATCGTGTGTTCCTCGACGAAAATAAAACGGTGATATTCTGATGACACTTTCGATGACTTCGCAACCGATAGCGGCTACTATCGATGGAAAAAAAAGTGCCGCTAAATTACTTGAAAATACTGCGCATGAAATTAAACAATTAATGCAGCAGAATATTACGCCCTGTCTGGCGGTGATATTAGTGGGTGAAGACCCGGCTAGTCAGGTTTATGTTCGTAATAAATTACGCACTGCCCGGCAGGTAGGTATTAAATCGCTGGAATTTCGTTTTGATTCCCGGTTAACAGAAACAAGATTACTCTCGACTATTCAAGAATTAAATAATGACCCTACAGTACATGGTATATTAGTACAACTGCCGTTACCTTCGCAGATTAATGAAGCAACCATTGTACAGGCCATTTCACCAGTGAAAGATGTGGATGGCTTTCATCCACAAAATGCCGGAGGACTGGTACAGGGACAACGGGTGATCACTCCCTGTACCCCACTGGGTTGCCTGATGTTGTTACAAGAGTACGGCGGGGATCTGAGTGGCAAACATGCAGTGGTCATTGGCCGCTCGAATATCGTGGGTAAACCCATGGCAAGTCTGTTGCTACACGCTCATTGTTCTGTAACTACCCTCCATTCGCGTAGTCGTGATGCAGCAAATCTGGCACGTCAGGCCGATATTCTGATCGCAGCTGTTGGTCAGCCACGAATGATTGACGCCAGTTGGGTGAAGCCAGGAGCACTGGTAATTGATGTGGGTATCAACCGAATTATAGATTCAGAGGGAAACAGCCGTTTAGTGGGGGATGTAGACTACGACAGCGTCAGTCTGGTGGCCAAAGCTCTCACGCCGGTACCGGGTGGGGTGGGGCCGATGACTATTGCCTGCCTGATGCAAAACACGGTGCTGGCTGCTGAGATTCAACAACAGCAGCCAGCGGGTTAAGGAGAGCGAAGATGCCTTTAGCACTATTGAAGTACGGACTTTCATCGGAATATCCGGCCGAAGTTGATATCCCGCCTCCCCGTGAACTGAAAAAACATTACGACGTGGTAATTATTGGCGGGGGCGGGCATGGTTTGGCCATCGCTTATTATCTGGCTAAATACCATGGTATTACTAATGTCGCAGTGCTGGAAAAAGGTTATCTGGCGGGCGGAAATACTGCCAGAAATACTGCTGTTATTCGCTCTAATTACCTGACCCCGGAAGGGGTACGTTTCTACAGTGAGTCGGTAAAACTGTTCCAGAATCTGTCTAATGAGTTTGATTTTAATATTATGTACTCCGAACGGGGCCAACTGACGCTGGCGCATACCGATAGTACTGTCCGAGCGTTCAGGCAACGTGCTGAGGTCAACAAGCATTTTGGTGGTCGTACCGAAATGATAGATCGTCAACAAATCAAAGAACTTGTGCCAACCCTCAATCTTGACCCCGGCAATATCCCGGTACTGGCAGGGCTATGGCATATCGATGGTGCCACGGCACGTCACGATGCCGTCGCCTGGGGATATGCTAAAGAAGCTGCAAAGCGTGGTGTTGAAATCCATCAGATGACGACGGTGGAAGATCTGGAGATTACTGACGGGCGTATTACGGCCGTGAAAACTAATCGCGGCAAAGTGGGATGCGGATGCGCCGTACAAGCTGTGGCAGGACATAGTTCGCTGTTGGCCGCCAAAGCAGGTTTTCGTCTGCCGGTGGTCTCTTATCCCCTGCAGGCTATGGTAACGCAGCCGGTCAAACCCTTCCTTGACCCGCTGGTGAGCTCTACTGCGTTGCACTGTTATGTGCAGCAAACAAGCCGTGGAGAGGTAGTATTTGGCGGAGGGTCTGATCCTTATCCGCTATACAGCACACGGTCAACGTTGGATCTTAAAGAGAGTCTGATTGCCCACGGTATTGAAATGTTCCCTTTTCTTGCTAAAGCGCGGTTGATGCGGCAGTGGGCAGGAATAACCGATATGACTCCGGACTACAGTCCTGTCATGGGGGAGAGTCCGGTGAAAAATTACTACCTGGATGCGGGATGGGGGACATGGGGGTTCAAAGCCACACCTATCTGCGGCAAGACCATGGCGGAGACAGTTGCCAGCGGTGGTAAGACACCGTCATTGATTGCACCGTTTAAACTGGAGCGTTTTGCACGCTTCCAACAAGTCAATGAAATGGGTGCTACGGCAGCCAGCCACTAAAGGAAAGACAGATGAAAATTTTGCATTGTCCTCTCAACGGACCACGCAATATTACTGAATTCGCCTATGGTGGCGAGTTGAAAACCATACCGGACCAGATGAGTTGCAGTGATCGTGAATGGGCTGATTATGTATTTTATGAAGATAACCGGGCCGGAGTGGTGACCGAGTGGTGGTTCCATACTCCTTCAGGATACTGGTTTCTGGCAGAGCGTAACACTCTGACCGATGAAGTTATCCGTACTTTTGACGCACACCAGGTTTTCCCGAATCCCCATAGCAATGTGCTGCCAGAGATTATCACTGAGGCAGCGGAGGTCATATCATGACTCAAAAACGTTTACCTGCGCCGATGGGAAGGCTGATTAACCGTCAGCAACCGGTTAGTTTCACTTTCGAAGGCGAATCATTCGCTGGGTTTAGCGGTGATACGATTGCCAGTGCCTTAATCGCCAACGGGCAACAACTTCTCTCTCGTTCATTTAAATATCATCGCCCACGCGGAGTGCTCAGCATGTTCGGGCAGGATGCGAATTCACTGGTGCAATTGCCGGATGAACCCAACGTACTGGCTGATGTGCAACAAATTACCCAGGGACTTAACGTTCGCGGGCAAAATTACCGTGGATCACTGAATAAAGACAGTGACGAGAAAATTCAACTATTTTCGCGCTTTATGCCGGTAGGATTTTATTACCGGGCATTTTACAAACCGAAAGGCATGTGGAAACGCTGGGAACCACTGATTCGACGTAAAGCAGGGCTGGGGGTTCTAAATCTTGATGCGACATCAGGCTACTACGATAAGGCCTATTTGTTCTGTGATTTACTGGTGGTCGGGGCCGGCCCTGCGGGAATGCAGGCTGCGATCACCGCTGCTGACAGTGGCGCTAAAGTTATTGTCGTTGATCAGTTACCCGTGGCCGGAGGGGCATTGAGCTGGGCCAGGATGTCTGTCACAGCACAACAAACCGAACAAACATTGCAGACCATGACTCATCGGCTTGAAAACCATCCAAACATTCGTTTACTGCTGAATGCGACCTGCAATGGTTGGTTTAAAGATCACTACTTACCGGTGATTCAAAATCAACGCATGTATAAAGTCCGGGCGGGCGGTTGTGTAATTGCTGCCGGAGCATACGACCAACCCGTGATCTTCCGCAATAATGATCTGCCTGGCATCATGCTGACAAGTGCAGCACAGCGATTGATTCATCATTATGCTGTCAGTCCGGGACAGCGTGCAGTTTTGTTAACCGGCAATGATGATGCCTATTTAGCCGCTATGTTGATGCATGAGCAGGGCATTAAGGTCGCGGCTATTGTCGACTTGCGTGCCAGTTTGCCCGCCGTGGAGTTAACTCAGCCGTTGAAAAACGCAGGTATTGAGCTTATCGCTAATGCGACGGTGTATGAGGCCTTGGCAGGACGTTCAGGGCAGGTTTCAGCGGTGGAAGTCCGTACAATTACCGGGCAAGGGCAGGTGGCTCAGACCGGCACACGGATAGATTGCGATTTACTCTGTATGTCTGCCGGTTATATGCCCGCCTGGCAATTACCTTGTCAGGCCGGTGGCAAACTCAGTTATGACGATGACAGTGCGAGTTTTTCACTGAGCGATTTGCCGGCGAATATGTTTACCGCAGGTTCGATTAACGGCTGGTCTACTCTGGAAGAGGCTGTCAGGGATGGAATGAATACCAGCCGCATGGCGCTGCAGCAGCTGGGTTTCAGTCATAATCTTAGCTCCCTTCCACCTTTGCGGGGTGAAAAACAGCGGATCAATCATCCCTGGCCAATTTTTGCTCATCCGAAAGGCAAAGAGTTCGTCGACTTCGACGAAGATTTGCAAATCAAGGATATTATTAATGCCACCAAACATGGCTATCGCGATGTGCAACTGGTCAAACGCTTTTCAACAGTCGGTATGGGGCCATCACAGGGGCGTCACTCTGCATTGCCCACCGCCCGTTTAGTAGCCCGGGCGACTGATCGCAGTATAAGTGAAACAGGAATTACCACAGCCAGGCCCCCTTTCAGCGCCGAGAGTCTTGCGCATCTTGCCGGACGTCATTTCGACCCCTGGCGTGTGACGGCAATGCACCAGCGTCATCTGGAACTCGGTGCACAAATGATGCCTGCGGGTAACTGGTTACGGCCGGGGTGGTATCAGACAGTCCCTGCGACCGATAAACACTCAACGGTTCAGGCGGAAGTCGTTAATGTGCGAAATAATGTAGGGCTGATTGATGTTTCGACGTTAGGAGGGATTGAACTGCGTGGCCCGGATGCCGCCGAATTTCTTAACAGAATGTATACTTTTGCGTTTGTTAAACAGGCAGTGGGGCGTACCCGTTATGCGCTAATGACCAATGAACAGGGAGTCGTGATTGACGATGGTGTCGCGTGTCGGTTGGAAGAAAACCATTTTTATGTAACCGCAACCACCAGTGGCGTGGCACGAGTCTATCAGTCGATGTTGCAGTGGAATATCCGTTGGCGGCTGGATGTAGATATAGCCAATGTTACCTCAGCATGGGCCGCAGTTAATCTGGCGGGTCCAAAATCGCGTCAGGTATTAAGCCAGTTGTGTCACGACCTGGATCTGAGTGCGGAAGGATTTCCTTATCTGGCTTGTCGTGAAGGCCGCGTTGCAGGGATACCTGCCCGCTTGTTGCGCGTCGGATTTGTCGGTGAATTGGGCTATGAAATCCATGTTCCAACCCGATATGGACAAGCTTTGTGGGATGCCCTGATGGAAGCTGGCCAACAGTATGATATCCAACCGTTCGGAGTTGAAGCTCAGCGACTGCTGCGTCTGGAAAAAGGGCACGTCATTATCGGACAAGATACCGATGGTATGAGTCATCCGCAGGAAATCAGCATGGGCTGGGCGGTGAACCGCACCAAGCCGTCATTTATCGGTCGCCGTGCTATCGATATTCTTGAAGCTCATCAGCCGGTGCGGAAATTAGTCGCATTTACTTTACCTGCCGGTTCACCGCAGCCGCTGGAGGGGCATCTGGTGCTGGAAGGTGACCGTATTACCGGCAATGTAACTTCCTGCGAGTTCTCGCCGACACTTAACGCAATAATTGGCATGTCCTATGCATCTGCTGAGCAGGCGACTCCGGGCGATCGGCTAACGATTCGCACCGAAGGCGGCAGGGAAGTCACAGCAGAAGTGGTCAGGTTGCCTTTTTATGATGCTGAAAACCAGCGACAGGAGCTTTAATGATGCAAAATCTGCACGTTTTTGCGGCAGGGCCGCTGGATCATCAAAATACCAGCTTCGACAATGGCGGGGTTGTTCTGAGTGACTCTTCGCATTTTTCCCGGGTCGGCTTTCGTGGTCGCCATGCTGCCTGGTATTTACAACAGCGCGGCTATGAGTTGCCGGCTCAGCCCAATCAGGCGTGCTGGCAAATTGATGGTTCGCTGGTGGCCCGCTTGTCACAAACCGAATATCTCCTGTTGGCAGCATCGGCGGAATCTCAGCCACGTATTGAACAGGAAGAACTGCAGTGGCAGATGAACGAGCTTTCCTGTTTTGCCTTGCCGCGCCAGGACACCCATGCCTGGCTGCGCCTGAAAGGGGAGATTTTGCCAGAGATGATGGCGAAGCTCTGTGCTGTGGATCTGGCCGCTTCGCAATTTGTTGCGGGAGCGGTAGCTCAAACTTCGGTTGCCCGTGCGAATGCCCTGGTGATTAACGCCTCCCGGGATGGGGAAACTGAGTTCTGGTTGCTTATGGATTGTTCACTGGCGGTCTATTTATGGGGGGTATTATGTGATGCCGGCACGGAGTTTGCGATTACTGATTAACCCTTAACTTTCATCTCCGGGCTTTGTCCCGGATTGACTTACTGCAGGTGTATATGTCTGTGATTGCTATCACCGAAAATGATTACACGGTACCCGCGCTGTTTCGTGGACTGACCATTATTGAAATGTTTAACAGCCGGGATCGGGTTCTGACCGTACAGGATTTCGCCGAACATCTTGGCGTATCAACCTCCTCAATTTACCGAATAGTTACCACTCTGACCGAGATGAACTATCTTGAGAAGGTAGCGAAAAATACTTATCAGCTGGGACCGCAGGTGATCTCGAATGGCTTTAGTTATCTGGCCAGTCGTGATGTGGTGGATATTGCGATGCCTCACCTTAACGCTCTGCGTAATTCGGTTTCCATGTCGTGCCATCTGAGTATCCGTGAAGGGCAGGAAGCCGTGTATATTTACCGTTCGTTTGCTTCACAACGCCTGTCAGTGAATGTACCCATTGGTACGCGAATTCCCTGCCATTGTAGTGCGATGGGCCGCGTGCTGTTAACCGGATTGAATGGAGCGGAACTGGAAAGTCTGTACCAGCATGTGCGACTGGATGGTTATTCGGTGCCGGCACCGCGTACCTTGCCAGAGCTAAAGGAAACGATTCTGCGGGATAGTTCTCAAGGCTGGGTCGAACATCGTTCAGATTTCGCGACTGCTATCGCCTGTGCGTTGCGTGATCATCACAATCAAATTGTGGCGGCGATTAATGTCTCTGGTCCGGATGCGTTAATGGAAGACGCACGTCAAAAAGAGACTGTCCGTAATGCGCTGCTGGCGACTGCGCAACGTATATCGTTTGAACTGGGTAACTTGCGGAAAATGACGGAGAAAATCAAGGCGCGATGAGAAAACCGGTCACTACCAGTCAGCGTGAAAGCCCGTTGAGCCTGGAGCAGCATATCGCCCGGTCGCTGAAACAGCGGCGTATTTCACAAGGGTATAAAATCTCTGATGTTGCCCGTATTGCCGGGGTCAGTGTGGGTATGGTCAGTAAAGTAGAAAATGCTCAGGTTTCGACCAGCCTTGATATTCTGAACCGGCTCTGTGATGCCATTGGTTTACCTGTGTCTAAGTTATTCAGTGACTTTGATATTGCAAAACGGGGTGCTCAGCTGATTAAAGCGGGTGAGGGCCTGGAGGTAGTACGTTCCGGAACTGAAGTTGGCCATTCTTATCATCTGCTCAGTTATGCCCAGGGACCGCAGAAGCTGTACGAGCCTTTTTTGGTGATCATGGATGATGCCAGTGAAGAGTTCCCTAACTTCTGTCATCCGGGGCACGAATTTCTTTATCTTCTGGAAGGCGAACTGGTATATCGTCATGGTACGCGGCTTTATCCCATGTTACCCGGCGACAGTCTGTCTTTCGATGGTGGTGTTCCTCATGGTCCGGAAAAATTAATAACCGTCCCCATCCGTTTACTATCGATTATTCATTATGACGAGAATGATGATCGATAACAGAATATCTTATCCTTCCTGAAAATACCTGCATATAAAATCCCTGACTTTCTCCGGTGTGCACTTGTCTGGAACACTGTTTTGACGCATTGTGGTTAGCGGCGATTTATATTTAAATTTTTTATTTTATTCATAAAATTCATATGGTTATCATATGGAATTGTTATAGTAATCATCAGGCGGTAATAGTAACTACCGCCATAGACAGGGTGGTTAATTTAATTAACTGATAAAAGTTTGTGCTTTGTCTTATATATTTAACTGAGCCCGTTAACGATGGTTATCATTGCTTTTGATACCTGTTCACGTTGTTTTTTTGCCAATTGATATTCTTCGGAATGATAACAATCTAATGCTGTCTGATAATCAGGAAACTCAATTATGACATGTTTGCTGAATATTTCACCTTCCAGTGAAGTGGCATGTTCTCCACGAGCAATAAACTTTGCCTGATATTTTTTAAATGCCAGTGGGGCTAATTCGATATAATTCTGGTACTGCTCTGCATCTTCAATATTAACGTGCGCTATCCAGTAAGCTGACATAATTATTCCTCAATGGTAAGAATTGATTTTGCAAGAGTCGCTGCTTCGGTCAGATGCTGTATCACTGCCTGTTTAGCTTGTTCAGGGTTATTCTTTTCGATGGCTTCATAAATCCGGGACATGCGTTCAAATCCTGCGACCTGCCGTTCCGGACTGCGTAAAGTCAGTGCACGCAGCCTGCTAATCCGGCTGTTAAGTCGCTGAACAATTTCCCACGCAATATGATGTTTTGCAATGGAAAACAGAGCCTCATAAAAAGCCTGCGATGCATTAACCCGCTCAATATCATCAGGGTCATGGGAAGCTTTAGCAATACGCATTAGCTTCTGGTGTAAGTTTTTTTTGTCTTTACTGGTCGCAGACTTTGCACAATCTTTGGCTGCTTCTGATTCCAGTAATAACCGGATGTCATAAATTTGTGCCGCGACTTCCCAGGTTAACACGGCAACAATCGGCCCTTTCTTGGGCATATTCTCAATAAGGCCTTCGGCTTCCAGATAACGAATGACTTCACGGACTACTGTACGACTCACACCTAATTCATCGCACAGGCTGCGTTCAACCAATCGGTCACCGGCTTTAAAATAGCCTGAAATAATGGCCTGACGAACTTTCTCTAATGCCAGTTCGCGAAGTGTCACCGGCGTGTTTTCAATTTTTAACGAGTGACTCGCAGCCATAATCTTCCCGAAATCAAAAATAAAAAATTCAGCGAATAGTTAATTTAAAATTTAGCAACCTTTTTAGTATTAGCACTGTTTATGTCGCTAAAGCAATGCCAGCAGATTTATTTCATCACAATTTCATCTGCGGTCAGTCATCACTGGCTGACGCTAAATTAGCGTTGGTTCACAGTTTCATGATAGCCCTCATCTGCCGGATGACTACGGCAACCGGTAAGAAATTAACACAATATAAATCAAACTATTAGCTGTACTCAGGTGATAGCCGATATTGTGAATTTATGACGGCAATCACAGAGTGTTTCTACACACAATAGCAGGGGGTAGGTGAGCCCATCATCTATCTAACATAATGTTTTATATGGTGTTAATTGCATTCCATTCAAACTAAAAACCCACCTTATAAGAATACAGTATGATGGTATACCAAAATTTGACTTAGTATAAATCTCACTGTTATATCCATTCCCGACAATTTATTAACAAACCGTTAACTTAAGTGAGGCCCCGATGCATCCAGATATTCGCAAGACGTTTGTAACTACCGAAACCATCTATTCAGACGGTGGTAAGGCCGCAACCACGCCTCTGGTGATGATTGCAGCTGCCGCGGTGGTAAAAAACCCGTGGGCTGGAGAAGGTTTTGTTGAAGACCTCGCACCAAAAATCCGTGAAATGGCCCCGGTACTCGGGGAGCTGTTAACCAGCCTGATCGTCAAAGAAGCGGGCGGCGGAGATAAAGTCGTAGCATACGGCAAAAGTGCGTTGGTTGGTCTGAATGGCGAACTGGAACATGCTTCTGCACTGATTCATACCCTGCACTTTGGTAACCATTACCGGACGGCGGTCAAAGGTAAAACCTACCTGGCATTCAATAACACCCGTGGTCCTGCCAACAGCCCAATTCTGGTCCCGATGATGGGCACCGATGATGAAGGAACCCGTGAACACTATCTGACAATGCAGTTCAACATCAATGATGCCCCGTTCAGCGATGAGATTGTGATAGCACTGGGCGCAGCGTTGGGGGGGCGTCCACACCACCGTATTGGTAACCGTTATCTTGACCTGAAAGAGTTAGGCCATGACCAGAAAAATCCAGCAGCTGTCTGAATCAGGGCTCCGGGTCAGTTACCTGGAAGAGGGTGAGGGTCAACCACTGGTGTTGATCCACGGCGTTGGCATGAATGCTGACGCATGGTACCCGCAAATCGAGGTCCTGAGTCGCCATTTTCGTGTGCTTGCGGTGGATATGCCGGGTCATGGTGAAAGTAGCGGTTTTCAACATCCGGTTAGCCTGAAGGATTACGTGCACTGGCTGACACAGTTCCTGCAAACACAACCCGAACAGAATTTTGCGGTGGCAGGACACTCTATGGGGGCATTGATCACTGCAGGTATTGCGATTGAACACCCTGAACTGGTTAACCACGCAGTAGTGATGAGCGGGGTATTTAAACGTGATGACAGTGCGCGTGATGCGGTATTAAAACGAGCTCAGGAATTGGCCAGTGGCAGTGTTCGCTTAGATGCCCCACTTGAGCGCTGGTTCAGTGAACAACCCCATGAACTGCCGCTCCGCCAGCAGGTAGGCGGATGGTTAAAGCAGGTGAACCTTGCTGGTTATGCCCGTGCCTATCAGGCGTTTGCTGAGGGTGACCGGTGGTATTCAGAGCGCTGGAATGAAATGCAATGTCCGGTGTTAGTGATGACCGGGGAGCTTGATACCAATTCGAACCCAAACATGACACACCAGATGGCTGAGGCGGCTCCGCATGGCCAGGCGGTTGTGGTAGCTAACGCAAAACACATGTTGAACCTGACAGATGCTGACCGCGTAAATGAAGAAATATTATCGTTTCTCAATACAGATGTTGGCGCTGCCATGAAAAACAAAGCGAGTAAAGGAGTAAGTTATGGATGCAGATAAACGCAGACTGCTTCGCGACGCCTTTGGTGCTTTTATGACCGGCGTGACCGTAGTGACCACTAATGATGCGCAAGGCCAGCCGATTGGCTTTACGGCGAACTCGTTTTCGTCAGTGTCGCTCGACCCGGCGTTATTGCTGGTCAGTATTGATAAACGTTCAGCAAATTTTGAAAACTTCACGCAATGTCCACACTTCGCCATCAATATTCTGGCGGAGCAGCAGAAAGATGCTTCAAACATTTTTTCACAAAAGATGGATGATCGATTCTCCCGGGTTCAGTGGCGTAAGGGTGAATTTAATACCCCGTTACTGAATGACAGCTCAGCCTGGTTTGAATGTGCGATGCATCAGGTAGTGGATGCGGGTGACCACGCTATTTTGATCGGTAAAGTTGAACAATTTGATTCCTGTGGTACCCCGGGGTTGGGCTACTATCGCGGTGGTTACTTTACCCCTTATCAGAATGCAGAATCCCTGATTACCGGACCGAATGTGGTGGTGACTGCGCTGATTGAATCAGCTGGGCATGCACTGGTGGTGCGGAAAGAACAGGGATATGGTCTGCCTACACAAACTGTGAATAACAGTAGCGTCAGTGAAACCCTGAAACAGATCTTCAGCAAGCTAAGCATCGATGCTAACCCCGGCTTTATCTACTCAGTATGGGAAGATCGTCAAAAGAAACAACAACATATTGTGTTTCTTTGTGCTCAACCAACAGACAGCACTTTGGCAGAGATCCCTCAGGGGGAGTGGGTGGATATTGAAAGCCTGACGAAACTGTCGATGCCGGATGGTGCACTGAAATCGCTGGTGGAGCGTTTTATCCGAGAAAATGCAGTCGGTAACTACGGTATTTATTACGGTGATGAAGCCAAAGGTTCAGTCCGTCACTTCTTTAACCAGTCTCCTCAGGAGGTGGTATGAAACTTTCTTTATTCCTGCATATGGAACGTGTATCCGCGGAGGACCCTCAGGAAAAGCTGTACGACGAGATGATGGAACTGTGTGAAATTGCGGATCGCGGTGGTCTGCATGCCATCTGGACTGGCGAACATCATGGAATGAATTTCACCATTGCCCCTAATCCGTTTATCAATCTGGTGGATATTGCCCATCGTACTAAACATGTTCGTTTAGGGACCGGAACCATTATCGCCCCGTTTACTCATCCTATCCGACTTGCGGGTGAAGCCGCGATGACTGATTTGATTACCAATGGACGTCTCGACCTGGGAATTGCCCGTGGCGCCTATTCTTTTGAATACGAACGCCTGGTTCCGGGGATGGATGCCTGGGGAGCAGGTCAGCGGATGCGTGAACTGGTACCTGCCGTGAAAGCACTGTGGCAGGGAGATTATGAGCATAAAGGTGAGTTCTGGTCGTTTCCTTCGACGACCTCATCTCCACAGCCCATACAGCATCCACCGATTTGGGTAGCGGCTCGTGATCCTAACAGTCATGAGTTTGCGGTGAAAAATGGTTGTAATGTGCAGTGTACCCCGTTGCACCAGGGAGAAGAAGAGATTTCGCGGTTAATCACCACCTTCAAAGCTGCGTGTCGGGAATATTCACCTGAACAGCCTCTGAAAATCATGTTATTACAGCACGGTTTTGTCGCTGAAGACGAAGCTGATGCAAAGCAAGCTGCGGAAGAACTTAATCGTTTTTATAACTATTTTGGTGCCTGGTTCAAAAATGAGCGTCCGGTACATCAGGGACTGATTAAGCCGCTGACAGAGGAGGAAATTGCAGCCAATACCTATTACAGCGCAGAAGCGATGCGTAAAAATCTGGCGATTGGTAACCCTGACCAGGTGATCGCGCGGTTGAAAAACTATGAAGCGATGGGCTATGACGAGTATGCGTTATGGCTGGATAGTGGTATGTCCTTCGAGCGCAAAAAAGCCTCACTGGAACGTTTTATTAAACATGTTGCACCTGCATTTCACTAAGCGGAGACGTCATGGAACAGTTCAAACTCTACATCGACGGCCAGTTTGATTCCGGGGCCGCAACTTTTATTTCGCTAAACCCGGCGACAGCAGAACCCTGGGCGGATATTGCCGAAGCTCGTAGTGAGCAAACTGACCGTGCAGTTCAGGCTGCGGCCAGGGCTTTTCAGTCTGACGGTTGGCGCGGGCTAAGCGCCAGCGCTCGAGGGAAACTGTTGCATAAACTGGCAGACCTGATAGAGCGTGATGCGCGTAAACTTGCTCGTCTGGAAACACTGGACACCGGTAAAATCATCCGTGAGACAGAGGCGCAAATTGCTTATGTTGCTGAGTATTACCGTTTTTATGCCGGACTTGCCGACAAGATGGATGGCGCAACCCTGAGCATTGATAAAGACGATATGGAGACATGGATCAAACGTGAGCCTGTCGGGGTGGTGGCAGCGATCATTCCATGGAACAGTCAACTCTTTCTCTCAGCAGTAAAAATTGGGCCTGCGATCGCGGCTGGTTGTACTGTGGTGGTGAAGGCGGCTGAAACAGCACCCACCCCATTACTGGCGTTGGCGGAACTGGTGCATGAAGCAGGATTTCCGGCGGGCGTGATTAATGTTATCACAGGGTTCGCCGCGGAATGTGGCTCGGTACTAACACAGCATGAACTGGTTGACCATATTGCCTTCACCGGCGGAGCAGAAACTGCCCGGCATATTGTGCGTAACAGTGCTGCAAACCTTGCCAGTACCTCTCTGGAATTGGGCGGCAAGTCGCCTTTTATTGTGTTTGCAGATACTGATTTAGACAGTGCAGCGAATGCTCAGGTGGCTGCCATCTTTTCTGCCTCAGGACAAAGTTGCGTTGCCGGCTCAAGGTTGCTGGTAGAAGAGGAGATCAAAGAGGCCTTTATTGAGAAACTAATCAGCAAAGTCCGTGACATTGTGATTGGATGCCCTCAGCAGCAGGAGACTCAGTTCGGCCCGCTTTGCACTTTGCAACAGAAACAAAAAATTGAACAGGTAGTTAGCCGTAGTCTGGAGCATGGCGCTCGCCTGGTGTTGAGAAACCAGTTACCTGACCTGCCTGGATTCTATTACCCGCCAACCATACTGGATTGTAGTAATGCACCTGATGCGGAATGCGTGGTACAGGAGTTGTTTGGACCAGTGCTTTCTGTTCTGACCTTTAAGGATGAAGCAGACGCAATTCGGCAGGCCAACAGCACCGAGTATGGTTTGGCAGCGGGTATATTTACACAAAACCTGACCCGTGCCCACCGGGTTACCCGTAAGTTACGCAGCGGAGTGGTATGGCTGAATACCTATCGCGTGGTCTCACCTTTGGCACCTTTTGGGGGATATGGCAAATCCGGTTTTGGCCGGGAGGGTGGAATTGATGCGGCTCTGGAATATACCACCACCAAAACGGTGTGGTTGCGTACCAGCGATGAACCGATCAGTGATCCCTTTATTATGCGTTGAGGTTCCAGATTCGGGTTCAGCGTTAATTACTGAACCCGGGTGATAATTTTTTATGTCGGAAGTTTTACCGCCAATTCTTTTATAAGAAGACGAAAACAGATTCGTCGGGATGGCCATGGCTTTTTTACAGGAAGGTTTTATAGGCATTTAATTATAATTAAATCATTGAGAATTGGAGGGGTAAGGTGAATACACAATTACGTCAAAATAATATAATAGAAAATAAGTCTGTAGATTATGTCCCGGAATCTGAACGACATGGTAAATATTTCAGTTTATTTACTTTATGGTTTTGTACTAACATTGCGCCGCTGGCAGTGGTCAGCGGTACAATTGCCACTACTACTTTCCATCTTAGTATTATTTCTGCACTGACAGCCATTATCGCTGGTCATTTATTTGGCGGGATATTTTTGGCACTAACCTCAGCACAGGGGCCGAAAGTAGGTATACCGCAAATGGTACAAAGCCGTGCGCAATTTGGTCGCTATGGTTCATTGCTGGTCATTGCCTTTACCACGGTAATTTATCTGGGCTTCTTTATCTCTAATATTTCCTTATCCGGACGGGTCATTAATAATGTATTTTCGTCATTTCCTGTAAGTAGTGCTACAGTTATCGGCGCTATTCTTTCTACCGTGATAGGTATTGTTGGCTACCACTTTATACACCGTATCAATAAAATTGGTGCCTGGGTGATGGGCACAGTACTGATTATTGGTCTGGGAATCATGGTTTCACAGCCATTGCCGGCTGATTTCTGGCAACGTGGCAGTATGAGTGTGGCTGGCTGGTTTGGCACTTTCTGTATTGGTGCTGTCTGGCAAATCAGCTTTTCACCTTATACTTCTGATTACTCTCGTTATCTCCCAGCTAAAATCGGGATTGCACGTCCTTTTTTTGCCACCTATTTAGGGGCTTGTGGCGGTACAATTCTGGCCTTTATTTTTGGTATGATGGCGGTAAATGTTGCCCCAACCAGTGACGTCATGATGTCAGTACGCCATGCAACAGGATGGCTGGGTCCGGTATTGATGGTGCTATTCCTGATTAATATCATCTGCCACAACTCGATGAATCTTTATGGTGCCGTACTATCGCTGATTACTGCTGTTCAAACCTTCCGTCCTCACTGGACACCCGGTGCTGCAGTACGATTAGTCGTCTCATCATTGGTTCTGGTAGGAAGTGTATTGGTGGCTTTGGCAGCATCGCAAAACTTTGTATCATTCTTTATTAATCTAATTCTTGCACTGATCGCAGTACTTATTCCATGGATTGTTATTAACCTGCTGGATTTCTATTATATAAATAAACAATCCTACGATGTGGAAGCGATTTTCCGTGCTGATGGTGGGCGTTACGGCCTGTTAAACACCCATGCGCTGTTAGTTTACTTTTTTGGTATCATTGTACAGATTCCTTTTGTTGAGAATGCCTTCTTTTCCGGGCCTTACGCTAAATTAATTCCCGGGGTGGATATTTCCTGGTTGATTAGCCTGGTGGTGACAAGTATTGCTTATCCACTTTTTTGCAGGAAAGTTAGTTATGTGAATAGTAAAGTCTACGCGGAGTGACTATATAATTATAGTTTATTGTGATTGAATGTATTTGCAGGTTGCGAATCATTAAACACCTTCTGGTTACTCTTTGGGTTGAATATTTCAGCGCCGAATAAATCCCGGTGCTGAAATTCATTATATTTTTTCGAAATGAAAATTATCTTTCACATCTGAGTAAACTCTATTTATTAAACCTCATTATTCAAACTACAGGGCTGAACTTACTGTGAAGTGACTTTTCTCTTAGGTGAAATGACACCAGTACAGCGATCACTGAACTTAACACTGGATTGCTGTAGATCACTCTTCAATGCCTCTTTATGCACCAGAATGTCAATCACAGGATTTATCCTGAGTAAGGCAACAATAGCAAACGGCGCATGGGCTTTTTGTACTGCATACCTTTAAAGGTATAAAGAATCTCATTAATAGTATTGGAATGAATTTCCTGACTTTCATTAACATCCTGTGATGATCAGCAGTAGCGAACTGCGAGCGAATCGGGGTAACCAGCAATGAGTAAATCATTTATCAAAGTTCAGGATTCAAATGCGCGTCGGGGTGGAGACGTGTTATTGGAGGTTTTGGAAAGCGAAGGTGTTGAATATGTTTTCGGCAACCCGGGTACCACCGAACTCCCGTTTATGGACGCACTTCTCAGAAAACCGGCCATCAGCTATGTGTTAGCGTTACAGGAAGCCAGTGCGGTGGCTATGGCGGATGGTTATGCTCAGGCTGCGCGGAAACCCGGGTTTCTGAATCTGCATACCGCAGGTGGATTAGGGCATGGCATGGGAAACCTGCTAAATGCTAAATGTTCGCAGACCCCCTTAGTGGTGACCGCCGGTCAGCAGGATTTACGTCATATGACCTCTGATCCACTCCTGTTGGGTGATCTTGTGGGTATGGGGAAAACCTTTGCAAAATGGTCACAGGAGGTGACGCATGTTGACCAACTGCCCGTACTGATTCGACGTGCGTTCCACGATGCCGATGCAGCGCCTAAAGGTTCCGTTTTTCTGTCACTGCCGATGGATGTGATGGAAGCGCTCAGCTCGATAAGCATTGGAGCACAGAGCACGATTGACCGTAACCCGATTGCAGGTTCACTGCCATTGTTAGCCAGTAAATTAGCTGCCTTTACCCCTGGAAAAGTGGCGCTGATTGCCGGTGACGAAATTTATCAGAGCGAAGCCGCGGATGAAGTTGTTGCCTTAGCTGAGTTGCTTGCTGCGGATGTTTACGGTTCAACCTGGCCGAATCGGATTCCTTATCCTACTGCCCATCCCCTGTGGCGGGGAAATCTTTCCACGAAAGCTACTGAAATCAGCAAAGCACTTGGCAGGTATGATGCTATTTTTGCGCTAGGTGGTAAGTCACTGATTACCATCCTTTACACGGAAGGTCAGGCGGTACCTGATGATTGCAAAGTATTCCAGCTGTCAGCGGATGCCGGGGACTTAGGGCGCACTTACAGCAGTGAACTTTCCCTGGTGGGGAACATTAAATCATCATTAAAGGTCTTGTTACCTGAACTGGAGAAGGCCACGCTGAATCGTCGGGCCGATTATCAGAAGCGCTTTGCGCTGGCAGTCAGTGAATTCAGGTTAATCAAAGAAACTCTGTCAGAACAGGTTGCAGAGCAACAATCTGCGTCCGTGATTACCCCTCTGGTGGCTGCATTTGAAGCGGCCCGAGCCATTGGACCCGATGTCCAGATTGTCGATGAAGCTATTGCTACCAGCGGTTCGCTGCGTAAATCACTGAATAGTGAGCGTGCTGATCAGTACGCTTTTTTACGGGGCGGCGGTCTGGGGTGGGGGATGCCTGCTGCTGTAGGTTACTCACTGGGTCTGGGAAAAGCACCGGTGGTTTGTTTTGTCGGTGACGGTGCGGCAATGTACTCACCGCAAGCACTCTGGACCGCGGCTTACGAAAAATTACCGGTCACTTTTATTGTGATGAATAACACCGAATACAACGTGTTAAAAAACTTCATGCGCTCTCAGGAGGATTATACCTCCGCACAAACCGACAGATTTATCGCCATGGATTTAATTAACCCTGCGATAGATTATCAGGCACTGGGGGCCTCTATGGGATTAGAAACCCGTAAAATTATCCGTGCAGCAGATATTGCACCGGCAGTTGAAGCTGCACTGGCCAGCGGCAAGCCCAATCTTATTGAAATTATTATCAGCAAAAATTAACGACTACTCTCCGGACTCTGTGCTGCATCCGGATTCTGTTTAATGTTGCGGCACAGATTCAGAAAATGTCGTAATGACGGGTTTTTATTCTTCGCTGACCACATCATCACATTTTCAATCTGATTAGCATTTTCCAGGGATTTGTAGACTACACCTCTGAGCTGGCCGTTTTCCATGCTTGCCGGGATCAGTGCTACCCCGGCACCGTGGGCGACAAAATTCATCACAGTCTGTTGTACCGTCACTTCCAGTCCTATATGAGGGCTAAACCCCGCCTTCAGGCATTGCTCCAGAATGGAATCATAGAGTACGGGTGCACTCTGACGTGGAACGGTAATAAAGGGCTCATCACTTAATAATTCGAGGCTGAAATGACTGGCTTTCGCCAACGGATGGCCTGCCGGAAGTGCCGCAATTAACGGTTCACGCAATAGCACCATGGAATTGATTTCCGGATTGGCGGGTTCTGAGAAGCTGATTGCCGCATCCAGTCTGCCATCTAACAAGGCCGCCTTTAGATCTGCCGGGATCATCTCCTGAAACTGCAGGCTGATCTCCGGATATCTTTTTCGGTGCTGCATGGTGACATGCGGAAGGACGCTATAGCTTGCGTACATAGTTGCACCTAACCTGATAAAACCTTTCTGACCAGAGTCAAGAGCGCGTATGTTGTTACATGCCTGCTCCAGCAGCCCCAGGATAGCGTGAGAATCACTCAGGAACTGTTCTCCGGCAGTAGTCAGGCTGACCCCATTGGCGCTTCTGCTGAATAACTTTGCCCCTAACGTCGACTCAAGTTGGGCTATTTGTCGGCTCAGTGGGGGCTGGGAAATGCTTAGCCTGTCAGCTGCCCTGGAAATATTGCCGGTTTCAGCCACGGTACAAAAGCTGATTAACTGATTGATTGTCGGCTTCATATTTTTACTCATTCAGAGTCATAGTTTTAATAATATCCCGGAGCGTCAAATATGCATGGTGATGTTATAGAAAGGAAGTAATATCATTAAATTCATATGGTTATATATTTTCCTGTGAGGTGTCGGGAGTCACGCTGGCTAAGTCAGCTCGAATACAGACCCAGGGCTCTTATCTCAGTTTAAAATGAACTATCCCGTTTTTTAAGAGCTATTTTTACCGGTTCTTTACGCGCACTCTACTTCTGAGCAGTCTCCTGATTACATCTGGCCGTGCAGTGGCTAGCCACGTGTACGATCACCGGAGGAGATTCGTCCTGCTGTATCCAAACCACAGCTATTACGGGACAAGTCATATAACGTTGAATGCCGCGCATGTCGCACAATAAAATACCGGAATATACCTCCAGCTTTGCAGTAACGACGACTGAATCTTTCACTCCATCATTTTATTCTCCGCTCATAGCTTTACATCTATATAGCAATAGATCTATATTGCTCAGGAGGTTTTGTGTGGACGATTATAACAACGGATAGGTTCGACGACTGGTTGTGTTCACTCAGTGATAGCGACCGGACCTGTGTGCTTGCCATGTTGTTAGTTTTGCGGGAAAAGGGACCTGGCTTAGCCAGGCCTTATGCCGATACGGTGAGAGGCTCCCGTTACCACAATATGAAAGAGTTGCGTATTCAACGTTGCGGGGATCCCATACGTGCATTTTACGCTTTTGATCCGGCCCGTAACGGCATTGTACTTTGCGCAGGAACTAAGGTCGGTAATGAAAAGCGTTTTTATGTTGAAATGCTCCCTGTAGCTGACCGGGAATTCACTCACTGGCTTAAGAGATTAAAACAAGAGGAATAATTTGATGGTGAGAACGCTGGAACAGCTTATCGCAGATGAAAAACCTGAAGTGGTGGCCCGTGCTCAGGTAATGGCAAATGACATTCTGCTCAATATCCACCTTGCCGAATTACGTGAGAAAGTACAGAAAACGCAGGTGGAAATGGCGCAGGCGCTGGGTATCAGGCAACCCACCGTTGCAGTCATGGAGAAACCAGGGCGCGACCTGAAGCTTTCGACGCTTAAGCGCTACGTTGAAGCAACCGGCGGCAAACTCCGTCTTGATGTCGAATTGCCGGATGGATCTCACTATGGATTTGAATTGTGAGTTCCCGGGAACCTGCATGAAGGTTTCCTCACCGTGCAGGTAACAGGACAACCGGACCAGCTAAAGTGATAATTGTTAATCACAGAAACGGCTTCGGGGATTTTTAGCCGATGATTGCAGTTAGAGGGAGAGAATGAATCATGGATAAAAAGCAAAAAACCAGACGCCCGTAGACATCTGGTTTCTTTAATCTGGCTCCTCTGACTGGACTCGAACCAGTGACATACGGATTAACAGTCCGCCGTTCTACCGACTGAACTACAGAGGAATTGTCGTGAAGACGGGGCGCATAGTAACGAGGTAGCTTCAGGTTGTCAAAACAGTTTTACCTTTCTGCGAACTGATTGCTGATAAAAGATACACCTGCGCAGGGTGACGGGTAATGATCGCCCGTTGTCGTGTCGTAAAACTACTGATAGTTCAGGAGTTCCGGTGCCATGGCACCAGGTGAGGTAGCCAGTGACTCAGGCCGGTCATAAGTTATGGGCGGACTCTCAGCTGAGTGTTGATGAGAAACGAGTCCTGCCACAGTCTACACCGGAACAGATTGAGGCGAAGTCACTGGCTTGCTGTGTTGAACAGCGGAATTCGGGTTGCTCCGCATAAAGTTGGCCAAACTTACGAAAATGATTTTTAACCATTTTATGTACCTCTTGTATGTAATCGGCACATGCTGGTTAGCTACTACCATATGAAGCGAAGTGAGCCAGTCCCCCTTTCGAAGGTAAACCTTGCTTAGCAGCTTATGGCCCTTCGCTTAACCTTTCACGCCAGCAATAATCTTGAATGGTTACCAAGAGCTCGACTCTGAATGAACAAGGCGACCTGCGTGATGGTTATGTGAAAGGAGATGCGGGAGTTTACCAACCAGGGATAGATGTAAGAAAAAAACACTCGATATCTACCTGATGCGTGAAGGTGTCCGTGGCTGGTTGGTTATAGACAAAAAAGACCAAAAGCGATTTCAAGGCAGTACACATCATCACTGAATGGCTTGAGCATTATAATTGTGCTTTAAGTGATGCTCACATCAAAATGGAGGCGTCAGCTGTGTACCATGAGTTACTAGCCACAGAGCTGTGTCTGGCAGGATTGAAACTTTCTCTGGCAACCTTTACAGCACGCGCGTATTTGCTCGAGGTATGGATATCAGAGAGCTGAATCGGACTTTTTGTTTCGTTGGCAGCACTGGCACTGATGGTTGCAGGCTGACACTCATCAGGGCTACACTGCAGGCGACAGCGTTTAAAGCGGGTTTGAAAGAAATAATTGAATTACCTTCTGGGTCACAGTTGAGGTGCAGACTGCCTGAGCCAGGCCGTCTTACAAAGCAGATCAGGTGCTAAATTTGACCGAACTAATCCAGCGAATACGCACTGGATTCTCGTGGTCAATGAAGCAACTCTCACCGGTTTGAATTTTCTCAATCATTCCAATATCCTCTTTAGATAGGTTGAAAGAAAAAGCATTCAAATTCTGACAGATACGTTCAGGCGTAACTGGTTTTGGGATCACGCTGATATTGCGCTGCATAAGCCAGCAGAGAACGACCTGAGCAACACTTTTACCGTGTTCAGTGGCGATCTGGCTGAGAATCGGTTGGGTGAAAAGTCCATTTTTACCTTCCGCAAAGGGAGCCAACACGATGGTTTGTATACCTAATTTACTAAAGAATTTAACCTTCTCTGGCTGTTGCTAATACAGATTTCACCTCAACCTGGTTAATCATAGGCGAGGTTTTATTGAGCACAATGAGGTCGGCAATACGTGCTGGTGAAAAGTTGCTTACACCAATATCCCTGACAACTTTTTCTTCATACAAATCTTCCATTGCCCGCCATGAACCATGTGCGTCAGAATAGGGCTGATGGCTTAGAAATGCGTCAAGGTAATCCAGTTGAAGGAGTTTAAAGTTCAAATGCCCGGCGCGTTGGTTCAAACCCCGCATTCTGAATCCAGAGTTTGGTCGTAACAAAAATTTCATTACGTGGTATATCACTGCGCTTGATAGCACGTCCAACGGGTTCCTCATTTTCATATGCGGCAGCCGCATCGATCATTCGATAACCTGTCAGTAAAGCCTGAACGACTGCACCTTCATACTGCTCAGGATCAGAGATCTGGTAAACCCCTAATCCTACCAAGGGCATATTAAAGCCATTACTTAGCGTTACTGTATTCATATACGTCTCCTTATCAGGCAGTTAACCACAGCTACAGACCTTTCATTTGTGTGTGAGTACCCCAATAGAGTGTATACATGTGTATGAAATACGACCTGCGGAATAAAACCTCGCCCTTGTTTTGCTATTTGACTGGTGGTCATTTAGTTTATTAATAACGCAAAGTCGCCTTTACTTATGTGAGAGTCTAAAATGGATCCTTTATCGGACGTTTTACAGCTACTATCGGCTCGGAGTTATATTACAAGTGGGCAAACAGCGGGAGCGTATTGGTCAATGCGTTATCCGGGGTTTTACGGAATGAAATTTATTGCCCTGCGAAAGGGGCACCTTTGGTTCCGGCTTGAAGAAGAAGATGTCTGGACGGAACTATTCCCTGGTGATGCTGTAATATTAACTCGCTTTACACCGTTTATAATGGCTTCTGATCCAACATTGATATCGGTTCATTCAGAGCAGGTCCCCTACCAGATGCATAATGGTATTGCTGATTATGGCGGTAGTGAAAGTATCATTCTGGCTGGGAAAATGGATGTTGATCAGGCCGCCGCAGGCCAATTACTCAATGTATTACCAACTGTCATACCGATTAAAACCGGCTCTGATGCCTCATCAACCCTCAGTTGGTTAATGGAGCGACTTCACGAAGAGAATATGTCATTACGCCCGGGGGCTTCTCTGGCTGGTAACCATCTCATACAACTTGTCATGATTGAAGGGATACGAAGCTGGATATTATCCGAGGAATCTGCTCTTAAGGGCTGGATGGGCGCACTACGGGATCCAAGGATACTTAGTGCGTTAGCGGCAATACATACGAGACCAGAGAAAAACTGGCAGTTAACTGAGCTTGCCGGAATTGCAGGTATGTCACGTGCAAACTTTGCTCGCAAATTCAATGAATCAACAGGGACAACACCGCTGAGTTATCTGACTCACTGGCGCATGCAAATTGCTAGTAGGGCTCTGAGACTTAGCAGCGAGCCGGTTAAACAAATAGCATTCAGATTAGGATATGCAGCGGAAAGCACATTCAGCACGGTATTCAAACGCGTATACGGGGTATCACCTAAGGCTCACAGAATGCAATACCATGAAGGTCCGGTTTATCCGCTTGGACCTTACCGATTTAATATTCAGTAAAACACCCCATTCCTACTTTGATACTTACAATAAAGTAAAAGAGACTATCACTTATTAAAAATCTCATGTCATAGAGATACTCTTATACCGGCGATACAATGCCTATCTCCGGATTAAGCAGTGCAGCTGCATTATCTGGAGGAACTTTATGATATTTCTGCTCATGATTCAGATGGGTAACACTATGAATTGGGTTCTCTATGACTAGTACTATAAAAAACCAGAATCGGCTATTTACGTTTGCTTCTTGCCTCGGGATTATCCTTGTACAGCTCGATGTCAGCATTGTGAATGTGGGTTTGCATTCACTTAAAGAAGCATACAACGCCACTGTCTCTGATCTTGAATGGGTCATTAATGCTTATGCACTCGTGTTTGCTGCGCTAATGCTCAGTTCGGGCACGATAGTGGATAAGCTTGGCTCCAAAAAGACCTTTATCTCAGGGGTCATCATATTCATCTTCGCCTCTGTCTTTTGTGCTATGGCACCTTCAATTTACTGGTTGGATATTATGCGTGCAGTACAGGGCATCGGTGCAGCATTGCTGTTGCCAAGCTCCCTGACGTTACTGCGTCAGTATTTTTCCGATCCTAAACAACGAACGTCTGCGATTGCCATGTGGGCATCATCCGGCGCTCTTGCACTTGTTGCCGGGCCTGTCCTTGGCGGAGCTCTCATCAAATACCTTGGATGGAAAAGTATCTTTTTAATCAACTTTCCACTGGGGTTGATTAGTATTACCATCATTTGCTGGCTGGCGAACGCAGGAGAAGTCTCTCCGAAAAAGATGAACTACTCGAGCCAGCTACTGATTGCTTCCGGACTTGCATTACTCACATTCACGCTAACTGAAGCAGGTCAGTTTGGCTGGGCAAGTCCTGTCATCATCACGACGCTCATTGCCGGGCTGCTGATGTTGATCGCGTACAGAAAGCTTGACAGCAAAGCAGATAATCCTGTTATATCTCATGAAGTTCTGGCAAACCCACTGATTACCATTGCCGTTGTTGTCGGTTTTCTCTGTAATCTGGTTTTCTATGGTGCAGTGTTTATCTTCAGTATATTTTTCCAGAATAAACTACATCTATCTGCACTGGAAACAGGTCTTGCCTTCATGCCCATGATGGCAGTAACCGCTCTGGTTAACTTCAGCTCAAAATGGTTCGTGAACTGGCTTTCTGTCAGAAGTCTTTCGTTGCTCGGGAGCATTATCAGTCTGGTTGGGTTTGGTATGGTAATGCTTGTTTCTCCTGACTCGACAGCAACACAGTTGTTTATTCCAATGGTCTTACTCGGCAGCGGAACGTCATTTGCAATGCCGGTGATGACGAATCTTGTTCTTGGTCAGGCGACTACTAAATCGGCGGGTTCAGCCTCTGCACTGTTCAACTGCGCAAGGCAGATGGGGGGGGGTTACAGGTGTGGCAATCTTTGGCCTGCTGTTAGGCTCTGCGGGTGTAAATAACATGACCGAAGGGTTAAAAATGGTGTCTCTTTCCGCCTCAGTTATCACTGTCATCTGGCTAATTGCAGGTTACAAAAAACTTCCGGTGCAGAAATTACATTTATTGTAGTGATTCAGGTTAAGGCTAAAGATACTGCTCAGTTTCTGTCGCTCTGTTTACGAGTCAATGTTGGCGAAAAGATACTCGAAAGAGGATGACAACAAGGGTAAGTATAATAGTTGTACAAAAAACGCAACATAGTATTGAAATATTTAAAAATATCGAGTTAAAAATAAAATAACATTAGTTACTGGAGTAGGCTTGGCCGGTGGTCTTGGTTTTTAAACGGATCAACAAATTGGTCTACCTGGCTATAAAGTCATTATCTCATACAGGAATTTAGATAAGGTTAAATAGCTCGCAAGGGGATTAAAATTAAAAGGTGTTGAAATCTTAACACTACAACTGGATATAACCGATGATATCAGTGTATCCAGCGTTTTCCAGGAAGTTCAGCTTGCACATGGAAAGCTGGACGTATTGATAAATAATGCCGCTATTCTTCCGCTAAACCGGAAGCTGGGTTGCCGGCACCATGACAGCCGCTGAGCCTGCCCTTTCAAGAGGAGCTGTGGTAGATGGTGTGCTGGCAGAGTTTGTCGTATGCGAACAGAGCTTGGCAATACATATTCCCTCGCACCTCACTTATCAGGAAGCCGCTTGTTTTCCCTGCGACGGAGCTACGGCATGGAATGCACTTTTCTGACCGGCTCAACTGACCTGCGTGCAGACTGTGCTTACCTTGGGAACCGAGGGAATATCTACTTTTGCCATTCAGTTTGCTGCATTATCTGGAGCAAGCATCATCTCGACTTCCTCCAGCGACGAGAAACTAGATCGCATACGAGCCCCGGGGGCCAGTGACACGATTAACTTGAGTGAGAGCAAGAGGTGTCACGGCTAACCAATTGTAGGGGAGTTGACCATTGTTGTTGAAGTTGGTGGTGGAGGCACACTAAATCGCTCAGTTGTCAGTACCGATCCCAATAACCTTTCAAAAAAATGTTGTTCTTGCCAAGCCTCTCCGAGGGGCGCAGTTAGCGCTGGTCGCATGCGACCGGGAACGCCTGGGCACTTGTGGCCGGGCGCGCGGTGATGTGAGTATTCAGCCATAGGCAAGCTACGGGTGACATTTCTGCAAAATTATTGGCTAAATTGTTTTATTTAACACGGTAGCTGCTACGCAGGAAACCGGTTACGCAAAAAAACAACTGCACTAATGGCTGACATTTTGCACTGGCCTGGTGCGTTTTTTAGTGTTCTCTGTCATCGAACTGAAATAACCCTGTGCTTAAAAAAACAACAGAACAGCCTCTTTTCATAGTGTTTTTGTTATGACCTGTCTTCGCTGGCAGGCTTTATTCATTTCTGGCCTGGTTATTGCAACTACCGGTATATCCATCCAAAGGCATTGCCTGTTTTGAGTTTCCGGATTTCGTGACGGGGGAAAAATGAATCTAAGACGTCTGAAATACTTTGTGAAAATTGTCGATATCGGCAGTCTTACCCAGGCCGCAGAAGTTCTGCATATTGCGCAACCGGCACTAAGCCAGCAGGTCGCTACACTCGAAGGTGAAATGGACCAGCAGTTGCTGATCCGCACCAAGCGTGGAGTGACTCCGACAGACGCTGGTAAGGTCCTCTATACACATGCCAGAAATATTTTGCGTCAGTGCGAACAGGCTCAACTGGCGGTGAATAATGCCGGGCATACCCTAAGCGGTCAGGTCTCTATCGGTCTTGCTCCCGGGACTGCGGCTTCTTCATTGGTGATGCCATTGTTGCAGAAGTTGCGTGAGACATACCCGGAAATTCTGGTTTATCTGAACGAAAACAGCGGCCATGCCCTGAATGAAAAAGTGCTGAATGGTCAGCTGGATATGGCATTGCTCTATGACCGGACACCCGTCACCGGGCTGAACTGTCAGCCGTTGATGAAAGAAGAACTGTATCTGGTAGGCACCGGGAATTCTCCGGGACATACGGTTGACCTGGGTGAAGTTGCCGGCATGAATCTTTATCTACCGCGTGATTATAGTGCTGTGCGGCAGCGGGTTGATGAAGCATTTTCCTTGCGCCGGTTAAGTGCACATATCATTGGTGAAATTGAATCTCTGTCGACCCTCTCAGCGGCAATTTCCAGTGGCATGGGTGTTTCGGTCCTGCCTGAATCTGCTGCGAAATCTTTAACTGCGCCAATCAATGGCTGGATGGCAAAAATTACTGCACCCTCGTTACATCTGCCCTTATCGCTGAATACCTCTTTTGCTCTGCCGTTGTCTGGTTCGGCCCAGGCGGTCAAAAATTGCCTGCTATCACTGACACAACAAACTCTGGTGAATGAACATGAACTGATGCTGGTGAGTTAACCAGCAGTTTACTGTCAGATGCCGGTTATCCGGCATCGCTATAACTTTTCCTGCCGGTAATCAGAAAAACTTATTGCTCCCGGTGTCGCCGATGATTAGGATCGGCAGCCGGAAGGAAAACGTTTGCGCCTTCATGGTGCAGTCAGGTGTGGTTTTTCTGTCCCGCTATTCTCCGGGAATACTAACCTGTGCTATGCCATGGCACGGGTTTTGCTTATGTAATTCTGTTTGGGGTGATGTGAAAAATCCCTCTGCCGGACACCCTGTCGCAGAGGGATTTTTCTGAAATGCCGTAATAAAAATGAAAATCGTGGTAAGCGATATCAAAAAGGGATCGACTCATGCTTGAAAAACTCTTTAAGTTGAAAGCAAACAAAACCAGCGTTCGTACTGAAGTGATCGCCGGTTGTACTACCTTCCTGGCAATGGCCTATATCCTGTTTGTTAACCCAAGCATTCTGGGTGCCACCGGGATGGATAAAGGCGCAGTATTCGTGGCAACCTGTCTTGCTGCAGCAATCGGTTCTGTACTGATGGGGATGATTGCCAATCTGCCGATTGCTCTGGCTCCGGGCATGGGCTTAAATGCTTTTTTCACCTACACCGTCGTGCTGCATATGGGTTATCACTGGCAGGTGGCTCTGGGCGCGGTATTCATATCGGCATTAACCTTCTTTGCTCTCTCTTTGTTTAAGATTCGTGAGTGGATCATAAACAGCATCCCACTGCCATTACGTTCGGCAATTGCGGCCGGGATTGGTCTGTTCCTGGCACTGATTGCTCTTGAAGGAGCAGGGATTGTGGTAGGTAACCCTGCGACGCTGGTAGGTCTGGGCGATATCACCAAACCAGGTGCGTTACTGGCGCTGTTGGGTTTCTTCCTGATAGTCATACTTGAAGCACGTAAAGTGACCGGTGCGGTATTGATTGGTATTCTGGTGGTTACCGCGATTGCGATGCTGGCAGGTTTAACTCCCTTTGGTGGAATTTTCTCCGCTCCTCCGTCACTGGCACCAACCTTCCTGAAACTGGATATTGCGGGGGCATTCAACGTTGGCCTGGTAAGTGTGATTTTCGCATTCCTGTTTGTCGACGTGTTTGATAACTCAGGCACCCTGATTGGGGTTACCCGTCGTGCCGGTCTGAGCGATGAGAACGGCAACATTCCGGCAATGGGACGTGCTCTGGTTGCTGACAGTGCGGCAGCACTGTTCGGTTCACTGCTGGGCACCTCTACCACCACCAGTTTTGTGGAATCAGCGGCCGGGGTAAGTGCGGGTGGCCGTACCGGTCTGACATCGGTAGTGGTAGCTATCCTGTTCCTGTTGTCACTGTTCTTTTCACCACTGGCGGGGAGTGTACCGGTCTACGCGACAGCACCAGCACTGTTATTTGTGGCGGTACTGATGACCTCTGGTCTGGCTGAGATTGACTGGAAAGATATTACGACTGCCGCACCGGTAGCCGTGACTGCGATTACCATGCCATTCACCTATTCGATTGCCAACGGGATCGCGTTTGGATTTATCACCTGGACCGTAGTGAAGTTACTGAGCGGCAAGGTGCGTGAAGTCAATCCGGCACTGATTATTCTGTCGATTCTGTTTGTCATCAAACTCGGCTGGTTAAGTGCCTGAGTATTGAATAATCCGGCCGGACTGCCTGGCCTACCCGATCAGTTTGGCTGAAGTTTTAGGGGGCGGTTATCCGCCCCTTGTTATTTGTGTTTCCTGCGCCGTTATGCTCAGAAAATGCTATCTCAGCGGAATGGCGGTTCGTCAAAGGTACGAAGTTTCCGGGAATGCAGGCGGTCGGCCTCTGCCTGTAGCAACGATACGGCACAGATCCCGATATGCAGATGTTCGGAAATAGCGCCTTCATAAAACCGGTTAGCCTGGCCCGGTAGTTTTATCTCACCGTGCAGGGGCTTATCAGAGACACAGAGCAGGGTGCCATAGGGAACCCGAAAACGATAACCCTGGGCAGCGATAGTGGCGCTTTCCATATCCACCGCGATGGCCCGGCTTTGATTAAAGCGTAATGCAGATGCTGCATACCGTAACTCCCAGTTACGATCATCAGTGGTCACCACTGTACCAGTCCTCAGGCGCTGTTTTATATCCTCACCGTGAATTCCGCTGACCTGGCGGGTAGCATCATATAATGCCCGTTGCACTTCAGCGATACTGGGGACCGGTATATCCGGTGGCAGTACAGAATCCAGCACATGGTCATCCCGTAAATAGGCATGCGCCAGTACATAATCACCAATCCTCTGGCTTTCACGTAAACCACCACAATGGCCAATCATCAGCCATGCATGCGGACGCAGTACGGCCAAATGGTCACAGATGGTTTTGGCATTCGAGGGGCCTACACCGATATTGATCAACGTTATTCCACGTTTATTATCGGCTATCAGGTGCCATGCCGGCATCTGGTGTTTTTTCCACGCGAGATCGGTCACAATATCTTCCGGTTGTTGGCTTTCGGCGGTAATTTCGATTCCCCCGGCACAGACTAAGCGGGTATAAGGGGTCGCCGGATCCCGGACCTGGGCCACCGCCCAGCTGACGAATTCATCCACATAGCGGTTATAGTTGGTGAACAGGACAAAGGGCTGGAAATCTGCAGTAGAGGTTCCTGTGTAGTGACGTAACCGGGCGAGAGAAAAATCGGTGCGTAAGGCATCGAACTGTCCCAGCGGGAAATCACCTTGTTGACCCAGCAGGCCATCAGAAACTTCGTTACCAATGTGCGACAGATCGGTCACCGGGAAGTGGCGGGCGATACTGGCCATGATCTCTCTGTCCGCCGGGAGTTCCGTTCCTTCAATGACATAAGGATAGGGAATTTCTGTCCGGGAAGGGCGCACTTCCAGGGTAAAGTCATACTCACTCGCCAGCATCTGGAGCTGTTCACGCAGATAATGACGTAACAGGGCTGGCTGGGTGACGGTAGTGGCATAGCTGCCCTGGCGGGTAAATCTTCCCCAGGCTCGTACCCGGCTGGCCGGTGCGGTTTCTCCCTGCCAGTTCAGATGCAGCTCAGGATAAACAAACAGACCTGCGGCACGGGTGACAGGGTCCGGTAATATTCCCTGCAGGGCATAGTTTTGCAGTGCCTCACGCAGGGCAGTGACAGATTTCTGGTAGCCGGACTCAAGAGCATCCAGGGCGTGTTCTATATCTTCAGGAAGTACAGTCATTTTAGCTCCGGTCATCGGGTTTCTTCTGTTAGCCTGGTGGCAGCTACCGATTATTACCCGTTAAACCCGCCAGAGAAACTTAAGTTTTTTCTGAAAACCCCGATATTCAGCGGCGGCGCTGTATAATTTATATTCATACATTCGTATAAATAACTGATAATTTTGCAGAGATAAAAAAATTTTTAATAAATAACAATGTATCAGACTTGTTAAGTAGTGTTTTTGGAATGCGGGGTATAGAATTATTTAGCCAGAGCACATCGCCTGACAGTATCCCCTGATGATATCCACCAGTGACAAACAACCCGCTGTATCGCAGTGGTGGTTGATTGTTTGTTTTTATTTCAATGGCTTAAATGATTTGGTATCCCCTTGCGAAATCCAGGCATAGCGTTAAAACAAGCAATACAAAAAACGGAATGGTATCCCAGACGTAAACGATATACGACGTTATTACGCAGGGAGATTACCCCGCTGGCAGTGCCCATTCTGATTGAAAATACCTGTGTTTTATTAATGGGTGTGCTCAGTACTTTCCTCGTCAGCTGGCTGGGTAAGGCTGCGATGGCCGGAGTTGGGCTGGCGGATAGTTTTAATATGGTAGTTATCTCTTTCTTTGCGGCGGTGGATCTGGGAACCACCGTGGTGGTTGCCTTCAGTCTGGCGAAAAGAGAAGGCAAACGTGCCAGAGCCGCTGCCCGTCAGTCACTGGGACTGATGACTGTTATCGGTTTTTTACTGGTGATTGTCATCGAAATCTGGGGGCACGTGATAATCGATCTGATTGCAGGAAGTGCTCAGCCCGATGTAAAAGCATTTGCACTCAATTATTTACAGGTATCTGCATGGAGTTATCCGGCGGCGGCGATTGCGTTGATCGGTAGCGGCGCTTTACGTGGCGCCGGAAATACCAAAATTCCTATGTTGATTAATGCAGGAATGAATATACTGAACATTGCCATCAGTAGCGTCCTGATATATGGCTGCTTTTCCTGGAAAGGGCTGGGATTTACCGGCGCAGGATTAGGCCTGACGGTGTCACGTTATCTGGGGGCTGCCGTCGTGATTATTGTTCTGATGGGTCGTTACAACGGCGCGCTGACGATTCCGTTGAAAAGTTACTTTCGTCGCTGGAATTTTACCATCCTGACCGAAGTGCTGAGTATTGGTATTCCGGCCAGTATCGAGTCGGTGTTATTTAACGGCGGTAAGTTACTGACCCAGGTGTATGTCGCCGGGATGGGCACCAGTGAAATCGCCGGTAATTTTATCGCGTTTTCGATAGCATCATTGATTAACCTGCCAGGTAATGCTCTGGGCTCGGCGTCAACGATTATCACCGGCAAACGTCTTGGGAAAAACCAGGTTTATCAGGCCTCAATACAGGTGCGTCATGTTTTCTGGCTATCGACCTTTGGTCTGTGCTGCCTCGCGCTGTTGTCAGCCCCCCTTGCCGGGGTACTGGCGCGGTTCTATACCAAAGATCCTGAGGTTATCCGGGTGACCGAGCATCTGATCTGGCTGAATGCTGCATTTATGCCAATCTGGGCGACGTCATGGGTTTTGCCGGCCAGCTTCAAAGGGGCCAGGGACGCGCGTTTTGCGATGTATGTATCGATGTTTAGTATGTGGGGGGCCAGGGTCGTTTTAGGCTACCTGCTGGGAATCTATTTTGGAATGGGTGTGATTGGCGTATGGTTAGGGATGTTCCTTGACTGGGCAGTCCGCGGTGCCTGTTTCTGGTGGCGACTGGTGAGTGGCAGTTGGCTGAATAATTATCGCCGTTTACAGGCCAAAGCCGCGGCGGCCGCCGCCAAAGTCCGGGAAGTGCCGCAGGATGCGACGGAAAAGTAGCACGCTGCTTCTTATGCATCGATGCATCGTTTGCTCTATTCACTATGTAGTCAGTTTCTGCCGTCAGCAGAAGAGGCAGGTAAACAGGACCGCAGTTCACCGTTAAGCAGGATAAATGATGAGCAGAGCAACAAAATTAACTCTCCGGACAGCCTCCGGGCCAGATATACCGTCGACAGAACCGGCATCGTTTGCGGTTTTTAAACAACTGGTGTTTGACCATATTCCTCTGCCTGCCTGGTTTGTTTCAGCCAATGGCAGCGAGATGGTTGCCAATCATTGCTGGCACGAAAAAATGGCAAAACTTGCCGCTAAAGTACCACAAGAGTGGCTCAGCTGGTTGCATCCTGAAGATAAGGTGATTGCCAGTGCGGCCTGGGCCGGTGCGTTACAACATCGTTTGCCCTTTCATCATCAGGTCCGGCTTGCCCTGGCTGATGGCAGTTTCATCTGGCATATCGTTTATGCTTTTTACCTCGAATCATTTGATTGCTGGTTGGTGAAGTTTTTCGATATTGATGAGATGCAGGTGGCCAAAGTTCGTGCCAACGATGATCTGCGTCACTCGAAAAGCATGCTGGATGCCAGTATTGATTGTATCAAGGTCATCAATCCCGAAGGCAACCTGGTGGATATGAATTTCTCGGGTTGTGAAGCCCTGGGAGTGGATCCGGATTCCGGATTTGGGATGGACTGGTTGAACCTGCTACCCCGTGAAATTCGCACCCGGGGTCGTAAAGCATTAAAAGTGGCGCGAACCGGGGTCAATGCACGTTTTTCCGGCAAAAGCCAGCTACCAGACAGTGCCCCTTTCTACTGGGACAACATTCTTACACCCGTGCTGGGACCAGACGGGAAAGTGGTCAGTATTCTCTGTGTTTCGCGGGATATTACCGAGCTTCATGTGGCTGAACAGCGATTTAAGTACATCAGCGAGCATGACGACCTTACCGGGTTGTATAACCGCCGCGTTTTCCACAGCTCACTAAAAAAATATCTCAGAACTGCAGATTCGCAAAACGCGTCACTGGCAGTCATGCTGATCGATCTCGATTATTTCAAACTGGTTAATGATACGCTCGGACATGTGGCCGGTGATCATCTGCTTTCTGTGCTGGCGAAGCGGCTCACCCGTTATTTGCCAGAAAAAGCCTTTATCGCAAGGATAGGCGGGGATGAGTTTGCTGCCATATTTCCTGGTATCGAAAACCGTGAGCAATTACAGCATGCGGGCACGAAACTGATTGAAGATACCTGCAAGCCGCTGAGTTATCAGGGACATGTTATCTCTTTTAGCCTCAGCATCGGTGGGGCGGTATTTCCGGCCCATGCCACGGAGAGTACTGCGCTGATTAAAGCAGCAGATATTGCGCTGAATGAATTAAAGCGTAACGGGCGCGGGGGGATTTGTTGTTTTGAACCTTCGATGACGAAACTGGTGGATACTACCCGTAATCAGTTAGAGCAGGCGAAAGATATTATTCAGAATGAAGCTATTCTCCCTTTTTATCAGCCCAAAGTACGGTTAACAGACGGTCAGATTATAGGAATGGAAGCGTTAATGCGCTTCTATAATACTCAGGGTGAACTCTGTTTCCCGGGGGATATCTGGGCTGCCTTCGAAAACTATGCGCTGGTCGAGAGGATCGGCTTTTTTATTCGTGACCGGGTGTTCGCTGATATTCGTCAGTGGATTGACCAGGGGCTGGAAGTCGTTCCGGTCTCCGTCAATGCATCCCCGGTTGAGTTTATGCGGGATAATTACGCAGAAAAATTCCTGCAACAGTTGCAAAAGTACGATTTACCTCCGGAGCTACTGGAAGTCGAAATTACCGAGCATATGTTCGATGGGCGGGGGGCTGGTTATGTGTTCCGTGCTATCAAACTACTGAAAGAGAAAGGTGTCAGGATATCCCTGGATGATTTTGGGACCGGTTACTCTGCGCTGGCGAATATCCGGGATTACCCTGTCGATGTCATCAAAGTTGATCGCACTTTTGTTAGTAGTTTGAGTCAGGGCAAGGAGGGACTGGCGGTCATAAAAGCGTTATTGTTGTTGGCTACTCAACTGGAACTGGATGTCGTGGCTGAGGGCATAGAAAATACCGAGCAGCGTGAGTTTCTGATTAATGAAGGCTATACGCACGGACAGGGATTCCTGTTTAGTGCCGCTGTTCCTGCAAACATCATCAGTGAGTATCTGGCTAATCTGGCAACTCATAAACTGCTGTAAGCCGTACTACATTGATCATCTGGAAAATATTGATACTTCCCCGGTGAGTCGTCATGCGGCAATGCTGACGGATGGCTGACCGGTTAAGTTCGGACTCCGTAGTACTTCGGTGAGTATTCCTGTGGTTCACACTGCCAGGGGTGTACAGTTTACTGTCTCTTATTCAGGGTGGGCACCCCGGCGGATGACAGTGGCATTTCTGATGCTGATAATTTGTGCCATGATTGAAATGGCAATTTCTGCCGGGGTCTTACTGCCAATTTTAAGACCGATGGGGGCGTGCAGTCGGGCGATATCTGTTCCAGAGCACTCCATAATCTCTCGTAGTCGTTGACGACGTTTCTCACTATTAGACGCTGAACCCATGGCGCCTATATAGAATGCATTGGTATTAACGGCCTCACTCACACTTAAGTCATCGATGGTCGGATGGTGAGTCAGTGATAACACAGCCGTGCCGGGGCCTGCGCCATAAAGTTCCAGCCAACGCGCAGGATGCATATTGATGATTTGTAACTGTGGGTTGGCCGGAAAATCTGTCAGTAACTGGCCAAAGAGATCTTCTCTGTGTTCGCAGATTCTGACGGAGTAACCGGTTAGCAGTGCCAGTCTGATACATTCATACGCCACCGGCGAATATCCGGCAATAAAGATTTCGGTGGCTGCCCCTACCGGCAAAATCACCTGTCGGGAGTTATAGCTAAGCTGACGCGGCCCTGTTGCTGCTGTCGCTTCGGTAATAGTATAGCCCTGACCAATACTGACGGTTTTAATCACCGGCGTGCCACCATTCAGTGCCTGTGATAACCGGGTGAGTTGCCGGTGATTGATTTCATCCGGCAAAATATGTTCGGTGAGGACATCAAGACTACCACCACAGGGAAGCTCAACCGGTGCAGCCAGGCCTTGCCCTCCGTAGCGCACAATCTGGCTACAGACCCGGAAATCCGGGCCTTCTAATCTTGACAGGAAATCATCCTCGATACAGCCACCGGAAATTGAACCGCAAAAATCTCCACCGGCATTCACCACCAGCATAGCCCCTGGTGGACGGGGGGCTGATCCCCAACTGTGCAGCACTGTGCATAGCCAGATAGCTTGTTGCTGTTGCAGCCAGTAAACAGCCTGCTGCATAACACGTTGATCCAGTGAAAGGAAACTGCTGATGGTTGGCATGGTCTCAGTCACCGGAGACTGAGGCGGCAGGGGCGACGACATCGCCCTGAGAAACCACCAGCAGATCATCAACACGGATATCACATTTCCGAAGAGCAATATCCATATGACAGGGTGTTTTACGTGTGCCACCGACTTCAGTGTTAGGGCCGGTAGAAAACAGGAAATTTCCGTAAAAGGCACGGGCATCCATACACATACCGTCATTTCTGTCGTGTAGTCCCATGGCAGTCCATTGTGCTCTGGGTTGCAATCCCCAACCAATATGGGAAATACCATAAACTTCCGGGTCGTTAAAATAGCGCATATAGTCCCTGAGGTATTCTGCTTCGAAGCCACCATGAATCCTGGTGACAAATCCTTTTTCAATTTCCAGGGTAATTTTTTCGCGGGTATAACTCTTAAAAGGTAAAAGGATATCGCCAATATCCAGTGACAAAATCCCTTCGGCCTGTTCTTCATTTGGCCAGGTAAACAAAAATCCACTTGGCCAGTGATCCCAACGACCCGGTTTGTCTGCGAAACCGTATTCTGTAACGGTCGGATACTGGCCCAAAGGTGCACGAAAATCGCTGCCCGCCGCTGATTTCACCGTCATTATGGATGCTTTTTCCAGTACTTCCGCCGCCGCCAGCACTCTCTGTTTATCCTGTTCCGTCGGCAACATACGTGCCAGCACTTCCGGCGGTTCGACGGCTAACAGGATACGGGTGCCGGTTTTAAGAATCTGTTCCTGCTCAGGGGAGTGTAGCAACATCATGGTATCAATTATCAGATCAGCAGCTTCCAGGGCGCGTTGAGCGGCCAGATTGCCGGTCAATGCCGTATCTCCGCAATACGCTGTCATGTCGTTGCCCATGGCTTTGGGATGGTTGAAGGAAGGCAGTTCAATTCCATAGACATTTGCGCCCAGCCTTAACGCCGCATCGGTTGCCGCCCTGACGGTACGTTGATCTGAGTAATGGCTTTTCAGAATGGCAACACTCTGTGTGTTATCCACGCCGGATAATCGAAGTACCTGTTCAAACATCCTGGCAAATTCACTGTCATTTACTGCCATAGATTACCTCATTACAGTTATAGGATTCACCGGCACAGTATTTAGTGTCAGCAAGGCTAATAAAGTGAACACACTATATTTACTGTTATATTCATGATCTGCTTAGCAGCGCAAGAAAATCCCTCAGGAATAAGAAAAAACTATGAGTTACTGCGTGATTTGTCAGTATGAGTAGGGCGGATTGCAGTGATACAGCTGAGGTTTCGGCAATTAATCCAGCTGCCGTAGTGACAGGTTGCAAAAAATATAAAGCGTCCACACTTTACATTGCCCCTCTGAGGGAGGGTAGCCCGGATAACAGTCAAATGTCTTGTCTGGCGGCTGATCATCATATTTTTAACTGTTATTTTTTGGTGTATAACACCACAAATAAAAGGGATTTATTAAATTTAATATGGTTTTTTTGTTATTTAACGGTTTTATATTTTTATATTTACCAGAATTTCGGAGCTATCTTTTTATTTTAATCTCCGGAGTCTGACAGGTGCCCTGCTGTGGTGCGAGCAGTGAGGTGAAATGGATAATAATAAGTCATTACGCTCTAAAAGGATGCATTTACAAGTGTCCCTGGAGATGTGATAGCCTGGGTTTGTTTTGTTGTTATTTATAAAATGTTGATATATATGCATTTTATTTAAAATGCGACGTAAGGGTTCATCTTTTCTCTGTGGTGCATACCGAATAATTATAGTGTATAGACTTTAATTTAAATTGCGGGTATACATTTTAATACGCGATGTAAGAGGTCATCTTGCGTTCATTGTGATTAAAAAATGTATCCGGAGCACATTCATGAGCAAATCCAGAAAAATTGCGGTTATAGGCGCAGGGTTAGGTGGAGCAGCCGCAGCACGTTTATTACAAAACGCCGGTTTTGATGTTGATGTTTATGAACAGGCACCAGAGTTCTCACGCATCGGAGCGGGTATCCATGTGGGGCCTAATATCATGAAAGTGTTCCGTGAGATGGGGTTGGAACAACAGTTGGAAGCCATGGGCTGTGATCCGGATGCCTGGATCAGCCGGGATGGCAGCAATGCCGAAGTTATGGCCGAAGCCAGCGTCCGTGACTATGGTGCAACTTACATCACTGTTCACCGGGGAGACATGCATCTGCTGCAGGTGCAGAGCCTGGACCCGCAAAAGCTGCATTATGGGAAACAACTGTTAAATGTTGAACAGACTCCCGATGATGTCACCCTTTACTTCACCGATGGTACCACCGCAACAGCCGATATCGTGGTAGGTGCTGACGGGATCAATTCTAAAATTCGTGAAATCCTGCTGGGGGCCGAACCACCTCTGTACAGTGGCTGGGTGGCGCATCGCGCATTAATCCGTGGTGAAAAACTGGAAAAGTTGCGGGCTGAACATCCCCTGGATGACTGTGTTAAATGGTGGCACAAAGATCGTCACCTGATGGCGTACTACACCACCCGCGAACGTGACGAATACTATTATGTTACCGGTGTCCCTCAGGAAGAAATGGATACCGGAGGGCGCTCTTTCTTAGAAAGCGATCATCAGGCAATGTACGATGCTTTTGCCGAATTCCATCCGCGAATTCAGGCAATGATTGCCGCCAGCGAGGACATTACGATCTGGCCTTTAAATAACCGTAACCCGCTGCCGGTTTGGAGTGATGGCCGTCTGGTACTGCTGGGAGATGCCTGCCACCCAATGAAGCCTCATATGGCACAGGGGGCGGGTATGGCGATAGAAGATGCTGCCATGCTGACGCGTTGCCTGCAGTTGGAAGGGCTGGAAAATTATTCGTCGGCATTCAGACTCTATGAATTAAACCGTAAAGACCGCGCTACCCGGGTTCAGTCTGTCTCAAATGCTAATTCATTTTTAAAATCCCAGGAAGATCCTTCCTGGGTCTACGGTTATGACGTCTATGCTGCGCCTATTCGTCGTACTGAGGAGGATAATGTATGAGTTCGACCTTTCTGTATGGTGCCAACCAGGCCCTGGGTTCAGTGCGGCTGCACTTTCTGCGTTATGGTGGTCAAGGTCAGCCATTGATTTTGGTGCCTGGAATTACCAGCCCGGCCATTACCTGGGGGTTTGTGGCTGAGCGACTGGGGCAACTCTATGATACTTATGTGCTGGATGTCCGAGGTCGTGGTCTCTCTTCTACCGGCGAAGGGCTGGATTACGGTACTGATGCCTGTTCTCAGGATATTGTCGATTTTGCGAAAGCGCTGAAACTTAAAAACTATATTCTCGCCGGACACTCAATGGGAGCACGCTTTGCTATCCGCAGCGCTACACTGGACAGCAATGGCCTCGAAAAGCTTGTTTTAATTGACCCACCGGTTTCAGGTCCGGGCCGACGGGCTTATCCCAGCAAACTGAACTGGTATGTCGACTCTATACAGCAATCACTGGCAGGAATGAGCGGTGAGCAGATGACAGCATTTTGTCCTACCTGGACCGAAGAGCAATTACAGCTTCGGGCTGAATGGCTGCATACCTGCTATTTACCGGCTATTGTGAAGGCGTTTAACGATTTTCATGAAGATGATATTCATCAGTATATTCCGCAGTTAACGGTGCCGGCATTACTGATGGTGGCAGGGAAAGGCGGGGTCATCCTGCCTGAAGATGAAGCCGAAATACAGCAACTGAATGCGGGGGTGACGGTAGCCCGGGTGCGGGGTGCCGGGCATATGATCCCGTGGGATGACGAAGCTGACTTTTTCCGTGTGCTGGGCAGCTATCTTAACTGCTCATTCCCGGAGAAAGCATGATGAGCAAAGTGTATAAGATTGGGCAGATTGTACCCAGCTCAAACACCACTATGGAAACTGAAATACCCGCCATGCTGATGGCGCGGCAGTTGATCCGTCCGGAACGCTTTACCTTTCATTCCAGCCGTATGCGGATGAAACATGTTAAGAAAGAGGAACTGGCGGCTATGGATGCCCAGTCTGACCGCTGTGCGCTGGAATTATCCGACGCGCGGGTGGACGTGCTGTGTTATGCATGCCTGGTGGCTATTATGGCCATGGGGTATGGTTATCATCGTGAATCTGAACAGCGGCTGGGTAATGTCACGGCAGAAAATCTGGCTCCGGCACCGATTGTGACCAGTGCAGGGGCGTTAGTCGATGCACTGAAAATGATGGGGGCCCGCAAAATTACGGTAGTGACGCCCTACATGAAACCACTGACTGAACTGGTGGTGGATTACATCCGCCACGAGGGCTTTGAGATTGTCGATTCGGTCGCGCTGGAGATTGCGGATAACCTGGAAGTGGCCCGGCATGATCCGCAGAAATTACCGGCCATCGTCAGCGGACTTAATTACCAGGATGCAGATGTGATTGTGCTTTCTGCCTGCGTGCAGATGCCTTCCTTGCCGGTCGTAGCGAAAGTTGAAGCCTTAACCGGAAAACCGGTGATTACGGCAGCCATTGCGACCACCTGGTCAATGTTAAATGCGCTGGGGTTAGAAACCATTGTCCCTGGTGCCGGAGCATTATTATCCGGTGCCTGGCCCGGGAGGACGTCGCATGACTGATACGATTTCCGCGGCAGAAAATTACCAGGGGGTCTGGAACGGCCGTATCGGTTTCGGTAAGAAACCGGTATTGCTGCTGGTGGACTTTATGCAGGGTTACACCACACCGGGCCTGCCGTTATACGCTCCGGATGTGGTGACGGCGGTGAATGTTAGCGAGCAGGTACTGGCGGTAGCCCGTCAGACAGAGACGCTGGTCATTCACACCAATATTCTCTATCACCTGCCAGACCAGATTGATGGCGGGATATGGGTTAAGAAATCGCCTGTAATGAGGGCTATGGTGCAGGGCAATCCTGCTGCTGAGTTTTGTGAACAGGTGAAACCCCTGGCTAGTGAACTGGTCATTACCAAGCAATATGCCAGTGCTTTTTTTGGTACCAGCCTGGCCGCAACCCTGACCGCTCAGGGCGTGGATACCGTGGTGATTGTCGGTTGTTCAACCAGTGGTTGTGTTCGTGCGACAGCGGTTGATGCTGTGCAGCATGGTTTTCGTACTATCGTACTGCGTGACGGGGTGGGTGACAGGCACCGTGACCCACACGAAGCCAACCTGTTTGATATTGATAGTAAATATGGCGATGTGATTACTGCTCAGCAGTTTATCGATCATCTACAACCATCATCCTGAGGCAGGGTGACCGCGGCAGCGGTCACCCTTTGTGTGTCATTGACTCTGCTGTGACGATTTTCCGGAGCCAATACTCATTATCTGGTGGATAATAATGGCCGCCAGGGTGGCTGTACCAATTCCACCCATCGCAAAGCTGCCGATATTGACTGAAAAATTACCTGCCCCCAATACCAGTGTGACACCGACTGTAAACAGGTTTTTAGGCTCAGCAAAATTCACCTGATTGTCGACGAACAATCTGATCATCGCAGCAGCGATTAATCCAAATACTGCGACAGCCAGCCCCGCCAGTACCGGTGCCGGAATAGTGTGCAGCAAGGCTCCAAATTTCGGCGAGAATCCCAGTGCAATGGCGAAAAAAGCTGCAATCAGAAACACCAGTGTCGAAAACACCCGGGTCACTGCCATTACGCCCATATTTTCTACGTAGGTGGTGACACCGGTGCCGCCATTGAAGGCAGACACAATTGTCGCAAGACCATCGCCGATAAACCCTCTGGCGATGTAAGGATCAAGATCCCGGCCCGTCATGGCGCTGATTGCCTTAATATGCCCAAGGTTTTCGGCAATCAAAATAAAGGCTACGGGTGCTATCAGTATCATGGCTGATGTGCTGAATTGCGGATGAACAAAGACCGGTACTCCGAACCACGGGGCCTGAGCCAGGGCCGAAAAATCAATCGCTGGCATCAGGCCAGCCAGGTTACCCAGCACGATAACACACAGATAACCAGTCACTATGCCGGCCAGAATAGAAATCCGCCGCAGCGAGGGCGGGCCATATGCAGAAATCAGGGCCACAGAGAGTAATGTCACCATAACAACCAGAATATGCATCCCGCTTCCCTGAGCGCTTTGCACAGCCACCGGAGCCAGATTCAGACCAATAGCCGTACCCACCGCCCCGGTGACCACCGGTGGCATCAGCTTTTCAATCCAGCTGGTGCCGGTAGCACTGACAATGCCGCCAATAATGACGTACAGGACGCCGGCCGCAATAATGCCTCCCAGTGCCAGCGGGATATCGGCATTGACGCCAGTGCCTTTCCAGCCAGTCACGGCCAGCACTACCGCGATAAAGGAAAATGATGACCCCAGATAGGCGGGCAGTCGTCCGCCGGTACAGATAAAAAACACTAAGGTGCCGATGCCGGAAAAAAGGATGGCCAGGTTCGGGTCAAAACCCATCAGTAAAGGGCCAAGAATGGTGGAACCGGACATAGCAAAGAGGTGTTGAATACCCATAGTAATACTGGCTCCTGCCGGTAATCGTTGCTCAGGGTATACCGTATTGTTTTGGGTCAGTGACCAGCGGGGAAAGTAAGCCATAGTGTGTACCGAAGGTGAGGGGAAATAAAAGCCGACCGAAGCCGGCCATCTGTCAACGGTTAACCAGTTTTGCCGGCAGCGCAATCACCAGCAAACAGCTTAATAACAAACAGACCGCAAATACCCACAGGGCGTCGCCACCACTACCGGTATATTGCATCGCCAGACCCATGATGGAGTTACTGACCAGCCCGGCGATATTAGCCACAGAGCAGGCCAGGGCAAATCCGGTCGCGGCCGCGGTGCCTTGTAAAAAGGTACCAGGCAGGCTAAAAAACACCGGTACTGCACCGATAATGGCAAACTGTGCGACCGAAAACAGTAATACAGTGGCAATCACGTTATGGGTAAAGAAAGTGCTGGCCCCCATGGCAATGGCACCTACGATAAACGGGATAATGATATGCCAGCGCCGTTCACGGTAGCGGTCTGAACTTGCCCCGAGGTACAACATGCCAATCAATGCCGCCAGACTGGGGATCGCTGTCAACATACCAATGGTACTGATGTCGTGAACACCGGTATTTTTGATAAAAGTCGGCATCCAGAAACCCATTGCATAGGCACTGAGTAGAATCGAGAAGTCTATTCCGCCGAGCATCCAGACCTTAAGATTGAAAAATCCATCGCGGAAGCGGTGGCGGGCATGAGTCGCCTCTGCCGCATCTTTAGTCAGTTCGGCACTAATCTGAGTTTTTTCATCCCCGGACAGCCATTTTGCCTGACCAACAGTGTCCGGCAGCACCCAGAACGTCAGAATACCCAGAATGACCGTCGGGATACCTTCCAACAGAAACATCCACTGCCAGCCCTGCATCCCCTGGTGGTGGGAAAATGCGGCCATGATCCAGCCGGATAGAGGACCTCCCACTACTCCGGATAACGGAAGGCCAATCATAAACAGCGAAATGATACGGCTACGACGCCAGGAGGGATACCAGCGGGTCAGATAAAACAGTACACCGGGCAGAAAACCTGCCTCTGCGGCACCTAACAGAAAACGCAGAATATAGAACTGAGTAGCGGTCTGAACAAATAATGTCCCGGCAGAGAGCAACCCCCAGGTAATCATTATGCGCGCAATCCAGATTTTAGCGCCGACCCGCTCAAGGACCAGATTACTGGGGACTTCAAACAGAATATATCCAACAAAAAACAAGCCGGCGCCTAATCCAAACGCCGCTTCACTAAGTTGTAGCTGGCTGGCCATTTCCAGCTTGGCAAGACCGATATTGATGCGGTCCAGATAGGCCGCCAGGTAACAGAGGCAAAGAAACGGAATAATCCGCCACGTGATCTTACGGTAAGCCTGGTGGTTACGGGCTGCCGCTGACACTGACGTATTTACATCTGCAGGTGCAATGCTCATACAAAGTCTCCGGATAGTCTGTTCCGGCACTTAGCCGGCTCGGGGAATGGATCCGGGGGCTTTAGGTTTCCCGGAACGGTTAAGGACAGCCTGGCCGGTTGCGATATGTCCGGAGGCGTTCACTGTACAAACACCTGCAACAATCAGGCCAAAAATAGTGAGTACACTCTATTGATAGAGATTGTCAGTCTGGATGCAATTATTCAGGAGGATAAGCCATGATAAGCAACCATGACTGCATCATTATTGTGCGGTCACCTGGTGTTACTGCCATTGCGTTGTGCGGCCGCGATGTCCGGGGAGGAAGAATAGGGTGTGATATGCCTCTCAGCAGGCATTATGGAAACTGGCCTGATAATTGCAAAGCAATAAAATAACAGCGTAGGCACTTGAAGTGATTGTCCATGGAAGCCACGGCAAAGCTTCGGGGGATTAATAAAGAAAACGTTTGCGGGTTGCTGACGATCAGCTAAAGTCATTTCCAGATTATCGTGAACCAGGAAACAGATGAATGGAAAAACAGCCCCTTACAGACCCTGCGGTTGCTGACTACTTTTTTACTGCTCAGGTCGGGCACCTGCTGCGCAAAGTTTATCAGCGCCACCAGGCGATATTTCAGCAAAATATCGGCGAGGCGCAGCTGACGGCAGTGCAGTTTATCACCCTGTGCGCTCTTCGTGAAACGGGTCCCTGTGCACAGACCGACCTGGTCAGAATAACTGCGGTTGACCAGGCCACTATTCGCGGCGTTGTCGATCGCCTGAAAGCCCGGGGGCTGATTGCGGTCACTCAGGATACTCAGGATAAGCGAAAAGTGATTTTATCGCTAACTGATGAAGGTATGGCTCAGGTCGGTGACACCATTCCCCGGGCCCGCCAGGTGACCGAGTTGACCTATGGCAGGCTCAATGCTGCCGAGCGTGTGGCGCTGGATTTTTTATTAAAGAAAATGCTTGAAGACGAAGAATCACACATGTCCTGAGGTGACATCGCACACTTCACCTCAGGTCTGGAAGGAAAATGAGGTGGGGAGCGATGCAAGATAAAATAACTGAGACCGGAGCACCTGCGTTACAAAAAAAATTGCAACATTTTGATTTACAGGTGAATGGTGAAACACGCAATGTCAGTGCTTATAAAGACAGCTCATTGCTGCTGGTGCTTCGTAATGAACTGTCGCTCAACGGGCCTAAATATGGCTGTGGGCTGGGGGAATGCGGGGCCTGCACGGTACTGATTGGCGGCATCGCCGCTCGTTCCTGTGTGATCCCTGCCTGGGGCGTCCGTCAACGGGAAATTACCACTCTGGAAGGTCTGGGGAACCGCCAGCGCCTCCATCCGGTTCAGCAGGCATTTATCGATAAGCAGGCGGCACAGTGTGGTTTTTGCCTGAATGGCATGATCATGACCTGCGCCAGCTTGCTGAATGACAACCCCAACCCTGATGAACAGCAAATCCGTCAGGCACTGTCAGGTAATCTTTGTCGTTGCGGCACTCATCTTGAAATTCTGCAGGCAGCAAGGCACGCCGTTATCCTTTGTCAGCGACTGACGGAGGAGAATGCCGATGAGTAATCACGATTTACCTACCCGGCAACAGTTGCTGGAAAAAGAAGGCGTATTGCTGGTTGTCGATCAGATTCAGCCCCCGGCCGGCCTGGTGCCTAAAGGCCGCCAGCCGGTACTGAAACCGAAGGAACTGGGGCTGTTTATTGCCATCTGTGATGACGGACAGGTTCTGGCGTTTAATGGTCATGTCGATTTAGGTACAGGAATTAAAACCTCACTGGCACAGATTGTCGCCGAAGAACTGTATCTTAGGATGGATCAGGTCTCAATGGTACTGGGCGATACCCAGCGTGCGCCCAATCAGGGAGCGACCATCGCCAGCGCCTCGATTCAGATTTCTGCGGTTCCGCTTCGTCAGGCGGCCGCTGAGGCCAGACTATGGCTGCGCCACGAAGCCGCCCGTCGGTTATCTGTCGAACCGCAACAGCTCATTTTGCTGGATGGGGTCTTTTCCGTCGCGGAAGAGGGCGCTGACAGGCGTAGCCTCTCGTTTGCTGACTTAGTCCGTGGTCAGCATATCCGGATCACCAACAGTGGTCAGGCAGCGCTGAAACCTGCTTCGGAATACCGTATTGTCGGTGAGAGTACCGCACGGGTAGATATACCGGGTAAAGCCACTGGTGAGCTGACCTGGGTGCAGGATTTGCGCCTGCCTGGCATGTTGCATGGCAGGGTTATACGGCCACCCTATGCCGGTTTTGACAGCGGGTCATTTGTCGGACAGTCGTTAATCGATATCGATGAATCTTCGGTCGCGCATATTGAGGGCCTGATTTCGGTCGTGCGGATAGCTGATTTTGTCGGGGTGGTGGCTGAACGCGAAGATCAGGCAGAACAAGCGATGCACAGTCTGAAAATCCGCTGGAAACAATGGCAACAGGCTATTCCGGACATGAGTGATGTGGAGCAGGCGATCCGTGATAATCCCCGTACTTCACGGGTGGTTCATGATACCGGTGAGGTTGATTCCGCGCTTGCCGCCGTCGATCGCCGCCTGACCCGTCGCTATCTCTGGCCCTATCAGTTGCATGGGTCTATCGGCCCCTCCTGCGCGGTCGCAGATTATTCCCCGGAACTGATCAGTGTCTGGTCTGGAACTCAGAACCCCCATGTACTTCAGGCGGATATTGCCTGGCTGCTGGAATGTGAAGAGTCGTTGATTGAAATTAACCGGATGGAAGCGGCTGGCTGCTACGGACGTAACTGTGCTGATGATGTTGCGGCGGATGCGGTTTTATTATCGCGGGCTGTCGGCCGTCCGGTCAGAGTGCAACTGACCCGGCAGCAGGAGCATCTGTGGGAGCCGAAAGGCACTGCACAGTTAATGGAAGTCGACGGAGGGCTGGATGAAAATGGTCATCCCTTGGTCTACGACTTTAAAACATCTTACCCGTCGAACGGATCGCCAACACTGGCTCTGCTTCTGACCGGGCGTGTCGACCCGATTGCCCTTGCCTATGAAATGGGTGACCGAACTTCAATTCCTCCGTATGACTATAAGCATATGCGGATCACTATTGAGGATATGGCGCCACTCATCCGGGCATCATGGATGCGCGGGGTATCCGCGCTGCCTAATACCTTTGCCCATGAATCCTATATGGATGAACTGGCAAAAGCGGCCGGGGTAGACCCGGTCGAATACCGGCTAAGGTATATTAAGGATGAGCGTGCCGCCGAACTGATGAGGGCAACGGCTGATCGTGCCGGCTGGCAACCCAAAGCCACCGGTACAGCGATAGTTCCGGATGAGAATGGCATTCTGCGCGGACGCGGATTTGCTTATGCGCGCTATATTCACAGTAAATTCCCCGGCTTTGGTGCCGCCTGGGCGGCCTGGGTAGCGGATGTGGCTATAGATAAAAAATCCGGTGAGATTGCGGTTACCCGGATTACGGTAGGACACGATGCCGGTATGATGGTTAACCCTGCCGGAGTCCAACACCAAATCCACGGTAACGTCATTCAGTCGACCAGCAGAGCATTAAAAGAAACCCTGACATTTGAGAATTCCACGATTGCCGCAAAAGAGTGGGGAGCCTATCCGGTGCTCACTTTCCCGGAAGTGCCGGATGTCGATGTACTGATGATGCCAAGGCCCTACGATCCCCCGCTCGGGGCCGGTGAGTCCGCTTCGGTCCCCAGTGCGGCGGCTATTGCCAATGCGGTATTTGATGCCACCGGCATTCGTTTCCGGGAATTACCCATCACCTCAGACCGGTTACGTGAAGCTCTGAACGGCCCGGACCCACAGCCGAAGATTGCTTCGCCGACGAAAGCGCCGATAAAAAATACCCGCCGGAAGTGGCTGTTTGGCGGGATGACCGGGCTTACCGGAGCGGCAGTAGGGCTGGCTATCAATGCAATGCCATGGAGAATGGCGATTGCGCCTGTTGAAACGCCGTCTGCAGGTACCTGGTCAGAAGCGACTCTGGAACGTGGCCGTCTGGTCGCTGCCGCCGGGGATTGTGCCGTCTGCCATACGGCGTCAGAAGGCGCGGTGAATGCCGGTGGACTAAGGATGGATACGCCGTTCGGCGCGCTCTATTCAACTAATATCACCCCGGATCCCGATACCGGGATTGGTAACTGGTCATATACCGCCTTTGAACGAGCGATGCGTGAAGGGATCAGCCGCGACGGGCACCATTTGTACCCGGCCTTTCCTTATACTTCATTCCGTAAAATCAGCGACGGGGATATGCAGGCATTGTACGCCTGGCTGATGTCGCAGCCGGCGGTTAAACAAACACCACCGCCTAATGAAATGCGTTTTCCGTTCAGCTTCCGACCGCTGATGGCAGGCTGGAATGCCATGTTCCTGGGGCGTGGAGAATATCAGCAGAATACAACGCAAAGCGCTGAGTGGAACCGGGGGGCGTACCTGGTGGAAGGTGCAGGTCACTGTGGTGCCTGCCATTCACCCAGGAACCTGTTAGGGGCTGAGAAAACCGGCGACAGCGCGTTGTCGGGCGGCTGGGTCGATGGCTGGGAAGCCCCGGCACTCAATCAACTGAATCAGTCGGCAGTGCCCTGGACCGAGGAAAGTCTTTACCGGTACCTGAGTACCGGGCATGACGCTGATCATGGCGTTGCTGCAGGACCGATGGGGCCGGTAGTCAGCCATCTGGCGACCTTGCCCGAGAGTGATCTCCGGGCGATGGCCCGTTATCTCACCAATATCAATGGTCAAACTTCGCCAGAGCCGCAGCCAACCAGTACTGCGCCTGCCGTGACATTTTCCACCGGCAATGCCATCGCCGGGGAGCGTCTGTTTAACGGAGCCTGTGTGGCCTGCCACAGTGCTGCCCACGGGGGGCCAAAGTTGTTTGGCGTCAGTCCGGATTTGGCGAAGAGCAGCAGTGTTTTCAGTCGTCAGCCAGATAACCTTTTACAGGTCATTTTGCGGGGGATTGATAAACCCGCCACCGATGGGCTGGGCTATATGCCAGGATTTGGCGGAAATATGAGCGATAAGCAAATTGCCGACATTGCCGCATTTCTTCGCCAACGCTATGCCAGTAATGAACCCGCATGGGAAGATTTACCGGCTCAGGTCGCCAGAGTACGCGCCAATCCAGGTAGTCATTGATTCGCTGAACAGTGCCTGTCCAGTCGTGGTTCCAGGACGGGCACTGCCGATTCACAGCTAAAGGATGTCATGAAACAGGTTCATCCTTGAGTCACACGGTTGACTACTGTGGGTTTACTGCTGCCCGTAGAATGGCAATCTCCTTACAGAGCAACATCCTGTCCTTTCAGGAAAAAATATATTTATCACTATACTAACTCTCTGATTTAGCAGGTATCGCTTTTAATTGGCGATTATTTGCTTTATCTGACTTCCTGTGTGTTTTTATCCCGATTTAGTTTGTTTTGTGGTCTAATGGTATTGCTAAGGTATTATATTGGTTTTATAAAGATTGCATCCGGTAACCGGTTGGAAATTCACCAACAGCAGGGGGAGTAATGTGATGCAAAATAAAATTCCTAAGTTGTCAGTCATGATGTTTCTGGAGTGGTTTATCTGGGGAGCCTGGTTTGTGCCATTATGGGCTTTTCTGAGTAGTCGCGGGTTCACTCCTGTGCAAATTGCCTGGTGTTATGCCTGCACCTCGATAGCCGCGATTATTTCACCAGTAGTGGCAGGAGCATTGTGTGACCGTTATTTTCAGGCGCAGAAAGTATTGTCGTTGCTCTCAATTACCGGTGCGATACTGATGTATCTGGCTGCGCAACAGACCCATTTTTCTGCCTTTTTTCCATTGCTGTTGCTCTATGCATTGACCTATATGCCCACTATTGCGTTGACCAACAGTATCGCGTTTAGCCACGTTGACCGGGTCGACACTGACTTTCCCCGTATCCGGGTAATGGGAACGCTGGGCTGGATAGCCTCGGGTATTGTGTGTGGCTTCCTGCCGTCGATGCTGGGTTATGGGGATATTTCATCGACCAATATTCCGCTGTTAATCACTGCCATAAGCTCCCTACTGTTAGGGTTATTTTCGCTGTTATTACCTGCGACCGAACCGAAAAGTCGTGGCAAATTCAGTCTTCGTGAAGCATTGGGCATTGATGCCCTCAGGCTGCTTAAAGACCGTAGCTTTCTGGTGTTCTTTGTCTGCTCCTTCCTTTTCAGCATGCCGCTGGCGTTTTATTACATCTTTGCCGAGGGCTTCCTGACGGAAGCAGGGCTGGCACATGCAACAGGCTGGATGACTCTCGGGCAACTGTCTGAGATCTTTGGACTGCTGGCGATGCCCTTTTTCATCAAACGATTTGGGATTGGTAAGGTGTTATTACTCGGGCTGGTCACTGCCGCCATCCGATACCTGTTCTTCGTGTTTGGCGGGGATGAGAATACCTTTGCTATCGCTTTGCTATTCATGGGTATTTTGCTGCACGGAGTCAGTTATGATTTTTACTTTGTGACTGCCTATATCTATGTCGACAACAAAGCGCCGGTGGCGATGCGTAATGCGGCTCAGGGCCTGATAACGCTGGCCTGTCAGGGTATTGGAAGCTTACTGGGATATCGTCTGGGTGGCTATCTGATGCAGGAGCTGTTTGCTTATCAGACACCTCAGCATGGTATGACATTTAACTGGTCTGGAATGTGGTTATTTGGGTGCCTGATGATAGTGGTCATTACTGCGGTATTTATGTTGTTTTTCCGCGACGGAAAACAATCAGCAAAGTCTGCAAGCAGCAATAGACTGCCTGCCGGCGATAACAGCTAACCTGACGGCAGTTGAAGACACTTTTACTGCCGGTTTTTGAATAATCACAGGATAAGGATTAAACATGTCTGCAAGTCGTGAACAACGAATACTGGGAACATTCTATGGACAGGCCCTGGGGGATGCGATGGGTATGCCTTCAGAATTATGGCCACGCAGCAGGGTAAAAGAGGTTTTTGGCTGGATAGATAAATTCCTGCCGGGTCCTGCAGAGAATAATGCGGCCTGTTATTTTGGGCGTGCCGAATTCACCGATGATACATCGATGGCACTGGCACTGGCCGATGCCATTATCGAGTGTCAGGGGGCTGTAGTCCCTGAGGTGATCGGCCGAAATATTCTGAGCTGGGCCGAAGATTTTGATGCTTTCAATAAAAACGTGCTGGGTCCGACCTCTAAAATTGCCCTCAATGCGTTGAAGCAGGGAAAGCCAGTCAGTGAACTGGAGAATAACGGGCTGACCAATGGTGCCGCGATGCGGGTATCACCATTAGGTTGTCTGTTGCCGCCGGGCAATCTGTCCCGTTTTATTGAGCAGGTAAAACTGGCCTCCAGTCCGACCCATAAATCGGATGTGGCCATCGCCGGGGCGACGGTGATTGCTTATGCAGTATCACTGGCGATTGAAGGCGTTAGCTGGGAAGCGATCTGTGACCAGTTACCTTCAGTGGCCAGTCAGGCTCAGCTCGACCGTATTACCACATTTAGCCCGTCAATGGCGGCAAGAATCGAACTGGCGTTGAAAGTTGTTCAACAATCCGTCGGGGTTGAAAGTGCTATGGAGCAGATTTACCAACTGGTCGGTGCCGGGACAAGTACGATTGAGTCAGTGCCAGCGGCGGTTGCGATGGTCACTCTTGCCGATACCTGTCCAAACCGTTGCGCAGTTCTTTGCGCTAATCTCGGCGGCGACACCGATACTATTGGTGCAATGGCCGTAGCAATATGCGGTGCATTGCGGGGTATAGAGAGTATTGACCCTCAGCTCAAAGCTGAACTGGATCAGGTGAATCAACTGGATTTTACTCATTACAGCCGCGAATTTTATCGTCTAAGATGTGCTTCAGAGGTAAAAAATGGCTAGAGGAAAAGTGAATCTGCTGTTGGTTGAGCTGCATCCGGTGTGTGTTATCGGTGCGGCCGTGGTTGATGTCATTGCCTGTGTGCCGGCACTGCCACAGCGCGGAGGCGATCTGGCATTGACTCAGCAATCGGTGACTGCCGGAGGCTGTGCACTGAATGTCACATTGGCTTTACACCGTCTGGGAGTTGTTCCGGTGAATGCTCTGCCGGTCGGACAGGGCGCCTGGGCCTCCGTGATTCGCCAGAAGCTTCAGCAGTATGGTATTGAAACAGCGATTGAGATTCCTACCGGTGACAATGGCTGGAGTCTGGCGATGGTCGAACCAGATGGTGAACGAACTTTTATGTCAGTGGCGGGGGTCGAAAATCGCTGGACACCTGAGCTACTGGAAGAGCTTCAGGTGTCTGAGGATAGCTGGATCTACTTATCAGGGTATCAGCTCATCTCAACAGCAGGTGAAATACTTATTCACTGGCTGGAGAAACGACAGATTCAGCAACGTATTTTTGTCGATTTTGGACCGCGACTGGGGGATATCAGTCATGATCATTTCTGGCGTATTATGGCGCTACGTCCCGTGATTACGGTAAATCGTCAGGAGGCCATACTGCTCTGGCAAAAGCTGCTGCAGGATAGCGAAAATTATTCCCATGAAGCCCTGATGGACTACTGGCAACAACAGGTTTCTGCCACGCTGATTCTGAGGCTGGATCACCAAGGGGCAGGGTATTGTTCTGATACCAGCCAGGGCTGGATTCCCGCGACACAGGTTGATGTTGTGGATACTATCGGAGCAGGAGACAGTCATGCGGGAGCTTTACTGGCCGGGCTTTGTTGCGGTTGGGCATTGAGTGATGCTGTCAGTCTGGCAAACCAGGTAGCGGCTTACGTCGTATCTCAGCGTGGTGGCGATTGTGCTCCAACACTCCGACAACTGAGAGAATTTATCACCCGAAATTAACCGCTGATAAATGCATACATATCGCCACGGCAATAACTGATGCTGTATTCGACGGGCTGTCCGTAGGCGCTAAGTGCTAATTGTTTTATCACTAAGACAGGAATGGCCGCGGACAGGGTTATTTGCTGCTGAAGGGCGGGATCAGGCATTCGGGTAGTGACCCTGCTCTGTGTCTTTGCAGGAACAATACCATGAGCCCGTAAATAGTCGTACAGTGAAATGCCGATATCCTCAGGATTATCGATCAACTCAGCTGGGATATAGGATTCATCCAGCGAGACGGCTTCTTTATCCACATAACGTATGCGCTTAAATAAGAATACCTGGCTATTCACCGGCACCTGTAACTGGCGGGCAATATCTGCGGGACAGGCAATTGCGCTTTTACTGATCCATTCAGTATCAGGATGTTTCCCAAGAAGAACAGCCTGCTGAGATAATCCCTGAGGTTCCTGTAACGAATATTCAAGCTGGCTGCGAATCTGTGTTCCGTAGCCGCGGGAACGCCAGATAATTCCTTGCTGTTCCAGCAAGGAAAGTGCTTTTCTGACGGTGATCCTTGAAATGTTTAAATGCAGACTGAACTCTCGCTCACTGGGTAAAAAATCATCCTGCTGTAAATCGCCCTGACGTACCGCCTGCTTAATAATTCGGGCAAAACGTAGGTAGAGTGGAGTCTTATCTGTAACGGCCAGTTGTTGCTCCAGTCTGACCAGCAATGCAGAGTAATCTTTCATAAGTCCGTTTCTTTGAGGAGAGTCTGCGTCAGTATAGTCGTAAAGCGGGGGGACCGAACAGACGGATGGGCAACAAACAGTTTTAGCAACTACTGCAAGAACACGCAGAACAGTCAGGCCTGACAGCTCTGCGCTATTGGTTATTTTTTCAGTACCAGACGACCTTTTTTCACCGCTTCGCGTTGACCAATCAGATCGGCCCAGCGGTTCAGGTGGGTATAGGAGGATGCATCGAGGAATTTAGCGGCATCACCATACAACCCCCCCTGAACCAGCACTCCGTACCATGGCCAGATAGCCATATCGGCGATGGTATATTCTTCACCGGCAATATAGGTATTTTTCGCCAGTTGTTTATCCAGAACATCCAACTGACGTTTGGCTTCCATCGCGAAGCGGTTTATCGGATATTCCAGTTTTTCTGGTGCGTAGGCATAGAAGTGCCCAAAACCACCCCCAAGGAACGGGGCACTCCCCATTTGCCAGAACAGCCAGGAAAGGCAGGCGGCACGTTCGGCAGTGGCTGTCGGCAGAAAGCTGTTAAATTTTTCTGCCAGATAGAGCAGAATGGCTCCCGACTCAAAAATATTCACCGGTTCCGGACCACTCCGATCGACCAGTGCAGGAATTTTAGAGTTTGGATTGACAGAAACAAACCCGGAACCAAACTGATCACCTTCCATAATTCGGATCAGATGAGCATCATAACGAGCCTCTTCCACACCCTTTTCCAGTAGCTCTTCAAGCATAATACTCACTTTGACGCCGTTCGGCGTACCCAGCGAATACAGCTGGAAAGGATGTTCGCCGACAGGCAGATCCTGCTGATGCCGTGCGCCGGAATCAGGCCGGTTGATGCTGCCAAACCTGCCGCCGACAGACTCAGGGGGGGTCCATACTTCTGGTGGGGTATAGGAAGTACTCATAGGGTCTTGGTTCCTTTGGCTGAATGTTAAAATTCACTGCAGTTTGTACAGTATATATCAGCATAGCATTGCACTTTCAGGCAACCTTTGCCTGCCTGTGCGGAGATAAGATGCGAAGGAAGGAAAATTATGGTTTAATTAAAGTAAAAAAATCGTTAAAAGATGACTGTTATTTTACCCATAAAATCAATACCCTATAAGCGTAATAAGTATTTAGTGCTGTTGATGTTAGAATAGTGTAATTCAGACGTTGGCAGTTTAAACACCACCCGCTATCATCCAGATTGTTAGATACAAGTAATGTCACAGCCATCATATTGATGACTTTCTTTTAACCTAAGCCGTTTTCAGGTTTATTTATCATCAGGTCACTATGTCTTTCAGCACACCTAAAGAAATAGCAGCGCTGGCGGTCCAGTCCGGAGTCAATAAAAGCCACTCCTCGTTGCAAAATTTACTTATTCTCGGCTTTTTGGGCGGCGCTTTTATCGCTATTGGATTTCTTCTCGATCTCCATGTAATTGCACAGTTACCTGCAGACTGGGGCTCATTTGGCGGATTATTGGGCGCGATGGTGTTCCCGTTGGGTCTTATCCTGACGATCCTGGCCGGTGCCGAACTGCTGACCGGCAATATGATGGTACTGACGATTGCGGCGTTGTCGAAACAAATCAGCTGGGGCGCGCTGGCACGCAACTGGTTCTGGGTCACTATTGCCAATTTTATCGGTAGTGTCGCGGTGGCATGGTTCTTCGGTCACATGCTGGGAATGACCGAAGGGGCATTTCTGAAGAAAACGCTGGCGGTGGCTGCGGCTAAAACCAGTGCCCCCTTCGGTCAGGCATTTATTTCCGGTATTGGTTGTAACTGGCTGGTGTGCCTGGCAGTTTGGCTGGGTATGGCCAGTAAAGATGTGGTGGGCAAAATCATCGGTATCTGGTTCCCGGTGATGGCGTTTGTCGCGATTGGCTTCCAGCACGTAGTAGCGAATATGTTCGTTATTCCGGCCGCCATCTTTGCCGGTCAGGGTAACTGGTCAGAATATCTGATGAACTTTGTGGCGGTGTTCCTGGGTAATGCCGTCGGTGGCGCAATTTTTGTCGCTCTGATTTACTACATGGCCTACAGCCCTGAAAAACAGATGAAAACTGAAACTTTCTGATAGCCAATACGTTGTGAACATCGACGGCCGCCGCTGAATACAGGGGCGGCCGTTTTGTTTACCACGTCTGCAACCGGCGCTGGATTTCTTCCAGAAAGAGTCGTAACGCCGGTGGCTGAAGTTTACGTGACAGATACATACCGTAAATGCCCAGTGAGAGCGGAGTATATTGTGGCAGAACAGTCACCAGCCGCCCTTTAGCCAGCCAGGGGCTTGCCTCTGCCAACGGAATCATGGTGATACCGCACCCTGCCAGTGCGGCGTCCAACAGTACCGCAGAGATGCCGGCGCTGAGGTTACCATTGACTGCCAGTGACAAAGTTTCACCTTGCTCTGACAGCAGTTGCCACTGCGACTGGCTGAAATTACTGTAACTTAAGCAGTTATGAGCTGACAGGGCAGAGACAGACGCAGGGGTGCCGTGGATGGACAGGTATTCCGGTGAGGCACAAATCACCGAGGCACATTCTCCCAGTCGACGGGCAATAGCGCCGGGTTCAGGGTTTTCGGTGATTCGTATTGCGACATCAATTCTTTCGCCAATCATATTCACCGGGCGGTTATTAATATCCAGTTCAATACGCAGGTCAGGGTAGCGCAGCAGAAATTCAGGCAGTACAGGGCTGATGAGATGTGTTGCGGTATAGTGCGCACAGGCGACACGTAAAATTCCTGAAGGCGTCTCCCGGCCAGCCTGGCCGCTGATATCCTCTGAAAGCCGGTTTAACTGGCGGGTTTTCTGTAAAATCTCTTCCCCTGCCGGGGTCAGGGTCATATGGCGTGATGAACGGTGAATCAGCCGTGCTCCGGCCCATTTTTCCATCTCTTCCAGATAACGGCTGACCATCGGGCGCGATATTCCCAATGCCCGTGCGGCAGCACTCAGACTGCCGGCTTCACAAATGCGGTTGAATACCTGCGCCGCCATCACTCTGTCCATGATTACTCCTGATCGATTGACGAAATTCAGCATCTCATAATAAGAGGATTTTAACAGATCATGAAATCTATAGAATGTGCCGCATGAGCCGGTGACGCTGTTTTACAGCCTGTCCGGAACCCTTTAAACCTTAAATGTCTTCGCCGTCACGGCACAGACTCCGGGAATTTTCATGAAACTTTCTAAACTGATGTTATTAAGCGTGTTACTGAGTGGTGGAGTGGCCGCCGCACCGTTGCAGTTTACTGTCTATAATCCTCAGGAGCAGGGGATCTTTCCGGTGTCCTCTACGCTGGTCACGGGTGACAAACAGGCGATACTGTTTGATGCACAATTCAGTGTCAAGGACGGTGAAAAGCTGGTTAACCTGATCAGGAAAAGTGGCAAAAAGCTGACCCGGATTGTGATTACTGCGGGTGACCCGGATTACTATTTTGGTCTGCAACCGTTGGTGAATGCCTGGCCGAAGGTAGAAATTGTGGCGACCCAACGTGTCGTCACCCATATTCAGCAGACACAACAGGCAAAACTCAGTTACTGGGGACCGAAAATGGGCAGTGGTGCACCGCAAAAACTGGTGACCCCACAGGTGATTCCACAAACCCGTTTCAGTCTGGAAGGCCAACCGGTAGAGATTCGCAATGCAGATTCTCAGCAAGCCTATGTCTGGTTCCCACAGGAGAGGACCCTGCTGGGCGGAACAGCGGTGGATGCCGGAATTCATGTCTGGACCGCCGATACGCAAACCGTGGCGAGTCGCCTGCAGTGGCAGAAGACATTGCAGCAGATGCTGGCACTGAAACCACAGCGGGTTATCCCGGGGCATTTTATCGGTCAGGCTCCGGGCGGTGATCAGGCGATTCGTTTTACTCTGAAATATCTGCAGGATTTTGACAGCACACTTCAGCAGCATCATGACGCCGCCACTGTTATCAGCACCATGGAAGCGCTCTGGCCACATCTGGCCGACAAAAGTTCACTGGAGTTGAGTGCCAAAGTGAACACCGGAGAAATGCACTGGCAGTAAAGGTCATGCAGTCGGAGAAGAAAATCACTTCGGATAAAAAAATGGCAGGCTCAGAGGCCTGCCATTTATCGTTAACCATTCGTCGGATGATTAATGTGAAACATCTTCACCGAAGTATTTTTCGGAGATTTTTTCATAGGTTCCGTCTTTCTTAATGGTCGCCAGGGCGTCATTAATCGCCGTCTGCAGTGTGGATTCATCTTTACGCAGCAGTACCGCAGAAGCGCTGGCATTATCTTCTGAAGCGACGATTTTCACCGGAGCATCAGGACGGTGCTTTTTGAAATCAAGGAAAGACAGTTTGTCGTTCACCGTTGCATCGGCACGACCCTGAACAACCAGGTCGATGGACTGGTTAAAACCATCGGTGCTGACCAACTGAGCGCCATACTGACGGGCAATTTGTGCGTAGTTACTGGTCAGTGACTGAGCGGAGTTTTTCCCTTTCAGATCGGCAAAACTGTGAATGCTGGTATTGTCGTTTTTAACCACCACCACGGCTTTAGACACGATATAAGGTGTGGAAAAGTCATATTTCTTCTGACGCTCCGGGGTTACACCTACTTCATTGATCACTACATCATAACGTTTGGCATCCAGACCGGCGATCAGCCCGTCCCATTTGCCTTCGACAAATACCGGTTTAACGTGCAGTTGCTGAGCAATTGCACGGCCGATTTCCACATCGAACCCGGTCAAATCCCCGGAGATGGTGTGATAGGTGAACGGAGCATAAGTTCCTTCAGTACCAATTTTCAGTTCGCCTGCCGCTTTTACGCGTGCCAGGGCATCGTCTGCCAGTGCCGCATGTGCAAAGCTCAATGACATCAGTGCAGACAATAACAACGTGGTTTTTTTCATTTTTATACTCCTGGATTATGCCGGACCGACAGGCAGACCGTCGGTCAGAGTCGCAATATATTTGGCTGTTCTGGGTTTTTGCGGATGACGGAACAGCGTTTCAGATTCGCCGGTTTCCACAATTTCACCCGATTCAAGAAAAATAGTGTGGCTGGCGACCGATGCCGCCAGTCGTAAATCATGGGTTGCCATCAGCATGGTGGTGCCTTCATCTGCCAACTGGCTGAGCACAGCCACAACTTCTACCGACAGTTCCGGGTCCAGTGCTGAGGTGGGCTCATCGCACAGCAAAACTTTAGGCGACGGGGCCAGCGCCCGGGCAATCGCGACACGCTGTTGTTGCCCGCCGGACAGAGTGACCGGCATGACATCACGCTTATGCAGTAGCCCGACTTTAGTCAGTAATTCATCGGCCCGTGCGGCGGCGTCTGCTTTTGACCACTTATGAACCACAATCAGCCCTTCGGTAATGTTCTCCAGCACACTTTTATGCGGAAACAACGAGAAGTTCTGAAACACCATGCCAGTCTGACGACTGATACGTTGTATATCTTTGCTGCGCAGCGGTTTGTTATGAAACTCCAGTGTCTCCTGATCCAGTGTCAGCGAACCAGATTGCGGGATTTCCAGCAGATTAACACAACGCAGCAGGGTACTTTTACCACTGCCGGAAGGACCAATCAGCGCGGTAACCGACCCTTTAGGCAAATTCAGCGAAATGTCCTTCAGGACATGGTTATCCTGAAAAAACTTGTTAATTCCGGTTAATGAAATCATCAGGTTACGACTCCGCCTTTTCTTCACGGGAGAAATGGATCTCCAGTTTATTTTGCAGTGCTGACAACAAAGTACTGAAAAACAGATAGATAAGCGCTGCTTCGGAATACAGGATCAGTGGCTGGTAGGTCACAGCAGCAATTCGCTGTGCCGCCAGGAACATTTCAGGAACAGTAATCACCGAGGCGAGTGAGGTATCCTTCACCAGGGAGATAAAGGTATTCGAGAGCGGGGGAACCGCAATCCTCGCTGCCTGTGGCAAAATAATTCTGACCAGCGCCTGACGCCAGCTCATTCCGATGGAATGGGCGGCTTCCCACTGGCTGGCAGGGACCGACTTAATGGTGGCGCGAATGATTTCAGAAGAATAGGCACCGATATTCAGCGTGAATCCAATCACCGCGGCCGGGAATGCGGAAATAGTAATTCCGGCACTCGGCAGGGCATAGAAAATCAAAAACAGCTGCACCAGCAGCGGCGTCCCCCGTAGTAACCAGACATAAAAACGCGCCACTGCAACCAGTGGTTTAGGCCCGTACAGACGGATCAGCGCAATAATAAAACCCAGAGACAGCCCGAGAACGAATGAGAGTAGCGTTAAGGGGATGGTAAATGTTAATCCGGCATGTAACATCGGCCAGAATGATTCTGCTGCAAGATTCAGCCAGGCTGGCACAGTACACCTTCCAAACAATTGATGAAAAAAAATGGGCCAGCCGCAGGCTGACCTTTCCGCTTATTTTAAGCGGTAAATTATCACAGTGAAATATTATTTGTGCATATCTTTATATGCTAAGTCAGAGATACCTGACTTCTGTACTAAGGCATGGTCATTATTTAGCGGTTCATGGTGTTTGTTCCTTGATTACTAAAGTGACTGTCTGCCGGAAACAGCGACCATGAAATGTGATATAAAAGTCCTCAGGGGGGGGGCATGATACGATGCAAACGGGTTTATGACCAGGCCGAAGAGGCTGATGGCTGGCGGGCTTTCGCTGACCGATTGTGGCCGCGTGGGGTCAGTAAAGCTAAGTTCAGACCAGACGAATGGTGCAAATCGCTGGCTCCTTCCACATCGCTCCGCCAGCAATTTCATCAGCAGCATATTGATTACTCTTATTTTGCCTCACTCTATCGGGCAGAACTGGCAGCACCTGCTCTGCAGCCAGCACTACAGCAACTGGTTACACGAGCCGTCGGCGGAAATATCACGTTGCTGAGTGCTGTTAAGGATCTGCAATTCAGTCATTTAACGGTATTGAGAGAAGTGATGACAGAAATGATACAACAGCGACAGCAAACTTAGCCCGTCAGTCAAATATCGTTTGTCGCTACCTTCGCAGGCCAGTCTGGTAATGCTCTGCTAACCTTAACAGTAACTATCCGTAGAGATAATCCGCAGCATAACCTGCAATGACTGTGAGCAACCGGAGGCAATGAAATGGCTAAAAGACGTAGCGTACCCGGAATTCATCCTTATGATGGTCCTGCCGGAGGGTGGGGAGCACTGAAAGCAACGGCGATTGCCGTTCGCACCCAAATGGATATCCTTACCGCCCCGCCAACCCTGCTACGCACCAACCAGCCGGATGGGTTTGACTGCCCGGGATGTGCCTGGCCTGATAAAGATCACCGTTCAACCTTTCAGTTTTGCGAAAATGGTGCCAAAGCCGTGACCTGGGAAGCAACCAGTAAACGGGTCACGGCGGATTTTCTGGCGGCCAATACCGTGACCTCGTTACTGGCAAAATCAGATTATGAACTGGAAAACTACGGACGGCTGACCACGCCATTGGCTTATGATCCGGCCAGCGATACCCTGAAACCCGTTAGCTGGGACGAGGCCATGCAACAGATTGGGGAGGTTCTGCGTGGGCTGGAACCTAATCAGGTCGAATTCTATACCTCGGGACGGGCGTCTAATGAGGCAGCCTGGTTATTCCAGTTGTTTGCACGGGAATATGGGACCAACAATTTCCCTGACTGTTCGAATATGTGCCATGAGGCGACCAGCGTCGGTCTGCCACAGTCTATCGGTATCGGTAAAGGGACCGTTTCACTGGATGACTTTGACCATGCAGAACTGGTGATCTCTATTGGCCATAACCCGGGCACCAACCACCCACGGATGATGGGCACACTACACGAATTGTCACGTAAAAATGTGCCTATCATCGTGTTTAACCCACTGCGTGAAAGGGCACTTGAACGCTTTGCCGATCCCCAGAACGTCGCCGAAATGGCGACCTATAGCTCGACGGATATTGCTTCCGGTTATTATCAGGTCAGGGCCGGAGGTGATGCTGCGGCACTGAAAGGGATCGCCAAAGCCTTGCTGGAATCTGAAGCGCAGCAGGGCGGGGTGCTTGATCACGATTTTATCGCCGAACATACCCACGGTTTTGAGGCATTCTGTGATGACTTGCAGGCAACCCGCTGGCAGGAGATTGAGCAGGAAAGTGGTCTGACACAGGAAGTGCTTGAATCTGTCGCAGCTATCTATGCCAAATCGAATGCCACTATTATTACTTACGGTATGGGGATCACCCAGCATAACAAGGGCACAGAAAATGTGCGGCTGATTGCTGACCTGTTACTGATGCGTGGCAACATCGGAAAGCCAGGTGCGGGTATATGCCCGTTACGCGGACACTCCAATGTGCAGGGCAACCGGACAGTAGGAATTACCGAGAAACCGTCAGCAGATTTTCTGGCACGGCTGGAAAAAGAGTTCGGTTTTACTCCGCCTAAAGAACATGGTCACGATGCGGTAAAAGCCATGCAGTCGATGATTGACGGTAGCGCCCGGGCTTTGTTGTGTCTGGGCGGTAACTTTGCGGTGGCATTGCCAGACTCTCAGGCCTGCTTTCCTGCAATGAAGGCCCTGGATTTGAGTGTGCATATCGGTACCAAACTGAACCGCAGTCATTTACTGGTGGCCCGTCAGACCTTCATACTACCTTGCCTCGGCAGAACCGAACTGGATATTCAGTCTTCCGGGCGACAGTCAGTGACTGTCGAGGACTCCATGTCGATGGTTCATGCTTCTTCCGGCAAGCTGAAACCGGCATCACCGGATCTACGGTCTGAGCCGGCCATTGTCGCGGCAATGGCGACCAGTACCCTCCCTGACACTAAAGTGGCCTGGAATGAACTGGTGGCAGACTATGACCGGATTCGTGATCTGATAGAAAAAACCGTTCCGGGCTTTGAGGATTATAATCAGCGGATCCGCCAGCCCGGTGGGTTCCGTATGCCACTGCCACCCACTGAACGACACTGGCCGACGGCATCCGGTAAAGCGGAGTTTTCGGTGTTCCGTGGCGTGCATGAAAATATCAACGTGGAAGGCGACAATATACTACGGCTTATCACCTTGCGTAGCCATGACCAGTACAACACCACCATCTACGCACTGGATGATCGTTACCGGGGAGTGTTTGGCCGACGGGATATTTTATTTATGAGTGATAATGACCTTGAGCGTCTCGGGCTGGAACATGGTGATGTGGTCGATATTGAAACTGCGCTGCCGGGCAGTACGCTGAAAATGGAAGGGATCACCGTTGTCGCTTATAACATCGCCGAGGGTTCGGTGGGCGCTTATTATCCGGAGGCCAATGTGCTGGTGCCGCTGGATTATAACGATCCGCAGAGTGGCACTCCCTCTTATAAATCGGTGCCGGTGCGGGTGAAACTGCGTTCGAAAGAGCTGACTGAATTACCCCGTTCCGCCTGAGTCGCGATAATATCTGCCGGTGAAACGGCAGATTGCCAACGGATGGCGATCTGCTAAGGAACCGTTATATTCTCCCGCTGTTGTGTAAAAATCCGGAAAGCAGGGTGTTGCCGGATTTTGTGACTCCTCAACAGGTTCCCGATCTGCTATTACGCTAAGATTTTCCCGCTATGCGGAGCTGTTCTGTCGGGGCGTCAGGAAGGAACACGCAATCAGTCACCCGGCAGAGCAATTTTCTTTTTTTTATCCGGCGGTTTATTCGGGACAGAAAAAAGTCGCAAATTTTTTCACTCATACAAGGAAGAATTATGGGGCAGGATATTTTTATAAAGATTAAGGGTATCGGAGGAGAATCACAGGACTCCCTGCATCATGGAGAGACTGAGGTACTGGACTGGGATTTATCGGTTAGCCAGACATCTGATATGCATTCCGGTAGTGGTGGAGGTGCCGGGAAATGTACTGTTGATGACTTCCATTTCGAACATTATATCGATAAATCCACTCCTGGCTTTCTTCACTATTGCCTGATGGGGAAACATATTCCTGAAGCGGTTCTGACAGTAAGAAAAGCCGGCGGGGCTTCGCTGGAGTATCTGCGTATTACACTTCAGGAAATTATCATTACCGGGGTGCATCCGGTCTACCTTAATACCATGCGGGTTCCGCGTGAAACGGTAAGCCTCAGTTTCTCCCGGGTAAAAATAGATTACGTTTTACAAAATATGGACGGAAATTCTGCGGGTACGGTTTCTGCAGGATACGATATTAAAGCTAATGCCGTCATTTAATGACAGGTGATATAAGTAAATATAGCCATGTTATTTGTTGATAAAAATGGTTTAGTGGATGCGGAACGTATTACTGTGAAGCGATTTAATTCGATTGAACGCGGTAAGCTTGCTGCGGTCAATGGTATTATTGTGCATCAGACTGACAGCACGACAGCCAGAAGTACTTTTCACAGCTATCAGAACATCGGTGCGAATGGTGCTCATTTTCTGATAGATAAGGACGGAACTATCTGGCAGACAGCGTCATTGTACAAAATAACCAATCATGTGGGTTTCCTGCAATCGCGTTGTTTACTGAAAAAATCATGTAGCCCGCAGGAATTAAAAAAAGTAATGGATATGGATAAAATAAAAAACACCAGGGAAAAAATCAAGGAAAGTACACGGTTATGAAGCCAGGAAAAATTTCCCGGACAGATTCCCTTATAATGCTGACTCTATTGGAATAGAAATTGTCGGAAAGGCAAGGATTATAAATAAAGTATATGTATACGAAGCGGTTAATGACAAACAAAATAAATCATTAAAGTGGCTGGTAAAGAAATTATCAGACACCCTAAATGTTTCGCTAAATGAAGTTTATCGTCATCCTGATGTGGCCAGGAAAAATATCACGGAGGGGAGTACTGCAAAATGGTAACCATTAAAAAATTTTCATTAAAAATTTTACCTCCGCTACTGCCGGTCTTTATCATTTCTGCATGTAGCCATCCGGAAAAAGTAAAAACACTGACTGAGATTGAGACAGGTATGACGGTTTCATGGTCAATGAAAGATGAAAATCTTAAAGAGGAATGTAAAAAATTCCAGCCAACCCGGGAACAGATACTTAAGTTTTTTAATAAATCACAGCGTGTTGAAGGGTTCGTTGTTAGCGAAGATCGTTACACCCCCTGCTTTGCAACAGGCCGGTTAACATGGCGTGATGGCACTGGTGCAGAATGGTATTTGTATTCCAGCGGCACAGCCAACCTTTTGCTGGATAATGGTGAAACAATACATCTGTATCAGCGGGATTATCGCTGGTTTGATCCAACGGCATGCACTTATGGCCTGAGTGGTGAAGGTGAATGTTAATGGCTTTGAAATGATGGTAACCATTAAAAAATATTTATTAAGAATTTTATCTCTGTTACTGCCTGTCTTTATTATCTCTGCATGCAGTCATCCGGGAAAAGTGAAAACACTGACTGAAATCGAAACCGGAAAGACGCTTGAGTGGTATTTAGATGATGCAACCATAAGAGAAGATTGTATTAAGTTTAAACCCACCTATGTACAGATACTTAATTTTTTCAATAATTCGCAGCGTGTTGAAGGGTTCGTTGTTAACGAAGATCGTTACACCCCCTGCTTCGCAACAGGCCGGTTAATATGGCGTGATGGTACCAGTGCAGAATGGAGTTTGTATTCCAGCGGCACAGCCGGCCTTTTGCTGGATAATGGTGAAACAATACATCTGTATCAGCGGGATTATCGCTGGTTTGATCCAACGGCATACACTTATGGTCTGAGTGATGAAGGTGAATGTTAATGACTTTGAAATGATTAACCGGGCGCAGACCCGGCCAGCTCACTGGCCGGGATGACTGGTCGACTATTTTCATGCGCTTATGCAGACTTTCTCTTTGCAGGCCAGAGAGGGTGCCGTCCGGGATGAACTGCGGGCACTGATCGCTCCGGCCCTGCAAAGTCTCAGGTTTTTTCAGTAATTAGCTGTTAGCAAAATTGTGCAGTGCTTCACCGTCCAGGCGATAGCGGACCCATTCACTTTGCGGCAGGGCACCGATGCTTTTATAAAAGTCGATAGCCGGGGTATTCCAGTCGAGCACACTCCACTCTAAACGACCACACTGACGCTCAACGGCCAGCCCGGCAATATGCTTAATCAATGCCTTTCCGGCTCCCTGACCACGGGCTGCCGGTGACACATACAGGTCTTCCAGGTAGATGCCGTTACGCCCCAGCCAGGTAGAGTAACTGGTGAAAAATACTGCATAACCGATGATTTTTCCGTCCGCTTCACTGATCAGTGCTTCGGTTTTACTCTCTGGTCCAAACAGTGTGGCGCGGATTTCTTCCGCTGAAGTGACAACCTGTTCCGGAGCTTTTTCATAAATAGCCAGTTCGGTGATCATATCGAAAATAATCTGGCTGTCGTCAGGCTGTGCCTGACGGATACGCAAGGTCATGGGCTTTCCTTAAGTGAGTCTGTGATTGCAGGTGCTAAGCATAATCGTTATGCTCCGAAGAATTAAGTGCAATGAAATCACCTAATGATGAATATTATGCATCCTGTGTTACGCCGTCTGGATCTGAACCTGTTGCTGGTACTGGATGCTGTCTACCGGCATGCCTCGGTCAGACGCGCCGCTGAAGAGCTTTCCATGAGCACTTCTGCCCTCAGCCATGCACTTTCCCGGTTGCGGGAGTCGCTGAATGACCCGCTGTTTTATCGCGAAGGTCACCGGATGATTCCCAGCGTGTTTGCCACCGGACTGGCTCCCTCCGTCAGTCAGTTACTGGGGCAGCTTAACCAGGTACTGGCACCACAACCGGCGTTTAACCCGTTGACCAGTCAGGAATGTTTTAGCATGGGCATTACCGATTACACCGCCGCCTGTGTATTCCCGCAGTTAATGGCTACTCTGCAACCGCAGGGACCGGCGCTCAGTTTTGACTTACGCTATTTGTCGTCGGGTCTGGCCGTGAATGAATTGCTGGCAGGGGAAATCGACCTGGCGCTGGGGTTTAGTGTGCCGCATCAGCCGCCGCATCCGGAGCTGGATGAAATTGACTGGATGCAGGATGACTATGTGGTCATCAGCCATCAACAGCGACGCAGGCTAAGCTTCGAGGATTATCTGGCGGCACGACATCTGGTCGTGACCCCCTGGAATGAGCGACAGAGCGTGCTGGATTACCAGCTGGAGCAGCTGGGCCACCAGCGGCAGATTGCGATTAAAACACCGTCCATGTTGAGCGGTCCGTGGATTGTCGCGGAAACTGACTTATTGATGGCGCTCCCTCGCCGGGCAGCAGAACGTTTACGGCATTCGCTGCCGGTCACTGTCTGGGAACTGCCGTTTGAAGTTGAGCCTTTTACAGTGAAAATTTTGTCACACCGGCGCAGTGGTAAGAAACAGGCCACAGACTGGCTGAAAAGCCTGTTATGCAATATCGATAAAGAATAACCGGTTAAAGGGTAGGCTGTTTCAACTGACAATCATCCGCGTCTTTTCCGGGGCTGAAAGCAGTTTTCGCACCGCGCTGATCACTCTGGCCGGATCGGTCAGAAACGGGCTAATCCGGGATGTCACACAACGACTGTCGGCAAACCGCTCAGCACCGTTTAACTCAATATCGGTAATCAGCAGGACAGCATCCGCTGCGCGGATTAACTGCTCTGTCAAAGGATTTTCGATACCCAGTGCCCCCTGGGTTTCAATGTGAATATTCCAGTTTTCCTGCTGGCAGATTTTCTCAAGCCGTTCAGCGGCCATATAAGTATGGGCAACGCCACTGACACAGGCAGTGACAGCGACTAAATTCCGTCCGGTGAGTGGCATAAATCCTCCGGGCAACACGGTTAATCATCTACGCAGCAAACGGAACCTGTGCGGCCACTGCAGGCCGCAGGCAGGAACCGGCAGCCGTGGATTACTGGCTCAGATGTGCATCTATCTTAGTCATTATAGCGTCTGCACGTTTTACCGCATCGCTGATATTCACCCTGACAATGGTTTTGCCGCTGAAACGTTCTTCATTCTGAATACCAATATCTTTAGTCAGGATCACCAGGTCCGCCTCACTGATATCGTTCTCTGTCAGAGTATTTTCCTGACCCAGTGATCCCTGGGTTTCGACTTTAACCTGCCAGCCACGGGATTTGGCGGCAGTTTCCAGGGCTTCGGCGGCCATATAGGTATGTGCAACACCTGAAGGGCAGGCAGTTACAGCGATAATTTTTGTCATCAGGTTTTCCTCACGGGTGAATTTCGAAGTCCAGATCCAGATCCTCTTCCGCGGCAGGGGCTGCGGAGACTTTGTGACGGCTAAGATGCTTAAGCAGATTGACGCAAAGGGCAGTCACCACCATGCCGGTCACGACGGCTAACAGGTAACCAAATTTACCGCTAACCACCGGCAGAACAATTAATCCGCCCCAGCCGGCATAACATTCAGCACCGGTCAGCGCAGCGACCACGGCACCGCTTACTGAACCGAGCATAATCGAAGGGATCACCCGCAAAGGATCGCTGGCGGCAAACGGAATGGCGCCTTCTGTCACCCCGACGCATCCCATGACCAGCGCGGCTTTGCCGGCTTCCTGCTCTTCGGCAGAGAAATTACGGCGGCCGATCAACGTTGCCAGCCCCAGGCCAAGCGGCGGGATGCAGATACTGACTGCGGCAATTGCTACCACGTGATAAACACCCTGAGCGACACAGATCAGCATAAAGGCGTAGGCCACTTTATTTACCGGCCCTCCCATATCAAATGCCAGCATTAACCCCATAATTACTGCCAGGATCACCACGCTACCTTGTTGCATACCTTGCAGCCAGACAGTCAGGCTTTTGGTCAGCATACCAACGGGTTCTCCCAGGCCCCACATCATGATACCTGCGGTGATCAGAGTGCCAATTACAGGGATAACAAAGATAGGCATAACCGAGCGCAGCACTTTATGCACGGGGATTTTTTTCAGGTAATACACCACAATACCGCCAATAATTCCGGCAATCAGTGCCCCGAAGAAACCTGCCCCGAAGCTGTTACCGACCCAGGCGGCAATGGCACAAGGGGCAAGTGCAGAACGTTCGGAAATCGAGTAGCCAATATAGGCAGCCAGGAAAGGCACCATCAGTGTCAGACCTGCCACACCAATATCAAATAATTTTTTCAGATTCGCCGCCGACTCAGCATCCGGTACGGCGCCTTTACCATAAAACATCACCGCGACCGCCAGCAGAATCCCGCCGGAAACGACGAACGGGATCATATAAGAGACCCCGGTCATCAGGTGTTGCCGGGTATTTTTTAGAATCAGTGTTAATTCGCTCATCGATTGCTCCGGAACCTGAGAACGCCAGTATGCAGGCAGATGATCGCAACAATAGAGAATCCGGAGAACGCCAGACAGGGGAGAAAACAGGGATTTGCTGGATTTTTGTTGTATCCCTCCGGAAATGAGAGGGAATTCAAAATAAATCACATTTAGCTACATTAACCGATATTATTTAACATGTGAGCTGAGTCCCGGTTTCAGACTCTGCATACAATTGTCCAGTATTTGGCAGCTTTGTGAGATATCCGGCAGGACAGCGCTTACTTATCCTGTACTGACGATCAGTATTTTACGGAGAGGGGCCATGGCAGAAACAATAGAGTTTGTCTGTGAGTTAAATGAAGGGGTTCATGCCCGTCCGGCCAGTCAGATTGAGGCTGTCTGTAACCGGTACAGCTGCGATATTGAATGGCATAACCTTAGGAGCGGACGCAACGGGAATGCCAAAAGTGCCTTATCACTGATTGGTACTGATACGCTGAAAGGCGACAACTGCCGGCTGATAATTTCCGGAGACGACCAACAGCAGGCTTACCAGTTTCTGTACGACTGGATAAAAGAGGAATTCCCGCGTTGCGATGCACCGGTCAGTGCTGCGCCGGTACTGCAGCGTGAACCGCTACCTGAATCACTGAGCCGGCTAAATCCACACTGCTTCCCCGGCCAGCCGGTCAGCCAGGGAAGCAGTGCCGGTCGCCTGACATTACTGGCGGCATTCGATTTCGAAAACCCGGGTGAGCTCCCTGCGGCTGATGAAATTTCCCGGGAACAGCTGCGACTAGCCGGGGGGCTGGAGATGCTGGTGAAAACCCTGAAGCTGCAGTTACTGGACAACGAAGGCACCGCGACAGCGGTTCTGGAAGCCCATCTGTCGCTGGCAGGTGATCTTTTGTGGCAACAACGACTGACCGGCCATGTTGCTGAGGGCAACAGCTGCGCACAGGCGATAGTGTTGACCACCGATCATTTTTGTCGTCAGTTTAATCAATCTGACAGCGGTTACCTGAGGGAGCGGGTACTGGATATTCGTGATCTGGGCTTTCGCCTGTTGCAACAGATTTATGGCGAGCAACGTTTTCCGTCCGCCCGAAAACTGACGTCGCCTTCCATCTGCCTGTGCGAAGAACTCACCCCCGGACAGTTTCTGGAACTGGACAAAAGTCTGCTGAAAGGGCTGGTGCTAAAAAGTGCCGGAACCACATCACATACCGTGATCCTTGCCCGGTCATTTAATATTCCTACGCTGGCAGGGGTGAAAGTCACGGCGCTGCTGCCAAAACTCAACTCTGATGTCTACCTGGATGCGGACGCAGGGGTAGTGATTACTGATCCTTCACAAGCGATTCACCGTTACTACCGCCAGGAATCCCGGGTACAGGAAAGCCTGCGTCGTCAGCAAAGTGTCTGGAAAGATGCTCCGGGAAAAACTGCCGATGGCCGAAACCTTGAAGTCGCTGCCAATATTGCCCTGTCAGCCGAAGCTGCCGGTGCTTTTGCCAACGGCGCTGAGTCGATAGGTCTGTTTCGTACTGAAATGCTGTATATGGACAGGAGTAGTGCTCCGGGGGAAAGTGAGCTTTACAACATCTTCTGCCATGCTCTGGAATCTGCTGCGGGGCGCAGCATTATTGTCCGCACCATGGATATTGGTGGTGATAAACCAGTGCCTTATCTGCCCATTCCTGCTGAGAATAACCCGTTTCTCGGTTACCGCGCCGTGCGTATTTATCCGGAGTTTTTAACACTGTTTACCGGTCAGTTACGGGCGATTCTCCGTGCCTCTGCTCATGGTGACCTGAAGATTATGATCCCGATGATTTCATCGATGGAGGAAATTCTCTGGGTCAAAGAAAAACTGCAGGAAGTGAAGCAGCAGTTGCGGGAAGAACAAATTCCGTTTAATGAGCGCATCTCTCTCGGGATTATGCTGGAGGTGCCGTCGGTGATGTTTATCATTGACCAGTGCTGTGAAGAAGTAGATTTCTTCAGTATTGGCAGTAACGATCTAACGCAGTATCTGCTGGCGGTGGATCGTGACAATGCCAAAGTTGACCATTTGTATAACAGCTTTAATCCTGCTTTCTTGCGGGCGCTGGATTTTGTGGTTCAGGCGGTACACCGGCAGGGCAAATGGATAGGTCTGTGTGGAGAATTGGGTGGGAAAGTCTCAGCGCTGCCGTTGCTGGCAGGGTTGGGGCTGGATGAAATCAGTATGAGTGCTCCGGCGATTCCGGCGGTAAAAGCCGCACTTGCCCGGCTGGATGCCAAAGCCTGCCGTCAACTGCTTAATCAGGTGATGAATTGCAGGACGCCGCTGGAAGCCGGGCATCTGCTGGCACAGTTCAGAATGACTCAGCATGATGCACCGCTGATCTCCACTCAGTGCATTGAACTGAACAGCGACTGGCAAAGTAAGGAAGAGGTGATCAAGGGGATGACGGATAACCTGCTACTGGCAGGACGCTGCCGCTATCCACGCAAACTGGAAGCCGATTTATGGGCCAGAGAAGCGGTCTTTTCTACCGGCCTGGGTTTCAGTTTTGCGATTCCGCACAGTAAGTCTGAGCATATCGAACAATCCACCATTAGCGTGGCGAAGTTGGCCGAACCGGTGGCGTGGGGAGATGAACAGGCACAGTTTATTATTATGCTCACCCTGAATAAGCATGAAGCAGGGGATCAGCATATGCGGATATTCTCGCGTCTGGCGAGACGTATTATGCATCAGGATTTCCGTGATCATCTGAATCACGCAGAGTCAGCCGTAGCGATAGCTGCCTTACTGGAGCAGGAACTTGCTGTCTGACTGCCGGTAGGGAGTTTTCCGGCAAATCTTTCAAAATAAAGCACACCGCACATCATTGTGTGCGGTGTGCTTTGGTGTCTGATTCTGCCCGCCGGTGAGCGGGTCAAATTAACTATTGACTTAAAGTTGACATTAAGTTGCACACTGGATTGCAATTTTATCAGCAACGACGGAATACAACTTATGGCAACTGACAATGTAATTATGATTATCTGTTCAGGACTGGGAGCGACTTTGCTGACAGATGTCTGGGCATTGCTTCAGAAATGTGTACTGAAGGTTTCCGGACTCAATTATGCGCTGGTGGGGCGCTGGTGTCTGTGGATGACTGTCGGGCGTTTCTCTCATCAGACGATTATTTCAGCTCCACCACGCAAAGGCGAAACTGCTGCCGGCTGGATAATCCATTATCTGAGCGGGGTTTTGCTGGCCTTTATTCCCCTGACGATTGTCGGAGAAAGATGGCTGCAACAGCCCGCAGTCGGTATTGCTCTGATATCCGGTATTCTTAGTCTGGTCGCTCCTTTTCTGCTGATGCAGCCTGCGCTGGGGTTTGGCATTGCAGCGTCTAAAACCCCCAATCCCGGCCGGGCACGGCTGCTCAGCCTGGTCATCCATCTGGTGTTTGGCTGCGGCTTGTACCTCTCCCTGAAGTTACTGAATATGCTGTTGCTCTGAGTGGAGGGGGGGTTACAGGGTCCGGCAATGACGCCGATATTCTGAAGGCGAACGGTCCGTATGCTTACGGAAGATCCGGCAAAAATAGTTGCTATCTTCAAAACCGCACTGGTGGGCAATCTCTTTGATCTTGAGTTCGTACCCACGCAGCATTTTCTTAGCCAGCTCCAGCCGCACCGCCGTGAGATATTCATTAAACCCGATCGTGCCTGCTTTCTGAAACAGATGAGACAGGTAGTTCGGTGTAATGTGAAATTTACCGGCCACATTATCGCGGTTAAGCGGCTGGAAAGCGTGCTCATCAATATATTCCTGGATTGCCAGCAACAGCTCTTTGCTCTTACTCAGCGTATCCGCCAAATGAGTCATCTGATCGATACTGTGGCTAAGCAATCCGGTCAGGGTGATTTGTGCGGTCGGCATTGCCGGGGCCAGGGCCAGTTCATTCATGGCCATTAACAGATATGAACCCACCCTGGGGCCAAGCCGTGCCACATGTTGTTTCCTCAGGCTGACCAGCGATTTTCCGTCCCACTGTTGCAGGCTGAACCCAAGTTTTTGTTTGCCAAACAAAATACTCAGGGTGGTGGCCGGGGTTTGCCACTGCGGTAGATTCCATTTACCAGCCGGAATATATAATGCGGCTGGAGCTGTCAGTGGCGGACTGTGTAACGGCAGACATTGGTCAGAGACTTCGCCGGTAATGATCAGTTCCAGTCGCGGAAAGGGGACGGTTAAGGCCAACCGGGGGGCTGGGAGCTGAGTTGCAGGAAAATGCACACTGATCTCTGATTGTCTGCTGATTAGTTGTTCAAGTAAGGCAACGAGGTTGATGTCCGACATGGCTGCTCCGGTTATATTTATGCTGGATTTGAGTCACGTCACAGATTGCTGCAGCGGACACAATAATCCAGTGTTGTGTAGCTATCTCATACAGAATGTTGGCCGGAATTACAGTAATTTTCCTACATGTTGTGAAATGGTTAACAAAAGAGGTGGGTATGCAAAATCATTCTGCGGTATGGCTCGATGCTCTGGGGGCAAATGCTGAACTGACTGAAACCATGAAGCACCAGCTGGATACTCTGGGATATACCATTGTCCCGAATGTGGCGGATGCTGACTGGCTGGCCGCGATGCGTGAGCACATTGATCTGCTGGTGGCTCGTGAAGGGGATAATCTGGCGATTGAACATCACCAGGAGGCCACTGCTACACGGGTTGCTAATCTGGTGAATAAAGGGGTGATCTGGGAAAAAGTCTGGGCGCATCCGTTAATACTTTCTGCCTGCAAATATGTATTTCAGGGAGATTTCAAAGTTTCCAGCCTGAACGCACGTGAAGCGCTGTTTAACGGCGGGTTACAGCCTTTGCATGCCGACTGGAAGAAACCACGGCCTGATTTTCCTAAAGTGCACCTCGTCAACACTATCTGGGCACTGGATGACCTGTCTGCGGCTAACGGCGCACCAAGAATCATCCCTGCGACCCATTTGCGACCGGAACTGCCTGAAGATGTACTGGCCGATACTCATGCCACTCATCCGGATGAAGTGGTGTTTGCCGCCCCGGCGGGTAGCGTAATGATCTATAACGCCCATACCTGGCACGGTGGGACCACCAATACTACCGGTGAACGTCGTCGGGTACTGCATGGCCTGTATATCGACCGCGCCGATACTGCGCAACAGGATCAGCAGCGATGGCTTACCCCGGAAACAGCCAGCCGTCTTACCCCCGCACAGAAATGGCTGCTGGCGGTGGAGTGACGGGGAACCTCCTGGCAGGTAGTTGACAAACAAATGACATGTCAGATTCTGATTGACGGTCCCGGCAGGAACGCCACCGGAATATACCGGTGGCAGTAACGCAGAGTAGGGGCATGAAAATTACAAGTTACTAAAGGTGCCGCTATCAGTGGTTATTCCGGTCGTCTCCCTGATTCGGTTTAATATTTTACGTTTCAGGGCAATAAAGTCAGGGGTGTTTTTCATTTCCTGATCTCGTTTTGCAGGTAACGGTACTTCGAATATCGTATCGATGCGTCCCGGGCGTGGGGCCATTAGCACCACTCTGGTGCCAAGATAAATAGCTTCTTCCACATCATGAGTAACGAATAATACAGTACTTTTCTCCAGCGCATGTACATGAAGGATCAGATCATGCATTACGTCTCTGGTCTGTGCGTCGAGAGCCCCAAACGGTTCATCCATCAATAATATTTCCGGTTTAGCCATTAGCGCTCTGGCAATTGCGACCCGTTGCTTCATTCCACCGGATAACTGGTCAGGAAAATAACTACTGTACTGGTTAAGACCGGTAATTTTTAACAATGCCTCAGCACGTTCTTCCAGCTTGTCACTGGCCACTAACCGGGTACGGTAAAGCCTGCCGGAACGGAGTTTGTTGATAAAAGTAATATTTTTATAAACATTAAGCCATGGATAAAGGCTGTAATTCTGAAAAACCATTGCCCGGTCAACAGATGGTCCTTCAATTGGATATTCATTCACCATGATATTGCCTGATGAAATATCTTCCAACCCGGCAATGGTGCGTAACAGTGTAGATTTTCCACAGCCGGAAGCGCCTACGAAGGTAATAAATTCATTATCTCTTATCTCCAGATTAATATTGTCCAGAGCATGTGTCTGGCTGGAACGGCTGCTGTAGTATTTATTCAGTTGATCAATGACTATTTTTGACTTAGACATTACGCCCCCGACTTCCATCTAAAAAGAATCCTGCTCAATAATCTAAATAGCTGGTCAGTTAATAATCCGATTATTCCTATGATTATTATCCCTGAAAAAATCATATTGGTTTGCATATATCGCTGAGCCAGTATTATCTTATAACCCAGACCGGAATTAGCTGCGACAAGTTCTGCAACCACTAAATAAGTCCACGCCCAGCCACAGGTAATACGAAGAGTATCAAGCATGGTCGGTGAGGCGGAAGGAAGCAACACATAACGAATGATTTCGAATCGTGTAGCCCCCATAGTCTGTGATGCCTCTATTTGGGTCGTCGGAACATTACGGATATTTTCAGCCAGCATTAATACCATTTGAAAGAATGTACCGATGAAAATGATCATAACTTTCGCCCATTCATCAATACCAAACCAAAGCATAACAAGTGGGATAAAAGCTGCTGCGGGCATATAACGGATGAAGTCGATCAAAGGTTCAAAAAATGCGCGTAAAGGGGTGAACGTCCCCATCATTAATGCAAGTGGTATCGCTATGGCCGAAGAAAGAAAAAAACCGCCCATCACACGTTCAAGACTGATGCTGAAGTCATCTGGCATATTGTTGACTGAGTACCAGTTCCCAATAGCACTGATAACATTTAGCGGTGACGGCAGAAATAACGGATCAACCAGATTAAACTGACTGTAAATAATCCAGATCACTAATGGAGATAAAATCCCTGCAGCAGCGAGTACTATTTTTAAATATCCCGGTATTTCAGAACGAATACGCCATAATGAGGCACGACGCGGCTTAGTAGACATTGTTTAATGTCCTCGACAGAGTTAACGGATAGTGTTGAGCCATATTGTACATTTGGTGATAGTAAGGAAGTAATTGGTTGGCATAGTGATCAATTGTGGCCAGACTGGCATCAATCTGGGATTGCAGGTGACGGATTTCCTGCAAAAGTGATTCAACATCAAGATGGGGGAATTGGCCCTTCCAGTAGACTTTCTGACCATTCACCCAACAACCGATAACCGAACTCCCGTCTTCGCAATACACCAGCTGTTTATAAAGATTATTTAAAGGAATAAAAGCGAAGTTATTAAGATCGATTAGAACGATATCTGCCAGAGCTCCGGTCTCAATACGGCCGAGTTTTTCTTCACCTAACGCATAGGCTGCGCCTTCATTAAGACAATGCAAAATTTCTGTTTCAGAAGGCCATTTACGATAGTCGCTGTCAGTAATATTATGAATCAGCCCCGTCATTTTTGCTGCCTGCCAGAGGTTAGCAGTGTCATCCGAGCATAATTCATCGGTTCCAAGGCAAAGGTTAACTCCGGCATCCCTTAGTTTACGAAAAGGCATAATACCGCTGCCTAAACGTAAATTACATACCGGGTTATGCGCCACACTGCAGCCGGAGGTAGCCATTAATTCGATATCCTGATCGTCAACCCAAATAGCGTGGATAATTTGCACATAGCGGTCTAAAACACCCAGGTCTGACAGATATTTTATCAGTGACTTTTGGTACTTTTCTTCTCCAAGTACACGTTGAAGTCTTGTTTCAAGAACATGGATGTTGAATGGGATTTTGTGTTCTTTGCTAAAAGAGCTTAATTTTTTCAGATAGGTTTCTGTCACCCGCTGTGGCGCTGAACAGGAAACTGCGCAGCGCAGACGGCCATCTTCCTGATGATGCCACTTATCGAACATAATCTGATACAACGCCATAAGCTCATCATCAGATTGTATAGGGGCTTCGGACATAACCTTTTTAATGTCATCAGGCAATAGTTGTTCCAGGAATGGATATTTTTCATATTCGACAATATTAGGTTGATCTATCGAAACCCAGGCACGAATACCTGCATCACGATATGCAGTAAAAATACTGTCGGCACAAGCTTCGCTGGCAACGGGGATATGATAGGCATCATCATGAACGCAGGTTATTCCTCGTTTAAGCATTTCCAGGCTTGCGAGGAGTGTTCGCAAATAAATGAAACGTTGTTGGGCGCTTTCTGAGAGTACAGGTGGAACTTCATAGAGCATAAATATTTCAAGCGGCAGGCTATCGAGAAAACCCTTCATGAAATTTCCGGGGGAATGAAAATGACCATTTATTAATCCCGGCATGGCCAGACAACCTTTACCGTCAATAACTTCTGCGTTTTTAGTGATCTCTGGCAAATAGTCAGAATCGTCTGCAGGCAGAATATGGCTTATACAATTACCAGAAATAACAATGTCATAAAGGCTATTACAGTCATTACTATTATTTGAATAGATCCTGAGGTTCTTAAGCAATGTGACATTAGTTGAATATTGCATAGCATTCCCACGTTTAGATGTGTTTAATCGTCTAAAGCAAATTTGGTGCCATTTTATAAATTACATAAAAATCATATGGATAGTTGTTGTGGTTAATGTTAATTCCAAAAATCGTTAACGATATGCACTTAAATTGATCAAAAATTTCGTTAACTGATCAATTTAAGCGCAAATAAGATCCATTCTGTTGGTGAGTTACCAAGAGAAACCAGGTAACAGGATGATAAATATGAATTAAAAATTCTGGCACAAAATATGCTTGTGCAATGAAAACGCTAGTGATGGTGACAATAAATGAATATCAGGATTATTAATCCAAATAGCAGTAAGGAATTTGTGAACATTATAAACAACAGTGCGCAGGAAATTGCTTCTGTAGGTACAGCGATTTCTGTCGTTTGCCCTGAACAGGGAGTGGCCTCAGTAGAAAGTCATTGTGATGAAGCTATCGCATCGCTTGGTGTTATTTCATTGGTGATGAATGCGAAAAATGACGAAATTGATGGCTGGGTCGTGGCATGTTTTGGTGATACAGGAGTAGCACAATGCAGGGAGTTGACGGATAAGCCGGTGATTGGTATCACAGAGGCTGCCTTGTTTTCTGCCTGTATGCTCGGGGATAGCTTCTCCATTCTTACTCTTCCCCCCAGAACCATAAAACATGCCAGACGTGTGGTGATGGAATATGGTTTGTCAGATAAATGCCGGAATATCCGTGGAATTGATTTAAGTGTCGTGCAATGTCTGGACGAGCAATTAGTCTGGAGCGCTTTCCTCGAAGAGGGAAGACGAGCGTTACAGGAAGATCAATGCGAAGTGTTAGTTTTGGGATGTGCAGGATTATCGCAATGGGCAAAACCCTTGCAGAAGGAACTGGGCATTCCGGTTGTAGATGGAGTAAGCACTGCCATTAAATTTGCCGAAGCATTTGCTAGTTTAGGACTTGGAATCAGCAAGTCTCTGACTTACGCGATGCCGGGTAATCTTAATGAAGTTGCTGATGCGGTGAGGGTTAAGTGCTAATGCAACCACTGTACTATTATCGTGATTATTTTAGCCAGAAAGCACCAGTACTTTTTCCCGGAAAAAAGTTACTGGTTTATTTCATGATGGCGATTGAGGAATATGATCCACTGATAGGATCCACAGAAAATATTATTCCGGCATGCGATGCTCCTGACTATGTTAATCAATCCTGGCGGGATTATGGGAATCGTATTGGCGCGTTCCGGATAATGGAAAAGTTCGCGGCTTACGGGATTCCTTTGTCAATACTTCTCAATACTTCGGCCATCGAAAAAGCCCCTGCACTGGCAGACTATATAAGGAAGCATCAGTTATCTGTGGTCGCTCATGGTATTTCCAATTCAGATACTTTGAAATCTATGAACCCGGAAAGCGAATCAAGGTATATACAGCGGGCAACAAAACAGATTATTGATTTTTTTGGGGTAGCACCAAAGGGTTGGTCATCGCCCTGGCTACAATTTAACCCCGCTACTCTGGCGGCATTAGGCGAAGAAAATTATCAATATTTACTGGATCTGTGTATGTCAGAATCACCTGAGTGGCTGAATACAACATCTGGTTGCAATCTTCATATCCCCTATGCAGTTGAGATAAATGACAGTTCCTCAGTTATGGGACGATATGTAGATGCGGAAGGCTTTTCACGGATGATTATCGACCAATTCGATGAATTGTTGCATCAACCCGGAGCTGAAAATATTTGCTTTCCTATTGTTATTCATAGCTATATTAGCGGTCAGCCATTTCGCTTAAGAGCACTTAGCCGGGCTATGGATACATTGATCAGCCATCACCAGGATATTGTCTTTACAACACCGGATGAGATAGCCTGCCGCTATCGTGCATTAAATGGAATGGATTAATGAAAAAACAGTATCTTAGCTATATTAATGAACAGTTTTCCTCATCAATCGAGGATCTCACTCCACAGGTTAAAGTGATTTATATGGCGATATATACCGCTATAACTAGTCGCAGATTGCAACCAGGAACCCGGTTATCTGAGCCAGTACTGTCAACAACGTTCGATTGTTCCAGGGGTACAGTAAGGCTGGCTATTCAGGCGTTAGCCAGGGATAAAATAGTAACCCTGATTCCTTACAAAGGTGCGAAGGTATCAGCGCCGACGCCAGAGGAAGCAAAAGATTTATTCAAAGCAAGAAAATTACTTGAGGAAGCTATTGCGAAACAGTTGGTGGGGTTAAATAGAGATCGTCAGCTGATCAAAGCATTGAAAGCTAACATTGCAACCGAAGAAAAGGTCGCCAGTGAAGAATCCACTGCTTTGAGTTATAAACACCAGCAACAAATTTCTCATATATTTCATTTGATATTGGCAAAGGCACTGAATAATACGGTGATTTCAACAATTATGATTGATTTGCTGGCAAGGTCATCATTAGTCACTGATATTTACGAGAAACCAAACTCAGCATGCTGTACTCATATGTCTCATGAAAAATTGGTTGATCTGCTCATTAATAAACCGCAGGAATTCCCTGTCGCTATGATGGAACATCTTGACGAAATTTATCTGAATCTGGATTTCTGTGAGCAGGGAAGTCAGGATAAAGATATTGTAAATATACTCAAAGGCCATTAACTATCCCTCAGGAGTTCATTATGAATGCAAGAATGCCCATTTTTAAATATAGATTATTATCTGCTATTACTGGTATCGCATTACTGGGAGCAGCATCGCAAGCCAGTGCTGTGGAAAATATTAAAATTGGTACGGTGGTTTGGGTTGGGCAAGCACCATTTTATCTTGCTGAGAAACTCGACTTTTTTAAAAAGTACAATTTACACGCGACCCTGCAATTTTTCAGCGACCCTGCATTAATCCCGTCTGCAATGCTTAGTGGTGCAGTAAACGCGGGAACGTTAACCTATGATCAGGTACTCACGTACAATGCGAAGAAAATCCCACAACGGGTAGTTATGCCAATCGATTTTTCCTACGGTGGCGACGCAATTGTCGCTGATAAGGATATACATTCGGTTGCTGATTTTAAGGGGAAATCTGTCGGGTATAGTCCAAACTCAACATCTGAATTTTTGTTAACTTACGCTCTCCAGTCTAACAATATGAGTTATAAGGATATTAACCCTATCAGCATTGATGGTCAGGCTGTACCGGGGGCTATGGTATCCGGTAGCTTGCCGGTTGGCGTGACTTACGCTCCTTATATTACTAAGCTCACAGATATGAAGAGTGGGAAATTTCATGTTGTTTATTCTTCTAAGCAGGCCCCAGGCTTAATTGCTGATGTTCTAGTCGTAGACCAGGATCAGATTGATAAACATCCGGAAGCTGTTGAAGGTATGATGAGAGCATACCTTGACGGGATGAAGTACTTACAAGCTCATCCTGATGAATCTGCAAAAATTATTGCCCCTATTCTTGGTGTTCCAGTGTCAGACGTAAAACAACAACTTTCCCTGGTATATAATGTTTCGTTAAAAGATATGCATCAAAGTTTTGAACAGAATTCTTCGACTAAATCTTTATGGGGTAGTGGGAAAATTATAGGGGATATTTTAATTAAAAATAAACAAATTACAGCTATTCCTGATATACGACAGACATATAATGACAGCTTTGTGAAAAAAATAGAGAATTCACCAGGTGAGTAATGGTAAGTAAACTGGCCTTAATAATGAGTGGCTGATTATTGCTAAGTGCATTCAGGAAGTGAATATAATCTCGAAAAACTGAATGTATTTCTGGTTAATTAATTAAATGATAAACTGCTGATAATAATTTTGGCTGGGATTTTTTTATCTATTAGGCAGGAGGGATTGTATGAATAATTTATTTTTAAAATTATTCATCAGACCGTCCCGGTTCTTCCAGATACTGCTGAGTCGTGATTTGTCGGCAATAGCGAGTTATCATGACGTTCCTGAAACAGGGTGGCGCAGGCATGCATTTCTCAATGCCTCGCAGGTCAGCGAGGAAGAGATCAATCGTTTTGCAGGTTGGTAGCTTGTAGGTCAGAAAGAGTTCTGTCAGATATGCTGCCGTAAACCGGTGGTTATTATTCCTTATTATCCAGAATAAAGCAGGCAATATAGTGCTGATGCCTATATTGCCTGTTTATCAATGGATCACATTCTGCCAGCCCCTCTGTTGTTCAGAGAAATTCAGCTCATTTTCACCACTTCAGGCTCTGACTTTCACCGTCCTGCGTGCTGACAGCAAATAGGCCGCAACCACACAGGCTAGGATAAACCACGGAATTAGCGTAATGACTTCCGAATCGCTACCGCTGAGGGTTTGCAGATTATTAATCACCAGAATAATGGTGACCGCCATGCAGATAAACGACAGTACCGGGGCCCAGAACACGGTAAATGCCTGGTGTGATGATTTTCTCTGGCGAAAGAACATCACAACCGCCACGCAAACTCCCAGTTGCAGAACCAGAATACACAGGGTAGCGAGTGCTGAACCTACTGCAAAAATATGTACCATCGGGTCCAGACCGACGCCGCCGATACCGGCCAGTAATAACAGCATAATGGCGCTATGCAGGTGGCTGGCGTTGTGTGGGGTGCCGTTAGACGGGTGGGTTTTGCACAACTCTTTCCAGATGAGTCCGTCACGGCTGATATTGAAGATATAGCGCGAGATATTGTTGTGAAATGCCAGGGTAGCGGCAAACAGGCTGGTAATCAGCAGTACCGACATCGTTTCGACGGCCCACTCTCCGACATACTGGCGGGTGATGTTAAAGACAAAATTACCGGGGTCTTTTGCAGCAATGGCCACTATCTGATCAAAACCGTAGGCCTGAATCAGTGCCCAGCTGGTAAAACAGAAGAAGCCGGTAATCAACAGTAATGCACACAGCGTAGCACGGGGAACGGTTTTTTCCGGGTTCTTACACTCCTCGGCATAGATAGCGGTGGATTCAAAACCGATAAAACTGGCGATGGTGAAAATAAAAGCAATCCCGAGGTTTCCATGCAGAAATACCGAAGGTTCAAAAGACTGGAAACTGTAAGGCGCATTTTTCTTCACCAGCAAGGCAATATCGGTTACCAGGACAATGCCCACTTCTGCCAGCATGAGTACCCCAAGAATCTTACCGCCAATCTCGACCCGCTTAACACTCAGCATCCAGACAATCAGAATAAACAACATGCTTAACAGCCACCACGGGATATCAGCCCCTGTGTGCTGGTGAATAAACGCGGCAGTGAAATAGCCCAGCATTGCCACAATCGCAATCTGAATCGAAATATAAGCCATCAGTGCCAGTACCGAGGCAGATGCCCCCCAGTCTTTACCTATTCCGGTAGCAATATAAGTGTAAAACGCTCCCGAATTTTTGACGTGTCGGCTCATGGCTATAAACCCGACCGAAAACAGCATCAGGATAATGCAGGAAAAAATATAAAACACCGGAATGCCACCACCGTTACCGGAAATAATAGCCACAGGCAGTCCGCCGACTACCCCGGTCAGGGGGGACGCAGCAGCGACAACAAAGAAGACCAGGGAGAAAAGACCTAATGTATTTTTACGTAATCCGGAGTGCTCGCTCATCGCTGATACCTCTGTCAGAAGAGAAATCGCTCAGGCGATAAAGCCAACCTGAGGCAGGTAATTTCCTGCATCATTTCTCAGTGACTGCGGCGGCGTATAGAATAAATCGGACAGGTGAACAGTGCAGTGCTGCACTGTTTTAGGGATTAATGGAAACGTAACCGGTGCTGATATTTATCACCTGCAATATGTTTCTGATAGTCGCCAGGCGTGGTACTCACCGACCTCTTAAATTCCCGCAGAAAATGGGACTGATCACTGAATCCCAGATCGAATGCCAAATCACTGAATGACACGCTTTGCTGGCTGTGAAGACTGTTCAGTGCCGACTGACACCTGAGGATTTTGCAAAATGCCTTAGGTGACAGGCCTGTATCCTGACGGAACTGGCGCTGTATGGTCCGACAGGAGTAGCCGGTGAGCGTTTCTAACTCGTCAATCCGGATATTGCCCTTGTATTGTTGCATGGTATTTATTACCTGGCTGGTCAGAGGGGAGGATTTTCTGACCAGTCGCGGGGTAAAAAACGCATTAAACAGGGCAATTTTTCTCTGGAAATCAGAGGTCTGAATAATCAGCTCAAAGGCCTGGCGCGCATCCGGTACTACATCCATAAAGCTGAACTCGCGATCCGGAATTTCTCCGGCGCTGACATCCAGGAAATCGGGGATCACTCCGGGGGCGAAGCGTACACCAAAGTAATGATGGTGATGTTTCATATCAGCCCCACGGGCTTCCAGGGTGGTACCGCACACTCTGCCGCAAGGATTCAGTGCATCGCAGTCAAATAAAATATCCACGCAGCCATCGGGAACTGCCTGAGTCACTTCTGCCGAAGGAGCGATATCAAAACTGTAAAAATGGGAGATAGCCGGATTGGCCGAGCCCAGCAACGAGTAGTGCCGGGCGGCATTCAGGACAAACCAGGGCTGTTCCGGCTGAAAACATCCTGATCTCACATAACTATTGCTCTGCATACATCACCCTGCACGGGAAGTTAAAAATAAGTTAAAGCAATTCCTGTGCCAGCGTTTTTATGGCGATGTCGCAAATATTCAATACAGCCCAGCCAGCGTCGCGGTATTTCTGTCAGCACCGTTGGTCACCGGGATGCAGTACCCGGATGTTCAACACTTAATCCGACTTTCTGAATATTGCGGCGCGAAGCCGTCCGGGAGATCAACATGAGTGATTCAACCAGGATTGATTTTATCTATTTATCTGAGCAGGACATGATCCGTGCCGGTGTGACAGACATGGCTGCCTGTGTCGACACGATGGAAGAGATGTTCGGGTTGTTGTATCACGGAGATTACCGTATGGCGGGTCCGAACAGCGACTCCCACGGCGCTATGGTGACTTTCCCCGAAAACTCGCCATTTCCGTCAATGCCGAAACCCACGGCCGATCGCCGGATGATGGCCATGCCAGCTTATCTGGGAGGGAATTTTCGAACTTCCGGAGTGAAATGGTACGGCTCAAATATCGCGAACCGGGAAAAAGGTCTGCCACGTTCCATTCTGCTGATGACCCTGAATGATGCCGATACCGGAGCGCCTCTGGCGCATATGTCAGCTAATCTGCTGTCGGCTTACCGTACCGGCGCGATTCCCGGGGTAGGAGCAAAGCATCTGGCACGTAAAGATTCACGGGTAGTGGGGCTGCTGGGGCCCGGGGTCATGGGTAAAACCACGCTGGCGGCATTTATGGCTGTCTGCCCACAGATTGATACCCTGAAAGTGAAAGGCCGTGGTCAGCACAGTCTGGATAAATTTCTGAGCTGGGTTGCTCAAAGCTACCCGCAGATCACCACAGTGCAGGTAGTAGATAGCCTGGAAGCGCTGGTGCGCGACAGTGACATTGTGACCTACTGCAATTCAGGAGAAACCGGAGACCCTTCTGCTTACCCGCTGGTTAAACGGGAGTGGGTCAAAGCGGGCGCATTCCTGGCTATGCCTGCGTTATGCAACATCGATGAAGCTATGGAACAACCTGATATTCGTAAAGTTCTTGATAACACCCGTCTGTATGAAGCCTGGGCAGAAGAGGTTCCGGCACCCGCCCACAATACTATTCCAATTATCGGCGTTCGTTTTATGGACATGATTGCCGAAGGAAAACTGCAACCACAGCAGCTTGAAGATATGGGGAAAATTGTTGCCGGTGCTGCCCCGGGACGTACTAACGATCAGGAGATCATCATCATGTCTGTCGGCGGGATGCCGGTCGAAGATGTTGCCTGGGCGACGGTGATTTACCGCAATGCTAAATCGCGTAGGATTGGTGTCACTCTGAATTTATGGGAAACCCCTGAACTTAGCTAACTGATAATACGAGGAAAGATAATGACTACTGTGACACGTTTAACCACCGGTTCTGAATTTGAAAAAAAAGCCAGCTACTCACGTATTGTGGCGGTAGATAACTGGATCTTTGTATCGAATACTGCGGGACGTAATCCGCTGACTAAACAAATCCCTGAGGATTTAAAGCAACAGACGCTGCAGGTATTTGCCAATATTGAGGCCGCACTGACGGCCGTGGATTCTTCTCTGAAAGATGTTGTTTGCTCACGGGTATTTATTCAGCAACCTGACGATGTTGCACCGGTGATGGAAATCATTGGTGAGAAGTTCCGTGGCATCAACCCGGCAACCACCGTCACCTGCCCGCCGCTGGGTTCCACTGTCTATCAAGTGGAGTTAGAAGTCACCGCTTTCCGTGGTGCCGGAACGGCAGAAGTCAGAGAAATCACTCTGTCACAGTAATCTGGAGAAAGCAGCTATGGCACCTGCAATACAGCCGGTTACAACCTCGTCAGGGATGCCGGCAGAAACCTCAGTGGTGATTATTGGCGGAGGAATTATCGGGTTGACTGCAGCACTCTGTCTGGCCGAACGCGGGATACCGGTGGTGGTTCTGGAAAAAGGCAGAATTGCCGCAGAACAGTCATCACGTAATCTGGGATGGATTCGTAAAACCAGCCGGGCAGCAGATGATGTTCCGCTGGCACAGGCGGCTGACCGGTTATGGGCAGCGATGGCTGAACGAACCGGTCATGATGTTGGGTATCTCCAGTCCGGAATTATGTTTGTTGCGCGCAATGAAGTACAGATGGCTTTGCATGAAAAATGGCACTCCGGTGTCAGCGGCCTGACGCTGGATACCCGCATATTATCAGCAAGTGAGATCGACCGTCTGGTGCCCGGCGGAAACAGTCGCTGGGCGGGGGGGATTTATACCGCTTCCGACGGACGTGCGGAACCGACCCTGGCGGCACCGGCCATTGCAGCAGCTGCGATGAAAAAGGGCGCAATTATCCTGGAGCATTGTGCTGTCAGAACAGTGGTCACCAGCGGTGGCAGTGTCTCGGGTGTTATCACCGAACAGGGTGAGATTCGTTGTGAACAGGTGTTGCTGGCTACCGGAGCCTGGTCGCGGCGCTTTCTCGGTAATCTGGGAATTAACCTGCCGACATTACCGTTGATTTGTTCTGTTCTTCGTACCCGACCGTTGCAGGGTCCCGGTGAGATTGCACTTGGCGCCCCGGACTTTTCGTTTCGGCGGCATTACAGTGGCGGCTATATAGTGACTCAGCGCGGAGCACTGGATGCTCCATTAACTCTCGACCATTTACGGCTGGGCAGACGTTATCTGCCCCAGTTGAAACAGGCCCGGGATAATCTGCGCATTTCACTGGGACGTGATTTTATTACCGATCTTGCCACGGCACGACGCTGGCGCAGCCATCAGACCACCCCGTTTGAGCGGCAGAGGGTGCTTGACCCGGCAGCCAATCCGAAGCTAAACCAGGAAGCGCTGACTAACCTTCGGGCAGCCTGGCCGGTATTTGATCAGGCGACAGTCGCTGAATCCTGGGCGGGAGTAATTGATGTCACCCCTGACTCCACTCCGGTTATCGGCCCGGTAGATTCATTACCCGGGCTGACTCTGGCCTGTGGCTTTTCCGGACATGGTTTTGGAACTTCACCGGCCGCAGGTCAGCTGGCCGCCGATCTGGTCAGCGGTGCGACGCCACTGGTGGATCCGGCACCTTATCGTTTCTCCAGGTTAGCCTGATTCAGGAGTCCGGAAGACCGGTTATCAGTCACAGAATAAATGATGACTGATAACCGGAACGCCCGACCATAGCGCTGACGGGGTTGGTGAGCCATCGTCATTTACTGGCATGGTTACCAGTAAGCTTAATAATCCGGGAGTGGTCTGATTAAGTTTTTTACGATTTTAACTGGAATACTGGAAATTATTGAACTAAGTTAACCCGCAATATGCAGTTGATTACTCTGATTACTGCCGTCAGATATCGCAGGGTTTGCTCATTATGCCGTTTAATTCAGGCTTGCCGAAGTCGTCTATCCTATTCTTTTTAATTACATTTATACTGTTTATTATTCCGTTAAGTCTTGCCCGGAGCCATAACATTGTATTTTTTTGGCCGGTAAATACAGTCTCGGCGTTACTCATGTTGTATATCGCGAGAAGAAATTCCCGATGTCGACGAACGACGGCTATTTTTCTCTATAGTCTGTATCTTCTGGCTGGAATATTAGCATCGTTAATGGGTGATGATACTAATCCTGTCTATCAGTTACTGGTCCTGGTATGGATTAACTCTTTGCAGATGATATTTATTCCGCTGACAATCGCGATATTGGTGAAAAAGCACTGGCTTATTTTTCCTTACCGAAAAACCATGATAATGCTGATTCCGGTGGTTTGTGCCAGTCTGCTACAGTCACTATGCTATGCGGTGTTTGTCGCTTACACCCAACAGCACGTGTCGTTATTTGGTTTGATTGAATGGACCAGCGAGCAACTGGCCACCGGGTTGATCATGGTGATGATCGTCTATCCGTTTTTTTTCCTCAGGCTTTACCGGTGACTGGAATTAAAAGGCAGCGTTTTATAGTGCTGTTTGGTTTTATGGTATTGGTTCAGTTTATGATGTTTTTTAATTACTGGCTTGGCGTCTCATCCATCGCGGCGCTGGCGCTGTTTATCTCTGCCCGTTATCTTAACTTTTACGCATCAGTCTTTTATAACGGATTGTTTTTACTGATGTGTTCGTTGATGCGTGGTTATTATTATCTGAAGACTGATGCCGTAATCTTTGGCAACAGTATATACCGGGAGATATTTTCTCACCGACTGGAAGATATTTCTCTGGCGATTATTTCCGTGTTTCTGTGTGAGTTAATGCACTGGAAACAACGTGCCGTAAACAAGATGACCCGACAGTCAGAAACGGATTATTTAACAAAGCTGTATAATCGTCGCTACGTATTTTCGAATAAAACCACCATTATTTCGGGGCAGCAACAAGGTTTTATCTTGCTGGATATCGATAACTTTAAAAGTATTAATGACAATTATGGTCACGACAGCGGAGATGAGGTGCTTAAGTCAATTTCCGTAACCTTAAAAGAGTTACGCTACCCGGGCATGATAATTTCCCGATGGGGGGGTGAGGAATTTTTTGTTACCTTCAGCAGTCATCATCGTGGTGAATTTGTTGCTTTTTGCGATCAACTTCTGGATGCGGTCCGAACCACCAGGGTCAACGGCGGCCATCCGAAAATTCCCCGGGTGACGGTAAGTTGTGGTGCGGTGTTTAACTCTGATTATCAGGGGAATTTTGAAAATATGATTTCCGTCGCCGATAAAATGCTCTATCAGGCAAAAGCCCGGGGAAAAGATTGTTATGTGATCTACGATATCTGATTCACAGGGTGAGTGGCTGAAAACATCCTGTGTTTCTGGCTGGTCGTGGATTCGTTGTCATTAGTTTTATCCGCTGCCGGTCATTCAGCACAGTGAATGGCAGGAGGTGAGTTCCTGTCGTCAGCAGTTATCAATCAGAGTAAACTGGTCGGCGTTTTCCGTCTCATCAGCTGATTATGCCAGGAGTGTTTATGTCTGAAACCAACGTTATCCGTATTGCCGCTGCGGTTATTACCGACAGACAACAGAGAATGCTGTTGGTGAGGAAAAAAAATACCCGCTATTTTATGCAACCAGGCGGTAAAATCGAGCCACAGGAATCGGCACAAGCCGCAGTGATCAGAGAATTGCAGGAAGAACTTGGCGTTTCGCTAAAGGATTCTCTGTTAACACCGATGGGGGAGTTCACTGATGATGCCGCGAATGAACCAGGTTATATGGTCCACGCCACCCTGTTTCGTCATGAGCAACCGCTGAGTGAGGTGGTGGCAGCCGCCGAAATTGAGGAAGTCCGCTGGGTATCCCGCGAGGAAGCCAGCAGCATACTGCTGGCTCCGCTGACCAAAAATATCATTATTCCGCACGTATGGGGTAAAGTTAACGGTTAACGTCACCCCCCAGTCTGGCTGAGAGTGAAGAAGCTATCTCCAGCAATTTTTTACCTATGGTGTCAATGGTGTGCGGCCCGGCTTCCTGTTGCAACAGACTCACAGCCAGACCCGCCACCGCCTGGCCGGAGAAATCCCTGACTGGTGCGCCAATACACAACATGCCTTCGCGGATCTGCCCGTTATCGATGGAATAACCACATCCCCTGACATGGGCTAATTCTGCCGTTAAGGCATTGACAGAATCCACACTGTGGCTGGTCAGTGGTTCCGGCCAGCGGTCGGCAAAGCGTCGGCAGATCTCTTCATCACTTAACGTACTGAGAATGGCTTTACCGGTCGCAGTGAATGGCGCGGGCAGTCGCATGCCAATGCTGAAGGTAAAACCCAGAGCGGCTTTACTGTTGGAACAGGCAATGTAGACCACCTGGCAGTCATCCAGTACCGTGAGGGTAACGGTAAATTCACGTAGTTCATTTCGTCCCTGTAACAGGCGCTGAAATTCTTCAACCAAATCGGTCTGGCACAGGAAAGCATTTGCCCAACTCATGATTCGGGAACCGACCCGGTAAGTGCCGTCACTGTTGCGAATCAGCATGCCTTCATCTACCAACGCAGCACAGAGACCATGTACCGAACTCTTTGGCAGCCCGAGTTGGCTGACAATTTGGGTAAAGCTGAGCGGTGAGGGAGACTGACTGATCAGATCAAGGATCTGCACTGAGCGGCGAAGTGCAGGCACTGTCACTCCAGGTTTTTCTTCTGCTGAAATTTTAGGCATCGATCGCACTTCCATAACAGTAATTTGACGTTTTATTAATAATTGCGCAAAATTCATTCTAATGAATCTAGTTCAACTGGTTGAACTTTGTCCACCGGAACCGGAGAAAATGATGCTTAAATTAGACGATCCTTCCCTGTTAAGGGAAACCTGTCTGCTGGCAGGAGAATGGCGCTCAGCCGCGGATGGCGCGACTCTGGCGGTAAATAACCCTGCAACCCTTGATATCATCGCCCATGTTCCCCGCCTCGCACAGGCAGAAGTGGAACAGGCGGTGGTCTCCGCTCAGCAAGCCTTCGAACAGTGGAGACAACAAACTGCCGGTCAGCGCTGTGCTTTGCTACGCCGTTGGTTCGAATTGATTACCGAAAACAGCGAAGATCTGGCGGCGATTATGACGGCCGAACAAGGGAAGCCGTTGGCTGAATCACGTGGTGAAGTGAGCTACGCGGCCTCATTTATCGAATGGTTCGCCGAAGAAGGCAAGCGTACTTATGGTGATGTTATTCCGCCGACTCAGGCCGATAAACGGCTGCTGGTGATTAAACAGCCAGTTGGCGTCTGTGCTGCTATCACTCCCTGGAATTTTCCTGCCGCCATGATCACCCGTAAAGCCGGACCTGCACTGGCGGCGGGCTGTGTGATGATTGTGAAACCCGCCAAACAGACTCCATTGACGGCACTGGCACTGGGAGAACTAGCGATGCGTGCAGGGATTCCGGCGGGTGTCCTGCAGGTGATTACCGGTGACTCCAAAGTTATTGGCGGGGTTTTGACCCGCAGTGATGTGGTCAGGAAGTTATCATTTACTGGTTCGACGGCAATTGGCCGGTCGCTAATGGCAGATTGTGCACCAACACTGAAACGATTATCACTGGAACTGGGGGGCAATGCGCCGTTTATTGTTTTTGATGATGCAAATCTGGAGGAGGCGGTGGAAGGGGCGTTGCAGTCAAAATACCGCAATGCCGGTCAGACCTGTGTCTGTACAAACCGTTTTCTGGTGCAGTCCGGAATATACGACCGCTTTGCACAACGGCTGGCAGAGCGAGTGGCTGAACTGAAAATTGGTGACGGTACCGATGAAGGCGTTCAGATAGGCCCACTGATAGATGAGAACGCAGTGGTCAAGGTGCAACAACATCTCAAAGACGCGCAGCAAAAGGGCGGTCAGGTCACCACCGGCGGTGAGCGACTAACGCCTGAGGGGCTGTTTATTACCCCTGCGGTGATAGTGAATGCGGACCGGGAAATGTTGGTCGCACGTGAAGAAACCTTCGGGCCGGTAGCACCATTGTTCCGTTTTGATACCGAACAGCAGGCGATCGAAATGGCGAACGATACTGAATTCGGGCTGGCAGCTTATTTTTATACCGAAAACAGCCGACGGATGTGGCGGGTCTCTGAGGCTCTGGAATACGGCATGGTGGGTCACAATACCGGACTGATTTCGAACGAGGTCGCTCCGTTTGGCGGGATTAAACAGTCAGGGATTGGCAGAGAAGGTTCAAAATACGGTATCGATGAGTATCTGGAGATTAAGTATCTCTGCACTACCACAGGCTGAGCAGACACTTTTTTCACTGCAACGTTTATTGCGGCAATCGCCGGTCAGTAAGGAATCCACTATGTCAGAGTTTATTAAGCCATTTGAATTTACCACGGTACCTTCCATTCTGGTGGAATGGGAAGGTGCGCGGCGTTTGGGAGAAATTCTTGCCGGTCGCTTTTCTGAACGCAATGTCCTGATTGTCACCGATGGTGGTCTGGTGAAGGCGGGTTTGCTGGAGCCGGTAGAACAGAGCCTGCGCAGTCACGGGTTTGAAGTGGCGGTGTTTGACCGCGTAGTGGCCGATCCCCCGGAAGCGCTGGTGCTTGAATCTGCTCAACGGGCAAAAGATCATCAGACCAGCCTGGTGATTGGGCTGGGAGGGGGATCTTCGCTGGATGTGGCAAAGATTACGGCAATTCTGGCAAATTCCTCTCAGGAACTGAGTGGGTTGTACGGTATTGATAATGTCCGGGGACAACGTCTGCCGCTGGTACAAATCCCGACCACGGCCGGGACAGGCTCCGAAGTGACTAATATTTCGATTCTTACGACCGGCGAGACCACCAAAATGGGTGTCGTGTCACGCCAGTTGTACTGTGATTTTGTGCTGCTGGACGCGCAACTCACCGTCGGGCTGCCTGCAACCCACACTGCGGCAACCGGGATTGATGCGATGGTCCATGCCATCGAGGCTTATACCAGCCAGCATAAAAAGAATCCGCTGTCAGATGCTCTGGCGCGGGAAGCTTTACGTCTGATTTCAGCGCAACTGGTGATTGCCTGTGGTGATGGCAGTAACCGCAAAGCCCGCGAAGCTGTTTTGTTGGGGGCAACCCTGGCCGGACAGGCATTCTCCAACTCTCCGGTGGCGGCGGTACATGCGCTGGCCTATCCGCTGGGCGGACATTATCACATCCCCCATGGGCTATCGAACGCCCTGATGTTGGGCGCGGTACTCCGATACAACGCGAAACAGGCGGCCCCTTTATACGCTGAACTGGCGGATGTGCTGAACGTGGGTGCCGGTGGCGATATTCAGACTCGCTGCGGTGCCTTTATCGACGAAATGATCCGCATTATGGATGAAAGCGGTGCGCCAAGGCGTTTACGCGATGTCGGTGTGAGGGAAGATACCCTGCCGCTACTGGCCTCTGACGCAATGAAGCAGACTCGTTTGCTGATAAATAACCCGGTTGAGGTTAGTGAAGCTGACGCGCTGGACCTGTACCGGCAGGCTTTTTAAGCCGCCGTCATTGTACCCTGGGTACTGCAAGCAAAGGACATCTCACCATGACTGATATTCGCTTATATATGTTTCAGACCGGCTCGCTGAAATGCAAAGTACACAACATCAAAATGAATCAGGGCGACGGCGCCGATTATGAAATACCGGTGCCGTTTTTCCTGCTTACTCATCCTCAGGGCCACACTCTGATAGACGGCGGGAATGCGGTGGAAACAGCCACTGATCCGAAAGGCTATTGGGGCGGCATCACTGATGTCTACTGGCCGGTCATGCGGGAAGATCAGGGATGTGTGGCGCAACTTAAAAAAATGGGTATCCGGCCGGAAGAGATTCGTTATGTATTGCAGTCGCATTTGCATCTTGATCATACCGGGGCGGTGGGCCGGTTCCCGAATGCCACCCATATTGTACAGCGCCGTGAATATGAGTATGCCTTTACTCCTGACTGGTTTGCCGCGGGTGGCTATATCCGTAATGATTTCGACCGTCCCGGCCTGAAGTGGGAGTTTCTCAACGGAGAAAATAATGATTTTTATGATATTTACGGCGACGGTACGCTGAAGACGGTCTTTACTCCCGGCCATTCCCCCGGACACCAGTCGGTACTGGTGACATTGCCAAACAGCGGTCCGTTGCTGCTGACCATCGATGCTGCCTACACCATGGATCACTGGGATGAAAAGGCCCTGCCTGGATTTATGTCTTCGGCAGTAGAAGCAGTACGTTCGGTGCAAAAGATGCATAGTGTGGTCGAGCGTACCGGGGCTAAAGTGGTGACCGGCCACGATCCCGATGCCTGGCCATCTTTCCGTCATGCTCCGGAATATTATGATTAACGATTGAGCAGTTAATATTTTGTCCGTACAGGAAAAATCCAGTACGGACAAAAATAGTACCGATCTGTGTTTTTTCAGAATTCATAGTAATAGTGTGATCAGCAGGATAAATCACAGGGCACTTACCGCAGCCCTGTGACTGACACAGACTCACTTCTTCTTATTTAGCATCGCCTGCAAATCGGCAAATGGATTATAGGTGGCCGCACCGATATCTTTTTGGGCATCATCTCCGGCGACAACGCGGGTGCCGTACTGATCGGCTTCCGTATATTTTGAGTGCTCATGATCATGACAATACAGACACAATAGTTCCCAGTTGCTGCCGTCTTCGGGATTATTGGTGTGGTCATGATCAATATGATGAACGGTCAGTTCACGCAGGTTTGAATAGACAAACTCCCGCGAGCAACGTCCGCATATCCACGGGTATATTTTGAGTGCCTTCTCGCGATAACCGCTTTCCAGCCGTGCATAGTTTTTGGGGATCAGTGCCATTGCTGCTACCTGTGAACAAGATAAAGTGGAACAAGCCGCTACTATAGCTTAACCCGGCAGATAATGGGAACGAGCAGGGGACGGGTTTTGTTTTTCATGATCAGGTCTGCTCAGGGAAGGGCCTTGCCGTGGTAGTCAGATTTTCGCCAACGCCTCCCAGGCTAATCTTTGGTTGCCCGCCCATCGTGTCGAAATCCTTAACCTTTTTAATCTCAGTCATCGTCATTTCAGAAGTCTCCCTGTTGAGTTAACTACTGACCGGGATCTGTTTTAGGTCGAAGTGATTACTATAAGTGACTATAACTATTGATGATTATCACTTTCTGGTTTGACGGACAAATAGCAATAAATGTTAAGGCCTGGATCCGGCGAAAGATATAATTACTTAAGTTTACATTAAGAATAATAAATGGTTACACTTTGCTGATAAACAGAACGAAATCTTTTGGCTATGACGTCTATTTCACCCGGGAGGGTGAAATTTTTAACGATCTTATCTTCAGTGATAACTTCGAACAATTTGTAGTTAAAAAATTTCCCAGTGGCAATCCTCTGCGTGATATTTATCTGGTCAGGTATATTTCAAAGTACTTCATTATCAAGCGTGACCGGGAAGTAGATCACCGGCTGGAAAAGCGGTTGCAGAATTTTATCTACCGATCTGCCAATCTCCGTCTGATGCACTATCTGAATCAGGGAAGGGAGTGGTTATTGAATTACACCCCGAATATCTATTTTATTGCTGAAAAGAAAAGGTTTCGTCAATGCATTGATAGTTATGCAGTTTTTGAATTCATTGATGGAGGGTCGATTGGCGAAATTGATCAGTCTAATATAGAACGGGTCAGTGAATGTATTTCGGCTCTTCATCGCGGTGGATTATCTTCCAATGATATTCATGCCGGAAACTTTATTATATGTGATGACGGGCGGTTGAAAGTGATTGATTTGTCATTTAAAGGCAGCCTGTCGTTGTGTAAAGCTAACGACATGCTGCTTCTGGAGAATAAATATCAGGTTCAGGTGACCCGGAAAAATTTCTATTATTATCTGCTGAAAATTAGAAATAACCTGCGTACTCTGTCGAGAAAAATACGCGGTAAGCTCTGAATTATTTTTCGCAGAAACAGAGTGTCAAAAATTTTCTGAAACAACTATCAACACGACTTATTGCAGAGACCACCGGTTTCACCACCAGCATTTGAATCGTGAATACCGGCTGTCATGTTATTTCTGCAGGAAAACCCGGGCACTGGATAACCTGTTGTGACTGACGGTAAAAATATCTTCACCACGTACCAGAAAAGGGTTATTTACGGGGCCGTATCCCCAACTGACACGAGCAATGCCATGATTCCACTGTACCGGAGCAGGAGTGAAAATAAAGCCGCTGTGCAGGGATTGTACTTTACCAATCGCCGCATTGACCTGTTCCATACCCTGATTAAGACCATTCTCGTCGGCAACAAAAAAGTCCGCTGTATAGACCGTTGGAAATTTTGCCGCTCGTTCAGCGGGATGGGGATCATTCCAGAGGGCAAAATGACGGTCAATCAGTTGCTGTAATCCCGCAGGTTCGGTCTGAGTTGCTTCTATATTCATGTTGATCTCCTTCGCAAAGACATTATGGGCACCGGTTAGCAGACCGGTGGCCAGTAACATAGTGCTGAATATTTTCTTCATCCGTTTATCCTCTTAGCCGGCAGTTTTTTCTTTACCGGTTAGTTCAATCTGAGAACCCCAGGGAGTCAGAAAGTAAAACCACTGGGTGCCATCGGCATTGGTGACCGGTTCACTCAGTATTTTCAGACCGGCTTTTTTCAACGCCTGGTATCCTGCCATCACGTCGCTGGTCTTCAGGGCAATATGGGTTTCGGCATCGTCGTCCTGGTGTGGGCGATGATGATCAATCTGTTTTCCGCTGTACTGAAACAGTTCTACGCCGGTACCATTCGGTAAGCGCACCATGGCAAAATGCTTAAGTTCGCTGGACTGATGCCAGTTATAGGCGGTTTTCCAGGCGGCCGGAATGGCCCCAGGCGCTATGTTGGATTCCAGTGTGGCGCCAAAGGTGGTCCGGAAAAAGCTGATAGCCTGGTTCAGGTCAGGAACGTTAATTCCGACATGATCTAAACCGGCAACGGTCACCAGTGGTGTCTGTGCGGCGCTGATTGCCGGGACTGAAAAACTGGCAGCACCCAATACCAGTGAGGAAGCGAACAACAATGAAGTGATTTTCTGGTGGCTCATGTTAATTATCCTTCAGATAAATGATTCACCCGACGAATCTTTGTTGCTGACCGTCGGTATCGTTTGGTTTAATCAGCATATCGACGGGGAGCTAATTTCAAAATAGAATGATTTGAAACTCATCATTGCAGATTTGAAATGAATAAATTCCCGGATTTTGAAGGACTCGCGATGTTTGCCAAAGTCGCCGAAGAAGGGTCATTCGCTGCGGCGGCCAGAGTGATGGGGGTGTCGGTACCCACCGTATCACGTGCTGTAGCCAGACTTGAGGAACGGTTAGGCGGGCGCCTGTTTAACCGCACCTCGCGGCAGTTGTCACTGACAGAGTTTGGTCAAAGCATGGCGGCAAAAGCCTCGGAGATATATCGTCAGGCAGAAGAGGTTGAAAGTGAAGCCCATGAACTTTCGGTGCAACCACGCGGTCAGATTCGTTTGGCGGTGCCTATGTCATTTGGTCTGCGCTGGGTTGCACCACTGTTACCGAAACTACTGGATCAGTTCCCCGAGCTGAGCGTCGATCTTCATCTGTCTGATGCCTCCGTGGATTTAATCGCTGATGGTTTTGACGCGGCATTGCGAATCGCGGCATTGCCGGATTCTTCGCTGGTAGCGCGTAAGATCTGTAACGTGACACAGTACCTGTTGGCTTCTCCGGACTACCTTACGCGCGAGGGAGTGCCTCAGCACCCGCGTGAACTGTCGGCCAGAACATGTTTTAGCTATGCTTATCGTGCCCGCAGCCAGGTGTGGCGTTTCACTCATCCTTCGGGTGCTCAGGAAGATGTCGTACCCAATGGCCCGTTGCGGGTGACAAATTCAGATGCATTACTGCCACCACTGCTGGACGGGCAGGGGATTGCCGAATTGCCGGACTTTATGGCGGCTGAGTATCTGAAAACGGGTCAGTTAATCCATCTGCTGGATGAATGGTCAATGACTCAGGGCGGGCTCTATTTTGTGACCCCGACAGCCCGCAGTCGTCCGCTCAAAGTGAAAGTGTTGTCAGATTTCTTTGTTAAGCACCTGAGTGATCCTGAGTGGGGTTAAGCTAAGACAGTGTCATTTACCGGACACTGTAACCATTTCATTTTTGCAATGATGTCTTTCTTTATTTTCTATTTTGTGGTTTTCAGGGTTCCTTTATTGTTGTCTTATGCCGCAGACAGCCGGCTTCAAAACAGAAGGGCATCACTCATGAAAACAGCCGTACAGCTACTGCAAAACTATCTGGACAGTATCCGGGACCCAAAAGCCGCTGCTGCACTTTTTGCCGCTGAGGGTGCTCTGGAATTACCGTATCTGCAGACTCTGGGCCAGCAACACAGGGTTCAGGGACCGGCAGCTATCGAAAGCTTTATTGGCGGGCTGCTAAGTAAAGTTCCTGAGTTTCGTTTCCGTAATATCCGGTTCTTTATTGAAACACCGACCCAGGCTTTTGCCGAATATAGCGTGGAAGCTCCTGTCGAAGGAACCGGACGGATATACAAGCAGACCTATGCCGGAAGGCTGGTCGCGGAAGACGGGAAGATAGTTTTGTTGCGTGAATCACTGGATACGCTTGCAGCGTGGCGTGCTTTCCACGGCGAATAATCCTGAGCTGAGCCTGTCTGCAAGGCGTTACTCAATTCAATAGTAGACTTACGGAGAAAATAATGAGCCTTAGCCCTAAAATTAGTACCGCGGGTGATCACGATAAAACCCTGCCGACCGAAATCATCGTCAGTGCCTACTACCGTGTGCACCCTGAAGACCGGCAAACCTTTATTGATGCGGTTAAACCGGAAATGCAGGCGGCTCAGCAATTACCGGGCTGTGTATTTTATGCCTTTTCTCAGGACCTGGTGAATCCGGATGCATTTCATCTGTCCGAAGGGTGGGCGAATATTGAAGCCTATGAACGTCATGAGCATTCGGAAACCTTTCTAAAAGCGCTGGCCACCGTGGTGAAAAACGTACGTATTCTGCATCGCGAAGGGATTCGTTATGATGTGGCCAAACAGCATATTGATGATCCGCGCGGCAAAGTCGCGTCCTGACGGGTTTTGCAGAAGCTTTCAGAAGAATCATTGCCGTTTTTCAGGCTAAGATAGCAGATATCAGGTCAGTCATATATCTGACTGACCACACCCTGAATAAAACACTTAACCCGTGGGGATCTTAACAATGTCAGTCACTTCAGGCGCACACCATATTGGTTTAACTGTCAGTAACCTTGAAGAGAGTGCTGAGTTCTTTACTAAATTGTTAGGATGGAAAGAAGTCAAACGACGTGATGATTATCCTGCCATCTTTGTAAAAGATGATTCACTGATGATTACGCTCTGGAAAACACAAACCACAGCGCCGGTTAACTTTGCTCGCAAAATGAATGTCGGACTCCATCACTTAGCACTACGAATTGATAACCAAGAGGCTCTTTATCAGTTGCTGAAGGTGTTGAAGGATAATCAGATTGAAATCGAATTTGAGCCAACCCTGTTGGGAGACGGGCCGTCAATGCATATGATGTGCTATGAACCCAGTGGGATAAGAATTGAGTTCTATTGCGCAGGGTAGATGAATTTTTAGGTATTGGCAGGATAAATGCGGTCAGGGATTTTCTGGTGACCTTTGCAGTTAAGCAGTTAATATACCAGCCCGGAAATTACCGGCCTGTTTAGCAGTAGAGTTAATCGCTATCCCGCCTAAGTTTCCCTGTCCGTTTTATTAAAAGGTAGTGAGACGACAATATCCTCGTACGGGAAACTGCCTTCTGTTTCTGGCTGTGGACTACCGTTACCCGGAATCCGGCGGCTTTGCTGTTCAGACGTCTACCGACCCACCGGTCACCGAGCCACCAGGGGGGAGAAAAGCGTTATCCCCGGGGCTGGTGTGCAATAAATCCGGTTAATCCCTGAATAGCCAGGCCGTCTGGTCCGGCTCAAGTTCCCATTTCAGACCATTGAGCGGAGGAATATAGTGGCCGTTATCTTTGCTGCCGATTTCACTGGCATACATCCGGTTGAGTTTCTCATTGAGTTCATTAATGATGGTCGTAAATTTCTGATCATTGGCCAGATTATTTATTTCCTGAGGATCGTTTGTTAAGTCGTAGAGTTCAATATCGTTATATCTGCGAAGCATCTCCATTGTGCCGGGAGTGTGATGTTGTTGCAAAGAAAAATAGCGGGTGAACTTATATTTTCCGTCATAGATCATTCTGATACCGCCCCGTTTTTTCAGGTCAGGAGAAAATATACTGAAGCGTCGTTTTTTCTCTTCACTGCTCAGCCTTTCATCACGGATAACTCTGAACATATTGCCAACATAAGTCGCGTCTGAATACAACAGCATATCGTAACAATAGAGTATCCCTTCCCGCAGATGATTAACCGGATATCGCTCCGGAGAGTACAGCAGAGAGCTGAAATCAACCCCTTTTCTTGAGGCCAGGATCCGGCTTTTCTTAGGGTTGTCTTGTCCGGTTAAACCGGCGATGGTCGGGATGACATCCAGGTGGGAGGTCAGGGCCTGGCACTCTTTGCCCCCCTGGAAGTCAGGGTGTACGATAATCATCGGCACATGGACCTGTTGCTGGTAAGTACAGGTACCCTTACCATTCATCTGATGTGCTCCCGCCAGTTCTCCGTGGTCAGAGGTATAAACAATAATTGTTTTTTCTGTCATGCCCAGCGCATCGATTTCATCAAGGATCCTCACCAGCTGGGTATCGTTATCGCGTATGCAGTTAAAATAATAGTCCTGAAGTTTTCTCCAGCGTCTGTCCACATCAGCGATAGTACCAACCATGATGCCGTTGCATAACTGGAACTCAAGATGTGCCGCCGGGCGGCCTGGCTGATGAAACGACTGATGACGAGATTCCGCCAGAGGAGCATCCGGCCAACGTTGTTTATAGAGCGAATTTTCCGGTGGTTGCGACGGAAAAGAACCGCTGTTACCTGTAATTAAACGGCCCTGCCATTGGTTTTTTTCGCCAGGTTCATCGGTATTAAGGTACATGACATCATGAGGATTGACTAAATTAATCGCCAGCATCCAGGGCTGGTTTATCTCCTGCTTTTCTCTGCCATTTCCGCGCAGCCAGCTTATGGCCTGACTGGCGGTCAGTTCATCGAAAAGATAGCCACCGTGGCTACGCCCGATGATATCACCGATGCCGGTATAGTCATTAAAACCATACTCCTGCATCAGGGCATTGAGTTCATCGCGCCGGATAGAAGTAATGTCTGTGTAAGCCGTGGTTTTTTTAGCGGCAGGATTTTGTATCTGGTTATTAAGATGCCATTTGCCTTTGTAGGCCGGGTAGTAGCCAAGTTGCTGCATGACATGACCCAGGGTACCCAGTTTGGGGTCCAGACTGTCAGGCATCCATGGAAAGCCAAGATTATCAAACATCCCCGTCTGGGGCATATGCAGGCCGGTATATAATACTGATCGTGATGGTGTGCAGACACTACTGCAAATATAATGGTTGGTGAAACGTGTCCCGGTTTTCGCTAACCTTTCCCGTCCGGGCACGGGGAACGGATATTCATCAAAATAGCGCTCCTGATCTGAGACAATAAACAGAATATTATAGCCTTCCGGAAGTTTAGCTGGCGGAGTCACAGGAACAGCACGTGGCTGATCGGTCTGTGAATTTTCAGCTTTACTATCCGCTAATGCCATTTTTCCACTGAACAGGGAAGCCGCAGTGACTGCGGATGTTATCCGGATAAAATCCCTGCGTGAGGTATTAGTGTTTTTTTTCATATTTACAGTCCTTGTGATTATATTTAAATTAACCTGGTTTATTTATTTAGTATTTCTTAATATTCATTGTAATTCTGAGTTTCATTATATTAATTAACCGGTTTCGGATTCTTTCTTTTTATTGCGGTTTTTTTGGCGGGGTGTGAGTTTATGGATGATTTATTAAAGGTGTCATTATTTGATAAATTATTCTTAAATTAATCATTTATTTTTGTAAGTCGCATAGCGTAATGAGATGCCGCTGATTTTATTAAAGTCACACAGTGACTTTTAGAGTCTCAGTCTGTGAACTTTTTATCTGAAATACCTCCTTTTCCTGGTGATAACTGACTGACAGGCTGAATAATTCTACATCCAGAAGGTTCAGATGACTGACCTGATAAGTATTCAGATCGTGACCCTGTCATTGGGAATCATCTATGGGGCGGAAGCCATGCGCAGTGGACATGGACAGATGATAACCGTAGCAGCGAGCGGAAGCAGTGAGGTACAGAGTTAAGCTATTGTCGGGAGGAACACAGGAAATGAGCAAAGATGATGGACATGCTTCAGCGTTTCTGACCATAGTGCGCGCAAATTACAAATGAATAAGGTGGGGGCCAGTGATCATGTCAATTGCCGAAAACAACCAGATAAGGGAATCCTTATCACTCATCTGGTTCAGATAACAGCGCCTGTCCGCAACAACACAACCAGTTTTATCGACCCGAATCTATATTTGAATCTAAATTGAAAGTGCCGACCGGACACAGAAAAAAGCCCGCTTAAGTTTCCTTAAGCGGGCTTCTCTAATCTGGCTCCTCTGACTGGGATCGCCTTTGCCAGTAACTGGCTAATATTCAAGCTAAACCTGAATTCACTTTCTGTCAAGAGCACCAAAATGACCACCAATTGTTGCGGGTTACGTAAGGCTGGGTATGAAAGAGCTTGTGGAAAAGAACTTTATTGCGGAAACAATGATTCAGAACTACTATTTTATTAATCCGGACTTTATGTTCAGTGGTGATCGTCTGTCGTTCGTTAAATCCTGTATTTTAACGGAATCGGAGCATTCCAGGATAAAAATAGGATAAGGCAATGAAAAAAATACCAAAATACATGAATGGAATTTTAGTTCCTCAACCAGATTAAGTAAATCCATTTTATATTTGATAACAGGGTTAGTAGGTGTGAAGCATGAGAATTGCCTTACATATTTATAAGGATTCGACATCCATATCAAAACCTGTAACTCTGAACCTTTCAAGGGCATGTGTCAGATTAAGTCGCAACTAATACAAATTAAAATTGATATTTAACCCCGCCATCTCGCGTGCGCCAAATCATCATAAGAATCTTTTTATCAATACAATTTTTTGGTGGTTTTATATCTGAGAAGCAAAGTCTGTCTTTTTTACCTTCTATTTGATAGCCATCACCGAAGGCATAGATAACAATAAGAAATGGTATTTTATCACCAGTTGGAATATTGTATTTTTTTAAAATTTCATTTTTGTTTTTTTGCCACCAATTAATCTTGTTTGAGTCGGTAAACGGTAATTTATTAACAATAATCTGTGCTGTACTACCATCGTAATGTGCGCCGATAACAGAAACGTTAGGCTTTACTGTAAACAGATAACCAATAATACATAAAAGCACAGCCAGTAAAAAAATGACTGGTTTACGCATTATCGTTTTCCTTCTATGTCAATCACAGCTTTCATATTTGTCAGAAATGGACGAAAACCAAATTTGTTGAATCGTTGAAGAACGAACCATATTTTGAAAAACTGAAACTGATTGAATTTTTGTTTACGTATATCTCCGACGTCCAGACCAAAATGATCCTGGCCGGTAAACCTGACACTTGCTTTCCAGCCATGATCATTAACATCAAGACGGAGAATTTCTATTTTTGTTGCATAAACGTCGTGAATAGTAATTCCCATTCCATTAATTTTATCAAGTATTAAAGAGTCAAATTTCGGAAGTAAAGAGAGTTTAATGGCAGAAGTTAAATTATCCAGTCGTTCATGAGTAAATCCTTTCCTGGTATAATCAATGAATAATCCAATCGTTTCTTGCATGATAGACGTTTTTTTCTTAGAAGCATAGTCAGAATGTAACTTCTCGCGATATGCTGTATCCAACTGTGGATTATTAAAAGCTGAGCCTCGTGAAAGCTGAAAATTCCTTAGCATCTGATTGATTAGATATCTGTGCGGACCAATGAAAGAAAAAGGTATCGATGTAACCTGCATTTCCTCGAACAAAAGCTGCGCACTTTGCTGGACACTCAGCTTATCGCCACGATGAACGCTACCATAAACTCCTGCGAATCTTGATTGTGGATTATCAAATGCTGTCAGTCGGGTCAGTGTGTAGGGATCAACCACATTTGATATCTTGTTAAGTCCGAACTCTCTTCTCAGCCTGTCTTCCGGAATGTCGCCATAACGCATATCGTCCGTAGAAAAATCATTGAAACGGCGCTGGGTCGTGAAGATTGTTAAAGGAAATAATGCATTGCTCACTAGGGGTACTCCGTTACCTGGTTTATCGCAATTGAATTTACAAACTGCCTTTCTAACAAACTATATCGTAAAACCATGTCGTTGATAGCGATATCGTACCGTTATGGTTAGAACATATAGCTGATGTCATTTACCATATCCGTAATGACAACATGACTCAACGTGATAGTGAGAGGTTTCGGACTCAATGTGTTCAAATTCAGTGCTCTTAAAGAAAAAAATTGGTCAATTCATCTCACATTTCATTAACTTATTGATCTATAAAAACGATCAATAATGAGGTATTGATGGTTTATATCGATTAATAACGATTAATCAAATGATCAGGGTAAGTTTCACTGCCAGCCGGGTAAGTAATCGTCCACGATAACCGTCAATGCGTTCTAAAAACTCGTGATATCGTTCAAAGGGCAGGGCGGGACGATGAGCGCGTTTACCTGTGGTAATCGCACCTGACATTTCCTGAGCAGGATTGTAATCAAGAATACCCTGTTGAACGGCGTAACGCATAATGGCAGTGGTACGCTGTTGAAGACGAATAGCCACTTCATTAAAACCCTTATCCTCAACCACTTTTGTCGGCACCAGCAGGTCGCGGGTTTTCAGTTCTGCGATTTGACAATTGCCTGTTACCGGAAAAAGATAGGTTTCAAGCGTACGCAGAATTTTCCCCTTGTTTTCTTCTGACCATTTTTTAATGCCCGCATGCCATTGTCTGGCGATCGATTCAAACGAAAAAGTGCCGCTATTTTCCCGTTTGTCGTCCTGCTTCTTCACAACAGGGTCGTTTCCTTTCGCCAGCAGCTTTTTTGCTTCGTTACGGCGTTGCCTTGCAACAGATAAAGAGATGGCAGGATAAACGCCAAGTGCCAGAGTTTTTTGCTTACCGCCAAAACGGTACTGCATGCGCCAGTATTTTGAGCCGTTGGGGTGTATGAGCAGATACATACTGAAGCCGTCCGTGAGCTTAACGGCTTTCCCGGAAGGCTTTGTATTTTTATTTTTATATCAGTAAGCGCCATAGGTCAGCCCTCCGTCAGATAGTACAAAACAGATCGAACCGGATGTACCAGCAAATATACCATTAAATGAGGGTGGATGGTGCCGAACTCTACGGGACGTTATTGAACATAGGGGAGTGGATAACTGCCTGACTGGAAAACGGAAAGCAGACGTTATGGAACGTCTGCTGACCTGAATATGGCTCCTCTGACTGGACTCGAACCAGTGACATACGGATTAACAGTCCGCCGTTCTACCGACTGAACTACAGAGGAATTGTCGTGAAGACGGGGCGAATATTAATGGCCTGATGGCAGGTTGTCAATACGGATAAACACATTAGGATTCAACTGCCTAACTTTAAAACATTCTGACGGTTATCTGTGCGCTCAGCGGCTTCTTGTTCACCGGCAGTGAAATCTGTCAGGACTCAGGGCTACGAATAATCTCATTTATGTTAACAAATAGTGAACTAAGGAAACATTTTGCCACATTCCACTATGCTTAACGGGGCAGGGAGGCTGTAGAGCACGGAAAACAGGAACCTTCCGGCTTACCGGCAGTGTATCCGGTAAGACAACATTCTGTCAGAGATAAGGAATCTTAATATGAATGTACCTGAAAGGCGACGGGGGTCGGTGCTGGCTACGGGGATATTTGAATTGCTGAACCCTGTTCCTTATGGATTTTTTGTGGGTGCGCTGATTTTCGATATCACCTATGCGTACAGCAGTCAGATACTTTGGCAGAAATCCGCCAGCTGGCTGATTACCCTGGGGTTATTGTTTGCCATTATTCCGCGGCTGATTAACCTGGTACAGGTCTGGACCGGGCCTGACTACCCTGGCCGGCGTTTGCAAAGGCTAAGTTTCTGGCTGAATGTGCTGGCCATTATTGCTGCCATTTTTAATGCTTTCGTCCACAGCCGCGATGCTTACGGAGTAGTACCGGAAAATGTGGTGTTATCAGTGATTACTGTCATCTTCCTGGCATTGGGTGCCCTGGTGGTGAGCGGTCGGTCACGTAATTTTGCAGGAGGCAGACCATGAATAAAACGCTGAAACTGGCCCCGTTGGCGGTCATCATCGCTTTAGGGCTGACTGGCTGTGATCAGCAGGCAAAACTTACTCCGCAACAACAATCCGGAAGTGACCCGCATCTGCCGGTGGCGAAAAACTTCCTGGTACCGCCAATGCAGGTGCCGGATGCCGCAGGTTGGCAACAAGGTGCAACTCCGAAAGTTGCGGAAGGCTTAAAAATTGAGAAAATCGCTTCAGACTTGAAGCATCCGCGACAAATTTACGTGTTACCGAACAACGATGTACTGGTGGTGGAAAGTAACAGCCCGGGCACAGAGGCGGTGACAACACCGAAACAAATGATTGCCTCACTGGTGAAAAATAAGTCCGGTAAAGGCGCCAAAGGTGGCAACCAGATTACCTTGTTACGGCATACAGCGAATGGCTGGGAAAAGCATCTGTTTCTGCAACATTTGAATTCCCCGTTCGGGGTGCAACTGATTGGTGACACATTGTATGTCGCCAATACCGACAGTATCTGGCGCTACCCTTATCAGACCGGACAGACCGAAATTACTGATCCGGGCAGTGAACTGGCTGATTTACCCAACACCATTAATCACCACTGGACCAAATCACTGCTGGCCAGCCCGGATGGTACCCGGTTATATGTCGGGGTCGGTTCAAACAGTAATGTGACCGAAAATGGCCCGGAAGTAGAATATCGCCGCGCAGATATTCTTGAGGTATTTACCGATACCGGTGCCAGCCGGATATATGCCAGTGGTATCCGTAATCCGACCGGATTGCAATGGGAACCCGCCAGCGGAAAACTTTGGGCCATCGCAAATGAACGGGATGAAATCGGTGCGGATCTGGTGCCGGATTATCTGACCTCGGTAACACAAGGCGGCTTCTATGGCTGGCCTTACAGTTACTATGGTCAGCATGTTGATCCGCGGGCCATGCCACAGCGACCTGATTTGGTAGAAAAAGCGTTAAAACCTGATTATGCGATAGGGTCACATGTGGCACCGCTGGGGTTATGGTTCTATACCGGCCAGTCATTACCGCAGAAATATCACGGCGGGGCTTTTATCAGTGAACACGGCAGTTGGGACCGTTCACCATTGAGTGGTTACCAGGTTTCTTATGTGGCCTTTAACAATGGTCAGCCCACCGGCAAGCCTGAACCGGTCGTCACCGGCTTCTATTCTGAGGATCAGAAACAGTTGTATGGTGCGCCAGTCGGGTTGATGCAGGACCAGCAGGGTGCACTGATTATTGCCGATGATGTCGGAAATGCGGTCTGGCGGGTAACAGCCAGTCAGTAAGGTGGCCGTTTTACCGGTTACAGTTAACATAAGTCGGGTCACGGCGGCACGCTGCTGGTGCTGGCGTGACCCGCACTCAACTATGTACCTGCCGGACTGGTTTGCCAGTGATTCCCTATCACACAGGCCTGTACGGGTTGACCAAAATTCGGTCTGTGATCAATGCCATACTATTCATTTTCCATAATTACGTTAGACAGTTAACAGCATTGTCAGATTTTCTGACAGGCGGTGCTGTCTGATGGTCTTTTCCTGTGTCTTCCAGTGCGGTAGTTTCTGTTAGCGCGGTTTCTGTTGTTAAGGGCACAGGCTGTCCGGGCCATGATACTTTGGGTATGTTTTTGCTGTTGACTGAGACAATTCTCCTGCCAGAAACAACCTCCGGTATAGCAGGCTGACGTATTTTGCAAAACAAACAGCAAAAAAGTTACCTGGATCATCGATATACTTATCAGTCTATCCCTGTTTACCCGATCCCGTGTCAGGAACCTGATAAACACGATGAAAAAACCCTTAACTCTGGCCCGGCGCCATTTTCTGTTATCCGGTCTGGCTTTATGCCTGCCGGCGCTGGCAAAAGAAGAATTTGCGACTCTGACTTTCACTCCGTTGTCTCCTGCACACAGTAGTGCAGAAAAACAGCCTTCGATGGGGCGTAGAACCCCCTCACAAACGCCTGGTGCAGTAGAGGTGACAACGTCACCTGGGGCTATGCAGTCACGGGCCCGCAAACTGGTAATGATAGACCCTGGCCATGGCGGTAAAGATCCGGGGGCCATTGGCGAAAAAGGAGAGGAAGAAAAGCATGTAGTGCTGGAAATTGCTCATAATTTGCAGGCACTGTTCGCTAACCACCGGCATATTGAAGTGCGGTTAACCCGCGAGGATGACCACTTTATCCCATTGTATCAGCGGGTCAATATCGCGCATCAGCACAATGCAGATATGTTTTTATCGATTCATGCCGATGGTTTTACCAGCCCGCAGGCACATGGTGCATCGGTATATGCATTGTCCACCCGCGGGGCCAGCAGTACCATGGCCCGTTATCTGTCGCAGCGGGAGAATGCCGCCGATGATTACGCAGATATTAACGTGCAGACCAAAGATGCTCAGTTACAACGGGTATTTTTTGATCTGGTGCAAAATCAGAATATTAAAAGTAGCCTGGATCTGTGCCGGCATATGATTGGACATATTCGTACCGTGCATACCATGCACAGTTATCACCCCGAGCAGGCAGCATTTGTGGTGCTGAAATCCCCCTCTATACCTTCGGTCCTGATAGAAACCTCCTTTATTACCAATCCACAGGAGGAGCATTTGCTGGGAACCCGTCAGTTCAGAATGAAGATGGCAAAGGCGATTGCCGGCGGAATTGAGAGCTATTTTACCGTATAACGCGGTCAGAACCGGGAGGATAACCTTGCGAACCACTCAGTAAAGTCGGGATTATTATGCGTTATTTTTATATTAGCTTAGCTAAAAAATTAATTTCACTCATGATAAGCCAGTGAATATGATGCCCCTTATCGGCTGGTAACTCGCCGGCATCATGACAAAGGGGATCTCATGAGTATTAATTTTTTAGGGATGATCGGGCATCGCCTGGCATCCGAGATCATTCCGGCACAAGGGCCGGTGTTTGATAAACACTATATCAGTGAATTTGCCAGGGTACACGAACAGGCCGGGTTTGACCGTATTCTGGTGGGCTACTGGTCCGATCAACCTGATGGATTTCTGGTGACCGCACTGGCTGGCAGCCAGACCTCCAGGATTAAATTTCTGCTGGCCCATCGCCCGGGATTTGTCTCGCCAACCCTGGCGGCCCGCAAACTGGCTACCCTGGATCAACTACTGGACGGTCGTCTGGCGGTTCATATTATCAGTGGCGGCAGTGATGCCGAACAACGGCGTGACGGCGATTATCTGAATAAAGCGCAACGTTATGCCCGTACCGATGAGTTTCTGGATGTGCTGCAACAGAGCCTGACCCGTTCCCGTCCTTATGACCATCAGGGCGAATACTATCAGGCCGAAGCGGCTTTCTCTGCTATTAAGCCTGCCCAGCCCCGTCTGCCTGTCTTTTTTGGCGGTTCTTCTGCCGAGGCGATAGAAGTTGCCGGCAAGCATGCGGATGTATTTGCTCTGTGGGGCGAACCGCTGGCAGGGGCTGCCCAGACGGTGGCCGCAGTGCGTGCCAGTGCCGCCCGCCATCAGCGTAACATCGACTTCAGTATCTCTTTCCGGCCAATAATTGGTGCCACCGAAACGGAAGCCCGGGAAAAAGCCGCTCATATTTATCAGCTGGCGAAAAAACAGTTGGCAGATTCCGGCCACCATTTTGGATTACCTAAACCTCAGAGTACCGGTGCGCAACGGCTGCGTGATGCTGCGGCGCAGGGGGAGTGGCTGGATAAATATTTATGGACCGGCGTGGCCGGACTGGTGGCGGGGGGATACAACTCAACGGCGCTGGTCGGTACCGCTGATCAGGTTTCTGACGCATTACTGGAATATTACCGGCTGGGGATCAAAAACGTACTGATTCGTGGTTTCGATCCGCTTAACGATGCCCGCGAGTTTGGCGAGGCACTGTTACCACTGACCCGTGAAAAGGTGGCCGCAGAAGACGCGCTGGCGAGGATTGCCTGATGATTAAACGGACACCGCTGGCACTGTTATTGCTGGCGCTGGTTTCCCCGCTGATTCATGCCGCAGATGAAGTCACGCTGCGGGTGGGGGATGTAAAAGGGGACCGTCTGGTGGCGTTGAAAGCCTCAGGAGAACTGCAACATCTTCCCTACCATCTGCAACTGAGTTCCTTTGATTCCGGTGCACCGGTGCAGGAGGCATTAAATGCAGGAGCACTGGATGTTGGGTTTACCGGTGATTTGCCATTTCTGTATGTCTATGCTGCCGGCGCACCGGTCAAAGCGGTCGGTGCCTGGCAAAATAACCCTGACAGCATCGCCTTACTTTCACGGCCCGCAGCAGGAATTCACTCACTTGCCGATTTAAAGGGAAAGCGCATTGCGGTTAACCGCGGTGGCTGGGGGCAGTATCTGGTGCTCGGATTACTAAAACGGGCAGGGCTACAACCTTCCGATGTGACATTACGCTTTCTTAGCCCGACCGATGGTCGTGCTGCGCTGGCTTCCGGATCGGTGGATGCCTGGGCCCCGTGGGAACCCTATCTCTCTTCCGCGGTAATCCTTGATCATGCGCAGCGGGTACCGGAAGGAGGAGGCCTGGGAATAATGAGTGGTTACTCCTTTGTTCTGGCGCGTCAGGATGCGATTAACAGTCCTAAGCGCGCCGCTATCGTCGATTTACTGACCCGTCTGGCACGGGCGCAACGCTGGGCGCAACAGCATCCGCAGCAATTCGCCGTGGCCCTCTCTGATGAATTGCATATGCCACAGAATGTGACTGGTGCATGGATCGCCAGCGCGCGAATTTCACCGGTGGTTTTCAACCAGACCATTCAGGCAGCATTGCAACATTCTGCAGACGTTTTCCACCAGGAAAAAGTATTACCTAAAGCGGTAGATGTCAGCCGTGCCTTTGATTTCAGTCTGGCAACAGGCGCTGACAAGATTGCAGCGACGCCGGCAAATACCACTCAGGAGCAACCATGAAAAGGATCACTGCGTTAATGATATTACTGGGTGTGTCAGCAGCCAGCGTACAGGCAGAAGAAGTGACTTTACAGATAGCTGACCAGAAGGGCGGGATGCGTGCTGTACTGGAAGCAGCGGGTGATTTACAGCATCTGCCTTATCACATCCGCTGGACAGAGTTTCCTGCAGCCGCTCCGTTAGGGGAAGCGCTGAATGCGGGCGCAGTGGACGCCGGTATTATCGGTGATGCGCCGCTGTTATTCGCTGAAGCCGGTGGTGCACAGGTGAAAGCCATTGCGGTGGCAAAATCTGATGCTTACGGCACGGCCTTACTGGTCAATGCCAACAGTCCGCTCCATTCAGCGGCTGATCTGAAAGGTAAAAGTATTGCCACTAACCGCGGGTCGATCGGCCATTTTGTGGCACTGAAGGCGCTGGCCAGTGCCGGGCTGAAAGCCAGTGATGTGGATTTCCGTTTTCTCGGTCCGGCAGATGCCAAACTGGCGCTGGTCCGTGGTTCGGTCGATGTCTGGGCGACCTGGGAACCTTACACCGCCTTTGCACAAACTCAGGATCACATGCGGGTACTGGTGAACGGCCGTGGCTTATGGGCCGGAAACAGTTATGTCGCTGCCACCGATACGGCGCTGGCCAATCCCGCCAAGCGCAAAGCCTTACAGGATTTTCTGGTACGTCTGGCCAGCGCTCAGCAATGGGCCAACGAGCATCCGGACAGCTACAGTCAGACATTGTCAAAAATCATCGGTTTCCCGCCAGAGGCCGTCAAACTGTCGTTTACCCGACGCCATATGGTCTGGCAGTCGATTGACCCACAGACCGTGGTCCAGCAGCAACAGACCGCTGATTTTTATCACCAGAGCGGACTGCTACCTAAGAGTATTCAGGTAGCGTCCACCTTTGATCACAGTTTTATACTCCCTGCGCCAGACGTAAGTTCTGCCGCAGCCGCTACTCCCGCACAGGAAGGTCAATAATGGCAATTTTCTCACTGGATACCCCGGAGCCTGAAACTCAGCGCGCCGAAAAATCCCGGGCCGTCCGAAAACGGCTGGTGAATGCACTGGTTCCCTGGGCATTACCGGTCGTCGTGATTGTGCTGTGGCAACTGGCGGCACAGATTGGCTGGCTGTCGGTCAGAATACTGCCTGCACCAGTCACTATCGGTAAAACGTTCTGGCGCATGACACTGAGTGGTGAACTCGGCAGTAATCTGGCGATCAGTACCGCCAGGGCATTAACTGGCTTCGCGATTGGCGGCTCCCTCGGCTTATTACTGGGATTTATCACCGGGCTGTCACGCATCGGTGAACGGTTACTGGACACCTCGGTACAGATGTTGCGCAATATCCCGCACCTGGCACTGATCCCGTTGGTGATTTTATGGTTTGGGATTGATGAAACCGCCAAAATCTTCCTGGTGGCGCTGGGTACCTTGTTCCCGATTTACCTCAACACTTATCACGGAATCCGTAACATCGACCGCGGATTACTGGAAATGGCCCGAAGCTATGGGTTACGGGGTTTCAGCCTGTTTCGTCAGGTGATCTTACCGGGGGCCTTACCGTCCATTATGGTCGGTGTCCGTTACGCCCTTGGGGTGATGTGGCTGACGCTGATCGTGGCCGAAACCATCTCTGCTGACTCCGGCATTGGTTATCTGGCAATGAATGCCCGTGAGTTCCTGCAAACCGATGTGGTGGTGGTCGCCATTATTCTGTATGCGCTGCTTGGAAAACTGGCTGATGTCTGCACCGTACTGTTGGAACGGGTCTGGCTTCGCTGGCATCCGGCTTACCAGTCTAAGGAGAAAAACTAATGACTATTCAACAATCACCGGCCGGGACGCCACTGAATATACAGCATATCAGCAAAAGATACGGCGACCGAACCGTACTGAACAATATCGATCTGCAGGTAGACGGAGGGCAGTTTATTGCCGTGGTCGGCCGCAGTGGCTGTGGTAAAAGTACCTTTTTACGTCTGCTGGCCGGGCTGGAACAGGCAGATGGCGGCAAACTTCTAAGCGGCAGCCGTCCTTTGCAGGAGTCGCAGCAGGAAACGCGGTTAATGTTTCAGGAAGCCCGGCTGTTACCGTGGAAAAGCGTACTGGACAATGTTGGTCTGGGGTTGAAAGGGCAATGGCAGTCTGATGCTGCACAGGCGCTGGAAGCCGTCGGGCTGGCTCACCGCGCCAAAGAGTGGCCATCGGCATTATCGGGCGGCCAAAAACAACGTGTGGCACTGGCCCGGGCACTGATTCACCGTCCTGAACTTTTGCTGTTGGATGAACCGCTGGGAGCACTGGATGCGCTGACACGTATCGAAATGCAGACCCTGATCGAATCATTGTGGCAGGAACACGGATTTACCGTGGTTCTGGTTACCCATGATGTCAGTGAGGCGGTAGCGCTGGCGGACAGAGTGATACTGATTGATGAAGGCAAAGTGACCCTTGACCTGACCATCGATGTTCCTCGTCCCCGCCGTCGTGGTAATGCCCGGCTGGCAGAACTCGAAGCGGAAGTACTGAACCATATTCTGACTCCGGCATCCACTGACAGTCTGAGGAAAATCGCATGAGCCAACAGAAGAATTATCCCCGACTTACCGGATTTATCCGTGAGCTTTCTGAGGTGTTGGAGCGCTTTCCGGCGGATGATGAAGCGTCTATTTTGCAGCACAGTGCACCTTTGCTGGCCCGGCTGGTCAGCGCAGATGACTGGCTGGATGATGAGTTCGCCGTACCACATCCGGAGCACTATCAGCAGTATTTGCTGCATGTTGACTCCGCGGAACGCTTTTCGGTGGTCAGTTTTGTCTGGGGCCCCGGTCAGCAGACTCCGGTACATGACCACCGGGTCTGGGGCCTGATTGGCATGCTGCGGGGGTCGGAAAAATCGCAGTCGTTTATCCGTGACAGTCAAGGCCTGGCACCTTCAGGTGAAGCTGTGGTACTGAATCCTGGCGATGTTGAGACACTCTCGCCGGCTGAAGGCGATATTCACCAGGTATCTAATAGGTTTCAGGACCGGGTTTCGGTCAGCATTCATGTTTACGGCGGCAATATCGGTCGGGTTTCACGGGCAACCTTCCGTCCTGATGGCAGTGAAAAACTGTTCATTTCCGGTTATGCCAATCAGCGTTTACCTAATATCTGGGGATTATCTACTCATGAGTCATGAACATCATTTTGCGCTGCGTAGTGCAGCGGATATTCGCCAGACACTGCTGGCACAACAGGAACTGGCGTTGGTGGATGTGCGGGAAGAGGCCATTTATGCTACCGGGCATCCACTCTTTGCCGTGAACCTGCCGCTGTCTAAACTGGAAATTGAACTTTTTTCGCGGATTCCGCGTCGCAACACGCCGGTAGTCATCTACGATGATGGCGAAGGGCTGGCATTACCGGCGGCTAAATTGTTACATAAACTGGGCTATAGCGACGTTTCCCTGTTAGAGGGTGGACTGGAAGGCTGGCGCAGCGCGGGTGAGCAGCTGTTTATCGATGTTAACTCCCCCTCAAAAGCCTTCGGCGAGCTGGTGGAACATCAGCGGCATACCCCGTCACTGTCTGCGCAACAGGTGGCGGAGTTGCAGGCAAGTGGCGCCGATTTGCGGATTTTCGACGTTCGCCGTTATGACGAATTTCAGACGATGAATATCCCGGGCAGCCTTAGCCTGCCAGGCGGTGAGCTGTTACTGCGTATCCGCGATTTACTGCCGTCGGAAAAAACTCAGGTAATTATCAATTGTGCCGGGCGTACCCGTAGCATTATCGGCACTCAGACCCTGGTCAATGCCGGAATCACTAACCCGGTAGCCGCATTACGTAACGGGACGATTGGCTGGACCCTGGCGGGACAAGACCTGGAGCACGGGCAGTCACGTCAGTATGGCGAACTGTCGGCGGAAAACCGGGTCCGGTCTTCACAGCAGGCAGCGCGTGTCGCAGAGTTGGCCGGGGTAAGTCATATTTCACTGACACAGTTGCGGGAGTGGCAGCAACAAGCGGACCGTACGACTTATCTGTTTGATATCCGCAGTGCTGAAGAGTATGTGGCGGGCCACTTACCAGGCGCGCGTCATGTGCCGGGGGGGCAGTTGGTCCAGGAAACCGACCATTATGCCAGCGTTCGTGGGGCACGGATTGTGCTGGTGGATGATCTGTACACCCGGGCCGATATCACCGCATCCTGGCTGGCTCAGATGAACTGGCAGGTGGCGGTACTGAGCGGACTGGATAGCAGTGAGTTCAGTGAGCGGGGCGAGTGGCGGGTGCCGGTGGCGGAAGCCGGACAGTATCCGCAGATTGATGCAAGGACAGCAGAGCAGTGGCTGGCAGCGGGTGGAACGAAGATCTTTGATTTCACTACCAGTGCTAACTATGTCAAAGGTCATATCCCCGGGGCCGGTTGGGTACTGAGGGCCGATCTCCCTCAGCTTGCCGAAGAGGGAGGACTTCCGGAGGCGGAACGTTACATTGTCACTTGTGGCAGCAGCCTGCTGGCGCGCTATGCGGTGGGTAAGCTTCAGCAACTGACAGGCAAGCCTGTGTTTCTTCTGGAAGGAGGCAATGCCTCATGGCGAGCCGCAGGTCTGCCGGAAGAACGGGGAGAAAGCTGGTTACTTTCAGAACGTAAAGACCGCTATCGTCGGCCTTACGAGGGTACCGATGTTGCACCAGAGGCTATGCAGGCTTATCTGGACTGGGAATATGGTCTGGTCGACCAACTGGAAAAAGACGCCACCCACGGTTTCACTGTAATCTGATGGCGTCGTGAGCCCGTCGGTCAGTGACCGGCGGGTAGCTTTGGCTGTTCACCCCGCTTCATCTCCGCGATTCATTTGATCAATCCTTTGAGACTTGCCGGCTGGTTGCATTACCCTTATTCGTTAGCTGTATTGTGGCCTGCGGGTGATATTGGTTTTGCTGACTGAGAGCCGTCCCACGGCGGGTTGATTTTTATCTGAGCCGGTGACAGGATAACTGAATCGATACAGGGGTGAGTTTAACTATAAGAATTCACGATGGTTTTTATTAGCAGGACGGTGACCGAACAATGGCTGATCATAAGAGTCGCGAGGTGGCAGACAGCGATAAAAGTCTGGATCGCTTTGATATTGCTATTCTCAAAATCCTGCAACAGGACAGTTCGGTGTCTAACGTCGCACTGGCGGAGATGATAAACCTGAGTCCACCTGCTTGCCTGCGCCGGGTAGAGCGACTGAAACATCAGGGCTATATTAGCGGTACGGTAGCCTTGCTAAATCCACAGGCACTGAAAGCCGGACTGGTGGTAATGATAGGTGTGGTGCTCGACAGGTCGACACCGCAATCTTTCAAAGATTTCGAAGGGGCAGTGAATAAGATTCGTGGCTGCATGGAATGTCATATGGTCAGTGGCGAATTTGATTACATCATGCTGATTCGCACTGCGGATAACCAGAGTTTTAATAAGCTACATGCCGAACAGTTGCTGTTCCTGCCCGGAGTCCGGCAAATTCGCTCTTTTATCGGCTTACGCGAAGTGTTTTCTACCACGCAAATCCCGCTCTGAATTCCCTTAAGCTATCGCCGCCCACTGTTGGCGGCCTTGATTTTCAGTCTGTTCTCCAGCCCCTGTAATAACTATTTCCTATCACCCGTCACTGCCCAGATCTCCCGAAAATCGATGGGCTGGCCCTCTTTGTGGCATGCGCGCAGGGATGGGGGGGTAAGTTACTGATAGTTATTTGTTAATTATCCCGGTTGGCACAAAGCGCACAAAAACCTCATGGCTTGATGAGTAATAAAATTTCTTAATTACCTCATCATGGGAAATGTTTTACATAATTAAATTTACAAAAGGAAATTTAATTATAATAAAGGTTGATAAAACGAAATTTACAAAAATAACGACTGAGATAAGGTGAATGGGTACAGCATTCAGCGCGATAAACCACCGTTGTTTATGGCCCCGACATCCCAGGAGATAAAAATGAATCTTGAAAAATTCCCCCGCTACCCGCTGACATTTGGACCATCCCCGATTACGCCCATGAAAAGGCTGAGCGCAGAATTAGGCGGTAAAGTGGAAATTTATGCCAAGCGTGAAGATTGTAACAGTGGGCTGGCGTTTGGTGGCAATAAAACCCGTAAACTCGAATACCTGATCCCTGAAGCTCTGGCTCAGGGCTGCGATACCCTGGTGTCTATTGGTGGGGTTCAGTCTAACCAGACCCGCCAGGTCGCTGCCGTCGCTGCACACCTGGGCATGAAATGTGTGTTAGTTCAGGAAAACTGGGTGAATTATTCCGATTCGGTGTATGACCGGGTGGGAAATATTGAGTTATCGCGGATTATGGGGGCTGATGTCCGGCTGGATGCCGCCGGTTTTGATATCGGTATCCGGGAAAGCTGGAAACAGGCGATGGAAGAGACAGCAGAAAAGGGCGGTAAACCTTTTCCAATCCCTGCCGGTTGTTCAGAACACCCTTATGGGGGGTTAGGTTTTGTCGGTTTTGCCGAAGAAGTCCGTCAGCAGGAGATAGAGCTGGGTTTCAAATTTGATTATATTGTGGTCTGTGCCGTGACGGGCAGTACCCATGCCGGGATGGTGGTAGGCTTTGCAGCCGACGGACGTTCCCGCCGGGTGATTGGTATTGATGCTTCGGCCAAACCTGAAAAAACCAAAGCTCAGGTGCTGCGAATTGCGAAAAATACCGCAGAACTGGTGGAACTGGGGCGTGAAATTACCGAAGAAGATATCGTGCTGGATACCCGCTACGGTGGACCGGAATACGGGCTGCCTAATGAAGGAACGCTGGAAGCTATCCGGTTGTGTGCCCGAACCGAAGGGGTACTGACTGACCCGGTCTACGAAGGAAAATCAATGCATGGTATGATTGATATGATTCGTAACGGGGAATTTCCGGAGGGTTCGAAAGTTCTCTACGCCCACCTGGGGGGCGCTCCGGCCCTGAGTGCCTACAGCTACATTTTCCGTAACGGTTAATCTCCGCCCCTGATTGCCGCCGGTTCGGTGTGAGAGGAACCGGCGGTCGTTCACAGCAGTCAGAGACCAATGGGGATCAGTCAGGCAGCTTCGCCGTGAACATGAGCTTGGGGTCAGACATCCAGTTTCCGCTGAGTAATCCACTCCACGCGCGCCGGGTCACGGTGTGAAAAGAACGCACTGGTCGCGGTATCAATCGCGGTAATTCGCAACATTTCCTCAGCAGTCAGAGCAAAGTCCAGCACATCCAGGTTTTCAGCCATTCGGGGTTTACGTACGGTTTTTGCCAGAGACACAATATTACGCTGCAACAACCAGCGCAGGATCACCTGGCCTACCGATTTTCCATAGCCGGCACCGATAGTGGCCAGTTGTGGATGGTTAAACAGGTCGTTACGGCCTTCGGCAAATGGTGCCCAGGCTTCCGGTTGAATCCCCCGACTCTGCATCCAGGGGACGGTTTGCAATTGTTGGTGGAACGGATTCACCTCGACCTGATTCACCGCCGGAACGATAGAGTTAAAGGCGATAAGATCTGCCAGTCGGTCAGGGTGGAAATTACTGACGCCGATAGCGCGGATTTTTCCGGCCTGGTGCAACTCTTCCATCGCCCGCCAGGCACCATGCACATCACCATAGGGTTGATGGATAAGATACAGGTCAACATAGTCCAGTTGCAGACGGTTCAGGGATCGTTCGAACTGTGCTTTTGCTCCATTGTAGCTGGTATCCTGTAACCATAATTTGGTGGTGATAAACAGCTCATCGCGGGCAATTCCGCTCTGCCTGAGCGCATTTCCGACCTGAGTCTCATTCTGGTAAGAGGCCGCGGTATCAATCAACCGGTAGCCACTGTCCAGGGCATCAAGAACCGCCCGCTCGCATTCGGCGGCATCGGTCATCTGGAATACACCAAACCCGAGCAGAGGCATGTCGATGCCGTTATTGAGTGTTACTGAGTTCATGATGTTCTCCTTTCACTTTGGAAGGGTAAATTATTTCCCCGGTGGATAAATGGCGATAACCCGTCTAAACCGCCCCGGGTTAAGATCAGGATTTATCATCGGCAATAAAGCTCACTGCCCGGAACTGGCTGTTTTATGGCTATGCCGCACTGGCCTGATGTAATGCGGCTTCAGCTCGTAAAGCGGCGCTGTTATCAACGGGACGCAGTACTTCAATCAGTTGATGTAGTTGTCCCGTGCTGAGACCCACTCTGAGGCTTGCCCGGGTATGGGCCAGTAATTGCGATTCTGCACCTTCTGTCGCTGCCAGTGCTCCGACAGTCGCCAGTTCACGACTTTGCCAGTCGAGATTATCGCGGGCAAAAATGTCACCGAACAGATGGGTCTGCAGGAACTGATTAATGACCGGAACAAAGTCGAACAACGCACCTGCCACTGGGCCGCCGGCGATAATGCTCTGGTTTTCGTAACCCAGTCGTTGTAGAGCCTCGCCGACTGGCGCGGGCGCAGAGGGCTCTGTGCCTTCGGCATCCTGAATTCCGCGTTGTTTACGTGATTCAGTCACTTTCATCAGCAGTCCCAGCGCATTCAGACTGCGTGGGAAACCGCAATAGGCATACAACTGGACCAGAATTTCTTTAGCTTCACTGAGTGTCAGCCCGGCGTTCAGCGCCAACTCCAGTTGGTTTTCCAGCAATTCCATCCGGCTGGTCGCTACATAACAGCCCATCAGCGGAATGGTCTGTTGTATTGCAGAAAGTGTCTCAGAAGCAGCGGGTTGTCGTGACATGGGTAACTCCTGTTGGCGTTAATTAAGTGAACCATCAGTCGCGCTGAAAACAATGATGACTCGGGGTCTTATGCGGTAGTGCGGGCAGTATAGGCCATCACAGCACTGGCACAGGCAAACAAAGCGATTATCCAGCCCATGGTCCAGGGGGTGCCGTCACTGAACAGGGCTAACAGCAAAGACGAAATGATGCCGCTGCCATATTGCAGAGCGCCCATCAGTGCGGCGGCCGACCCTGCAATTTCGGGGACCTGGTCCAGGGCACAGGCCGTCGAGGTCGCAGCGATAATTCCGTTCATCGAAAAAAAGATGAAGACCGGCACAATAATGAGTGTGATCCCACCGATATTCAGTGCTGTCGCAACGCCCAGAGTCAGCGCCGCCAGCAGGGCGACAGCCACAGCAATTTTGAGCAGATTTTCCAGGGGGTAGTGATGCACCAGCCGACGGTTGAGCATGCTGACAGCCATCAGACCGACAATATTCACCGCAAACAACCAGCCATAGAATTGCGGTGCGACGCCGAAATATCGGATGTAAACCCAGGGTGAGCCTGTGATAAAGGCGTAGGCGGCCACATAGTAAAACGTCAGGCACAGCGTGAAACGCAGGTAGGCAGCATCCCGCAGCAGGCGCAGATAGTGACGAAAAGCCCCGGCCAGCGAAACATTAACCCTGCGTTCTGCCGGCAGGGTTTCGGGCAGAAAATTCAGTGCCAGCAACAATACGGCTCCAATAGCCACCAGTAACCAGAAAATAGAGTGCCAACTGGTAAACCTGATCATTTGTCCGCCAATCAGCGGACCTGCTATCGGCGCGATGGCCATAATAATCATCAGCGTGGAGAGCATTTGTGCTGCGCGGCTGCGGCTAAACAGATCCCGAATCATGGCCCGGGCCAGCATCGGTCCAGTGCAGGCTCCGAGTGCCTGAAAAACTCGCCAGAAGACAATCTGTGTCATATCTGAAGACAGGGCGCACCCGGCGGAACCCACAATAAACAGCACAATCCCGATAAATAGCGGGGACCGGCGACCATAACGGTCACTAAGCGGTCCCCAGATTAGCTGGGCAATACAGAACCCGGCTAAAAAGCCGCTAATCGTCAGTTCAGAATTACCCCGTAAATCGCTGTTCATCTGTGGCATCGCTGGCAGGTAGATATCGGTGGACAGTGAAGTAACAGCCATCAGGGCACTCAGGATAATTACAAACACCACGCCGGTGGGTTTGGCAGATGATACAGCGGAAGGTTGTGCAGATGAGTTAAGCATAGGGCTCCGGCGAAAATAAGCAGGGCTCAAAGAATAATGCTTTTCGGAGTGCAGATAATCAGGGGGAAACGGATAGATGCTATGAGTCCCGCTCATAAATAGTATTTTGCTGCGGCTGCTGCAAAATCCGGGAAAGCTTATCTGAAAGCGATGTTTTGCCGGTAACCACGACGCTTATATCATAATTTCTTTGTTTTCAGAGGAATTAACATGAAATTTCTGTTGTCGATGGTCGCCGGGGGATTGTTATTGAGTCTGGGAGTGAGTGCTACCGCCCGGGCTGAACAAACATTGCGGATTGGCTACCAAAAATCTTCAACCTTACTGACTTTATTGAAACAACAGGGGACGCTGGATAAAGCGCTGTCCGGGCAGGGGACCTCTGTCAGTTGGCATGAGTTTACCAGCGGTCTCCCCCTGCTAGAGGCACTGAATACCGGTAATGTCGATATTACCGCCGATGTGGCAGATACCGTGCCGGTGTTCGCTCAGGCCGCCGGGGCAGATTTCACCTATTATGCCCGTGAGACCCCATCTCCGGAGGCACAGGCTATCCTGGTGCCTGACGGTTCGACGGTGAAGAGTTTGGCAGAACTTAAGGGGAAAAAAATCGCAGTGACTAAAGCAGCCGGTAGCCATTATCTGCTGATTGTTGCACTCAAACAGGCGGGACTAACGTTAAAAGATGTTGATCCGGCCTGGCTGACGCCTGCTGATGGTCGGGCAGCGCTGGAAAATGGCAGTGTCGCGGCCTGGGTGACATGGGAGCCGTATGTGACCAGTGCCCGTCAGGAGCAGCATGCGCGGGTGCTGGTCAGCGGTAAAGGGCTGGCCAGCTACCAGCGCTATTATCTGGTTGCCAGCCCGTATGTAAAGGCTCATCCGGAAGTCGTCAGTACGGTTTATCACGCCCTGCAACAGGAATCCCATTGGCTGAAATCTAATCCGCAGGCCGCAGCGAAAATCTTATCTCCATTGTGGGGAAATCTGCCACTGGCTACCATAGAAAAAGCTAATGCTTACCGTAGTTATCAGGTAGAGCCGGTGAAAAACAATGACCTGGCGGAGCAACAAAAGATTGCTGACGTGTTTTATCAGGCTAAATTACTACCAAAACCGGTAAATGCCCGGCAGGTTGCTACCTGGCAGCCTTCCACACCTTAATTCATCATGATGGCAGGGCTGTAACTACAGCGCTGCCGGATTCGGTTGGCTGATGACAGTTGCCTGTCCTGTTAAGGTCTTACAGCCAAAAATTCCCCGCAAGAATCTTCAGACACTTTTTGTTACCCGGGGTTCAATCGGTTCATATTGAACTGACAATAAAAATGATTATACTTCTCATTCTCTTTACTGTGCGTTAGCGAATTCCTGATCTCTTTGGTTAAGCCCGTATACCGGAAGGTGGGGCACTCATCGGGCCTGTCTGTTTTGCTGCGCGCAATAAGCCGGTTATCGATATAACCGAATATAATTCTAATGAGGACGATAATGTTTTTTGCTGCCAGACGAACTGAACAACAGGCCCGTTCCCCTGTTGCCGATTCTGTGAAAGGTCGTATCCCGTCGCTGTCTTTACTTGCTGTTATTATTGCTTCCGTGTTGCATGTCCCACAGGGGGTGGCGGCTGATGCAGTGACATCTTCAGGCAATGCGGCCAACAGCCAACCCGCGAGCAGTAAGCAGAATACCATCAACAGTAAAAGCAGCACCCTGGTAGTGACTGCGCAGGATCAGGCAAACGATTCCGGTGCACCAAAACCTACCGACTACAATGTGCCACTGACGCGTGCTGCGACGAAAATGGCACTGACTGCCAGAGATACTCCGCAGTCCATCAGTGTGATTACGAAACAGAGGATAGAGGATCAGCAACTCGATACGCTGTCAGATGTATTACAAAATACCACCGGTATCACTCAGGAAAACTCAGGGGCTAACCGCAGTAATTATTATTCCCGTGGATTCAAAATTGATAACTACCAGATAGACGGCGTTCCGGTTCTGGAAGATTCGGTCTGGAATCTGGGGGACACCCTGTCAGATACCGCCATCTATGATCGCGTTGAAGTAGTTCGTGGTGCCACCGGCCTGATGAGCGGGGTTGGTGATCCGGCAGCCTCGGTCAATATGATCCGTAAACAGGCCGATAGTAAAACATTTAAGGGTAACTTAAATACCAGCTACGGCAGTTGGGGTAATCAGCGTTACGTCGCCGATCTCTCCGGGCCTTTAAGTGAAAACGGCAGAGTACGTGGTCGTGTGGTGGCCGGGTATCAGCGTAGCGGAAGCTGGCTGGATGATTACCATACCCAGAAGAAATTTTTCTATGGCACTGTGGCAGCCGATCTGACCGACTCTACCACTCTGTCTTTAGGATATGATTACGAAGAAACGCAGGTACATGGTGCGACCTGGGGCGGATTACCCACCTTCTATCTGGATGGCAGCAAAACCGATTACAAACGCAGCACCAATCTGTCACCCAGCTGGGCTTACAATAACGTGCATAACCGTACGGTGTTTGCCAGCCTGAAACAGCAACTGGCAAACGGCTGGGAATTTAACCTGACCGGTACCCACAGTGAAGCCGAAATGGACAGTAAGCTGCTGTATATCGACGGCTACTTCGACAAAACTACCGGAATTGGTATCGGGCCTTATGCGGGTTATGACCTGCTGGGCGGTACCGGTGATAATACCGCCATTCGCCATGAGAACGATATTGATGCCTATGCAAGTGGTCCGTATGAACTGTTTGGTCGTCAACATGAAATGATGTTGGGTGTGACTTATATCCGGCAGAACAACCGTTACTACAGCGCTTCCACCAGCTTTACCTCGGCAGATGTCGGTGACTTTAATCACTGGGGCGACTATCCGGAACCGGACTGGGATCCGCAGACGTTGGCAGGGGATAATACCATCCACCAGAAATCTGCCTATCTGGCGACCCGTATTTCACTGGCCGATCCGCTGCACCTGATCCTCGGTGCCCGCTATACTCAGTATAAAGCGGATACCATGACCGAGAATATGGAGAAGAACAATATCACGCCATATGCCGGACTGGTGTATGACATCAATGATACTTACTCGGCCTATGCCAGCTACACGTCAATCTTTAAGCCTCAGGCTTATCGTGATGCCAACGGCGCGTATCTGAGCCCAATCACCGGTAAAAGCTACGAAACAGGAATTAAGGGTGACTGGCTGAACAGCCGTCTGAGTGCCTATCTGTCGGTGTTCCGTATCGAACAGGATCATATCGGAGCGACAGATTACTCATTTGTTAAGGGCAGTACCGATTATGCCTACTACGAGCAGAACGGCACCGTCAGCCGTGGTGTGGAATTTGAGATTAACGGTGCAGTCACTGATAACCTGCAACTGACGTTTGGCGCCACCCGCTATGTGGCGAAAGATGGTAGCGGCAATGCGCTTCAGCCGACTCAGCCTCAGACGACCTTCAAACTGTTTGGAAGTTATCGTCTGCCATCGATGCCAGAGCTGACCGTGGGTGGTGGAGTCAACTGGCAGAACCATACCTGGGACAGCGTTGCCGGACCTGGCGGTAGCAGCTACCTGTATGCGGATCAGGGCAGTTATGCGCTGGTGGATCTGTTTGGACGCTATCACGTGACCAAAAACCTGTCTGTGCAGGCGAACCTGAATAACCTGTTTGACAAGAAATATAATATCGATGTGGGTCGTAACTTTATCTACGGCGAACCACGCAATGTTTCTGTGTCGGCCAGTTATCATTTCTAATCAGCCTGCTGAATGCCCCGTCAGGGGCATTCTTTTTAATGCAGTTTATCCTGTCACTGTTATCCGACGTTGTCCGGCCAGTAATCCTGTCAGGGCCAGCAATACCGGTACCAGAGAACCCCATAACACTCCGTTCCAGCCCACCAGATGCAACAGCGCCCCCGATGCAAATGACCCGATAATCATTACCCCGAATACTACGAAATCGTTCAGTGACTGGACCGTGGTTTTCTCTGAGGGCTGATGATAATTGATGATCTGTGCCGAGGCGCCGGTGAAGCCAAAATTCCAGCCCAGGCCGAGTAAAATCAGCGATAACCAATAGTGCATCACATCGGTGCCAGCCAGACCAACGAACACAGATAATACCAGGATCAATAATCCAGCGATGGTGATTCTGTCGGAGCCAAACCGGCTGATTAACCGGCCGGTAAAAAAGCCTGGTCCGTACATGGCTATCACATGCCACTGAATTCCAAGATTAGAGTCCTGTTGTGAAATCCCGTGCATATGCATGGCCAGAGGGGAGGCGGTCATTAGGAAATTCATTACCATATAGGAGACAGCACCGCTGAACACCGTGCGCGTAAAGCCTGGCTGGCGGACCAGTTCCCGTAACGGACGGCCACGGCTTTCAGCACCCATCCTGACCGGAGGTAACTTTACTCCAGCCAGCACTGCCGCAGAAATCAGTGCCACCAGGGCCTGAGCCAAAAAGGTGGCTGCAAACAGCTGTCCGGGCCACAGACTCATGGTGCCAGTGACCAGCATCGGGCCAATCACCCCGGCAATTACCCCTCCACCCATCACCAGTGACAGCGCACGGGCACGCTGGCCGGGCGCTGCACCATCGGTAGCGGCAAAGCGGAAAGTGACAGCGACCGCGGCATAAGCTCCGCCGAAAAAGGCAGCCAGACAGAATAATGAAAACGAGCCGGTGATAACAGCCAGTGCAGCCAGCAGACCAGTCAGCACACCCGAACTGGTTCCTGTCATAAAGGCAGACCGACGTCCATATTTTCTGGCCAATTGCCCGAAGGGTAAAATACAGGCCGCCATACCTGCCACAAACACAGTGACCGGCAGGGTTGCCAGCGAATTGTCAGGTGCCAGGTTATTGCCGACAATCGCCCCGGTGGCATAGAACACCACCGAGTTTGCACCCGCCAGTGCCTGAGCCGTTGCCAGCCGGAAAATATTACTTTTTTGTTGTTGCTCTGAAAGCGCAGTTTCACCATTCATGCAGAGAATTATCCTGGGTAAGGTTCGGAACAAAGAGTTAAGCCGGCAGTCAGGTCCGGATGATGCAGGTCATCACAAAATATTACCGGACCCATACTGTCTCTGACTGCAACGGTTTACTCTTGCAAGAATGACAGTGTTATCTGGCACTGACGAATAACAAAATATATCTGTACGGGAAAGAAAAACTATTCCGTGTGCGGCTATTCTTCCTGAGTTCTGGCTAACGAAAGATTGCCTTGCGACACAGAAATCAACTGCTCTACCGGGAAGTTCAGTTGTTTAGCCAGACGGAGATAGTGATTGCGGATTTCTGCCGGCATCTCTGGTGTGCGGGACAGTAACCATAAATAACGGCGGTTAGGTCCACTCACCAACGCATACCGGTATTGTTCATCCACAGCAATCACGTTGTAGCCACCATAGAACGGACCAAAAAACGATACTTTCAGAGCACCTACATCGGGCTGGCCGGTGAATAATGCTTTCCTCACACTGGTTTTCCAGCGCCGGTTCTGCACATCATATCCCCGGTTTGTGACCCGCAAACTTCCGTCACTTTGTGGCTGATAACTGGCGGTCACCTGTTCCAGCCCGCGTTCAAAACGATTATCCAGCCGCATAATTTCATACCACTGGCCGGAATAACGGCTGGCGTCAAAATCAGTCACCGGAATGACGCCTTTCGGCGGAGTGGGGGAACGACAGGCGGCAAGCGCGACGGATAAGGCAACTACCGATACCACGGGCCAGATTTTCATCTCAACTCCTCTCAACAACGGTATGTTGCTGAGTATAGCATCACCACAGAAAACGGCGGGTGTGATTCAAAAAAAACTGTTATATTTTAACTAAATAGACTTTCTTTAACACAGGAGTTGCATCATGTCATACTGGACCCTGCACTGGCTGGAAGCTACAGGTTCGCTGTCACGCTTCCGTGACCAGATTACAGAAAATTTTGTCAGGGCTGAGGCGCTGCTCAGCAGCATGATGCCATCACCGCGGCTGGATATTCTGATACAGAATCTGCCTGGTCAGGTAATTCCTGAAGCCGGATTACTGGGACGTGCTTTTACTGATAAGTTATTTAGTCTGGCGGTGGATCCTGACAACCCTGCGTTTGAGGAAAGCCTGCATCAGGGAACAATGCAAAGGCATATTTTGCATGAAGTCCATCACTGTTTACGGATGGCGGGGCCGGGTTACGGGTTTACCGCCGGAGAAGCACTGGTCAGCGAAGGGTTGGCAGGGCAGTTTGTCAGGCAACTGGCCGATAGTCCCCCTGAAATTTGGGAAGTGGCTCTCAGTGAGGCACAGTTACTGCAGTGGCCGCTACCCACTGAAGTACTGAATCAGCAACCCTACGACCATGCTGCGCTGTTTTTTGGCAGCGGTACTTTACCGCGCTGGTATGGTTACAGCCTCGGGTATCAGATGGTAGCTGCCTGGCTGGCTCAGTCCGGTACTCCTGACCCGCAGCAATGGATTAATGTTCCGGCAGCCCGGGTGATAGCCGCAGCCCAACAGGCAGGACTGGTAACAGCCTGACATTATGGCTTGGCGACCTGTCGCCTAAACCAGGTCGTTCGAGAGTGACGTGGAAAACAGTTCGATCCCCATGTTCAGTGCTCAGCTAATTTTCTGCAAAGCTTATGATTTCTATTCGGTTGTTTTCTCTCTGCCAGTCAGCAATATTTTGCTGAACTGTATAATTTTTGACGGGCGATATGGCAGAGAAGAAAACCGCGTATCTCGATCAGCAGCAACGAGACTGGATTAAGCAGCAACAGCAGCGCTGGTGGTGGCGCAGCGAATTTCCTACCTGGGGGCTGATTGTCACCATTTATGTGGGCTGGTTTGGTAGCTTTATGCTGGCAGAATCTCTGGGGAAAGGGCTGACCACTCTGTTGCTTGTCTGGTTCACCGCCTGGTATATGTCACTGCAGCATGAACTGATTCACGGGCATCCCACGCGCTACGCGCGGGTGAACCAGTTATTGGGGTTGTTGCCTCTGGCCGTCTGGTATCCCTATGGCCTGTATCGTGACTCCCATTTGGCTCATCACCGTAATGAACTGCTTACCTACCCGCAGGACGATCCTGAAACCTACTATTTTTCGCGCCAAAGCTGGCAGCGCTTCGGGCCATTGCGACGCGCGTTGATTCGCCTGCGAAATACCTTTCCCGGTAGGCTGATACTGGGGCCGCTGATGGATATAGCTGCGACGTTCCGGCAGTTGCTGAGTGATTTTGTCTGGCTTCGTGCCCGGGCGATACTGATGTGGCTGGTACATGGTCTGTTGTTAGTGGTGGTATTTCACTGGATAACCAGGCATGGCATGTCGGTTGGCTGGTATCTGCTGGTTGTCAGCTATCCGGCGCTGGCACTGACTAAAGTCCGCTCCTTTTATGAACACCGGGCGGACGACAATCCAGCCGCGCGTTCCGTGATTAACGAAGCCGGTGCCGGCTGGCGTTTACTATTCCTGAATCTGAACTACCATTCAGTACACCACGATTTACCGGGTATCCCCTGGTATGCACTGAGAACCATTTACCTGCTGAACCGACAACGTTATCAGCAACGTAACCATGGATTCGTGGTGAAGGGGTACCGCGACTGGTGGCGGCATTTTATGACCGAGCCGGTAGATGTTGAACTCCATCCGTCTGAACAGGAATCTCCGCGTGATTAGTCTTCCGATGTATGATGTCTGGCATCCTGCAACACTGGCGCTGACCGGAGAGTTAGCCCGCCGGTTGCAGCGACGGGGTTTTACCGAACAACAGACCCGCGTAGTGTGGCCGGATGACTTAGTCGGTCACTGGCAGTCACAGGAACTGTTGTTATCCCAGACCTGTGGTTATCCGCTGGTAACACTGCTGGATTCTGTGCGGACTATAGGTTGTTTCCACTACACTGCGGCAGGTTGTCAGGATTACCGATACCGAAGTCTGTACGTAGTACGCGATACAGACAGGCAACGCACTGTGGCGGATTTTTTCGGGCAGCGACTGGTGTGTAATTCTGCGGATTCGCAGTCCGGGTATAATGTCTGGGTCAGGCGACTGACAGAGCAGAGGTCGTCGATCACTGAGTTTTTTTCAGAAGTTCACTTCAGCGGCGGTCATCGCCAGTCTCTGATGGCATTGCAGCAGCAGACTGCCGATATTACGGCCGTGGATTGTGTCTCACTGGCATTATTTTCCCACTACCACCCGCAATGGCTGCACGGGCTGAGCGTTATTGAACAGTCGCCGCTGACGCCTGGTTTGCCGTTGATTGCTTCGGCGCAGGTCACTGATCAGCAAGTGCAATTATTGCGGCAAACCCTGACGGAGCTGGTGGCTGACCCGTTGAATCAGCCGTTGTGTGCGCCGTTATTCATCGGCGGATTTAGTGAGATATCACGCGAAGCTTATCAGGGACTGATACCGACGGACCGGTCACTTCCCTGAAAGTGTCACACTACCCCTCAATGAACTGGTTGGCGATAGCCGGTAACCCGAGTTTTTCCCGCAGATTTCCGGCCGCATACTGTTGGCGCATCACTCCACGTTGCTTCAGCAACGGGACCACTTCACGAGTGAAGTTATCGAAATCGGTCGGCAGATAAGGGAACATCAGGTTAAATCCGTCTGCTGCACCACTGTCGAAAATAGTGATTAACTGATCTGCGATTTCCTCCGCAGTCCCGGCCAGTAACCAGCTGTCTGAACTCTGCAATAACTGACGACCAATCTCAATCAGTGACATTGACGGGTCGTAACCTTTAATCACTTCCAGCAGGGTGCGTATCCCATCAAAGTTATGACTCTCTGGCAACTCCGGCAATGGCTGATCGCGCGGATACTGCCGTAGGTCAGTTTTGAGGTAGGAAGAGAGTAGATCGATCGCCATTTCATCGCCGGACAGTTGCTGATTCAAGGCGAGACGTTGCGTTTTTTCCTCCTCTGAGCGGATTACCACCGGTAACACCCCGGCAATGATTTTGAGTGATTCCGGGCGACGACCAACGCTCAGTAATCGCTGGTTCATATCCTGACGGTAGGCCAGCCCCTGTTCGATGGACCGGATAAACACAAAGTGCATATCCGCATACTCAGCAGCCAGTTGTTTGCCGGCGGCGGAGGAGCCGGCCTGCACCAGTACCGGTCGCCCCTGGGGGGGCCGCGGGACATTCAGAGGGCCACGGACCTGAAAATAATCGCCCTGATGATTTACGGTGTGGACTTTATTCGGATCGGCAATCACCCCCGTTTGTTTATTAAATTGCAGGGCATCATCCTGCCAGGAGTCCCATAATTGGGTGACCACACGAATAAACTCCGCTGCCCGCTGATAGCGGTCCTGATGAGCCGGCAGGGCATCACGCCCGAAGTTGGCCGCTTCTTCAGGTAGCCATGAGGTCACAATATTCCAGCTCACCCGTCCTTCGCTGATCCAGTCCATCGAGGCAATAAAACGTGCCAGGTTATAGGGCTCGTGATAAGTCGTGGAAGCGGTTCCCATCAGCCCGATATCCCGGGTGACGGCGGCCAACGCTGACAGTAGAGTCAGCGGTTCCAGCCGCAGATTGGAATACTCCGTCAGCCCGGAAGGAACGCTGTCCCAGACACTATAGTGATCAGCAATAAAGATATTATCCAGAGTGGCAGCTTCGGCCTGGGCCGCCAGTTTACGGTAATATTCCAGGGAAAAAATCTGCTGATCGACGGCGGCCGGATGCCGCCACGAAAAACGATAATCTCCCTGCGGATTATAGAAAAACAGATTTAAAATCAGATGTCGTGACGACATAAACCGCTCCATAACAGAATGTATTCGCCGTGATTACAGATTTTTATTCACCCAGTCACCAGCAACAGTAGCCGGATCGGCATGTTGCAGGTCAACCTGCTGATTCAGCTCTGTCAGGGCTTTATTATTCAGCTTCGCGGAGACCTCATCCAGAGTCTGGCTGACCTGCGGGGTCAGAATGGCCTTTCTGACCAACGGGACCACATTCTGGCTAGGTTGTTCATGTTTATCATCCTGTAATACTACCCAGTCCTCTTTGGCCAGGTTGCCCTGAGTAGAGACCACGGTGGCGACATCGATACGTTTAGAATTCAGTGCCATTCGTGACAATGGTCCTCCCATATCCAGGGTTTCAACCCGTTTAAACTTAATGCCATAGACCCGTTCCAGCCCCGGCAGACCTAATGCGCGGGTCACCACTTCCGGTGGGCCACCGACCACCAGTTTGTCGGCCACTTTCGCCAGGTCAGACAGTGTTTTCAGATGGTATTTCTGCGCAGTTTCGGCGCGCACCGCCCAGGCGGTGGTAGATTCTGCTGCAGACGCTTTCAGCAGGGTAAATTCGGCGGGCAATACCTTTTTCAGTGCGGCTTCAACATCCTGCTGCTGAGTGACTTCAGCTTTCGGATCATAGTAGTTAAGCAGAGCGCCAAGATACTCTGGCACGATATCAATTTCCCCGCTTTTCAGAGCAGGGATAATAATTTCCCGGTTCCCCAGATTCAGGCGGGTATTTACCTGCAGCCCTTTCTTTTGCAATGCCTTTGCATAAATATTCGCCAGAATCGACTGTTCAGAAAAGTTCGCGCCGCCGATGGTCAGGGTTTCGGCATGGGCGGTGACCCCGGCCAGCAGCAGTGCCGCCCCCAGTAGTGACAGAGCCGGTGATTTCAGGTGTAACGATAATTTTTTCATTCAGAGACCTCTGTGGTTAACGGGTAAGGGGGTGTGGGTTACTGTTGAAATGAGTAGCCTGTACTGTGACGAAACAGCAGGCGACGTAACGCCAGCAAAATCAGGTCACAAATAATGGCCAGCACCGATACGATGAATGCGCCGGAAATGATTTGCGGCACATCCTGTTGTCCCAGTCCGTCGATAAGAAAACGGCCAAGGCCGCCGGCACCGGCATAGGCTGCGATGACTGCTGTTGCAATTAGTTGCAGTAAAGCGGTACGAAATCCACTGAAGATGAGCGGCATAGCTAAAGGTAAACGTAAGCCGGTCAGGCTTTGCCAGCCCGTCATCCCCATGGCTCTGGCTGCATCGCATAGCTGTTTATCCGCATGATAAATCCCGGCATAGGTATTGGTGACAATCGGCGGCAGGGACATAGCGATCAATGCGATAAACACCGGCAGGTCGGTAAAACCTATCAGCAGAATAAACAGCAATATCAGGCCCAGTGACGGTACCGCGCGCCCGGCGTTAAACAGGTTGATAAACCAGAAAGCCAGCCGTGGGCGATATCCCAGAAATATACCTGCCGGGACCCCGATAACGGTGGCAATCACAATGCTGACTGAAACATACCAGCCATGCTCCGCAATCCGCTGTAAAATACCGGAATCCCCGGTCCAGTGTCCGGCATCGGTCAGCCAGTGAAAGGTCGCGATAAAGGTCGCAATTATCTGTTCCATGGCATAATCCACTGGCCGGTACGGGCAATCACAAAATCGAAAATGAAAGATAACAACAGACTCAGAAACAGACTCACCCAAATTGGGGTCAGGAAATCCTGATTAAATCCCGCCAGTAGCAGTTGTCCCAATCCACCCTGACCAATCAGTGAGGTCACGGTGACCAGCCCGACCAGCGTCACGGAGGCAATCCGCAGACCACTGATCACCGCCGGCAGTATCAGAAAAAATTCCACATCCAGAAAGCGTTGAATTCGCCGGTAACCGAGTGCCCGTGCCGATTCCAGCACATCGGCAGGCAGCTTTTCCATTCCTGCCAGCAGATTACTGAGCAGAATCAACAGCGAGTAGAGCGTCAGCCCGATCACCGAAGTGGTGACACTCAGCCCTGTGAACGGAATCAGTAATATGAATAATGCCAGCGACGGAATGGTAAACAATATGCCGCAGAAAGTGACAATCGGTTGAGCCGTGGCTGGCCAGCGCAGAATGACCAGTAAAAATACGGCGCTCAACAGGGAACCAAAAAGCAGAGAGTAAATTACCATCTGCACATGTTGCCAGCTTAGCTCAGCAATCATGGTGCTGTTGGTCATAATCCAGTGCCAGTCAATCATCGGCGGATTTCCTCGCGGTGAGTGTCGAGACTCTGATTCAGCAGCGCGAGTGACAATACTCCACAGTAACGGCCCTCAGCGTCGGTTTTGACCAGCAGCCCGTGGGGGGCAGTCAGTAGCTGATTACAGGCAAAACGCAGTGATTCCTGTAAACCAATAGTTTGCGGAGGGGGAGTGCCTTCTGTCTGCCAGTGTAACGGCCGCCAGTTATCATCCAGCACCAATACCGGGGCATGAGCCAGTTGCGGGTGCGGACTGATATCCTGTAATGACGGACTTCCTGCCAGCGGGACATCATATTGTGGCGTGGAAGAGACCACTATCCGCTCCAGGCGGCGCAGGTTAGCTTCCGGACCGATAAACTGCCGCACGAAATCATTCGCCGGATTTGCCAGTATATGATCGGGGGTGTCGTACTGAACCAGCTTCCCGCCTTGCTGAAATATGGCTATCCGATCGCCGAGACGAATCGCCTCATTGATATCATGAGTCACCAGTACAATAGTTTTTTTCAGACGTTGCTGGATATGCAACAATTCTCCCTGCAGTTTATCTCTGACGATAGGGTCAATTGCCGCAAAAGGCTCATCCATCAGCAGGATAGGGGGATCGGCTGCCAGTGCTCTGGCAATCGCGACACGGCCTTGCTGACCACCTGACAGCTCATGCGGGTAGCGTTGTAACAGGCTGCGATCCAGAGACATCAGATCGACCAATGCCTCAATACGTTCGGCAATCCTGTGACGATCCCAGCCACATAATAAAGGTACGGTAGCAATATTCCGGAACACGGTACGATGCGGAAACAGAGCAGCATTTTGCATGACGAAGCCGATTTGTCGTCTGACCTGTATAATATCTGACTGAGATAACAGTTTATTTTCAACATACACCAGGCCGGCATCGGGAATATCCAACTGGTTTATCATTCTCAGGATCGTGGTTTTACCGCAACCACTGGGCCCGACAAAGGTGCAGAATTCACTCTTATTGATCACCAGGTTCAAATTGTTGACTGCAGCATGCTGGCTTCCCGGATAGGTTTTGAAAATTCCCTCAAGTTTAATCATATCCTGCTATCGCTTTGGTAAAGAATAATAATCAGTATAGAAGAGATAGTAGTGATATGCCGGAAAGCGACAAAATGCTGAATTGTGTTTTGTATTTTTGGAATAAGCAAAAGGGAACGGATGCTATTTTCCTGAGAAAATTCACGGATTATCCGCGGGCGGTGATGTACAGGGCAGAAGAAATAGGACGGCCCGGCGAGCCGGGCATAAAAAAATCGCGGGTTAACTTACAGTGGTACGGTTTGTAACACTACCAGTGAGAAGACCATAATCACCGAAAACAGTACCACCGGGACAAAACAGAAACGAATATGGTCTTTCAATTCAACACCGGTCAGGCCAATAGCCAGGTAAGTGGTGGCAAACACCGGACTTATCATCATGGTGATATTTTTTCCGACCACCATGGTGAGTCCCATCTGTTCCCAGCTCAGGCCATAATGGGTGCCGACTTTCGCGACCAGTGGATAAATCCCGTAAAAAAAAGCATCCGGGCCGATGACGAAACCAATCAGACCTCCCAGCAGGCCCATCATAATATGCAGGTGAGCTCCCAGTGCATCCGGCATAACCTGCAGCACCACGTCTGCCATTTCTGTCAGAATTGAACCGTGACCGCCACCACTGAGAATGCCGACAAAGGCACCGGCAGCCATTACGGTAGCCGAAATCATATACGCAGAATAGGCGTATTTTTTCATTACTGCTTCCTGCTGTTTCAGTGACGGATAATTCACAATCATCGCCAGCGAGAAAGAAGCCATAAAAATCACATAGGCCTGAATATGGGTGACCAGCAGTAACACAGTAGCGCCGACAACCAGCAGCACATTGACGGTAAAAACCCATTTATTGCGCACTTCACCCGGACCATGATCATTTTTGCGGTTCAGTGAATCAGGTTCTGACAAGGTTTCGGGAATCGGTAAGCCCTGAGCCAGGCGTCGCTTTTCACGCAGCCCCAACACCAGCCCCATCACCAGTACGCAGAACAGACCAAAAACCTGGGTCGGAATCAGTTGGTGGTACAGCTCATTCACATCCAGTCCTGACACTGCGGCTACCCGTGCCAGCGGCCCAGCCCACGGGGTGAAATTAGTTACCCCCATTCCGGCGGCCAGCATACATAATAAAACCACCGGCCGCAGTTTATAATGTTGGTACACGGGCAGCATTGCCCCGACTGTAATCAGTACGGAAGGTACGGAAGAACCGTCAATATGTGCAACGGTGGCAATAATCCCGGTCACTATTACAATGGCGATGACATTATTACCGGCAATTTTGGTCAGCCAGTTGACCAGCGGCTGAAATACTCCCGCTTCGGTCATAATACTGAAGAATATAATCGAGAAGGTGAACAGCACAGCATTGGGTGCCACCTGCATAACGCCTTTCATAATGTACTGGTTCATTTGCATCGGAGTGTACCCGGCGCAAAAACCGGCGATCACCGACAGACAGATAAATAATGCAACCGGTGTCGCCTTTCCACGGATAAGGAAGAACATCAAAACGCCAATGAGCACATAGCCAACTAATGCAAGGTACATATTATTATCCTTATAGTTATAAAATGCTTTTATTACACCGGACAACCTGCTTTACGTAATATCGAATTAAAACGTTCAGGGTCGCTGGTGCCACTGGCATTACTTTTACGGATAGCTTCTTCTTTGAGTAAATGAGACTGAGCATGTTTGAGTACTGCCGCAGCATCATGGGCCGGGATGGCGATAACCCCGTCACTGTCGGCAAGAATTAAATCGCCAGGTGTAACGGCCATTCCGGCACAGGCAATCGGGCTGTTTACTTCACCAGGACCTCTTTTATCAGGGCCGCGATGAGTATGTCCTTTGGCAAATACCGGGATTTCACCATCGGCCCACTCCGCCAGATCGCGGATGGCACCATCCACAACAAATCCGGCAATTTTTTTGGTGAGAGCGGTGGTCCGGATTAAACCGCCAATCAGCGCCTGGGTCTGGCAACCGCCGCCATCAATGACAATCATATCCCCGGGTCGAGCCTGCTCCAGCGCCTTGTGGATCATCAGGTTATCGCCAGGCCGTACTTTCACGGTGATAGCCGGGCCACAGCAGCTGATATTGACATCTTCGTGATAACGCTGGAGTCCCAGAGTGCCGGTGATTCGTCCCATGCAGTCACCGGCCACCGCCACCGGAATGTCACGGAATGCCTTGATGATTTCCTCTGGGATGTCGTCACGACGTTCACCGATAAAAAAGCCTGCCGGCCAGACTGTGGATGAAATACTCATTTTTCCCCCCTTAATGTGAATACTGCAAAATGGCTGAACACATGGTTCACAGGCAGTATTGTTGCGGGGACTTATTTCCTCTAATGTACTTTTTTACCAAATCGATGAATTTAAGGAATAGCTATTGAATAACAGAGACCTGGACTATTTCATTGTTGCGGCAAGAATGCTGAATTTGGGAATAGCATCACAAAACCTTAATATCACTCAGCCGGCACTTTCGAAGTCAATCGCCAGACTGGAAAAGGAGCTGGGGATCAGCCTGTTCAGCCGCACTGGTCGTGGCCTGGCACTGACGGAAGCCGGCGAGGTACTGTATCAGCGCGGGAAGATTTTGCAGCACTCCCGGCAGGAAATTGTCACTCTGATGGCTGAGCTGGGCAGTGGCAATCAGGGGGTAGTACGAATTGGTAGTGCCGGGTCCGTGACCCAGTACCTGTTACCGACAGTTTGCCACCAACTGCAACAGGAAGCGCCAGGGATTAAGCTGGAAATTCAGATTGGAATGAATGATATTCTGTTTAGCCGGCTGGAACGTCATGAACTGGATTTGGTGATTGGACCACTGATCGATTATCACCAGCCTGCGGTGCAGTATCCGGTAACGTCGGACAGGGTGGTGGTGGCTGCCAGCCGTAATCATCCGCTGGCAGGAAATTCCGCCACCTTACGTGAGTTGGCCCGTTACGGATGGATTTTACCGGCGGCCAGCGTCCGGATGCGGCAATGGCTGGAACTGGTCTTCGACCAGCATCACTGTCCACCCCCGGAGGTCAAAATTGAGGTCAGTTCACTGGCTGCAGCTCCGGATTTGATCGCCAGTAGTGGTTTACTCAGCTTTATCTCAGAAAACAGTCTCGCAGAAGATGCCTTTGCGTCACGACTGGTCAGGATCGACATTCCGCAGTTAGTGATGGAGCGGCGTGTGGGTATCACTTGCCTGGAAGATTCCTGGCTCTCGCCGGCAACCCGTAAAGTGATCGAAGTGACTCGTCGCTATGGTCAGTCAGAAACCACCGGCCGAAACGATGAGTGACTACCTGCTGCATTACTGAGGGAAGCGTAAAAACACCGGCTGAGCCTCATAGTGTTCTGCTATTGCCTGTAATACCGGAAACTCTGATTTCATCACTACCTGTGGGATCATCAGTTGGATAAAGCTCCAGACCACCGTTCCGGTCACTGCTACCTGATCGGGATTATCTGACGGGACGTGGCCGGCAATCTGTGATTCCCACACCCGGCAGGCCTGGAGTAACTGCCCGGTAACCCTTTCCACCCACGGCTGGTACTGTTTCTCCTCCGGGCGCAGTCGATGTTCATAAACATATTGCACCGTTTTTTCGGCAGCAATCAGGATAGTCCCGAGGATCTCTGTATCTCTGGCTAGTGCGGCGGGTGCCGTGGGGAGTAATTTTTTCTCTGCGCCAGCGAGGGTCTCAAAATACTGCAGAATCAGCGACGAATCCACCAGACGAACGCCGTCATCAGTCAACAGCGTCGGGGCTTTGACTGACGGGTTAAAGCCGGAAAATTCCTGGTAATCACTGAACACCGACAGCTTCAGACTATCAAAACTGATACCATACAGCGCCAGAGAAATGGCTGTTCTTCTCACATAAGGGGAATCCATCATGCCAATCAGTTTCATAGAGTCTCCATCAGTCAGTGTTAAGAGTACAGTCCACGCCACAGGTGAAGTACTGGCGTAGTCTCCTCAGACTAGCTTAAATTTGGGCGGTAAACACCAGTCTGTTAAGGCAGTTTATGTCAGTTTTTGTGCCGAATGGTGAAAGGTGGCTGGTCCGGGTAAGTTACTCGCTTGATTTCTGATGGTTGGATCAAAAGGTTCAGCCATGAGAGGCACAGATACATGCCTCCCTGACGACTTAAAGTTCTGTAAGCTGAAGCGGATTCATGTAATCGGTAAAACTGCTAACTTTTCCCTGTTTCAGGGTAATAAACCAGACATAATTAATGGTCAGCGGTTCCCCTCCTGGCAAGCGGGTATGATGGCCGACTGCTTCTGCAATAATTTCATCACCGGTTTCTCTGACCCTGATATCGGTGAGTTGGCCAAACTGCAGTAACTGAGGTAGTTGCTGCATATAGGCCTGAATTTGTGCTTTGCCCTGTAACCGGACCGGGGCACCGGGGGGAGCGAAAGGAAACTGATGGGTGGCATCTTCGGTATATATTGCCATCCAGCCAGGGATATCCTGGTTTTTCAGGGCGGTCAGAGCATGGGATAACCATGCGGGAAATTCAGAACACAGTTGTGACATTAGAGTACTCCACAGGATTAACGGACTATGAGTCATAAAAATACTAACAAACTTTCGGACCGAGAGTCCATTAATAAATCGGCTCGCCGTGGTCGGCCTGCCGCTTCTGTAGAAAAAATGCTGGAGGCCGCCGACCAGCTGTTTAACCAAGGGAACCATCAACAAACGATTACTATGGATGAAGTTGCGGCACATGCGGGGGTGGGTAAGGGAACATTATTCAGGGCTTTCGGTAACCGGGAAGGGCTACTGGATGCACTCTGGGGCCGTAAACTGGCTGGACTCAGAACATCATTTGAACAATCTGGTCAGAACCTAACGGCCGCTGAACAACTGGAGTTATTTTTTGACCAGTTGTTGCTGTTTAAAATCACCAACGGCTATCTGATCCGGGCCAGGGAAATTTCGCCGGACAGTGTGCTTAAATCAGAAAACTATCGTTGGATGTTATCGGTAGCGAGTGGATTAATCCGTCAGACGACGGGACTGTGTGAAACGGCTCAGGCGGAATATATAGCTCATGCGTTGCTGGCAACATTGCATATCGATTTGCTTGATGAGTTACTGGCAACCGGCAGTACGCTACAGGATATACGTCACCTACAGCAGCAACATATTCGTCAGTGGATCGGGATAAAAGGCAGTGAAACCACTGACGGGATGTAACCCCAAAATCGCCACCTGAATTCAGCATCAGGGATATTCAGAACCAGTGAACACAGTGGTTCTGCGAAGAGATTGGTATGGTATTTGCAGCGACAGGCTAAACGGTTAAGGTAGTGACCAGGGTCATCCCGTTGAGGCTAACGGGTATCTGGCTGGACAGGTCAGTTTATTTTGAGCTTGCACATTGAGGGGGCGCTCTGTGACAAAACGGGTAGCAGTGATCGGTGCCGGAGTGTTGGGGCTTTCGGTTGCACGTGAATTAGCCTTGCGCGGGATAGAGGTTACGGTTTTTGACCGTGAGACGGCAGGGGCCGGAACCAGTACCACCAGCTACGCCTGGATTAACTCTAACGGTAAATCGCCGGACAGTTATCACCGGTTGAATACCGAAGCCATCGATGAACACCGGAAACTACAGCATAACAGTCTGACAGCAGGACGCTGGCTGGAAGAGACCGGCACTTATGAATGGGCCATCGATCCGCAGGGCGAACAGCAATTACTTGAACGGGTTAGCCGGTTGACCGCCCATCACTATCCACTGCAACAGGTGACCCTCGGAGAAATACAAACACGGATCCCTGAATTACAGATCCCGCCGGGTGCCGGTTCATTATGGTATTTCCCGCAGGAGTGCCTGCTCAATCCGTTTATCTACCTGGCCGCACAACTCGCCGTGCTTCGTGAACAGGGCGCAGAAATGCTGACCCGCTGTGAGGTGGTAGATATCAGTGAAGATTCCTCAGGAGTGACTCTGCTGCTGTCTGATGGGCGCAAGTGGCAGGGCGATGAGGTAATTATTGCCACCGGGCGGTGGTCACAACAACTGGCAAACCGGCTGGGTTTGTCTCTGGCGATGATCGATGCCAATCAGCAGGGAAAAGTGGCCTGCGGTTTCCTGGCTTACACCACGCCAGTGCTGACCCAGTTGTCGGCAAACCTGATCTCGCCGGAATTGAATATTCGTCCGGCGGGCGGCGGGCGGCTGATTTTACAGGCCACGGATTTGGATATTCATGCAAACCCGGTACAACCCCCTCCGGTAGACGGTTTTATCGGCAGAGAAATGCTGATTCGTCTGCGACGGCTGCTGGCGAATACCGATAACGCCCGGCTGGAAAGCATTGCTGTCGGGCAACGGGCGAAGCCTGCAGATGGATTGCCTGCTATCGGCTATCTTACACCGCAACGTAAGGTTTACCTGATGGTGACCCACAGTGGTATCACACTGGCGCCATTGATCGGCAGGCTGGTTGCGGAGGAAGTCAGTTCACAGCAACGTCCGGCATTGCTGGAAGATTTTGCGCCAGACCGTTTACTGGGCAAAACGGCGGCTGACTTCCCGTCAGAAGGGGTCTGGTTCCCGGCGGCACAATAACCATCACCCCCGGCCTGTTTCCCAGGCCGGGGCAGAGGATTGCTGTAGGCTGCCGGGGGGGTTACTGCAGGTGGCTAATCAGTTCCTGATTAAAGCGGGCCGGTTCTTCCATCTGTGGTGCATGTCCGGGTCCTTTAAATTCGATTATTGTGGCCTGGAAGATTTCTGGCAGATGATGGCTGAACTTCCCGAGCGTCGTTTTCATCGGTTACAGGTCAGTCGTTTTAGCGAATTTTTTATTCAGTGGCTGGAAAATCAGTAGTCGGGTGAGAAATTCCGGATTACCCGGACAGCCATCTGTAAAGGCTGCCCGGTATTTCACGTGGTGATGACCTGTCAGAATTTCAGTTTTAACTGAACCCCGGTCACCCAGCTATTTTTAATCTTCTGGTTCGCAAAGGCACCCGGATTTTTGATGTACTGCACGCCAGGGCGCAGAGACATCCATGGAGTGACCTGCACGTTATAATCCACTTCTGCCAGTTCTTCACCGATTCCCAGCCCGCTTAACTGATCAGCGGCAGCGGTTTCTCCCGCAGCCTCCAGATTCGCGATTGCATTGTTCCGGCTGTGGCTGTTATAGACAGCACGACCGAAACCAATCGCGACTGAGTCATCCGGGCGCGCTTCGAACGGAGCATTTAAAACCATCCCGGTGGAGTACCAGTGACGGAAAGGCGAGGTCGCACCATCAGTGGTGGTCGCCTGACCAAAGATATGCAGATTACGACGGGCTACCGATGCAGACTGCCATAGTGTCTGGTCTGCCAGCAGATAGGCCCCCCAACGTTTTTGGGCACGAATCTGTGAATCATCGATCCGCGTTTCGTTAGAGCTGTCGTAGTAGTAGCCTACTTTATACAGCCCCGGCAAAGCCGCATGCAGGTGATAGATCAACTCCAGTGGCATGATATAGCCAGTGGTACCCGGACCAACTGGTTTAAATGCTCTTGCAGAACGGCTGCTCATTTGGGGATTGACGTTAAACACCGCCGTCTGAATCGTCCAGCTGTCATTAAACTGGTAACTCAGCTCGCCGCCGAAATGGGCGCTTGGATAGTTACCCCAGCCACTGCCGCCGGATAAAGTTAGCGGGTGTCCGCAGAAACCGGCGTTCATAAAACTACACATAATCGGCAGTGTGGCAAAATCGTTGCCCATCGACAGTAAACCGACTTTATATTTCAGTTGGGGAGTCAGCAGGGTATTGGTATAACTCAGTTCAGACAGACGGGTATAGAGACCGCCGTAGATCTCCTGAATCGGCAACCGGTTACCTACCAGGTCAGCTGAAGCACTGCGCCCGCGGCGGTCATTAATTGTCAGTTGCAGGCTGCCTGCATGGGAGGTGTTAAACAGTTTGTTGAAATCGAAAGTCGCACCAACGCGAATCTGTTGCGCATAACGGGTTCCCCGTGACTGACCACCTTTAACCACGCTGGCGGTCTCAGAAACGTAGTCTCCGCTGAGTGTAATTCCTTTTTGTTCAAGTGCCTGCCGTTCACCGCCCCAGTCACCGGTCAGGGTCGGCTGAGTCATCAGATCGCTGGCGTAAGCGGCGGGAATTGCCAGTGCACATAATATGGCGGCTGGCAGGATGCGGATATTATTTTTAATGACTTTCATTATTTTATTGTCATGTGGATGAATAAGCTTTTCTATTGTATTGCTAATTAATAACTATAGTTATTATTATTTTATCGCTCATTGAAATGTTGTGTTTCCTGATGTTTCTCAGGGTAACATAATAAGATATAATGGAATAAATGTCTGATATTTAACCGTTATGTTCAATAGTTAAACAATGGATTTTCGGATGTTTAAAATAAAAAATAATAAAAATATGCAGCAGAGTTATTTATCTGATCTACGATAGTTAATTAAATCTGTAAATTAAACCGGCCAGTTACACAATACGGTTAAATAAGTTGCAATTGATTTTCAATCCTGGCGAATAAACATACAACAGATGGCAGGCGGATATTTTCGCCAGTGAATGCAGATGAGTTCACCGCACGAGAGAAAATCCCCCGGGGATGGCAGAATTACACATCGCTCGTAATCTCTACCTGTAAATCTCTCTGAAAATAAGCAGTGATGGTGTTCAGCCAAACTCCTTGCGCAAAGCCTCAACAAACTTACGGACTTTGGTGGTAGGGCGAAGCCCGGCCGGGATCAAAATATGCATCGGACGTGACGGACCGGCATAGTCTGCCAGTACCTGCACCAGACGCCCTTCGGCAATTTCCTGGCGGAGAATATCTTCCGGTCCCAGGGTGATACCGTGACCTGCATTAGCGGCATAAAGCAGCGCTTTCCAGTCGGTAGAGCGAAAACGACCGCGGGGTTTGATTTCCTGCTGTTGCTGGTTTTTGCTGAAAATCCAGCGGCAGGGATTAGCTGCTGACCAGATCCCATAGACGAGGCAGGAGTGATGTTGCAAATCCTCCGGGTGTCGTGGTACCCCGGCCCTCTCCAGATATCCGGCAGAGGCGCAGGCAATCATGCGGTAGGGGCGCAGTGGCCAGCTGATCATACTGCTGTCAGCTAATTCTCCTATCCGGATCAGCACTTCATAACCCTCTTCGGTAGGGTCAGAAAACCTGTCATTCAGGGTGAGTTCGACTTCGGTTTTCGGGTAGTCTTCGAGATAACGGGTGATAAACGGCGCCAGGGCATGGGCCCCAAAGGTCATCGGGGCATTTATCCGCAGAACACCGGCTGGTGAGAGCTTCATTTCCAGAGCAATGGCATCAGCTTCTTCTGCTTCAGCCAGCACAGTTTTACATTTACTTAGATAGCTGTGGCCGATTTCTGTCAGACTCTGGCGACGGGTGGTGCGATTCAGTAACCGGGTGCCCAGCCGGGCCTCCAGCCAGGCAACATTTTTCGCCACCATTTGGGGTGACATATTCAGTGCCTCGGCGGCGGAGGCAAATGATCCCAGTTCGGCGGCTTTAACAAAAACGCTCATGCTGGTCAGCTTGTCCACGATTCACTCCTGATTGTTGTTTATCACAGTGTTATATCAGTGTTTATCTCGTTATTGCATTTAAATACATTGAGCCCGTCGATTAACATGTTCAGGAGATTACGATGAAACTGGGAATTATTGGTGCAGGCTATGTTGGACGGACCATAGCGAAACTGGCTATTGAGGCCGGACATCAGGTAATGATAAGTAACTCACGCGGACCAGAGACACTGTTTAGCCTGCGGGCGATGACAGGATGTGAAACGGGGACCGTGAGCGAGGCGATAAAATTCGGTGAGTTTGTGATAGTGGCCGTACCACTCAATGCCGTGGGAAGGTTACCGGCGGATCAACTGGTGGGCAAACAGCTATTAGATGCAGTGAACTATTATCCTGAACGTGACGGACAAGTTGCGGCACTGGAGGCGGGGCAGATCTCTACCAGCCAGTGGCTGGCAGAGCAATTACCGGGGGCGATTATTACCAAAGCCTTTAATGCTATTCCGATGACGGAACTTGAAACTGATGGCTTGCCGGAAGGAAACGAAGGGCGGCGTGCCTTGCCGTTGGCAGGAGATAATGTCGAAGGCAAACGTATTGCCGCCGAACTTTACCAGACCTTTGGCTTCGATACGGTGGATGCCGGAGGACTGGCAGAAGGAAGGCGCTTTGAACGCGGTACACCTGCCTATTGTGTGCGAATGACCCGGGATGAGCTGGAAACAGCACTGAGTCAGGTGTGAGGTGAACCATGGTGCCGTGACAACCCTCTTGTCACGGCGCTGCCGGTCTGTTCAGACAACTGACAGTTGATAACTGACCGAGAGTTCACCCTTTTTCTGTTTTACTTTAGTGATCACCACCTCACCGGTGGTGCCGGTAGAGGCAACATGCGTGCCGCCGCATGCTGTGGCCGGAAGGTCGCCCCAGCTTACCTGCCGTCGTCCCTGGTATTCAGAAGTTCGTCGCGGTAAATCAGCGGCGACCATGTCTGCCACCCGTTGGCTAATCTCTTCGGCGGTAACAGGCTGTGCATTGTTACCGGCAATGAAAACAATCCGACCTTCACCCGGCCGGTGATTACCTTTCACTGCCTGCCAACCGGATTGTTCACCCGCATAAGCTATCAGGTGTCCGGCAGAGTGGTAGCGGGTGTTTAGCTGCCGCACCGCACTGTTTACCGTCAGGATGACTGGCCCAGCAGGGACCGCCCGGTCAGTAATGTGTATCACTTCTCCGTTCTCTGACATCGCCTTAACCAGCTTGGCTCCCCCTACACAGCCCTGATCGGAAGGCTGGCCTCCGCCCTGTGGATGAAAAAGCGTTGCCGCCAGAACAACCCTGAACTGTCCGTCCGGCAGCGCGGAACAACTGAGTACCTCTGTTGTCAGGCTGAGTGAATCGCTTTGAAAAAAATAAAGTATGGTCACAGGAAATGTCCTGGTTAATGGCATCTCTGCCGTGGATATAGCGCAGTCCTACGAAATTATTCGCGAAATTCCTGCAGGGAAGAGAGGGTTGCGGTGGCACCACCGCAGACCACCAGTAAAATATTATTTAATCCGGCTGAGCGCAGCTGTTGCGAATAAAGTACCGCCAGAGCGGCGCCACAGGCCGGTTCAGTCACCACCCGATGATCATCGGCAAAGGTCAGGCAGGCATCCACTGCCTGGCGATCGCTGACAATACAGGGGAGCACCGGTCGTTGTCGGCTGATTTGCCAGGCATGATCACACACCTGACGGGCTCCCAGAGAGGTAGCAACCCCGGACAGGACCGGCAGTCTGACCGGTTTACCCGCCTGTAAGGCTGCCTGGTAAGAAGCCATACCGGCGGTTTCTGCGGCATAGATTGGGACTTCAGCCAGTCCGTTACGTGTCAGGCCGGCATCGACCCCGGACAGCAGGCCGCCACCGCCAACCGATAACACCACCGCATCCGGAATAACACCGTCAGCGACCACTTCATCAATCATTGTGGCGTGGCCTTCCCACAGTAAAGGGTCATCGAATGGGTGAATAAATGCATCATTTAGACCTTTCAGCGCCAGTGCAGCCTGATTGGCTTCTGCCCAGCTACTGCCCGAGACACGCACGTCGGCACCTTCCAGTGCCAGCAGATCTCTGGCCCGCTGAGAGGTAGTCTCAGGTACAAATACCACTACCGGAACCCCCAGCCTGCGGCCGGCATAGGCGACCGCCAGCCCCGCGTTCCCTCCGGATGAGGAGATAAAACGCTGGGCACCACGTGAATAATAGATTTCGCAGGCGTGGCCTACGCCGCGTAATTTGAAAGAGCCACAAGGCTGCAGGGCTTCCATTTTAAGCCAGACTCTGGCGTTGTTGCTCTGGCCTAACGGCAGCGATTCAGTCAGAGGGGTTTTGATACTTAACATTGGGTCTGCTCCATCGGTGTTTCCGTGTGTAGTGATTTATCACCGGCTGAACAGTGAACAATGACACGGGGTTTGAGCCACCTTGCGGCGGTGACAGTCAGGAGTCCTGCGATTTCAGGGCATCCAGATAGTTATAAATGGTATAGCGGGTGACGCCGAGGGCTGCGGCGGCTTTCTCTACACCGCCTTTCATCATAAATAATCCTTTCTGCTGCATTGCACTGACAGCGAGGAGATTGGCTTGTTTGCCGGCAGAGCGACTGTGACCAGGGCTCTGCGCGGTGGCAGAAGCAATAATTTCACGCATCATCTGTTCCATATTTTCCGGAGCAGGTTCAGCGGGTATAGCAGGCTGTGTTGCTGGCACAGACAGGTTGCCCAGAGCAGAGAGGATCTGTAAGGCATTATCTACTCCTGCCTGATCTACATTGATGCACAACGCGGCAAAAGGGCAGCCGGTGTGATCGCGGTAAATGGCGCTACTGCTACGAAGTGGTTTGCCGTCACGACTGTATGTGGTGTAGTCCAGTATCAGAGAGACCTTTTCACTGCTGTTTTCCATGGCCTGGATAAATGCCTGGTCAGTGCGCAGACCTGCCAGAATCGGATCTCCCTGCTTCCGGCCGGTTACCTGTGAGTTGACTATCTCAACTATGGAATATTCTGGTTGCCTTAAGTCGTGCAGCACCACTTCCGCATTGCGGGAAACCACGCTTCCAATCACCCTGACGGCGGCAGCTAACATCATTAAAAAATGATCGTTAACTTCGGTGGATGATGGTTCAGACATGGCGAAAAACCTTGCAAAAAATGGGGAAAACGGCGCCAGGAAAGGATACGCCCGATGTTAAATCAACATTTTGTTGATTTAATGGTTAAATATAGAATCATGAGCTTATAAGATCAACAAAAAGTTGATTTGTGTGGCCAGAGGTGGAGAGTTAGATGGCAGACAGGGCAGGTCCTATCGCAGGGAAGCGGCTGTTAAGCGCTAAACAGCAACCAATTGTGTTAGCTGAGCGAGGGAAGACAGTCCTTCCATCGGACCTTTGTTGGAAACAGCAATAGCCCCGCTGGTATTAGCGAACTCAAGTGCCTGACGGATGGGATATCCCGCCAGTAACAGGCTGACAAAAGTTGCGCCAAAACAGTCACCCGCACCGGTAGGATCAATCACTTCACAGCCGGAGCCTTTGACATGTAATTCATTCAGACTGCCCGCCGTCATCTGATAATGGCTGGCTCCTTGTGGACCTCGTTTAACCACCACATGAGCAATACCGTTATTCAGCAGTTCCTGAATAACCGAAGATTCACTCTGATGTTTTCTGCTGGAAAAATGGGCAACTTCACTCTCGCTGGGCAGGAAAATATCGGTATATTCCAGAATGAAGTCAAAGGCTTGCTCCATCTCCGGAATATTGAGCATCTCTTTACGAATATTGGGGTCAAACGACACCGTGCCGTTGTTTTGCTTAACGATTTCGATGACCTTGTGCATCGCCTCAATCATGCGAAATGAAAACAGCGACGAGCCCATGATATGAAAATGGTTGCACTGGCTGAGCAGTGTGACATCAATCAGCCGTGCATTAAAACACCCACAGGCACTGTCAGGAATATTGAAAATAAAGTCGCGTTCAGTTTGCGTCCGGTAACTGACGAAGGCTGTGCCGGTCGGTGCCTGTCTGGCCACAGAAATGCCCGCGGTATTCACCCCTTCACGTTGCAGCCTTGCAATATTCATCCGGCCAAAATCATCATTACCCACACAGCCAAACAACGTCGAACCGAACCCGAGCCTGGCGACCTGCGCCGCGAAAATGGCTGGTGCGCCGCTGGGATAAGGGCCCAGAAATTCTCCTGCTTCGCTGAACCCCTGATTAGGGTTTTTCGACAGGAACTCAACCAGCAGTTCACCCATGGTGCAAATATTCACTGACATTATGGCTCCTTGTTATCCCGCTTAAGGGGTGGCTGACCAGCTAAAGCATTCGTTATTACTGTACTGGATGCTGAATCCGGCCTCTGATAACTGCGGCTGATAGTGCTGCTGTATAAATCGACTGGTCACCAGACGGCTGGCCTGGGCTAAATAACCTGCCGTGGAGGGGGTGTCTGACCGTGCCGGTTGACCGGTAATAATCACTGTACTTTGCTGTGCAGAATTAAGACCTGCCTGGTAAAACCCGGATAATAAAGGCTGACTCACCATTAGCCCTCCGTCAGATTCGCGAATACCGGCCTCAAAAATAAAGTGATCCACGGAGTATCTGCTCAGACACTCCTCCAGTGAGTTGCCCGCCAGTAACGACAGCGGTGCCATTAACTCATCGCCGGCCACAATGATTTCACCCTCAATATATTGTTCGGCCAGCAATGCGTGGTGCAGATCATTCACTATCAGTCTCAGCCCGTTGAATTCACTCAGAAAGGGAATCACCCGCCGGATAACATTCCCTTCTCCCAGGAAAACGGTCTGAAACGGGCTGATCGTCCTGGCGCAATGACGGGCAATTTCCAGCTGCTGCGCGAGTGTCAGCGTTTTCCCGGTCACCGGCAAAGGACTCTCATCGGGGTCGGACAGGGAGTGGTAAGCCGGAGTCGCGATCGCTCCGCCAAATGATCGCTTCAGATAACCTTGTTGCTCCAGATAGCTGAGGTCACCCCGGATAGTGACTCCGGATACGCCAAGCAGAGCAGAGAGATCTTCCACTTTAATCTCACCTTGTTCGCCAACCAGTTCGGCAATTTTTAGCCTGCGTTTCAACAGATTCGATGATTTCCTGGGCACAGCTCCCCCGTTCCTATGCTTATCGAGAGAGTCACTATAACGTTGACTTTTTCCAAATGAAAGAAAGTCGAAAAGATATCCGTAAACCTGAAAGTTATCCGTCACAGTTGTTGTCAGTTTTACAAAATATGTATGCCAGAACCTCTGAACGCTATCGACTATATCACTATGATTGTTAGATTTATTTGCGAATTATCACGTTATCAGAGGGTGATGACTATTCTGCAAGCCGCCCTGTGAAAATGAAAGTATCCACTATTTAACTTTCAGTTTGAAAGTTAATGCGCAAAATCGTGTCACCGGTCACGTTTTAGTCGGGTAACTGCTGATACATTTCTTACAAAATGAAGATTAAATGATTTTTGCTTTCATTTTTAAATTTATAACCGGGAAAGTCAGGAGGTGACTCTCCGGCTGGCGAAGGCAATGGGAACGTGGGTGGTCAGGAGAACCGGGCAGCAGCCTGCTCAGTTTATCCGGCCTCTACGAGACAGGAGACAACAAGGCAGGACATCGTGATTTATACACTGACGTTAAATACTGCAATCGATATGAATATTACCTGTGCTGAGATTCACCCGGGAGTAGTCAACCGCACTCACCGCACTGATTACTGCCCGAATGGCAAAGGGGTGAATGTTGCACTGGTACTTCATCACTTCAATAAACCGGTCCATATCCTGGGGATATTTGGCGGATTTACCGGGCAATATATTGTGGAAGAACTTACTGCCCGCCAGCTCAGTGTCTCCCCGGTCTGGGTGAATAACCCCACGCGTATCAATGTGTTTATCAATGATGGTTGCCAGGAATACAAACTGGTTAATCCGGGTAATAAAGTCGACCAGCAATGTTGCCAACAGGTGCTTCACCGGCTGGAAGCGCTGACTGCCGGAGACGCTCTGGTGGTCAGTGGCAGTCTTCCGCCCGGCATTGACAGTGATTTTTACCGGCAAATTATTGAACTCTGTCACGCAAAGCAGTGCGAGGTGATTCTGGATATCAGCCATCGGTCACTTAAGCAGTTGCTCAGCCAGCGTCCGTTACTGATTAAACCCAATGACGAGGAACTGGAGGAAATCTTTGGCTTACCGGCCGGTAATGAAGCGCAGATTCGTCGGGCGATGTCCGTACTGCATGATGCCGGCGCGCGTAATGTGTTACTCACCCTCGGGAGTCGGGGAATGTATTTTTCAAACGGCGGGGCGCTGTGGTTCTGTACGGCACCTTCTGTTGAGCTTATCAGTTCTGCCTGTGCAGGAGACGCAGCGCTCGGGGCATTCCTGAGTGTCTGGACGGAAGGCAGGGAAGTCACAGAAGCTCTGCGGTTGGCCAGCGCGACCGGAGCCGATGTTGCCGGTTCTGCAGGATTAGGAACGTTATCGGGCATTCACCAGTTACTCGGGCAGACAGAGACCCGCAGATTATAACAGAGGCCAAAAATGAAAAAAGTCATTGCGGTGACGGGCTGCCCAACAGGGGTTGCCCATACCTTCATGGCGGAAGAAGCGCTGAGAATGGCAGCCGAAAAGGCAGGTGTACCGATTAAGATAGAAACCAACGGTGCATCCGGAGTAGAGAATGCAATCACGGTGGAGGATTTAAGCGACATTTACGGGGTAATTATTGCCGCAGACAAAGATGTGAATCCTGGCCGGTTTGATGGCCTGCCGGTGATTGAAGTACCAGTGAAACAGGGGATACACCAGGCGGCTGAGTTAATTCAACGGGTGATCAAGGGTGAAGGGATTATCCGCCAACCGGCGGCTGGCAGAGGAGAACAGCCTGCTGCTGGCAAAGATACTCAGGAGTCCGTGGGCCGACAGATCTATAAACACCTGATGAGTGGTGTCTCTAATATGCTGCCTTTTGTGGTATCCGGCGGCATATTGATAGCTCTGTCATTTTTGTGGGGGATATATTCCGCCGACCCGACAGCGGCTGATTATAACCCGATAGCCGCCACACTGATGAAGGTTGGACAGCAGGCATTTGCCATTATGGTGCCGGTATTTACCGCCTTTATTGCTTTTTCGGTGGCCGGACGCCCTGGAATGGTGGCGGGTTTTGTCGGTGGGTTACTGGCCAATGCCACCGGGGCAGGCTTCCTTGGCGGGATTATCGCGGGTTTCTTTGCCGGGTATTTTATGTTGTGGATGAAACACTTGTTGCGGAGGCTGCCACGGCAATATGAAGGCCTGAAATCGATTTTTCTGCTGCCGTTGTCCGGGGTACTGGTGACAGGCGTACTGATGGTCTTGCTGGGGCAACCGGTGGCGGCCATCAATAACGGCATGATGCTGTGGCTAAGTTCTCTGCAGCAGGCCAGTCCGGTGCTGTTAGGCATTGTCGTGGGGGCGATGTGTTCATTTGACTTTGGCGGGCCGGTGAATAAAGCGGCTTATGTCACCGGAACGTTATTGCTGGCCCAGGGGAATGATTACTTTATGGCGGGTGTTTCCGCAGCCTGTATTACACCGCCACTGGTCATTGCCTTTTCCACCACGCTGTTTCCTAAAGGATTCACCGCGGAAGAGCGGGCGGCGGGACTGGTGAATTATATTTTAGGCTGTACTCATATTACCGAAGGCGCGATTCCTTTTGCGGCAAAAGATCCGGTAAGAGTGATTCCGCTGATGATGATTGCCTCATCGATATCTGCCGTGCTCAGTTACAGCATGCATATCCAGGTGCCGGCACCGCATGGGGGCTTTCTTATTCTGCCACTGGTCAGTAAACCCCTGGTCTGGGTGGCCTGTATTCTGGCCGGGTCGTTAGTCGGCGCGGTGATGCTGGGAATGCTTAAAATCTGGCAGTCACGCCGCAGTCTGCCCGAAACCTCCGGGATGCCAACCGACTCATCATCACACTCCGGATCGGCTATCACACTGACCCGCGAGATGATTCGCCTTGACCGCCGGGCCCTGAGTAAAGATCAGGTACTGACCGAACTGGCCGCTACCCTGCAACAGAGTGGGCTGACCGGCAACGGCTATCTGCAGGGTATTCGGGCGCGTGAAGCGATAACCAGTACCTACCTGGGGAACGGTATTGCGGTACCCCATGGGACACCGGAAAGCCGGGATCAGGTGATAAATACTGGGATGCGTATTCTGGCCTGCCCACAAGGCGTGGACTGGGGCGAAGGCAATACTGCCCGTCTGATTATTGCCATTGCTGCAAAAAATAACGAACACCTGGAAATATTGCGCAATCTTGCCCGTTTACTGGGGGACGACAGTGTCGGCCAGGCCTTAACGACAGTCAGCGACGAGCAGCAGGTGTTGAATATTCTGCAGAGGCAATCGTCTGCTGAACCTGCTCCGGTATTTATGGAGACCCGGGGAGAAGAAAGCGCCATTTTTGTTCTGGCAAACAGTCACGGACTGCATGCTCGCCCGGCGGCAGAACTGGTCAGGCTGATCCGCCAGTGGCCCGAAGATATTCTGATTGAAAATCTTGACCGGCCGACAGCCCCGGTGAGCGGTCGCAGTATGATGAAGGTGATTGCCCTCGGCGCAAAACAGGGGCACCGGCTGAAATTTACTACCAGTGGCCCGAAAGCCGGTGAAGCGTTAGCCGCCATCAGTACTGCATTTGAGCAGCAGTTCGGAGAGCAGGATTCGGTTGCACAAAATCAGCTCCCTACGGTATGAAGAAAATCTGCCTCCACCAGGGGTGGAAATAAAGAAAAACTGAAAATTTAATTATCTGACTGACAGTTCGCGACTTTTATATTTATTTTATCTCTTTGGATGTTTTTTATATCCGGTGGGTTTGTGAGTGCCATAAATCTGCGGGTTAAAATAAATAAAAATTAATTAATAAAGGGTTTCGTCCGGTTACGGATGGGTAATCTGCCGCGCGCTGTCATTTATTATTATTTCTTAATAGGTGAAATATGATTAAGCTGACTGAAAATAAAAAACAGGCGATATTAAGACTGTCAGATAATGACGGGATTATAGCAGCTCTGGCCATTGATCAACGAGGTGCATTAAAGAAAATGATTAAATCCTATAAACCTCAGGGGGCGGACGCACAGGATATTATTACCTTTAAAACACTGGTGTCGAAAAATCTGACGCCTTTCGCGACCTCTATCCTGCTTGACCCTGAGTATGGTTTGCCGGCCGCTCAGGCCCGCGCGCAGAATGCCGGGTTGCTGCTGGCCTATGAGAAAACAGGATACGATGCCAGCCAGCCTGGGCGGTTACCCGATTTACTGAATGTCTGGTCAGCAAAAAGACTCAAAGAAGCGGGAGCCGATGCGGTTAAATTCCTGCTTTACTATGATATTGATGAGTCGGCTGAAATTAACGATCAAAAGCATGCTTTTATTGAGCGTCTGGGCGCTGAATGTGTGGCGGAAGATTTACCTTTTTTCCTGGAGCTGGTTTCTTATGAGGCCAATATATCCGACTCCGGAAGTGTGGAATATGCACGAATAAAACCACACAAGGTTAATGATATGATGCGCGAATTTTCCAACCCCCGTTATGCCGTGGATGTCCTTAAAGTCGAAGTGCCGGTAAATATGCAATATGTTGAGGGGTTTAATGGCGCGGGTGAGGCAGTTTATAGCCGTGAACAGGCGGCTGAATATTTCAGACAGCAATCCGAAGCCACAGACTTACCCTTTATTTTTCTGAGTGCCGGAGTCAGTGCCGATCTGTTTCGCCAGACGCTGCATTTTGCGCGGGCAGCGGGATCCACCTTTAACGGAGTGCTATGTGGCCGCGCCACCTGGGCTAAAGGGGTCGAGCCGTTTATTTCCCGGGGGGAGGAGGCAGCGACTGAATGGTTACTTGAGCATGGTAAAGTGAATATCCGGGAGTTGAATGAAACCCTGAAACAAACTGCCAGCTCCTGGCTTGATAAACTCTGAAAAGGGTTCATGTTTCTCTTTGACGGCCTGCGGGCCGTTTTTTTGTTTTTGAAAGACATCATTAAGCGGGTAAACAGCATGTACAGAGAGGCTGTTATCCGGTGTCTGACTTACAATGGTCGCGGGTAACAGGGTGCCGCAGCCCCCACGGGGGCAAAACCCGGCCATCTGAACCGTAACTTAGCAGCATAATATCCGGTATTTGTAGCCACTCAGCCCCGTTGAAAGATCAGTTTGAGGATGGGTGAGTGAATAAGTGCTTATCATCCAGCACGTAAAAACCTTTACACAGAGAGGAAAGATTCTCTGTGCGGGCGTAAGATTAAATGCGGCTACTGAAGCCAGCGCTTCATCGTGGTTGACGGAAGGCCGCCAGTAACCGTTTGTTGTATCAGACATTGTCTGTTCAGGACGATGTTTAACAGTAAACCGATTGAGGTAATTATGAGTCAACTATTCAGTCCTGTGAAACTGGGGCAACTGGCCCTCGATAACCGTATTGTGATTGCGCCAATGTGTCAGTACTCCGCAAAGGAAGGATGCGCCGGCCACTGGCACACTATTCATCTCGGACATCTTGCTTTATCTGGTGCCGGATTGCTGATTATTGAAGCGACAGCGGTTGAGGATATTGGCCGGATTTCACCTCAGGACTTAGGATTATGGGATGATAAAACGCAGTCTGCACTGGAGGTGGTAATCCGTCAGATTCGTGAAGTTTCGCCAATTCGTATCGGTATTCAACTGGGACATGCCGGCAGAAAAGCCAGTGTCAGTGCGCCCTGGCAGGGCGGTCATCCGCTGTCTGTACAGCAAGGTGGCTGGGAAACCGTTGCACCCTCAGCCGTGGGCTTTCATGATGACGGATTACCTCCGGTGTCACTGAGTGCTGCTGAGTTACAGGCAGTGAAACAGAAATTTGCTGACAGCGCACGTCGGGCTGTCGCTTTAGGCTTAGATCTGATTGAAGTGCATGCGGCGCATGGCTATTTGTTGCATCAGTTTCTGTCGCCGTTGAGTAATCAGCGTAGTGACGAGTATGGTGGAACGCTTGAAAATCGCATGCGTTTTCCGCTGGAAGTCTTTAGTGCAATTAAACAAGCCGTCGCAGATTCTGTGCCTGTCGGGGTCCGAATTTCTGCCACCGACTGGGTGGATGGTGGCTGGGATGTTGAACAGTCGCAAGTCTTCAGTCAGGCTCTGGAAGCTTTGGGATGTGATTTTGTACATGTCTCCAGTGGTGGATTGTCCGCACAGCAAAAGATTACCGTCGGTCCGGGTTATCAGGTGCCATTTGCCCGGGCAATCCGCAGCAAAGTGAAAATTCCTGTGATTGCCGTAGGACTGATTACCGAACCGCAACAGGCAGAAGATATTCTGCAACAAGGCGATGCTGACCTGGTGGCTCTGGCCCGTGGCATACTTTATGACCCACGCTGGCCATGGCATGCGGCAGCAGCACTTCATGAACAGGTCACCGTACCCAATCAGTATCTGAGATCGGAACCGCACGATGCCCGGGGTTCCCTGAAAGGGCGTTCATAGTTCCGCTACGTATCAGCCACTGCCGCTTCCGGTGAGGGATCGACAGTGGCTTTTAACTCTCAGCCGTCTGGCTGGCTGATTGCTCTGTTGCCGCATCTTGTCGGGCTTATTTCTTCCCCTGCCATTGCAGTGCAATAACCTACGAAATCTATCCTATAGCGTCGCCGGTTTGTTTTCATCGGGGGCACTGGCAGAGTCATTATTCTGCACTATTCTGTTCCTGATACTTTGCCTGTTCCTGAGACGTAATCTGTCCCTGACACCTTGTCCCACCAGTGCTATTCGCGATTTTGGGTGTTTTCTGACCGCTCAGTCAGCGCGGCATGGTCATTTGCGCTAAACGGTCAGAATATTGGCCCGATCTGTGCATAGGTTTATAGCGTAATGACGAGGTAACTCCTTTATCAGGAGTCAATGACGGAGATGTGGGACGGTATTCACTTTTGCAAAGGGTAGCGAGAGACCAGCCGTCAACCTCCGTTGTGGGCTTTAGCCGTGTCAGTCAGTGGTGTGCTGCGTCCGTTAGCGACGAGCCACGGTTCGTCCCGGTATGTTAAGGCAGTCAGATAAATTCTGATGATTTGCATGTATGCAGCGCCTATCAATGTTCATCTCACACAGTGACGTGAACCAGATACGCAGCAGTGTTATTTCTGGTTTTTAGAGCATGAAGAAGGCGATTACTATGAATATTATTTCTACGTCAGTATTTGTTGGACCCAATACTTTTGCGAGGACTCCTTTAATTCGCCTGACGGTGGATATCGACCCGCACTATGCCGAAAAACTGAATACCCTTGGCTCTGAGGTTTATCAGGCGCTGGATCAGGTAGTTCCCGGGATGAGCAGCGATCCGGTTGAGCAGGCACCTGGCATGTTAATTGCGCGGCTGGCGCTTAAATTACAACATCTGGCGGGGATGGAAGGTGGCATTGCCTTCACCTCAACATCGCAGGCGGACGATGAAGCCGAAGTTCTGTACAGTTATGAAACCGAAGACATCGGGCTGGAAGCCGGTGAAGTGGCCTGCGATATGCTGGTGGCACTGGCCCGGGCAGAAGCAGATGTCCGGGCGGTGGATTTGAGTCACCACATCGCTCGCTATCTGCGATACGCGGACAAACGGACACTCGGTCCGTCAGCCATGGAGTTAGTCAAAGCGGCTCAGGAGCGGGATATTCCCTGGTACCGGATGAATGATGCCAGCCTGATACAGGTCGGTCAGGGGAAATATCAGAAACGCATTGAAGCTGCGCTGACCAGTAAAACCTCGCATATCGCTGTCGAAATTGCCGCAGACAAAAATATGTGCAACCAGTTGCTGGGGGATTTGGGGCTTCCGGTGCCAAAGCAGCGGGTGGTCTACGATGAAGATGAAGCGGTTTCGGCCGCTAACCGAATCGGTTATCCGGTGGTAGTGAAACCGCTGGATGGCAATCACGGCCGCGGCGTCTCGGTGAGTCTGACGGATGAACAGGCAGTTAAAAAAGCCTACGGGCTGGCTGAACCGGAAGGCAGTGCGGTGATTGTCGAGAGTATGATCCGTGGTGATGATCACCGTCTGCTGGTCGTTAACGGTGAACTGGTGGCGGCAGCCCGGCGAGTTCCCGGCCATGTGGCAGGTGACGGGATTCATACAATTCGTGAACTGATTGCTCTGGTTAACCAGGACCCGCGACGCGGTGTCGGGCATGAGAATGTCCTGACCCGACTGGAACTGGATGAACAGGCCATCAGACTGCTGCAAAGCTACGGCTATACCGCCGACAGCATTCCCCCTTCAGGTGAGGAAGTCTACCTGCGGAAAACCGCCAATATCTCCACCGGCGGAACGGCGGTCGATGTCACGGACGTGATTCACCCGGACAATAAACTGATGGCTGAACGGGCGATTCTCGCGGTGGGACTGGACGTAGGTGCCGTCGATTTTCTGACCACCGATATCACCAAAAGCTACCGTGAGACCCTGGGGGCGATTTGTGAGATCAATGCCGGACCGGGGCTGCGGATGCATATCTCCCCCTCCGAAGGTAAGCCCCGTGATGTGGGTGGCAAGATTATGGATATGCTGTTTCCGGCCGGCAGCCAGTGCCGGGTGCCCATTGCAGCATTAACCGGGACCAACGGTAAGACGACCTGTGCGCGCATGCTGAGCCATATCCTGAAAATGGCCGGTCATGTGGTCGGTCAGACGTCGACAGATGCGGTGCTGATTGACGGAAATGTCACGGTCAAAGGAGACATGACCGGCCCGGTATCGGCCAAAATGGTGTTGCGTGACCCGTCGGTCGATATTGCCGTGCTGGAAACCGCCCGTGGCGGGATTGTCCGTTCCGGTCTGGGATATATGTTCTGTGATGTAGGAGCAGTATTGAATGTGACCTCTGACCATCTGGGGCTGGGAGGTGTGGATACGCTGGATGAGCTGGCCAAAGTGAAACGGGTTATCGCCGAAGTCACCCGTGATACCGTGGTGCTTAACGCGGATAATGAATATACCCTGAAGATGGCCGCTCATTCTCCGGCAAAACACATTATGTACGTGACGCGCAATCCTGAGCATACGCTGGTTCGTGAGCACATCCGGCTGGGTAAACGGGCGGTGGTACTGGAGCAGGGGCTAAACGGCGAGCAGATCGTTATTTATGATAACGGAATGCAGATACCCTTAACCTGGACTCATCTGATCCCTGCCACTCTGGAAGGAAAAGCATTGCATAACGTTGAAAACGCGATGTTTGCCGCCGGAATGGCTTATGCGCTGGGGAAAACCCTCGATCAGATTCGCAGTGGCTTACGGACCTTCGATAATACCTTTTTCCAGTCTCCTGGTCGGATGAATGTGTTTGACGGCCACGGCTTCCGGGTGATCCTCGATTATGGTCATAATGAAGCGGCTATCGGCGCGATGGTGGAACTGGTGGGACGTCTGAATCCGCAGGGGCGGCGGCTGGTGGCGGTGACCTGCCCGGGGGATCGTCGGGATGAAGATGTTGCGGCCATTGCCGCGAAAGTGGCAGGGCACTTCGACAGCTATATTTGCCACAGAGATGATGACCTGCGGGACCGCGGGCCGGACGAAATGCCACGCCTGATGAAACAAGCACTGATGGACAGGGGAGTGAAAGAAGAGGCGATTCAGATTGTTGAACAGGAAGTAGATGCGCTGAGCACCCTACTGAAAATGGCTAACCGTAATGATCTGGTATTGTTCTTCTGCGAAAATATCACCCGTTGCTGGAAACAGATTATCAATTTTAAACCAGCCTTTGGTGAGGCACTTCCTGCTGCCGCTCCGGAGGTTTTACCGGTTCAGACCACCGATATCCCGGCGGGTTATCAGATAACTCAGGGTGAACGTGGCGTACTAATAATACCGAATGACTGACCGGTCTGATGAGATATTTATGACTAATTGCGTGACTTCAGAAAATAATCAGAAACCAAAACTGGCGGTCATCGGCGGCCGGCTGGAAGATGATAACACTGCCGTTTATCAGCAGATGCATCGCTTTTGTGGTGGACGGATTGTGGTTTTTCCCACGGCCTCTTCCGAGCCTGAAGCGGTCGGCGAAGAAACGCTGGCTGTTTTCAGAGCTCATGGCTTTGATGTGGTACTGGCACCGGTGTATGGGGAACATGCGGCAGAGGCGGCACATTCACCGGAGATTGTGGCGTTGATCCGTGAATATGGCAGCGTATTTTTCACCGGGGGTAACCAGGTCTTTATTACCGAAGCCCTGGCACCGGACGGTAACGAGAGTCCGGTACTGGCGGCTATCCGTGAAGTTTTTGCCGCAGGAGGGCTGGTGGCAGGTTCCAGTGCCGGAGCGGCGATGATGTCTGACACCATGATTGTCGGCGGCACCTCACTGGAAGCGGTGACCTACGGGATTATTCCGCACGAAGACCAGCCGGGTATGTTACTGGGCAAAGGGCTGGGTTTTTTCAGTCAGGGTATTATTGATCAGCATTTTATTAAACGCGGGCGCTTTGGCCGGCTGGTGATTGCGCTGATGAACAGCGGTGTAACCACCGGCTTTGGCGTTGACGAAAATACCGCATTGTTTATTCAGGGCAATGAAGCCAGTGTGGTGGGGGAGTACGGCGTTTTTGTGATTGATATGCAGCACGCCAGTTATGACACCACAGCCGGTACAGCAGAGAATATCCGCTTCAGCTATCTGGATAACGGTGACCGGTTGCTGCTCGACACACTGCAGGCACTGCCTCATCCTTCCAAATTCGCGGTTTCGCACGCGGATGTAGCTTACCGTGCGCCGGCCCGCTCACTGCGCAATGTGTTTGGTGCCTATATCCTGTACGACCTGCTGGCACGTCTGGTGCTGGGTGATCCGACAAGTTACCAGAGTGACAGTGCCAGCGCTGTCGATCCCAACCGTGGGGAAGCCACCAGTGTCGGGTTTGAGCGTGTCGGGGACAGTTCTCAGTCGCTGATCTCGATAAAAAATAATGAGTTACGGATGACAGCCATCGGTTACCGTGCCAGCCTGAATCATTTCCGGTTAGATGCCTCACAACTCACTGCCAGCCATTATCGTGCACTGGCGCGTGATTATGGGATTGAACCGCAGGTCGATTCCCGGCTGATACTGCTCGGATCTACGCCGTTGGCCTATGAATCACCTTTGCTCGATGAAGTACTAAATGCCTGTGCTGGTGCAGGCCCGGTAGGTATTATTGCGGCGGCGTCGTCTGAGCCACGCAGCGAGGCGTCACGCTATGTCAGACGGCTGGAAGAACAGGGTATCGACAGCCTGGATTTGCGGGTCACTATCGACAATATCGAGCGGATCGGTCTTGACCCTGAACTGGTTGAGCAGATTGCTTCGCTGAAGACCATTCTGCTGACAGGCGGAAATCAGATCCGTCTGGCAGAAGCCTTATTACACCGTGGTGAAGTGACGCCTGTTCTGCAGGCGCTGGTGGAGGCTTATGCGGCCGGAGCTACTATTATTGCGGTCAGTGGTGCGGCGGCAGCCTTGTCAGGATTTATGATTGCCGGCGGCAGTTCCTATGAAGCGATGCGCTTTGGTATAGCCTCAGATATGGGACGCCGTGGTCTTGTCATTCAGGAGGGACTTGGCTTATTCGGCGTGGGAGTGGTTGACCAGAATCTGATTTCTGCCGGGCGTCTGGGTCGTCTGGTGGTGGCCTGTGCTGAAGAAGGGGTACATTACGGGCTGGGTATCTGTGATGACAGTGGTTTTATCACCAGCCATGATAATTCGTTACTGACGGTGATTGGGGCCAAAGGCGTGGTGCTGGTAGAAACTAACCGCTCGCAGATTACCCTGCAGGCGGATGAGTTTATTGCCAGTGGCAATAAACTGACCTTTGCGCTGCCGGGAGATGTTATTAATCTGAATACCGGAACCGTGTTGCGTCAGCAGCCGGTTGAGAAAGCTGATGAGATGCTCAGTCGGCTAACCGCAGACCTTATCGAGGATTGTGGGGACGATGGCAGAAGCAGTTATACAAAACGAGGTCCGATACAACTCAGTTATCAACCTACTGGCAGTGGTCAGGGAATACTCGATATCGAAAGTCTGCGCGAGAAACATGGCTAATCGCTGGCAGTTTATCGCCAGAGATGGCTGCAGATTTGCAGATTTTTACTCAGTTTTCGTTGCATGACAGCGAAATCAGGCCGCAGTACGACAATGCAGGAAATAATGATGACCAATGACTTTCAAACCGGCGAAGTGGTAGCCACCGATGAAATTTCAGCTACCGCCAGCCAGTATCCGCTGATTGCTCTTGAATCGGGTACTAACCATAGTGTCACTGCCTATCACTTTGGTGAACCGGGGGCCAGACCGAAAGCCTACCTGCAGGCTGGATTACATGCCGATGAGTTTCCGGGCATGCTGGTGTTACATTATCTGCGTCCGATGCTGGAGCAGGCTCAGCAACGGGGTAAACTGACAGGGGAAATAGTCCTGTTACCGCAGGCGAATCCGCTGGGGCTGACTCAGCACCATCAGGGATTTCTGAATGGCCGCTATGAAGCCGAAACCGGAAGTAACTTCAACCGGGATTTCCCGGAACTTGCGGCGACAGTGGGTAAAAAAGTGGCGAAAAAACTGGGGCAGGATGCACAGGAAAATATCGCGTTGATTCGGGCTGAGATGGCCACCGTGCTGGCGGCAAAACGCCCGAAGAGTGCTATCGACAGCCTGCGGAATACGCTGCTGACACTGGCCCATGATGCTGACCTGGTATTTGATTTACACGCCGACAATGAGGCGCTGGTGCATATGTATACCGGGCCTGCGCTCTGGCCCGATGCCAGCGATATTGCTGCCGAGCTGGATGCGAGAGCGATACTGCTGGCTGATCTTTCCGGTGGAAATCCGTTTGATGAGGCCTGTAGCGCACCTTGGTGGCAACTGGCGGAGCGCTTCCCGGATAACCCCATCCCGCCGGCCTGTCTGGCGACCACCCTGGAACTTGGCAGCAATGATGATGTGGATATCCGTCAGGCTCAGGATCAGGCTGCGGCACTCTACCGGTTGCTGGAAAGACGTGGAGTGATCAGTGGTCCCGAGGCATCGGCGCTTCCGGCATTGCGTTGTGAAGCGACCCCTCTGGCGGCGATGTCACAGGTAAAAGCGCCTCAGGCAGGGCTGGTAGCTTATCATCTGCGGCTGGGAGACACGGTGAAGAAAGGGGATCTGATTGCCACGATTATCGACCCGCTGAAGGGGAGTGCAGAAGTCCTGGCGGAGACCGATGGTATTTTGTTTGCCCGCCACAGTCAGACCTATGCCTGGCCCGGGAAAATTATCGGCAAAGTCGCCGGCAGTGAACCTCTGGACGGGCGTGAAGGATTACTGTTAAGCGATTAATCCGACCATGCGTGTCTCCGGACGATCGGGGGCACGTACTTTTAATCTCCCGGCACCTCTGATTTATCTCAGGCTGCGCGGAAGGTTATAGCTATCAAAAGGATAGAAGCAGGCAGGTAGGCGTTCGGCCAACTCCGCGTTAAGGTAACTCCGCTAAATACTATAAGGGGTTGCGCATGAGTCGTTCCGATGAACAGAATAACAATACTTTTTCTACAGCAGAGCCTGAGTCCGGGGCTGCTAAATGTCCTTTTCCACACAGCAAAACCAATAAAGTCGCCGGTGGTGGTACCCGCAACAGTGACTGGTGGCCCACACAACTGCGGGTAGATTTACTGAATCAACACTCCTCACGTTCCAACCCGCTGGGTGACGACTTTGATTACCGTCGTGAATTTGCCAGCCTGGATTATTACGCTCTGAAAGCCGATCTCCGTAAGCTGTTGACAGATTCACAGTCATGGTGGCCGGCTGACTGGGGCAGTTATATCGGGCTGTTTATCCGTATGGCATGGCACAGTGCCGGAACTTATCGTTCTGTCGATGGCCGCGGTGGCTCAGGGCGGGGACAACAACGTTTTGCGCCGCTGAATTCCTGGCCGGATAACGTCAGTCTGGATAAAGCCCGCCGTCTGCTTTGGCCGGTAAAACAACAGTACGGGCAGAAAATCTCCTGGGCCGATTTGTATATTCTGGCGGGTAACGTCGCCCTGGAAAACTCCGGCTTTCGTACCTTTGGTTTTGCCGCAGGTCGTGAGGATGTCTGGGAAGCCGATCTCGATGTGAACTGGGGTGAGGAGAAAACCTGGCTGCAGCACCGCCATCCGGAAACCCTGGCCGGTTCGCCGTTAGGGGCGACCGAAATGGGCCTTATCTATGTCAACCCGGAAGGACCGGAGCATAGTGGTGACCCTGCGTCGGCGGCTCCGGCCATCCGTGCCACCTTTGGTAATATGGGGATGAATGATGAAGAGATAGTCGCGTTGATTGCCGGGGGGCATACCCTGGGTAAAACCCACGGCGCAGCGCCTGCCAGCCATGTGGGTGCGGACCCGCAGGCAGCGCCGATTGAAGCGCAGGGATTGGGATGGGCTTCGGATTACCAGAGCGGTGTCGGGACTGATGCCATCACTTCAGGTCTGGAGGTGGTCTGGACCCAAACCCCGACTCAGTGGAGTCACTATTTCTTTGAAAACCTGTTTAACTATCAATGGGTACAGACGCGCAGTCCGGCAGGCGCTATCCAGTTTGAAGCAGCGGATGCCCCGGCATCGATTCCGGATCCTTTCCATCCGGAGATAAAGCGTAAGCCGACGATGCTGGTGACCGATTTAACACTGCGTTTTGACCCGGAATTTGAAAAAATTTCACGGCGTTTCCTGAATGATCCGCAATTATTCAATGAAGCCTTTGCCAGAGCCTGGTTTAAACTGACTCACCGCGATATGGGGCCAAAATCCCGATATATCGGCCCTGAGGTCCCGTCAGAAGATCTGATCTGGCAGGATCCGCTGCCGGTGGCGACGTATCATCCCTCACTGGAGGATATCCGTGACCTGAAGCAGCAGATTAAATCGTCCGGACTCTCGGTGGCTGAGCTGGTGAATGTGGCCTGGGCTTCAGCTTCTACCTTCCGTGGCGGTGATAAACGCGGCGGAGCCAATGGGGCAAGACTGGCGTTGTTACCGCAACGCCAGTGGCCGGTCAATGCACTGGCAGCCAGTGTTCTGCCTGTACTGGAAAAAATTCAGCGCGAATCCTCGGTAGCTTCACTGGCGGATATTATTGTGCTGGCCGGTGTGGTGGGTCTGGAAACAGCGATTGCCGGCAGTGGATTCGACGTTGAAGTGCCGTTTACCGCAGGACGGGTGGATGCCAGTCAGCAGCAGACAGATATTGAATCTTTCGGGTTTCTGCGTCCTGAAGCGGATGGTTTCCGCAATTACCGTGATAGTCATGCCACCTCACGCACCGAAGATTTGCTGATTGATAAAGCGCAGCAACTGACCCTGACAGTTCCGGAGCTTACGGTATTGATCGGTGGAATGCGCGCTCTGGGAGCTAATTTCGACGGTAGTTTAGTCGGAGTGTTTAGTCATGTTCCGGGTCAACTAGATAACAGCTTCTTTGTGACATTGCTGGATATGCGGACCGAATGGCAGGCAACCGATGCAAACGCTGAACTGTTTAATGGTCGTGACAGGGTCAGCGGTGAGGTTAAATACCAGGCCAGTCGTGCCGACCTGATCTTTGGTTCTCATCCGGTCTTACGGGCCAACGCGGAGGTTTATGCCAGCGCAGATGCCAGCGAAAAATTCGTCCGTGATTTCGTGGCAGCCTGGACCAAAGTGATGAATCTGGATCGGTTCGATCTCTGAGAGTCGCACAATTGATTTTTAAATAATGTCCTCCCCGTCTGTCACTGAGTATGACGGGCGGGGAAGGCCATAGGTGAGTTTCATCCCCGATGTCTGCTATCCGGCGCGGATAGCACCATTATCTGACACCTTCGGGTGAATCCGCTGATTCATAGTGACACAGATTCTTCATCACAGAGATCCCTTTCCACTTCCCGGTCTTAAAGACTACACCACCAGTTTGTTGGCGATTACAGGCCTGGCGCTGGCTGATTGATGCGCAGCGGGTTGCCCGGAGTAATAATGATTTTTGCCAGATAAAAAGGGTTACCCTGTAACATAAAGGACTGGGTTTGCACCATCACAGGCGCGTTGGGGTCTATCCCCAGTTTATGTCCCCGGTCATCCCCGGGAATGGCTGCCTGAACGGTACATAAACCAGGGCCTAATGTTGTACCTGGCAATGCCATCAACAAGGCATGGACCGACAAATGCTGTTGTTGCGGGTCGAGCAGGGCCTGTGCAATCCCTGGGGCTGCCGAGTTAAGAACCTCTCCGGTAGGCAGGTGTTCCTGAACCAGTGCTATCACGCATTCGTCGCGGAAGACCAGACTTTCACAAAACCAGCTGTCGTCATTTTTGCCGATGCGAAGTAATTCGTGAGTCAGGTCTGAAGGCTTTTGTAGCCGGTTATCAATGCGTTTCAGGCTGATCTGGCTGTGACTGTTGCTAAGTAGTTTCTCCGGAGGTAGCAGATTTTCAAGGCCCGGAGTGGGTAGTACACTGCTGACAAACCGGCCGATGCCACGTCGGGTCAGCAGTAGTCCATCTTCTTCCAGTAACATCAGGGCTTCACGTACCACGGTACGGCTGACCCCCAGCATCGTACCCAACTCACTTTCTTTAGGCAGCATGGATCCAGGTGGCAGTAAACCACCGCGAATCGCTTCCGATAGCCTTGAATAAATAGTCACCCGCAAGGGCTGACCGGCGCTGACAGGCAACGGGGAACTGAGAAAATCTGTGATATCAGACATATTGCGTAGTTTTCCGGGCAAGACAATAGGCGAAATAGTAGGACATCACACGGATAAGTAAAACCCATTTGTCAGATATTATACCAGCAGGTATAACATGTGATTTATTACAACTATGACGGGAATTTTTATGAACTCTGTGGCGGTATCACCAGGCTCGGGTGGTCTGGAAGGGAGAAGTGCTGCAATGCTGGTGGCGGCACTGATGCTGGCAATACTGGCTTTTCAACTTAACTGCTCGATGATTTCTCCGGCATTGCCAGAGATGGCGATGCAACTTCATGTCAGCCTGACAGATATTTCTCAGGTGTCGTCGCTGTTTTTTCTCTCCGGGTCAATTTGCGGTGTGGTACTGAGTCGGTTCAGTGATTTCTTCGGACGTCGCAGGATGCTGATAGTGGTGATGCTGCTGTGTAGCGCAGGGACGCTGCTCAGTGCTGTCACTCATGACTACTACACCATGCTGCTGGGAAGGGTGTTACAGGGGGCCAGCAGTGCGACCTTCCAGCTCTCATATCTGTTGCTGCATCAGAAAATCAGCCGCCGGTTATTTGGTACGGCGATTGGTGTGATTACGGCCGTTAACGGGGGAGTCGGCGGTGTCGATGGCTATATCGGTGGGCTGCTAAGTGACAACTATGGTTATCAGTCGATTTTTCTTATCACTCTGGCGGTGTGTGGGCTGGCCTTACTGGCCGTATCTACGCTGCTGCCGAAGGATACCCCGGGAGTGGCACAAGGCAGTATGGACTGGTGGGGGGCGGCAGTGCTTTCAGTCAGCATTGTTTTTATCAATGTTTACCTGAATAAAGGCTCGTCCGTTGGCTGGTTCAGTGCTCAGGCTCTGTTGTATCTGGTATTGTTTGTGCTGGCAATACTGGCTTTCGGTGCTATCGAAAAGCGCAGGAAAACGCCGCTGGTTCCTGTCGACCACTTCTTCACCCGTCATTTCTGGCCGGTGATTACCACCACAATACTGATACTCGCCGGAGTCTTTTCGGTCATAGGTTTTGCCATCATTATCATCTCTCAGGATACCCATGCAGGGCTGGGAATGAGCGCCGCTCTGTCATCGTTACTGTTCCTTACGCCGCCGGCTCTGATGGGATTTGTGTCTGCACCGCCTGCCGGATGGCTGGCCGGTAAAATCGGCTGGATTAAAACCTTACGTACCGGGCTTATGTTATGCCTGCTCCTGATGGTGATTATCACCCTGAATCCGGTGAATAAGCCGGTGCTGCTTATTGGTTTAGCCCTGCTGGGCATCACCTATTATGGTGTGGTGCTAAGTTGTATCAGTGGGTTGAGTGTACTCCTGTCGCCAAAAGAAGCACCGTCTTCTCTGACTGCGGTGAATGGTGCCTCATTTGGCTTAGGAGCAGGACTGGGAATAGGCCTGATTGCCGCCCACATAGGCAGTGGTACTCTGCAGGGGTTCACGCATGGGTTGATGATTAGTACGGGTCTGACCGCTCTGGCGGTAATCAGCGGCTTTATGTTGAAGATGCGTGATGCCTGAGCAGGATTAACAGGCACGGTCATGGTGAACTTCTGAAATTAAAAGGTAAAAAATGCAACCGATAAAGCTCTATTTTGACTGCGATACCGGCATTGACGATGCCATGGCGCTGGGTTATCTGTTGGCCGAAAAACAGCGGGTGGATATCGTGGGGATTGGTACGGTCTGCGGTAATACCGATGTGGTCTCCGGCGCGCGTAATACTCTGAATCTGCTGAATCTGGCGGGCGCTACTGATATTCCGGTGGCGATGGGACAGCCTGATCCGTTATACGGCACCTTTGTCAGCTGTTGTCAGCATATTCACGGCAACAATGGTATTGGAGATGTTGAGCTGGCTACTTCGAACCGTTCACCCGAAAAACAAAGTGCGGCGGAATTACTGGTATCACTGGCACGGCAATATCCTGGTCAACTGCACATTCTGGCCACCGGTCCACTGACTAATCTGGCCCTGGGGTTACAGCTGGAACCAAAGCTACCCGGGCTTCTGGCCCGGGTAACGATTATGGGCGGTGCGGCGAATGCGCCAGGTAACCGCTCGCCGGTGGCGGAGGCGAATATTGCGGAGGATCCGGAAGCTGCGGCACTGGTCTTTCAGGCCTTTGACAATCTTGTGATGGTCCCGCTGGATCTCACGATGCGCCAGGTGCTGGAACAATCACATCATCAGCAACTTTTAAATTCCGACCGGCCGTTCGCCAGGGTGATTGGCGAAATGCTGACCCTGTATATTGGGTTTTATGAAGATAAACTGGGACGTAAAGCCTGTGCGATACATGACCCTGCGGCTGCTTATTTTGCTGTGCAAGGGCTGACAGGTTGCCTCGCGCCGAAAGTCCGGGTGGTGATAGATGATACTCACGGCCCCGCACGCGGCCAGACAATCTGCGATTTACGGGGCAAATACAACGGATTCCCCCCACAAACTGAGGCTAACTGTACGGTAGTGCTGGACTTTGATCAGCAACTGGGACCGTTGCTGACGGAAAAATTGCTGTCGGTGTAACGCAGAGAGACACGCGGTGAACTCAACAGGTTAACCGCGTGTCGCAGGGCAGGGTGCTTACTCGATGACCGGATGATGAATCATCGCAAACTCGGCGGTATTGTTCATCATCAACGGAAAACCCTGGATAAATGCGCTGGCGGGTAGTTGATGGGCGTATTTACTGCCGGTGGCGGGTTCTCCCGGGGCTGCCTGTTTTCCAAACCAGGTCAGTTCAGAGATGAGTGCATTCGGGTTTTGTAATATCGACTGATCGTCATTGGCCCAGACATCCGACATTCCATTAATAGCCACCGCCTTCATCACCGCACGACCCACGGACGGGGCATACCACAGAGTCTCGAAGGTAAAGCCGGACACACTACACTGCTTACTTTGACAATGGATCTCTTGTGCCTGAGGCCCGGAAAACTGCGGGTCAGTTTTACTCCAGCGAATATGCCGAGTGATGATGACAGTATCAAAGCTACCGGCGGCCACGGTTATTTTAGCGACACCGGTAATCCTGGAGTCAGCACTGGCGTGATAAATGTATTGCCATGACTGGCCGTCACCACGGTCGACGTGGACCGGAAACTGATATTGGGTATGCCAGGTTTTCCCTAAGGTGAGTGGAAAATTCAGCAACTGCCTGTCGGTTGCGGGTTGTTCGGGTAATATCTGGCTGTAACTGTTCAGGTGCTCTTTAAACCCGCTGTCGCCGACCCGCCAGGTCGCCGTCTGTTTATCACTGCTAATCAGTGTCAGCACGCTGCTCTGCTTTCCGTTGGAGCTGTATTCCCACACGCTTCCCGCTGGCGGCAGTTCACGTTTATCTGCATGAAACGGCAGAGTGACTTTCGGCATTCCCTGACTGTCGAAGCTGAGGTAGTCCAGCCCGACACTATAGATTTTATCGCTGATTTCTCCGGCCTGATAACTGACGAATACCGCCTGGTGTTTATCATCATCGATACTGAACCCGGGGCCATTCTCTTTGCCATCGCGATAGATTTGGTAGCGGATCACTTTGCCGTCACGCACCACTTTCTCCTCTCCCTGCTGCCGGCCATTGTTCCAGGAAGAGTAAGTGGTCTGGCCATCGTAAGTCTGAATTTGCCGGCCGTCTTTAGCATAGTCCCCCCCGGTGCGATACTGTTGCAGGTCGGTGAGTTGGCCATGGGGGTCAAATGACTCTTTGATGTTGCGGTGGGCAGCAATTTCAAGGGTGTCTCGTTCCTGTAACTGGCCGTCAGGGCCGTAAGTCAGGGTAAGTTGTGGATCTTCGCCATAAGATTCTACGCGTGCAGTGAGTTTACCTTGTTGATCATAACTGTCTTCGAATTGCGTGACCCCCTGACTCAGGCTTTTCTCATACACTCTGCGCTTCAGTTGACCGTCGGGATAATAGTATTTTGACTGCTGATATTTATTTCCGTCAAAATCGAGACCTTCATAGCTGAGCTGACCATTCTGATACCAGGTTTTTTCGAGCACCGACGCGCCGGGTTCAGGATAACGCCTGACCTCTTCGGGCTTGCCGCTTTCGCGCCAGCGGATTTCCATTCCGACAGAATCCCCCTCCTGATTCCATTCCCCCTGTTTTTTAAGCTTGCCGTCAGGGTAAAATATCTGATAATTCCCCGTCATATTATCGCTGGCCAGCAGGTCCGTAGCATGGGGGTTTTTAAAGGTTGCCTGAATATAGGGCTGATTATTGAGGTAGCGCAGGGTGAATTTACCGTTGGCGGGAACCGGCCAGTCCAGTAACCAGGCGGTTGCTTGGCCGTTTATAGCCGGTTGAAATTCACTGTTAATCTTTCGGGTTTCCGCCATGACTGCCGGCGACAGCAGGGCGGCAGACAACAGGTATATTGCAGGCTTGAAGATCATAGGGTTCCGTAATTATTTTGAAATTCTGTTTAGCGTTTTACATTTGGTTTCATCCTGTCTTATCAGGAAAAATATATCAACCTGATGAATTACCGATAAATTCTGATTTTAATCCCGTCACTCACCTGGCATAACTATTGGATATGCAGGTCATGTATTAACTTCCATCGCAAATAAACCTGACCGCTACTGAATTCTCCTGTCGAATATGAAGAAAACCGCGAAAATATAGCAGTCGTCCCGATGCCTTTATTGAAAAATATTTTCTGTGACTCTCATTGTGAGGAGATGTCACTGCCAGTGAATGATTCAGTCTGACGGCATCATATTGATTGTGCCTGTGGCATGAGGGTATTGTACTTCAGCGATGACACTGCCAGTGAAGAACCTGGGGTTTTCAGGTGGAACCCACAATTTTTAACTGACTTATTGCCGGAGACGAAGCAATGAGAAACCTGGATGATATTGAAGCATTTGTACGGGTGGTGGAATGCGGAGACTTTACCGGCGCGGCACGGATCATGAATGTTACGGCCGGGGCTGTCAGTAAACAGATAAAAAGGCTGGAACAGTCGCTGGGTATTACCTTATTTGAACGTAGTACCCGAAAAATTCGGATGACAGGGGCTGGCCTGGAGATTTACGAACATTTCAAAACTGGATTAGAAAGTTTTTATCAGGCGAAGCTGATAGCGGAGCATGGACTGAACAGCCTGTCGGGCTCGATTGCTATCAGCAGCCCGTCAACCTTTAACCATTATTTCCTGATACCGGCCATCGATGCGTTTCGAAAACTGCATCCTGACGTCAGTTTTTCTCTGGAGAGCAGCGACAGAATTGTGGATCTGTATGCCTCAGGGATTGATATCGCAGTCCGTTCCGCAGAACTAGCCGATTCACGTTTAATTGCCAGAAAGCTTTTCGATCAACGCAGGGTGGTGGTATGCGCGCCTGAATTATTGTCAGGCGTTGACGTTCCGATGAATATAGCTGATTTAGCCCGGCTGCCGGCAGTGGTATTTGGTTACCCCGGCTATACTCCTGACTCCTGGATACTGGAACACGATGAAGGCAATAAAGTTCAGTCAGTCAGGCCGAAAAAAATGTTGATGACTGACGACGGTATGGCATTACTAACCTGGACTCTGCAGGGACAGGGTATAGCGTTGCGAGAAAGCTGGAGCATTAATGACTACCAGCAGCACGGTGAACTGATTCGTCTGATGCCTGAATGGCAGGAATCCGTAAGTAGCCTGTGGCTTATCCGAACCAGCCATCGAGGTTCGCCAGTACGGCTCAATGTTTTTTCCGAATTTCTCATCAATTTTTGTCGTCAGAAACTGCCACTCATGCACGGCGGGAGTCTTTAAATGACAGGACATTGTGACATTCTGTCACAAGTCATATTCCTGAACATCGTTCGCTAAGTTACTGACGCACACGCATTATTGGTCCTTCCCTTAAATTTACAGGATCTGATAATGCCTCTTTCGTTGTTCGTACTCGCTGTCAGTGCTTTTGCTATTGGTAGCGCAGAATTTGTCACTACCGGATTATTACAAACTATTGCGGCGGATTTGCAGATTTCGATTACCCATGCCGGAATGATGACATCGGGTTATGCGCTGGGCGTGGTGGTTAGTGCTCCACTACTCACTTGGTTGTCAGCCCGGGCTAACAGGAAACATACTTTATTGCTGCTGTTAGTGCTGTTTATTGCGGGCAATATTATTTCATCTCTGGCAGACAACCTGGAAATACTGATGGTTGGCAGAATACTGGCAGCATGCTGTCATGGCGCATTTTTTGGTATCGGTGCTGTGGTGGCAACCCGTATGGTGGAAGCAGATAAACAAGCCAGTGCCATTGCACTGATGTTTACCGGGCTGACTTTGGCCAATGTGCTGGGGGTGCCGGCGGGCACCTGGCTCGGTCAGCACTATGGCTGGCGCTCTGCTTTTCAGTTGATTGCCCTGTTGGGCGGCGTGGGGTTGGTAGGACTATGCTGGTTATTACCTAATCAGCAAACGGAGCAGCAAAGGCAGACAGGTGAACTGGCCGTCTTCAGGCGCCCTGAGGTTTGGTTGGCATTGCTGATTACTGCTAGCGGATTTGGCGGGTTACTGGCTTCTTTCGCCTACATTTCGCCGATGATGACTGAAATTAGCGGGTTTAGCATCACAGATTTGAGTCTGATTCTGGTGGTATATGGTCTTGGATTAGTGTCCGGAAATCTTGTTGCTGCAAGGTTCGCCAATCATCGTCCGGAGCCAGTCATACTGGTACTGCTAACATTACTGGTAGCGTTACTGCTGCTGTTTTATTTTACCCTGCACATCCGCTGGCTGGCGGTGATTAACGTCTTTATGCTGGGTGCCGTTGGTTTTGGCACTGTTCCTCCTTTGCAGATGTATGTTTTGCAGAAAGCCTATGGCGCACCAGCACTGGCTTCAGCGGCCAATATTTCTGCATTTAATCTTGGTGCAGCGGGTGGGGTTATGCTTGGCGGGCAAGCCATTGATGCGGGATTTGGGCTGGCTTCACCTAATCTGGCAGGGGCACTACTTTCAGGGACAGGGCTGATCATTGCCCTCTGCGTGATGGTCAGCCCGGTCAGAAGGCGGCGGTAATCCAGCCAGGGTTTAAATCCATATTTCGTTGCAAAACGAAGCATCAGAAGTCAGTGCGTGCAGAATAGTGGCTTCAGAAAACAGGAGACAACTATGATTGCTGTATTATTCGAAGCCGATGCACGACCGGAACATCAGCAACGTTATTTCCAGCTGGCGGCCGGGCTCAGATCGGAGCTGGATAATGTTCAGGGCTTTATTGCGATCGAGCGCTTTCAGAGCCTGACGAATCCCGGCAAAATTCTTTCCCTGTCATGGTGGGAGAATGAACAGGCGGTTCGGGAATGGAAGTGCAATTTGCGGCATCAGGCTGCACAGAGCGAAGGAAGAGAAACTATATTCTCCCGTTACCACATTAAAGTGGCTACTGTGATTCGTGAGTATTCCTCTGACGCGAGTGAGATTGACCATGTATGACATCTGGGTGGTACTGGCGAATCAGCCCGCTGAACTGGCACAACTGGGGCAACTGTTGGGCCAGGAGAATATCGGTCTCGAAGGTGGCGGGGTGTTTACGGTGGGTGAGGAATGTCACGCTCATTTTCTGGTGGAAGAGGGTGAGCGGGCCGCACAGGTGCTCCGCAATGCAGGTTTACAGGTGAAACAGGTAAAGGCTCCACTTATCAGAAAGCTTAGCCAGACAAGGTGTGGAGAATTAGGTGAAATCGCTGCGGTTCTGGCGGGTTATCATATTAATATCGTGACTCAGTACAGTGATCACAGCAATCACCTGATTCTGATAACGGACAATGATAAACTCGCGGCGCAAGTGACTACCCGTTGGAGTCTGTAATGAGCACAAAAAATTCACAGGCCTCTGCGTTGGCAGAGGATGAAAATCCGCTGCTGCGGCCTGTGTCGGAAATTGCTGCCGCCATGGCTGACCCTTCACGGATCAGCATGTTATGTGCACTGATGGATGGCAGGGCGTGGACCGCCACCGAACTCAGTGTGGTGGCCGGTATTGCCCCTTCAACTGCCAGTGCGCACCTGGCCAGACTGCAGCAAAACAGACTGATCAGTTGTCTGTCTCAGGGCCGTCATCGTTACTACCGCTTATCGGGGGAAGATGTAGCGGCTGTGCTGGAGTCCCTGATGGGGCTGTCTGTGGACCCGCAAAAAACAGCATCTGTCCGGACTCCGGCACACTTACGCCATGCACGTACCTGTTACGATCATCTGGCCGGCGAAGTGGCTGTTGCCATTTACGATGTTATGCTGTCTGAACAATGGATCATCCCTGAAAGTGAATGTTTATCTCCGCCAGGTAAAGAGAAATTTCTGCTAATGGGGATAAGCGACATCCCAAAGCTCAGACGTAAAGCAGCTTGTGCTTGTCTGGACTGGAGTGAACGACGCTTTCACCTGGGGGGAAATGCCGGAGCTCAGTTGCTGACGATTATGTTGCAAAATCAGTGGATAACCCGGCAGCCTGGTTACCGGGAAGTCACTTTTACTCAACAGGGAAAAAGGGCAGTGAAACGTTTTTTTGGTGTGACAATGTAGTGGTCCGGGGTATCTGTACCTGTGCATAGTCAGACCACACGGCAGACGGTCTCTGGTTCTTCTGAAGAACCATCGGCTGAATGATATCAGGTGGCAACCGTAATGCTTTTCCCGGGCTGTCCGGCCAGGCTGTGGTCTTTAACACATCGAACAAATCGTTTGAGTGCGGTGGTTGGTTGCACATCATTCCGGGTTATAAACAGGGTGGGAACCCGGGAGATGGCGGGGATCACTTCATGAACCTGTAATCTTTCCGCCAGTCCGGATTTCTCAACCACCGATCGGGGCAACAGAGTGATGCCCACTCCGGCACTGATGCACCCCAGCATGCCATCCAGCGAGCCGAACTCCATGCGCTGGAATGACGGGCGGCCCAGCCAGGTCAGATACTGTTCCAGCCGTTGTCGGTAGGCGCAGCCTTGTTTAAACATCAGTGCGGTAATACCCCGCGGGTTATCTTTCAGTTGTTGCGGATCACGTATTCCGCGGGTAGTTACCAGTACCAGTTCCTCGCTGAACACCGGTGTCGCTGCCAGTAACGGATGATCCACCGGTCCGGCCACAAACGCTCCGTCAGCCTCACAGTTGAGAACTTTATCGATCAGAAAAGCGGTGGCATCAATGGTCATTGCTAGTTGAACATCTTGATAACAATCATGAAAGCTGGCCAGAATATCCGGCAGACGGACTGCCAGCGTGGTTTCCATCGAGCCAATAGTGATAGTCCCGCTCGCTTCCCCTTCATCTCTGGTCACCCGCGAGGCTTCTTCCAGCATAGCCAGCGTGCGTTGTGCATAGGGTAACAGACGGTTGCCGGCACGGGTCAGTGTTACCCCCCGACTATGGCGTTCCAGCAAAGGTAGACCGATAAATTCTTCCAGTGACCGGATTCTGCTGGTGACATTGGACTGAACCGTATTAAGTTCTTTGGCGGCGGCAGTAATGCTGGCGCAGCGGGCAACGGTAGAGAACGTCAGTAAATCACAGGTTTTCATCAGAAACTCCCATCTCGTTTCTACCTCGTTAAGGTGCGTTGTCATTGTCATTTAAGATGTCAGAAAACTAAGCAAAATTCAGGCCAGTCGAACAGTTGAAGGTAATGTACTCAATATTAAGAGAATTAAATCCGACTCATCGCCAGGGCTGTCCCAGGGGCTTGTGCTGTGAGCGCTATTGCACCATCAGGAGAGTACTGCCGCTATCTGAGGAATACGGGTTAACCTCGGGGCGGCTGGGAATACTGACCCCGGCAGGCCGAACAACAGTGGCTTGCCGGCCGGGTTATTCATCCGGTTTACCAGACCGGTGGATGGCTGCCTAATGCCGGCGTGGTTCCCCGCCACTGGCAAGGTGTTTCAGACATTTGTAGCACGGGCCCCAGTGTTTTAAGGTCGCCATAACAGGTGCCTTCATCACACACTGCCCATTGTTCAAATTCCGCGGCAGACAGACGTCCCGGGGAATGCCGGAAATTTTCCAGTAACCCCTGACGTTGCAACAACATGGCAGACTGGCAGAGAGAGACCTGCACCCGATAACTGCCCCCCTCGCGGGCACGACGTGCCAGCGCCACCAGACCGCCAAAGGTCGCCAGGAAGCCGGTCAGAAAATCACAGGTAAATACCGGCATCAGTCGGGGTGAACCGTTACCGTGATGGAGTCCCTCGGTATGGCAAATTCCCGTGACCGCCTGGGCTATCTGATCCCAGCCGGCCCGGGATGCAAACGGTCCCCCTGAGCCAAAGCAGTTAATCGCGATATGAATCAATCCGGGGCGTAATTTCATCAGTTCATCTACGCCAAAACCATGCGCTTCGAGTCGTCCGGGACGGTAGCCATCAATAAAAATATCTGCATCTCTGACCAGTTGTTTTAGTTGCCCTGCTTGCTGTGGATTATCCATATCCAGGAAACAGCTGCGTTTGCCATGGCTGGTATCACGGACAAAGGCGGGGACCTGCGGCAGATGAGGGGCAGTAACCATTAATACGTCCGCACCATGTTCAGCAAACCCGATACCTGCGGTCGGTCCGGCCAAAATCCGCGTCAGATCTAACACTTTAACCCCGGAGGCCGGTAGTTCTCCGGCAGGAAGCGGCTGTGGTTCACCTTCCGCTATTTTGGTGATTTCCACCACCGGACGAGCTGCGAGATACTGGCCATGCGGGTGCTTCAGCCACTCTTCGGGACTGCGAACTTTGCCGCCGCAGGCCATGGCATCGGCAATCGTCTGTTCAAGCTGATCTGACTGCCAGCGGCGGACCCCCTGACTGACGGAGGACGGCGTGCTACTGCATTGCAAAATATCGAGAATTCTTTTTTCGAGATGGGGGAGATTGGTGTGTGGCAACAGCCAGCGATCATCGGCGGTTTTCCAGGGCTGGGTAAGCGATACCATGTGTTTCATTGCCTCAGAAACGGCAATCGGCCTGAATATGCCGTCATCGCCACGTCGCTGTGTCATGTCTCCGCCCGCCAGTGAGGTCGCCGCCGCCGCACGCATATCGATACTAATTTTTTGCCGTCTGCCGGTTTTCAGTTGCCACAGATCATTGGCTGCCACACCCCGGGCTGCGAGTAATGCTGCTGCAGTTTCGCCGACCTTAAACGGAGTGTTAAATAAGTTATCCTGACCGGTGACCTGAACTTCGCCTTTTGTAAGCGAGGTTCCCTCCCTGATGGCCATTAGTTCGGCAAAAGCCCCGGACTGTTCAGTAAAATTTTCCAGCATGGTGAGTGACTCCATAATAGCATGATAAATAAGCCGGTGAATAAATCAGGCAGTGTTGTCGGCAGTGAAACTGGCAAGGCTTTTCCTGCCTGCCAGTGAAACGGCGATACATACCATAAACGCCAGCGGGACGGTAACAATGGCAGGAGGGTCGATAGCAAACAGTGGCGTGCTGTGGCCAAGAACCTTTACCCAGACGGAGGGGCCGGCAATGGTCAATACCAGTGATGACACTAATCCGCATCCACCTCCCCACAACGCACCACGGGCAGTGAGTGAACGCCAATAAATAGCCAGAAGGAGTACCGGGAAGGTGGAGGAACAGGAGAGTGAAAAGGCCAGACTTATCATGTAGGCGATATTTTGCCCCTTAAACAGGATGGCAAGCAGTACAGCCAGTACCCCCAGGACGATGACCGATCCCCGCATGATTTTTACTTCGCTGGCATCACTGACGCTGCCTGTCTGGCTGAGAGTGCCGTAAATATCATGGCTAACCGCCGATGCCCCTGACAGTGTTAACCCCGCGACCACCGCCAGAATGGTGGCAAAAGCGACCGCAGCCAGAAAACCAAACAGGGGTTGTCCGCCAAGCAATGCTGCAAGTTGTAATACCGCGGTATTCCCCCCTACGCTGGCAGAAGGCAGACTATGAGCACGAAGCAGATACAGCGCACCAAAACCGATGATAAATATCATCAGATAAAATCCGTTCATAAACAGGGTGGCCCATAACACTGAGCTCCGTGCAGATTTGGCGTCTGGCACCGTGAAGAATCGCATCAGTACATGAGGCAGGCCAGCAGTGCCGAGCATTAATGCAATACCCAGTGAAAATGCTGACCACGGGTCTTTCGCGGGAGAAACAGGGATAAGGACCTGCTGGCCAGCCGGGTGAACACTGACCGCACCTTTCAGTAGTTCACTAAAACTGTATCCGGTCATTCTTAGTACCAGAAAGCAGAGCAGCAGGCAGCTGAAAATCATTAATACGGCTTTGATCATCTGAACCCAGGTGGTCGCCATCATGCCGCCAAACATAACGTACAGCACCATTAATACCCCCACCAGGGCGACGGCCCGGGTATAGTGGATGCCGAACATGACTTCAATGAGTTGTCCTGCACCTACCATCTGGGCAATCAGGTACAACAGCACAATGGTCAGAGAGGCAAAGGCTGAGAAAATACGGATGCCTTTTCCCGGTAACCGGGCACAGACCACATCGGTAAAGGTATATTGACCCAGCTTGCGCATTTTGGCGGCCATCAGAAAGACCACGATCGGCAGTCCGGTGGTGTAACCAATGGCATAAAACAGGCCATCAAAGCCACGGGAGAATACCAGAGCCGTCAGCCCCAGTAAGGCCCCGGCGGACATTGCATCTCCGGCAATGGCTAAACCGTTCTGAAAACCGGTAATTTTTCCGCCGGCACTGTAAAAATCACTCGCGGTTTTGGTTCGGCGGGCTGCCCGCCAGGTGATAAACAGTGTCATCAGAATGACGGCGATAAAGAAGAAAATGGCTAACCCGCCGGAGGCTGGTGAGGTTCCGGTCGATGCCAGTACCGGTGTACAAACAGCACTTAGCAGAGCGATGAGTAACAGCCTGATCATCTTAGTATTCCTCATGCTGGTTGGCTATCACCACATACAGCGTGGTGAGGATGATCCCACTGAGAATAACCACCGCTCCCAGCACAAAAGACACGGGAATCTGCGTCTGCATAAAGTTCTTCTGCAATGCCTCTGTGTTAAAAACGCACAGCTTAATAAAGGTAAAAAAAATAATAATTTGTACAGCGCTGAACAGGATGCCTGGCGTTGTATCATTCCGGGGTTTATGACTGACTTTCACTGAACGGCTCATACCATCTGTATCCTCATTAGCAGAGTAAAAGCGGGTCTTTCCTGAGGGTGACGGCAACTCACGGGGAGTCACCAGAGGGAAATCATTGCTTATGAGGGAACTGTAAAAGTCTCCCGGTATCACGGGTAGCGATTTGTTCTGATGCCAGTCATCTGAATTTATGATAGCTGGCGGGTATTGCACCGCGGACAGTGCATGACGCACCTGTATGGGATCACTGAAGATTCATTCTGGTGCATTTTGTGATTCAGAACGGAATAAATGATGAGACAATGCCCCTAGGCCATTTTAAGTAACTCAATGATTTAAAGTGTATTTAATGAGAGAAGGTGGGGTTGTCCGCCTCGCCGGACCGGGCCCACAGAGGGTTCTCCCGATATCCCAATATCTAAATGATTCTGGCTTTTATATGTCAATTTAGAATAAAAACTAATAAGGATGTAGAACCCCGGCCTCCGGAGAAACTCACCGACAATGTCTGATCAAGAGCGTTGACGGATGACTATTCAGTGAAAGCATTGTTCACCCTAAGCCCCCGGGCCAGAGGCCTGTAACATATCTCCTGCCGGTGTGTCCGGCAGGCATAGAGGTTAATTCGCAGATTTATTTTTCAGGTCTATTTCTTCACTGGCTTTAGCTATCGCAATGCGTACTACCTGAAGGATGATACCGCTACACACAACAGCAAGCACAACGGTAAAGAAGGCCGTGACCACTAAATCCACCAGAGTATTACCGGAGATCACCACCACCGGCCGATAGATAGCGATACCCGCGAATACCACCCAGTGACTAAAACAATAAAAACAACTGAACAGATGTCCTGCCATAGGATGTTTTGTCGCGGCCCACTGACGCAACGGACGAAACATTTCCTGTTGGGTGACCGAAACAGCCATACAGGCGGATACCATGGCAATGACCAGACATAACCAGAGATTTTGTAGCAGATTTTCAGACAGCATAACCGATACCTTCGTTGAGTATTTCATGTAATAATATAAGGTACATGAAAGTAACTAACTCATGCAACTAATAAAGTTACAATATTAACCCGCATTAACTGATCCGGAGTGAAGAATGCGTAAAGATCACCGGCTTTCCAGAGCCTTACATATCCTGATTCATATGGAAAAAATCACTGAAGCCGTGACATCAGAGCAAATTGCACTGATGATAAAAACCAATCCGGTCGTAGTGAGAAGGCTGTTTCAGGGATTACGCGAGGCCGGACTGATTCGATCTGAAAAAGGCCACGGCGGCGGATGGACTCTGGAAAAACCCTTACAGGAAATCACCCTGTTACAGGTGTTTTTAGCGATTGGCAGTAACGAGATGTTTACGGTGGGATGGGCTAACGAACATCAGGATTGCCGGATAGAACAGGCGGTTAATCAGCAACTTGAGCAAACTCTGGAGGCGGCACAGATGCTGATTGTTGAGCGTTTTGCCGAACTCACTCTTGACCGGTTGGTTCCGCAATAATAGCAAGCGTTGCACAGGGGAGGAGCCCTTCATCCCGCCCGGTCAAACTTCAGCGGAAAAGTCTCTTTGATTACCGGCAGGAAAGTTAAGGTTATCATACTGAATAACCAGGCTATTATTTTAGTTTCTGGCTGGAAATTTATACTTATTCAGCCGTTAAGGCAGTTAGCGGAGGGTTAATGCAGGACGCAGGTCTATCTCAGGAAGTGAATACTGTTGCACGTAGAGTATCGACACGGGCAGTGTTTTTTATTGCAGGCTTTGCAATGGGGGTCTGGGCGCCGTTAGTCCCTTATGCTCAACAGCGGTTACAACTTGATGCTGGTTCACTGGGGTTACTGTTACTTTGCCTGGGCACTGGTTCACTGATCACAATGTTGTTTTCGGGTAAGCTCACCAGCCGCTTTGGCTGTCGGGCTATGGTTATCGCGGGCGCTCTGATGGCCTGTCTGGCTTTGCCGCTGCTGGCTACCACAGAGTCTCTGTCCTTAATGGTTGCCAGCTTGTTACTGTTCGGCGCCGGAGTGGGACTGACCGATGTGACAGTGAATATTCAGGGGACTCTGGTTGAGCAACAGAGCGAAGTTCCTCTGATGTCTGGATTCCATGGTTTATTTAGTGTGGGTGGAATAGCCGGAGCTGCGGGAGGAAGTCTGGTACTGGGGGCGGGCATGTCGCCTCTGTTGATGGTATTCTCCGCGGTGACGTTAATGCTACTGACCATGATACTGAGCCTCCCACATTTATTACCTTTTGCCTCTCACCAGCAACAACAGCATTCTGTTTTTCGCCTGAATCTTCGGCTTATCCTGATGGCTGGAATGTGTATGCTATGTTTTCTGGCAGAGGGTGCCATGCTGGACTGGAGTGGGATTTGGCTCACCGAACAACGCGGGCTGGCGATTGTACACGCAGGCTGGGGCTATGCGGTGTTTGGTGGCGCCATGGCGTTGATGCGACTCACAGGGGATCGGCTGGTCAGCCGGCTGGGGCGAAAAAAAATTCTGATTCTCAGTGGTGTTTTTGCGGCGGCAGGTTATGCACTGGCGGTATTGTTGCCAGGCATTGCATCCTCGCTGGGGGGATTTATTCTGGTGGGGATAGGGGCGGCTAATGTCGCTCCGGTGATTACTACCCTGGCGGGAAAAGAGCAGGTGATGCCATCAAATTTGTCGGTGGCTTTTGTCGCCACGGTCGGTTATCTCGGTATTCTGATGGGCCCGGCGGTGTTGGGTTTTATCGCGCACGGTTATGGGCTGGCGATGGCGTTTACCTGTATGTCATTATCGTTGCTGCTGGTGGCAGCAGGGGCACTAAAACTCGATTACCGGTAATGATGGGCAGGGCTGGCTGCCAGAACGGACTATCGCCGGGAGCCAGGTCTGTCTGCCGGAAGTTTTTTTCGCCGGACAGCAGGCTTATCTTGTCAGTCACTGCCGTCCAAAGCATGACCCTCCAGGCGTTTAGTGCCTGCCATATCACTTATTTTCTATCAGTGAATCACAAATTCCAGCTTCTCTCTTAAGCCACGCCGCAATTCACATTTCTTGGTTAAATTAGTGCTGTTCATCCGCAGAGGATTGTATTGCAATATCGTTGTTTTCCCATGACGCCAGTCCTGGCGGACATAAATAATTGATAGTCAGGCCGACGGGAAGATGGAGCATTAACCAGGCGCAGTAGCCTTTATGCTGACTGCTATCCGGAGAATTACGCCGGAATTTACCATTAATCAATTTCGTAATATTACGGAGGATCTTATGCAGTTGGTTAAGAATTGCACTTCGGGTGGCCCGGATGTTATATTAAAATATAATATCCGGAGATCTTTTATGCACACCACACGTCTCAAAAAAGTCGGCGGTTCAGTCATGCTGTCAGTTCCGCCAGCTTTGCTGAAAGCCCTGGGGCTGTCAGCAGACAGCAACGTCGGGATTACCATTGAAAATGGTTGCCTGGTTATTGCACCACAGAAAAAGCCACATTATACCCTCGAAGAGTTGTTGGCACAGTGTGACCCTCACGCTGAAGGCGTTATGCCCGACAGCCAATGGATTGACGGGGCTCCTGCTGGCAAGGAGATTTTGTAGATGGGGAGAGGTGAAATATGGCTGGTATGCCTTGACCCCACAGAGGGGCATGAGCAGCGCGGCCAGCGGCCGGTATTGGTTGTTTCCTCCACGGCATTTAACCACTTTACACGTCTTCCGGTTGTTCTGCCCGTGACCCGGGGTGGGAACTATGCCAGGGGGGCCGGTTTTACTGTGTCTCTTGAGGGTGCTGGTACGCTTACGACCGGGGTGATTCGTTGTGACCAACCCCGAACTATTGATATCAATGCCCGTCACGGTAAGCTGCTGGAAAAAGCCCCTGAGTCCATCGTCAACGAAGTACTGGCCCGGCTGGAAACCATTATGAGCTGATAAGGCCTGTCCGTGAAACTGCATTAGCACGACAGACCGCAGCTTTATCATTCAGATTCCGGGCGGAAAGAAAAATTTTAAACAGTCATCATATTTCCGCTACTGGGAGCATTACCAGAGCCACACAGATTAAGCCACCAGCCATCACAGCGTTCTGCGTATACGTTCATTCTCTACCATCGCCTGCCATTGTTTAACTGAAGGCCTTTCCTTCATTCGGTGATACCACTCATGCAACGCGCTACAATCCGGGGGCACGGCAAGCTTTACTAACGTAGAGAATATCATCCCTCCAATAACCGCGATATCCGCCATTGAGAAAGCATCACCCGCGACATAAGGTCGCGTTTGCAAAACCTGATCAAAATAGTACATTCCCCGGACTGCTTTATCGCGCATTCGGTTGCCCCATTCCGGATTTTGATAGTGTTCAACCTCAGGTCCCAACCCCGGGGTGGCGTGATGGAAATAGGTGCTAACTGCATCCAGGAACTCAATTTCAGCACGCCTGGTCATCATGTGAATAATGCCTTTATCTGCCGGAGTGGTACCGGTCAGGCTGTAGGGTGGTTCAAGTGAATCCAGATACTGCGTAATCGCCGTGCACTCTGCGATCAATGTACCATCGTCGAGCTGTAAAACAGGCAGCGTTCCTGAATAGTTGATGGAGAGAAACTGTTTTGTTTTATGTTCGCCAGTCCATAAGTTGACGGGGATAAATTCTGTTGCTGAAAGCATCCCTTTTTCGGCCAGTGCAATACGCACACGTGCAGGATAAGGGCCGTCATACCAGTCATAGATTTTCATTGTCAGGAATCCTTTAATTCTGTGATTTAAGGTTATTTGTCACACACAATATCAACCCGCCTGCCTACCTACCAGTAGGTAGGCTTGCATTGAGATTGAACCTGCTTATGGCAAATGTCAATATCTGCCTGTCAGTTGGCAGGTTACTCTGGTCAGTGTATATTGAGGTCCTGGTTGCGAAGGAAAGAGGCGGATATGAGTGTAAATGCCCGGGAAGCAATACTGGCAGAGGCCCGAAATGCGGCTCAAAAACATGGATATAACGGGATAAACTTCCGGAGTATTGCCACCAGGGTGGGGATCAAAAATGCCAGTATCTTTTATCACTTTGCCAGTAAGGCGAAGCTTGGTGCTGTGGTTGCTCATCAATATTGTCAGGATACAGTCCAGTGCCTGGAGAGCATACGCAATAGAAGTACCAGCGCCCACCAGGCCTTAAGTCATTATCCCGCGATTTTCCGTAAATCTCTTGAGAATGAAAACAGGTTATGTTTGTCCAGCTTTATGGCGGCTGAATATGAAGATCTGCCTGAGGAGGTCAGGACAGAGGTCGAAGCCTTTGTTGATGCTAACGTTGGGTGGCTTAGCCGTGTGCTGAGTGAGAAAGACGGAGGCGATGCAGAGGCATACAAAACTCAGGCTTTGGCTATTTATACGGCGGTCGCAGGTGCACAACTGATTGCACGCATCCGCCAGAGCATAGAATTATTTGATGAACTCATTGTGGCTTATCAAAAGGCTGGACTGATCCCTACCGATCAGTCGCATAGCTGAAGTGTGCACCTCCTCTTGTAGTGATGCCTGTTTTGGTTTGTACGCTCAATTCGGGGATGGGGTTTCCCCTTTTTTATGCCCGGGCAGACTTCGGTGATTGTATTGCCTCCGTCACCCGGTTTATCAGCTTGCAGGCAAATCTTTTTTTCCGTTTGCCGGATGTATCACCTGCCGCCGTCAGGGGGGTTATGACTGACCAAGGCTGGTCGATAATAATGAATCAGAACGTCCTGGTAGTTTTCATGGAGAATCCCTTGATTAATAATCAAATGGATGACTTAAGCCAGGCTGCGATATTCTGCGTGGGAATATTATTCTGCACGTTCCAGGTGTCGTTCATCGGCCACCACATACCGTCTCCCCGGGCGAAGGCCGCACGATAGCGAAGCATCTGGTCATCCGGGCTGGCCTGCAATTCCTCCAGCAGGGTCGGCAGGGTCAGAACCTTTTTTACAAAGGTTTGTTGTGTCACTCGCTCGACCGTTTCTGCCAGTTCACCATAGGAAGTCGTTTCTCCTGCAACAAACACCACTTCGTTGGCAATACGCGGCTGATGGAGATAAATGTCGGTGGTGAGTCGGCCGATATCTTCCGGAGAAGTTACTGTAACCTGTGTGTCCCATCCCCCCAGCGCATTGATAGTCCGTGCGGATAAATTCACCACATCGAATGCAGGCTCGAAGAGAAAGCTGGTAAACATACCGGTGGAGATAATGATCCATTCGGTGTTGTGTTGTTCTCGCAGTAAGGTTCTTACATCATACTGTTCGTCCCAGACCGGCTGGCCGCTGCCTTTGCCGACGACATCGTAGTTAACACCAAACTGCCATGGAAAGTAGCGGTTAACTCCGGCTTCCAGTACTGCGCGGGTGATTTTTATCTGGGTGCCTGCGCCTGCAACAAACCCCATACAATTGATAACGGTATCAAACTCTTTAAACTGATCCTTCAGGGCGTCCATCGTGCTGTCGGCGATGTCCAGAGGGATTAATTTTGCTCCGGCATCCACATATTTTTGATGCGTGGAAGCGCACAGTTGACCTTGTTTATCCCAGGCTCGAGGCGAAACGATAACGCACACAGTGCCTTCTCGCTGAGAGACTGCGGGGAGCAGATGCTGCAGTACAGCCGCCCCGAGTTGTCCTGCGCCCAGCACCAGTATTTTTTCACCTGAGTGTAATTTATGCTCTGCCATGTTAGTTCCTTATACTATTTTAGCCGTGTTCAGTGTCCGGGAGAAAGTGTAGGGCGATGATGTACGTTCGATAAGATCCCTAAACCGGGTTAGACTGTTCGCTCTGACGGGATAATCAATATCTACAGGCAAGAGGGTAGGATGGATAAACTGGCAGCAATGCAGGTCTATGTCAGCGTGGTGGAAACTCATGGCTTTGCAAGAGCGGCAGAAGTGCTGGGTCTGCCACGCTCTACGGTTTCCAGGGTTATCCGGGAGCTGGAATCCTGGCTTGGTATCCAGCTTTTGCAGCGTACTACCCGCAAACTCAGCATCACGACGGAGGGCCAGCGCTACTACGACGAATGCAAAAGGATCCTGACGGATATTGCCGCCATGGAGTCGTCTTTTCCCGCCCGATCTGAGCAGCCAGGAGGCCGTTTCAAAGTGGGGATGCCCCAGTCCCTCGCCCGACATTGCATTATCCCCGGACTCCCGTCGTTTCTCCGCCAGTACCCCGGGCTGGAAGTGATGCTGTGCTCAAGCGATAATGTTGAGGATATCATCAGGGAAGGATATGACTGCGTGATCCGTACTGGCAGGATCGAAGATTCAACAACCCTGGTTGCCCGCCCACTGCCTGGTTTTACCTGGGTCGTTCTGGCCGCGCCGTCTTATATTGATGCTTTCGGCAAGCCGCAAAAACTGGATGAACTGGAAAAGCATCACGCGGTTGGCTATCTGAATCACCGCACCGGACGCACAACTGAATGGTTTTTTACCCTTGATGGTGGGGATCGGGCGATCCGTATGAGAGAGGTACTCATCGTTGACGATACCGATGCCTATATTCAGGCCGGGATACAGGGGGTTGGGTTAATCCGTGTCGCCAGTTATCTGGCTATGCCGTACCTGCAAAGCGGGGAACTGGTCTCCTGTCTGGAGAACAGCACCTCTGAATTACCGCTATCCCTGGTATACCCCTATAGCCGGTATATACCACCGTCAGTTCGCGCTTTTTATGACTGGAGCAGAACGATGTTAAGTCACCCGGATAATCGTCAGTAAAGTAAAAAGAGAGTTAACTTTTTAGCGTACATTTTCATTCTGTTGGCCGTAAGATCCTGCTACGGGATGGATCACAAGACCTGCGTCCTTTTTAATGGCAATACATTACCGGCTTTTACCGGTAATGTATTGCCAGCAAGCGCTTTTAGTCAGAATGGAACAACATTCAGTTCATCAGATCGCGCCATTTTACCATCCTGTCACTAAGGTCAAGCATCTCTCCGTCGACACTGAAATGGCCATCGCCCTGATGGTGGAGCAGGCGCAGTTCCTGCCATGCGCTGTCAAGCCAAATCCGCCGAACTTCCAGCACCCACAGGTTATAGCGCCGCACCTGGCGGTCATCCACCACTCTGCACTCCAGGTTAGCCAGGCATTCATCTACCAGAGGCGCACTGATTGATTGCGCGGCGATGGGCGTCAGGCCGAAACGAGCAAATTTGTCGTCTGTTTCCCCCGAGCAATTACCGATGTCCACAACGGTCTTTGCCATCCCGGCTGGCGGTACAGCCAGAACACATTCTCCTGTATCTGACAGCGCCTGATAGCTGTAATCCCAGGGGCCGATAATCACACCGACCAGCGGTGGGGCATGCTGCATCATCATGTGAAAACCTGCGGTCATCAGATTCGTTCGGCCATCTGTCCCCCTCGTGGATACCAGAATAACGGGACCAGCTTCAAGAATACGGTACGCTTTCTCCGCAGGCAGGCTGTCATGCATGAGATATCCTCCAGAAAGCAAATCAGGGACAGTGTGGTTCACATGTCCCCGGTGAATGGGTTATTACTCTTCAAAATCCGTGGCATCTGACGCACTTCGCCAGACATCAAGGTCCTGACTCACTGCATGCATTTTTTTGTTCAGCAAGAGTGTTGGCAATCTTACCTGCAAAAAGATGCACGGGTGGGGCGTCAGCACTGGCCGCCTGCAGTATCAGAGAAGCTACTTTATCAGGATTGCCAGCCTGTTTGCCGTCCAGACCGTTCAGATGGAGGTCCAGCGAGGCCTGAGCTTCGGTATAGTCAGCGATTGTGCGCTGGGCCACGACCAGTGTCTCCTTTGACAGGAACCCGGTGCGCACCGGTCCAGGATAGACCACTGTGGCTCTGATATTCAGTTCGGCCAGTTCGGCCGCCAGGGTTTCGGTCAGACCGGCCAGTGCGAATTTGCTGGCGACATAGCTTCCCCAGCCCGCGTAACCGCCCTGAAAGCCTACGATCGACGCCACGTTGAAGATATGGCCGCTGCGCCGCGTACGCATATGCGGCAGGGCATGGCGCAGTACATGCAGGGGAGCAAATACGTTAACATCGAAATTGCGGCGTAATTCGCTGTCGGTTAATGCTTCAATGGTACCCTGCTGGCCGTAGCCTGCGTTGTTGACCACACAGTCAATGTGCCCGAAGGCGGCAATGGTGCTGTTGATGGCTTGTTGAACGCTGACTTCGTTCACCAGGTCCACCTCCAGCGCCAGCAGCCGCGCGTTATCGTCGCCGAATACCTGACGCAGACTGGTCAGGGTGCGGGAGGTCGCGGCTACGGTATCGCCTCGCGCCAGTAACTGGCGTGCCAGCGAAAGACCAATACCACGAGCAGCTCCGGTGATAAACCAGACTTTTGCAGGGGAGGTTTGTTGTTGCATTGATGAAGACTCCTGTTCTTGAAAAAAGAATTGCATCACTGAATGGCGACACTCATGCCACCGTCGGCCATAACCACTGCGCCGACAATGTAACTGGCCCTGTCTGACGCCAGAAAGGCTGTTTCTCCTTGCCTGTCACCGGGCTGGAGAGGCTATATCATGGGAATATTTAACTGACAGGAATCATAAAGAGAGAGCACATACGGTGACAGGCCTGACACTCTTGCATCATTGCCTAATCCTATTTCCCTTATTGATTTTTATGTATGCAGGAGGTGAAAATATAAGCATTAGGTCAATTAACAGGTCGGATGTATGCCACAAAGTTTACCTTCAGGGTCTCAACAGTCCGAAATGGCGGCGATGATTTGCCAGCTCGCCCCCCAAGAAGGTCATACCCTTACGTTGCTTGATGGCGTGCGTCTGATGCGAGCTGACGGAGCGCTGGGGCGAACCCCGGTATTGTACGAACCGGGCATTGTGATTGTCTGTCAGGGACATAAAAGAGGTTACCTCGCCGATAAGATTTATCACTACGACCCATTACACTACCTGGTGCTTTCAGTACCTCTGCCATTTTCAACCGAGACAGATGCCAGTCCGGAAGAACCTTTGCTTGCCGTGTCCATTCGTCTGGATATGACGGCGGTGGCAGACCTGGTGATGACTATCGATCACCATGACAATGCTCTTTCGAATTCACCTGTTGGTATCGTCTCCACCCCCCTCGATGACACGCTGGCAGATACGACAGTTCGTCTATTGAAGGTATTATTTTCACCAATCGAAGCCAGAGTTCTGGGACCCGGGATTGTTCGGGAGCTGATTTTTCGTGTCTTGTTGGGTGACCGGGGTGGAGCTATTCGCGCAGCGTTGGCCTGCCATGGTAACTTTGGTCGTATTGCGCGAACGTTACGGCGTATCCATCTCGAGTATACCCAGCCACTGGATGTGGCCTCGCTTGCACAGGAAGCTGGTCTGAGTGTTCCTGCTTTTCATGTGCATTTTAAAGCTGTGGCAGCGACTTCTCCCATCCAGTACATCAAGTCTGTGCGTCTACATCAGGCGCGACTGATGATGATTCGGGACAACGTTACTGCAGCCGGCGCAGCTGCGCGGGTCGGCTACGAAAGTGCGTCGCAGTTCAATCGGGAGTTCAAAAGACTGTTTGGTCGAAGTCCAGGAGAGGAGGCGCGTACAATGCGCACAGCATTCGCACTAATGGAACCTGTGTAACCCGAAGCGGCAGCACAGGCACATTAATCTGCAACTGTCGGTATCCTGTGCAAATGTTCAATGTAAACCGGACTGCGGTGCCAGGAGGCTGGTGGCTCATGACTCATGACGATAATGGGGTAATCTGAATAAACCGATGGATTTTCGTTGGTGACAAAAATTTTAGCAACAGCTGCCATCACATCGACATCCACTATCAGAGTCAATATGGGGCACTCCATTATTGAGCTCATCTGAGTACTGCCAAACCACCGGACTTTCCTGAGGACGGGGAAAAATAAAATGCCCTGGAAACAATCGCTGGTTAGTGTGTTGTCGCAGGGTCAGAGCCAGATACAGATCGTCAGGCGATATAAATGCAAAAAGCCCGCTTAAGTTTCCTTAAGCAGGCTTCTTTAATATGGCTCCTCTGACTGGACTCGAACCAGTGACATACGGATTAACAGTCCGCCGTTCTACCGACTGAACTACAGAGGAATTGTCGTGAAGACGAGGCGCATATTAGCGGCGCCTGCCTGGGTTGTCAAAGGTCTTTCGCGCGGGTTTTGACTGAATGTTGAATATTTCAGCGCTCCTGGTGAATCTGGCGCAAAAACCACCATACCCGCATGTTTCTGCGTCGATCCCCGGTCACTTTGTCGTCTCGTTGGTTGCGGTCCGGTAGATCTGATCAATCACGTTCTGCTCGATATCTTTTTATTCGATGAAAATAACGGTAGCGATGGGTAAAAATTGAGCGTTGCAGGTGGGAAAACCAGGGGATTTTACCGGCCCTGACACTGGATGGGCCGGTGGAGGGGCGAATCAAAATTTGTAGGTCATGCCCACTGCCAGAATATTATCGGTATCCAGTTGCAGTTTATTATCAGAGGACAGGCGGTTAATTTCGTAGTCAGTAAACAGCGACATATTTTTGTTAAAGTACCAGGTAAAAGCGACATCGATATAATTAACTAAATCGGCATCACCCACCCCTTCAATATTTTCGGCACGGGTATAAACATAGCCAAGAGAAGGTGCGAATCCTGACTCAAACTGGTACTGAGCCGCCAGTTCCATCGTCTGGGTTTTGCGGGCATAACCGGTGATTTTCTTTTTAGACAGGCTGGAAACTCCTTTGGGTACCGTTAACGGGATGGTATTACGGGTTTGAGCAAAGGTGGCTGCCAGATAAATCTGGTTGGCGTCGTACTGAATACCGACAGTTCTGGTGGTGGCTCTGTCCCCGGAACCGAGGGCTTCCTCTTTCTGAGCCAGGGTCCGGTCAGAGGATGCATAGGCCGCACCCACACTGACACCACCGCCGATCAGGTAGCGGGCAGATGCCGCATAGCCGTCACCATTGGTGGTTTTTTCTTTTCTGTCGTCATTTTCGTTTTTGCCCTGATATTGCAATGCCACATCCAGACCATCGATCAGGTCAAAGAAATCATTGTTGCGCCAGGTCAGCAGACCATTGGCACGCTTGGTCATAAACTGGTCTTTTTTCACGTAGCCATCACCGCCGAACTCAGGGAAGACATCGGTCCAGGCCTCGATATCGTATGTGGCACCATAGTTACGGCCATAGTCGATGGAGCCCCATTTTTTAGCTTTCAGACCGGCAAAACCCAGCCTGGTCTTGTCATTATCGGTTCCCTCAGACTCTGAGACGCTACTATCGGCTTCATATTCCCATTGACCATAACCTTGCAGCCAGTCATTAATTTTGGTCCGACCTTTAAATCCGAACCGGACATAACTCTGATCACCATCATTATCTGCAGATTTGGAGATATAGTGCTCGGCCCGGACTTTACCGTACAAACTTAATTTGTTGCCATCATTGTTGTAAATCAGCGCAGCATGAGAAGCCACAGGAATGAGTAATGAAGAAATAAGAATCGCGAGAGAATTGCCTTTAATCATTATTATCGCCACTGTTTCAGTAAGAAAAAGTCACCCTTCCGTGCAGAAGTCGGACAGGTGATTTAAAAAAGGTAACAATGATTTACAGGACACAGATGATAGAAATATGACATGAGTGGCAGTTCAGGTAATTCATAAGATTATCTGAATAAAAATTAAACATTTATGTCAGTGGTGGGGAGCGGGTTACAATAAATTCCGGCCCGGCTCAGCAGAAATAACCTGAGTCCGGGCCAATAAGTACCCAAGGTTATGCCGGTGTCTGGCGGACAGCGCTAATCCCACGGCTGATAAGATAAAACAGTGCACCCAGGGTTCCGACAAAAAATCCGGGAGGCCAGTCGCTGAACCATGACAGGGCAATGGCACTCCATGCCACGACCAGTGCCATCACCACAGACAGTAATAATGCGCTGCCCGGTCTGCGGCACAGGGTACGGGCAATGGCAGCCGGGGCGACCATCAGGCTAAATACCAACAATGAACCGACCACAGGTACTGCCAGACTGGTGGTGAGTGCCAGTATAGTCAGGAATCCGGCCTGGGTGGCGCGCAGAGAAATTCCCCGTACCACTGCCAGTTCCGCTGAGAGTGAACTGAGCAACAGTCGGCGGAAAAGAAGGGCGGTCAGCGAAATACTGATTACGGCGGTGACGGCCAGGGGGATTAACTGTCCACGGCTAATCCCGAGCAGGTCACCAAACAGCAATGAATACACGGATTGTGCATAGCGTCCGCTGAGACTCAGCAACAGGGTTCCGGTGGCCAATAGCATGACCAGACAGAGCGCCGTCGCAGTTTCATGCCGGTGATGACGGCTGAAGTGACTGATTCCTGCGGCTCCCAACCCGGCAAACAGCAGGACCCCATAAAACGGATTGATACCCAGTAACACCGCCGCCGCCGCACCGGGAAATGCCCCCATCGGTAAGGCATGCGCGGTAAAAGATTCACCGCGTAAGATAACAAAAAATCCGACGATACCGCACAGGACTGCTACCAGAGTGGCGGCAATCCATCCGGTTAACATAAACCCGCTAAACATGCTGATTCTTCCTGAACAAACGTCCTGACAGCCGCTTTTCACGGCTGAAAAGTCCGGACACGACCCCACTGGCTGCCCAGACAATAAAAATGATCCCGACAATAAAGAAGCTAACCGGCCAGCCCTGACCGTTGGTCCAGTAGAAGCTTTCCCATGCCAGCCAGACCCCGATCCACACGGAGAGTAAACCGGTCAGGGCCGCAATAATCAGTGCCGTGGCTGCTGAACGGGCAAACTTCAGCGCTATGGCTGCAGGACCGGTCAGCAGTGCTGTCGACAAAATAGCGCCGACAGTCATTGACGACAAGGCCACGGCCAGTGCCAGTGCGGCCAGTTGCATAATACCCACCCGGCGGACAGCAACTCCACGAATCACTGCCAGTTCAGGATCGATGGCACATAACAACACAGGTCGCCAGATAATCGCTAACAGTACCAGTACTGCCGCTCCGGTGGCGAGAATCCAGGGAATAATTGATGCCGGCAATGTCCAGATGGATCCAAACATCACAGATAATGTGGCACCAGACGAATTATGATGTTTTACAGCGAAATAGAGAAACAGGGCGGAAAACCCCAGCCCGGCACTGAGTACGATCCCCGTCGCCAGGCTGCGTTCCCGACTACGTCGTGTCGCACTGAGTTCAATACCTGCGGCTCCGGCCAGCGCCATAATAATAAAACCGGCCAACGCATTGATGCCGAGCAGAAAGGAAGCGGCACCTCCTGCACTACTGATATCGGATAAGGCATGGCCGGCAAATGCATGGCCACGAATCAACGCGAATACACCGGTAATTCCACAGACCAGGGCAGCACCACCGCCAACGATCAGGGCGGTATGCACGGTTTCACTGCTAAAAAAGCCGTGGCTGAATAACGCGGAAAACATAAATGAATACCTAAGGAACGGTGGTTACATGAGGGGCCTGGCAGTCTACCGGGTCAGAGAGGGCGCTGTCACGATCAGTGGCAACTACCAGTATCCGGCCGTGAACCCGGATCACATCAATATGGTAGCCATATAACTGACTGAGTACGCTGGTACGGATTACCTGGTCTGTCGGGCCGCTGGCGGCCTGGCCATTAGCCAGATAGACCACCCTGTCCATCACCGGCAACAACGGATTAATATCATGGGCTGACAACAGCACTGAAACCTGCTGTTCACGTACCAGTCTTTTCAGCACACTGATGATATCTGCGGCTGCGGCCATATCCAGGTTAGCCAGAGGTTCATCCAGCAATAAAATCCGCGGGCGCCGCACCAGTGCATGAGCAATCAGCACCCGTTGTTGTTGCCCGCCAGACAAGCGGCCGATCCGCTGGTCAGCAAAAGCGAGAGCATCGACCGACGCCAGAGTGTCATTGATTAACTGACGATGACGGTTTGGCCAGAGTCTGAAACCCGGCCGATGGCCATCAAGTCCAAGGGCAACCACATCTCTGGCAGTCAGAGGAATATCCGGGTCGAGGAAATTTTTCTGCGGGACATAGCCCGCAGCAGAGAGTCCCTGTTGTACCGGATGACCGTTCAGTAATATCCGGCCACTGGATAACGGTTGCAGGCCAAGCAGCGAACGAAACAGAGTGGTTTTCCCTGAACCGTTGGCACCGATCAACCCACAAAATTCGCCGTGGTTGATATCGAAACTGACGTCATGAAGTACCTGCCGCCCGGGGTAACTGACCCCGAGCTGACTGACACTCAGTACCTGAGACTGGTGAGACATATTTTTTTATTTACCGGCAATCAATGATTCTGTGGAGGCTTTTTCTGTCAGGGCTTTACGTAACGCTTTGACTTCCGCCAGCATCCAGGACTGATAGTGATATCCTGGTTCAGGCATTGTTTCATATACACCGACCACCGGTATATTATTTTTTCTCGCCAGGCTGAGGAAATGTTCGGTAATCGGGTCGGTGACCTGCTGATTATACAGGAATGCCCGGACTTTTTTACCGTTCAGTAACTCATTTTGCGCACTCACCAACTGAGGTGCCGGGTCAACATCATTCATGATGCCGTATTCAAGGGCCTTCGGGGTGAGAATCTTCGCACCAGCGGCCTGCAGCAGGTAGTCACCTACCGGCTCGGTTACTGCCACCGGAGTATCAGGGAAATCTTTTTTGTAATTCCTGGATAGCGGCATTGAGCGGTTGCATAGACTGACGGAAAGAGGCTGCATTTTTCCTGAATTCTGCAGCGTGGTCAGGCAACGCTTTCGCTAACTGGTCGGCGATAGCATCAGCGACCGCCGGCATAGTGTTCGGGTCATACCACAGGTGCGGGTTTTCGGTATTTTCAGGCAGCTTCAGTAAGTTATGAACGTTAATGACTTTACGGTCAGAATTAGGTGATGCAGCGATCAGTTTATCCGCCCAGTCATCATAACCGGCACCATTTTCAACAATCAGGGTGGCGCTGGCAATCTGGCGGGCAATACCGGGGCTGGCTTCAAAAGTGTGCGGATCAGTATTAGGGTCTGAGACAATCGAAGTGACCTCAACGTATTTGCCACCGATCTGGCTGATGACATCGGCATACTGATTTTCGATACCAATCGCGTGAACCGGGGCGTCTGCCGCATGGCTGGTCTGGCTAAATGCCAGCAGTGAAGTCATCATAGCCGCGACTGGCAGCAGGGATCCGGTGAGTTTACCGGCAGAGATTCCGTGTTTTTTATTATTAACTTTGGTCAAAGTGGACTGAGTCATGTTTTGCATTTACATCCCCGTAGTATCAAGAGCAGGTTCTTGTGATGTTATAATATAACAATAAATGTCGGCGCTCATCCTATACTTTCTGTCAGTTCTGTCAATAGCCGCTACCCGTCACCATGGTAAAATGACAGTGGGTGGACTGCAGGTTTTCATCCTGCGGAGTGCTCTGTGGGGAAAGGGTATTTCCGGGGATGATAAGTCGGAGGCCATGATCTGGTGGCCTGGCTGTTCAGTTGAGAGGCTATTTGCCCGGGAAGAGGCATCAGCAAGTAAAGGGGAGCGATGTACCCCGCGAACGGGCCTCCCGGTGACGGCCCGGGAAGCCCTCAGATTATCCGTGAGTGCGTGTTTTCATTAATGCGGCGACCAATACCGATATCAGACAACCCACGCTCAGATAAACCGCTACGCTGTGCCAGCTGCCACCAGACCCCGTGACTAATGCCGCAGCGATAAACGGGGTGAACCCGCCACCGACCACACTGGCTACCTGATAGCCCACCCCGGCACCACTGTAACGGAAACCGGCACCGAACATTTCTGTGAACATGGGTTGCTGAACACAGACCACCATGTCGTGAGCAATATTCGCCAACATCAGTGAGAAGAAGATAATCCACACGACCGACTGTGATTCCAGTGCCATAAAAAAGGGTACCGCGCTGAAGGTACCGATCAATGCCCCGGTAATATAAATTCGGCGTCTGCCATAGTTATCCGCAAGCCAGGCGAAGCAGGGAATGGTTACGCAGCTAATTGCCCCGACCAGCAGACCAATATTCAGAAATAAGTCCCGGGAAAGACCCAGGTTCTGGGTCGAATAATTGAGCGCGAAGGTAGTGACAATGTACATCGTTAACAGCTCACATAAACGCAATGCGATGATCTGTAAAAATGCCCCCGGGTGCTTAATCAGCGCATGGAGAACCGGTAAGCCACTGTGTCGCTCCGGGATTGCCTGTTGTTCAAATTCGGCCGATTCCTGCATACCGTGACGAATCCACAGGGCGCCCGCCACCAGCAGTACACTAAAAATAAACGGGATTCGCCATCCCCAGCTAATGAACTGCTGGTCAGTGGTGAAATGACTGATCAGCGACACCAACCCGGTAGAAAGCAATAAACCAACGCCATAACCTACCTGGACGCCGCTGCTGTAAAAAGCTTTTTTCTTTTCCGGCGCACTTTCGACCGATAATAACGCTGCGCCACCCCATTCGCCGCCTACCGCAAACCCCTGAATCGCGCGGAGTGTCACCAGCAACACCGGAGCCAGCCAGCCGATTTGGTTAAAAGAGGGTAACAAACCGATAGCTGCCGTTGCACAACCCATAATCCAGACGGTCAGCATCAGCATGCGTTTGCGGCCAAGACGATCCCCAAAATGACCGAAAATAATGCCGCCTAACGGACGGAATAAAAAGCCAACGCCAAAGGTAGCGAATGCTGCCAGTGTACCCATCGCAGGGCTGATTTGTGGGAAAAATTCACGGTTAAACACCAGCGCCGCAGTAATGCCGTATAACAAAAAGTCATACCAGTCGACCACTGCACCGGCAAAACTCCCCCAGGCAGCACGTCTTGCCCGTGAAAGAGAATGGCCATGTGATTCACGGCTGTCTGATGTGAGTGTTGAGTCCATAGTTGTCCTGCCAGTCATTAGTTTTTTTTATCACTTCTGCACCCATCGTCGTCTGCCATTGTCATCGGGAGCTCAGGAGGTTTATGCAGGGGTAAGAGACTACCCCGACAGAAGGCTGCTGAAAACTGTTTTACTGCAGTTTTAAACAGAAAAGATAAAAACAGGTTATCACGCAGGTAAATCATGCACTTTGTGCGCCGCAGGAGGCTGACTTCCGCGCAGCAGATTAATGACTATCAGTGACATTGTCACGGACTACAATGTCGTTTAACATCAGTAACAATGCCATCTTTGTTACATTTAATTTTACCGTATTGTTAGCAGTGTAAGAATGCTGGCTTATGATTAACACAGGACAGCAAGTCCTGCAGGTCGAACAGGGGGAGCGTAATAATGGCATTATTAACTGACTGGCAGTCCCGATTTGACCAATGGTTCAGGGAGAACTGGGACCATGAAGACAAAGCGCATGATCTGGCACACCTGCAACGCGTCTGGGCCAGTGCGCAAAAGATTATGCAGGATAGTGAGGCCAATCCACTGGTTGTGCTGACTGCCTGCTATTTTCACGACATTGTGAATCTGCCAAAGAATCATCCTGAGCGACACTTAGCATCCCGTTATGCTGCCCGGGAAACGGTTAGGGTGCTACAGGCAGATTTCGCCGATTTTCCCTCCGAACTTTACCCGGCCGTGAGTCATGCGGTCGAGGCGCACAGCTTCAGCGCCGGAATACCCGCAGAAACCGTGGAAGCCAAAATTGTGCAGGATGCTGATCGGCTGGAGTCATTAGGGGCTATTGGTCTGGCACGGGTGTTTTATACCTCCGGAGCCCTGGGCAGGGCGTTGTTCGACAGTGAAGACCCGTTTGCCCGTCAACGTCCGCTGGATGATATCCATTGGGCTCTGGACCATTTTCAGACCAAATTACTCGGCTTACCGGCAACGATGCATACTGAGACCGGCAGAGCGATTGCCAGGTATCATGCCGCGTTTCTGGTGGAGTATATGGCAAGGCTGAGTAGTGAGCTGGCCGGAGGAGTACAGCATCCGGATGAAGCCATCCGCGAAGAGTTTATGGCGCGGGTAGATAAATGTTAACTGCAGCCGGCCCGGGCGGTCGGCTTTACTCTTCTGTCAGTGATTCCGGTTCAAATCTTTCGCACACACTTCGCAATAGTCGGCCTATACTTCCGTAAGGGTGAATGTATTTCCTGTAATCTGTCAGGCGTTAGCATCGCCACTACGGTGAGTACCCTGCGCAGAATTAAAAATCTGGTTGTGCGTTTTCTCCGTCGATGCTGAAACGGGTTTACTCTGAATCACAGGCCTGTTACAAAGTGTGACTGAACAATCGGCGGGATGGCTACTGAGCGTGAAGTCTCTGAAGGACGGGCGCAGTCACTGGTGGCCTCCGTCCTGTAACTTTCATCCGGAACAAAACCATGGCCAGTATCAAACTGACGGTAAAACGGCTGTATGCCCTGCAGAATGAGCGGATGGTGAATACCCGCGCTACCGCGACTATTTTCGTCGGAGAACAGTTGATCGCCACAGAAGAGATCAGTGGCCTGACCGAAACGCCGGTGAGCAAGTATATTCATCATGATCTGCCCGCCGGCCTGCCGGTGCGGGTGGAATGGCAAACTGCGGGTATTGCCGATATGACCGTAAGTGAAATGGACGTTTGTCCGTGTTGCCGGCACAGTGAGCCGGAGGACTGAGTCGCCGTGCTCATCGTCATGATGAGTAGTTTTTTTATTCAACAGGAAGGGAAATTTCTTTGGCAGGAACCAGTTTACTCACACTACTCGACGATATTGCTACCCTGCTGGATGATATTTCAGTCATGGGGAAAGTCGCCGCTAAGAAAACCGCCGGAGTATTAGGCGATGATTTATCACTCAATGCGCAACAGGTGACGGGTGTAAAAGCCAACCGTGAGTTGCCTGTGGTATGGGGCGTAGCTAAGGGGTCGTTGCTCAATAAAGTTATTCTTGTTCCGCTGGCCTTACTGATATCGGCATTTGCCCCCTGGCTGATTACTCCGCTACTGATGCTGGGTGGCGCTTATCTGAGTTATGAGGGAGTGGAGAAAATCGTCCACTGGCTGACGGCCGATAAACAGCGTAAATCTCCTGAGGCCCGGCAACAGCGGTTGCAGAAGCTCAGTGAGCAGGAAGCTGCCCGCTATGAAAAAGATAAAATCAAAGGTGCGGTTCGCACCGATTTCATTTTGTCGGCGGAGATCGTGGCCCTGACCCTGGGGATTGTCTCGTCGGCACCGTTGCTGAATCAAATCCTGATCCTTGCGGGAATTGCTGTGTTGGTGACTGTGGGGGTATATGGCATTGTTGCACTGATCGTTAAAATTGATGACCTGGGATTCTGGCTGCAAAAGAAACAGTTATTTCTGGCCCGTAAAACCGGTGACGGTTTATTGGTCCTGGCGCCGTTACTGATGAAAGTATTGTCAGTCGTCGGGACACTGGCGATGTTTTTAGTTGGCGGCGGGATTGTTATCCACGGAGTCCCCTGGTTACATCACAAGGTGGAACAACTCAGTGAACAGAGCAGTGACCTTTTCGCATCACTGATCGGCAGTATTGCAGCACCTCTGGTCATTGGTGCGGTGATTGGGTCGATTGTGCTGTGCCTGGTAAAACTGTTTGGAAAATTATCCGGTAAAAAGGTATAACTGCCAGCAGGTATAAAGTAGCGGAGTAGATGATGAGCGACGATATTTTCGAATTTGATATTGATGCCCAGTTGGCAGATGCAGAAGCCAAAGCACAGGAAAAGGCGAATGAAATCCCGACTGATCTTAATGATGAAGCCGATTGTGAAGGCTGTAAAATCTGATTTGTAGTCGATGTCTGTGGCGTATAATCTGAGCAGGACAACCAAAAGGTTGTCCTGTTTTACTTTAATGGCATGCTGAAAAACAACAGGAGCAGAAGATGCAGGTAAATGAATGGGTCAGTGTCAAAACCGACGGCGGACCCCGCAGAACCGGTCTGGTCCTGGCGGTGGAATCATTCAGTGAAGGCGTCATGTTTCTGGTGGCTCTGGAGGATTATCCGCGTGGCATCTGGTTCTTTAACGAAGATAACTCCCCGGAGGGAATCTTTGTGGAACCGGTCACCCCACCGGAAGCGTCACGGCCCGACTAAGCGATGGCAGTTACGCATTGCGATCACTGGCTGCAATTGAGCCCGCTGGTCAGGGTGTGGGTCAGCCTGAGCAGATGATGGATAACCTGTTTGTTCTGAGTCTTGATTTTTTTCTTTATATTCCCTTTGTGTGCCGAGATGGTTTTGGTTTTTATCTGCATCATCCCCGCAATTCTCACGGTATCATACCCGGACATCCACATTCTCAGCATTTCATGTTCGGTCCGGCTGAGTGCTACCGGACCTGCCAGTGATGTGGCATTGCGTCGGCACTTGATCTTGCCTTTTTTTATCAGATAGCCGTTGATCAGCTCTTCCAGAGTGGTCCTGTCCAGCTGTTTGGTAGTGACAATAATATTGTCCCGCAGACAGAGATACTCACTGAAATGTCCGTTAGACAATGCCATAAATATAATAAAGGTACTGTCCGGATAGCGGGAGATGATTTTTTTTAATACCACATCCTCAGCGCGGTTGTTGCTGAGGCAGTGTTCCGAGATAAACACCAGCGCAGGGCTCACGCGCGCTAATAGTTCGTCGAGTTGCCCGGGAGCGACCGGTTGGTCGAAATTATAGCAGGTGATACCTTTCGACCCCAGATAATCATTCAGAGCGGTTTGGGTATAAACACATGGATCCATAATAACGCTTGTCATGCTGGCTGTTCCTGACCAAATTAAAACCTTACAAAATTGCAGAAATACCCATCAGCTTTATAAAAACAGGGGTAACGCTACAAAATTGAACAAATAGCATCCAGTGTTTGCAAAAGTATGGCAATGTAATGATTAATATTTTGCCTGAAAACGAAAATTATTAATAAATTATGTATAAGTATATTTAATATATCCGCTCAAAGGAACCGGTATCATGAGAAAATTCTCATTATTCCGCCTGTGAAAGGATTATCCGGCGACACGGGGAAATAACAGAAGTCAGCGGAGCAACAGAGTAGCCAGCTGTTCCAACAGGCCGTTAAATAGCTGGCTGCTATAGGGAACAAACCAGGGGAGCAGTAAACGGCAACTGAGTATACCTACAGACAGGGTTAGCGGGAAACCGACAACAAAAACCGAAAGCTGGGGTGACATGCGGTTAAGTATCCCAAGAGTCATATTCAGCGCCAGCAACAGCATAATCAGCGGCAGAGCCAGTCGTAATGCACTACTAAAGATCATTGCAGCAAGGTTGCACACACCACTAAAGAAGTCCGGCTGCCATCCACCATGACTGACCGGCAGTGCAGTGAACGTGTCAGCCAGAATACTGAGTAGCCAGAGATGTCCGTCGGCACTCAAAAAAAGCAATAACGCCAGGGTATAAAAGATTCGTGCCAGTATTGACAGTGAACTGTGCGATGACGGGTCATAAAATGAGGCGAATGATAATCCCATTTGCATCCCGGCGACTTCCCCTGCCAGGCGCACAGCGGCAAATGCCAGCGACATACCCCAACCAAGACTGATACCGATGAGTAGTTGTCTGCACAGAGTCAGTAAACCTTGCGGGCTGAACAGTGGAATACCGCTGGTGGGAAGCAACGGGGCGAGCAGTGCTGACAGTGCCAGCGCCAGCCCGATTTTCACCCGGCTGTTGACCTGCTTGTCCCCAAGTAATGGTGCGGTACTGATAAGCGCCAGGATACGGCAAAAGGGCCAGAAATAATCACTGAACACTGAGGATAACTGATTCAGGCTGCCAGGGAGCATGGCCAGTCAGCCTGCGGCAAAGGCGACAGAGGTAAACAGAGTACGCATATATTCCAGCAGGCTGTTTAGCATCCAGGGTCCGGCAATCATCAGTGCCGTAATCACCGCCAGAATTTTAGGAATGAACGACAGGGTCTGTTCGTTTATCTGGGTGGCAGCCTGTAGCAGACTGATCAGCAGTCCGCTGATCAGTGCGGCCAGTAATGGAGGCGAAGCCAGAGACAGTGCAATTTTCATAGCACCCTGACCCAGTGTCATTACAGATTCGGGAGACATGGTGAATTCCTCACAATATTGAGCGTCAGAGAAAAGTTACCGGACAAAACTCTGTGCCAGTGAACCGATCAGCACCTGCCAACCGTTAGCCAGCACAAACAGCATCAGCTTAAATGGCAACGAAATGGTGGCGGGGGGAACCATCATCATCCCGAGAGCCATCAGTACGCTGGCAACCACTAAATCCACAATCATGAAAGGAATAAATATCGTAAATCCAATGCGGAACGCCGTTTTCAGTTCACTGGTGATATAAGCAGGGATCAGGATTCGCATCGGGACATCTTCAGGGCTTTGCAGAGCCGGATGATTGGCCAGCCTGACAAACAGCGCAAGGTCTGACTGTCGGGTTTGCTTTAGCATAAATTTTGCCAGTGGGCGACTGCCGGCCGCCAGGGCTTCTCCTGCCGGCATCTGGTTTTCGCTAAATGGCAGCCACGCCTGCTGATACACCTGGTCGAGTGTCGGAGACATCACAAACAGTGTCAGAAACAATGCCAGCCCGAGCATAACCTGATTCGGTGGTGCGGAAGGCGTTCCTAACGCGCTGCGAAGCAGACCGAAAACAATGATGATACGGGTGAAGCTTGTCATCATCAGCAACGCTGCCGGAAGCAGTGTCAGAGCACCGATAAAGATAAGTGTCTGAACCGGTAGAGGCCAGTCCGGGCTGTTGGCCGTCAGCGACTGTAAGGGGACAGCCGCCGCATTCCCCGCCGAAGTGAGTAAACATATCAGTAACAGGCACCGCATCGATAATTTCATGATTATTTTCCTCTCCCGGCCAGCAGCGATCGCCACTGACTGAGAAATGCCTGACTGACCGGTGGCCGGGAGAGCGAAGTATCAGCCGGTTCGCCCGCGGGAAGGGTGTAGAGGTGGTTAATGTGCTGAGTAGTCACACCTACCACCAGTCGACAGTCCGGAAGATCCAGGATGACAATCCGCTGATTCTGTCCGACCGCCAGACTGGCAATCACCTGCATGCGTGGAGATCCAGGGTGGCGGGGCAGACTGACTCGATTGCTCAGCCAGCGCAGAACTATCAGTAGTACCGCGACCAGCAGCACAGCGATGGCCGCCTGCCACAAACCGCTGAAAGGCAGATTGCTGTCAGGGGCTGGCAGCGCGTCAGAGAGTAATATTGACATGGCTAGCGGCTCAGACGGCGCATACGTTCTGATGGGGTGATGATATCGGTGATCCTGACACCGTATTTATCATTGACCACCACGACCTCACCTTGCGCAATCAGATAGTTATTGATCAGGATATCCAGAGGTTCACCAGCCAGCCCCTCCAGCGGGACAATCGAACCGCGGGTCAGACGCAACAGTTCCTTGATAGTCATTCTGGTACGGCCCAGTTCGACGGTAAGCCGTACCGGAATATCCATGATCAGGCTGACATCCTGTTCATCTGTCGTCGGCACAGTGTCCGACAGTTCAGAATTCAGCGTCGTGTCAGGTGAAACCGTGGTGGCTTGCTGTTCCAGTGCATCCGCCCATACATCATCTGAACCACTGTTTTCTGCAGGTTGTTGTATATCACTCATCAGGCTGCTCCTCGTGCAAAGAGTGTAAAATCGGACTGATCAGGCTGGTTACGCGTAATGCATACTGATCATTTAAAATGCCGTGTTCGCCGGTGAATACCGGCACGTTATCCACATGAACCGTGACCAGTTCGGGTTTATCCAGAGTCAGGATATCGCCGGTTTTAAGCGCCAGAATGCGCGACAGAGGTAGCGGGATATCCGCAAAATGGGCGGTAAGTTCCAGTGCGGAAAGCTGTACTTCTTTGACCAAAGTTTCACGCCACTGGTTATCTTCCTGCTGAGAGTTTTCCAGCGGGGGATTAACCAACAGTTCCCTTAATGGCTCAATCATGGCAAAGGGAATACAGATGCTGAACTCACCGACCAGATTACCAATTTCTACCTGAAAGGCGGTATTCACCACGATGTCATTGGGGGAGGTGGTGATATTGGTGAATTTCACCTGCATCTCTGAACGAACAAACTCGATAGACAGCGGATAAATCGCTTGCCAGGCCTCCCGGTAACTCTCCAGCGCCAGTTTCATCATCCGGTGGATTACCCGTTGTTCGGTATAGGTGAATTCGCGGCCTTCTACTTTGGTCGGAAACCGTCCATCGCCCCCAAACAGGTTATCCACGGCAATAAAGACGAGGCTGGGAGAAAACACCAACAATGCCGTCCCGCGCAGGGGTTTAAGATGAATCAGGTTCAGATTAGTCGGTACCGGAAGATTCCGTGCAAATTCCTGATAAGGCTGAATATTGATTTGCCCGGCACTGATGTCCGGGCTGCGGCGCAGCAGGTTAAATAATCCCATTCGGAACTGTCTGGCGAAACGCTCATTAATAATCTCCAGCGCCTGCAAACGTTCGCGTACAATGCGGCGCTGGGTCGCCGGGTCATAGGCTTTTACAGTCTCTTCACCGGCTAACGGCCGTTCAGGATTATCACTACTGGCGTTATCACCATTCAATAACTGGTCGATCTCCGCCTGAGAAAGAATGTTGTCAGCCATGGGGTTATCTCAGAATAAAGGAGGTAAACAACACATCGTCAATCTGCTGAGGCGGCTGGTTAATCACGAAAGGCGGCGTCAATGCAGTCTTAATTCTGTCTGCCAACTGGTGTTTACCTTGTTCAGTTTCCAGTTGGCGTTGATTCTGGTTGGTCAGCAATAAAATCAAACGGCTACGTACTTCCGGTAAATACTGGTTTAATTTTTCACGGGTAGCTTCATCGGGTAAACGCAATGTAAAGCCGGCATAAAGTACCCGTTCATCATCATTATCACTGCGAGCGGGAAGGTTAACGGTAAATGCTTCCAGTGGCATAAATACCGGACTGGCGGGTGGGGTTGCAGCCTGGGCTGTTGTTCCGGCAGCCGGAGTATCTTCCAGCCGCTGTAGTTGAAGATAGCTGAAAGCAGCGGCGCCGCAGGCCGCCAGGGTGATCACACAAAGAGTGACCGGAAGCAACAGCTTTTTCCCTGTTTTCTTTTTTGGCAGAGTTGTCATTGGCTAAATCAGTTCCTGTGATAAAAACAGCATTTCCTGCTGCCTGAAATTATCCTGTGTAAATGACTGAACAATGGTCGGAAAAGAGCGCATTTACGGGGGGACATCGCCGTTAAGCACGGGGTATAGCCTGTAGCTAAAATTGTCAGCATGCCCCGGTACACTCTTGTGCAGTTACGCAGGGAAGAGGCGTCAGACAAACAGATCCACCCGACCGGTCTGCGATGTCACAGAAGGCCTGCGCTCTATGGAGAGTCGCGTCGGGGAGTCCGGGGCTTGCCCGCTAAAACTCTGTCCGGACCCTGGGGTGTCCTGCGATTGTTCGCCAAACCCCCCTGAGGGATTGAACATAGCGAAAGAGGAATCATCACTGCCGACATGACTTTCCCCGAGACTGATGCCGTTTTCTGCCAGCGCCGTTCTCAGGTGCGGCAGGGCTGCTTCAATAGCGGTACGTACCTGGCTATGGCCCGAAATAAGGCTTATCTCAGCCTGGTCGCTTTTGATCACCAGAGATATTTTGAGATTGCCGAGTTCCTGAGGATGCAGACGCAGTTCAGCGCTCTGGATCCCCTTATGATGCATAATCAACACCTGCTGACTGAGCTGCTGTTGCCACTGCGGACTGTCCGGAGTCGCAATCCCCGTGGCCGGTACCAGTCTGATTGCATCACGTGGTAACGTATCGGAACCCGGTGACAGCAGCGGTGGGGCTGGCGGAGAGTCTGATTTGAATTCCGATGTGGATGAACGCACAGGACTGTGCGGTACCGCTAAGGATGCCGCTACCCCGGAGAGCTGTTGGGCTAACGGGGTTCGTTCTTCCGCCCGGGGAAACGGATTCTTCCGGGGTTGCCCGTCAACCGTATCCGGCAACGGGCTACGTGGAGAGTGGTCTGAATATGAAGACGGTGCCTTTGCTGGCTGCTGCTGTGACCGGGGAGTGTTCGACCAGGCATCCTTATGTTGTGATAAGAGATCGGTATTTTGCGAAACTAAATCACGGATCGTGTGCGGGTGATTATTCAACGACAACGATTCCGTGATGTCTCCGGTGCTGACGGAGGTACGTAGTAGCGGACTACCCTGAGCCGCGACAGCCACCCCGTCAACTGATGGGAGTTGCGGCCTGACTGTAGGTATCGGGGAAAACAGCGCCAGCAGTTGGGTGACGTTGTCACTTTTATCCGGTTCACCCTCTTTAGGTTTGGTGGCTGGCAGACGCTGATTCTTATGACCAGACAGAGTTTCCTGCTGGCGGGTCTGCCCGTTAAACAGCGCAGAAAACAGTTGCTGTGCACTGGTCTTACTGGAATTTAACCCGACCTGATGCCCGCTCCCTTGACCCGGTATCGCAGGTAACAGAATTAGTCCTGACATAAAACGTCCCCTCTGAAATGACGGGCTGAAAATTCATCCGTTTGCTTCTGCTCACGCCGGGCCGCTTCCACTCTGAGCCGCTGTTGCTGGCGTTCGAATAATGTCTGTAATGCATTCTGGCGTTGCTTTTTCTGCTGCCAGTGTCGTTGAGCCTGTGAAAGTTGCTGCTCACCCTGCAGCAAGACCTGTTGTTGCAGTTGTATCGCCCGTTGCAGTGCAGGAATAAATTGTTGAAAGTCTTCCCAGCGGTTCAGTGACATCCCGGGCATTATTTTCTGTTGCAGGAAGTGTTGATAATCCTGGTGATAACCGGTCAGCAGTTGTTGCTGTTGCAGGGCCTGCTGCCTTGCACTCTGCAGTTGTCCGAGTTGTTTCGCTGCCCGGCCAGTCTCATTGCGCGCAAGTTCGCACAGAGTGGCAAGGACAGATGGCTGGTTCATGACACTTCCTCCGGATGACTAAACAATTGATGTAACTGCTCACAGGCAGTTTCGTAGTTGCAACGCTGATGAATACCTTGTTGCAGATAGGCAGTGATCGCCGGATACAGTGTTATCGCCTGATCAAGCAGGGGATCACTGCCTGAGACATAAGCGCCGACACTGATCAGGTCGTGGTTACGCTGCCAGGCAGAAAGCAGTTGTTTACAGTAGCGTGACTGCTTAAGTTGTGATTCACCGACTAACTCGAACATTACGCGGCTGATCGAAGCTTCGATATCAATGGCCGGATAATGTCCGGCTTCTGCCAACTGACGGGACAGTACAATGTGCCCGTCGAGTATGGCCCGGGCCGCATCGGCAATCGGGTCCTGTTGGTCATCACCTTCCGCCAGCACGGTATAAAAAGCTGTCACAGAGCCTTCACCACTGTCACCGTTTCCTGCCCGTTCAACCAGTGCGGGCAGACGGGCAAATACTGAGGGGGGATAGCCACGGGTGGCGGGAGGTTCACCGATAGCCAGAGCAATTTCCCGTTGAGCCATGGCATAGCGGGTCAGGGAGTCCATAATCAGCAATACATGCTGCCCCCGGTCACGAAAATCCTCGGCAATCCGGGTGGCGTAGGCGGCGCCCTGCAGGCGCAACAGTGGTGAAAGATCTGCCGGCGCAGCAATGACCACCGAACGAGCCAGTCCTTCGCTGCCCAGAATGTTTTCGATAAAGTCTTTCACTTCGCGGCCTCGTTCGCCAATCAGTCCAACCACAATCACATCTGCGTGGGTGTAGCGTGCCATCATGCCAAGCAGGACACTCTTACCCACGCCGGAACCGGCAAATAGTCCCATCCGCTGGCCACGGCCGACAGTAAGTAATCCATTAATGGCGCGGATCCCGGTATCCAGAACCTGTTTTATCGGAGATCGTTGCAATGGATTGACCGGGCGGCTGGTCAGTGAACCGTAATCACAGCCGCGTGGCGCAGGCAGGTTATCCAGTGGTCTGCCACTACTGTCCAGTACTCGTCCCAATAATGCCGGTCCAAGTGGTAACAGTTTTCCGCCGTGAGTTACCGGGTCAGCCGCGGTGGTAAACACTCTGGCCCCGGGCAGCAAACCGTCGGTATTCTCCAACGGCATCAGGAACAGTTTCTTGTCACTGAAACCTACCACCTCGGTTTCGGCAGGGGATGCTCCCTGGCGTTCAACCAGACACACGGCACCCAGCGGTAACGCCAGTCCGGTGGCTTCCAGTACCAGTCCCGTGGCACGGGTCAGACGACCATAGCGGCGGACAGTTGGCAGAGATGCTAACGAAGATTCGAACCGGTCAAGCTGTTGCATCCAGCGACTAAACGGCATATCCATCAGTAGACTCCCGTTTGCGCACGCTGGCATAACTCCAGCCAACGCCCCGACATGCCACAATCCAGTTCACCTTCCTCTCCCTGTAACAAACAGTCGCCGGGATGCAGATGCGGATCGGCCTCGACATTCCAGCCCTGGTTGTTGACCTGTGCGGCAAATAGCTGTTCAGCCAGCGGCAGATCCTGAGGATGGACCCGTATCCGTGGGTTACCGGTAAATAACGGGTCGTCCGCCAGCAGGCAACGAATCTGTTCGGCCAACTGGTGGTTATCACATTTGATCGCCTCTCCGCAAAGCTGCAGGGCTATCTGCAGGGCCAGCTGCAAAATTCTTCCGGTGATTACACCATCGAGAATCTGCAATGACCGGTCGAAATTTTCCGCCAACTGACCGACAAGTTGCTGCTGTGCTCGTTGTTGTTCTGCTGACTGATGAACAGCCGCCTGCTGACCTTCCTGAAAACCGGCGGCCCGTCCGTGCTGTTCGCCCTGACTGAGCCCCTGTTGGTAGCCTTCCTGCCAGCATTGCTGGCGCTCCTGTTGTTGCAGGGTTTCGTTGTGCAGGTTCTGACTCAATAGCTCCGGTTCTGCCACCGGTCGGGTTTCAGAAGGCGGGCAAGGTTCCGGGGGTGTCGGTAGTATTTCAACGGGCTGCTGGCTGTACGCCGGGCTGAACTGTTGTGGTTGCCATTTCTGCCAGTGTTCCGTTTGCTGTAACTCAGACGTAGGTTTCATCCGCTCCTCCTATTACAATATCGCCTGCCTCGGCCAGCCTTCTGACAATCAACAGAATCGCTTTCTGTTCTGTTTCCACGGCGGACATACGTACCGGCCCGCGGCTGCTTAAATCATCACGTAAAATATCCGCTGCCCTTGATGACATGTTTTTCAGGAACTTATCGCGCAATGGCTGCCCGGCACCTTTCAGAGCCACCAGTAACTGTTCGGAATCCACTTCCTGCAACAGGCGCTGGATACTGCGGTCATCCACATCCACCAGATTTTCGAACAGGAACATTTCATCAATGATTTTTTGTGCCAGCTCATTATCGAATTCCCGCACTGCTTCGATCACCGATTCTTCCTGTTGTGATTTCATCAGGTTAAGGATCTCGGCTGCGGTGCGAACCCCACCCATTTTGGCCCGTTTCAGATTCTGGCCATCAAGCAGGTTATTCAGAACTTCGGTCAGCTCTGCAAGGGCCGCTGGCTGAACACCGCCAAAGGTCGCGATCCTTAACATCACATCGTGGCGTAACCGGTCATCAAACTGCGCCAGAATATCGGCGGCCTGTGACCGTTTTAGGTGAACCAAAATGGTCGCGATAATCTGTGGATGTTCCTCGCGGATTAGGTCGGCAGCGGAAGGGGGGTCCATCAGATTCAGGGCATCCATACCAGAGGTGGTATCCCGCGTATCAAGGATATCTTCCAGCAGGCTGCTGGCGCGTTCTTCACCCAGGGCTTTCACCAGAACACTGCGCAGATAATCGTTATTGTTCATACTCAGCGCAGAATACTGACCGGCGTCTTTTTCGAATTGCTGCAATACGCTGGTGAGTTGCTGATGGGAAACCTGTTTCATGGTGGCCATGGCCGCACTCAGATGCTGTACTTCCCGTTGATTAAGATGCCGGAAAACTTCAGCAGCTCGTTCTTCTCCCAGCGTCATCATCAGAATGGCGCTTTTGTCTGTTCCGTTAAGAGTCATAGTTCACTGCCCATCCAGTCGCGGATTACCAGCGCAACTACCTGCGGATCGTTATCCGACATTTCGCGGATACGCTGGCTTAAAATTTCACTATTTATTCGTTGCTGTGCCTTACGGGCGGTTTCCTGTAATGCACTGTCGTGGCGGGTATCTTCCGCGACTTGTAGCGGTACCGGTTGTAATTCGGCCGCTTCTCTGGCCTGTTCTGCCCTGACCCTACGCTGTTCAAGCATGGGCCGTATCGCTTTACGGTAGAGGATAAAGGCCACGATGAGGACGACCAGCCAGCGGCCCGCGGAGAGCAGCAACGCTAAGAATTGCGGCGTTTTCCAGAAAACCGGGCTGTTATCATTATCGGCAGCAGTGAACGGGGTATTGACCAGATTGACTGAATCCCCCCGTTTTTCTGAAAAACCCATCGCTTCTTTGGTCAGCGCGGTGATCTGTTGCATTTGTTGCTCAGTCAGTGCCTGAGGTTTACCGTCCTCGCGGCTCCGATAGTTCACCACCACAGCGACAGACAGTCGTTTAATATCACCGCTGTTTAACTGGGTACGTCGGATAGTCCGGTCCAGTTCATAGTTAGTCGTGGAATCCTGACGCAACTGTTGATTCTGAGGTGGCTGAGGGCTGTTGCCGCCTGACTTCACTGGCGTAGTGGCAGTGCGGGCAGGGGGAGTGCTCTCAGTCGTGGCCGGAGTTGCCGGGGGATTAACCGGCGCGGTGGCCACCGGCGTCGGCTGATTACTCAATGCGCCCGGCACACCTCCCGGCCATATCCCGCCATACTGACGACTGTCGCTTGATTGTTGTGAACGTATCGCTTTACTGGCCGGATCATTGTTCGGGGTGTAATGTTCATCCGTCTGCTCCTGCTTATCGAAATTAATTTCTGCCGTGACCTGAGCACGCACATTCCCGCGTCCGACCACCGGGCCGAGGATATCTTCAATCCGTTGTCGCATATTACGTTCAATTTGCGAGGTATATTTGAGCTGTGTGCCGTCAAGTCCCTGAACACCGGCGGAAGTTCTGGTCAGCAACGACCCGTCCTGGTCAACTATGGTCACATTCCCCGGGGGCAGACGGCTGACACTGCTGGAGACCACATGCACGATGGCGTTAACCTGACCATCATCCAAAGCACGTCCGGGCTGTAGCTTTAAGGTAACGGACGCGGTGGGTAGCTGATTATCGCGGATAAATACCGACGGTTTAGGAATGGCCAGATGCACCCGGGCCGTTTTAACGGCGCCAAGGCTTTCGATGGTTCTGGACAGTTCGCCTTCCAGCGCCCGCTGGTAGTTAATTTGTTCACTGAACTGGCTAATGCCAAACTTTTCGCGGTCCAGCAGTTCGAATCCGGTGGAACCCCCTCTGGGCAGGCCCTGTTCTGCCAGCTTCAGACGAAGCTCTCCTGCCTGACTGGCAGGGACCAGAATATCTCCACTAGTTTCTTCCAGCCGGTAGGGAATATTCATCTGACTCAGGCGATTGATGATACTGCCGCCATCCTGTGCAGAGATATTGCTGTAGAGGACGCTATAGTCCGGAGTACTGGCCCACAGGACCAGACCAACGATCACGGCTGCCGATACCGCGGCAGCAAAAATCAGTGGAATTCCGGCGGAAGTCCGTAATCTGTTGAGCAACTGCTGTGCTTTGCCGGAAAACGTGGCTGAAATATCGGTAGGGCTAACGGTCATAGCGATACCCTGGTGGTCCGGAGCGGACTCATTGTAAATAACAACACATGCTTCTCCTGAATAACGGGTAAGGTGGCGGTAGAATAAACAGCATTATTTACCTGCCATCGGGGAATGATGGGAGAAACAGCCGGTTTTTTAAGGGTTATATTTGCGCTTTATTATTTTCTGACTGAGGTAGATTTCATTTAATGTCTTTCAGTCACAGAGAAACTACTATGTTTTCATTAATTCCGCAGGTTACAGAACAAATGACGGCAGTTGCCCGTATGGCTGAGGGGCGCGAAGTCCGGTCCGGTCAGTCGGATGCCTTTTCGGGAGTGTTCCATTCGGCACTCAACCAGCTTAACCAGCATGTGCAACAGTCTGTCGTGACTTACGAAAAGTTTGAGGCTGGAGACAGTGATATTTCACTGAATGATGTGATGCTGAATATGCAAAAGGCAAGCCTGTCATTACAACTCGGGACCCAGGTTCGAAATAAACTGGTCAATGCTTATACCGACATTATGAATATGTCAGTGTAAAAGCTTCAGATGATGACGGGAGAATGCTTTTGTCAGTGAGGGAATGATAACCCGTGATGAATAAATGCGATGGTTATCATTTCCCGGGCAGAAAACCGGCTTTATTAGCGAACCGTATTTAATTGGCCCGAATTATCCGGTCGATCAGTTACCCTGTCATCGCAGGGGGGGATTATCTGATTCGGAGGCAGAGTAAACCCGCCTTATCAAGATTTCTGTTTCATAGAATGACGTGGCTTTGGTTACTTGTCCGTTGTCTCAGAGCTGATTGCGGCAATTAAACCGCGCCTGCTACCGGCTATACCGGTTTGGACTATGCATATACCGGCAACGAAACCGCACAACGGGGTAACAGGAATACACAGTTTAGACACTGTTTGTGGGTTCCATTGGCACGTATTTTCTTCCAGGATAGATTTAGGGTTATCTGAGGAGAAAAAGATGAAAAAGTTACTTGTCTGCACCGGAATATCTGCGGTGTTTCTGTCGGGATGTTCCGCTATTGACCACAACAAAAACTCAACAGCAGCGGTTAACGGATTACAACTGGATAACAGCGGGCATTACCAGTACGTAAAAAACTATCCGGCTTCAGGACAAATGGTACCGGATGCGTTAAAAGTACAACGGTGTTCGGTTACGGCCGTGTCCGGCGCTGAGACCAGAGCAAGCGGAACAATGACCGGAAGCCTGTACACTACCCGTGGAACGACCTCGTACAGCATTACCTCATTAGGCAGTCCGGTGACCTTTGTTGTTGGTTATACTCTGAGTCTGGGTATCCACAATAGCGGGATTCGTTATGTATTTACCCATATAAGTCAGGCTCAGAGCCATGATGGAACGTTAACGAATACAGGCCCGGCGAGTTTATGGGTCGGCTCAAACCCTCAACAAACGGTTGCGGCCTTCACACAGATTTCAGATCAGATCAATCACTGCCTGTCGTCCTGATTTAGCCGGTCGCTGTACTTCTCATTGCACCTGGACGGGTTTGCACCAGGGATAGCCAGCAGAATATCATTTACGGCGACAGAGGGATTCTGGCTGTGACAAACGGGGGGTTGGTTTAAAAAATTACCGCCCGTGGGCGGTAATCTGGTGCAGAGCTGAGACCGGCGAGGCAACGAATTAGTGTGCAGCAGCCTGCTTAGCCGCATTGATCCAGCCATCAAACTCTGCCTGATGTGCTTTAATCCAGCCATCCACCTGTGCCGAGACATCGGCAGCAGTATTTTCGCCGTTATGCATACTCAGATTCTGACGGCTGATATCCTGAAGCGGAATTTTCATCAGTGTAAAGAGTTTACGAGCCGCAGGATTTTTTTCTGCCCAGGCTTTGTTAGCAATAATATTTTCGGTATTTACGCTGAAACCATAATTTTTACCATTAGGTAACCGGGTATCTTCCTTAGGCTGACCGGCGGGGGAGGCAGAAAAAGGAACCGTCAGCCAGACGACATCTTTGCCAGGTTTTAATACAAAACTGACCCAGTAAGGTGTCCAGGTATAATACAATACCGGTTTGCCGGCTTTATATCGTGAAATGACATCCGCGATCATTGCTGAATAACTTCCCTGGTTTTGCTCGACAGTATTTGTCAGACCGTAAGCTTTAAGTTGGGCGTCTATCACTTTACCGCAGGCCCAGCCAGGTTCACATCCAGTGAGTCCGGCCTTACCATCTCCGGTATTATCAAACAGTTTGGCGATTTTGGGATCTTTCAGTTGTGATATATCGGTAATATGATATTTGTCTGCCGTTTTCTTATCGATTAAATAACCCTGAGCAGCACCGGTAATATAGGGGCCTGCACGGAAGAAACTTTTGTCCCCCCCCGCAGACTGATACATTGCGGATTGCAACGGTTCCCAGTCTACAGCCGAGAAGGTCGCGTCACCCCTGGCGATCGACGCGTAGGCGACACTGTAATCCACCTCCTGAGTGGGTTTTACATCATATCCCAGTTTTTCCAGTGCACGGTTCACTAATTCGGTCTGGAAAGATTCCTCAGCCAGCGGACTTTTCACTGCCTGAACAGAAATTCCTTTGCCCGGCAGGTCCTGTGCAGCAACACTACCGCAAAATGAAAATAGCAATGCAGGGAGAATTATTTTTTTATTCACATGTAGCTCCTGTTGTTCAGTTATTTTTAAAACTAACAACAGCTGGATCAGAAATCAAATTTAATTCCCGGTGACGGATGGGCAGAATAATGTTCTGAATTCACTCATGGTTTCATGATTTGTTGAATCTGAAATATTCAGGTGATGGCAGGCTGCCAGCAGAGTAATATTTTTAGAAAAAGCCTGTATCACTCAGTGGATATTTTTTCCTGTTATTATCTTAATTAATTTAACATGACAGACCGGTTTTGTCTGATTTATAGTGCCGGATAATCAGTCATGAACCTGTAGCGGAAATTCTGTCTAACCCAGTGCAGGCCGGCCTCTTTGCTCACCCTCAGGAGGTGACTATCGACACACCGCACGAAGGATAAAATAACCGCTCCGGTAGCCTCGTTTATGAATACCATTCATAGCGCCAATGATTTTTTAGTGCATTATTTTTGCTGCAGTTTCAGATTATGATTATCTCTTCCTGTCGCTGATATTTCAGGTCGAATAATGTCCCGGTCAGGAAGAATCCCCCGGAACAAAATTCGGCATGACAATCTTTTCATAATAATCACATCTGCTGATGAGGAAACTATGGACAGAAAACAACAACTGATTCTGACATTAACTCACTGGATCGATGACAACATCCATCTGCCACTCAAAATCGAACACGTCGCCGAGCGTTCAGGCTATTCCCGCTGGCATCTTCAGCGCATGTTTTATCAGGTAATGAAACAAAGTCTGGGCAAATATATCCGTGAAAAGAAACTGATGAGGGCGGCCGATGATTTGCTAAACAGTAATGAAAGCGTTATGGAAATTTCTCTGAGATATGGCTTTGAATCTCAACAATCGTTTACGCGTTCGTTTACAGGAAAATATCATATACCACCGGCAACTTTCAGACGGGGCTTTACCGGAGAGTCAAAAACCGTCTGCCGGGGTCACAGTAATCAATCTGCTGCAGGTTAACCCCAGATCATTGCTGCCCAGCGCAGCAGTAACAGGCCCAGACAGATAAGGACCAAAACAAGGATCATCTTTCCGTATTTTTTACCAATAACCTTAGCCATTTAGCTTTTCCTGGATTGTCATGCCCCGCCTAAAGCCACATTATCAGACCTGCTAACAACTGGCAATCTGCCGCCGGTTGCGGTCTGTGTGGCGTACGGGGAATGAAGGCTGTTGGTTCAGAGTTCGTTTTTAATGCAAAACTCTTCCCATGTCATACCGAGTGCGGCCGCATGGGATTTCAGGTAATTTTCAATCGCGACTGCGGCCACCTGCTTATCGGGTTCTGCCAACTGAATAGAGAAAATCACACCATCCAGTTTTTTCTGTCGCAGAAATGCGGCATAGATCCGTTCAGCCTGCATTTCTCTGCATTGTTGCAATGTCATCCCAGCCTGCTTAGCGTCAGTTTCACTGATTTCGTCCAGTGCAGTACTAAAAGAGGGATGAGCAGAAAAAAACATGTCACGGGCGATGGCATAATACTGTTCAGGAGTTTTCATCATGTTTCTGGGTTCAGTGAAATTATCGCTGGATTGTAACTTTTCTGCGGGCAGATGTCAGGAGTTGGCTGTCATTATGGTAGTGCCCGGGTAAAAACCGCGTCTTTGAAGCGACAAGGGGGCTGCAATAGCTCCAGGACACGATATACTATGCCGCAAAATTACCGAATTCAGTCCCGGGCTTGTCGAGAAAATATATGAAAAAATGGATGTTGTTACCTATGCTGGCCCTGGCCGGTTGTGTGCAAATCACCAATTATCAGCAGGCAGTCAAGCTGCCCGCACCTGCCGGAATCGCAGGTGTCTGGCAAACCGACGGCCCACAGAAGGGGTTGGTCAGCCCGCAGGCGATGGCTTCATTATTAATTACCCCGCAGGGAGATACCCTGGATTGTCGTCAGTGGCAACGGGTGATTGCTAAACCAGGCAAACTGGCCCGCGTGGATGACAAAGTGGTCAATATCAACCGGCAGTTACGGGCAATGCACCTGAAACTGGTGGGTGATACCCTGCATTACGACGGGCTGACATTGAAAAAAGTCAGCCAGCCTACCGTGGAATGCCAGAAAGCGTTGGCAGAGTCCGAAAGCCACCCGGAACAACCGGTTATCCAGGATATTCAGCCGACATTACTGCTCAACCACTTTGCCAGCGGCGAAACTTCCCCGGCCGGCTAATCGTCCGGGGCTGTTTTCAGACTGAAAAGTAGGCCTGCAACAGCTGTTGCTGCTGTCGGCCATGAGAAAGATTTTCGCCAGCCTGTTGCAGAGCATGATGAATCTGTAAGGTCAGATACTGGTGTGCGTCCAGTAGCCGTTGGAATCCGGATTGACACTGTTGCCGTTCGTCGGCTGTGCAGTCAGGCGGGGTGGCAGCCAGATGCAGGTAATCTGTAACCGTTTCCTCCAGTTGCTGCCACTCTTCCTGCTGCGCCAGGCTTTGTAGCTGTTGGTTAAATGTGGTCAGTTCTGCCAGCCAGTTCGAATAACTGTTCATGGTTCACTCCCTCCGCTGACGATCCTCAGACTGTCTTTCCAGCCACTGGCGATATCTCCCAGCAGAGTTTCAGCCTCGCTGATAGCGGCAATATCCTGATGCAGGTTAGCCTGTAGCAATCGGAAAATTATGTAGTCATAAAGTGCTGTAAGTTGCTGTGCCAACGGGTCTTCAGGCCAGTCCAGTAACGGCCTTTTCAGGCCATTGTCGATGATATCCATGGCTTTTGAGAGGTGGCGGCCGCGCGCTGCAATGTCGCCATTCCCGATACACAGCTTCGCGCAAGCGAGGGCGCTCAGCGCACCGTCAAACAACAAGGTGGTCAGTTGCGCCTGACCGGCGCTGAGAACGGCACTCTCAACGCTGACCCTGGCATAAGCGTTGGCCCCAGTCATTGTGTTCACCCGTTGACTCCCTATTTATCCGACGAGTTATCAAACTGCGATGCCAGATATTGTTTGGTCTGATCCATTTGCGACATCAGTTTATTTAACTGCGTAAACTGCGTCTTATAGCGGGCCATAGTACTGTCTATAGCCGACTGCATATTGTCGTAGCGTTTGCTGAGATCGTCATAGTTGTTGTTCAGTGAATCAATCGCATTTGCCAGCATCCCTTTATTTCCGACGCTGTCACTTAACATATCATTCAGGGTATTGTTCATACCGGTGGCAAAGCCGCTGGTTTTACCATCACCGGTGAAGAAACCGATCACTGCCTGTGGATTACTTTTCAGGGCGTCGTTCAACTTATTTTCATCTATCGTCAGAATGCCGGTGGAACCATCGGCCTGCACGCCCGGGTCCATGCTGATCCCCAGTTGTGCCAGAATGGAGTAGGCGCCTTGCTGAGGTTGGGTCAACATCGATTGTAACCGGACCTGGATATTACGCACGGTACCATCGCCGATTAACGGGCCGTTAGAGGTCGTGTCGGTAACCGCCGTGGCCGTTCCTGAGAAACTGGTCAGGCTGGCGATAGTGGATTGCAGCTTATTATAGGCAGTGACCCAGTCTTTAACCGCTTTCACGGTATCATCAGTGTTGTTACCAATCTCCAGAGTCTCTTCGCTTTGCGAAACCGATTTCAGATTTAGGGTGACTCCGGAAGGTGCATTGGTGACGGTATTACTTTTACTGTCGATAGCAATTCCATTTACCGTCAGTTTGGCATTCTGACCGGCGATGGTCTGATGCATGGCTGAACTGCTGTCGGTGGAGGTGTATCCTATGACGCTTTGCAACTGGTCATCCCCACTGACGGTCACTGAGATATTATTCCCTTCGCCGGTATCTTTGGCGGTCAGGCTAAGATAGTACTCACCGTCAGCGGCGCGGATACTGGTGGCGTTAATTCCTGCGCCGCTCTGGTTAATGGCATCAACGATGCCATCCAGTGACGTTTGTTTATCTGTCAGAGTGATGGTCACCGGGCTGCCCTGGCCCGTCTGCAGGGTCAGTGTCCGGCTGCCACTGTCTGAACTTCCCAGAGCGGTGTCACTGCTGCTGATTTTTCCGGACAGTAACGACTGCGCAGTGGCCAGTTGTGTCACTTTCACCTGATACTGGCCGGGAATTGCACTGCTGTCGGTGGATGCAGAAAATGACTGATTATTGCTGGTCACTGCCGTGGCATTAAAGGTGGTGGTTTTCGTCAGCGCATCAATCGCGGACTGCAGATTTTGCAGGCTGCTCTTCAGTTGCCCGAAGGCAGAGATTTTGTTTTTACAGGCAGTAGCTTCATTGGTAATAGGGGTCAGTTTAGCCTGTTCTGCTGCCTGTAAATTATTGTACAAATCAGTCAGATTAAGATTACTGCTGATATCCAGATTACTGATTGCGGTCATCACCATATCCTGTTGTTACTGAGTGTGTATTGGTAATATCGGCCCGAAAACATAAAGGTTTAAGCCGTACACATCGCACAGAGCCGGTATCAGCCTGTAAACAAAATCCGCTTTATTGGTTTTTTTCAGGTCGCTGGCTAAAGTTAACCTGTTGATCACCGATATCAGTCATGAACGCAAAGGGAATGCCTTTTTGCTTATTCAATGAACATTCATTTATTGAAGGATAAAAATCATGGCTGTTATCAATACCAACATCATGTCATTAACCACTCAGACTAACCTGAACAAAGCACAGTCTTCTCTGGGTACCGCTATCGAGCGCCTGTCTTCGGGTCTGCGTATTAACAGTGCAAAAGATGATGCAGCTGGTGAAGCTATTGCTAACCGTATGTCATCTAATATCCGTGGTCTGACTCAGGCCTCGCGTAATGCGAATGACGGTATTTCACTGTCACAAACCGCGGAAGGTGCGCTGAATGAAATGAACACCAACTTACAGCGTATCCGTGAACTGACAGTGCAGGCGAAAAACGGGACTAACAGTGCTGCAGATATCGACTCTATTCAGGCTGAGGTCGATGCACGTCTGGCTGAAATTAAACGTATCGGGAGTGCAACAACGTTTAACAACATTCAGCTGTTTGACAGCACCAGTACCAGTATCAATATCCAGGTAGGTTCTAACGATAGTGCCGATGCGAACGTTATCTCTATCTCTTTGTCAGATAACGGCTTTAAATCTCAGACCCTGGGCAGTGATTACAGTGTGACCGGCGAGACTGCTCTGGCCGATATCGATGCCCGTATCTCTGATGTAGATACAGCCCGTAGCGGACTGGGTGCGATTCAGAACCGTTTTGAATCAACCATCAACAACCTGAATGCTACTGTGAATAACCTGTCTGCTTCTCAGTCTCGTATCCAGGATGCGGATTATGCGACCGAAGTATCCAGCATGTCACGTGCGCAAATCCTGCAACAAGCGGGTACCTCTGTATTGTCGAAAGCTAACCAGGTTCCACAGACCGTCCTGTCATTGCTGCAAGGCTAATCAGAAACATTGGTTAAAACCTAACCCCGCTCTGCGGGGTTTTGTTGTGTCGCACGGACAGGGGATAGGAATGAAGAGAATACTTTTTTCGCTGGACAGACTTAGGCAGTTCACGGCGGCTGAGTCTTTACTGTTGCGTCTGGCCAGATGGTTTCTTCATCAGGGTTGGTCGGTGGATATTACCGCGCGACTGACAGACGGGGAATACCGGCAGCAACTGACGCAATTATCGCTGGCAGGGCCACTTCGTCTGTTTATCGATAATGACTCACCTTCACCCGGGCAATCCTCCAACGACCTTTACCGCCACTATCAACTCATCTGGGTGTGTAACGGTTACCTTTCTGCCAGGCTGATTGAACTTATGCATCGGGGTGAGTTGCATGGGTGCTGCCTGTTTCAGCATTTCTCAGCTTCTGTGCCGGGTATGGGTGAAGAGATTAGTGCCCTGGCAAACCGACTCGCCTGGCGCGTTATGACGGACTCGCCGCGCAGCTATGCTGCACAGCGCTTACGTGGTGCATCGGGTCCAGCCATGCGACTGCTACCCCTGGCGTTTGACGATGACCACAGTGACCCAGGCAGCCCGGCGGGGGGGACGCTAAAACACATCCTGTGGGTCACTCAGAGCCTGAGTCCGGCACTGAGTGAGCTGACAACGATGTGCCGTTTACGGGGAGTTCGTCTGGATGTGATGTTGTTAGCGCAACAAACCTCAGCACTGACCAATCAACAACTTAGTCAGTATCAACTGGTGGTGGGAGAACACCAGTGGGTGGCGCGGGCACTTTGTCTGGGTATTCCGGTGTGTATTGCCGGGCAGGGCGGCTGGCATGGTTATCTGACAGAACAGTCACTGACGATGGACAGCGATAATTTTTTCATCGCCACGGGAGGGAATCAGCCTGATATTCAGCAATACTGCGATGCATTAATCAACGGGTACGCAAAGGCACAGCAATGGGCAACCGGCTTTAAATCCAGCGCGTTGCAGAACTGGTCTTTGTCTGCGCTGTTACCACCGCTGCTTGATTCTCTGCCGGCAGCCGGCAGACTGACGCTGAATGATGCAGATGCGAAAGAATGGATGATGGTAAGGAATATTCTGGCACAGCAGGCCGATGACTCCCGGCCATTACTACAATGGCTGAAACAGCGGGAGATCAGTGAGACACGGCGGGCTGTGCTTTCTGCCATTATTGCCGGGCAAGGAGAGGTTGCCCGTATCGGAGTGATAATACTCGACCGCAGTAATGATCGGACGCAGTGTGAAAACAGCCTGCTGTCAGTTCGTCAGCAATCGCTGGCGGCTGAACATTGCATACTGATTAGCACCATGCATTACTCGTCGTTGCTTCAGGAAAATGAGAAGCAATTGACTCTGCCGGTTGACGGGCAGGCACTGCTTCAGACAACTATCCGCTATAAAGCGACCAGCTGGCTGGTCATTGAAGCCGGCACCCGTTGCCTGAATGACAGCCTGTTATTATTTGCGGAACATCAGTTACAGCAGCCCGGCATTCAGGTCTGTTATAGCGATATTTTACAGGGAGACAGCCTCGAAGATGCGCAGTTACTCCTGAAACCAGACTGCAATATCGACCTGCTACGCAGTCAGCATTATCCGGGAGAGGAGTTACTGGTCACCGCTGCATGTATCAAACAGTATCTGGTGGAGGACGCCTATAGTAATGAACTCATATTCAGTGAGCTTATCTGGCGGGTGATTGAACACAGCGGACCGGGCGCAGTCGGGCATCTGCCGGAAGCCGTGTTGCTGGTCCCTGATCGCCAGGGGGTGGAATCAGTCACGGCACAACGCCGGGAAATTACCCTTCAACATCTGCAACGTTGTGGCAGTGAGGGGTGGATAGAACCGGGAACAGCAGGTCGCCCCGACCAGCTACATTACCCTTTGCCACTCACAGCTCGTGTTTCCATTGTGATTGTCACCCGTGATAACCAGCCATTGCTACGTCGTTGTCTTGACAGCTTAACCGAACAGACTCGCTGGCCGGATTATGAACTACTGATTGTCGACAACGGTTCCTGTCAGGCAGACGCCTGTGATTATCTGAATCAGTTACAGGCGCTGAAACTACGGAATCTGAAAATACTGCACTGGACGGATGGCTTCAATTTTGCGGCTATCAATAATTTTGCTGCTGCCAGGGCGACAGGTGATTATCTGTTGTTTCTCAATAATGACTGCAGCTTCAGTGATTGTGGCTGGTTAAATAATCTGCTGGAAATCGCTCATCGCCCGGAAGTCGCGGTGACAGGGGCAAGGCAGTTGTTCGCCGACCAACGTATCCAGCATGCGGGGTTTATTACCGGATTTGGCAGCGGAGTCGCTGAAGCCTTCCGTGATTCACCGTCCACTGTGAGCGGATATTCTCATTACCTGCAGACAGCCCAGCAGGTATCGGCGCTGAGCGCATCCTGCCTGTTGGTCCGGCGCAATGTATTTGACACCGTCGGCGGTTTCGATGCACAGCATTTCGCCGGGGGAGCCGCCGATATCGATTTTTGTCTCAGGGTCCGCCAACAAGGTTATCTGGTCGTCTGGACGCCACAAGCGACACTGCAACATATGGGCGGTGCCACACGACTTTCTGCTGCCTGTTATCCGGCCGAATCTGTGGCAGAACAGCAGGGCAATGACGCATTGCGTGAACGCTGGCAGGGGGCCTTATGTCAGGATATTCGTTACCACCGTCACTTTACCCGCACGGGTCAGCCTTTCTGTCTGTCACACCGGACAGCCAGAGTGCAGTTCCCGTTACCAGGCAGGCCGTTGCCGGTAATGATGGCAGGCCATGTTAATTTTACCGGTTGTGGTCATTACCGTGTGATACAACCCTACCAGCTAATGGAACAACAATTGCAACTCGAAGGCGGGTTGATCCATGGTTTGCCTGCGGCTATGGAAGTCGCGGCAATACAGCCGGATATTTTGTTATTACAGATGCCGTTTGATCCGCAGATTGAAGAAACTCTCCGTCAATACCGACAGTTATCCGGTACCAAAATTATTATGGAGTATGACGATTACTTCCTCCGCCTGCCGCGACACAATCAAAACCGCCATAAATTACCGAAAGACATTGCCGGCCAACTGAGGCGGACCATGGAGAGTGCCGATCATCTGGTGGTATCCACAGCTGCGCTGGCCTCGGCCTATGCCGGATTGCACAGTGATATCAGGGTCGCACAAAACCGACTTAACCCGTTGCAATGGGGCGCATTAACCAGTGCCCGGAATCAGGGAAGGAAGCCGAGGCTGGGTTGGGCTGGAGGCAACAGTCATACCGGCGATCTGGCTATCCTTCAGCCACTGATTGAGGCATTAGCTGATGAGGTGGAGTGGGTATTTATGGGCATGAAACCGGCACAGTTCACGGGTGAGTTTCATAGTGGTGTGCCGTTCGACTGGTATCCGCAGAAACTGGCGAGCCTGAGTCTGGATCTGGCTCTGGTGCCGCTGGAAATTAATCTGTTCAATGAATGTAAAAGCAACCTGCGCCTGCTGGAACTGGGAGCCTGTGGTATACCGGTGATCTGTAGTGATATTGAGCCTTACCGCGGCTCACTCCCGGTGACCCGGGTCAAAAATCACTTCAGGCACTGGATGAAGGCCATCCGGGAACACCTGAGCTCACCGCAGGCACTGGCCATCAGAGGAGAGACATTACAACAGGCAGTACGCCGTGACTGGCTGCTGACTCCCCAATCACTGGCAGAATGGCAGCAAGCCTGGCTTGAATAAACCAGCCTTTGCAAAGTTACAGGAGTAAGTCATGAACAGACCATCGGGACGCATCGGCGTCGGTATTGTAACCTTTAACCGCAAGCCAGGGTTCCTCCGGCTCTGGAATACTTTACCCAAAGACCAGATTGATGCGTTGATTATTGTTAATGACGGTCGGCCGGACGCTGAATATCGTTCGTTACAGGCGATGCTGGTGGAAAATCCGCAAAATCAGGGCGTCGGATGCAGTAAAAATACCGCACTCAGATATTTGCTGGCACAGGATGTCGACCACATTTTTCTGATTGAAGATGATATTTATCTGAAAGATCCACAGGTATTTGAACGCTATATTTCAGCCTCTGCAGAGACCGGAATACAGCATTTTAATTTCGCATTACACGGTCCGTATAACGTTGATGCACAAGGGCAGCCACGGCCAAGATTGCAAGTGGACTATGCTTCATTTCGTCTGCCTCTTTATCCCAGTTGTGTTGGCGCCTTTTCCTACTACAGCCGCCGCTGTCTGCAACAGGCGGGGCTGATGGATGAGATGTTCTATAATGCTCTGGAACATGTGGAACATAGCTGGCGTATCATCCGGGCGGGAATGCACCCGCCGTTTTCCTATTTTGCTGATATCGAAAACTCCGGAGCTTATCTGGGGGACGAAGGCTGGAGCACACGCCAGTCCACTATCTGCAGCCAACTGACATTCCGGGCTATCTGCCTGACCGCCGCCATGCAATTTGAAGATAAGTATGGTTTTGCACTGTCGACATTGCCGGTGGCCGACCGTCAGGCGGCGATTCGTTCTCTGCGGAGTATCAGGGCGCACTTTTCTTCCCGCCAGTAGTTTCTGCGCTGGTCATCTCATCACCTGACCGGCGCATTTTTCAGTCGCATAACACGTTTAATTTTAACTCTTTTTTCCTTCGATAGTTCTTATCCCTGACGGTTGATAATTTCTCCACGGCCCTGGCAAATCAGGATGGAATTGTGGAGAGCTTATATACCGCCGAAGGTGTCACTGATAAACAGGATATCTGGCAGCAATATGTACAGCTGGTAAGGCATGAAGCCTTAAGGCTGCAGGTGCGACTACCCGCCAGCGTTGACCTCGATGACCTGATTCAGGCCGGAGGAATAGGTCTGCTGAATGCGATAGACCGTTACGATGCAACCCAGGGGACGGCATTTACGACCTACGCTGTACAAAGAATCAGAGGGGCAATGCTGGACGAATTACGCAGCCGTGACTGGGTTCCCCGGCGCGTCCGGCGCGAAGCCCGTGAAGTAGCTGCAGCGATCGCTCAACTGGAACAGACAACGGGTAAGCCGGCAAGTGAGCAGGAGATTGCCTCCTTCCTGCGAATAAGTCTGGCGGAATACCGGCAGATTCTGATGGAAACCAATACCAGTCAGTTATTTTCGTTGGAAACGTTATGTGAAGACAACGGCGACGGTATGGAATTGATGATGGAACATCGTGAAGAAAGCAATCCGTTACATCAGCTACTCGACCATAGTCTGCGAAATCAGGTGCTGGAAGCGATTGAGGGGCTGCCTGAACGCGAAAAACAAGTCCTCAGCTTTTACTACCAGGACGAACTCAATCTTAAAGAGATAGGGGCTGTTCTGAATGTCGGTGAATCAAGAGTCAGCCAGTTACACAGTCAGGCAATTAAGCGGCTGCGCGCTCGTCTGAAAGATGATTAACGGAAAAAAACTCAGCGCCGGAGCGCGTAAAAAATCATGAAAACTCACTATCAGCGTTTAAGTCGCTACATTCGCGATTATAAGTATGCCCTGCATCACTGTAGTAGTTGTGGCAATGAACTCAGCCGCGTGCGGCTGTTACTGTCCGGTAAACTGATTACTCATAAAGATATTATGTATATGGATCGCCCGGTCACTGCACAGGAGTGGCAGGCCTTTTTGACCCGGCTGGAACCAGTGTGCCGGTTTTGTTCTACCGTCAGTAATGGTCGTCAACCGACATTGTTTGATATTCAGGCATTTAAGCAGGCACTGCTGGCTGATGGATGCCTGTGTCTGGCGACTATCAGGGAATATGTCATGCGCTTACGGCGACTGGATCAGGCGTTAACGGAGCAAGGCTACACCCGGGAGAAATTGCCGGACTATCATTCTTTCGAATTATGGGATCAACTGTTACCGGAAAAAAGCCGGATAAATTACCGCATAGCCCTGGCAAAATATGCCTGCTATTTCCCGGGAGACACACCGAACGAATCAGTTACGGAGTGCCGATAACTGTTTGCCAAACCGGGACATCAATAGTTCGATAAAACGACGATGTCCCGGCAACGGCTGCCGGTCAGCAAAGCTAACCACCTGTACCGGCTTGGCTGGCGGAAGAAAATCATTCAGCAACGGAATCAGCCGATGTTGCACAATGTCTTCTGCCAGCAGAATTTCCGGCTGCATAATAATTCCCAGCCCTTTAAGTGCTGCTGCACGCAATGCTTCACCATTATTTACCGACATGCACAGACTGACAGGGATGCGCAAAGGATGTCCTCCCGATTGAAGAGTCCAGTGCTTACTGGCCTGTGGATGTGCGAATCCCAGGCAGCGATGGTTGCTCAAGTCTTCCGGCCGCTGTGGCATCCCGTAACGGCTCAGATAATCCGTGGTAGCACAAATCACGGAACGGTAGGGGGCCAGTGAGCGAGCGACGAATGCGTTAATATTGTCTGTTTCACCAATACGAATCGCGATATCTATGGCCTGTTCGGCCATATCGGGTATTACATCACTCAGTACCAGCTCCAGATTAACCTGTGGGTAGAGGGTCAGAAATTCAGCGCATAACGGGGATAGGGCATGAACACCAAAAGTAACCGGCGACGCTACCCGCAGCCGGCCGCGGGGTGAAGATTGCAGCTCCCCGGCCAGTGATTCTGCTTCATCCACGCGGGCCAGAATTTCACAACAGCGCTGATAGTAACTGAGGCCAAATTCAGTCAGGCTTTGCCGTCGGGTTGTACGGTGCAGTAGTCTGACACCGAGCATTTTTTCCAGGGCTTTAATATGCAGGCCGACCATGGTGCCACTGATTCCCACTTCTTCTGCGACCGCGGCAAAACTGCCTTTTTCTGCAACCCGGGTAAAAATCGCCATACTTTCAAGTTTGTTCATGATTGCCAGGTAATACTTGTGAAAGATAAAAGTATATCGATGTTTATCAAGTGGGGTTAATCAATTTTAATAACGTTAATCCCACTATCAAGGAATCAGAACATGCTAAGTCATCCCGAATTACGCCAGCGAGGTACGCAACTGTTTGAAAGTTTGTACGGTAACGGGGCCGGAGAGGCCCTGCAACAGGATATGGCCGGCCTTTGTCCGGACTTTACCGATATTTCCATCGAATGGGCGATGGGCGGTATTTTGAGCCGGCCGGGATTAGATCCTAAAATTCGGGAACTGGTGGTGATTGCGTCGTGCGTTACCCTGGGCCATCCGGTTCCTCAGTTACGGGCACACACGCTGGCAGCATTGAATGCCGGAGCCAGCAGGGTAGAGATCATCGAGAGTATATTACAGTTGTTGTTTTACGCCGGAGGTGCGGCAGTGCGTAATGCCCTGGTGAATATACGCGATATTCTGCCTCCTGAAGAGGCGACGACAGTAGCCAGTGAAACTGGAAGGTAATCAGAGTCTGATCACCTGAAAAGGCACCGTATTCTGTTTTTGGTTAGCCATTCCGGTGACATATTTTCACAAGAAAAATTTATGATTCATTAATGGTGTTTGGCCGGGAAATTTTGTAAGGTTGTTGTATAGTCTCATCTCCGCCTGCGGGCAGATTCGAAAATTATTATGACCCGGCCATCATCATTATATACCCAGCATATCCTGGAAGCCTCGGATATTGATCCGGAAAAGCGCTTTCATGATATTGAAGAAAATCTAAGCTGTTATGGTATTCGTGTAGTTAATAACCGACGACCAGAAGATATTATTGCCAAACATAAAACGATTTCCGCAACCGGTGGAGATTACTGCAGTGCAATGGGCTCTGACAATCAGACTATATTTGATCCACATGCCGTCGCCGAAACTTCGGTATTTATTTCCATGTTGATGGAAGGAGAGCAATTAGTCAGTGGTCGAGACCGTTCGGTAGCGGCACGTGTTCGCCCGGGAAGTTTGTTTATTCATCAGCGTGCGGATTTTTATCACTATCATGCGAAAGGGGTAAAGCAGTTGTATGTTATTCCCTCGAACACGCTTAGCTCCCCATTATTCATTGGTAAAATTAATACCCCTGTGGTGGTGGTTGATAAACATCCACTGTCGGGGTTTATAAAATCCCATATGCAGTTACTGGATAGTCACTCTCACTCTTTATCACAGCGGGAAACCGAAACCGTAGTTGACGGTTTAATGAATATGGGATTGCTGCTGTTATCTGATATCGCTCAGGAAAAAGGACTGCAGGCCACCGGGAAACGTGCATGGTTATTTAACAGTGCCAGCTCATTGATTCAACAGAACTATTTGTTACATGATCTTAATCCGGATTTACTGTCGGTGATGATGAAATGCTCCAGAGCCAGCCTGGATCGGGCATTTCAGGAACAAAATACGTCGGTGATGGCCGTGATACGTGAGTGCCGTTTAAATGCTGCCCGTGAATTACTTGAAACGCATCCGGAGATGCGTATCGAAATGATTTCCTGGAAATGTGGTTTTGTCAGTCATTCACGGTTTGGTAAATTATTTCGTGAAAGATACCAGGTAACACCCAAATTATGGCGTGATTATCATTGTGCGCATTCTGGTATATCTTCGTTAAGTGCTGAGTGACAGTTTATTACATCTGTAATCATTATGTTTTCATTTATTTTTAAAGTTTAATTTTCCAGTATTAACGCCGAAACGTTGGAAACTTTTTGTATCTTCTTTCTTTCAGGTATGAATATAAACTATAGATGGCGGTCGCGACCAAAATAACAGCAATGATTAATAAAGCAGCGGTAGTTAAGTTCATCAGTACTTTATCCTTGGCATTAAATAACACAGAGAAAAGATTTGCACCGACGTAGTTTATATCTGTCTAAACGGACGGAACTACAAACGGAGAAAGTGCTGACTACTATGATTTCAAATAATCACGCGGTAAACAGCGTTTAGCCTCAAGACTGGTCAATGGGCATCAGCAGGCAGAGAAAACAAGGGAATGGGGCAGGTGAGTGTGCCAGGAAAAGGGCCTAAGAGGAATAAATTCAGGAGGTCCCGTGGCGCAGGAAGCACCACGGGACAGAGCGGTTAGCCGATAGTCATCAGACTGGCATTACCTCCGGCAGCGGCAGTGTTGATACTGACCGCACGTTCAAGGAGTAACCTTTCGGTGAGGATAGCTGATTCTCCCCGGGAAAATCCCTGTACCGAAACAATCGGGCCATTGCGTCCGGCAACCTCTTTGCATAACAGAATTAACTGATCAGCATCGCCGTGAAAAATTACCGCGTCATAGGGCTGACTGGCTGGAGTATCACTCAAATCAATCTGCTGTCGAACCTCTGCAGGAAGCTGTTCCAGCCAGCTGCGGGTCAGCTCATTATCATTCCATAATACGCGACAACCGGTGCAGGTAACGGCCGCAAGCTGGCAAAAGGCATCCTGCTGATTATCTGCTACGCACCATATCCTTTCCCGTGGCAGTAGTGTGTAACTGTTACGTTCCCCGGTGGGACCGTTAAGCAGTCGCAGGGTGTGACTCTGATTATTTTCAGCGAACTGTCGGCATTGTGCCGTCAGCAACTGATTATCCTGTGCTGAAGCAAAGTCACTGAGGGCTGAAAACGCAGCAGAGACAACCTGACCGTCCAGCGGTGAAGCCAGTCGTGATAATGTCTGTTTAGGGCCGTTATCCGGACGAGAGGAGAGTAACCGGTAAAGATAGAGAGGCCCTCCGGCTTTTGGTCCTGTTCCAGACAGTCCCTCGCCACCGAAGGGTTGCACTCCGACCACCGCGCCGACGATATTCCGGTTCACATAGAGATTTCCGGCGCAAATATCACGGGTGACGTGATTAATGGTCTCATCAATACGGGTATGAACCCCGAATGTCAGGCCATAGCCGGTGGCATTAATCTCATCAATCAGAGAAGATAGCTGATTGCGGGCATAACGTACCACATGCAGCACCGGACCGAACACCTCTCGCTGTAAATCTGTCGGACGATTTATCTCAATCAGTGCCGGGACTACAAAGCGTCCGTTATTCAGCGCTGTCAGTTTATCGCTATCTTTATGAGTAATCCGGCTCACTTTAAAGCCTTGTTCTGCCATTGAGGCAATATGTTGCTCAATCATCTGTTGAGCCTCTTCATCAATAACCGGCCCAATATCGGTCGTCAGAAGTTCCGGGTTACCTGTACGATATTCGGCCATTGCTCCCCGCAACATTTCCAGCGTATGGTCGGCAATATCTTCCTGCAGGCACAATAACCGCAGGGCAGAACAACGCTGACCCGCGCTGTCAAAAGCAGAAACTATCACATCAGCCACGACCTGCTCAGTCAGTGCAGAGGAGTCGACTATCATGGCGTTAACACCACCAGTCTCAGCAACTAATGGCACAGGTTGTCCACGGGGATCCAGCCGGCCAGACAGGTTACGTTGTAACAAAGAGGCTACTGCCGTCGAGCCGGTGAAGATGACTCCGCGAATGGAAGAATCGGCGACCAGCTGTGCCCCCGTCGTTTCTCCCTTACCAGGCAGTAACTGTAGTACGCCCTTCGGAACCCCGGCCTCATGCATGATTTGTACTGCCCGCATGGCAATCAGTGGTGTCTGTTCAGCAGGTTTGGCCAGTACGGCGTTACCGGCGGCAAGCGCTGCAGCTATCTGACCCGTGAATATAGCCAACGGGAAGTTCCAGGGACTGATACAGACCACCGGACCCAGCGGGCGGTGAGTCTCATTATCAAAATCAGCGGCGACTGCAGCGGCATAATAACGCAGGAAATCTACGGCTTCCCGCACTTCTGCGATAGCGTTCTGAAACGTTTTTCCGGCTTCACGGACCAGGATACCAATCAGTGTCTGTATCTGATCTTCCATCATCATGGCCGCGTTTTCGAGGATAGTTGCCCGTTCCCCCGGAGGGGTAGCAAACCAGATAGTACAGGCGGCGTTGCTGGCTTTCAGGGCGGCGGTGACTTCCTGTTCGGTAGATTCCCGGACGTAACCGACAATGTCCCGGATTGCTGACGGATTGAATACCGGCAGAGCGTCCGGCCGCTGCTGCTCCGCCAGTGGTTCAGCATCAATCAGTGGTTCAGCCAGCCAGGGACTGGTGGCACTGTTCAACAGGGCGCTGGATAAAGAGGCCAAACGATGTTCATTGGCCAGATCAAGTCCGGAAGAGTTTTGGCGATCGCTGTGATACAACTCACGCGGCAACGGGATTTTCGGATGTGGCAAACCGGTGACCCCTTCCTCCCGGGCCAGTTGTTCGGTCGCCAGCACAGGGTCAGTAATCAGGTCATCGAGAGATAAGGTCTTATCGGCTATCCGGTTAACAAACGAAGTGTTGGCACCATTTTCCAGCAGACGTCTGACCAGGTAAGCCAGCAGTGTTTCATGAGTACCCACCGGGGCATAGATGCGGCATGGACGGTTAAGTTTTCCTTCAGACAGCGGCCCCACAACCTGTTCATACAACGGCTCCCCCATACCATGGAGACACTGAAATTCGTACTGGCCAGGATAGTAGTTGTTGCCTGCCAACTGATAAATCGCTGCCAGACTCTGTGCATTGTGGGTAGCAAATTGCGGATAAATCAGGTTGGGTACTGACAGCAATTTACGGGCACAGGCCAGATAAGAGACATCGGTATAGATTTTACGCGTATAGACCGGATAGCCTTCCAGCCCCTCTGTCTGGGCACGTTTAATTTCGCTGTCCCAGTACGCACCTTTGACCAGACGAATCATCAAACGGCGGTGACTACGCTGTGCCAGATCAATCAGAGAATCTATCACGAACGGACACCGTTTCTGGTAGGCCTGGATCACAAAGCCTATACCGTTCCAGCCTTCGAGTTCCGGTTCAAAACAGAGTTTTTCCAGCAGATCGAGTGACAGTTCCAGCCTGTCAGCCTCCTCCGCATCTATATTGATACCGATGTCATATTCACGGGCCAGCAAGGTCAGGGATTTCAGCACCGGATAAAGTTCCGCCATGACCCTGTCATACTGTGCCCGTTGATAGCGAGGGTGCAGAGCTGACAGTTTGATCGAGATTCCCGGTCCTTCATAAATGCCCCGGCCGTTGGATGCTTTACCGATGGCATGAATCGCTTGCTGGTAGGAGAGCAGGTAAGCTTCGGCGTCTTTGTGCGTCAGGGCGGCTTCACCCAGCATATCGTAGGAGTAGCGGAAACCTTTATCCTCCAGTTTCCGGGCGTTAGCCAGGGCTTCAGCGATAGTCTCGCCGGTGACAAACTGCTCCCCCATCAGACGCATGGCCATATCTACCCCTTTACGCACCACCGGCTCACCACTTTTACCGATAATTCGGTTAAGGGAACGTGACAGGTTGGCTTCATTATGGGTAGCAACCAGTTTGCCGGTCACCAGTAATCCCCAGGTCGCGGCATTAACAAACAGAGAGGAACTGCGGCCGAGGTGAGACTGCCAGTTACCGTGGCTGATCTTATCGCGGATTAAGGCATCACGCGTGGGTTTATCCGGAATACGCAACAGCGCTTCTGCCAGACACATCAGTGCCACACCTTCCTGTGATGACAGAGAAAACTCCTGTAACAGGCTCTGCACCATCCCGGCACGACCACTGCTGACTTTTTGCTGACGTAACTTTTCGGCCAGTTGCAAAGCCAGCTGCTGAGTCTTCTCTGACAGAGCCGGGGTCAGGCGTGCCTGCTCAAGGATCATCGGAACGGCATCAGTTTCCGGGCGACGCCATGCCGCAGTAATGGTTGAACGGATCACCGACTGTGGCAGGACCTGCTCAGCGAAATCCAGAAAGGGCTGCACGTTCTCTTCTTTGACGGGGAAGGCGTCGGGTTCATGGCCGCCAGCAAGCTGCTCAGAAGCCCAAGGGCTGTTACCGGATTCAATTGCCTCCAGCAAATTAAACACCGCCTGGCGAATCAACCAATGAGGCGTCCGGTCTATCTTTTGTGCGGCGAGTTTTAGCCGCTCCCTGGTATCTTCGTCCAGCTTTACACCCATTGTGGTGGTGGTTGCCATGTCTGTCTCCGTTTGCTGTGAATTCTTATAGGTTGCACCTCAATATCCTTGAAGTTGCAACCTGTTGCAACTATGAAAAACTTATGAACCGGAATGGTAGTACTTGGGCTGAAAAGTTAAGAGTTTTACCGTCGGTTGTTATTTTTTAGAGGGTGCGGCTGATGGGGTTATTTATGCCGTTAAATACGGGTTGCATAAAGTTGCAATGTTGAAAAATTTGATCCGACGCTGGTTGTGAATAAAAAATAAGTGCGTTCCATGTAACAACATGTTACTTCATTGTTGCAACTGGCAGGGAGGGTGGAAACTACACGATATGCGTATTATCTGTGCGTAAAGCACGGGGGATAGTGATTTTTTCGTGCTATTTGCTCAGACTGTGCCTGATAATAAGCAAAAAATGGAGACAAACATGACAGCCAGTACCCCGTTACTTGTAACATTTATTATTTATATCTTCGGTATGTTGCTTATTGGCTTTTTTGCCTGGCGATCGACCAAAAATTTCGATGATTACATCCTGGGTGGTCGTAAACTCGGCAGTCTGGTCACGGCACTTTCTGCCGGTGCCTCAGACATGAGTGGCTGGCTCCTGATGGGATTACCGGGTGCAATTTTTCTGTCGGGGATTTCTGAAAGCTGGATAGCGATTGGTTTAGTCATCGGTGCCTGGCTGAACTGGAAAATTGTGGCCGGGAGGTTACGTGTTCAGACTGAGCATCATAATAATGCCCTGACTTTACCGGACTATTTTTCCAGTCGCTTTGAAGACCGGAGTAAAGTATTACGGGTGATTTCGGCACTGATTATTCTGGTCTTTTTTACCATCTACTGTGCCTCGGGGATTGTGGCGGGCGCCAGGCTATTTGAAAGCACTTTCGGTATGAGTTATGAAACGGCTCTTTGGGCGGGGGCGGCAGCGACGATTGTTTATACTTTCCTGGGCGGCTTTCTGGCTGTCAGCTGGACCGATACGGTTCAGGCCAGCCTGATGATTTTTGCTCTGATCCTCACTCCTGTCATTGTTATAATTGCGGTGGGTGGCATCCCGGATGCTATGAAGGTTATCGAAGCCCATGGTCCGGGGTTTACCGATATATTCAACCGTACCAGCTTTATTGGCATTATTTCTCTGCTCGGTTGGGGACTGGGCTATTTTGGACAGCCGCATATTCTGGCACGTTTTATGGCCGCTGATTCACATCGTTCGATGCGCGCTGCGAGGCGGATTGGTATGAGCTGGATGATTCTTTGTCTGGCAGGGGCGGTAGGTGTTGGATTCTTCGGAATAGCGTATTTTGATACCCATCCGGCGATGGCCGGAGCCGTTAATCAGAACGCCGAACGGGTATTTATCGAACTGGCAAAGATTCTGTTTAACCCGTGGATAGCCGGCATACTTCTCTCGGCTATCCTGGCGGCAGTGATGTCCACACTGAGTTGTCAGTTGCTGGTCTGTTCCAGTGCACTGACTGAAGATTTTTATAAGGCTTTTCTACGCAAAAATGCGGGCCAGCGTGAGCGTGTCTGGGTAGGGCGGTTGATGGTATTGCTGGTGGCACTGGTGGCTATTCTTCTGGCTCGTAACCCGGAAAACAAGGTCCTGGGCCTGGTGAGTTATGCGTGGGCAGGATTCGGTGCTGCCTTTGGCCCGGTGGTACTGCTGAGTGTTTGCTGGAAAAATATGACCCGTAACGGCGCACTGGCAGGGATGATAGCGGGCGCAGTCACTGTGGTTATCTGGAAGCAATTTGCGTTGTTTGGTTTGTATGAAATCATCCCCGGGTTCATTGTCGGGTTACTGGCAATTGTGATTTTTAGTAAGACTGGCTCACGCCCTTCTCAGGAAGCTTTGCAACGTTTTGAAACTGCACGTCAGGAATTTCAAAACGATTAATTCGGTACACATCTGACAATAACGTCTGGTTAAAAACCCGTGATATTACTCTGTCGCGGGTTTTTTTATGGGTAAGCATCATGGCGGAATAAAGTTTGCCAGGACAATCCTGTTGTCCTGTCTGAAAACGCTAAAACAAAATGAAAGTATTCACCGTTTCGTTGATGGAAGAATATATTTCAGTGAGTGGTTATTTTTTCAGGGACAGCCACTCATTCGGAGTCAGATGGGTTATTTTTTGCTCAAAAAATAACCCGCATCAGGTCGCCAGAATAAATTGTCAGCATTACCTGACGGAGCCAGCAAAGAAAACGAGGCTGGCGGCCACTATTTATTGTTAACGCCAGTTTTGACGGAAATATAGTAACGTTATGTTTTAAAAGGTTTATCTAATTCTGTGTTTTAAGCTGCTAACTATTTTTTCGCGAAAGAGTAAAAATATTGTTGCATTTCACTGCCTGTCAGGTGCAAGTTATTCAGTGAGAGTATCTGTTTTACGCGGGACTTCGGAGAGTGTGCATGAATTGTGGCTGTATGCATCACATCAGAAACATTTCGCTTATGTCGCCAGGCATAGGTACAGGCTTCACTCTAAAATCATCGTCTTTTTATCATTTATATTCATTACTGCATGTCTCTTTAACCGGTACACGTTTATCAGAACGATGTACTGCTCTCTACGGCTGTTCATGGCTTAAAAGGAAGCCGGTAAACCTCTAAAGCGTTCACGTATACGTGCCTGATGTTCAGGCCCGGAAAATGAAACCAACTGTAAGGTGCCAACATGGGAAGACAGAAAGCAGTGATTAAAGCGCGTCGTGAAGCGCGCCGGGTAATCCGTAATGATTCGCGCAGTCATCGTCAGCGTGAGGAAGAATCGGTCACTTCGCTGGTGCAGATGGGGGGAATGGACTCTATCGGCATGGCCCGCGACACCCGGGATCGTTCTGTAATTGCTGCCCGAAATGAGGCTCAGGCCCGTTATCTGGCTGCCATCGAAACCAAACAACTCATATTCGCTACCGGGGAAGCCGGATGTGGTAAAACCTGGATCAGTGCTGCGAAAGCAGCAGAAGCGCTGTCTAATAAAGATGTCGAACGTATTATTGTGACACGTCCGGTATTGCAGGCTGATGAAGATCTTGGTTTTCTGCCTGGTGATATTTCTGAGAAATTCGCCCCTTATTTTCGTCCGGTGTATGACGTTCTGGTAAAACGTCTCGGTGCTTCTTTTATGCAATATTGCCTGCGTCCTGAAATCGGTAAGGTTGAGATTGCTCCGTTCGCCTATATGCGTGGCCGGACCTTCGAAAATGCTTTCGTGATTCTGGATGAAGCGCAAAACGTGACTGCGGCACAAATGAAAATGTTCCTGACACGCTTAGGGGAGAATGTGACGGTTATCGTTAACGGAGACATTACTCAGTGTGATTTGCCGGCAGGCGTGACTTCAGGACTGGGGGATGCATTAGCACGTTTTGCTGATGATGACCTGGTGGGGCTGGTACGTTTTGATAAACAGGACTGTGTCCGTTCCGAATTGTGCCAACGGACGTTACTGGCTTACGGTTAATTTTCCACCCCGGGCTACAGCTGGCGGCCAATTGCCGGTTGATAGAGGGAAACGTTAGTCTCAGGCCGCAACCGACAGGTTGCGGCCTGTTTATTGGGCACCTGCCACCCCTGTCGGTTACCAACAAAGGAGAGGTATTACGGGCTGATGACCCGCCGGGTGAGATCACTGAGCAAGGCTATGCACTGAGCAACAGGTTCACCGCGTTGGGCGGTGACTATTGCCCCGTCAACTGCCATGGCAATCATGGCAGCCTGTGTTTGCCCCCCGGCATACGCGGCCAGCAAACCGGCAATAGTCACTGTCATATCCCGTTTATGTTCACGAACCCGTTCTAGTGCCTCAGGTAGCATGTCACCTAATTCTGCTGCTGTATTGGTAAAGGCACAGCCCCGGAAATCTTCGCTGTTAAACCATTGAGCCATCGTCTGACCAATCGCCTGATCTAACGGTAATCCTTCAACCCTACAATACTGTAATGACTCTCTGAACCATCGCATCCAGCGCTGGTGACGGTAATCCAGAAACTCAAGAATCAATTGATTTTTCGACGGGAAATGACGGTAAAACGTCACCTTGGTGACGGCAGCTTCCCGAATAATCAGGTCAACACCGGAGGCCCGGATACCGGCTCGGTAAAACAGGTCATGAGCGGTTTCAAGTATACGCTCACGGGCAGCAGAGGGTTTGGTCATCAGAAGTCTCCTTTAAAATTAAATTATAACTCATGTAGACAGACTTGTCTGCATGAGCTACTCTGCATGTAGACAAAGTTGTCTACATAACGTTAAATCTGGAGTCACCATGGAAATCAGACAGCCCGTACCTCCGTTTACTGCCGAAACTGCGGCCAAAAAAGTCAGACTGGCAGAAGATGCCTGGAATAGTCAGGATCCACAACGAGTGAGCATGGTCTATAGCCCGGATACTTTCTGGCGCAACCGGAATGAAGAAGTGAGAGGCAGGGAGCAGGTAGTTCAGTTTCTGCAACGTAAGTGGAACAGAGAACTTGATTACCGACTGATTAAGCAGCTATGGGCGTTTGACGGGAACAGGATTGCAGTGAGGTTCGCTTATGAATGGCACGACGATGCAGGACAATGGTATCGCAGTTATGGCAACGAAAACTGGGAGTTCAATGCCGCAGGGTTGATGATAAATCGATATGCCTGTATTAATGATAAGCCGATTACTGATGAGCAACGTCGCTTCTTCTGGGAAGGAAAAGTTCGCCCTGACGATTATCCGGAACTCGACAGCTTTGGCTTTTGATGAGCAAGGTTTTGACTCTGTCCCGGCGTAATACTGGTTGGGATAGATTCCCTGTTATGTCACCGGACTATAATGTGCAGACTAGTCTGCGAGGGTATTTTAACAATATTAAACAGTTTTATGTTGCCGGATAAAATCACCGGGGCGGTCAGTAAAAAACGGCCCCGGTGATTTCTCCCCAACAGGTAATGCGCAGCACCAGGTTAACGGCGTTTATTTCTTCCTGAAATAGTGTGTTTTCTTTTATCCCTCAGATAGGAGACTAACGAAAACCCGGCAATGATTAACAAAATTATAGCAATAGCCAGCAACAGGTAATTCATCATACTGATTAACCCTTAAAAAAAGTAAAAAACAGGATCTCAGCTTGTTAAATCAAAGACCTGGAGTGAAACAGCCTTGTCTAAAATAACGCCTTTTGCCCGCATTTGTATCCGGGTTATATTCTTAAATTAGCCAGTTCAGTCATTTTTAGGACAATTTATCCGTTTGGTTAACTTATTGTTTAATCACCGACAACACTTTATCACTCCGTACATAAATCAGCAGGAATACACAGCCATCAGCCACTAACACAGCAACAGCTGACGAAAAGTACCAGACTGCCACAGACAAATATGCATGATAATGATTAAGAGTTTCTGATTAATCCCAATGATTTTGTCTCTGATGAAACATCAGGTGATAATTTTTCCATATTATCTGCGCATTGTTATGCTGTGATGAAAGCATGACTTTTTTACTGGGGCCACTATGGATCGTCGTCAATTTATGGGAACTCTGGGTGCAGGTTTGCTGATTAGCCGCAGTGTTAACAGCTTTGCGGCTCTGAACGATGTAAGCACCGGAACACCACAGACATTTCTACTTTGGCCTGTTCAGCCACCGGGCGGTGGCGGTCCCTCCGGGCCGGTTCACTGGACAGCTAAAGGGGCTCAAAGTAATATCTCCCAGCCATCGCTGACCCTGTACATGCCGGTCAAAACCAACGGTTATGCGGTACTGATTGCTGCCGGAGGTGGTTATAAACGTATTGAAATGGCCAGTGAAGCACTGCCAGCTGCACGCTGGCTGACTAAACAAGGTTTTACTGCCTACGTGCTCAGCTACCGGTTACCGGGGGAAGGCTGGAAAGACGGTAACCTGGTTGCCTTACAGGATGCCCAACGGGCCATAAGACTTATCAGGCAGCGGGAAAAGCATGTCGGACTACTTGGTTTTTCAGCCGGTGGTCATTTGCTGGGTATGGCAGCGACCCGACCTGATTTTACCAGCTATCCGGCGGTTGACAGCCTCGACAGCAAGCCAGCAACGGCCGACAGAGCCGCATTAATCTATCCGATCATTACGCTGGAATCTCCCTATACTCATACCTCGACCCATAAAATTATGGTGGGAAATCATGCCACGGCACAGCAGGATGAGGCATGGTCAGTACAGAATTTTGTGAAGCCAGATTCCCCTCCTTTTTTTCTTGTCCAGGCAAAGGATGATCCGATTTCAAACCCGGAAAATACACTCATCATGAAAGCGGCCTGTGAGAGGTCCCATGTGCCGGTAGAGTTGTATCGCTACGCAACCGGTGGTCATGGTTTCGGGATGGGAAAACCGGGCACTCCCACGATGGAATGGCCGTCTCATTATCAGTACTGGCTGCACAACTGGCAGACCACCTGATACTGTTGACGTTCAGAAGTGAGGTCCGGGCTGGCTTTTGTACTATGACTCACAAAAGCAGCGCTGCTTTCGACACTGATACATGGGAATCTCAGATTCCCGTTTTTTTTTGCACGTGATTTTCGCACACTTTCCGCACTTCTCCTGTCTGCTTCTCTGCCACCCCGGCAACAGTCAGAGCGCAGGCAGGCTTAATGATGCAGGAGTTGATTATGCGTGGTGACCAAAGTTCAGTATTTGACTCGGAACTCTATTCGTCCCTGTTTACACAACCGGAGATGAAAACTGTCTGGTCAGACAGCCATCTTATTGACTGCTGGCTGACATTCGAAACGGCTCTGGCAGCGGTACAGGCCGAACTTGAGATTATACCTGAGCAAGCCGCACTGGATATTGCCATTGCCTGCCGGACACTGGTACCGGACTGGGATCTCCTGTCCGCCGGGACCCGTCTGGTGGGGATGCCGGTTAAACCACTGATTGATCAGATAGCCAGTACCGGTAGTGATCTGGTTAAAAAATATCTGCACTGGGGATCAACCACCCAGGATTTGCTGGATAGCGGACTGGCTATGCGCCTCAAGCAATCATTGGAAATATTGCGTCGCCAGTTGGTACAGCTTGGAGAGTTACTAAAACAGATGGCCGACCAGCACCGAAAAACAGTTATGGTAGCCCGTACCAATGCTGTTGATGCTTCGGCGACCAGTTGGGGATTGCAGGTCAGCAGTTATCTTGCTGAACTGACGAGGCATATCTACCGGCTGGATAGCCTCTATCCGGCGGCAATTACCGGGATGTATGGCGGTGCGGTCGGAAATCTCTCCTCCTGTGGTGCCCTGGGCATTGAGGTGCGTAACCGACTCATGGCGAGGTTGGGGCTGACATGTCCTTCCGGAATGCTGAATGCCAGCCAGGACCATGTGGCAGAAGTTATTCAGTTTTATGGATTAGTTCACGGTACTCTGTGCAGAATCGCCAATGATGTTGAAACCCAGGGCAGAGCCTCGACTAGCGAGCTGCGGGAAGGAGAAGAAGGCGGAGGCTCCAGTGCTATGCCCCACAAAACCAATCCACGAGCCAGTAACATGATCCAGACATTATCCAGAATGGGCTGGATGTATGCCGCGGGTGCGCCCAATTTACTTGATCAGCAGGATGTCCGGTCAGCCTCGATGCGCATGCTTAACTGGAGTCTGGTTCCTGAGGCTTCATTATGTGTGGCTACCAGCCTGCAACGGGCAGTCGGGCTTATCAGCCATCTGGTCGTGGATAAGCAGCAGATGAGGCGTAATTTTTCTTCATCGCATAACTTTGTTTTGTCCGAGTCGGTCTCCATGAAACTGGCAGAAAAAATCGGTCGTCAGGCGGCTTATGATTTGGTAAAAAATCTGCTCAAACAAGAAGACGGCTCGCGGGATTTACTAAATGTGGTACTGGATTGTCAGCCAATTCGTGAAGCTCTCAGTGAATCCGAAATACGTGAGGCCTGCCAGCCGGAATCATGGCTGGGGAGCAATGATTTGCTGATTGATGAAGCTATTGCCGGTTTTGACCGCCAAAAGCAGGTTATAAATTAAGTTTCAGACGCCGGATGAAAAGGTTTCGAAGTAACTGAATAACTCTTCAAGTTCAGCAAAGTTTCCCAGACCTTTATCGCTGGCAAATGTCATATGCAAGACCAGTTCAGTAAAAGCGAATCCAGTTAACCGGCTTTTAAACACCGAGCCGGTTTCACTCGGTAAAATAAATTGCAGGTTACAGTACTTGCCGTAAGGATTGGATTCTGAATTAGTCACCAGCACCACCGTAGCCTGGTGGTTGCGAAACCAGCCGGCAACCCGCAACGCCATGTTGTTGAAACGGTAATAAGAAAATACCACCAGTACATCCTGCGGTGAGACAGACAGTAATGATTTAGGTAATTCTCCGCTATCCAGGCTCAGTAATGTCACCTGATGACGAAAATACTGTATCAGGGTGACAAAATGCGTAGCCATCGCCAGTGAGGAAGAGGGGCCGACCACGTACAGGTGTCGCTTCTCGTCCAGCAACAGCGCGGTAAACTCTTCCAGATTATTGATATTCAGTGACTGCTGAAATTCTGCCAATAAACTGCCAATTGAGTTACTAAAATTAGCCACCCTCTGCGGGGTGGTTAGCTCCGGCACCGGTGAGGTACGGGTGGCGACATCATAAGGAGAATCCATTTTTTGAGACAACAGCGCAGCTTCGACATTACGGCGGAACTCAGCGTAACCGGTATATCCAAGTCGTGCCAGAAATCGTCCGATGGTGGCCTTGCTGACCCCGGCGTTCTGTGCAATATCCACAATCCCGTGGAACGGTATCTCATTGAAATGATGTTGCAGATAGTCATCCAGACGGAATTCAGATTCGGTCAACGTCCGAAGCTGTGCAATCCCGGATTGATACTGACTTAGCGTCAGTGGAGGGTATTCCTTCATCGTGACTCTCCGCAGGAAAATTTATCAGTGACTGGTGGTTTAACACTACCGCGACACAGGGCCGTCCGGCAATGAGATCATCTGCACAGTTTCATGCGGGAAACGCGCTTTCTCATATTATTACCGGTAGCGGCTATTTATTCTGCCAGGAATTGTTAATCCGATGTAAACATCCGCAGCAGGTTCATACTTTGCTGAACAACAAGGAACAACCCATGACCGCATTTCTCATTGCAATAGTGATTACCATTATTGCCGCATGGTTAATTATTAAAAATGTTCAGCCCCAGACTGTGTTATTGCTGGCAGGACTGATTTTGCTGGCCCTGACGGTACTTTTATATCCGGAGCGGTCTATCCTTTACGGCAAATCTGTTACAACGGGATCGGTGTGGCTGGACATCTTTGCCTTTGCCCGGGACTCTCTGTCAACACAGATAGCAGGAATTGGGCTTATTATCATGGCCGCAGGCGGTTTTGCCCGCTACATGGATGAGATTCATGCCTCGGATGCTATGGTGAATGCCTGTATCCGGCCATTGAAACTGATTAAAGCGCCGTATCTGATTCTGGCGCTGGGCTATATCTGTGCTCAGTTATTACATATCGCCATCTCCAGTGCTGCCGGTCTGGCCATGCTGCTGCTGGTGACGTTCTTTCCGGTGCTGGTCCGGCTCGGGGTAAGTAAAGCCGCCGCCGCAGCCATGATAGGGATGTCTGCTTTTATGGATTTAGGCCCTGCGGTGGGAACAGCAAATCTGGCCGCCAGCCACGCCGGTATGGAAGCGGCGGTCTATTTCGCCCGTTATCAGATGCCGGTGGCTGTGGCTGTGATGCTGGTGGTGGCGGTAATAATTTATTTTTCGGCCCGTTATTATGATAAAAAAGCCGGCCATCAGGTGGATGCTGTGGTGGCATCCACAGATGATGGCAGCGAAATATCAGAGCATCGTGCGCCGGCATTATATGCCTTTTTGCCGGTATTTCCGGTGATTCTGGTATTGGCGTTCAGCCCGTTGCTGATTAAAACTATCAAAATAGATGTAGTCACCGCGATGATAGTCGGCACCTTGTTTGCCTTTATCTGCGAACTGATCGTTACCCGAAATCTGGCCAGCAGTTGCCAGGGGGTACAGGCCTTCTTTAAAGGAATGGGCAGTATGTTTACCAGCATTGTTTCGTTGCTGGTGTGTGCTGATATTTATGCCCAGGGAATGCAAAAAATTGGTGCTGTGGATTATCTGTTAAGTACGGTCCAGGGCGCCGGTTTTGGTTTTAACAGTATGACACTGGTCATGACCTTACTGGTCGGAGTGATTGCGGTCCTGACAGGTTCTGGTGTGGCTGCTTTTTTCTCATTCTCGGGAATGGCTCCGGCCATCGCTGCTAAATTCGGTGAAAGTGCGGTGAAAGTCCTGTTGCCCATGCAAATGATGGCCGGAATGGGCAGGGCAGTATCTCCTGTCGCCGGTGTGATTATTGCCGTCAGTAAAGCCGGTGAATGTTCACCCTTTGAAATTGTTCGCCGGACTCTGCTCCCCGCGATTGGCGGGGTGCTGGCCATGCTGCTGGCGAATTACCTGCTGTTCTGAAGAATCATCGTTTCTCCTGCAAGGTCAAACTGATATTTCCCTGTAAAACCTGGACGTTTGTTCAGGTTTTTTTATTAAAATCCGTGCGTGAAAAAACTAACGGTTTACTATTCCAGTTAGCTATCCTGGTATTGTCGATATCAACGATATGTATTTATAAGAATTTTTCAGAGCCGTGTCATGTTTCGATGTGGCAATAAATAGTCAGGAAAAAAATGATAACCCCATGTGATTACTATGGTTTTAAAATTACGCTGATTTAATATTTAATGCGCTTAGACCTGCCTGGACATCTCAAATGCCGTAAAACTTGATCTGAATCATCTTAATCTGCACACAGAGGATTACCTTAGAGGCATAACAAATTTTTCATGCTTTGGTAATAAATCTTAGCGATATACAAGATAACTTTATGTAATTTCAGAAGGAAATAACCATGAGTTCAGAGAAAAAAGTGGCAGTGGTCACAGGTGCAGGTCAGGGTATTGGCAGATCTGTCGCGTTACGACTGGCTAAAGATGGTTTCAGAATTGGCAGCCTGGATTTTAACGCCGATTCAGCTCAGGAGACCGTTAATCTGATCGCTAAAGCAGGTGGTGAAGCCGTTGCAGTCGTTGTCGATGTCGCTAACCGTGACCAGGTATTCGCGGCCGTAGACAAAGTGGTTGAGAAATTTGGCCGGCTGGATGTCATCGTCAATAATGCCGGCCTGGGCCCGACCACTCCTATCGAAGATATTACGCCGGAAATCTACCACAAAGTGTTCGATGTTAACGTCGGCGGCGTTTACTGGGGAACTCAGGCTGCGCTTAAACACTTTAAGAAAAGAACTCCGGCGAAAACCGGCGATGTCATTGGTAAAATCATCAATGCTTCATCACAGGCGGGTCAGGTGGGTAATCCGGATCTGGCAGTATACGGTGCCACTAAATTTGCGGTACGCGGTATCACTCAGACAGCGGCTAAAGATCTGGCTAAATTTGGTGTTACTGTTAACGCTTACTGCCCGGGGATTGTGCGTACTCCAATGATGGAAGGTATCGCGCAGAAAGTGGCGGATGAAAATGGTCAGTCGCTGGAGTGGGGCCTGCAACAATGGGCGAAAAATGTGACCCTCGGCCGTATCTCTGAACCGGAAGATGTTGCGGCATGTGTGTCTTATCTGGCTGGCAGCGATTCAGATTATATGACCGGTCAGGCATTAATCATCGATGGTGGTATGACGTTCAACTAAGTCAGCATGATTTCTGAAATTTTCCAGCAACGGCCCCCTCAGGGGGCCGTTGCTGTTTCTCTGATAGTTCAGCTGCGATATTTCGCCGGGATTTACTGTTTTTCCGGCTTGCTGCGGGCAAACCATTCAACGCCTTTCAACATGCCACGCCAGTAGAAATAAGGCAAAAAGCGGGCAGTCAGGAACCAGGCAAAACGGCTGGCACGAGCGGGTTCACCAGGAAAGGTCGGCAGTAGTTTGTTTTGATAACCATATTCAGCCAGTACCACACGGCCTCTGGCGACAGTTAAAGGGCATGAACCGTATCCGTCGTAATGGGTGAGAGGGGGGCTACCCTGAATGACGTTACTTAAATTTTCCGCCACTACCACTATCTGTTTGCGGGCCGCGGCAGCCGTTTTAGAGGCCGGGGCCGAGCAACAGTCACCCAGCGCAAAGATCTCCGGATATTTTAGGTGTTGCAGTGTTTTCTGGTCCACATCACACCAGCCATCAGGATTAGCGAGACCACTGTCGGTAATAAACGTCGGGGGTGTCTGCGGCGGGACGGCATGCAGCATATCGAACGGGTAAGTTTCTTCCCGGTCTGCCTGACCTTCTTTACTGATACGGAAGGTTGCCAGTTGATTGTTGCCGTCAACTTTAATCAGTTCGGACGAGTAACTGACACTGGCGGTATAGCGATCAAGGTAGGATTTAAGGATCGGAATAAAATAAGGAACGCTGAAAATGGCTTTGCCTGCTACGTTAAATCTGACATTGATATTGCTGAGTACCCCTTTTTTCTGCCAGTGCTCGCAGGAGAGATACAGGGCTTTCTGCGGCGCACCGGCACATTTAAACGGAGTCATTGGCTGACAAAAGATGGCGTTGCCACGGGAAAGGGTGCTTGCCAGTTGCCAGGTGTAGGGCGCCAGACCCGGACGGTAATTTGAAGTGACACCATTGCGTCCCAGAGTTTCTTCCAGCCCCTCGATTTTATCCCAGCGTAAGACAACCCCACAGGCGACCACCAGAAAGTCATAACTTAACTGTTTACCCGACAGGGTAGTGACATGTTGGCTGACAGGATCAACCGCGGAGACATTTTCCTGAATCCAGGTGACTCCATCAGGCAAAACTTCGCGCATTGGTCTGATGGTTTTCTGATTAGCATAAAGTCCACCTCCGACCAGGGTCCAGCCCGGCTGATAATAGTGATTTTCAGAAGGATCAATGACGGTAATCTGCAGATTTTTGATACGTTTTTTCAGACTCGCTATTACACCAATTCCGGCCGTTCCCCCGCCAATCACCAGCAGACGGGGTACCGGATGGGATTTCTGGAGTGCCATTAACTTGCTCCCTTCGCTGTTTTTAACTGAAAAATGAGAGTGTTACTGTATTGCAGAGAGTCGTTTTTTGCATGATGCCGGGGTAGAGATTTTCCGGCTGTATATTGATTTACTATCCTGACCATCCTACCTGAAGTTACTGGTGATATCTCGTTAAGATTTACTGTGTTATCGGACCTTAGCTTACAACCAATAAAAAAGCCTGAACTTGCGTTCAGGCTCTCTTAATAAATAATGGCGGTGAGGGAGGGATAGACGCGCAGCGTTGCTGCACGCCCTGCGGGTGGCCTGCGGCCATCCAAAACTTTGTTTTGTCGAACCCTGCGAGGGTTCTCACCCTCCCGGGTGCATCATGGCTTCAGAAAATAAAAAAGCCTGAACTTGCGTTCAGGCTCTCTTAATAAATAATGGCGGTGAGGGAGGGATTCGAACCCTCGATACGTTGCCGTATACACACTTTCCAGGCGTGCTCCTTCAGCCACTCGGACACCTCACCACATTTTTCCTGTCAGCGGCCGTAGCGGCTAACGGGGCGGTACTATAGGGAGTCAGCTGCTAACGGTCAAGAATTATTTTCTTCTTTTGTTTCGCCCGCTTAACTCATGAGCTAATTGGTTTATTTGACCGCAAACTGCTGCCATTTTGGCCGGTTTGCGGTCTGGCAGTTTACTCTTTTACCTGAGTGGCAAAACGCTTACGTAACTTTTGTAACTTTGGAGGTATCACCGCCAGGCAGTATCCGTTACGCTGACCTTCACCATCCCAGTAGTTCTGGTGGTAATCTTCTGCAGGATACCAGGTTTTCAGAGGCTCGATCGTGGTCACAATCGGCGCTGTATGGTCTTCTGCTGCACGCTGGATAGCTGCTTTTGCTTCCTGCTCTTGTTCAGGGGTGGCCGGGAAAATGGCAGAGCGGTACTGTGTACCAATATCGTTGCCCTGGCGGTTAAGCTGGGTTGGATCATGAGTCGCGAAACTGATGTCCAGCAGATCACCATAACCTACCACAGCAGGATCAAAGCCAATGCGGATTGCTTCGGCATGGCCGGTAGTTCCTTCACAAACTTGTGGATAGGTCGGATTTTCGACACTCCCTCCGGTATAGCCACTTTCGACCGATTCAACGCCATTGATGCTTTTAAATACTGCCTCAGTACACCAGAAACAGCCACCGGCAATCACTGCATACTCAATTGTCATACTCAATTCCTCTGATTAGCGCTGAACAATAACTCTCAGTATATCAGATGTGTCCAATAAGCCATTTTTCAATAGGATTATTATGAGGCTTATTTTCACTCGGTCTGTCGGTTGTCTGTCATTACATTACGGGGAATCCGGACAGGCTGAGAGGGGGATAATTTTACTCATGCTATAAAGCCCCACGAAGCTCATTATTCCTGTGACCGATTCTGATGATACTGGCATAGGAAATGCATTAGCTTTTTTCAGACAAGGTATAAGACGGTGAGTCTGAAAAAACAGCTATACTTAAATCTGTTTTGATAATTACTTAGCGAATAATTGTGATTCTGTATCATCAGAGCACCCGCAGGAGGCAGCCAGTAAAACATGGCTGATACTCACTGGTCATACTACCAGGCCTGCCTGATACCTGATTAAACTTTCATACGGGTATCTCCCGGCACGACGAGGGTTTTTTATTTTACTGCCACACGGTAACTAATCTCTGTTCGTCTCCGGATAGCAAAACAGACAGGAGTTAAATGTGCTACAACACCAACAACCAATTCCGGTCACTCCCTCCGGAAAACATGCCTTCTTCTTCGATGTCGACGGAACCCTGGCACCGTTACAGCCTACACCTGAGTTAGTCACCGTATCCGCTGAAGTCTGTAATAACTTACAACTGCTGTTTCAGAAGTCGGGAGGGGCGGTTGCTATCATCTCAGGGCGGCCATTAATCCAGATAGACCAGTTGCTGTCCCCAGTATTACTGCCTGCCGCAGGCGTTCATGGCGCTGAGCGCAGAGATAATAATGGCATGATTAACCGGATGATGCCCGGAGCTGAGTTACTGACAGAAGCAGAACAGCAGTTGAAACAAGGCATCTCAGGTTTACCAGGTGTCAGGCTGGAAAAAAAAGGCATAGCATTTGCTCTGCATTATCGTCAGGCAAAACAATTTGCAGAGCAAACTGAAGCGCTGGCCCGGACTGTGGTCAGCCAGATACCTGAGCTGACATTGGTCTCAGGGAAGTGTGTGGTTGAACTCAAGCCTTCCAATATCGATAAAGGAAAAGCGATTGCTCAATTTATGCACTCTGCACCATTCCATGGGCGGATACCGGTATTTCTTGGCGATGACCTGACCGACGAGCGTGGTTTCAGTGTCGTTAATAACATGGGGGGAATATCCGTCAAAATCGGAAAGGGTAAATCACAGGCAAAATTCCGGCTGGAGAATACTGCTGAGGTTCATCAATGGATCGCCAGCATACTCAATTCAGAATCCCGCCAGTCTCAACCTACAAAACACGATAAGGAGTCACCCGGATGGACAGACTAGTTGTAGTATCAAACCGAATTGTATTGCCTGTGGGGGGGAAAGCCAGCGCCGGTGGACTGGCGGTCGGAATTCTGGATGCTCTTAAGCACAGTGGTGGTTTGTGGTTTGGCTGGAACGGAGAGATTGCAGAGATATCCGGTGAAGAGGAACCGGTAGAGGTGATAGTCAATGACGGGATTACTTATGCGTCCTTTAGTCTGGACCAAAATGACTATGACCTCTACTATAATCAGTATTCCAATACCGTTATCTGGCCAGCGTTCCACTACCGCCTTGATCTGGTTGACTATCAGCGGAGTGCGTGGGAAGGATATTGCCGTGTCAACAAACTGCTGGCACAGCGATTGCAGCCTTTGCTTCAGCCACAGGATATTCTCTGGGTACATGATTACCACCTGATGCCGCTGGCTGCCGAATTACGCCGCCAGGGAAATCAGCAACCTGCCGGATTCTTTTTACATATCCCTTTCCCTGCGCCTGAAGTTTTCACCGCACTGCCTGACCATCAGGAAATTATGCAGATGTTATGTGCCTATGATCTGCTGGGATTCCAGACAGATAATGATAAGCAGGCTTTCTTAAGTACCCTGGCTCAGCTGACGCCATTAAATCCTACTCCTGACGGAAGGTGGCAGGCTTATGGCAAGACATTCAGTGTTGGTCACTATCCCATTGGTATTGAACCCGGGACTATCCGCCAGCTGGCCAGCGGCCCGCTGCCTCCTAAGATGGCTGCGATTCGTGATTCTCTGGGTGAGGCTAAAAATATTATTGCCTGTGAACGGCTGGATTATTCGAAAGGGTTACCAGAGCGCTTTCAGGCCTATGAAGAGTTTTTGGAAAAGTATCCGCAACATCGTGGCAGGATTCGCTTTACTCAGATAGCGCCTACTTCACGCGGAGAAGTCCAGGCATACCAAAAAATTCGTCAGCAACTGGAATCGGAAACTGGCAGGATCAATGGTAAGTATGGCACATTAAGCTGGACACCTCTCTACTATTTAAATCAGCATTTTGACCGCCGGTTACTGATGAAAATCTTCCGTCTGACGGATATCGCTTTGGTGACACCGCTACGTGACGGGATGAATCTGGTGGCGAAGGAATATGTTGCGGCACAGGATGCTGATGATCCGGGAGTATTAATCTTGTCTCGTTTTGCCGGGGCTGCCGATGAACTTAACGGTGCATTAATCGTAAATCCCTATGATCGCGGAGAAGTCGCTGCAGCGATTGACAGGGCGACTACAATGTCGTTAGAGGAGCGCAGAGAACGTTATCAACAGATGATGTCAGTATTAACAACACAAACCATCGATCGCTGGCGCGATAGTTTTCTGCATGATCTGAAACAAATAGCGGGTCTCAAAAGCTAAGATACCCGTTAGGTTACACCGTATTATTCAGCAGACTCCACTATTACCGCCGACATAACGCTGGTTGTCGGTGGTCTGTTCTCTCTCTTAGTCCGGCTATATCGGCAATATTGCCGGTATATTTATAGTCTTGATTATTTTTCCGGGAATTTTATTTTAATCTCACCAATTTATCGATTTCATTTAATAAAAAATGGGCTATTGAAGTGTTATTTATTTTTGTTATTGTTGATTTTAAATAGTCATGCAATATCCAGTGAGTTGTTTATTATGAGATGCTTTGTTTGATTCCGGGTGGTGCAACACTATTGTGACTAATGGAAATAATTCCATTGAATACTTATGCAATAAAATAAAATACTCAGATCTGTTGGTGTTTTATGCAAATCAGTAATTTATTTAATTGATTTGCCGCAAATCATGAGTATGGCTGATTTATTATCAGGTGTATTTTTTGATTGACAGCAATTTTTGATAAAAATTTAAAGGTGGTTATATTACCCTTTGAAACCTGTGGTAATTTTTGTAAAATGATCTAAGTCAATTCCCCTGCTAAATAAATAGAAAAAACCATTGTGCGCGCGTCAGTGAACAGTTAAATTCAAATAAGATAAATCCCATAAAACAGGAAAAAATGAAGTTGTGTGTTTTTATACAAAAGAATATTTTTCCTGTTGATTACCGTTTTGGGATGTGTCTAATTATTTAATCTTGTGTGTCAGTTTTGAAGAGATAAATTTTATGGAAGGATGTTGCCGGGAAACTGTGCAATGTGGGGATTCTGTGTGTGTGAGTTAGTAATTTAATCAAGAGGAAACTAAAATGAATTCAGTAAACCTGGTGAAACATATTTACGACATTAATCTTTCGTATTTACTTCTGGCTCAGCAGCTAATTAGCCAGGATAAATCTTCAGCTATGTTTCGCCTTGGAATTGATGAAGCCATGGCAAATAAACTGGCAGAACTGACTCTGCCAGGTCTGGTGAAACTGGCTGAAACTAACCAGTTAATATGCAAACTGCGGTTTATGGATTATACCACTATACAGCGCCTGACCCGCGAATCCCGGGTAGACGATATGCAGCAAATTCATACCGGAATTATTTTAGCCAGTGAGCTTTTACAGTCAGTTTCTTAGAAAACCTGCCGGTAAACTTCAGGAGAAAGAGATGAAAGCACACAGTGTTATACAGGAAGGGCACGACATTCAACTGGCCACAGAACTTATCAGGCTTGGCGCGCGGTTACAATTACTGGAAAGCGAAACTGTCCTCAGTCGTGGGCGCCTAATCAGGCTATACAAAGAAATTAAAGGATGCCCGCCACCGAAAGGTATGTTGCCATTTTCCACTGACTGGTTTATGACCTGGGAGCATAATATACATGCCACGGTATTTTATCACGCCTGGTTATTTATGCAGAAAACCCAATTAACAGAAGGGGTCGGTGCGCTGATCGCGGCTTACCGGTTGTATCTGGAACAATGCCCACCTGGTGATGAAGGACCGTTACTGGCACTGACCCGTGCCTGGACATTAATACGCTTCGTAGAAAGTGGAATGCTGGAACTCTCCTCCTGTCGATGCTGTCATGGACAGTTTGTTAATCATGCCCACCAGCCCAGAGGCAGTTTTATCTGTAGTTTATGTCAGCCACCCTCCCGGGCAGTTAAAAAACGTAAACTTCCACAAGCGGATGCCGATAACAGCTTGTATATGCTGGATGAGAAAATTAAAAGCTAAGTAGTGTTAAATTTATCAAATGTCCGGTAGTAGTGTATTTCTTTGCTTTATTATTGACTTTAAATAATTTCAGCATAAATAAATTTCGTAAGATATCGGCGACGTAAGGGGCTCTCCGTGTTAATTATTCTGGGGTATATTGTGGTTATCGGTTCAGTGCTGGGAGGATATGCACTGGTCGGCGGGGAAATGGGCGCACTGTATCAACCGACGGAATTATTGATCATCGGTGGTGCCGGGATTGGGGCGTTTTTTTGTCGGGAATAGCAGTAAGTCACTAAAAAAAACACTCAAAGCGCTGCCTTTATTATTCAGAGGCTCAAAATATACTAAAACGCACTACCTTGATCTGATGACATTATTATTTCAGTTGATGTCAAAGGCCCGACAGCAGGGTATGCTGGCCCTGGAGAAAGATATTGAGGAGCCTGCCAATAGCGAACTATTTACTCACTATCCCAAACTGTTGGCTGATAAAATGATTATCGATTTTATGACTGATTATTTGCGGCTAATTATCAGTGGTAATATGAGTGCATTTGAAATCGAATCATTAATGGATGAAGAAATAGAAACATACGAGCATGAAAGTGATGCGCCAGCACAGAGTATCGCTGCGGCAGGTGACGGGTTGCCGGCGTTTGGGATTGTAGCGGCGGTGATGGGGGTAGTGCATGCTCTGGCCTCTGCGGACCGTCCGGCGGCGGAACTGGGCGCGTTAATTGCTCATGCAATGGTCGGGACTTTCCTGGGTATTCTGCTGTCATACGGTTTTATCTCACCACTGGCCTCTGTACTCCGACAGAAATATGCCGAAAATACCAAGATGATGCAGTGCATAAAAATAACACTGTTATCGAATATGCATGGCTATCCACCGCAGATTGCAGTCGAGTTTGGACGTAAGGTTCTGTATTCGAGTGAACGCCCTTCATTTACTGAACTGGAGGATCATGTCCGTGAGAATAAAACAGTTAATAAATCCACAGTGGAAGCCGACGTATGAAACCGGTTGAACGTCAGAGAGTGGTGGTAAAGAAAATAAAATCGTCCAAACACCATGACAGTCACGGTTCCTGGAAAATAGCCTATGCCGATTTTATGACTGCCATGATGGCTTTCTTTATGGTGATGTGGCTGGTGTCGGTATCCACTCCGAAAGAACTTCAACAGATAGCCGAATATTTTAAGACGCCATTGAAGGTTGCATTGTCCGGCGGTTATCGCAGTAGTGACAGTGTCAGTGTGGTACCCGGTGGTGGGGAAGATGTGACCCGTCAACAAGGAGAAGTCAAACGTGTGCTCCCTAAAGCAGATAGCAAAAATCAACAGGACAGTCGGCGACTCAAACAGCTGCAAAAGAAGCTGGAAAAACTGCTACTGAATGACCCGCGACTGAAAGCACTTCGCCCCCATCTGTTAATTACAATGGTTAGCAACGGATTACGGATTCAGATCATCGACAGTAAACAAAGGCCGATGTTTCTTCGTGGCAGCTCAGAAGTGGAACCTTATATGCGCACGATTCTGCAGGCAATAGCGCCAATTCTTAATGATGTCCCCAATGCCATCAGCATTGCCGGACATACCGATGATTATCCCTACCAGGACGGCGAAAAAAGTTTTAGTAACTGGGAGCTTTCGGCTAACCGGGCCAATGCCTCTCGTCGGGAACTGGTCGCGGGTGGTCTGAATCAGGGGAAAGTTCTGCGGGTACTAGGGATGGCGGATACGATGAAACTCAAAAATCTGCAGGGTGATGACGCCGAAAACCGGAGGATCAGTTTGCTGATACTGACCGAAGATGCACAGAAGGCTATTGAAAAAGAAAACAGTGAAGCACAGGCAATCACAATTTCTGAACCGGGTCAGTTGCAACTCCCGTCTCCGGTAAGCTCAGCAGTACCTTCTTCGTCAGCAGCATCTGCTCAACATGGTTCAGAGACCACGTCTGATACGAAGGATAACCATACAGTTGAAGATTCGGCTCTGCCGGCTGTGTCCGGGGCGACACTTCAGCAACCACCGACAGTACCGCCGGACGCTACATCTTCATTAGCGGCAGGAACGCCCTCTACAGACCAATAAAGGCAGCTTACGTGACAATGGATATCAGTGATTTTTATCAGACCTTTTTTGATGAAGCCGATGAGTTACTGGCCGATATGGAGCAGCATCTGCTGGCTCTGGACCCTGAGACACCTGATGCGGAGCAGTTGAATGCCATTTTCAGGGCAGCTCATTCCATCAAGGGCGGAGCGGCAACATTCGGTTTCACGGTATTACAGGAAACGACGCATATCCTGGAGAACATACTTGACAGTGCCAGGCGCGACGAGCTGTCACTGAACAGCGCAATTATTAATATTTTTCTGGAAACCAAAGATATTATGCAAGAGCAGCTGAATGCCTATAAGTTGTCGCAACAACCGGACGAAGAAAGCTTTCGCTATATCTGCGAAATGCTACGGCAGATTGCCCTCGAAAAGGATTCCGGAGATGACGGCGCAGACATCACGACCGGAGAAACCGGGCCGCAGCATCCTGTTGAGCTTCCGGTCACTGAGATCAAAGGCAGTACCGATAAAACAGTCCGGTTACGGCTGGAATCACTGAAAAATAATGAAGCCGAACTTCTGCTTACGGAGTTACAAAATATCGGTAAGGTTTCCGGGGTGGTTAAGCATTCTGACAGCCTTGAGGCTAACATTGCCGGGGTGAGTGAAGAGGATCTGCTTGCTGTACTCTGTTTCGTGGTGAATGAACAGCAGGTGCATTTCATTTCGCCCGAATCAGATGCCGGGGTAGCGAAGGAAAGTCCGGATAAATCCGTGGACGAGTCGTCGATAAAAACCGCAAGGCAGCCCCCTCCGGTGATGAAAGCCAGTGAATCTGGCAGTATCCGCGTGGCGGTTGAAAAGGTCGACCAGTTGATTAACCTGGTGGGTGAACTGGTGATTACGCAATCAATGTTACAACAACATGCGAATACCCTGGAACCCGGAATTCATGGTGATTTACTGAACAGCATGAGTCAGTTGGAGCGAAATGCACGCGATCTTCAGGAATCGGTGATGTCTATCAGGATGATGCCGATGGAATATGTATTCAGCCGTTTCCCTCGGCTGGTCAGAGATCTGGCGGCGAAACTCGGTAAGAAAGTCGAGCTGACGTTGCAGGGTAGCTCTACCGAGCTGGATAAAAGCCTGATAGAGCGCATTATTGACCCTCTGACTCATCTGGTACGTAATAGTCTGGATCATGGTGTAGAGCCCACAAAGCAGCGTATTGAGGTCGGTAAATCTGAGACCGGTCATCTGATACTGTCGGCAGAGCATCGTGGAGGCAATATTTGTATTGAGGTCACTGATGATGGTGCCGGACTGAACCACGAAAAAATACTGGCTAAAGCACGCTCTTCCGGTATCCCATTGCATGAAAATATGAGCGATGACGATATTGGTCTGTTAATTTTTGCGCCGGGTTTCTCGACAGCAGAGCAGGTCACGGATGTCTCAGGGCGTGGTGTGGGTATGGATGTGGTCAAGCGGAATATCCAGCAAATGGGCGGTCATGTGGAAATCAGCTCAAAACAGGGACAGGGGACAACCATTCGTATTCTGTTACCGCTGACGCTGGCAATTCTCGATGGTATGTCGGTACGTGTGGGTAATGAGGTGTTTATCCTGCCACTCAACGCGGTGATGGAATCACTACAACCAGAGCGTAAAGATCTGAAAGCGCTGGCCGGTGGCGAACGGGTGCTGGAAGTTCGGGGTGAATATCTGCCACTGGTGGCGTTATCTGCGGTTTTTGAGGTTGAAAATGCTCATCAGGACCCGACCCGTGGTATTGCGATAATCTTACAAACTGCCGGTAAGCGATATGCATTGCTGGTTGATCAGCTTATTGGTCAGCATCAGGTGGTGGTAAAAAATCTTGAAAGTAATTACCGGAAAGTTGAAGGCATCTCTGCAGCAACCATTATGGGTGACGGCAGCGTCGCATTTATCGTCGATATTGCGGTATTGCAGTCATTTCACCGGGATAAATGTTTATCCGCAAAGACGGGTAATACCTACGAATAAATAAATATGTGGGGTTTATGTGGAAAAGATAGCTGAAGAAATAGCCTCTCAGGAATTTCTGATCTTTACGCTAGGTGATGAAGAATATGGGATCGATATACTGAAGGTCCAGGAGATTAGAGGCTATGATCATGTCACCCGAATTGCAAATACACCTTCTTTTATTAAAGGGGTAACTAATCTGCGTGGTGTTATTGTCCCTATTTTAGATATGCGGATTAAATTTTTGCAAAATGATGTTGCCTATAATGAAAATACTGTGGTCATCGTGCTTAATCTAAAAAACAGGGTAGTGGGAATTGTCGTCGACGGAGTGTCCGATGTGCTGGCGCTCAGTAAGGATGATATCCGCGCTGCCCCTGAGTTCACGGTGACTCTGGCCACTGAATATCTGACAGGATTGGGGGCCCGGGGAGACAGGATGCTGATTCTGGTTGATATTGAGAAATTACTCAGTAGTGATGAAATGGCGCTGGTAGATACGCTCAGATAAAAATATCCGGACACAATGCTAAAAGGCGACATGAGTCGTCTTTTTTATTTCTGTAAATAATAGTTGTCAGGAAATAAAGATTTATTTTTGTTGGCCGATATAAGCAGAGTCATGCTTATTACAGAGGTCATTATGTTCAGTCGAATGAAAATCGTCACCAGTCTGTTATGTGTGCTTTGCCTGATGGCGATATTACAGATAGTGAGTGGGGGTATCTTTTTTCAGATGCTCAAGCACAGCAAAGAAAATTTCTCGTTTAGTCAGGTGCTGCGAGATCAACAGCAATATATTACCGGAATGAGTAACGCCTTACTGGAAGCCAGAAATAATATTAGTCTGGCGGCTATTACTGCGCAGCAAGTTGAGGATCAACAGAAACGCAGCAAGCTGGTCACAGGCTTGCTAAAGAATGCCAGTGATCAGATGAAACTGGCTGATGAAGAGTATCAGAATTATAACGGTGCTCTGACGGAGAGTGGGTTGAAGGATCCCCGGCAGCAGGAGCTGCAGAAAAGTTATAAGAGTTATCGTGAAGGATTATTCAGTTTACTGGCGGTGGTGGATGAAGGAAGGATTGGTGATTTCGTGAATATGCCAGTGTTGGATAAGCAAAAAATTTTTGAAAACAACTACAACGTTTGGATCAAACGTAATGATGAGCTGACTGACAAGGGAATTGACCAAAGCAACAATGACTTTCAGCAAGCAGAATGGATGCTGGTTGCCGTACTGATTGTCACGATACTGGTCGTCGGTCTGGTATGGATGGGGATGCACCGTATTTTGTTAAAACCGTTACGTCAGGGTATCGAGCATATCCGTCATGTGGCTAACGGCGATCTTACCCATGCAATAGAAGTGAAAAGTAGTAATGAAATGGGTGAACTGCTTAATACAGTCCGTTTTATGCAGCAGGAACTGAGAAATACCGTAGGTATGGTACGTGATAGTTCAGAGTCAATTTATTCCGGAGCCAGTGAGATCGCTAACGGCAGTACCGATCTTTCAGCCCGCACCGAACAACAGGCGGCCTCTCTGGAAGAAACGGCTTCCAGCATGGAGCAGTTAACGGCGACGGTAAAACAAAATGCCGAAAACGCACGTCAGGCTTCGCAACTGGCACTGAATGCCTCTGATACGGCACGACATGGCGGATCGGTCGTCGAGAACGTTGTCACCACAATGAAAGACATTGCCGGCAGTTCGAAAAAGATTGCCGATATTACCAGCGTGATTGATGGCATCGCCTTCCAGACCAATATCCTGGCGCTGAATGCTGCCGTGGAGGCAGCTCGTGCCGGAGAGCAGGGGCGGGGTTTTGCTGTCGTCGCCGGAGAGGTCCGTAATCTGGCTCAGCGCAGTGCTCAGGCGGCTAAAGAAATTAAAATACTGATTGAAGACTCAGTTAACCGCATCGACTCCGGTTCACAGTTAGTGGAGAACGCAGGCACGACGATGGGCGAAATCGTCAATGCAGTCACCCGGGTCACCGATATTATGGGGGAAATTGCTTCGGCATCCGAAGAACAGAGTCGGGGTATTGACCTGGTGAGCACCGCGGTGACCGAGATGGATCAGGTCACGCAGCAAAACGCCACTCTGGTCGAAGAGTCAGCGACTGCTGCTGCCACCCTGGAAGAACAGGCAGGCTTACTGAAACAGGCGGTAGCTGTTTTCCATATCGGACAGATGTTGCCGGAAAATGAGGTCAAACTGCTTCCGGGCAACAGTGGCCTCAGGGCGCCAGTAATACGAGGTCAGGATTCCGGCAACGCGGCTGATAACTGGGAAACTTTTTGAAAAACACGGGGAGTGCCTGGCAGTGCCAGGTATCCGTCCCGGACCGCTTATTGCTCAGTGTCAGAGTCATCATAAACGGGGCCTCAACCCCGTGGTATGACATAAAGGATGGTGTCAGAAACTCATGGAAAAACCAGCGAATAGCACAGTACAACAGACAAAATCTGTTACCGCCCAGCCACAAAAATTACTGTTGTCTGAAGCCAATTTTCAGCGGCTTTGCCAGCTTATCTATCAACGGGCGGGGATTGTCCTGGCCTCACATAAACGGGAAATGGTCTACAACCGGTTAATGCGGCGGTTACGGTTGTTGCAGATGAAGGATTTTGGTCAGTACCTGGCTCTGCTTGAAAGTCAGCCGAACAGCAGTGAATGGCAGGAATTTATCAATGCCCTGACCACCAACCTGACTTCATTCTTTCGTGAGGCTCACCACTTTCCTTTGCTGGCGGAACATGCCCGTGAGCGGCAGGGTTGCTATCAGGTATGGAGCTGTGCGGCTTCCACCGGCGAAGAACCCTATTCCATCGCCATAACCCTGGCTGAGACTCTTGGGACAGCGCCCGGAAAGTTTCAGGTCTGTGCCAGTGATATTGACACCCGGGTGCTGGAGAAAGCACAGCGTGGGATTTACAGCAAAGAATCTCTTGATGTGTTATCGCAGGAGCAATTACAACGATTTTTTCTTAAGGGAAAAGGCACACAACAAGGGCAGGTCCGGGTCCGGCCCGAGCTGGGTAATATGGTGCATTTTTTCCAGCTCAATCTGCTCAGCCCTGACTGGAAACTCCCGGAGAAGTTTGATGCGATATTTTGCCGTAATATAATGATTTATTTCGATAAATCGACGCAGGAAATCATTCTCCGACAGATGGTCCGTTACCTGAAACCGGGCGGCCTGCTGTTTGCCGGCCATTCTGAAAACTTTAGTCAGATCAGTAAGGATTTTTGGTTACGAGGTAAGACGGTTTACAGTCTTGCTAAGGAAAGGCAATGAGTAAAATTACTGTGCTGAGTGTCGATGATTCGGCATTAATGCGCCAGCTGATGACCGAAATCGTCAACAGCCAGCCCGATATGGAAATGGTTGCCACAGCACCTGATCCGTTGGTCGCTCGTGAGCTGATTAAACAGTTTAACCCTGCCGTGCTTACTCTGGATGTTGAAATGCCTCGTATGGACGGGCTGGAGTTTCTGGAAAAACTGATGCGGTTGCGTCCAATGCCAGTGATCATGGTTTCTTCCCTGACGGGGAAAGGATCAGAGGTGACTCTGCGCGCCCTGGAACTAGGCGCGGTGGATTTTGTGACCAAACCCCAGTTGGGATTACGGGAGGGCATGCTGGCTTACTGTCAGGTGATTGCCGAAAAAATCCGTGTTGCTGCCCGTGCACGGCTGTATCGTCCAGTAGCCGGCGCCGTTCCAAAGGTCCTGAGCACGACTCCTATCCTGAGCAGTGAAAAACTTATCGCCATCGGTTCGTCGACCGGTGGTACAGAAGCGCTAAGGTTAGTCCTTGAAACTTTACCGGCAGCCTCTCCGGCCGTGCTGATTACCCAACATATGCCCCCGGGTTTTACTCATTCATTTGCTGAACGTCTGAACCGTATCTGCCAGATCACGGTGAAAGAAGCCGAAGAGGGTGAGAGGGTCTTGCCCGGCTATGCCTACATTGCCCCGGGATCGATGCATATGCAGCTGGGACGCAGTGGGGCAAATTATCAGATAAGGCTGAATGAAGGGGAACCGGTTAATCGCCATCGACCGTCGGTCGATGTGTTGTTTGACTCGGTGGCACGTCATGCAGGACGTAATGCCGTTGGGGTGATCCTGACCGGAATGGGCAACGATGGTGCTGCCGGGTTACTGAAGATGCGCCAGGCGAATGCCTGGACCATCGCCCAGAGTGAGTCTACCTGCGTAGTCTTTGGCATGCCCCGGGAGGCAATATTGCTGGAAGCCGCCTGTGATGTGGTCGATCTCGAAAAAATTAGCCAGCAGATGCTGCTGCACATCAGTCACGGACAATCGCTCCGTATTTAGTTAACTGGAAAAACTCAAAGGAAAGTGCCATGGCGGACAGTAATTTACATTTTCTGGTGGTTGATGATTTTAATACGATGCGACGTATCGTGCGTAATTTACTAAAGGAACTTGGATACACCAATGTTGAAGAAGCAGAAGACGGTGCAGATGCTCTGCATAAACTGCAGGCAGGTGCATTTGATTTTGTCATCACCGACTGGAATATGCCCAATATGGACGGTCTTGAATTGCTACACCGCATTCGTGCCGACGAAAAATTGTCTGACATGCCGGTACTGATGGTGACCGCCGAGGCCAAGAAAGAGAATATTATCGCCGCTGCACAGGCGGGTGCCAGCGGCTATGTGGTTAAGCCATTTACGGCCGCCATTCTGGAAGAGAAGCTAAATAAAATTTTCGAAAAACTGGGTATTTAGGGGGCACTCATGAGCCATATTCCACTGCCAGATAATGACAAATCGGTGCGTGACATTGTCACTAAAGTGGGGGCGCTGACACGGATGTTACGGGATAATCTGCGCGAGATGGGCCTCGAACAGGCTATTGCCGATGCTGCGGAAGCCATTCCTGATGCCAGAGACAGGCTCGATTATGTGGTACAGATGACAGCCCAGGCTGCTGATCGGGCATTAAGCTGTGTGGAAGCGGCACAACCCCATCAGGAACAGTTACAGCAGCAGGCGACGGCATTATCGGGCCGGTGGGATCAATGGTTTGCTGATCCAATTGAACTCACCGAAGCCCGACAACTGGTGACAGATACCCGTCAGTTCCTGGGGGAGGTTCCGGACCACACTGCCTTTACTAATCAACAATTACTGTCAATTATGATGGCCCAGGATTTTCAGGATCTTACCGGTCAGGTTATAAAACGCATGATGGAAGTCATTCAGGAAATCGAACGCCAGTTATTGGTGGTGTTGTTGGAGAACATTCCCGATTCAGTCATTCCATCAACCACCGGTAAAGACAGCTTACTTAATGGTCCGCAGATTGACAGTAATGCCAGCGGGGTTATCGCCAATCAGGACCAGGTGGACGACCTGCTGGACAGTCTGGGATTCTGACTTTTGGCGCTAACAGCGGGCGGTATTACGTGGCCCGCTGATCGGCAGAATAGCCAGAAATTTCGCAGGATATACACACAATAGTCATTCCTGAACTCTGTCATGCTCTGATTTTCGTCATTCAGGAGTACTACCCGTGGCAGATCAGGATAAGGACGATAAAACAGAAGACCCCAGTGCACGGCGAATAGAAAAAGCCCGTGAAGAGGGGGATATTCCCCGTTCACGCGAACTGACCTCATTGCTGATGTTACTGGCAGGTTTGCTGTTGTTACGTATCAGTGCCGAACCGTTGGCCCGGACGATGAAAACCCTGATGCGTAGTGGGTTGTATTTTGGCCAGCCTGGGATCCGTGATGGCGATTTGTTACTGATAAGCACTCGTTTGCTCTGGCAGAGTTGCCTGACAATACTGCCGGTGCTGTGCGGCGTCATGCTGGTAGCCGCTTCCGCGCCAATGCTGTTAGGCGGCATCACCCTCAGCAGTAAATCCCTGAAATTTAATCCGGGCAGGATGAATCCCTTAAGCGGTTTCGGGCGCTTATTCAGTGGACAGATGGTAGCAGAACTCACCAAGGCATTACTTAAAGTTATCATCAGTGGCTTTGTGGCCGGTAGTTATTTGTACCGTCACTGGGATGAGTTCATGGGATTGCTGGCATTACCGCTCAGTGAAGCCATTCCTCGGGGACTGGTACTGGTGCTGCTCTGTGGCATAGGGGTGGTGCTCAGTATGATTCCAATGGTCGGGTTTGATGTGTTCTGGCAGCTATACAGCTATCACAAAAAATTACGGATGTCGCGCCAGGACCTGCGGGATGAATATAAACAGCAGGAGGGTGACCCGCACGTGAAAAGCCGCATTCGTCAGCAAATGCATGCGGTTGCCAGACGCAGGATGATGGCTGCAGTTCCGACAGCGGATGTGATTGTCACTAACCCGACCCACTTTGCTGTTGCACTGCAATATCAGGAAGGGAAGATGCATGCACCTAAGGTGGTTGCTAAAGGGCGCGACAAGCTGGCCGCCCGGATCCGTCAACTGGCCGGACAGCACCATATTCCACTGCTTGAGGCACCGACACTGGCCCGGGCGTTATATCGCCATACTGAGCCCGGGGATTTTATTCCCGGGGCATTGTATGGCGCGGTTGCGGAAGTGCTGGCCTGGGTCTGGCAAATTCGCCGCTGGAGAAGCGTTGGCGGAAACCGGCCGGCGGCCCCCCGAAATTTACAGGTACCACAACAAATGGATATGACAGGAGAGTTTACACGGCATGGATAATCTGGCAAAGAAACTACGGCTGCCTGCACGCTGGAGTGAAGTAGAGTGGCAGGTCCTGGCAGGACCCGTGCTGATTCTGATGATTCTGGCAATGATGGTTCTGCCGTTACCTCCGTTTGTGCTCGACCTGTTGTTTACATTTAATATAGCCCTGTCAGTAATGGTGTTGCTGGTGGCGATGTTTACCCGAAAAACCCTGGAATTTGCCGCATTTCCTACTGTCTTGTTGTTCGCCACCTTACTTCGACTGGCCCTGAATATTGCCTCGACACGAATCATTTTATTACAGGGACATACCGGTGCGGCGGCGGCAGGTAAAGTCGTGGAAGCTTTTGGTCATTTTCTGGTCGGCGGTAATTTTGCTATCGGAATCGTGGTGTTTGTCATACTGGTAGTGATCAATTTTATGGTGATTACCAAAGGTGCAGGACGCATTGCCGAGGTCGGGGCGCGTTTTGTACTGGACGGTATGCCAGGCAAACAAATGGCCATCGACGCCGATCTGAATGCCGGTCTGATTGGAGAAGATGAAGCCAAGGCCCGGCGCAATGAGGTGACCCAGGAAGCCGATTTCTACGGGTCGATGGACGGTGCCAGTAAATTTGTTCGTGGTGATGCGATTGCCGGAATTTTGATTATGGTAATTAATATCATCGGGGGATTATTAGTAGGTGTTGTACAGCACGGTCTGGATGTGGGGCAGGCGGCGACCAGCTACACCCTGTTGACGATTGGTGATGGTCTGGTTGCACAAATTCCGGCCTTGGTTATTTCTACAGCCGCAGGGGTGATTGTCACCCGGGTGAGTACCGACAGTAATGTCGGGGAACAGATGGTGAGCCAGTTATTCAGTCATCCCCGGGTGATGTTGTTAAGTGCGGCCGTACTTGGTCTATTAGGTATTGTTCCCGGAATGCCAAATCTGGTGTTTTTGTTGTTTACCGCCGGATTACTGTTGCTTGCCTGGTGGCTGAGAGGGCGGGAAGAGCAACAAACCGCCAGCCGTCAGCAGCAACGCACGCAACCCCGGGATCTGCCGGTGACTGATGTCAGCTGGGATGATGTGGCACTGGAAGACCCGCTGGCGATGGAAGTGGGGTACCGGCTGATTCCGCTGGTGGATGAACTGCAACAGGGCGACTTGCCTGGCCGGATTCGGGGGATTCGCAAAAAGTTTGCCCGGGAAATGGGCTTTTTACCTCCTGCAGTGCATATCAGTGACAATCTGAGTCTGTCGGCTTCCGGTTATCGTATCATTATGAAAGGCGTAGAAATCGGTCGTGGGGATGTCTGGCCAGGCCGCTGGCTGGCGATTAATCCAGGCGGGGCCAGTGGAGAACTTCCGGGTGAGTTGACCCATGACCCGGCGTTTGGACTGCAGGCTAAATGGATTGATACTGCACTGCGTGACCAGGCTCAGACGCTCGGGTACACCGTGGTAGAGGCCAGTACCGTGGTGGCTACTCATCTGAATCATCTGATTAGTCAGTACGCCAGTGAACTGTTTGGCCGGGAAGAGGCCCGGCTGCTGCTTGAGCGGGTTGGCCGTGAAATGCCTAAACTGACGGAAGGGTTAATTCCGGACTTGATTACCCTGACCACACTGCATAAGGTGCTGCAAAATTTGCTCAGTGAACAGGTTTCTGTACGGGATATGCGTACCATCGTTGAAACACTGGCAGAACACTGTCCGGTAACGACCGACAGTGATCAGCTCACCAGCGCGGTACGTATCGGTCTTGGCAGGGCTATCACCCAACAGTGGTTTCCGGGTAATGACGAAATGTTGGTGATAGGCTTGCAGCCAGCTACCGAAACCCTGCTGCTACAGGTGATTCAGAGTGGCAGTGGTCTGGAACCAGGGCTGGCTGAACAACTGACCACACAAACGGCAGCTGCTATTGCCAGTCAGGAAGCCCAGGGCGTCACTCCGGTACTGGTGGTTCAGTCTGGCTTACGTCAGTTGCTTTCCCGCTATTTACGCCGCAGTTTTCCGCAACTGGTGGTGATGTCGGCGGCCGAAGTCAATGCACATCGCCAGATCCGCCAGACTGCGACTATTGGCAATACACTGTGAATACGTTGCGGGTGATGGTACTGCTGGCAGCTCTGCTACCCGGGATGACGTTGGCTGCCGATATCAGCGTGGGTGATCGTCTGGCGGGGCCGGCCGTGACCGCCAGGGGGCGTTGGGTGGCCACATTACCGTTCAGAATCAGCCTGCCGCCAGATATCCGCATTATCAGTATCCGTTGGCGTTATCAGTTAACGGCGGCCGCACCGGCAGGTTTTCAGGCGCAGTTATGCCGTGGCAGGGAGTGTATGCTGACCGATGCGGCACGGGGAATCAGTCGCGGGTTCAACGGCAGACATTCCAGCGGGGCGTTTTACTTTCGATTTCGTCACGAAGGCAGGGCGGTAATCCCGGCGGGGATGCGGGTCAGTAGTGCGGAGATTCAGGTGACTTACCGGCAATCCCATAAGGGGACTGCCGGACAATCCGGGACCCTGCACAACAGCACAGGGCCGGCAGTTACATCCGTTCGACGGTATTAATACCCAAAGTATCCAGCCCGGTTTTCAACGTTCTGGCCGTCAGACTGGCCAGTTTCAGGCGGCTCTGGCGGGTCGCTTCATCTTCTGCGGCAAGAATCGGACAGTGTTCATAGAAACCTGAGAACAATACCGCCAGTTCATAAAGGTAAGAACACATCACATGCGGAGTACCTTCACGGGCTACCTGTAATACCGTTTCTTCAAACTGCAACAGTCGGGTAGCCAACGCAGTTTCACGGGGTTCACCGAGAATAATCTTACCTTCGGTCGCCAGTGCACTGATGCCCGCTTTACGGAAAACTGACAGCACACGGGTATAGGCATACAGCAGGTAAGGGGCAGTGTTACCCTCAAATGCCAGCATATTGTCCCAGTCGAACACATAGTCAGTGGTACGACTTTTCGACAGATCGGCATATTTCACCGCACCAATCCCGATAACTTCCGCCAGCTGTTGCAACTCTGCTGGTGGCATTTCCGGATTTTTATCACTAACCAGTTTCAGGGCACGTTCATGTGCTTCATCCAGCAGATCGGCCAGTTTGATGGTGCCCCCTGCGCGGGTTTTGAACGGACGACCATCTTTGCCCAACATCATGCCGAACATATGGTGTTCGAGTGGCACACTTTCCGGCACATAACCCGCCTTGCGGACAATGGTCCAGGCCTGCATCAGATGTTGATGCTGACGAGAATCAATGTAATAGAGTACACGATCCGCTTTCAGGGTTTCATAACGGTATTTGGCGCAGGCAATGTCTGTGGTGGTATACAGGTAGCCGCCATCCTTTTTACGGATGATAACCCCCATAGGTTCACCTTCTTTGGTTTTATACTCATCCAGATAAACCACGACGGCACCTTCACTTTCAACCGCCAGACCTTTTTGCTCAAGATCTGCGACAATCCCTGGTAGCATCGGGTTATACAGGCTTTCGCCCATCACATCGTCGCGGGTCAGACTGACATTCAGACGGTCATAATTGTGCTGATTTTGCGCCATGGTGATATCCACCAGTTTTTTCCACATCTTCGCACAATATTCATCCCCACCCTGCAGTTTGACGACATATCCCCGGGCACGTTCAGCAAAAACTTCATCCTGATCATACAGTTGTTTAGCTTCGCGATAAAAAGCCTCAAGGTCGGACAGGGCAATCTCTGTTTGTTGTTCCTGCTGTTTCTTTTCCAGGAAAGCTATCAGCATACCGAACTGGGTTCCCCAGTCACCGATATGGTTAGCGCGGATGACATTGTGCCCAAGAAATTCCAGGGTACGGACCGAAGCATCACCAATAATCGTTGAGCGTAAGTGGCCAACATGCATCTCTTTCGCCACGTTAGGTGCAGAATAGTCAATCACGATGGTCTGTGGTTTGACCGGGGCGACATTCAGATTATCAGAAGCCAGCGCTTGCTCAGCCTGAGCGGCCAGCCACTGCGGATCCAGGAAAATATTAATAAATCCCGGACCGGCGATTTCGGTTTTCGCGGCAATTCCATTCAAATCAAGATGACTCAGCACCTGTTCTGCCAGTTGTCGCGGAGCCTGACCCAGTTTCTTGGCAACAGCCATAATTCCATTGGCCTGATAGTCACCAAACTGTGCTTTTGCGGACTGACGAACCTGTGCTTCACAGTCGGCAGGTGCGCCGGCTGCAATCATTGCCTGACTGATTTTTTCTGAGAGAATAGCCTGAATATTCACCGAATTACCTTCATAAGCTGTGACCACCTCTTAGCGAGTCTGCAACAGGCTGTTGCAGATAACATTAGAGGCAGTCATCGAAATTGAGTCGGGCAGTATACGTGAAAGCCCGGCAGACGTCAGCAGTCTGATAGAATCCACGGACAGAAGCTGTCGCCAGGGTTTCACGGCCAGGCTTTACATGTGACAGAGGAACCGTAAAAATAGCGGCGCGGTTTTTTATTATTGATGGAATACTATGAGCGATATAGCTTCTTTTGCCCGGTTGCTGCCGGACCTTGCGGATGATCTGCAACGTTTTGCCGGTGACCTCAGTCATCTTGGTCATCGTCTGGGTCTGTCGCTGGCGAACTTACAGCCTGACCACATCTCGGTCCGTTGTCACCAGATAGCCACGGCTGAACGCTGGGCAGCCGGTTTTTCGCAACTGGGTGAAATGTTTTCCCGCGCTGAAATCAATCAACGCCCGGTTTGCCTGTTCAGGCTGCATCAACCATTGCGTTTACTGAGCTGGCAAATTCATATTATCGAGCTGCCCTGGCCCGGTAATAAACACTATCCGCACGAAGGCTGGGAACATATTGAAGTGGTGCTGGCCGGAGATCCAGAGTCTCTTGGCCAGCGGGCTATGGAGTTGATTGCCGACCAGGGGCTGACTCACCCCGAAATATCATTTAAAACCAGCAGTCCCGCCGCGCGTCACGATTGTTTGCCGAATCCCACTCTGGCGGTCACAGATGGGAAGACCACCATTAAGTTTCACCCCTACAGCCTGGAACAGATTGTCGCCAGCGAGCAGCCGCATTGAGTCATTGTCTCCGGAGCAGGGAAGGAGTCCTGTCTCCGATAGTATTTTGTCAGCGTCTGGCCGTGACACGTCCCGCGAAATATGACGATAATCCACTCGGAGTTTTACAGCAGCTCTCTATTTTTTCTATGAATTTTCACCTTTTATCGCTATCACTGTGATACTGGTCGCCCCTTTCCTCGTGATCCGGTGTCATTATTAGCCGTCATGTTAAACGGTTAGCTTACAGGTGAGTGGGCGCCGTTACTTATAATGCTACAGACGCAACGACATTTGATAAGGAGAGGGTCATGGCTACGTTGGAAATCTGTTGTTACGGTCCGGATTGTGCAATACAGGCCGCTGAGGCCGGAGCAGACCGTATCGAGCTTTGCGCTGCGCCTCATGAAGGTGGACTGACCCCGTCACTGGGCGTACTACAGGAAGTGATAACACAGGTTTCAGTACCGGTACATCCGATTATCCGCCCCCGTGGCGGTGACTTTTGTTACAGTGAGTCTGAATTTCGTGCCATAAAATCGGATATCGCCAGGGTAAAAGAATTCGGTTTCGCCGGGCTGGTCGTTGGTATTCTCGACCAGCACGCCCACATTGACATACCGCGGATGCAGCAGATTATGGCGTTGTGTGGCGGCATTCCGGTGACTTTCCATCGCGCATTTGACCTATGCCAGAATCCCTACCGGGCTTTGGAAGAACTGACCGATCTTGGGGTAACACGGATACTGACATCCGGCCAACAGGAGCGCGCAGAAAATGGCCTGGCTTTGCTGGCTGAGCTTAACACCCGTAGCCGGGGCCCGGTGATTATGGCGGGCTCAGGCGTCAGACTGAGTAATCTGCATCGCTTTACCGGTGCGGGTCTGACCGAGATTCACAGTTCAGCCAGCAAACCGGTCACCTCGCCAATGCATTATCGTAAAGCCGGGGTCAGCATGAGTTCTGTTTCAGCGGAAGACGAGTTTACCCGCTATGTGGTGGATGGTGAAATGGTTGCCGCAATGAAGAGTATGATGCAGTAACCGGCACTCGCCGGTTACCTGTATTCACGGCTTACTGGCGATCAGCACAGCACGCAACGGAGCAGGGTAGCCTTCTGCGGTCAGTTGCTGATCGTCGGGATCAAGAAATTCCGCTAACGACTCACTGGTCATCCATTCGGTGCGACGCTGTTCTTCGGTCGAAGTCACCGCATGATCAACGATGCGTACATTGACAAAACCACTTTTCTGAAGCCAGTTTTTCAGTGCTGCCGCAGAAGGCAGGAAATAGACATTACGCATCTGAGCATAGCGTTCGCCAGGCACCAGGACGGTATGTTCATCGCCTTCGACAACCAGGGTTTCCAGAACCAGTTCACCGCCGCTGACCAGTTGATTTTTTAACTGCATCAGATGATCGAGCGGCGAACGGCGATGATACAGCACGCCCATTGAAAAAACAGTATCAAAGGCATTCAGTTCCGGCAGTTGTTCGATCCCGACAGGTAACAGATGTGCGCGGTTATCATCGCCGAGTAACTTGCGTACCGCTTCGAACTGGCACAAAAACAGTTGCATTGGGTCAATACCCACCACTTGCGCTGCACCTTCACCCAGCATTCGCCACATGTGATAACCACTGCCGCAACCCACATCAAGTACAGTGCGGCCGGCTAGCGGGGAGATATGGGGTAACACACGTTGCCACTTCCAGTCAGAGCGCCATTCGGTATCGATATGGGTGCCATACAACGAATAAGGGCCCTTACGCCAGGGCATTAACTGGCGCAGCAGAGTTTCGATTCCCTGGCGCTGGCGGGGAGTCAGATTGTCACTGTCGGCTGTGACGCTGTTTTGCAGATCGCAGCGTTCAGGTGTCAACTGAGGCAGATGATCGATGGCCTTTTTCCACTGGCGAAAGTGCCCGTGAAGATTCTCACGCTGCCATTGGCTCAGCTGTGCCGGTAATACTTCGAGCCACGGAGCTAACGGGCCGGTCGCGATTTGCTGATAAAAACGTCCAAAATCAATCATTTTATTGCCACAAGAGAGCCAAAATTAAAACACTGAAACCATTGTTCTGCATGCCCGAATCCGGCCTTTGCCAGCCGTGACTTATGGGTTGCGACACTGTCCGTCAACATCACGTTTTCCAGCATGCTGCGTTTCTGACTGATTTCCAGCTCACTGTAACCGTTAGCGCGTTTGAAATCGTGATGCATATTGAACAGCAACTCACCCATCGTCTGGTCGTCGAAACTGAATTTTTCAGACAAAACCAGTGCTCCCCCCGGCAGCAGTCCCTGATAAATTTTATTCAGTAACAGCTGGCGTTCAGCGGGGTCGAGAAACTGCAGGGTGAAATTCAGGACGACCAGAGAAGCATTGCTGATTTCCACCTGACGAATATCGGCTTCGATGACCTGAACCGGGGTCTGTGCCCGGAAGGCATCAATATGCCGTCGACAACGCTCCACCATGGCCGGGGAGTTATCGACAGCAATAATTTCACAGCCGGAATGATGAATATTACGCCGTACCGACAATGTAGCTGCGCCTAAAGAGCAGCCAAGGTCATAAACACGGCTATCTGGCCGGACAAAACGTTCTGCCAGCATACCTATCATTGAAATGATATTAGAGTATCCGGGGACTGAACGCTGAATCATATCAGGGAAAACTTCAGCCACCCGTTCATCGAAAGTCCAGTCGCCTAATTTATCAATTGGCGCTGAAAAGAGTGTATCACGGTCAGACATCACACTATCCGCAAGGTCCTAAAAGCGGCTATTGTCGCAGAAACTGGCGCGGGCTGCATCCGTCGGAGTTATTTTTAGCATCCATCACTACAAATTCACCGGTAACCGGGAAAATCACTGCCTGCCAGATCAGAACAGTGCCGGCTGATCCGGCCATGCTGGCAACGGCGGCAGACCTGCCGTCAGCGGCTGTAACTCAGGCCATAGCAGGTGGAGCAACGGGAAGACTTCCCCCATTTCCGGGGTGTGAATAAACAGCAGCGGGGAGGATACTGACTGCCATTCTCTGATGCGCGTCGACCAGTCATGAAACAGCTTAACTGAGGCTTCAGTTTCGTCACTGCCGATAAAACGAATCATCGGTTGTCGGGCAGTGCGTACCGCATGGACCGGCACTTTAGGTTTTTTGGCTTTGGCGTCGAGAGCTGCTGCACTGCGCGAAGGTGATGCATGTACAGCCCGGCTATCGAGAATGACTCGATTTACACCGCGATCGGCCAGCCCACGGTTTAACGCCCGCTCTGCTTCGCCACGGGCAAAGAACTCCGGATGTCGGACTTCCACGCCATAACTGAATGCGGCCGGCAGTTGCTTCAGAAAGGACCATAACTGTGGTAACTGAAGTGGGGAAAACCGTGCCGGTAACTGCAACCAGTATTGTCCGATCCGGTCAGATAACGGATCCATCCGGCGGAAGAATTCGTTCAGTAACTCTACGCTGTCACGCAGTTCCGTGCCGTGGCTTATCGTCGCCGGAAATTTAAAGCAAAAGCGAAACCGGTCACTGGTCATGGATCGCCAGCGCAGAACGGTATCGACCTCCGGCAGTGCGTAGAGTGTGGTATTACCTTCTACACAATCAAAATGCCGGGCGTAATCTTCCAGAGTATGCAGCCCGGCACGTTTCCACCAGGGGTGTTGCCACTGAGGCAGGCCAATTCGCAGAGTCACCGGGTCTCCTTGTCAGACAGCATGTTATCGTAAAGGTGACTCAGAGTAGCCTGAAACTGAGGTAAAACGAAAACTTTAGTCTCTTGACTGCTGAGTAATCAACCGCTTTGATGCTGGCATACTTATCCTGTGGCAGTTTTTCCAGTATAATACGCCCCATTTTGCAGCCGGTGATTTTCGGTAAAGATTCCCGACACAGTTCAGGCCGCTGCGGCAAGGTCAAAAAAGGATAGCGTTATGCGTACAGAATATTGCGGAAAGCTCAACCTGTCCCACGTGGGTCAGAAGGTTACTCTTTCAGGATGGGTTAACCGCCGCCGTGATCTCGGCAGCCTGGTGTTTATTGATATGCGTGATCGTGAAGGCATTGTTCAGGTGTTCTTCGACCCGGATTACCAGCAGGCTTTTACGCTGGCGTCTGAATTACGCAATGAATTCTGTATTACTATCGAGGGTACAGTACGGGCCCGCGACGAGCGTAACAGAAATAAAGAGATGGCCACCGGTGATGTCGAAGTGCTGGCGACCAGCCTGACCATCATTAATCGTTCTGAACCACTGCCACTGGATTCAAACCACGTGAATACAGAGGAAGCGCGTCTGAAATTCCGTTATCTGGATTTACGTCGTCCGGAAATGGCTCAGCGCTTCAAAACCCGAGCCCGCATCAGCAGCTTTGTGCGCCGCTTTATGGATGCCAATGAGTTTCTGGATATTGAAACTCCAATGCTGACTAAAGCGACACCGGAAGGGGCCCGTGATTATCTGGTGCCAAGCCGGGTTCACAAAGGGGAGTTTTACGCTCTGCCGCAGTCACCTCAGTTGTTTAAACAGTTACTGATGATTTCAGGGTTCGATCGTTACTACCAGATAGTGAAATGTTTCCGTGATGAAGATTTGCGGGCTGATCGTCAGCCGGAATTCACCCAGATCGACGTAGAAACCTCGTTTATGACCGCGCCACAGGTGCGTGAAATCATGGAGAGAATGATCCGTGAATTATGGCAGGAAATCCGTCAGGTCGATCTGGGGGAGTTTCCGCAGATGACCTTCGCCGAAGCGATGCGCCGGTTTGGATCCGATAAACCGGATCTGCGTAACCCGATGGAGCTGGTGGATGTCGCTGATCTGCTGAAAGACGTGGAATTTGCTGTTTTCTCCGGACCGGCAAATGATCCTAAAGGACGGGTTGCCGCACTGCGGGTACCTGGAGGGGCACAATTGACCCGTAAACAGATTGATGAGTACACCAAATTCGTCGGTAATTACGGTGCCAAAGGCCTGGCATGGATGAAGGTGAATCAGCGTAATTCGGTTCCTGAAGGTATTCAGAGTCCGGTCGCGAAGTTTCTGAGTAATGAAATTATTGAGGAAATTTTGCAACGTACTGCGGCAGTGGACGGCGATCTGATTTTCTTCGGAGCAGATAAAGCCAGTGTGGTAGCAGATGCTATCGGTGCGCTGCGGCTGAAAACCGGGCGTGATCTGCAACTGACAGACGAAAACAGTTGGGCTCCGCTGTGGGTGGTTGATTTCCCGATGTTTGAAGAAGATGCAGAGGGACGCATGTCAGCCATGCACCATCCGTTTACTGCACCGCGGGATTTGACGCCTGAGGAACTGACTGCTTCCCCGACCGATGCCATTGCCAATGCCTACGATATGGTGATCAATGGTTATGAAGTGGGCGGTGGATCTGTACGTATCCATAACGGTAAGATGCAGCAGGCGGTTTTCGCCCTGTTGGGTATTGATGAACAACAACAACAGGAAAAATTTGGCTTCCTGCTGGATGCACTGAAATATGGTGCGCCACCGCATGCCGGCCTGGCTTTCGGTCTGGACCGTCTGACCATGCTGCTGACCGGTACCGATAATATTCGTGATGTGATTGCGTTCCCGAAAACTACCGCAGCCGCTTGTCTGCTGACGGATGCCCCTGGCCCGGCGAATCCGGATGCCCTGGAGGAGCTGGCTCTGCAGGTGGTGAAAAAAGAAAAGCCATCTTCTGAGAACGCATAATGAAATATAAACATCCGGTGTCGGTACTGGTCGTAATTTACGCCCGGGATACCGGCAGGGTGTTGATGTTACAGCGCCGGGATGATCCCGGGTTCTGGCAGTCGGTGACGGGTAGCCTGGAATCGGGTGAACAGCCCGACGAGGCCGCGATACGGGAAGTAAAGGAAGAGCTGGGGATAGATATCCCGGCACAGGGACTGGAGCTGACTGACTGCAGGCAGCAGATTAGCTTTGAAATCTTCCCGCATTACCGGCATCGCTATGCTCCGGGGGTGACACATAATCAGGAACACTGGTTTTTGCTGCCACTGCCGGAAGAACAGGCGGTAATACTGACCGAACATTTAGCCAGCCAGTGGTTGCCCGCAAATGAGGCTGCTGTGCTGACTAAGTCGTGGAGTAACCGCGAAGCAATTGAAAAATTTATCGCCCGCTGATGCGTCAGGGCGATGTCATTGGATGAAAAGCGTAATGATTTTCACGCGCTTTGTCCCCGATTATCTGATAACGAGATAGTGAGAGACCAAATATATGGCCGGACACAGTAAATGGGCTAATACCAAACACCGCAAAGCGGCACAGGATGCTAAACGCGGGAAAATTTTCACCAAGATTATCCGTGAGTTGGTGACCGCCGCCAAACTGGGTGGTGGCGATGCTGGTTCCAACCCGCGCCTGCGCGCTGCGATGGATAAAGCGCTGTCAAATAACATGACCCGTGACACCATGAACCGTGCCATTGCACGCGGGGTAGGCGGTGAAGATGACAGCAACATGGAAACCATCATTTATGAAGGCTATGGCCCGGGTGGCAGTGCCGTGATGGTAGAATGCCTGAGTGATAACCGTAACCGTACCGTTTCAGAAGTGCGTCATGCCTTCACCAAAACCGGGGGTAACCTGGGGACCGATGGTTCTGTTGCCTACCTGTTTAGCCGCAAAGGCGTCATTTCCTTCGCGCCGGGCCAGGACGAAGATACCATTATGGAAGCGGCGCTTGAAGCCGGTGCAGAAGATGTCATGAGCTATGATGACGGTGCTATCGATGTGTTCACTGCCTGGGAAGATCTGGGTAAAGTGCGTGATGCTCTGGAAGCGGGTGGACTGAAAGCTGATAACGCCGAAGTGACTATGATTCCGTCGACCAAAGCAGAAATGGATGCCGATACTGCGCCAAAACTGTTACGTCTGATAGACATGCTGGAAGACTGTGACGATGTGCAGGAAGTTTACCATAATGGTGAAATTTCTGATGAGATTGCAGAAACCCTGTAATCTGCCATGCACGATAACCGCGACACAGGGCTTTTGCTATGGCAATCATTCTGGGGATAGATCCTGGGTCACGTATTACCGGATATGGTGTTATCCGCCAGGTAGGCAGGCAACTGACCTATCTGGGAAGTGGTTGTATTCGCACTAATACTGCGGCGTTACCTGAACGCCTGCGGCTGATTTATGCCGGTGTCAGTGAAATTATCACTCAGTTCTCGCCGGACTATTTTGCTGTTGAACAGGTGTTTATGGCGAAAAATGCGGATTCAGCGTTGAAACTGGGGCAGGCCAGGGGAGCGGCAATTGTTGCAGCGGTGAATCATGAAGTACCGGTGTTCGAATATGCCGCACGCCAGGTCAAGCAGACGGTGACCGGTACCGGGGCCGCCGAAAAAGCGCAGGTTCAGCATATGGTACGTAATTTGCTGAAGCTCCCCGCCAACCCTCAGGCCGATGCGGCTGATGCGTTGGCGATTGCCATCACTCATTGCCATATTAGCCAGAACGCGTTACGGGTCAGTGATAATGCGTTATTATTGGCACGCGGCAGATTGCGCTGAAAAAACAGATAACATCACCAGGGCTGGATATTCATCCAGCCTTTTTTATGCTATAAACCACAGCAGTGCTTAAAACATAAGGATACGCAGAGTGATTGGTCGGCTTCGGGGTCTTATACTGGAAAAACAACCGCCGCTGGTATTAATTGAAGCGAACGGGGTAGGTTATGAAGTTCATATGCCAATGACCTGCTTTTATGAATTGCCGGAACTGCAACAGGAAGCGTCGGTATTCACACATTTTGTGGTCAGGGAGGATGCCCAGTTACTGTTTGGTTTTAACAACCGGCAGGAAAGAACCCTGTTCCGCGAGCTGATTAAGGTTAACGGTGTTGGACCAAAACTGGCGTTGGCCATTTTGTCCGGCATGTCGGCACAGCAGTTTGTTCATGCTGTGGAACAACAGGAAATTGGTGCGTTAATTAAGCTGCCTGGTGTCGGTAAAAAAACGGCTGAGAGACTGGTCGTGGAAATGAAAGACCGCTTTAAAGGGATGCATGGAGATCTGTTTACCGGTGATACTCCGTTTGAGTTGTCCGCCCCTTCATCAGCACCGGCTGAAGCGAATGACGCCGAGGCCGAAGCGGTGTCTGCACTGGTGGCTCTGGGCTACAAGCCTCAGGAAGCCAGCCGTATGGTCAGTAAAGTGGGGCAGCCCGGGGCTGATTGTGAAACATTAATCCGTGAAGCATTACGTGCTGCAATATAAGGACCGTTATGATAGAAGCTGACCGTCTGATCTCCGCTGTGCCGCAAAGCGAAGAAGAAAGTCTGGACCGTGCTATCCGCCCGAAGCTACTTGGCGAATATGTCGGGCAACCCCGGGTGCGGGAGCAGATGGAAATCTTTATCAAAGCCGCCAAAATGCGCAATGATGCTCTGGACCATTTACTGATTTTTGGTCCTCCGGGTTTGGGTAAGACCACGTTGGCCAATATTGTCGCTAACGAAATGGGCGTGAACCTGCGTACAACGTCCGGTCCGGTACTGGAGAAAGCAGGGGATCTGGCAGCCATGCTGACTAACCTGGAACCTCATGATGTGCTGTTTATCGATGAAATCCACCGCTTATCGCCTGTCGTTGAAGAGGTGCTCTATCCGGCGATGGAAGATTATCAGCTGGATATTATGATCGGTGAAGGGCCTGCAGCCAGGTCAATAAAAATTGATTTACCCCGTTTACCCTGATTGGTGCCACTACCCGCGCCGGATCACTCACTTCACCACTGCGTGATCGTTTTGGCATTGTGCAGCGGCTGGAGTTTTATCAGGTCGCTGATTTACAACAAATTGTGGCGCGGAGTGCAGCTTGCCTCGGGTTGCCGCTGTCGCCGGAAGGTGCGTTGGAGATTGCGCGCCGTGCACGTGGTACGCCACGTATTGCTAACCGGTTATTACGCCGTGCCCGCGACTATGCCGAAGTTCGGGCCGATGGGGAGATGAACGGGAGTATTACCGCCAGCGCACTGGATATGCTGAATGTTGATAGTGAAGGTTTCGATTATATGGATCGAAAATTGCTGTTGGCAATTATCGACAAATTCACCGGCGGGCCGGTGGGATTGGATAATCTGGCTGCGGCGATTGGCGAAGAGCGGGAAACGATTGAAGATGTTATCGAACCTTATCTCATCCAGCAGGGGTTTATTCAGCGCACCCCCAGGGGGCGGATGGCCACTCAGCATGCCTACCGGCATTTTAATATCGTTCGGGACGAATAACGGCGATAAATTTAGAAGGTGCAGATGCACCTTCTGAAGAGTGTTTCAGATTGCACTTTTTTTCAGCAGGCTGAGCACAAACAGTAACGTTGCACTCAGCACTACTGAAGGGCCTGCCGGGGTATCGTAAAGTGCCGAAAAGGCCATACCACCTGTGACTGCCAGCATTCCACAGATGACCGCTAAACCCGCCATTTGCTCAGGGGAGCGTGAGAAACGCCGTGCAGTAGCAGCCGGAATAATCAGCAGGGAAGTGATAATCAGGGCTCCGACAAATTTCATGGCGACCCCTATCGTCAGAGCGGTGGTAAGCATCAGCAATATCCGGCAACGCTGCAGATTAACTCCTTCAATCTGTGCAAGTTCAGGGCTAATGGTCATCGACAGTAGTGAACGCCACTGACAGAGTAGCAACACAACTACTGCCAGTACGCCCCCCCCGATAATCCACAGGTCACCGGGAGCTACTGAGAGTAAGTCCCCGAACAGATAGGCCATCAGGTCGACTCTGATGTTCGACATCAAACTGACCACCACCAGGCCGAGTGATAATGCACTGTGGGCCAGGATGCCTAGCAAGGTATCGATAGCCAGTTGCTGACGATGCTCCAGCAACACCAGCAACAACGCCAGCAACAGTGTTATGGCAATCACGGCATAATAGGGGTTAATGTTCAGTAACAAACCGAACGCCACCCCGAGTAACGAGGCATGTGCCAGTGTATCGCCAAAGTATGACATGCGCCGCCAGACCACAAATGAACCGAGCGGACCTGCAGCCAGCGTCAGTAGCATTCCACCCAGCCAGCCGGGCAACAGTAATTCAATCATCGGTGTTCATTCCCCTTACGTAACACAATCCGGCCTTGCAGGTCATGGCGATGATTATGGTGGTGACGATAGATAGCCAGTTCTTCTGCACCACGTGGTCCAAACAAGGCAATAAATTCCGGATGCTGAGTGACAATTTCGGGGGTTCCTGAACAACAAATGTGATGATTCAGGCACAACACCTCATCGGTCCTGGCCATTACCAGATGCAGGTCATGTGAGACCATTAGCACTCCACAGTTCAACTCAAGACGCAACTGATTAATCAGATCGTAAAGAGCAACCTGACCGTTGACATCGACCCCTTGGGTCGGTTCATCCAGTACCAGCAGTTGCGGACGACCGGGTAGTGCGCGAGCCAGCAGTACCCGTTGTAGTTCTCCACCGGAAAGCGTTTGCAAAGCTGAGTGTTGCAGGTGCGCTGCCTGTACCCGAATCAGTGCCGGTAATACATCGGCTGCTTTGACGCGCGGAGAAAGGCGCATAAACCGGTCCACGGTGAGAGGAAGCGTGGGATCAATATGCAATTTTTGCGGTACATACCCGGTCGTCAGTCCATGGATACGGCGGACAGTGCCCTGTTGAGGTTTAAGTAAACCCAGTATCAGGCGCACTAACGTCGATTTACCTGCGCCATTGGGTCCCATCAGGGTCAGAATTCTTCCGGCTTTTAGTGACAGGGTGATATTGCTTAATACATTGCGATGACCAAAGTCTACCGAAATGTTGTCTAGCGCGACCAGTTCAGTCATGATTTTTACAGTTTGCAACAATATTATAATGTTATAATATCACAATTATAGATGGTATTCTTAAGGTTTGAATTAAAATGTTACATTTAAAATCATTTTATTTTCCGCTATTATCTGCGCTCTCTGTTAGCAGTTTATTTCCGGTCACTGCCCATAGTGAAGTGGTCACTTCGATCAAACCTCTGGCGTTTATTGCGTCAGCCATTGCAGACGGAGTGACCCCGGTGAGTGTGGTACTGCCTGACGGTGCCTCAGAGCATGAATATGCACTGCGACCTTCTGATATAAAACGTATAAAAAACGCAGGGTTAGTTATCTGGATTGGGCCAGAGATGGAGGCCTACATGACCAGTGCGGTGGCGACTATACCGGCAGATAAAACAGTGCAACTTGCAGCTCTGCCTGCGGTGACGCCATTACTACTCAAGGGGGATGATGATGATCACGATCACGAACTTCATCAGGATGATCACGTATCCTCAGCTACGGAGAACTCCGATGTTCATCATTCCCATGGTGAATATAATATGCATATCTGGATGTCGCCAAAGATAGCCGAAGCATCGGCAATTGCAATTCATGATAAATTGTTGGAACTTATACCAAATCGTAAAGACCAACTGGATGCTAACCTGGAATTTTTTAAAGCCAGGCTGGTTGAAACCGATAAACAAATACGTGCCCGGCTGGCGCCGGTAAGTCAGAAAGGCTACTTCGTTTTTCATGATGCCTACGGCTATTTTGAGAACTATTTTGGTCTGTCGCCGCTGGGGCATTTTACTGTGAATCCTGAAATCCAACCCGGAGCTCAGAGATTACACCAAATAAGAACACAGTTGGTTGAGCAGAAGGCCGTATGTGTCTTTGCTGAGCCACAATTCAGGCCAGCCGTTATCGATGCGGTTGCCCGTGGTACGTCGGTGCGTAAAGGTACTCTTGACCCATTGGGTATGAATATCGGAGTCACCCGTGAGAGTTATGTGCAATTTTTGTCACAGCTGTCTGTTCAGTACACGAGCTGCCTGAAAGGAGCATAAAAGGAAAACAATTTAGTGCAACAGATTGCCCGTTCTGTCGCCCTGGCATTTAACAATCTGCCGCGACCTCATCGTATTATTCTGGGGTCGCTAAGCGTAATTACGCTGGCTGTCGCAGTATGGCAGCCTCCGTTTTATCCGCATGGCGATCTATCCGAATCGATAGTCAGAAATATTGAAACCGACAGTCAGCAATTGAGTCAGATCCTGCCTGAAGCCAGTGAGCCGCTGGATCAGAGTAGTTCAACTGCAGATGAAGAAGATGTTCCACCAGATGGTGCGGGAGACACCGATACACCGACTGGCCGTGATTACACGGTATCTGCGGGCGATACGCTGAGTAGTATCCTTAATCAGTATGGTATTGACCTTTCGGATGTCAATTCGCTGGTCAGCAGTGATAAAGCACTACGTAATCTTAATGTCGGGCAGAGTCTGAGCTGGACACTTAATGCAGATGGTCAGTTACAAACCCTGAGCTGGGAAATCTCACGTCGTGAAACCCGTGATTACCAGCGTAATGCTCAGGATAGTTTTACCATGACGCCGACTATCCAGAAAGGTATCTGGAAAGATACCGTTTTACGTGGCGCGGTGCAGGGGAGCTTCTCTCAGAGCGCCCAGCGTGCAGGGCTATCGGCAGCAGAAGCCAGTGCGGTGATTAAGGCGCTGCAATGGCAAATGGATTTTCGTAAATTACGGGCAGGGGATAAATTTAGTGTCCTGATGTCGCGAGAAAATCTCGACGGTAAAACCATGCAGAGCCAGTTACTGGGCGTTCGGTTACGCTCTTCCGGTAAAGATTATTACGCTTTTCGGGCCGATGACGGAAAATTTTATGACCGCAATGGTTCAGGGTTGTCACGAGGGTTCCTGCGTTTTCCGACAGTGAAACAGTTCCGTGTTTCCTCTAATTTCAACCCGCGTCGCCTTAACCCTGTCACTGGCCGGATAGCTCCTCACCGCGGTGTGGATTTTGCCCTGCCGATTGGTACGCCGGTGCTGGCTGTGGGAGATGGTGAGGTAATTACCGCTAAAAATGGCGGAGCCAGCGGAATTTATGTCGCTTTGCGTCACGGTCGTCAGTATATGACTCGTTATATGCACCTGAGCCGTTTACTGGTTAAACCCGGGCAGAAAGTGAAACGCGGTGATCGTATCGCATTATCCGGTAACACCGGACGCTCAACCGGACCGCACCTGCATTACGAAATCTGGATTAATAACCAGGCGGTGAATCCACTCACCGCGCAGATGCCAAGAATGGAAGGTTTGAATGGCAGTGCCCGCAAACAGTACCTGGCCGATGTAAAAGGCTGGCAAAAGCAACTAACGTTTTAAACCTGAGGAAGAAACTCAGTTAGAAAGCCGGGGGATTGTTACCCGGCTTTTTTCATTTATGCAGATGATTATTGCAAAATATCCCTTCAGCACTATCATAATCCCGGTATCTACAGAGGCCAGTGCATGAAGAATGAAAAAAAGAACAATGTTGAATTTATTCCGCAGTTTAAGACGGAATTTCTGAAGCCTCGCTACTGGGGCAACTGGGTAGCCATTGCTGCTCTGGGGGGAATGGCTTTGTTACCGGTCTCTGTCCGTGATCCGGTGCTGGGAACACTGGGCAAGTGGGTGGGCCGGTTGGCCAAAAGTGCCCGCAGACGCGCCCAAATTAATCTGTTGTATTGCCTGCCGGAGTTGCCGGAAGAACAGCGTGAACAGATCATCGATAAAATGTTTGCTACCGCACCTCAGGCGATGGTGATGATGGCTGAACTGGCGTTAAAAAAACCGCAGCCAGTGCGTAAAAGGGTGGTCTGGCATGGTCGCGAGATCATCAGTCAGTTACAGGAACAACAACAGAACGTTATCTTTCTGGTACCGCATGGCTGGGGGGTGGATATTCCTGCGATGCTGCTGGCTTCTGAAGGCCAGAAGATGGCCGCGATGTTTCATAATCAGAAAAATCAGCTGATGGATTATCTCTGGAATCGCTTACGCCGCCGGTATGGTGGCCGTATGCATGCGCGCAATGACGGGATAAAACCCTTTATTAGTTCGGTACGGCAGGGGTACTGGGGTTACTATCTCCCTGATCAGGACCACGGCGCGGAACATAGTGAATTTGTTGATTTTTTTGCGACCTATAAAGCGACACTGCCGGCCATTGGAAGACTCATGAAGGTCTGTCGTGCACAGGTTGTGCCGTTATTTCCGGTTTACAACGGGAAAACGCATCAGCTGGATATTTTTATCCGTCCGCCAATGGAAGATCTGGAGCAGGCTGATGATAGAACATTGGCGCGTCGTATGAATCAGGAGGTAGAAGTATTCGTCCGGCCGAATCCGGAACAATACACATGGATTCTTAAGCTGCTGAAAACCCGTAAGGAAGGGGATATTGAACCCTATAGACGCAAAGACCTGTAATCACTGAACACCTATACTGCGGGCAATCCTTTTGCCCGCAGTAGGGTGAGAATTACTCTACTCTGAGCACACGGCTGGTATTGGTCGTTCCGCTGGCACCCATCACATCCCCCTGGGTCACAATCACCAGATCCCCGGTCATCAGATAACCTTTATCACGTAACAGGGTGACAGCATCGTAGGCTGCGGCCACACCATCTGTGTAACTTTTGAACGCAACCGGAGTGACACCGCGATACAAGGCGGTCAGGCTAAGTGTTTTAGGATGGCGGGACATCGCAAAAATCGGTAATCCTGAGGTGATGCGTGAAGTCATCAGTGCTGTTCTGCCCGACTCAGTCATAGTAATAATGGCACTCACCCCCCGCAGATGATTCGCGGCATACATGGCAGACATGGCTATCGCTTCTTCGATATTATCAAACTGCACATCGAGACGATGTTTTGAGACGTTCACACTGGGGATCTTTTCCGCACCAAGACAAACTTTAGCCATGGCACTGACCGTTTCTGCCGGATACTGACCCGCGGCAGTTTCCGCTGACAACATAACAGCATCTGTTCCATCCAGAACGGCGTTCGCTACATCCATAACTTCCGCACGGGTAGGCATCGGGTTAGTGATCATGGATTCCATCATCTGGGTTGCGGTAATCACGGTACGGTTGAGCTGACGAGCACGACGGATCAGGGTCTTCTGAATCCCTACCAGTTCAGGATCTCCAATTTCTACACCGAGATCGCCACGGGCGACCATAACAACATCACAGGCAAGGATTATATCATCCATGGCAGCCTGGGTTGCTACGGCTTCTGCACGTTCCACCTTAGCGACAATCTGAGCATCACAACCCGCTTCCTGAGCCAGTTTGCGCGCATAATGCAGATCGGCACCGGAGCGTGGGAAAGAGACAGCCAGATAATCGACACCAATTTTGGCTGCGGTATGGATGTCCGCCTTGTCTTTTTCGGTAAGTGCTGCGGCAGATAAGCCGCCGCCCAATTTATTGATCCCTTTATTATTTGACAGTGGACCTCCGACGGTCACTTCGGTAAACACCTGAGAGTCATTGACCCGTAATACTTTTAACTGAACGCGGCCGTCGTCCAGTAATAAAATATCACCGGGTACGACATCCTGGGGTAAACCTTTGTAATCAATTCCGACTTTATCTTTATCACCTTCGCCTTTACCCAGGCCGGCATCAAGTAAGAAGGCATCACCGACATTCAGAAATACTTTTCCGTCTTTGAACGTGGACACACGGATTTTTGGACCCTGCAGATCTCCGAGAATAGCGACATGACGTCCGAGTTTTGCTGCAATTTCACGTGTTTTATCTGCCCGGGCCTGATGATCTTCAGGACTCCCATGCGAGAAGTTGAGACGAACTACGTTAGCCCCTGCTGCAATGATCTTTTCAAGGTTATTATCGCGATCAGTGGCGGGGCCAAGGGTAGTAACGATTTTGGTTCTTCTGAGACGTCGTGACATTGAAGGACTCCATTGACAAAAAAATGCGGGATGGCTGCCGCATCGGAATTTATGCCGGTATTCTAGCTGAAAGGTGTTACCCATTTCGAGCTAAAATGTTGTCATAATGTTAAGTATGGCGGTACCTGTACTGTTATTATCTCAGCGCTATTTGACCGGCAGATCTTTGATACGGTGCAACTAAAAATGAAATAATTTTTTCTGCCTGAGACAGTGTAAAAATAAGGACCCTAACACCCTAAACTGTGACAGAAAAAAAGTCACCGGCTATTATTGTCGGAGGTAATTTCAATCTTAGTCACACAGTAAAAATGGCGCAGAAATGATAAAATCGCCCTAATGGATAAGCTATCACTAATAGTTTCACGTAGATATGAAGACTGTGATTCTGTCTGCCGGGAGTTCTTTGCAGGCGCGTCTACAGAACCCATTGAAACATCAGGGGATTAACCTTGTATTTACCTGGTGTTATGAAAGCAGTACAGTGTAACGCAATTGAATAATGAAAGAGTCCGACAATGTCAGCAGACAGTGACGGTAATTCTGCAACGAGGAGAATAGAATGTCGGTAACCCATCAGGCCCAGGCATGTGATCTGGTCATTTTCGGTGCCAAAGGCGATCTCGCACGCCGCAAGCTGTTGCCATCCCTGTATCAGCTGGAAAAAGCCGGACAGATCCATGAAGATTCACGCATCATTGGTGTAGGCAGGGCAGAATGGGATAAAGCTGCCTACATTAAAGTGGTTCGTGAAGCACTGGAAACCTTTATGAAGGAAAAGATCGATGAAGCGCTGTGGGATAAACTCAGCAACCGTCTCGATTTTTGTAACCTGGATGTCAACGACAGCGCCCATTTCGCTCGTTTAGGCAAGATGCTGGACCAGAAAAAACGTACCACCATCAACTACTTTGCAATGCCGCCCAATACTTTTGGGGCTATTTGTAAAGGTCTTGGCCAGGCGAAACTGAATGCCAAACCTGCACGTGTTGTGATGGAAAAGCCGCTGGGCACCTCTCTGGAAACTTCCCGCGAAATCAACGACGGAGTTGGTGAATATTTTGAAGAAAGCCAGGTATTCCGTATCGACCACTACCTGGGTAAAGAAACCGTACTGAATCTTCTGGCTCTACGTTTCGCTAACTCACTGTTCGTGAATAACTGGGATAACCGCACTATCGATAGTGTGCAAATCACTGTTGCTGAAGAGGTAGGTATCGAAGGTCGTTGGGGTTATTTCGATAAAGCCGGTCAGATGCGCGATATGATACAGAATCACCTATTGCAGATTCTGACTATAATCGCGATGTCTCCTCCTTCGGATCTGGGTGCTGACAGTATCCGTGATGAAAAAGTGAAAGTGCTGCGTTCACTGCGTCGAATTGATCAGTCTAACGTCCGTGATAAGACGGTTCGTGGCCAGTACACTGCTGGTTTTGTGCAGGGTAAAAAAGTGCCGGGCTATCTGGAAGAAGAGGGTGCAAATAAAACCAGTGCCACCGAAACTTTTGTCTCTATCCGGGTGGATATTGATAACTGGCGCTGGGCCGGCGTACCCTTCTATCTGAGAACCGGTAAACGTCTGCCGTCCAAATGTTCTGAGGTGGTCGTTTACTTCAAAAATCCGGAACTGAATCTGTTCAAAGATTCCTACACCGAGTTACCACAGAATAAACTGACCATTCGACTGCAGCCGGATGAAGGCGTTGCAATCGAAATTCTGAATAAAGTGCCTGGTCTGGATCACAAGCACAAACTTCAGACGACTAAACTGGATCTGAGTTTTTCAGAGACCTTCAATCAGTCACACCTGGCGGATGCTTATGAGCGCCTGCTGTTGGAAACCATGCGCGGTATTCAGGCGTTGTTTGTGCGTCGTGACGAAGTTGAAGCTGCCTGGACGTGGGTTGACTCTATCATTGAAGCATGGGCAGCCGATGGGGAAGGTGCTAAACCTTATCAGGCAGGTACCTGGGGACCGGTCGCTTCTGTCGCGATGATCACCCGTGACGGGCGTTCGTGGAATGAATTCGAATAATACATTCTGTTAAATTTTCTTATGGCCTGCTTTGCAGGCCTTTTTTTGACACAAACCAGTAAGCAAACTGCCACAGCCTTCTCTGCTATTTTGTCTGAATTGCTCTTATCCCGGTCGGGACTCCGCGTAGTAACCATTCTAATGCATTGTCTTTAAATAAAAAAAATACTATGCAATCAGGTATTCATCTTTCTGATTACACCACATCTCTCTGTGGCTCACAGTTTTATTGCTGTGTCAGCGACATAAAATGCGAATTCGTTACACTATAACAGCCTGTGCAGCACCGGCACGGGTAGCACACTCATGGAAAATTATGTTAAGGATGATTAGGGATGAAACATGCGGTTTCACTGACAGCACTGTTAGCTGCGCTTCTGACGGGCAATACCATGGTAAACGCGGCTGAACACAGCCTGAGTCTGGGGTATACCCGGGCAAAGCTGGACTCAGTTAAAGTAGATGGGGCAGATATTAAGTATCGCTTTGAATGGGGATCTCCATGGAGTGTAATTGGCTCTTTCAGCTTCCAGACCAAAAATACCGGGCTTATCAGCGACAATTCGCAAGGAATAAAAAGTGGGGAAAACAAGATCAAAATTGGATCTCTGATGGCGGGGCCCGCCTGGCGATTCAATGAATTTTTCAGTTTGTATGGCATGGCCGGGTTGAATAAGCTGAAGCTGCATCAGCAATGGAAAATGAATCAGGCAAACAGTAATGGTACTCAGTCATCAGAACAGTTTTCCGATTCATTTCATCATTTATCTCTGGGTATTAGTGTAGGTACACAGATTAATCCGCTTAATTCTGTCGTTGTTGATTTGTCCTACTCGGTTTCGAGGCCAAAAGTTTATGATGCACATTATGACCTCAGTGCTGTTAGTCTGGGCATTGGGGTTAAGTTTTGAAAAATCATAAGCTTTTGATTACAGGGACTAAAGCCTGTATCTGATATTCTGTACTGAGATCCGGTATCTCAATTTTATTCTGCTGAGCCACAATGCATTGTCCGTACGAACCGGCAAGCCGTTAATATTGCCGGTTTGTATCCGCCAGTCCTTGTCTACCTCAATCAAGTGGAGGTTGCATTTGAACGTGATTCACGCCGTCCCGGTCCGGATAACATGTTAAGTAAAAAATAGATTACTGCACCCAACCCTCGTGACTATCGCTATACTCCGTGGACCTCACAGATTTGGATGTTGACCGCGAATGACCATTTTTGTCAGCGAATACACAATCCCGGGGGGAGCAGGGGAATTACAGAATCGGTATCCGTGAGTTCCAAAAGCTGTGGATGTGCTTAGCGTGTTGTCCTGTTACCCGCAGTATCCTGCTCTGAAATCTTATGATGCATCAGCCGTGTTCTTAACCAACTGGCGGCTTTACCCTGAGCCTGACGTTTTCCCCAAAGCATATCGATTCCGACCAGCCAGTCGGTATGAGGATATTCCTGTTGACGTAACTCCAGAAGATCACCGTGATTCAGTTCCTGCCGGATGAATTCTGCAGGAATTGAAGCCCAGCCAATCCCGGCCCGGACTGCGTCGAGCATGGCATAGTAACTTTCGACCCGCCACTGTGACGGGCCGGTGAGATATTCAGTCGTTGCAATGGATTTGGCCGCTCCACCAAAGGTTATTTGTCGGTGTGTTTGCAGGTCGCGGGTGGTCACGGGAATTTTATGAGTCAAAGGATGGTCGGCGCTGACAACATGCATCATGACTATTTTTCCCAGCTGAGCAAACTGGACTTTATCGGTATCAATAGGTCTTGATATCGCAATCCCTATATCTGCATCACCGCTGGCGACCATTGCTTCAACGTCACCATGAAAAGGTTCTCTGATATGAATATCGGTTTGCGGGAATGTCATAGAAAATTCATATAACACCGGAGCAATTAACGACCAGGGAATTTCGATAGCCAGACTGATTTCATTTTCAATCTGTTGACTGAAGGACAGAGACCGTTGTTCAAGCGCCTGACAGCTTTCCAGCACCACTTTGGTATAACTCAGCAGTGACTGACCCTCAACGGTCAGTTCAACCTGTCGTGGTGTGCGTACAAACAGCACCACATTCAGTTCAATTTCAAGATTTGCCATTGCCATGCTGACTGCTGACGGAGCCCGTTTCAATTCTCTGGCGGCTGCAGAGAATGACCGGGTACGGGCGACTCTTTCAAAGGTCATAAGCTGATCGAATGTATAGCGCATTAATTCTCCGGTCTGTCAGGAAAACTGACAGCTGATAACTCTGATGACGTATTTTTCTGACATAAATTGGCAAGCGTCAACCATTATCTTCGGAGTTTATCCATGAGTAACCCTCAGGTTTCGTCCGGTGAACAGCAGCCGTTGCCGGTTCGCCGCTTAGTATCACTGGGATTGCAACATGTGATGATCATGTATGCAGGAACAGTTACCGTGCCATTAATTATTGCATCTGTGATGAATCTCAACAGCCAGCAAACCATACTGCTGGTTAATGCCAGTCTCTTAACATCGGGCCTGGCGACTTTACTTCAGTCTGTCGGAGTAGGTCGGTTTGGTGCACGATTGCCCCTGATACAAGGATGCTCATTTGTGGTACTGGCACCGATGGCATTGATTGGACAGCAATACGGGCTGCCAACAGTTTTTGGTTCCTCGATAGCGGCGGGGCTGTTCACCCTCGTTTTTGCCCCCTTATTCAGCCGGCTGGTCCGCTTTTTCCCTCCTCTGGTGATTGGTTGTGTCATTACCATTATCGGCATCTCGCTGATCCCCGCTGCGGCTATCTGGCTTGGGGGAGGGAATCCGGGGGCTACTGATTTTGCAGCCCCTAAATATCTTTTGGTTGGTGGGATAACCTTGATACTTACCCTGTGTCTGTATTGTAAATCCCGTGGACTGATACGAAATCTGAGTACCTTGCTGGGTATGATAGCGGGGACTCTGGTTGCAGTCCCGCTGGGGATGACTCATTTCGGCGCTGTGGCAGATGCATCATGGATTGGAATCAGCACGCCTTTCAGTTTTGGACTCCCCAAATTCTCGCTGACACCAGTGCTGGTCGCCTGCCTGTCGATGGTGATTGTTATGACTGAAACCACCGGCAATGTGTTACTGATTGACCGCCTGATGGGGCAAAAAACTACGCCAGCCCGTCTGGCAGATACTTTACGGGCGGACGGATTATCCACCATCGTTGGGGGATGCCTGAACAGTTTCCCCTATAACGCATTTTCGCAGAATGCCGGACTTCTGATGTTGACCCGGGTCTATAACCGAAATGTCCTGACGATAGCGGGTATCATTCTAATTTTACTGGGGGTGTTCCCTAAAATCGGCGCTCTGGTGGCAACCATTCCCCGGCCGGTACTGGGAGGCGTCGGGATTCTGATGTTTGGTATGACACTGGTTGCAGGGATACAGGAACTGTGCCGCGCAGGCTGTGACAAAGAAAAAAATGCATTGATTATCGCGACCTCAGTCAGCGTCGGTACACTACCTATGGCATTCCCGGGGCTGTTTAACGGTTTACCGTCATCTCTTAAGTTACTGCTGGACAGTGGCATTTTTATCGGCGGTTTCACTGCAGTACTACTTAATGCCGTGATTAATGGTCGCGATAAGCTGGATGAGATGGGTACGGAAAAATCAGGGAGTCACAGAGTATGAAACCAACACGTCATCAAATGATTCAGTTTCTCCGCCTGTCAAACGAAGTCGGCAGGCGTGCTATGGTAATGGGAAATCATCCATTTGGCGCGGTGCTGGTGGCCCCGGATAATCAGACAGTCCTCATGACACAATGTAACATTGATACAGTAAACCACGCGGAATCTACGCTGGCGCGTATTGCGGCAGCAAACTATCCGGCCAGTTATCTGTGGAATTGCACATTATATACCGCAGTAGAACCCTGTTGCATGTGTGCAGGAACCCTCTACTGGGCCAACATTGGGCATGTGGTGTTTGGTATGTCAGAGCAGAGATTACTGGAATGTACCGGTAGCCATCCTCAAAATCCGACAATGAGTCTGGCGGCTGAAGAGGTGTTCAGACAGGGCCAGAAGGCTATAACTTTGACCGGTCCGTTTAGTGAACTGGAAGAAGAAACACATTTACTGCAGAGTGAGTTCTGGCAGAACAGATAATGGTGCAAGAGAGAAACCGGATAACGCCATTAGTATGGCGTTATCCGTTAAGGAAATTTGGGGAAAAGGCAGTTATTTATCTGTGACGCTTACTGAGCTGGCTGCTGAGATAGCGCGGCTGACAGCTTCGTCGGTACTTTCACCGGTGGCTAAGGCGACACCGAGTCGACGGCGACCTTCAATTTCCGGTTTACCAAAAAGACGTAACTGCAACCCGGCACCAACGGCCTGTTCTACGGCTGAAAAACGTACATCCTGACTGGTTAACTCTGGCAGGATCACCGCAGATGCGGATGGACCATACTGACGGACACCTCCAACCGGTAAACCAAGGAAAGCGCGAACATGCAGGGCAAATTCTGACAGATCCTGAGAAATCAGGGTCACCATTCCTGTATCATGCGGGCGAGGCGAGACTTCGCTGAAGATAACTTCGTCACCACAGACAAACAGTTCAACCCCAAACAGACCGTAACCTCCCAGAGCTTTGACCACCGACTCTGCAATCTGTTGAGCCCGTTGCAATGCTAAATCACTCATGGCCTGCGGCTGCCATGATTCGCGGTAATCCCCGTCCTCCTGGCGATGTCCGATGGGTGCACAGAAGTGAATTCCGTCGGCAGCATGGACGGTGAGCAGGGTGATTTCAAAGTCAAACTTCACTACAGCTTCGACGATAACTCGTCCCGCACCAGCACGACCGCCTTGCTGTGCATACTGCCAGGCTTTTTCCAGTCCTGATTCATCACGAATAAAGCTCTGACCTTTACCCGAGGAACTCATAACGGGTTTGACGATACACGGAAAGCCGATTTCGCGAGCAGCAGCCACAAACGCCTGCTGGCTGTCAGCGAACCGATAGCCGGAGGTGGGAAGGGCCAGTTCTTCGGCTGCCAGACGGCGGATACCTTCCCGGTTCATGGTCAGCTTTGCGGCACGAGCCGTTGGAACAACATGCACACCTTGTTGTTCAAGCTCCAGCAACTTATCTGTTGCAATGGCTTCAATTTCCGGAACCACATAATCAGGTTTTTCTTTGGCAATAATCGCCGCCAGAGCTTCGCCATCCAGCATATTGATGACATAACTACGATGAGCCACATGCATTGCCGGTGCTTCAGCATAGCGGTCAACGGCGATGACTTCGACACCCAACCGCTGACACTCCAGGGCGACTTCTTTCCCCAGTTCACCGGAGCCTAATAACATGACACGTGTTGCTGACGGACGCAGTGCAGTTCCGAGAGTTACCATTATTTCCACCCGTTAATTCTGTTCAAAAACTGCCGCACAGTATAAAGGAAAACGATTGCGCAGGCATTAGCAGGCGATTTCTTTTTTATAATGGTAAAGTCTTGCACTGAGACAGACAGTTACCATCGTGACACTGTCACCTTTAACCACAGTAGTCGGTGTTTTTTCGGCGGAATACGACCCAATTTTTCAGGACAGATACGATGAAAATTCCTAATGCGGCAAGACATCCTCATACGATGGTGATGCACGGTGATACCCGGATTGATGACTACTACTGGCTACGGGATGATGAAAGGTCCAGCCCGGAAGTATTGGATTATCTGCGACAGGAAAATAATTATTGTCAGCAACAACTGGCTCCGTTGAAAACTCTGGAAGAGACGCTCTACCAGGAGATGGTAGCTCGTATTCCACCAAAAGATCACTCCGTTCCTTATCTTAAAAATGGTTTTTTGTATCAGCAACGTTTTGAAGCAGGGGGCGAATATCCGTTATGGTGTCGTGCCCCGCAAACGACCCAGGGAGAACCCCGCTGGCAGTGTCTGATTGACTGTAATAAAAGAGCAGAAACTCATCCGTTCTACAGTCTGGGTGCTCTGGATATTACCACGGACAATACTCTGATGGCGGTTGCAGAGGATTTCCTCTCCCGGCGTCAGTATGAAATCCGGTTGTATGATTTATATGAAGACCGCTGGTTTCCGGAAGTGCTGACGGGTGTTTCTCCCTCGCTGATGTGGGCCAATGATGGCCGCACGTTATTCTATGTTCGTCAGGATCCTGAAACACTATTACCCTGGCAGGTGTGGCGTCATGAAGTGGGTACACCGGTCAGCCAGGATCAACTGGTCTATCAGGAGGATGATGACAGTTTTTATGTCAGCCTCGGGAAAACGACCTCTGAAGATTACATTGAAATTATTATCGACAGTACGACAACCAGCGAAATCTGGCTGCTAGATGCCAGTCAACCCCAATCCGAACCTGAGTGCTTCTTACCCCGCCGGGAGGGACATGAGTATGGGCTCGATCATTATCAGCAGCAGTTTTATATACGCTCGAATACCGCCGGTATTAACTTTGCCCTGTACAGCGCCGACCAGTGCCAAAGGGATGAAATGCACTGGAAGACGCTGATACCAGTCAGAGAGCACCGGGTGCTGGAAGATTTTCAGGTGTTCCGCGACTGGCTGGTGACAGAAGAGCGGGAAAACGGGCTAAGTTGCCTGTCCCAATATCATCGTTTCCGTGATGAACAGCGGTTGATCAGTTTCGATGACCCGACTTATGTAACCTGGCTGGGTTACAACCCGTCGCCGGAAACTTCGCAACTACGATACGGTTATTCTTCAATGACCACTCCGGCCACTACCTACCAGCTCGATCTTGACAGTGGTGAACGCAAAACCCTGAAACAGAGCGCGGTGAAAGGATTTTCAGCCGTTAAGTATCACAGCGAATATCTCTGGCTGACAATGGAGGATGACTGTCAGGTTCCGGTATCGCTGGTTTACCGGAAAGACCTGTTCAAACGTGGGGAAAACCCCTTGCTGGTTTACGGGTATGGTGCCTACGGTAGCAGCATGGACGCAGATTTTAGCAGCAGCCGTCTCAGCCTGCTCGATCGGGGATTCGTTTATGCCTTAATCCATATTCGTGGCGGAGGTGAGCTGGGCCAGGCCTGGTATGATGCCGGACGGCTGAAAAATAAGCAGCATAGTTTCAGTGATTTTATCCAGTCGACCCGGCAACTTCTTAAGCAGGGTTACGGCCACCCACAGCGATGCTATGCCATGGGCGGAAGTGCTGGCGGCTTGCTGATGGGGGCGGTGGTGAATCAGGCCCCGGAGTTGTATCACGGGGTGGTGGCCCAGGTGCCATTCGTGGATGTGGTCACCACCATGCTGGATGAAAGCATACCGCTGACCACCGGCGAATATGATGAATGGGGGAATCCGCAACAGGCTGACAGCTATGCCATTATCCGTGCTTACAGCCCTTATGATAACGTAGCGGCTCAGGACTACCCGCATATGCTGGTGACAACAGGATTACACGATTCTCAGGTGCAATACTGGGAACCTGCAAAATGGGTGGCAAAGTTACGCGTTAAAAAAACCGACAATAATCTGCTGTTGCTCTGGACAGATTTGGATGCCGGGCACGGGGGGAAATCAGGGCGTTTCAAGGCTTATGAAGACACCGCGATGGAAAGCGCATTTCTGATTGCACTGGCGGAAGGCAAGCTGCCGCCGGCAGAATATCAGGGTTGATCTCTCAGATAACGCTGTAACGTTTGACGGAACGCGGGGCGTAAGTCCGTCAGATTGTCCAGCATCCAGCGCAGGTAGCCCGGGTTTTTGCGGGCGACCAGTGCGACGGGTTGACCACGGTATTTACCGAATGGAAACACATCGTCAGCGACGGCGGTGGGCTGGCAAATTTCCAGCATTTGCGACGCGTCCCAGCCGGACTCGTCGATAATTCTTAGTAATAACGCCGCCGTGATGTAACAGTCATACAAAGCGCGGTGAGCATGCAAATCGGGCGGAGGAGTGACTTCAAGGTTCAGGCTGTGGCGTAAAGCCTGATTACCGTACTTTCTTCCCGGCCACAATTTGCGGGCCATTTTTAAAGTGCACAACCATTGTCCACCCATTTCAGGCAAAACCCGCCGGTCAAAACTGGCATTATGCGCAACATAGCAATCACTGCCTTGATAGCGGGTAATAATCTGCTCCAGCGTGGGTTTATCTGCCACCATCTGTGGTGTAATCCGGTGAATTGCCATAGCCTGATGGCTGATTGGTCGGTCGGGGCAGACCAAATCACTCATTGGGTTGACAATCTGACCGTTGATCACATCTACGGAGGCAATTTCGACAATCCCGCCCTGCAGATCACAGGTTTCCGTATCAATCACCCGTAACATCAGTTTTTCTGTTTCGGTTCATAAGGTAAACGTGACAGTGTCAGAGAGGTTTGTCGGAATACCCCCAGTCGCTGACGGAACCACTCCTGCATTTCAGCAGGCTGCTCTCTTTCGACAATTTCAGCCACTACCGGCATATTATACCGCTCTTTAAAGGCCACACCTGACGCAGCCAGATCGGTATTGATTCGGTCTTTTTCTTCTGCACCAAGCAGTGCTAAATTAAAACTCATTGGCGACTCCTGATTATTTAGTCACAAAGTAAAACTTTATCCCTCTGCAATCAACCCTTAGGCATAACGACCGGACTCGACAGCAGCATATTAGCGGCGTATCCTTGCGTCAGCTTACCAATAGTTTCAGGAGATCAGCGTGTTGCGTAACGACATGCCGGACAGAGCGACTGTATTTCCCCTTCCTAAGATATTAATATTTTTCTCTGTGCGGAGTCACTCGTGATTGCCGCCAGCTATATTCTGCTGAGATTTATCCATTTTACCAGTCTGATATTGCTGACGGGCTGTGCCAGTTACCGGGCCATCCTTGCTCCGGAGGAATATGCGGGACTTCTCTGGTCACACTTAAAAATCGGTACAGTATGTGCTGCCGTTATCGCATTAGTGTCAGCTGTAGCAATGTTTGCAGTACAGACGATACTCATGAGTGGCACGACGGACGGAATCTGGCAGGCTTCAGTGTGGAACGCTGTGTCCGGCACCCGGTTCGGTCAGGCGTGGTTGCCGGAAATGTTACTGGCGCTGCTGTGTTTACTGTTGCTCAGTTTCAACAGCCGGCGGGGCGGATTTCTGTTGCTGGCGGGGTGTATTGTCGGGCTGATGTTTATGGCGATGACAGGTCACGCTGCAATGCATGACGGAGTTCGGGGGCTGGCAGGTCAGGTCAGCCAGACGGTCCATCTGACTGCGGCGACCTTCTGGTGCGGGGGCCTGTTTCCGTTGTTATGGCTGATGAAACAGGCCAGCAGCCGTCCTGATGATAGCAACGCTATCCGGACGATGATGAGGTTTTCCCGCTATGGCCACTGGGCAGTGGCCCTGACGATTATCAGCGGTGTGTTGAATACTTTGCTGATTGCCGGTTTCCCGCTGCATTATTCTGCCTGGCTACTTTGGCTGTTGTTCAAAGTCAGCCTGGTATTACTGATGGTAGCCATTGCACTGTATAACCGGTACTGGCTGGTTCCACGTTTTTCCCGATGCCCGGAGCCGAGCCGTCGTTGGTTTATCCGTCTGACTCAACTTGAATTATTCGTTTCACTGGTGGTAATTGCGGTGGTGAGTTTGTTTGCCACCCTGTCACCGGTGTAAAGTCATTCCGTTATCACTGTGTATTGAAGGTTTATATTTAATGAAAAAATTACTTCCCTCGCTGTTACTGCTATTGGTCTGCGGCCAGGCGTTTGCGACTCAGGTCATCACTGTCAACCGTCTGGATACTGGCAAAGACATCTGGCCGTTTCGTGACCGCGATGAGATTATGCTGACCTGTGAACCGGATGGTTCATTATTTGCGATTAATCCCTCAACATTAATGAACTATCCTCTGAATGAAAAAGCACAGATCAGGGTGAAACAGGGGCTGTCGCAGGGAGGGGATATTACTCCGCTGCTCTCTGATGACAAAAGTCACCCGGGGCAGAAAATGAGCCTTCAGCCATTGATTAATAAAGCACAATCTTTGTGCGGAAAATAATTCTTAGCAAGGGATAATCGCGGTGAAATGACTGCGCTGGAAATAAGGCAAAACTCAACTATGATTACTTTATGAGGCCAACTACCTCGTGATGCCAATTTTTAGCGCACGGCTCTCTGAGCCATTTCCCTGGACCGGTCACAGGATTTGTGCCCGGTCTTTTTTTGCTCCGGTCTAACGAAACAGCCGGCCATCTCTGACAAGTTCACGTGGATAACTGTTTTTAATCCGGTTTCCGACCTTTTTCGCCAGCCCCAGTGGTTGTCCGCGGTGTAGCACCAGCATTTCGTCTGTCGGCAGTGGCTGTGGCGGATAAATGTCTCTGCCACGAAACCACTCTTCGGCCTCGTCATCCGTCAGTTCAATAGCGGAAGCATGGGCTGAATCGGCCAGTGCAATAACCGCTTCGTTTTGCCAGCGGTAACCTTTAGCAAAGGTTTCAGCCAGTTTTAAGCCAATCCGTGAAAAACGGATCCGGCCGAAAAGGGGGGTAGCGGCCCGCGGGAATAACCAGACTTCCTTATCCCGTGACCAGAGTTCAAGACCGTCATCCCAGTGTAACCCGGAAGCTGCCGCATGCCTGCGGACCTCTGTAGTCTGTTTTGAGGTGAGCGGGCTGAAGGGAAACTTACCCACTTTGTAGGTCGGGGCCGGAAGCGGGGCAACGCTGGCAGTTTTACGTAAACAGGCGACAAAGAATCCTTCACTATCAAAACAGTGGGGAAAAACGTGAAGATATCCTTCCGGCGTGGCGACGCGTTCTGCACCGCTGAACAATTCAGTCAGGGCAACCACTTCTGCAGCGTCCGCGAATTGTGTCAGCAGGGTGTTAACCACCTGCTGATTCTCCAGGGTATTCAGTGTACAGGTAGAGTATACCAGGGTTCCGCCGGGTTTCAGGGCATGAAAGGCACTCTGCAGCAGTTGTTGCTGTGTCGCCGCTATCTGTCTGCAGCTTTCCATACTCCAGTTTTTGAGTGCCTGAGGATCTTTACGAATCACTCCTTCGCCGGAGCAGGGAGCATCCAGCAGTATGGCATCGAACTGCTCCGGCAATGCCGGACCGAAGACTGCAGCATCGAAGTGGGTTAGCGCACTATGGGTCACCCCACAACGGTTGATATTGGCATGCAGCACTTTCACCCGGCTGGCAGAGTATTCATTGGCCAGGATCATCCCCTGATTCTTCATTCTGGCGGCGATCTGTGTGGTCTTTGAACCCGGGGCGGCGGCCATATCCATCACATATACCGGCGATTCACTGTGGGCAAACAGAGCGGTCACCGGCAGCATAGAGCTGGCTTCCTGGATATAAAATAATCCGCTTAAATGTTCGGCCACGCTGCCCAGCGGCAGGGATTCATCGGCTCTGCTGACCCAAAACCCTTCTTCGCACCAGGGGACAGGCGTGAGTTGCCAGTCATAGACGGAGACCTGTTCCAGAAAATCATCCACAGATATTTTCAGCGTATTTACGCGGATACTGCGACGCAATGGCTGATGACAGAGGGCTTTAAACCGGGAAAACTGCTGATCATCGGCCAGCAGTTGTTGCATCTGTAACAAAAAGTCTTCGGGGAAAAACAGGGAGTCGGACACAGCAGGTTACCGTCAGAAAATAATCCGCTATTGTAACATGATAACGGGCAGCTTTGCTGCCCGTTATCCGTTTACATCAGTTACTGTGAAATTGCAGTGCCCCATTGCTGCCAGTTTTTGGGGGCTTCATTAAGCAGCAGGAAATGTTTCTCTGCCGTGGCTTCCGGAGCCAATGGAACGGTAGGTGGGGTAGCAAACTGAATCCCGCCACGAATAAATTGCTGGAAGGTTCCCGTTTTAACTACGCCGCCCACCAGACCAAAGTTCAGACTGTATCCGGAGGCCAGCCAGAAGACAGAGTTGTTTCTGACCAGATACTGATAACGCTGGCTGATACGTATCGCTACCTGTACACGATCGGCAAGAGCACCCAAAGAGGTTCCGGTGACGGTACCGACTTCAACGCCACGGAATAATATCGGAGTGCCAATGGTCAGAGATCCGGCTTCAGGTGCATCCACATAGAATGTTCTGCCGTTCAGATACCGGGAATCGGTAATGGTCGCCTGTTGCAGCTCAAAACTGCGCGTGACTGCACCTTTGCCCGGGTCAACATTCACATAAGGCTGTAAGATAGATTCGAGGTGATTCACCCCGGTTGGAGAAATTTCAGGGGAAATGACCGAGAAACGACTCCCGGCGCGGGCAAAGTCATTCACATATTCCGGGTACAGCACCGCTTTAGCCAGGACCTGATTGTTGGCAGCATTTAGTGATAACGACTCGATCTGACCGATAGTGATCCCCAGATAACGGATAGGCATGCCGGTAGAGAGTTTACTGCCGTCATAAGTGCGTAATGTAATCTGGCTGCCGATGGCTCTGGCGGCAGTCTCGGTCGGGTAGAGCACCCGTGTTTGTCCTGACTGATGATTAGCGCCGTCAAGATTATCAAAACTGATCGCGCCTTTCAGGGCCCGGTTAAGTGGGGTTGCCTGAACAGTAATGCCACTGGTGTTTAACTGAACCCGTGCACCACCTTCTGCCCAAAATACCGTATCTTTAGTGATCAGATTCCTGTATGCAGGATTGATATGTACCGCCACCAGGAATTTATCTCTGAGAGGGGTTACCGCCACTATTTCACCGACCTGGAAACGACGATATAGCACTACCGACCCTGCCTGAATATCTGGCAGACTGGCGGCGGTCAGTGTCAGTGTGGTGGAAGGTTTGTCACCAGTAATACCTTCTGCTGCTTTACCTGCATCGGCAAATAAAGGATAACTGCTGACGGGCTGTCCTTTATCACCTGGCAACAGTCGGATACCGCCCTGTAACCATTCTCCGGGGCTGGCACCTACCATCTGAACACCGTCCAGGCTGACATTAACCCGAATCTGGCTATCGGCAATAAATTTACTGTTAGCATGAACAAATTGCCGATAAGCGCCAGAGACCGAAACGACAAAACGGACTCCGTTATCGGTCAGTTGACGTTCTGAAACTGTACCAATCGGCACGCCATTAAGGATCAGCGGCTGACCTGCAGAAATGCCGTAGCTGTCATCGGCTGTCAGCTGTACATTGAGTGTCCCCGGAGTCCGCATCAGAGTTTGTGTCGACGGGTATACCGTGAAATGTGATTGTGGGTCGCCAGCCCCCGGCACCAGTACTAATGAATCACCGGTCAACAGACTGCTTACAGAGGTGTCAGCCAGGCTGAGTTTCGGAGAGTGTAATTCAATCCTGGTCTGACTGCGCATCAGATCAGTCACTGACGGGTCGATGGTCAGTTCACCACTGACATGCTGCGGGTCGGCCAGGTTCAGTTTAGTCAGGGTTCCGACCTGCAGTCCCTGATACATCAGCGGGGTAGATCCTGCAGTCAGGTTGTTACCGTCAGGCAGATCGAGGGATATTTTTACGCCGCGGTGGCTTTCTGCCAGGTTAGGATACAGTGTATAGGTTTCGTCCGCAGTGGCTGCCGGGCTGGTAGTCGGCGAATCGAATGCAATGGCACCGTTGATCAGCGCCGGCAAGCTATCCATCCGCACATTGACACCATTTAACCCAATACTGGCATCTACTCCTGAAACGTTCCAGAAACGACTGTCTTTTTTCACCAGATTACCGTAACGGCGCTCAATCAGGACATCAATGACTACCCCCTGGTTGTCACCATTAACACTGTAGTTATACACCTTACCTACAGGAATTTTCCGGTAGTAGACCAGTGAACCGGTAGACAGAGAACCTAAATCTGTGGCGTTAAGATGTAACATCAACCCGGAGATATTGGTGTTAAACTTCGGTTGCGAATCAAGCGCTGTAAAATTTTCCTGAGGTTTACCTGAACCCGGCATCATTGAGATGTAGTTACCCCCTACCAGCGCATCGAGTCCGGAGACCCCGGCCAGTGATGCCTGTGGCGTCACCAGCCAGAACTGCGTTTTCTCGCGCAGCGCATCTTTCATATCACTTTTAATACTGGCCTTAATGCGGATTGTCCGGTAATCATCGCTGAGTACAATGCCTTCAACGGTCCCGACCTGTACGCCCTGATAACGAATAGGTGTACGTCCGGGGACAATACCATCGGCAGTCTGAAAATTGATGGTAATAGAGGTTCCACGCTCCTGATAGTTCTGCCACAGTAGCCAACCGGTGATCAGTAAAGCCACCAATGGCAACAGCCAGAACGGGGAAATTTTGCGCTTTTTTGTTACCGCTGAACTAATCGGCATATTCGGCGTTTCCTGTTGTATATGCATCCCAGATTAAACGACTGTCCAGCCATTCGGCGGCAAGTATCGTCAGGACTACGGCAGAACCGAAGTAAAAAGCAGCCGGTCCCATGGTGAAAGCTAACAACTGATCACGGTTTACCAGTGACATTGTCAGCGAAATGACAAATAAATCCAGCATTGACCAGCGACCAATCCACTTGATGGCACGCAGCAGACGGATTCTGGTTTTCAGGCCCTGAACACAGCGAAAATGGATACTCAGCAGTAACGACAGCATGATGAGAACTTTACTGAAAGGTACCAGAATACTGGCGATAAAGACTACCATCGCGACGGGGATATTGCCGGAACCCAGGGATAAAATACCTGAAAAAATAGTATCCTGCTGACGGGCACCATTCAGATAAATCACCGAGATGGGCAACATATTTGCCGGGAACAGGAAAACGATGGAAGAGATGAGTGCCGCCCAGGTCTTTTGCAGGCTATAAGGCATCCGCCTGGATAACTGGGTATGGCAGCGTGGGCAGCGTCCTTTGCTGTCAGCACCGCCACTGAAATGGCAGTTCAGGCAGACGATTATCTTATCTTTCGCCAGCGCTCCCGGAGGCTGAGGGTAATAATGTTGCCATAAAGATTCAGTGTTCATGTTTATCAGCATAAGCAGGCTCAGTAGTGTCAGTGAAATAAACGCAACCAGCCCGTAACCCGCTTCTAATGAGGCATAATCCTGAACTTTGATGGCGGCGACAGCAATACCCACCAGGTAGATGTCCAGCATGACCCATTCTTTGAGTTTTTCCAGCATCAGCAAAACGGGTCTCAGATTCATTCCCAGGGCGTGTCCAACGACCAGATAAATCATCGAAAGTGCCAAAGTGAGCGGGGCGCCTATTGCACCGAACATTACCATGGCTGCTGTCAGAACATCGCCCTGAGCCATAATCTGGTAAACCCCCTCCGTGAGGCTGGCATTGATAGTCATCCCCAGTAAAGAAATCCGGATTAATGGCAGGCTGTAAGCCATAGGCATCAGACACAACATTATAATGGCTAACACCACCAGTCGCATGACCGACCATTCCCGACCACTGCGGATTTTCGCCATACAACGAGGGCAATACGCTGTTTCGTGCGGGTTCATCTCTGGCAAACGGAAAACGATATCGCATTGAGGACATCGGTGAGTGTCACTTTGTAGTAATGGATGTCTGATTTTGAGTATTTTCATAAAAGAATTTGATGGTTACCCGGTGTGGCAGCATAAAATCCTGAATTATCTCAGCGCATGTCTGCTATATTTCTGCCGACGATAATGAAGAGATTTCCCGGACAACAGATTGCTAAGAGTATAGTAACTCTGTTATTGATTCATTATGTCTGTGTATGTTTTCGTGCTATCGGATGGCACAGAGGTCGATAATATTTTGTTAATGTATATGGTTGGTGTATGAGCAAACAAGCATTTTATGATGAGCTTAACCGTGATTTCGGCGCGTTGATTTCTGGCGAAACCTCATTTCTCGCACTGTTGGGCAATTGTAGTGCGTTATTGTTCGAACGGTTATCAGAAGTAAACTGGGCGGGGTTTTATTTGCTAAGTGAGCCTGAAACATTGGTGCTGGGGCCGTTCCAGGGCAAAATCGCCTGCGTGCGTATTCCTGTCGGACGAGGTGTTTGCGGGACCGCCGTTGCAGAAAATACCGTACAACGGGTTGCCGATGTTCATGCTTTTGCCGGACACATTGCCTGTGATGCCGCCAGTAATTCTGAAATTGTGTTACCTGTAGCAGTTAACGGGAAGACCATTGGGGTGCTGGATATTGACAGCACTGCCTATGGACGTTTTGATGCTGAAGATGAAAAAGGCTTGCGTACCCTGACTGAAACGCTCTCTGCCGCACTGTCTGCCACAGAAATTGAAAGATTTTTGCAACAGAACGGCAGCTAATTGACAGGATGCATAGCATTTAGCAACGTTGTCATTATAATGACGCCTGTTCATGCCTTCTTTGGTCGGCAAAACCGTTGTAATCAGGAAATTTCATGGAAAATCAACCTAAGTTGAATAGCAGTAAAGAAGTTATCGCCTTTCTGGCACAGCAATTCCCGCAATGTTTTTGCATTGAAGGTGAAGCTAAGCCACTGAAAATTGGTATTTTTCAGGATATCGTCGAGCGTGTTCCGGGGGATTCTGCTATCAGCAAAACCCAGTTACGTTCAGCCTTACGACTGTATACCTCAAGCTGGCGTTACCTGCACGGGATTAAAGCCGGTGCTTCCCGGGTGGATCTTGATGGTAATGCTTGTGGTGAACTGGATGAGCAACATGTGGAACATGCCCGCAAACAACTGGAAGAAGCCAAAGCCAGAGTGCAAGCCCACAGAGCACAGCAGCGTGCCCGTAAGGCAGAAACCGGCGAAGAGCCTGCCGAAGCACGCAAGCCTCGTAAACCCGCCCCCCGGAAAGCAGCTTCAGATGAAGCTCCACGCAAACCCCGTGAGAATGCCAAAAAGTCTGCAACTCCACGGGCACCCCGGGCCGTCGAATCCCGTAAACCAGTGACTGATACTTCTGTACTGCAGGCAGGCCAGGCGATTAAAGTTAAAGCCGGGCAAAATGCAATGGATGCAACGGTCCTGGAAGTATCGAAAGAAGGTGTGCGGGTTCAGCTTTCATCCGGCATGGCTATGATTGTACGCGCAGAACACTTGCAGTTCTGAAACGGAGAGTGACCAGGGCATGAACACCTTTTTTAAGTTGAATATTATCGCTGGCCTGCTGATGGCAGGTCAGGTTTTTGCGGCGGATAGCATTACCCGTGAAGATCAGATTCCTGTTTTGCATGAAGAACCGCAACATGTGACAGTGAGTGAGCGGGTTACCACCCGTTTTACGCAATCGCATTACCGGCAGATTGATCTGAACAGCGATTTTTCGAAGAAGATTTTTGATCGCTATCTGAATATGCTGGATTACAACCATAATGTATTACTGGCATCCGATATCGCTCAGTATTCAGGGCAGGCCGCGACGGTTGGCGACGAACTGAAAACCGGAAAACTCGATATTTTTTATGACCTGTTCAATCTCTCCCAACGGCGCCGATTCGAACGCTACCAGTATGCGCTGGAAGTTCTGAAACGTCCGATGGATTTTTCGACTAACGAAACCATTAACCTGGACCGTTCAAAAGCACCATGGCCGACGACGACTGATGAACTGAACAGCCTATGGGATGCTAAGGTTAAATATGACGAGCTCAGTCTGAAACTGGCCGGCAAGACCGATGCTGAAATCAGAGATACGCTAACCAAACGCTATAACTTTGCTATTCGTCGTCTGGCTCAGACCAACAGCGAAGATGTGTTCCAACTGGCAATGAACTCTTTTGCGCACCAGATAGATCCTCACACTAACTATCTGTCGCCCCGTAATACTGAACAATTTAACACCGAAATGAGCCTGTCTCTGGAAGGAATTGGGGCCGTATTACAGTCAGACGATGATTACGTTGTGATTAACTCTATGGTCGCCGGTGGTCCGGCAGCACGCAGTAAACTACTGTCGGTAGGAGACCGAATTGTCGGTGTCGGACAGCCAGGTAAACCGATTGAAGATATCATCGGGTGGCGTCTGGATGATGTGGTTGAGAAAATTAAAGGGCCGAAAGGTAGCCGTGTTCGGCTGGAAATATTGCCGGCAGGTAAGGGCAGTAAAACCCGCATTATTACCCTGACGCGTGAGAAAATCCGTCTTGAAGATCGGGCAGTACAGATGTCCGTGCATAAGGTCGGCAACGAAAAAGTGGGCGTACTGGATATTCCCGGCTTTTACGTGGGTCTGACTGATGATGTCAAAGTCCAGCTTCAGAAACTGGAAAAACAGCACGTCGACAGTATTGTGATTGATTTAAGAACCAATGGCGGTGGTGCTCTCACTGAAGCCGTGTCACTCTCCGGATTGTTCATTCCTTCCGGCCCTGTGGTCCAGGTACGTGACAATACCGGCAAAATCCGCCAGGACAGCGATAATGATGGCATAGTCTATTACAAGGGACCGCTGGTGGTTCTTGTCGATCGCTTCAGTGCTTCTGCTTCTGAAATTTTTGCGGCAGCGATGCAGGATTATGGCCGTGCTCTGATTGTGGGTGAACCGACCTTTGGTAAAGGAACCGTCCAGCAGTACCGTTCGCTTAACCGGATTTATGACCAAATGTTGCGTCCGGAATGGCCTGCATTAGGTTCTGTTCAGTATACCATTCAGAAGTTTTATCGTATCAATGGTGGCAGTACTCAGCTGAAGGGAGTAACCCCTGATCTGCTTATGCCTACCGGAGTGGAAGCGGTTAAAACCGGCGAGAAATTTGAAGATAATGCTTTACCGTGGGATAGTATTCCTGCAGCGACTTATCAGAAAACGGGTGATATCAAGCCTTATCTTCCGGAACTACTTGCTGAACATAATGCCCGGATCGCCAAAGATCGTGAGTTCCAGTATATCCTTAAGGACATCAAACGGTTTGATGCGATGAAAGACAAGATAGATATTGTTTCCCTGAATTACGCCGAGCGTGAAAAAGAGAACAAAGAAGACGATACCGAGCGTCTTGACCGGATTAACGCACGTTACCAGGCCGAAGGTAAAAAGCCATTAACTAATCTTGATCAGTTGCCGAAAGATTATAAAGAGCCTGATCCGTATCTGGATGAGACGGTTGACATTGCTAATGACCTTGCTCAGCTTGAAGCGGCGACGCCGGCAAAATCAGCCAGCAAATAAGCTGCTGCGCGACCAAAAAAACCACCGGATGTCCGGTGTTTTTTTGTAGGTTGGCAGGTGAAGGAAAATAGTTTCCCGGTTATGTCAGGAACTGCCAGAGGAGTGCGGTAAACTGTCTTTAATAGTGTAAAGTTATGTCTTTTCAGGTATCTGGAACGATTACTCTCTTGAAAACCGGTGTAATGCACATAGGATAGGTGACAGAAAACCTGCGTTAATAATGAGGATAACAAACGTCTATGATGCGTATAGCTCTTTTCTTGCTGACTAACCTTGCAGTGATGCTGGTGTTTGGTCTGATCCTGAGTCTGACCGGCATTCGATCGGGGAGTGTCCAGGGACTGATGGTGATGGCCGGGCTGTTTGGTTTCGGTGGCGCATTTGTTTCGTTACTGATGTCGAAATGGATGGCATTGCGTTCCGTTGGCGGAGAGGTGATTGAGCAGCCACGTAACGAAACTGAAAACTGGTTGATGTCTACAGTCGCGCAACAGGCACGTCAGGCAGGTATCGCCATGCCGCAAGTCGCTATCTACCATGCACCAGATATCAATGCTTTTGCTACCGGGGCTCGTCGTGATGCTTCGCTGGTCGCGGTTTCGACCGGTTTATTGCAAAATATGAATCGTGATGAGGCTGAAGCCGTTCTGGCCCACGAAATAAGTCACATTGCCAATGGTGATATGGTGACCATGACGCTAATTCAGGGAATAGTGAACACTTTTGTAATCTTTATTTCACGGATTATTGCCCAGATAGCCGCCGGGTTCCTCTCCTCTGATCGTGACGGAGAAGAGAATAGTAACGGTAATCCGCTGGTCTATTTTGCGGTAGCGACGGTTCTGGAACTAGTGTTTGGTATTTTGGCCAGCATTATTACTATGTGGTTTTCTCGTCATCGTGAATTCCATGCCGATGCTGGCTCTGCGAAGCTGGTCGGACGCGAAAAGATGATTGCCGCTCTGCAGCGTCTTAAAACCAGCTATGAGCCGCAGGAGCCCGGGAATATGATGGCGTTTTGCATTAATGGTAAAGGGAAGTCATTAAGCGAGCTTTTTATGTCTCACCCGCCCTTAGATAAACGTATTGAAGCGTTACGCCGTGGTGATTACCTGAAATAATATGCGTTGACCCGCCAGCCTTTTGGCTGGCGGATTATCTGAAGGCCAGTGGATTGGTCTGGATTTCATTCCTCTCATCACTTTTATTTAACCACGGGCAACTGGATTTACCTATCACACCACTGTCAGTTCTCAGGAAGTGTGAAACTGTCAACCCTTTTGCAGTCAGGTACTGGCAACTTAATCCCAGTCCGGCAGCAATCTTATGACTTCCGGTCAGCACACCATAGCCGGTCAGCAGCATTGCCAGCCATAAGATCGCTAACACTATGACAACCCGTACTATCATCTCTTTTCGCTCCTGAAATTCAGATAATCAACGTTTGGTGTGATTAACGCAGGATGCGATAAATCATCACAGAAGACGATCAGAGATAACTGAATTATTTTTGCCAAATTGTTTCCGCTAAACTGACAGCAGATGATCATTTTTTTTTCCCGGAGTAGAATCGCACTTTAGAGCTTATTTCAGTGATTCAGGGTGTTGAGGCAAGTGTATGAATGATATTTCGTTAGGAATGGGGCCGTTCGTGTTACCTGCATTAATTGCTGTGGCGGTGATTTTTGCCCTGATCATCTGGTTTTATATTAACCGGGCCAGTGTTCGTGCGAACGACCGTGTGCACCTGCTGGAGGCGTTATTGCGTGAACAGAAAAAACAGAATGCATTGCTGAAACGTCTGCTGGAGTTGAATCTTCCACCGGAACCGGCGGAAGAGGAAGTCCCGGAACCGGTAGTGACTGAACCGGAAGACAATGGCTACCTTAAATTTGTCCCGGAACGATGAGCAGTCGCGAGGTGCATGATTGATGGCATGGCGTAATCCCTGGTATGACTCCGCAAAATCTCATCATACTCTGCAGGGATTCCGGAATACGGAACCTGACAGCAGAGCACAGGGTGACCTGAAAAAATGGAGAAAGATGCGAAAACAGCAGGGGATTCCGCACCCACCGGCCGGGGGCTATACCGCCTTCAGCCAGCGATGGATGGCATCATTGTCTCTGGAGGGCAACGATGACCGTCTGTGGTGGCTTGGCCATGCATCTCTGATGTTGAGGGTTGATCGACGCTACCTGTTGATCGATCCGGTTTTTTCACGTCGTGTATCACCCGTAGCTTTTATCGGCCCGCAAAGGAAGACCCCTGCGCCATTAAAGGTCGGGGACCTGCCTCATCTGGACGCAGTGCTCATCTCCCATAATCATTATGATCACTTGGACAAACCGACAATCCGCCAGATTATCGCCGCTTTTCCGACGGTAACTTTTTTTGTTCCTGTGGGGTTGGAGCGCTGGTTCTTTCGCCAGGGAGCACACAACGTTGTGAGTCTGGACTGGTGGCAGCAACGCCCCTTTTCCGGAGTAGAAATTCATGCGGTGCCCGCCCGTCACTGGAGCCGGCGTAGTCTGTTCGATAAGAATCGATCTCTGTGGTGTGGTTGGGTCATCAGACACTCCGGATTTAGTTTCTGGTTCTCGGGGGACAGTGGGTTTACCCGTAGTTTGCTGGAAATTCCACAGTACCTGGGACCATTTACGCATGCGGCGTTACCGGTAGGGGCCTTTGCCCCGGAATGGTTTATGAAAAATCACCATATGTCTCCTGCTGATGCGGTGGTATTATTTGAAGCGGCGGGGCAGCCTCAGACAGTCCCCATTCACTGGGGCGTTTTTGAACTGGGTGATGAGGGACTTGATATTCCTCCGCAGGCACTGTCAGAAGCTATGAACCATTACCCGCAGCCTATTGCAGACAGATTTTCTGCCTGGAAAATAGGAGAGAGCCGACCACTATCCTGAGGACTGTTCTGTCCGAACCAGAGGAAGCACTGGTCGCCGGATAACCTGGCGGTCATAATAAAAAAATATAACCAGATTGACAGTTTTGTGACGGTATTATTTCTGTCGGGCAAACCCGATAATATTCTCAGTCACTTTATTTGCCATAATGCAAAACCTGGTTTATGTTTATTTTCTTACTGTTTGATTTCAGGTATTGAATTTAAAATACTGTACAATATTTGGCAGGGTCTGATAGCACATTTTGGTATTTTCTTAGCTGAAATGGCCATATGCATTTCGTGGTATCGTTGTTAACAACCCAGCCCGCGGGGCTTGCGCGATGTTTAAACTGTGTTTTACGTCAATAAATATGCGTTAAGTCCAGCAGGGGTATTAAAAATGGCTTGCCATTAATTAAGGGATATGTAATAACAATTCATAGATTAATCGAGGTGCGATTCTGTATATGTATGGCATTTTCAGTAAAGAAGATATGAGTAAAGACGTTATCGTTAGAACTGCTTCCTTTGCCGAACCAAATATTAGTGCCTCATTCAGTAATGTCCCACGTTTTTCTGTAACACTGCCTCCGGGCAAAATAAACATTTAAAGGAATTTGCAAAATGGCAAAGATTAAAGGTCAGGTTAAGTGGTTCAACGAGTCTAAAGGTTTTGGTTTCATTACTCCTGCAGACGGCAGCAAAGATGTATTCGTACATTTCTCTGCAATCCAGGGTAATGGCTTCAAAACTCTGGCTGAAGGCCAGAACGTAGAGTTCGAAATTCAGGACGGTCAGAAAGGACCAGCAGCGGTTAACGTAACTGCTATCTGATTAAACGAATCTCTTTCCGGAATCACTTCCTGAAATGATGAATTGTGAAACCCCGCTCAGTGAGCGGGGTTTTTTGCTTTTTCCTTCGGCGACGAACAGGTACACTTGCGGCTGTTTTTATCAGTGGGGTACGAGCAGTGTATATATGTCCGTTATGTCATCAGCCATTGTTACAGCAACAGGGCGGGTGGCGGTGTACTGGCAATCACCATTTTGATCGGGCCAGAGAAGGTTACGTTAACCTCATGCCGGTGCAGCACAAAGGGTCGAAAATTCCGGGAGACAGTCCGGAGATGATGCAGGCCAGGCGAAGCTTCCTGGATCAAGGTTATTACCAGCCCATGCGAAGTGCCGTCACTGAAATGCTGGCAGAACATCTTCCGCAGACTGACGTACAAATTCTGGATATCGGTTGTGGTGAAGGGTATTACACCGCAGAGATTGCCCGTTGTTTTGCAAAACGGCAGGGGGCCGCTGTCTATGGTCTTGATGTCGCCAAAGTGGCTGTCAAATATGCGGCCAAACGCTATAAAGCGATACGTTTCTGTGTGGCTTCCAGTTACCGTTTGCCATTTGCTGATCAAAGCCTGAATGCTGTTTTGAGAATCTATGCGCCCTGTAAAGATGAGGAGCTGGCGAGAACCCTGAAACCGGAGGGCTATTTACTCACCGTTACTCCGGGACCGGATCATTTGCGTCAGCTAAAAGCTCTTATCTATTCGGAAGTTCAGCAGCATGAAGACAATGAACATCCGTTGTCTGATTTTGTTCAGGTACAAGAGAAACGCCTTACCTATTCAATGGATTTAACGTCGGAAGCCTCAACAGCCTTGTTACAGATGACTCCTTTTGCCTGGCGGGCATCAGAGCAGGTCTGGCAACAGCTGGCATCCACCGTTAGTTTCCATTGTGACGCTGATTTCAGGCTACGTCTGTGGCAGCGAAAGCCACTCGCAACGTAATTAAATGTCATTTAGTGTGTAAGTGTAAAAATTTTTTTGACGGCGTGACAGATGCTGATACAGTAATTCTCTGTTTATTATTCAGGAGTATCGGGCTTAGCCCTGTTTATGGACCCTCACCGACGCCGTTCAGTCTTTCCGCAGCTGCATTGTAGTGCCTGCAACTTTTCGATCGACCATTCCCGCATTTATCCGCAACCGGTTATCGGCACGACCTTCGGCCGGGCTTTCGTTGCTATGTTATTTTTGTCCTCAAGGAGCCATTAATGGAAATATTTCTGGACCCCTCTATCTGGGCAGGCTTGCTGACACTGATTGTTCTTGAGATTGTTCTGGGTATTGATAACCTGGTGTTTATTGCGATTATCGCGGATAAATTACCTCCGCGGCAGCGGGATAAAGCGAGGATTATTGGGCTCAGTCTTGCCCTGGTGATGCGACTGGGGCTACTGTCACTGATTTCATGGATGGTGACTCTCACCCGGCCATTATTTCACATTGGAGATTTTGGTTTTGCCGGACGTGATCTGATCATGCTGGCGGGGGGGATCTTCCTGCTATTCAAGGCGACGACCGAACTGCATGAGCGACTGGAAAACCAGCCGGAATCTCATCAGACAAATAAAAGTTATGCCAGTTTCTGGTCCGTCGTTGCGCAGATTGTTGTGCTGGATGCCGTATTCTCACTCGACGCAGTAGTCACAGCCGTGGGTATGGTCAGCCATCTATGGGTCATGATGACGGCAGTGGTGATTGCCATGGGAATTATGTTGTTAGCATCGAAGCCGTTGACACGCTTTGTTAATGCCCATCCGACAGTGGTGGTGTTGTGTCTCAGTTTCCTGTTGATGATTGGTCTGAGCCTGGTGGCTGAAGGATTCGGTTTTCATATTCCGAAAGGTTATCTGTACGCCGCGATCGGCTTCTCAATAGTCATTGAGATGTTTAACCAGATAGCCAGACGAAATTTTCTGCGTCACCAGTCCCGCCGACCATTACGTGAACGGACAGCTGAGGTGATTGTGCGACTGATGGGTGGCAAACAATCTCAATCGTCAACCGACAGTTCTCATCCTGAGAGTGAGGTGCCGGCGACCGAAAGCTTTAAGGATGAAGAACGCTATATGATTACCGGAGTATTGACCCTGGCGTCACGTTCGGTGCGTAGCCTGATGACGCCGAGAGGGGATATTTCCTGGGTAAATGCTGAAAGTTCGACTGAAGAGATTCGTCGGCAGTTGCTGGATACTCCGCATAGTCTCTTCCCTGTATGCCGTGGAGAACTGGATGAGATTATCGGGGTTGTCAGAGCCAAGGAGTTACTGGTGGCCCTTGATAAACAGCTGGATATCAGCCAGTTTGCTGCGGAAAACCCGGCAATTATTGTCCCTGAGACATTAGATCCGATCAATCTGCTGGGTGTTTTACGCAGGGCTAAAGGCAGTATCGTGATTGTGAGCAATGAGTTTGGCGTTGTTCAGGGATTAGTGACACCACTGGATGTGCTGGAAGCCATTGCCGGAGAATTTCCTGATGAAGACGAAACACCGGATATTGTCCCGGATGGAGAGGGCTGGCTGGTCAAAGGGGGAACAGACCTGCATTCTCTCGAGCAGTTACTGGATGTGCATTGTCTGGTCGATCCTGCCGAAGATTATGCCTCAATCGCCGGGCGGTTAATCTCTCACAGGGACCAGATTCCCCGGGCTGGAGAAGTGATTGATATCGAAAATCTGCACTTCACCGTTCTGGAGGCTACGGAGTATCGCATTGACCTGGTACGGGTTACCCGTGACCCGTCAGATACGGACGAGGACGAGCCAGAATAAGTATCAGGCCCTGTGGTTAACCTCACGGGGCCTGTTTACTACCGCGGCTGTGAGCCTCACCGTACTTTTATCGTCAGCCCAATCCGGCATGTTTCACGTTATTTTAGTTTCATAGCTTTCATTGTAGCGAATGCATTTCTCTCAATATGGCGGGCTTGCCACAGGGGCACAGGTGAGACCAGGGTTGTGCTCCATCCCCATTATCGGCTGAGGGAATGATTAGATGTCGAGTAATTGCTTGCCAAGGTCGCGGAGGATACCAGCAGTCATCCCCCAGATAAACTGATGTGGATAGTTGGATATCCAGACATGGCGAGACTGGCCGTTACGGGTCACCTTCAGTGGTGAAAAATGCTTACTCTCAAGCAGAGGTAATAACGGGACTTCAAAGACCATAGCCACTTCGGCGGCTTCAATCCTGAGAGGTAAACCAGCCGGTAGTATCGCGACAAAGGGGGTTACCCTGAAGCCTGTCTGGCTGCTGACCGTGGGCAGTTGGCCAATGACTTCTATCTTATCCTGTGTCAGTCCCAACTCTTCTTGTGTTTCCCTTAATGCAGTCTCTTTAAGTGAGCTATCGCTGAAATCCTGTTTGCCACCAGGAAATGACACCTGTCCGGGGTGATTACGCAGATGTGCCGAGCGAAGAGTGAGCAGCAGTGTAGGTTCCGGGTGGGCGATCACCGGCAGCAGCACCGCTGCCTGACGATCGCTCTCTTTCCCCAGCGGTTGAGCCTGTGGAAGTTGCAACAGGAAACGTTGCCGGAATTGCTCAATATTCATCAGAGTTTATCGAGGATAAGTGGGTCAATGCAGGCAGTATACGTTGTAGCTTGTGTAACGTTTCCTGATATTCGTCCTCCGCTATACTGTCGGCTACAATTCCACCACCGGCAGTACAATAGAGTTTTTGCTGCTCCGCAATCAGGGTGCGGATAGTAATATTAGTATCCATATTCCCGCAACGGCTCAGGTAACCGATGCTGCCACACCAGGCATTGCGTCGATGTGGCTCCAGTTCATCAATAATTTCCATAGCGCGAATTTTTGGTGCTCCGGTAATCGATCCGCCCGGGAAACAGGCGCGTAACAGGTCACTATTTTCGGTGCCGGTGGGAAGTCTGCCACGTACAGTACTGACCAGATGGTACACTGCAGGGAAGGGTTCAACCACAAACAATTCCGGAACAGTGACACTGCCGGGTTCAGCTACCCGTCCGATATCATTACGTAATAAATCCACTATCATCAGATTTTCTGCCCGATCTTTTTCTGCGGATGCCAGCTGACGGGCCTGGTGTGCGTCAGCTTGTGGATCATCAAGACGGGGGCGTGTGCCTTTAATGGGCCGGGTCTCTACCTGGCGGTTCTTCACCTGCAGAAAGCGCTCAGGAGACAGGCTCAGCAGGCAGCTCTCTGGCAGACGCACAAACGCACTGAATGGTGCACGGTTCTGCCGGCTCAAATACTGAAAAGCCTGCCATTCGCTGCCCTGGTATTCCGCGCTAAACCGCTGAGCCAAATTTATCTGATAACAGTCTCCGGCATTAATGTAATTTTTGACGCGGTTAAAGCACTGTTGATACTGTTCACGTGAAAGGTTACTTTGCCATTCGGAAATGAGCCGGAAAGCAGGAAGTTGCAGAGTCTGCTGCGAATTCAGCCACTCTAACCGTTGACTGCTGTCACTGAGGCTTACCAGAGTAAGGCGTTGTTTATGATGATCTGCTATCATGGCCCAATCGTAGATCCCTACTGCCATATCGGCAGTGTGTAATTCACTGACAGCTGTCTCCGGAAGCTGTTCGAATCGTCGCCCTAAATCATAACCAAACAGACCCAGAGCACCGCCGGTAAACGGCAGGTCCGAAAGTGACGAGGTCACTTCCGGCAGAGTCTGTAGGGCTTCCTGCAACAAAGCCAGTGGGTCACGGTGGGAGTGGTGAAGCTTATCTCCTTCGCTTATCCAGGTTGTCTTGCCAGTGGTGGACAGGGTCATCAACGGGTCAGCACTGAAAATATCGAACCGGTTATCATGATGTTCGGCCGCTGATGAGCTGAGTAATATGGCCCATGGTTGCTGTTCCACACGGGAAAACCAGTGGTTAAGTGCATCCGGTGAGTATTCAAGAGAAACGGTATTCAGAGTCATAAACGTCGGGCATTAGCAATAAACTGGTCATAAGCCTGACATATTTTTTAATTACTGACATCAGTTATCTCGTCAACAGTGACGGGAAACTGGCTATGTAGCAGAGGTTTGTATGTTTAATGGATTACCGGCACTTTCTCATCAACAGCAGCAACAGGCCGTTGAACGTATTCATCAGCTTATTGCGGAAGGTATGTCCAGTGGTGAAGCTATTGCCCTGGTGGCAGCAGAGATACGCGAAACGCACCAGGGAGGACAAAGTCTGGCACGTTTCGAGGATGATGAAGACGCTGATGAAGATGCTGATGAAGACGCTGATGAAGATGCTTAACAGCTTACTGAATTTTAGCGGGCTGCGATGATTTTGATTTCTACTTTGTACTTAGGATGCATCAGCCCTGCCTGGACAGTACAGCGGACTGGTGCGTTATCAGGGGAAACCCACGCATCCCAGGCCTTATTCATGGCGGCAAAGTCGTCTGTGTCGGTGAGAAAAATGGTCGCATCGAGTATTTTGCTTTTATCAGAACCCACACGGGCCAGTAACCGGTCAATCACCGCCAGGGCGTCGGCCGTCTGGGCGAAGGCATCGCCTTCAAGGTCTTCTGGTACACTGGTGTAATAGATGGTTTCGTTGTGAATAACAGCTTCAGACATCCGGTGTTCCGGGTCAATCCGGGTAATAGTCATTGTGTGCTCCTTTAGTTTCCGGCAGTCAGCCTGCCATATCGCAATGAATATGTCATCCCTGGTAGTCCGTATCATTGAAAACTGACATAATTGCGCGGTTTTTTAGCTGCATCGGGAGGCGATGTGACAGATGATTTTTCCCCTGAAGGGGCGCTGACAGCCGCAATCCCGGGGTTCCGTCCACGCGAAGCCCAGCGGCAGATGGCCGGGGCTGTGGCCGAGGCAATTAATAACGGAAGTGAGCTGGTAGTAGAAGCGGGGACAGGGACCGGGAAAACCTATGCTTATCTGGTACCAGCCCTGCGCTCAGGTAAAAAAGTGATCGTGTCGACCGGTTCCCGGGCATTGCAGGATCAACTCTACAGTCGGGATTTACCCACCATTGTCCGGGCTCTGAAATTCAAAGGTAAAACAGCGATCCTGAAAGGGCGTTCAAATTATCTTTGCCTGGAACGGATGGACCAGCAGAATCTGACCGGGGGTGACCTGCCGGTACAGTCGCTCACCGATCTGGTCAGTGTCCGGGGCTGGTCTTCGGTAACAGTTGATGGTGACATCAGCCAGTGTGCCAGCGTAGCTGAAGACAGCGGGCTTTGGCCACTGGTCACCAGCACAAATGACAACTGTCTTGGGAGTGATTGTCCGCGTTACAACGATTGTTTTGTAGTTAAAGCCCGAAAAAGGGCGATGGATTCAGATGTCGTCGTTGTCAATCATCACTTGTTTCTGGCGGATCTGGTGGTTAAAGAGAGTGGATTTGCTGAATTAATTCCTGATGCTCAGGTGATGATATTTGACGAAGCTCATCAGCTTCCGGATATTGCCAGCCAGTATTTTGGACAGCAGATCTCCGGCCGACAGCTACAGGATTTAGCCAAAGACATTATTATCGCTTATCGTACTGAAGTTCGGGACATGCAGCAGTTGCAGAAAGCGGCAGACCGGTTATCCCAGGCAAGTCAGGATTTCAGGATGATTCTTGGCGAACCCGGATTCCGGGGCAATCTGCGCGAATTATTACAGCAAGCCAATGTAGCACGCATGTTGGTACTGCTCGATGATGCGCTGGAACTCTGTTACGACGTGATAAAACTGTCTCTCGGGCGTTCTGCATTACTGGATGCGGCATTTGAAAGGGCAGCACAATACCGCACGCGACTGAAGCGAATCAGTCACACCGAGCAGCCGGGCTTCAGTTACTGGTATGAATGTACGTCACGGCATTTTACCCTGGCACTGACCCCGTTATCTGTAGCTGAACGCTTTCGTGAAGTTGTTGATGCGCGTAATGCATCCTGGGTGTTTACCTCAGCAACGTTGTCAGTCAATGGTCAGATGCAACACTTCGCGGGACGTTTGGGAGTTACAACCGCCAGGCAGATGATCCTTAATAGTCCGTTTGATTATGCGCGTCAGGCGTTACTGTGTGTCCCCAGAAACTTACCGGAAACACACAGACCCGGCGCTGCGAAGCAGCTGGTTAAAACACTGACACCCTTAATTGAAGCCAACCGGGGCAGATGTTTCTTTTTATGTACCTCTTATCAAATGATGAGGGAACTTGCAGCAGAGTTCAGGGCGGTATTGAGTCTGCCGGTACTGCTGCAAGGTGAAACCAGTAAGGGGCAAATACTGCAGCAGTTTATTGAGGCAGGAAATGCATTACTGGTGGCGACCAGTAGCTTCTGGGAAGGGGTGGATGTCCGTGGAGACGCTTTATCATTAGTGATTATTGATAAACTCCCTTTTACGTCGCCGGAAGACCCGTTACTCAAAGCAAGAATGGAAGATGCCAGACATCGTGGGTTGGATCCGTTTGATGAAGTGCAGCTTCCTGACGCAGTAATCACCCTGAAGCAGGGGGCGGGTCGGCTGATACGTGACGAAACAGACCGTGGCGTGCTGGTGATCTGTGATTCACGTTTAGTTTCCAGACCCTATGGTGCATTGTTCGTCAACAGTCTGCCGGATTGTCCACGCACGCGCGATTTAGTCAGGGCTGAACAGTTTATTACTGAGGGTCGGCCTGCGGGTAGCCTCATTCAGGATGACTGATGATTGTAGTATTTTGTTGCGAATGAGTTTCATTTCATCTGCGTGCGACAAGTTATACTATCCCCTGTGAGGTGTTGTGTCGCTGATAGCTAACGACTGATTCACGGGTTGTGGGAAGCTCATTTCCCTACAGCCTGAATGTTAACTTTTATCAATTACAAATAACTATGCAAGACATCTCAGCTTTAAAACTATTGGCTCTTGATACGGCAACGGAAGCCTGTTCGGCCGCAATTCTTAACCACCAACAACTGGATGCACGATTTGAGGTTGCTCCGCGCGATCATACCCGCAAAATATTACCGCTGGTGGCAGAATTGCTTGAGGGTCAGCAACTGGCTCTGACTGATCTGGATGCATTGGTTTTTTGCCGGGGACCTGGCAGTTTTACCGGCGTCAGAATTGGTATCGGTATCGCTCAGGGACTGGCTCTGGGGGCAGAATTGCCAATGATTGGTGTTTCTACCCTGGCGGCTCTGGCCGAAGGTGCCTGGCGGTTACAGCAGGCAGACAAAGTGCTTACTGCAATAGATGCCCGAATGGGCGAGGTTTATTGGGCAGAATATCAGCGCACGGCCGAAGGAGAGTGGCAGGGTGTCGACACTGAGCGGGTCATAAATCCTGCTCAGGCTGTCGAACGGATGCAGCAACTCTCCGGGCGTTGGGCGCTGGCGGGTACTGGTTGGAAGGCTTATCCTGAAATGCAGCAAGGCCATACGCTGGAGCTTGAGCTGAGCGGTTCTGAGCTACCGACGGCACAGGATATGTTACCGCTGGCGGTCAGCCAGTGGCAGCGCGGGGAAGTTTTCGCCGTGGCAGAAATTGAACCCGTTTATTTGCGTAATGAAGTTACATGGAAAAAATTACCCGGCAGATGATGGTTTGCTGCAACCCGCGGTGATTTAAGCGGTCTAAGCGGATAATACTCAGGAGATTATTATGCTCAGTTTAAGAAAGGGTTGTTCTGCATTGATGCTGACGTCCGTGTTATTACTTGCCGGATGTGCAACTGTACCTCAAAGTATTCGCGGAATTTCTCCGGAGCCACAACAGGACCTGGTTCGGGTGATGAATGCCCCTCAGCTTTATGTAGGACAGGAATCCCGGTTTGGCGGTCAGGTGGTAAAAGTTACCAACAGTAATGGTATGACCCGCATTGAACTGGCGGTTCAACCGCTGGATGATAGTGCCCGGCCAATACTGGGTTCGGCATCGACCGGACGGATTTATGCTGACGTGCATGGATTTGTGGACCCGGTCAATCTGAATAATCAGTACCTGACAGTATTAGGTAATATCCGCGGTACAGAGAAAGGTCAGATTGGTCAGGCAACTTATGACTTTTTGGTCATCGATGTGACAGGCTATCAGCGTTGGCATCTGGCCAGTCAGGTAGTGAGCCCGCCAATGCCGATGGATCCGTGGATTTGGTATGGCCCTGGCCCCGGCCGGTACCGCCATGGCTACTGGGGGAATCCCTGGTGGGGTTTTTATAGCCCCGGTCCCGCCACGGTTGAGACATACCTTACCGAATAAAGCCCAGGGCATGCCAGTGAGAAGGCCTCCCCCGGCCCGTAATAAAGGTAAATGATATATCCGGCCCGGAGCCAGTATGGCTCCGGGTTTTTTTATATGCCTGGCCGTTAAGATATGTAGTAATTAGTGACAGATATCGCAACACGGAAATCATGTTATTAGCAAACTGGTACAATGAGTTAAAATAATGTTAAACAGGCAGGAGGGATTAAACATGGTGTTACAATATGATTTTTCAACGCCAGCAAGGACGAAGGCCTGGTTAGCACATTATCCTGACGGGGTACCGCCAGAGATCGATGCCGATCACTACAACTCACTGATTGATCTTTTCGAGCATGCGGTACTACGCTATAACGATAAACCTGCCTATATCAGCATGGGGCAAGAGCTGACGTTCCGCCAGTTGGAAGAGCAGAGCTGTGCCTTCGCCGCTTATCTGCAGCAGGAACTCAAACTGGAGAAAGGCACCAGGGTTGCGCTGATGATGCCTAATACTTTGCAGTTTCCAATAGCTCTGTTCGGTATTCTGCGGGCGGGGATGGTGGTTGTAAATGTTAATCCGTTGTATAAGCCCAGAGAGTTACGCCATCAATTGTCTGACAGTGGCGCTGAAGCGATCGTTATCGTCAGTAATTTTGTTCATACCCTCCAGCAGGTGATTGGTGACACCCGGGTAAAACACGTGATTGTTTCTCAGTTAGGTGACGGCCTGCGTTGGCCTAAACGTACCCTGGTGAATCTGGCGGTGAAGTATGTTAAACGGTTGGTACCAGCCTGGTCTCTGGAAGGCGTACACTCCTATCGCGAATGCCTCAGGCGGGGGCACCAACTGACTTACGTCCGACCAGAATTAAATAACAGTGATCTGGCGTTTCTGCAATATACCGGAGGTACAACCGGACTGGCAAAAGGGGCGATGCTGACTCACCGGAACCTGCAGGCTAACCTCGAGCAGTGTAAAGCGATGTATGGCGGATTGCTGACCCCTGGCGAAGAGATGGTGGTGACGGCATTGCCTTTGTATCACATCTTCGCCCTGACAGTGAATTGTTTGCTTTTTCTGGAGGTAGGTGGGAGTAATCTACTGATTACTAATCCTTTTGATACTAAATCCATGATTAAAACACTCGCCCGTTACCGGTTTACGACGCTGAGCGGGGTGAATACTTTATTCAATAGTTTGCTGAGTAACCCTGAGTTCAGAAAACTAGATTTTTCAGCACTCAAACTCACTGTCGGTGGGGGAATGGCCGTCAATAAAATCGTCGCTGAACGGTGGGAGGCACTGACGGGTAATTATCTTCTGGAGGGCTATGGCCTGACGGAGTGTTCTCCACTGGTTTCCGTCAATCCCTGTAATATTACCAGTTATACTGGCAGTATCGGAGTACCGGTACCCTCTACAGAAATAAAAGTGGTGGATGATAACGGTCAGGAACTGTTGGACGGCGAGCAGGGGGAATTACTGATTCGTGGGCCACAGGTGATGGCAGGTTACTGGCAACAACCCGAAGCTACACGTGAGGTAATGACAGACGGCTGGCTGCACAGTGGGGATATTGTTACAGTAGACCGTGAAGGTTTTATCCGGATTGTTGATCGTAAAAAAGATATGATTCTGGTATCGGGTTTTAATGTTTATCCCAGTGAAATCGAAGAAGTAATCATGTCTCATGCCAAGGTTTCTGAAGTGGCCGCGGTGAGTGTACCGAGCGATGCCACGGGAGAGGCAATCAAAGTGTTTGTGGTAGCCAGAGATAAGTCGCTGACCCGGGAAGAGTTACTTGACCATTGTCGTCAAAATCTGACAGGCTATAAAATCCCTAAATATATTGAATTTCGTGATGCTTTGCCGAAAAGTAATGTTGGAAAAATTTTGCGCCGTGAGTTGCGCGCAGAAGCGATGGCACAAGGCCAGGGCTGACAGGGTGAAGCATTTTTATGTCAACGCCGGGTAAACCGGCGTTTTGTTTTTATGTCATCGCTGCGGAGAATTTTCGCAGTAAGAGAGAATTTTGCTTTGAATTATCAAATTATCGACACTGATCAGCAACTGGCTGAAGTCTGCCAGTCCGCCCTGAAACACTCAGCCGTTGCTCTGGATACCGAATTTGTACGTACCCGTACCTACTACCCACAATTAGGGTTAATTCAGTTATTTGACGGTGAGGCGGTGACCCTGATTGACCCGCTCACTATTACTGACTGGTCGCCGTTTATTACATTGTTAAGTGATCAGCGGGTGATTAAATATCTTCATGCCGGTGGAGAAGATCTTGAGGTCTTTCTGCACCGTTTTTCAGTGTTGCCGTCACCGATGCTGGATACACAAATTCTGGCGGCATTCCTCGGTTACCCTATGTCACTGGGATTTGCTGCGATGGTGGCAGAGTTTACCGGGGTTGAGTTGGATAAGAGCGAATCCAGAACTGACTGGCTCGCACGGCCGTTAACCGAACGTCAGTGCCTTTATGCTGCGGCCGATGTGGAATATTTGCTGCCGATTGCCCGGAAATTGCATCAGCAAGCCACTGAACGACAGGTACTGGATAAAGCATTGAGTGAATGTGAGATGTTATGTGAACGGCGTCAGGATATTCTGCCAGCAGAACATGCGTGGGCAGAAATAGGTCAGGCCTGGCAACTACGTCCGCGTCAGCTGGCGGCCCTACAAAAACTGGCGGCCTGGCGACTGAGCTATGCGCGACGTAAAGATATGGCCGTCAATTTTGTGGTGAAAGAAGAGAATCTGTGGAAAGTCGCTCGTTACCTGCCAGGATCGTTAGGGGAGTTACAGCAGCTGGGGCTGACCGGGCCCGAGATTCGGTTTCATGGGCAGTCGATGCTACAGTTGGTGGCAGAAGCTCAGGCCGAACCTGAACAGCAACTACCGGCGGCGATAAAAAATCTTATTGACTGTCCAGGTTACAAGACACTGTTTAAGGATTTAAAAGCCTTTATTAAGCAGACAAGTGAACAGACGGGTTTCAGTCAGGAACTTCTGGCCTCACGCAGGCAAATAAATCAGGTATTGTCAGCGCACTGGCAGATAAAGCCCCGTGAAAATAGACCAGAATTATTAAAAGGATGGCGGGGAGAGTTAATGGCAGAAAAGATCACCGCCATTATCGCCGCTAAATAATTCAGAGAGATGCCGCGGTTTAACGCGGCATCTGCTATCTGTCACACAGAATCATTTCGGTGCTTCTTCCGTTTCCGGCAAGGTCACGTTTAGTTCAAGGATCGAAATGTCTTCGCCTTTTTGATCCAACTGGACAGTCACCATATCCGGATCAATCTTCACGTATTTACAAATCACTTCCAAAATATCGCGCTTTAACTGCGGCAGGTAGTGGGGTTCGCTGTCTCCACGACGACGTTCCGCAACAATAATCTGCAATCTTTCTTTGGCGATATTAGCAGTATTTTTTTTACGGGATAAAAAGAAATCAAGTAATGCCATGGCTTATCCCCCGAACAGGCGTTTTAGGAAACCCTTCTTCTCTTCTTCAATAAAGCGGAAGGGACGTTCTTCGCCGAGTAAGCGATCGACGGTATCAGCGTAGGCTTTACCTGCATCTGAAATGGTATCCAGGATAACAGGCTCCCCCTGGTTAGAGGCGCGCAACACCGACTGGTCTTCAGGAATCACACCTACCAGAGGAATGCGCAGAATTTCCAGCACATCTTCCATGCTTAGCATATCACCCCGGCTGACACGACCCGGGTTATAACGGGTTAGCAGCAGGTGTTCTTTCACCGGATCCTGCCCTTTTTCGGCACGACGTGATTTGGAGGCAATAATGCCGAGAATACGGTCGGAGTCACGGACCGAAGAAACTTCAGGGTTGGTGGTGATAACCGCTTCATCAGCGAAGTAGAGTGCCATCAACGCACCGGTTTCTATACCGGCCGGTGAGTCACAGACAATAAAATCGAAGTCCATGGTCGCCAGTTCATCCAGCACTTTACCGACACCATCATAATTCAGGGCATCTTTATCACGGGTTTGTGATGCAGGAAGGATGAACAGGTTTTCGGTACGCTTATCTTTAATCAGAGCCTGATTCAGTGTGGCATCACCCTGAATCACGTTAACGAAGTCATAAACAACGCGCCGTTCACAGCCCATGATTAAATCCAGGTTACGCAAACCGATATCGAAATCGATAACGACGGTTTTTTTTCCCTTTTGCGCTAAACCGGTTGCGATGGCCGCGCTTGACGTTGTCTTGCCAACGCCCCCTTTACCAGATGTAACTACAATAATGCGTGCCATATATAATGATTTCCTTAACAATAGAAAAGGGGTCTAATTTAGTGTCTTTATCGACAATACACCGTCGGTTAATGTCAGTCGTGCGGCCTTGCCAAAAAACTCCGCAGGAATTTGATCCATAATCCAGTATTCTCCGGCAATGGATACCAACTCGGCCGCTAAATTTGTGCAAAATATTCCGGCATTTTGGTCCCCTCCGGCTCCGGCGAGAGCCCGGCCGCGCATCATTCCGTAAATATGAATATTACCATCAGCAACAAGTTCTGCGCCTGCGCTGACACTACTGGTGACGATTAAGTCAGCATTTTTAGCATAAATCTGTTGCCCGGACCGTACCGGGGTATTAATTATGCGGGTTCTGGCAAATTTTTCACTGTCAACAACCGGATCCTGAATGACAGGTTCTGCAGCGACGGGAGTAGTTTCACCTTTCGCGGGCTTACGGGTTTCTTTACCTTCAGTTAATACAGGCAAACCCGCCGCCTGGATCAGTGACTTTAGTTGCTCGTCTTTACAGCCACTTACCCCCATAATCCGCAAACCGGTAGAGGTAACGGCCTGTTGCATCTGTGTCCAGTTAACCGCTGATGATAGCGATGAAATATTCAGGACTACCGGGGCATTTTTGAGAAACGCCGGGGCCTGATCAATTTTTTCCTGAAGCGCCTGACGAATCACCTCGGGTTGTGAATGGTGAAGATGGACAACAGATAAAGTAAAACTGCTGCCTTTTAGTTCGATTGGCGTTTGCGACATCTGTCCCGACTCAGTCCTGTTTGACAGTTTCATTTCTGAACAAGCGATAAAATATCTACACCTGGCCCAGAAGGTTCAATATTCGAATGACTCCTGTCATGTTATAGTTACACTATTATAGAGGCAAGTCACCATACAGATTAATTCGGAGAAAAATATGTTTTGCGCCATTTACAGAAGTCCGCTACGTGATCAGACTTATCTGTATATCGAAAAAAAAGATGACTTTTCCCGCGTGCCCGCTGAACTACTCAAGGGATTTGGCAAACCAGTGCTGGCTATGGTGATTTCACTCTCTGGCCGCGAGAAACTGGGCAGTGCGGACATTGTGAAAGTCAGACAGGAATTACAGGATAAAGGTTATTATTTACAGGTACCTCCTCCGGTCGAAAACTTACTTAAAATGCACCTGTCTGCTAACGAGAATTAATTATTAGGATTCCTCTGTAAATATAACCAGTGTTATTTGCAGAGCATTATTTCTGTTTTGTTCCTCCTTTCCCGGATGTCTTTGCGCTAAACAGTTAACCCACATTTTATTTGTCAGGGAATCCACCGTCACACAAGGATAGACTACAGGTAAGACTTTGTTACTTATTGTCTGTGGCTGTGGTTAACAACTACGCAGTTACGCTATTTTCTTTTACTGGTTTTCTTGCTAAGTATAACGGAGGTTAATGCTTTCTTATACCAAACTAAGGGGACATCATGTATCAACATCGTAACTGGCAGGGTGAGTTACTCAATTTACCCGCCGGGAAAGTAGTCTGTGTAGGAAGCAACTACGCGAAACATATCAGTGAAATGGGGAGTATCACTCCGGAAGAACCGGTAGTATTCATTAAGCCGGAAACGGCGCTCTGTGATCTTCGTCAGCCACTCTCTCTGCTGTCGGGCTTGGGTGAGATTCATCATGAAGTGGAACTGGCCGTGTTGATTGGCAGCACCTTACAGCAGGCCAGTGAAGAACAGGTTTTGCCGGCGATTGCGGGTTACGGTGTCGCACTGGATTTGACTCTACGTACTGTTCAGGCAGGTCTGAAGAAAAAAGGGCAACCGTGGGAAAAATCGAAAGGCTTTGATAATTCCTGTCCGGTTTCCGGATTTATTCCGGCAGCCGAATTTAACGGTGATCCTCAGAACACGCCACTGAAACTGGAAATCAACGGAGAAGTGCGCCAGTCGGGAAATACCAGCGATATGATGTACAAAATTGTGCCCCTGATTGCTTATATGTCACGCTTCTTTACTCTGCGTCCCGGGGACATTATTCTGACCGGCACCCCGGAAGGAGTGGGTCCGTTAGCGAGCGGTGATTCGTTAAAAGTGTCATTTGCTGACCACGGTGTGAGTACAAGGGTGTCGTAATACTTGCATATCCGGTGATGACTCTTTATAACGGGCGGCTGATTTTTATAAAGAGACCAAATTATGATAACCGATCCTCCTTTCTGGAAAACCAAAAGTCTTGAACAAATGACAGATGAGGAGTGGGAATCTGTCTGTGATGGTTGCGGGCAGTGTTGTCTGAACAAATTGCAGGATGCGGATACGGATGAAATTTACTTCACCAATGTGGCCTGCAATTTACTTAATATAAAAAGTTGTCGTTGTAAGCATTATGAAACGCGCTTTGAGTACGAGCCGGATTGTATCAAACTCACACGAGAGAACCTGCCGACCTTCTCCTGGTTACCAAAGACCTGTGGTTACCGGTTACTGGCCGAAGGAAAGTCACTTCCGGACTGGCATCCGTTACTTACGGGGTCAGCCAAAGAAATGCACGCTAAACGCATTTCTGTCAGATACATTGCGGTGCGTGAAAGTGAAGTTCGAAACTGGGAAGATCATATTATCGAAAGACCGGATCAGAATGGCTGCTAAAAGCAGCCATGGTTCTGGTTATGACTGGCGGTTTATTTTCTGCGGCTGAATACACTCAACTGGGCAATCAGCACTAACACGGCAACCAGCAGATAGACAACAAATATCCCTAACAGCCATTCCGGCATACTCAGGTTGAATAGTGTCCAGCTACGGTCAAGACAATTACCGCTGGCAACGAACATTCCCGGTACCCATTTGTCGAGGGGCAACCAGGACGGGAATCTTGCCATAAAGTCACAGGTGGCAAATAGTGGGGGATGAACCTGTAACATGGTATGTTCCCAGGATAGACGAACACCTTCACCTGCACCAATCAACCAGACAATAATCCCGATAAAGCGGAATGGCGTCGCGGGAGCCAGAGCGCCTACCAGACCGGCCAGCAACACACCTAACAGGGCGCAACGCTCATAAATACACATTACACAAGGCTTCAGTCCCATAACATGCTGGAACCAAAGAGCGGTAAGTTCTAACGCTAAGGCCGTTAGCGCAAGGAGTAACCATGCTGTGCGGCCTTTAGAACAACGGTTTAACATTCGTAACATGCTGTTTTCCTTGTCCAAATCAGATATCCTGCAGTGTAAACCAAAACGGCAGATAATCCACCAATATCCCATACCCACCAGTGTGGAAAATGTCACCCTTTGTTGCGCTGGTGGAAGTTTGAGAATTGTACGGTAAAACGGCATCGGATATAGAAATTTATTGATGTTGATCGTGTTTTAATACTCAGTGATGCTATATGGCTGATAATGGTTTTGTTATGATGAATCAATAAACGGACAGTTGGTAAAGAGATAATTTGCTATGGTCATTAAGGCGCAAAGCCCGGCAGGGTTCGCTGAAGAATTTATTATTGAAAGTATCTGGAATAGCCGTTTTCCGCCAGGATCTATTCTGCCTGCCGAGCGTGAGCTGTCTGAGCTGATCGGTGTCACTCGCACCACACTGCGCGAAATTCTGCAACGGTTAGCCCGCGACGGCTGGCTAACGATTCAACACGGTAAACCCACCCGGGTGAATGACTTCTGGGAAACTTCAGGTCTGAATATTCTCGAAACACTCGCCAGACTCGATCACGAAAGCGTCCCGCAGCTGATTGATAATCTGCTGTCAGTGCGTACTAATATTGCGACTATTTTTATCAGCCGTGCATTGCGTCACTATCCTGAACAGTCGCGGGTGGTTCTGACTGACGCTCTTGAAGCTGAACTCCGCGGCGATGACTACTCGGATATCGACTACCGGGTATTCCGTGGCCTGGCGTTTGCTTCCGGTAACCCGATCTACGGTCTTATTATCAACGGCCTCAAAGGTCTCTATACCCGGGTAGGTAAGCAGTACTTTGCCAATCCTCAGGCTAAGGAAAGGGCGCACGAATTTTACACCACGCTGTCTAAGCTGTGTGACCCACAAACCGCCAACGATAAGATTACTGAGCTGGTGCGGGATTACGGTCGTGACAGTGGTAAAATCTGGCACAGCATGCAAAAGCCTGCCGCTTAACCCGGGAAAGTCCGGCCGTCTCCGGCCGGACAGAGACTAGATTTGTTGGCGGGGAGGACAGCGTTCCAGCATATCGACACTACCGTCATCATTCAGTTGTTCAAGTTTTACATCAAATCCCCATAACCGGTGCACATGCTTCAGAACTTCGGTGCGGCTATCACCCAGCGAAGCGCGGTTCTGAGGTATATAACGTAGTGTCAGAGAACGATCGCCTCGTAAATCCACATCCCACACCTGAATGTTTGGTTCAATGTTACTCAGATTGTACTGAGCAGAGAGCTGCTGTCGTATTGTCCGGTATCCTTCATCATCATGGATGGCCGATATTTCCAGGAAATTTTTCCGATCATCGTCAGCCACTGAGAAAAGATGGAAATCACGGATCACTTTAGGTGACAGGAACTGGCTGATAAAACTTTCATCTTTAAATTCACGCATCGCAAAATGTAAAGTTTCCAGCCAGTCGCTGCCAGCGATATCCGGGAACCAGGCTCTGTCTTCCTCTGTCGGGAACTGGCAGATTCGTTTAATGTCCTGAAACATCGCAAATCCCAGGGCATAAGGGTTAATTCCACTATACCACTGGCTGTTGTACGGTGGCTGGGCAACGACATTGGTGTGACTGTGCAGAAATTCCATCATAAACCGCTCAGTCACTTTTCCCTCATCATATAAATGATTGAGGATAGTGTAATGCCAGAAGGTAGCCCATCCCTCATTCATCACCTGAGTCTGTTTCTGGGGATAGAAATACTGGCTGATTTTACGCACGATGCGGAGAATCTCGCGTTGCCACGGTTCCAGTAATGGTGCGTTTTTCTCCATAAAATACAACAGGTTTTCCTGGGGTTCCGTGGGATAACGGGGGCGTTCGACCGCAGTTTCTTCTTTTTCTCTGCGTGGCAAAGTTCTCCACAGGGTATTTACCTGACTTTGCAGATAAGCCTCACGGCTCTCTTGTCGGGCTTTTTCTTCCTGCAAAGATATTTTTTGAGGTCTTTTATAACGGTCTACACCATAGTTCATCAGCGCATGACAGGAGTCCAGCAACCGTTCTACTGCTTCAATACCGTATTTTTCCTCGCAATCAGAAATATAATTGCGGGCAAAAAGCAGATAATCAACGATAGAGCCAGCATCGGTCCAACTCCGGAACAGGTAGTTATTTTTAAAGAAGGAGTTATGACCATAGCAGGCATGGGCCATGACCAGCGCCTGCATGGTCATGGTGTTTTCTTCCATCAGATAAGCTATACATGGATTAGAATTAATAACAATTTCATACGCCAGCCCTTGTTGACCTTGCTTATAGAGTTGTTCGGTTTCAATAAATTTTTTACCAAATGACCAGTGGGCATAGTTGATAGGCATGCCAATGCTGGAATATGCATCCATCATTTGTTCTGACGTAATTACTTCTATCTGATGCGGGTAGGTATCCAGCCGGTATGACTTTGCAACACGGTCAATCTCGGCCAGGTAAGTTTCAAGCAGTCCAAAGGTCCAGTCCGGGCCATCGCTCAGACGTTCTGGCCGGAGTGTAGGGGCATCAAAAACAGTTGTCATAGCGCACCTCGTCTATCTACAGTGGTCTGTCTACAGTAAGTCATCGCCTGGTATCAGACTCATCATCCTGATGAGGAAAATTATTTCGGGTGACTGTTTAAGGATAGCTGATTCTTTTAGGTTGCAATGACAGGCTAGCGCGAAAATGCATACAAAAGAAGGCTCAGATTACTGCTGTGCGATTTTTTCTGCCAAATACCAATAACCGACCAAAAAAACAGAATAATATCCTGTATATAAGTAGATTATATGGCAACATTTAAAAATCCTGACATCCATTAATAAAATCGCTTTCCACATAATTAACTGCCGATTTTTAATTTAAAACCAATTTAACTACTGAATATTCACTTTAGCGCTAATTTTTGTTATCAAAACAGAAAAAACAAGGTGAAATAGACTTAATAGCAGGTTTGCGGTCAGGATAGTTTATATCACTGCATCGTTAATCATAATTCGGGGTTTTATGCTGCAGGGGTTGTGATGAAAGTACTTATTCTTGGAAGTGGAGTTGTCGGCGTTGCCAGTGCCTGGTATCTGGCACAGGCGGGTCACGAGGTGACTGTCGTTGATCGTACCAGTGGTCCTGCGGAGGAGACCAGTGCAGGTAACGCCGGGCAGATTTCTCCCGGTTATGCTTCGCCATGGGCTGCTCCGGGCATTCCATTGAAAGCTGTAAAATGGATGTTCCAGCGCCACTCGCCGCTTTCAATTCGTCCTGATGGCTCTGCTTTCCAGTTGCAGTGGATGTGGGAAATGCTAAAGAACTGTACTCTGCCGCATTATCACGAAAATAAGAGCCGCATGGTACGTATTGCAGAGTACAGCCGTGACTGCCTCAAGGAGTTACGTGCGACGACGGGAATAGAATATGAAGGGCGGCAGGGTGGAACTTTACAGTTGTTTCGTACCGAACAGCAGTACGCGAATGCGGCAAAAGATATTGAAGTGCTCAGAGAGGCAGGTGTCCCTTACCGCTTAGTCGAATCTGCGGAATTACCGTCTATTGAACCTGCTTTATCGGTGACCCGACATAAACTTACCGGTGGTCTGCAACTGCCTAATGATGAGACAGGGGACTGTAAATTATTTACTCAGCGGCTGGCTGCAATGGCAGAGCAGGCAGGGGTGACTTTTCGCTATAACGTGAACATTGACAGGTTGTTACGTGAAGGGAACAGCATCACTGGCGTTAGTTGCGGCAGCGAAACACTTACCGCAGACCGTTATATCGTTGCCTGTGGTTCATACTCTACGGCATTGTTAAAAGATATTGTGTCTGTTCCTGTCTATCCGTTGAAAGGCTATTCACTGACGGTACCCATTAAAAATTATGATGCTGCCCCTGTCTCTACCGTCCTGGACGAAACTTATAAAATCGCCGTGACCCGGTTTGATGACCGTATCCGGGTCGGGGGAATGGCGGAAATTGTCGGATTTAACACCAAACTATTGCCTGCCCGCAGGGAAACGCTGGAGATGGTGGTCAGTGATCTTTATCCTGAAGGTGGCCAGATTGAACAGGCAACATTCTGGACCGGTTTACGACCGATGACACCGGATGGTACACCGATCGTCGGACGCACTCCGTTAGCTAATCTGTATCTGAATACAGGCCATGGCACACTAGGGTGGACTATGGCCTGTGGGTCCGGAAAATTAATCGCTGATATTATTTCCGGGAAAACACCGGATATCGCAGTCGATGACTTATCGGTCATGCGCTACCTGCCGGGTTTTGATGTCAGTTCATCACAGCCCAAAGTCAGTATTGCCCGTTAAGGATCTCAGGAGAATTGTATGTCACGACCGATTATCGCAACTGTCAGTCATCAGGCCCTGAAGCATAACCTCTCTGTCGTCAAAGAGGCGGCATCAGGGGCGAAGGTCTGGTCCGTTGTGAAATCTAATGCTTACGGGCATGGTATCGCCCGCTGTTTACCCGCATTATCTGCCACGGATGGTTTCGCATTACTGAATTATGAAGAAGCCATTTTGCTACGTGAACATGGCTGGGAGAAGCCGGTTTTACTACTGGAAGGCTTTTTCAAACCAGCCGACCTTGCTTTACTGGACAGTTACCGGCTGAGCACCAGTATTCACAGTGAATGGCAGATTGAAGCATTGGCCAGTGCGCATCTGTCTGCACCGCTAAATATTTTTGTCAAAGTAAACACTGGGATGAACCGGCTGGGTTTCCGACCCGAACAGGTCACTGCTGTCTGGAGACGACTGGCCGCATTGCCGAATGTGGGTGAAATGACATTAATGACCCATTTCGCCCGCGCAGAAGACAGCGATGGTGTCGATGAACCATTGGCAAAAATTAATCAAATTGTTGCCGACTTCTCTGAGGTTCCGCCACAATGCCTGGCGAATTCCGCTGCGACGCTTTGGCACCCGCAAACTCATCATCAATGGGTCCGGCCGGGGATAATTCTGTACGGTGCATCACCTTCAGGACGCTCGCAGGATATCGCAAACACCGGTCTGAAACCGGCCATGCGCCTGAACAGCGAAATTATAGGGATTCAGCAGATACAGCCCGGAGAAGGAGTGGGTTATGGATACCGGTACCACTCAACCACCTCGCAGCGTATTGGGGTGGTGGCCTGTGGCTATGCTGATGGGTATCCCCGGCATGCGCCTACCGGAACACCAGTGGCAGTTGATGGTGTGGTAACGCAGACTCTGGGGGCTGTCTCAATGGATATGATTATGGTTGATCTGACACCCTGTCCGCAGGCAACCATCGGTTCGTCTGTGGAATTATGGGGGGAACAAGTACCGATCGATGATGTGGCACGGTCTTCCGGTACTGTCGGATATGAACTCATGTGTGCGGTAGCACCACGCGTCCCTTTCCGTATTGAGCCTTAAGCACGTCGATTATAGTCACCCCACTATCATTTCGGGGTGACTATTGAATTACAGGGCTTTCAGAGTACCTTTGACCCGGTGGCTGCACCGACACGCTATCATTGCCAGTACGGCGCCAGTAAGCATCATCAGAGTTAACGCACTTCGAGGATCCACAGGTAATGTCAGTATCGCCAGGCTTCCTCCGGCTCCCCCGGCCATCTGAATAAATCCCTGCAACGCAGAGGCCATACCAGCTTGCTGCTGATAAGGTTCCAGTGCATAGCTGGTTGCCGGGCCGATGATAAAAGCCAGTCCGGAAACTGCGACGGCAACCGGCAACATATAACATAGCCAGAAATGTTGCAGGTCTGTGCTGAACCAAAGGATTTCGCCCGTCATCATGGCGGCCGCAACCAGCATCAGCAGGGCACCGGACAGCAGGCAGAAGGGTCTGCCGGCTTTACGTATGACATAACTCACCAGATGACTGACCAGCATAATCCACAACCCGTTAGCCCCAAACACCAGCGCGAAAATAAAAGGGGACAAGCCACCTTGTTCCATCAGTACCCCGGGAGCCAGCGAAACATAAGTGAGCACCATGCCTAAAGCCCCGGCATTTGCGAGGGAGAAACAGACAAAGCGCGGGTTGGTCAGTATGGCTGCGTACTGTTTTAACGGAAAATAAGGGACCTTCAGGGTGTTCTCAGGACGGGTTTCAGGTAACCGAAAACTGATCAGCAATCCGATAATCAGACCGTATAACGCCAGAAATCCAAAGGGGGCCCGCCAGCCAAACAGTCCGGCTAAAGTACCGCCGAGTAACGGAGCCAGTGCCGGTACGATATTTAATGCGCCGTTAAGAAAGCCGAAAGTTTTAGCCGCCTCATCACCGCTCAGGCGATCACGAACTCCGCTGAAAGCCACTACCGCCGTGCAACACACCGCACAACCTTGCACAATTCTTGCTGTCAAAAACCAGGGCCAGCTGACAGCGAAAACGGCTGCCAGGCTGCCGGCTACATATAAAACCAGCCCCGCGATAGCCACGGGCTTACGGCCGAGATTATCGACCAGAGGCCCGGTTACCAGTTGTCCCAACCCCATGACCAGCAGGAACAGTGGGATGGTTGACTGAATATTCTCCGCCGGGGTGGACAGTCCGACAGCAATCTGTGGCAGTGTCGGCAGATACAGGTCAATTCCCAGAGGTGCCAGCAGAACCAGCGAGAGTAATAACAGAGTGTATTTATTCATGAAATAAGCAGAGGTTCCGCAAAAAAGCGTACAAGACTACCGGTTTTTCATCTTAACCGGTAGCGTAATGATGTCGCAGCGCCAGAATGATGAAGGGAGGCTGCTACAGCAGGTTCAGGACTGGTCATCTGTCATCCTGACACCCACTTTAACGATGTTATTATCTTCTTTTTCTGCAATGGTCCAGATAACATTAAGCCATTCCAGTTGGTCACCTACGACCGGGGTTCCCCCCAGTTGTTGAATGATCATTTTTGCCAGTGGCTGATGTGCCTGAATATCCTGGTCGAGCTCCAGGCCATAGACCTGAGCGATATCATACAAATCAGTGCTGGCATCCAGTATAAAATCACCAAAAAACCGTTGTTCAAGCGCGACAGGGGGACTATCACTGAATATTTTCCCCAGTGCCGGTAAGTCTTTCTCCCGGCCAATGACGCACAAAATATCACCCTCTTTGAGCCTGGTAGAACCTGACGGGTGCATCAACTCATTATCGCGGAACAGGGCGGCAATCCGGGTTTCAGCCGGCATCTCCAGCTCCCTTAACGCGGCACCAATACACCATTTATCGTCACTTAACTGATAGACAAACTCTTCCCATGGACTGCGCGGATGAATATCCAGACCGATACGCTGAATAGGCTCAGCCGCCGGAGGGACGATCACTCTGGCCAGTTTCGCCGCCCGGGTAAGCGAGGTACCCTGCAGCATTAAAGAAACCAGCACTACAAAAAAGGCAATGTTGAAGTAGAGTTTAGCGTTATCCAGCCCGGCCATCATCGGGAAAACAGCCAGGATAATAGGGACTGCACCGCGCAGTCCGACCCAACTGATAAAAAAACGCTCACGGAGGGTGAAATTTTTAAACGGAAGCAATCCGGTAAATACTGATAAAGGTCTGGCGACAAAGATTAGCCACAACGAGAGCAGCATGGCCGGTACTGCGATTTGCCACAGATCACTGGGTACAACCAGCAGACCCAGCACGATAAACATGCCTATCTGACTTAACCAGGCCATCCCGTCAAAGGTTTGCAGAATGCCATGCCGGTTACGCACCGGAGAATTCCCCAGCCAGCAACCACAGAGATAGACGGCCAGAATACCGCTGCCTTCCATCAGTGTAGTGAACGAAAATACCAGAATCCCGCCACTGACGGCTAACAGTGGATATAATCCTGAAGACAGCGTAATACGGTTAATCAGTTGCTGGATAGCAAAACCGCCGCCAATACCGAACACAATTCCCAGCCCAAATTCCTGAACCAGATGGACCACAAACATCATATCCAGTCCGGTTTTTCCTTTACTGATCATATCGATCAGTGTGATGGTCAGGAAAACGGCCATGGGATCATTACTGCCCGATTCTATTTCAAGTGTTGAGCTGACCCTTTCATTTAAACCTTTACCTCCCAGTAGTGAAAATACTGCCGCCGCATCGGTGGATCCGATAATGGCCCCAATCAGAAATCCCTGCATCAGGTCGAGGTCAAATAGCCAGGCCGCTATCATGCCCGTGAGGCCTGCGGTAATTAGCACGCCGACGGTTGCCAGAGATAATGATGGCCAGAGAGCCACTTTCAGCGATCCGGCTTTGGTTCGCATTCCACCATCCAGCAGGATAACCGCCAGGGCCAGATTGGAGATTAAAAAAGCGGCAGGGTAATTATCGAAGGCTATGCCACCGATACCATCTTCGCCCGCGAGCATGCCGAGCGCGAGGAAGATCACCAGGATAGGAATACCCAGCCGGGACGAAAAGGCACTAAGGATAATACTTGATGCTACCAGCACTGAGCCAATAACAAAAAGACTATAAATCATGCTGGATTCCAAATGACAGCTCCCTGAAGATAGATGATTTACTGAAGAGGGGCGGGAATGATGAGTGATTTTGCAGAACTCAGCCGCAAAATATACTGCCACCCTGAAATTTAAACTGAACTACACGTCTGATGAATAGCAAATTTATGCAATAAACCAGAGATGAGTCTATTGCATTGAGCGATAGTAAACAGAAGAAGGGGGTGTGGCTATGCTGTCAGAGACGGGATTACTGACCTGGCATCCAGGCTCCGCTGGCGATAAACCAGCCTAATAACACCACCCCTGCGACAATAATGGCGACAGGAAACAGATAACCAATCTTCATTTTAAGACCTTCTCAGTGATGTCAGGCCTCACCTGCGGGTCAGGTATTCCAGGGTAACCAGTGATGTGTCAGCAGAAACATCGTCAGTTCAAGAATAATGACCAGACTCAGAATAACGCCCAGCTTATGATTACAAATCCATGCAGTCATCGTTGTTAACTCCACAGTGACCCGGATGCTGATTATTATACCTTTTGTCGCGATTAAGTTGAATCTCAGACGACAGTTTTTTTACATGCATTTGAGGGCTGGTGACTGGAGGCAAGGCTATCCTGGTCAGAAAGGTGTTCAGGGAGAAGGATCATCACACAGGCAGATTTTCTGTGTCGTTTTGAAATTCGATGTTACATCCGGGTCGGCATTACGAAATGAACGAAGAGTCACTATGAAGTCGTCTGAACAGACAGACTAAAATAACAGCCGGTTGTCTGCCGGCTGTTGCGGACAAGGTTAATTATCTGCGGTCTGTCGCTGAAACAGCTCACGGAAGACCGGATAGATATCTTCGGGTTCGCGGATATGTTGTATTGCAAAATTATCAAACTGATTCTGCAATTGTTCATATTCACGCCATAAGGTTTGATGGGCGCGTCGGGTAATTTCAATATAACTGTAGTAACGGACCACAGGCAGTATCTGGCTGGCCAGAATCTGATGACACAACGGTGAGTCATCAGCCCAGTTATCACCATCGGATGCCTGCGCAGCATAAATATTCCACTGTAAAGGGTCATAACGCTCTTTGATAACCTCATCCATTAGCTTCAGCGCACTCGATACAATGGTTCCGCCGGTTTCCTGTGAGTAAAAGAATTCCTGTTCATCCACTTCTTTGGCCTGGGTATGGTGGCGAATATAGACCACATCCACGTTTTTATAGCTACGGCTAAGGAACAGGTACAACAGGATATAAAAACGTTTAGCCATATCCTTGGTTGGCTGATCCATAGAACCAGAGACATCCATCAGACAGAACATAACAGCCTGGCTGGAGGGCTCCGGACGTTTTTCAAAGTTTTTATACCTCAGGTCGAAGGTATCGATAAAGGGAACTCTGGCAATGCTTGCCTTCAGTTCTGCAATTTCTGTTGATAAGCGTTCTTCCTCAAGTAGCTGGATAGGCTCCCGGGATTGAATCGATTCCAGAGCCTGCTCAAGTTCCCGCAACTGACGACGTTTCCCTGCCGTCATGGCGGTACGCCGTGCCAGTGAATTTTGCAGCGACCGTACCACACTAATGTTGGAAGGTACGCCGTTAGCAGTATAACCAGCACGGTGAACTTTGAATTCTGTCACCTGGTTATGGTTATTTTTCTGCAAATTGGGTAAAGCCAGATCTTCGAATAACAGGTCCAGATATTCATCTTTCGAGATATTAAAGCTGAACTCGTCCTGGCCTTCTCCCTGCTGGCTGGCTTCTCCCTGACCACTGCCGCCACCGCCACCCCCCGGGTTACGTTCAATGCGGTCACGGGTGACGAAGTGATCGTTACCCGGATGAACCCTGACTCGCTCGCCGCCGCTGCCCTGATGGAACATCGGTTCACGTATGTCATCGACAGGGATGGATACCGACTCTCCGCTGCCGGTATCTGTCACTGATCGTTTGTTGATTGCTTCAGAGATCGACTTCTTAATCTGTGATTTGTAACGGCGCAGAAAGCGCTGCCGGTTAACAGCACTCTTATTTTTACCGTTCAGACGCCGATCGATAAAATAGGACATAGCACACTCCCGGACATCACTGTGATACGAACCGGTTCTTTCCGGTCCGGCGCCGGAAAGCGGGACGCTCTCCGGCGCAACTGACGGCTTATGAAGATTTGCGTACGCGTAAGTACCATTCACAAAGCAGTCTTACCTGTTTACGGGTATATCCTTTCTCCATCATCCGGTCGACAAAATCATCGTGTTTTTTCTGTTCATCGGTTGAGGTTTTGGTATTGAAAGAGATTACCGGTAGCAACTCTTCAGTGTTAGAGAACATTTTTTTCTCAATCACCGTCCGCAGTTTCTCGTAACTGGTCCAGTTCGGATTCCGGCCGCCATTCTGTGCACGTGCGCGTAACACGAAATTGACGATTTCATTACGGAAATCTTTAGGATTACTGATGCCGGCAGGTTTCTCAATTTTCTCCAGTTCAGCATTCAGTGACTCCCGATCGAATAACTGGCCGGTATCTGGATCACGATATTCCTGATCCTGAATCCAGAAGTCTGCATAAGTCACATAACGGTCGAAAATGTTCTGACCATACTCAGAGTAGGATTCCAGATAGGCGGTCTGAATTTCCTTACCAATAAATTCGGCATACTTAGGAATCAGATAACCTTTCAGAAACTCCAGATATTTATCCGCCTGTTCCTGAGGGAACTGTTCTCGTTCAATTTGTTGTTCCAGCACATAGAATAGATGCACCGGGTTCGCAGCAACTTCGGTATGATCAAAGTTAAACACCCGGGACAAAATTTTGAACGCAAAACGGGTAGACAAACCATTCATGCCTTCATCAACCCCGGCATAATCATGATATTCCTGCCATGATTTCGCTTTCGGATCAGTATCCTTAAGGCTCTCACCGTCATAGACCCGCATTTTGGAATAAATGCTGGAATTTTCCGGCGATTTCAGGCGTGACAGAATGATAAAGCGAGCCAGTGTTTCAAGTGTTCCGGGAGCACAGGGTACGCTGGTCAGCTCACTGTTATTTAACAGTTTCTCATAAATGCGGATCTCCTCAGATACCCGCAGGCAGTAAGGCACCTTGACGATATACACTCGGTCGAGAAATGCTTCATTATTTTTGTTGTTACGGAACTGCACCCATTCCGATTCGTTAGAGTGTGCCAGAATCATGCCGTTAAATGGCAGGGCGGAGATACCTTCAGTGCCGTTATAGTTACCTTCCTGTGTCGCGGTCAGCAACGGGTGAAGAACTTTGATGGGTGCCTTAAACATCTCGACAAATTCCATCACCCCCTGATTTGCACGGCACAAGGCACCCGAATAGCTGTAAGCATCAGGATCGTTCTGGGCAAAGTGTTCCAGTTTGCGGATATCTACTTTACCGACCAGGGCGGATATATCCTGGTTATTTTCATCGCCAGGTTCAGTCTTGGCGATAGCCAGTTGTTCCAGAATCGATGGCCAGACTTTCACTACTTTAAAACGAGTGATATCGCCTCCGAATTCATGCAGCCGTTTGGCTGCCCATGGCGACATAATGGTACCGAGGTAGCGGCGGGGGATGGCATACTCTTTTTCAAGAATCGCGGCGTCTTCCTGAGGATTGAACAGACATAACGGGTGGTCGTTGACCGGACTACGTTCACCATTAGCCGTCAGGACATAAATAGGAACCCGCTGAATCAGGGCTTTAAGCCGTTCGGCCAGCGAAGATTTACCCCCACCCACCGGACCCAGCAGATAAAGGATCTGTTTCTTCTCTTCCAGTCCCTGGGCGGCATGTTTCAGATAAGAGACAATTTGTTCGATAGCGTCTTCCATGCCGTAGAACTCTTCAAACGCAGGGTACCGGGAGACCACACGGTTCGAAAAAATACGTGAGAGTCGGGGGTCCTGGGCTGTGTCTACCATTACCGGCTTGCCGATGGCGGTCAGCAGCCGTTCAGCAGCATTGGCATAGGCACTACGGTCCTGTTTACAGATTGAAAGAAATTCCTGCAATGTGAACTCTTCGTCTTTGGCCGCTTCATAGCGCTGGCGATAGTGATCGAATATATTCATAACGATGCCCGTCCTTTCAGTTTTAGCACAGGTAAAGGAGCATGCCTCTGCAGGATCTGCTCCTGGAAATACGGCTCTGCTATCAGTACAGCAACCCTTATGCCAGGATATGATTTTATAAAAAGATAATGCCCGGAAAGGGGTGAAAAATGGTTTTTAAATGAGCCGTATAATTTAACTGTAGTAACTATCTGGCAGTTTTGCTGATGTTATTTGAATTATTTCGCGATATATCAATGACAAACTGTGCTATCAGGCTGGCACACTGAGCTCAGAGAGGTAAAAAAGGACAATGTGGGTGTTATCACCGGATATTTATGATCAATCTGTGCGCAGATCATTTTCGTCAGGGCATTGTAAGGATAGACTGCGACAGTCAGAATAATTACAGGATTGTTACATTTTGAAAAAATCACTTTATTGCCTCAGCGCCCTGATATCAGCGTGCTTCTCAGGTCAGGCTCTGGCTGAAAACACCCCACTCACTGTCGGAGCTTCTGTTTTGTATATGCAGTCTCCTTATCATGGAGGACAGAACCGGTATTACCCCTTTCCTCTGGTGAACTATGAAGGAGACCACTTTTTTATCTCTGGTTGGCAGGCCGGCTACTATCTGTGGAAAGATAACAGCGATCAGTTGTCTCTGATTATCACGAGTTCAGGCCAGGAATATCGCCCTAAAAAGAATGATTTCAGTGATATGCGGCGACTGGATAAACGCCATCTTACCTTGATGGCAGGGGGAATGTGGCGGCATACGGCAGACTGGGGGGTAGTTAAAACCTCGCTGGTGGGGGATGTGCTTGGTGAAAGTAATGGCATGATCTGGACTACCGACTGGCACTATCCACTCACTTTGGGCGGCTTTACTGTAAATCCGGGAGTCGGACTGAGCTGGAATAGTGCACGTGAAACTGGCTATTACTACGGAGTTTCACAGGATGAATCCTCACGCTCGGGTATTGCAGCCTATCATTCCGGTGATAGCTGGAATCCGTACGCCGAAGTGAGTGCGGTTTATCCATTGTCCAGTCGTTGGCAACTGGGAGTAGGAGGCCGTTACCAGTGGTTTGACAGCGCAGTGAAAGACAGCCCGATGGTCTCGAAATCAGGACAGGTGATGGTCTGGAGTGGGGTCAGTTATACATTCTGACAAGTTGCACTAAAAGGGGGCTTAATTGCCCCCTTTTAGTGACAGGTATTCAATTTTGGTGCAACCCAAAGGCGCGATTCAGAGATGTTTCGAGACCCGTAGAGTCACACCTAACCGACCCGGGAGATCAGCTTTGCTGACCAGAGGTGTGGTAATACGAGCCGTTTCGACACAGACCATCGTTTTATAGCCGTCATTAGCCATATCCGACATGCTGCAGGAGAGTTCAGGACCCGGGTTCCAGGTGACAACGTCACTTTTATGGTGGTGATAAACTTCAAGCTGCCGCTTACCGCGGCGGTCAGTAATGACATTACAGTCATCTGCCGCAGTAAAAATTCGATCGACCCGGTCAGGATAAGTCTGTTCCGTGGTCTGCTGACCGGCGGCATTATCAGTCACTTTATCAATAAAGGGTTGTCCCAGCCCACTGACAGAAACCCCGGTAATATCTTCAACCTGGAAGTAGCTGTGCAGGGCGGCGGTAGACTCAAATTCCCCGTGAGCTTCCAGTTCTATTTCACAATGGCTACTCAGCCTGAAGCGGGCAATTAATGAAAATTCATGCGGCCACAATTTCAGGGTCTGAGGGGTATGCTTTAGTCCAAAGGTTAAAATGACACCTTGCTCGTTTTCATCATGTGCCAGTAGTGTCCATGGAAGAGTGCGGGCAAACCCATGCGCAGGCTGTCCGGCAGGACCAAACCAGGGCCAGCATACAGGAATGCCGCCGCGCAGCGCTTTTCCTTCCTGGAAAGCGGTTTCACTGCTCAGCCAGATGACTGGTTTCTCATCAGCGGGTTGCCAGGAGATAAGATGTGCCCCCTGCAGGGCAATCACGGCATGAACTTTAGGATGGTTAATCACTATCAGCGGTAGCTGATCTTTCTGACGCTGAGAAATATAAGGGGTAATCTGACGGATTACCGGCAGTTTGTATAATGAGTCCTGCATCTTCTCACCTCAAAAAATGGTTACCCTGACATTGAAAAGGGCGACCGAAGTCGCCCGTGGCTGTATCTGTAATCACAAATATCAAAATTATTTAGCGGCAACCAGCGCAATCAGATCCAGAACTTTATGTGAGTAGCCAGTTTCGTTGTCATACCAGGAAACCAGTTTCACAAATTTGTCGTTCAGAGCGATACCTGCTTTCGCATCAAAGACAGAAGTCAGTGATTCACCGTTAAAATCGGTTGAAACAACGTCGTCTTCGGTATAGCCCAGAACGCCTTTCATTGGACCCTGAGCAGCGGCTTTAATTGCATCTTTAATCTGCTCATAAGTGGCAGATTTTTCCAGACGAACAGTCAGGTCAACCACAGAAACGTTAGGAGTAGGTACACGCAGTGACATACCCGTCAGTTTACCGTTCAGTTCTGGCAGAACCTTGCCGACGGCTTTAGCGGCACCGGTAGATGATGGGATGATATTCTGAGAAGCACCACGACCACCACGCCAGTCTTTATGAGACGGACCATCGACGGTTTTCTGGGTGGCGGTGGTTGCGTGAACTGTAGTCATCAGACCTTCAACGATACCGAAGTTATCATTGATGACTTTAGCCAGTGGTGCCAGGCAGTTGGTGGTACAGGAAGCGTTAGAAACGATATCCTGGCCGGCATATTTGTCGAAGTTAGCACCACGAACAAACATTGGGGTGTCATCTTTAGAAGGACCAGTCAGGACCACTTTTTTGGCACCAGCAGCGATGTGCTTACGTGCAGTTTCGTCAGTCAGGAAGATCCCGGTCGCTTCTGCAACGACATCCACACCTACTTCGTCCCACTTCAGATTCGCCGGGTCTCTTTCGCTGGTAACACGGATTTTTTTACCGTTAACAATCAGTGCACCGTCTTTTACTTCAACAGTACCGTCAAACCGGCCATGAGTGGAGTCATATTTCAGCATGTAAGCCATGTAATCCGCGTCGAGCAGGTCGTTGATTGCAACGATCTCGATATCTGAACGCTGTTGCGCAGCGCGAAAAACAACACGACCGATACGGCCAAAACCGTTAATACCTACTTTGATAGTCATATATTCCACCAGCTATTGGTTATTGAATAAAAGGTTGGCTGTAAAATTACAAAAACCGCTTTCGGCGTCAAGCTTAATCGTGTCAATTGTTGTGGCAGATCAATCCCCGAACCTGCTTTCACCTGTCGGCGAATGATAAATATGCTTAATCAAATGCGTGGCAGTTGCAGCCACCCAAACTGGAAAAAGTAGATTGCAGTCACAGTTTCAAATAACACTTATCGTATTCCTGCTGTCAGCACGAAATGCCAGCCCCGTTTTGTTGCCTGTTTGTTATAATACGCCTTATTTAGCTTTGTTAACAGTCAATGGATACAGCATGTCGTCAGAGAATAAAAACGGAAATCCTGCAGGATTTACCCTTACTGAAATGCAACAGTATGTGACTCAACAACGTGGAACTGAACCGCCATTTAGCGGGGCTCTGCTGCATAATAAACAGGCAGGGGTTTACCATTGTTTGGTATGTAATGCTCCGCTGTTTTATTCTGACAGTAAATATGACTCAGGATGTGGCTGGCCAAGTTTCTATGAGCCGGTTTCGGACAGTGCGATTCACTATATTGAAGATAATTCTCATGGCATGCACCGCACGGAGATTCGTTGTGGCAACTGTGATTCTCACCTTGGGCATGTCTTCCCTGATGGTCCGCAACCGACCGGAGAGCGTTACTGTGTGAATTCTGCATCACTGAATTTTACCGATCCTCAGGGCAAAGTGATTCCGGGATAACCGATGAATAATACTCTTCAAACTTTGCTGGCCGGTATGACTCCGGAAGTTTATCGGCGTCTTGCTACTGCAAGCGAAACGGGAAAATGGCCGGATGGTGTGGCGTTAACGCCAGAACAGCGGGAGCATGTCTTACAGTTGGTGATGCTTTGGCAGGCACAGCATAATGATAATCCGGAGCATATGACCATCAGTAAAGACGGTGATATGGTGATTAAAACCAAACAACAGCTCAGGCAGGAGTTTGGTATTGATGACGACACAGTCCGGCTGAATCTTAACTGAGTGCACCACAAAAATGGCCGGCACGGTGGCCGGCTGACTTAGTCACCTCTTAATCCGGAGTTAATTCACCGCGTAAATTCTGCTGCATCAATGCCCGAATCTCTTGTGCGTTATAACCGGCAGTCAGCAGGAAGTGTAGTTTGGTCAGCGTCGCTTCTACGGTCAGGTCATAGCCACTGATCACCCCGGCATTCTCCAGCGCGTTTCCTGTAGCATAGCCTCCCATATTCACCTTGCCCGAAATGCATTGTGTCAGATTAACTACCACGATGCCGCGTTGTGAAGCCTGTTGGAGTTCATTCAGAAACTCAGGATTTTGCGGTGCGTTACCGACACCATATGAACGGAGAATCAGAGCTTTAACCGGCTGGCGCAAGAAATTACGTACCACTTCGGCCGAAATCCCCGGATAGAGCGTCACTACACCGACAGGCTGTGGTTCAATTTTATGCACTTTCAGCGGACCCATCGCGGCGGGGGCCGGCGGAGTGTTTAGGCGACGTATATGGATGCCGGCTTCCAGTAACGGAGTGAGGTTAGGTGAGGCAAAGGCATTAAAGCCATCAGCATGAGCTTTCGTGGTCCTGTTACCCCGGTACAAAGTGTTATTAAAGAATAACGTCACTTCATTGACAGGGTAGTTAGCCGCTACAAATAGTGCATTCAACAAGTTCTGCTGACCATCAGATCGTAGTTCAGCCAGAGGTATCTGTGACCCTGTCACAATGACTGGCTTGCCCAGGTTTTCCAGCATGAACGACAAGGCTGAAGCGGTAAATGCCATGGTATCGGTACCGTGCAGAATCACGAAGCCATCGTAACGCTCATAATTTTGCCGGATATCATCAGCAATGACCTGCCAGTCGCCGGGCGTCATATCTGAAGAGTCCATTAATGGCTGATATTCATGGATAGTGAAATCCGGCATTTCAGAACGGTGGAATTCGGGCATGTTCAACACCTGCTGCTGTAGGTGCCCTGACACCGGCACATAGCCATGAGCTGAGCGTTGCATACCAATGGTTCCACCTGTATAGGCGACATAAATATTTTTTTTCTGCATGGGCGTCTGGTTCGGTAGTGATAATCAGGAGACTGAAAGGCGGCAGTATAAAAGCAATTGCAGGGAAAAGCAGCCTGAACGAGGTTCAGGCTGCATATTTTTAATTTAATACACCACAGTTCATGCAGTATGCATAACGGTTCTGAGGATCGGCAGTGTTGCCGGTCAGCCCCGGTTGCTTCTGAATATCGCTCATCACTTCGACCAGTGGGGCCGGCAGTAAGGCTTTAACGCTTACCGGTAATACCGCACTGACAGAAGCGCTCATCTGGTCCAGCACCTGGTCAAAGAAAGATGGCTGTTCCTGATACCAGTCGAGAACTGGCGTGGTAACATGTGCCAGCTCTGCGGCTTTATTGACTGCGTCGTCAAAGTCACCCAGCTCATCTACCAGACCATTAGCTTTCGCATCAGTTCCGGTCCAGACATGTCCCTGTGCAATCTGGTCTATCTGCTGCGGGGTTTTATGTCGGGATTCGGCGACCAGGTTCAGGAAGTTGCGGTAACCATTTTCGATGCTGATTTGCATCATTTGTTGTACCTGATCTGGTAAGGCTTTGGTTGTCGAGACATCAGCCAGCGGTGATGTCGAAACACCGTCGGTATGCACACCAATGGTGCTCAGTGAGTTTTCGATAGTGTTAATCACCCCGAAAATCCCGATAGAGCCGGTCAGTGTGGTTGGGCTGGCGATAATGTAACTGCCAGGCGTGGAAATCCAGTAGCCGCCAGAGGCCGCAAGGCCGCCCATCGATATTACGACTGGCTTGCCGGCAGTTTTGGCTGCCATGAGTTCCTCACGAATAGCCTCTGAAGCCGTAACACTTCCCCCGGGGCTATTTACCCGCAGGATAATCGCTTTAATATCTTTGTTCAGGCGGGCAGCACGAATCTGCGATACCGTGGTGTCACTGCCGACATTACCAGCGCTGGCCTCTCCATCAGTGATTGCTCCGTTAGCGACAATCACTGCGATATTACCTTGCTGGCCCGCATGGGGGTCTTTAACCGGGTAATTGTAGATACTAACATTCCGGTAATCTTTGGCCTGAGGGTCCCAGCCAAATTTCTTAATCAGGATCTGGTCAACTGCAGCACGAGTTTGTAAACCATCAACCAGTTTGGTGTTCAGCGCATAGGTAGCAGTATTGCCGTCATCAGCCTTCAGGGCGGCAATCAGGTTATCAGCCCCCGGGAAAACCTGCTGCGGAGTAATATTACGATTCGCGGCCACAGTAGAGAGGTAATTATCCCACAGCTGGTTAATCCAACGATTGTCAGCATCTTTCGCCGCAGGCGACATATCATCACGCAGGAAAGGCTCAACTGCGGATTTATAAGTTCCGACACGGAACACATGTGAAGAAACTTTCAGCGTATCGAGCAGGGTTTTAAAATACAGGCTATTAGTCGCCATCCCGTGAATATCTACCGCGCCTTGTGGCGATAAATAGATGGTATTGGCAAAACTGGCCAGATAGTACTGAGCCTGGCTAAAATTATCTCCATAGGCATAGACAGGTTTACCTTTATCCCGAAACTCCTGCAATGCCTTGCCGATGTAACGTAATGAAGGTTGGTCTCCCCCGGCAAAATTGCTCAGATCAAGCACGATACCGGTAATTTTGTTGTCATCTTTCGCCTGGCGAATAGCATCAACAATATCGAATACAGAATTTTGTTGCAGAGTTTCACTCCGGCTGCCAATGATTTCACGACCAATTTTACTGAGACGGTTATTGGCGGAAGGCTGATCAACAATGGTTCCGTCCAGATCGATTTTTAACGCGCCGCCTGTCAGGGTCTTCGCTGAACCGGAGGAACCACCGCTGACCTGCAACCAGATACCTACACCGACCACAATCAGTAATAAAAGGAACAGGTTGAGAATGAATTCCCTGATAAAATTCAATACCCGCCAGACGACTGAGAACAGCCTGACGATGAATCGCCCCAATGTGCGCATAATTTCTCCATTAATTTATCTGCAGGCTAATCTTTTGCCTGAGTTCTGATCATTCAGGCATCATCCTAAAGAGCACTGCTCTAAATGTCAGCAGGAAATCTCCGGCAGACTGTTACAAATGTCGTTGTTATGCCAGACTGAGCACTATTCATCGCGTTATCAGGGGGATTTATGGACGCACTGGAATTGTTACTGCAACGCCGCTCTGCGGGAAGACTCACTGAACCTGCTCCACAGGGTGATGTATTGCACCATATTCTGCAGGCGGGGTTACGGGCTCCGGATCATGGTGCACTTAAGCCATGGCATTTTGTTATTGTTGAACAGGAAGGCCGCGAGCGTTTTAGTCAGTTGCTGTCATCGGCAGCAATAAAAGAGGGTCAGGATGACAAAGCCATTGAAAAAGCCAGAAGTGCGCCTTTCAGGGCTCCGTTAATTATTACTGTAATTGCCCGCTGTGAAGAACATCCGAAGGTGCCGGAGTGGGAGCAGGTGGTGTCTGCCGGTTGTGCGGTGATGGCTATGCAGATGGCAGCGCAGTCTCAGGGTTTTAATGGTATCTGGCGTAGTGGAGCCTGGACTGAAAGCGAGAGTGTGCGTGAAGCATTTGGTTGCAGGAGGCAGGACAAAATTGTTGGTTTTCTTTACCTGGGAACGCCACAATTAAAAGCAGCGCCCGTTGCAGCAGAGGATACTGCTGCTTTTGTCAGTTATTTCTGACAGATAAACCTCGCTGAATCTGGCACTATTCCGGCAGTTTCGCTGCTGTGTCACCGGTACCTGGCCACCCCCGGTCCGGTGCACACTCAACTCCGGACCTGACACAGATGATGTACAGCCACCCGACTGAAAGGAATATCGCGGTTAATGCGTTTGTTTATTGCCGAAAAGCCCAGTCTCGCCCGGGCTATTGCTGATGTGTTACCTAAACCGCACCGACGCGGTCAGGGATTTATTGCCTGCGGAAATGATCAGGTGGTGACCTGGTGTGTTGGCCATCTGCTGGAGCAGGCTCAGCCTGAAAATTATGATCCGCGCTATGCCCGATGGTCACTTGCCGATTTACCGATAGTTCCGGAGAAATGGCTACTTAAGCCACGTCCGGAAGTGGCTAAACAATTACGGGTGATAGAAGAACTACTTCAGCAAGCGACGCAGGTGGTTCATGCGGGTGACCCGGATCGCGAAGGTCAGTTGCTTGTTGATGAAGTGCTGGATTACCTGAAGCTGAGTGGTGATAAAAAAGCAACGGTGCAACGTTGTCTGATCAATGATCTTAATCCTCAGGCAGTAGAACGGGCCATAGAAAAATTACGCGAAAATCGTGATTTTATCCCGTTATGTGTTTCAGCTCTGGCCAGAGCCCGGGCTGACTGGCTTTATGGTATTAATATGACCCGGGCTTATACCCTTTTTGGCCGCAATGCCGGGTACAACGGGGTATTGTCTGTTGGCAGAGTGCAGACACCGGTGCTTGGGCTGGTGGTGCGGCGTGATGAAGAGATTGCTAATTTCGTCGCCAAAGATTTTTTCGAAGTCAGGGCTCATATTCTGGCTGATAATGAGCAGCGCTTTACCGCATTATGGGTACCCAGTGATGCCTGTGAATCCTGGCAGGATGAAGAGGGCCGGTTACTTAACCGCTCGCTGGCAGACCACGTCTGTAAACGTATCGAGTGTCAACCAGCACTGGTCACCGGTTACCAGGATAAGCGCGAATCAGAGATTGCTCCGTTACCATTCTCTCTTTCCAGTCTGCAGATTGAAGCGGCACGACGCTTTGGACTGAGCGCGCAGAATGTACTGGATGTCTGCCAGAAACTCTATGAAACGCATAAACTTATCACTTATCCGCGTTCTGACTGTCGTTATTTACCTGAGGAACACTTTGCCGGTCGTCATGCGGTTATGGAGGCAATTGGCACTCATTTACCTGAGCAGAGGTTACCTGAAGAACTTAATCCGGATTTACGTAACCGCTGTTGGGATAATAAAAAAGTGGATGCCCATCACGCGATTATTCCAACTGCACGTCGCAGTAATATCCGACTGACGGAAAATGAACAAAATATTTATGGGCTGATTGCCCGCCAGTATCTGATGCAATTTTGTCCTGAAGCTATATACCGAAAATGTGTCATTGAACTGGAAATCGCCGGCGGAAAATTTGTCGCTAAAGCCCGTTTCCTGGCCATTGCAGGTTGGCGGGTGCTGTTGGGCGCTAAAGAACGTGATGAAGAAAACGACGGGACACCCTTACCTGAAGTTAAAAAAGGCCAGCAATTACTGTGTGAAAAGGGAGAAGTGGTGGAAAAGAAAACTCAGCCACCTCGCTACTTTACTGATGCTACGTTATTGTCAGCCATGACTGGTATTGCACGTTTTGTTCAGGATAAAGCGCTAAAGAAAGTGCTGAGAGAGACCGATGGTTTAGGGACAGAGGCGACCCGGGCAGGAATCATCGAGCTGCTGTTTAAACGTGGCTTTCTGGAAAAGAAAGGACGTTATATTCATTCGACGGCTGTCGGAAAAGCGTTGATTCATGCGCTTCCTCAGCCTGCAGCGAGTCCGGATATGACGGCGCACTGGGAATCGATGCTTACCAGCATCAGTGAGAAAAATTTTCGTTACCAGGATTTTATGCAGCCGCTGGTGGAGACATTACATAGCCTGATAGGTGAGGCAAGACGAGCACCACCAGTGCAGATTTTAAGACAGCTGCCTGCAGCTCCACGCAAAGGGGGGGCTAAAAGGAAGAAAAAAACTGTCAAGGAGGAATAACTATGCGTTTTCTACTGCTGATTACCGCCGGTTTCTGTTCTTTTTCAGCATATTGTTCGTTGCATACCGAAAGTGGAGGTGCGGTCCGACTGGATGTTGAAACCGGGCAGGTTTTGTCGGCCAGGAATTATGGTCGTACAGGTTGGCAGGATAGTGATCGCCTGTGTTGGTATAATAATCAGCGTTACTCTGAAGGAGCAGTGATTAACGCGGGGCCAGTATTAATGCAGTGTGGCCGCGACCGGAATGTTACCGGAACGATGCCTTTGATCTGGAAACCGCTGAACCGTTAAGGCTCAGCGATATTACGGCAAATTGTTCAGAGTTTGAACTCAGCCCAGACAGGAGCATGGTCAGAAGGTTTTTCCATGCTCCGGATATCATAGTCAATTCCGGTAGCGATACATCTGGAGGCCAGAGGCTGGCTGGCCAGCAATAAGTCGATTCGTAATCCACGGTTATCGTCGAAACCTTTTGAACGGTAGTCGAACCAGGAGAAGCGGTCTTCCACCAGTGGATTGGCCGCACGCCATGTATCCGTCAGGCCCCAGCCTAACAACTTATCCATCCATTCACGTTCTTCCGGAAGGAATGAGCATTTTCCGGTTCTTAACCAACGTTTACGATTGTCTTCACCAATTCCAATGTCGCTGTCAGTACAACTGATATTCATATCACCCATAATCAACACCGGGTTATCAGAGTTGAGTTGAGTTTCCAGATGATTTTGTAAATCCTGATAAAATTTATCTTTAGCCGGGAATTTCACCGGATGGTCACGGCTTTCACCTTGTGGGAAATATCCGTTAATTACTGTGATGTTACCGATGGGAGAAGGAATATCAGCCATAATAATCCGTCGTTGGGCATCTTCATCATCAGTCAGGAAACCCCGTTGTACGTTAACCGGCTCAGCTTTCGTCAGTAACGCGACACCGTAATGACCTTTCTGGCCATGGAAGAAAACGTGGTAACCGAGCTTCTGAACTTCTTCCAGAGGAAACATATCATCGTGGACTTTAGTTTCCTGGAGTCCGATGACATCCGGCTGAAGGTTTTCGACCAGTGCGGCTAGCTGGTGTGGGCGTGCTCTGAGTCCGTTAATATTGAAAGAAACAAATTTCATGTTTTTACCAGTGTCATAGAATTTAACCGCGATGGTAGCGATTTTTTTTATGAATGTCACCGCAGGCAAGGGCTGGGATAGTAATTGTGCACTTCAGGGAAAAGAGTATTCCCGGCCGGGGAGCATCTGAAAAGCTATAACAGATGAGGGTAGGTGATCTGCAAGCTTATCTGGAATGTCTGTCTGAAGTGCCATATTGAGATGGTGGTGGGAGAAGGATGACTCGCCGTAAACGGCTCGCCCTGCGGGCCGTGCTGAAGCACGTTGCTTCACGTTGTTCGGCTCGAACCTTGTCGAAGGTTCTCGTCCTTCTCCACGGAGAATCTGTGAGTGTATCTGGAATGTCTGGCTGAAGTGCCATATTGAGATGGTGGTGGGAGAAGGATGACTCGCCGTAACCGGCTCGCCCTGCGGGCCGTGCTGAAGCACGTTGCCTCACGTTGTTCGGCTCGAACCTTGTCGAAGGTTCTCGTCCTTCTCCACGGAGAATCTGTGAGTGTATCCGGAATGTCTGGCTGAAGTGCCATATTGAGATGGTGGTGGGAGAAGGATTCGAACCTTCGAAGTCTGTGACGGCAGATTTACAGTCTGCTCCCTTTGGCCGCTCGGGAATCCCACCTTATTGTGATGCTCTGTAACCTGTCAGAGCGGGGTGCATATTAACAGAACTTCTGAGTCTGTAAACAGGCAAAACGGATATTTCTCATCGTTTGCCTGTTTTTTACACGGTAAATGAATGACATGCGTATTTAGCAGTCAGTTTTTACAGAATAATGGTCCGGTTACCATACACAAAAACCCGTTGCGCCAGCACTTTATCCAGAGCACGGCTAAGGGCATTCTTCTCGACATCTCGTCCTGCACGCATCATATCGTCAGCAGTGAAACTGTGATCAACATGAATCACGTCCTGCATAATGATTGGACCTTCATCCAGATTGTCGTTCACATAATGTGCAGTGGCACCGATGATCTTCACTCCGCGCTCGTAAGCCTGATGGTAAGGGCGGGCGCCGATAAACGCAGGCAGAAACGAGTGATGAATATTGATAATCTGGTTAGGAAACCGTTTGACGAATTCAGGGGTAAGCACGCGCATGTATTTTGCAAGGACTACATAGTCTGGCTGATAGCGTTCAATCTCATCTGCCATACGCATATCGTGGTCTTCCCGGGTCAGTCCTTCATGGCTGACCAGTACAAAGGGGATATCAAACCTCTCTACCAGTGACCGCAGGGTTTCATGGTTACCTATCACTGCCGCAATTTCCATATCCAGGCCGCCAAAGGTACTTTTCATCAGTAAATCACCAAGACAGTGAGCTTCTTTAGTGACCATTATGACGACACGACGCCGTCCCGCAGGTTGCAGCTCGCGCACCGATCCGCCAGGTAAAGCACTGTCTAAATCTGCCAGTAACGTCGTGTCGTTAAAAATTCCTTCCAGTTCGGTACGCATAAAAAAGCGGCCGGTGCGATGGTCGACAAATTCATTATTCTGGACAATGTTCAGCTCGTGCTTATAACAAATATTGGTGATTTTAGCGATAAGTCCTTTAGCATCAGGACAAATGGTTCGTAAAACTTTTCTCTGTAACGTCTGGGCTTGCATTGTACGCATTATCCTGTCGAATCTAATTTCAGTCATGTAAATTTGGCTAAATTGCTACTGACCACAACATTTTTTATATTTTCTGCCAGAACCACAAGGGCAGGTATCGTTTCTGCCCGCCTGCAGATGAACGCCATCAATATAATACCAGTGATTTTCTTCTCTGATAAAGCGGGAGCGTTCGTAAATCGCGGATGTTTGATTATTTTCGCAATATCGGGCAAAAAAAGTAACAAATGCCTCATTACTATCATTATTATAGTCATGTGAGATAACGTTCAGTCCCAGCCACTCTGTCCCGGACAGATTTGTGGAAATAAGCGCTTCATGTGCTGGACTTCGCTGTGATTTATGCCAGCTCTCGACCAGCCACGAAACATCTCCGCACTGATAAGCAGTGTACCGTGAACGCATGAGTGATTCAGCGTTCGGCGCAATACGAGTTCCGCTGATATACTGGCCACAACAGTCGTTATAGCTAAGCTGGTTTCCGCAAGGACAAGGTTCGCTGGACAATGTATCTCCGTTTAATTTTAAAATATGTAATGCTTTTTTGTGGCCTGAGTCAGTTCAATCAGGCTGACATGTGAAAGGCCGAGGATGAACTATACTATACAAAAGCCGCAGATTCTCTTACTGACAAAAGTTCATAAGGACAGGATTCTGTGTTCAAGACTGTTGGGTATCTATTCCTGCAGAGGTGAACTTGATAACTCTGAGAACAAGAACAGGTATTTTTAATGAGTAACCCATTGTCCGGTAAAAATATTTTAGTCGTTGAAGATGAAGTCGTCTTCTCTTCGTTGATCTGTGGTTTTGTTGAGAGTTTGGGCGGTAACACTTTGCCAGCCAGCGACGGTAAATCTGCGCTTAACCTGATCGACCATTACCCGGTGGATCTGGTTATTTGCGATCTCAACATGCCAGTGATGCGAGGCGATGAATTTGTTCAGCAACTACGTATCCGTGGCAATACCCTCCCTGTCGTCATTATTACCGCCAGTGAAGATGTATCAGAAATTGCTGGCATGTTACGGCTGGGGGTACAGGATGTTTTACTGAAACCACTCGACGACATGGAGCGGGTTAGGGATGTTATTCTGGAATGCCTCTATCCCTCTATGTTTGCCTCAAAGATTAAAGAAGACGAACAACTCTTCGATAGTTGGGATGATCTTATCCAGCAACCTGATAAAGCTATCAGGCTGATTAAACAGCTGCAGCCACCCATTCGCCAGTCTTTGGCAAACACTCAGGTGAATTATCGTCAACTGACCTGCACAGGGGAACCCGGGTTAGTCTTTGACATAGCTGCACTTTCGGATTCTCAACTTGGTTTCTATATACTCGATGTCACCCGTGCGGGTGATAATGGTATCATGGCGGCGCTATTGTTGCGGGTCATGTTTAATGAATTATTGCAGAAACAAATCGCTGATAAGCACCAGCAGTTACCTGAGCTCAATACCGTGCTTCATGATATCAACAGACTACTTCAGGATGCCGGAATGACCGGGCAGTTTCCTCTGCTGGTCGGCTTTTATAACCAGGCCCGGCACCAGCTGTCACTGGTCCCTGCCGGATTACACACTGTCATCTCAATTGATGGTATCAGGAATGAACTGGATACGGGTATCCCGCCGGGAACTTTTGAACAAATACATGCGACACAGCACAGTTTTTCTTTGAAAGCGTGCGAATGTAATATCAGCGGAGCCGGAGGTAAGCTGAAACTGATGCTCAGTGCAAATTAACAGCTTTCATAAACAATAATTATGTAAGTTTCTTATCTGTCAGGGTAAATTACTGATTAGTATAATTCCTAAATTGCCCGTAATTGCGCCTTCAGACGTAATCCGGGCGGGATCAACTGATATACTGGGGCTGTTCAAAACATAAAATCCTATGGGCAATGCTTGCCCACGAATGAGGTAATTTGATGTCTGCTTATAAATCAAAAGTAAAAAAAGCGGTAATTCCGGTGGCGGGATTAGGAACCCGTATGTTGCCGGCAACTAAGGCGATTCCAAAAGAGATGCTGCCTCTGGTTGATAAGCCGTTGATCCAGTATGTGGTGAACGAATGTATTGCTGCCGGCATTCATGAAATTATTCTGGTAACGCATTCCTCTAAAAATTCTATTGAAAACCACTTTGACACAAGTTTCGAGTTAGAAGCTATGCTGGAAAAACGTGTTAAACGTCAGTTACTTGATGAAATTCAAAGCATCTGCCCTCCACACGTTACCATTATGCAGGTGCGTCAGGGCGTTGCAAAAGGTCTGGGACATGCAGTGATGTGCGCACATCCTCTGGTCGGTGATGAACCTTTTGCGGTTATCCTACCGGATGTGATTATCGATGAATATGAATCAAATCTGCAGCAGGAGAATCTGGCAGAGATGATGCACCGTTTTGATGACACCGGTCGTAGCCAGATTATGGTTGAACCGGTAGTTGATGTGACTGCCTACGGTGTGGTTGACTGCCAGGGCGCTGACCTGCAGCCAGGCCAGAGTGCACCGATGGTCGGTGTGGTTGAAAAACCAAAAGCCACTGAAGCACCATCTAACCTTGCGGTTGTAGGGCGCTACGTACTTTCTGAGCATATTTGGCCTCTGCTGGCTAAAACGCCTCCGGGAGCCGGTGGCGAAGTACAGTTAACTGATTCCATTGCTATGTTAATGGAAAAAGAGACCGTAGAAGCGTATCACCTGAAAGGACTTAGCCACGACTGTGGCAACAAGCTGGGATATATGCAGGCGTTCGTCGAATACGGTGTACGCCACCCGGTGTTGGGCGAAGATTTTAAAAACTGGTTAAATAAAACGGTAAGCTGATATGCCGTCAGGTGCTCAGATCGAAGAGCCCCTGCAGTTGAGTTACATTTGTTAAACGTCATCAGGGTCATGCCATTGTGTATGACCTTTTTTTTACCGGCAAAGATCAGGGTGGTGTCAATGACAGGTAGCTAAAACAATCCGTGATTTTTGCACCCTGAAACCTGTATCATTCTGACAGACGTAATGGTGGGTTTGATAACAGCCATCTGTATAAGCTGAAAAGAGGGAAATATGAATTATCTGGTGACAGGTGCCGCAGGGTTTATTGGTTTTACTGTCTGCCGGCGTTTGCTGGAAGCCGGGTTCCGTGTTGTTGGCATCGATAATCTGAATGATTATTATGATGTCCGGCTAAAACAGGACCGGGTAGAATTACTCAAGGCTTTCCCTGACTTTACTTTTGAGCAGGTTAATATAGCCGACAGAGCCGGTATGGAGTCATTATTTAGCCGCTATTCTTTTCAGCGAGTCATTCATCTGGCTGCGCAGGCAGGTGTTCGTTATTCACTCGAAAATCCACATGCTTATGTAGATTCAAATGTTGTCGGGCATCTGAATGTACTGGAAGGTTGTCGACATTATAAAATTGAGCATCTGCTCTACGCCAGCTCAAGTTCAGTCTATGGTTTAAACCGTAAATTGCCATTCTCCACTGAAGACAGTGTAGATCATCCGGTCTCTTTATATGCAGCAACCAAAAAATCTAATGAACTGATGAGCCATAGTTATTCTCATTTATACCAGCTCCCCGTGACCGGCTTACGCTTTTTTACGGTGTATGGCCCCTGGGGGCGTCCTGACATGGCGTTGTTTAAATTTACCCGCGCCATGCTGGCAGGTGAAGCTATTGATGTTTATAACTACGGGAAGATGCAACGTGATTTCACATATATTGATGATATCGTTGAGGCAATTTTTCTTCTACAAGATAAAATTCCACAATCAGACCCACACTGGACGGTAGAAAACGGTTCTGCAGCGAAAAGTTCTGCACCCTACAATATCTATAATATAGGTAACAGTCAGCCGGTTGCTCTGATGGATTACATCACAGCACTGGAAGAGGCATTAGGAATTACGGCCAAAAAGAATATGCTACCACTGCAGGCTGGGGATGTTTTGGATACCAGTGCAGACACTGCCGGGTTATATAACCTGATCAATTTTAAGCCTCATACTTCAGTACGAGAGGGGGTCAGGAAGTTTGTTAGCTGGTACAGAGATTATTATAAGGTATGAAAAAAAGGAGGGTATTCACCCTCCTGTAATGTTACCGGCTAACCGGTAGCAGTAAGAGTTTACCGGAAAATGAAAACTAACCTGTCAGTTTAAAGAGCAAAGTCTTCCAGGGTTTTGCCGTCTGATTCAATGGCTTTTCTGATGACTGCCGGAGTACGACCCTGACCAGTCCAGGTACGGATTTCTCCGGCTTCATCTGTATACTGATATTTGGCTGGGCGCGCGGCGCGGCGTGCCTTAACTGCAGGTTTAGCAGTAGCAACGGCCTGTAGAAGTTCATTAGGGTCAATACCGTCAGCAATCAGCATTTCACGATATTGTTCCAGTTTCCGTAAACGTTCTGAATTTTGCGCAGCGACCTGAGATTCTTCTTCACGACGTTCGTTAACTATAACTTCAAATTTCTCAAGCATCTCTTCCAGAGTTTCAATAGTATATTCTCTGGCTTGCGCACGAAGTGTACGAATATTATTCAACGATTTAATCGCATCGCTCATTGTCCGGATCTCACAATTAATTGGTTATTATGCAGAAGATTATAATCATAGTCTCAGGCAAAATTTACTGCAACTAATAACTATGGCATTATTGATAAATTAATTTAGCTGTTACTTTAGAAACAAACAGATAACTGCTGTCAAAATAACGGGCAAGTGTTAAATATTCGCAAAGAAAATGCGTAAAATGCAGATATATCTGACAATGCACATTTTGTATGCATCGGATATGTCGGGATGACACTTATTACTTTGTACTTCAGAGAACAATTGACATGGCACAGCTTTACTTTTATTACTCTGCAATGAATGCAGGGAAATCCACTTCATTACTGCAATCATCGTATAACTATCATGAGCGCGGAATGAAAACGGTCATTTATACTGCCGAAATCGATAACCGGTTTGGAAAAGGTAAAGTCAGTTCCCGGATAGGATTATCTTCTGACGCCAGACTTTACAACCCACAAACGGATATTGGGGATGATATTCGCAGGATACATGAAGAAACCCGCTTGCACTGTGTTTTGGTTGATGAGAGTCAGTTTCTTACCCGCCAACAGGTGAAAGCGCTCACATGGGTGACCGATTTTCTTGATATTCCTGTCCTGTGTTATGGATTACGTACGGATTTTCGTGGCGAATTATTCGAAGGCAGCCAGTATCTTCTTTCCTGGGCAGACAAACTGGTGGAACTGAAAACCATTTGTCACTGTGGCAGAAAGGCCAGTATGGTACTGCGTCTTGATGCACAGGGAGTCCCGTTCAGACAGGGAGAACAGGTCGTTATTGGCGGAAATGAAAGTTATATCTCGGTGTGCCGAAAACACTACTGGCAAGCGATTGAAGAAAATGATCTCAGTGCGATACATGGCGCCGGGTTTAATACTGAAGGCATTCAGTCTTAGGTAAACCCGCCAGCGATATGGCGGGTTTTGTCAGGATTATTTCACTTTCTTTTTAGTACGGGGTGCGGCCGCAGGTTTTTCAGTTTCTGAAGGTTGTGAATCTCCTTCGGTAAATTCACGGCCATAGAAGCTGTCGAGCATGATCTGTTTTAATTCCGCGATTAGAGGGTAACGGGGGTTAGCTCCGGTACACTGGTCATCGAAGGCATCTTCAGCCAGCTTGTCAATTTTAGCCAGAAAATCACTTTCCTGAACGCCGGCTTCCCGGATAGATTTTGGAATCCCCAGGTCAGTTTTAATTTCATCCAGCCAGCTCAACAGGGCTGTAATTTTAGCTGCAGTGCGGTCGCCTGGCAGTCCTAAGCCTAGATGGTCCGCAATTTCAGCATACCTGCGCCGTGCCTGCGGACGATCATACTGACTAAAGGCGGTCTGTTTGGTGGGGTTATCATTAGCGTTATAGCGAATAACATTCGAAATCAGCAGGGCATTGGCCAGACCATGCGGGATATGGAATTCAGAACCTAGCTTATGTGCCATTGAATGACAAACCCCAAGGAATGCATTGGCAAAAGCGATACCAGCAATAGTGGCGGCATTATGCACCCGCTCACGAGCGATTGGGTTTTTCGCGCCTTCATGGTAACTGGCAGGCAGGTTTTCTTTCAGTAATTTCAGCGCCTGCAGAGCCTGTCCATCAGAATACTCATTAGCCAGTACAGAAACATAGGCTTCAAGCGCATGAGTGACTGCGTCGAGACCCCCAAAGGCACACAGTGATTTTGGCATATCCATTACGAGGTTTGCATCGACAATTGCCATGTCCGGGGTCAGAGCATAATCTGCCAGTGGGTATTTTAGTCCGGTGGTATCATCGGTAACCACCGCAAAAGGTGTCACCTCAGATCCGGTACCGGATGTGGTAGTAATGGCTACGAGGCTGGCTTTGACGCCCATTTTAGGGAACTTATAAATACGTTTGCGGATATCCATGAATCGCAGTGCCAGTTCTTCGAAGTGTGTCTCCGGATGTTCATACATCACCCACATAATTTTTGCTGCATCCATCGGAGAGCCACCACCTAAGGCGATAATGACATCCGGTTTAAAACTATGCATCTGAGCCGCACCCTTGCGAACGATACTCAGAGTCGGATCGGCTTCGACTTCAAAAAATATTTCGGTCTCTACGCCATGGGCTTTTAATACCCGGGTCACCTGGTCTGCGTAGCCATTGTTAAACAGGAAACGGTCGGTGACAATAAATGCCCGTTTAGCGCCATCACCGGCAATCTCTTCCAGTGCAATCGGCAGTGAACCACGACGAAAATAGATGGATTTAGGGAGTTTATGCCACAACATATTTTCAGCCCGTTTAGCGACGGTTTTTTTGTTGATCAGGTGTTTAGGCCCGACGTTTTCAGAAATAGAGTTCCCTCCCCACGAGCCACAGCCTAACGTCAGTGAAGGGGCCAGTTTGAAGTTATATAAATCGCCGATGCCCCCCTGTGACGCGGGTGTATTAATCAGTATCCTGGCGGTTTTCATTTTTTCGCCAAACAATTTAACCCGTTCAGGTTGATTATCCTGGTCGGTATACAGGCAAGAGGTATGGCCGATACCGCCCATTTCCACCAATTTTTCGGCTTTCAGAAGTGCATCATTAAAGTCTTTTGCATGATACATGGCGAGAGTGGGCGACAATTTTTCATGAGCAAAGGGTTCTGACTCATCAATAACACTGACTTCACCGATCAATATTTTGGTCTCTGCAGGCACGTTGATACCTGCCATTTCGGCAATTTTCGTGGCAGGCTGACCAACAATTGCCGCATTGAGTCCACCATTTTTCAGAATGATGTTCTGTACAGCCTTGAGTTCACTGCCTTGAAGCAGGTAGCCACCGTGGCTGGAAAAACGATCACGAACGGCGTCGTAAACAGAATCATCGACAATCACTGATTGTTCAGATGCGCAAATGACCCCATTATCGAAGGTTTTAGACATCAGGATAGAGGCGACCGCGCGTTTAATATCAGCGGTATCGTCGATAACTACCGGAGTGTTACCTGCACCTACTCCGATAGCCGGTTTTCCTGAACTGTAAGCCGCTTTCACCATTCCCGGGCCACCCGTAGCAAGTATCAGATTAATATCCGGGTGATGCATGAGCTGGTTAGATAACTCGACAGAAGGCTCATCTATCCATCCAATCAGGTCTTTAGGAGCACCGGCAGCAATGGCCGCTTGCAGAACGATATCTGCGGCTTTGTTGGTCGCATTTTTTGCCCGCGGGTGAGGGGAGAAGATAATACCGTTACGGGTTTTCAGACTAATCAGCGCTTTGAAGATAGCAGTAGAAGTCGGGTTAGTGGTTGGGACAATACCACAGATCAGACCGATAGGTTCAGCAATGGTGATGGTACCAAAAGTGTCATCCGTTTCCAGGATACCACAGGTTTTTTCGTCTTTGTAAGCGTTGTAGATGTATTCGGAGGCAAAATGATTTTTGATGACTTTATCTTCAATAATCCCCATACCCGATTCCGTAACCGCCATTTTAGCCAGCGGTATTCGGGCATCTGCTGCAGCCAGTGCGGCGGCCCGGAAGATTTTATCTACCTGCTCCTGAGTAAAATCTGCATACTGTTGTTGCGCATGTTTCACCCGGGCTACCAGCGCATTCAGTTCAGCAACGTTTGTTACAGTCATGCTTATCTCCTGAAGGAAAATTAAACTTTTTTAGTAAACATACGTGTCAGATTTCTGCTACTGCCCGCCATTGCACGGTGCTTACTAAAAGAATCTCATATCAGCATGAAGTTATGAAGTCTGGTTGAGAATAGATTACCGGGATGTTGCAAAGCGGGCACTGATGCAGATCAAATTATGCTCAAGCTGATACCATTCAGCTAGTGGAATAGTGTGATATTGTGTCGTTATTGTTAAATAATATTTATATTTAAGTTGGCTTCAAGGTGCGATACAGATGCAGAACAAGCGGAATGTTAAATCTGATTTATCGGGTTAAGCAATATGAGGAAAGGCAACAGTAACTTATCGGAAGAGAAAATTGAAATTAAGGTCTCAGACTTTGGTATTGCTGAGTCGGATCGCGGTGAGGCGTAGCGGAACAGAGCATGCAAAGAACAGGGATGCCCTGGCGGGCACCTCCGGGCTATTCACGCCATAGGATATGACAAAGTTTGTGGTCCTTTTCACGACACAGCAGAACCCGGGCAAAGACATCGGTAATAGGTTCACCATCGGCTTCCCCTAAACCAATAACGACTTCGGCAAAGAAGTCCGGATTTAAATCAAAGTCGACATGTTCACTCCAGTCTTCTGACGGATCGAATAACTCCGCACCACCACGCTCTTCGAACTGTAAGTTAAACAGAATAATATCTGCCGGGTCGAGATTATCTCCTGCCAGTTCGAGAAAAATATCGTACGCCTGCTCCAGCGTTTCATCTTCGGTAAGACGATTGTTAAGATCCATGATGAGCCTGTACTTTTAATAGTGTGTATGCGGCCTTTTTTACAGCAAAGGACTGAAGAAGTAAAACAGTCGTTCGACTATCCGACGCCAATACGGCCGTTTTGCCCATTCTTTAGCATCGAGTAATTCTGAGCGCTGAATATAGTCCTGTTGAACCAGTGAGACATCATTTCCAAAATCGATATCATCAATGACCAGTGTGACCTCAAAATTGAGCCACAGGCTTCTCATATCAAGGTTTACGGTGCCCACCAGACTGAGCTCACCGTCGACCAGCACGCTTTTGGTGTGCAGTAAACCGTCGGAAAACTGATAAATCTTAACCCCTGCATCCAGAAGCTCGTTAAAGAAAGCTCGACTTGCCCAGCCTACCAGTAGTGAATCATTTTTCTTTGGCACTATCAGGCTGACATCAACACCACGAAGTGCCGCAGTACAAATGGCGTGTAACAGGTCATCGCTGGGAACAAAGTAAGGCGTGGTCATCACCAGCTCTTCACGCGCTGAATAAATAGCTGTCAGCAGCGCCTGATGGATCATATCGTCGGGGAAGCCCGGACCCGAAGCAATCACCTGAATAATATGTCCGCTGGCTTCTTCAAATGGCATCACGGCCTGGTCAGGCTGTGGTGGCAGAATGCGCTTACCGGTTTCAATCTCCCAGTCACAGCAAAAGACAATTCCCAGAGTGATAGCGACTGGACCTTCCATTCGGGCCATCAGGTCAACCCACTGTCCCACACCGGCATCTTGTTTAAAGAACCGCGGGTCAACCAGGTTCATACTTCCGGTGTAAGCGATCCGGTTATCAATCAGCACGATTTTACGGTGCTGACGGAGATCCATCCGGCGCAGGAATACCCTGAACAGATTAACCTGTAGAGATTCAACCACCTCAATTCCTGCATCACGGAATTTCTTTGGCCACCCACTGCGGAAAAATGTCCTGCTACCGGCGGAGTCCAGCATTAACCGGCAGAAAACTCCGCGCCCGGCGGCTTCAATAAAGGCTTGTGCCACTTCATCAGCCAGACCGCCAGGCTGCCAGATATAAAAAACCCATCTCAATATTATGCTGAGCCTTATTGATATCCCGAATCAGGGCATGCATGACGTCATCGGAACTGGTCAGTAATTCCAGTTGGTTTCCTTTTACTCCGGGAATGCCGTGGCGGTGCTCACATAACCGGAAGATAGCGCTGGCAACATTACTGGTACTGGTCGCGAAAATGTGTGAAGAGTTTTTTAATTCCACCATCCAGCGAGCGGTGGCAGGCCACATCGTTCTGGCGCGCTCCGCACGCCGTTTACCCAGATATAATTCACCAAAACTCAGGTAAGCAATAATTCCCACTAAGGGCAATATGTAGATGATAAGCAACCAAACCATAGAAGAAGAAACAGTCCGGCGTTTCATCAGGATTCTGAGAGTGACACTGGCAATTAATAGCCAGTAGCCAAACAATATCAACCCGTTAACCAGTGAATAAAAAATCGTCATTAAGTGGAAGTCCGGTTCACGCTTTCGTTATCTGAGTGTACGTTGAGTTGTGATATTGTAAAACCTTTTCTGAAACCGGCGTTGGATCCCGGCATGAAGCGCGTATACTGGTTTGGTAATACTCAGGGGAGAGAGTGATGAGAAGAAGCAGAAATGAAGTTGGACGCTGGAGAATGGCTCGTCAGACCAACCGGCGAAAAATCCGCTGGCTTGAAGCGCAATCCAGACGTTATACCCATATCAGGCTGATTAGGCATCAGTTGGCAAAGCAACAGCGCAGATCATTATTATTTAAATTGTCTGAAAGTAGTTGCCAGGCAAAACATTATTTCTGAAATCTTATCTCCGCTGCTGATGCCTCAGTAGCGGAAATCTCAATGGTTTTAAAAACTGCTCAGTACATGGCCATAGTATCCGGCAATCCACACGACATACGCCAGCCAGATCAAGACACCAGCACCCGGGAAGAATTCTGCATTCATAATTCGGTCTCCGGAAGGGTTTTTAATGTTAAACAGATTACGTGATTCAGTATAAAAATCCCGGAGACAGTGATATTCACCTGGATCAAACGTAGTGGTGAGTCTCGAAAACTGATTGACCTGCCAACCAAAAGTTACTGAGTATTCCCGGGCTAAACTGACAGCTACCAGCAACAGATCCAGGGAATGTTTTCAGTCTGTTGCCCGCAGGGGTAAAACAACCGAGCGATGTACAGGCATGCCCACAGCCTGTGAAGTATGGAATAAGTGAGGTTTACGGAAATGGGAAGTGCCGGTATTTTCATGAGAGTATCGGGCAGGGGACAAAAAAGGCTGACAGGGTAAAATACCAGAATATTTACTTTGGCAAAAAGTACATTGTCTCCTGAACTGCCGATGATTCATCACGGAACTCATGGCTGATATTTCCGCGTGAGGTTGTATCCCCGTTAACGCAATATTAAAGCCCGAACAAAAAATATTTTGTACCAGATTGCATACCTTTCGTATTCATTGTCCGGGGAGTATTCATTTAACCAGTTGTGTCTGAATAAATCTGTTAAATCTCAGAACACCCGTTTGAAGGGTTTTACACTGACGTTCTGATAAACACCTGCCGCCACGTAAGGGTCATCGTTGGCCCATGATTGTGCGACTTCAAGGGAAGGAAACTCTGCTATCACACTAGAACCAGTAAATCCGGCGACGCCGGGATCATTACTGTCGACTGCTGGCATGGGGCCTGCGACGATCAGTCGACCTTCATCCTGCAACAGTTGCAGGCGGGCCAGATGAGCAGGGCGAACAGACAGACGTTTTTCGAGTGATTCCGGAAAATCTTCAGCGTAAATGACATATAACACGGTGATTCTCTCTTACGACAAAAAGTTGAGAGCTCAAACTTAAGCTATGCGTGACATCAGTGCAAATAAAATGGCACAACTGAGTCAGGAATACGTATTGAAACTGATTGCTATTTGCATTTACAATGAGCCATCACTGAACCAACCAGACAGCTATGAGCACTTTGACTGAAGAATTTCCTAAACGTTTATCATTATCCATGCTGGTATCAGTCGCTTTACATGGCGCGGTAGTTGCCGGATTGTTGTATGCGTCATTTAATCAGGTCCTGAATGTGCCTACGCCTCAGGCAGCTATTGATGTTTCTATGGTAGCGCCGGAAGTTCAGACTCAGGCTGCAATAAGTCAGCCACAGCCAGTGACACAACCTGTCACACCGCCACCGCAGGAGGTTCAGCCTCAGCCCGCTCCTGAGCCGGATCCTGCACCGACCCCTCAGTTGGATAAACCGGTACCGATCGAAAAGCCTGAGCCTAAACCAAAACCTAAGCCTGAGGTTAAGAAACACCGCGAGGTGAAGAAAAAAGCGGTTAAGCCAAAACCAGTGGTGAAGCATGAAGAAAAACCTACTGAGAACAGAGAAACGCTGACGGCTCAGCAGAAGGTCAATCCGGCAGACCAGACGAAAGCCCAGACGGCACCAGAAAAGTCTAAAACAGATCAGCAGAGCATTTCCCAGGGTAAACCACAGGCTGTCAGTATTACCAGTCCAAGCTATCCGGCACGAGCACTGGCCTTTCACCTTGAAGGACGGGTAAAAGTTCAGTTTGATGTGGATGCCAACGGTAATGTGGAGAATGCCCGGATCATCGAAGCCCAGCCCAAAAATATGTTCGATCGTGAGGTTAAGCAGGCAATGCGGCGCTGGCGTTATCAAAGCGGTAAGCCAGGCAAAGGTCTGACGATGAATATCGTGTTTAAAATTGATGGCAGCTCAACCGTTGAGTAACCCGATGATAAGTAAAAAAAGCGCAGTGATGCGCTTTTTTTACAGCGACAATTCATCGAATCAGGGGTAAGTCTTGTTAGCTACAGGCTCACTCAGCGCTCTTGATTTGCCGTGCTCATCGACCGCAACATAAATAAAGACCGCTTCGGTAGTACAGTAACTCTGACCTATAGGCTCAGAGGATACTTTCTTTATCCAGACTTCAACATTGATGGTGATCGAACTATTACCGGTACGGATACAACGCGCATGACAACTGACCACATCGCCAATCGCGACTGGTTTCAGAAATGTCATGCCATCGACCCGAACAGTGACGACACGACCATTAGCGATTTCTTTTGCCAGAATTGCTCCACCCATGTCCATCTGGGACATTAACCAGCCACCAAAAATATCACCATTGGCGTTGGTATCTGCCGGCATAGCCAGTGTACGCAACACCATTTCACCTTGCGGTTGTCTCAGACTTTGAGTCATTTTTATTCTCTGTATTTTTCCCGGGGGCCTGCGGGCAGGCCATGATGGGATTACTTTTCTTCACGTGGCAGATGACGCCAGATATATAAACCACTGGCAGCGGTAAACAGCAGGGTCAATGCTGTCAGACCGAACACTTTAAAGTTAACCCATAATGATTCAGGCAACCAAAAAGCGACATAAATATTTACTAATCCGCAAATAAAGAAGAAAACTGCCCAGGCACTGTTTAGTTTACGCCATACCGGGGCGGGTAATTCGAGTTCTTTACCCAGCATTGACTGAATCAGTGGTTGTTCCATCCACCACTGACTAAACAGTAACGCTGCAGCAAACAAAGTATAGATAACGGTTACTTTCCACTTAATAAATTCATCATTGTGGAAAATAAGTGTCAGTGAGCCAAAGATAGTGACCAGCAGGAAGGTAATGATGGTCATTTTTTCCAGCTTACGATACAGCACCCAACTGACAACTAATGCGATGGCCGTAGCAGCAATAAGCGCACCGGAGGCGACAAAGATGTCATATAACTTATAAAACACGAAGAAGACGACAAGCGGCAGAAAGTCCAGTAATTGTTTCATAACAGGTCCGAATAATACGGCTTACCGAAATAAGCCGAAAAAAATACCGATGATTAACGAATCAGCATATACAGGCGGAACAGGTAGATGACCAGTACCGCTGACAGCAAATTACCCAGAGTAGTAGCGATCACTGCTGCTGTAGTCGCAGGCAGCAGTGTCTGTGAAGCAAAAATGAACATCAGCAACACTTTTCCTGCCAGCCAGCACACCACTGCAGGGGCCAGTGATTTAATATTTTTCCAGGCCATAGGGACACTGAGTTTCATCGTCCCGATAATTCCGCCACGTTTCTGGCTGAGTAACACGGGTGCCAGTGCAAACAGGATGGTCAGTAAAATACCCGGAACCATCAGGACCATAAAACCGATCTGAACAATTAACGTCACCAGAAAGGTCTGGATCAGTAAGGCAGGCAAAAATCCCACTGAGGCACCAATGGCACCGAGAGCACTCATTTTCTTACCCGCAGAGACCGATGGAATTAAGACCAACATTCCCCCAAGCAGTAAGGTATTACCAATCAATGCAGACAGCGTTCCAACAGCAGAGGTATGCAACAAAACCTTCTGTTGATCCGGGGTCATATTTTGCAGAACGGTAATCAGTGACCCGGCATTGTCATCCCCTTGCATCAGCGCCGCAACCTGATCTGCGTCCGGAGAAAAAACGGTTCCCAGTATCACGCTAACCAGGGCGCTGGCCAGTGCAATCAGGGTAATCGCTGGCAGTTGGTGACGCAAAAAATTTGCAGTATCACGGTATAACGAGCTGGCCGTGAGAGACATGTACACTCCTTTGGGAAACAAATGAATTAACCCGAAGATTGTACATGTTAACCCTGCTGACGGGCACCCTGACTTACATAACTTTCTGTTTTTATCGCCGGTCGCTGTTTCCTTAATCACTTCTGACGTGTTATTGCAAAATTCCATAAGGGCTCACGCCTGGACATAACGCCCTAAGACAATTTTTTTAGTCAAAAAGCGGGATTGTGTTGTGCTGAAAATTGATCTAAATCAAGGCTTTGTTTTTTAACTATTTTTTATCCAGGGAAAGACATGATTTTCTGTCTGATTCGCGTTAAACATAGCAACAACCAATGACAATTTAACGATTGTTCACATTGATAACTATAAAGTGAAGACGTTTCAGGAGAAGAGTGGCTATGAAAATCGGAAAAATTGGGTTACTGATTGCAGCCCTGCTGCCTGCAGTAGCTTCTGCGCATCAGGCTGGTGATTTCTTTATCAGGGCTGGAAGCGCAACGGTACGTCCGACCGGTGGGTCAGATAATGTGCTGGGCCTGGGTGAGTTTAATGTCAGCAACAATACTCAACTGGGATTAACTTTCACTTATATGGCCACTGACCATATTGGTGTGGAATTACTGGCAGCGACTCCGTTCCGTCATAAAGTAGGGCTTGGTCCAACGGGAACTCTGGCGACCGTGCATCAGTTGCCACCTACATTAATGGCGCAGTATTACTTCCTGGACAATACCTCGAAATTCCAGCCTTATGCCGGTATCGGGCTTAATTACACCACTTTCTTTAATAATAAATTCAATGATACTGGTCGTGCAGCAGGTCTGAGCGATCTGCATGTGAAGGATTCGGTAGGTGTGGCCGGACAGCTGGGTATGGATTATCAGATTAATCAGCACTGGATGCTGAATGCTTCAGTCTGGTATATGGATATTAATACTAAAGTTAAATTTAAAGCAGGCGATGACCAGCAAAGTATTAAAACGAATATTAACCCTTGGGTATTCTTCTTTGGCGTCGGCTATAACTTCTGATTCACACCATTGCTGTCATAAAAAAGGCCGGTTACCCGGCCTTTTTTGTAAAACAGAATAACTACTTGATCTGTATGTTATTTACAACAGAAGTGACACCCTGAACTTTGCGGGTAACTTCTACTGCGCGACTGGCATCCTGTGGCGTTGCCACAAAACCGCTCAACTGTACGCGTCCTTTAAATGTTTCAACATTAATTTCGGTCGATTTTAGTTCTTTAGTACCCAACAATTGTGCTTTTACTTTGGTAGTAATCACTGTGTCATCAATGTAACCGCCAGTGCCTTCTTTTTTCGGGCCCGGAGCACAACCAGCTAATGACAGTGCCACCACAGATGCCAGCACAGCACTGGCTAAAACTTTAATAAACTTCATTTAATGTCTCCCTGTTTTTTAAACATCATACCCCGGTGAGTTCCGGTACATTTGTAGTTTAACCATAAATCAGGATTCTACCAGTGTCATGATTAAATGGCCTTCATGGTAAAAAACAAAGGCCTGAGTAATCAGCGGGTAGCCGCTTTTAGTGAGGCAGCAAAATCAGTGAGTTTCTGCAGCATTACCGCAGGTTGTTGCAAATTCTGTTCAATAATTTTAACTACTGCAGAACCTGAAATTGCTCCTGCTGCGCCGGCTCCGATAGAGTCCCTGACCTGTGACGGCTCAGAAATACCAAATCCCTGAACCGGGGGAGCCGCGTGATACTCATGCAGTTTACTGATGATATGATGCAGTGGCCGTGCAGCTTTATTCTCGGTTCCGGTAACACCAGCACGGGAGAGCAGATAAGTGTATCCGCGTCCATGGGAGGCGATTTCACGTAACAAATCATCGCTGGCATTGGGGGGGCAGACAAAAATAGGCGCAATATTATGCCGGATTGCTGACTGCCGGAATGGCTTGGACTCTTCCATCGGGACATCCGCGACCAGCACCGAGTCTACTCCGGCCTTCTGACAGCGGGAATAGAAGCTGTCAATACCCGGACTGAACACCAAATTGGCATAAATCAGTAGCCCGATAGGGAGATCAGGGTATTTGCCACGAACCTGAGCGATGATTTCAAAGCTCTTTTCGGTATTCATGCCGGCACTGAAAGCCCGCAGGTTTGCCGCCTGTATGGTCGGACCGTCAGCCAGTGGATCGGAGAACGGGAAACCGAGCTCAAGAGCATCGGCTCCGCCTTCGACCAGCGCATCGATAATCTGCAGAGATAATTCAAAAGAAGGATCACCGAGCGTGACGAACGGGACAAACGCGCCTTCTTTACGTTCTGCCAGGCGGTTAAATAGTAATGAGTAACGTTCCATCAGATTTCTCCACGCTGCTTCAAAATATCGTGCACAGTAAAAATATCTTTGTCTCCGCGTCCTGAGAGACTGACAACTAACAGCTGCTCTTTATCAGGATTCTGACGAGCTATTTTAAGGGCATGAGCCAGTGCATGTGAGGATTCGAGTGCCGGAATAATCCCTTCATGACGAGACAGATCCTTAAATGCTTCCAGCGCTTCATCGTCAGTCACCGACACGTATTCGGCGCGTCCGGTACTGTTGAGGTGAGCGTGTTGTGGTCCCACTGATGGGAAATCCAGTCCGGCAGAAATAGAATAAGATTCTTCGATCTGTCCGTCTTCTGTCTGCATCATCGGTGACTTCATTCCAAAATAGATGCCCACTTTGCCGTGTTTGAGTGGCGCTCCATGTTCTCCAGTTTCAATTCCATGACCGGCAGGTTCAACACCGATTAACCCGACAGAGGTTTCATCAATAAAATCAGCAAACATACCAATGGCGTTAGAACCGCCCCCCACACAGGCAATGACTGCATCTGGTAAACGGCCTTCATGTTCCAGAATCTGGGCACGGGTTTCTTCACCAATCATCCGCTGGAATTCACGAACAATTGTCGGGAAAGGGTGAGGACCTGCAGCGGTACCCAGCATATAGTGTGCCGTTTCGTAGCTGCCAGACCAGTCACGAAGCGCTTCGTTACAGGCATCTTTCAGCGTTGCTGAACCACTGTGCACAGGGATAACCTCTGCCCCCATCAAACGCATACGGAAAACGTTGGGAGACTGACGTTCGACGTCTTTAGCACCCATATAAATCCGGCATTTCATGCCAAGCAGGGCGCAGGCAATCGCTGAAGCAACACCGTGTTGTCCGGCACCGGTTTCTGCGATAATTTCATTTTTGCCCATCCGTTTAGCTAGCAGTGCCTGGCCCAGGACCTGATTGGTCTTATGAGCACCACCGTGTAACAGATCTTCACGTTTCAGGTACAGGCGGGTACGGGTTCCTGTGGTCAGATTACGGCATAATGTCAGTGCGGTAGGCCGGCCGGCATAATCTTTCAACAGCTGAGTAAATTCGGCCTGAAATTCCGGATCACGCTGGGCGCTGACAAAAGCTTCTTCCAGTTGAGTAAGGGCAGGCATCAGAATTTGCGGCACATACATGCCGCCAAATTCGCCAAAATAGGGGTTCAGTAAAGTCATAACTCAGTTTCCTGTATCGTCAGATTGACGCGTCCTGATTAATACGCTCGTAATTGTTGGAACACATCTGCCAGTTTAAGTGGATCTTTAATCCCCGGGGCGATTTCAACTCCAGAGTTGAAGTCCAACCCAATACAGCCGACCAGCGCGGCTTCGGCACAATTTTCAGGTGAGAGACCGCCAGCCAGCATGACATTATGCAGATCCTGGCCTTTAAGTAGTGACCAGTCGAATCGCTGCCCACTGCCACCCTGACCGTTGTCGAAAAGATATCGGTCAACGTGGGGAATATCGCGCGCTGGCAGATGGTCACTGATACTTAACGCTTTCCAGATAGCGATGCTATCAGGTAATTGCTGGCGTAGTGTGGCGATCCACTCTACGGTTTCATCGCCATGTAACTGTACAGCACTCAGGGAGAGGCGATCAGCGATACGAACCACCTCGTCCTGAGAGGTATTACGGAATACCCCGACAAATTTAAGCGGGGCCGCGGTGATCAATTTCTCCGCTTGTTCAATGCTTACCCGACGTGGAGAGTCTTTGACAAAAATCAGCCCGCCATAGACTGCACCAGCCTGCCAGGCAGCACTAACATCTTCGCTACGGGTCAGGCCACATACCTTATTGTCACCAATCAGTACCCGACGAACTGCAGCGGCGAGATTGTCTTCAGACATCAGCGAAGAACCTATCAGAAATCCATCCGCATAACTCCGGAGCTCACAGATCTGACTGTAATCATAAATGCCCGATTCACTGATAATAATGGTATCTTCGGGCAGTTGCGGGGCCAACTGACGTGTCTTATCCAGGTGAACTGACAGATCGCGCAAATCACGGTTGTTGATCCCGGCAACACGTGGTTTCAGTACCAGCGCACGCTCCAGTTCCTCCTGATTACTGATTTCGGTCAGTATGCCCATGTTTAGTGAGTGAGCCACTTCGGCCAGCGCCAGATATTGCTGATCATCCAGTACCGACAACATCAGTAAAATGGCATCTGCCTGATAATAACGGGCAAGATAGATCTGGTACGGATCAATAATGAAATCTTTGCACAATACCGGCTGGGTGATAACGGCACTGACCAGTGGCAGAAACTCAAAATTACCCTGAAAATACTTTTCATCCGTCAGAACGGAGACCGCTGATGCATAGTCACGATACACCGCAACTATGGCTGCCGGGTTGAAATCTTCGCGGATTAAACCTTTAGAAGGAGACGCCTTTTTGCATTCAAGAATAAACGCACTTTTGTTACGTTGTAACGCCTGGTAGAAATCACGTGTGGATGGCACAACCTGAGACTGAAAATCGGCCAAAGGTTGTTGCGTTTTACGAGCTTCAAGCCAAACGGCTTTGTCTGCGACGATCTTCTCTAAAACTGTACCCTTCATGATTATCCTCTTGCTGCCAGAGCAGTCACTAATTCGTAAGCCCGGCCACTGCGAATGACAGCGATTGCCTGTTTTGCGTTTTCACGCAAATCTTCATTGCCGAACAATTTCATCAGCATGGCGACATTAGCCGCAATTGCCTGCTCATGGGCTGGCTGACCATTCCCCTGTAGCAACTGACGTAAAATATCACGATTTTCCTCAGGCGTACCGCCTGCCAGTGACTCTTTGTCATGAAAATCAAGTCCGAAGTCTGGAGGGCTAATTTCGTAGCGGGTGATTTCACCATCCCGCAATTCGGCCACCATTGTCGGCGCGTGAATGGCGATTTCATCCATTCCACCGCCATGAACAACCGCTGCGCGTTGGTATCCAAGCACTTTAAGTGTTTCCGCGACCGGCTGGATTAACCCGGGGCTGTATACACCAATTAATGCTAATGGCGGGCGTGCCGGGTTAATCAACGGACCAAGAACGTTGAATAATGTTCTGGTCTGTAACTGTTTTCGCACCGGCATCGCATAACGAAATCCACTGTGGTATTGCGGGGCGAACAGGAAACAGACATTCTGGTCATCCAGTGCCTGGCGGGCAGATTCCGGTGTCATATCCAGATTAATGCCAAAGGCTGCCAACAGGTCAGATGACCCCGACTTGCTGGAAACACTACGGTTGCCGTGTTTCGCCACTTTAAGTCCACAGGCGGCTGCGACAAAGGCACTGGCGGTGGAGATATTAATACTGTTGCTACCGTCCCCTCCGGTTCCAACAATATCCGCAAACCTGTAGTCAGGGCGGGGGAATGCACGGGCATTGGCCAACAATGCTGTGGCAGCACCCGCTATTTCCGCAGGCGTTTCACCGCGAACTTTCATGGCAATTAATGCGGCTCCAAGTGACACCGGGTCCATTTCACCGGTCACAATAGCCGAGAAAAGTTGTTCGCTTTCTGTCTGGCTGATAACTTTGCCCTGGTATAACTGCTCCAGTATCTGCTGCATTTTTTCGTCCTTATTTATCAAGTGCCCAGGCCAGAGTTTGTTCAAGCAATTTTGCTCCCTGGGTGGTCAGAATTGACTCCGGATGAAACTGGAAGCCACACACTTTATCCTCATCATTACGGATGGCCATCACCATGCCGTTAAAGGTGGCGTTCACCGTGATATCTGCGGGGATATTGCTGCCGACCAGGGAGTGGTAGCGGGCAACTGGCAGCGGATTAGGTAAACCACTGAACATTGCCTGACCATCATGGCTGATGGCGGACGCTTTACCGTGTAAAATTTCTCCCGCCTGGCCAACAATACCACCGTAGCTTTCTACAATGGCCTGGTGGCCCAGACAGATACCGATAATCGGGATCTTGCCTCGCATTGCTTTAAGTAATCCGGGCATAGAGCCGGCGTCTGCCGGTGCGCCAGGGCCAGGAGAGAGCATTAAAACCGGATTCTCCATACTACTCAGGCGTTCAGTCAACGTTTCAACCGGCAGATTGTTACGGTAAACCACTACATGATGTCCAAAAGAACGTAACTGATCGACCAGGTTGTAGGTAAAAGAATCAAAGTTATCCAGCAGTAGAATATCGGCCATCAGAAAATCTCCTTGCAATGATGGGCTGTAGCGATGGCCCGTAACACGGCACGTGCCTTATTGCGGCTTTCATCGGCTTCTGCCTGAGGTATGGAATCGAGAACCACGCCACCGCCAGCTTGTACAGTGGCAATTCCGTCTTCAACATAGGCCGAACGGATAACAATACAGGTATCGAAGTCTCCTGTGCCGGTAAAATATCCTACCGCTCCACCATAAGATCCGCGTCGGGTACCCTCAGATTCCGCAATGAGTTGCATCGCCCTGACTTTCGGGGCTCCGCTCAGCGTTCCCATATTCATTACCGCCCGGTAGGCGTGAAGTACGTCAAGGTCTTCGCGCAATGTTCCAATAACCCGCGAAACCAGATGCATTACAAAGGTATAGCGGTCAACTTTTGTCAGGTCAGCGACATGACGGGTACCAGGCACGCAAATACGGGCCAGATCATTACGAGCTAAATCAACCAGCATCAGGTGCTCAGCCAGCTCTTTATGGTCAGTGCGCATTTCCAGCTCAATACGGCTGTCAAGATCACGGTCAAGCTCTCCGGCAGCATTACGGCCACGCGGACGGGTCCCTGCAATCGGGTAAATTTCTATCTGACGTGAAGTGGCGGAGTATTTCAATGAACTTTCAGGCGATGCGCCGAACAGCGTAAAATCGTTGTCCTGCATATAAAACATATAAGGACTCGGGTTGCTGTTTTTTAGCGTGTCATAAGCTGCCAGTGGTGAAGGACAGGGTAACGAGAATCGCCGGGAGGGAACGACCTGAAAAATTTCACCAATACGAATGGCGTGTTGTAAACGGCTGACGACCTCACAATAGACTTCATCACTCTGATTACAACTCAGCTCCATTTGCCCGACTTTCTGAGCGACCAGTGCCGGTGCCGACTGCTTCATTTGTTGATGCAGTTGATGAATACGCTGTTGCAGTCGTTGGAATTCACTGGCAGACGGAGTAAATACGCTTGCCTGTAATCGGGCTGTCTGTGACTGGTGGTCGATAACCAACAATGTTTCAGCCAGATAAAAACAGTAATCAGGGCAACGTTGGTGATTATCGAGTTCCGGTAACGTTTCGAATCCTGCCACCAGGTCGTAAGCAAACAAGCCACCCAGCATCACGGCTTCACGGTGATTACCACTGTGGTTAATCAATGTCGGGATTAATCGCAGGGCATCAAGCACCGAAACGGACTTCAGGCGTGAATCCTCATCCTGTAGGGGATCAATGACGGGAAAAAATAACTCACGTCCGTCCGGTTTGGCCTGAATTTCCACACTGTCTGGTAATGCAGCATCCAGCAATGGCAACAGGCTGGCGCCGTTTTCCGATAAAGCCTGAACTGAAACCTGACGTCCCATGGCGCTGATACGCAACGCGCTGTCGGTAATCAGCAGACTCTGAAGATTGTTTTTACTGTCGACATCTGCAGATTCCAGCAGCAGAGTGGCAGGACGAGCCCCGCAAAGCTGGTTGAAAACCGCTGCCGGGTCATGCCGATATGGGGCATCACCGGTAATAAGTTTTAATTCTGGTTTTGCTGTAGCCATGGTTATTTCTCTGAATTTTTTTCAAAAAAAAGCCCGCGATTCGCGGGCCCTGAAATCTGCACTGTGGTTATACTTACGGTGCACGACAACATCGCCCTTCAAGGGAGAGTCATGCGCCACCAACGGAAAGAATGAGTATAAACCAACATGAGAAGTATCCTTATCTGAACTTGTGTACTAGTTAACTGGTTCAAGGGCGGATTGTCAATACATCTTTTTCACTTATTGCTAAAATGCCACAATACGTCAGAGCACACTAGCTATTGGAGTTAAATTGACCGAACGAACGGCATTTCAGCTTTACGATTTACACAGCCACACCCGGGCATCTGACGGGGTATTAAGTCCTGAAGAGCTGGTCATACGTGCACATGAACGCGGTGTTAATGTGCTGGCGATTACCGATCATGACACCACTTCCGCGATTATTCCTGCACAACAGGCTATTACCAGACACCAGTTACCCCTGACACTGATAACGGGCGTAGAGGTATCTACGTTGTGGGAGAATCATGAAATTCACATTGTCGGGCTCGGTATGGATATTAGTCATCCTGCCATCTGCGATCTGCTGCAAAACCAGCACCAGAAACGCCGGGAACGTGCAGCCGAAATCGCCCGCCGTCTGGAAAAAGCCGGAGTCCCGGGGGCGCTGGAAGGGGCTACAGTTCTGGCGGGTGAAGGGCAGATTACCCGTGGTCATTTTGCGCGCTATCTGGTGGAATGCGGTAAGGCGGCAACAATGGCCCAGGTGTTTAAACAATATCTGGCTCGGGGCAAAACCGGATATGTTCCGGCACAATGGTGTACAATAGAACAAGCCATTGAAGCCATACACCAGTCAGGGGGCAGAGCTGTAGTTGCTCACCCCGGTCGTTACGACTTGTCAGCAAAATGGTTGAAAAGATTACTTAAGTTTTTTGCAGAATCTGGTGGTGATGCGATGGAGGTGGCGCAATGCCAACAGCCTCCCGATGAACGCCAGCAACTGGCAAAATATTCTCAGGAATATGGACTGGCGGCTTCTCAGGGCTCGGACTTTCACCAGCCCTGTGCCTGGATAGAACTGGGCCGTAAACTCTGGTTACCTGCAGATGCCGAAGCTGTCTGGTTACGTTTTCCTGAAATTCAAAGTGTTGCACCGGTAATTACTGGTGCGGGGAGTAAAGTATGAGTCAGTTTTTTTATATCCATCCGGAAAATCCGCAACCCAGGCTGATCAGTCAGGCAGTCGATTATCTGAATAAAGGCGCAGTGATTGTATACCCGACGGATTCAGGATATGCCCTTGGCTGCCGGCTGGAAGACAAATCTGCGCTGGAAAGAATTTGTCGCCTGCGTCAGCTGGATGATCATCATAATTTTACCCTGATGTGCCGTGATTTATCAGAGCTGTCGACCTATGCACAAGTAGATAACAGTGCTTTCCGGCTGATTAAAAATAACACCCCGGGCAGCTACACTTTTTTACTTAAAGCGACCAAAGAGGTGCCACGCCGCTTAATGAACGAAAAGCGCAAAACTATTGGTTTGCGTGTAACGTCTCATCCGGTGGCTCAGGCATTGCTTGAAGCTCTGAATGAACCGCTGATGTCAACCACTCTGATGTTGCCTGGCAATGATTTTGCAGAATCAGACCCGGAAGAAATCCAGATGACTATAGGTAAGCAAGTCGATCTTATCCTTAATGGGGGGACCATCGGTCAGCAACCGACAACCGTTGTCGACTTAACCGGGGATGCCCCTGAAGTCCTGCGTGAAGGTGCCGGCGACCCGGGTCCTTTCCTGTAAAACCTGACTCTGGTGTCAGAGTAGCCGCGGTTGCTGGTAAAATAAAACCGTTACATTATGACTGCCATCCTGTATAATGGCAGTTATAATTCACCTAAGTGTTTGATTTTTATATTAAATGCACATTAAACCTGAGGCCTGGGAAGGCGACAGTGAGGTTGCTCCATGAGCGAAAAGTTACAAAAAGTTTTAGCACGGGCTGGACATGGTTCCCGTCGTGAAATCGAAGCCATTATCTCTGCCGGACGGGTCAGCGTGGACGGGAAAATCGCCACTCTGGGTGACCGCGTAGAAACCGGAAGTTCTCTGAAAATACGAATTGATGGTCATCTGGTGCGTGTCGCCGAGACGGCCAGTGAAGTCTGCCGTGTTCTGGCCTACTATAAACCTGAAGGTGAGTTATGTACCCGTAATGATCCTGAAGGTCGTCCAACAGTTTTTGATCGCTTACCCCGCCTTAATGGTGCTCGCTGGATTGCGGTAGGGCGGCTTGATGTCAATACCTGTGGCTTAATGTTATTTACCACAGATGGTGAGCTGGCTAACCGCCTGATGCATCCAAGCCGGGAAGTAGAGCGCGAATATGCGGTTAGAGTGTTCGGGCAGATTGATGATGAAAAAATTCGTCAGCTCAGTCTGGGTGTTCAACTGGAGGATGGCCCGGCAGCTTTTAAAACGTTGAAGTTTGGCGGCGGTGAGGGTCTTAATCAGTGGTATAATGTTACCCTTACCGAAGGACGGAACCGTGAAGTCCGTCGTTTATGGGAAGCTGTCGGAGTACAGGTCAGCAGGCTGATTCGTGTTCGTTACGGTGATATTGTACTGCCCAAAGGATTGCCCCGTGGTGGCTATATGGAGATGGACCTGACATCGGTTAACTACCTGCGTCAGCTGGTTGAAATGCCGGAAGAGACTGTAACTAAACTGGCAGTAGAGAAGGATCGTCGTCGTACCAAGGCTAATCAGATTCGTCGTGCGGTGAAAAAACACAGTCAGCTTAGCAGTAAAACGTCGGCTAACCGTCGTCCGGCATCAGGCCGAAATACTGCGGCCCGACCGGCGTCTAAACGAAATAACGGTAACGGCTGAATCATAATTTCTGGTGTTATCAAAAACCCCGGAAGTCCGGGGTTTTTTAATCAAATTAACTGGCTGGACCGGCTTTACGTCCTGGCTGCGCATCAAAACTAATCCCTGTCTGACCGATACTGGCATCACTCATTACATGCAGGTAGACCGGCATAATATCGGCAGGTGTTTTCAGGAGACTGGCGTTTTCTTTTGGAAAAGCGCTGGCGCGCATGGTAGTGCGGGTGCCTCCCGGATTAATGCAGTTCACCCGAAGTCCACTGTCTTTATATTCGTTGGCGAGCACCTGCATCATGCCTTCAGTAGCAAATTTAGATACTGAGTAGGTACCCCAGCCAGCACGCCCCTGACGACCGACACTGGAGCTGGTGAATACCAGCGATGCGTGGCTGGCATTAAGCAATAGTGGCAGCAGAGCCCGGGTGAGAAAGAAACTGGCATCAAGGTTTATTTTAAGCACCTGATACCATTCCTCAATGCTGATTTCTGCCATCGGTTGGAGGGTGCCGAGTATCCCGGCATTGTGCAGTAATCCTTCGAGTGTGGGTGTGATAGTGGCAACCTCACGGGCAAATTGCTGGTAATCTTCTGCAGTAGCTGTGGCAAGGTCCAGAACCAGTACACTGGCAGGTTGTTGTTGCAGGGAATCGATAGTCTGGCGTACCAGCTGCAGTTTTTGTGGATTACGGCCAGTGAGTATGACTCTGGCACCCTGTCTTGCATAGGTGATGGCAGCTTCACGGCCAATACCATCTGAAGCTCCGGTGACTAAAATTGTGCGATTTTTCAGCAAGCTGCTGCCCGGGATATTGTTCACAGACGGTCCTTTGTTTTATTAGATTTCATGTAGTTATGTCGTAAATTATCATATGATAGAATGTGATGACAGGCTGTTAATATTCCGGTTTAGCAGGATGTGGTTGAGCGTTATCTCTTACTTTGGCCGGGAGTTCAGGCATTTCAACGGATTATGACTAAGGTGGACTGAGTGAGTTTTATTGCAGAATACGGGCTGTTTTTAGCCAAAATTGTCACGGTCGTTGTGGCGATTATTGCGTTGGTACTGGTGATTGTCGGTGTATCTTCTCGTAAAAAAGGTCGCCAGGGGCAGTTAAATCTGGGACATCCCGGGGAAGACTATGAGGCACTTAAGCAGACGTTGTCTGTGGAGAAGTTACCTGAATACGCACGAAAATCCTGGTTGAAAGAGCAGAAAAAGCAGCAAAAGGCCAAAGCTAAGGCCGAAAAAACTCAGGCCAGGCAGGGAAATATCAGTCAGCCTGCTAAGACGCGTTTTTTTGCTGGATTTTAAAGGTAGCATGGATGCGGGTGAGGTTGCCTCGTTACGCAAAGAGATTTCAGCCGTGCTGTCTGTGGCTGTGCCGGGTGATGAGGTCCTGCTGAAACTGGAGAGTCCGGGGGGAGTAGTACACGGTTATGGTCTGGCGGCGTCACAGTTACAGCGGCTTCGTGACCACGGAATTCCCTTAACAGCAGCAGTAGATAAAGTGGCCGCCAGCGGTGGTTATATGATGGCCTGTGTGGCTTCACATATCGTTGCAGCACCTTTTGCGATTATTGGTTCGATTGGCGTGGTTGCTCAGGTTCCCAACTTCAACCGATTACTGAAACGCAACGACATTGATATCGAGCTCCATACGGCGGGTCAGTATAAACGCACACTAACTCTGCTGGGTGAGAATACCGATGCAGGCAGGGAAAAGTTCCGTGAAGATTTGAACGAAACACATCAATTATTTAAATCTTTTGTGCATCAGATGCGACCATCACTGGATATTGATGCCGTCGCTACCGGTGAACACTGGTTTGGGCGTCAGGCTCTGGAAAACGGGCTTATCGATGAAATAGCGACCAGTGATGATGTTATTATTAAGAAAATGGATGAATTTAATCTGCTGTCAGTCAGTTACAGTAAAAAGAAAAGCATTATTGAACGTTTCACCCAAAGTGGTGCCAGTGTTGCCGAACGCCTGCTACTCAAATGGTGGCAAAAGGGTGAGAAGCCGCTGTTATAAATCACGGTTAATTGCTATTCAGACAATTATCAGCCCCGGCATCTGCCGGGGTTATTCTTTGAGACAGTATTGTGAAGACAGTTCAACGGTCAGGAATTTGAACATATTGAAGGCGAGCGTGCTCTGTCGGGTAGGCATTCCGTGACTGTCAGCAAACCACGGGCCACTAAAAATCAGCAAGGATCCTTGCTGGCGCACTGCTGAGATCTGCATGCCGGAAAAATAATCCTGGTGCTGTTGTAGTTTCTGATTCGCCAGAGTTATCAGCGAGGTAGCATCAAGTGCTTCAGGAGAGGTCGTCATTTTCTGCTCCGGTGGATGAATGCCATTACAAATAGCATGGTTATTGTAAAAGAGTATCACAACCGACACAAAATTATTGGTGCGATTAGTGGCGTGAAATCCACAAGGATGCTAATAAAGTTGCGTAACAGATTTTATCAGGTACAGTGTGGACGATTTCAATATCAGGGAGTTCAGACCGAAAACAGGTCAGATGCCTGAGTAAAATATTATTTTAATCATGCTGTTATTATTCGGGCAATGTTCAGTGAACGACTTTCGGCGTGATAAGCAGGAGTTGGCAGCAGCTACGGTTGTTGCAAATCAGGGGAGTGAACCTCTCCCGTTCTTCAGGACGTTTTTATTAGGTAAAGTTATCTATGGGTAAAGCACTCGTTATTGTTGAGTCACCTGCAAAGGCTAAAACTATTAATAAATACCTTGGCAGTGGCTACGTTGTTAAATCAAGTGTGGGTCATATCCGTGATCTGCCGACCAGTGGTTCGCTGGCGAAAAAAACAGCTGAGACCGGTAAGGCTAAAACAACGAAAACCGGTAAGAAAGACGAGAAAAGTGCGCTGGTCAACCGTATGGGCGTCGATCCCTGGCATGGCTGGAAGGCTAACTACCAGATTTTACCGGGTAAAGAAAAAGTCGTTTCTGAACTGCAGGCACTAGCTGCTGATGCTGACCACATTTATCTCGCAACGGATTTGGACAGAGAAGGGGAGGCGATTGCCTGGCACCTGCGTGAAGTGATTGGTGGGGACGATAAACGTTTCAGCCGCGTGGTGTTTAACGAAATTACTAAAAATGCTATTCGTCAGGCATTTGAACAACCTGGTGAACTGAATATTGATCGTGTCAATGCCCAGCAGGCACGGCGTTTTATGGACCGTGTCGTGGGTTATATGGTCTCGCCACTGTTATGGAAAAAAATCGCCCGTGGTTTATCCGCCGGACGTGTTCAGTCAGTGGCAGTCCGGTTGGTGGTAGAGCGTGAACGCGAAATTAAGGCCTTTGTTCCTGAAGAGTATTGGGAGGTTGATGTCCGCCTGAATACTCCGAAGGGGGATGAACTCCAGATGCGGGTGACTCACCAGGGTGAGACTGTATTTCGTCCGGAGAACAAAGCCGACACTCAGTCTGCTGTCGCGCTACTGGAAAAAGCCAGCTATCAGGTAACTGAACGTGAAGACAGGCCAACCAGCAGTAAACCAGGTGCGCCGTTTATCACTTCCACTCTGCAACAGGCCGCGAGCACGCGTCTCGGCTTCGGGGTGAAAAAAACCATGATGATGGCTCAGCGTCTGTATGAGGCAGGACATATCACTTATATGCGTACTGACTCTACTAACCTGAGTCAGGACGCGATTGAAATGGCCCGTGGCTATATCGAAGGAAATTTTGGTGATAATTATTTACCAAAAACCGCTACCGTATATGCCAATAAAGATAACTCGCAGGAAGCGCATGAAGCCATTCGTCCTTCTGATGTGAATGTGGAGGCCGATCAGTTGAAAGATATGGAAGCTGACGCGCAGAAACTTTATCAGTTGATCTGGCGGCAGTTTGTTGCCTGTCAGATGGTGGCTGCGAAATATGACTCAACCACGCTGACGGTCCAGGCGGGAGAATATCGTCTCAAGGCCAAAGGCCGTACTTTGCGGTTCGACGGCTGGACCCGTGTTATGCCGGCGTTGCGTAAAAACGATGATGATTTAACTCTGCCGGCGGTCGAGGTCGGTGAAACACCGTCGTTGCTCGATGTAGTGCCTGCCCAGCACTTTACTAAACCACCGGCCCGTTTCAGTGAGGCATCTCTGGTGCGTGAGCTGGAAAAAAGAGGTATCGGTCGTCCTTCAACTTACGCCTCTATCATTTCAACAATCCAGGATCGTGGCTATGTCAGGACCGAAAGCCGTCGCTTTTATGCTGAGAAAATGGGTGAAATTGTCACTGACCGGCTGGAAGATAATTTTCGCGAATTGATGAATTACGATTTTACCGCCCGGATGGAAGATAATCTTGACCAGGTTGCTAATAATCAGGCAGAGTGGCGTGCAGTGCTGGATCACTTCTTCACCGATTTTAGTCAGCAACTGGAACAGGCCGACAAGGATCCACAGGATGGTGGTATGCAACCTAACCAGATGGTGGTGACCTCTATCGAGTGTCCGACCTGTCAGCGTCATATGGGGATTCGTACCGCCACTACCGGGGTATTCCTCGGCTGTTCAGGTTATGCATTACCACCGAAAGAGCGCTGTAAACAAACGATCAATCTTATTCCTGAGAATGAAGTCCTTAATGTTCTGGAAGGCGATGACGCGGAAACCAATGCGTTACGCGCACGTCCTCGCTGTCGCAAATGTGGTACTGCGATGGACAGTTATCTGATTGATGAGAAGCGTAAACTGCATGTTTGCGGTAATAACCCCTCCTGTGATGGTTATGAAATTGAAGAGGGTGAGTTCCGCATTAAGGGTTATGACGGCCCGATTGTGGAATGTGAAAAATGCGGTAGTGAAATGCACCTGAAAATGGGGCGTTTTGGTAAATATATGGCCTGTACCAATGAGGCTTGTAAAAATACCCGAAAAATTCTTCGGAATGGTGATGTAGCTCCTCCGAAAGAAGATCCGGTACCTTTACCTGAACTTGCCTGTGAAAAATCGGATGCTTATTTCGTGTTGCGTGACGGTGCAGCCGGCATATTCCTTGCTGCCAACACCTTCCCGAAATCCCGCGAAACCCGCGCACCGCTGGTGGAAGAATTAAAACGCTTCAGTGATCGTCTGCCGGAAAAATTCAGCTACCTGACCGAAGCGCCAGTGACGGATCCAGAGGGCAACAAGGCAATGGTTCGCTTTAGTCGAAAAACCAAACAGCAATATATCTCTTCGGAAAAAGACGGTAAGGCAACAGGCTGGTCAATGTTCTATATTGACGGGAAATGGCAGGAAGCTAAAAAATAATGTTTTCTGTGAAAAAGGCCAGCTTTTGCTGGCTTTTTTACTTTTAACTTATATAGCTATTTGTTCTGTTGATAATATTTTAATGCTATAGTGGTTATAGAAAAAATGAATGTGCTGTCTGTTAAGGATTCGACAATTTTTACCAGATAACTCTTTGCAGGTATGCAGGCACTGAGTGCCCCTTGTCCTGAATGGTGGGCTATGAAATTACAGCAATTGCGCTATATCGTCGAAGTTGTAAACCATAATCTTAATGTTTCCTCGACGGCCGAAGGGTTATATACCTCTCAGCCGGGTATCAGTAAACAAGTCCGAATGCTGGAAGACGAGCTGGGTGTTCAGATCTTCTCCCGCAGTGGGAAGCACCTGACTCAGGTCACCCCGGCAGGCGATGAAATTATTCGAATTGCCCGCGAAGTCCTGTCTAAAGTTGATGCCATTAAGTCAGTGGCAGGTGAGCACACCTGGCCTGACCAGGGATCACTGTATGTCGCAACCACGCATACCCAGGCTCGCTATGCACTTCCTCCGGTGATCAAAGGTTTTATCCAACGTTACCCTCGTGTTTCACTGCATATGCATCAGGGTTCACCGATGCAGATTGCCGAAGCTGTCTCCAAAGGGAATGCCGATTTTGCGATCGCCACCGAAGCGCTGCATCTATATGACGATCTGGTCATGCTACCTTGTTACCACTGGAATCGCGCGATTGTGGTTCCTCCAGGACATCCACTTAGCGAAAAGTCTCATGTGACGATTCATGATTTAGCTGAGTATCCGCTGGTGACCTATACCTTTGGTTTTACCGGGCGTTCAGAGCTGGATTCGGCGTTTAATCATGCCGGACTCACCCCAAAAATAGTGTTTACCGCGACTGATGCGGATGTGATTAAAACCTATGTCCGTCTGGGTTTAGGCATTGGCGTGATTGCCAGCATGGCGATTGATCCGGTTTCTGACCCTGACCTGGTGAAAATTGAGGCGTCAGACATTTTTACCTACAGCACTACTAAAATTGGATTCCGTAGCAGTAGCTTCCTCCGGACCTATATGTATGACTTCATTCAGCGTTTCGCGCCGCATCTTACCAGAGATGTGGTTGATACCGCGATTGCGTTGCGGTCTAATGAAGATATCGAAGCGATGTTTAAGGATATCCGCCTGCCGGTAAAATAAAATATAGCGGACCGCATCTATTCTTATGCGGGGCATACGGTTTTCTCTTATGCTATCCATGCCTGTCAAGGATGACTCGCAAAGCAGTAACGCCTGTGTTGGTTTTGGGGGGCGTTATTCTTGTTTAACAGGGAGGTAATATGTTTTTTTCAGCTTTCATCGATGCAGTTCAACGTTTTTTTCATCCTGATAAGATTATTTCCCTCCATCTGTATCGACGTCGGATTTGGCTGACGGCTTTAACAGGTTGTACTTTGTTCTGGTTGTTAGCCGGGTTAGTTATTATTCGACTGTTTTCCTGTTAGTTTACTGTTTTAAGTTTGTTATTTAGTGTTATCAGGGAAACAACTCTTCTTATTTGGTCTATTTTTAAATAAACCCTGTTAATCTGCGGGGTCTTTGCCACTGCAAAGGAGGAGCTATGTCGTTATCATTACGTGAACGCAGCCAGAAGGTACTGGCGGTTAATGGCAGAAATTATAGCTATTACAGCCTTCCCGAACTGGAATCACTGACCCGTCCCTGTGCTGCACTCCCGAAATCACTTAAAATTCTACTGGAAAATCTCCTGCGCTGGCAGGACGATCAAACTGTTACGCAACAGGATATTCTGGCGGTTATTGATTGGCTGAAAGAGGCTAAAGCCGACCGGGAAATAGCCTACCGCCCGGCACGCGTACTGATGCAGGATTTTACCGGCGTACCTGCAGTCGTTGACCTTGCTGCCATGCGTGAAGCCGTTGCCAGGCTGGGCGGTGATGTCAGTAAAGTGAATCCACTTTCACCGGTCGATCTGGTGATTGATCACTCAGTTACCGTTGATTATGCCGGCCAGCAGAATGCCTTTATGCAAAATGTTGGCCTGGAAATGCAGCGAAATCATGAGCGTTATATCTTTTTGCGCTGGGGGCAACAGGCCTTCCGTCAATTCCGTGTTGTGCCCCCTGGTACCGGTATCTGTCATCAGGTAAATCTTGAATACCTGGGACAAGCTGTCTGGCAACAGGAAACAGAAAACGGCACGTTGATTTATCCTGATACTTTGGTCGGCACCGATTCGCATACCACCATGATTAACGGACTCGGAGTGCTGGGCTGGGGAGTGGGGGGTATTGAAGCTGAGGCGGCAATGCTTGGTCAGCCTGTCTCTATGCTGATTCCTGAAGTCGTTGGGTTCAGGCTAAGCGGAAAATTACGCCCCGGTATTACAGCCACAGATCTGGTATTAACTGTGACACAGATGCTCAGAAAGCACGGAGTGGTCGGGAAGTTCGTCGAATTTTATGGTGACGGGTTGGCCGATCTGCCACTGGCAGACAGAGCGACCATCGCCAATATGGCTCCGGAATATGGTGCCACTTGTGGATTTTTTCCGATAGATCAGGTAACCCTGGACTATATGGCTCTCACCGGTCGTAGTGATGAACAGATTGCGCTGACTGAAGCTTATGCCAAAGCTCAGGGTTTGTGGCGTGAAGCGGGTGATGAACCGGTATTCACCAGTACTCTGTCTCTGGATATGTCAGAAGTAGTCAGTAGTCTGGCCGGGCCGAAGCGTCCTCAGGACAGGGTGGCGCTGAATAAAGTTCCGGAAGCCTTTGAGTTGGCGGCACAGACCGGTCACTCTGCATCAGGTCCGGTATCTGAACATCCCGGGCTTCCCGTTGATGGATCTGTGGTTATTGCAGCGATTACCTCCTGCACAAACACCTCTAATCCCGCCGTCATGATGACCGCTGGCTTACTGGCTAAAAACGCTGTGGCGCGCGGGTTGAAACGCCAGCCGTGGGTAAAAGCATCGCTGGCTCCGGGATCCAAAGTGGTGACAGATTATCTGGCCTCCGCAGGATTAACAGAATCCCTGAATCAGCTGGGATTCAACCTGGTGGGATACGGCTGTACAACCTGTATCGGTAACTCCGGGCCTTTATCTGATGAGGTTGAAAATGCGATTAAAACAGCCGACCTGACAGTCGGGGCAGTATTGTCCGGAAACCGTAACTTTGAAGGGCGTATCCATCCGTTGGTCAAAACTAACTGGCTGGCCTCTCCGCCGCTGGTGGTTGCCTATGCGCTTGCCGGTAATCTGAACATCAATCTGGAAGATTCACCACTCGGTATAGGGAGTGATGGTCATCCTGTCTGGCTGAAGGATATCTGGCCGACGCCCGGGGAGACCGACCAGGCGGTCCAGAAAGTCAATAGTAGTATGTTTCATAAAGAGTATGCTGAAGTGTTTCAGGGAAGCGAAGAATGGCAGGAGATTTCGGTCAGTAACAGCGCGTTATACTCCTGGGACGCTGCTTCTACGTATATTCGTAAGGCCCCGTTCTTTGATCTAATGGACAGTTCGGTACCGGAAGTGGCGGACATACAGTCTGCCCGGGTTTTGGCCATGCTCGGTGATTCCGTGACAACAGACCATATTTCCCCTGCCGGGAACATTAAAGCTGATAGTCCTGCCGGCCGTTATCTGGCAGAGCAGGGGGTTGCCCCACAGGATTATAACTCTTATGGATCCCGACGAGGTAATCATGAAGTTATGATGCGAGGGACCTTTGCTAATATCCGTATACGCAATGAAATAGTCCCTGGCATCGAAGGTGGCTACACACGTTATTTTCCTCAGCAACAGCAGCTTTCAATCTATGATGCGGCGATGAAGTATCAGCAGGATGGTACGCCACTGGCGATTATCGCCGGTAAAGAGTACGGTTCAGGCTCCAGCCGCGACTGGGCAGCGAAAGGACCAAGATTACAGGGGGTAAGGGTAGTGATTGCTGAGTCATTTGAGCGAATCCATCGCTCAAATCTGATTGGGATGGGGATTCTGCCGCTGGAATTCCCTGCGGGGGTTAGCCGTAAAACACTGCAACTGACCGGTGAGGAAATTATCGATATTCATGGCTTAGCGGGGATTACCCCGGGAGCGAATGTCCCGGTGACTCTGACGGCAACCAATGGGCAGGTGCAGCAGGTGAATATGCATTGCCGGATTGATACTGCCACTGAGTTGTTGTACTACCGAAATGGCGGGATATTGCACTATGTTATCAGGAAGTTGTTGCAGGAAGAATAACGGGGAGTTGATGTCGCCCCTGTGACAGGGGCGGCGCAATGACTAATCGTCGTTATGGTGAAGCAGGTGGCCCATTTTTAACGCTTTGGTGTCCAGATAACCGGTGTTTTTAGGATTACGGCCAACCTCAAGCGGAACCCGTTCTGCAATATTAATACCGGCTTCGGTCAGAACTCTGACTTTTTTCGGATTGTTGGTCAGTAACCGTACTGCTGAGACTTCGAGTAGTTTAAACATATCAGCACACAGGGTGAAATCACGTTCATCAGCCGCAAAACCTAACTTCAGGTTAGCCTCGACGGTGTCATATCCCTGGTCCTGAAGCGAGTAAGCACGTATTTTGTTCAGCAAACCGATATTACGACCTTCCTGACGATGATAGAGCAGAACCCCGCGCCCTTCGGTGGCAATGGCATTCAGTGCTGACTCCAACTGAAAACCGCAATCACATCTCAGACTGAATAAGGCATCCCCTGTCAGGCATTCTGAATGAACCCTCGCCAGTACCGGCTCAGGTCCTGAAATATCACCAAAGACCAGTGCAACATGATCCTTGCCGGTACTGATTTCTTCAAAACCCACCATCTGGAAATCACCCCATGGTGTGGGCAGTGTGGCTTGAGCCACCCGCTTAAGTTTCATGCAAACTCCACTGTCTAAAACGTATTATTATCAGTACTCTGAATTCAGAGTTGAAACGATTATTGTGCCACAATCATCAGTAGTCTGCGTCATACTCTTCGACACAGAAAAAAGATAAAGCACAATCCGACTAGTGGCGCAGATTAACGTAATTCTCAATACTCAGAAAATGATAATTATCGATTTAGCTACGGAGAAAAAGTATATACGATGTTAAAACTGGTTAAACTTATCGGTAGCGGAATGCTGATTTTACTGCTTCTGCCGCTGGCATTCTGGCTGTCTGGCTGGCACTGGCTTCCCGCTCAAGCTGAAGGCTGGCAGTTGATATTGTTTGCTTTTACCGAAACAGTAACTCGACCGGCCGGTGTTGTGACCACGCTTTTACTCGGAGGCTGGCTGTTGTGGAAATTACGCCATGAGCAACGCACTTTACGGCAACGGTTAGTCGTTGTGCTGAGCGTCATTATCGTGGTGTGGGGCGGACAGGGAATCAATTCATTGATCAAACTTCAGGTCAAAGAGGCGAGACCCTACGTGGTGTGGTTACAGTCTGAAATGGCACAACCCACAGAGGATTTTTACCAGGTACCGGCAGTCGACCGCAGTGCACGGATCCATCAGTTTACCCGCGATAATCCGTTGTTGCCTGGTTGGTTAACCAAACACTGGGCTGCGGAAACAGGTTACTCTTTTCCGTCAGGGCATAGCATGTTTGCAGCCTGTTGGGCATTGCTTATGCTGTTCTGGTTATGGCCGCGGGGCCATGTTATCAGCGTTGTGATGACCTTTATTTGGGCAATGGTGGTCATCTGGAGCCGGTTAGCTCTCGGAATGCACTGGCCTCAGGATGTTAGTATGTCTGTCATTAATGCCGGATGGCTGGTGATAATTGTCGGACTGACAATAAATTCCCGTTATATCACCCGATAAAGCATGGAATGATGCGTTGAAACGTAAAGCTATATTGTAAATATGTTCTGCATCCCCATAATAGAAAGATGCAGGTGTGCCGGAAATGTCACTCGTCAGCGACAGAAGCCTTCCGTCGGGAGCTGACGGCAAAAACGATAACAGGATGCATTGTGAAATATTTAGTCATTTTTTTAATAGTTTTGGTCATTTTTATTATCTCAATCACTCTTGGGGCGAAAAATGATCAAGTTGTGACCTTTAATTATCTGCTGGCTCAAGGCGATTTCCGTGTTTCTACGTTGCTTGCCAGTTTGTTTGGCGCAGGATTTATTCTTGGCTGGGTTATCTGTGGTTTATTCTGGTTACGGGTTCGTCTGTCTCTGTCACGTGCCCAGAGAAAAATTAAGCGCCTTGAAACGCAGTTTAATACTCCGACTGCTGCCACCACCACGACCAACAATAAAGTTGTGGTGAAGGAATAACCCGGTATGCTCGAACTGCTGTTTCTGTTATTGCCGGTTGCTGCAGCCTACGGCTGGTATATGGGTCGTAGAAGTGCGCAACAGGATAAACAACAGGAAGCTAATCGCCTGTCGCGTGATTACGTTGCTGGTGTTAACTTTCTACTTTCAAATCAGCAGGACAAAGCGGTCGATCTGTTTCTTGATATGCTTAAAGAGGACAGTGGTGCCATTGAAGCTCACCTGACCCTCGGTAACCTGTTTCGATCCCGTGGTGAGGTGGACCGCGCAATCCGAATTCACCAGTCACTTATGGAAAGTGCCTCACTGGATTATGACCAGCGACTCCTCGCGATTCAGCAACTTGGTAGAGATTACCTTGCCGCCGGATTGTACGACAGGGCTGAAGATATGTTCAGCCAACTGACGGATGAAACAGATTTCCGTGAAGGGGCCCTACAGCAGTTATTACTGATTTATCAGCAGACCAGTGACTGGGCACAGGCGATTGAAACAGCGGAGCGTCTGGTTAAGCTGGGTAAAAATAAGCAGACCACTGAAATTGCTCATTTTTACTGTGAGCTGGCTCTGCAGGCCATGAGTAGTGATGACCTTGATAAAGCGATGAGTTTGTTGCGTAAAGGCGAGTCTGCAGATAAGCAGTGTGCCCGGGTATCGATTATGATGGGCCGTATCTACATTGAGCAAGGTGAAGAGCAGAAGGCGGTACAGTCCCTGCAGCGGGTTTTACAACAAGACCCTGAACTGGTCAGTGAAGTTTTATCATTACTGGAAGGTTGCTATCAACGACTCAATTCTCCACAATTGTGGCTGGAGTTTTTGCAACAGTGTGTCGCACAGGAAACGGGGAACGCCGCAGAGCTTTACCTGGCTGATATCATTGATAACAACGAAGGTTCTGAGGCTGCTCAGTTATTCCTGATGAAGCAACTGGAGCAGCATCCAACGACACGGGGTTTTCACCGGTTAATAAATTACTATCTGCAGGATGCTGAAGACGGCAGGGCTAAACAGAGCCTGGTAGTTCTGCGTGATATGGTGGGCGAACAGATTCGTATCAAACCGCGTTACCGGTGTCATAAATGCGGTTTTACCGCCCATGCAATTTACTGGCATTGTCCTTCCTGCCGAAGCTGGGCAACAGTTAAACCGATTCGCGGCCTCGATGGACAGTAAAATGACAGAACCTGAGGGTTCTGTTTTTTTAACACTCCGGTTAGTTACAACATACTAATAGCAATCATTTAAAGGAAACATCAGCAAAGTGCAAAACAGGTGACATCGCAGGCCAGGCAGGTAGAATAAGCGCCGTTTGCCCATATCTTTCACCTGCCTGATTTAAAAGGAACTCTGCAATGACTGATTTATCGCCATCTTCTGTTACTTCACCGGTAGTAGTCGCTCTTGATTTTGACGATATTCATCGGGCGTTGTCGTTGGTTGACCAGATTGATCCGACCAGTTGTCGGCTTAAGGTCGGTAAAGAGATGTTCACCCGATTCGGGCCAGAATGGGTTAAGACCTTGCACGCCCGTGGTTTTGAGGTGTTCCTGGATCTCAAATTTCATGATATTCCGAATACTGTGGCACATGCAGTTGCTGCTGCCGCAGATTTGGGCGTGTGGATGGTGAATGTGCATGCCAGCGGGGGGGCACGAATGATGAATGCTGCCCGTGAGGCTCTGCTGCCGATGGGAAAAGATTCACCGTTGCTGATTGCTGTTACGGTTCTCACCAGCATGGAGGCCAGTGATTTACAGGGACTGGGTATTGACCGAACACCGGCTGAGCAGGCACTGTTACTGGCTAGTCTCACCCGTGATTGCGGTCTGGATGGTGTGGTGTGTTCCGCCCGGGAAGCCGTTACTTTCAAACAGCAACTTGGTTCTGACTTTATGCTTGTGACCCCGGGGATCCGCCCGGCCGGTACTGAAGCACAAGACCAGCGCCGGATTATGACACCTCCTCAGGCTAAAGCTGCAGGTGTTGATTATATGGTGATTGGCCGGCCGGTGACGCAGGCTACTGATCCTGCCGCTGCACTATCGTCAATCCTACATTCACTTCAGGTGTCATGATGACTAAAGACTATCTGGTGTATTCCACAGAAAGTGGCCGTATTACTCCACAACAACAGCCCGTAGAACGTCCTAAAGGCGATGGTATTGTGCGTATTTCCCGTCAGACCTCTGGAAGAAAGGGTAAAGGCGTCTGCATTATTAGTGGCCTGGACCTTGAGGATAGTGAACTGTCTAAACTCGCCGCAGAACTAAAAAAGAAATGCGGTTGTGGCGGTGCAGTGAAAGAAGGTGAGATTGAAATTCAGGGAGACAAGCGCGATTTACTGAAAACATTGCTGGAAGCAAGAGGTTTTAAGGTCAAACTCGCGGGTGGTTAGGTGAGAAATAGCCGGAAAAGGGGTATCCACACTTTTCCGGCCTGATCTATTAATGGACCTGATGACCGACAACACCACCGACCGCCGCACCGCCCACAGTTCCTAAGGTGCTGCCACCGGTCAGGATATTCCCTCCGATAGCACCAACTCCGGCACCCAATGCGGTATTTCTGTCACGCTTTGACCAGTTTGAACAGCCAGACAGGCTGCATAAAATGAGTGTTGCAATCAGGGCAGAGGTAATGCTTTTTTTTGTGATTATCACAGTCAACTCCTTAATTATTCACCGTGTTTCCGGCAGACAAGACGACTGAATTATATTGATATCCACCTGAACCCAGGTGCCATATGATTAAACCCGGATATGTCGCTGCAGCAACCCGTGGCGATATCCGGCCCTATTTTATGCATTACCTGACCAGGGGGAATGGTGAATATTCCTAATCAGAGTTCAGCATTTTCTTAGTTTAGGCTGATTTTTAAAATTTGCAGTGGTGTATGCGGGTTTTGAGGTTTGCTTAGACCCGGGCATAACGTCCATGCCTAAATAGGGGGCCAGGGGAAATCAGCGCGCACCGGTAATCCGGTGCGCGGCTGTTGATGTCAGATGACAGGACGCGCAACAACATTACGGTTTTCCATTCGGACTTCCGCAATTGTGACTTCAATAATATCGGTGACCCGATAGCGCTCTTCACCTTTAATCTGTACGGTACCACTTTCCTGCGAACAGACTAATTCGTCACGGACACTATGGATAAATGGCGCTGGAATAAAGGCGACTGCACCGTTATCCGTTAACCGTACACGCATGCCGCCACGGGAGACATCGATAATTTCAGCGGTGAACTTTTGATCACTCCCCGCATAAGGCGCGAGGTAACGGGCATACAGCCAGTCACCGACGTCACGTTCCGCCATACGGTTCAGGCGGCGCCTTTCACCCATGATAGTCGTCAGTTCCGGGACAGGTGGCTGAGGCTGCTGCCCGAGAATAATGGCTTTCAGCAGACGATGATTCACCATATCGCCATATTTTCGGATAGGTGACGTCCAGGTAGCGTAGGCATCAAGTCCTAAACCAAAGTGAGGCCCGGGTTGGGTACTAATTTCGGCAAATGACTGGAAACGGCGAATTCTGCTATCCAGATATTGCGTAGGCTGGCTATCAAGCTCTCGACGCATCACCCTGAAGCCTTCGAGGGTGGCAATTTCTTTCGGATCCACGGTGATCCCATGACCCGCAAGAACACCGGCAACCTGTTCAGCATTTGCCTCATCGAAGCCTGCATGTACGTTATAAATTCCGAAGCCCAGCGATTCACTTAGTACTTTAGCAGCACAGATATTCGCAGTAATCATCGCTTCCTCGATCATCCGGTTAGCAATCCGGCGTGGTTCGGCGATAATTTCCAGCACTTCACCTTTTTCACCCAACAGGAAACGATAATCGGGACGATCTTTAAATACCAGCGCATGGGCCTGACGCCATTCACTGCGGGCGAGGCAGAAACGGTGCAACAGGGTGACCTGTTGTGCAATGGTTTCGCTGGCGGGTTGCCATTCTCCGGTGTTTTCCAGCCAGTCAGAGACATCGTCGTAAGCCAGTTTAGCTTTAGATTCAATCCAGGCGGCAAAGAAACGTACATCATTTTCCGGGGTACCGTCTGCTCCTATTGTGATGTGGCAGGCCAGTACCGGACGGCGTACCCCTGGGCGCAGCGAACAGACATCATCAGATAACTGGCGAGGTAACATCGGAATATTGAAGCCAGGCAGATAATTGGTAAAGGCGCGGAGTGATGCCAGTTTATCCAGTTCACTGCCTTCTGCAACATAGGCAGTAGGATCAGCAATTGCCACCGTCAGCCGCAGTTTATTGCCAGGCAATTCCTCAATAAATAACGCGTCATCCATATCTTCCGTACTGGCACTGTCAATGGTGATAAACTCCAGGGCGGACAGATCTTCACGCTCCAGTTTTTCATCCATCATCTCTCCGAAGGCAATTTCCGGAGCAGACCGTTCAAGGTTATGACGTGACAGCGTCACCCACCACGGAGCCAGATGATCATCTGAATAGGTAATGAACTCAGTGAGTTCGGCATAGAAACTACGATCACCTTTCAATGGGTGGCGGCGCATCTCAGCCACTGCCCAGTCACCCGACTGGAAATTATGTTCCACATTTCGGGCAGGGCGGCACTGAATGGCGTCTTTGAGCAATGGGTGGTCAGGTATAATGGATAACCGATCATCTTTTTTCTGAATTCGTCCGACAAAGCGGGTCAGAAAGGGTTCAACCAGTGTTTCCGGTTCGGCGCTCTCTTTACCATTATTCGTCTGTATGACAGCGACGATACGATCGCCGTGCATCACTTTTTTCATTTGCGGAGGCGGGATAAAGTAACTTTTTTGGGCATCGACTTCCAGAAAGCCGAACCCTTTATCGGTACCTTTTACTACACCCTCAGCGCGTGGAGTCTGGGCATGAAGCGTTTGTTTTAGCTGCGACAGCAGCGGATTATCCTGGAACATAGTTTTTAAGTTTCGTGGCCTAAAGCGGCAGACATTTTTACGCGAATCGTGGCGCCCGGGCAAGAGCCAAACGGCGAAAGATAAAAAAAGCCGGAGTCATCTCCGGCTTTTTCACTCAATAACTCAGGCAATTCTGAGAGATGGCTGTTCTGTGGTCAGTGACAGTTTTACCGGCACCGATTTCGAGGTTGGAGTACCACTGTCATCACCAAAGCTGGAGAGGGGGACCAGTGGGTTGGTTTCAGGGTAATAAGCGGCCAGATTTCCCCGCGGGATATTATAAGGCACCAAAACAAATCCCTGTACCTGGCGGGTTATGCCATCGTTCCACAGGGTTTCTATATCAACCTGCTGGCCCTCACTGAGTCCCCGGGCACTCATATCTTCAGGATTAATGAACACTACCTTTCTCTGACCATAGACCCCACGGTAACGGTCATCCAGACCGTAAATCGTAGTGTTGTATTGGTCATGTGAACGTAATGTCTGCAACACAAACGGCGCAGTTTCTCCGGCAAGTTGTGGAAACAGAGATACCGGCAACGCAGACGCATTAAATTCGGCTTTACGCGACGGGGTATTAAACTCCAGTCTTGCTGCTGCATTACCCAGATAGAAGCCACCGGGTTGGTCGCATTTTTGGTTAAAATCGCTAAAGCCCGGGATGGTGGCTGCAATATGATTGCGAATAATTCCATAATCATCGGCCATTCCCAGCCAGTCGAGTTTTTCTGAACCCAATACGGCGTTTGCAATTCCGGCAACTATCGAAGTTTCTGAGCGTTGGGTATCTGCCAGCGGAATGCCTACCCCTTCAGAAGCATGAACCATGCTAAAAGAGTCTTCTACGGTAATAAACTGTGAACCAGTAGCGCGAATATCGCGTTCAGTACGGCCCAGTGTGGGCAGAATCAGGCTATTCTGGAAACCTGGTACCAGATGGGTCCGGTTCAGTTTCGTGCTGATATGCACAGTCAGTGCGCAACGTTGTATAGCTTCTTCAGTGCGAGGGGAATCCGGAGCTGCCGCCGCCAGATTTCCCCCGAGGGTCACCAGTACTCTGATTTCATCACGTAGCATGGCCTCAATCGCTTCTACTGTGTTGTGGCCTGCTTCACGTGGTGGCTGGAAATCAAAATGGCTGGCCAATGCATTCAGGAATGGGGCATTGGGTTTTTCATCAATCCCCATAGTCCGGTTACCCTGAACGTTACTGTGACCACGGACAGGGCATAATCCGGCGCCTTTTTTTCCTAACTGACCAAACAGCAGTTGTAGGTTAACAATTTCACGCACCGTATCCACTGAGTGTTTGTGTTGAGTGATCCCCATTGCCCAGGTACAAATAACCCGTTCAGCGCTCTGATAGATTGCCGCTGCCTGGCGAATCTCTTCTTCCGACAACCCGGACTGAAAGGTTATCTGCTCCCAGGAAGTTGCATCTACTGCGGCCAGGTAATCATCCACGCCGACAGTATGTGACTGGATAAACTCGTCATCAAAAATCCCTGGCTTACCTTCAGCAATATTATTCCGGTGTTGTGCGAGTAAAGTTTTCACCATACCGCGGACTGCAGCCATATCACCACCCAGTTTGGGCTGGTAATAGGACGAGCTGATTTTCCCTGCCATCGGGGTGACGACTTCCAGTGGTTTTTGTGGATCAGCGAATCGTTCCAGACCACGTTCCCGAAGCGTATTGAATGTCACGATCTTCGCTCCGTGATCTGCCGCATGACGCAGGCTATGTAACATTCGCGGATGGTTGGTTCCCGGATTCTGGCCAAACACAAAAATGGCATCTGCGTGGTCAAAGTCATCGAGCCGGATGGTCCCTTTACCCACACCAATGCTACGTTTAAGACCGGTACCACTGGCTTCGTGGCACATATTAGAACAGTCGGGAAAGTTATTGGTGCCGAGCATTCTGCCGAACAGTTGATACAGCCATGAAGCTTCATTACTGGCACGGCCAGAAGTATAGAGTTCGATTTGATCCGGATTATCCATCTCTCCGATATGCTGGGCGATCAGGGTAAAAGCATCTTCCCAACTGATGGGCTCATAGTGATCGGTTTCGGCATTGTATGAAAGCGGATGGGTCAGACGCCCCTGATATTCCAGAAAATAATCACTTTCCAGATACAGACGGCTGACCGAATGGGCAGCAAAAAAATCATTATCGACTACCCGACGAGTTGCTTCCCAGGTGACCGCTTTAGCTCCATTTTCACAAAAGCTGAACGTGCTTTTGTTATCGTCCCCCCAGGCACATCCCGGGCAGTCAAAACCACGGGCCTTGTTCATGCGCAGCAGGTTGCGCATATTTTTCAGAACTGCCTTACTCTCAAAAACATAGCGGGTAGTAGCTTCCAGCGATCCCCAGCCACCGGCTGCAGCGCGATAAGGTTTAATCTGGCGTTTGAATTTCATATTAAGCTACTCATGTGATCTGATTGTTATTGTGGTGTGTTAATTATATAAACGAAATTGTGCTTTCGTGTTTGTGTAATGTCTAATTGATTACAATAAACGAGCAATAGATGATCCTTATCGCGGGCTTAACACTTGCGTATGAGATGAAACCGCGTGATCCTGATAACAGGTACATCGATACCACTCTGCCTGATGTCTGGCAGGGAAAAATAAGTCGTATTGAGCAGAGGGGAGCAAAGGCAATGGATTTAAAACAACTGGTGTATTTGTGCAATCTGGAGCGCGAAAAACACTTCGGACGTGCCGCTGAAGCCAGTTTTGTCAGTCAACCGACATTGTCTCTGCGCCTGAAAAATCTGGAAAAAGAGTTAGGTGTATCACTGATCAACCGGAGTAATAATTTTTCTGGTTTCACTCCGGAAGGCGAAAGAGTGCTGAGTTGGGCTCGTGAAATTGTTTCTGTGTATCAGGGGCTTAAGCTCGAAGTTGATGCCATGAAACATGGTATGCAGGGAACACTTCGCATCGGGGTCGTGCCTCAGTGTAGTATGTCTTTGTCCGGAGTATTGCAGGCCGTTTCTCGTCATTATCCGGAGATAAACTATCGGATTGATGTGATGAGTGCAGATCAGTTACTGGAAGCCATTAACAGCCATACGGTTGACGTAGCATTTGGTTTCTTTGAAATGAGCACTTTACGTGAGCTTCAGTTCCAGGATGCTCTGTTTCCCGATCAGGGCGTTGTAGCACTCTACTGCGGTAATGCCTTTGAGTTGCCGGACAATGAATCACCTGTTTCTCTGGCGAAGATTGCTGAATTTCCGTTATGTCTGGCCGCACAAACACGTTATTTCCGCCGTTATCTGGATAATAGCTTTCGACAGGCTGGCGTGCCTTTTCGGGTAATTATCGAAAGCTCATCTGTATTGCAATTGCTGGAGTCGGCACACCAGGGAATCGGTATTATGCTGGCTCCTTCCGGGAACGTCTTACCGGTCATGCTTGGCGAACTGTCGCAGGTGGTGGTGGACATCCCGAAGATGACCAGACAGGGTGCCATGGTGATCGCTGGCAGCAGCAGGGCTACCCCGTTAACTCAGCATTTTTTTGATGAAGCCAGACTGTTGTTACCCTCATTAAATAGTTTTTAACTGAGAGGGGTCAGTGCCCGGTCCCAGCCAGAGGATGCCACAACAGACAGCATTTGAAGTATTGCTTCTAATTTCCAGCCATTGCGGTTAAGTCGTTCAGTCTCTGTAAAACAGTCCCGCGCCGGCATCTGTAATAGCTGACGGATCAGATGACTGACAGATCCGGAAATGCTGTGATCACTGGCAGTATTGGCGGGTAAGTACACAGCTAACTCAAGTTCGCGGGATTGAGCTTCGGAGAGGCTGCCCGGGCTGATACTGCGCAGGCAGAGCCAGGCCTGAGCGGGGGCCGGTGCATGAGCAATCACCAGTGGTACAAAATCAGGGTGATTTAACGTTTGTACTTCCCTGAGTATCTCCAGAGCAGGTTCGCGCAGCAGATTAAATTCTGCGGGCGGCAACTTCTGTGGTGAAACTGTATCTGACAGCAGGTCAGGAAATACCGGAGCACTGGTGAACATAAAAAAGGCCGGAAGCTTGATTCCTGACAACGCCATTATCCCTGTCATCATTCGTGACTGCCAGCTGATAAAACCACAAATGTGGTGCAGTGTCAGGATATCTGAAGCGGTCAGGCCAACATTCTGTAACCGTGAAATTGCAGGTGCACATGCTGTCGCCGGGAAGCATGCCAGCTGGCGCGCGTACTGAGTAATTTCAGTCAGGCGGTTATTATTTTCTTTAGTCCCGGAGGGGCCGGCAAGGGGGCTCAGATGATTGGCATAAAAATCACACAACAAACTAATATCGCTTAACTGAGCCACCGTCAGTGCAATATTGAGGCGGTCATAAAGTGTCAGCGAACAATTAATTTCCGGACAGGGAGTTTCCGGAAACAACCGGCTGTAGATAGCCGCACTATGGCGGGTGACAGGTAATAATAATCGTCTGAGGGATACGGAAACAGCAGAATGCTGTAACAGTCCGGCAAACAAATCGTCCGGGTGACGAAGGGTATTTGTACCTGTTCCTGCAGGCAGGTATAACTGACAGGACCCGGAGTGTGATTCGCTCATCAGGGTGTAGCTGCTTTGACGCTGGCGTAATTCCATAGTAATTCCTTCTGATGTCACGCAGATGAATTCGGAAAAAGGGTCACCTGCAAACGGTCATAAGCCTATAGTGTCTTAGGTAGAGTGGCGGCAAAAGGAATGTTAGAGACTAACTAATAACAAGCTGATCTATGGATGAATTTGCGCGGGTTACGAAGCAGAGGGGGAAGGGGAAAAGTCGCGGCAGGTGGATTCACCTCCTGCCGCAGAAACTTATTTCAGTTCAAGTTCGTTCATTGCTGCAATGCTGAAGCCGCCATCAACGTGGACAACTTCACCAGTGATACCTCCCGCAAGATCTGAACACAGGAAGGCAGCAGAATTACCCACATCTTCGATAGTGACAGTACGGCGGATTGGCGTCACAGATTCGCAGTGTGACAGCATTTTACGGAAATCTTTAATTCCTGAGGCTGCAAGAGTACGGATTGGACCGGCAGACACAGCATTAACACGCACCCCCTCAGGACCCATTGCGTTAGCCATATAACGAACATTGGCTTCCAGAGATGCTTTTGCCAGACCCATCACGTTATAGTTAGGGATAGCACGCTCTGCACCCAGATAAGAGAGGGTTAATAATGCTGAATTTGGGTTCAGCATAGCGCGACACTCCTTTGCCATAGCGACAAAACTGTAGGCGCTGATGTCATGGGCAATTTTGAAGCCTTCACGGGTGACAGCGTTCACATAGTCGCCATCCAGCTGGTCGCCTGGTGCAAAACCAATAGAGTGAACAAAACCATCGAATTTTGGCCATACTTTAGCCAGATCGGTGAACAGCGCTTTAATGCTGTCATCTTCAGCTACATCACATGGTAGAACGATATCTGAACCTAAATCTTTGGCAAACTCTTCAACGCGAGCTTTTAATTTTTCGTTTTGGTAAGTGAATGCCAGTTCAGCACCCTGCTTATGCATCGCCTGGGCGATACCCCATGCAATAGACAGTTTACTGGCAACGCCAGTGACCAGAATGCGCTTACCGGAAAGAAAACCCATAGCTGTAATCCTTAATATGGTTATTGTTGTCGGCGGTGTCTGGTTGTTTTTTATCCAGCCCGCAATGTTCAATCCGGCGATTCTAACACGACAATGGGTTATCAGGTAAAGTCACGTACGCTCAGGTCAAAATTCTGTGATTTATCGTTCATTTCGTCGCCAGGCTTCTGCGGTCAATGCCTCACCAAAGTGGCTGGTAATCAGTCGTTTAGTCAGATCATGCAGAGGGGAAGCCAGCACATCGGCGGTGCCGCCACGTTCTACAACTTCTCCCTGATGCATTACCATCACCAAATCACTGATATGTTTCATCATCCCAATATGCTGTGTCACGTAGATATAGGACAATCCGTCACGCTCCTGCAATTCCAGCATCAGATTCACCAGTTGCGAACGCATAGTCATATCCAGAGAAGCCAGCGCTTCATCAGCGACAATCACTTTGGGTTCCAGTATCAGCGCCCGCGCCAGGGCCAGACGTTGTTTCTGCCCTGGCGCCAGCATATGCGGATAATAACCGGCGTGATCGCGAAGCAGACCGACCTTACGCAACGTTTCGATAATCCGTTGTTCACGCGCTTCAGGCATCAGTTCAGTATTTAACCGCAATGGAAGATCAAGAATCTGGCTGACCCGCTGGCGTGGATTGAGGGAAGTTCCCGGATCCTGGAAGATCATCCGTATCACCTGACTACGATAACCGTAATCTCCAAATTCCAGCGCATGATTATTGATGATGATTTCTCCGGAGGTCGGCGCTATCATTCCACTCAGCATTTTTGCCAGTGTCGATTTTCCGGATCCATTTTCACCAATAATCGCCAGCGTTTGTTTTTCCCGTAGGGTGAAACTGACGTTTTTTACCGCATCCACCAGCTGTGGCCGGAATAAACCTGTCTTATAACGGTAGGTTTTAGATAAATCACGGACTTCGAGTAAGGTTTCCATAATTACTGCGGCTCTTTATTCAGCGGGAAGTGGCAGGCATAAAGGTGAGTCTTATTGCCGGTCAAACGTGGGGCGACAACACATTCGCGCTGTGCATAAGGACAGCGGGGGCCAAGGCGGCAACCTACCGGCAGATGTTCCAGCGAAGGTATGGCACCCGACAGTGTATTGAGTCGGCTTTTATGCGGTAACGCTCTGCCAAAATCAGGCATAGAACGAATCAATGCCTGAGTATAAGGGTGATTTGGTGCATTGATCAGTTCTTCACTCTGGGCTGTTTCAACTGTCTGACCGCAATACATCACATTGATCCGGTTTGCCCACTGGCTCATGGTGCGCAGATCATGGCTTATCAACAGGATAGTGGTGTTATTGTTCTGGTTCAGCCGACTCAGCAGCCTGAAAATCTGGGCCTGAGTGGTGGGTTCCATGGCGTTCGTGGGTTCATCGGCAATCAGCAAGGTTGGCTTATTTGCCAGAGCTATCGCTATCATGACTTTCTGGCATTCGCCTTCGGTCAGTTCATAAGGAAAACTTCGCATAATATCTTTATGATCTTTAATACCGACCCGATGTAACAGCTCTATCGCTCGTTTTTTTCGCCAGAACCATAGACGTCGATACCAGTGTCCTTTCAATGTCCAGCCCGGAATAGCCTGTATCAACTGACGTCCAATACTTTCAGAAGGATCAAGGCACGACTGTGGTTCCTGAAAAATCATCGAGATATTACGGCCAATAATCTTACGGCGTTCGCGTGGGGAAAGACGTAACAGATCGATATCATTGAAGCGCATCCGGTCAGCCGTTACCCGCCAGTTATCTGAAGTCACTCCACAGATGGCTTTAGCTATCAGGCTCTTTCCGGAGCCTGACTCGCCGACCAGTCCACGGATTTCACCTTCGCTCAGGATCAAATTGACCCGGTCTACGGCTTTCACCGGGCCTTCTGAGGTAGAGAATTCAATAGTGAGGTTACGTATATCCAGTAATGGCATTATTTCACCCCGGCCTCAATAGCACGACGGATTCCATCGCCTAACAGATTAATAATCAGTACGCTTAACATCAGCAGGACACCCGGAAGCATAACGGTCCAGGGCGCAACGTAAATTAATTCCAATGAATCTCCCAGCATTGCTCCCCATTCGGGGGAAGGTAACTGAGCTCCGAGCCCCAGGAATCCCAGAGCCGCAATATCCAGTATAGCCATCGACAACCCACGGGTGAACTCGCTGACCAGAAGAGGTAATACATTCGGTAAGATGGTATCCTTCAGGAGAGTCAGCTGACTGGCACCGTCCAGTCTGGCAGCGACGACATACTCTTTTTCCATTTGATCATGAATGGCGATATAGATAGCCCTGACCAGTCGTGGCATTAAGGCCAGCCAAACGGCAATCAACGCATGGAACAAACTCGGACCTGCAAAAGCAACAACAATGATTGCCAGCAACAAAGAAGGGATGGAAAGCAGCGTATCCAGAATATGGTTCATTACGGCTGAACGAAAACCATGAGTCAGACCGGCAAGGATCCCTATGACCAAAGCACACACTGCAGATAACAGAGTGACAAGGATGGCTGATCCTACTGTGGGTGCGGCGCCACTTAACAGACGACTCAGCAGGTCTCTGCCTAAATCATCCGTTCCCATAAAAAATGACACATCACCATAACGGGACCAGGAGGGTGGCAATAGCTGGTATCCCATAAATTGCTGATCCACACCATAAGGTGCCAGCAGGCCGCCAAACAGACAAAGCAGCAGCAGGGCCGCAAAACTGTACAGACCCACCATGGCCGCAGTATCGTGATAAAACTTCCTCCAGGATTGACGAAAGGTACCCGGCAGGCGCTTTTCCTGATAGATATTATCAGCGGGCATAAATCACCGTTTTACATCTGTTATTTATCATGTTTATCGCTTTTATTGTTACTCCGGTTATCCCGGCGTTGTTGCACTCTGGCTGTGTCGGTTCATCGTTGAAAAGGTCACTGACAATGTGCCGCCCTTTGCACGGTCGACAGAAAATACCAGGCCCTGCAACTACTGATTATAACGTTGTTTAGCCTCGTCCTGTGGTCGGGGATGCCGTCACGGATTCTTCTGTAACCTGTCAGCTCATATCCGTCTCAATTAGCGAAGTGCATACCATTCTTTGTGCTTCAGTGGATTCAGCGCAGCACCGATGATGTCAGACAGAACATTGACAATCACGACCATACTGCCAATGACCATCACACCCGCAGAAATGGCGGTGTAATCCTGCTGGCGAACTGCCCCTATAAGCCAGTGGCCGACGCCGGGCCAGTTAAACACTACCTCGGTTATCATGGTCAGGGTCAACATAGTTGAAAACTGTAACCCAAGATGGGGGATGACCGGAGGTAAGGCGTTATGCAATACGTGACGACGGATAACCGTAAATCTTGACAGGCCACGGGTGATGGCCGCTTTGATATAGCTTTTATCAATCACTTCCAGGGTACTGTTACGGATTAACCGGATCACCTCGGTCATAGGAGCTACTGCCAGGGTAATCACCGGTAACAACAGATGCTGAAAAATACTGATAAGCATCTGATGCCGCCAGACTGAATGGGAAAGCAGGGTATCAATCAGCACAAAACCTGTGACATGGGGCAATGGATAGAGAAGATTCAGGCGGCCGGAAACGGGCAGCCAGCCGAGAGTGAGTGAAAAGAATAGTGTCAGTAGTAATGCCAGCCAGAACACGGGTAATGAAAAGCCAATCAGTGCTAACGCGCTGATAAGTTTATCCTGCCATTTTTTGCGCATTACTGCAGCGATGATTCCCAGTGGAATTCCCAACAGTAATGCCATGGCAAACGCCAATACACACAGTTCGAGGGTGGCCGGCACGACTTCGGTCAGTTGTTGGAAAATAGGCTGTCCGTTGACATTCGACACACCGAAATCAAGCTGTAACATCCCTTTAAACCAGAACCACCAGGCATCAGATAGTGAAGCCCCTTCCAGTGGAGCGTGTGGGGTAAAATAACTCAGGCTGAAAGCCACCAGGGACAGCATAAACAGTGTCACCAGCAGCAGAACCAGACGGCGTAGAATAAAAATGATCATGGTGCGTTCTCTTCGGAATCATCACGGTACACCCCGGCGAACGAAGTATTACCAAACGGACTTAACACCAGCCCTTTAATATCATAGCGATAAGCCTGTAATCTCAGAGACGAGGCCAGGGGTAACACCGGTAACTGCGCTGCCAGCATTTGCTGGGCCTGGTCATAGCTGTCAATCCGGTCAGCCAGTTGCTGAGAAATTAAGGCAGTATGTAGTATCTGGTCGAATTGCGGATTACACCAGTGCGCATAGTTAGTGGCAGAACCGATGGCCGCGCAACTTAGCAGTGGCCGGAAAAAACTGTCCGGGTCATTACTGTCGGTTGACCAGCCCGATAGCGTCATATCATGATTTAGCGCCATCAGCTGAGCCTCCTGGAATCGACCCTCGACCGGAATAATATCCACGGTAACACCAATCCGTGCGAGGTCGGCCTGAATCAGTTCAGCCATTTTTAGCGGACTCGGGTTCCAGGGCTGTGACTCAGTCGGCACCATGAGTCTGAGATGCAGATCCTGAATTTTCAGCTGCTCCAACTGTTTACGGGCTTTGGCAGGATCATAATCTGAAATACTGGCCTGATTATCATAAGCCCAGGAGGCGCGGGGCAGGATGGAGGCTGCTGTCTCGGCAGTTCCGTAATAAATAGACGACATCAGGCGTTCGTTATTAATCGCCAGAGAGAGAGCTTTACGAACTTCCGGGTTATCCAATGGAGGTTTTCGGGTATTAAATGCCAGATAGGCAATATTCATCCCCGGGCGTAACGTCATTCGCAGCCTGGGGTCGTCACGTAAAATCGGTAGCTGACTGGCAGCGGGGTATGCCAGTACATCGCATTCCCCGGTCAGCAGTTTGGATAAACGCCCGGTTCCGCCAGCGCCGATATCAATCACAACCTGCTGCATACGGGGGATACCTTTCCAGTAGTGAGGATTTCTGTTGAGACGAATGAACAGACCCGCACGGTAGACACTGAGTTGATAAGGGCCGGTACCTACCGGCAGACGGTCCATCATTTCCTGATGTCCGCTCGCCGTCAGTTGATCTGCATACTCTTTGGACAGCACCGGGGCATAATGGGTGGCAATATGCCACAGGAACGAGGCATCGGGATTGGCCAGCCGGAACTCGACACTGTAGTTGTCCAGTTTTTTGATACTCACGACACTGTCCGCAAATTGCAGACTGTCAAAATAAGGGTAATTGCCGCCGCCGACGTCATGCCATGGACTACTGCGATCGAACATTCGCGAAAAGCTAAACACCACATCATCGGCATTCATGGTTCTGTGTGGGGTAAACCAGGAGGTGGTCTGGAAATTCACACCATGACGCAGGTGGAAAATGTAAGTGGCACCGTTATCTCTGACTTCCCAGCTGTCTGCCAGTTCCGGTATCAGCCGGTAAGTATAGGGGTCCACAGCCAGCAGGCGATCGTATAACTGTGCAGCTAAGGTATCTACCGTCAGGCCACCACTGGCAAGTTGCGGATTAAAGGTATTCAGCACACCGTTGACACAATAGACAAAGCCACTTTGCCGGATATCGTGGTTAACCGCGGCGAAAGCTGAACTGAAACACAGGCTCAGTCCCAGGCTCAGTGCAGATAACATTTTCGACGCAGATAATATTTTCGACATAGTACTCAGGATGTTTTGTAGTTTACAGGCAGTGTATCTCAAACCCTGCGATGACCCCAAATTTGCTGAAACAACCCTGAAGTTTTTTCTACAGGATGACAACAAACTGTACAGATAAGGGGAGGCTGCCGCCACAACAGGCGACAGTCAACGTTCGGTGGGTATCTGATGTTTTTTAATTAATGCTCTCAGCTGATGATAGGTCAGACCCAAAGCTTCAGCAGCTTTACGCTGATGGTAGTGATGTTGCCGCAAACTTTTTTCGGTGATCAAATATTCCTGATGATTTTGCCATTCACGCAGATTCAGTGGCAGTGCAGGTAAAACAGGACTGCCGTGAATACTGCTTTCCGGAACAGCGGTAGCAGGAGAGTCAGGTGTAAAATCCGGACGGAATGGATTGAAGATGATCTTGTCGAGCATTTCATCACTGTTGTTGTGCCGGTAGACTGAACGTTCAATCACGTTTTTTAGTTCCCTGACATTGCCCGGCCAATGCCATGCCAGCAGTTGGCGGCGTGCTTTCTCGCTAAAGCCCGGGAACAGTGGTAATTCCAGCTCGCGGCACATGTGGATGGCAAAATGTTCGCCCATCACCAGAATATCTGACTGACGTTCACGTAACGGAGGAATATTTACCACATCGAACGCCAGACGGTCGAGTAAGTCGGCGCGAAACTTCCCCCGGGCCGCCAGATCTGGCAGATCCTCATTAGTCGCGCATACCAGGCGAACATTTACCTGCAGAGACTGGTTACCACCGACACGTTCCAGTTGACCATACTCAATCACTCTCAGGAGTTTTTCCTGAACAATCATCGGTGCTGTCGCCAGTTCATCCAGGAACAGAGTACCGCCGTCTGCCCGCTCAAACCGGCCCAGGTGGCGTTTTTGTGCGCCGGTAAATGCACCGGCTTCGTGGCCAAATAACTCTGAATCCAGCAGGTTATCATTCAGTGCTGCACAATTCAGCGAGATAAATGGCCCCTGCCAGCGTGAAGAGAGATAATGCAGACGACTGGCAATCAACTCTTTACCGGTGCCTCGTTCACCGATCACCAGTACCGGTTTATCAAGTGGCGCCAGTGCCGAAACCTGCTCAAGCATCTCAAGAAAATTATTTGATTCACCTAACAGATTATCCTGACGCTCATTCATGATGAAATTAACCACTTAGTAATGAATATCACCATTTTACGCGAACAATCCTGTAGGGCAATGATATTAATTTCCTATAAAACAATAAGATAAAAAACTGGCACGCTGGTTGCAATAACCTGTGCGAGTAATTTTATTATCCCGGCTAAAACGCCGGCTGATTTCAGGAGATATAGCATGGGTATTTTTTCTCGTTTTACTGACATCGTGAATGCCAACATTAATTCACTGCTGGAGCGGGCTGAAGATCCACAGAAACTGGTTCGCCTGATGATTCAGGAAATGGAAGATACACTGGTCGAGGTCCGCACCACGTCGGCCCGTGCGCTGGCGGAAAAGAAACAACTAACTCGTCGGGCAGAGCAGTCAGCGGCTCAGGCGGTGGAGTGGCAGGAAAAAGCTGAACTGGCTATCCGTAAAGATAAAGAAGACCTTGCGCGCGCGGCATTACTTGAAAAACAGAAACTGGATGCTTTAACTGTTTCTCTGCATCAGGAAATTGCCCAGACCGACGATACTCTGGATCGTATGAAAGGGGAAATCACCGAACTGGAAAACAAACTGACAGAAACCCGCGCACGTCAGCAGGCGCTGACACTGCGACATCAGGCGGCCTCTGCTTCACGCGATGTTCGTCGTCAGTTGGATAACGGAAAAATCGACCAGGCGATGGCCCGTTTTGAGTCTTTTGAACGTCGTATCGACCATATGGAAGCGGAAGCAGAAAGCCAGCGCTTTGGTAAGCCTCAGACGCTTGACCAGCAGTTTGCCAGCCTGAAAGCCGACGATGATATTAGTCAGCAACTGGCCGCATTGAAAGAAAAAATGCAGCGTAATGACGGACAATAAGCTCTGTCACCCCTTCAGGCTGAACCGCGACTCAGGTAAGGAGAGTTCATGAGCGCAATGATACTTTTTATGATCCCGCTGACAATATTTGTACTGTTTGTGGCACCGATCTGGCTGTGGCTGCACTACAGCAACAAAAACAGTAACGGCAGCCAATTGTCGCCCCAGGAAATGCAGCGCCTGCAGCAGCTAACAGTGGATGCACGGCGGATGCAGGAGCGAATCCGGTCCCTGGAAGCGATACTGGATGCAGAAAATTCACAGTGGAGACAACAGCAATGAACCAGCAGCCTGTAACTTCCCGCCGGTTATGGCGTGATCCGCAGAACGGTAAACTAATGGGCGTGTGCGCAGGGATGGCAGAATATCTTAATGTACCCGTCAATCTGATTCGTATAATGGTGGTGATTTCGCTGTTTATCGGACTGTTTTTTATTACGGTAGTGGTTTATTTCGCTCTTGGTTTTTTCTCGACAAAAAACCACTTACTGCAGAAAACGCAGAGGATAGCCCGACTGCTACTGAACTGCTGAATCAGCTGGAACAGCAGATGCAGCAGGGCGAACAGCGGGTCAGAGAAATTGAACGCTATGTCACCTCAGAAACTTTTTCGGTACGTAGCCGGTTCAGGCAGTTATAGGTAGCCATAGGTAATTTCCGTCGGAGGTGAGTTATGAAATATCAGCAGTCGCAGGGCAGATGGCAACGCCTGATGCCAGCATTACTTTCGGTGGTCAAATTTATCATTCTTACAGTGATCAGCCGGACACCGGCGGGGATTAGCGCCAGAGTACTGAACCGGGTTGCCCGGAAACCATTACGTATCGCGCTGGCACTGGTGCTTGAACCGGCGTTGTCTGCAATAATGAAGAAATTGTCGTCGCGTCTGTTCAGGGAGAAACATGAAGAAGCTGCAAAATGAGATAGTTTCGCTGGTGAACCGTGGGGCGGATAAACATCTGCGGCTGGCGGTGACCGGACTCAGCCGCAGTGGCAAAACAGCATTTATCACCTCACTGGTGAACCAGTTACTTAATATCCATAATGGCGCCCGGTTGCCGTTGTTTTCAGTCGTCAGAGAAGAGCGGTTGCTGGGGGTTAAACGTATTCCGCAACGGGATATGGGAATTGCACGGTTCAATTATGACAGCGGACTGGCGCAGCTTTATCAGCAACCTCCGGAATGGCCGACGCCGACCCGCGGCATCAGCGAAATGCGTCTGGCACTGCGGTATCGCTCACAGGACTCATTGCTGCGTTACTTCAAAGACACTTCGACTCTCTATCTTGAAATTATTGATTATCCGGGCGAATGGCTGCTGGATTTACCGATGCTTGGCCAGGATTACCTGAACTGGTCGCAACAAATGATTGGTCTGTTGCAAGGTGAACGGGGAGAACGTGCCGCCCACTGGCGCAAACTGGCCGCAGGACTGGAGCCGGGAACTGTTGCTGATGAGCAGCAACTGGCCGACATCTCCGCCGCATGGACCGCTTATCTGCATGACTGCAAGGAGAGCGGTATGCATTTTATTCAGCCGGGCCGTTGTGTGATGCCTGGTGATATGGCCGGAGCCCCTGCATTACAATTTTTTCCGTGGCCATTCGTTGATGAAGCCTCCCTTGCCGGACTTAACAAAACGGATAAACACTCTGCCTTTGGCATGTTACAGGCCCGTTATGACTATTACTGCCAGCATGTCATCAGACGATTCTATAAAGACTACTTTGTGAAATTCGACCGGCAAATTGTGCTCGTCGATTGTCTGCAACCACTGAACAGTGGGCCGCAATCATTTAATGATATGCGACTGGCATTAACTCAACTGATGCAAAGTTTCCATTACGGACAGCGAACACTGTTACGACGACTGTTTTCGCCGGTGATTGATAAGTTATTATTTGCGGCCAGTAAAGCGGATCATATCACTCATGATCAGCATGTAAATCTGGTGTCTCTGCTTCAGCAAATGGTTCAGGATGCCTGGCAGAATGCCGCCTTCGAAGGAATCAAAATAGACTGTCTGGGGCTGTCGGCCATTAAGGCAACAGAATCAGGTAATATCAACCATCAGCAACAAGTATTACCTGCGTTACGGGGTCACCGGTTAGCGGACGGTCAGCCTCTGACCTTTTATCCCGGAGAGGTTCCCTCCAGATTGCCTGCTCCTGGATTCTGGCAAACCCAGGGATTTCGTTTTGAAGCGTTTCGTCCGGCAGAGATGGACATCGATGCGCCGTTGCCGCATATCCGTATGGACAGTGCGCTGGAATTTTTACTGGGAGATAAATTACGATGAGCGAACCGGCACCTATCAAACCGCGCGTTGATTTTAATGACTCCACCGGGAAGAGATCCGAAGAGCTGCGGCCAGCTCAACATTTTGATAATGACGACGCTTCCTTCACTCTATTGGCTCCACTCACTGATGTTCCCCCGGAAGGGGTAGCAGACGAAGAACCTGTGGTGGCAGCCTTACGCCCACGCCGGACGCTGTGGCAAAAAATACTCATGGCGGCGGTAGTGATATTTCTGTTCAGTGTCGCTGGTCAGACTGTCAACTGGCTGATCAGTGCCTGGCAAACCCGCCAGTGGGCTGAGCTGGGCGCCGCTACGGCACTCGGTCTGGTCATCGTGGCTGGACTCGGGAGCCTGGCGGTTGAATGGCGACGGTTATTTGTATTGCGTCACAGGGCTCAGGAGCGTGATGAGGCTCAGGAATTACTCAGCAGTCATGGGAACGGAAAAGCCAGAGCTTTTTGTGAAAATTTGGCAGCACGGGCGGGAATTGATGCCTCTCATCCGGCATATCGCCGCTGGCAGGCTGAGTTACAGGACTCCCATAATGATCGGGAAGTGATGGTGTTATATGCGGCCAGAGTGCAGCCTGTGGCCGATAAACAGGCCAGGGCCAAAATCAGCCGTTATGCTGCCGAATCGACATTAATGATTGCCGTCAGTCCACTGGCAATGGTGGATATGGCGTTCATAGCCTGGCGTAATATCAGGATGATTAATCAGATTGCCCGTATCTATGGAATTGAGCTGGGTTATTTCAGCCGCTTACGGCTGTTCCGTGGGGTGCTGTTTAATATTGCTTTTGCGGGAGCCAGTGAGTTAGTGCGTGAAGTGGGGCTGGACTGGATGTCTCAGGACATTATGGCCAGGTTATCGGCCCGGGCTGCTCAGGGGATCGGTGCAGGGCTGCTCACCGCCCGGCTGGGTATTAAAGCGATGGAACTCTGTCGTCCGTTACCCTGGTTGAATGACGATAAACCCCGGCTGGCGGATTTTCGTAGTGAGCTACTGATACAGTTGCGTGAATCGATGAGAAAGAAAACCACCACAGCTTCAAAAGCGGATAAACCTGTCGATCATTAACTGAGATATCACGTCAATTAAATGATACAACTCCGGTCGGGTCTGGCCGGAGGAACTGCATTGCTGTCAACTTTTCATGACAGGGTATCTTCTGCTGTGCTGGCTACCGGGTTATTATGACAAAATAATGTCATTGCCGGGAAAAGACTGATGCGCCTCGAAATAGTATGTAAAGACAGGTTAGGGCTGGTACGTGAACTGCTCGATCTGCTGGTCACCAGAAAAATTGATTTGTACGGCATTGAGATCCTTGCGCTGGAACGACTGTATCTGCGTTTTAGCCCGATTCCCTTCGATGAGTTTAGTTCTCTGATGGCAGAAATACGCCGCACACCCGGGGTTACGGATGTCAGGACAGTCACTGATATGCCTTCAGAACGAGAAAACCGTGTACTTAATTCATTGCTGGTGGCAATGCCGGAACCGGTACTTTCAGTCGATCTAAAAGGGCGGATTGAACTGGCGAACCCTGCTGCGTTAAGTCTGTTTGGCCAGGATGAGAAAAAAATCCGCCACCATAATATCAGCCAGCTGATTGAGGATTTTCGTTTCCCTCAGGTAAGTGAAGGTGACGTTGTCACGTCTCTGGCGCAGTGTGTGGTGATCCATGGGCGTGATTTCCTGATGGAATTGATACCTATCTATTTGCCGGATAACCAGGAACAACAGGTTTCGCCGGTAGGTGCCATGATCATGCTGAAATCCACTGCCCGGATGGGACATCAGTTGCAAAATCTCAATAGCTCTGACGATTCTGGCTTTGCGCATATTGTCGCCGTCAGTCCGGGGATGCGACAGCTGGTGAATCAGGCAAAAAAACTGGCGATGCATGATGCCCCGCTGCTCATTATTGGTGAAACCGGTACCGGCAAAGACGTACTTGCCAGGGCCTGCCATATGCGGAGTAAGCGTAGTGCTAAGCCCTTCCTGGCACTGAATTGTGCGTCACTGCCTGATGATGTGGCCGAAAGTGAATTGTTTGGTCATGCTGCCGGAGCGTACCCTAATGCATTAGAAAATAAGAAAGGATTTTTTGAGCAGGCCAGCGGCGGGTCGGTACTGCTGGATGAAATTGGAGAAATGTCTCCCAGAATGCAAACCAAATTGCTGCGGTTCCTCAATGACGGCACATTCCGTCGGGTCGGTGAAGAACACGAGGTTCATGTTGACGTACGGGTGATTTGTGCCACTCAGAAAAATTTACAGGAGTTGGTCACTCGCGGGGAGTTTCGTGAAGATTTGTTTTACCGTCTTAACGTGCTGACGCTGAATCTGCCTGCCTTACGGGAACATCCTCAGGATATTCTGCCGTTGACAGAAATGTTCGTTGCCCGTTTCTCCGATGAACAGGGTATTCGTTGTCCGGCAATTTCACCACAGCTGCCGGCCTTTTTAGGGCGATACAGTTGGCCGGGAAATGTCAGACAGTTAAAAAATATTCTGTACCGTGCTATGACCCAACTGGAAGGTGAAGAGCTGCAACCTAAAGATATCGTGCTACCCGAACAGTACATTGCTGACCTGACCCGGGATGATAATCTTGAAGGCTCACTGGATGATATTACCAGCCGCTATGAACGTGCGGTATTGACCCGTTTATATGACCACTATCCGAGCACCCGGAAACTGGCGAAACGCCTTGGGGTATCTCATACCGCGATTGCAAATAAGCTGCGGGAGTATGGGCTGAATAATAAGAAGGGGGCAACGGCAGAAGAAGAATCATCCTGACCGACTCCGTTACAGGTCCGGGAAATTCACCCGGACCTTAACCCGGTTACTTCAGTACTGCCAGCGCAGCATCGTAGTCAGGTTCGTGAGCAATTTCTGAAACCAGTTCAGCATGCAGTACGGTATTGTTTTCATCCAGAACCAGCACAGCACGCGCAGTCAGTGCTTTCAGCGGGCCTTGTTCAATTTCGACGCCATAATCCTGTTTGAAATTGCTGCCGCGCAGTGTCGACAGGGTAATCACATTGTCGAGACCATCGGCACCACAAAAACGGCTCTGCGCAAATGGCAGGTCAGCGGAGATACATAACACCACCGTATCGGCCAGCTGTGAGGCCAGTTGGTTAAATTTACGTACTGATGTTGCACAGGTACTGGTATCAATACTTGGAAAAATATTCAGGACCTTTCGTTTTCCGGCATAATCGCCAAGAGAAACTTCACTCAGATCTTTTGCCAGTAAGGTGAAGTCAGGGGCAGTTTCCCCGGTAGCCGGAAACTGGCCGGCGACTGCAACAGCCTGGCCTTTAAAGTTAACTGTCTGAGACATTTGCTGTTCCTTTTAATCATAAGTAATTTACTGTTACGCTGTTGGTTCAGATAACAGTGCAAGTGACCGGTTAATTTATCCCATATTTTGCTCTGTTTTACGAGTCAGGCTCACAGAAAACCGGACAAAACACCGTTCCTGTTCACCTCAGCTATCGTAAAACCACAGGCACAGAGATGCACAGGAAATTTCCAATTCCCGGCCGATACCCGCTGTATGGAACGCGGCGGTAGGGTAAGGAGCATGAGCAGACATTATCGTCAACGCAGACGGAACAGGGAGAGTATGATGGTTTATCCGATAAGTTCGATTCTACTGGCACTGGCGGTGATTATGTCAGCCCCGGTAAAGGCGGTCGATATTTCTGAGGGCTCGAGGCCGCCCGACCGTCAGGTGGTGGTCCGGCAGGTGACCTCTTTGCCTTCGACATTTGATCCGTTGAAACAAACTCAACCTGAAGATGCTCCGTGGTTGCAGGATTTGTTCGAGGGACTAACCCGGGTGGACCCTCAGGGAAATATCCTTCCCGGGGTTGCTGTCAGTTGGGGCAGTAACGATAACCGGAACTGGATATTCACGCTTAGAAAAAATGCCCGCTGGTCAGACGGAACCCCTGTCACCGCAGATGATTTTGTTCACGGCTGGCAACGGCTGGCCGAGACAGACACCGCATCCCTGTATAAAACTTATCTGCAGCAAAGCGGGGTGAAAAACGCACAACAAGTGATTCGTGGTGAGTTGCCACCTCAGGCATTGGGGATCACCGCCATAGATAGTACTCATCTGAAAATCACCCTGGCACGGCCGCTGGCCTATTTTCCTGTAATGACCACACATCCGGCATTTTATCCACAAAAACACCGTAACCAGAGTGGCCATTGGTGGGACAACGGACAAACTCAACTATTTAATGGTGCCTGGATGTTGTCCGGCCACAGCCAGCCACACTCCATCGACCTCACTCCTAACCCTTATTATTACAACGCAGCAGGGACAGTGCTCACTAAAGTGACCTATATTGAAATAAAGAATGATCCGGAATTATTCCGGCGTTACGCTCTGGGAAATGTTCACATTTCTGCTCCACTGAAACTACACCAACCAGTGAACGAACCCTTCAAAAATCAGATCGTGAGTTCCCCACGTCTCGCCAACTGGCTGTTGGTGTTTGACCAGGTAAATGGCCCAACGACTGATGTGCGGGTGAGAAAAGCGTTATCCTGGAGTATTGACAGGAAAGCGATTGTTGCCAGTATTTTGCAAAACAGGGCGATAGTTGCCTGGCAAATGACGCCTGCGTCGACTGGAAATTTTACACCGCAATTATTATCTGCTGAACAGCATACGGTACAGGAAAGAATAACTCAGGCCAAATCGCTACTGTTGTCGGCGGGTTATGGGCCATCCCGGCCGCTAAGCCTGACTTTCAGCTACCGTGATGCCGGCGATGAGCCGCAGGTTGTCCGTGCCATTGCTGCCATGTGGCAAAAACAGCTTCATGCACAAATCATTCTGAAACCACTCTCGCCAGGTCAGCCACCTGAGCCGGTCGCTAATGTAACAGGCGCGACAGTTCTGGCTGAGTTTAATCATCCTGCAGCATTTCTTAATCCACTGACCACCGGACACCCACAAAATATCAGTAAATTCAGTAATAAACAGTACGACTCTCTGATCCACAGAGCGGAACAGGAGTCTTCTGATCAACTCAGAAACCAGGACTATAATCAGGCAGAACATCTCATTGCCGAACAGGTGCCAGTGGCACCGGTATATCAGTATGCCACGCAGCGGCTGGTTGCTCCTGAACTTCAGGGGTATCAGGAGAAAAATCCACAAGGGCTTTACTACAGCCGTGAGTTGTGGATGGGGCTGCCGGCTGAGTAAAGTGTGGTGGCATTTTAAAATATCATGTTGATTTAAATGATTATTACCTTAATTATGTACTAACCGCTGAAATGCGCCTTTACGTTTTAACCACCTTAATTGTTAAGCAATCCACTACAATACAGTTTTATGAAATTGGTCAGAATGACGTAAGGGGAAATTGTGAGCATTATTGACGGTAAAGAACTGCATATCCCGGATGCGATTATTTCCTGTCAGTTGGATGGGCAGGGAGGTATGTTGCCGATCAGTGACAATGAGATGGTGAATTGCGAACGTCCGTGTTGGCTGCACTTAAATTATGCTCAGCAGGGAAGTGCGGAATGGCTGCAGGCTACCCCATTGATCCCGGATTCTGTCCGCGATGCTCTGGCGGGAGAGAGTATGCGCCCAAGGGTCAGTAAGCTGGCCGACGGTTTTATGATCACTCTGCGCAGTATTAATTTTAATCATGATTCAAGACCAGATGAACTGGTAGCGGTCAGAATCTTTATCAATGACCGGCTGATTGTCTCCACCAGGCAGCGTAAGGTGGCGGCAGTCGAAGATGTCTGGTCGAATCTTAAAAACAATGTAGGGCCGGATAATGCCGGTGACTGGTTGGTTGAGTTTTGCGACTCTCTGACTGATCATATCAGTGAATTTATTGAAGATTTACACGATAAAATTATCGATATGGAAGATGGGCTGTTGACAGGAAAGACCCCACAGCGCGGTCAGATGGCGCTCTTGCGTAAGCAACTTATTGTTATGCGACGGTATATGGCGCCACAACGGGATGTGCTGGCGCGAATTGCCAGTGAAAAATTCCAGTGGATGGATGATGCTCAGCGCCGGCTGATGCAGGATATCTCTGAAAGGTTGGGAAGGGGGCTGGAAGATTTGGATGCCAGTGTTGCCCGCACCGCAGTGCTTAATGATGAAATTGACTCACAACGTGCCGAAGCAATGAACCGTCGGACCTATATTATGTCGTTACTGGCAATGGTCTTTTTACCCGCCACATTTCTGACCGGATTGTTTGGGGTAAACCTGGGAGGCATTCCCGGGGGACAGTGGCATTACGGATTTTCGGTATTCTGTGGGGTTCTGGTGCTTATCGCTGTGGGTATCACCTGGTGGCTGAAAGATCGTAAATGGCTGTAACGAATGATGTGGAAATATCCGGAAAAAATATGATCTTAATCAACTCATCACCGTGCCAGATAGCAGATACTTCTTTCCGCAGGTGAATGCAACGTCAAGCGATGGGCGTTGTGCTCCACATTGTCTTACTTTTGAATTACTGCATAGCACATTTAATTCTTATGACCCCGGCGTTTCTGACGCCGTTTTTTTTTGCTGAATATACCGGCCACCTTTCTGCGTTCGGCCCTGACGGTCGCTTACCCTCCTTTTCTGCTCAAATGCTTTCTGTCACTGCCTCTGATAAGGAGATTTCCCCGTTGAGGAAAAATCCGTATAATCCGCTGCTATGCAGGCATCTAACCAGGAAATATACTGCCGGTCTCTCCGGCGATGTGAACAGAAGCTATGATTCAGACAGATACCAGAAAAGAAACGCTCGAATTCAATAAACTTCAGAAACGTCTTCGTCGCAATGTAGGTAACGCGATTACGGATTATCAGATGATAGAAGACAATGATGTAGTGATGGCCTGCATGAGCGGCGGCAAAGATTCATTTGCAATGTTAGATATTCTGCTGAGCCTGCAGAAGGTTGCCCCGATCAAATTCGAGGTGATTGCCGTCAACCTCGATCAGAAACAACCGGGCTTTCCTGAACACATTTTACCGGACTACTTTGAACGACTCGATATTCCGTATTATATCGTCGATAAAGATACCTACTCGGTGGTTAAAGAGAAAATCCCTGAAGGTAAAACGACCTGCGGACTGTGTTCAAGACTGCGTCGCGGCACCTTGTACTCGTTTGCTGAAAAAATTGGCGCAACCAAAATTGCGCTGGGTCACCATATGGATGATATTGTCGAGACACTGTTTCTGAACATGTTCCACGGTGCACGGATGAAAGCCATGCCACCAAAATTACGTTCAGACGACGGCCGCAATGTAGTTATCCGGCCATTAACTTATTGCCGTGAAAAAGACCTGATTAGTTTTGCTGAGCATAAAGATTTCCCGATTATTCCGTGTAATCTTTGTGGGTCTCAGGAAAACCTGCAACGTCAGTCGATTAAATCGATGCTGACTGAGTGGGATAAAAAAGAACCTGGCCGGGTGGAAAGCGTGTTTAAGTCGCTGCAAAATGTCAGTCCAAGCCAGTTAGCAGACCGTGAACTGTTCGACTTTGAAAATCTGCCGCTAGACAGGCAGGGCGAGCGTGAAGCTTACGCATTTACTGAAGCGACAGTTTCTTCTACCAATATTGATGAGTCGCTGTATATCAATGTGACTAATCTTTGACCTCTTTTTAACCGCTTTTGACGTTTTTCTGCGGTGCAAATTGCCGCAGAGAAATATTTTATCGTTGCAATTAACACTGGTTTATTGCGATTTTTATCGCTGATAAAAGAGTGCAAATATTATCCTGGATAATTCTGCTGGCAATTTTCGCCGGAATAAATCGTAAATTCATGTAACAGCTGTCGACGGAATACAGTGTGCTGACATATTCTGTGTTGCGAACTGTCCAAATCCCCGGAGCCCGATCGATGAAAATAGCCACGATGTTGCTGGTCACTGCCACTGTGTTTCTTTCTGCCTGCAGTAGTAATAACGATAATAATGAGCCGCCACAGCAGGCAACAGCAGCGCATATTCAGCCCGTGGTGATGTCTTCTTTAGCGGAAACTAATTGTGCCGGTGCCGGCGGTATCCTGGCATATTCCCGTCAACTTGATGGCAGTCGAATTGGTATGTGTCAGTTGGCAAACGGAAAACGTTGCAGCGAAAACGCATTGATCAGTGGTAACTGCGCCCGTTAAACGAGCACAGTACCCGGCATTTAGCAGGCGGTACGGGTGTTAAATGTCGGCCGACACCTGATTATTACAGCTTTGCCCTTGTGCTAATTGCTGAAGATTGTTCAGAGTGACCTGAGCGATGGCGCTCAGGGCTTCAGTGGTCAGAAAAGCCTGATGGCCTGTAAATAACACGTTATGACAGGATGAAAGTCTGCGGAATATATCGTCCTGAATAACATCGTTGGATTTGTCCTCAAAAAACAGGTCCCGTTCGTTTTCATAAACGTCCATCCCCAGTGCACCGATTTTTTGTTGTTTCAGCGCGTCAATAGCGGCCTGAGAATCAATCAGACCACCGCGACTTGTGTTAATTATCATCACACCGTCTTTCATGCGAGAAAAGGCCGCAGCATCCAGCAGATGATGATTGGCAGAATTTAACGGGCAATGCAGGGAAATAATATCTGACTGCTCTAAGAGAGTCGGAATATCGGTATATTCCACCTGTAAATCCAGTGCCTGCTGTGACGGGTATGGATCACTGGCCAGCAATCTCATGCCAAAACCCTTCAGGATTCTCAGCGTTGCCAACCCTATTTTGCCGGTCCCGATAATTCCAGCCGTCTTCCCATGCATCGTAAATCCGGTCAAACCCTCCAGAGAAAAATTGGCATCACGCGTTCTCTGATATGCGCGATGTATCCGCCGGTTCAGCGTCATCATTAGACCAACAGCATGTTCCGCAACGGCTTCAGGGGAATATGCAGGGACCCTGACCACACGGATCCCTGCAGCGGCGGCAGCCTGTAAATCAACATTATCAAAGCCGGCACAGCGTAAGGCGATGTAACGGACACCCAGCGACGCCAGTTCATGAACAACTTCCGCTGTACACTCATCATTAACAAAAATGCAAATAGCTTCGAAACCTGCGGCATTTTTCGCGGTATGCCTGTCGAGTCTGAAATCATAGAAGGTCAATGAGCAATCAAATTGCTGATTAACGAGTTCCAGAGAATGCTGATCATAATTCTTAGTGCTGTAGACTGCGATTTTCATTGCTTAACTCCGGGTTAACTTTGCAGGGAATGGCCCGTGATAATATCGTTTCGTTACATTATTAACTAAAATAGAAGTTTCTTACCAGTGATGTCGACAGGGATAATCTGTGCAGTTATTTCATGGATGCCGAAGATAATCTGACAGTCAGAATAGATAAGAGTACAGCATGCATTATTTATGACAGGGAAATGGCGCGGTTCCTGATCATAGTGTTAAGTCTGCTGATTATCCTAACGACAGCTATCATTTCAGTAAGTCATTTGCTGTCGCGGCTGGTCAGACCCCGTCTTTTTACTGAGGGGAACAGTAAACCGCTTGTTTCCATAGAACGGCATTGGGGACTTCTGACACGTGATTGTTTAATGGTTTTCCCTCTGATCATTTCAGCAAATTATTCAGCGTGGTGTTGGCGATGAGGCTTGCGCCTCCTGGATCGGAAAATCCTGATGGGCGGCAGTTAGTACGTTATGGCAGAACGACAGTGATGGCTGTCTGAATGTTTGCCGGCGAATCCCGGACAGGGCTCTGCCATTTTGCTAACCTATAGATTGATGGTGTTCACCCGAAAGGAGGAATAAATAACATTTATGCTTAGTGGGCGAAGCAGATTTATAAGATAAGTAAAGTTTCGTGCTGAGTCCGGAAAAATTCTAAGGGTTTTAACAAAAGGATAAAATATCTCTAATGTAACAGGCCACAAGCCTTAGAAACACTACAGGAGCTTTTTCAGTTATTTTCTGCCCGATGGTTTGTTTTTGTTCTTTACCTACAACACTTTCCTTTTTCCGGGTGGTGTTATAAATTCATCAGCACGATAAACTGAACATTTTTAAGAATTTTACAAATAACTTCCCGGTATAATTAAAGGCTAAACCATTATCTGCAATGCGTTTTTTTACGAAAACCAGAAGGGTAAAAACAGCATAAAATATCCATTTTTAAAGATTGGTAGAATATACTTTCGCAAATCAATGGATATTCATCAGTGATTTGCAACAACCCCCCAGAATAAAGATAAAATATAACTTATGTTACACTTTTACATCTTTTTGTTTTTTTTGGTAATTCATATAAACATAAGATGCGTGAAACTAAAAAAAGCGGGGGTTCACATATACGATAACGGGTGTCAGATATTTCGTGACATCACAATGGAGTAATATAAATGGCTGATTCATTAAATGACGCGACCAGTATTGAACTGAAAATTTCCGCAGCATCAGGTTCACTCATGCCTTCTATTTATGCCAATGGGCGAAATCAGCTGGCTATTGAGGTCAGTGCCAATGCTTATAAAACAGTTAATGGTGAGGATATCACCATGGAGATATCAGAGCGCGAATGGCAAAATGCCTTATCGCTTTGCTATGCTGAAAGTGATAAAAAACTGAAAGTTAATGGTACCAGTGACTGGTGTTACACCTTGTATGAAAATGAATTCTCCAGGGAGATCGTCAACAACTCTGCAAACAGGACATCGTCAAACAATAAGCCTGACATTAGCTCTGATACTGATAAGTTACAATCAGTAACGCTATTAATGTTTTATCTTTATACAACAGATGTCAACGTTAAGCGTATTGCTGTGAGATGTGATACTGATAATGGACAACACTATACCACCGCAGATAACGCCCTGGGGGTGGAAAAATCGAGTGTCAGGGTTAATGCTGTTTCCGGATTAAACTATAACTCATCCCAATATCTGAAGGTTTATCCAGAAGCATGGGTCACAAACGGCATCGATTATCATTTTTATAACCAAATATGGGGACAGAGCTCCTATAGCCACTACACCTGCACTGTCCAGCACAAAAGAATCAAAATAATATTAAGCAATGGTTATGAAATTAAATATAAAAAAATTGTGAGCTCGGGTATCCCATCCAGTTACCCGGTTAAAAAATGGTATGTAAACAATGAAGCCCCATACGCATTAGTGCTGGCACACAGTTCACCTATCGACAGTCAGGGAAATGGTTGTTATTTAAATAGCTGGTATATAGAGCCTGAAGATGGTCATAGAATTGGCCACCCGCCAGAGTTGAATCCTAATTTCACGGGTATGGCTATGTATCAAGCCGGCTGGCCTTCCTTGTACTTTAGCGGTTCGGAAAGTGGACGCTATGATGCGGCCACCTGGGCATACTGGCCCAATTTTACCAAAAATAATACTTCAGATAAAACGCCAAATCATGCGGCATCTGCATATGAAAATGAAGTTACGGTTTATGCTTACCAACTTCATATCCCTAACAGCTCTTCAATATATTGGGGGCTTTATTGCAAACCCTCCGGTTCACAATTAAAAAACACCGCTACCGTTTCCATAACGGACAATTATGGAAACTCTGGCCAGTTTATTGTTAGCTTTAACTCCGACGTTGACGCCAGTATAACTCTTTCCTGATGACTACATGAATATAAGAGCCCGCTAACCATCAGGGTGGAGACAATATCCTTGATGGTTAGTTTTTCCCTTCTTCTCGGATTAGATGAGATCACCAATAATAATTAGATATTATTTTTATTAACATATTCCGCTCCTTGGATCTTCGATATTAGCAAGCTGTTTAAAAAGGTGGTGGTTTGATTTTCTTTTGAAAAGTTCAACGCTTTGTTTTACGCATTACAAATATGGCCATCAGAAAGCTGAATAACTTATTTTATCGCTGAAGTGAACGTTCATGAAGTATTCTATAGGATATTTAATATGACTGTAACTAATTCTGATTTTTATTCACAAGCATCAAACTTTATTAGCTCTGTCGGAGGTGGTGTGGATCCCCGGACAGGATTGTTTAACGTTACTTTTCCGTTGATCAATCTGCATTCCGGTTCACTGGCCGGACCGATATTGTCTCTGTCACTCTTGTATAGCCCACTCTCAGATGTTAACCACGGATTTGGTTCAGGCTTTAGCCTCAATTTGTCTTCCTGCGATACCAATACCGGAAAACTACAACTCTCCTCAGGCGAAGAATATCGTGTGAATATTAAAACCCTGGCAGTCAAACAGAAAAAGCTTAAAAACTTTATTTTAAATAAAACGGACGACACCCATTTCCAGATTATTCACAAGTCCGGGCTGAAGGAAGTTCTGTCCCTGCGTAAGGATGTGTACGTTCCCTCGCAAATCATCGCACCCGACGGTCGCACGCTGACGTTTACATGGGATTCAGGTTACACACCTGTACGCCTGTCCCGGGTAACGGATGGTGAGGGCTCAGTTCTGCTCTCGGTCTCTTACCCGGATGGGTCGGTAGCCAGCACAAAATTTACCTTACTGCCAGACGATATCGAAGCAGGCTACAACATGATCTTCAGATTTAAGGATGAACATCTGATCAGTGTGACCAGCCAGTCGGTTGATCCGGCTTTAGTATGGACGTTTGACTACGATGACGTGGGCCCCCGGAGCAGTTACCGGGCCCTTACTGGTCTGACTTTCCCTACTGGTAAGAAGGAAAAAGTATCTTATTACTCAGATTCCGGGATGGCCTTTCCGGAAAGTGCAGGACTACCAGATTTACCTTGTGTTCACCGGCATACCGTTACTCCCGGCAAAGGACAACCTCAGACGGTCACATTATGGAGCTGGACACAGTATAATTACCTTGGCAAAGACGCCGGCCTGAACCAGTGGCAACCTGATACCGATCAGATGCTAAATATTCTGCTTATTGGCTATATTTATGGCTCCACGGCTAAGGTAATGGATACTGATGGCAGCACTGTGCTCAATACGGTAACCCGTCGCTATAATAGCTACCATCTGCTGGTGTCTGAAACCACACTCCGGCACGATAAAACGTTTTCAACGACGGTGGAGTACCATGCCAGGCCGGGTGTGAATTTTGAGGTGCAACCTGAACAATATGCTCTGCCTGCAGTACAAACTGAGTCCTGGAGTGATGACAGCGGTGCGGCACCCCGTACACGGGTCACGCTCACACAGTTTGATGAATCGGGTAACCCGTTGCACCAAGAGACGCCTGAAGGTACCGTTATGGAGTATGTATATTATCCGGCGGAGGGTGAGGGTGATGCCTGTCCGGCAGACCCTGATGGGTTTGTCCGCTGGCTAAAGAGTAAAACAGTCACGCCACCTCAGATTAAAGGGGATGAACCAGTCTCAGTCACGGTAACAACCTGGAAAAAGTTGAGCACGGCCAATGGCGATGGTTACAATCTGGTGTCGGATAAGGAGGTACAGAAAACAGGTGGCACCCAGTCAGTAGTGGTACGGGACTATTATAGTGACAGCGGTGATATGCTGACCTACGCACGAGAGAAATCTCAGACCACAACCCTGGTCCCCGATATAATCCGGGCCGATTCTTTTACCAGCAGGCGGGACTTTACCTACCAGACTACCGGACAGGGTCTTATTCAGACTGAAACGTTTACCGGTCATGATAATGTAACACTGACCCGGTCAACTCTCAGCCATAAACACACAGGTCTGGTTCTGTCTGAGACTGATGCTCAAAACGTTACATTAACGAATACTTACGACAACATCGGCCGCCCGCTGACCCGTACAATCGCACGGGGAACACCTTATGAAAATGTCTGCTGCTGGACCTATGCCCTGGAAAAGGGCGGTCCCGTTACTGTGACAACCGATCAGAATGGCAATCAGCTGAAAATCTACCTGGATGGGCTGGGGCGAGAGATTAGCCGTGAGATTCTTGACAAAGATGACACGCAGCAGTGGTTTGAGATGGCGTCACGAACTTACACCCCGCTGGGAGAAGTCGGGAGCAGTATCAGCCATGACTGGCTCCCTGGCTCCTCAGAACAATTCAGTGTCGACGCGACAGCCTCTTATGATGGATGGGGGAGGGTCAGCCAGCGGGCCTTTTCCGATGGTACCCGGGATCTTCAGCAAACCGATCTGGTCGCACTTCGTAATAGCACTTATTCTCAGGGTCGTGCAGGTAATGATTATCTGAGTTCAGGGAAAACCACCACAACATATGATGTGCAAAGTTTGGTGCCGTTGATTGAGGAGCGCACCGATACAAGCGGGCAGCCTGTTGGTGTACGCTACTATGCGTGGGATGGCCTCGGTAGGCTTCGACTGGAAACGGATGAACGAAATAATGAAACGGAGCGAACTTACGACGAATATGGTCGGGTACTGACCTTAACCCTGCCGGATGGGAGCAGGGTCACCCGGTGCTACGCCCCTCACCTGACCAATGACAGTGTGGCCAGCATCAGTGTAACCGGACCGGATGCGTACGGGCAGACACGTACCTGGCTATTGGGTACGCGGACCTTTGACAGTCTGGGGCGCGTGACAGAGCTTAACTGTGGAGGGCGCACCACAACGTATACTTATGAGGGGGCCTCCCCGGCTCCTTCTCTGGTGACGCTGCCCTCAAGTAATATACTGGAGTATAAGTATATTCCTGAACTGGGAAATGTGGTAAGCAGCCTGAAAGTGAACGGCATCATGCAGGCCTTCAGCTATGATGCGGTAACCGGCGACTTGTTGACAGCGAAGGAGGGCAGTACGGAAGACCACCAATCGTGGAACCCATCTGGCAGCCTGGCAAACGAAACATTCAGCCGGGATGGAGAAAAGCGCCAGGCGGGATATACGTATACCCTGGCTGGTGAACTGACCGGGTGCAACGATATCTGCGCGGCGCAGACAACCAGTGGCCGCGATATATATGGACGGGTGATTACTCTGACGGACGACGCCCTGATCGTTGGCCTGGAATACGATGAACTGAGTCGCTTGTCGGTACAGACGGTAACGGACAGCGCCACTCAGGTCTCAATGACAACCGGACTGCACTATGATGATTTTGACCGTGAGGTCAGCCGCACTATCACTGACAACAGTGGCGTCACGCTAACGCTAAAACAAACCTGGTTGCCAAATAACCTAATTTCATCACGCACTACTCAACGAGACGGCAGTACAATTAAACAAGAACGGTTTAATTATGATGTCCGTAACCGCCTGATTGAGTATGCAGTAACCGGTGATGCTCTGCCGGAAGATGGATACGGTCACAGGATGACCGCACAAACCTATCAGTATGATGCACTGAATAAACTGACCGTGATCATCACCACACTGGAAGACGGCAGTATTGATACTGCTACGTATCTCTATGAAAACGTTAACGACCCGACGCAACTGACTTCAGTAATTCACACCCATACGGATTACCCGCAGACTATCACGCTGAAATATGATACCGATGGTCGCATGACACAGGATGAAGCCGGGCGTTTGCTGGATTATGATGTCATTGGCAGGCTGATCAGTGTCAGTGGGGACAATATCAGCGGTGGCCGCTACGGTTATGATGCTCTTAACCGTCTGGTCAGCCAGAACGTTACTGACGGGGATACCCGGCAATTGTACTACCAGTCTAATGAGCTGGTGAACGAGGTCCTTGTAGAGAAAAATAAGGCAACACGGCTGATTAAAAATGGCCATACCTGCCTGGGGGTGAGCGACGGCAGCCGATTAACACTGACCGGAGGTGACCAAAATAACAGTCTGTTGTGGTCACGTAACGGCGATGGGCAGGAAGCGCAACAACACAACTGGTCGCCTTACGGCAGCGGTGATGCTACGGAGCTGCTGCCAGGCTATAACGGTGAGCGCACCGACCCGGTAAGCGGCACTTATCATCTGGGTAACGGGTACCGGGCCTACAATCCGGTGTTGATGCGCTTTAACTGCCCGGACAGCCTGAGTCCTTTCGGGGCCGGGGGGATAAATCCGTATGCATATTGTTCAGGCGACCCGGTGAACTATACCGACCCAACGGGACACATCAGTTGGCAGGGGATTTTGGGGATCATCACTGGTGCGCTGGGGCTGGCATTCTCAGTGTTCACGGCGGGTGCCTCGATAGCGGCTGCAGGCGGGGTGATGGCGGCAATGGGAGCGGCTTCGGCGACCTCTCTTGTTGTCGGCGGTTTAAGTGTGGTGGCAGACGTTACTGGGATAGCCAGTGGTGCGGTGGAGGAGAGTAATCCACAGGCATCATCTATTCTGGGATGGGTAGCGATGGCTACAGGGTTGGCAGGGCTTGGAGCAGGTGTCAGACAGGGTGTCAGTTCAGCTGCTGGCCGAGCCAGATCTGCATCAGGTGATATGCAATCCTGGACTACTACTGAACTAGACCAGTCCATCAGTCGTTCAGGAAATACCATATATCGTATGGGTTACACCGATAACTGGCGTGGGCTGAAGGAGGAAGGGCTTCTCCTACATGGGGGCAAAACGCCTTGCTTTTCCATCGGAGGAAAAGTCAGAGAAAATATAGACGAAATGGAACGATTCTTTTTTGGGCTAAGTTATTCCGTAGAACCTCAGATTATTCATCCTTCGGAGCTGAATGGAATACTTAAGCAGAATTATGGTATAGACCTCAGCATAGGTAAAACTCCACTGCACTTAAACAGTTGTTATGCCAAGAGGGGGGCTGCTCAGTTACTGGCAGATGACATTGGTCGCCCTGTGATAGCATACTCAAAACATGGGACAACCAACAAAGGTATAGGTATTGAAGGTATAGAAAAACCCAGTTTTTTGGTGAAAGCTCTTTACCGGAAGCATGACATCAGATTGCTGTTAACAGGCAGGTGGAAACATAATCCTTCGCCGAGAATTTATTATCCACAGGACTCGGCACTGGCATCACGAACCGGAGAACGTTGGAAACTCACTTCCTGGTGAAATCTACAGTAAATTCTATCACTTATTGCAATGGCGTCTGTTGTTAGCACAGCAGACGCCACAGTTTAAAAACCAGAGGTGGCAGTATATTCTGCCACATACATGGCGTTGGTATTGGTAGAGACACACTGTTCTCTTAATCAGGGAGGGGGCTAAGCCTCACTGTACGAGATGCCGTAACGCGATATTTCGCATCGCGGACTGCCAGAGCCGATGTCTAATAGAGGTGATTTTAAAGGTTAATTTTCCGATAATCTTCATTTTACAGGTATTCAGTGGCAGTTTCAGCTAAATTTCTACATAACCTATAATAGTGGACAACTGTTGATTTAACGGACATCGGACCTGCAATCCTCAGAAACGAAAACGATAGATTAACTATCAGCCAAAAGACAGATCAGGAGAAAGGATGCAATATCTATGACAGGAAAAAAGCCAAAGTTCCTGATCATTTTGTTAAGCCTGCTGGTTGTTATAATAACAGCAATACTTTCAGTAAATCAGTGGGTCTCACAGTTAGCAGGATTCTGGTTACCGGAAGGAACCCGGTTGCAACTTAAAGGGCAGTTCCATTTCTCAGACCGATCTCTGGTATTACCGGATCTCACTCTGGCAAGCGCAAATTGTGACCTCGCCTCTGTTACCGCATTATCTCTGGGCTATCAACAGCAAATGTGGAGGTTAACAGCCGGAGACATTAGCATAGATTCTGCATGTCTGGCCCGGTTACCGTCAACATCGTCGGCTTCGACAACCCCGGCGAAAACCATTGCTGACTGGCAGAATCTATTACCGGATGCCCGTGTTTATGTAAAAAACCTCCGGGTGCTGCCCTGGTCAAACTATTCAGGTGAAATTACCCTGATGAACAGGCACGGACGCCAGTCGCTGAACTTTACCGGCAAAACAGTACAACTTGAGGCTGAGCTTGATAAGCAACAGTTGCAGATTAAAAAATTACAATTGACTCAGATGGAATTACCCGGGACGGCGATAATTGAAGGAAATATCAGCCTTTCACCGCTGATAACCGCGTGGCCTGAAACCGGGACAATCAACGGACAATTCGTTCTGGCTCAAACACCCTTAAATCTTACACTCCGCTGGCAGCAGCAACGAGGTAAAATCTTACTGACCACACCTCAGCAACCACGGTATCTATTGTCACTCCCCTGGACTGTCACACCACAAATCATAGAAATTAGTCAGGGAGAGTGGTTTTGGCCGTTTGGCCAACAGCCTTTGCAGGGGGGTATTTCTCTCAAAGCAAGCAACTGGATGGCCGGGCCGGATCAAACAAAATTCAGCGGACGTCTTAATATATTAACTGCAGGTCGCGGAGGTAAAGGGAACGCAGTACTTAACCTTGGTCCGGGAAAGCTCAGCCTGCAACAAAGCGATTTACCATTGCGCCTTACCGGGAATGCAAACAGCGCAGATTTACAGTTTTTTGCCAGCCTGCCCGCACGTTTAACCGGTCCCTTGTTGATGCCTGAAGTACATTTCCTGAGCGGGGCATTACTGCGGGCTCGTGGAAGAATCCTCGATACATTACAGGTCGATGAAGTACGCTGGCCACTGGTGGGGGTCCGGATGGCTCCACAAGGTGTTAGCGGGCCACTCCAGGCAATACTTAAACTGCATGAACCTGTCTATGGGCATTACCGTTTGCAATTATCCGGTAAGGCTGAACAGTTCTGGCCGGATAACGGACGCTGGGCATGGCGTTACTGGGGGAATGGATACCTGAGGCCACTCCAGGCACAATGGGATATCCGTGGACAAGGGGAGTGGGAAAACAAGCTCATTACCGTGAAGACCCTGTCTACCGGGCTGGACCGGATTAAATATGCGGATATTACTTCAGAATCGCCCCGGCTGGTACTTAGCCAGCCTCTCCAATGGTCACGGGACGTTGTGGCGCCGTCATTTGACGGAAAGTTTTTGCTTACCACCGGAAACTCACGCTTTAGCTATGGTGGCTCACTGGCGGCAGGACAGTTACCTGTGACTATACATGGCCTGAGTCCGGATAATTTTCAGTACCAGGCACAACTCACTGCCGGGGATGCCGGTCCTTTGATTTCGCGGGGCCGCTGGGATGGTCAACGATTACGTGGTCAAATCTGGTGGCCGTCTCAGCCATTGCAGGTATTCCAGTCACTGGCTAAGCCAACCCTGAAAATGAAACTGACCGGCGGGACGCTCCGTGGCCAGGCCGCATTCTCTGTTTCAGGAGATCAGGGTTTTCAGGCAGGCGGTCACTGGGTGATAAGTCAGGGAAGTTTGTGGACCCCTGACAACCAGATTAGTGGTGTCGATTTCTCGCTACCATTTCGTTATCACCGGCAGCGCTGGCAGTTTGGTTATCATCAGCCGGTTCATCTGACTATTGGCAGTGTGACTAATCAGATAACCATCAGCCACATTACTGCCAGTTTGCAAGGTCATTACCCCTGGAGCGAGTCACAACCCCTGACACTAAGCGATGTCAGCATGTCGTTGCTGGACGGGAAGATGAGTCTGAGTGACCTGCGGTTGCCTCAACACCAGCCGGCGGTACTAAAAGCAGAAAATATTAGCCTCAGCCCATTGATTACTGCATTACATCCAAAACAAATAGCCATGTCCGGGCGTGTTGACGGGGAATTACCCCTGCTGATTGATGATCCGAAGTATGTGATTCGTCAGGGCTGGATAAAAAATAACGGGCCACTGACGTTACGGGTAGATAAAGATCTGATCGATTCGATCACTAGTAACAATATGGCTGCCGGGGTCGCGGTAGACTGGTTACGATATATGGAAATCAGTCGTTCAGAGGCCACACTGCAGCTTACCAGCCAGGGTGAACTGACTATGAAGTCGAGTGTGCAGGGCACTAGCCGCTTCAGTAATAAAGACCAGCGGGTGAATCTGAATTACACTCATCAGGAAAATGTATTCATGCTGTGGCGCAGCCTGAGTTTTGCTGACAATCTGCAATCGCAATTGTCACAACACCTTAAATTACCTGCACAAAAGGAACTGAATCAGTGAAAACCGTAAACCTGATGGTCTGCCTGGGGCCGGCTTTCATCCTGAGTGGATGTATTCCCCGCATTGAAGTGGCCGCGCCTAAAGAACCGATCACTATTGATATGAACGTAAAAATAGAACATCAAATCACGGTAAAAGCAGATAAGGACGTGCAGACGTTGCTGGATGATGATAAGGCTAAGACAAATCAACAGCAGGGCGGACAGCAGGCAACAACTGGTACCAGCGTGAGCGAATAACGTCCGGACCCTCAGGCCCGGACATCAGACATCAGGCTGCCAGAATTGACTCGATAGCGCTCTTAGCATCGGTAGTCGCTTTGGCCGCCACTTCCGGACCATAGCCATAACCTTCTGCAAACACGAAGTTTACGTCTGTCATTCCCAGGAAGCCCAGGAACACTTTCAGATAAGGGGTCAGCAGATCAGCCGGAGTATCTTTGTGAACACCACCACGGCTGGAAATCACTACGACACGTTTGTCTTTAATCAGCCCTTCAGGGCCTGACTCGGTGTAACGGAATGTAATGCCAGCGCGAGCGACCAGATCAAAATAGTTTTTTAGCTGGGTAGGGATGTTGAAGTTATACATTGGGGCGGTAATAACGATAACATCGTGAGCCTGCAATTCGTTGATCAGTTCATCAGATAATGCTGCAATATCTTTCTGACGTTGTGACAGAGGCGTATCAGATGGACGCAGACCGCCGACCAGTTCACCATCCAGAACAGGAATTGGTTGATCCGCCAAATCACGTACAGTGACAGTGTCACCTTTTGCTGTTGCCTGAGCAGCATAAAAATCGGCCAACTGACCTGACTGAGAATAACCGGCAAGAATACTTGATTTAAGGATCAGAACTTTACTCATTTGATATTTTCCTGTCTGTAAGGCGGAACCACTCTCCGCTGAATGACAGACACTCTACGGGGCATACGGCCCGGAGGAAAGCAGAAAATTTCGCGACCTATATTCGAAAAATCTGAACAACATCTTCAGGGGCCTTAGATGTTCAGAGATAACGGCTAAACAGCGATTATGTTACAATCAGTAGTCATCACAGACTGCCGGAGAGAACTTTCACTATTGCAGGTCATCCGGTCATTTTGTCATATAAAATCAAGGTAACAGATTATTATGTCTTCTCAGGATTTTTCACCATTATCCTCTCTTCGTCAGCGACTTGAGCCGTTGATTCTGCGTGATCGTCAACAGCTAAAACGCAGACTCGCGGGTGCCGAAAAGGTGAAAAACCCGCGGGACCGTGCAGAAATAGCCAGTAAGATTGAACAGGAAATTGCAGATGCCGAAACTCGTCTGTCATTGCGTATAGCTTCTGCCCCGCAACAGATAGAATTTCCGGACAATTTACCCGTCAGCCAGAAGCAGCAGGAAATTGCTGCCGCCATCCTCGACCATCAGGTGGTGATTATTGCCGGAGAGACCGGCTCGGGGAAAACCACACAGATCCCTAAAATCTGCCTGACTCTGGGACGTGGGAATCGCGGGCTCATTGGCCACACTCAGCCACGGCGTCTGGCAGCCAGAACGGTGGCTACCCGTATCGCAGAAGAGATGAAATGCCCTCTGGGCGATTACGTGGGCTATAAGGTCAGGTTTAACGATCAGGTCAGCGACAACACTCGGGTCAAACTGATGACCGACGGCATTTTGCTGGCCGAAATACAGCAGGACCGGTTGTTACTGCAATATGATACGCTGATTATTGATGAAGCGCATGAACGTAGTCTGAATATTGATTTCCTGCTTGGCTATCTGCGTGAGTTATTGCCGCGCCGGCCAGACCTGAAAGTGATTATTACTTCAGCGACTATCGATCCGCAGCGTTTTTCCCGTCATTTTAATAACGCACCTGTTATCGAGGTTTCAGGACGAACCTATCCGGTTGAAGTTCGATATCGTCCGGTTTCTGAGGATTCGAGCGACGGTGACCGTGATCAGTTACAGGCTATCTTCGACGCTGTGGATGAACTGATGCGGGAAGCCCCCGGTGATATCCTCATTTTTATGAGTGGAGAGCGGGAAATTCGCGATACGGCGGATGCACTTAATCGTCGGGAATTGCGGCATACTGAAATCCTGCCATTGTATGCCAGATTATCAAACAGCGAGCAAAATCGTGTATTTCAGCCACACGCGGGGCGGCGAATTGTACTGGCGACGAACGTGGCAGAAACCTCACTGACTGTGCCGGGAATCAAGTACGTCATAGATCCGGGAACCGCCAGAATCAGTCGTTATAGCTACCGGACTAAAGTGCAACGACTCCCCATAGAGCCGGTTTCTCAGGCTTCGGCGAATCAGCGTAAAGGACGGTGCGGTCGGGTTTCGGAAGGAATTTGTATCCGTCTCTACTCTGAACAGGATTTTGACAACCGACCAGAATTTACCGACCCGGAAATCCTTCGTACCAATCTGGCGTCAGTTATTCTACAAATGACGGCACTGGGACTGGGAGAAATTGCCGCTTTTCCTTTCGTTGAAGCGCCTGATAAACGTCATATTCAGGATGGTGTACGTCTGCTCGAAGAGCTGGGCGGGATTCTGCCGGCAGTCGATGGACATTACAAACTAACGCCATTGGGCCGGCAACTGGCACAGCTGCCGGTGGATCCGCGCCTGGCGAGAATGGTACTCGCGGCACAGCAATTTGGTTGTGTGCGTGAAATGATGATCATCACCTCTGCGTTGTCAATTCAGGATCCCCGGGAGCGCCCGGCCGATCGTCAGCAAGCTTCCGACGAGAAACATCGGCGCTTCGCGGATAAAGAATCTGACTTCCAGGCCTGGGTAAATCTTTGGAACTATCTACAGGAACAACAGCAACAGCTTTCCGGCAATCAGTTCCGTCGACAGTGTAAACTGGATTTTCTCAACTATCTGCGGGTTCGTGAGTGGCAGGATATCTATACCCAGTTACGTCAGGTCGTCAAAGAACTGCGTTTGCCGATTAACAACGAGCCGGCTCCTTATCGTGAAGTACACAGTGCATTGTTATGTGGTTTGTTGTCGCATATTGGACAGAAAGATGTAGAGAAACAGGAATTTACCGGGGCACGCAATGCGCGTTTTTCTATCTTTCCGGGGTCAGGGTTGTTTAAAAAGCCGCCAAAATGGGTTGTGGTGGCAGAGCTGGTGGAAACCAGCAGATTATGGGGCAGGATTGCGGCACGTATAGACCCGGAATGGATTGAGCCGCTGGCTAAGCATCTGGTGAAATATCACTATAGTGAACCCCACTGGGAAAAAAGCCAGGGGGCCGTAATGGCGATTGAAAAAGTTACTCTCTATGGCTTGCCGTTAATTAGCGGCAGGAAAGTGAATTACAGCAAGATAGATCCCCCTTTATCGCGGGAACTTTTTATTCGTCATGCGCTGGTGGAAGGTGACTGGCAAAGCCGTCATGCTTTCCTGAAAAACAACCGTAAACTTCTAAATGAAGTTGAGGATCTTGAGCATAAATCCCGCCGCAGAGATATTTTGGTCGATGACGACACGCTATTTGCTTTTTATGACCAGCGTATTGGTCATGAGGTAGTTTCAGCACGGCATTTTGATCAATGGTGGAAACAGGTCAGTCAGCAACAACCGGAGCTGCTTAGTTTCGATAAACAGATGCTGATCAAAGACGGGGCATCACAGGTCAGTCAGCTCGATTATCCGAACTTCTGGCACCAGGGTAACCTGAAACTGCGTCTAAGTTATCAGTTTGAACCGGGTGCCGGGGCTGATGGTGTCACGGTACATATTCCGTTGCCATTACTCAATCAGGTTGAAGACAGCGGTTTTGAATGGCAAATTCCTGGCGTCCGACGCGAACTGATTATTGCGCTGATTAAGTCACTCCCTAAACCTTTACGCCGGAATTTTGTCCCCGCGCCTAATTATGCAGAAGCTTTTTTACAACGGGTGAGCGATACCGACCAGCCGTTGGCCGATCGTCTGGAACGTGAGTTTCGGCGGATGACCGGGGTGACAGTCAGTCGTGAAGACTGGCAGTGGGATGCGATACCCGATCATCTGAAAATTACCTTCCGGATAGCGGATGAAAACAACCGGACGCTGGCTGAAGGAAAAGATCTGACAGCACTGAAGGAATCACTTAAGGATAAAGTGCAGGCCACCTTGTCAGATGTAGCGGATGACGGTGTGGAACAGCAGGGATTGCATGTCTGGAGTTTTGGCGATCTGCCGCAAAGTTATCAGCAAAAGCGGGGGAATTACCAGTTGCAGGCCTGGCCAGCACTGGTGGATGAAAAAGACAGTGTTGCTATTCGCCTGTTCGACAGCCCGGCGGAGCAGGGCAAGCATATGTGGCGCGGTCAGCGACGCCTGTTATGGCTTAATATTCCTTCGCCGGTAAAATATTTGCATGAGAAATTACCGAATAAAGCCAAACTGGGTCTCTATTTTAACCCTTACGGTAAAGTTACCGAACTAATTGATGACTGTATCTCCTGCGGGATAGATAAACTGATGGCAGAGCATGGCGGTCCGGCCTGGACTGAACAAGACTTTAGCCGGCTGAAAGAGATTATTCGTGCTGAGTTGAATGATACCGTGGTGGCGATTGCCATACAGACCGAACAAATTCTCACCACAGTCTTTCAGATTAATAAACGTTTGAAAGGTAAGGTAGATATGAGCCAGGCATTGGCGTTATCCGATATTAAGGCCCAGATGGCGGGGTTGATTTATCGTGGCTTTGTGACAGGGAATGGCTGGCAGCATCTGAGCAATACCCTGCGTTATTTGCAGGCGATAGAGCGCAGGTTGGATAAGCTGCCGGTGGATCCACACAGTGACCGCAGCAGAATGCTGAAAATACAGGCAGTGGAGCAACAGTGGCAGCAATGGCGCAGTAAACTACCTCCGCAACAGCAGGATGATGAAGATGTCATTGCGATTCGCTGGATGCTGGAAGAGTTGCGGGTGAGTCTGTTTGCTCAGCAACTGGGAACACCTTATCCGGTCTCTGAAAAAAGGATATTACAGGCGATGGAGCAAAAGACGTTGTAAACAAAAAGGGGGGGCGCAGTAACATTCGCTACTGCGCTGACAGGTTACTCACGCGCTAATTGTTGTAACCTGTTATAAAACGATGTTACAGCAATGGCTCTATTATCAGCACGATAACGATCCTGAGCTCCCGGAGCGGAACTTTGTACCGCGATAATCTGCCAGCCATTGTCGGCTTTCAGCATCAGAGGGGACCCGCTATCTCCCGGGAGCGTATCACAGCGGTGAGATAACACCGATTTCTGTGCCCATCCGGTGATCGGACAATCCTGATGTGCGTACAGATTATCCAGATGGTCTGCCGGGTATCCCGCCTGAGTGACCAGATTATCTTTAGCTTTCAGTGCGGCAATCAGTTCTGCACGACTCCCTGAAAATACCGGCACTGGCTGAATCGCTGAAGGGGGATTATGAATAATCACCACCGCATAATCGTAAGGCGCAGCCGAGGGTGGGACTAACCAGCCATCTCCGTCTGCTTTGAGTTTACCCATCAGTAAGGGTTCAACCCTGGCATCTATATCATGGATTTCATAGCGCCAGCCTTTAGCCGTGGCCATAAAACGAATGGCGACCGGAGGATCAAATTTTCCCGGAGGGGTAAGCAGGCAATGCCCCGCGGTCAGGGCGATATGTGGAGAAATAAGCGTCGCGGTACATAAATTACCGCTGTCAGTTTCCAGCTGGCCGATAGCATCCCAGGGCGCATTGTCGATGTCAGTAATGGCCTTACGATGATCTTTACCAAAAAACAGGGTTTTAATTTCGTCAGGAGTCGGTGTGTCATCGTCATCTGCATGAACCTGCACACTAAAACAGAACAAACTTAGAAAAAATACAGTAAGCAGGCGCATAATTCTCTCAACTGCGGGAAGTATGTAGGTTAATCTTCAGATTATTGAACGATTACTATAGTCCGTAAGGTGGTAAAAAGGGAGAGATATTGCGTATTTACGGTCTGAAGTTAAATAAAAAAGCTGGCAGCAACCACACCACACATTATTACCACGACCAGAATGATTTCGAAACGATAGCGACGCACCATTTTAGTAACTCCGGGAAAGAAACACCCGGCATAACCGGGTGTTTTAATCACTATGACGCGGAATCAGGAGTGTTTCCTGGCGGTCAGGTGCTTATTTTTTTACTGATTTTTTTAGCAGCTTTATGGTGCTTTTTAGCAGCCTGAGCTTTCTGAGCAGGTGCTTTTTTAGCTACTGCTTTTTTGTGGTGTTTTTTAGCAGCCTGAGCTTTCTGAGCAGGTGCTTTTTTAGCTACTGCTTTTTTATGGTGTTTTTTAGCAGCCTGGGCTTTCTGAGCAGGTGCTTTTTTAGTTACTTTCTTGTGGTGTTTTTTAGCAGCCTGAGCTTTCTGTGCAGCCGCTTTTTTCTTAGCTACTTTCTTGTGGTGTTTTTTAGCAGCCTGGGCTTTCTGTGCAGCGGCTTTTTTCTTGGTCGCTTTTTTATGATGGCTTTTCTTATGATGCTTGGTAGCAGTATGCTTAACCGGAGCAGCAGTGGTTGCTGCAGCAGTTGGTGCCGGAGTAGCAGTAGTTTCTGCCGCGAAAGCAACAGAGGACAGACCCATAGCAGCGGCAACTACCAGTGCAAATAATTTTTTCATTGCAAATTCCTCGAATTCATTTCATTTAATAGCCCACTGCGGGGCCGGTGAAATGAATATATGAGAATATTTTCGGGACGTCCGTTGTGGAATGGTATCGCTGTGTAACCGATTGTACAAAGCGTAAATACCCGGATTTTTCTGAGTCCGGCCAGTCAAAAAAAACTGACCGGACAGCAGGTTAAGCCAGGTAACGTTGTTCCAGGTGACTACGGAAGAACTGGCTGTTTAATGGCTCTCTGGTGGCGTTTATCAGCAACTGTTCGACCGATATCAGGCTGCCATGTTGCCAGATATTTTCTTTTAGCCAGTTAAACAGAGGGGTCAGTTCACCACGTGAAATTTCGTCGATCACAGCAGGGTGCTGTTGGCGGAAAGTCGCGAACAGCTGGGCTGCGTACATAGCGCCCAGAGTGTAAGTCGGGAAGTAGCCAAATGCCCCGTCTGTCCAGTGAATATCCTGCATACACCCGTGCTGGTAATTACCCCGGGTATCAAGCCCCAGATAGTTATGCATTTTTTCGTCCCATAAGGACGGGATATCGTCAACTTCAATATCACCCTCGATCAATGCCCGTTCTATTTCATAGCGTAACATCACATGTGCAGGGTAACTGACTTCATCTGCCTCCACACGAATCAGTCCCGGTTTTACCTGTTGAGCCAGACGGATAAAATTATCCATTTCCAGGGCCGGCTGCACACCAAAAGCCTCCACGACCCTGGGGTGGATAAGTTGTAAAAATTGCGCACTGCGTGCCAGTTGCATTTCCAGCATCAGGCTTTGAGATTCATGGACGGCAGTGGAGCGGGCCAGCCCTGCTGGCAGACCGGCCAGACTGGCAGGCAGATTCTGCTCGTAGCGTGCGTGTCCGGTTTCATGAATGACGCCCATCAGAGCGCTCAGAAACAGTGTGTCATGGTAGCGGGTGGTGATTCGTACATCCTGCGGCACGCCACCGCAGAATGGATGGGCACTGACGTCCAGCCTGCCATGTTCAAAATCGAAGCCAAGTAATGCCATGGCTTCAAGACCCAGTTTCTTTTGCGCAGCAACAGGGAAGGTGCCGGTCACTGGCTGGGGCAGGTGATGTGATTGTTTCTCCACAACCTGTTCCAGCAGGGATGGCAGCCACTGTTTCAGATCAGCAAAAATGGTGTCCAGTTGGACACTGGTCATTCCAGGTTCATACAGGTCCAGTAATGCATCATAACGCGATGTGCCATTGGCGTTGGCCCGGATATCCGCTTCCTGGCGGGTTAATTCAACCACATCCCGCAAATTGGCTGAGAAACCCGACCAGTCATTAGCCGGACGCTGTTTCCGCCATGCGTGCTCACAACGTGAACCTGCAATAGCTTTAGCTTCTACCAGGGAAGCGGGTAATACCGACGACTGTTGCCACTGCCGGGTCATTTCATTCAGATTGGCCCGTTCGGTATCGGTTAACGATTGTTGCTCCGCGGCTTTCAGCCATTCGCCGACTTGTTTGTCGGTTAATAACTCATGGCGCAGTAAACTAAGTTCAGCTAACGCTTCTCCGCGAGCTGCGCTGCCGCCAGGCGGCATCATGGTTTGCATATCCCAGCCAGCAATTGCCGATAAATGCTCAAAGCGGGAAAGACGGCGGAATCGCTGACATAGCTGTTGGTAAGCGTTATTCATTTTAATCCCTCCGGGGACTGACTGAAGAAAGATAAGCCGCGTCTGGCGATGTAATTGGCCAGCAGAATCGTACACTGGCACCACCCAACGGGCTACTGTCGATAGATACCGTACCGCGAAATGCCTGTGCAATGGAGTGAACAATAGCCAAACCCAGGCCGCATCCGCCAGTGGCCCGGTCGCGGCTTGGATCAAGCCTGACGAAAGGCTCAAACACATGTTCACGCTCTTCGGGAGGAATCCCGGGGCCGTCATCTTCAACCTGGAGTAATCCGGTATTACCGTCAAACCACAAACTGATGCGCATACGTTGTGAGGAATAACGTAATCCGTTGTTCACCAGATTATCCAGTACCCGTTCCATCAGACGTAAATCAGCGTAGCCACGGTTTTCCTGCTGGGGAATATCCAGTTCTATCTGATGATCAGGGTGCAAAGATCGGGCATCTTCAACCCGCTCAGCCAGCCAGTGCGCCAGGTCAAATTGCTGTAATTTCATATCCACCTTGGGACGGTCAAGGCGGGCATAGGTGAGCAATTCCTCGATTAATCCTTCCAACTGACTGATATCACGGTTTAGCGCTGCCGCCTCGCTTTCGCTCAGGTTATCACTCATCTCCAGCCGGTAACGAAGCCGTACCAGCGGGGTACGTAATTCATGGGCGATACCATCGATCAGCTGTTTTTTACTGGCAACCAGGACCTTAATATTCTCTGCCATCTGGTTAAAAGCAATTCCCAACCGGTAGAGACTGGAAGTGTTATCAAAATTAGTTCGTGAGTCCAGATTTCCCTGGCCGAAACGTTGTGCGGCACGTTCCAGTCTCTGCATCTCTTTCCAGTGAGGTCGCATCCAGATAAAGACCGGTAATGCCAGAGACATACCGATAAAGGCCAGTAAGGCAATATCCAGTAATCGCATCTGATGCAGATAAAACAGGTAAGGGATGGGGCCGACAGATAAGACATAATGGCTGCGTGGAATGTGTTGCAGGAAAGTGTACTGATCATCCAGCGCGACGATTTCGCCTGCCCGCAGGCGGCGCATTTCATCCGGAGGCAAATCAAAGCGATTCATAGGTTCAATATGTAACTTGAATGACAGATTCAAATCCAGATTATCGATAGTCTTGTTCCAGTCCCGCGGTGGGATCTCCCGTAGTTCACTGCGCATCAGATAGAGTGAACTGGCCATCAGGTCATTCATAGACTGGCGACCAGCACGTTCCGCTGTCATTTTATAGACCAGTCCGACCAGCAGCGTCATTACCAGAAAACAGGCAAATAATAACAGATAGAACTGGATAAACAGTTTCTTCATTCGGAGTGGGTATCCCAGGCCTGTGGCGCAAACAGATAGCCTTTGTTACGGATGGTTTTAATCCGGAAAGGTTCTGTCGCATTATCATGAAGTTTCTTACGTAACCGTGAGATAGCCACATCAATACTGCGATCCAACCCGTCATAACTCACACCACGCAATGTTTTCAGCAGCGCATCGCGGTTGAGTATCTGACCCGCATGGCTGGCTAGTTCCCAGAGCAGATCAAAATCAGCGGTAGATAATGGGATTTGTTCATCTGCCAGAGTCACTTCCCGGTTAAGCATATCAATGGTCAGTGTTCCAAAACGAATCAACCGTGCGGGCGCAGAACCAGACGGCTGTTGATCTTCACTGGTATTGCTTTGCATAGCCTGACGCAAATGAAGTCGTAAACGGGCTAACAGTACCGCCGGTGGCGTTGTTTTTAAAATATAGTCATTGGCCCCCATTTCCAATGCCAGAATATGGTTCATATCACTGTCAAGGGATGTCAGCAGGACAATAGGCCCGGACCAACGGGATCGTAGGTCACGGCAGAGCGTCATCCCGTCTTTGCCGGGAAGCATGATATCCAGCATCACCAGATCAGGATTTTCTTCTACAATACGCTGCTCAGCACGATCTCCGCGGGTTTCAACCACCACGTCAAAATCATGTTTTCCGAGGTAAGCAGCGATCAATTCGCCAACTTCAGGTTCATCTTCTACGTAAACAATTTTATTCATAATTAACAATAATTATTAATATTTAACAACGAAATTACCTGGCCCTTTAACAACGGCTACGTTATCACGAAAAAGGCATCTGTTGCTGGTATATCCCCTACTAAATATGTCATTATAATTCCCGGAAATATAAGTTTCCCAGGGATCATACCAACAGGGGGAGTTTGAGTGTCGGATGATAAACTGACTTCAGGCGCGGATAACCAGCGCATTTGCTTTAATTACAGTGATTATCTTTCAGCTTCCTGTAAGAAGCACTGGAGTTTTGTCGATGCGATCTATGGTGTGCTGCCTATTTTCGGGATGGTAACACGCAAATCTGCGCGCAGCAGCAATTCAGAGACCGAGGCCGAACTGTTCAAAGCAATGGCCTTGCAGATAATTTCGACGCAGGTCAGTGACGAAATTAATATTGCGCGGTTGATTTCTTTAGCCGAGCAACAAAAAATCGTTAGCTTTGAAATTCAGTTGCCATACCCTCTCTCCGAACTTCAGCTGGCCGGTATTCATGCCGAATACCGGAAGCCACTGACTCTCAGACAGTACGATGACTGTCTGAACATCGTACTTCCTTAAGCTTTTGGGTGTTACTGCTGACCCTCAGGTCAGCATCAGCCTGATCCCCGTAGTGACCGCCGCCAGCAGAATGATTACGATCATCACTGATTCTTTTCCTGTCAGTGGCAACGGTTGTGGGGCTGTGGCCCGTGCAACCATAAACAGCAACAGCCCCGGTGCATACAACATCAGCGACATTATCAGATTTTCAGGTCCGGATGCGTATAACAGCCATAGCCCGTACAAGGACGCGCCAGCTCCTGTCATCATTTCTTTTGAAAATTTTTGGTTTGCCGTTTTCATTAAAAACAACCCCACCAGCAAATAAGGGACCAACACCATCTCAGAGGCAATGCTCAACAAATTGTCATAATCGGCATGGGTGATACCGATAATAAGCAGACATAACTGGACACTGCCATTGGTCAGCCACAACGATGCCGCAGGAGCATCGTGACGGTTTTGCCGACAGATAATCCGCGGAAATGCATCGGTTTTTGCGGCAAGGAAAGGGATTTCTGCGGCCATGATCGTCCAGCTCAGATAGGCTCCGGATACCGACAATATCAGCCCCCCGACAATCACTACCTTTCCCCAGGGACCAATGATACCTTCCAGTAGTCCCGCCATTGAAGGGTTATGCATGCCTGCCAGTTGTTCACGGGGAACAATACCTAACGATAAAAGCGTGACCAGCAGATAGACCACCAAGGCTGCCAGTACGGCGGTTAAGGTTGCCCGACCCACGTCACGGCGTTGCCGTGCTCTGGCGGAAATCACAATTGCGCCTTCTACACCGATAAATACCCACAAGGTAATCAGCATGGTTTGTTTGATTTGATACCAAAGCGGGTGGCCCAGAGTCAGGCCACGAAAATCATCACTGAAATTAGCGAACCGAAAGGCCAGCAGTGCCACAACCATAAACAAACATAATGGCAGAAGTTTACCGAGGGTTGCCAGAATATTAATCATGGCAGCAGTTTGTACGCCACGCAGTACCAGGAAGTGGACCAGCCATAACAAAAACGAGGCTCCGGCAATGGCAGGCCAGGTGTTTCCGGACCCGAAAAAGTATGCCCCGGGGAATCGGTAAAAAAACTTAACGCTGAAAAAACAATCACCAGATAGGAGACATTGGCAATGACCGCGCACAGCCAATATCCCCAGGCAGAGCAAAAACCTGTGACTTCACCGAAACCTTCACGGGCATAGGTAAAAATTCCACCATCGAGATCAGGGCGCAGACGCGATAACAGCAGCATCGCGACGGCCAGGAAGAGTATTCCAACACCTGTAATTAGCCAGCCTGCTAACAATGCAGCAGGACCTGCAACTGCAGCCATATTCTGTGGCAGACTGAATACTCCCGCACCGAGCATCGAACTGAGTACCAGAGCGGTCAGTGCCGGTAGGCCTAATTTCTTTTCAGACATGTCGTTCCTGAGTATTACGTCAGCGGGTTAGCGCTGACTGGTACGTAAAACCAGCAGAAATTGCTGAGATAATAGATTCAGATGGGATTATCCACCAGAACAGCAGGGCGGAGATTCTACGGAGAGGCAGGGAGGAACGCAACGCGTAAAATGTGGAGGCAGGTCTTGCAATAAAGATCACGGATAACAGAACATTATCCGTGATCATCGCCGTGATTTATTTAAACAGTTCAGCCGTCACGGTCAGGTTACCACCACTCTGGTTTTGCCACTGACGGGTAATGTGGTAATACTTAGCACCTTTCGCTGCCGCCAGACGTCCGATGGCTTCAGACATTTCTGTAGGTGTTCCGAAGTGATCTGTGATTGTCACGGTTCCAAACGGGGTCATCTGAGCTGCGGTGATATCACTCAGTTCCTGCACCGATTTCCCGCCAGGCAACTGAACGGTATAGCGTTGACCCGTAGTATTTTGTGTCTCAAAGAAACGACCGACACTTCTGTCCGGGGCTTCTGAGGAAGCCACGCCCGGAATTTCTACTTTAGCAGCTGCGGCACCGCCGGCGGCCAGTGCTGCTTTGCCGGCTTCTGAATCAGCAGGGATAGCGTCCGGACTCTGAACACGGCGTTCTTTCGCATCTGCTTTATAAACGTAAGCAGTGATAAACTGGTTGCCACCATTATTGGTATCAATCTGACGAACGATGAAGAAAGAGGCTGCTCCTTTATCTTTCGCTGCACGGGAAATAGCATCAACCGCATCCGGCTGGCTTGGGAAATAACCGCTCACCGTGACGGTATCAAAGGGTTCTAACCGGTAAGCCACATTCTTTGGTAATTCATTCACACCATTGTAACTGCTGTAATGCACTTTTTTGGCCGCGGCAGGTGCGTCACTACGATACAGGTCGGCTGTTACCCGTGAGTTACCACTATTGCCGGTAGCATCGTTGACACCCTGAATATAAAAAGAGGCTGCCCCCAGTGCATCTGCGCGTTTTGATACAGCGTCACTGACATCAATGAGAGAATTAAAACGTCCAGTGATATTAATACGTTTAAAAGGCTGTAACTCCGCTGCCTTTTGTGGTGACAGCTCCTGGGCTGCAAATGCATTAACAGCAGTAACAGAAAAAAGAGCCGCTGCCAAAAGGGTGTACTTTAGCTTCATAAAAATTATCCTTCGCCTTGCTCAAAAGAGTACGAAACCGTCCCGGACGTTGATGTGTAACCTGTTTGGCTTCGATTATTACATGTAATAATTGTGCTGTCTCAGTCAATTTATGCATTTATCCTGGCAGAGATAAAAAAAGAAGATTCAAAAGATTGCTGAAATAAGATGACATTGCGATGAAGCCGAATGGAACCTACTTTGGCGGGATAAATGAGAGGCCGAATGATAAACTGGCCGCTGCTGCAGCCATTCCGGCAGCAGCAGGGCAGAGTGAAAATCAGGCTGAAGGTGTTTCTTCTTCACTTTCCAGTTCCGGAGCCACGAAATCATCCGGTTTAAACACCAGCAAATCACAACGTAAATGATCGATAACCTGTTCCGCAGTATTTCCCAAAAAAGCGGCTGACAATCCGGTTCGGCCAACCGTTCCCAGTACCACAACCCCCGCATCCAGGCTGCTTGCCAGCGAGGGGATCACTTCTTCAGGTTCGCCTTTATCGACATGAGTAAATTCATCTGCAATAGAGAACTTTTGACGCAGGGCTTTCATGGCAATCAGATGCTGGCCCCGGATAGCGTCATTGTAAGTTTGCGGGTCAAAGTCAGGAAGTTCGATTGCAATATTCACCGGAGTAAGCGGATAGGCTCCTACCAGATGAACTTCGGTATGATTAACCATATCGGCCAGTAACTGGCTCTCTCTGACCAGTTTCTGGTTTAGGGCATCATGCTGCGGTTCTTCGCTGGCAAGATTCACCGCCACCAGTGCTTTACCCCCCTCTGGCCATGGTTGATCTTTGACCATCCAGACAGGGCTCGGACACTTACGCAGAATATGCCAGTCGGTCGGCGTGAAAATCACTGACTCGAGTCGATCATACTGGTGAGCCATTTTCAGAACCAGATCATGCTTAAACTGCAAAACCTCCTGGATAATGGCTTCGTGTGGCCGGTTATGCCAGACCACTTTAATTTCAATATCGACGCCGGACTCGATATAGGCTTTTGCCTGTTGGCGGATCCATTCAGTGCGTTGATTGATCACCCCCTGACGCATGCTGGTTCGTTCGTCAGGAGACAGCAGGGTAGTCATCTCATACGAAAAGTCATAAATAGCGAGGAAGGCTTTTATCTTGCCGCCGATGCGTTGATTCAGATAAACCGCACGCCGCAGTGCTGGCTGGTCATCCTGTTCTGAGTCAATAGCTACCAGGACATTTTGATATCTGGACATAATGACATCTCCTTGCAAAAGACTTAATTGACTTAAAGATAGCCTAAGTTTTGTTGCGGGAGAAGAGAAGATATTAAAAGCAGAGCAGGGCGACGTCTGCCGCTCTGCTCTGTGTATCTAAGGGTCAGGAGTGGCAGGGAACTGTCTGTCCTGCCAGCTCGGTAAGCATCGGATGATTTTCGATGGTGATATATTTACCCTTCACTGCCAGCATGCCGCTTTTCTGAAAACGTCCCAGCAGACGACTGATGGTTTCAACGGTCAGCCCCAGATAGTTCCCGATATCCCCCCGGGTCATGGTCAGACGGAATTCACGCTGTGAGAAACCACGCTGAGCGAAGCGACGGGAAAGGTTCCAGATAAACGCAGCCAGTCGCTCTTCTGCACTCTTTTTCGAGAGTAACAGAATCATGTCCTGATCACTTTTAATTTCCCCGCTCATCAACCGCATCATCTGCTGACGAAGTGCCGGCATTTTCCCGGACAGGTCATCCAGCGTTTCAAAGGGGATTTCACAGACCATCGACGTTTCAAGTGCCTGAGCAAAGCTGGGGTGGTGGCTACTGATGATGGCATCAAATCCCACTAAATCACCGGCCAGATGGAATCCGGTAATTTGCTCATCGCCCTGTTCGGTAATGGTATAGCTTTTTAACGTACCGGAACGAATAGCATAGAGGGATTTCAGCTCATCGCCGGCCTTGAACAAAGACTGGCCTTTCTGGATAGGTTTCTTACGTTCAATAATATTATCCAGCTGATCCAGTTCATGCTCGTTGAGTGTGAAAGGGATACATAACTGATTAATACTGCAATCCTGGCAGTGAATGGCACAACCGCCTGATTGAACGCGACGAATAATCCTTTTTTCTGGAATCATAATTCAGTTCCGGTAGTTATTAACTTGTACGAATTTTAACATTTTTCGCGAAGAAAAACAGGCTTACATTACACTGTTTATAAAATTTTTTTAGAATTTCAAATAATTTTGTAAACACTCTGTAAATTCATATTCTTAGCTGCTGAACAGTATAAACTAATTTGTTACCACAAGATAAATGTGGTTATACAAATGATGACGATTGTTGCATGTCTGCTCACAGTATCCTGGTGGAAGCGCGGGTAATTCACCGATAAAGAGCGGTTCAGTGCTGAAAATCGGCGGAAGAAACGCTATTCTTAACCGGGCGTATCGTGTGACTTACCTTACAGGAGTGGTTATGACAAATCCTGATGATCACGCATTATTTAGCCAGGCGGTTAATGATGTAAATCCAATAAAAAACAATCAGAAAATTCATTTTCCCCGTTCCCGAAACAAGGCAGATCCGCATCGTGAAGTGGTTAATACCAACTTCTTACTCGCCGACAGGATTACCCCTTTGTCACTGATGACTTCGCCATCCTTCAGGGCTGAAGGTTTGCAAACCGGTGTTGTTGAAAAGTTGCGCCGTGGCTCCTATCCGCTGGACGGCAGTCTTTTTCTGATCCGTCAGAGCGTCGGGCAGGCCCGGCAGTCAGTTTACGAGTTTATGACTGAAATTATCCGTCGGGGAGGCAGAAACGTACTAATCATTCATGGTAAATCTCGTGAGGAGACCAGCCATAGTAATATCATCCGCAGTTATCTGACCCACTGGTTACTTCAGTTTCCACAGGTTCAGGCATTCTGTGTCGCTCATCCGCGCCATGGGGGAACGGGTGCAATGTATGTCTCTCTGCGGAAACCGGAAGAGTTACGGGAACAAAATCGTGAGTTTCATGGCGGCCGGAGCAAATAAGGCCATCGAACAGTTTACTTCAGCCATGGCTGTGTTTCATCAGTCAGGCTGAACGGTTTTTTGTTAATAAACCCCAGTGACCGCTTCCGGCCAGCCACAGGGGTGACATATGACCATTATCACGTGACTAAACCTACTTAATTTCCGGTGAAACAGGAGTTACATGCGTAAAAAAACTCCCCGGCACTGCGTCTCTGCTGGCATTTGAGGCGGCCGCCAGACACGGCAATTTTGCACGGGCAGCCGCCGAACTCTCTCTGACAGAGGGGGCGATTAGCCGACAAATTGCGCGTCTGGAATCGTTACTGGAGTGCAGGTTGTTCGAGCGTACAGGAAACCGGGTCAGCCTTAACGCTGTCGGGGCCCGCTATGCACAGTCTGTCCGCGAAACTCTGCAACGTTTCGAGAAAGACAGCCAGTCAGTAAGTGGCAGTTCAGCCGGTCAACGCCATCTGGAACTGGCGGTTTCACCGACCTTTGCCAGCCGCTGGCTGATCCCCCGCCTGAAAGGTTTCAGGCAACAATATCCTGACATCACCCTGAATATTACGGCCAGGAGTGACCCGTTTATTTTGAGTGGTAGTGGACTGGATGCGGCGATTCATTTCGACCACCCAGCCTGGGCTGGAATGCAGGTCCGGCCTTTGTTCCGCGAAAGGTTGATCGCTGTTTGTCATCGGCAACTGATCAATGGAGAAGACCCCGGGTTATTACTGAATAAACTTCCGCGGATTCATCGTCGCCAGAATCCTGAGGCCTGGGCCCGGTTTTCGGCAGCAGCGGGTATCCCGCTGGACTATCCGGCACAGGGTACCCTCGTGGATTTACATGAAATGGCGATTGCTATGGCACTGGCTGGTGACAGGGTGGCGCTGGTACCGGAGGTTTATGTCGAAAGAGAGCTTGCCTGCGGGCAGTTGGTCTCTCCCTGGAGCCAGTCGACCTTACTCAGTAAAACATTCTGTCTGATAATGCCTGTGGTTGACGGGCAGGGTAATTCAGCTTTGCATGATTTTTCCGGTTGGCTGATTTCTCAGACCCGTGAGATGATATTTTCAGAATGACCGGTGAATTTTTGAACTGATAACATTGCATTATCCACCATTCGGGAGAACACTTATCGGGACACATCAACTTCGGAGATTCAACGATGAGTGGAAAGTATGAAGTTTTCCTGGGTAAAGATCAGCAATACTACTTCCGGCTGAAAGCGGCTAACGGAGAAGTGATTCTGAGCAGTGAAGGCTATGTTAATAAAAGCGGCTGTCTGAATGGCATTGCCTCGGTACAAAAAAATAGCCCCGAAGATCATAATTACGAACGTTTGACAGCCAAAAACGACGCGCCTTATTTTACACTCAGAGCGGCGAATCATCAGGTCATTGGCCGCAGTGAGATTTACAGCTCTGTCGCTGCACGTGAAAAAGGTATTGAGTCGGTGAAAAAGAATGGCGCCAGTGCCACGATTAACGAGTTACCGGCACATTAAAGGTAACGGTATTATCCCCGGCGTGCCGGGGATAATTTTACAGGTTTGAACGTAACTGCGGATATTTTTTCAGGCTGTAAAGGCACCATGCGAGACTAATCAGGGCAAAAGCAGACCCTACATAGCCCACCAGACTCATTCCAAGATGGCTGATGACCTGATTACCAATTAACGCGCCGGCACCAATACCAATGTTATAGATCCCCGACATCAGAGACATTGACACATCCGTGGCATCCGGTGCCAGAGACAATACCCGAACCTGCATTGACAGGTTAATCAGCATCATGGCAATACCCCACACAATACACACCGTCATAATCGCCGGCGCATGAGTTGAGGTGACTAAAAACAGGCCCATACACAGGGTAATTGCGGCTATGGCTACCGAAAGAAGTGCCGAGGGAAAGCGTTTTCCCAAAAAACTAAACAACAGGCTGCCAAAGATACCCGCGGCACCAAACAGCAGTAACAGCAGGGTAGTAAAATTAGCCCCCTGTTGTGCAAGCTGCTGCATAAAGGGTTCAATATAGCTGTAAGCAGTGTAGTGGGCGGTAACAACCAGTGTCACCAGCAGATACATGCTCATCAGAGCCGGGCGGCGAATCAGCATTGGCAGGCTTTTCAGCGACCCCGTGTGTTCACTCGGCAATTTGGGCAGTAGTCTGGCCAGCATGACCATCAGCACCAGCGAAGATACCGCAATTATCCCAAAGGTGGTTCGCCAGCCCATGGTCTGCCCAATAATCCGCCCAAGCGGCACGCCCAGCACCATAGCCAGTGCAGTACCTGTAGCAATCATACTCAGGGCCTGGGTTTTTTTACCCGGAGGTGCAATCCGGATAGCCAGGGAGGCGTTAATCGACCAGAACACGGCATGGGTTACCGCAATACCAATACGGGAAACCAGCAGCGCATTGAAGTTCCAGGCCACAGCAGAGAGTACATGGCTGGCAATGAAGATAGTGAACAGAATTACCAGTAAAATACGCCGTTCAATATTACGGGTGAGCAGCATTAATGGCAGAGATAAAAGTGCAACACACCAGGCATAAATTGTCAGCATAATCCCCACATCGGCAGTTTGCATACCGAAACTGGTTCCAATATCGGACAACAAACCGACGGGGACAAACTCCGTGGTATTAAAGATAAAGGCAGCGACAGCCATTAACAGAACCCGTAACCATGCTGTTTTACGGGAAACGGGAGGAGAATGTAAAGGACTCTCAGTGACGGAGGGAGATTCGGCGGTCATAAGATAATGGATTTTCCTCAGCAAAAAGTGATCTGGCTCACATTGTGCTGCTATTGTGACGAAATTAACGGCAGGATTAAACCCTTAATTCACCTTATCTCCTGCAAAAATGAGTTACTGACGCGGAGAATGACGTCGCGCAGGCACCATTCTCAACAGCGTATCATCCCGGAACAGAAAATGGTGCGCCAGAGCAGCCAATGCATGAACACCGATAAGCCAGTAGCCGAGGTTAGCCAGTGTTTCATGCCAGTGGATGATCTGCCGGCTAAGACTAAAGTCCGGATGATCAGAGACCGGCATAGCAACACCAAACACTAACCATTGCTGTCCCCGGACATAGCGGGAATAAACCCCAAGCACCGGCAAAATCAGAAATAACAGATACAGGAGTTTGTGGGCCAGAGATGAAAGTAGCTGTTGCCATCGTTTTAGTGGAGGGGTTACCGGTGGTGCAGGGTAACGATAGCGGAGTAGCAGCCGGGCACACATCACCGCAAATACCAGCACACCGCAACTAAAATGAGTCACTATAATCGCTTTACCTTGCCACGAACCGCGGATTGCAAACCCTCGTAACTCAATAGTGCTGTAAACGATGATGAGTAATAGCAGTGTCAGCCAGTGCAGACGAATTTGCCAGAGTTGATATTTATTCGGGAAAGCCGGCATAACGCGTTCTCCGTCTGCACTGAAGCAGTGCCAGTATGAATGTTATAGACATGTTACATTGAACGGGGCAAGGAAAGGTATAATAAGTAGTATAATTTTAATCAAAATTATTCCGCGGTGAAATTACCGGCAGCAGCAGTTTTGCTGCCGGTAATCAGAACATCACCGGCAGCAGAACATTATCAGTGGGCAGGCTGTACTCTGTGCATCAGTTTGTAACCGACACACAGTGCCAGAATCAGCAGGACAGAAATAAATCCGCTGACGCCCGCCCAGCCGAAATGGCGCCAGAAGATCCCCCCGGAAGTTCCTGCAACGCTTGAACCCAGGTAGTAACTGAACAGATACATTGAAGATGCCTGACCTTTAGCCCGCTTAGCACGAACACCAATCCAACTGCTGGCAATAGAGTGAGCCGCAAAGAATCCCCCGGTGAACATCAGCAAGCCTGGCAGTATCATCCACACTGAGGAAAACAGAGTGATCAGTACGCCGGCCAGCATCAGACCGGTCGAAAATAAGAATACCGGCCCACGCCCAAACCGCACACTCATCGCACCTGCTTTAGGAGAACTCCATGACCCGGCCAGATAAACTACTGAAATTAATCCGACGGTAGCCTGGCTCATAGAATAGGGCGCATGTAATAACCGGTAACCTATGTAATTAAACAAAGTGACAAACGCCCCCATTACCAGAAATCCGATAAGAAACAGTAACGGTAAACCTTTATCACGGAAATGGAGTCTGAAGTTAATCAGCAATACTTTCGGCCGTAAGCGCACTGCTCTGAAATGCCTGGAATCAGGTAAGATTTTCCAGAACATAAACGCGGCTGCCAGAGCACAACAACCAATACTGAGGATAGCTATCCGCCAGTTAAAAAAATCGGTAATCACACCCGTTAGCAGACGGCCACTCATCCCACCGATAGAGTTACCGCTGATATAGAGCCCCATGGTAAAGGCCAGCACGCCGGGGTGAATTTCTTCACTGAGGTAGGTCATCGCCACTGCAGCCACCCCACTGAGAGACAGACCAATCAGTGCCCGCATGATAAGTATGCCTGTCCAGCTGGTCATCAGCCCTGATGCCAGAGTACAGCAGGCTGCTAACAGGAGTGCACTTACCATCATCGGTTTACGCCCAATCGCATCGGAAATGGCTCCGGTGATTAACAGGCCCAGAGCCATAAAAGCCGTTGAAACAGAGAGTGATACTGAGCTAAGTGCAGGAGAAATATCAAACTGATGGGAAAGCACCGGCAATATTGGCTGAACGCAATAGAGTTGGGCAAAAGTGGCAAGGCCGGCGGAAAAAAGTGCTACGGTAACCTGGATAAAAGACGAAGTGCCGCGGGTGATATAAGGGGATTTACCGCTGCGTTGGGCAGGACTCTCTTCTTCCGCTGACGGAAGCGTAGTCGCCCGGGTCGTGCTGTTCATGAACATTCCTCAGTGATTGATATCCGTTCACTCTAGAAAAAGCTAAATAAGTTGTCTAATATATTAATAATCTCAAATAATATTCTAAACATATGAATCTTGAACTGAGGCACTTACGTTACTTCATCGCCGTGGCAGAAGAGCTGCATTTCGGACGGGCGGCCAGTCGGCTGAATATTTCACAACCACCGCTGAGCCAGCAAATACGCCAACTGGAAGAGACCGTTGATGCACGATTATTTGCCCGTAATAACCGGAAGGTTGAACTGACATCGGCCGGTAAACAATTTCTGAACGATGCGCGTGCCATTCTTGCCCAGGTGAAACAGGCCAGCGAACGAGCCTCCCGGTTACATTATGGCGACAGCGGTGAGTTGAGGCTCGGCTTTACCTCATCAGCCCCTCTGATTAAGCGTATTTCCGAAGTGGTTTATCAATACCGACTGGCATATCCGGATGTGCATCTTCATATGCAGGAAATGAACAGTCGTCAGCTCCTGGTGCCGTTACAGGAAGGCAGACTGGATCTGGCAATCATGCGTAATACTGAACTCCCGGATGATATGCAGTATTGCCTGCTGCAAAAGGAAGCCATGTATGCGGTTGTTCATCGTGACCACCCGCTGGCAGGACAGCGTAAAATCTCAGTGACCGATTTGCGCGATGAGCCTTTTGTATTCTTTGATCACCAGGGTGGCACGGCACTTCACGGAGAAATTCTCGGCTTATTGCTTCGTTATCAGATTACCCCAAATATCACTCTGGAAGTTGAAGATGCGATAGCCATACTTGGCCTGGTGGCGACCGGGCTTGGGGTTTCTATACTTCCAGCGTCATTTCGCCGTGCCAAGCTCAATGAAATTGTCTGGCTGGAATTGACGGAACCGGATGCCCGTTCTGAGGTTTGGTTAGTCTGGTCAGCACAGCGGCAAATTACAGCACCTCTCCGGCATATGTTGGAACTCATGTCCTCGGTAAACTGACTGTCTCAATTCTTCTGTGAACTCAGTCACATTTACACTGCTCCCTGACGTATACGTTAGCAGAAAACCTCATACTCTTTTTATTTCGGTTAGTGAATAAAAACAAAGGGGCGGTGAGTGTTTGAAGAAAGCCAGCCTGGACATATTGATCATATCAAGCAGATTAATGCGGGCGTCGTATATCGCCTGATTGATCAGCACGGGCCGGTATCACGAATTGAACTTTCGAAACTGGCCCAACTCGCTCCGGCAAGTATTACTAAGATTGTCCGTGAGATGATGGAAGCACATCTGGTCCGTGAATGTGAAATGTCTGATCCGGGTCACCGGGGGCGACCCGCGACAGGACTGGAGCTGGACTGTGAAGGCTGGCATTTTCTGTCTATCCGTCTGCAAAACCACAGTCTGTTAATGACTCTGCGCGATCTGAGTGGCAAAACGGTGACCGGAGGGGTAATTGATTTCCCTGATGATCCTTCCACTCCACTGACAGTGGTTATGATCAATGCAGTTGAACATTTTTTTAGCCGTCATTATTCCGTGCTGGAAAGACTGACCGCTATCACTATTACGCTCCCCGGGCTGATTAATGCCCGCAGTGGGGTGGTGCACCGGTTACCCGATTATCAGGAAGAAGAGATTCCTCTGGCACAGAGTCTGAGCCGCCGTACCGGGCTGAAAGTCTACATCCAGCATGACATCCCGGCCAGAATGCTGGCGGAGCATTACTTCGGTGCCGCCAGAGGTGTCCGGGATGCTATCCTGCTGGTCCTGGACAAACAGGTTGGTGCCGCAGTGATCACTTCCGGGCAACTTTTACATAAAAACAGTTCTGCGCTGGTGGAGATAGGTCATACACAAGTCGATATCCGTGGCCGGCCATGTTATTGCGGAAATCAGGGGTGCCTGGAAACGGTGGTGGGCACTGAAAGTTTGCTGCAACAGGCAGAAGAACAGTTGCACTCGATGCCTGACAGTCTGTTAAACCAGCACTGCGAGGAAAGGGATATTCGCTGGCTTTGTCGTGCTGCCATGGACGGTGACCCTCTGGCCTGTGACATTATAACTCAGGCTGGGCAGCATGTTGGCCGCAGTCTGGCGTTTATGGTCAACATCTTCAATCCACAATATATTCTTATCGGTTCTCCCTTGAATAGTGCAGCAGAAATTCTGTATCCGGCGATCACTGCCGCGATTAGCAGTAAAGCCTTACCTGCTTACAGTCGACAGGTGAGCCTGCGGGCTGCCGAATTCAACACCCCCGGAACCTTGCCGGGTACGGCCCTGATTAAGGATGCCTTATACAGTGGCGAATTATTGCTCAGGCTTTTGCAGGGATAGCTGGCTTAAACTTGCGTTAGCGCAATTCATGATGTTGTTCAGTAACCTAGAATGCGTTCTGTATTTTTGAAAACGTACTGGTGAATCCTGGGAGCATACGTGAAAAGAGTGTTTATTACAGGCACGGATACCGCCGTGGGTAAAACCGTTGTATCACTGGCATTATTACAGGCGGCGACACAGCAGGGGATAAAATGTGTCGGTTACAAACCGGTCGCGAAAAATGCCAGAAGGACGGACGAAGGGATGCGTAACAATGATGCACTGTTGCTGCAACAGGCGTCTTCACTGGATTTGCCATACCAGAGTATTAACCCATTTGCGCTGGAAGGCGATGAAATCAGTACCAGTCCGGGCTGCCGTGTCGACTACAGTGTGCTGAGCCGGGGTCTGGCAGATTTAAGTCGGCAGGCTGAGCAGGTGATAATCGAAGGTACCGGTGGCTGGCATTGCCTGATGAATAATGAACAACCACTTTCTGACTGGGTGATCAGTCAGAACCTACCGGTGGTACTGGTGGTGGGCATCAAACTGGGTTGTATCAACCATGCTTTGTTGACCGCGGAATCGATAATTAGCGATGGATTATCATTATGTGGCTGGGTGGCTAACCGCATTAACCCGGGGCTGGCCGAATATGCCAGTATTATTGCTGTATTAAAAAAACATCTTGGGGCACCACTGCTCGGAGAAATACCCTATTTGCCCAGGGCTGAGCAACGTGATTTAACTAAATATCTTGATTTGTCACGGCTTCACGAGCCGACGTATCGTATTTAAAGGCAGGGCGGAGGTCAGCAGGAACACCGGCGATGTTCCTGCTGGCTGCTGTCAGGATGACGGAGTACCAGCGTCATCGGCCAGACGTTTATAGACAATTTTCTGGGTATCATTCTGGCAATGACCCACGACCTGACCATCCTGTTGATCGGCCTGATCACTCGGCACAATATCCAGGCTGAATCCCGATTCAGGAACTCCGTTCGCAATAATCTTTTTACTGATATCCGCTTTCACTGATTCACAGGATGCCTGTGCCAGCAACGGGAAAGCCAACAACAACGCACTGGTTAACAGAACTGACTTTTTCATACTTAGCTCCTTTATGCTGATAAAAACTGCCCCCCAAATAAGGATTATGGAGTGACAGGACGCCCGGTACGACGATCAAGACATCGCAGAGTATTAGGTTCCCAGTAGGCGTTAAGATTCTCGCTTTGTTCACATTTATCACGGGTATCAAAAGCTTTATCAGCTTTATTAAATTCTTTTTCTGCCCGCTGGTTTATTTTATGGCGCAGTGCCTGTGTATCATCCCACTGCTGTTGGCTTTGACGGGCTTCCTCTTTCGTCATCGCATTATTGCCGTTATCGATAACAATATGCTGGGTTGCCGCCAGGCTTTCCGTGACAGTGGCCAAAAATCCACCCCCAAGGACTGCACTGAGAATAACAGGCAACATTTTTGAGGTTATTTTCATATTGGTTTCCTTTTATCGTTTTTCGGAAAGCTCATCATTGCTGTTCCGGCCGGCAAAAGTATAACACTTTTACCGGCGATACTATGACCAGGCATTTTACAATGGTTAATCACAATGCAGTGAACCACTGTCAGAGGTTACTGTTTTGCAACCTTCAGCCCACCATAGGTTTGACAGACGGGCATCATTTCCAGAGTATTGATGTTTACGTGGTCGGGCAGGGAAGAAACCCAGTATACCGCTTCCGTGACATCTTCCGGTGTCAGCGCCTTAGTACCGTCATAGACAGAACTGGCTTTACTGTCATCGCCTTTGAAACGCACATTGGAAAACTCGGTACCACCCACCAGGCCGGGTTCGATATTGGTCACACGAACCGCAGTGCCATGTAAATCAGTACGCAGGTTCAGGCTGAACTGACGCACAAAAGCTTTTGTCGCACCGTAGACATTGCCTCCCTGGTACGGCCAGCTACCTGCAGTAGAGCCAATATTAATAACATGACCTTTATTCCGGGAGACCATGCCAGGTAATACAGCATGGGTAACCAGTACCACTCCTTTAGCATTGGTATCAATCATAGTTTCCCAGTCATCCGGGTTGGCTTTCTGTGCAGGTTCCATGCCCAGTGCCAGACCTGCATTATTGACCAGAATGTCTATTGCCTGCCATTCTGCAGGTAGCTGGCTGATAGCCTGTTCGATGGCCTCACGGTCCCTGACGTCCAGTTGTAGTGGTAACACCTTGTCGCCATATTTTTCTTTTAGTTTTTCCAAACGTTCCGTCCGGCGGCCCGTCGCGATAACTTTATGGCCTGCGTCGATAAAACGGGCAGTAATCGTTTCACCAAATCCTGCTGTTGCACCTGTGACAAGAATAATCATATCCACACCTATTGTTCAGTTACTTGATGACAGATTAAAACATAGCATTGATAGACCAACTATGCTTCTTAATCGTTATTCATTGGCGGTAAACGGATGTGGGCGAATGCCCCATAAAGGTGCGGAAATTAACGCAATGGTGCGTAACTGATAGGTTTTTTAGTTATTACGGTAATGATTTTTTAGTGATTACTGTAATTATTGTTCACAAAATAATCGCAATGCTCTGTTGCAGAGAGGCGCAAACGATTGCACATGAATCAGTGGAGAAAAATTGATTTATCCGAAGAAGAAAATCATATCTTAATGAATTATAGAGAATTTTAAAAATTACTGGCTGGCACAGTGATTGCAATACTGATGACTGTAGTGAATAGATTGGTGATTACAGATGAGGGGGAATCCGCCACTGTCAGGGAACCCTCATCAGCATTCTCGCCGGGTAAACCGGCACTTATCGTATTTTAATTTTACCCATCCACGAAGGTTATCGTGGAGTTACAGAGGGAATATATGTTTCAACCAGGATTACAGGCGATACGCGGCGCATTCGTTGATTTTGCAGATATTGCGGGCGAAAACCAATCTATATCGGAACAATTTCGTTATCTGCCAGACGGACTACTTCTGACTGACAACGGTAAAATATGTTCACTGACTACCTGGAGCGATACCACTCAGATCCCCGCAAATGCGGCATTCACCGATTTACAGGGCAAGCTTATTATGCCCGGATTTATTGATACTCATATTCACTATCCACAGACTGAAATGATTGCTGCTTATGGGGAACAACTGCTGGAATGGTTACAGCAATACACTTTCCCCGTAGAGAGCCAGTACGGTGACCCGGAACATGCAGCGGCGATGGCTGAATTCTTTATTCGTCAGCTGTTCAGCCATGGAACCACCACTGCTCTGGTATTTGCTTCCGTTCATCCCCAGTCTGTGGATGCGCTGTTCGCAGAGGCGGAGAAATACACGATGCGGCTGATTGCAGGGAAAGTCATGATGGATCGTCATGCGCCGGAAAATTTACTGGAAACCCCAGAACAAAGCGCCGCACAAACACAGACCTTAATAGAACGCTGGCATGGTAAAGGCCGACTGGGATATGCCATTACCCCTCGCTTTGCACCTACCTCATCACCGGAATTATTAAAAAAAGCCGGCGATTTACGTAACAAATATCCGGGGGTATGGATGCAAACCCATCTGAGTGAAAATCTCCGCGAGACGGAATGGGTCAGTGAACTTTTCCCGGAGCAGAGCAGTTATCTGGGGGTCTATCATCATCATAAGCTGACAGGTAAACGTTGTGTGTTTGCGCACTGTATTCATCTGCAGGATTCAGAGTGGGATTGCCTGCAGGAAACGAAATCATCCATCTCGTTCTGTCCGACCTCGAATCTGTTTCTGGGGAGTGGTTTATTCAATCTTAAACGAGCCCGGCAACAAAGAATACCGGTAGGGATGGGGACAGATGTCGGTGCAGGGACCAGTTTTAGTCTGCTACGTACCCTGGGTGATGCCTATAAAGTTCAGCAACTGCAAAATTACAAGTTTAATGCCTGTGAAGCCTTTTATCATGCCACTCTGGGAGGGGCGCATGCACTGGATTTGCACCAGCAGATTGGTAATTTCGGCCAGGGTAAAGAAGCTGATTTTATCGTGATTGATTTACAGGCAACGCCTTTACAGGCAATGCGGAGCAGTAACAGTAAGGACATTTATGAACAGCTGTTTGTCCTGATGACACTCGGAGATGAACGTAACATTCTTCAGACATGGGTAAACGGTCAGTGTGTTTGGCAGCAAGGAACGACAGAAAACTGACATTGGAATCATCAACAGAGTAATAGTGGACCGGCAGGAAGAGGGTAACAGGCTCCTGCCGGAAAGACCGGTATCACCGGCCGAAATTCATTAGCCCAAAGGACCGCCTTCAATAGTTTCGCACATTCCACCAAGTACCCGTTCACCGGTCTCTTCACGAAGTTCACTGTACCACCCGGCAGTCGCTTGTGGATCTTTACCATGAGTAATATCACATCGCTTGCGCGCCTTCAGGATCAGATCTTTTACCCTGAGATTACGGCGGTTCTGGTAACGAAGCAGACTGTCTTCGATTCCTAGTGAGTGTGAAGCGAGAACCGACGCCAGAACAATCGCATCTTCCATGGCAGCACATCCACCCTGACCGATATCCGGGGTCGTGCTGTGGGCAGCATCACCTAATAAAGCCACACGTCCTTTAACAAATTCCATAAAGGGTTCAATGTCGTGGATTTCCACACGGTTGGTGGTCTGCGGATCAATAAGCTTAATCAGTTTCTGAACAGGCTGAGCCCAGCCCCTGAAATAGCCACTCAGGTCATCTTTAAGTGTTTCACGGTCTTCAGCAAGACCTTTTTCCAGTGGCACATCAAAAAAGAAATAGAAGCGGTTTCCACTGACCGGCATCAGGGAGACTCGTTTACCCTCGCCGACAAAAGTAGTCCATTGATCGGCCGGAGCTATAGATTCATCGACAGTCACCAATCCATTCCAGTTAACGTAACCCGCATAGCGGCGTTCCGTCTGCTGTCCACGCACATATTCCCTGACTACCGAATGGGTGCCGTCAGCAGCGATAAGAAAATCGCCACGGGCCTCGCTGCCGTCATCAAACCATACCTGTACCCCATGACTATCCTGATCAACGCGGGTGACACGTTTACCAAAATTAACCCTCTCTGCGCCGTAACTTTTAATGAGCATTTGTTGTAACTCTGCTCTGGCAACGGGATAGGGGTACTCACCCACACGCTCAACCAATGGCGACAGACTGAATCTGGTCAGTTGGTTACCACTGGCATAATCGTTATATGCCATCCAGGCCATATTACCGCCAAGCGCCTTAAGTTCATCCCTCAACCCGAGGGCGTTCAGACATTTAACACCGTTTGGCCAGATGGAAATTGCGGCTCCCACAGGTTTCATCTGTTTTACTGCTTCAAAAACTTCGGTTTCATAACCGCAACGACTTAACGCCAGTGCCGAACTCATCCCGCCGATACCCGCGCCAATAATTATTGCTTTCATCTGAATCTCCTTTTTTAAGGCTAAGCAGGTTCTGCAACTTTTGTACCAGTTGGTGATCGTGGCGGGATTTGTTTTATAATCGATAATTATCAATGAGTTATGATGATAACATTCTCTGTTTCCTCCGGGGTGGCATGCACTTAAATTGTGCATTCGGAATAACAGAGCGCTTTTATTGCACTTAAATGATCCTTCATGAATCAACTGTTTCATAAAATAGAGAACTTTTTAGATTCTCTGAACAGTGGCTGGTGGGATCGAAGCCTCAAATACGACATCTTAGGGGGTTGGGGTCCAATCGTGTACAAACCACGCTGGTAAGATATCATGCTGTTTTATCTATCAAAAAATCACCATCTGATGGATGGAATGATCCATATTTTCCCGAAATTTTTGTGTATACTTTGCTCCAGAGAAGTATCTACATTTTAAGGATGGAAGGTGAGATGCTATGAAAGTGAGTGAAGCAGCATTACTGAAGTCTGGTTTTAGCCATGCTGATCTACAAAAAATCAAAAACAATGTAGATAGTTATTGAGGGTGTTTGGGTGAATCCATTCATGACGTTTTAGAATTGTGATGTGGGTATTTTTCGGCTGTATGGTGGTATTTATCTGGGTAATTCTTTCAGGTAACCAACTTTACATTATTTCTACGGGTATAGGCTTGTTAATTACAATGCTCATCGTAATTTTCGTGCAACCGCCAGTCCTGTCTTACAAGTCCTGGCGATACTGTAGAATGTACCGGGCTAACGATGATCCTGGTCAGTAGATAATAAATCAAAGATCACTTTAGCTTTAACGCCATAGCCTAGTATTTTCATAGTTAGTTTCGGCCTGCTCATAGTATCTACTTTTTCTGAATCGGAGCAGAGTAAAAAGAACTCAACTGTGAAATCTTTGCCATAGCGATTACCCATTGATGATTCAGGGATTGGGATATTGCTACAGCCGAAGGTTATTTAGGGTAGGGAAGAGTAGTATTTGCTGGCTAACAAGTTTTCCTTGCTTCGGGGCAAAACTCACAACGGCCTTTTCACCTTGCAATTTTAACGACATTAAGCCAGCGAGTAACAATAAAATAAAACCCGCCCGAAAGCGGGTTAATATTAATTAACGAACTTGATATCTGTCGGGGTGCCTATCTGTAAAGTCACGGCTGTGGGCGTTAAATCACCATTTTCGGTGTTTCTTCTCAATTCAACCACATTATTTGAGAAAACGTTAGCGACAATCATGTACTGTCCGGTTTTATCAAAAGCAAAAGCTCTGGGTTCAATACCCCCTGAGGAAAAACGCCTGGTCAGCGTTAATTTTCCGGTAACCGGATCAGCTTTAAACACTACGATTTGATTAACTTTGCGACGGTTACCTACATACAGGAATTTATGGTCCGGGCTGAAAAGAATTCCGGCTCCTCCCTTATCGTCAGGATTTTTGCTTTCTGTCAGGTCGGCGACCTGAATTTCGGAAAGTTTATCGTGCTCTATACGATAAACATGCACTTTGGCCGACATTTCAGTACTAATGTAGGCGAATTTCCCGTCAGAAGAAAAGGTCATATGGCGGGGACCTTCTCCGGGTTTAAAATGTAAATCGAAATCCGGTTCTGGCGTCAGAGGTTGTGATTTTTCCCCATGATAACTGAAGGCATGCACTGTATCTGCTCCAAGGTCGGCAACGAATAACATTTTTCCGTCAGGGGTCATATTCACCGAATGAGCATGACCACCGTCCTGACGATCTTTAACTACATGCGAACCATCAATAAAGGGAATATGCTGAACTGCATCTTCTATTGCACCATCAGTCCGGAGAGGAAACAGGGTAATTCCCGCATGACCGGGAGCAACAGAGTAATTAGCAGCGATTAAATATTTATCATCTAAGGTGATTGTGGCGTGAGTTGGTTGTGAACCGAGGCTGTCCGCCTGATTAATGGTGCTGAGCTTGCCTTGTTTCCCCACTCTTAATGCAGTGACAGAGCCTGCATCATTTTCATTGGTGGTGTAGGCAAATTTATTGTTGTGGCTGAATACAATCCATGAAGGACTTGCCAGCTTTAACATATCCAAAGGGAGTAATGAACCATCACTATTCAGACGGACACGGTAGATCCCCTGGCTCGGATAAATGGCTTTTTGAACCATTTCACCAGTTGCCTGACCGGTCCATGAACCCACCAGAAAAGTCTGAGTCGGTAAATGATGAGCTGGTTGAGCCAGCGGAGAACTGTTTTCGGCATAACTGATGCCGGTACTCAACAACAGTGGGATTAACGAAAGTTTTAGTTTGTTGGTTATTCGGTTATTTTTTGGGTTTTTCATCTTTTATTAACACAGGTGACTTGAGTTAATAACTTATACATCATTAACCCCATATCTGGTAGCAATTTAACAACCAGTGATTAACATTAAGTGTCAATGTTTATTTTATAATCGATGATGATGAATCTGTTTTGGTAACGAAGAACCAGGAGATACAGTGTATTGTGTTGTTTGCCTGGTAAAGGTTTACCGCACCTTAAAAATTAGATAAAGGTTACAACCGATATTCAAAACATCTTCTGTTCAGACAAGAGAATTGAATGCTAAAATTACCCACAACCGGAGCGAGATAGTAAAAACATGACAGCAAAAAAAATCCACAATCTACTCATGATATTGCTGAGAAACAAAGAGAATAGTGAACTTAATGTCGTTAGCGGTAAGCAATCTCCAGAACCCCCAGGGAATGCTCCCGGTTGATCCATTTAACTTTGCTGGTGCCTAATCCCATAGGAAGATAGCCGTTCCCTGAGGATAACGATATTTTCCTGATGGTTTTATTTTTACCTTGTTGACAACTAAATATCACCGAATTTGAACTAATACTATGCATGCAGGGTGACTGATACAAATATCCGGTAAATATAATTCTACCGGTGTATGAAAAAGCAACTGATGGCAAAAAAAACAATATAATTACAAGCCCAATACCACTAAGTGATTTCATTTATGACTCCCGGAATCGTGTGTTACCCAATATTATTGTGGATCACAAACAATATAGTGAAGCTTATTAAAAATCACATTGATCGTACGTATCAAAATCACTAACAGGCTAAAAAATCAGATTATTACAACTTAACTTTACAGTAGAAAAAAATTCTTGCGACATGTTGTCTGCTTAAAGTTTAAACCGCGGACTGTTACGATTAAATAAATAAAATAAAACAGTACTGTTCGTGGCATATTATGCCCGACAGATTATAACTCATGGGTGTATGATTCGACTGCTGGGTTTAAGTTAGCTCTGTTTATGTTTTTTGGCAATCACTGATTTCGCAATTTTTCAGTTTTTTTTTGCATTACACGCAAAATGCACTAGTGACGGACCTGAGTGAGTACTTCCGAATATCACGAAATCACCATAAGACATTGAAATATATGGTTATAATTTTATTTCTGTATCATTGCAGATTAGTGTCAAGTTAACGTAACCATTATGATGAGCCGTTGTCAGGTAAGTTACAGGAAATTTTCATAATTATGAAAATTTCAGCAGGACTTGCACATTTTAGTCGTCAATCAAAAACTACGGATAAGCGGATGCAGCAAATATCGTCGCCTGCAAGCATCCAATGATTAACTGTTCGTTCTGGCGGTTACCCGGGGAGGAGTCATACAGGATTTAGCGGTTAATCCAGGGAATAATGATGAGCAGACATCAGGACAATGTTTGAGGGGAGTGATAATACGGTTTTCCCCCGTCATATGGCTATTGATATCTGCTACTGTTGATCACGCCAGTTAAGCCACAATCTGAGATCGAATTCAAGCTGGTGGTAGTCTGGCTCCATATGACAACATAGCTGATAAAAGGCTTTGTTATGCTCTTTTTCTTTCAGATGGGCCAGTTCATGTACCACAATCATCCTCAGAAACTCTTCAGGTCCTTCGCGAAACAATGTCGCAATCCTGATCTCATTATTAGATTTTAGTTTGCTACCCTGAACCCGGGATACAAAGGTGTTAGTGCCCAGCGTACCACTGACCGGATTTTGTTTGTTGTCATAGTAAACCTTAGATAAGGCGGGGGCATTTTTCAGGTATCGTTGCTTATATTCGGCAACGAACTGATACAGCAATTTATCACTCTGTATATCGTGGTGGGATGCATACTTTTTTTCCAGCCACCGGCCAAGCTTACCCTGATCAGCCAGATTCTGAACCTGACTGATAATGGAAGCAGGATAACCGTTCAGATATTGCAGTTGTTTCATAAAAATCAAATAAAAAAATGATAAAGAACTAATATAGCATTTTCAGCCTCTGCCTTACAGTATCATTGCCTTACCACCAGTTTTTCTGACATTTTCCGTTAGCAAATTTTGAAGTGGTCAACGGCTTTATTAGCAATGTTCAGGTTGGTCATACTCACCAATAATCATTGACGGATGGACTGACTGACGATGAGTTAATGACCGGAAAAAGGGCGGTTATTACTTAGGAATAGTACAATCATAATCCATGTTTCTTAGCTGTCGCGGGCTGGTATTCATTGTTCTTCGGAAAGCTTTTCGCATCACCGCGATATCTTTGAAACCACTCTCCAGCGCAATTCTGGACAACGACTGGCTGGTGTTTTGAATCTGACTTCTTGCATACTCAAGACGCTGATATTCAACAATTCGGGCAGGAGAAAGTCCCGTATGAGCTAATACTTCCCGCGACAACTGTCTGGGACTGATAAACACCTGTTCAGCCAGAGCCGGCACACTGAGGTCCTTATCCAGATTCTGACTGATATAATCGAGAAGCTTCTGTATTCTGGGTGAAGGTGGCGCTATTGACTGTAGATTCATAAACTGCATTTGTCCGCGAGTTCGTCGGTGAGGTATCAGTAAAATACGTGTCACCAGATAAGCTATATCCTTTCCATGCTCAGCCTCAGTCAGCGCCAGAGCGATATCCATCCCTGCAGTCGCCCCGGCTGAGGTCCAGACATTACCGTCCTCAACCACAATTTCATCGGGCATCAACTGAATGTCCGGGAGCATCCTTTTTAGTTCAGGGGCACGAGCCCAGTGAGTCGTAGCCCTTTTTCCAGAGAGTATTCCCGCAGCAGCCAGAATAAATGCCCCCGTACACACAGACACATAACGTGAAGCTATTCCGCTGTTCAGAACAGCGTGTATGGCCTGATCATTGCTGGCAGCATTAACGCCTCTTCCACCAACAACAATCAATGTATCAAAATTTTTTTCCTTAAAGGATGTTGTACGCATTACTGCGCCACAGGAACTTTTGATTTCGCCAGGGCAGACACTGCAAATATCGAGTGTATAGCGTTCTTCAGGTGTGAGCTGATCATTTGCGGTTTCAAAAACACAAAGCGGGCCGCTTAAATCAAGCAGATTGAAGTCTGGAAAAATAAGAAATCCTATGGATACCGCCATGTCTCAAAAGTACCTTTATATGTCATATGAGACAGAATGATAGTGCATCATAATCATTTCTGTAAACACTCAGGAGGAAACAAGATGAGTTATGTGACTGATAAACAACTGGCCAGCAAATTATCACAACTGACACCTGAAATATTAGAATTCCCGGATTTCGTACCAGGGGATCCTGTTAGTTGGCGAGTGAGAGCAAATGCACTATACACACTGGTCCGCAAGCACTTTCCTTTTCAGGAGGGTGTCAGTACCTGTGAATTTACTATCCCATATAAAAACAGTAGTTTGCCGGCACGCCGTTATACTACCGGCAATGCCTCCGGTGGGGTGGTTTTATATATCCATGGCGGAGGTGGGGTCGCAGGAAATATTGAATTTTATGATAAAATTGTTCGTTATTACTGCTGGCATAGCGGTGTAGATTTCATCTCTCTTGACTACGGACTGGCTCCGGAAACCTGCGGTCTGGAACAAACTGAGCAGGTAGTTTCGGCGCTTATATGGCTAAAAGAGCATAGTGCTGAACTGCTGATTGACCCTGAACGGGTAGTATTGATGGGCGATAGTGGCGGTGGAGGGATAGTGGCCTCTGCAACACTTGTGGCTCGTGACAGAAGTCTCAGTGTTGCCGGTACGGTGATGGTCTACCCGATGCTTGATCATCAGGCAGAAAATGAACTGTCAGAGTTGACACCTTTACTTTCTATTTCCAGGGAAGAAATTCAAACAGCCTGGTCGGCCAGGTTGGGAAAAGCCGTTGACCCGGCATTATTACCCTACATCAGTCCCTCCGCTGTCAGTGATTACTCTGGTCTTCCGCCTTTGTTCATCGACGTAGGGGAGTTGGATTTATTTCGCAGGGAAAATATTCATTGGGCTGCCAATGCGCTGCAGGCAGGTGCCTCAGTGGAATTTCATCTCTATCCCGGAGTTAATCACGGTTTTGAACTTCTGGCACCTGAATCTGATATTGCACTCCAGGCTTTTAAATTAAGGTGCGCGGCTATCCGTAGAATGATTTCATAACCCGCTCCAGTCAGTTCAGTGTTCAGGCTTATTCAGCAGATATTTAAACAGAGAAAATGGACTCAGACAGTGGATGGAGAGTCCTTTTTTCTGAACACGATAGTGCTCAACAGCATTAACTTATTTATGTACTGATCGATATAAATCAGCTTGACAGCTCTTGCGCACCCCTATAATGTACCAGTCGATATATAAATAGCTTATTACGCATCGGTTCTAACTTATCTGACTGACTGAAAACATTCAGAAAAGCAAGAAATCGCCATATTCCTTCTTCATTTCTGTTTAATAAAGAGAAAAAAATGCCTGACAAACAGCAATATAAACCGTGGGAAACTGTTCCTGTACGTACTCTACGTCGTGGGCATTTTTGGGTACCCGGTGAAAAAGTTAAAGATAATGGTTTGACCTATCAATGCGGACCAATGTACGTGGAATGGGAAGCCCCCGAGACCGTTACCCAGCCTTATCCGGTAGTCCTGATGCATGGTGGTGGCTTTCAGGGAACTGAGTGGTTTGATACGCCGGATGGCAGACCTGGCTGGGCGCAAAGGTTTGTTGAAAAAGGCTATGTTGTAATGGTGATTGACAGGCCCGGACACGGGCGATCTCCCTTCCACATTAAAACAATGGGGGCTATGGGGCCTGCATTTTCTTATGAGGGCGGGAAGCAGATTTATTTTCCTGGAGATGATAACAAGCATACACAGTGGCCATTTCCGGCGGAAGATTCTGAGGCCATGGATGAGTTCATAGCAGGCTATGGGCCTCTTCCTGAAGTTTTAGCCTATTCACAAACCATGGATGCCGATCGCATGGCGGTTTTACTGGATTGGATAGGGCCTTCAATACTTATAACACATTCTGCCTCCGGGCCTGACGGCTGGCTCACCGCTGACCGTCGTCCTGATAAAGTAAAAATGATTGTTGCCGTGGAACCCATGGGACCTCCATTTGCAGAAATCCCTAATATCGGATCGATGAAATGGGGGCCTGCAGCTGCACCTCTTAAATTTGTTCCGTCATTTTCTAATCCTGAGGAATTATTACGTGCAGAGCAGGGGAGTTATACACTTCCTTCCATTATGGGTAAACCTGTGTTGATTGTTACCGCAGAGGCTTCAGCATTCGCTGCTGCAAGTCCTCCAACGGCCGCATTTTTGAATGCCGCAGGTGCCTCTGTCGAAATCATGCATCTTCCGGATCACGGTGTTTATGGTAATGGCCATGGACTTATTTATGAAAAAAACTCTGATGAAGCATTAACTCCGGTACTTGCCTGGATTGAACAGCATTTAACGAATCAGCTAAGGTAGTTGTACCACCGAAAATAAGGAGAGCCGGACGGATTGGAGGTGAAGTTTGTCAGTAAAGTCTCTGATACACCGTTCGCTTTAGGGTCATAAAAATCCCCCTGAACACGGGAAAGTAGAAATTCTACTTTTCAATTTAGGGGGTTACCAGGCCTGAGGGTGAGTCTGTTATATGAGGCATCGCGTAATGTTAATTCCTTCATACCGACACTGATATCCTCACAGGTCCTGAGCCCTAAAATACCTCAGCAAATTTAGCGGAGAAAGTCAGAACACTGATCAACCGAATATCTGCCTATATTTTAGTAGCAGAGGGGCCCTGGAGCTCACGTCATATTGTGACACTGTCACGTTAATTGAATGCTTCTTTTAGCCTTATATTATCTCAACTGACTGTCTTTACTACCACGTCGGTTGTATCCGCTGTTGATTTCGTCCTGTTTATCCAGTTTATCCTGACAGTTTACACAATACCTGACACCCGCAAGTGCTTTTCGCCTGGCTTCCGGAATCCGGTCGCCGCACTCTTCGCAGAACTCAGCACTTTCGCCACGGCCAAGATGCTCACGGGCTCTGGCAACCGCGTCTTCTACGGTAGCATCGATTTGTTTATTAACTGCTCCGTCATCAGACCATCCACCTGCCATTTTTTGTCCTTACCTATTAGCCATGAAATAAGTATAGAAGAAAAGTATGCACTTCCTGAACCTGAGTTTGTCATCGTGAAGCAACAGGTCCAAAATCAGGGATAGTTTCCGGCGTCGCTACGTAAAATCTGAGTAAACTCCGGAGGTAGAGTCCACCTTTTTTTGCATAGCGACACGACTTAAACATGCTGTTTAATGGCCATTGGATGATCGTTGTATGTTTCAAAGATTAAATCATTGATTTAACGCACTTATATGTCTGAATATTGTCAGTCAGCGCCTAAAAAAATCAATAGATTTTCACCGGCTATCTGCCGCATATGCCGCAGGTCAGTGTTTATCCAATACAGTTGAGGCTCTGAATGACCTCGGGTGGCAGGACTAAATCGCCACTGGCAAGGTTTTGTTTCAGATGTTCAGGTGATGATGTTCCGGGAATGAGTAATATGTTGGGAGATCGCTGCAACAGCCAGGCCAGTGCGACCTGCAAGGGTGTCGCGTTCAAAGTCTCTGCGATGCCATTCAGTTCCTTTGACTGCAAGGGCGAAAAACCACCCAGCGGGAAGAAGGGCACATAAGGGATTCCATCTGCAGAGAGCTGGTTGATCATTGTCTCATCCTGTCGGTTTGCCAGGTTGTAAAGATTTTGCACACAGGCAACCGGCGTCATTGCACGGGCATCTCTGACTTGCTTTTCCGTTACGTTACTTAAACCTATATGGCGCACCAGACCACGTTGTTTAAGATTTAACAACGCTTCAATTTGTGGCTCAAGTGAGCCTTCTGCTGGAGCATGAACATCTAGCATTGATCGAAGATTCACTACATCCAGCACTTCAAGCCCCAGATTGCGTAGGTTATCTTCCACCGCATTGGTTATTTCTTCAGGGCTTGTGGCCGGTAACCAGCCGCCTTTTTTATCACGTCTTGCACCCACTTTGGTGACAATCACCAGCTCATCACTATAAGGATGAAGGGCTTTTTTGATTAGCTGATTGGTAATATGCGGACCATAAAAATCACTGGTATCGATATGATTAACACCAGCGGCTATAGCATCCCGCAGTACCTGTAAGGCACGAGCTTCATCAGGTGGTGGACCAAATACGCCTGCACCTGCTAATTGCATGGCACCATAACCGAGACGAGAAACCTCACGATCTCCAAGAATAAATGTTTTTGCTGGCTGTGACATAATACCTCCTCATCGTTGACAGGTAAGATTGTAACTGACGAGATGTTGTGCAACTATCCACATTAATCAGAACACAGTGTACGGGGTGGCGGACAATGGCAATGGATATGGCGCTGTTGCATGCAGTTGTTGCAGTGGCTAAAGCAGGGGGATTTCGTGAAGCAGCACGCGTGACTGGCAGTAATCCCTCCCGGTTAAGTGACGCGGTCCGTCGTGCCGAAGAACAACTCGATATTCGGTTATTTAACCGTACAACGCGTACCGTGGTATTGACCGAGGCGGGTAGAGTACTGATGTCCCGGCTTTTACCTGCGATGAATGAAGTGGATGCAGCACTTGATGCACTCAATACGCTACGTAAGACACCCTCAGGAATACTCCGTATTAATGTTCCGGTAAGTGCGGCACGCCTCGTATTACCGGATATTGTTCCAGGATTTTTACAACGCTATCCGGATATTCAGCTTGAAGTGGTCGCCGAAAGTAACGTACAGGATATTTTTCGGGATGGCTGTGATGCCGGAATTCGTTACGATGACCATCTTGAGCAGGATATGGTCGCTATGCCAATAGGTCCGCGCACCCAGAGATTTGCTGCTGCTGCGGCGCCGGCATATCTGAACCAGTTTGGTACACCTCAGCATCCACGTGAGTTAATGCAGCATCGGTGTCTGCATGGCCGTTATGCAACAGGCGTCGTTGCGGAATGGGAGTTTAGTTCCGACGGTGAACGAATTTGCCTGCAACCGAAAGGGCCGCTGATTTGTAGTATTGGAGCCGCAATGGATCTCACGGTTGAAGCAGCTATTGCTGGTGCCGGTGTGGTGTATCTGTTTGAGGACTGGCTTAAGCCAGCGTTTAAAAACAAGACATTACAGCCGATTTTACAAGACTGGTGGCTCAGTTTTCCAGGTTTATGGCTCTATTACAATGACCGCCGGTTAATCCCGGCACCGTTAAAAGCTTTTCTGGACTATGTTCGGGAACTTAATCATCAGGCGTTTGCTATCTTAAAGTGAAACGGAGCGAGCACAGCAGAATGGAAATAAAGAAAATAGTATTCCTTGTTTTTTATTTACCTCCATTTTTACTAAGGCAAGAATAGTAAATGAGATAAAAATCGTGGAAACAGGAGCCTGGGATAGTGATAATCGTGCTGAATATGAAAAGGAAGGCTGTAAGACATTTAATCCGACCAGAGAACAACTAATCCATTATTTCTCTAAGGCCCGGGAATCATCCTCCAGTGGTGACTGGATAAATGAGTATTATTCTCCTTGTATTGCATCTGGTAAAGTTAATTTTAAGGATGGAAGTTCAGGCGACTGGAGAATACATTCTAGTGGGCTTGGATGGGTTGACTTTATTAATAAAGAAAGGCGATATTTCTATTTTGATAACAATGACTGGGAGAAAGAATAGGAATACAGAAAGCCTGTAAAAAACAGGCTTTCTTCAGGTTTTATTTAGAGCAGCGTAACTACTTTATAGTAAATTTTGGCAGTGTGAAAATGACAAGTTTACAGCTAACGTGGATGATTACCTGTCAAGTATGCTTCAGAAAGCGAAGTTGTTCTGGAAGAGCTCAATTGCAAAAAAAAAACAGGGAGATAGGGCGAGTATCAATAGATCATTGATATGACCGAAATGGCAGCCGCGCAGGAATCTATTATTCATTAAAGTCTATTTAACATAATATACATTATGCGTACCAGTGTTGTAGAGGCAAAGTTGTAATGTCCGTTTATGGCAAAGTTCAAATGTCCTAAGAAGCCAATCGCCTCAAAATAATTCAGGACATCATTGATGGCCGCATGAAGACCAGCCGTGCCGCTGAGCATCTTGGTATTTCACCTCGCCAATGCAGACGTCTGATTGCTCGTTACCGTAATGAAGGCCCACTGGGTGTGACCAGTAAACGTACCGGGCAGCCGAGTAATAATCAGTTACCCTTAGGTATGTCTGAGTATGAAATCTCCATCATACGGGAGCATTACTCTGATTTTGGTCCCACGCTCGCGTGTGAAAAGCTAAGTGAAGTTCATGGGGTTTATCTATCGAAAGAAACTGTGAGAAAGCTGATGATCCAGGCAAATTTATGGATACCCCGGCAGCAACGTGCACCAAAGATTCAACAGCCTCGGTATCGTCGCCCCTGTGTCGGAGAGTTGGTTCAATACGTAGATGATGCAACCAGCCGGCTAATGCAACTTCTTTTTGTGAAATCGGAGTCTACATTCACTTACTTCGAAGCTACGCGAGGCTATATAGAAAAACATGGTAAACCGCTTTCACTATACAGTGATGAAGCCAGTATATTCAGAATTAACAACAAAAATGCCACTGGAGGCGATGGTATTACACAATTTGGACGAGCCATGAATGAGTTAAACATTAGCACTATTTGTGCTGAAACCAGCTCAGCAAAAGGCCGTGTTGAACGTGCGCACCTGACTCTTCAGGACCGCCTGGTTAAAGAGTTCCGGCTTCAGGGGATATCATCAATTCAAGATGCCAACTCGTACGCTGAAATATTTATGGCCGATTACAATCGTCGTTTTGCTAAAGTTCCCCGACATGATTTTGATGTCCATCGTCCACTTGAAGCTGATGATGACCTTAATGCATTTTTTACCTGGAGAGAACCCCGTCGGGTATCAAAGTCTTTGACTGTTCAGTATGACAAAGTTCTTTATCTTATTGAAGATAATGAGCTAAGTCGCAGAGCTATCGGGAGATACATTGAAGTATGGCACTATCCAGATGAAAGAAAAGAGCTTCGCCTTAACGGGGTTTCACTTCCCTACTCCACTTATGATCACCTTTCAAAGATTGATCAAGGTGCTATTGTTGATAATAAACGGCTTGGACAGACTCTTGAATTTATTCAACTGGTGCAAAACAATCGTGATAATAACCGCTCTCAGTCGGCCCCCTCCGGAAATGGTCCTTCCCGTCGGAAAAACGCGGCAAAGACTAAGAAATCACAGCGTTCACTCAACGGAAATGACATGCTGAATGCACTAACGGAATTACAATCAAGATCTACAGAAAGATTCTCCTTTAGAATGACCATATAGTCCGGGAATAGGTCCTGTTTCTTTCAGTCTTTAAAGGTCTAACCTTGATATGCGTGTTTAAATTTCAGTTTCAAATTGGCACTCGAATCATAAAGCATTTTCATACTTCGTTGCCACATGATCAGTTACCTAGATTGAAATTAGTTGTGCGTTATCTAGCTGTATTAGCTCAGGTCTCTAAGCCAGTGGCAGCAGATGCTATCTGAACTGGATTTGAAGGTTCTAAACGGACACTGCAACTTTGCTGAAAGGCGGACATCTGAACTTAGCCTTGACAAGTGTGGCGGAGAACGAAAACTGGTCAGTTCTGCCAGTTAATCATCTCATCAAGACCGGAAAGCAATGCATGAAAATAGCTCTGGTCAAGGTAGAACGTGTCGATGATTTTAACGCTGTCCGCATTATCTTCAGGTTTCATCATGATAGTTATTTCCGCAGTATCATGATGACCAACCTGGCTGACCTGTAAACTAAAATGACGTTCTAAGCTGTCAAAAGATATATCAGAATGAGTTTTTTGTTTAACTAAACTATCATAAAAAGATTGAAATTTTCTCCTTAAATCAATGAGTTCAGTCACAGTGAAAGCAGTACTATACTGTGCCGTTAATACAGGTAACTTATATTCCACAAACGTTTTTATCCAGTCGTCTGATAGTTCATCTTCTGCAAATTCTCTTTCATAAGGCGATAACTGAAATTTCAATGTCCCAACGCTTATATCAATCATGATTACCCCTAAAAATATTTGAAATGGCTGATTGTCCAATCCTTTTCCCGAACAAGGACTTCAAGAGTATATTTTTTGTAATAATAGGTTCCTTTTGCCTGCTTGTTCTCAACAAGCCTATACATTTCAGTTTCATAGCGAAAAACCCCCTGTTTTTTCTGTGGATCTGGCATACGTCTACCATAGCGAATGGCTTTTTCCTGAAGCTGCAAAGGCACATAGCGCCCAGGGTTATACATATGCTTTGCTGCGGTTTCTGTCATTTTAAGATTACGGGCTGACAAACCCATTTTTAACCGACCTCGTAAGAAAAAGACGGTACTTTGACTAAGTTTTACCGTGACAGCCGATCTGATCCCACTTTGCAATAATGCCCTGCCTGCCAGAAAAATGCGAAAAACACCGGCTGCGAGTAAAGCAATATCAAGTGGATCAATCAGCGGCGATTCCAGTGGGGCTTCTTCCAGTCTGACAAAAGTGCCATCAGTATCATAAATTCGCCACAGACCGGGAGCCTGTGAAACAGAATAACCAATGCACATTCCGCTTTCGTCATCAGTTATTGGTTTTGCATTGTGGGGTAAGATTTGGGGTCGGATTTCAAAAAATTCCCCCCGAGGCAACCGTGACGGAAAGGTATAATAACGGCCGGGTTCTTCTCTGGCTGCAAGTCCTGTTGTCATAAAAAGATTCCTTCTGGTCAATCAGATGTGCAGGGATCATATAACACTTTTTTCAGCACTACATCACCATTAACACTGACCGTCAACTGGCTACTATCGACGATGATTCTACGTTACCCGTTTCTCCAGACAAACCAGAATCAAATGCAGTAAATGAACAGCCTGACTTCATCACCCCATCACTCGCCCTTTATCGTTGGTAAATCTGTACCTGACACACGCGAATCAAACACAATTTCTTTATTACCATCAATAATGTAGCGGAGAGCCAAAATCAGCCCTCAGGTGTGTGTCAGTCATACAACCAGCGGCCAGCTTTAGCTGATTCGATAATCATGTTGATGGTTAACGGTTTTTCGTCTTTACGGTGTTTCGAGAAATAAGACTGGAAGCTTAAGTCTTCAAAGTTAAGATTGAATATCTCAAATATTTCCAGCAACAGCTCCGCTGCTTCCATGGGATCCATATTCATCGAATGATTCAATGATGTTTCGCCGGTTAAAGGTTTTACCCTCAAGGCTGACCATGTAATGCCATTCCATGGCTCAATAAGCTCATAAATTCGCTTTTCAGTAGCATCTACCATATTTTGTCACTTCCCCTGGCAATACGGTTGTAATCTCTTACCGTTCTGTAAGAGATTTGTGAAACATCTGACGCCAGAATAACCCAGCCTATTACAGGAACAGCTCTCCCAGCGAAAGTGCCAATTCTGTTTACCATTTTGATTCTAAGTATTGACGGTGGATAACCACCTATGACGGAAGGAAGCCTGATAGGTCTGGGGAAACGAGCATTGCCAAAAAATCTACGCGCCCCTTTTGAGGCAATAGATGTATCAGGTATTGCTCCAGCAAGTTTTCCACTTACTGGCAAAACATTCAACCCAGCCACGATAGAAACAATCGCCCCAAAATCCTGCACGCCCAGCTGAATGGCTGTGTTTTCGCAGAAAATCATAAACAGCAACTGACTGGCAGTCAGGTTTGAACGACCTGCATAAAAATACGTGTTATTAAGTTCCTCGACTGTATCCATACTGTCATCTCCTGATTAGAAACAGAGTTATGTCCTTTTTTGAGCACCTAATACCCAGAGTTGTTATAACACTTTTTTAGGAATCGTTCATTATTTGTACCATAGGTAAGGATGGCAGAATCTGGCGTGACCGGTAAGAATTCGGAACGTCGAAATCATCCTGGAGCGGGAGTTACTCTGTACCGTACGCAAAGCGAAGGCCAAAAGCCGCCCGCCGTCGACAATGCCCTACCCAACGCCGAAGTATTAAAGCCCCCTGCTATCTTATGTCCGGATGCAGAGCTGGCAGCAAGTCGTTGATAACTCGCTCAGCCGGAATATTCAGGTCAACTTCTATGAACATTCCCTCACGGTTAAAAGCATCCACCAAATACTGTAAAGGTCAGTATTTGTTAATTTAGTGGGCAATTGTTTTATTTCTCTAGTCCGAATTTAAAAATCTGATTACAATTAATTTCAATTTATTTATAATACGTCCTTCGATTAACCTGTTCTGGATGTTCAGATTTGTTCTCACTTATCCGATTTTCCCGAAATAAGCTACCAGCAGTGCTCGCTATTTTTGCGATTTTGTTGCTGTTTATTGCACCGGTTATATCGAAGAGTCTGGAATATCGTAGAATTGATAATCGAGAAGAACAGGCAGAACACACATCGTCCGAAAACTCACATCAGATGCACATGATGGCAATGAGCGATGATTCTGTGATGGACGACATGGACATGCATGGCATGCACACGGATGCAGACACACCCCACATATCGTCACAGTCTTCAGACACTACGTCTGGTCTGCCTATGATGATGCATGATGGTGGCATGATGGATGATATGGCTTGCGGTTATTGTGTCATGCTGATCCACCTTCCCCTTATGCTGTGGGTATTCGTTGCGATTGTCTGGCTCACGTTTAAGGTTTCACTGGCACCGCCTCCTCCTCTTGTTATCCGATTTTTCATCCTGTTTTTCCCGGGTATTGCCCAGCCCCGTGCACCACCCCGCTGCTTTTTTCTTTGCTCATCCACTGTTATTTAATATCAGCGTTTAGCAACAATAATTCCGTAATTATAATGCGTTCAGCGCAGGACTTTTATTGCCCTAAATAAACTGTGAAATACTCCGGTTTAAAATACAGGCAGTAATAGCTGTGAGAGCCTTTTTATCTTCTGCTATACGCGGAGGATAGGCTTATTATATTTAATTCAGGACAATTTATGTCTATAAAATACTTTCCTCTCCAGGCTATAAGTCTGACAGGTTTTTTGGGCTGTGCTTTACCCGCATTAGTATCGGCAGATGAAGTATCTGCCCCACATAAAGTTCAGGAAAATACGCAGGGGTCAGAACCCGTAATGACGGTTACCGCACCTGTAGTATCACCGCTAACCATATTCACTAACCTCAAAACGCCACGTCAACCTGTGCCAGCCAGTGATGGTTCTGACTACCTTAAGACCATCCCCGGGTTCTCGCAGATTCGTAATGGTGGTACTAACGGCGATCCGGTATTCCGTGGCATGTTTGGTTCACGCCTTCGTATTCTGACCAACAACAGTGAGATGCTGGGTGCCTGCCCGGCTCGAATGGATGCTCCCACCTCGTATATTTCACCTGAAAATTTTGACGTACTCACTTTAGTGAAAGGACCGGAAACTGTGTTATGGGGGCCCGGTAACTCTGCAGGCACATTACGTTTTGACCGGGAACCTCCCCGGTTTGAGGAGCCAGGTATCAAAGGGAATGCAAGCATTCTGGCGGCTTCAAACAACCGCTTTGATGAAAATGCCGATCTCAGCCTGGGCAGTGAGGACGGTTATATTCGTTTCACAGGTAATAAGTCCCGGTCCAGCGATTATAAAGACGGTAATGGTGATCGCGTTCCGTCGAAATGGAATAAGTGGAATAACGATGTTGCCGTGGGCTGGACTCCGGACAAGGACACGCTGTTGGAAATAACTGCGGGAAAAGGCAATGGAGAGGCACGCTACGCTGGGCGGAGTATGGACGGATCGCAGTTCAAACGCGAAAGTCTTGGTATGCGATTTGAAAAGTCTAATATTGGTGATGTGTTCGACAAATTCGAAGCCAGCGCCTACTACAACTATGCCAATCATATTATGGATAATTACAGCCTGCGTTCGCCGGGTACCGCATCAGGTAGCATGGATATGAGTTCATCAATGGATATGTCAGGGAGTTCCATGGACATGGACACCCCGATGGCAATGCAGCTCGATCGCCGCACGGTAGGTGGTCGGATGATGGGAACCTGGTTGTGGCAGGATTACCAGTTACAGAGTGGTGTCGATACGCAGCTTAATACCCACCGTAGTAAAGATGACAGGGAATGGGTGAAAGATGCCCGTTTTCATGACTATGGCCTGTTCACTGAGCTGACCTGGTATGCCAGCGATAAAAGCAAGGTCATTGGTGGCGCGAGGCTGGATCGCACTCTGGTTGACAATTATACCAGTACCGGAGCAGGCAGCCGTAGCGACACACTGCCTGCAGGATTTATTCGGTTCGAACACACGCTGAGTGATTTACCGCTTATGTTGTATGCAGGTGTTGGTTACACAGAACGTTTCCCGGATTACTGGGAGCTGTTTTCACCCACTTATGGCCCGGGCGGTGGCAGTGCCTTTGATAACGTTAAAACGGAGAAAACCACTCAACTGGATATTGGGGCACAGTACAACAATAAACGTTTTACCGGCTGGGTCTCTGCGTATCTGGGCCGGGTGAACGATTTTATCCTCTTTCGTTACAACCCTTCAGATATCAGTATCAGCCAAGCCGATAATGTGGATGCCACGATAATGGGCGGTGAAGCCGGGTATAGTTTTCAACTTAGTGACCATTGGAAAACTGATGCAAGTCTTGCTTATTCATGGGCTCAGAACACCACAAATCACCAACCCCTGCCGCAAATACCTCCTCTCGAAGCTCGTCTTGGGCTGAACTGGGAATCAGGTAACTGGAGCAGTGGTGGCCTCCTCAGACTGGTCAGCGCACAACATCGCCTGGCTGAAAATGAAGGCAATGTTGTCGGTAAAGACTTTGGCAGTAGCAAGGGCTTTGCCATCTTCTCCGCCAACATGGCTTATCAGATGACTAAACAACTAAAAGTGAGTGCCGGTGTGGACAACCTTTTTGATACCGCCTACAGCGAACATCTTAATCTCGCTGGAAACAGCAGTTTTGGATATTCCGCCAATACAGTTGTTAATGAACCTGGCAGAACCTGGTGGGCGAAGGTCAACGTGACGTTCTGATAAGTTCCCGGCCTGAGCGATCGGGCCGGTTGAATGTTCCTGGGTTATAAGGAAATAGAATATGTCTGGCTACGAATTTTTAAAGCGTTGCCAACTCGCAATCACCATCAGCAGCCTGCTAACCGGTTCTGCCCTGGCTGGTGAATCAACACAAAGTAGTAACGATGACTCACAACAGACACTCACCGTAGTGGCCACTCCAGGTGCTTATGGTGAAACTGAGAGTGTTTCTGCTACGAAAACCAGTACTCCCATCACTGAAAACCCTCAGTCAGTTCAGGTCATTAACCGGAAAATGATGGATGAGCAAGCCAGTCATACATTGATGTACTGGAAAACGTTTCAGGTGTCAGGCCCACACATTCTGACGAAGTCCTTTTTGCTCAGCCGTGGGTACGTGGATTTTCTGCTGAAATCTACCTCGATGGTATCCCTGCATTTGGTGGCACCGCTGCGGCTATTGGTCCCGATAGTATTATTGGTGCGGAACGTGTTGAGATTTTGAAAGGCCGGACTACAGCATTGTATGGTGGTGGTATCGGTGCACCGTTGGGTAGCCTGATTAACGTGGTATCTAAACAACCTAACCCCGATATGAAAGGCATGCTCGTCGTGCGCACCGGAAGCGATTCCACTATCAATCCCTATGGCGATTTAAACATTCCCCTCGGTGATAAGTTGGCTGCTCGCCTGTCAGGTTACTATGAACAAAGCAAAAGCTGGTTAGTGACCGTCCTGTACTGTTAAAGGAAACCACTAACGGGCTTATGGCTGCCAATATGGAAGCAATGAGCTGCCTTGCTGACAGAAGGACATTTGAACTTAGCTTTGACAATTTTGACGAAGAGCCAAAATCAGCCCTCCGGTGTGTGTCAGTCAAACAACCAGCGGCCAGCGATGGCAGATTCAATGAGCATATTGATGGTTAGAGGTTTTGCATCTTTGCGGTTTTTCACAGGAAAATAGATACTGAAATTGAGATCGGTATGCCTGAGCTTGAACTCAGTAAAAATCTCATCAAGCAAATCCTGAGCTTCTTCTTCGTCCATGTTCATTGTATGGTTCAGCGAGGTGTCACGATTTAAATGAGGCATTTTAAATGTCAGCCACGAACGGCCATTCCAGGGCTGGACTAATTCGTAAACTCGCTTTTCGACAGCATCTACATCTACCATATTTTATCGTTTCCTCTTGCTATACGGTTGTAATCCCTGACAGTACGATAAGCGATCTCTGAAATATCAGCAGCCAGAATAACCCAGCCTAATACAGGTATCACTCCTGCAAACTACAGAGTATTAGAGGACATTTATACTTTGCCCTGCCCCGGACATATGAACTTAGCCTTGACAAGCCGGAGAGCCAAAATCAGCGCCCGGTGTTTATCAGTCATACAACCAGCGGCCAGCGATGGCAGATTCAATAAGCATACCGATAGTAAAATCTGGTACCTGAGGAATATTGCTTTTACAGAACGGATTGAGCAGATCCCTGAGCGCTGGTTCTGGCGGATAGTATGTTGATATGGAGAAGTTTCCTCTGTCTACCTTAAACGTCATGAAAAATTCATCCATCAGCGCCAGTGCTTCATCATCTTCCAGCCGTAGATCTGAATCCAAATCCGTTGTCGGTGTCAGGTTTTTTTTCTTAAAAAGATAAATGCCATCATGACTTCTCACCAGTTCATAAATTCTCTGTTCAAGAGTATTAATTACCATATTTTGTCACTTCCCCTGGCAATGCGGTTGTAATCTCTGACTGTACGATATGCAATCTGCTGCACATCAGAAGCCAAAATAATCCATCCAACAACAGGTATAGCACGACCTGTAAACGCGCTAATTTTTGCCACCATTTTTATTTTCAATGTTGATGGTGGATATCCACCTATCACCGATGGCAACCGAATTCCCCCGGGAAATTTAGTCGTACCAAAGATTTTACGAGAGCCTCGGGATGCTAATGAAGTACCCTCAATGGCATCGCGTGGTTTTGTGCGTGTAGGCAATATATTCAGACCAGCCACGATAGACGCTATCGCCCCAAAATCCTGCACACCCAGCTGATTGGCTGTGTTTTCGCAGAAAATCATAAACAGCAACTGACTGGCAGTCAGGTTTGAACGACCTGCATAAAAATACGTGTTATTAAGTTCCTCGACAGTATCCATACTGTAATCTCCTGATTAAAAAAACTTTATGTCCTTTTTTGTCACCTAATACCCAGAGTTGTTATAGCACTTTATTTCAGTCAAAAATAGGTACGTAAACGGTGCCATCAAAGAGACTTATATCGTACCAGTGATATGAGATAAGGTCTGTAATGATTTTCTCTGAAGCGAAAATCACACTGTAATTTTCTGAGTTAACTACAGTATTGTATCCGTTAGCAGGTTAATCATATGAATAAAACACGCGCCATAGTTATCGTTACCCCTCCCCTTTAAATTTAAAGCTACCTATCCTTTATGGCGTCATCAGGTCACGACGTGACATATCGTTTGTGCCGGGATCTAAATCATCCCGATGAACCGGTCAGTTTTCTGGTGAGAGGGTTGAAAAACTTTGTCTCAATGGAAGGCGATAATGGCAGTAAGACTAACTGCTACCAGAGTCAGTGATAGTGACTGCATTTCGACTGTGCAGCCACTAATCAGACAACAAGTTAGCAGAAAGACAGGTTAAACTCCGTTTTCTTCAATGCTATTACTGACAATGACCGAATGACTATTGTCGAATGACGTGGGTTCTGTAAAGGTTGCCGGAACCAGACGTCGCCTGTCAACGTTCAGGCTGAATACATCAAACCGATTATAATAGCCAACAACATCATGCAGTTGTTTAAGTTCAATGATTTGAGCCAGCTCAAAAGTCGCATAAGCTATACCTTCATCATGCTGTAACATGTCTCCGATTTGGGTGCCTGTCGGGTCGACAAACATTGTTACCGCCTGGGGGGTATTCTCCAGAATTTCATTAACAGTGCTGTCGAAATCTGTCAGCATCCTTATCATTCCTTCGTCCATTAATGAAGCACTCATAATACCAAAGCATTTAGCTTCAAAGGAATGTGCGCCGGCACGAATACGGTTAGCCGCCAGATTATCAAAATTTCCTCCTGCGGTTGGCTTCCTTGTTGGCCAGACAGAAGGCCATTGCGATATGTGAATTTGTTCGCCCTGAGCCATCAAAGAATAACGAGCCAACGGGTTGGTGTTCTCACCACAAATTAGCCCCCCTATCTTACCTATTTGTGTATCACACACGTTGAGTCCCGCACCATCTCCAGATGACCACACCATCTTCTCGTAGAAAGTAGGAACCAGTTTACGGTGATGGTTAATGATTTTTCCGGTCTGATCGATCAGCACCGATGAGTTCCATAAACATCCGACACTAACGGGGCTACGCTCACTAAACCCGACACACACGAGTAACTCATGGCGGGCTGCCGCACTGCACAACGCCTGAATTTCAGGGCCATCGATCAGCAAACTATTTTCTGCCATCATCCGAAACCATTGATGGTTATAAATTGGTCCCCAAAGCGCAGCCCACACTGGAAATCCAGGGATAAATGATTCCGGAAAAACCACCAGTTCAGCACCATTTGCTTTGGCTTCCGCTATCAGAGTTAATGCTTTTTCAAGTGTGGCCCGGGCGTTCATGTAAACGGGAGCGGCATGAACAGACGCAACTTTAACAGTAGGTAATTGCATTTTTTCCTCAAGGATATTAACGATTATTAATAGTGACTGACGGGATGTGACTTCCTAAGTCCCTGCGAACAGCGAGCTCAGGCCATAAGTTAAGAGCACGTTCATCCCGGAACAGCAGAGAAAAAACGATTACCAGTAAAAATCCGGCAGGTATGGTGATAATTCCCGGATTAATTAACGAAGTAAGTGGTTTCTTCAGGCCAATAATGCTGGTAGCGTTTTCAGGAATTTCGTCAATTTTATGTTGCAACTCAGTACGCAATTGCAGATTTTTTGCAGGAGGATTCTGCTGGTTATCAAGCAAACTGAGCTGACTCACCAATTGTTGTTTTTGTAACTGTGGATAATTCATTCCTGGAGACACCAACACCAGGGCGATTGACAATATAGTGCCACCCACAACGCCAGCTACCACGCCTGCGGTATTACAACGTCGCCAGTAGAGTGACAGGATCAGTGCCGGTAAATTAGCAGAGGCTGCAACGGCATATCCCAGCCCCACAAGATAAGCCACATTTTGACCTTTGGCTGCAATGCCGGCGATAACCGCGACTACAGCCATAATTAGCGTGGCTATTCTGGCAGCGATAACCTGCTCCTTTTCTGATGCTTTTTCATTCCTGATGACTCCCACATAAACATCATGTGCCATTGCCGATGCGGCAGCCAAAGTCAAACCTGCAACGACTGCAACAATTGTCGCGAATGAAATTGCTGAAACCAGCGCTAACAGGAAGTTTCCGCCCAGACTGTCGGGCCCTCCGCCGAGATATTGTGCAAGTAAAGGTGCCGCGAGATTTCCACCTTTTTCCGCGTGCCTTATAGCTTCTGCGCCCAGAAAATGCGCACAGGCAAAACCAATAATCACAATAAACAGATGGCAAACACCAATAAATAACATGCTCCATAGCACCGACTTTCTGGCATCATTCGCACTGCGCACTGCAAAAAATCGCATTAGTACATGTGGCATTGCAGCAGTACCCAGTACTAATGCTAACCCCAGTGAGATTTGCTCTACCGGTTTTTTCAGGTATAAGCCCGGCTCCAGAAAACGCTGTCCGGCCTGTTGCGGGGTCATTGATGAATTATGAAACAAGGATAAAACGTAATGCTGAATTCGGGGATCGCTGGTGATATGGTTAATAAAGCTGACACCATTAAAACCAAATGGTAGCCATGACAGTATCACTAATACAAAGCAACAGCTGATAAGTAATATTGCTTTAGTCACCTGCACGGTGGTGGTAGCGCGCATGCCCCCAAACGCAACGTAAATCATCATCAGTAATCCAACTGCGACGACGGAAATTTCATAGGGAATCCCAATGAGAGCCCTGACTATCACTGCTCCGCCGGCAATCTGAGGAACCATATAAAACAAAGCAACAATCACGCTGGAAAACGCAGCGACTGTCTTGGTGGATCTGAACGAATTTCTCCAGGCCAGCACATCACCAAGTGTAAACTTCCCAAGATGTCGGCAGGGTTCTGCGACAAGAATAAGTACCGGAATAAAAGCAATAAAAAAGCCGACGATATAACTGACTCCGTCAAAACCATACAGCGCTATCAATCCGGAAACACCAAGAAATGCGGCGGCCGAGAGGTAATCTCCGGCAATAGCCAGCCCGTTCTGAACAGGTCCGATACCACCACCGGCAGTATAAAAATCCCCGGCAGTGGCATTCTTTTTGGACGCCAACCAGGTCACCGACAGTGAAAAAAGAAATAAAACAGCGAATATAGTAAAAGTTATTCCTTTATGACTGTTATCCACCAGAGCGTTATCTGCTGCATATGCCGGAAAGGCAATGACCGCAGGCAGAACTGACAATAAAATAGTTTTAGCTTTCATTTAAAATCACGACCTGTCAGTGAGTGATTCAGGCCACTGGTGATTATCCAGTAGCCTCATTTTTTTTACGTAATAACAGGCAATCAATCCGCCTAGTGGATATTGCATAATTACCCAAATCAGACCGATATTTAGGGAACCTGTAACCCGGTAGTTCATCATCCCGGGAGCCAGAAAATTAAGTACCGGGACAGAAAAGTAGAACCCCAAAGTAATTCCAATTAATGTCCAGATAACGATGAGTTTATGCCGTGAATACCGTCGGTATTGTTGGCTGTTATAGATATCATTCACTGATAATTTTTTGCTGCCCATGACGTCATTCATATCCCCCCCTTTGGTAATTTTTGAACATTAACAGAGCTTTTTAGGGCTAAAAAGTTGCGATTTCGCATAAGGCATTGCATTTTTGCAAAGGAAAATTCGCACTATTTTGGTGAATAAATGATTAAAGGAGGCAGTGGGAGAAATGAATAGTGAACACGAGGGGAAGATGGTCTGAAATGATAAGCTAATTGAACAGCTACTTACCGATAAGGACAACATATATATGCACCCCGGAGGTGCATAAGAGAATCAGACGATAGTAATACCTGGCGGATTTGGGTAGTCCTGCCTGAAAGATTCCACCAGAAAATGGATAACGGTTTTAATTTTAGGCAAAAAACGCAACTCTTTATGTACAGAAAGCCAGATGACACGTTCACTAAATAGCGTTTGATCCAATACTTTCTGCATGCCATAACGTTCTGCATGCATAAAGTCAGGTAACATTACCAGGCCACATCCTCCGCTGGCAGCAAACATCTGAGCAATCATGCTACTTGAACTGAATACTACTTGTGGATCAGTAATGATTTCATCCAGCCAGCGTACAGTATCAAGTTCAATTAAATCATCAATATAACTGACAAATTTATGCAGTTTTAGTTGTTCTTTATTTGCAGGAATACCGTGATTGCGGATGTATTCACCAGAGGCATATAAATACAATCTGAATTTACCCACAGGCATGATATCCAGCCCTTTCGCTTCATAAGGATAAAAACTTAAAAATACATCTGCTTCACGTCGATTAACATGAACCTGATGAGGCGAAGTAATCAGCTCAACATGCAACTCAGGATATTGATGACTAAAGTCAGCGAGCTTTTTTGCCAGGTAAAAAGAAGCTATACCTTCCATAGTACCAATCCTGACTTCCCCCTTTAGGTGCTGATTTAAGGATGCCACTCCGGAACTGGCGGTTGCCAGAAGCTGTGATTCCATCGCTTCGACACTGGTTAGTATTTCCTTTCCTTTGAATGTTAGTTTTAATCCGGATGGATGGCGTTCAAATACCGGCGCGGATAGTGACCTCTCCAGACCTGCAATCCGGCGACTTACGGTAGAAACATCGATCCTTAAATGCCTGGCTGCTCCGGATAAACTTCCAGCACGATAGACTTCTAAAAAAATCCGTAAATCATTCCAGTTAAGCGTCGATGGCTGCACTTTTCAGGGTCCTTTGAGGAGATGAGTCTTTGTTTGTTGTTTGAATTTTCGGAAAATAATAACTAGTTACGTGTTTTACGCGTAAAGCATTTTTCTTACCACATGCATCTCAGACCTGCAAGATACCAGGTCATTGCTCTTTATGCTGCTAAAACTGAGGACATAGCAGATGCCGATGGCAATACAAAGGAGAATGGGACGCATTTCTCTATTGTTTTCATCCATGTTATTCCTGATACTGTTGCCCCCGTTATTCCGGAATCCATTATGCTGATGTCAGTTTTCAGAAAAAATCTGCTTGCCGCCACGGTGCTGCTGATTACGCCCTTTATCGCGCAGAGCAAGGTTGTCACCGATAGTCTGCAGCGGCAGGTGACTATCCCCGATAACCCACAACGAATTGTGCTGGGTGAGAGCCGTATGCTCTATACCCTGGCTCTGGTTGAAGAAGGAAATCCGGCAAAACGGGTGGTTGGCTGGCCGGTAGATTTACGTAATCTTGACCATCAGACCTGGCAGCGCTATGTGCAGGCCTGGCCGGAAATCGCAGATATTCCGCTGATTGGAAATTCTAATTTTTCACAGCTTAACAGTGAAAAGATCATTTCACTCAAACCTGATCTGGTCATTCTGCCTGTGTATGCACGAATGCCCCCGGACAGTTCATCGTTATTAGCACAACTGACTGCGGCACATATCCCTGTGATTTTTCTCGACTTCCGTGTTAAACCCTTGGCAAATACTGTCAACAGCCTGCAAACTCTGGGAGAGGCACTGGATGACCAGCCAAAAGCAGAACGTTTTATTAAGTTTTATCAGCAGCATATGCAGCTGATTCATGACCGTCTGGCCGGCTGGCACGGCCATAAACCCCGGGTGTTTTTGCAACTGCATCTGGATCGTAACAGAGACTGTTGTACCACTGTAGCTCAGGGTAACCTGGCGGATATGATGGCCTTCGCGGGGGGAGACAATATCGCCGCCGGCCATTTCCCGTCGGTATTTGGAAAAATCAGCCCGGAAACTTTGCTGGTGGAAAAACCAGACATCTATATAGCGACAGGTTCGTCCGGACCGGATCATCCGGATCAGCTACAACTGGGGCCCGATGTAACGCCCCAACAGGCACAAGCTTCCTTTGCTGTGGCGCTGAGCAAAAACACCACACTCGCCCTGCTGCCTGCAGTTCAGAACCATCATGCCCTGGCATTGTGGCAGAACTTCTATATGAGCCCCTGGCATTTGCTGGCCGTTGAACAGTTTGCCGTCACCTTTCATCCGTCATTATTTCAGGATGTTTCTCCCACCCACACCTTACAGGAGATGAATCAGCAATTTTTAGCGCTACCCGAAAACGGTACCTACTGGACAACCAACTGATCATTATTACCATCACGTTTGCCCGGGTGGGGGCAGATCCCCCTCTACTGCCCACCAAAAACACCAATTAAAACCTATAGTTATCATTGATTTATTTTATTTCATAGCCAATACCTGCACTGATAGCTTAGTGTTTATTGCCGGTCTGCTGGCACTTTCGGGACGATGGGTCACTCTGTTCTTTGCACTATTCGCTGAATTTTATGGGTTCTTTTTCATATTCCTGACATACAGAGATGTGTTGATTTGTTAATCTGCCCAGTGGGAATGAACGTTCACTACAGGATTAATCATGAAGTCAATTCAGCGCAGTGTTATCGCAGGGCTGGTATTATTGTGTGCCGGTTGCGACCAGAGTAGCACTACTCAGAATACCGCAGCTATTACTGAAGTCGGCGTAACTACTTTGCATACGCAACCTGTGGATATTAATAGTGATGTTACCGGCCGGGTGACTGGTACCATGGTTTCAGCCGTTATCCCTCAGGTCGGAGGGATAATCCAAAAGCGGCTGTTTACCGAAGGTGATGATGTTAAGGCCGGTCAGGTGCTTTACCAGATTGACCCGGCAACCTATCAGGCCACTTATGATCAGGCCGTGGCCGAATTAAAATATGCACAGGCCGTGGTCAAAAGTAGCAAATTAAAAGCGCAACGCTATGCCGCACTGGTGAAAGAAAACGGTGTTTCGAAACAGGATGCTGATGACGCCGAGGCCACTTACCTGCAAAATGTGGCTTCCGTTGAGCAGTACCGGGCGGCGGTAGAAAGTGCCCGTATTAATCTGAACTATACGCGGGTTACCGCGCCAATCAGCGGCCGGATTGGTATCTCATCGGTAACACCAGGGGCTCTGGTGACTGCCAGCCAGTCCACTGCGTTGGCGACCATCCGTACCCTCGACCCGGTTTATGTCGACCTGACCCAGTCCAGCATGCAATTGCTGAAATTACGTCAACAGAAAAGTTCTCTCAAGCAGGAAACAGATACGGTTCCGGTCACCCTGAAGCTGGAAGATGGTTCGACCTATAATCAGACCGGAAAGCTGGAACTGACCGAGATTGCGGTTGATGAATCCACCGGTAGTGTCACCATGCGGGCTATTTTCCCCAACCCTCAGCATATCCTGTTACCTGGTATGTATGTGCGAGCCAGTGTGACTAATGGCGTTAAAACGGACGCCATCCTGGCGCCACAGCAAGGTATCACCCGGGATGCCAAAGGTGATGCCACCGCGCTGGTCGTAGATGCAGACAATAAAGTGGAGAACCGCACTGTTTCAACCACTCAGGTCATTGGCAATAAGTGGCTGATTAACAGCGGACTGCAGAACGGGGATCGGTTGATCGTACAGGGTACGGCAAAGGTTCAGGCAGGAATGACCGTAAAACCGGTTGAAGTGAACCCAGATACCACCACTGCGACAAGCGGAGACCACTGATTATGCTGGCTCAGTTTTTTATTCGCCGCCCCGTTTTTGCGTGGGTCATCGCAGTCTGCATTATGATGTTCGGGGTAATGAGCATCAATAATCTGCCGATTGCCCAGTATCCGGATGTTGCTCCACCTCAGATCAGAATTCAGGCAACCTATACCGGTGCCTCCGCTGCAACACTGGAAAGCAGTGTGACTCAGGTCATTGAACAACAATTAACCGGGCTGGATGGGTTGCTCTATTTTAGCTCCACCAGTACAGCCTCAACCGGGCAGGTTGAAATTCAGGTCACTTTCCAGCAGGGAACAGACCCGGATATCGCCCAGGTTCAGGTACAGAACAAAGTACAGCAAGCTGAAAGCCGCCTGCCAACTGCAGTAACCGACCAGGGTGTGACCGTTGAAAAAGCCCAGAGTGACTTCCTGTTGGTTCTTGCTCTGTACGATAAAACCGATAAAAGCACCTCTTCTGATATTTCCGATTATCTGGTCAGTAATATGGAAGATACACTGGCCCGTGTACCTGGTGTGGGAACGGTGCAGGTGTTTGGTGGTGAATATGCCATGCGCATCTGGCTCGACCCGGTCAAACTGGCTTCATATTCTCTGATGCCCTCAGATGTGGCGACTGCGCTGGAAGCTCAGAACACTCAGGTCTCTTCCGGGCAGTTGGGTTCACTCCCTGCCAGTAAAGAGCAGCAATTAGTGGCTACTGTTCAGTCGCGTTCCCGGTTACAAACCCCGGAGCAGTTCCGTAACATTGTGCTGAAAAGCAAGACTGACGGGTCTCTGGTTCATCTGAGTGATGTGGCTCGCGTCGAAATGGGCGATGAAGATTACAGTGCCAATGTACTGGCTAACGGCCATCCGGCCTCAGGGATGGCGGTTCAGCTTGCGTCCGGAGCCAATGCCCTGACCACCGCAGAGAAAGTTAAAGCGGCAGTTGAAACCTTCCGCAGTAGCATGCCGGCAGGATATGAAGTCGCTTATCCGATGGACAGTACCGATTTCGTCAAAATCTCCATCGAAGAAGTGGTCAAAACCCTGGTTGAGGCGATTATTCTGGTGATTATCGTGATGTTTGTTTTCCTGCAAAACATCCGCACCACCTTAATCCCTGCTATCGCGGTACCGGTTGTTTTACTCGGCACGTTTGGCGTATTAGCCGTATTTGGCTATTCCATCAATACCTTGACGATGTTCGGGGTAGTTCTGGCCATCGGGCTGTTGGTGGATGATGCCATCGTGGTAGTCGAAAACGTTGAGCGTGTGATGCGCGAAGAAGGACTGTCCCCCCGGAAAGCTACCCAAAAATCGATGAAAGAAATCACCGGCGCATTGATAGGGATTGCGATGGTATTGTCGGCGGTATTCCTGCCAATGACCTTCTTCAGTGGTTCTACCGGAGTTATTTACCGTCAGTTTTCTATCACTATCGTCTCTTCAATGGTGCTTTCGGTCATTGTGGCTCTGACCCTGACCCCTGCGCTGTGTGCCACTATTCTTAAACCTCATAACCATGAAAGCAGCTCGAAAGGCTTTTTTGGCTGGTTTAACCGGAGTTACGATAAGGTTCAGGCGCGCTATCAGAATGGTGTTGGTCGTGTCATCGCCGGTAAATGGCGTTATATGCTGGTCTATGGCGTACTGGTGATTGGATGTGCTGTCTTATATACCCGTCTGCCAACCAGCTTTCTGCCGACCGAAGATCAGGGTTATATTATGGTGCAGTACCAGCTGGCACCGGGAGCCACGGATAACCGTACCTCTGAAGTTCGTCGCCAGGTGCAGCAGTACTTCGCCACCAAGGAAAAAAATAACGTTAACGTCAGCATGCTGGTCAATGGTTTCAGTTTCGCAGGCAGTGGTCAGAATGCCGGTATCGGATTTATCGCTCTTAAAAACTGGAGCGATCGCCCGGGTGCCGCGAATACCGCGAATGCCATTGCTGCCAGGGCTATGGCAAACCTCTCTTCTATTCGTGATGCACAGATTTTCGTTCTGACACCGCCGTCTGTATCGGGCCTTGGCCAGTCTGACGGCTTTACTTTCGAACTCCAGGGACGCGGAGCAACCAGCCGTGAACAGTTACTGGCCTGGCGTAATCAGCTGATTGCTGAAGCCAATAAAGATCCTGCAATGAGCTCGGTACGTGCTAACACCCTGCCCGACTTACCTCAGTTACAGGTAGATATTGATGACCAGAAAGCACAGGCACTGGGGCTGACAATTAGTGATATCAATACCACGCTGGGCGATGCTATCGGTGGTGCTTATGTCAATGACTTCGTTGACCGAGGCCGTGTTAAGAAAGTCTATATGCAGGGCGATGAACAGTACCGGAGCAAACCTGAAGATATCGACAGCTGGTACGTACGGGGTGAAGATAGTTCCGGCAATTCCACTATGGTGCCATTCTCAGCCTTCTCCAGTTCTCGCTGGACCTATGGTCCGGATGTTCTGTCTCGCTATAACGGCCTCTCCTCTTATGAAATTGATGGGTCTGCGGCTGCAGGTCAAAGCTCCGGCGAAGCAATGAATGCCATGGAAAAACTTGCGGCGAAACTGCCTTCCGGCGCGACTTTCTCATGGAGCGGATTGTCCTATCAGGAGAAACTTTCCGGTGGTCAGGCGATGTCATTGTATGCCATTTCACTGATTGTGGTGTTTCTGTGCCTGGCAGCACTGTATGAAAGCTGGGCGATTTCCTTCTCAGTCATGTTGGTTGTCCCGTTGGGAGTACTTGGCTCGTTACTGTCGGTAACCCTTCGTGGTCTGGAAAATGACGTTTACTTCCAGGTTGCGTTACTGACTATCATCGGACTGTCTGCCAAAAACGCCATTCTGATCGTCGAGTTTGCCGAAGAGAATTACCAGAAAGGCGAAGGACTGGTAAAAGCCGCTGTTCATGCCGCTGTGATGCGTCTGCGACCGATCATTATGACATCGCTGGCATTTACCGCCGGGGTATTCCCACTGGCGATTTCTTCCGGAGCTGGCGCTAACAGCCGAATCGAAATTGGTACTGGCATCATCGGCGGAACCATTACGGCAACATTACTGGCCATCTTTTTTGTGCCACTGTTCTTTGTTTTAGTGCGTCGCCGTTTTCCGGGCCTTCCGCATGATGACGAACCACAAGCCGCTGTTGATAAGGCAGGAGAATGACATGTCAGCAAAAGCCTTAATGCTATTTTTACCCTGCTTTCTGGTTGGGTGTGTTTCTCTGGATCCGCACTATGATCGTCCTGCCGGAGCAGTCAGCAACAAAATGCCGGCCGGTGATGCGTATAAAACACTGCAGGATACCAGTACCAATAACTACCGCTCCCTGGCCTGGCGAGATTATATACTGAATGATCAGTTGCGCCAGGTGGTTGCTATGTCTCTTAACAGCAGCCGTGACTTACGGGAAGCGGTCGCGAGTGTAAAAGCAGCCCACGCACAGTACGGTGAAGAACGTTCTTATCTGTTCCCGACAGTGACGGCCGGCCTAAGCGGCACAAGATCACGGGCATTAACCGGTGAAGGCAACCAGACTGCCCTCACCAACAGTTATAGTGCTGAAGGAAGCATAAGTTCCTTTGAACTGGATCTGTTTGGTAAAAACCAGAGCCTGACCCGTGAACAGTATGAGACGTATTTAGGTACCCTGGAAGGCGCCCGCAGTACACGACTGACGGTTTTGTATAACACCGTCTACTACTGGCTGGTGCTGGCAGCAGATCGTAGTAATCTTGAGATTGCCAGACAAACTGCCGAAAGTGCCCGTCAGTCATGGGAAGTGACGAAAAAACAGCTGGAGCACGGTACCGCATCGATGGTGGATGTTTCTGCCGCAGAAACCACCTACCAGTCTGCAGCGGCCGATGTGGCCAGTTACACCACAGAGGTGGCTCAGGACAAAAATGCCCTGGACCTGGTGGTGGGACAAAGCGTACCGGAAACACTGTTGCCTAAGGATATTGAGTCGATAGGTCAGGCATTGCGGGACGTTGCCGGTGGAATTACCTCTGAAGTACTGGAGAATCGTCCGGATGTTCTGGAAGCAGAACATAACCTTAGATCCGCAAATGCCAGTATCGGTGCGGCCAGGGCGAACTTCTTCCCTTCCATCTCTCTTACCGCCAGTGGAGGTGTTGGTAGTTCTGAACTGAGTTCATTGTTTAAAAATGGCGCAGGGATCTGGTCATTTGCCCCCTCGGTATCTCTGCCCATCTTCAGTGGCGGGTATAATGTCTCTTACCTGAAATATACCAAGGCTGAAAAAGAGTTGTACGTGGCCACCTATGAGAAAACTATTCAGACTGCATTTTCAGAAGTGGCTGATGCTCTGGCCCGACGCGGAACCATTGATGAGCAGTTAGATCGTCAACGGAAAAATGTGTCCGCCTCTCAGACCTATTATCACCTTGCCGATTTACGTTATCGTAACGGGATTGATACTTACCTGAATGCATTAACCGCACAGCGTACGCTGTATACGGCACGGACCAGTCTGGTCACCACTCAGGAGGCCTATTACGTTAACCTGATGACTTTATATAAAGTAATGGGTGGTGGTTCTGATCTAAAAGAGTCGCAAATTAAGCAGTAAATGAAAGACAGCGGGATGAAAAAAAACTCATCCTGCTGTGACTTTTTCTCACAAAAAGAATAAGACATTCACCAGAAAACTAACTATACCTACTGTGTAATGTTTAGTCCGGCAGATAAAAAACCATTAACATCGGAGTTCAACATAATGCAGGTAATCCCTTGAATAACCCTGATAACCATTTAATTAAACGCCGCAGGGAACAGATAATCCTTTCCGCCAGTCTGTGTTTTAGCCGTACAGGGTTTCATGGTACCAGCATGGCAGATATTATTCAGCAGTCCGGACTGAGTGCCGGACAGATATACCGTTATTACTCCGGTAAATCGTTTATTGTAAATGAATCTGTTCGTGGTATTACAGAACGTTGGTGTGCGTTTTTATTAAGAAAACTTCCGAAAGAAACCAGGACAGATAACATAATTGATATTAATTCAGCATTCTGGAATGAATGGCCAGAGGAGCAACGCCGGTTATTAATTGAAACTTATTCAGAAGCTTCCCGTAACAGCAACGTACGGCAGATTGTGAACAGCGCAGAACAAAAACTAATATCTGAGCTGGATGAGAAATTTACAGTCATTTTTCCGGAAAGTTCCCCTCCAACACGCCGTCAGAAAATACTGTTGTTGTTGCTGTTAACAGATGGCGTTATCTGTCGAAGCTTTACGGATAACTCACTGAATGAAAAAGAAATAAACAGAATTAACAGCATATTTACCCATCAAATGAATAGCCTTTTACGTGACAAGGCGTCTGATTAACTTCCCTGGCAATAGCATTGAACAGGTGCATAAACTCATCCGGTACACTCCTCTGCTTCATACAACGGTGAATGATAATTCCGTCGATGATCAATGACATCATATAAAGCCGTGTATTAATAATACTGGCGTCGACCCCGGGATAACGGCCCTGAGTTTGTGCAATATAATTTTGTTTAAGATCAATCCATGCTTCGTCCATAATATGGCTTATCCGCTCATTTCTGGTTGACTCAGCCGACACCTCCATTAAAAGAACAATACTTTGTTCAACTTCTGTCGGCAGAAGATCATCTGCGGAATAGATTTCCGGGAAAGTATGAGATATCTTTTCGAAGTCAGAATTTAATAACTGTTTCATACGCTTTACGACATTCAGCACCAGCGCCTCAATGATGGCATCTTTATTTTTGAAATATTTATAAATCAAGCCGACACTCACATTAGCACTGGCAGCGATATTTTGGACCGAGGTCTGATGGAATCCTTTTTCACGCATGCAACGTTCCGCCGCTTGCAGAATCTTTTGTTCACTGTTCATCATTAACCTCATGCCAGCGGACGAAAATAAGTTCAATATCCACGTGTATCACTTAAAAGATAGAGCATAACCGATTGGCTGTCGAAATAACACCTTGGCAAAATAAACTAAATCACTGTCAGGCGGATATAATAAGAAGTGCCCTGCCTTAATGCAGCCATACAAAACTCAGGACAGGCAACCACCTGCTGCCCAGTTCACGATTTACCGTCGACGCCCTTTGGCCACGGATGCGGACCAGTTAAAATCCGACACTTCGCTGGCTGACAAAGATTCCGGTTTTTTTCTGCGCACTGGTTTTTTGGCCTTATCAGCCAAAGCTTTTTGCTTGATGAGTTTCAGGCTCATCACTTGCTGTCTGGCATCGAGCGTGAATTCTTTTTCCTTCTTACTGTCTGGTTCTTTAGCGGTTCGCTGCCGGTATTTTTCGAGCAAAGAGTGATAAATCACGTCGATTTCCTCACGTTCCTGCGTAGTAAACTGGTCGATCGATATCATTTTTTTCTCGTTCATTACCTGCTCTACTCGCTGTCAGTTAATCCGGTGCTGATCAGCATAACATACAACGATAAAAGAGTGACCAGCGTTATTCATACACCCGGAGACTCTCCGGGCTGTTACACCGATCCCAGCGTCTGGCCAAAGAATGAGTTATTCAGCCGGCGTCCTGCACCTTAATCGCAGATTGCACCGTTAATTATACATCAATGTATGTTGTAACTATATTAACTTAAGGGAAGTTATAAGACAGGACAACTGACTTTTTTGAGCAGGATCGGAGTAAAAAAAACTCAGGTGTGACATGGTTGCCCGCGCTATTACCCTACTGACAACGATCAATTGCCGGGAAGGCAGGCTCAGCCTCACTGACAATATATTGGGCACAAACCGAATGTCAGACTCTCCGGCATAACTGATATGAATGTTTTATTCACTCATTAAAAGGAATTACCTGATGAAAACCAGAAGCTTATATCTGGCCTTGATCTTTATTTCACCGGCATGTCTGGCGTTGTCTGCTGATGAAAACAATAAAAATCCCAGTCTGACACACGTCATTTCAGATTACCGGATTTCACTTGCATCACTCCCGTTGGATTACTCACAACTGGAAAAAGAACAGCGACCGGGTGTTCTCATACAGAGATATAAGCTGAATTCACAGCAATGGTCCCCACAAAGCGTCGTCTCTCCGCAGCGCTGGCAGAATGGGGTGGATATCTATATCCCTGATTCCGCCAGAAAGAAAAATGCACTCGTGGTCATCAATGATGGTAGCAACAATAATGGTTCAGGGAGTCCTGTCATGCCGGACAACTTCAGTGAGGAAGAGCTTTCCCGAATTGCGGTAGCCACACGCACCATTGTGATATCTGTCAGTAACGTCCCTAATCAGGTGCTCAGTTATCAGGGAGTCACGACACCTCTGGCTGAAGACGATAGCGTGGCGTATTCCTGGAAACTGTTTATGGGAGATGTTCAGAAATATCAGAATGCATCCCTGCACATCCCTATGGCTGCATCGGCATCACAAGTTTTCAGGCTGGCGAAGAAAGAACTGACATCCAATGGCATCACTAAATTTATGGTCACGGGCGCCTCCAAACGGGGCTGGGCCGCGTGGCTGACAGCATTGTCAGACCCGGACGTTGATGCCGTGATTCCTTTTGTGATCGATCTGCTGGGGACTAAAAAGGCTCTTGAGCACATGTATCTGTCATATGGGAAAAACTGGCCTGTCGCCTTTTATCCGTATTATAAACAGGGCGTTGACCAGCAAATTGGTACGAATGAATTTGCAAGTCTGATGACTCTGGAAGACCCGCTCACTTATCTGAATACTGACCTGGAAGACCGTCTGAATATTGATAAATATATTATTAATGCCAGCGGTGATGATTTCTATGTCCCTGACAACACTCAATTTTATTACGACCAGTTACCCAGCGTAAAATCTTTGAGGGTTGTACCCAACTCCACGCATAATGGAATCCTGTCCGTGACAGAGCAGTCACTTATCACCTTTGTTAACCGTTTTCAGGAAAAGCAAAAGATTCCTGAAATGACAGAAACAGTACAGAATAGCCGGGATGGAAAAAAAACGCTGGCGGTCAGCTTCACGGAGCGACCGGCAAGCGTTTTACAATGGACAGCCACCAACCCGGCAGCGAGAGATTTTCGTTATGCCTGCAATATTAAATACAACTCAGTTCCCGTCAGGCTGACTGGCGGAGATGATACCGTCAATATTCCGCTGGTCACCCCCGACAATGGATGGCAGGCTACTTTTATTGAAGCCACCTTCAGTGACGGATATATCGCCACAACACAGGTGTATATTACGCCTGACGAAAAATATCCGGAAACTGCCCCACCTTCTGCTGGTGCGGCCTGTCAAACTCTTCCGGGACGGGGACTGACTCCGATGTCCGTGACACAGTAATAACGCAATGACAGCCCTGATGTGGAAACCTGGTGGTATTAACTGCCAGGTATGTCGAATACCAATGTCGTATTTTGTATCATTGGTACACCTGCCCAGCCTGCAGCCAAAAAAAAACCGGCAACGTCTGTCACCGGCTTTATTCACTGAGTGATTATTGATTTAGAAGTTGTGTTGCAGATTGCTGTACGCTATCCAGTAACTTCTTCACATCATCCAGCGTCACAATCGGGTTCAGTAACGTCATTTTCAGGCAGGTAATCCCGTCTGCTTCTGTTACCCCAACGTTAGCGCTTCCTGATGCCAGCAATGTGTCACCAATCCGCTGATTCAGTAAGCCCAGAGCTGCGTCATCCACCGGTGTGGCAGGTACAAAACGGAACAATACACTGGCCAGTTGTGGCTTCATCACCAGTTGCAGAGACGGCTCAGTGCTGATGTATTCAGCAACCTGCTGTGCCAGAGTCACACCGCCATCGATAATTTCCGCATATTTCGTCTGACCCAGCGCTTCCAGTCCCATCCATAGTTTCAGTGCATCGAAACGACGGGTAGTCTGCAATGATTTAGACACCAGGTTAGGCACGCCCTGCTCTTCATCAAAATCTGAGTTCAGATAGGCTGCCTGATAACGCATCAACTCATAGTGACGGGCATCTTTTAGCAGGAAAGCACCACAGCTGATAGTCTGGAAAAACTGCTTATGGAAATCCAGAGTGACTGAATCAGCCGCTTCCAGACCTTTCAGATAGTGACGATACTGTTCAGAGAGCAGTAATGCCCCACCCCATGCCGCATCTACATGAACCCAGATACCTTCACGGGCCGCCAGCGCCGTGATTTCAGGTAAAGGATCGATGGATCCGGCATCGGTGGTTCCGGCGGTCGCGACAATCGCCAGCACCTGCTCACCACGGCTTTTAGCTTCAGCCAGTTTCTCCTGCAGGTCATGAATATCCATGCGGGAAAAAGCATCGGTTTTTATCTGAGTAACCGAACGATAGCCCAGTCCCATCAGAGCCATATTTTTTTGCACCGAAAAATGGGCATGTTCTGAACAAAATACTTTGATTTTACTCAGGTCGCCGGGCAGCCCCTCCTGCTGAACAGAGTGCCCCTGGCGGGCAAAGTGAGCATCACGGGCCAGCATTAAGCCCATCAGATTACTCTGTGTCCCACCGCTGGTGAATACACCGGCATCTCCCGCCGGGTATCCCACACGGTCGCGTAGCCACTCTATCAGTTTGACTTCAATAATGGTGGCTGACGGGCTTTGATCCCAGGAGTCCATACTCTGGTTGGTCGCATTGATCAACACTTCGGCCGCCTGGCTAATCACCAGGCTGGGACAATGCAGATGTGCCACACATTGTGGGTTGTGTACTGACAGACTGTCATGCAGGAATAAATCTACCGCACGCGCAATAGCAGACTCATTACCCAGTCCTTGCGCGGTGAACTGCAACTGAATGCGCTCGCGCAGTTCAGCAACGGTTTTCCCCTGATACATCTCTGGTTGTTGCAACCACTGTGCGACGGCCTTTGAACTTTGTTCAATGGCCGCCTGGTAGGCGGCAACACTTTCAGCCGATCCACTGAGGATCGGGTTTAACTCTGACATACAGCGGCTCCGCTTAAGCAGGCTGAACACCGGCACTTAACAGCGCCTGCTCAAATTTATCCAGGAAAATGGCCAGCTCATCATTAGTGATCAGCAGTGATGGCAGAAGACGCAACACAGCGCCATGACGGCCACCACGCTCCAGGATCAGTCCCTGTTCAAAGCATTTCTTCTGCAGTAATGCAGACAGTTCACCATCTGCAGGATAACTTCCCATATGATCGGCAGCTTCATGTGGCTTAACGATTTCAATACCGATCATCAGGCCTGGTCCACGGACCTGACCAATCACCGGATAACGCTGCTGTAAAGATTTCAGTTTACCGGTCAGCCATTCGCCCTGAGCGGCAACTTTGTCGGCAATCTTCTCTTCTTTCAGGATCTTCAGCGTCGTCAGACCGGTCGCCATCGCCATCTGGTTTCCACGGAAAGTCCCGGTATGATGGCCCGGTGACCAGACATCGATCTCTTTTTTGATCCCGAGAACTGCCAGTGGCAGGCTGCCACCGACGGCTTTGGACATCACAATAATATCAGGTTCGATCCCTGCGTGCTCGAAGGCGAACAATTTACCGGTACGGGCAAAACCTGCCTGCACTTCATCAACAATCAGCACAATACCGTGTTCACGGGTCACTTTACGGATACGTTGCAGCCACTCTACCGGAGCAGGATTAACGCCGCCCTCACCCTGAACGGCTTCAAGGATGACAGCCGCAGGTTTACGCACACCACTTTCAACATCGTTGATCAGGTTTTCGAAATAGTAGCTGAGCGCTTTAACACCGGCTTCACCACCAATGCCCAGCGGACAGCGGTACAGGCTTGGGTAAGGCATAAACTGAACTTCCGGCATCAGGCCATCAACCGCTTCTTTCGGTGACAGGTTACCGGTCACTGATAAGGCACCATGAGTCATGCCGTGGTAACCACCGGAGAAGCTGATCACACCGCTACGACCGGTGGCTTTTTTAGCCAGTTTAAGTGCCGCTTCTACCGCATCTGCACCGGAAGGTCCGGTGAACTGCAGGCAATAGTCTTTACCTTCGCCTGGTAACAGCGAAAGCAGATAGGCTGAAAACTCATCTTTTAACGGAGTCGTCAGATCGAGGGTATGTAACGGTAAGCCACTGGTAATGACACTTTGGATAGCCTGAAGCACTTCCGGATGATTATGGCCCAGAGCCAGCGTTCCGGCTCCGGCCAGACAGTCCAGGTACTGTTTATTATCTGCATCAGTAATCCACACTCCCTGCGCCCTGGTAATGGCTAAAGGTAACTTACGTGGATAACTTCTGACATTTGATTCGAAACCGGCTTGTCTGGACAGAAGGCTTTCATTGCTTTGCGGTAATGAATTAGCGCTCAAAGTATTAATACGGACTTTATCCGTCATCATATCTCTCCTACAACCCGGACCGCGTATTGGCCGGATTGGATAATAGGTTAAAAAAGTATGTGTATAAAACGCGGCTAATATAGTTTTTTTTACCCCCGGGCTCAATAGTTAATTTTCGTAGATAATCAAAACATATTTATATAAATCAATGACAAAAGCTTTACTGGCCCAATATGAATATTTTGTTGCTTTGTAACTAATCGTGTTCAGGAGTGATTCAGTTGTACATTCCGTGCGAAACAGCATACAAAAACGGCGGAACACCCCCGCTGTTTAAACTAATGATCCCACACCGGGAACCTTTCTTCCCTTAATTTTCGGGCAGGATATTACCCTTCGCTAAACAATCGGGACTGATGACTTAACAGCCAGGATAAACAATTATTTTAGGCAGTTAGCTGACAGGTTGGCTGGAAATAATGAAACTGACCGGAGTGGGTGCGGGCTATAGCTCACTCTCACTGGCCCCGGCCGTTAAATTTACCCAATAATTTATAGCGTGTCCCGGGATAGAGAAATTTCGAATAAGTCACCACCGTAGACTGACTCCAGGTCTGACGACGAATCAGTAAACAAGGTTCCCGGTCATCAATTTCCAGCAATTGCTGCTGTTCACCATCTGCCATGACTGCCTCAACGATATGTTCTCCCGCCGACAGCGGTGCCACATTCATCAGATAGGTATAGGGCGTTTGCGTCTGGTAATCATGGTTGAGGTAGTCTGGTGCGCCCTGTGGATTCACCAGCCGGTCTTCCAGTTGCACCGGAACACCATTCTCATAATGGATAATCCGTGAGCTAAACACGTTTTGCCCTGCCCGAAGTCCCAGCAAAGCTGCCTGTTCAGCACTGGCCCTCACCTCCGCAAGCCAGATGGTCCGGCTGGTATGCTGATGGCCGCGCATTTTGATCTCATCGGCAATATTGTGCACTTCCAGCATCTCAGTATAGCCTTTGCTTTCGGCAACAAAGGTTCCGACCCCCTGCATTCTTATCAGAAAACCTTCGCTGGTCAGTTCACGTAGCGCACGATTGATGGTCATTCTGCTGACCCCCAGACTGCTGACCAGCTCATTTTCGGACGGTATTTTAAGGTTGGGTTTCCAGATACCCTCAGCGATCTGACTGATGATAGCCTGTTTTACCCGCTGATAAATCGGTGCCGGCAGATCACTCATCGCTTCGGTCAGCTGTGTAATAGCATTTTTCCCGGTCATAGTATTTTTCCTGTGTCGCGTTTCTATTGCTATTTTCTGTCTGCGGAGGCCAGGCCAATAATCTTTCCAGGATGTCAGCTTGTCCTGCCCCGCTTTACCGCACACTGCACTGTCGTGGGGCGTTTTTCAGCCAAAGTGCCCCGCCGCTGAGATAAAGTTCACCGCACTGAAGCAAGAGACTCCTGAATCATCATGGCGCATCTCTTGCATAGCAGTGAGCTGGTTGTCTACACAAGTCCAGACAATGACGGCCAACGAGTAACGCTGTGGATGTTTATGCAAAACGGATACCGTTCCCGGAGGAATTCAGGGGATTGCATTACGCATCTGCTGGTTATCAGCCACTCATCACCACTTAATATCCTGAATCCAGACCCCGTCGTCTCTCAGGAACCCCCGACAAACAGAGGCTGAATATAATTACTATGATTCTTAATACTGACGATCTGCGTAGCGAAGCAAAACGCGTACTGCCAGGATTTGTTTTTGATTACGTTGATGGCGGCGCCGGGGATGAGAAAACCCTGCAAATTAACCGTCGCACCTTCGACCAATGGCTGTTTGCACCGTCGGTGTTACGTGATGCCAGCCAGAGGGACCTTTTTGTTACTCTCGGCCGTAGTCGTTTATCCGCTCCACTGCTGGTGGCCCCCACGGGTTATAACGGGATGCTGCGCCATAATGCCGACCTGATGCTGGCTCAGGCAGCTGCACAGGCGGATATCGGCTATATACAAAGTACCGTGTCCACTGCCGCGATGGAGTCGGTCGCGAAAGCTTCGTCGGGGGATCGCTGGTTTCAGTTATATGTTCTGAAAGACCGTCAGGTCACCCGGGATCTGATAGAGCGTGCAAGCCGGGCCGGCTGTTCCGCACTGGTGGTCTCAGTTGATGCTGTTCATTTTGGCAACCGTGAAAGGGATAAACGCCATTACCGGCGGCCAATGAAGCTGTCATACCGCGCTATGGCAGGTATCGTCCTGAAACCCCGCTGGTTCTGTACAACGCTGCTCCCTGCCGGGATGCCCGGATTTGGTAATCTGCTGCCTTATCTGCCCCCGCAATACCGTAAAGGCGCTGGAGGAGCAGGATATTTTGCCAGTCAGATGGATACCACGCTGGACTGGGAAACCCTGAAATGGATACGCTCACTGTGGCAGGGCGATTTATACATTAAAGGATTAATGACCCCGCAGGATGCCCTGCTGGCAAAAAGCATCGGTGCCAGCGGTATTGTTATTTCAAACCACGGCGGCCGCCAGCTCGATGGCACACTCAGCCCACTGACCGTGCTTCCTGAAATCCGACGCCAGACAGGTCCGGATTTCACCCTGCTTATCGACAGCGGCTTTCGCCGGGGTACCGATATCGTCAAGGCACTGGCGCTGGGCGCTGATGCGGTATTACTCGGGCGGCCATTACTCTATGCACTTGCTGTTGGCGGCAGGGCGCAACTTGACCGGACCCTTACAGCACTGATTGATGAGACTTCTCTGACACTCGCGCAGTTGGGCTGTACGTCGCTGCGAGAACTGGGTCCTGAACTACTCTATACGCCTTCGGGTCAGAGTGCCGCCAGATAACCACCATCGACATAAAGTATCTGGCCAGTGATATAGCGTGCCGCCGCTGAACTTAAAAACACGGCGGCCCCCTGCAAATCTTCAGTTTCACCAAATCGCTGCAACGGAATTTTCTGTTGCATGGTTTCGCGCCATTGGCTGTCACGGTAGAACACCTCGGTCAGTTCAGTTTCGAAATAACCGGGTCCAATGCCATTAACACGAATGCCTCGTCCGGCCCATTCGGTGCTCAGTGCACGGGTCAAACCTGCCAGCCCGGATTTGGAGCTGCCGTAGGCTGCTGCACCGGCGACACCCACCAGGCTGGTCAGTGAACAGATATTGATGATGCTGCCCCCGCGTCCCGCTGCCAGCATCGATTTTGCAGCAGCCTGAGCACAAAAAAAGGCGCCTTTCAGGTTGGTCCCGACAATTGTGTCCCACAGTTGTTCGGTGACATTTTCAGAGGCACAAATCTGTTCTGTACCGGCATTATTTATCAAAATATCAATCACCCCGGCAGCAGCAATCGCGCTTTCGATAGCCGGAGTATCCGTCACATCCAGCACGATGCCATCGGCGTGAAATCCCTGACTGCGTAGCTGGTTTACAACCTGATCGACACTCTTCTGCCTCCGACCACTAATCACTACCGCAGCGCCAGCCTCTGCCAGGCCCGTGGCAATAGCCAGGCCAATCCCCCGCGTTGCACCGGTAATCAATGCACGTTGGCCATTCAGTGAGAAAGCGTTAATTCTGTTCATGGTTGAATCACCGTTTTAAGATAGCCGGACTGTCCAGCCAGCAAGCGCTGATAAGCTGCCGGTACGTCATCCAGTGGAATCGCCGGCGCGGTCAGCTGTCGTAACTCCCTGGTCAGCCCCGCCATCACACCCAGTGCCTCCCGCTGCTCATTGCGAAATACGCTACAGCCCACCAGGCTGATTTCCTTCTCGACCCAGTAGTTAATATCCAGCCCGGCGGAATCATGGAAAATACCCACCAGGGCTATCTTTCCTCCTGCTGATATTTGCTCACTCAGCTGCCGCAGCACCGAAGAAATACCGGTAGCTTCCACGGCATAACTGAAGCGAGCTGCGGGTTGCAACGGAATCACCGCTGCCAGCCGCTGATAACGCTCATCATTAGGCTCTGCAAGCTGTATCTGGCAGCCTTTCAGCCGATGTAACAATAAGGCGACCAGACCACCAATAGTGCCACCACCGGCAACTTTTACACTTGCACCCTCGGGTGGATTCAGCTGTCTGACAACCCGCAATGCCACGCCCAGTGGCTCACTGAGCACAGCAATATCGTCCGGAACCTCATCAGGAACCCGTACAAGGTTTCGTTCAGGTAACCAGACCTGTTCGGCAAATCCGCCGTCGAAGACTTCCCCGACAAAGCCAAGCTTTTCGCAGAGCTGGTAATCCTGGCGCTGGCAGGCATCGCACTTGTCACACCACACTCGTGAGTCGGCAACGACCCGACACCCCGGGGGGAATACGTGAGTACTCTGCCGAGCGGTAACCACTCCGAATAATTCGTGGCCGGGGGTGACAGGCTGACCCGCCATCCACTTTCCTGTCCTGAAATTATGCAGATCAGAGCCGCAAATTCCGGCACGTAATACCTTTACCTGCACCCAGCCAGCGGGCGGAGTGCACACAGTTTTCCGTTCAACCCTCAGATCTCCTGGTGAATAAAGAACCACGGCTTTCATTTGCTACTCCCCGGGTAAAGAATTTCAAATCAGGTTGTTAAGCCATTCACTGAAATCATCATCGCCTTCACTGCCTAACATGACAGCCACTGACAAACCGATCGCAGAGCTGACCGGATTGTGTTGGGCCGCCGCTCCGGCACGTAAATCCATTACCAGCGTCGGGCAACAGAATAAAGCCAGCCGGATAATCCGTTGCCAGTCCTCCGGCAGCCAACCCTTTGCTTTAAGCGCCGCCAATAGCGGTTTCCAGTACAAATCGCCTTTGCTGACCAGAAACGCTTCGCGCAACGGGGTGAGTTGCCAGTTGTGAGTCACGTTAATCTGATTGTTTTGCACTGATACCGTGACACTGTAACGTTTTGCCGCATCCTGTGGCTCATACAGCCAGCATGGGTGGGCAAAAATATTATGAAACGTCGCTTTAATCTCAGCCAGTAGTGACGGAATCGCACTCCCGGCAAAGGCCGGATCAAAACTGACCAGACGGGGTGGTTCCCCCTCCTCATACCAGATATTGGCGTTATGAGCATCACCATGAGCGACCACTACTCCCTGCCCGTTAAGGTAATCAGGATTCAGTCGCCGGCCGGATTCAAGAAACAGGGATTCCAGGGTATGGGGATATAACACGCCGTTAATACACCACTGCATATCTTTCAGGTGCTGCCACTCAATCTGCTGGTCTCCGAGCAGAAAAGTTTTGTCGATATAGAATGTGGCGACCCTGCCCCCCAGCCCCGGCGTGACTCCGTCAGAGATCAGCCGGTGATAAAATAACTGATGAATGGCTTCACCGGCGATTTCTTCTGCTGTGGCCTGGCGCAATGTCGGCAGAGTTTGCCTCAACAGATGTTCATCCGCTTCACGCTGTGCGATCACTATCGGTGCTATCGCCTGCCAGTCATGCCGGGTTTCAATGTCGCGGCAGACATCGGCCAGTCGCCGGTCGTTGCGCAGGCTATACAACAGAATTTGACGGCCTGGCTCGCCGCAGGTAAACAGTGGTACATCGACCGCAAACCCATGCTCCCTTAATAATTCTGCACGGTAATATTCCTCAACCGTGCTCTCCTCACCTTCTTCGTGGTGATATTTAAAAAAGAAGGTCTTTTCATCATCCAGGGTGACCCGGCCATTCAGCGAATTAAGACTGTACTGATCACGGTTTATCGTCAGCGATAGCGCCTTACGGCCGGTCACTTCGCTGATCAGTTGTTTTAGCTTTTCTGCTGCCGCCTGCCACTCCCCCTGTCGGGTTAATCGCCGGGCTTCGGCAGCCAGCGGCGGTCGTTGCAGCTCACTCATCATGACTGCCCTTCAGTAAACCCTGACGGATATCAGATACCGCCAGTGCATGACCCGGGAATCCCTCATATTCAGCAAAACGTTTGGCATTCGGGGCCAGAGTCTGATAACCCGTCGGGGTCACCCAGGCTACCGATATCCGTTTCATATAATCAAACACCGACAACGGCCCTGCCGTTTTCGCCGCGCCATTAGTCGGCAGTACCGCATTCGGGCCTAACATAAAATTACCCAGGGTGATTGGCGTATGCGGGCCAAGTAAAATCTCACCGGCATTGCGAATACGCATCATCACTTCCATCGGTTCACTGGCCAGAATCTCGAGATGTTCCGGCGCGTAGCCATTGACGAATTCTATTGCGGTGGCGAAATCTTTAGTCAACACCACCCCACCGTGAGTACCGCCCAGTACCGCCTGCGAAAAACCGGCGCGCTTCTCGCCAATAGTCTGCCAGTAACCCGGCAGTGCTTCGATCGCTTCACGGGCAACCCTCGGGCTGGACGTTACCAGATAAGCGGAAGAGTCCGGTCCGTGTTCCGATTCAATCAACAGATCCAGTGCTGCCAGCGCTCCATTTACCGAATCATCGGCCAGGATAATACTTTCACTCGGGCCGGCAGGAACGCCGGGATCGATAAGCCCTGACAACTGGCGTTTTGCTGCCACTACCCACGGGCTGCCGGGGCCAACAATTTTCAGACATTTAGGCACGGTATCTGTACCGTAAGCCACTGCTGCAACTCCCTGGGCACCGCCGCACTTATAGATATCTTTAATCCCCACCAGCCGTGCGGCCACCAGCGTAGCATCATCAACCCGCCCATCCGGCCCCGGAGGGGTAATCACTACCGGCAGTGGAACCCCGGCGACTACCGCCGGAACGGCCGTCATGATAAGCACACTGGGAAACGACCCCTTACCCCGCGGAACATAACAGGCGACGGAATCGATCGGTACATGGCGGTCACCGGCAAATGCGCCGGGTAACATCTCTTTAAACCACATCTCTTCGGGTTTTTGCGCTTCATGAAAAGCGCGAACATTAGCCACCGACAGCCGCAGAGTTTCGACAACCTCAGGGTCCATACGGGCGAATGCTTGTTCAAACTCTTCTTCGGTGGCTTTCAGAGAAAAATGTTCCGGCACCACACCATCAAATTCACGGCCAAAGCGGATTAAGGCTTCATCTCCTTCGGTTCGAACCGCTTCGATAATCGGCTTAACCTTTTCGGTAAAAAACGACAAATCAGATTCAGTACGGCGAAACAGGTGCGCCGGTAATTCATCGGCCAGTGAGAGATCGTGAAAAGAAACAGTCATAACCCATCCTTAATTATCAATAAACGGTAGAGTGCTGATGGATACGTTGCAGGACTTCGTGCTGCAGATCGGTAAATTCAGCGGTGCGGTTAATCCCCTCATGACGAGGCCGCTGTAGCCCTACTTCAAAAGTGGTATCAATATGGCCCTGGCCCATAACCACTATCCGGTCAGACAGCCAGACCGCCTCTTCAATATCATGAGTGACAAACATCACTGTCAGGCGGTGCTTCTCCCAGATTTCGATCAGCAACTGTTGCATCTGATGACGGGTCATCGCATCCAGTGCACCGAAGGGTTCATCCATCAGCAAGATTTTCGGCCGGTAAGACAGCGCTCTGGCGATGGCAACGCGCTGTTTCATCCCACCGGAAAGTTCACCCGGCCAACGGTCGGCGGCAGCGCCGAGTTTCACCAGTTCCAGATGCTGCTGAGCAATCTCACGACAGTCACGGGCCGGGGTACCCGCGGCTTTCAGGGCAAATTCGATATTGCCGCGAGCGGTCAGCCAGGGAAGCAGCGTATACGACTGAAAAACCACCCCGCGATCGAGCCCCGGTCCGGTAATCGATTGACCGTCAACCCGCACGTCGCCGCTGTCAAACTCTTCCAGTCCTGCAGCAATTGATAACAAGGTACTTTTACCGCAGCCGGAGGCGCCTACCACAGAGACAAACTCATTGTCATTCAGCGTCAGATTGATTTCTTTCAGTACCCGACGACGGGTTTTACCCACAGGAAAGCTCTTTTCAAGCTGATGAAGTTCGAGGGTGGCCATTAAGAACGCCTCCGGTTGTAGCGAAACAGAATTCGCTCGGCACCACGCATCAACTGATCGGTAATCAGTCCCAGAATGCCAAGCAACAGGATGTAGCCGATAATGGTATCGGTCTGGAAATAACGCTGAGAGACCACAATCCGGTAACCCAGTCCTGAAGTGGAAGCCACCAGCTCAGCAAGCACCAGCCATGTCCATGCCCAGCCAAGACTGATACGTAACGCATCCCAGATAGCCGGGAGTGCAGAAGGAATCACTATCCGCAACAGGATCTTATGGTCTGGCATACCCAGTGTTCTGCCCAAACCGACAAAATCTCCCGGAACGCGTTTCACCGCATCCATCATCATCAGTACCTGCTGGAAAAAGGTACCAATCCAAATCACCAGAAATTTCTGGCTGTCGTCGGTCCCGGTCCAGAGAATAGTTAACGGGACAAAGGCCACCACCGGCATATAACGAATAAAATCGACCAGTGGCTCAAAAATCGCCTTAAATAATCCATAACAACCCGCCAGTACCCCGATGATAATCGCCATTACCGAAGAAATAGCAAAGGCGATAACAATCCGGTACAGACTGCTGCCAATATCACTCAATAAGGTCCCATTCAGAGCCAGGGCAACCATCCTGTCCCAGACCCGGTCGATACCCGGCAGGAAAATTGGCTTAACATAACCCCCGGAAGTCGCCAGCCACCAGGCCAGCAACAGGAAAACGAACACTGCCACCGAAATTGACAAAAATTGAGCCCGGGAGGGGGTTTTTCCGATAGTCAGCAAATTACCGCGTTTTTTACGCACTGGCGGGCGCCGCGATAGCTGCGGTTTAGGGGTGCTCATAAAGACTCCACACAAAGGCAAAACTCTGTCGGCTGCCGACAGAGTTACAGAAAAAAATGACTAGGGTGCATCGACAAAACTGGCATCAATACTTTGCGCCGGAGTGACCGGAGCACTGACAATACCGGCTTCGGTTGCCGCTTTCAGGATGTGCGGGAAGGTTGTGGTAGTGAAATCATGTGACAGTATTTTTTTATTATCCGCCAGTGAATAGTAATGAATTCCGTCAAACGCCGTTTTCAGATCATCCGGAGAGGCGCCTACGGCTTTAGAAATCACCGCCCGTCCTTCACTGGTATGCGCATTATAGTAATCCAGCGCCTCGCCCCAAGACTTTATCAGCGCCTTAATCTCCTGCGGATGAGCCTTAATATAGTCATCACGCACCACCAGCACGTCACTGATTAGACCTGGATCCGATGCTCCACTATAGATCACTTTCAGATCAGGATTACCTTTGCGGGCAACCGTCAGATAAGGTTCATAGGTGACAGCGACCGGGACGCGTCCGGCAATAATAGAATCCCCGGCGGAAGCGGCTGGCATCGGCACCGGTTTAATATCTGAATATTTCAGGCCGGCAGCAGCCAGTGCGCTGCGTAACAGAATATCGCTGGTACTACCTTCTTCATAGGCCACCTGCTTCCCTTTCAGGTCTTTGATTCCTGCCACGCCTTTACCTGCCAGCATGGCATCTGCGGTATTACTCTGATCGAGCATCATCACGATTTTGACCGGTAGCCCGGCGGAAATCATCCCCATTGCAGTATGGGTGGCAATGTTTGCCACATCAATCTGCCCGCTGGCCAGGGCGGCGTTAATATCTTTATCTTCAGTAAAATTAATGATGTTGACCTTTTTCAGGCCTTGTTTCTCAAATATGTTCTGACCGGCAGCCACATACCATTGCCCGTAACCGAGCCAGGGTTCGATACCCATTTTAACTTCAGTGGTATCCTCTGCCTGCGCTACTGTGGCCGACATCCCCATTGCCCCAGCCCAACACAGAAAAGCCACTGTCTTTGTTAAATTACGCACTGAAAACATTAAGGTACCCTTCCGTCAGAGTCAGCAGAAGGCCGGAAGTTATCCGGCCATGTATAGACAATCCCATGCAAGCAGGATGCCAAATCTTACAGCCTGCCTGCGTAGGTGACCGGCCAGTATCAGGCAGAATCTGAGCGCAACAAATGCTCCTGTATAGTGCATTGCACTATCAGGATCGGGCATCGGAGCCGGGTTAATCGTTCAGGAAGGAGAATGGCAGAGTTGCCAGCAGTAGAGAAACAACATTACGCGGCTGTTGTCAGAACCCGGGTTATTTACAGACGGTGTTTCTTCAGCCAGTGGTCGGTAATATCCGCCAGTTTTTCCGGTTGTTCCAGGGGGATTATATGCCCGCTATGTTCCACCACCACCGATTCAGCCTGAGGAAACCTTTCTGCCAACTCCGTAGCTTCCTCCGGCAATCTCAGGTTATCCTGTCGGGCGCTGATCACCAGCACAGGGCAACTAATATCGGCCTGTGGAATATCGGTCCGGTCAAGTAATGACTGCGTCCGGAACACCTGTGCACCCAGCGTTCTGCCCATCGCTCTGATTCGCTCTACCTGTTGCGGATCACCAGCATGATCCGGATGCAGTGAATTTTTAATCGCAGACGGACTTAACCCCTGAAAACTTCCGCCCAGTGTCGCGGCAACAGCCTCCTGTTTCCTCTGTTTCTGTTGCGGTGTATCGTCACGCAGTGATGTCGCTATCAGTATCATTCCAGCCACCCGTTGCCCGTATTGCGCGGCCACAGTCCTGGCGACATACCCTCCCAAAGAAAAACCCACAATCACAAAGCGTTCAGGCAGACGGTCTGCAAATCCGGCAGCAATATCCTGCAGAGTTTCTCCTGGCGACAGTGGCAGACGCAGATAACTTCGCCCCGTGGCGACGTTTTTCAGGTAATCATCCCACAGGGTTTCATCCAGCATAAAGCCGGGCAGTAATACGACAGGTAAAGGTTGAATAAAAGTCATTGTTCTCACTTCAGTCATACTGATACAGGGGTTTTGTCATCTGGCGGGAAAGCTTGTCAGATATCGTTATTTCGCCACCGTGATGCCGCTGGTTAAGCTGTGAATTTAGCGGGGAAATAGTCAATGAAATTATTAATCTGTGCGTTGTTGCTTTGCAGTGTAACGGTACAGGCAGCCCAACTGACCATTGGTGATCAGAAAGGCAATGCCAGGGCAGTGATGGAAGCTGCCGGTGAACTCAGTCATTTACCTTATACCGTCAGGTGGGTGGAATTTCCAAATGCAGCCCCGCTGCTGGAATCTCTGAACTCCGGTCATCTTGATGCGGGTATGGTCGGTGACGGTCCGCTGGCTTTTGCCGTCGCTGCCGGGGCAACCGTCAAGGCTGTGCAGGCATCACAGTACCTGGGCAATGGCATTATCGTTAAACAGAACAGCCCGTTGCATAACATCCACCAGCTTCAGGGCAAAACGGTTGCTACGGTGAAAGGCTCTGCGGGTCAGAATCTGGTGCTGGCAGCACTGGCCAAAGCCGGTATGCCAGCGGACAGTGTCCGGTTTGTGTTCCTTTCCCCGGCGGATGCTTCCCCGGCTCTCGATAATGGTTCGGTAGATGCCGTTGCCAGTTGGGAACCCTATGTGTCATTTGGTTTATACCAGTCTGGCGACCGTCTGCTGGTAGATGGAAAGAATTTCCCTGTGTCCAATTACCTGGTGGCTACCGATAAGGCTATTGCCGGTAAACACGCTACGTTACTGGATTTTAGCCAACGACTCTCGCGGGCAAGGACCTGGGGGCTACATCATCCCGAGGCTTATGCGCGGACCATCAGCCGGATTCTGGGGATCCCTGAAAACGTGACATTAAGTAAGGTTAAACGTGAAGATAACTCACCTGTCAACGATCTCAGTCTGTTGCTTGTCCGTCAGCAGGCAGCAATCGATACCTTTACCCAAACCGGACTGATTAAACCAGGCCTGAAGGCCGGGAGTTTGCTTAGCCGCGACTTTTTCTCTGCACCTAAGGAGCCGCAGCCATGATGAATCTTGCGTTATATCTCGATGCGGGTATTCATCAGGGCGGATGGCGTTATCCTCAGGCAGCCAGGGATAACGGCAGTCGCTGGCCGTTACTGCGCAGTATTGCGTTACGTGCAGAAGCGGCAAAGCTGGATATGGTGTTTATTGCCGATAAGCTGGCTATCGATGATATCTACGGTGGCGAACTGACAGCTACTGTCAGAAGTCGACCCCAGGGTTGGTCAGAACCGCTGACCTTGTTGGCGGCTCTTGCGGCAGTCACCACACACATCGGTCTGGGAGGCACAGTCTCTTCCTCCTACTCGCTCCCCTATACCGTGGCGCGGCAGCTGGCAAATATCGACCATATCAGTGAAGGCCGTGCGGCCTGGAATGTAGTGACTTCGGTCAGTGATGCCGAGGCACGTAATTACGGACGACCACAACACTATTCTCACAGCGAACGTTATCGCCGCGCCGCCGAATTTATCCCGCTGGTACGGCAACTGTGGGATAGCTTTGCCGGTGATGCCGTCGTCAACGACCAGCAAAATGCGCTGTTTGCACGCCCGGAGCGCTTCCGTTATCTGAATCATCACAGTGAGTGGTTTAGTGTTCGTGGACCTTTAAATATCCCGCGGCCGCCACAGGGCTACCCGGTCACCCTTCAGGCTGGCGTGTCTGAGGAATTTATCGATCTTGCCGCACGCTATGCCGAGGTGATGTTCGTCGTGCAACCGGATCAGCAACGCGCTGCCGCCTTCTGTCAGCGGATTAAGCAGAAAGTGGCATTGGCCGGGAGGCAGCCACAACATGCGCGCATCTTACCCGGCATTGTACCGGTGATAGCTGAAACACGCGCGGCGGCAGAGGAGAAAAAACGTCACCTTGATTCGCTGATTACGGTGGATTCTGCGTTAAGCTTTATGTCAGCCAGCATGAATCATGATTTAGGCCGGTATCCGGTTGATGAGCCGGTGCCGGATATTCGTGAAGTTATCACCGGCAGCAAAGGCCGGTTTAATTTTGTGATTAGTCAGGCAATTGAACAGCAACTGACCTTAGGGCAGATGGCATTGCGTTATGCAGAAAGCCTGTCATTTCCTTCTCCGGCCGGCACTGCCGATGATATCGCAGCAATGATGGCCGAATGGTACCAGGCCGGAGCCTGTGACGGATTTGTGATACTGCCGGCCTATCTGGAAACTGACAGAAACCTGTTTCTGGACGAGGTGGTCCCCAGGCTGCAACGGGCAGGCGTTTTCCGCAATGAATATCCGGGGAAAACCTTACGCGATACGCTGGGACTGAGCGTGCCTGAAAATCCATTTTTCCCGTCTTAATAAACACACCTTACCACCTCCTGAAGACTTTAGCGGTCAGTGTTTTTCAATTGGACTGGGCCTGACCGGTGGCACATGGGGTTTTAGCCAAAAGGTTATCATCCTGAATACAGGTAAGGGTCAGTGGAAGACCCAATTGTTTGATTACAATACTGTGATTAACCAAAAAACACTGCGTTGAGTTTATTCTGAGATGATGCTAGTCAATAAATCCACCCAATGCCCGCCATCCGGCTGGCGGTTCTTCAGATAAGGAGTCATTAAGGATAGAGGAGTTTTATCGACGAAGTTGAGATAAACAATGAATTTTCATTAGGCGATTTAAGTTCGGTAAAGCCCAGTTGGCGGTAAAATTTTCTGGCCCCCTCATTCAGGGCATCAACAAACATACCGTGTATCCCGACCGCGTCAGAAGCTTTTGACACGACTTTCATTGCATGCGCCACCAGTATTGCACCATAGCCATTGCCCTGAAGCGAAGTGTCTATCGCAAGTCTGCCCAGAGTTATCGCCGGAGCATTAGAATAAGGGATTTTCTTCTGCTGGCTTTTAGAAGGCAAAGACTCTCTCTCAAAACTACTGCCTGAAAGCGTATAGTACCCCACTATCTTTGGCTTATGGTCGTCGGCGATAAGAACATACCCGCGAAGAATGTTTCTTTGATGCTGTCTTAACAGGTGTTGTCTGACAAAAATATCGAGGCTTTGTTCGCCGCAGCTGAAGGTATTCAGGTCGTACTCAAAAGCCTCATTGATCATCTCTATTTTATAATTTACTGTCACCTTGCTGCTCCATAGATGCGAGGCGTTCAGCAGCTCGTTTCAGACGCTCATTAGGTGCTGTTGGGTGGGAAATGGCCTCCATCACCAGATTCCATGATTCTTCGCTAAGAATCAGTCTGCGATGTCTTTCCATAACCAGTTCGGCTCTTTCTGCGGCGCTTTCAACCATAAACTGGGTAATACTTTGGTTATTCATTGCCGCAGCTTCCTCGATCATACTTCTGGTCTCGGTGTTTAATCTTAAATCGATTCTTTCTTTTTTTACGGCGGTCATAAGCACTCCGGAGGTTTACGCTGTTGAGGTTTGGCTGACATGACTTACTATGTGCATTAGTCGTCGCATCACAAACCGCCCAGAAATGTACGGATAAACTCCGTACATGAATTGTAATGCGCTACAGCGTTGCTATCAATAACCGATTTAAGCTGGCGCACTTTATGTCTCCGGGGTTCAGGCTGAACGGGGGGGGCCTTCCAAAAACTGCCGGATAAGGCTCGTCACCTGTCCTGCGGATTCCAGCATCGGATGATGTCCGGTCTCAGGCAGCAGTGCCAGCTCAGATGAAACCAGCGAGTGAGCGATCTCCATACTGAGTTCAGGCGGTGTCGCAGGATCATCCTCACCACAGATAACCAGTACCGGCACGGTGATATCTGGTAACAGTGAACGTATATCTCCCCGGGTAAACACCGCTGCGGTGAGTGCCAATGCCATCGCCTGCGGGTCCTGGTGCAACATCCGTTGGCGATCATCTGCAGCCTGCTGTGGAAACTGTTCCAGCCAGCGGCGACTGTTGAGCAACGGCTGTATCCGGTCAAACAGCTGACTGCGTTGCTGTTGTGTCCCGTTTTGCAGAATTTCGCAGCGTAACTGCCAGTCTGTTATTCTGAATTCAGGCTCTTCCCGGGCACTGGTACCTATCAGAACCATCCGTTCCACCAGTTCCGGAAATCGTGCCGCCAGCCGGATTCCCACCATTCCTCCCTGGCTCTGACCAATAAAGGTCACCGGGCGATGAAACAGTTCCTGAATCATCAGCGCCAAATCTTCGGCAATAGTATTGAGCGTCCAGCCGGAAGGAGAATGGCTACTCTGTCCGTGGCCCGGCATATCCATCACTATGCAACGGTAGCTCTGGCTCAGAACTTTATACTGTGCGCGGAAAGCCTGGCCGTCCAGGAACAACCCGTGCGCAAACAACAGTATCGGCCCTTCTCCGATATCCAGATAACGGTAAACCGTACCGTTTAACCGAACCTGCTGATGGACAGGTTGTTGCTGCACAGTAAATGCCTGTTTCAGTAGCAGTGAATCTTCATAAATCTGATAACGGCAAATCTGCTGATCTCTGACCGTAAAATGGATCACCATATCGCTGCCAACGGTCTGGCCGGTGGATAAAATAGTATGGCGGAAACGACCAATAGCCAGTACGTTTTCCTGATCACCATAATAATGGCTGATAACAAACTCCCTGGCGTGGAAGTTCTGCGGGAAACTCTTCAGCCAGGTGACAACCTTCTCCCTGCCCTGTAATAATCCGACAGTGCTCACCCCGGGGTCGCCATCCACATGCCATACCACATCATCGCTCAGCAACCCTGTCAGCCTGCTGATGTCTCCTGCGGCAAAAGCACTGAACCAGTTCTCGGCCACCTGCCGGCTGTCGGTAAATTTCCCGGTAATTGTTGCCTGCATACATAACCCCTTTCGTTGTCGAATCTGCCATCAGTGGATGACGAAAAGTATATGTTTGCTATTTACGGAGAAAAACCACTACTATCAGCAAATCATTTTCCATAAAAGGAAAACAGCATGCCGGCTTCCGCTCCCGACTGGGATGATATCCGCTTTTTTCTTAATGTAGCCCGCAGCCAGAGCCTGACCAAAAGTTCTGCCCAACTTCATGTCAGTCAGTCTACGGTGTCCAGGCGCATCCAGTCGCTTGAACAGCGTTTACAGGTCAGCCTGTTTACCCGCCATCAGTCCGGCTATTACCTGACTGAGTCCGGCCGTGAACTGTTACAGTACGCGGAGCAGACCGAAGAGAGTATTCTGCGGCTGGAGAATCATCTGACCGGTACTGACCGGCGCCCCGAAGGTAACGTCCGGCTGGCCACCACCGATTTACTGGCAAGCCAGCTGATTATTCCGGCATTACCCGAATTCAAACGCCAGTATCCCCGAATCAGGCTGGAGATAATCACCGGCATTGCTGAGGTATCCATGTCACGTCATGATGCTGATTTGGCATTACGGATGGTACGGCCACAACAAAATACCCTGAAGGTGAGACGTGCCGGAGAAATCTGCTGGTCGGTACTGGGTCATCAGGATTACCTGCATCGTTCTCCGTCAGAGACACAGTGGCAGTTTGTCTGCTGGGACAGCGCCTGGCAGCATCTGCCATCGGCCCGCTGGGTCAGTGAACATTTTCCACAGGCTGAATCTGCTCTGGTCACCACCAGCCTGAACCACCAGTTATCTGCCGTAAATGCCGGACTGGGCGTGGCGGTACTCCCGGATTTTGTCACCCGCCACTACCCACAACTGCAGGCCGCTGGCGACAGACAGCAGATTTATCGTGAAACATTATGGATGGTGAGTTACGGCGAATTGCTGGAATCCGCACGGGTGCGGGCAGTGGCTGACTTTCTGCTGGAGGTGATGGCTTCAGACCCGGCGCAAGCCATCACCGGTAAACCGGGCTTTCCGCGCTGACGCATGCGCCCGGCGACCGCAGACTTCAGGTCAGCAGACCGGAATGCCCCTGGCAGTCAGCGTGGCAGTAATCCCATCTCCCGGAGACGGGAAAAACTCTGTCGGGTATCGCCCTGCGGATGATATTCCATACTGGTCCAGCCCTGATAGTTGAGCTGTTCCAGCAGTGAGAAGAGTTTCTCAAAATCCACATCCCCGGTACCTGGCTGATGACGGCCTGGCACATCGGCAATCTGGATATGGTCAATCCTGTCGATAAACGCCGGTAACACTTTAAACGGGTCTTCACCGGCGCGCAGAGAATGATAGAGGTCATACTGAACCCACAGATTGTCAGTATTCAGGCTATCCAGAAAACGCACCGTCTGTCCGGTACCTGACAGTAGAGCCCCGGGAACGTCATTATGATTTATCGGTTCCACCACCATGCGGATCCCTTCCGCTTTCAGGCTTTCTGCGGCATGTTCAAAGTTTTGTTTCAGGGTACTCCAGGATTCAGGGGTATCTTCTGCCGGACCGGAAGGACAATTGATCCTCGGGGGATGTAACTGCCGTCCATAATCTGTGGCCAGACTGACTCCCTGCTGATATTCATCGACCCGCCCTGCCTGCCCGGCGAAGCCACGATCACCGGCATCCCAGTCGCCCAGTGGCATATTAAATAACACCAGTTGCTGATCATGCTTTTCCAGTGCCTGTCGGATTTTTTCAGCCGGCCAGGGATAGGGGAAAAAGAACTCTACCGCCTGAAAACCATCTTCGGCGGCCACTGCAAAACGGTCAAAAAAATCATATTCGTTATACAGCATGGTCAGGTTTGCTGCGATGCGGATCATCAGGGTTTCCTTCTGCTTACCGGTCCCCACTCACAACCTTCAAGCCGGGACCGCACCATTGAGCACTCATCTGAGAGGCGGTTTTTTTCCGTTCCCGTGGCATCGACAGAGCTCCACCCCCACAGGTAACCTGCTAAACCGCCAAACTCAGATGAACATAAGTTTATTTATTGTTCATATGAACAATAACGGTTGAAAGCACTGCCGGTAAAACTCTGCACACCTATTATGTGATTCCGCGCATAACTTTTAATTAACAACCACAAAGCAATCACCCTGAACTAAAAAAACCTGGGTCTGATCACAGAAAGTTGTATTTATTAGGGGGGCCAGTGAAAACAGTTATCGCACTGATTGATTATTACGTCAGCACCTGACCCGGACGAACCTGCGTGGGGTAACCGGCAACAATACCGGCTAACCCACCGTTGCCCGCGGGGTCAACAGCATAGCTGAGCCCAGTCCCCCGGCCGCAGCGATAGCACATAAACCACTCCGTTGGTCACGACGGCGGAGTTCATGAAACATTCTGCACACCAGAATGGCTCCTGAGGCACCTATCGGGTGTCCCCTGGCCAGCGCCCCGCCCCCGACATTGACGTTATCCATCGACAAACCGGTCTGCGTAATACATACCATCGCCTGTGCCGCATAGGCTTCCATCATTTCAGTCAGACAATGTTGTGGCTGATACTGCGGATAACGTTCCAACAACCGTCGAATAGCTTCCACCGGGGCATAGCCCGGTAACCGCGGATCCGCCCCCAGTGTCTGATAACCGGTGACCGACAAGCCATACCGACAACCCAGACTGGCGGCTGTTCTGTCAGACACGACCAGACAAAAAGCCGCCCCGTCGGCTTCCACCGCGGTGGAGGCTAAGCTGACCGTGCCGGATAATGCCGGTGTGCGTTGTGCCAGACGCAGGCTGAGATTCCGGGGGTAGATATCCCCCCTCACCCCGGCCAGTGGCACAATCTCTTTGGTTAAGCATTCTGCTGCAGCTAACGCTTTACGGTGGCTGTTGACCGCATAGTCATCCTGATCAGGCCGGGTCAACTGATAACGTTGGGCCAGTTCAGCGGCAGCCACGGTCATATCCGGATCCTGGTCAGGATCCGGCGCGAATGGCGGCCGGGTATAGAATTCTGCGGGGCGCTGGTCGGCATAAGTTTTGGCCCGTAATGGGCGGCGTGAGTAACTTTCTGCGCCACCGGCAATCACAATCTCTGCTGCCCCGCTGTCAACCAGAGCCGCCGCCAGCGCTATCGCGTCCAGCCCACCGGCACACTGAGTATCAATACTGAGCCCTGAAAGCTGGTCCAGACCAGCAGCCAGGGCGGCGACCCGTGCAGGGTTTCCCCCGGCCCCCAATGAATTAGCCATAATCAACTGCGATACGTCTTCCGGGGCAATCCCGGTCTGTTGCAACAGAGCCCGGATCACCGGTTCTGCCAGTTGATGGGGCATTAATTCGTTGAATGCTCCGCCACGCGGAACCACTGCAGTTCGTAATGACGCGATAATGACGCTCATAAATTCAGCAGCGCCGTTAAACGTTGCAGGTCAGCTTTACCGCCATTCAGTAACGGAAACTCCGCCAGAAAATGAAAATGTCGTGGCACCATCGCACTGCCAAGTTGCCGGGTGATATCACTGCGTAACTGCTTTTCCAGTTGCGGATCACTTTCTCCCTGAATAAATGCGTGCAGCAAATGGCCACGTTGTGCATCCGGGCAGGCAATCACCGCGACAGCGCCCTGTTCCAGCCTCTGGCTAATTAGGGTTTCGACCGCTTCAGGAAACACATTCTGATCGGCAATCGTCACCATTCGACTGCGGCGACCAGCCAGCCAGAGATAGCCCTGTTCATCCAGCCAACCCAGCTCGCCGACCGTCATAAAGTCACCGTCACAGCGGGTTTCACTGCTGCCACCCAGCGAATAACCACGGAACAGATAAGGGCTGCTGACCCACACCTCACCAATACCCTGATGGGCATGGCGGATTTCAATCGTCACCCCGGGATAAGCTTTGCCTACCGACCCTTCCGGTGTCTGCTGGTCCGCGAGTGTAATGAAGCTGGTTTCAGAAGCTCCATAAAATTCATGTATTGCCGCTTCCGGGAAGCATTCTGTTGCCCGCTGCCGCGTTTTACTGTCCAGCTTTCCACCGCCACACAGAATCAAACGGATCTTCGGCAGGACATCACCACGGCTGGTCAGCAGACGTAGTTGTGTCGGGGTCATATAGAGCACCGTGACTCCAGCTTCAGCCAGTAATCTGACCTGATTACGCGGCCGCATACCCGCCATCACCTCGACGGTTATTCCCAGTCCCAGCGATTCACACACCCCGTACAGTGACAATGAGTGATTTAGCCCGCCAAACACAGCACTGCGATCTACCGGACTCAGATTAAAAAGTTGCCGGTTGATCTCAAAGGTACGTTGCCAGGAGAGGCGGTGACGACGAATGACTTTGGGTAATCCGCTGCTGCCACAGGTGGTACATTCAATATGTTGCTCGCCGTCACCTGCTTCAATCCACGGAGCCTGGCTGATGGCACGGAAGGTGGTTCCCTGCTGCCAGGCGGCCAGCAAACGACGCAGAGCATCAGGTTGTTCTCCCTGACTCGCTGCCAACGGCTGACCATGGAAACTAATACTGTTCGGTGAAATAACTGTCACTCTGCCTCCTGAGCGGAAAATCCGTGCAGGGTACTAAATTCTTCTAACTCTGCCCGTCCGGTACGAAATTGATTAACCGGTGCCTCAGGATCGGCCTTACCCAGTGCAATCCCGCATACCACCAGTTGCTCATCAGGTAACTGTAGCCACTGATGAATATGCCGACCGTAATTTGCCAGTGCGCCAATACCGCAACAGCCATAACCGAGATGACCGGCAGTCAGGAAAAAGTTCATCAGCGCCATACCAAGATCCATAAAACAACCGGCCCCCATATCACGCTGAATAGTGACCACAATACCTACCGGTGCGTCAAAAAAGCGATAATTGGCGTCAAACTGACGACGACGTCCGGCAATATCGCGTTTTTCGATACCAAGCGCCTGATAGAGCGCGTAACCTGCATCACGCTGTCTTTGTTTCAGTATTGCGGACATCGGTTGCGGAAAGTAGCTGTAGAGTTCTTTTTCTACCGGCGTTGTCTGTGCAATGTGGGAGAGTTGCTGAGTCAGTGATGCCAGCGGCTGGCCGGTGTAGACATGAAACGCGCCAGGTTGCAGATTGGCACCGCTGGGGGCACTGCGTGCCGCGTTCAACATTATCTGCACATCAGACAGCTTCACAGGATCGGGTAAAAACGCGCGGCAGGAAGAGCGGTTAGCCAGAAACGCCGGCAGTGAATTATCTGAGTTTTGCATCAAAGGACAACCTGGACCAGGAACATAACAATAAGCAGCAAAGAATACCGGACACTTGCACAGGAGTGAAGAGTCTCATTATAATCGTAAACTAAATTCATGCTTATAGGTTTACAAGTCTGTGTGGTATCTTGCGATCGTTACCTTCCTCTGGGGATCTTCTTTCAGTCTGACCGGCCATTTCCTGGCGGGCCAGGTCGACAGTTATTTTGCCGTGTTTATCCGGACCCTGGCAGGCACCCTGATTTTCCTGCCATTTATGGTCTGGCGCAATCTCCCGACACGACTGGTGGCAGGTCTGTGGATTGCCGGAGCACTCCAGTTTGGGGTGACTTATGCTCTGTCATATCAGAGCTATACCATGCTGACGGTACCAGAGATGTTACTGTTTACCACCCAGACCCCGCTGTATATCAGCCTGATTAATAATGCACTGGAACGACGTTTTAACCCGTGGACACTGCTGGCGGCAATGTTTGCTGTTTCCGGAGGGATTGTCATCCACTATCACCCACTGACCGGTCATTTCTGGAAGGGATTCTGGTTATTACAGCTGGCTAATCTGACCTTTGCTGCCGGTCAGGTACTATGTCGTCGCCTGCTGTTGAAATACAAGCCGGAAGTCGCATTACCCAGGCTGTTTGGTCATTTTTTCCTTGGTGCCATCTGTATTACCGGACCGCTTTATTATTTCTTTGGTCAGCAAGGCCATCTGCCACACACCACCGCGCAATGGTCAGTGCTGATCTACCTGAGTGTGGTCGCTACCGCGCTGGGTAGCTACTGGCTGGCAAAAGGCAGTACCCTGGTATCGGTAGCGACTTTGTCGGTGTTTAACGAACTGCATGTACCGGTCGGCTTGATTATTAATATGTTGCTATGGGGGAACGATGTGCCGCTGCTACGGCTGGTCGCGGGTTGCTGTTTAATCGCCATCGCCATTGGCATTAATTACCGCCACCCAACACGGCCACGCTCTTCCTCTTCTCCTCAGCCGGTGCCTCAGCCTGACTGAGCTGACAAGGCACAGCAGCAATTGCTGTGCCTGCTTTGTTCTGCATCTTTCCCAACCGCCTGATTTTCTCCGTAACCTTCCTCCCTTCACCGCTGTTAATCGCGGCCTGGTCTTTATTTTTCCACCGGTCCCCGGGCTATCATTGCCACTGCCTTCAATGGAACAGAGGGTTATTCCGTTCGTTTGCACAAATAAATTACACAAACAGATAAATATAAATTAACATTTACTGAAGATGGTTTACAAACCACGTTTTATTTCGTTCCGGATATTTCCGGATTTGTGCAATGTCGACACAGGAGTATCAAATGTCTGACCCTTCATCAAAAGGGATTAGCCGGCGACGGCTGCTCTCTGGTTCTGCTGCAGGCCTGACCGTAGCCGCGGTCGGTGGTGCCAATGCCACGACTATCACTGGTATCCCCCGCTGGATGCTGTTTGATCATAACAGCCCTGTCACTGATGCTACTCCGGGCCTTAAATTCCTCACTCAGGAAGAAGCCACCGAAGTGGATGCCATTGTCAGCCAACTGATCCCTGCCGATGAACTGTCAGTGAGCGGCAAAGATGCCGGCTGCACGGTATTTATTGACCGGCAACTGGCAGGCAGTTACGGCGATGCCAGCCGCAACTATATGCGGGGCCCGTTTCAGCAAGGAACTCCGGCTCAGGGCGATCAGTCTCCATTAGTACCACGGGAACGTTACCGTCTCGGACTGGCCGGACTCACAGAGTATTGTCAGAAAAAATACCAGAAACCGTTTAGCCAACTGGATAGCGCCACCCGGGATGAAGTGCTGACGGGTCTGGAACAGGGAGAAATCAATCTCACCGGCATTAGTGGCAAGATGTTTTTCGATCAGGTGCTGACCAATACCATGGAAGGTTTCTTTTCCGATCCGGTGTATGGCGGAAACCGCAATATGGTGAGCTGGAAAATGATTGGTTTCCCTGGCGCCCGTTATGACTACCGTGACTATCTGACCAAAACCGACCAGAAACTGGATTTAGTCCCGATTTCCATCATGGGCAGCGCCGCCTGGAACGCTAAGGTATAAGACAATGACAAAAAAATTACCTGCCACCGATGTGGTAATTGTTGGCCTCGGCTGGGCCGGTTCGATTTTAGCCAAAGAACTCTGTGATCAGGGCCTGAATGTTATTGGGCTGGAACGCGGCCCGTGGCGGGATACCGCCAGAGATTTTAACGTCGCTACAGCGCCTGATGAACTGCGCTACAACGCCCGTGAAGAGCTGATGCTACGGCCTGCACAGAACACCTGTACCATGCGTAATAATCCTTCTGAAACAGCACTGCCGATGCGTTTCTGGGGTTCATTCCACCCCGGCAACGGTACCGGCGGCGCCGGTAACCACTGGGCGGGCCTCACCTTCCGCTATCAGCCTGCTGATTTCCGGCTGGCCAGTCATCTGCGCGAACGCTATGGCAAGGAAGTAGACCCGGCCCTGACTCTGCAGGACTGGGGTATCACCTGGGAAGAGATGGAACCCTTTTATGACGCCTTTGAACAGGTGGCCGGCATTTCCGGTAAAGCCGGGAATATTCAGGGTAAGATTATAGAAGGGGGGAATCCGTTCGAAGGACCACGCACCCGTGATTATCCTAACCCGCCCAATATTCAGACCATCGCGCAGACTTTATTTGCCAAAACTGCCACTGAGATGGGCTATAAACCCTTTAACGTCCCTTCTGCCCTCGCCTCTCAGAGCTATACCAACCAGTATGGTGTGACCATGGGGCCTTGTACCTATTGTGGCTTCTGTACTAACTATGGCTGTGCGAACTATTCGAAAGCCAGTGCTATCGTCAATGTGTTACCGGCGGTGGTTAACATGCCAAACTTTGAAGCACGCACCAACTGTGAAGTGCTGGAAGTTCTGAAAGACAGTAGCGGTAAAAAAGCCACCGGGGTGGTGTATATCGACAGTAACGGCGAACGTTATGAACAGCCCGCTTCCATAGTGATTGTGGCCGCCTTTACCTTTGAAAATGTGCGTCTGATGCTGCTGTCGAATGTGGGTGTGCCTTATGACCCGGTCACCGGTAAAGGGACCACCGGACGTAATTACTGCTATCAGACGGCGAATGGTGTCCGTTTATTCTTCAAAGATCAGATCTTTAACCCGTTTATCGGTGGCGGTGCCATCGGGATGGGTATCGACGAATTTAACAACGATAACTTCGACCACTCAGGATTAGGCTTTGTCGGCGGCGGTTCGACCCGCGTGACACCGATTGGCGCCGCACCTATTGCCTCACGTCCGGTCCCGCCGGGTACCCCACGCTGGGGATCGGCATGGAAGAAAGCGACCGCGGAGCACTATCTGACCAATATGAGCATTGGCTGTGAGGCGAGCAGTTACCCGCAACGCACTAACTACCTGTCCCTCGACCCAAATTATACCGACCCACATGGCCGTCCATTGTTACGCATTACCTTCGACTTCCCGGACAACGATATGCGCATGGCGCAATACGTTACTGATAAGGTCGGTGAAATTGCGTTACGTATGAACCCGGTACAGATCCAGAAGCAACCGCGTACCGCTCCGTGGGCCAATAATGACTACCAGTCATCTCATGTGGTCGGTGGCTTTGTCATGGGAGCTGACCCCTCCACCAGTGCTGTCAATAAATTCTGTCAGGTCTGGGATATCCCCAACCTGTTTGTGGTAGGAGCTTCTGCGGTTCCTAACAACCCCGGGTATAACCCGACCGGGACAGTCGGCGCCCTTGCCTTCCGTACCGCTCACTATATCCGTACCCAGTACCTGAAACAGCCCGGGGAGATGATGGTATGATGAAAAAATTAATGCTGACCGCCGGCAGTTTACTGTTGCTGACCGCGGGTTACGCACAGGCCGAGAGTGGTGCTGATTCCTGGGATTTAGTGAGTAAAGGCCGTTATATTGCCCAGCTGGGTGACTGTACCGCCTGTCATACAGAACCAGGGCATCCTTTATTCTCCGGCGGGGTTGCGATTGATACCCCCTTTGGTAAGCTGCTAGGTGCCAATATTACCCCTGACCCGGAAACTGGCATTGGAAAATGGACCTTCGAAGATTTCCAGAATGCAATGCGTCAGGGCCACAGCCGCGACGGCCACTTACTCTATGGGGCGATGCCGTTCACTGCCTATACCAAAGTCACTACCGACGATAACCGCGCACTGTGGGCCTATCTGCAGACGGTCGAGCCAGTGAGCCGGGTAGTTAATACCAATCAGCTGCCATTCCCGTTCAATATTCGTACCTCGCTGCATGTCTGGAATATGCTGAACTTCACCGAAGGTGAATACCAGCCGGATCCTAAGCAATCAGCCGAATGGAACCGGGGTGCCTACCTGGTTCAGGGACTGGGGCATTGCAGCACCTGCCACACCCCTAAAAACATGCTGGGTGGCGATAAAGACAGTCAGTTCCTGCAAGGTGGCTCACTGGGTGTCTGGTTCGCGCCAGATATTACCGCCAATACTCATAGTGGTATTGGAAAGTGGACCCAACAGGAAATTGTCGAATACCTGAAAACCGGTGCCAACAAATACGATATAGCCTCAGGGCCAATGGCTGAAGCGGTAGAGAATTCGACCCAGTACTGGAAAGATGATGATCTTAATGCCGCGGCGGTGTATCTGAAATCGCTTAAAAATGACAGCACTAAACCCCAACCGCTGGCTGCGGATAATGGCCAGATGGTAAATGGTAAAGCGATTTACGCCGATCGTTGCAGTGCCTGCCATGTGTCACAGGGCCAGGGTGTTTCGCATCTGTTCCCGCAACTGGCGAATGCACCACTGGTTAATGCCGCTGATCCTGCTTCACTGATTCATGTGGTGCTGGCGGGCAGCCGTGCCGGGGGGACCGCAGCGGCGCCAACCGCTCCGGCCATGCCGGCATTTGGCTGGAACCTGACTGATCAGAATGTCGCCGACGTGCTGACCTATATCCGCAACAGCTGGGGCAATGCAGCGCCGTCTGTGACCGCCAGCGATGTGAAAAATATGCGCAGTACTTTAGAGAAGTAATCAGTCAGCCTCTTTCCCGGAAAGAGTGCTACCCATGACCACCAAAAGGCCCCGAAACGGGGCCTTTGTTATAGGTATTGTCTTAACCGTGTTGCAGGTCGCGTTTGATACTGTCAGTAGCCCGCAATGATAAGGCCACCATACTCAGGGTTGAGTTAACCGTCCCTGCCGCAGCCATCACGCCACCAGAGGCGATATACAGGTTCTGGTGATCATGGGTACGCATCCATTTATCCACCACCGAATCTTTAGGATCATGCCCGCCGATAGTCCCGCCCATAATATGGTTGTTTGGGTTGAAGTACGGAGTCATCTCGATTTCTGTCGCACCAAACAGTTTGGCGATAGTCATCAGATGCTCACGGGAAGAGACCGCCGCCTTACGTACATAATCCCCCACGTCATAAGTGACATGAGGATACGGAATGCCCAGTTTATCTTTGTGAACCGTACTGAGGGTCAGCCGGTTGTCCGGATTTGCCAGCACATCATGGTTCACATAGATATCCATCCCACAGGCAGCCCGTCGACGAATCTCCTCATCCAGCTTTTTACCCACCAGCCCCATTTGCAACGCTTTCACACCCGCTTTATGGTTCTGGGATGTATTGTTCATCCCAATCTGGATTGCCGCATGTTCACGGCGGAAATCACCGTCACGGTAGTTAGTAATGGAACTCATCTGTACTGAACCACCCCCGGTCCAGATGGGTTCTGCCGACTGGAAACTCATCAGAATTCCCGGGTGGTCCATCATATTACGCCCCACCATGCCTGAACTGTTCGCGATACCGTTTGGGTTACGGTCATTAGCCGCCAGCAGCAGCAATTTAGGGGTTTCTATTCCGTTACCTGCCAGTACAAAGGTTCGTGCCGTTACGCGGTGAGAATTCTTGTCCGGATCGTAGTAGTACAACGCCGTGATGTTGTTGTTTTCATCGGTATCAAACTTATACACTACCGCATTCGGCAGAACCTTAGCGCCCGCTTTTTCGGCTTTAATAATACTGTGAATACCATTGAACATCGCGCCGATCGGGCAGATAGGCATACAGTTATTGTTACCACAGCACTGCGGACGTCCGTCATACGGTCGACTGTTACGCCCCTGGGGAACCGGAGTATTTTCATAACCGGCGGTTGCCACCACTTCAGTGAACCTGCGGTCGGCAGGACCATAAGGCATAGGCTCCATCGGGAACGGTTTTTTGCGCGGTGCAACGTACTTCAGTGACGTATCGTTAGGACCATTAACGCCAATCAACACCTCTGCCCGATAGTAATAATCTTCCAGTTCATCGTAATTCACTACCCAGTCACGGCCTACGCCATAGGTGGTGTGTAGCTGCATATCTGCCGGCAGGAAACGCCAGCATGAAGCGGCCCAGTGCCAGGTGGTACCACCGACGCCTTTGACCATACCCTGACGAAATGCCGATGCATCCGGGCCCGAAACTTCCGGATAATTGTTATACGGATAAAGTTGCGGGTGAACTGCCCAGGGTTCCGCCGGATATGGCGTCGCGTAATCAGATTCAGATTTATTCACCGGCGGCAGATTTCGCCAGTTCTCTACCACTTCGCCCCTTTCCCAACGAGGGCCTGCATCCAGCACCAGTACGGATAACCCGGCTTCTGCCAGTTCTTTTGCAACCGTCCCACCACAAATGCCGCCACCAACGACTACCACATCTGCGCTATATTGTTCAGACATAACCACCTCTAAAGACTACAAATTCAAAAATCCCGGCAATTTCAGCGACGTTTGCGCGAAATGCGGACAATAATCAGCACAATAATCAGTAACAGGATCACTCCACCCACTGCCGATCCTGCGGCAGCGTATTTGGCGAGGAACGGCTGCGTACCACCTTCACGCAACGTTTTCACCTGATCAGCGGTCACCGATAACTGTGGATTGCCGAATTGTCTGAAGATGTAATTACTGAGTTTTGCAACCTGTTCATCATTCAGTGACTGTACGTCTGAGCCAGGCCCAAAAGCCGGCATCAGCACCTGTTTACCATTCACTTCACGTTGCACACCAAACAGAATGGCGGAGACCAGATTATTTGGGGTATTCCCGCCGGTGGCCGTATTGTGGAACAGCGATGGATAAAAATTATCCGCGGTACCTGCTCCTGAAGACTGATGACAACTGGCACAGGTGGTGTCATAAAGCGCTTTACCGGTCATGTCGTCCGGTAATGCAGAACCCAGGGGCTGAGTACCACGAACTTCTGAATCTGAGCTGCTGCCTGCGGGACTGCCAAAATCACCGGTGGCTTTTGCCTGGTCTGGCTCACTGACCGGTGGCAGGCTTTGCAGGTAAGTCACAATGGCGCCGATATCGTCATCACTCAGATATTGCAGACTGTTGGTGATGGCTTCCGCCATCGGTCCGGCGGCCTGAGCTTTACCAGCTACGTGACCAGTTTTCAGATAGGTAATCAGCTGATCACGCTGCCAGCTACCCAGCCCGCTCAGGCGGTCAGAAGTCAGGTTCGGGGCAAACCAACTCCCCAGGGCCGCCCCGCTGTACTGCGCAGACCCGGTTTCGCTACCCATCAGCGTATTACGTGGGGTGTGACACTCCCCGCAGTGTTCCAGATTAGCCACCAGGTACTTGCCGCGGTTCCATTCAGGGCTTTGTGATGGATCATTTTGGTACGGTTTCTGTTTCAGAAACAGCAGGTTCCAGCCCCACATGGCTTCACGGATATTAAACGGAAAGCTCAGTTGGGTCGGGCGATTGGCCTGTTCTACCGGTTTAACCCCGTGGGTGAAGTAGTAATACAGCGCATGAATATCCTGATCCGTTAGCCCTGAATAGGAGGTATAGGGCATGGCCGGATAGAGATGGCTTCCATCACCGCGGATACCATGACGAACCGCCTGTTCAAACTGCGCCTCGCTGTAGGAACCAATACCATACTGTCGCGAAGGAGTAATGTTGGTGGAATAAATGACCCCCATCGGGGAGTGGATAGCGTAACCGCCGGCAAAGGTCTTTTTGGTTTCAGGATCGGTATGACAGGCAGCACAGTCAGCAGCAATGGCCAGATAATGCCCTTGTTTTAGCAGTGCATCATCACTGTGATCCACTGAGGGCTGGCTGACCGGTACCTGTTCTGCGGCCATCGCCGGCACTGCACTTAATGCACTCAGCCCAAGACAAAGGCTCAGAAGCTTTCGGCGGAAACCAGCCGTTTTACCTGTGAATAGCTTTTGTTGTTGTTTCACATTAACTCCGGAAAAATTCTGCTACCCCATATTGTTACCGGTAACAATAGCAGACAAAAAATGCCATAGAATTAGTTAAATAATAATTAACCCGCTGTTTTCCTTTTAAAAATTCAGAAGTCGGTCAACCGGCGGCGGATCTGCAGTCCAGTAATCCGGTCCGTTATGCGCATAGGTGGGAATGACCATGCCATCGCGTGGTACCTGATACATCAGCGCATTCTGATAGGCATAAACTTTGGCATGGTGACTGTCATCAATCACCCCGAGGTACCAGCCTTTAATCACCGACATCATCAGGTCATGTAACGGTTGTCCTGCCAGCTGAGTGTCCAGCGCTTCTACATCTGCCGGTTGTTTATCGGCAATCCACTGATTAAGCGCCGCCAGTTGCGTAGTGAACTGTGGATCTTTCTCGCTGAATGCCGCATAAAGACGCTGGCCGAGGGTCATATCCAGGTTCTGGTGTCCGGTAAGAAGACGGGAGGTTTTCATAAACTGATTCAGAGTCTGAGTATCTGGCCCGGCAACAGTAGTTGCCGCACTGGCACCATTACTGAGTGTGCTGCCTGCAATCGCCGAGCCGATAGCAAAGGAAGCCACCAGCCCTCCCGTCTGTCCGAATAGCTTCCGGCGACGCAACCCCTCTTCACTCAGCTCAGGCTGTGTTTGATGTGTATTTGGGTTATTCATAAATTTCCTTAATGCGTTATGTTATTGTCTGTCCGCGACGACAGTGCTCACGCAACTTTATACTAACGTTCAACGACAGCGGAAATCTCAAAAAGTAACTAAAAATTTACAAATGCATAGAGATAATTACACTTTATGGTTAAATAAACTGGAGGGTTGTGAAAATAAGGTTACGGGTAACAGTGTTCAGACTGAAGTAGTTACGTGACCGTGAGCATCAACATAAAAAATACGGCCCACAACATGACCGCTTATGTGATAACTCACTTTCACAGAGGCCGTATTCAACACTCTGTGATCTATTTGCGCACGACCAAAATATTCACTGCCGTGATGATGCAGACTGGCTAATCACTTCTTTAGCAATACGTCCGTTAATGAAGGTCAGACAACGAGTTCACGATCAGTGTACTGAGGAGATCACAGGCCGCCTGATTTTCCCTGGTATTCACATTTCTCCGGAGGCTTATCCCCAATTTTTCGGGTGACGGCAGATGCGGATGGCCGAACTTTAATGAATCAGGCATTCCCGGACAACTGCGGAGGGTAATTCCCGGGCCTGGCTGAACTGCCGCGCGAATCCCTTCCAGTCTTACTATTCAAAAGCTGGTTATACCGCTGCCTTAACCAGCCGTTACAACCCGGGGCCCACAATTGTTACGCCCCGCTCTATGCCTGGGAAAACAGCGAGGCGATGAATGCATTTCTGACCGGGCCGCTGTTCGCCGCCGCAGTCAACAGTTTTGGCTGGCCCGATATCCGCTACTGGCTTTCCCTGCGAGTCCCGCAGACCTCCCTGCTCGGTTCAGCAAAATATCTGTCGGTGACGACCCGTCCCCTCGCCCACGACAGCGACCTCTCGCAACTGCCGCTTAGCGGGCAGCTTGCCGGATGGGATATCAGTCGTCGTGAATTATTGAATGTGGCTTTTACGGATTCACCTCAGCCACAGGCTGAAAACTACTGTATTGGTTATATTTCACAAGGCGCACTGGTCAATGGTGAGATTTAAGGCAAAAACTGTTGAATAAATCGCCTGTTGCGCCAGGTAAATAGCATAAAATATGCAAAATGCACGACACTGTATATATATACAGCCCCTATATTTTTGTTAACCAGGCGGAGTAATGTAATGTCTTCGTACTGTTTAACAAACCAATACTGACCGCGACTCTCAGCGAAAAAGCAGAACAATAAGCCCGGATTCAGGTTATCCGGGAATTTACTCTGACTGGCTATCAAAAAACATCAGCCATTGCTATGAAAACAGTTTCGGACTCAGCAGGTTATGTTAGCATGCGTTATATAATTACTTTCACAATGCTCTCACCTGTAATGGCAGCAGTCTGAGAGGCAGGCTATGCATATATGACTGATTATATTGACAAAAAAGAATCAAACTCCCGTTCTCCGGCGATTACCCGGGCAGTGAAAATCCTTGATTTGCTTGCATCATCTAAAACAGGTTGTCTGACCCAGACCGAAATATCTGTGGCCCTCGACCTGGCAAAGTCATCGACGGCACATCTGTTAAGTAGTCTGGAAGATGCTGACCTGGTTCACCGAACCGCGGAAGGGTATATGCTGGGCCGTAAACTTGTCGGTCTGGCAAGCTCATATCTGAACCGTTTGGATACTGTTCAGGAATTTTATCGTTTCTGTAAAGCTTCTCCGGTACTCAGCACTGAAACGGTGAGAATTGCGTTACTCGATAAAACAGATGTTATCTATCTTGCCCGTTTTGAAGGACATGCTGCAAACCACCTGACTCCGAGTATTGGCGATCGTATGCCTGCATCACTTTGTGCCGTAGGTAAGGCCATGCTGGCTAAACTCGATACTCAGGATGTTGACCTCCTGTATACCGGAGTCAAACAGCTCCCGGTACTGACTGAATTCTCGATACAAACGGTCACTGATTTAAAGCAACAACTTCCTGTCATCAGGCAACAGGGATTTGCGCTGGAAAATCAGGAAAGTGCTTTGGGGGTGGTATGCCTGGGTATTGCTGTACCCTCCCGCGGAATCAATGGTCCTAAACTCGGGGTATCAGTCAGTTCAGTAACCGTTACTTTTGATGACAAACGAAAAAATAGTTTGTTATCCGAGCTGGATACTCTGGCGGCATTGCTGGGTAATCCTCTGCATACCAGAATTGACATACAGCAGAATAGTTGAGCCCCTGTTCCATCAAGGAACAGAAGCCAGTTAGTCAGTTAGTCAGTTAGTCAGTTAGTCAGTTAGTCAGTTAGTCAGTTAGTCAGTTAGTCAGTTAGTCAGTTAGTCAGTTAGTCAGTTAGTCAGTTAGTCAGTTAGTCAGTTAGTCAGTTAGTCAGTTAGTCAGTTAACCAGATTTAATGGGCATTGGCTGTTGTTCAATCGGGCAATTTGATCTGTCAGAAGCTTTCGTATTCCGGGAACAAATGCTGTGGTATTGCCGCCAAGGTGGGGAGTGATTAACAGGTTCGGGCATTCCCAGAGAGAATGATCAGGATGTAAGGGTTCCGGATCTACCACATCCAGCGCGGCATGCAGTCTCCCTGTATTCAGTTCATTGATCAAATCGTCTGTAACCACGACTCCTCCTCTTCCAACATTGACCAACAAAGCATCATCAGGTAGCAGGGATAAAAATTTATGGTCTACCAGGCTCTTCGTTTCCCCGGTCAGAGGAAGAGCAAGTATGACGATTTCCGCGTGAGGCAGACAGTCAGTTAACTTTTCAAACCCCATGATTTCACCGATTTCATCTGTTCTTGCCGTCCTGCTGATCCGTGACAAAATCACTTCAAAAGGCATTAACCTACTGGCAATAGCGTCACCAATGTTTCCGGCCCCTAAGACCAGAACCTTACGGTGTTGCAATGATTTATGCCGTTGTTCACGCCAGACTCCTTGCAACATATCCTTTGCTGCGATATCGATATTCCTGAGTGAGGCAATAACCAGGCCAATAGCCAGCTCCGCTGTTGACGCAGCATGGACACCTGCTGCATTTGATAATTTTACTCCTGTAGGAAGGCAGTTCAGCACATTATCGTAACCTGTACTTTGTGTCTGTACCCATTTCAATGCGGGCAAATTATTTAAAACATGCAGAGTATGGCTATCGTGTTGATAGGGTAATACCACCCCTGTCACTACCTGCCTGATATCTTCAGACAGTTCGTTTCCATCAGGCCAAAATACGATATTGACCCTCCCATCATCCCTCTGAAGTACTTCAGCCAAAGACTTATCCGGCACAGTAATAACCTGTGTTGTTGCACTATCCATAATTATTTCCTCTTACCGATGGCTAAATGAACGATTGCTTAGTACAGCATTTGGAACTATAAACCACATATGGAACCAGCGTCGATATAATTTTTGCAGCACTCAGCACGATGTTTAGTGAAAATCATTAGTTATATAGGGAGTAATCAATGACTGCAGTCGGACTTACTGATCAACCAACTGAATCAGGAAAAATGACATTACTCGCGGGCAGAGTATTGAGTTTATTTACCGCAGAAGTTGCAGCACATGAAATGCAGCAGCAAGCATCGGTAAGACTAATAAAAGGCACAGGAATCGAGGGAGACAGATATGCAAAACAAGAAGGACGCTGGTCAGACAGACCGAAACCTGAACATCAACTCACACTGATTGCTGACGAAGTTCTTACCGATATTAGTCAGACGTTAGGGATAAATTTTAGTGCCCGGGAATGCCGGAGAAACATTATTACCGAAGGCATAGATCTTAACCTGCTCGTCGGCAAAAGAATTTCAATCGGAAGTACCGTGATTATTCTCGCCACTAAACTAAACCACCCCTGTCGATACCTGGAAAGATTGATCGATAAGCCTGTCATGGAGCCTCTGCTTGGCCGCTCAGGTTTAAATTGTGAAATTTTAACCGGTGGGATTATTTACCCTGGTGATGAGATAAAAGAGGCCAGATAATGACAGTGCGACTGCTAATGAAAGTCAGAGTCGATAAAATATCCACTCTTTCACCTGATATTAAAGCAATTGAATTCACCCCGGCAGATCGGGAATTCTTCCCTGCCTGTACCGCAGGTTCAAATATCATATTCAGAATGAAAAAAGGTCTTAGTCGCCAATATTCTTTATGTAATCACCGTGATCCGCGACGTTATCGTATTGCTGTAAAATTAGAGCCATCAGGTCGAGGCGGTTCTCAATTCGCGCATGAGTATGTTCGGGAAAATGAACACTATTTTATCTCGTATCCACAGCCAGACTTTAGTCTCAGCTCATTGTTTTCAGAGTATATATTTATTGCTGGTGGGATTGGCATTACTCCAATACTTAGTTTTATCTATGAACTCGCAGACAAAGATAAGAAAATGACACTTCATTATTGTGTCCGTCATCAGCGAGAGGCTATTTTTCTGGATGAGCTCAGTAGATTACCCGTCAATGTAATAATGCACTGCTCTGAGGAAGGTGAACGACTGGACATTAATCATTTATTAAGTGTGCGCCCCAAAGATACTGCACTTTATTACTGTGGTTCAGTACGGTTTAATCAGTCTGTATCTGAGGCTTGTCACCACTGGCCTTCTGGCACAACATTTTCCGAGAACTTTTCAGCACCTCCTGCTCCGGAGGGGGTTATGGGTGACCCCTTTATTGCTGAAATTCCTCGCAGTGGGCATACATTACAAGTCACTGCGGAAAAAACATTGTTACAGGTATTACTCGATGATGGCGTCGATATTGATTATTCGTGTGAAGCGGGCACCTGCCGGAGTTGTATTATTGATATCATTTCCGGAGAAATTCAGCACAAGGATCATTGTCTGACAGAAGAAGAAAGGAAAACATTAATGACTCCCTGCGTCTCACGTGGTAAAGGGATAATAGTTATAAACTCACTCTGATTAATTACGTTAACTACCGTGGAGGAAACTTGAAAAACATTAACCATATTATTCAACCGGATGGACTGGTTGCAGGAAATGGCTGGTCTCATATTGTTTCAGGAAATGGCATACCAGCATTTATATCGGGTCAGGTATCTGTCGATCAGCAAGGCTCAGTTATTGGCATTGGTGATATGGAAGCACAAATTCGCCAGGTCTATCACAACCTTGAGCTTTGCCTCAAATATCTTAATACTGACTGGCAGCATGTGGCTAAAATAACGTATTACGCAACTGATATTACAATCGCACTTCCACTAATGAGAAGGATTCGCGAAGAAATTATGCCACCAACAATGAGAGCATCAAATACATTCGTCGAGGTTTCTGCTCTTGCGCATCCTGATTTATTATTTGAAGCAGAAGCCTTCGCCTTAATCGATCTTTAAATAAATTATAACAAATCAAACCTCTCTACCAGGTAATTCATTAATGTGAGGCCTGAATTATGTCACTAACTTATGAAAGCAGCACCAGGAGTGCCCTAAAGTACAGTATCCGCTGGAGAATGATTTCATTAATTTTCATCCTGTACACTATTAACTGTATTGACAGGATCTCTCTGTCTCTTGCAATGCCGGATGTCACTAAAGAATTTAATTTATCTCCGGAGGTTCAGGGGATCATATTAAGCTCATTTTTTTGGGCATATTGTGCATTTCAGTTACCTGGCGGCTATCTGGTTGATAAGATTGGAGCCAAAAAAGTTCTGGGAGTGACCTCTATATTTTGGGGAGTATTTGCAGCTATTGGGGGTCTGGCCATGGGAGGATTTACACTTATCTTAAGCCGGCTTGGACTGGGGGCTTTTGAAGCCCCGTTTATGCCCGCCGCCAACAAGATTGTTAGCCAATGGTTACCCGATAAGGAGAAAAGCCGGGGTATCACTTTAATAGATAGCGGTGCTGCACTCGGGTCCGCTGTCGGCGCAATCATAGTGTCTTCATTAATCGTCTGGTTTGGCTCATGGCGTGCCGCATTCCTTGTTACTGGCATAGTCAGTATGATTGTTGCCTATATCGTCTTTCGCAAAGTCAAAGAGTTCCCTTATCAGCACCCTAATATTACGGAACATGAGCTGCATGTTATCTCCGCCCCGCTAAGCCCTGTGAGTGTTTCAGTGAATCAACAGGCAGATACTGACAGAAAACTGGATACTGTTTCATTGGTATTTATGTTTTTTGGCCGCATAGGTTTCGCTATGGTTTTCTTTGGCCTGGTAACATGGGGACCGAGTTACCTGGTACATGAAAGAGGACTGAGTCTGCAGTATTCCGGACTAGCAACCTTCTGCATTTTCCTGGCTGGCACTCTGGGAGAAATAAGCGGTGGATTTATTTCCGATAAATTTCGGGGAAAATTAATCTTCCCGCGGGTACTTAGAATCTTATTTCTGGTATCGGGCGTTGTCTCCCTCGCCTCTCTGGCCTCTATCGGTTATATACACAGTGTAACCCTGGCCGTAGCTATAATCTGCCTGGGATTTTATTTTGAAATGTTTGGCGGACTTTACTGGTTGATACCGGGAATGATAACTTCACATAAGAACCTTGGTTTTGTAGGTGGCGTTCTGAATTTTGCAGGACAAATAGGTGGAGCGACAGTAGGTATTGCCTCAGGAATCATTGTGCAACATTACGGCTATCAAGCTATGTTAGTTTATTATGCCGTCTGTGCCGCAGTGTATCTGGTTTGCTCACAATTTATCAGATTCAGAAATTAACCGTTGTACAGAAAATAAGAGAATAACTGCAGGGAGCCAGAGCTCCCTGCAAAAAATTACTGTTCAATCTCTTTGTAATGATGTTCTTCATAAGGTTCGGTGAGGTAACTATTCACCACATCATCAAAGTGTTGCCAGTGTGGCGTTTTCTGGTGTCCACCCAGTGATTCTTTATCTTTCCAGTGCTCGATCAGGACATAGAAATCAGGATTAGCATTATCCTGCCATAATTTATAAAACTCACAGCCTGATTCTTTGTTTGATTCAGTCACCATATGTGTGAGCTCTTTCAGAAATTCACTTTTCTTCTGTGGATTAACCTTAAAGAATACATTCAAAGTAATCATAAAATTCTCCATAAAGTAGGGTAAATACCAGTACTACCTGATGAAGTATAGTTCATAGCTCAACTTAGTCAGTTAATTTTTATTAATGGTCATATTTCACAATTAGTGAACATTAGAAGAAACAAGAGGGGATATAATGTTTATAAGCAGAGTGGGATTGCAAAAAGATATATAATCGTTTAACGTCACCCTGTTCTATATTCCGGAACAGTAATCCTTGTTAATCGTGGGCAATACTCCAGGCATTCAGGCTATATCAGTATCGATTTATCATGCCATCCCTTTCAGCTGCAAGCAGAAATCAATTCCGCAACACTGAACATGAACGCAATGTTGCGGTAAATAACTCCGGGGAGAATTAACGCCAACCCAGGGCCGGTGCAACATGTTTAAGAATGGAGTCCATCACATGTACACAATAATCAACACCCAACTGATTAGGGATGGTGAGTAGCAAAGTATCCGCCAGAGCAATGGCTTCATCTGCTCTTAACTGTTCAATCAGTTTATCCGGTTCTGCGGCATAACTGCGCCCGAAAATCGCACGGGTGTTTTCGTCCAGATAGCCAATCTGATCGCCGCCCTGAGACATACCGCCGAAGTAGGCTTTATCCTGCTGGTTGGTCAGTGCAAATATACTCCGGCTCACCGACACTCTCGGAGTATGGCTATGACCGGCCTGCTTCCAGGCATCCTGGTAGATACGGATTTGCTGAGCCTGTTGCACATGGAAGGGTTCGCCGGTTTCGTCGTCTTTCAGAGTTGAGCTTTGCAGATTCATGCCCTGCTCCGCTGCCCAGCGCGCCGTGGCATTCGAACCAGACCCCCACCAGATACGGCTTCTCAGTCCTTCAGAAAAGGGTTCCGTACGCAGTAACCCCGGTGGATTCGGGAACATCGGCCGGGGATTGGGTTTGGCAAATCCCTCTCCGCGAAGTGCATCGAGGAAAACCTCGGTATGGCGGCGGCCCATATCAGCATCGGATTCACCTTCCTGAGGGCGGTAGCCAAAGTAGCTCCAGCCATCAATCACCTGCTCACCTGAACCGCGACTGATGCCCAGTTGTAACCGGCCACCACTGATCAAATCCGCAGCCGAAGCCTCCTCGGCCATATAGAGTGGATTTTCATAACGCATATCAATCACCCCGGTACCAATTTCAATTTTCCGGGTACGGGCACCGGCAGCCGCCAGCAACGGGAAAGGTGCGCTCAGTTGCCGCGCAAAATGGTGAACACGAAAGTACGCGCCATCCACACCGATTTCTTCGGCGGCAACCGCCAAATCGATGGACTGGGTCAGTGCATCTGCGGCACTGGCAGTAGCTGAATGGGACGAAGGTGTCCAGTGACCAAAAGATAAAAATCCTATTTTTTTCATAGCATAAGCGCCTGATAGTAGATTTGCGTCATATGAAATGACATCTGAGTAGTCAGCAAGCAGGTATTCGCAGTATAGACCTGAATAAGGTTGAAGTGGATTTCCAGTGCCATTAATGTAACTCCTGCCCGCAGTTGACTAGCCACCGACACTGCTTCCCACCGCTCCCCTTGCCACATCCTGCCGACGATTATTTCATTAATGAGTCAGATCACCAGATTATCATGCCAAAGGTTACTAATCAGAATATTACTTTAAAACCCTCAGGTTATCCGGATACTTTACGATATCCATCGGAGAGATTAAATTTCTTACTTACTGATATATATGAAATATTTATATTAAGACAACGAAAATAGCGCCGTAGCCAAAAAATAACCAACCACAGAGAATATTATCGACAAAAAGTCATTAAATAAAAATTTTAAGCTAGTTGCCTGTTTCGATGGAGAGATATATTCTACACGCAATTTAATATACCAGATGATATCGCTGCCTCCAGGCGATTTATCCAACATATCAGACCTTATAACCCGAGGAATACCACCATGTTCTCTGCGCAATCCCGCCTGCGTCATGCGGTTGCAGATACTTTTGCGATGGTCATTTACTGCACCATTGTTAATATGATGATCGAGATATTTTTATCAGGTATGACATTTCAGCAATCGCTGTCATCACGACTGGTGGGTATTCCGGTTAATATTTTGATTGCGGTACCTTATGGTGTGTACCGCGATTTACTGATGCGCAAGGCAAAATATTTCAGTCCCGCAGGATGGGTAAAAAGCGTGGCGGATATTGTGAGTTATGTGACGTTTCAGTCGCCAGTGTATGTGGCGATTCTGCTGTTTGTCGGCGCTGACTGGCACCAGATTACTGCGGCGGTCAGTTCTAATATTCTGGTCTCGATGGTAATGGGCGCTGCCTATGGTTATTTTCTCGATTTCTGCCGGCGCCTGTTTCGCGTCAGCAACTCCCTGCCAGTCTGAGCCTTAAACGGTGCCGACAGCAACCGCAGTGACTGCCGGCATGTCGTTAATCTATCCTTGTGATAAATTGCTCCACGGGACGACGGACTTTCTGAAGATTAACCAGCCAGTCCCCCTCCTTTGCCCGATAGCCCAGAGGTAATATAACCACACTACGCAGATTTCGTTCTGGCAAACCAAGAATAAGGTCAATCGCCTGAGGATCAAATCCTTCCATCGGGGTGGCATCCACTTGTTCCATCGCGGCCGCAATAAGTGCTGAGCCAAGACCGATGTATGCCTGCCGGGCAGCCGCTTGATAATTATTTTCCTGTCCACGTTGGTTGACAATAGTGAGCAGTAACTGTCGGTAGTTTTCCCATGCCGGGTGACTGGTGCCACGAATATCATTAGTCAAATCAAACATCATATTCACCCGTTCAGGGGTTATATCGTGCCATGCAGCAAAAACCAGCAGATGAGAACAATCCGTTATCTGTGATTGATCCCAACTCACCTGCCTGATTTTTTTTCTAAGCTCCGGGTTTGTGATCACTATGACTTCAAAGGGCTGAAGTCCGCTACTGGTTGCTGTCAGCCTTATTGCTTCAAGGATACGGTCAAGTTTTGCATCGTCTACTTTTAGATCCGGGTCGTATTTTTTCGTCGCATAACGCCATTTCAGGGCTTCAATTAACTGACTCATTAAAATATCCTCATTATCAGACACAGTATTTATTACACTTAAACTGCAACCCCATTACTCTGTTCCGGGCGAATTATAAAGTTTAAAGGTAAGTTGAAGGTCAAGCAGATTATGAAAATAGGTGAAGTGGTCAGACTGACAGGAATACCTGCATCAGCAATCCGTTATTATGAAACACAGGGAATTATTCAGGCTCCCGGGCGTGAAGGTAACGGCTATAGGAGTTATACCCCGGGCGAAGTAGCAAAACTGCTGCTGATTAGGGATGCTCAACGTCTGGGATTTACACTGGAAACTATCCGCAGCCTGTTTCTTAACGATGGAAGTTGCTCCATGTCACTGACTTTGGAACAAATAAGACTGCGTCTGCTGGAACTGGAACGTATCGAGTCAAGTCTCAAAGCACAACGGACTGAGTTGATCAATTTACAAAAGGTGTTGGAAGACGGACTGAACAAAGGGGATATTCCACCGTTCGAAGCCTGCTACAGAATGAGTCCCTGAGAGAAACTATATTCCAGGCTCCGGTCAGTCACGGGAAAGTATCAGGATAGACTGGCTGTCAGAAGCAAAATGCCTGTGACGGCCAGCTGTCATATGTCACTCAGGCAATCATATGAGATAGTTTGCCAATCTGACTAATTTCTACAGAAATGTTATCGCCAGGGAACATAAATAACTGAGGAGTGCGTGATTTACCTACACCTCCGGGAGATCCGGTGATAATCACATCTCCGGGCGCCAGCGGAGTAAAACAGGTGACATAAGCAATGATATTGGCCACGGTATGGATCATGTTAGCCGTTGAATCCTGCTGTACTTGCTGACCGTTCAGAAAAGTCCGGATATCAAGTTGTTGTGGATCAGGAATCTCATCACTGGTCGTCATCGAGGGCCCAAACCCGCCCGTCTGGGGCCAGTTTTTGCCGGCCGTAAACCAGGTAAACTGCATATCACGCACCGTCGCGTCCATAAAGCAGCTGTATCCGGCCACGTACTGCAACGCCTCTTCAGCCGGAACCTGATGAGCCGGTTTACCAATAATCACCGCCAGTTCACCTTCGTAGTCGAACTGTTCACTACTGGCCGGTTTTTGTAAAGGTGTCTGATGTGCAGACAGAGTATCGGCAAACCGGATAAACAAGGTCGGGGCCGGATTGGTTTCACCGAACTCTTTGCGCTTTTCGGAATAATTCATTCCGACACACAGAATTTTTCCAGGAGATTCGATCACCGGCAAAAATGAAATCTCATCCAGTGAGTAATCGGCAGGATAATCAGCGAGTACTTTCAGTTCATCGACGGCCTGAGCCATAAGTACCGCTTTCAGGTCTGCATAGTCGGTATATTTAGCGGCGTCTGTGACACCATTGTCCCTGAGAATCCCAAAACTGTGGTGACCCGTGGCTTTAATTTTAAAACTACATAACTGCATATTAAATAACTATTCTTATCTTCGTAAGGTGAGGGATATTATTACGGTTTAACAACCACCGATCCAGCAGGAAAATGCTGTTCAGTAAACATATTAACATTAAGCTTGCGATAAATATCACAATTTTCTGCAACCAAATGAAATATAAGGATTTTAAATCTAAACTTTTGCAAGGCAATTTTATGCAAAAAACTGCGTTAATTCAGTGAAAATCCTGATTTATGCAGGCAAACAGACTGGAAGTGTCGCGAAATTTGTCCGAAATTTTGATGATGCGTGAATAACGGGAAATAAGGTGGCCCGGCGCTCGCCGGGCAGGTCGGTCACAGTTCAGCGTATCCGCCGGTCCCTTCCGGCCAGGGTGTCAAAAGATCATAACCTTCTGAGGTCACCGCAATCGTATGTTCCCACTGAGCAGACAACGAACGGTCTTTAGTCACTACCGTCCAGCCATCAGACAACACACTGGTCGCCGCTTTGCCGGCATTAATCATCGGTTCAATGGTAAAAATCATCCCCTCTTCCAGCACGGTCCCGGTACCCGGAGTGCCGTAATGTAACACCTGAGGTTCGGTATGATAGATCTCGCCCACCCCGTGACCGCAATACTCTCTTACGACCGAGAAACCGGCATTTTCGGCGACAGACTGAATCGCTGCACCAATATCACCCAGCGTGGCGCCTGGCCGGACAGCCCGGATACCGGCAACCATCGAATCGTAAGTCGTCTCCACCAGCCGTTTAGCACGAATCGATGGCTCACCGACGTAATACATGCGACTGGTATCGCCGTACCAGCCCTCTTTGATCACGGCCACATCAATATTCACGATATCGCCCTTTTTCAGAACTTTTGGTGCCGGTATCCCGTGACATACGACATGGTTAACGGAGGTACAGACCGTTTTGGTATAACCGTGATAGCCAATATTGGCCGGAATCAGCCCCTGAACATTGACGATGTAATCATGGCAACGTTTGTCCAGCTCTTCTGTTGTGACGCCCGGCACCACAAACGGGGTGATCATTTCAAGAACTTTGGCGGCCGCATGGCCCGCTGCGCGGGCCAGCTCTATTTCGTCCTGAGTATGTAGTTTTATCTCTGACATTAAGCACTCTCTGTAGTCGTTGACAATGGCGAGGGTTGTCCGACCAGCATACCGATCGCAGCCTCACCATTTTCTAATTCGATACGCACTAATTCGCGGGTCAGCTGTGGGTAGGTTAACTGAGGGTACATTTCTGCCAGCATACCAATTTTCATCCAATGCTCTGCCTGAGCATTTATGGAACGACTCATTGCGTTACTGGCGATCCGCAGATTGCTATGCATTAACTCATTGATTTTAACAATACCCATAAACAGCCTATATAAAACGTATATGTTTTATATAATGCCATGTCTGTGCAATGATGCCAAATCCCTGTGGGTCGGTTATGTGACATAAGGTGCGACGATTACGACAGCACATCAGCCCGAAATGGTAGCAAAGAACCACTGATTATCGGTTCTGGTAGCGATGGCCATTGCTCAGGTCATTTATGAAGGAAAAAAACTCATTCATTATCGTCCCATGGTAAACGGATTAAGGAAATTACTGCTATTACTGAAGCTCTGAGTTCCGCGAGCGATATGGCAAAAAACCGTGGCTCTGACAATGATTGCGGTTAATCTGGATTCTGACGCCGTCGTATCATTCTGCTTATCGGGATGTAATATTTCGAATTTGACCAGATGCGGTGCTTTGTTGTTAATTTACGGCGCGGTTTTGTTTACACCCACCCTGGTAACATCGGGAATTGAACCGAACAAGGCTATAAACTCTGGCAGGGAAAATTACAGACTTTCTCTGATCTTTATTGAGAAATCTAACGGCAAGTACCGGACCACTCCTGGCTGCGCTGCAGGCTCATCCAGTAGCCGGGCAATCAGATCGCAGATCGTTGTCAGATCCTGATAAATAATCACATCCACCGTGCCGTCGACTAATGCCTGTTCCCAGCCAACAAAAGGACCGTGGCATATCATGAATATTTCATCCTTACGCGGATGATTACGCAGAGAATCAATAATGCCACCGACGCCACCACATGGGGCATAAATCAGATTAAGCTCCGGATGCTCCAGCAACAATTTATTGGTCTGGATTTCCGCATAGCGAACATCTTCCAACGTATGTAATGGGCCGGTAATTTGCGGTCGCAGATTTTGTTCTCTGAACCAGGACCTGAAACTACTTTCACAATCTTCCTGACAAAGAAAACGGTTATTTCCCTGAAATATCGCCACATTGAGTTGATTACCGGTCAACCGTTGGGCCAGCCAGGCGGCTGCTCGCCCTGCTTTACGGTCATCCAGCCCGATATGAGCCATCTGCCCGGAATGAGACAGCGGTGAAAACAGGGTAAATATCCGCGCACCTGTTTCGGCCGCTTTACTGATGGCCAGTTTGACCTGAGGATCATCCAGTACCACCATTCCCAGCACATCCACCTCTTTTGCCAGCCTGATAATGGTGGCACTCACTGTGTTGAGATCACGGATATCACAGTCCACCATCACAGGTACCACTTCCTGCTGATAGTGTTGGCTCAGGCGCTGGCTAATCTGCGTGGTCAGCATTTCATAAATACTTCCTGCGACCCGCGGCACGATCATCCCGATGCGGATCGTTTTAGCGGCCACCATTGCGGGAGGCCTGAACTGAGAAGTCCCCTGGAAGTTAAGCGTTGTCATCGCCGTCTGAATTTTATCGGCAGTGGTTTGCTTTACCTGACTGCGGCTGTTCAGGTAACGGTCAACCGTCGCTGCCCCTACGCCTGCTTCCCTGGCAATATCTTTTAGCGTGACTTTTCTGGCGAGTTTGTTCTTTCGTTCAGACATTTCAATTTAACCTCATTATTTTTTGAGGTATTTACATCAAAACACCTCTCAAAGTTGTAACATAATAATGCAATTAACATAACATAATGATTTTAAAACAATTAATTCATCCACTAACAAACTAATGATAATAGACCTTTAAATTTAACAATTCTAAAATCTTGCCAATCCTGCGTTAACATATTTCACTTTCGTTAACACAGGCGTGACGTCTGAAACAGAAAGCGCCCTGCTGTTTTGATGGTTTTCATTGCTGATGACCTCAGAACCAGAGGTTCTGACTAACAATGACGTCAGGGTTCACGCCGGGTAACAGATAATTCTATTACGCGTCTCCGGAAAGATAAACCACCCTTCCCAATAAAGGATCAACAGCAATGAAATTTGTTATAGATCAGGAAACTGATGCAGGAGAAATTTCTGCATCACGTCGTAGTTTCCTGATAAAAACAACAGCGTTATTAGCCTCATTCACCTTGATTCCGGCACACGCAGTCATTACCGCTCCTGCTGGCACGTCACTGATATCGCAATTACAGAAAACCGCTCAGTTTTTAACCGAAAGCCAACAGGATCCGCAGCTGATTAGCCGTGCAGCCAATGCCCTGTTGAAAGTTAACAGTAATTTCGCCGCTGATCTGCAACAGCTCTCTAAGCTGATTGAAGATAATAAGATAAACAACGTCAATGAACTCAAAACCTCAGAAATGTTTGAGGGCAAGCCACAACAAACTGCCAAAGATATTCTGTCTGCCTTATACCTGGGTTATGCAGGTACGCCAGTAATGTTGTCATCAGAAGATAACGTGGTGTTTGTGGCCTATGCACAGGCATTGACCTATCAGCTCACCAAAGATTTCACCCCGGTTCCCAGTTATTCCCGCTGGAAAAGTGGCTATTGGGCCCATTTGCCGGCAGGCGTTTAACTGATAACAGAAAATTCAAAAACTTTTAATGAATATAAAGGGTTACTACTTTGGCTACAGAATTTGATGCAGATGTGATTGTCGTAGGGTCAGGGGCCTGTGGTTCTAACCTGGCAAATGAACTGGCGGTAAAAGGAAAATCGGTGATTTTACTGGAAGCCGGTGCCAATGTGCCGCGCTGGAAAATTCTCGAAAACTTCCGTAATTCCGGCCGCCATTATGACCGCAATAATGCCTACCCGAATAATCCCTGGTCGCCGACCAGTAATACCCCGGGATATATCGAAAATGATGGTGAGTTTCGTGAGCAACCCGGCATGCTAAAACTGGTAGGTGGTACGACCTGGCACTGGGGTGGCGCCACCTGGCGGTATATCCCTAACGATTTTAAACTGAAGACGTTGTATGGTGTGGGCCGCGACTGGCCCATCAGTTACAGCGATCTGGAGCCCTTCTATACCCGTGCCGAATATGCTATCGGAGTGGCAGGTTCAGACACAGAAGATCAGTCAGGCCAGAACCCGGGGATAGCCTTCCCGCCACGTTCTAAAACCTACCCGGTGGATCCGGAAGAAGATATCTACAGCAATGCCAAGCTGAAGGCTGCCCTGTTACCGCATGGTCATAGTGTTGTCCATGAACCAACCGTGCGTATTCACCGTCCTTATGACGGACGTCCGGGGTGTCAGGGAAATAATAACTGTGACCAGGTCTGCCCGATTGGCACCCTGTATAACGGTTCCGTTCATGCAGATAAAGCCGTGCGTAACGGTGCAAAACTGATCACCGATGCCGTGGTACACAAAATTACCAAAGGGGAACAAGGTAAAATCACCTCCGTCAGTTATCTGACTCCAGCCGGTGAAGAACATACACTGACGGCTAAATATTTTGTCCTGGCAGCACACAGTTTCGAGACCTCGAAGCTGATGCTGATGAACGATATCGGCAATTCTTCTGACATGGTCGGCCGTAATCTGATGGACCATATCGGTCTGAGTATGAACTTCCTGGCGGATGAACCGATGTGGGCAGGACGCGGTCCGGTTCAGCAGGCCACTATTATGACCTGGCGTGATGGTGATTTTCGTTCCAGATATTCCGCCAACAAACACTCTTTAGCCAATAACAACCCGCAAATCGATATTGCTCAACGGGCAATCAACGAGGGATTGATGGGTAAGGAACTGGACGCGCGTATTCTCGACTGGTCCTCGCGCTGGATGTCAATCTACAGCTTCCTGGAACCCCTGCCAAACCCGGCCAACCGGGTACAGCCAAACCCGGCATGGAAAGACAGCCTCGGGTTACCGGGCATCAAAGTGAATTTTGATGTAGATGATTACACCAAGCTGGGTGCACAACACATGGTTGAACAGTACAAGCAGATTGCAGGACTGATGAATGGTCAGATCATTGATTTAAATACTGCTTTCGAAAACCATGACCACCTGATGGGTACCATGATTATGGGTGACAATCCTAAGGACTCGGTGGTGAACCATGAATGTCGCAGCCACGATCACCCGAATCTGTTTATTGCCTCTGTTGGGGTGATCCCTGCGGCCGGTGTCGTCAACCCGACACTGACCGGCGTGGCACTGGCTATCCGTTCAGCTGACATCATTGCAAAGGAGGTATGAGATGAAAAAATACTCTGCTCTTCTGACTCTGTCAGCCGCGGTCCTGTTTTCCCCTCTGGCCCTGGCGGCCGGAAGCACCAACAGTGATTTGGTCAGTCGTGGTGAATATCTGGCACGGGCCGGTGACTGTACTGCCTGCCATACGGCCGCCGGCGGGGCCGAATATGCCGGCGGGTATAAATTCAATATGCCCATGGGGACTATCGTAGCACCGAATATTACCTCATCGACAAAATACGGTATCGGAAACTGGTCTGAAGCCGATTTTGCCAAAGCGGTGCGTCAGGGGGTTCGCCCGGATGGTTCCCATCTCTATCCTGCGATGCCTTATACATCTTACGCCACTGTAACCGATGAAGATATGCAGGCGTTGTATGCCTACTTCCGTACCGTTCCGGCGGTCGATAAAGCACCGGCTGCCAAAAACGACCTGAAATTTCCGTTCAACCTGCCTGGCCTGATGGGGATCTGGAATGCGCTGTTTACCAGTGACGCTCCGTTTAAATCAGATCCGGCACTGACCGCTGAGCAAAACCGGGGGAAATATCTGGCAGAAGGACTGGCTCATTGTTCAACCTGCCACAGCCCACGTAATCAGATGATGGCTGAGGATAGTCATCAGTTCCTTGCCGGAAATCATGTCGATGGCTGGCTGGCACCTAATATCACCTCTGATGCCGTCAGCGGTATTGGTGGCTGGAGCCAGCAGGAACTGACCGAATACCTGAAAACAGGCAGTGTGAAAGGTAAAGCTCAGGCCGGTGGTCCGATGGCAGATGCCATCGAACACAGTTTCAGTCACCTGTCAGACAGTGATTTAGCCAGTATCGCCGCGTGGCTGAAAACAGTGCCTGCCATCCAAACACCGGGACAGAAACAACCGTCGTGGGATGCCGCTCCGGACAGCAAGGTGGACTGGACCCGCTATCAGACCGGTGGCGGTAAAAACAACTCCCCTGCTTACCGCGATTCGTCAACCACTGACGGTGCCGTGCTGTATGACAGCAGTTGTGCTGCCTGCCACCAGGAGAGTGGTCAGGGTTCAGATGACCATTACTTTCCGTCGCTGACCCATAACAGTGCCGTTGGCGCAGCTGACCCGTCAAATCTGGTGATGGCGATTGTCGATGGTATACACCGCAAAACTCCGCAGGGCGAAGCGGTTATGCCAGCATTCTCCTCAGACACTCAGGCCATTCACTCCTGGTTGAATAATGACCAGATTGCGGCAGTGGCCAACTATGTCACCGAAAAATTTGGGCACGGAAATGCAGGGCTGACCGGCGCCGATGTAGAGAAAATCCGTAGCGGCAACAGCAATGTTCCGTTTCTGATTAAAAATGCAGCCGGTTTGACCATTGGCGGGATAGTGATTGTCGTTATCATTATTGCGTTACTGGCGACCCGTAACCGGAAAAGACGCCGTTAACTGAGCGATCCCGGCGGGAATTTCACCGCCGGGAATTTCCCGGATTACTGCTGGCAAACCGTTAATAACTGCTGGCGTAACCAGCGGTGTGCAGGATCATTTTCTGACCTTGGATGCCACATCTGTGAAATGGTTATGGTCCCGGTCGCCACAGGTAACTCGAACATATGGAGTGCAGAAATCCCGCCACTGTCAGCCACACCTGGCTGGTTTTTCATAAATGACGCCGGCACCAGAGCAATCAGTTCGGATTCTCTGACCACTGCCAATGCAGCAGTAAAGCCTGGCACCACCGCGACCACATTGCGGGTTAATCCCAGTTCAGCCAGTGCATTATCCACCGGGCCCTGATATTTTCCTTGCCGGGAAGACGCGATATGTTGCCAGCGGACATAATCCTGTAATGTCACCTCCGGCAGTAAAGCCAGCGGATGGCGGCTACTGACCACTCCGACAAACCGGTCACGAAACAGCGCCTGCAGTCGGATTTCCGGACCTGAGTCCCCCACCACACCAATTTCGATATCCACCAGACCTTCCCGCAGATAACGGGCAGTTTTGTCCGGCTTTGGCGCAAAGCGTAGCCGCACTCCGGGGGCTTGTGCTGCGACTTCAGCAATCAACATGGCCCCGAAGGCATTAATAAATCCATCGTTAGCCCGCAGGACGAATGTCCTTTCAAGGGTGGCCAGGTTAACCCCGGAAACATCAGGACGCAATAAATCCCTGGCAGCTAAAACGGTATCGCGGGTACGCTCGCGGATCGCCCCGGCATAGGGTGTCAGCACCATCTCCCGGCCCGCGCGCACCAGCAAAGGGTCTCCCGTGACCTTACGCAACCGGCTTAGCGTCCGGCTCATCGCGGAAGCACTCAACCCAAGACGCCTGGCAGCCGCGACGACAGAACGGGTAGCCAGCAGGACATCCAGTGCGGTTAACAAATTTAAGTCAGCCTCTTTCATAGCGGTTATTCCTGATGATTCTGTGAGCAGGCGTTTGGTGCAGGTTATAACTGCAGATGCTGCGCCTTCCGCCTTATATCCTGACAGAGTATATTTCTGTCTCAGGCAAATCAACGACCTGCCGACGGGCAACCTTGACAGGCCTCAGCAAAATAGTTTCTGATGATTGCGGAGAAGCAAAGGATGTTATTTTCAGATCTCCCGGGAGATGAAGGTTTACCCGGCCGCCAGCGCCGTCTGGCAATGATAGCGGTAATGATGACCACCGCCATGTCAGTGTTTGATGGTTCAATGGTGAACATCGCTCTGCCGCAAATAGCCAAAGCGATGCAGGTGCCAGCCGCAGAAATTGTCTGGGTATCTAACGGCTATCTGCTGGCAGCCGCCATGACGCTGGCGATTTTTGCCGCTCTGGCAACACGGATGGGATTCAAAAATTTGTTTGCCACCGGCCAGGTCATTTTCACCCTGGCCTCGCTGGGCTGTGCACTGTCATCTGATCCCAATACACTGATCATTATGCGTATTATCCAGGGTATTGGTGGTGCCGCCACCCTGAGTATCGGCCCGGCCATTTTGCGTTCAGTATTTCCTAACCGGCTACTGGGCCGCATCCTGGGCATGAATGCGCTGCTGGTGGCTTCCAGCACCGCCATCGCGCCAATGCTGGGTGGCTCCTTGTTGTCGGCCATGAGCTGGCAGTGGTTATTCGCCATTAATCTGCCGCCGGGAATTATCGCCGTGCTACTGACTGTCCGGGTATTGCCAGGCCGTGTACAAAAAGTCACCGAACGCTTTGATATCGCGGGAGCTGTGTTATCAGCCATTATTCCCGGGGCGCTGATTATGGCCGCAGACAGCTTTGCCAACACTCACGGTCAGGGGTTCACGGCGCATACATTACTGATGGCCGCAGGCTATGCCGTGCTGGCACTGTTGGCCGGTATCGCTTTTGTCTGGTGTGAGCGCCGGGCCAGTAAACCGCTACTGCCACTCTCTATTTTCGCCTCATCCCGTTTTTCACTGGCAGCAATGACCTCGATGGCTTCCTTCGTCAGCCAGGGGATCACCTTTATTGCCCTGCCATTCCTGTTTCAGAACGTGTATGGCTACAGTGCTTTTGTCTCAGCATTGCTGTTTACCCCGTGGCCGGTGGGCATAATTCTGGCGGCGCCACATTCAGGGCGGCTTTCAGATCGTTTTCCGCCGGCGATTATTTCGACGGTCGGGTTGGCAATTTTCGTGGTCGGTCTGATTCTGTTGGCATTATTACCGGAAAACGCGGCCGCCTGGGATATCTGTATACGTAGCCTGGTATGTGGTATCGGTTTTGGTTGCTTCCAGAGTCCGAATAACCGTGAAATGTTGTCAAATGTAGCCCGCGAGAATAGCAGCTATGCTTCCGGCATTCTGGCCATCATGCGGATGTTTGGTCAGTGTATGGGGACAGCGATTGTCGGTGTAATTCTGGCCTTATTTGGCCAGAAAAACCTGTTAAATGAGTATCACGGTGTGCAGACGGGGCTGTGGCTGGCGGTCGTTTCCAGTGTGCTGGCGATTATCCTGAGTATCAGCCGGTTACGTAAAAAGTAGCCGGTGAACCCGCCGGTTATAGCCGGCGGGGGAGATTATGCACTTAGCGCGATCGGCGCATTATTTTTCAGTTGCATGGAAATAAATCGGGTCAGCAAGCCACTGGCATCGGGTGTCTGTGTTACTCCGGCTATCAGCGACTGACTATCGCGCCCTTCGTTATCTAATTCAGTGCTGCGTCGTTCAATCATGGCTTTGGCGGCTGCTACAGAAAACTCCGGATGAAACTGCGTTGAAACCGCATTCGGTCCGTAACGCACAATCTGATGACTGTCCACCGCCGAGCTGGCCAGGGCGATGGCACCATCAGGAAGACGGCTCACCGTCTGCATATGGGTCAGGTGCGCGGGGAAATGCTCCGGCAGTTGCCCTGTCAGCGGATCCTGGCGGGCTGCCTCTTTCAGTGATACCTGCAGGCAACCGGTTTCACGAATACAATCCAGATAGCGGACTTCACCGCCCAGTGCATAAGCCATTAGTTGGTGGCCGTAACATACCCCAAACAGCGGCATATTTATCGCCATCGCCTGGCGAATCCATTCTGCGGTCAGTTCACTCCAGGACAGTTTCTCTGTCACCATCGCCCAGGAACCGGTGATCACTGCCAGACGGGAAGGATCCGGTGCCGGTAATGGCTGGCCCTCAAACACTCTGACCACTTCAATTTCCTGCAGAGGAATTCCCATTGCCTGGCTGAACCAGTCCGGCAGGTCTCCATATTTCTGTCGTATGTCCTCTGGCGGGGTTCCGGTTTGAATGATAATGAACGACGTTTGACTCATAATTTAGATTCCCGCTGATACGGCTTACAGGCCGGATGAAGTAGTGAAAAGATAGTCATAGCGGAAATTTAACAATGAAACAAGATGTCGCTTAATACCGTTTTTTGCGTTAGAAACACTGCTGCCAGATAACCGGTAACAAGTGACAATGTCACTCATCATCCTGCCGGCGAGTTTTATTGTCGTCCCCGGGGCCGCCGCTTTTGGTTGCCGGGACTTTCCCCCTTCGGATATTCGTTCTATGATTAACCCGATTTTTTATTATTTGGGCGAGTTATGAAAACGATTATTCAAGGGTTTCTGAATTTTCAGAAAGAAGTTTTTCCTGAGCGAAAAGAGTTATTCCGTAGCCTGGCAGGCAGTCAGAATCCTAAGGCCTTGTTTATTTCCTGTTCAGACAGCCGTCTGGTCCCTGAGCTGGTAACACAGCAAGAACCCGGCCAGTTATTTGTCATCCGTAACGCGGGCAACATCGTTCCTTCTTTCGGTCCTGAACCTGGCGGTGTCTCTGCTACCATTGAGTATGCCGTGGTCGCTTTGGGCGTGAAAGATATTATCATTTGCGGTCACTCCAATTGCGGAGCGATGGGAGCTATTGCTAAGTGTCAGTGTATGGATACCATGCCTGCGGTGGCTCACTGGCTACGTTATGCCGATGCAGCAAAAGCCGTGGTAGAGAAAAACAGCTACGCGGATGAAGACCAGAAAGTTAGTGCCATGGTGCGTGAAAACGTGATTGCACAGTTGAATAATATCAAAACTCACCCGTCGGTTGCCGTTGCCTTACGTAACAATGCCATCCATCTGCATGGCTGGGTTTATGACATCGAAAGCGGAGAGGTTCAGGCGCTGGATAAAGGTGGCAACAAATTTGTTCCTCTGGCGGCCAATCCGGACGTTTGTTTCGAGTAACAAACGCCTCCGGTCCTCTGAGACCCGGTGACCTGTGGGGCTTCCCGCAGGTCTAAAACCCTGCCTGCACCGGCACCCTCTCTTTCCCTGCTATTCAGCTATAGGGGTATTACAGACAGTACCAGCAACAGCGCCTGCACAGTATTCAACTGAGATTTTTTACCATTCAGGCAAACACCCCGGGATGGCCAGCGAAGCCCTGACGGCTAATATTAAACAATGTGTTACGCCGGGCTGAACACTCCTTCACGGCGGAATAGCCTGTCACATAGATTTACCGCTGGAAGAGACTACCCCAGGAGTAAATCTGCGGGATAACGTTTTGTTGCACTCTGGTTAAGGAAAATTATGCACGTTATTACTGAGAAGTTCGTAAAACTTACCCCTCTGCTGATGACGATATGTTTGGGTATCACGCCGTTAGCCGCTTCTGCTGCACGGTCCGACAGTCCTTCCTTTCTCGGCTATTCGCTGAACAGTCGGCTCACTCTGGCGGATACTGACACTGTGATGAACAGCAACAGTAATACCCTGCTCACTGATGAAAGCCTGGGTCATTATAACGGGGTAGTGTTTGTTAAACCCCGCTTGCCTGGCAGTCCCTTTAAGCAGCCACACGTGTTACTGAGTGATGGCCGGGTGGTACAGGTCATGGGCTCTGATGATTTCGATACTCCCACGCAATGCCAGAGTACGTTGCAAAAAGAGTATAGCCAGTTGATAAGCAGTTTCGGACCGGCAACGATACAGGAACCACAACTTAAACAGTGGAAAAACAGTGCTGCGGGTTATCAGTTGGTTATCCAGTGCCAGGGCGGGAGTTTGCTGGGCACCTTTTCTCTCTGAAGACAACATATTATCAGCCTGCCACTGGTAAACCCCGCGGATCACTCCGGCTGACAGTATGATGCTTCATATTGCGTAAAATAAGACTTTCACAACGGTGCCGGTTTAAGGTACAACGACATGACAGTTAAGGGAATCTGGAGAACATTATGACTATTCCGGTTGAGCAGTCTGCACTCGATTCATTATTTAATCAGGCTCGTACCCACAGTTACTGGCTGGATAAACCGGTCACCGAAAGTACTCTGCAAACCCTGTATGAGTTGACCCGGCTTGGCCCGACCTCGGCTAACTGTTCGCCGGGCCGCTTTGTGTTTGTGACCAGCAATGCGGGCAAACAGAAGCTTAAACCGGCACTCTCTTCAGGCAATATCGATAAAACGATGTCTGCTCCAGTGACGGTAATTGTCGCCTCAGATATGACTTTTTATGAAAAGCTTCCGGGATTGTTCCCCTATGCAGACGCCCGAAGCTGGTTCACCAGCAGTGAATCTCTGGCTCAGGAAACAGCATTTCGTAACAGCAGCCTGCAGGCAGGTTATCTGGTGGTCGCCGCGCGGGCTTTGGGACTGGATGTCGGCCCGATGTCTGGGTTCGATGCTGATAAAATTAATGCAGAGTTTTTTCACGGTACTGACTGGCGGGTCAATTTACTGATCAACCTGGGTTATGGCGACAGTGAGAAACTTCATGGGCGTCTGCCGCGGCTTGATTTTGATGATGCCTGCCGGTTTGCCTGATGAGCCACACTGACTGTGGCATTGCCGCAGTCAGTGGAATGGATGATAACGGTGAATAGTGTTAAAGCACAGCTCATTCCAGTAAGTTACCCGCAGTAAACGGTGTTGTTTATTTTTATTCATCCTGCAACCACTGAGGATCAAGATAACCGGGACCAATGCCGTATAATCCGAGAATTGGAATCATAGACTCGAGTAACAGATGGCTGTCTTTTGCCCGTTCTGCCGCCGGACTGCGCTCCGGGAGTCCGGTAAACCTGATAATTTTTTTCCAGATATGCAGTGCCATAATATGTCCCCACTGAAGTGTCGATAACTACAGTTCAGCCTAAATAGTGACTAAAGGGAAATATCAATTCCGGTACTGCATTTTACAAAAACGGCAATGGCGCTTAGCTGACAGATAGTTCAGCGCGGTCGAAGGCCTTCCGTAATAACACTCTGAATATTATTCAGCGTTTGGGTAAAGAATGCTTCATCCTGCAAACTTTTTCCGGTGATCGCCTGCACCTGAATAGCAAAGTCTGCGTAATGCTGGGTGACAGACCACAGCATAAAAATCAGCTGACAAGGATCGGTTTCTGCCAGTTGCCCACGACTAATCCATAAACGAATCAGTTCGGCTTTTTCATTCACCAGCTCACGCAATCCACCTTCCAGTTCCTGCTGTAACACCGGCGCACCCTGCAAAATTTCAAGACAAAACAGACGTGATGCCTGGGGATGATCCCGCGATACTTCCAGTTTCAGGCGGATATAATGGTTAATGGCTTCCAGAGGTTGCTGATCGGCCTGCAATGCCCTGAGCGGAGCCAGCCAGACCGCAAGTATTTCCTGCAGTACGGCCAGATAGAGCTGCTCTTTCGAAGGGAAATAATATAACAGATTAGTTTTAGAGACATCCGCCAGTGCAGCCACCTGCTCCACCCGGGTGCCGTGCAGACCAAACTGCGAAAAGAGTGACAATGCCGCGTTCACAATCGCCGAACGTTTAGCAGCAACCGCCCGGGAGCGACGTCCCGGTTTTTTCTCACTGACTTTCACTGACTAACCTCATCTCTGTCCTTTTGCAGCATCATAACAGACTGCCCTGAATGCACCACTGCACAGAGTTGCCCTTTTCCTGAGCAATCCCCGTCATGTGATGCACTTATTTTTACCAAATGGTCTGTTTTGGACCATTTATTCTGGTTTGTGATTGCAGGAATTTTATTAATTTGTTGTTTTTAAAGTGATATCTAAATGTGGCACAGCCTTTGCTTAATTTAACAGGTACACACGACTCAGCGACGACCCATGGAGATGCAGGATGCACCGCCGCCGACAGGTGAAACTTTAATCATTCATCAGACGAGGTTTGACATGAAAATAGGCGTCTTTATCCCAATTGGTAATAACGGCTGGCTGATTTCTGAAAATGCTCCGCAATATATGCCGAGTTTTGAACTGAATAAAACCATCGTTCAACGGGCCGAGCATTACCATTTCGATTTCGCACTCTCAATGATCAAATTACGCGGTTTTGGCGGTAAAACTGAATTCTGGGACCACAACCTGGAGTCATTCACGCTGATGGCCGGTCTGGCTGCGGTGACCTCACGCATCGAGATATATGCCACGGCAGCCACCCTGACTCTGCCACCGGCCATTGTCGCGCGAATGGCTAGCACCGTTGACAGCATCTCTGGTGGACGTTTCGGCGTCAATCTGGTCACCGGCTGGCAAAAACCGGAATACGACCAGATGGGTCTCTGGCCTGGCGAAGAGTATTTCTCCCGTCGCTATGACTATCTGACCGAATATGTCACTGTCCTGCGTGATTTATGGGGCACCGGAAAATCTGATTTCAAAGGCGATTTCCTGACCATGAATGATTGCCGTCTCAGTCCTCAGCCGCAAAAACCTATGAAGGTGATCTGTGCCGGACAAAGTGATGCCGGGATGGCCTTCTCTGCACAATATGCCGATTACAACTTCTGCTTTGGTAAGGGAGTAAACACCCCAACTGCCTTTGCTCCAACGGCTGAACGGATGAAAAAAGCGGCAGAAAAAGCCGGTCGCGATGTCGGTTCCTATGTGCTGTTTATGATTATCGCCGACGAAACCGATGAAGCGGCACGCGCTAAGTGGGAACACTACAAAGCCGGTGCAGACCAGGAGGCTCTCGCCTGGCTGACTACCCAAAGCCAGCAGGATACCCGCTCAGGAAGCGATACCAACGTGCGGCAAATGGCCGACCCGACCTCCGCGGTAAATATCAATATGGGCACCCTGGTGGGTTCTTATGCCACAGTGGCAAAAATGCTGGATGAGGTGGCGACCGTGGAGGGTGCAGAAGGTATTTTGCTGACCTTTGATGATTTTGTTCAGGGTATTGAGAATTTTGGACAGCGTATCCAGCCGTTAATGAGCAGCCGGAGCGCCGTGACTGAAGCAATGAAAGAGGTGGCCTGATGAGTACTGTAATCTGTTCGACTGCCAGTCAGTTAAATAATGTGGTTGTCACTGCGAAACCTGAATCCATCGCATTTCCGCCGCAGCAAACGGCATTGATCGTCGTGGATATGCAGAATGCCTACGCCACTATCGGGGGCTATCTGGATCTGGCGGGCTTCGATGTCTCGGCCACCAAACCGGTGATTGCCAATATTAAAAAAGCTGTTGATGCTGCCCGTGCTGCCGGCATTCAGATTATCTGGTTTCAGAATGGCTGGGATGACCAGTATGTAGAGGCCGGAGACGCAGGTTCACCCAATTTTCATAAGTCGAATGCGCTAAAAACTATGCGTAAAAATCCTGATCTGCAGGGCAAATTATTATCCAAAGGTGGCTGGGACTATCAGCTGGTGGATGAACTGGTCCCGCAGCCGGAGGACATCATTATTCCGAAAATCAGGTACAGCGGCTTCTACAACACCCCACTGGACAGCATGCTGCGTAGCCGGGGGATTCGTCATCTGATTTTTACCGGCATCGCTACGAATGTCTGTGTGGAATCCACCCTGCGTGACGGCTTTTTCCTTGAATATTTTGGCATCGTACTGGAAGACGCCACCTATCAGGCCGGACCTCCTTCTGCCCATGAGGCAGCACTGTTTAATATAGAGACTTTTTTCGGCTGGGTCTCCGATGTCAGCAGTTTTTGTAGCGCCATTGCGCCGGTTTCTGAACAGGAACGTCCGGCAGCCTGAGCACCGGATTTTCATCACCTGCCACTGAGAAAAAAAGGAAAATTAATATGCCAAAATCTGTGATTATCCCTGCCGGTACCAGTACGCCCATCGCCCCGTTCGTTCCCGGAACACTGGCGGATGGGGTTGTCTACGTGTCAGGGACGTTACCCTTTGATGAAAACAATAATGTAGTTCATGTGGGGGATGCTGCAGCACAAACCCGCCATGTGCTGACCATGATTAAAAACGTAATTGAAACTGCCGGCGGAACCATGGATGACGTCACATTCAATTCCATTTTTATTACTGACTGGCAAAACTATGCCGCAATAAACCAGGTGTATGCCGAATTTTTCCCCGGAGAAAAACCGGCCCGTTTCTGTATTCAGTGTGGTCTGGTGAAACCAGACGCATTAGTTGAGATTGCCACTGTCGCCCATGTCGGTAAGCAGGCTTGATTATGCAGATACAGATTTCCGGCGTTGATTCCGCTAATGCTCCGGTGGTGGTGTTATCCGCCGGGCTGGGAGGCGCTGCCGCCTTCTGGAAACCCCAGATGGCTGCACTCAAAGAAAAATACAAGGTCGTCACTTATGACCAACGCGGAACCGGCAATAACCCGGATCAGCTTCCCGAAAATTACTCGATGCAACAGATGGCGGATGAGCTGGCCGCGGCACTCGATGCCCGGGGAATCGACCGCTATTGCATAGCGGGACATGCGCTGGGCGGGCTGATTGGCCTGCAACTGGCGGCCAGCTATCCGCAACGGGTGACCGGTGTGGTGGTGATTAATGGCTGGTTGTCACTGAATGCTCATACCCGTCGCTGTTTCCGCGTCCGCCAGGAACTGTTGCTGAATGTTGGCGTGGAGGCTTTTGTTCGTGCTCAGCCACTGTTTCTCTACCCGGCTGACTGGATGGCTGACAATCAACAGCGCATGGAGGCAGAGGATATCAGTCATGCAGAACATTTCCAGGGCACAGACAACCTGTTGCGCCGCCTGAATGCCTTGATGGCCTGCGATTTTACCCGGATTGCCCCCACTCTTAACCTGCCGGTACTGGTTATCTATAGCCAGGACGATTTGCTGGTGCCCTGGACCTGTTCGGTGGTACTGGCAGATGCGCTGCCACAGTCCAGTGTGGCGGCAATGGCCCGCGGAGGTCATGCGATGAGTGTTACTTATCCGGAAGAATTCAACCAGTTGTTACTGCCCTGGCTTGAACAACACGCTGCCTGAAAGGCAGTGAATTTAAATAAGGACCGCAGATGAATGTTTCTGAGTTGGCCCCGCTAACGGACGGGGTGGATAAACAGCAGTTCCGTAATGCCATGTCGCGCCTCGGAGCAGCCGTCAATATAATTACCACCGACGGCCCCGCCGGCCAGGCCGGATTTACGGCATCTGCGGTGTGCAGTGTGACGGATACACCGCCGACACTGCTGGTTTGTCTGAATCGTTCAGCGTCCGTGTGGCCGGTTTTCCAGGCCAATGGCCGGTTATGTGTTAATACATTGTCCGGCGATCATCAGACATTATCGGGATTATTTGGCGGTAAAACCCCAATGCCCGATCGCTTTGCGGCAGCTCAATGGTCTGAACTGACCACCGGCTGCCCGGTGCTGACAGGAGCTGTCGCCTCCTTTGATTGTGAAATTACCCAAAGTGTCAGTGTCGGCACCCACGACATTTTGTTTTGTCAGGTAAGGGCTCTGGTCTGTGACCACACACCACATGGCCTGATGTGGTTCGACCGGCGCTATCATTCTCTGACCCGGCAGGAAGCCTGATTACGAAGCCAGTCGCTGGCATTCATTGCTTTTCCACTTTACCGGAGTACAAAGTTTATGAGCTGGTTTCCTGTATGGCGTAAAAAAACAACCCTCAGTGGAGACGGTGTCATCGCTCCTGATGAAACACTGCCCTTTGGCCCAACCCTGGTAATGGGGTTACAGCATGCGGTGGCCATGTTTGGCGCCACGGTTTTAATGCCGTTGCTGATGGGACTAGATCCTAATCTCAGTATTCTGATGTCAGGGATAGGTACCCTGCTATTCTTCCTGATAACAGGAGGTCGTGTTCCCAGTTACTTAGGTTCCAGTGCTTCATTTGTCGGTGTAGTGATTGCAGTAACGGGGTTTACCGGGCAAGGTATGAATCCTCATCTTGGGCTGGCGCTCGGCGGTATTATCGCCTGCGGGGCTGTGTACGCAGTGATTGGGTTGGTGGTGATGAAATCCGGTGCTCGCTGGATTGAAAAACTGATGCCTCCGGTCGTCACAGGTGCGGTCGTTATGGCGATAGGTCTCAACCTGGCACCTATCGCCATTCATAGTGTTTCAGGCTCAATGTTTGACAGTTGGATGGCGGTGATTACCGTGGTTTGCATCGGAATCGTGGCTGTGTTTACCCGCGGTATGATCCAAAAACTGTTACTGCTGGTCGGGCTGTGTCTGGCATGGGGTGTCTATGCTGTGCTGACCAATGGCCTGGGACTGGGCAAACCTGTGGACTTTTCACCACTGGTGTCAGCGCCATGGTTTGGGCTCCCTGCGACCACCGCTCCGGTGTTTGACTGGCAAGCGATTGTAATGATAGCGCCAGTGGCGATTATTCTGGTGGCAGAAAACCTGGGGCATATGAAAGCGGTGGCAGGCATGACCGGACGGAATCTTGACCCGTATGTGGGCCGTGCATTCTTTGCTGACGGACTGGCTACCATGTTGTCGGGCAGTGTTGGCGGCAGTGGCGTAACGACCTATGCAGAGAATATCGGCGTGATGGCGGTCACCAAGGTCTATTCAACCCTGGCATTTGTCGCAGCCTCAGTCATCGCCCTGTTACTTGGTTTTTCACCAAAGTTTGGGGCGCTGATCCATACCATCCCGGGCCCGGTGATTGGGGGGGCCTCCATAGTCGTGTTTGGCCTGATTGCTGTCGCAGGTGCGAGAATATGGGTCCAGAATAATGTAGACCTGAACCGCAACGGTAATCTGATCATGGTGGCGGTTACTCTGGTACTGGGGGCCGGTGATTTTGCGCTAAAAATCGGCAGTTTCACTCTGGGTGGTATTGGCACCGCGACCTTTGGCGCGATTTTACTCAATGCCTTCCTAAGTCGCAGAAACTCACCGACAGCAGATAATCCTGCAACACTGGTGACTCCTTCCGGTAAGTAACCGACCCAGATATTGGCTGGCTACCTCAGGTAGCCAGCACTATTATCTGCATACTGCGTCACAATCGTTCCGGCGGTTATTCATCAATCACCAGGAAAACAAACTGTCAGGGAGACAACACTCTGGCCGGAAAAAACACTCAATCTGCAATGTTATCTGGCAGGTTGACAAGAGTCAGTGACTGACGATTTGCCGAAATCATCGTTAATCATCACCACTGCCGGAGTTACCCTGCATGACCTGCTCTCTGTTGCACAGCTTCTGAAATAAGCCATCTCACCTCTGAATGCTGTCATCTGGCAACTGACATTTGGAGAGTCAACATCGACTGAATATCTCCACTCAGGTTATTTCTGCCCGTAATAAGCATCCGGCCCATGTTTGCGCATAAAATGTTTTTTCATCAGATAGGAGTCAATGTAGCGAAGTCCGGGGTTAATCGCGCAGGCAATCCAGGCGATGCGGGCAACCTCTTCAAGAACGACCGCATTATGCACGGCGTCGTGAGCATCTTTCCCCCAGGCAAACGGGCCATGCTGACAAACCACGACCCCCGGGGTATGCAGAGGATTTCGCTCTCCCAGCGTTTCGATAATCACCTTCCCGGTATTCAGTTCGTACTCCCCCTCAACTTCCTGTTGTGTCAATGCCCTGGTACAGGGAATATCACCGAGAAAATAGTCAGCATGCGTGGTACCCAGCGCCGGAACTGACAATCCTGCCTGTGCCCAGGCGGTGGCATGTGTCGAATGGGTATGGACAATCCCCCCAAGAGAGGGATAACGCCGGTATAATTCCAGATGGGTGGCAGTATCTGAGGAAGGCCGCCATTTACCCTCAATGATATTCCCGTCTGTATCCATTACCACCATATCGTCGGCGGTCATCGCATCATACGCAATACCACTCGGCTTAATCGCTATCAGCCCCTGACGGCGATCAATCGCACTTACGTTTCCCCATGTGAAAGTGACCAGTCCATAGCGTGGAAGATCCTTATTAGCCTCAAAAACCTGCTGTTTCAGTGTTAGCACCTTAAGCCTCCAGCAATCCTGCTTTCACCATGCGTTCACGGACCCAGGCCCGGGCTTTTATCACTTCAGCCGCCGGGTCCTCCGCTGTTTCGCTCCACATTTCAATCAGATAGGGTCCCGAATAGCCTGTCTGTTTCAGGGTGCGGAAGCAGCGCTCGAAATCCACAACGCCACTGCCGAAGGGGACATTTTTGAACTCCCCGGGACGGGTATCTTTAACGTGCACCGCAACGATATGTCCTTTTCCGGCTTCCAGCTCCAATTGCACATCGTTATCCCATGCCGACAGATTGCCCAGATCAGGATAGATCTGGAACCATGGATTATTCAGATAATGGGTATATCCCAACGCCTTACTGATGGAGTTCATTAACGGATAGTCCATAATCTCCATTGCCAGTGTGACCTGAGCACGACTTGCCATAACGATGCTCTGCTTCAGCCCTTCACGAAAACGGCGGCGGGTCTCATCATTAGCCTGCTGGTAATAAACATCATAGCCGGCAAGCTGGATGACACGGATACCGACATCCTGTGCGAAACCGATCGCCTTTCGCATGATCTCCAGTGCTTTTTCACGTACCGCATCATCTTCACTCCCCAGCGGAAACCGGCGGTGAGCACTGAGACACATCGAAGGAACCCGTACCCCGGTTTCCGCCACGGCATTCACCAGTTGCAGGCGCTGTTGCCGGTTCCAGCTAAGTCGGGCAAGACGTGCGTCAGACTCGTCCACTGACATTTCAACAAAATCAAAGCCCAACTGTTTCGCCAGTTGCAGGCGTTCAAGCCAGCACTCCCCCGCAGGGAGTGCTTTTTCATAGATACCCAGTGGAACCTGTTGTGACAACATAGTTGCTCCTTACTCCCAGATATCAGCGATTGAGCGTCTGAACTGGCGGGCTGCCTCCACCGGCGATGCCGCATCGCGAATACTCCGTCCCGCGATAAACACATGGATCGGTATATCCTTAAACAGGGGCAGGTCTTCCAGTGCCAGTCCTCCGGTGACTGTCACTTTAAAACCCATATTGTTCAGACGCCTGACAGCCCGGATATCCTGTTCTCCCCAGGACACTCCTGCCGCCTGTGCATCCCGACTACGGTGATAAACCACCTGCTGAATCCCCGCATCATGCCATGCCTGAGCCTGCTCCCAGGTCCAGTGGCCCGTCAGTTCAATCTGAACATCTCCACCGAACTCTTTTGCCACTTCCAGCGCTCCGCCTGCCGTATTTATGTCTGCACAACAGATCACGGTGATCCAGTCGGCATGGGCTTCAAAGCACATCCGGGCGAGGATTTTTCCTGCGTCCGCTATTTTGGCGTCGGCCAGTACAATTTTATGCGGATAGAGTGCCTTCAGGTCTCGTACTGCGCGTACACCCTCGCCGACACAGAGGATGGTACCGACTTCAATAATATCCACCTCTTCAGCAATTAGTCGGGTGGTTTCATAAGCGTCTGACAGCGTGTGATTATCCAGTGCGACCTGCAACATAGGTAATGGCATATTCAATTCCTTCTGTGTCTCTGCCTGCGTAGCATTATCTATTAAATCAATGACCTCCTGTTCTGTGCGACAGGCGCGTAAGCGGTCAAAGTTGGCTTCATCTTCAAATAAGCTGACAATCTGCATAATGCCTACTTCCTGGTGAGTCGTAGCATCCACTGCGGCCATAGTGATAATAATGTCGACTGGGTCATTGTCTTCGTGATTAAAGATGAGCGGTGTTTTTAAGGTAACCAGCGAAAACCCCGTCTTCCTGACGCCCTCTTCCGGACGTCCATGGGGCATCGCCAGCCCTGGCGCAATAACAAAATAAGGCCCGTGCTGCACAACCCCGTCAAGGATTGACTGGTAGTACCGGGGTTCAACGACATCGGCCTTAACCAGCAAATCGACCCCCAGCTTTACCGCTTCCTGCCAGTTGCTGGCTTCGGCCTGTAAAAGAATGGAATTATTTTCTGTCAGGGAATCACGTAATTTCATTTCGTGTCCTCACATGACATCTTGCGGAAAATGCGTTTTGATGACTTCCAGTAATTTGGGGCCAAAATCCGCTGGCGATAACATATTGCGGACCCCCACGACATATTTATTACCTGTCACCGTGATTTCACCGGCGATATGGGTAGAGGCGATAATGATATCCGCGCCGTTAAGTTCACTTTTGTATTCACCCACTGCACAGCTGTTCACTGTATGGTCAATATTTGACTGGGTCAGAAACTGGTCAACTTTCATTTTCATAATCATAGAGCTACCTTGCCCATTACCACACACAGCCAGGATACGTACGGTCATATTGGATACTCCCTAGTGAGCAGAAATGTCTGCTTTTGTTTTTTCAGCGGCTTCTTCAGCCCGCAGTTCACGTCCTGCGAAGAACATGTAAGCCAGAGCAATCAGGATGATGACAGCCATAAATGCCAGTCCCAGGCTGAAGAAACCCTGCATCATTGGCGGTGCCAGAATTGACCAGTCCGCCATTCCCATCCAGGCGCTCATGTCCGTCAGCTTAATCGCCCATACACATCCAAAGATTTCAACCATCCCCATGACCAGGCAAATCTTGATAGCAGCCCGCCAGCCGCCAAAATGATTAGCAAACACACCGATGGTTGCGTTAGAGAAAAACATGGGAATGAAACCCGGGATAATCAGAACAGAGGAGCCGCAGACCACCAAAATGCCTACCGCAATTAACTGGCCGATGGTACCCCACATAAAACCCCACACCACCGCGTTTGGCGCAAAGCTGTAGATCGCCGCACAGTCAATCGCCAGCACGGCCCCCGGGATCAGTCGTTGAGAAATCCCGTTAAAGGCTTCAGACAGTTCGGCTACAAACATACGCACCCCCTGGGTGATGATGAAAATCGCCACCGCGAAGGAGAATCCGGTCTGAAGGATATAGACGGTCCAGTGAGTCTTCCCGGCCATCACCTGAACCACATCAATCCCAAATGAGAGCAGAATGACCCCGAAGAAAACGGTCATGACAATGGCCGTCGACACGATATTGTCATGGAAAATATTCAGCCAGCCAGGCAACTTAAGCTCTTCAACACTCTCTTGTTTTTTACCGAGCAAGGGCGCGACTTTGCAGGCAATCCAGGAAGCAAACTGTTGTTGATGCCCGATGGAAAAACCACAGCCGTCGGTGACTTCCTGTGTCGGTCGGTACATCATGTTGGAGGTGATACCCCAGTAAAGCGATACCAGCACCGCAGTGCAGATGATAGTGGTCCACATGGGGTAGCCGAAAATATAGAACGACACCGCTATCAGCCCGGCTTGCTGGAACATGATATGCCCCGTCAGCATGATAGTCCGGATGCCGGTCAGACGACGCAGCAACACATAGATAATATTCAGCGCCAATGCCAGCAGAACAGCATAGCCGACCCAACTGTAGGCATCGCCCATTCGCTCAATCGCAGCCATCATTGACGCGTAAGTGTCAGAGATAGCTCCGCTTATCCCATAGACTTCCGACATTCTGGCGACAACCGGCTTAAAGGTGCTGGTCAGAATTCCTGAACCTGCCTGCAGCAACATAAAACCAATGATGGTTTTAATCGTGCCTTTAATAATTACGCTCACACTTTTACGCAGCAGGATATAGCCCAGGCAGGTCACAATACCCAGCAACAACGGCGCGTTAGTCATTACCTGATTAAAAAATACGGTAAAGGCGTTATAGAGGATCTCCATAATTCGCTCCAAAAATAAGAACACGAGGAGCAATCCCTGAATGATTGCCATCGCAACTCTACCAATCAAAATGAATCAAAAAAGATCTGATATGATTATTTGTGACAAGACCCACAAATTATTTCCTCAGATATTGTATGGTTATGCTGCTTCAATTGAGCCCTTAACAAAAACACATAAAATACAGTTATATAAAATAAATTTATTCGTTTGGCGACAGAGAAACAAACGGTTAGAAGTAAATATTAAAGCCGTTTACCTCTGTTTCGCTGAAGATGAACAGTAATAACCAGAGAAAAATACAATCATTAGTGATCATTAAATGATTTATTATGACCACAAGGAGATATTTGATGAGTAAAGTGAAGACCATAACCCGCGAGTCATGGATCCTGAGTACCTTCCCGGAATGGGGTTGCTGGCTGAATGAAGAGATTGAGCAGGAACGGGTCGCTCCGGGGACTTTTGCCATGTGGTGGCTGGGATGCACAGGGATCTGGCTGAAATCGGAAGGAGGAGCCAATATTTGCATCGACTTCTGGTGCGGTACCGGTAAGCAGAGCCACGGGAATTTACTGATGAAGCAAGGGCATCAGATGCAACGTATGGCGGGGGTGAAAAAACTCCAGCCCAATCTGCGCACTACCCCTTTTGTCCTGGATCCGTTTGCTATCCGCCAGATTGACGCAGTACTTGCCACCCATGATCATAACGACCATATCGATGTCAACGTCGCTGCCGCAGTGATGCAAAATTGTGCCAGTGATGTACCGTTTATCGGCCCTCAAACCTGTGTCAATATGTGGGTAGACTGGGGGGTGCCCAGAGAGCGCTGTATCGTGATTAAGCCAGGTGAGGTGGTCAAAATTAAAGATGTCGAAATACACGCTCTCGACGCCTTTGACCGTACTGCATTAATTACCTTACCGGTGGAACAAACCGCCGCGGGTACGCTACCGGAGGGTATGGATGAACGTGCAGTAAACTATTTGTTTAAAACGCCAGGTGGAAACCTCTATCACAGTGGTGATTCTCATTATTCAAATTACTACGCCAGGCACGGTAACGACCATCAGATTGATGTTGCACTGGGTTCTTACGGGGAAAACCCGCGTGGCGTGACAGATAAAATGACCAGCGCCGATATGCTGCGTATGGCAGAATCGTTGAACACCAAAGTCGTGATACCTTTCCACCATGATATCTGGTCAAACTTCCAGGCGGATCCGCAGGAGATTCGGGTGCTCTGGGAGATGAAAAAAGACCGACTTAACTATGGCTTCAAACCCTTTATCTGGCAGGTCGGCGGAAAATTCATCTGGCCTTTGGATAAAGACAATCTTGAATATCATTATCCTCGTGGTTTTGATGATTGTTTTACTCTCGAACCCGATTTACCCTTTAAGTCTTTTCTTTAATACCAAGGGGCCGGATAGTCCGGCCCCGGCCATCATGGCCGATAACAGTGAGCCGGTGCCAGAATGACGGAAACACAGAGACATTATCTTTTACTGGATCTACTACGTGAACACAATGTTCTCAGTGTCAGCCAGATTACAGAATTACTGGGGACTTCACCGGCTACCGCCCGGCGGGATATCGCACGGCTGGACAAAGAAGGGAAAGTCCGGAAAATCCGTAATGGTGCTGAAGCGGTCATTCCGGAACGTGAGCGCTGGGCCCCACTTAACCCACATCAGGCCTCTAACCATGACGAGAAAGTCCGGATTGCCAGAGCCGCGGCGACTTTTATTCGTCCTGAGGACAGTGTGGTGATTAACTGTGGTTCCACCGCTTTCTTACTCGGCCAGGAGATCTGCAATAAACCCGTACAAATCATCACTAATTATCTGCCGTTAGCTAACTTTCTGATTGAACACGATCATGAAAATGTGGTGATTATTGGCGGACAATATAATAAAAAACAGTCAATCATCCTACCTTCTCAGGAAAGCAGCAATTCCCTTTATGCCGGGCACTGGATGTTTACCAGCGGTAAAGGCCTGACCGCCGATGGACTTTACAAGACGGACATGTTGACGGCTGTTTCCGAGCAACGAATGCTCGGGATGGTGGGAAAGCTGGCAGTGCTGGTGGACAGCAGTAAACTGGGTCAGCGGGCCGGTATGCTGTTTAGCAAAGCTGAAAATATTGACCTGGTCATTACCGGACAACAGGCTGATGAGGAAATTGTGAAACAACTCCGGGCACAAGGTATCGAAGTCGTGCTGGTATAAAACCGGAGCGGGAGGCTAAAGTGATTACTGAAGGTAAAGCGCGTCATAAGTGACGACGGTCAACCGAACAGTCTCATCTTACCTCTGGCCAGCAAACAGGTTATTAAATAGTCCTGGGCTCCCCGGGACAATATTCATCAACGTTAAATCAGTGCCGCACCCTGACCACAGCCAATTCCCTGTCACCGACAATTATCCCGGAGTGATATGACGAATCATGAATTTTTGACCCGGATTGATGGCCTGTTTTATCGCGCGACAGACCCTGCCTTCCGGGAATATGCCCTGTCCGGGTCAGTCACCGCAGGCCGCTATTCGGCTGTCAGCCAGCCAACACTTTACCTGAGTTCATCACCTGAAGGTGTAGAGGCTGCCATGATGGCACATCGTACTCAACGGGCGCCGGCTTCTGAAATCCTCTGTATTCGGGTGGCTGCAAACAATATTTTCGATTTGCGTGATACGCACGCTTTGCGATACGCCGGAATCGATATCAATGATGCGATTGCTCCGTGGCAGGAAATTGTCGCTGCCGGCGGTATTCCTCGTTCATGGCGGGTAAGGCGGCGGTTGGAAGCGTTAGGGGCTGCCGGGCTGATTGACCCTTCCCGTAAAGCGCCCGGACTGTGGCACCTGGTATTATTCCAGTGGAACCAGGGAGCGGAAGTCAGCGCAGAACTGATTGATTGAACCGCAGGTCCCTGACCGTTCTGCAAAGCATGGCCGGCCAGGGAGCCGATATTGTGATCGGTTATCTTAACTCAGGCAGCCTGATTACAAAGAGAATCGCTGCTGAATAAAGTCCGCGGCCAGGGTGACGCCCTCCGCAGAGATGGTGTGTGGAACTCCGGGCTCAAATACCGCAGTCACCTCGACCCCAAGCCCTTCCAGTACCTGCTGCGCGTGCTGACTCTCAGTCCAGGGGATCACCGGATCTGACTGGCCATGAATCAGCAGTGCTGCCACACCCGCTGCCGGGTGAAAAGGCTCAGGCGAGGCTAAACGTCCGGAAAACGCCACGACCCCGGCCAACGGTAATGCATTACGCACCAGTGCATCCAGAGACATAATGCTGCCCTGTGAAAATCCTACCAGAATCAACTGGTCCCCGGCAGTCACCTGGTTTTCACGCAGAATCTTTTGCAGAGTGGCATCAAAAGATTCCCGCGCCTCAGCGATACGTGATACACGATTTTCATCTGTCACACCGTTCACGCTGAACCACTGGTAGCCGGATCCCATATCACAACGATGCGGTGCATCCGGCGAAACAAAAGTCACGTCAGGCATAGCGGCTTCCCAGAAATCACCCAATCCCCGGAGATCCGCACCATTACTGCCGACACCGTGTAACAGTATAACTATTTTTTTACTCATCTTTGCCTCTTACAGCCCCAGATCCGCAAGTGAAGGACCTTCAGGGACAATGCCGTTTGGATTCAATGCCTTAATAGAATAGTAGCCCTGTTTTATATGATCAATATTTACCGTCTCACGAATACCCGGAATATCCAGAATCCGTCGGGTGTAGCGGCTGAGCGCCGGATAGTCACTGAGATGCTGCAGGTTACATTTAAACAACCCGTAGTAAGCCGCATCAAAACGAATCAGAGTGACAAACAACCGGATATCTGCCTCGGTTAACCGCCCGCCGACCAGATACTCACGCCCGTCACTCATCCGTTGTTCCAGGCTGCTCAGCATAGCAAATACGTCACTGAAGGCTTCCTGATAACTCAGTTGCGTGGTAGCAAATCCGGCCCGGTAGACGCCGTTGTTAAGTTTGGGATAGATCTGTTCATTCAGCGCATCAATTTCGGTCTGCAAGGGAGCCGGATAGAGATCGATATCGTGGCGAGCCAGGCTGCCGAAGCCCTGGTTCATTATTCGCACGATATCGGCCGATTCATTATTCACGATGGTGCCGGTCTTCTTGTCCCATAAAACCGGCACCGTCGCCCGCCCGGTGTAGTGCGGATCGGCCATAGTGTAAATCTGGTGGATCCACTGGCAATGATTCACGTTATCGGCCACAGCACCGGGGTAATCACCAAAATGCCAGCCCTGATCCAGTAGCCAGGGTTCTACTACGGATACCGTGATCACCTGTTCCAGCCCTTTGAGCTTACGCGCCATTAACGTACGGGAAGCCCAGGGGCAGATGTAAGCGACATATAAATGGTATCGCCCTGCTTCTGCCGCAAAACCGGTTTCACCCCCGGGGGTAATCTGATGACGGAATCCCGAAGTCTGGCGGACGAATCCGCCTTTTTTATCCACTGCCTGTACCGGATGCCAGTCAGCGCTCCATTGACCATTTACCAGCATGTCCCCTCCTGAATCAGTGGCTAAAGGTTGGTTTTAACGCGTATTTTCCGTCACCGGTTAACGCCAGCACCAGCAGACCGATAATCCAGAAACCCGGGAATTCCCAGCCACCATTAGGATCGGTAAAGAAAAAGCCGGCATGGCCGTGTACGGTAATAATAGTGCCTAACAGTAACGGAATTAAGGCAACAGCCGCAATACGTGCATAAACACCCAGAATAAGCGCCAGTGCGCCGACAAATTCAACCACCATCACCAGGTAGGCCAGGCCTCCGGGCAGTCCCAGCGATTCAAAAAATTTCGCCGTGCCGGCCGGGGTGAATACGAATAATTTCAGCCCGAGATGAGCCAGGAACAGAATGCCGAGTGCAATACGTAACAGCAGAGCAGCATAGGGGGTAGTACGGGTATCGTTCATGATTATTTCCTCAGTAAAGTGTTGTTGAGGAAAAGACTACCCGAATTACAGAGTCAGGATTAGCCGTCCTGAGAGCGCATGTTAGTTTCCATTTTGGAAATAATTACCAGCCCTGCTCCCAGACGGGCTGGCCGGCGAAAGCACTGGCCAGATAATCAATCATCGCCCTGGATTTATGTGCCAGATATCGGGCCGGTGGATAGAGGGCAAATAACCCCAACGGGGCCGGCGCGTACTCCTCCAGCAGGGGCACTATCCGGTGATTTTTCAGCGCATCGCCGGCAATAAAGGTCGGTAAACGGCCTATCCCCAGCCCCGCTGTCACCGCCTGCAGACACACTTCGGCGTTTGAAAATTTGAGCCGGCCATGGATAGCCTGCTCCTGCAGTTGCTTCTCCGGACCGACAAATGGCCAGCGATAAGGGTCACGAAAATTGGTATCCACTATGCAGTCATGCTCTGCCAGTTCTGTCCAGTGTTGCGGAGTGCCCCTGCGGGCCAGATATTCCGGTGAAGCCACCAGCAGTATTCGGATATTACACAGCTTTCTCGCCATCAGGCTGCTGTCTGCCAGCGCACCAATGCGCAGCGCAAGATCAAAACCTTCATCAATGATATTCACCAGCCGGTCTGCATAGCTAACATCCAGCTCAATGTCCGGAAAGCGTTGCGCAAAATCAATCAGATGGGGGGTCAGTTGAGTGGTACCAAAGGTGACCGGCGCCGAAATGCGCAACCGACCGGCAGGAGAATCTGAAGTATTACGGATAGCATCATTCAGAGCATCGTACTCACCGATCAGTGTACGTATCCTTTCGTAGTAGGCTACACCGACCTCAGTAACCGTCAGAGAGCGGGTACTACGGCGAAATAACTGCACGCCAAGAATTTGTTCCAGCCTGGAAATTAATTTTGAAGCCTGACCGTGGCTGGTATGCAGACGCTGGGCGGCGGCGGTAAAACTGCCCGACTCCACCACCGCAATAAACATCCGATCGCAATCCAGTCTTTCCATGCGCTGTTCTCCGGTACAATTTTTCACGGCTTCGGTTCAGAGGAGCCAGTCCGGCGCAGGCAGACTTGCCGCGCCGGAATCATCATACAGAAAAATAGTGGCGGAAAAAGTCGGTGACGGATAACCGGTTAAAAACCTTCCAGTACAATTTTACCGCGGGCACGGCCACTTTCGATCAGTTGATGTGCCTTACGTAAATTGTCGGCACTGATTTTCCCGTAATGTTCTCCGAGCGTCGTTTTCAGCGTTCCGTCGTCCACCAGCCGGGCGACTTCATTCAGAATCTCATGCTGCCGCTGAATATCCGGGGTAGTGTAAAGTGAACGGGTAAACATCAGTTCCCAGTGCAGCGAAACTGCCTTACGTTTCAGTGGTAACGCGTCGAGTGTTTCCGGATCATCAATAAGCCCGATACGGCCCTGCGGGGCAACAATATCTACCAGTTGCGGATAGTGCAGATCGGTATGAGTCAGGCTGGCGATATAATCAACCGATTCGATGCCCGCGTCCAGCAGCTGCTGTTTCATCGGTTGACGATGATCAATCACATGATGTGCGCCCAGTGATTTAACCCATTCAGACGTTTCTTCCCGCGAAGCCGTGCCAATCACCGTCAGTCCGGTCAGGCTGGCCGCCAGTTGCGTCATAATCGAACCCACACCACCACCGGCTCCGACAATCAGTAACGATTTCCCCTGTCCATCACCCACCTGCAGGCGGTCAAACAGCAGTTCCCAGGCGGTCAGAGAGGTCAGCGGTAAGGCTGCCGCTTCAGCGTTATTCAGGCTGGCGGGCTTACGACCCGTAATACGTTCATCGACCAAATGATATTCGGCATAGGTTCCCGGGCGAATCAGTGATCCGGCGTAAAAAACTTCATCACCCGGCGCGAATAGCGTGACACTGTCACCTACCGCTTCGACCACGCCGCTGGCGTCCCAGCCCAGGATCCGGGGTTGCTCAGGATCCCCGCCATTTCGCACTTTGGTATCTACCGGATTTACGGAAATCGCGTTGATTTTCACCAGCAGGTCATGACCGGTAGGTTGTGGTTTAGTGGTTTCTGTTTCATACAGTGACTGTGGATCGGTCAGAGGTAAACCGGCTTTCTGGTAAACAATGGCTTTCATAATTTTCTCCGGATATTGTTAACATCGGGTTAGCACTTTTGGCTGCTGGCCCCATTCTGTTCATCCCGGGGCTAAAGAAACAGCCGTTTTACCGGGTAACACTTTCTCTTTTATTGTGAAAATATCGATGCATTCCCGCGTAAAATATTGTAATTAACGCACTGACGAGAAAGATTACGGAGCTGAAATGGTACGTCTTGAAGATATCTGGTTATTTACCCGGGTGGCGGCACTGGGCAGTTTTTCTAATGCGGCGCGTGAAGCCGGCCTGCTGCCAGGCCAGGTCAGTGCAGCTATCGCCAGACTGGAACAACGTCTGGATACACGTCTGTTTGCCCGCTCTACCCGTAATCTGAGGCTGACAGCGGAAGGCGAAAAGTATCTGCCGTTTGCCAGCGAAATGTTATCGGTTATGCAGGCTGGCCAGCAAAGCCTGAAAAAAGGCACAGATGAGCTGCAGGGGACACTGCGCATTGCCCTGCCTTCCGATTGCGGTCGTAACTTGCTGTTACCCTGGATTAGCGATTTCTGTCAGCAGCATCAGGGGTTAACACTGCAATTATCGGTGTCAGATCAGGTCAGTGATGTTTTCCGTGATCCGATTGATGTTGCCATACGCTATGGCGTACCGGATAACCGCAGTTATGTTGCCAGAGTGTTGGCTGACCGCAACCGACGGGTTCTTGCGGCATCGCCGGAATATCTGAAAAAACATGGCTATCCACAGTCGCTGGATGACCTGCTTCATCATCAGTGCCTGGTCTACAGCCTGAACGGTCATGTCTATGATAAATGGCAGTTTCCACACCAACATCAGCTACGACAGTTATCTCTGACCAGCCGCTGGCAGTGTGATGATGCAGATATTGTTCGCCGCTGGGCGGTGGATGGACGTGGTATCGTTTACAAATCCTGGCTGGATCTCAGCAGCGATGTGCAGTCAGGCCGGCTGGAGATTGTACTGCCGGAGATTACCGGAGAAGCCGCCCCACTGTATCTGATATGTCCTCATCGCCAGCAGCTTTCACCCGCTGTTCGCCTGTTATATCGTGGTCTGAGTGACCATCTGCAAAAAATTATCCACCAACTGCCGGCTGTTGAATAATTTTCCCGCCACCGCAAATACGACTTGATTAGGATCCGGTCGGTTCCTAATATGTCCGGATGAAAACTCCTTCTGATACTCAACGTGCTGTCGGGCGTCCCCGTGAATTCGATTATGACCAGGTCATGGACGCTGCTATCCGCCAGTTCACTCTCAACGGATACCACGGTTCGTCCATTAGCCTGCTGAGTCAGGCGACCGGGCTGACCGCCGGCAGCCTGTATAAAGCGTTTAATGATAAGCGTGACCTGTTTCTGGCGGCATTGACCCGTTATGTAGATATCAATAATCAGCGCCTGGAATCCTCACTCTCTGCGGCCGGTGATGGCATGCAACATATCCGGATTTTACTCGACCACTATCTGGCGAACAGCAACGGTGAAACCGGCAGGCTCGGTTGCCTGGTAGTGACCAGCGCCAGCGAACTGGCCTCAGGAGATCCGGAAATTGCCGCACAAATAGCCCGGCTGATGAAACGCTACCATCAGCGTTTTGTGCGCTATCTGCAACAAGGCATTGAGGACGGTTCGGTCAGAGCCGACCTTGACCCACAGGCTACTGCCTCGCTACTGCTGGCGGTTTCTCAGGGGCTGCGGGTTCTGGGTAAATCCGGATTTTCTCTGCAACAGGCCGATGACATTCGTCAGTCAATACTGAAACTCACCCTGCCCTGAAATACGGCTGAGTACCGCCTTATTGATCGGTGATAAATGGCCAGCGTCAGACAGGCTGAGACTAAGAATAATATTTCGCCCTGATATCCCGGCAAGATATTAACCCGACGCTTGCCGGAAAACTGAGCCCGCTAGCCATTTAGTGCGGATATCAATGTAATCTCTTACCCCCGGGCAGCTTTTTGCTTACCATCGGGACGAAGGGTCTCACTGAAAGCAGGAGTATTCATGCCACAGACAACCTCGATCAACCGCCGCTGGGTACTGGCTTCCCGCCCTGTCGGACGCCCATCTGCTGAAAATTTTCGTCTGGAAACCCGCGACATTCCTCAGCCCGAAGAGGGGCAATTGTTACTGAGAACCGTCTATCTGTCCCTTGACCCCTATATGCGGGGCAGGATGAGCGACGCCCCTTCTTATGCCGCCCCTGTTGAAATTGATGAAGTGATGGTCGGCGGCACAATCAGTCGCGTGGTCAGCTCCCGGCATTCTGACTTTAAACAAGGTGAATGGATCCTGGCCTATACCGGCTGGCAGGATTATGCAGTGGCGGATGCTGCCTCAGTGATCAGTCTCGGCGACAACCCTGAACACCCTTCGCTGTCACTGGGTGTGGCGGGTATGCCTGGCTTTACCGCCTGGATGGGACTGACCGATATCGGCCAGCCCAAGCAGGGAGAAACCCTGGTCGTCGCTGCTGCCACCGGGCCGGTGGGCAGTACGGTTGGCCAGATAGGAAAAATGAAAGGGTGCCGGGTCATCGGTGTTGCCGGCAGTGATGAAAAATGCCGGGATGCCACAGAAAATGCCGGTTTTGACCTCTGTCTCAATCATCGTGCCCCAGACTTTGCTGAACAACTGAGCAAAGCCTGCCCGCAAGGTATTGATATTTATTTTGAAAATGTTGGCGGAGCCGTATTCGATGCGGTAGTACCGCTACTCAACCCTAAAGCCCGGATTCCGGTCTGCGGTCTTGCTGCGCGTTATAACGATACTGATACCCCGGAAGGCCCGGACAGGCTACCGGCATTTATCGGTATTCTGTTGAAAAAACGCATCCGCGTTCAGGGATTTATTATCTTTGATGATTATGCTTCACATTTCCCGGCATTTCGCAGCATGATGGGCGACTGGTTACGTCAGAATAAAATCTATTACCGTGAAGATATCGTTGATGGTCTGGAACAGGCGCCTCAGGCATTTGGCGGAATGTTACAGGGTCACAATCATGGCAAGCTGGTGGTCCGTGTTGCCGATGATTAACGGACGCAGGGGCTTCTGCTCTGCCTCACCGGTCACCTTGCAATGAAAACCAAACCCGGATGGCGGGTTGAGCAATAACGTTAAAATTTTATCTGTTTAACAAAAGGACTATACCATGACTGCTTATGTGATCTTTATCCGCGATGAAACCGTGGATCAGGATGAAATGCAGGTTTACAGCGAAAAAGCCTCTGCGGCACGCGGTGACCATCCGATGACTCCGCTGGCTTTTTACGGCCCGGCTGAAGCCCTTGAAGGTCCGGGGACTGAAGGAGTAGTACTACTGAAATTCCCGGATATGGAAGCGGCTAAAGCGTGGTATTTCAGCCCAGCTTACCAGGAAGCGAAGCAGCATCGTCTGAAAGGCGCGAAGTATCGCGTCGTACTGACCGAGGGTATCGCGTAATCCCGGGTCGCTGCCATCTACCACTGGCAGCGACCTGAGTACGATTGTGCGGGGGGTGATTTAGTAGCCGCGAAGTGGATCAATCACCCCACTCATCTCTTCTCCACCTTCATGGCGACGAATATTTTCCAGTAATACTTTTACCGAAGACTCCGGGCGGGTTTCACTGGCCATATGGGGCGTCAGCCAGATAGCGGGATGCGACCAGAATGGATGGCCTTTGGGCAGGGGTTCCGGGTCGGTCACATCGACGATGGCATGGTTTAACTGTCCACTCTCCAGTGCCCGCAACAGATCATCATGATTCAGTTGCTGCCCTCGTCCGGCATGAACCAGCGACGCCCCGGCCGGCAACTGGTCAAACAAAGAACGACATAAAATTCCACGGGTTAAGCCGGTCAGGGGTAACAGGCAAACCAGAATATCGGTATCGGCCAAAAACGCCGCCAGCTGATCATCACCATGCCAGCAACGAACCCCCGGCACTGTTTTCTCCGTCCGGCTCCAGCCGGCACAACTGAATCCCAAAGACAATAACTGGCGGGCTGCTGCCTGGCCCAGCGTTCCCAGCCCCAATATCCCGACCCGGCAATGCTCTGCCTGAGGGGCCGGATGTTTCTGCCACAGTTGTTGTTGCTGCTGTTGCAGGTAACGAGGCATACCACGCTGTAAGGCAAGTACCGAAAAAGTAATATAACCCACCATATCCTGTTTCAGTCCGGGCTCAATCATTCTCACCACGGCAACGCCTTCCGGCAACAATGAATAATTAAACTGGTCGGCACCGGCTCCGACTGAAAAAATCACCTGCAAACCAGGGAACAACTCCTGAAGATTAGGCGGAATTTCCCAGCACACCAGATATCTGACTACCTGCGGGTCTCCGGCCTCCGGCCAGATGAAAAATTGCTGTTCCGGCGCATGTTCTGCCAGCCATGTTTTCCAGATGTGCCCACGTTCTGCGTTCGAATGATAATAAACAATACTCATTAGCCCATCGCTTGTGTCATAAACCCAAAGTCCAGCATACCGCCACGCGTTTTTTCCGGCGGCACACCACGAATCATCAGTAACGGGGTATCCACTATCGCCAGCCCGCAAGCGGTCAGCCACTCAGAAAATAAGCTGTCTCCATGCGTGTCAATACGCAGAAACTCACCCGCCAGCGAGGCGGCACAATGGCTGAACAACTGCCTGGCACCCCGTTCATTACGGGCGATTAAGGGGCCTGCCTGGTAGCCATGACCAAATTTACGCAGACAGACAAAGCCCTCGATCTGCCCTTGTTGTTCCAGCACCCACAACCCCTCTGTGGTCAATAACTGCTGATACAATGTCGGACGGTAAAGCCCGTGGGCCTGCTGGTCAAATTCTATAATCTGTGCCAGTTCACCCGCCTGCAAGGGGCGAATCTGCTCTCTTGCACCCAACACTGGCGGTGAAAATACCGGCAACCGCGCGCACTGGTGCTGGTGCACGGTGCCGTGCGCTGTGAAACCAAACTTCTGATACAGTCCCTGACCGGCTTCGGTGGCATGCAACCGAACACTGGTCCCGGAGACCTGCTCCAGCAATGCACCGATCATTGCTTTACCCATCCCCGTCCCCTGGTGTGCAGGGTCGACGATAACCAACCCCAGGGTACTGCGCTGCACTCCCCAACGCCAGACCAGAGCACATCCGACAATCTGTTGTTGTACAACAGCAACCACGCCTTCTCCCAGAGAAAATGCCTGTTGCCAGTCTTCCGGCCGGTGTGGCCAGTGCATCATTTGGGTAAGCCGGTATCCTGCCGGCAAATCCTCCGGCTGCATACGGCGCAACACAAAACTCATTCGGACTCCTGAAACCATCATCATTGACTCAGCCAGAACATAAGCTGAGCTTCAGCATAAGCGCTTAATCGTGCGGGGTAAATAAACTTACTGACCGGCAGACGGGATAAAACCGGCTCTGCCGCCCGTAAGATGTAAACATCTATTAATGATTGTTCACCCTGTACGATTGATTTACTATCAAAACTCCGGCGTGGGTGGACAGACTCTTGTTGGATATGCGTGATTTGGGGTCTGCTTCTCAGCAGGCGGAATCTCACAGTTCAGGGTATTCATAACTCAGTAAGGTAATAATTTAGTGAAAAAAATCGTATCTGCCGTTTTTCTGGCCGGCTTATTTTGTGCCAGTGCTTCTGCCAGCGCCCAGGAAGTGTTACGTTTTGCCGTCGACCCTACGTTTCCTCCGTTCGAATTCAAAGGCGCCGACGGTTCGCTACAGGGATTTGATATTGATATCGGTAATGCGATTTGTCAGCAGGCACAGGTCAAATGTGAATGGACCGAGCTGGGTTTCGATGCGTTGATTCCTGCGCTGAAGGCCAAAAAAATTTGATGCCATCCTCTCTTCAATGTCCCGTACCGAAAAGCGCGAACAACAGATTGCCTTCTCGGACATGATTTATCACACCCCGAATGCGCTGGTGGTGCCAGACGGCAGCAAAATCACCGATGATGTCGCCACCATGAAAGGTAAAACTATCGGAGTCGCTCAGGGCACGACCCAGGAAGCCTGGGCTAAAGCTAAATGGGCTCCGGCCGGTGTTCAGGTGATCTCTTATGCCAACCAGGACCAGGTCTATCCTGACTTAGTGGCGGGTCGTCTGGACGGCACGCTGACTGATGCAGTCACCGCCGATAATGGCTTCCTGAAAACTCCGCAGGGCAAAGGTTTTTTTATCAGCGCGAAGCCTGAAGATAAAACCTTCTTTGGTCAGGGATCGGGAATTGGTCTGCGTAAGGGCGATACCGCGCGTCTGACATTAATTAACAATGCGATTGCTGCGATTCATAAAAGCGGTGAATACGATCGTATTGAAAAGAAATACTTTACTTTCAGTGTGTATCCTAAGATGTAACCTCTCTCCCCGGCCATCCGGCCGGGGATTTTCCGCAGAAGGCGGCACAGCCACGCTTTTTGCGGTTAACGGCAATGTTGCTGAACCAGTTTCACAAAAAACGAGGCACCTGACGAGATAATCTGGTCGTTAAAGTCATAACCCGGGTTATGCAGTGAACACCCCTGTTTCCCCTCTCCGTCATTGCCTAACAAAAAGTAAGTTCCCGGCCGTTTTTCCAGCATGAACGAAAAGTCTTCGCTGCCGGTGGACGGAATAATATGGTCTTCCACCGCATCGCGTCCAAAAACGTCGATAGCCAGGGCTTTAGCCTCTGCCGTATGTTTATCGCTGTTGGTCAGTACAGGATAAGACTCATAAACCTGCAAACTGGCGCTGGCACCATAGCTTTGTGCAGTCAGTTCACTGATTTCATGAATCCGGCGGATCAGTAATTCGCGGATTTCCGGTTTCATGGCTCTGACAGTCAGCTCCATCTCCGCGCTTTGTGGAATGACGTTCGACGCAAATCCGGCATGAAATGTTCCAACGGTCACAATCGCAGTTTCGCCAGGGGTGACATTACGGGAAACAATGGTTTGCAGTGACATCACCAGAGCCGAAGCCACCAGGATAGGGTCTACCGTGGCCTCCGGATGAGCCCCATGCCCTCCTTTACCCTGCACCGTAATTTTCACTGTGTCCGCAGAGGCCATAAAATGTCCGGCATAAAAACCAAATTTACCGGCAGGCAATCCTGGTCGGTTATGCAGTGCATAGACTGCATCACAGGGAAATCGCTCAAATAAACCGTCCTTAATCATCAGGTCTGCGCCGCCAATCGCCTCTTCCGCCGGCTGAAAAATCAGATGCACAGTTCCGTCAAACTGACATTCATCCTCCGCCAGATATCGGGCCGCAGCCAGTAAAATGGTGGTATGACCATCGTGGCCGCAGGCATGCATCTTACCCGGGCGTGTGCTGGCATAGCTCAGACCCGTTGTTTCATGAACAGGCAGTGCGTCCATATCCGCCCGCAGGCCAATAGATTTGTCAGAATTCCCTTTTTTAAGTGACCCTACCAGCCCGGTTTTACCCAGTTCACGGGTGACCTGATAGCCCCACTCAGTCAGCTTTTCTGCGACAAACTGGCTGGTTTCATATTCTTCGAGGCTCAGTTCCGGGTGTGCATGTAAATGACGGCGAATAGCAATCATCTCAGGTTCATGACGTTTAACGCCCGGAATAACAAAGTCTGACATAGTGATCTCTCTTGTTCTGTTTATTGTGTTTGCATTTTCACTCTCAGAATATCAGGCATTCTCTAAAAAATAAGCAAAATTTATCCTTTCATTTTTTATTCCCCGGCGCTTTTGAAGCTTATTGTGCTGAATAAAATATAGCGTTTTACCTGGGGTAAAATATATCTTCTGAAATAAACTCCGGGAAATCACCAGCAGTTACCTTTCCTGTCGTTGGTGATGATATTTTTTGCACCCGATTGCTAAAAATTTTTGCACCCGGTAGCGAAAAAAATGCACCCGGTAGCAATGACTTTTGAATCATTTTGTTACATTACAGTCTGTGGGGTTTTGAGGGTGGTTTTAACATTCACTGAACAATCACAGAAATTTGTTCACTCACCTCCAACAACCTGATTTATCGGTCCATTTTCAAAAACCACCGGATATCAGTAGGTGTAAACGCTTCCACAAAACCAGCTTGCGGCAGTCCTTTGTCAGTCATGTTTAGCGTGCCTGTTAAAATCTGTGTGTTTCGGCGTTACGCAAATGATTATACTAACGGCCGTTATTAGTTAACTGATAAAAACTGTTAGCTTTAAACATGCAACGTGTCTTTATTTACACTCTTTTTTGTGAGCAAATTAAATAACATCAGGAAGCCTGAATGATTGATATGTTAAATATGATATCGCGCAGGCGCATATTGCAGGGAATGGGGGCGCTGGCCGCTACCACATTACTTCCGTCTGGTATTTTGCCAGCATTCGCGGATACGCCTGCAAACAGCGACTTTAACGATATTTCCAGGTTATTAACCGGCCGCACTACTTTGTCGCCTGAATTTAGTACTGCGCTTTTTTCTGCCTTCACGAAAATTGATAACCACTTCCCACAGAAACTGGCACGACTGAAGCAGTGGATCACTGCCAATTCTGTCCCGGCTGCCTCGCTGCAAAAGCGTTTGTCTGCCGACAGTTCTGTCGCCGATCTTGCTTCATTACCCGCGCTGATCCTGACCGGATGGTATCTGGGTATTGCCGGCAGCGGCGATAAGGCGATTTGTGTCGCCTACGTTGATGCTCTGGCAAATCAGGAAGTTGCAGCGGTGTTGAACCCGCCTACTTACGCCTATGGCGCCTATGGAAGCTGGGCCACGAAACCGTTTTAACCCCGGTACTCAGTCAGTGTGTACAAATTAATAAACTGTGAGAAGTGAAGAAATGTCTGAGACTATTTCTACTGACATCGTCGTGATCGGTTCCGGCGTTGTAGGTTCGTTAGCTGCCAGAAAACTGGCATTGGCAGGACGAAAAGTTCTGATGTTGGAAGCTGGCCCGCGTATCCAGCGTGACCAGATTGTCAGCAATTTTCGCCACTCGGCGCGCAAAGACGATTTTATCGCCCCATACCCGAACTCAAAAATCGCCCCCTTCCCTGACTATAAACCGGAAGATAATGGCTATTTAGATCAAACCGGTCCTAAAGATTATAAACCCGAATATCTGCGGGTGGTGGGTGGCACAAGTTGGCACTGGGCTGCCCAGGCCTGGCGTCTGGTGCCCAATGATTTTCGTCTGAAATCACAGTACGGCGTGGGCCGTGACTGGCCGATCAGTTATGAAGATCTGGAACCCTATTACTATGAAGCCGAAATTCTGTGGGGGGTCTCCGGTCCCGCTGAGATGGCGAAATACTCGCCACGTAAACATCCTTATCCGATGGAAGGCGTCAAAATGTCTTACCTGGAACAACGGGTAACGGCACGTCTGGCACCAAAATATGAAGTTCTGACTAACACCACTGGCCGTAACTCTGTCCCTTATGACGGACGCCCACAGTGTTGTGGCAATAACAACTGTATGCCTATCTGCCCTATCGATGCGCAGTACCATGGTGGTATCGCTGCTGCTGCCGCGGAAATGGCCGGGGTAAAACTGATCCCACAAGCCGTGGTCTATAAACTCGAACACAATAGTCACGGGAAAATCACAGCGCTGCATTACTATGACTGGAATAAAGAGTCGCATCGCGTCGAAGCCGAAGTCTTCGTGATGGCCGCGAATGCTATCGAAATCCCCCGTATTCTGATGCTCTCTGCCGATGATAAAAACCCACACGGGCTGTGCAACAACTACGATCAACTGGGCCGTAATCTGATGGATCACCCGTCGAATTCCGCCACTTTCTATGTTGACGAACCTTTGTGGCCAGGCCGTGGTCCGATGAGCCCTTCGTCTATCCAGCAGTTACGTGATGGTGCCTTCCGTTCAGAGTCAGCCGCATTCCGTATTGATATCTCTAACTCTTCACGGGTTGCCGGAGTCACTGCCGGAGCCATTAAAGAAGGCCTGACCGGTGCTGACCTTGACAGCGCAATTCTGTACCGTGCGTCACATGAACTGAGTATTAAAAATGTTCTGGAACAGTTACCGGACCCGAAAAACCGCACCATGCTGAGTACCCGTAAAAAAGATGCTCTCGGACTGCCAGTTCCCGCATTCTCTTACTCTTACGATGACTACATCGAGAAAGGGATGCAGCACTCACTGGAAGTCTATGCCGATATTGCCAAAATGCTGGGTGCGACCAATGTCCGTTATTCGACTCCGGGCGTCTACAGCAACAACCAACACATTACCGGAACACTGGCAATGGGTACCGATGAGAAAACCTCAGTGACCGACCACGTGGGAAAAGCCTGGGAATACGACAACCTGTATATGGTGTCTACCGGGGTGATGCCAACGGTCGCCACGGCTAACTCCACGCTGACCGCCTGCGCCCTGGGCTTACGTACCGCTGATGCCATTCTTGGCAAAATCTGAGGAGAGCCACCATGAAAAAATTGCTTTCCCTGTGTATCGCCGGTGCCCTGACCGGGTTCATGCTGAATAGTGCAGCTCAGGCAGAAGACAGCAACGCTCAGAGCCTGATCGAGAAAGGTCAGTATCTGTCTGTGGCCGGTGACTGTGCCGCCTGTCATACCACCAGCGGCGGTAAACCTTTCGCCGGTGGCCTGGCGATAGCCACACCGATTGGCAAAATCTTTTCGACCAATATTACGCCGTCAAAAACCTCAGGTATTGGCGATTACTCGCTGCAGGATTTTGAAAAAGCAGTGCGTCAGGGGGTAAGAAAAGACGGTGCCAATCTCTATCCGGCCATGCCTTATACCTCGTATGCCAAAATATCTGATCAGGATATGCAGGCTCTGTATGCTTATTTCATGCATGGTGTCGCGCCGGTGGATGAGAAAGGCCCGCAGACAGCCCTGCCGTTCCCATTCAATATTCGTCTGTCGATGGCGGGCTGGAACCTGATTTTTGCCGGTGACAAACCCTTTACACCAGACAGTAGTCAGTCTGCTGAATGGAACCGGGGTGCCTACCTGGTACAGGGGCTAACTCACTGTTCGACCTGCCATACCCCGCGTAATGCTCTGATGGCCGAAAAATCGGGTCAGGAGCTGGCCGGTGCCTCACTCGGAACCTGGTTTGCACCGAATATTACGCCGGATAGCCATGCAGGTATCGGTAAATGGTCAGCCAGTGATTTAGCGACCTATCTGTCAACCGGTCGTTCACCGAACGGTTCCCAGGCAGGCGGCCCAATGCTGGAGGCCATTGATAAGAGCTTCAGTAAGCTGTCACCGTCAGACATTAACGCCATCGTGACTTATGTCCGCTCGGTGAAGCCTCAGTCTGCTAACGCAGCCCCGGGCCAGCTACCGGCCAGCGCACCGGTGGTAAACGATTTTGCGTTGATGGATGGCAGTGCTTCTGATGGCGCTAAACTGTATGAAGCTCACTGCTCAACCTGTCATCAGGCCTCAGGTCAGGGCAGCCATGGCTTACCGGCACTGTATGGTAATGCCGCATTACACCGCCCGGTGGCAGATAATGCCGTCATGGCGATCCTGGACGGTCTGACTCCGACCCAGGGTCAGGCGATGCCGTCATTCAAAAATGTGATGAACGATCAACAGGTCGCAACACTGACCAATTATCTGTTCAAAACCTTTGGAGATGCCGGTGTCCAGACAACCGCAGATCGCGTTAAAGTTCTGCGGGAAGGTGGCGCACCCTCTCCGTTACTGGCGATTGCTAAAGGCGGGATGATAGCGGCCGTGATCGTAGTCTTGCTGCTGATAGTGGGCGGAGTGATGATGAGATCCAGGCGTAAACGTGGTTAACTACCGCTGATTTAACCTGCCAGAACAGGCGCCCGGTTCACCCTGGACGCCTGTTTTTTTATCCCTGCTCTGCCTGTCGACTCCCCAGTCGGGCAATCACATCCCTGGAGACATGGTGCCGCTGCTCAGCGGTTAATTCAGTCAACTGCCCCTGATGCATTTCCAGAATCCGGTCTGCAACATCAAAATAATCATCATCATGGCTGATAATGATTAATGTTTTCCCTTGAGCCCTGAACCAGGGTAGTAATTCCCGGTAAAAATAGCGCCGGAACTGCGGGTCCTGCTCTGCTGCCCATTCATCGAGAAACAAAATGTCGCGTTTCTCTGCTAACGCCAGCAGCAAAGCTACACGTTTTTTCTGTCCCTGAGACAGTTCCAGAGTACTCAGCTGATGGTTTTCAACGCTGATTTTGCCCTGCATACCCATTTTTTCCAGCCACTGTTCAGTCAGCGCCTGATCCCCTGCCTGCGGGTTCACGAACAGGGTTTTAAACAGATAAGGCTGAGTAAATACTACCGAAAACAGTGATTTGAGCCGGGCATTATCGAGGGGTTCGCCGTCCAGCCAGACCCGCGCCTGTGGATCATGATACAACCCAGCCAGCATCTGACTGACCGTTGATTTACCGGAGCCGTTAGCCCCGATAATAAACACGATTTCACCGCGTTGCAGGGTTACATTTACCGGGCCCACCTGAAATCCGGTTTTCGGGTAGTGCCAGCTCAGATTCTCCCAGTGCAGGGTTTTCCAGCCCACAGGGACCGGAGCAGCATCCGGTTGCTGTTCTGACGGCTGCGGCGGAAATATCTCATTAATTTTTTTAAACGCCAGCTCACCGGTGAGTAAGGTTGGCCAGGCCCCGATGGCCTGTAATAAGGGTGAACGCATAAACAACACGGTGAGAGAAAAAGAGGTAGCGATAGTTTCTGAAATCCACCCCAGCGCCTGAGAGGCCAAAAAAATCAGACCAATCAGCCCCAGCATCATGATATTCGACCAGTTAATCGCCGACAGATGAAAACTGTCAGCACGGATAATATGTTGCCGGTATCCCAGGGCCGCCTGCTGATAGTCGTTGTCATAGAAATGCCGGGCCCGGGCCGGATTGAGCCCCAGTTCCTTTTTGCCGTGGATTACTACCTGAAACACATCCTGTAAATCACTCTCATACTCACGAACCTTCCGGATATGCTCATAGACCTTAGACACCATCCGGTAACCCAGGTAGAAAGTTAACCCCATCCAGATAACCACGATCGCCAGTACCGGTAATGACAGATAGCCAAGATACACTATGGCCACCCCGCCGAGCACGACGCCCTGAATCAGTTCCGGCAGCCGGACAAACGCCAGCGTGATATTGCGAATATCGGGTCCCAGCAACGACAACAACTCACCATTGCCCTGCTGTTCCAGTTTATCCAGCGGAGTGGCCATCATCTGTAAGATCATCCGGCTGCGTTTTTGCCAGATAAAATGGTGACCAAGTGCCGTCAGTGTCCATTGCGCCGCCAGAGTGATTAATAACAGCAGAATCAGCAGCCCTGCCAGCCTGGCCAACCCGCCATACAGCGAGCTTTCATGAGAAAGCGTCTGATTGATATAAGAAATGGTGAAGATACCAAGACAGGCACTGATCAGATTCAGCACAATGATGCCACTGATCGCCAGGAAATGTTGTTTAAGAATCGATTTAAGTAGCGACATAATTCACAGTAAAAAAATCCCGCCAGCTATCCCGGCGGGTTAACAGGAATATCAACAAGCGATTTAGAAATCGACACTCATTGACAGCTTCAGGGTACGTGGATCGCCCTGGACCAGATAACCATCGGCCTGATTAACCTGAGCCCAGTATTTCTTATTGGTCACGTTTTCGATACCTGCACGCCAGGTCATACGAGTGTTCTGCAGTGACATGGCATACTGGACTCCGAGGTCTAAGCGCGTCCAGGAGGGCAACTTCATGGTATTTTGCACATTATAATACTGGTGGCTGGTGTGGATCAGCGTCCCGGAAACCGTCACTCCCTGCAGACCCGGCAGATCCCATTCTGAGCCGAGGACCCACTGGTTACGTGGAACACCTACTGCATCGTTGCCACTAGAGCCATCTGTGGTGTTATGCATAACAGGTCTTAGCCAGGTGCTGCCCGCATTCACCCGCCAGCCAAGGATCGGCTCACCAAAGACATTAACTTCAATCCCCTGATTCCGTTGTTCACCATTCAGGGTGTAAATATAAGTATCAGGATTGGCGGTTAACTGTCGGGTGACCGCTGCCATTTTACGTATATCAAATACGGCCAGGTTCCCACCAAAACGTTCACGCTCCACCTTCAGTCCAACTTCATTCTGCCTGGTGCGCATGATTCCGGGGATTTGACCCTGGTTGACGGTATCTTTAGGTGCTGCGGTAGCGGCTTGTAATCCCTCGATATGGTTAGCATACAAAGAAAGCCAGTCTTGCGCTTTCCAGACTACACCGTAAACCGGGGACCAACGGTGTTGAGATGTCTCATTATCAATCGCAGCTTTGTAAGCATAGTTAATAACACGGATATTCTGGAAACGAGCGCCGGCGGTAAATAGTAGTTTATCGTTAAGTATTCCCAAAGTGTCAGAGAGCGAAACCCCATTATTAGCCGTACGGGCAACGACTGTGGGTGCCTGCATATGGCTACCGGGATAAACCATATCTCCGGCGTAAACGTCAGAAGGATGATAAATATTCGGTCCGGTAAATGGTTTAGACATCACATAAGCACTGGCGGAACGATTATAAAGCCCAGAATATCCGATATTAACCTGGTGGCTAACCTCACCGATATAGAACTTACCGCGAATGCCTGCCATACCACTGATTCTGTCTTCGGTATGATGAGTATCCATCCTGGTCATAGTCGAATCGCCCTGTAAATCAGAAACCACCGGGGAAGCACTGGCCGACCATTCATTGGTGTGGTTAGCCCCGACGGCGCTGTAAAAAACCCAGTCATCATTAAGATGATAGTCATTTTTCATCATCGCATAACGGGACGTCTGATCAGCATAGTTCCAGGGTTGAGCGTAATTGGTACGAGGGTCGGGTACGGCTGGAATTTCTGTCATTCCACTGGCTAAACGAATGCCCTGTCGGCCGTTATGAATGGTGGTTTTCACATAACCCAGATCCAGGGAACTTTGCAGTTTATCGCCGTGATAATCCAGCCCCAGAAAGGCGCCGGTGGTACGATCTTTTTCGTTATGAACCTCAGTTTCACCTTCGCGATGAACCACGTTAAACCGCACACCAAACTGGTCGTTATCCCCAAATCGCTGGCCGATGTCGGCACTAATACCGGGTTGTTTGCGTGAGGTATAGTCCACCGATACCCGACGGGTCGGCACGCTGGTGGCATGTTTGGATTCGATGTTGATATTCCCGCCTACCCCTGTTCCTCCCGCGGGGACTCCGTTAAGAAAGGCGCTGGATCCTTTTATCACTTCCACGCGTTCCACATCTTCCAGTGGCAGGATCTGGCGAGGCAGAACGCCATACAGGCCATTCAGTGAGATATCATCGCCGTATAAGTCAAAGCCACGGATACGGAATCCTTGCGAAAAGTTGCCATAACCCCGCACGTTCTGGATGGAAGAATCATTCTTCACCACATCCTGCAGCGTTCTGGCCTGCTGGTTGTCAATCAGTTTCGAGGTATAGCTGATCACATTAAACGGTACATCCAGCGCTTTCTGCTCGCCTAATACCCCAAGCCTTGCACCATTAGCGATACCGCCATCGAGGAAGGCAGGTACCGGGTCTTGTCCGTTATTGGTGGTATCCACATTCGGTTTGGCCCGCACCACCAGCGTATTGTCGGAGGAACTGGTACTGGCGTTATCAGCCGCCAGGGCATAAGCACTGAAGGGTAACAATGCCATCAGCATTGCCTGATTGAGTCGGGTTGGGGTAAAGCTACTGCCACGTTTTTTCATTTGTTTGCCTGGTTTAAAATTGTTAATCAATCGCAAGAACAATGCTTTCTGCAGGTAAATTTTCTAACAGAGCGGGTGAAAAATGGTACAAAACGTAAGATAATAATGTAAGTGTTTATCATTTGCATTATTATTCCTCGGATTTTAATGTGCATAACGGAAATAGCCATGTCACAAATGCTGATGACAGCCGAACCGGTATTTACCGGGGTGCCTGCCAGTATCGTTTGCCAGCCGGAAACCTTTAGCAGCCTGCTGCCAGCCCACTGGCAGACGCTCTCTTCCGCCGGAAAAACCGCCTGGATATCGTTATGGTCACAGTGGTATTTTGCCGGCACCCTGTTGGGCTGGGCCGATCAGTTATGCAGTGAACATCAGTCCTGCCCACTCTGGGAATTCAGAGGACAACTGCAAATCAATGACCGTGGCTGTCCGGAACACTGGCTGAACCGTGGCAATCTCAGTGGGTCACTGAGCGAAAGCCAGAAACAACAACAGCTGGATCTCCTGATTCACCGTTTTATTGCGCCCGTCTGCCAGACCCTGGCGGTTTTTGCCGCCAATAACCTCACCGTATTCTGGAGCAATGCCGCGGTCCGGTTATGGCAAGGAATGCAACGTGCGATTGAAAAACAGGCTGACGTGCGGGTGCTGCAGGAGATGTTCTCTGCCCCGCGTCTGGCAGATGATCAGGTTAACCGGTTATATTCTCCGCTACGCAGGGTGATAAAAGAAGACGGTAGCGAACAGATGCAGCGCCGTCATTGCTGCCTGATCTTCCGGCTGGACGAATTTGAGAAATGCCCCTCCTGTCCGTTGCAAAAATGCAGCAAAAATTAATCCCATGAGACATCACGTGAATAACCAGCAAACTGCTGCTGCGGCAGCAACCTTTAGCCTGAGGCAGGCGCAGGTGAGTATTGATAACCGCCAGTTGCTCAAACCCTTGTCCATAGAGTTTACCCCGCACAGAATAACCGGATTAATAGGTCATAACGGTTCCGGAAAATCCACACTGATAAAGCTTCTGAGCCGGCAAAACCCGGGGTTTTCCGGTACCGTACAATGGAACGGCAAACCACTTTCTGAGTGGGGTTCCAGAGAATTTGCCCGCCAGGTAGCTTACCTGCCACAAACCCTGCCCGTTGCCGAAGGAATGACAGTGACAGAACTGGTGGCGTTGGGCCGTTACGCCTGGCATGGTGCACTCGGCAAAATGAGTGACCATGACCGGCAATCTGTTGACCAGGCGATTGCCAGTGTTGATCTGAGTTGGGCCGCCGATCATCTGGTGGAGAACCTCTCTGGCGGGGAACGTCAGAGGGCATGGATTGCGATGTGCGTGGTTCAGGGCAGCCATTGCTTATTACTGGATGAACCGACCTCTGCTCTGGATATCGCTCATCAAAAAGAGGTGTTGTCGGTGATTCAGCAGTTGTGCCGCCAACGGCAGTTAACCGTGATTATGGTACTGCATGATATCAATATGGCGGCGCGGTTTTGTGACGAGTTTGTGGCCCTGAAACAGGGTGAAAAGATCTTCCAGGGTAGTGCGGCCGAACTGATGACCGAACAACGGCTGGAACAGATTTATAGTGTGCCGATGGGTGTGATTCATCATCCGGACAGCGGAGATCTGTTAAGTTATGTCCGATAGTCTTAATCACTCTCTGTTGTCAGGTGAATACAGCCGCCGGGAGATCCTTGCCAAATCCGCCCTGTTGCTGGCCGCAGCGGGTCTGCCCGAATTCGCCCGTGCCGGTCAGTCAGGCGAACAACGCCTGCCACGCGCAGTGGCTCTGGAGTGGTCTGCCGTGGAAACGCTGTATGCGCTGGGTCTGACTCCTGTCGCGGTCAGCGATATTACCGGTTACAACAACTGGGTTTCCAAACCGGCCATTCCGCCGGCGGTGACTGAACTGGGTCTGCGTACCGAGCCTAACCTTGAGCTACTGGCCAGCCTGGCACCGGATTTACTGATCCTTCCTGAACACTCGCCACTGTCTGTGTCGCGCTTAGAACAGATTGCGCCGGTATGGCAATACTCGTTTGCCGTGCCGGGGAAATCACTACTGAGTGTTGCTACCGACAATATACTGCAACTGGCGTCCCGGCTGGGTCGTGACACCGAGGCCCGGCAATATTTGTCAGATTATGCACAACAGCAGGCAGGGTACCGCCAGCAACTGCAACCTTTTGCCGGTAAAAAAATACTGATGTTTACTCTGATGTCGTCACGTCAGGCCCTGGTGTTAACTCCGGACAGTCTGTTTGGCGAAGTGCTGCAACAGTTGGGTCTGCACTGTGCCTGGCAGGGAGCCACCAGTATCTGGGGCAGCGTGATTATCGGGATAGAACAGTTACTGACCTGCGATGCTGATTATGTTCTGCAGTTCTCACATAATGATCAGCCATTGCTGGATAGCTTGTCCGGGTCACCTCTCTGGCAACAAATGCCGTTTAATCAGAATCACCGACGCTGGCTGGTTGAGCCGGTATGGCTGTATGGCAGCCTCTACTCAGCACAGCGCTTTGCCGGAATACTGACACAGGTATCCAGGGAGTGGCATGCGTAAATCTACGGTAGTCCCGATTATTATGTTGCTGATTGTCATGATCAGCCTGTTACTGGGTGTTAACACCCTGCACTACTTTTTCCCGGGCCACGGACAGTCTCTGACACCGGCTGAGGCGCATAACCTTTCTCTGCAAAGTATGCTGTTGTTCCACTACAGTTTTCTGCCTCGTATTGCTGTCGCGTTGCTGGCCGGAGCCGCCCTCGGTCTGGCAGGCTGGCTATGTCAGTTGCTGTTAAAAAACCCACTGGCAGAACCTGCCACACTGGGCATTGCGTCCGGGGCGCAGTTAGGCTTGACCCTCGCCACACTGTCGGGCAGCAGTGTTATGCTGAGCCAAGGGTTATCCCTGACGGGAGCGATGGTCAGCGCTTTAATTATTTTTGTGTTGAGCAGCCAACGGCGCTTATCGCCGCTGACCTTGCTGCTGACAGGGCTGATTATCGGCTTGTTCTGTTCCGCTCTGCAGAATGGCATTGCCTTATTCCGGCATGAACAATTGCAGAACCTGTTTATCTGGAGTAGCGGAAATCTGTCCCAGAATGACTGGTCAGTTGCCCGGTTACTGGCGCCTGTATTGCTGCTGGTTGTACTACTGACCCTGCTGTTTTCCAGATCGCTTAATCTGTTGCGACTGTCCGATACCATGGTTAATAGCCTGGGGGGGCGCAGCCAGCGTATCCGGCTGGCAGGGCTATTGCTGGTTACTCTGGTCTCAGGCTGGACGGTCAGTCAGGTGGGAATTATTGGTTTTATCGGGCTGTTTGCACCGCAAATTTGTCGACTGCTGCCACACCAACGTTTTATCAGCCATATGCTGCTGGTGATGCTGTTTGGGGCAATGGTCCTGCTGGCCTGCGATCAGCTATCGGTACTCAGCCAGTACGCGGGTTATCAGTTTACCGCCGGTAATATTACAGCTATCGGCGGTATTCCACTGATGTTGTTTATTATTGCTAAAGCCCGGTTTATTTACGCTCCGGACTTACGGCCCGCGCTTCGCCATACCGTCATGATGACAGGGAAAAAGTACGCTCTGACCGGGCTGTTATTAGTTCTCACGACCTTGCTGGCTGTTAGCATCACCCGCAATGCTGATGGCCTGCTACTGAACTGGCATGATCCTTTGGCATTCCGCTGGCCGCGCGCTGTCGTCGCCGGTAGTTGTGGCGCCTTGCTGGCGATGGGTGGCGTTATTTTGCAGCGTTTGACCGCCAACCCGCTGGCCAGCCCCGAAGTTCTGGGAGTCAATAGTGGTGCGGCTTGTGGGGTAGTATTAATGCTGATTTTTTTCCCGGCTACCGGCAGTATTGGGATTTTCCCGGCAGCGTTGGCGGGGGCTTTGCTGAGCCTCATCATCATCATCTTTTTTGCCTTCGGAGGTTACTCCTCATCTTCGCGTATTCTGTTGGCCGGAACGGCCCTGAGCGCACTGGCGGCCGCAGTCATTAGCCTGTTACTGGCCAGTGGCGCGCCCAATGCCAGCCAGATTATCAGCTGGCTGTCGGGTTCTGCGTGGGGAGCGACTCCGGTGATGGCGATGAGTGGGCTGTTGATCACCCTTATCACCCTGCCACTGTCCCTGCTGTTTAGTCGTTGGCTGACGCTGCTGCCTCTGGGAAGCCAGGTGGCGTCTTCCCTCGGGTTGGCAATGCGCCCGGTCACCGGCGTGCTGTTGGTATTCTGTGCAGTATTGAGCGCCTGTGCCACTCTGTTGTTGGGACCGATGAGCTTTATTGGTTTACTGGCGCCTCAGGTGACACGTCAGATGGGGGTCAGGCATGTTGCGGTAGCATTACCCGTGACCGCCTTGACAGGCGCGGTATTGATGATGACGGCAGATACGCTGGGAAGGCTGATTATCTGGCCGTTTCAGATTCCCGCGGGGGTCATGGCGGTGCTGTTGGGAACACCGGTATTTGTCTGGTTGTTGTGTCGGAAAAAAGTATCGTAAAAAGTAGTTGAGGGTAAACCGCCCGTTACCCACGGGCGGTGATTGTTCAGAAGGTTACCACGGTTTTCAAACCCGCTACCCAGCCATCCTGAGTATTACGATCTCCACCAGGATTATGCCAGTACTGCAGGTCCGGTTGCAGTTCCAGCCAGGATGCCGCGCGAATCCGGTAATAGATTTCGGCGTTCACCGAATGGCTCAGATCGGCAATTGGCTGCCCTGACATTCCGCCCTGCGGTGCGGCAAACTGCAACTGTTCACTGGCATAACGGCTCATTTTAATGTAGCTCACCCCTATCCCGAGCCAGTCTTCCGGACGTGCGTCAAACATCCCCCGATAGCGCATTGATACCGCGGTACTCAGTTGTACACGGTTACTACGGTGATCAGAGAGGCTGCCACTCCAGGAGAGACTCATGCCGCGCTGTGCATCGTCCTGATGCCGCGTGACCTGCTGATTGGCTGAAGCCCAGATAAATCCGGTTGAGGAGTAGCGACGGTAACCCGCGGGATCGGTGCTGCCATCCGGTTGTGATTTTCCGCGTGATAAATGCTGCTGACTGGCATTGGTCAGCAACACACCGACATTATAGACACCTGGTAACTGGTTAAGCGTAGTCTTCAGTTCAGCTTCCAGTGGAAACAGTGCGCCACGGCTGCCACGTGTAGACCAACTCCAGGCATGGTTACGCTCAGCGACCTGGGGATTCTGCTCCATCACCCCCCCTTTGAGTGTCAGTTCCGGGTTGACGCGCCATGCCAGGGTAGTTCCCCAACTGTGCACATTCCAGTTGTTCCATAACATCGCATTCGCTGACTTTCCGCCACACTGTGTCAGCATCTGAAAATCACAGGGAATGGACTGATCAAAGGTCTGAACCTTATTCATCATCCCTACCCGCCAGTACAATTGCTGGTCGAAGAAGCTTCGTGAGAATGTCAGCCAGCCCAGGCGGGTGATTGATTGCCCTCCCCAGCTCTCCTGCGCCAGATCATTAATTGGTAAGCCGGGATTTTGTAACCGATCTACCGTCAGATTACTGTTATGGTTACGGTTAACAATATTTCCTTCAATCATGGCATCGGGAATGCCGGTGAGCTGTTGCAGATCCTGTGAAAAGGTCAGTGCGAACTGGTCAATATAGGCCACTTTGCTATCGTGGTTATATCCTCCGCCAATATTGGTCGCCGCCTGGCTAAGATAGCCAAGGTTGAAGTTAAACCCGGCGTCTTTTAAATCGGGGCGCAGCCCCAGCATATTGCCCATCAGCCCCTGCTGAGGGGCTTCAAACCCCAGCGCGGTACCATCCCACTCCTCAGCATACCCCGTAGCAGTATACATACATAATATCATCGCGGCTGATAATGGCCGGAGGTATCCTTGCTTATTAATGATATTCATAATCTCATCCTGAAATTAACAGAGTCCTTAACTCCGCGAGTGCGGAATAAATAAATCAGCAACAGTCAATTAATGGTTTCATTTATCAGAACCTCGCTGCCTTCTCATAGCAAGAACAGCAGAGGATGTCTTCGTCGATGCCTCATCGACAATAAAACTCATCTGTTTCACTGATATCTTGCTGATTCTCCGGAATAACCTGCCGGAAACTTCCCTGTCACTTTACCATCCGACCGGCCGCTGAAAACCTGATTTTCAAGGTGTAAATTATTATTGTGACGAGGGTCATATCCCTTCGGAATATAAATCAGAGTATTTCAGGATAATCTCTCTCAGGGATTTTAATTCTGTGTTGTTGTGGGATAACAGGGTGTTTAACCACAACAGTTATTCGGCAGGTCCGGCAATAACATCACCGCGTAATAACACTGATGATTATCAGAGAATATGGGGTTATTCAGGGAAAAGGATAACCGTTGCCATACAGGTCACGGCTAAAAAATGCTAATTTGTCTCTCAGTCTCTGAATTTCAATAGCTTAGTCGGGCTTCTCACTGCCAATTATTGCATAGCTGGCGTATACTTTCGCCTCCGACAGCTGAACAGACGCCTTTGTTGCTTATGATTTCCTGGAAAAAGAACCTGTTTTCCCTCTGGCTGGGATGTTTTATTACAGGTCTGGGTACCAGCCAGATTTTACCTTTCCTTCCGCTCTATATTTCTCAGTTAGGAAGTTATGATACTGCCAGTCTGACACTCTGGTCCGGGATGACGTTTAGTATTACTTTCCTGGTCTCTGCCATTGTGTCGCCCATGTGGGGCCGCCTGGCAGACAGTAAAGGTCGGAAACTGATGCTGATTCGGGCCGCTGTCGGAATGGCGATTGCGATTTTTTTCCAGGGAATGGTCACTCATGCCTGGCAGTTACTGGTATTACGTGGGCTGATGGGACTGGCTTCAGGGTATATTCCTAACGCCATGGCGCTGATTGCCACTCAGGTCCCCAAAGGAAAAAGTGGCTGGGCGCTAAGTATTTTGTCTACCGCGCAAATCAGTGGATTTCTGGGTGGCCCCTTGCTGGGCGGGTACCTGGCGGATCACGTCGGATTACGGCCGGTATTTCACGTGACAACCTCGTTACTGGTGCTGGCAACCCTGGTCACTATCGCTTTTATTAAAGAAGAGCCGCGCGTCGTTACACAAAATGCACAACGCAGCAAACCGGTCTCGGTCTGGAAAACAGTCCCTTCCGCAAGGATTATCCTGTGTCTGTTATTCTGTACCCTGGTGGTTCAGTTATGTAATGGCTCGGTCAACCCTATCCTCTATTTATATGTTCATCAACTTTCCCCTGACAGCAATAATATTGCCTTTATCAGTGGTTTTATTGCCGCGCTACCCGGCATGTCTGCCCTGATATCCGCCCCCGTCTGGGGCAGAATGAGTGACAGAATCGGACCGAAACGTATTATTTCGGTCGCCTTTGTGATGTTTATTATTTTACTGACGCTAATGTCACTGGTGAGCAGCGTACCGCAGTTCTCGATACTGCGCTTTTTGCTGGGATTTGCTGACGGGGCTATGTTCCCGGCGATTCAGTCACTGCTGCTGACCTACTCATCGCGGGAAGTCTCTGGGCGGGTTTTTGGTTACAACCAGTCGTTTATGAATCTGGGGAATGTCACCGGCCCCTTGCTGGGGTCGGTCACCTCCGCAGCCCTGGGGATGCGCTGGGTGTTCCTGGCTTCGGCAGTGGTCATATTGATCAACCTGATTTATCTGAGCATCACGTTTCGTTCTGCTCAGCAGGCCGGTAAATTGATTTCACCGGAGTAAATGGCATCCGTTTGCTGGCGGCCAGAAGGCCGCCATTGACTGAATCTCTCAGGCTGAATTGCCCGCTCTGCAATCTCCGTTAATTTCGTACCCTCAGGTGAGATTAAATTTACTGTCTGGCAACCACAGTTCTGGCAACGGCGACTGATTATTCATCTCCAGCATATGTCGTTCAATGACAATACACATCGCGTCCAGCGGCAACTGGTTAGATTCAGTACCAAACGGATGCTCAAGCTCTTCTGCTAACGCTTCCAGCGACAGGAAGGTATAAGAAATAAATGCCGAGACCAGGATAGTCAGATAGTGTAATTCGGTAATCAGCGCAAACGGAAGCAGAGAACAAAACAGGTATACCGTCCGGTGCAGGATCAGGGTATAGGCAAAAGGTATGGGGGTGTTTGCCAACCGTTCGCAGCCGCCGAGAATAATTTCTAACTGACGAAAAGCCTGATCTATTTCGCTAAAAACAATATCTGAGATAGCGCCCTGGCGACGTAAGTCGCCAAGAAACATCCCGATCACCAGCAATATGCGGTTAGCGCGAAACGGACTGGTCATCACCTGCTGGCGATATTCTTCCGGAAGTAAACGCAGTAAATCCTCATCAGAACCGCTTTCTCTTAACTGATGTTTTAAGGCATAGGCAAATGCGGTAAGTAATCTGGCAAAGGTCATCAATTCCGGAGAATTTTTTGGCAGTACAGAGTGCAACTGGCGAAGTAAAATTCTGTTATGAATCAGTAAGGTTCCCCATAACAGCCGGGCCTCCAGGAAGCGTGAATAGCTGGCGTTATTCCGGAAGCCAAGAAATACCGCAATCGATACCCCGAGCAGGCTAAAAGGCGCGGTCGTCAGCCTGACATTCAGGGTTTCGTACCAGGGCAGGCTGAGCAGTGCTATCACTGACATCATGATATTTAGTGTCAGTTGAAAAGAAATTTTAGGCAGGACTGAACCATGCCAGTCGAACAGGCGAAGAAACCAGTGCTGAGGTTTACGGATAATCATGATGATTTTGTGTCAGGTATATAATCTTGAGGATTATACAATAAATCTGATGTGATTAGGCGCAAACAGCCCATCTGACCAGGCTAAAATTTCCCTGTCCCCTGCTCAGTTTCACTTTCACATCCGCGAGATTACCATGAAAATCCCATCAGGATGTTTGTAACATTTGGTCATTAATTCCGCGACTGGTTCGCAATATCAATATGCCCCCTTATAATCAACATTAATTAAAAACATTAAAATCAACAACATGAAAAGAAATCATTCAATTTATGTACATATATAAATTAAAATAAACAGATAAATTAATTCACATATAGACACAATTTCCGTTACACTTCCGGCCAGTTTTTCACAATGACCAGGCGTAATATGACTTTTTCAAAAAAAATAGCTTTCAGCCTCTCCCTGCTTACCCTGACCACTGTTAGCCAGAGTGTCAGCGCGGCCAGCGAAAAAACCGATGTGTTACTGATTGGTGGAGGAATTATGAGTGCCTCTCTGGGCACATGGCTGAATGAACTCCAGCCAGACTGGAAACAGATCATGGTGGAAAGGCTGGACGGTGTTGCCGAAGAGTCATCAAATGGCTGGAACAACGCCGGTACGGGCCACTCTGCGAATATGGAGCTTAACTATACGCCGCAGCGTGCCGATGGTTCTATTGATATCAGTAAAGCCCTGGAGATCAATGAATCATTTATGATCTCTCGCCAGTTCTGGTCTTCACTGGTCAGACAAGGAACGCTGAACAACCCCCACTCTTTTATCAATTCTGCACCCCACATGAGTTTTGTCTGGGGTGATGCGAATGTGGAATACCTGACCAAACGCTATCAGGCACTGCAAACCAGCACCCTGTTCCAGGGCATGAAATTTTCGACCGATCAGAATCAGATCAAACAGTGGGCCCCGCTGGTGATTGAAGGCCGCTCTCCGTCGCAAAAAGTCGCGGCTACCTGGACACCACTGGGTACGGATGTGAATTACGGTGAAATTACCCGTCAGCTGGTCTCCTCGCTGAAAACCCGACCAGGATTCCGTCTTGAACTGTCCACCGAAGTAACTGCATTCAGCCGTAATCCGGATAACAGCTGGCATGTGACGGTGAATGATTTGAAAAATCACACCAGTCATGAAATCGATGCCCGTTATGTCTTTATCGGAGCCGGCGGTGCGGCGCTGAAGCTGCTACAGGAAACCGGTATTCCGGAAGCAGAAAACTATGGGGGTTTCCCGGTGGGGGGCTCTTTCCTGGTCACGGAAAACCCAGAGGTTACCGAACACCATGCCGTGAAAGTCTATGGACAGGCATCGGTCGGTGCGCCTCCGATGTCAGTTCCGCATATTGATATTCGTCACCTTGACGGAAAGAAAGTGGTGCTGTTTGGCCCCTTCGCGACCTTCTCGACCAAATACCTGAAAAATGGCTCTTTGTTTGATCTGCTGAGTGCCACCACCACCCATAACTTCCTGCCGATGGCCCATGTGGGTATCGATAATTTTGACCTGGTGAAATATCTGATAGGTCAGGTGATGCTGTCTGATGAAGACAGGTTTGCGGCATTAAAAGAGTATTATCCGCAAGCCCAACAAGCAGACTGGCATCTGTGGCAGGCCGGACAGCGCGTACAGATCGTCAAAAAAGATCCGCAGAAAGGTGGCGTTCTGAAACTGGGGACCGAAGTGGTGACCGACCAGCAAAAAACCATCGCGGCATTACTGGGAGCCTCTCCGGGAGCCTCTACCGCAGCGCCGATCACGCTGAATGTTATCGAAAAACTCTTCAGTGAGCAGATTAAAACGCCTCAATGGCAGCAAAAAATTCGCGGTCTGGTGCCAACCTATGGACAGAAATTAAACGGTAATGTACAGCTTACACAGCAGGTGTGGGATGAAACAGCCCAGGCTCTGCAACTCACCAAACCTCCGGTCATAGTGATGCCAGCAGCACAAGTCACAGCGCCAGAGAGCACTCCGGCTCGTCAGTCCACGCCTCAGCAGGATTTAGCGCTATAAAACACAGACGGGTTAAGTACTACACACAGCCTCCCCGACGACCCGGGGAGGCTGTGTGCTTAGCGTAATCCAATGACCGGTTTACCGATAATCTCGTTCGGTCAGTGTCTGTATCCTCACGACTGCATTTGTGCTCACCGCCACCAATAAGCGGATCAGGTTAGCGGATCTCTAATGGCTGTTCACGTGCTGGCGGCGCAAAATGTTTGTCTATCTCCAACAGGTCCTCATCACTGAGTTCGAGAGTCAGAGCTTCCAGGTTCGCGGCGATATGATTTTCGGAACCGGATTCAGGAATAGCCAGGACATTGCCATCCCGGATGGCCCAGCTCAGCACAACAGCCGAAGGGCCACACTGGTACTTATTCGCCAGTTGGCTGATTAAAGGATGATTGAGTAAGCCACCTTCATGACCACCGAGGGGCGAATACGCCATCACTGCCACCCCGTGCTCTGCACACCAGGGTAATAGAGAAAACTCAGTGCCACGGGCCTGAGGATTATAGAAAATCTGGTTAACGCAGCACTCTTGTCCTCCCGGCGTCTGCCAGAGTTGTTTCATGGCGCGGGTATCAAAATTAGAAACACCCCATGCCTTGATTTTGCCCTGTTGTTGTAGTTGCTGAAATCCATCGACGATTTCTTCCAGTGGATATTCAGAAGCCCAGTGCAACAGGTAGAGGTCGAGATAATCCGTCTGTAATCGTTGTAAACTCTGCTCGCAGGCCGCCTTCATTCCTGAGACCGAAGCATTCCAGGGGTAGACTTTAGAAACCAGCCATGCCTTTTCACGCTGGTTTTTTAACGCCTTACCGATCAGAATTTCTGAATCGCCATCGCCGTACATTTCTGCGGTATCAATCACCTTCAGTCCGTGTGACAGACCGTAGTTGAGCGCGGCGACCTCCTCCGCTTCCGGATATCGTCCTTGTCCCAAACGCCAGCTTCCCATACCGATGGCTGGCAGGGTTTGACCGTCAATTTTCAGGCTCTTCATCGTTTACTCCCGGGCTGATCGCGGGATCAGCAATTGAGTGAATGTCTGAATGATCATGTATAGTGCCTGACGGGATAAATTTCCAGTGACAGCCACCTGTCATTGCACCCTGCTGTGCATCTGCAACCACGCAATGGCCGGGTTTTATAACGTGGGACGGAACAGATCGAAACGCTGTTCATCGCTGATCCCGTAATAGGCCGATGGCCCGCCGGCACGAAGGATTGGCTGTGCGCGACTGGTCTGGTAAATGCCTTCGTCAAGCAGTTGTCTGTCGATATGCACCTGCACGACTTCCCCGAGCACCAGCCAGGTTTGCAGTGCATTGCCCCCCGCGTCCTGCAACCGTAGACACTGCGTTAACCGGCATTCAAAATGCACCGGACTCTCCGCGACCCGCAATGCAGACACCTGTTGGGAGGGGAGTGTGTTCAGCCCCGCAAAGCGAAACTCATCCTTGTCTGCCGGCAAAGGTGCCGAGCTGGCGTTCATCGCTTCAGCCAATGGCCGGGTGGCCAGGTTCCAGACAAATTCACCGGTCTTATCAATATTGGCGACACTGTCTTTCCAGCCGGTACTTGAGAAGCCAATCAACGGAGGCGTGTAATTAAAGCAGTTAAAAAAGCTGTAAGGTGCAAGATTATGATTACCCTGCCCGTCGTGTGAGCTGATCCAGCCAATCGGCCGGGGGCCGATAATGGCATTCAGTGGGTCGTGCGGAAGTCCGTGGCCCTGTCGGGGCTGGTAGGTATAACGATCGGTGGACATCGACTACTCCTATTTGAGTTATCCGAAAACAGTGAAAATAATGAGCAAAGTGCAGTGAGACCCGTCTCTGTGCACTGTGAACCGTCAATGCTATATTACCGGGTTTCTGCCAGCTTCTGACGGCGGCGTAGTTGCGGAAACATCACCATCCATAATCCCACGACCACAATAGTACCTATCCCCCCCAGTACTGATGCCGGGACCGCACCAATGGCACTGGCCATGACTCCGGTCTCAAACTCGCCAAGCTGATTGGAAGTATTGATAAACACAGAGTTCACTGCATTGACCCTGCCCCGCATTTCATCCGGGGTATCCAGTTGCACCATCGCACCACGAATCACCATGCTGACCATATCGAAGCCGCCTAACGCCACCAGCGCCAGTAGTGATAACACCACATTATGGGATAAGGCGAAAACCAGGGTAGCCAGACCAAAACCAGCAACGCAGCCAAACATGATCATCCCGGTATGTTTCTGAAAACTGGTACGGCTGATCCAGATACCGGTGATCAATGCCCCCACAGACGGCGCGGCGCGTAAGGCGCCCAGGCCCCAGGCTCCGGTATGCAGCACATCATGGGCAAAAATGGGAAGTAATGCCGTAACGCCACCTAATAACACCGCGAACAAATCTAAAGAAATCACACCCAGCACATCTTTGCGTTTAAATATGAAATCCAGTCCGGCAAACAGGTTTTTAAACGTCATCGGCAGGGCTTTCACAGCCTCACGTTCATAACGCAGGTTCCGGATAAACAGTAGTGAAATGACATAGGCCACTGCCGCAGTACCGTAAGCTGCCAACGGAGAGATGACGTACAGTATTCCCCCGGCCATTGGGCCCGCAATCACCATGGCTTCACGAAAGACCTGGGTGGTGGCCATTCCCTTTGGCAATAATCCCGCAGGTAACAGCGCAGGCAATAATGACGTCATCGACGGGCTTTCGAAAGCACGGGCCAGTGAGAACAGGAACACCAGTGTCAGTAATAATGTGGTGCTGCCGGGCGCATACAACGGCAGTAAAGCCAGACCCACAACCGACAACAACTCCACCGTCTGACCACCGATGATAAGCGTCTTACGGTTGTACTGGTCGGCCAGATGGCCGGCCGGGAGTGCCAGTAACACCGACGGGACAAACTGCATCAGTCCAATCATCCCCAGCATAAAAGCACTGTGGGTCATGGCATAGAGCTGCCAACTGACGGCCAGAGAGATAATCTGAAAACTGAGTGTCGAACAGGTTTGCGCCACTAAATAACAGCGGAAACCATGATGATGAAAAATACGTGACGAAGGCTCTCCGGAGGAAGAGTCCATAGCAAAACTCCAGATTAATATGCAGGATTATTATTAGCAGGCAAGAATAACGCATCCATTCATATAAACTAAATAACAGAGCCGCATAATTTATTCTGTCACCGCACAAATTGGCGAAAACCCAGCTACCGGGATCTTATTACCGTGTTTTTTTTCATAATTTCCTGACTAACCGGGCATTTCAGCTATGCTTAGACGGTGTCTGATAACCCTGGAATAATTATGGAGAAGCAGCATGAGCAATGATAATAAACCTAAAATAACAACTACCGACGCTGGGATCCCTGTAGCCAGTGATGAGCACTCTTTATCGGTCGGTCCGGACGGTCCGCTGGTATTGCACGACCATTATCTGATTGAACAGATGGCGAATTTTAACCGGGAACGAATTCCGGAACGCCAGCCCCACGCCAAAGGCAGCGGCGCATTTGGTACCTTTCAGGTCACCGAAGATGTCAGCCAGTATACCCGTGCTGCACTGTTCCAGCCTGGTGTCAAAACCGATGTAGTGATGCGGTTTTCTACCGTGGCCGGTGAACGTGGCAGCCCCGACACCTGGCGAGACCCACGCGGGTTTGCCATTAAATTTTATACCACTGAAGGTAATTACGATTTAGTGGGAAACAATACCCCGGTTTTCTTTATTCGCGACCCGATGAAGTTTCAGCATTTCATCCGCTCCCAAAAACGTCGTGCTGATAATAACCTGCGTGATAATGAAATGCAGTGGGACTTCTGGACGTTATCTCCTGAATCGTCACACCAGGTGACCTGGCTGATGGGTGACCGTGGTATCCCTAAAAGCTGGCGTCATATGAATGGCTATTCCAGCCATACCTATATGTGGGTGAATGCGGCCGGCGAGAAATTCTGGGTGAAGTATCACTTTAAAACCCACCAGGGCGTAGAGTTTCTAACTCAGCAGCAAGCCGATCAGCTAGCCGGGGCGGATGGCGATTTCCATGTCCGTGATCTGTTCAATGCCATTAAACAAGGCGAATACCCGCAATGGACGCTGTATATGCAAATCATGCCGTTTGCTGAGGCCGAAAATTACCGGTTTAATCCTTTCGACCTGACCAAAGTCTGGCCACATACCGATTATCCGCTGATTAAAGTGGGTACCCTGACCCTGGACCGCAATCCGACCGATAACCACGCACAGATTGAACAGGCGGCCTTTGAACCGAATAATCTGGTGCCAGGCATCGGGCTGAGCCCGGATAAAATGTTGCTCGGTCGGGTATTTGCCTATGCGGATGCTCATCGTGCCAGACTGGGCGTAAACTATAAGCAAATCCCGGTCAATGCTCCACAATCACCGGTACACAGCTACAGCAAAGATGGTGCGATGCGGATGACTCCGGTGAGCGATCCGGTCTATGCTCCTAACTCCAAAGGTGGCCCAAAGGCGGATGGTGATAACTACCCTACCGACTCATCATGGCATGCCAGTGGTGACCTGGTACACCAGCCTTACAGGCTGCATGCAGAAGATGATGATGTGGGCCAGGCCAATACTCTGATTAATCAGGTCATGGATGATGCGGCCCGGCAGCGTCTGGTCGATAACGTCAGCGGACATCTGCTTAATGGCGTCGAAGAACCGGTGCTGTCACGGGCATTTGACTACTGGCGTAATATTGACAGCGAAACAGGTGACAAGATTGCCGCGAAGGTAACGGCAGCACGGGCCTCTGGTAAAAAATAGACCGTCACCCTCCGGCCGACCATCAATCTCCGGCCGGGGGAATCGTCCCAATATCCAGTAAGCGAATACCCTGTTCACCAATTTCTGCTGAAGACTCCGAGACACAAACCCACTCTTCAACCCGTTCACTGAGTTGCGTTTCGCTGAGCCGGTTTTTTCCCTTCATGGCACACTCCCAGATAAGCAGTACCGTCCATCCCTGCTGGTGTAATTTCATCAGATTCTGCTGATCACGCACCACGTTGCGACCAATTTTATTCCGCCAGAATTCGCTGCGGGTCGCCGGTAGTTTATATAAACCACAGTGGTGGCGGTGCCAGAAACAACCATGGGTAAATATGATTTTTTTTCTGTCTGGTAGTACAAAATCCGGACGACCTGGCAGTTCCCTGACCTGTTGAGTTACCGCAATCCCCAGCGACTGCAGCAACTGCAACAGTTGCTTTTCTATGCGGGTCCCCTGCGGACGTATGGCACGCATATTTTTGCTACGGGTGGCGGAATCGTGAACATCGGCCATGATGACTCTCCGGGTCTGCAATCTGACGGCGCCCTGTAACAAGGTCACGGGGCTGAAAACTCGAAACAGCTAAAAGCTTAAGCCTCTTAATCCCGGCAACTGTTCCGAAATAGAATAAATCAACAGCTTAGCGATTAAGAGTGGCCTGTAATATTAAGTTACTTAAGGTTTTCCTAATCTTCATCTTTCACAATACGGCGAAAATAATCCTGTCTGGTGAATCGATGTCCTATTCTCTGTTCAAACGACCGCAACTGAGTCGTTTAAGCTTTGTATTGCTGTTCGCGGCTTATATCAGCCTGTGCCTGAATATTGCCTATTACCGGCAGGCCTGGAAACTCGTCCCATTTGACTCGCTGTCTCACGGACTATTTTTCCTGTCTATGCCGCTGGTGGCCTTCAGTGTTATTAACATACTGCTCAGCCTGTCATCCTTTCTCTGGTTAAGCCGCCTGCTGGCTTCCCTGTTTGTGATGGTCAGTGCAGCAGCACAATACTTTATTATTCACTACGCCATTGTGTTAGATCGCTCGATGATAGTGAATATGCAGGATACCACGGCGTCGGAAAGCATGGCGTTGTTGACCCCGCAAATGGTTATCACACTGCTGTTAACCATTGTTCCGCCGGTGATCCTTGCCTGGTGGATAAAATTTCGCCCGGAAAAATCGGTGTGGCGAAGTCTGGGGAAACGCGCGCTAAGCATTATTATCAGTGTGGCCTGTATCGTACTGGTCGCGACGTTTTTCTATAAGGATTATGCTTCGCTGTTCCGTAACAATAAAGAACTGGTGAAAAGCCTCAGCCCTTCTAATACCATTGTGGCAATGCTGTCCTGGTATAAACATCAGCGGCTGGCACATCTGCCGCTGGTACATATTGGTGAGGATGCACACCAGACCCCGTTGATGCGTCAGGGTAAACCGAATCTGACCATTATGGTGCTGGGTGAAACCTCAAGAGCACAGGATTTCTCATTGTCCGGCTATAACCGCGACACGAATCCACGGCTGAGCCAGGACCAGGTCATTTACTATCCTCATACTTCTTCCTGTGGCACCTCGACCGCAGTGTCTGTGCCCTGCATGTTTTCAAATATGCCGCGGATTAAGTATGACGATGAACTGGCCAGCCATCAGGAAGGCGTGCTGGATATTCTGCACCGTGCCGGTGTCCAGGTGCTGTGGAATGATAATGACGGTGGATGTAAAGGCGCCTGTGACCGTCTGCCGCATCAGGATATGACAGCCCTGAACTTGCCGGGTCAGTGTATTGAAGGTGAATGTTACGATGAAGTGCTGTTCCACCAGATTGAAGATTACATCAGCCATTTACAGGGTGACGGGATGATTGTGCTACATACCATTGGCAGCCACGGACCGACCTATTATAACCGGTATCCCCCACAGTTCAGAAAATACGTTCCTGACTGCCAGACCAATCAGATTCAGAGCTGTTCCCGTGAACAACTGGTCAATACCTACGACAACACGATACTGTACGTCGACTATATTGTTGATAAGGCGATTAAACTCCTACAATCACATCAGGATAAATTCACCACCAGCCTGGTCTATCTGTCTGACCATGGCGAATCGCTTGGCGAGAATGGCGCCTGGCTACATGGTATGCCCTATGCTATCGCCCCTGCCCAGCAGACCCATGTACCCATGTTGTTATGGTTATCACCGGATTATCAGCAGCGTTATCATATCAGTCAGACCTGTATGGAGAAACTGAGCCAGAGCCAGCACTATTCCCAGGATAATCTGTTTTCCACGTTACTGGGTTTGTTTGGTGTGGAGACCACGCAATATCACCCGTCAGATGATTTATTACAGCCCTGCAGGAGCAGCCAATGAAAATACTGATTGTCGAAGATGATGCTTTATTGTTGCAGGGGCTGATCATTGCAATGCACGACGAGGGGTACACCTGTGATGGTGTGACCAGTGCGCGCGAAGCGGAACAGAGCCTGAAAGCGTCTCAGTACAGTCTGGTCATACTCGACCTTGGCCTGCCGGATGAAGATGGCATTCACCTGCTGCTGAGGCTGCGTCGCCAGAAGGTCAGTCTGCCGGTGCTTATTCTGACAGCCAGGGATACCCTGAGTGACCGGATTATCGGGCTGGACAGCGGTGCTGACGATTATCTGATCAAGCCTTTTGCCCTGGAAGAGCTAAACGCCCGTATCCGGGCATTGATCCGTCGGCATAATAACCAAAGTATTAACCTGCTGACGGTGGGGGATCTTTCGTTGGATACTACACATCGCCAGGTGTTTCGCGGGGGGGAATTACTGGAACTGACCCCCAAAGAGTATGCTTTGCTGGCCAGACTGATGATGAAAGCCGGCAGCCCGGTGCACCGTGAAATCCTGTATAACGATATTTATAACTGGGACAATGAGCCGTCCACCAACACACTGGAAGTGCACATCCATAATCTGCGCGATAAAATCGGCAAAACCCGCATCCGTACCGTACGTGGTTTCGGCTATGCATTACTTAAATAACCGCACTGTCTGTTGAGGCACCGGCAACGTTGAAAAAGAATCCTAAACCTACCACACTGCGTCGCCGGCTGCTGATCACTATCGGTGCTATTCTGCTGTTTTGTCAGGCCATTTGTGTCCTGTGGCTATGGCATGAGAGTAAAGAACAGATTGACCTGCTGGTGAAGGGCGTGCTGCAGCATCAGAATGAACAATCGCATGTCGAAAAGGAGATCCACGAAGCGGTTGCCAGTCTGGCCCTGCCCAGCCTGATTATGATTTCTGTGGCCTTACTGTTGTGCTGGCAGGCAGTGAAGCGTATTACCCGACCACTGACTGAGTTACGCTGGCATCTGGAAAAACGTACTGAATTTAACCTGCAACCGATTGAGTACCAGAGCGCCATTCTGGAAGTAGATGCCGTTATTCATTCGATAAATGAGATGGTCGAACGGATGACCGCTACCCTGGAGCGAGAGAGGTTATTTACCGCCGATGTGGCACATGAGTTGCGCACCCCACTGGCCGGTCTACGATTACATCTGGAACTGATTGCAAAACAGCAACATATTGATATGTCTGCTCTGATTCTGCGCCTCGATCAAATGACTAATAGCGTTTCACAACTTCTGCAACTGGCACGTATCGGCCAGTCATTCGATGCAGGGAGTTATCAGCAGGTACCGTTGGTCAGTGCCGTGACTCAGCCACTGCGTGACAGCTTGCTGACTATGATTAAGCTGCGTCACCAGCAACTGATTCTCCCCGAGCCACCCGCTGATTTTACGGTGAAAGGCGACCCAACCCTGATTCAACTGGTGGTACGTAACCTGGTGGAAAATGCTTACCGGTACAGTCCGGAAAATACGACACTACAGGTCAGTGTTCAACAGGTGAGCGCAGAAGATGGCAGCCCACAGATTGAACTGGCGGTGGAAGATGAAGGCCCGGGCATTGATGAGAGTAAAGCCGGTGAACTGAGTAAGGCATTCAGCCGGATGGACAGCCGATATGGCGGTATTGGACTGGGTTTAAGTATTGTCTCCCGTATCTGCCAGTTGCATGGTGCCAGTTTTCATCTGGCTAACCGCACCGACAGACAAGGATGCCGGGCAACAGTCAGATTTAAAGTCCCGGCGACCAGAACAACCTAATAACTACTGAACCAGACCACCAGAAAAGTCGCCACAACACACAAACTCAACAATGTGGCACTTAATTCAGAAAAAGAAACAGCAATAGCTTTGTTCATCATACTCTCCTGTCTGGTTTGTCAGGAGAGTATCGCCGCTAAAAATTAAGGAAATATTAAGAGGAGATAAAACTTCTGTTTGCCATCCGGATTAGCGTCCCGAAAATTCCGCTTTGGCTTTTGCCAGTTGCTGCATAAAGGCGGGAGAAGTATGTAGTGTTGCCACAATCGCCGAGGCCACAATCCGTGCGGCGTCTACATCACTCTGCCAGTGATAACCACAAATGACCCGACTTTGCCCCAGTTCATAGCCGCGTTTCAGGATCTCATTCTGCCGCTGTGGATTAATTTCTGCCAACACCAGAGCTGTCGCCCAGCCGATGGAAGTATGTCCGGAAGGATAAGATCCGTTAGTGGAAAGTTCACCCTGCTGACGGGTATTACAGGTGGCCACCTGATAGAAAGCAAAAGGCCGAATCCGCATATAGTATTGTTTGGCCGAACGCGTCGCCAGGTCACCGGCGTCTTCGATCATATTGGTCAGTAACTTATGCAGTTGAGGGGTATCTTTTGCCGTGATATTGCGGCCAAATGCCGCCGAAAATGCAGTAGCAATGCCACCACTGTCCAGATTGGCATCATCAGCAGCCTGACGTCCGCGTGGCGTATTACGCAGTAAACGCCCCTGCTCATACATGGCCTGATCGTTTAAAAAAGCGATACTGCCGATAGCCGGCGGAGGTGGCAACAGAGCCAGACTATCAATGGACTGGCTGTTGGTAAGGTAATAGAGATTGGGTTTGGTGGTGGCATCATCCCCTGCGGGAGTGACTGCCGCGGCTGCGGTGGTACTGAAAAGTAAAGCGGAAATCAGTAACGCTGTCGTTTTTTTTGTCATTATTAAGTCCTGTTATCGGTACATTCCCGGAGAAAGATAACGTTACCATGTCACGTTTTCCCGGTTCTCATGTACCGATCACAGTTCAATACAACGGCTTTACTCCGCTAAAGAATGATATTGATGTTTGCCGTAAGATAAAAATCAAATGTCGTCACTCTCAGGAGTGATCAGTATCTGGTGATCGGTCAGTGTCATCCCCTGCCCGCAAAAATCTGCCACCATAAAGGGCACAGTGCTTGCGCCATCCAGTAATCCTCGCAACGTGACAAACTGTGTGTTATGGCGGGTGTCAAGGCTTCCCCGGTGGTCGTGTCCATGAAAACTGGCTACCACCCGGTGGCGGGTTAGCAGGTCAGCGATTTGCTCGCCATTCCACAGGCGATGGATACCCGCAGGCGCCAAAGGGAAATGGCCTAACACTATCACCTGTTGCTGCTGACGATGTGCTTGCGTTAACTGCTGTTCAATCCACAGATACTGCTGCTGGCCAATACCCCCATTCCAGGTTTGCGCCTGCGGTTCGCGGGCAATAGTGAGAGCCGCATAGAACTGCTCTGCCTGGCGGCGTTCTTCGGGTTGTGCCGAAGTGGCATAAAAACTGATATCGTTGCCATCCAGCGCCAGTAACCGGTAATTGTCGGTCTGCAAGGCAAAATAATGCTTAGGTAGCGGCAAGACCGGTGAATGACGTTCCAACTGACGACTGATCACTGCCGCATCATGATTACCGGTGATAAACAGATGCGGGTGTTTCAACTGATCATAGAGCGGTAGTATCTGCTGATAATCCTGCCATTCGCGATCCACAATATCCCCCAGCGTCACCACCAGATCGAGATCCATCGCATTCAGTTGGCTGAACAGTGCCGGGAGTTTTTTCAGCGCCGAGGGGTAATACAAGCCTTTGCCATAATCGGGGCTGATATCAGCAAACTGTGGATCGGCCAGCAGAGCAACTCTTAACCGCTTCGGTTGTTTTTCAGTGATATCCGGTAACTGATAGACTGGCGCGATATCTGCCAGCGCCTGGCGTTGGGCAGCACTTAACTCACACATGCAATACTCCGGTTAGCGGATCCCTGCCCGCATAAATGACTGAACAAACTGACGCTGAAACAGCAGAAACATCACCAGTAACGGTGCCGAAGTCATCAGAGTCCCGGCACTAATCAGCGCCCACTGAATCCCCTGTTCCGGCGCAGAAAACAGCTGTAACCCCACCGTCAGCGGTCTGACGTTAACAGAATCGGTGATCACCAGCGGCCAGAGAAAATCGTTCCAGTGGAAGCTGACAGACACCAGAATAAATGCGACATACACCGGAAAGGCCAACGGAACATACACTCGCCAAAGGATCATCATCCGGCTGGCCCCCTCAATAATGGCAGCCTCTTCCAGCACCAGCGGGATACTCTTGAAGGTCTGACGCAGCAAAAAGATGGCGAAAGCCGAGGCAAAATACGGTAAAGCAATCCCGGTGAGAGTATCCCTGAGCCCCAGCGCGCTGATGGTTTTGTAGTTATTCAGAATCAATACATCGGGGCTTATCATCAGTTGCAGCAGGATCAATGCAAAAATAAAGCCGCCGCCTTTTAACCGGAACCGCACCAGCGCATAAGCGGCCAGGGTCGCCAGCACCAGCTGAGCCGAGACAATCAGCAATACCTGTAAAGTGGTATTAATAAAGTACTGAGCAAAAGGTGCACTGTGCCAGGCGGTGACAAAGTTTTGTAACGTCAATGGCGACAACAGCCGGAAACTGGCCTGATCGCTGACCGGATGAAAGGCAACCCACACCGCAATGAGAAGTGGCAGCGCCCAGAAAAGCGCGCCGGCCCCGATAAGTAAATTCACCAGCAGGGTTAGTCCGGAACGGCGGGAAGCACGTCCGGAAACAGCTATTGATACCATGCGCGCTTGTCCATAAAACGAAATTTGAGGATGGCGACCGTTCCAAGCAGCACCAGCAGCACCATGGTCATGGCGGCCGCAGAGGCGGTATCCCAGAAACTGAAGGCCGTCTGATAGATATAAAACAGCAGCAGGCTGGTACTGTTATCCGGACCACCATTGGTCATGGATATCACCTGATCAACGATACGAAACGCATTCATCGTGGCATTGATCAGAATAAATAAGGTGGTGGGCATCAGCAGTGGCCACTGAACCCGCCGAAAAAAATATCCTCTGCCTGCACCTTCCACCCTGGCGACTTCCGCCAGCCGTGGGTCGATCTGCTGTAAACCGGCCAGGTAAAAAATCATAAAAAAACCCGCTTCCCGCCACACTGTCACAGCCATCAGGCAGTACAAGGCGCTGTCCGGATCCCCGAGCCAGTTATGTGCCGGTAAGCCAAACCAGGCCATTAGCTGGTTTAACAGACCCGTTTGCGGCGAGTAGAAAAACAGCCACAGATTGGCAATCGCCACCATCGGCAGTAACGCGGGCATAAAAAAGACCGTTCTGACCCAACCGTCACCTTTCATGCCGCGATTGACCGCCATCGCCATCAGCAATGCCAGTATCACCGAGGCCGGGATGGTAATCAGTGCATATTTCAGGTTGTTGATAAGTGACTGGCGGAACACATCATCACTAAATACCGACAAATAGTTAGCTGCCCCGACAAACTTGCCGGGGGTTGTGCCGTGCGGAGCACTTCTCAGGCTGTCCCACAACGTTGCCAGTGCGGGATAGTGGGTAAATGCCAGCAGAAACACCAGCGCCGGCATTAACAGCAGATAGCCATAGAGTTGGGTTCTTAAGGCCGATGCTGACCTCAGTGTCCTGACAGAGTTGAGCGCGGAGGTTAACTGTGTCATTGGTAGCGCTTCAGTATCCGGTCAGCCTGCTGCTGGGCCGATTCCAGCGCCTGCGGGGCTGTTTTACTGCCGGTCACAACCGCTTCTACGGCATGGTTGAGCAGTTGCTGAATCTGGACACTGTTATAAGTCGATAACTCGGGCTGTGAGTATTTCAGCTGATCGCGGGCTACCAGCGCCTGAGGGAACTGTTTAACATATTCCTTCATCTGCGTGGTTTCCCAGGCCGCCGGAGAGGTTGCCACATAACCGGTGGCAATGCTCCAGCGGGCAGCCTGTTCAGGTGCCGAGACCCAGCGCATAAAACTCAAAGCCGCCTGCTGTTGTGCCGGAGTGGCTCCTTTAAACAGATAGAGGTTACCGCCGCCGGTCGGGCTGCCACGCTGGGTTTTTTCCGGCAGCATTGCTACACCAAACGGAAATTTTGCGGTACTACGGACGGTGCCGAGGTTACCGGTGGTTGTGACCATCATGGCGGTTTTACCTTCGAGGAAGTCCTGCGGCGTCGTTCCCCAGTTGATGGCACCTGGCGGGGAAATACCATATTGACTCGCCAGAGCGTGCATCCAGCTAAGTGCCTGTGCTGTTTGCGGTGTATTGAAGGTCACCGCTGTCCCTTTGTTATTATCGAGCGTAGCGCCATTGGTCGCCGCTATCGCCTGCAAAACCCAATAACCAATTGGCGTAGAGGGAAGTTCGATTCCCCACTGGCTAACCGTATCGCCCTGCTTTACTACCAGCTTGCGGCCAAATTCTTCGACCTGCTGCCAGGTTTGCGGGGGTGTATCCGGGTTCAGACCGGCTCGTTTAAAGGCGTCTTTGTTCCAGTACAACACCACCGTGGAACGCTGGAAAGGGATACTCCAGACCTTGCCGTCGATATGACGGATAAATGCCGGATAGAACCCGTTAATCCATTTTTTGCCTTCGGCATCATTCGCCAGATCAGACACCGGGATTATCGCACCGGCATCTTTCAACGAATAGACCTCAATATCGCCTATCACTGCCAACTGTGGCGGATTGCCTCCACGAAAAGCCGTCAGGGCTTTAGTGACAGTGGTCGCATAATCTCCGGTGTAGACCGGTTTAATCACGATATCCGGATGAGTCTTTTCGAAATCTGACACCAGCCCGTCAACCGTGGCGGTGATTTTTCCACCGACAGCTATCGGATAATACATTTGCAGGGTGACCGGTTCAGCCGCGCAGGCACAACTTGCAGCCAGCAGTGCCGCCATCAGCGACAGACGTAATGGAGCCATAGTTTCCTCAGAATGTCAGAGAATGAACAAAGTTTAATTAAGTTAAGAAAACGCATGCAGAGCCACGCCCTGATCGGTGGTCGTCACAGGTCCTGCAATCCTCAGGCCGGTAAGACGATCGAACCGATATTCTGCCTGCGCCTGCCAGTCCAGCCCTGCCAGCGTGCCTGGCGTGAAATGACGAAGTCCGTTCATTTTCACGGTCAGAATCGCCTGACTGCCCTCTGGCCGACACTGGATTCGCGTATCAGCGCCCATGAACTCATGGCTGATAATGGTCACCTTCAACCGACCCTCGGCGGGTGCCGTCAGTGTCAGTGCCTCGGCCCGAAGACCCAGGGTGACAGATTCAGCCTCTGCTGACCCGGGTGGAAAACAGCGCTGCGGGTGTACCAGCGACAAAGGAAACAGATTCATCGGCGGAGCTCCGATAAATCCGGCAACAAACTCAGACGCCGGTTGCAGGTAAAGATCTGCGGGTGTTCCCAGTTGTTCGATACACCCCTGATTCATCAGCAGGATACGGTCAGCCATACTCATGGCTTCGGTCTGGTCATGGGTGACGTACAACATGGTCAGACCGAGTTTTTGTTGTAACTGACGGATTTCACGGCGCATCGTCTGGCGTAAACGAGCGTCCAGGTTCGACAATGGCTCATCCATCAGGCAAAGTTTTGGGCGGGCAATAATGGCCCTGCCAAGGGCTACCCGCTGTTGCTGGCCCCCGGAGAGCTCACCGGGCTGGCGGTCCAGATAATTCCCTAATTCCAGTAATTCAACCACTTCGTTCAGCCGTTGCTGAAAGCTCTGTCTATCTTCACGGCGCGCCCGCAGCCCGAAAAGCAGGTTCTCGCGTATGCTCAGATGCGGGAACAGTGCGTACGACTGAAATACCATGGCGAGTTTGCGCTGTGAGGGAGGTAAGTGACCGACTTCCTGCTGTTGCAGATAAATCTGTCCGTGGTCAGACGTTTCCAGTCCCGCGAGAGTGCGGAGCAAAGTCGTTTTGCCACAGCCCGACGGGCCGAGGATTGCCAGAAATTCGCCTTCTGCCACCTGGAAGCTCATATCATTGAGGATGACTCTGTCTCCCCGGGTGGTCTGTAGCTGATGTAATACCAGATAAGTCATAAAAATATCCGACGAAAAAGATACGCAGCCAGGCTACGCGCATCTGATGTCAGACAGGTGAACATAAGATGTCAGTTTTATGACGGATAAAACGGGGATAGTTTACAGGATGATACCTGCTCCGCCGGTGACCGGCGGTTGCAGAATTTCAGAGGAATAACATACATCAGGGGGTAACATGTCACCGGTGGATCACCGGTGTGACTCAGTACTCAGATTAATGACCTGCCCAACATTGCTTCCAGGGTGCGTAAGGGAGAATACTGTGGGCTGACCATATCTTTCGCGGGTAACAAAAAGGTTTGTTCCAGCATAAACTGTCCTGACATTGCCGCATGAGGTGTCTGGTCAGAAAAGCAGATCCAACTGCTGCCGGGCGGAAACTGCACTTCAATCTGAGCGCCTGACTTCTGGTAGTCCTGATCTGCCTTCATCGCATCATGCAGGCCCAGCATAATATGATCATACCGGGTCCGGTAACTCTTAGTAATGCCCAGTTTTTGCTGAACCCAACAGCTTAGTGCGTGATAGCGTCCAACCTGTGGCAGGAATTGTTTAGCCAGCGACGGGAACGGCTCACCGACACGCCAGACACGGGATTCACCGTGAGGGTTAATGTTGGTAAAGATTCGTAATATCCGCTCCCCCTGAATAGGGCGTGAAGGGAAAGCATCGACATGCAGACGGCTGTCATCTTTTCGCCATGAACTGCCTTTTTTCCAGACCGCGACAGGATGAACCCGCAGGGTGTTTATCGGGGTATGCAGAACCGGAACATAGGCGGGCAGCAAACCGGAGATCAGTCGGTTGCAGGCCTGATAATGGCGTTGCAATAACGTACGGACCACTTTCTCATCGGCTTTATTCGCCACACCGAACAGCTGCTCACTTTGGGCACGGTAGCTGATATTTTTACGACCAGGTTCAACCGTTTCTTCCTTTAATAGCAACCGTTCTTCGTCAGTCAGCGGAAAACCTAGCTGAGGCAGGCTAAGTACCGCCCCTTGTTCCAGCGCTGTCAGCGCCTGGCGGCTAAAGTTTTCGCCCCCTGCCCAGTCATTCAGAGGCAACGTAAGGATAACATCGTCATAACGCAGCTGATTTTTCAGCATTGTTGACTCCTTGTTTAATAATCTTATGAAGCAAAGAGTAATAGAGTTTAATTGATAATGGAAAGCCAAAAATGCGAGTTAATCGCATTTGGGTAAAATACAGACAACCGGGCTATCGCGAGTGGCCGCAGTCAGAGGTGGGCAATACCGCACAGGAAGATTCGATAAAGGGCCGCCTGAATGACGGCCGGGTGAGGATCAGGCGCGTAATTCTTCGTAGCTGACCATCACATGCTCACGGTAGGCCGGCCGTTCGGTGAGTCGCTGATAGTAGCCGGCCAGTGCCGGAAGTTCCGGACGCTGAAAATCCAGGTCAAAATAACGATACAGTGTATGGCCGAACTGAATATCCGCCAGAGTCAGATGTTGCCCCGCCAGATAGGGCTGGTGACTCAACTGTTGCTCTGCAATCTTCAGAAAATGCACCAGTTTCTGCACACCGGCAGTCAATGCCTGGATATTGCGTTGTTCTGCCGGGGTACGCACCAGGACCCAAAAAACAGGGGCGGTAAAATTCAGGGCAATATTAATCTTTGACCACTCCGCCCACTGGTCGACAACGCAACGCTGACGAGCCTGAGTCGGCCAGAAGTTTTCATCGCCATAGAGAGCGGCCAGATAACGCAGAATTGCCCCGCTTTCCCACAGTGGCTCTCCGCCATTCACCTTAATCACTGGCACTGTGCCGTTAGGGTTCATGGCAAGAAATTCCGGAGTATCATTACCCCCAAAACGGTGTCCGATATCGTAACGTTTGTAGTGCTGACCCAATTCTGCCACAGCCCACATTACGGCCTGTACATTGGACGAGGTTTTACGTCCCCAGATTTCTATCATTACAGCCTCCGGTTAACCAGAAATTCGGATAGTTACTGCGGTTGTCTGGCCGCGGCTGATCGTTTCTTGCCTGCGGTTCGGGTCGCCAACCAGCACACCAGTGACCCCAGGCAAACCATCGCCGTCCCCTGCCAGAAAGAGAGTGTCAACGCAGAATGCAACATTACTGAGGCCAGTAGTGAGGAAAGTACCGGGATAAAATAAGACACGGTGGCCAGCAGACTGGCATTGCCGTGCAAAATTCCAATATTCCATGCTCCGTAACCCAACCCCATGGCTAACGCTGCCAGCACCAGACTGACGGTGGATGGCACAGAAAAACTCATCCCGACATCCGCAGTGAACAGGTATTTCACCCACAGAGTCAGGGCCGTCAGAATAAAGAAAAAGGTAATTCCGTTGTTACCGCCAGCCAGCTTTTGCGTCACCACACAATATACCGCCCAGATGATCGCCCCGGCGAACGCGAGTCCATAACTTAACGGGTTAACACTGATATTCTCTGTGATTTGTTGCCAGGACGGCGGCTTATCCCCCGACAGCACCAGCAAAATACCCGCCAGTGAGACCACTATACCCGGGACCATCATCCAGTGAACCCGCTGCCGGTTGACAATGATACCTAACACCACGGTCATGGCCGGCCACAGATAGTTCACCATCCCCACTTCAATAGCCTGTTGCGCATTCTGAGAATACCCCAGAGATAACGATAAACAGACCTCATAGCTGACAAACAATGCCGGGCCAATCATCAGATAAGCACGAGAAAATGATTTCAGCTTCGGAAAACCCGCCGTGAACAGCAGTACCAGAGCACTACAGGTATAAATCAGGGCAGCTCCTGCCACGGCACCAAAACCTTCACTGACATGTTTGATTAAACCAACGTTGGCACTCCATAACAGGATAGCAACTAAGCCAGTCAGCGTCGCTTTAGCGGAATTCATTAAATATTCTCATCATTCAAACGCTACCACTACCAGCAAAGACCAGCGGTCGCCGACCTGCAGGACTAAGAGGTCGCGGAGGCTCTGTTAATTTCTCAGATGCACAAGAGTATCCGCCCCCTGCATCACTGTCACGCTTTTCATAATAGTTTTATTAGCGCTGCATCGACGGTGGTGGGGCCGCCAGGATGGTTGCCGGGAGGTGCAGATTCGAACAACGATCTCACAGAAACTGAAAGCATTGCGCTCCCTGGCCGAAACCTTTATTGTGCCTGCGCCGGTGGGCAGAACGGTGCTGCCGGTAAGTCCGGCCTAATCAACCGTAGCCCTGTTTACTGAGAACTTATGAGCTTACTTTTACATTTCATCGACCTGTTTGGCACCTTCGTGTTTGCACTAAGTGGCGCGACGGTCGGCGTCAGAAACCGCTTTGATCTGTTCGGTGTTTTCGCTCTGTCATTTGTCACCGCCATCGGCGGTGGATGTATTCGCGATCTCTGCCTGGGGGCAACCCCACCTGCCGGACTGGTTAACATTGAGTATTTTGGCTGTGTGATCCTGGCCATCACCCTGCTCTCTTATTTTCAGAAGCTGGTGTTTTCCTTTGAAAAACCGGCCATGTTTTTTGATGCTCTCGGGCTAGGTTTCTTTGCCGCCTTTGGGGCCAATAAAGCCTGGTTATACACCCAAAATGTTGAATTCTCCATACTGATGGGCTGCATCAGCGCCGTGGGCGGCGGTTGTCTGCGTGATGTACTGGTCGGTAAAACTCCGGTAATTTTTACCAAAGAAATTTATGCCAGTGCTGCCCTGATTGGCGCCGGTATTGAACTGCTGGGTTCCGCCGGCATTATCCCTGAGCAATACAGTATCTGGCTGTCTATTGTGGTCTGTACCCTGATCAGGCTGCTGTCACTGAAGTACAACATCACACTGAAGACTATCGCGAATAAATATTTTTAAGCGTGGCGTCGGGCTTTAACCATTAGTGCCGGAGCCGGTGAATCAGACTGGTCGTCTGAAGTTGAAATTGTTAGTTTACCGCCACAATTTTATCCCGTTGGGATGTTTGATATTTCAGAGGTGGTTTACATGAATATTGTTGAGATTGCCAAACAACGCTTCACTAGCAAGGCCTATGACTCAGAGAAAAAACTGACGCCAGAACAGCACCAGCAATTGCTGGATTTATTACGTTACAGCCCGTCATCACTGAATCTGCAACCCTGGCATTTTTTTTGCTGTCACCAGCGATGAAGGTAAAGCTCAGATTTTACCCGGCATCCGAGAGTTCAATGCAGCTAAGGTGCAGAACGCCGCAATGGTGGTCGTGTTTGCGACGATTAACCAGTTAGATGATCAGCACCTTGCTGCCGTACACGCACAGGAAACCAAAGATGGCCGGTTTAAAGACCAGGCCAGTGCTGACGCTCAGGATAAGGGGCGTCGTCAGTATATTGAGGCCTTTACCGGTGATGATGAGAGTAAGCGTCACTGGCTGGAGCATCAGGCTTATATTTCGCTGGGTTTTCTGCTGCTGGGGGCTGCCGCTATGGGCCTGCATGCGACCCCGATCGAAGGTTTTGATCCTGAAAAAATGGATGAAGTGCTGGGCCTGAAAGAGAAAGGCTTGCATAGTCTGGTGGTCGCTTCAGTCGGTTTTAACAGCGAAGAAAAAGACTTCAATGCACAACTGCCGAAATCCCGTTTCAGCGAACAGGATGTGATTACAAATCTGTAATCAGGTATCCCCTGCCGGACGGCAGGGGAAGCCGGCACTCTGGTACCGTTGCCCTCCCTTCATGTTAACAGATTGTATTTTTCTCTCCCAATCACGACATAATCCACCTCCTTCCCCCTTGTGACGGAGATATTCTGTCAGCCTGATAAGTTTTTTTTATCCCGCCCCTTTCTTCCCGGTGAAAAAAGCGCTTTCATATGTTGGTGATCCGTAACGCTATCGCACTGCCTCCGCAGAAACGCTACGGGACGCTGCTTCCGGCAGTATCACCTCAATCCGTCCACAGGCATCAAAGCAAAATGAAGAATAAAAGGCAGAAAGGATAGATGAACAACCGTCAGGAGCTGATCCGCAAGCTGCATGAAATCGCGGGAGACAAGCAGGTTTTAGTGAGCGAAGATGACAAAGCATTTTACACCAAAGGATTCCGTATCGGTCAGGGGGAAGCCCTGGCTGTCGCACTCCCCCAGACCCTGTTACAGCTCTGGCAGCTTCTGGAAGCCTGCGTCGCAGAAGATGTGATTATTCTGATGCAGGCCTCGAATACCGGGGTTACCGGGGGCTCAACCCCGGACGGTAATGACTATGATCGCGATATTGTGATCATTAGTACCCGGTTACTAAAAGGGGTTCAGATTATTGACAACCATCAGCAGGTGATCGCCTTCCCTGGCACCACTCTGACTGAACTGGAAGATGCTCTGAAACCACTGCACCGTGAACCCCACTCCGTGATTGGTTCCTCCTGTATCGGCGCATCAGTGATTGGCGGCTTGTGCAATAACTCCGGCGGGTCACTGATACGTCGTGGCCCTGCCTTTACCGAAAAGTCACTGTTTGCCCGCATTACTGAAGACGGCAAACTGGAACTGGTCAATCATCTGGGGATTCACCTCGGGGATACTCCCGAAAGAATGATTAATGCCCTGGAAACCCGCGATTATACAACCGGTGATGCCGATGACTGGCAGGGTAAAATCTGGGCGGATGACTACGCCGAACAGTTGCGCGATACCGAATCAGCCTCTCCTGCACGGTTTAATGGCGACGTCCGCTATTTACACGACAGTGCCGGGTGTGCCGGTAAACTGGTGGTATTTGCGGCACGGTTACCGACCTTTGAAGCCAGTGAAGCTACCAAAACCTTCTACATCGGCAGTAATGACGAAACCGAACTGGTAGAACTGCGTAAATTTCTGCTGGAAAAGATGGAAGAGCTCCCCCTGCAGGCCGAATATATCCATGCAGGAGCTTTTGACCTGACGTTGCGTTATGCCAAACATATGTTCCTGGCGATACGTAAACTTGGCCCGCAGGCTATTCCCGGCCTGATGGCCAATAAAGCTCGCTGGGATGTGCGGGTTAAACACGCCCGGGTGCTGCCGCATAATTTCGTCGATAAGCTGATTCAGGGCTTCAATCAGATTACCCCGTCGTTTGTTGCCCCACGGATTATGGCCTATCGCCAGCGCTTCGTTCATCATCTGATGATCAAAGTGGAAGAGCGCCAGTCTGCACAACTGACTGCCCTGTTGGAAGAGTTTTTCAGCCATCGCCCCGGTGAATATTTTCTGTGTGATGAGCGGGAAGCCACAGATGCGTTTCTGGTACGTTTTGCCGTCGGTGGCTGCACTATCTCTTATTGTGACTATCTTGGGTACAACACCAATGAGCGGCTGATCGCTTTTGATGTTGCCTTACGCCGAAATGACACGCGCTGGCGTATTGACCTGCCTCCGCACCTGGCAGCCCAGGTGCAGGCCGATTCCTGCTGTGGTCACTTCTTCTGCTTTGTCAATCATCAGGACTATGTCCTGAAAGCAGGTGTTGACGCGAAGAAATTTAAACAGGATGTGATGGATTATCTTGAACAACGGGGTGCCCGCTATCCGGCTGAACACAATGTCGGGCACCTTTACCACGCATCCTGTGAGCATGCTCAGCACTGGCGTGAACTTGATCCTACCAATACCTGCAACCCTGGCATTGGAAAGACCAGCCGCAAAAAATTCTGGGCGGAATAAGGGCTGTCAGGGCGTACCCGTGGATTTTTACTGCACAGGACGCCCGCAACTGAGTTGTATCGCCTCTTCGGTATGCGCAGCCCAGTAGTTGTGCAGTTGTTGCAACCGGACAACCGACGGGGTTTGTTCCTGTTCAGGGCAGGCCGCAGCGCGGATTAGCGGATCAAGCTGTTCCATCGCCCGCAGAATTGACCGGTGATGATGTAATGGCTGAGGTGCATTGACTTGCGGTGCCTCTGCCAGTTGTTCTACCTGTGGGGTCATCCGGCTGAAAAATTGCTGACACCAGAGGGACAGCTGTTGGCAATCGTACCCCGGAGACTGCAGCACACACAGTATACCCGGAGTATTGATAAACTGCTGATAGTGGCAGGAAACCACGTAACCCACCGAAAGCTCTTCGCGCAGCCAGTGATAGAACGCAGGCTGGTAGAGGGCAGCTAACGCTTTGGCAGCCACAATATCACCTTCTGTCCCGCCGGGTAATGGCATAAAGAACAGCAGGCCATTATCGCCGTGGCTCTCTGGCTGGTGCAGGCTGCGACCGGCGCAGACTGTGCCGGGCGGTGTCTGCATCGGTGCCGGTACAGGGAGACGTTGCTGTAAAATTTCACTGAGCCTCGAAAACAGCGCCAAATCGCTGCACCGGATAGCACCTGACCAGTCAGGGCATTCTGCTGTAGAGGCCAGCATTGACGGAAATTCCGCCAGCAAGCGGCGAATCAGGATTTGCTGTGGGTCACTGGATTCTATAACAAGGTCTGTCGGCCAAAGCTTCGCCAGCCAGAGACATACTATTTCCGCATCTTTCGCTTTCGCCACCGACACCGTCAACCAGTTCACACCATGCAGGGATATAATTGCGGCCTCTCCTCCGCAATGGCGTGCGAGGCTGAACACTGGCTGTAAAATTTGTGCTAAGCGCGCGGCCTGTGCCGCGCTCAGGACCGTGCCCTGCACCGGACGCATCACTATCTCTACCTGAGCCCCCGTAGCCCTGAAATGTCGCCATCCCTGTGGTATCGCGGCGGAATGGCCTGTCGCTGTTTCAGGTGGCGCAAGCATCTGCGGATAAAAGACAAAACCGTTGTCCGGTAAAACGCCGCAATCACCGGACAGGGTCTGGGTTTCTGTCACACAAGGAAAACCACAGGCACTGTGCACAGCACTGTTCAATCGATCGCAGGTCTGTAATTCATTCGGTGGCTGCGCTAATAATGCCAGTGCCAGCGGGTAGACAGGCTTATCTGACACAGCCTGTCCGCTGACTATTCTGCGGATTTGCTCCATCGGGCTCAGTAAGCAGAACTGACGTTTAGCCAGTTGCTGATAGTGAGCAACCCGTTCAGGGGATAATTCCGTCACTTGCTGCAGCCAGAGCTGCCATGCCGCCGTCAGCCATCCCGCCGGCAGAGGCGTCGATGCCGGACGTATCAGATGCACCATCAGCCAAAGAGTTCCTGTGGCGCTACTGATAACTTCCAGGGTCATTTCCCGACAAACCCCCTGCTCAGTCCAGTGGTGACGAAGTGAGCCGGGGGCTGCATCTTCAAATAGTGCCTGTAGCAGCGGAACCGCTGCCAGCAGTTCTCCCCCGGGGTCGGCAACCACCATCTCCAGACAATGATGGACATCCCCGGGCAGTTGCAGCAACTGCCCGGGATATAGGGCCCGCGAAGCCACAGGGAAATCTGCAGCAGCGACATCCCCGGGCAGAGATGGCTGAGAGGGCATCGTCAGTTCGGGCAGAGATTGCAGGATCTGTTGCAGTTCTGGCAGCGTGAGAGGGGCTCGTATCGTCAGCGTCAGCTTATCTGCCCGATAATGCTGTCGGAAAAAATCATCCAATGCCTGCAACAACGCCGGTAAATCACCGGACAGTGTACGGTGATTTCCGACCACAAAACGGTGGTAAACCGTCGGTGAGCTGACACGTGAGTGGAAAAAAGCCCCCATCAGGGTACGGGCTTGCTGGCTCAGTAACTGGTACTCAGCCTCGATAACGCGGGTCTCACGTTCGGCCGTATCCGCAGCGAATACCGGTGCATTAACCATATCCAGTAACCGGGCCAGCCCCCCCTGTAAATCCTCGACCCGACAATCGAAATAGAAGAGAGTCTGACTCAGACCAGTGGTGGCATTGACTCTGCCCTGACGGGCAGAAATCCATGGCATCAGCCGCCCATCTCCCTGAAATCCCTGACCACTTTGAAATAGCAGGTGTTCCAGTAAATGAGCGAGCCCGGGCCAGCGTTCCGGTTCATGAAAGCTGCCCGCCGGGGTACTGAGGCACGCCGAAGCCGCCGACAGGTCCGGCGCGGCAATCAGACGGACCGTCAGTCCCTGACTGAGAACCCGGGTAATGCCATGCTCCGTCATCGGTTAACCCTGCGAAGTAAAAATTACTTTGGAGTTTTTCTGATTACGGAAACGCAACTGCGAGACCTTAACTTCACTGCAATCCGCTTCGCGGCGCGCCTGCAGGATTTTGTCATGATGGGCAGATTTGCTGCATACCGGGTCGGCGTTATCGGCGTTACCGGTCAGCATAAATGCCTGGCAACGACATCCGCCAAAATCCTTCTCTTTCTCATCACAGGAGCGGCAGGGTTCCGGCATCCAGTCATAACCACGATAGCGGTTAAAACCAAAGGAGTGATACCAGATATGCTGCAGGCTATTTTCCAGTACCGAAGGAAACTCAATCGGCAACTGCCGGGCGCTGTGGCAAGGTAACGCCATACCGTCCGGGGTCACGTTCATAAAGATAGCCCCCCAACCGCCCATACAACCTTTGGGTCGTTCTTCGTAGTAGTCAGGCGTCACGAAAAGCAGATTGGTCAGATTACCCTCTGCCTGCATTTTTTCACGGTAACGCTGAACCACGGCTTCGGCTCTGGCTATCTGTTCACGGGTGGGCAACAGCCCTTCACGGTTAAGTTGCGCCCAGCCATAGAACTGACAGGTCGCCAGCTCAACATCATCGGCTTCCAGCTGGATACACAGCTCGATAATCCGGTCCATTTGATCAATATTGTGACGGTGTAACACAAAATTGAGCACCATCGGATAGCCATGCGCCTTGATTGCCTTTGCCATTTCCAGCTTCTGATGGAAGGCCTTCTCTGAACCGGCCAGCGCGGCATTCAGGGTCTCATCACTGGCCTGGAAGCTTATCTGAATATGGTCCAGTCCGGCCTCGGCAAAGGTATCCAGTTTTTCGCGGGTCAGACCGATACCCGAGGTGATCAGGTTGGTATAGAAGCCCAGCTCCCGGGCGCCGGCAATCAGTTCCGCCAGATCTTTACGCACCAGAGGTTCGCCGCCGGAGAAGCCCAACTGAACACTGCCCATCTCCCGGGCCTGGCGGAACACTGTCAGCCACTGTTCGGTGGTCAGTTCTTCTTTCTGTCTGGCGAAATCCAGCGGGTTAGAACAATACGGACATTGTAACGGACAACGATAAGTCAGTTCTGCCAGCAGCCACAGAGGGGCCTTGATGTCAGATTTACTCAGACTCATACATCATTATCCATTTCTGTTTTACTGCCGCCTGCAGGAAATCAGTGACATCGTCGTCCACCCCGCCGGCTTCGGGAAAACGCTGATTTAGTTCAGTAATTATCTGAGAAACCGTTCGCTGACCGTCCACCAGTTCAAGGATCATTGCCGCAGTTTCGTTCAGTTTCGCCATGCCTTCCGGATAGAGAATGACATGACAGTCCTGCGCGGCTTCCCACTGTAGCCGGTATCCGCGCCGAAATTTTACCACCGGAGAAGATTGAGTACTCATCATTACACCAGACGGGTTGTGTGCCAGACCTGCTGATCTGTCACAGTGTGATACGGAGGTCTGTCCAGAGTATAGGCCATAGTCATGGCATCCAGCATGGTCCAGAGAATATCCAGTTTGAACTGCAATATTTCCAGCATCCGGTTTTGCTTCGCCGCAGTATCAAAATAATCCAGTGCCAGTTCCAGCCCATGTTCTACATCGCGGCGCGCCTGACTCAGACGACTACGGAAGTAGAAATATCCCTGTTCCTGGATCCACGGATAGTGTTGTGGCCAGCTGTCGAGCCTCGACTGGTGAATTTGTGGGGCAAATAACTCGGTCAAAGAGCTACAGGCGGCCTCTTCCCAGCAGGCGCGACGCGCAAAATTGACATAGGCATCCACCGCGAACCGGACGCCCGGTAATACGTGCTTATCAGACAACAGGTCTTCGCGGGATAATCCCACGGCTTCTCCCAGTTGCAGCCAGGCTTCGATGCCGCCTTCATGTTCACCATCTCCGTCATGGTCAAGAATACGTTGCACCCATTTACGCCGGGTCGCCGGATCCGGGCAGTTAGCCATGATAGCTGCGTCTTTTAACGGGATATTGGTCTGATAGTAAAAACGGTTTGCGACCCAGCCACGGATCTGTTGCGGCGTGGCTTCGCCGTTATGCATCGCGATATGATAAGGATGATGAATGTGATAATACGCTCCTTTGTCGCGCAACGCTTGTTCAAACTGCTCACGACTCAGGGTTGATGTAATGATCATCGGTTAATCCTGCAGCTGGATAGCCATTCCGTCAAAGCTCACCTCAATTCCCTGTTGTTGCAGGAACTGACGCTGAACTGAGTCCTCGTCGAGGATCGGATTGGTGTTGTTGATATGAATAAGAATTTTTCGACTGGCCGGTAACGTAGCCAGCAGGCTCATTAGCCCCTGCTCTTCAGACAATGCCAGATGTCCCATGGCACGGCCGGTATTTTTACCCACGCCGGTGCTGAGCAGCTCATCATCCTGCCACACCGTTCCGTCAATCAGCAGACAATCTGCCTTTTTCAGCCAGGGTAAGATCACTTCATCTGGCTCACCCAGCCCCGGGGCATAAAACAAGGTTTTGCCATTGGCACTGTTTTCGACGAACAAAGCCACATTGTGGCCGGGCAGTGGTTTATCACGATACGGGGAATACGGCGGCGCATTGCTGAGAATAGGCACGGCAGTAAACTGCAGGTTTTGGCATACCGTCGTACGAAAGGGTTGCAGCGGACTGACCGGATGGTGCTGTAAACCACCATTCCAGTGCTTCAGCATCGGGAACACCGGAAAACCCGTGGTTAAATCCTGATGAACTTCGTCCGTACACCATACCCGGTGTGGGCACCCCTCACGCAGGCTGAGTAAACCGGTGGTATGGTCTATCTGACTGTCGGTCAGAATAATATCGCCAATTGCGGTACCGCGCAGAACATCATGTTTAATCAGTTCCGGGGTAAGAAAGATCTGTCGTGAAATATCAGGGGACGCGTTACATAACACCCAGTCTTCACCATTATCACTGATAATTATTGAAGACTGGGTGCGGGCATGGGCGTTCAGGGAACCGTCACGCAGCCCTTTGCAATTGGTGCAATTACAGTTCCACTGCGGGAAACCACCGCCGGCAGCAGAGCCAAGCACTTTGATAAACATAGATTACTCTTTGACTTAACGATAACGGCCGCCAGTTGGCGGCCATCGGGGAACCGAAAAAAATTAACGGTTAGAAATGTACAGAGTCACTTCCATGCCCAGACGCATATCGATAAATTCAGGTTTTTTCCACATAATGTTGACCTCAATGTTGCAAATGAAAAGATGTAAAAACCGCTGAAATGGCTATCTTCGGCAGCATAAGCCGCCAGTGATTTGCTCTTCAGGCAGACAAATGTTGCGCCAATGTCAAACCAAGGTCAATGAAAAGATGGGCGGTTTTACAGATTACTGCATAAAATGATTAAGAATTCGTAACCAGTTGCCGTGACACACTTTTCGGATCACCCTTTCGCTAACCCCTTCATCATAAAGACTTTGTTCTATCAGGGGAATTCCGGTGACATCTTTCAGCGTTGCCGGCACCGCCGTACCATCGAAGTCGGAACCCAGCCCGACATGGTCTTCTCCGGCAGTGTCAATCAGATAGCACAGATGCCGTGTAATCTCGGTCAAAGGCGTGTTTTCATCTCTTCTGCCATCGGATCGCAGAAAAGCATTACCGAAATTTACCCCAACCAACCCTCCACTTCCTGCGATAACCTTCAGCTGTTCATCGGTCAGATTTCGGGGCTGTGGACAAAGGGCATGGGCATTTGAATGGGTGGCGACCAGCGGCTGCTGACTGTAACGGGCTGTATCATAAAATGCCCGCTGATTCATATGTGAGACATCAGTTAACATTTTCAGGGATTGCAACTGGCGAATGAAACGGATGCCCTCGGGGCTCAGCCCCGGCCCACTGTCCGGAGATCCAGGAAAACTGCCGGTAATCCCCTCACCAAACGCATTGGGAGTATTCCAGAACGGGCCGCAACTCCTTACCCCCGCCTGATGAAAAGCCTGCAATAACTCACCGTCAGTATCCAGAGCATCGGCTCCTTCGATATGAGCAACCATCCCCAGCACATCCTGATGCAGACACTGTTGTAGTTCGACCGCAGTGCGGCAAATCTTCGCCCTGCCCGCGGAAAATCTTTCCAGTCTTTCAAGGATAGCCAGTTGTTGCCACATCACCTGCACTTTATCCTGTAATGCGGGTAACCGGTGAGGGAAGTGTTGAGCCACATAGCTTTCGGGGGGAACAAAGATGGCAAATAAGGCAACTCCTAACCGGCCGCGTTTTATGCGCGGAAAATCCAGATGCCCTTCCTCATTGTGACCAAAAAAAAACGCTTCCGGCTGGTCAGGATGTTTCAGCCATAACTGCATCAGCAGATCATTGTGACCATCGATATACATAGATATTCGCTATTATTTTGCTGCTGACCATGACGAAGCCGACATCGGCCTCGTCAGACGGTGGTTATTTACTGCGGTTAGCCAGAAACTGACTTATCACGGCCAGGTCCTGTTCTCCGAAACCATCATCCACTGCCTGTTGCCACAGCTCAGTGATGTTTTTCAGAGCCGGTAATTGCTGAGCATTACCCGCTTCAACCGCCAGTCTGGCATCTTTAAGTGCCCAGATCAGCTGCATCTGTGGGGTAAAATCACCGCTGCTTATCATCTGTAGTTTCACTTTGGCATAGCCAGGGGCCAGCGGCCCGCCTTCCAGGGCCTGCCAGAGATCATCCGGCGTAAAACCGAATGACTCAGCCAGTAATTCACTCTCGGCCAGACTTTGCATTAAACCAATCAGCCAGCTGTTAACCACCAGTTTCATTTTAGCCCCGGCCCCGGTGTCACCTAACCACAGCGTACCTTTACTGATAGCCGCAAATACCGTTTCTGCGGCCGCGGCACGGCTGCGATCGCCACTGGCAAAGATAGTAATCTGGGCATTTTCCGCCGGCGCCTTAGTACCGGAGACCGGCGCGTCGAGCAGTAACACATCCGGACGGTGCTCAGCCAGGTACTCCTGAATTTGCCGGGTCGCTTCTACCCCAAGGGTCCCCATCTGGCAGAGGATGGCCTCAGCAGGCAGTGCAGCAGCAGCCTGCTTAACCACAGCTAATGTGGTTTCACCATCAGAAAGCATCGTGATCACTACTTCACTGTCACTGACGGCTTCGCTGACTGTTTCCGCCTGAATTAATCCACTGGCGAGCAAATCGTCCCCTTTGCCCGGGCTACGGTTCCATCCGTGAACAGTGAAACCTTTTTTAAGCAGGTTTGCGGCAAATGCGTGCCCCATGGCGCCCAGTCCAAGTACGGATACTTTCGGTTGTTGACTCATTTGACCTCCGTTAATGGATAATATTTCCCGATACTGTCCGGAAATGTTTATTACATGTTACCTACGGGTAATTTGTCCGGCAAATGCATATAATTAGTGTGTCTTAATATAACCATTTTTTTATTATTAATAAGGATCTTCCGCCCGACAGGATAATTATTAACCTTCGTTAATTCAGTATGATACAAAAATACGCTCGCTCAGCCGGGGTCTTTTTATCAGGTAAAAACAATTACACTTTAACAAGCGTAAAAAAAAGAGGTAGCATTCCCCCTCTTCAGGGGGAGTTTTTTTCCTGCTACGCAACACCTTTTTGCGAGCCTTTCATTAATGAAAATTATTAAATTACCACAGCTTAAAGCCACGCTGATGCTACCGGTCTTATTACCGGCCGGGGTTTTTGCGGCGACCACGACATCCACCACTATCACTCAGCCGAAACAGGCACAATCGCCAACCATGATTGTTACGGCCGCACCTTCCACCAGCGGGCTGTCTGAACTGGATACTCCGGCGGCGGTCAGTGTCGCCTATGGTGACGAAATGCGTCAGGCCGCACCGCAGGTCAATTTATCAGAAGGACTGGCCGGTATTCCGGGACTGCAAATTCTTAACCGGCAAAATTACGCCCAGGACCTGCAACTGTCGGTGCGTGGCTTCGGCGCCCGTTCGACCTTCGGTGTCCGTGGACTGCGGATTTATGTTGACGGTATTCCTGCGACTATGCCGGACGGTCAGGGACAGACGTCTAATATCGACATCTCTACCATTGACCACGTCGATGTACTGCGCGGGCCATTCTCTGCTCTGTATGGCAACAGCTCCGGAGGGGTGATCAATGTCGTCACTCAGCAAGGGAAAAAGCCAGACACGGTCTCCGTTGGTAGCTGGTATGGCAGTTATGGCAGCTGGCGCAACAGCATGAAAGCCAGCGGTTCGGTCGGCGATGGCACTCATGCGGGAGATGTCGATTATACAGCCTCGGTATCGCGTTTTACCACCCACGGCTACCGCAACCACAGCAGTGCAGAGAAAAACCTGGCCAATGCCCGGCTGGGAGTGCGGATTGACGATGACAGCACCCTGACCCTGCTATTTAACACCGTGCATATCGATGCTTATGACCCTGGTGGTCTGACTTCTGATATGTGGAAGGCTAATCCGAAACAGGTTGCCCCTTATGTGAATCTGTACAATGCGCGAAAATCGGTCGATCAGACCCAGGCAGGACTGCATTATGTACGTTCGTTTGGCGATAATGATGACCTGAGTGTCATGACTTATGCCGGTATTCGTAGCACCGTACAGTATCAGTCTATTCCCGCAGCAAAACAGGCTACGTCTACCGACCATTCTGGCGGAGTGATTGACCTGACCCGCCATTATCAGGGCATTGATGTCCGCTGGACGCACCGCGATAGCTTGTTCAGCATCCCGCTAAGTATTACCGGCGGGCTGGATTATGAAACCATGACGGAGCTGCGCAAAGGTTATAACAACTACACCGGGACCTCGACCGACATCCAGGATTACGGCGAAAAAGGCTCTCTGCGGCGTAACGAAAATAACAAGATGTGGAATCTGGACCCGTATCTGCAAACGGCGTGGCAGCTTTCGGATCAGTGGTCGCTGGATGCCGGATTGCGTTACAGCAGCGTCAGTTTCTCCTCCCATGATCACTATCTGTCGAACGGTGATGACAGCGGCGGTACCCGATATCACCAATGGCTGCCGGCAGCGTCACTAAAATATGCCATTGATGATAGCTGGAATACCTATCTGTCTGCCGGTAAAGGTTTCGAGACGCCGACTATCACTGAGTTATCCTACCGTCCGAATGGTCAAAAAGGGCTGAATCTGGGGCTGAAACCCTCCACCAACAAAACTATCGAATGGGGTACCAAAAAACGCATTGGCTACGGTTTACTGACCGCTGCGGTATTCCAGACCGACACCAAAAATGAAATTGTTTCTGCCGGAACAACCGATGGTCGCGCTACCTATACCAATGCAGGGAAAACCCGACGCCGTGGTCTGGAACTGGGCTTCGAGCAACAGTTTGCCGAAAACTGGCAGTTAAAAATGGCCTGGACACTGCTGGATGCCCGTTATCTTAGCAACAGTTGTACCAAAGCTGACTGTACCGGTATGCGGATTCCGGGAATTGCCAAAAATATGGCCTATGCGGGGCTGGAATATGCGCCGGAAGCGGGCTGGTATGCTGGCGCAGATATCCGCTATATGAGCCATATTGAAGCCAATGACCAGAACACGGTCAATGCTCCGGCATATACCATCACCTCACTGAATACCGGCTATAAATGGCTGGTACAGAACTGGACGGTGGATGTTTCCGGGACTGTCGATAATCTGTTTAACAAGAAATATGTCGGTTCAGTGATCGTCGATGAGAGTAACGGTCGGTATTACGAACCAGCCCCCGGCCGTAACTATGGGGTCGGGCTGAACGTAAGTTACGCCTTCCGTTAATTCCCTATCCCCCGGACAGGCTGAACTGTCCGGGGGTTGCCCTAAAGCCAGCGCACCACCAGTCGTGACATCGCAGGACCCATAATCAGTACCACAATAAAACGACCGGTTTGCATCGACATGACAAAAGGCTGATCGACATGGGTTGAGGAAGCGATTATCGCCACCGAATCGGCACCGCCGGGACTGGTCGCCAGGTACGCAGTCAGCGGGTCAATCCCGGCATAATGCACCAGCAGCCACGCAAAACCACAACATATTGCCAGCAATGTACTGACTGACAATAAAATCCCAGGTAACGCATGTAGTGCATAACGCAGGATATCCGCGGTAAAACGCAGGCCAATGCTCCAGCCAATAACGGCATAGGCCAGTGCCAGAAACCATAATGGCAGCTCTATCTTCAAACCCCAGAAATTCTGTAGCAGGCAGCCAGCAATCAGGCTAATCAACATGGGTCCCGCAGGAATACGAACCACTCTGGCCAGCAGAGTACAGGCCAGGATCACCGCTATCGTCATCAGAAATGCCGGATAATTAATGGCCGGAAACAGCACCAGTGGCGGAATTTTCTGCCCCGCCCCGATGCTGAAATAGTGACTGACCAGAGTTGCCAGCAGTGCCACCATCAACACCCGCAGGTATTGCATAAACGCGACCAGCCGGGTATCCGCACCAAAATCCCCCGCCATTAACGTCATCACTGTTGCCGCCCCGGGTGACGACCCCCACAAAGCAGTACTCCCCGGCAACACATTCAGCTTTGCCAGTAGCCAGCCCAATAGTGTACTGGCGGCAATAACACTCACCACACTCAGGATAAACAATGGCCAGTTATGTTGCATTTCAGTAAACACACTGGCCGGCATGGCCCGGGCAATCATGGTTCCCACCACAGCCTGAGCGAGTTGCTGCGCAGTTTTTGGCAGCCGAACCGGATGGCGGGTTGCCGAGAAAACAATCGCTGCAAACATCGGTCCCAGTAGCAGTGCGGCGGGTAAATGGAAATACTCAAGAAAGGCGAAGGCCACTCCCGAACAAACCATTAAAAACAGCCAACGAACTCCCCCCGGCGGCCCGGGTTGTGTTTGCTGCATGCCGGTCACGCCAGCAACTGCAGCAGTTGAGCTGTGGTTGCCGATTCCCCGAGTCGTGGGAAAATCCGGGTCAGGCTGTTGTGATGCGCTTCAGCATTCAGATCCAGCATGGCGTCTGTCACCAGGCAGACATTATAACCCAGCTCATAAGCCTGACGGGCGGTAGACTCCACCCCAATACTGGTGGCAATGCCACAGATAACGACCTGTGTCACCCCGGCAGCACGAAGTTGTTCATCCAGAGTTGTATGGGCAAAAGCCCCCCAACTGCGTTTAGTCACCCGCCAGTCGTCAGGCTGTGGCACCACTTCAGCAATCAGATCACTCCAGTCAGAAGGCAGTTCGGCGTTGTGTTTTGGCAACTCATTCCGTCCAGGTGCGCCTCCCTGTACATTCACCAGGACCACCGGTTTCTGACGTTTACGGAAAGCACTGATCAGTTCTCCCGCCCGGTGTATCACCTGCTGTGGGGAGTCCATTAGGGGTAATGCAACAATGCCTTTCTGTAAATCGATCACAATCAGCGCTACATTTTCATCCAGCAGAGTGACGGACATTGATATCTCCTTAGTTAACCAACGGATTCTTAGTCACCGCAAACAGGCGGTAATATTATCATTCACTGTTTTTGATGCGCCACACCCTGTCGGCCATGCGGCGGTGGGCTCAGTTTACTCAACCTCAGGTTCGGACGGACGTGGATAATGTATCAGGCTGTGAAAGCAGCAGAGTTCCGTGCCGGGGTTGATATAGCTGTGGGGCTGGTCACCGGCAAACTGGTAAGCCTGACCGGGCGACAACCGTTGCTGAGTATTTTCACAGATCAACAATAATGTACCAGAAATTATTATCACCTGTTCAGTCACTCCAGCGACATGGGGCGAAGAGTGACTGGATGCTCCTCCCGGCAGTGTCACCGCCAGCAGATCAAACGCCAGTTTCGGATCATAGGGCAACAATGGCCGGGCCTGCATCTGTTGAGTCTCCGGGGTCGTCCGGGACGTGGCAGGCACTGCCGTCCCCGGAATAAACCACGAGAAGGGTAATTTCAACCCGCTGGCAATTTTCCACAGCGTCGCCACCGTCGGGCTGGACTCGCAGCGCTCTATCTGACCGAGCATGGCTTTACTCACTCCGGTTTGCACGGCACACTGCGCCAGACTCAGTTGCCGCTGTTGACGAATCTCTTTCAATGCTGTCGCCAGAAATGCTTCGACAGTTTTCATACACGCTCCCTGATAAGATGCTGCCGGTGTCACTTGTGCGTTATAACGCACGATGCTATGTTGTGCGCCATTTGTTACATTGGAGTTTAGCGGATGTCATTTCGTTCCGACATACGGCAGATCACACTGCCCATGGTCATTTCCGGCATGGTAGCCGTTCTGGTCGGATATACCAGTTCTGCCGCCATTATCTTCCAGGCGGCCAGTGCGGCAGGAGCAGACACGCAACTTACCGGTAGCTGGCTGGGAATGTTGGGATTTGGTATGGGTATTACCTCATTCTGGCTTTCCGTGCGTTACCGCATGCCGGTACTGACCGCCTGGTCTACGCCGGGTGCCGCGATGCTGGCCACCAGTCTGTCCGGAGCCACTATTTCCGAAACCATAGGCATTTTTGTTTTCACTAACCTGCTGATTGTCATCTGTGGTATCACCGGGTTGTTTGCCCGACTGATGCGTTACATTCCGGTTTCCATCGCCTCCGCTATGCTGGCCGGAATTCTGTTGCATTTCGGTTTGCAGGCCTTCAGCGGCCTGAGCCAGGATCTGCCACTCTGCCTGACGATGTGCGTCTGTTATCTGCTGGCCAGACGTCTGCAGCCACGTTATGCAGTATTTTACACTCTGCTGGCGGGTTTACTGATAGTGGCCTGGCAGGGAAACAGCCAACTGTCTGAAGTTCACTGGGCCTGGTCACCTCCGGTGTTTATCACGCCGTCATTCAACCTTTCGCTGTTACTCGGTGTCGGGATCCCCTATTTTCTGGTCAGTATGGCCTCGCAAAATGCCCCGGGGATTGCCACCCTCAAAGCTCACGGCTACGACGTCCCGGTGTCAAAGGTGACCACCGCAACCGGCGGTGTTGCCCTGTTATTGTCACCGTTCGGTGGGTTTTCGGTGTGTATCGCAGCCATTACTGCCGCGATTTGTATGGGGGAAGATGTTCACCCACAACCGGAAAAACGTTGGATGGCCGCGGCAATTGCCGGTATTTTTTATCTGATTACCGGCGTGTTCGGTGCAGCCATTGCCCTGTTATTCAGTGCCCTGCCGCCGGTATTTATTCATACTATTGCCGGTCTGGCATTGCTGACCACTCTTTCGGTCAGCCTGCAACGCAGCCTTGAGCACCCTGGCGAACGTGATACCGCTATCGTCACTTTCCTGATCACCGCGTCCGGACTGACTCTGTTTGGAATTGGTTCAGCATTCTGGGGGATGGTTGGCGGTATTTTTTGCCATTTGCTGCTCAGCCAACGCAAAACCTAACCTCTTTTATCCCCTGCCGACAGGCCACGGCAGGCAGGGTTGCTGAACGTCAGACTATGATTTTCGTTGACCCGAAAAGGAATATTTACCCGGGTAACCTGAGTAAATCAGTATTCCTGCCTGCGACAACCTGGTATTATCGCTGACCAGTTTCAGTCCGGCAGTCGTGGCACAGTGCCCAAAAGTCGTACCCTACAGGTTTCTGTTTAAACATGAACAATTCAGAGCACCGTTCACACGGCATACTTAACATCTCCCGCCAGGAAATCGCCCTGATTATCGTCACGATGGTCTGGGGCGGGACTTTTCTTACCGTACATCTTGCGGTGGAATATGCACCACCGTTCTTTTTTGTCGGATTTCGCTTTGTCATCGCAGGTCTGTTTAGTGCGCTGGCTTTTCGCCGTTATCTGCCAGGACTAACTTTGCGGGAGTTTGTTGCTGGTGTCGCGATAGGTACCGCCATATGCCTGGGGTATGGTTTACAGACCTGGGGTTTACAGACTATCCCGGGAAGTTTGTCCGGGTTTATCACCGCACTCTATGTACCTATGGTTCCGCTGCTGCAATGGCTGATACTTAAACGTGCCCCGCATCTGATGAGCTGGCTCGGGGTATTACTGGCCTTTAGCGGCCTGGTATTGTTATCCGGTGCCGGAACTGGTACAGCCAGCCTGAGCCGGGGGGAAATTGCGACCTTATTTAGTGCACTGGCCATCGCCAGCGAGATTATTCTGATCAGTAAATTTGCCGGTCAGGTAGATATTCGACGCGTGACAGTCGTACAGTTGTTTGCTGCGGGGCTTCTCTCGTTCGCTTCGATGCCACTGACCGGCGAACAGTTACCCGCCTTCTCCTGGTACTGGTTTATCTGTGGTGTCTCGCTTGCTGCGGCCAGTGCTGTTATTCAGCTCACCATGAACTGGGCTCAAAAGTCAGTATCCCCCACCAAAGCCACAATTATTTATGCCGGTGAGCCGGTCTGGGCGGGTGTATTTGGCCGGATAGCCGGCGATGTACTGCCGGGACTGGCAATCACCGGAGCCGCACTGATAGTCACCGGGGTTATTGTCAGTGAAATTCGCCCAAGGCTACCCCGTCGTAAGCGTCCTGCTGATTCGCCGATGTAACCCGGCCGGACGGATCGCAGAGAAACTCTTTCCGTCTCTACGGCAGTTTTTCCACCGCGGTCTGTAGCAGTAAAACGCTGACTGTCCCTCTGTAACAGCTCGCTACCGGCCACTATCCACGGGTTAGCCACCGGTTTTGCCGGTTAATTTGTCGTTATCTGAGGCCTGCTTGTGAGTAGTATCTCTTCCCGGTCGCCGGTCTTTCTGCCGGCTTTCGGTTTGAGGCTTTCAGATGATACAAACATTTCTCACCGGGCATACTGTGGCAGGGTTACGGGCTCTGGGAGTGCGTGGGCTGCCGGTGACTGATTACAGTGAGCAGATCCATGCCCTGCTGTGCCTGCGCGGTATGAGCGACATTGCCGATTGTTTTGCTGTTCCTCTGCGTATTCATCCTCAGCATGATCTTCAGTGGTATAGCCCACTCCGGGGCGAGATAACCGTCTGGACTGAGGCAGACGTGCAGCAGAAACAACAGGCCTTACTGGTGCTGGAACAGGCATTTACTGCGATTGAACAGTTGTCCGAACATTGCCAGGCGAGTCATACTCCCGCCGGCGCCTTTTTTTCCCGGCTACTGGACAAGATGACCAGTTTTCCCGGGGAGGAGGCAATTTACCTGATCAACAATGTACCGGTGATTACTTTCTGGAGCTACCGACTTACCGATTGCCATCTTTCCGGTCGTCAGCTTACTGAAAGGTCGTTGGCTGCATTATCGTCACAGCTGCCTCCCGCGGATAATCCTGAGTCTGCTCAGCAGCCATCATCTCTGTTTATGCCGGTACCCGATAACCAGCTGCGATTACCCTCTGATGCACAGACGATAAAATCGCCACAGACATTACTCTGGCTGGCGACGGCCCTGATTGTCGGAGCCTTACTGGTCATTACCGCCGGCTATTTTTTCGGGGATTATCTTTATACATCGCAGCAGCTCCCCACCAAGGTCAGCGCCACACCTGTAGAGAAAATAAAGGTGACAACGTCACGTAAAATACTGCCTGATATCCGGTTACCTCTACAGCTATCGACCCTGCAACCGCCAGCGTCCCCCCCACCGTCGGCAGTGAAGTCGCCCCCGGCGGAACATCGTCTGCAACTGTCTGCCAGCTCGGTAAAAATGGGGGATGTCAGAGTGATGGATGGTGACTGGCGAGCGATTATCCCGGGCCCGGAGGGAAATTCGCAGCTACTGCTGTTCCGCTTTAAGCAAGGACGAGGCGAAGTACGGTTTGATCTTCCAAAGCAAGGACATTGCAAAGCCGACAGCCGCAGCGGATTTTTACCTTCAGGAACACTGGCCCTCCGCAGCCGCTACACAGCGTCCTGTCAGGATGGCAGCCGCATCCGTGTGCCACCCGTTAACTGCACCCTGAGCGCCACAGGTACTCAATGTTCAACGACTGCCGATGCCGTTCCTCCCGGGCAGACAGTCATACTCTCAGCCGCAGGAGGCCGGTGATGCATCCCACCCTGAAAAACCAACGCTATTCACTGCTGGCTAACAGCGGCATCCAGTTTCTCGACTGGACTATTGCAAAGACAACAGACAACCCGCTGCGTTACTTTGTGCGCAGTAAAGCCAGCGGGCCACTGGTACACGCCGTGCCTGATAAGTTGCCGGGATCGTTTCGACTGCCTTCTGCCGGTGAAGGTGATGATGAAATTGTCAGGCCTGAATATCAGTATCCGCTGTATGACAGTCTTGAAGTTTATGCCGGCCACTGGTTACCCGTGCCCTTCCTGCGGCTTTCACCGGAAGAACTGTGCGACAGCGGTCCTGATAACTGGGCGAGGGTCTTCATCTCTCCATGCACTTCTGACGATAGCCCCCGGACACTGACACTGGCTTTCGATACCACCACCGGTGGCACTCAGACCCGGCATTTACAGCCAGATCACAGTGATTGTGATGATGGTCAACGCTTTATACCGGGTTGGCAGACAATACAAATTGCCTCTTTTCTGGAGCATCGCTGGCTCAATGACTGGATTTCTTTGGCCTTCAGTCGTCAGGCGACAGACGACAGAGCCACTTCTGCTCGTTTCACTTATCAGGCTCACTACCTGAATTTGTTGGAAGTGATTGCCAGTACGTTACCCTGTCACGAAATTACCCTGTTACCAGCTGATGAAACTATTCAACCTGTCAGCGTCAGTCTGTTTCTCGATCTGGGTAATAGCCACAGTTGTGGCATTATCAGTGAACAACATCAAACGGATGATAACCCCCTGCTGCACAGTCGCGAGTTAATGCTCCGTGATTTATCGATGCCAGGCAAAGAAGGCAGTTTACTGTTCAGCAGCAATGTCGCCTTTGCCCCTTGTCCTCTGGATATACGTGACTGTTCGGTGGCCAGTGGCCGTTCCTCTGCGTTTCTCTGGCCATCGCTGGTCAGAACCGGTGATGAGGCTGAGCGGCTGACACGGGAACTTAACCGCAGTGAAGGAATGCAGGGTGTCAGCAGCCCACGTCGTTACCTGTGGGATGACACTACACCAGCAAGGCGCTGGTATTATCCCGCCAGCGGTGATGACGAACCTGCTCCGGCGGTCGTCTCTGCTTTTACCCTACTGATTAATGACCAGGCCGAAACCCTGTGCGAACTGGCCCGGGAACAGCAATTTCCGGTTTTACATGCCAGTTATCCGCGCAGCAGTCTCCTGATGTTTATGATTTGCGAGCTGATATGCCAGGCCTTTTGCCAGATGAACAGCCATCACCATCGCCAGTTGATGCCTGAATATTCGGCTCCGCGGCAACTTCATTCTGTGGTGATGACTCTTCCGGCGGCCATGAGTGCCGCGGAAAAACAGAAAGTACTAACGCTGACTCGCCAGGCACTGGCATTAATCAGGCAGTCGATGACCTACAGTACCGATGCCTCAGGCCGGCGTACCGTTACTGATTACTGGCGGCAACTGCCCCGGGTTCGTGCCGATGTTGATGAAGCCAGCTGCGGTCAGCTGACCTGGCTTTATCAGCAGCTATACGGGACGCCAGTCACCGGCGACCCTTGCACCCACCTACTGAACCGCTGGCAACGGCCAGAAGGCAGACTTCCACCCAACGGGCTACGGATTGCACTGATTGATATCGGCGGTGGCACGACGGATGTGTCGGTCACCGATTATCTGCCGGTGGCCACGGCAACACCGGTTCCTGTGGCATTGCGACCCGGGCTGCTGTACCGGGCCGGTTATCCGCTGGCAGGAGAGGATTTACTGTATGACATGATTAAAAGTTTCCTGCTGCCGGCCTTAGAGCACCATCTGACACGCCAGGGATTTGAGCGGAGTTGGGCCATTATCCGCCAGTTATTCACTCCGGGTGCCAGTTGTGAGGGAGACACTCCATGGCGACAGCAGTTTGCCCGGCAGTTTTTCCGGCCGTTAGCCATCAGCATTCTGGCATTTTCACAGCAGTCAGCTTCCGACAGTGATGATCAGGACGTCCCGCAGAGAACCGCCCTCGACTGGTTACCCGCAATTCCTGAATATCAGGTCATTGACTACTTTTCGGTAAGGGTAGCGGAAATTTCAGGCTCTGACGCTGAATGTCAGCTACTGGCGATGCCTTTGTCTGTCACTCATCAGGATATCGATGCCTTTTTCAGCTCAAATAACTTCAGAGCGGGGAAATTACTGCAGAAGATTTGTGACAACGTCACTGACCTGCACCCGGATGTGCTGCTAATCAGTGGTAAAAGTGCAGCGCTTCCTGCCATCCACCGTTTATTGACCCGTCATTCGCCCTTGCCGGACAGCCATATCATTACCCTGGGAGGCATGACGGCCAGCGAAAGTATGCCATTTTGTCGTGATGGCGAACTGGCCGACGGAAAATGCAGCGCAGTCACAGGTGCATTGATTCACCAGCTAACCCGCAGCCAGCGGTTTTATCCGCGCTACCTTGTGGCCGGACAGTTACGACCGGCAAACATTATCTGTGAGCTGGGGCTGATAAACGCTGATTTATCGTTACCTGCCTCGCAGGTTGTGTTGCAGCTCCCCCCCATCATTACTGCGGGGGCCAGCTTCATTTTCAGCGTATTTTTACAACTCAGGCTGTCACTGGGCTATCGCACCAGCCAGGATGACCAGTTACCTGCCAGTCCATTGTTTACCCTGCTTATTGAACCGCAACAACAGGTTGAGCATGGATGCGATGACGGAGTGACCGTGAATTTGTGCTGGCAGGCCGATAACGACGGCCAGTTCAGCAGGCTGCCGGTCGTGACGCAAGTCACCGACAGCCAACAGAACAAATTACCCATTAGTCTTGTCGGGATCAGACTGAACACTCTGGCTACTCACGGTCAGCAATTTCCGGCGTACTGGACTGATGACGGGCGTATTACCGTGACTGAGTCCCTGGATCAGAACCGGTCTCCCTCACCGCCAGCCATTGCTGCCATTCCGCCGAAGGTTGAGGTTCTCCGTCAAAACTGAGGTAGAGTTGTCCCGGCAGCTCCTCTGCCGCCTGAACTAATACCGGCAAAATTCGCCTGATCATAGCCTGAGGAAAGGCCGGCAGATGATTCAGCTCCAGTACCGCTGGCAGCGTCATCCCGCCGGTCAGCCAGTCCCACAGGGCATCGAGATTATACCCAAAGCTGTCAGGTCCACTGGTTTGTTCCAGCAGTTGCTGGTAGAACCGGGACTCCTGATGAATTTTCCGGAAATCAAAAACCACAGTCAGCATCTCAGGGGATCCTTTTGAAAGTCCGGTAATGATCGGTGGTCAGAAACACCAGCCCGTCTGAAGAGTAAAGCAAACGATCTGCATTACGGTGTCCGCACTGATAGTTTACATCAGCCTCAAACCAGCGTCGTCCGCTGGCATCAGGCAGTCGGCCTTCACGGTTAGAGAAGTGATCGCCACCAATCGCCTTGCCCGGCAGCACGTCGCACAAATTGGCACGGGACGGATTCCACCCCTCTCTGCGAGCCTCTCCTTTGGTCAGATAAAAGTCCGGAAGACGGTGATGCTGGTGTATCCATGCGGCAACCTGATCTGCAGAGGTCAGCTCAGTAATATCTGCAGTGGATTGATTCGTTCCGGAAGAACGTGGGGGGGCAGAGGAAGAATATCCGGTAGAATGTCCGTTGGAGTAGTGAGAACCAGTGAGTGAAGGTTTAATTCCAAGCCAGCTGGCAATCAGGGCGATGATTAACGCGCCCCAAAGTTTTTTCGACATAATAAATTCCTTAGATAAGCGAATTTACTATACCTGTTTTTTGGCTTTCTGACAGTGTGGATCAGAGACCGTCATACTATTCCCTGCGGGCCAACAAAGAAATACCCGTTTACGGCGCGGTGGTGATGGCGAAAAGCATCACAACAAGCTGTCTGTCCGGTGGCCATAAGATAAGTTATGGCCATCAGACAATTCGGTTATCAGTGCAGGGTCGGCTGTACCGGATCACCGGATGAACGACGCCAAGTCCCCGGAGCCATACCAAATTCACGCTTAAAACTGCGGTTAAACGACTGCTGTGAGTCAAAACCCATCGCGATAGCCACACTCAGGATAGGTTCATCCGTGGTTGTCAGTCGGGCCGCAGATTTTTCCAGTTTTTTCTTGCGGATGTACTCACCCAGCGCATATCCGGTATGTTCTTTGAACATACGTTGTAAATGCCATTTAGAATACCCTGCCCGCTCAGCCACCAGATCAAGGTTCAGGCGACTCTCAATATGATTATCAATCCAGCTGATTAAATCATGGAAAAAGGCATTGTTCATTGGTCTCTCCATCCGGACTAAAAGAAATAGTATCTGTTGCAGTTGCATTAAATGTTGCGCCAATTTCCGATTAAATGCAAACATTATTGATACATTAAATGCCTTACCCGTTGTAGGGAATTACACTGACGACAAAATGAACCAGAGAATCCAGGGGAAAAAGAAGAATTCAGAATGGGTTTGCGCTGGTGCCGAAGCACCAGCATCGGGCTTTTATACTATGCGTGCCCTGTCTGTTCGGAAGAAATCTCTCCACAGGTCGTATCGGTATCATCGGTGGATGAGGTTTGCTGAGCGGCTCTGTCGGTAATATCGGCCAGCGCATCAGCCACTGAACGGGTCGCAAGCACGTTCAGGGAAGCCTGTTCGGCCTCTTCGGCCAGTGATTTGAAGTACCAGCACACATTCGCGCTGACAATACAGCAAGGTTTTTTTACGTCCGGACGAGAGTTAAGTAATTTTTTCTCTTCGGTGACGGCCAGGTAAATATCACGTAATGAGATACCCGCCGCCGGGCGACCAAGGTGAATCGATCCGGTACGACCGAGAGTCGTTGCAATAATACCGTCACGGGTCAGTGGTACCATCAGTTTACGGATTAAACTGGGATTAGATTCCAGGCCCTGAGCAAGAATTGCACTGGTAGAGCGTTTACCCAGTTGCTCTGCCATAGCAACACTGAGAACCATCTGTAGTGCTGTAGGAAAGCGATAATCTAACATTTACGTTCCTCTGAGAGGTAAAATCCGGTAACAAACAACATCTGACCCCGATATCCTAACAAAAAATCCCCGGAGTGAGAAGCCAGCCGCACCCCCGACCGCAAGTAAGGTTAACTCCTCTCATCTTTCTTACTACCCACCTCCGCCACTCAGTGAATCAATAGTGTTGCCGGATAAATTTTACCCTGATGAGTCCGGGTTCCGTCCCAGCATGGCGGCCCCCATCAATCCGCCCTGCTGATGCCAGGTGGCTGGCACAATCAACGGCGCATTGCAGTGACGGAGTATTTTTGCCCTGACCTCACCGTCCAGCAACGCTATCAGCTTCGCATCCGAAGCCAACCCACCACCGGCCACAACTTTACCTGGCCCCAGGGTATTCACCACCACAGAAAGCACATCACTGACCAGTTGGCTCCATAACCAGATGACCTGCTGTGCCGCGGGATCTCCACTGTGCCACGCATCGATTATCGAACGGCTGTCTTTGGTTTCTGAAAAACAGTGTTGCCAGATTCGCTCCAGGCCGCGGGCTGCCCCAAGTGTGTCCAGACAACCTTGCTGTCCGCAGCCACAATTTAATCTTGGCAGATGGATCTGCCGGCCCTGCCAGATGAATTCAGTCCGTGTAACAGGTCCGTGTCCCCATTCTCCGGTCAGGCCTCCGGTGCCGCGGATAATTTGTTGCTTAAATATCAGTCCGCCACCGACGCCGCTTCCCAGAATAATCCCCAAAACTAAAGAAGTTCCCTGCCCGCTGCCGAGGCAGGCTTCTGCCAACGTGAAACAGTCGGCATCATTGGCAATCACTACCCGCCGCTTAAGCAGCGCGGATAATTCCGCCGTGACCCGATGGCCATTAAATGCAGGAATATTTCCGGCAAGAATCCGGTCGGTATCATTATCGACCACTCCGGCGGCGGAGATAGCAACCGGTGAATCCTCCTCCAGTAAGGGAGCCGCCACGCTCAATAGTTGTTGTAACGCCCGGCCAAAGGCATCCCAGTCGCTGACCGGCATGGGCAGACTGCCGGTGTGATGCAGGTGATCATCAGCCGTCATCACCGCACTTTTAATAAAAGAACCGCCAATATCAAAGCACATTACTGCTGTATTCATTGTCCAACCCCACTGACTGCCCTGTTTCATTACCGTAACAGTATAAAATCTTTTTAATCGCGGGAACATGCTGATTTGACAAAGGATTGACCCGCCAGACAGGCAATTCACGGCATTAGCCACAGCCGCTGCCAGAAATTATATTGCACCGTTGCCAGGACTGGCTTTTTGTCACCGGAATATAGTATGTTGTAACTAGTTTGTCTGCCAGGAGCATTGTATGCGCTATACTCTGGTCTCTGAAATGCGTGAATGCATTGACCGAATGGAATGGCTTCTCGGCCAGTTATCACAACAATTGCAGCAATTGCCGTTACTGTCGGCCAGAGTCTTCGCCCTGCCTCCGGTGATGAAGGGGGATGAGCAACAGGCTGTGGAACGGATATCTGTCCGGCAGATTACGGGAGAAGCCGCCCTGAAACTCTCCCTCGAACATTTCAGCCGGCTGTTTATGCAGCAGCAGTCAGAAACTGTCAGTACCCGTTCGGCGGTACGGCTACCAGGAATGCTATGTCTGAAAGCGGATGCCGGCAGTTTCCAGAAGGCTGAAGAGTGGGTTCAGGAAATTAACCAGCTTAAAAAATTGCTGGAAAAACTGATTACCCGGGACTCCGGACTTTCTTCTGAAGCACGGTTTCCGTTTGTTCATCAGCATTTCCCCGGTCTGATTACCCTTAATGCCTACCGTTCAGTGACCCTGTTACCGGCACCCGCGTCGGTCCATTTTGGCTGGGCCAACAAACACATTATTAAGAATGTGAGTCGTGACGACATCTGTCGCCAGCTTGAGAAAAGCCTGAGTGCCGGGCGGGCCCGTGCCCCCTGGACCCGCGAGCAATGGGCTGAGAAAGTCACCGAGGAACTGGAGATGATTACCGCCCTGCCGGCAGATGCTGTATTAAAGATTAAACGTCCGGTCAAGGTTCAGCCCGTCGCCCGGATATGGGATACGCAGCAAAAAAAACAGCGCCAGCTCCCCTGCCCGACGCCGTTAATTTTTTTCAGTCCGGATAACCAAATTCCGGTCACCGGCGAACTGTCTGATTATGATCAACAGAATATCAATTACCGTTACAAACCTGAGGCCAGACCCATGAGTCTGATTATCCCCCGGTTATGGCTATGGCAGGCCTTATGAGAAACCTAAACCTGCGGGTAAACTGAATTACTGTTTCATACTGCCAACCATATCCTCTGGCCTTACCCATTGGTCGAACTGGTCGGCGGTCAGATAGCCCAGTTTTAATGCAGCATCTTTCAGCGTTAATCCCTGTTTATGGGCGGTTTTGGCAATTTCGGCGGCTTTATCGTAACCGATATGGGTATTCAGTGCCGTCACCAGCATCAACGACTCATTGAGTAGCTGGCTGATCCGTTGACGATTGGGTTCAATCCCCGCAGCACAATGGTGGTTAAAGCTGTCCATACCATCAGACAGCAGCCTTACCGATTGCAGGAAGTTATCGATAATCATTGGCCGGTAGACATTCAGCTCGAAATTACCGGAAGCCCCGCCGATATTCACTGCAACGTCATTGCCAATCACCTGACAACAGACCATGGTCAGGGCTTCACATTGAGTCGGGTTAACTTTGCCTGGCATGATTGAACTGCCTGGCTCATTTTCAGGAATCGACAGTTCACCAATTCCACAACGAGGACCAGAAGCCAGCCAGCGGACGTCATTGGCAATTTTCATCAGTGATGCGGAAAGGCCTTTCAGTGAACCATGAGCATGAACCAGTGCATCACATCCAGACAGGGCTTCAAATTTATTCGGTGCCGTGACAAAAGGTTGTCCGGTGTAATCTGCCAGTTCGGCAGCAACCCGTACTGCATATTCCGGATGAGTATTCAGGCCGGTACCCACCGCCGTTCCCCCCAACGCCAACTCGGCCAGGTGAGGAATGCTCTGCTCCAGATGGCGAAGGTTATGCTGCAACATGGCGACCCAGCCAGAAATTTCCTGGCCCAGTGTCAGCGGCGTTGCATCCTGTAAATGAGTACGACCAATTTTAACAATATCGTTAAACGCCCGGGATTTTTCGCTCAGTACACTGCTGAGTGAATAAAGTTGTGGAATAAGGTGTTCACGCAGAGCAATCACGGCGGCGACATGCATAGCGGTCGGGAAAACATCGTTGGAACTCTGGCTCTTGTTAACATCATCATTAGGATGTACCAGACGCTGCATGCCGCGCTCTCCGCCAAGAATTTCACTCGCACGGTTCGCCAGTACTTCATTCATATTCATATTGGTCTGAGTACCTGAGCCGGTTTGCCAGATGGCCAGAGGAAATTCGGTGGCATGTTTTCCGTCCAGCACTTCGTCTGCGGCCTGGATAATGGCCTGGCTACGCTGTTCAGGTAACAACCCCAGTTGCTGATTTACCACTGCAGCCGCTCGTTTGGTAATGGCCAATGCGTCTATCAGTGCCACCGGCATTTTTTCTGTCGAAATTCGAAAATGCTCCAGCGAGCGTTGGGTCTGAGCCCCCCACAGTTTATCGGCCGGAACTTCAATCGGCCCCATAGAATCCTTTTCGATACGATGAACTGCCATTTCACTTTCTCCTGACGATTGTCGTGATAAACAGACCGGTACCTGTCACCTGCATAGGTCAGCGACCGGCGTTTTGAAATGATACAATATTTTAACATTATGCTCCGCCCCTAACTGGAATGCATTCTCATTTAGCATCATTTACCGTTTTTAATTCTGCCTGACCCTACGAGCTACCCTTTCTGTCACCCTGCACAGTTTTTTCTGCGTAAATAATGGCAAATACCTGCCATCTTCTGTTCGGTTTATTGACAAAACAGTGTTATCTTTTGGGTGTTTAACGTTTTTTCCGTGAATACTGAACCGTCTGTAGCAACGGCAGGCGGCACAGACGATAATGACCGGCAAATGTTACCTCTGCCTTCGCCGGTACTTGCGGCCCGAACACTGCCGGCGGTTACTGATAAGAGATACAAGGACAACTCAAAGATGAAAAAAGCCAATGTTGCCCTGGGTGTAGTTATTGCACTGGGTGTAGTCTGGACCGGCGCGTCATGGTTCACCGGTAAACAAGTCGAATCGAATATTGATCAAATGATTGATCAGGCAAATCAGATGATTGCCAAAAATTATCCCGGCAGCCACCTGCAACTCAGTAAACAAAATTACCAGCGCCATATCTTCAGTTCAGACTTACAACTGGTGTTACAGGGTTCTTCAGACGCCACTGCTGACAGCCTGTTGCCCCCGGGTAAATCTGTCATCCTGAATGAAACTATCGATCATGGTCCGTTTCCGCTGTCACAACTGAAACGATTTAATCTGCTGCCAGCCGCGGCTTCTGTACACTCTGAACTGGTGAATAATGATACGTTGAAAGGTCTGTTTGATCTTTCCGGTGGGCAGTCACCTGTCACCGCAGATACCCGACTGGGTTACAGTAAGTCCACCGATACCCGGCTGAATATTCTGCCGCTGCATTATGCGGACGATACCGGCAAAGTGACCAGCCAGCCGTCGGTGATTGATATCGCGGCTGATGGTGAACAGAACCACATCACTTTTAATGCGGTGATTGGTAATCTGCTGCTGAATTTTACCAATGACCAGAAACTTCCTGTTGAAATGGCCCTGAACGGGCTGAATTTCTCCGGTGATACTCACCTGACCGCCGAAGGATTACGTCTGGGTAGTCAGAAGATGACGCTGACCTCACTGGATACCAAAGTCAATGCCCAACCTGCCGTCTCACTGAAAGGGGCGACTATCGATACTACATTTGATGACAAACAAGGTAAAACCGACGGCAAGCTCAGCTATAACGTGGATGATCTGCAACTGAAACAGCAATCCCTGGGCAGCGCGGCGTTATCTGTCACATTAAGCAATTTTGATACCCTGTCAGTAAAACAGTTTTATGACAATTACAACCAGGTGGTAAAACAGAACCTCGCTGAGGTAGCCTCAGGTAGCCAACAGGACCCGCAGCAGATGCAACAGTCTGTTAATGCAGCCATATTGCAGAACCTGCCACTGTTACTTAAAGGCGCTCCGGTGATATCTGTCGATTCACTCACCCTGAAGAACAGCAAAGGCGAAAGCAGTTTTTCTCTGAAAGCTGATTTTAATGATCCGTCAACCGTGACCACGGCGCCGCAGTCTTTGGGTCAGGTGGCTGACAGTTATATGAAAGATTTGAACGCGACTCTGTCAATCAATATGCCGATGGCGCAGCAACTGGTATCGGTAATCGCTCAGACTCAGGGTTACAGTGCAGAGGATGCGCAAAAATCTGCTGAGCAGCAGATTAAAGGTCTGGCGGCGATGGGTCAGATGTTTCGTCTGACTAAAGTTAACGATCAGGATATCGTCAGTGAAGTGCATTACGCACAGGGTGATGTATCGGTAAACGGCGATAAAATCCCACTCGACCAGTTTATCCAACAATATATCCCGCTATTGCAAGGTGAAGGAACTCAGTAATCGCCTGTCACCGCCATGCCAGGGGCGCTGCTTTGCAGCGCCCTTTTAATCTGGATGACTGCAAAAAAAAACGAACCCCTGAAGGTTCGCTTATTCCGGCAACTGCGTCCTGCGGTTTCTGGCAATACAGTGTGAAAGTTTATTGTTAATCTTCAGTATTGCGGTTTAGCTCTGAAACCAGACAACGGACGCAGATACCCGGGGAATGCTAATGTTAACGACAATCCAGGCAAAATTACAAACTGTCGGTTAAACGATCAACCACAATCCGCCCATGCTGGTCGCGCTGAGTGACCCGGTAATTTGCTGAGTATGAACGACGACAATTCAGTTTATCAGAAAGATCTACAGTACCTTTATGCTGACCATCTCTTCCGACAATAATCCACTGATTTACTTCTTCCTGACCACGATTTTTATGCTGTACGCGGTGAGCATGCTTAAGCTGGTCACCTTCTTCAATTTTTAGATAATCTGTTAACATTTTGCTGACTCCCGTTTGACTTCGTACATCATATTGCGAAACATTTATCCATTCAATCGAATTTGTTAATCGTAAAAACCCTAGCGTTATAAAGGTTATAAAAAATAAAAAATCAGTTTAATCATCCACCTGGCCATTTTTAAGGTTCTAATGACGGGTAAAATACTGGTGTTTTACCCCAGGATATTTTTATACTGTTACGCACTTTTTTTAGAATTAATGAGTGCGCGATGATCAATACCACTTTCCCCCTTACTGACCTCCACCGGCACCTCGACGGTAATATCCGTGCACAGACCATTCTTGAGCTGGGCAGAGAATTTAATATTGCCCTGCCGGCCAGTGATCTTTCTTCTCTGCTGCCGCATGTACAGGTCATGACAACTGAGCCAGACCTGGTCAGCTTTTTGCAGAAACTGGACTGGGGGGTTAAAGTTCTGGGGTCGCTGGACGCCTGCCGGCGTGTTGCACTGGAAAATGTTGCCGATCTTGCGGCGGCGGGTATTCACTATGCTGAATTACGATTCTCCCCGGGTTATATGGCCATGACACATCAGTTACCCGTCGCCGGGGTTGTAGAAGCCGTGATTGAAGGTGTTCGCCAGGGATGCGGGAAGTACGACGTGAAAGTGAATCTGATTGGTATTATGAGCCGGACTTTTGGTGAGTCTGCCTGCCTGCAGGAACTGGACGCATTACTGGAACACCGTGATAACATCACTGCGGTCGATCTGGCCGGTGATGAACTGGGTTTCCCTGGCAGCCAGTTCCTGAGTCATTTCAATAAAGCCCGGGATGCCGGTTTTCGGGTAACCGTCCATGCCGGCGAAGCGGCTGGTCCGGAAAGTATCTGGCAGGCTATTCGTGAACTGGGTGCAGAACGTATTGGACATGGTGTTAAAGCTATCGAAGATCCGGCGCTAATGGATTATATGGCGGAATACGGTATTGGGATTGAATCCTGCCTGACTTCAAATATTCAGACCAGTACCGTGTCATCGTTACAGGCTCATCCACTGAAACGATTTCTTCAACATGGCGTGATGGCCAGTCTTAATACCGATGACCCCGCGGTTCAGGGCATAGAGTTACCTTATGAATACCTGGTTGCCGCCCCTGCCGCCGGGCTGACTGCCGATGAAATTCATCAGGCACAGGAAAACGGTTTGTACATGGCGTTTCTCAGCCAGGCCGAAAAACAGGCCTTACGCCAGAAAGTCAGCGGTTAACCGGAATGACCGGCCGCAGTTACAGTTGAGAGTTCTGACTGACTGGCCGGTTTTCAGCCATCCTGACCATTTTCCGTCCATCAAATTTAATTCTGAGTGCTAAACCCCGCGACAAAAAAACCGGCATGGTTGTTATGCAGGGTCTAATCCCTGATAATACGACCTTTCAACCCCCATGGCATGACAATGACTGACTATCTATTACTCTTTGTTGGCACAGTATTAGTAAATAACTTTGTGCTGGTAAAGTTTCTAGGCCTCTGCCCTTTCATGGGTGTTTCCAAAAAGCTGGAAACCGCTATCGGGATGGGTCTGGCAACCACATTTGTAATCACACTGGCTTCCATCTGTGCGTGGCTGGTGAATCATCTTATCCTGGTGCCGCTGGATCTTGTCTATCTGAGAACCATGGCGTATATCCTGGTGATCGCCGTGACGGTTCAGTTTACCGAGATGGTCGTACGCAAAACCAGCCCGTCGCTGTATCGGTTGCTCGGTATCTTCCTGCCACTGATTACCACTAACTGCGCGGTGCTGGGTGTGCCACTACTCAGTGTTAACCTGAAACAGACCTTTCTGCAGGCTGCACTGTTTGGATTCAGCGCCTCGCTCGGGTTCTCTCTGGTCATGGTACTGTTTGCCGGTATCCGCGAACGTCTGGTGTTGGCGAATGTCCCGGCCCCGTTTAAAGGTTCATCCATTGCATTGGTGACTGCAGGCCTGATGGCGCTGGCATTTATGGGCTTTACGGGGCTGGTGAAATTCTGATGACCGCTATCTGGATTGCTATTGTTTCACTAAGTATTCTCGGCCTGGTGTTTGGCGCTCTGCTGGGCTACGCTTCACGCCGTTTTAAAGTTGAAGAAGACCCGATTGTTGAACAAATAGATGAATTACTGCCACAAAGCCAGTGTGGGCAATGTGGTTACCCGGGCTGCCGTCCTTATGCTGATGCGGTGGGTAATCATGGTGAAATGATCAATAAATGTGCACCAGGCGGTGAGCAGACCATGCTGAAACTGGCAGCACTGCTGAATGTGGAACCGCAGCCTATTGACGGCGATGAAGAAGCTAAAGCCCCTGAACGCAAGGTTGCCTGGATAGACGAAGCGAACTGTATTGGCTGTACCAAGTGTATTCAGGCCTGTCCGGTAGATGCAATTGTCGGTTCCACCCGGGCGATGCACACTGTGCTGACGGATTTGTGCACAGGCTGTGATTTATGTGTCGCCCCCTGCCCGACGGACTGCATAGAAATGCGCCCCGTGGCAACCACCACCGCTAACTGGAAATGGGATTTAAACACCATTCCTGTCCGTGTTATTCCGGTAGAACATCATGCTTAATCTGTTTTCTCGTTTTCGTAGCGAAAAGATTTGGGACTTCAAAGGGGGCATTCACCCGCCGGAGATGAAAACCCAGTCTAACGGTACCCCGCTGGCAGAACTGCCATTACCGGCACAGTTTATTATTCCGTTAAAGCAACACTTAGGCCAGGAAGGCGAAGTCCTGGTTCAGCCGGGCGATAAAGTGCTGCGTGGTCAGCCGTTGACGTTTGGCCGGGGTCGGATGTTACCGGTCCATGCTCCGACCTCCGGAACAGTGACGGCTATTGCTCCACATATTACCGCTCACCCCTCCGGGCTTTCTGAAGCCTGTATTTTTATTCGCCCTGATGGTGAAGATCGATGGATTGAACGTCAGCCAGTAGCAGACTATCAGCAGCATGACCGTCGTGACATTATCCGACTGATCCACGACGCGGGAGTCGCCGGACTGGGTGGTGCCGGGTTCCCGACAGCCACCAAACTGAATGGCGGATTACAGGGGATTAAGACCCTGATTATTAATGCTGCTGAATGCGAACCCTACATTACCGCCGATGACCGGCTGATGCAGGATTATGCCGACGAAATTCTCACCGGATGCCGGATACTCGGCTGGTTGCTTCGTGCAGACCAGGTATTGATTGGTATCGAGGATAACAAACCGGAAGCTATCCGCAGCCTGAAACAGTCGCTGGGAAAAGACACTGACCTGATAGTCCGCGTGATCCCCACCAAGTACCCTTCCGGAGGTGCTAAACAGCTGACCCGGATTCTTACCGGTCTGGAAGTCCCACACGGTGGGCGATCTGCAGATATTGGTGTATTGATGCAGAACGTAGGTACGGCGTTTGCCGTAAAACGGGCGGTCATTGACGGAGAACCCCTGACTGAGCGAGTCGTCACCCTGACCGGTGAAGCCATGGCCCGTCCCCGTAACGTGTGGGGACGCATCGGTACCCCGGTCAGTCATCTGCTTCAACAAGGTGGATTTTCAGCCACTGAGCAGCAACTGGTGATTATGGGAGGGCCACTGATGGGCTTTACCCTGCCATCTCTTGATGTTCCGATGGTGAAAATCACTAACTGTCTACTGGCACCTTCCGCCTCAGAAATGGGCAATAACGAATCAGAGCAGTCCTGTATCCGGTGCAGTGCCTGTGCCGATGCTTGCCCAGCTGGGTTATTGCCACAACAACTGTACTGGTATTGCCAGGGGGGCGATCATGATAAAGCCCGCGCTTATCACCTGAATGACTGCATTGAATGCGGTGCCTGTGCCTATGTCTGCCCCAGTAACATTCCGCTGGTACAGTATTACCGTCAGGAAAAGGCGGAGTTGCAGCAAATTGATCTTGAAGCACAGCGTACCGCTGAAGCTAAAGCTCGTTTTGAAGCCCGCCAGCAGCGTCTGGAACGCGAAAAACAGGCGCGTGAAGCTAAACATGCAGCAGCTAAACGTCGGGTCTCTGCCAGTGAATCGAATGAAATTAGTGCAGCCATAGCCCGGGTAAAAGCCAAATCTGCTGATGCGGGTGAGGCAGTCGAAGTCAAAGCAGGTGCAGTCCCCGACAACAGTGCGGTTATTGCCCAGCGGGAAGCCAGAAAAGCTCAGGCCAGAGCACGCCAGGCGGAGAAAGCCGCTCAGACCGACCCGGTGAGTGAACCGGTACCGGCTGCCGTTGATAGCGAACAGGATCCGCGTAAAGCGGCGGTGGCAGCGGCCATTGCCCGGGCTAAAGCCAAAAAAGCCGCTCAGACCGACCCGGTGAGTGAACCGGTACCGGCTACCGTTGATAACGAACAGGATCCGCGTAAAGCGGCGGTGGCAGCGGCCATTGCCCGGGCTAAAGCCAAAAAAGCCGCTCAGACCGACCCGGTGAGTGAACCCGTTGAAAAACAAGCTCCGGTTATCAGTGAATCAGAGGTCGACCCACGTAAAGCCGCTATCGCTGCGGCTATTGCCCGGGCCAAAGCCAAAAAAGCAGGCCAGAATGTCAGCACAATAGTCACTCCGGCAACTCATTCAGAAAAACGACACCCCGCGACGCCTGTGTTGCAGAATACGACATCTGAGGAATAAATGGCTTTTCGTATATCAAGTTCTCCTTATACCCATAACCGGCGCAGTACCAACCGGATTATGACCCTGGTATTATTGGCAGCCATTCCTGGTCTGGCAGCACAATGGTATTTCTTTGGTTACGGTAACCTGATTCAGGTTGCCCTTGCCGCTCTGACCGCCTGGATAGCGGAAGGCTTAGTATTACGTCTGCGACGCCAACCGGTGTTACCGGTGCTGGCAGATAATTCCGCCCTACTGACCGCCCTGCTGCTTGGCGTCAGCCTGCCCCCGCTGGCTCCCTGGTGGCTTATTGTACTGGGTACCGCGTTTTCCATTATTATCGCCAAACAACTGTATGGCGGGCTGGGCCAGAACCCCTTTAACCCAGCCATGGTGGGTTATGTCGTATTACTGATTTCGTTTCCTGTTCAGATGACCAGCTGGTTGCCACCCGAGGCCTTGCAATCCGTAAAGCCGGGTTTAGGCGATAGTCTGAGCATGATATTTACGGCCCATACCAGTGGCGGCCTGTCGATGCAGGCCCTGCAAATTGGTGTGGATGGAATCAGCCAGGCAACTCCTTTGGATGGATTTAAAACCGGTCTGCGCGCCGGCCATAGTGCGGCACAGTTACTGGAACAGCCTATTTTTCATGGCATTATCGCCGGGCAAGGCTGGCAGTGGATCAATGTCGGCTTCCTGGCGGGTGGTCTGTTTATGCTGGCGACCCGCACTATCCGCTGGCAGATCCCGGTGAGTTATCTGGTTGCGCTGGCGTTCTGCGCCTGTCTTGGCTGGTGGTTGTCCCCAGGTAGCCTCGCACCTCCGATGATGCATCTGTTCTCCGGGGGTACCATGCTTGGCGCGTTCTTCATCGCTACCGACCCTATTTCGGCCTCTACCACCGATAAAGGCCGACTAATCTATGGGGCATTAATTGGAATGCTGACCTGGCTTATCCGGAGTTTCGGTGGTTATCCGGATGGTGTCGCCTTCGCAGTATTGCTGGCAAATATTTGTGTCCCGTTAATTGATTACTACACTCAACCGCGGGTGTATGGCCATCGTAAGGAATAACCGATGCTCGATGCTATCCGAAAAAACGGAGTCACTCTGGCCGTCTTTGCCGCAGTCACCACCGGGATGACCGCTGTGATTAATATGGCGACCAAACCCACGGTTGAACATCAGATGGCGCTGGAACAAAAAGCACTCTTCGACCAGGTCCTTCCGCCGTCGATGTATAATAATAAGCTGCAACAGGAATGTTATGTGGTGCGGGACAAGGCCCTGGGGAATATGGACCCCCACCACCTGTATCTGGCCCGTAAAGATGGAAAACCGGTCGCTGTCGCTCTGGAAACCACCGCGCCGGACGGCTATTCCGGTGCGATTCAAATGCTGGTTGGCGCTGATTTCCACGGCAAAGTGCTCGGTGTACGGGTTGTCGAACAGCACGAAACGCCGGGGCTGGGCGATAAAATTGAATTGCGCATCTCGGACTGGATCACCCATTTTTCCGGGGTGGTGTTACATGGCGCTGATGACAAACACTTTGCGGTTAAAAAAGACGGTGGCGATTTCGACCAGTTTACCGGTGCGACTATAACCCCCCGTGCGGTAGTGAATGCCACAAAACGCACGACCCTGTATATCGAAACACTGCCATCGCAGCTGTCATCGCTGCCTGATTGTGGAGAAACTCAATGAGTGAAGCTAAAAAACTATTGATTGGCGGCTTGTGGAAAAATAACTCCGCACTGGTCCAGTTACTGGGATTATGCCCGCTATTAGCCGTTACGTCGACTGCGACCAATGCGCTGGGGTTGGGGCTGGCAACCACCCTGGTACTGACCATTACTAACAGTGCTATTTCGTTATCCCGACGCTGGATGCCTACGGAAATCCGAATTCCGATTTATGTGATGATCATTGCCTCAGTGGTCAGCTGCGTTCAGATGTTGATTAGTGCCTATGCTCACAGCCTGTATCAGTCACTCGGGATCTTTATCCCGTTGATTGTGACTAACTGTATTGTGGTGGGCCGTGCAGAAGCCGTTGCCTCCAAATCTAATCTGGCGCTCTCTGCACTGGATGGCTTCTCTATCGGGATGGGGGCGACCTGTGCCATGGTAACGCTGGGATCTATCCGCGAAATTATCGGTAATGGCACCATTTTTAACGGTGCCGATCAGTTGCTTGGCCCCTGGGCCAAAGTATTACGGATTCAGGTGTTCCACTTTGATTCTCCAATGTTACTGGCCATGTTGCCACCGGGTGCCTTTATCGGCCTCGGTATGCTGCTGGCTCTGAAATATCTTATTGATCAACGCACCCGACAACACGCGGAACACAAGGCCGCTGCCGCAGCCAATGCTGCCTCTGCCTTGCCACAGAGTGCTTCGGCCGCTTCTGCGCCTCTGCCAGCCGGAAAAGTGTCGTGAATAAAGAGAAACGTTATCAGATTCTAAGCCGGTTACGGGCGAATAACCCGCACCCGACCACTGAACTCAACTTTTCTTCTCCGTTTGAACTACTGATAGCCGTTCTGTTGTCAGCTCAGGCAACAGATGTCAGTGTCAACAAAGCGACCGTGGGTCTGTTTTCGAAAGCACCGACACCAGAAAAAATGCTCGAGCTTGGTGAAGAGGGTGTTCGTGAATGTATAAAAACCATCGGCCTGTTTAACAGCAAGGCTGCGAATGTCATCAGGACCTGCCAGATCCTTGTCAGCAAGCATTTAAGTCAGGTTCCGGAAAATCGTGAAGCTTTAGAAGCGTTGCCTGGTGTTGGCAGAAAAACGGCTAATGTGGTCCTGAATACTGCTTTTGGCTGGCCAACCATTGCAGTGGATACTCATATTTTTCGGGTATCAAACCGGACTGGTTTCGCCCCCGGCAAAAATGTTGACCTGGTTGAGCAAAAATTACTCAAGGTTGTTCCTGCAGAATTCAAAGTTGACTGTCACCACTGGTTAATTTTACACGGACGTTACACCTGCATTGCCCGCAAGCCCCGCTGCGGTTCCTGTCTGATAGAAGATTTGTGCGAATACCGCGAAAAAACTGATTAATCCCACCAAAAAACTCATTTTATTTCTGCCTTTTAGCACAGATGCACAATCCGGCGCATCTGTGTTTATTTCAAAGTTAAATCATAGAGTTGCACAGCCACTTAATTTTAGTCGTAAACTATCAGGGATTTTTATGGCTATTTTTTCAGCGGCGGGTTGACCTTATATGCTACGAACAAACATTCCTTATATCCTGCCAACTATCGGTTTAATAACCTTTAAAACCAGATAAACAACAGACACATAGTATCAACGACTAAATTAATTGCATTGCATAGCAATTTAATTCAAATACCCTGTGATTGCATTCACTGCCAACATTCATTATTCTTTAAAACAGGCAGTGAGATTTTTTCGATATATAATCATACACATCACATCATTAACAAATTTAAAATCTGCATAATGCATCCCGCCACCTATTTTATGGTGTCAATGTTATTTTGTTTTTGTTGTCTGCTTTTGTCGTCCCGCAGCCTGAAAAAAATGACGATCATGCGCAACCAGACGCATGGCACACACTTAATTCCTGCCGTAAAACAGGGTAAAAAGCACAGAGGTACAAGTGTCTACTGCAAACAATCCGGAAAACCAGCCCAGCCTGAATGCCTTCAGGCAGCCGAAAGCCTTCTATCTGATCTTCACCATCGAACTCTGGGAGCGTTTCGGTTATTACGGTTTACAGGCTATTATGGCCGTCTACCTGGTCAGACAACTGGGTATGTCAGAAGCTGAGTCTGTCACCCTGTTCTCTTCATTTAGCGCCCTGGTCTATGGTCTTGTCTCCATTGGTGGCTGGCTCGGCGATAAAGTTCTGGGGACTAAGCGGGTGATTACCCTCGGTACCATTGTTCTGGCGCTGGGCTATGCGATGATTGCTTACTCAGGTCACCATGTCAGCATAGTCTATATTGGCATGGCAACCATTGCCGTCGGCAGCGGTCTGTTTAAAGCCAACCCTTCCTCGCTGTTATCAACCTGCTACAAGAAAGATGATCCGCGTCTGGATGGTGCTTTCACCATGTTCTATATGTCGATTAACATCGGCTCACTATTCTCTATGATGCTCACTCCCTGGCTTGCCAGCAAATACGGATGGAGTGTTGCTTTTTCACTGTCGGTCGTCGGGCTGGTCTTTACCCTTATCAATTTCCTGAGTTTGCAATCCGTGGTTAAGCAACAGGGATCTGCGGCTGACTTCCGTCCTTTGCATTTAGGTAAACTGCTGGCCACCCTGGTCGGTATTGTGGTACTGGTCGCTGTTGCCACCTGGTTACTGCACCATCAGCACATTGCCCGTATCGCGTTAGGGGTAATCGCTATTGCGATTGTGCTGCTGTTCGCCAAAGAAACCTTCGCGTTGCAGGGTGCAGCACGCCGCAAAATGATCGTTGCCTTTATCCTGATGCTTGAAGCCGTGGTGTTTTTTGTTCTGTATATGCAGATGCCAACCTCGCTGAATTTCTTTGCTATCCGTAACGTTGGCCATCAAATTTTTGGCATTACTTTTGAACCTGAGCAATTCCAGGCCCTGAATCCTTTCTGGATTATGGTTGCCAGCCCGTTACTGGCCATGCTGTATAACAAAATGGGTGACCGGCTGCCCATGCCATTTAAATTTTCTATCGGTATGCTGCTGTGTTCAGCAGCGTTTTTGGTGCTGCCACTGGGTGCAATGTATGCTAACCAGCAAGGTATTGTTTCCATCAACTGGCTGATTTTAAGCTATGCGTTGCAAAGTGTCGGTGAGCTGATGATCTCCGGGCTGGGTCTGGCGATGGTAGCCCAACTGGTACCGCAGCGACTGATGGGCTTTATCATGGGCTCCTGGTTTCTGACCACCGCAGGTGCCGCAGTGATTGCCGGGAAAATTGCCGCGCTAATGGCAGTCCCGGATAATGTGACTGACCCACTGATGTCGTTGAATGTCTATGGGCATGTATTTAAACAAATTGGGATCAGCACGCTGGTGATTGCCGTTATTATGCTGCTTTCAGCGCCACTACTGAACAAAATGACCCGCGATTAATTCGCAGACATGATAAAAATCCCCGCCAGTTCATTGACGGGGATTTTTTTGTGCGGTGACCGACAGGATTCATGGCCGGAGATAGTCAGCCACGGTCCTGGCCAACCAGTCCATAAACACCCTGACCCTGCGCGGCACATTGCGCCTGTCAGGATAAAGCAAAGAGACCGGCATCGGCCTTGCCGGCAACCCAGGCAAAATCTCCTGTAATTGACCGCTCAGTATCAGTGGCCTGACGCCACTGGAGGGCACCTGAATAATCCCTAACCCTGCCAGGCAGGCGGTACGGTAAGTCTCCGTACTGTTGACTGTGACAGCACCTCCTACCGGATAATAGTGACTCTGTTTACCATCAAAATATTCGAATCCCTGTGAGGGCTGACCAAGATGCTGACTATAATGCACCATCGCGTGCTGAGACAGATCTTCTGAATGTTCCGGGACTCCAAAACGCGCCAGATAATCAGGGCTTGCACAGTTAATCATCTGATGCACCCCAAGCGGCCTCACTATCATCCCGGAGTCTTTAAGTTCTCCGGCTCTGATTACGCAGTCGAATCCTTCACCGACAATATCAACCTGGCGATCACTGCTGCTGAGTTCGATCTCTACCCCGGGGTATTGCTGCAGGAACTCTGGCAGTCTCGGCAGGATAAACCCGGTCGCCATCGCCACTGACATATCGACCCGCAGTTTGCCGCTGAGTGTTGCCGGCTCCATTTGAAACAGACTGTCCATATCATCCAGCATCGACAATAGCTCAATACAGCGTTCGTAACAGACCAGTCCGTCGTAGGTCAGTTGAACCTGACGCGTGGTTCGATGCAACAAACGAGTGCCCATCTGGTTTTCAAGAGCCTGTAACTGCCGTGAGACACTGGCTTTAGGCAACCCCAGGCTTTCGGCAGCCCGGGTGAAACTCCCCATCTCTGCGACCCGGACAAATACCTGCATTGCCTGAATTTTATCCACGCCCTCTCCTGATTGTTGTCATAAACGAAACACTGATATCCGTTATAGCCGGTTTATTGTTTTATTATTAACGAATATCCTCATTGACGTCTTGTTATTTCATCAGTGGAGTTACTATGAGCCAGAAAATTGCATTAATTACCGGTGGAAATCGTGGTCTGGGTAAAAATGGAGCCTTAAAGCTCGCCGCCCGTGGCATAGATATCATTTTTACCTGGCGCAGCCATCCTGAAGAAGCTCAGGCAGTGGTGAAAGAAATTGAAGCTTTGGGTGCCCGTGCAGCCGCATTACAGCTCGATATCGGGGACAGTTCGCAGTTTGAAGCTTTTACTCAGCAGGTCGCAACATTACTGAAACAGCGGTGGCACCGTGATAACTTTGATTATTTAGTGAACAATGCCGGCCATGGGCATTACAAACTGTTCAGTGAGACAACAGAACAGGAGTTCGATGCACTGGTGAACGTACACTTTAAAGGTCCCTATTTTCTGACCCAGCGATTACTGCCACTGATTAGCGATGGCGGGCGGATTCTGAATATCTCCAGCGGGCTTACCCGGATGACCTATCCGGGGTCTTCCACTTATGCGGCCATGAAAGGCGCAATGGAGGTACTGACCCGCTATCAGGCCAAAGAACTGGGTGAACGCCGTATTCGGGTTAATATTTTGGCACCGGGCGCCATAGAGACTGATTTCGGTGGCGGACGGGTTCGCGATACCCGTGAAATTAACGATACTATTGCCTCACTAACGGCACTGGGCCGCGTTGGCTTACCGGATGATATCGGCGATGCCATCAGTGCCATTCTGAGTGATGAAACCGGTTGGATCACCGCACAACGTATCGAAGTATCAGGTGGGCAAGCGTTGTAAGGGTCTGGTTCAGCTGAGCAGAATGTCCCGGAGCTGTTTTAAACAGCGGCAGCATTGTCCGGAAATCGAAGAGTCATTTTTGCCGGATAACCTCCTCAGGGCTGGCTATCCGGCGATTGAAAAGAGTTAACTGAGGCGTTCTGCGACAAAATGATGTTCCGGATGAGCGATCTGATCCTGCGCCGCTACCAGTTGCAACTCATATTCCCCCATCTGATGTGTTTTGAGCATCACTTCATAAACTGCCGCAGTCACATGTTCAAGAGCATCCTGCAATGATTTTCCGTACAGCAGATCCACCAGCAATAACCCACAGGTTAAATCACCGACACCTACCGGCTGTCGGACGCCAAAATCGACCAGCGGACGGCTGATATGCCAGGCTTCTTCGGCAGTCACCAGCAACATTTCAAACTGATCGCTGCGTCTGCCCGCACGTGAAAGATGTTTCACCAGAACAATCCGCGGGCCACTGGCTATCAGTTGACGACTGGCATCGACACACTCATCAATATTACTAAGCTGACGCTCACTGAGCATTTCCAGTTCCAGCAGATTAGGCGCAATGATATCGCTGGCAGGCAGTGCCGACTTGCAATGGAATTCCGCTACTCCCGGCGCCACAATACAGCCCTTCTCCGGATGTCCCATCACTGGGTCGCAAAAATACCAGGCCTGTGGGTTGGCTTCTTTTACCTGTCGAACGATCTCAAGGATTTTTTCTCCCTGTTCCGCAGACCCCAGATAGCCACTCAGCACCGCATCACAGGTTTTTAGCCGATCAATTTCTGCAATCCCTTTAACGATATCGGTCAGGTGTTCTGCCGGCATTACAGTACCGGTCCAGTGTCCGTACTGGGTATGGTTAGAAAACTGGACGGTATTAAGTGGCCAGACATTGGCCCCCATTCGCCGCATCGGAAATTCAGCGGCGGCATTACCTGCATGTCCGTAAACGACATGAGATTGTATTGCGAGAATATTTTTCATTATTGAACGACATCTTTGCTGTTATCTGAACCAAAAAAAAGGCCGGAGACCGGCCTTTTCATCTGTTGTTTATTGCCAGTTAATCAGGCAGTAATGCTTTTTACCACGACGCAACACGGTATAACGACCAAACAGCTTATCCGCATCACTGAACTGATATTCGGCATTCGATTGTTTTTCGCCGTTAATCGCCACCGCATTCGAAGAGATTAAAGTGCGTGCCTGACCACGGGAAGGTACCAGTTCTGCCGCTACCAGGGCTTGTTGCAGATCATCCCCTTGTGAAAGAGTGACTGTCGGCATACCATCCTGCGCCAGTTGAGCGAAGTCTTCCCCGGTCAGCGAACTCAGTGCGCCAGAAAACAGGCTCTCTGTAATACGTCTTGCTGCTGCCAGACCTTCTTCACCATGCACCAGCTGTGTGACCTGTTCAGCCAACACATACTGCGCACGAGGGGCTTTACCACTTTGCTGGTCTTCTTCCTGTAGTGCATTGATTTCATCAATACTCATAAAGGTGAAAAACTTCAGGAACCGATAAACATCAGCGTCTGCCGTATTAATCCAGAACTGATAAAATTTATACGGGCTGGTTTTTTTCGCATCCAGCCAGACAGCTCCACCTTCGGTTTTACCGAATTTGGTACCATCCGACTTGGTAATTAACGGCACAGTCAGGCCGAACACCTGGTTCTGATGCAAACGGCGGGTCAGGTCGATACCTGAGGTAATATTTCCCCATTGGTCAGAGCCACCAATCTGCAGACAAACATCGTGTAATTTGTTCAGACAGGCAAAATCATAACCCTGTAACAGGTTATAAGAGAATTCGGTAAACGAAATCCCCTGATCATCGCGGTTCAGACGTTGTTTGACCGCTTCCTTATTAATCATCTGATTAACAGAGAAATGCTTACCAATATCCCGCAGGAAGGTCAGCACATTCATGCTGCCAAACCAGTCATAGTTGTTCGCTGCTATAGCACTGTTATCACCGCAGTCAAAATCCAGGAACGGGGATACCTGATGCCGAATTTTTTCCACCCATTCACCGACCGTTTCGGAAGTGTTCAGCTTACGCTCACTGGCTTTGAAGCTCGGGTCCCCAATCAACCCTGTAGCCCCACCCACCAGTGCGACCGGTTTATGGCCAGCATCCTGAAAACGTTTCAGGCAAAGTAACGGTACCAGATGGCCCAGATGGAGGCTGTCTGCGGTAGGATCAAAGCCGCAATACAGTGCAACAGGACCTTTGGCCAGTCGCTCTGATAACGCCTCTTCATCCGTTACCTGGGCGATCAGGCCCCTTTCCTGCAATTGTTGTATCAGGTTACTGCTGGTCATTAACGACTCCAAATTGAACAGACTGCACCTTCGCTGGTACACAGCTTTTCGCCAACGGCGAAAAAAATAAGGTGCATAGAATAAAACGCACAAGCCAACTGTTCCAGTAGAGAAACAGGTTATTTCACAAAATCAGGGTGCCAGACGATCAATTTTCCAGCAGTCATCCTGTAACTGGTAGATAAAACGATCATGCAGACGGCGGGCTCCGCCCTGCCAGAATTCCATAGTATGAAATCTGACCCGGTAACCTCCCCAGAAATCCGGTAACGGAACTTCACCGCGCATAAATTTCTGACTAATTTCCAGGAATTTCGCTTCAAGAATGCCACGTGCTGAAATCCGGCTCGATTGTTTCGAGACCCAGGCTCCAATCTGGCTGTCACGGGGACGGCTGTGAAAATACTTAATCACTTCCCCGGGACTGAGTTTTTCGGCCTCTCCCAACACCATCACCTGACGCTCCAGCATATGCCACGGGAAATGCAATGAGATTTTGGGATTATTCGCCAGGTGCTGCGCTTTGCGACTGCCAAGATTAGTATAAAAAATCATACTGTTATCGTCGTACTGCTTGAGCAATACAATTCGCTGATACGGTTGTCCCAGCTCATCGACCGTTGCGACGCACATCGCGGTCGGATCGGGCAACCTGGCTTCACACGCCTGATTCAGCCACTGACCGAACAACGCCATAGGATGTTCCGGTAAATCCTTGCGCCGTAACCCACCCCGGGTATATTCCCGACGCAGATCGGCTATATCTTGTAAAACATCATTCTCATTCGCCATTTTTTCAGACTCATTCACCTGACAAACCATATTACTGATAACCGTCGCCGCCCTGTGATTCAGGTCGTTGCGGCTACGGGCCTGACTACTTACTGGCTGCCAGATTCGCAGGGAATACGGCTCCCAGCGTAGTAAAATCTCGTGCTCCTGTCACAGCGGGTAAGTTACCAGGTAATCCTGACAAGGTCCGGAATGCCAGCCAGGCAAACGCCAGTGCCTCCATATCGTCACTGCTGATACCCACATCGTCAGTTTTACCCACTTCAGTGCCCGGTAACAGAGCCGAAATACGTTGCATTAATTCAACGTTATGATTGCCGCCGCCGCAGACCAGCAAGCGATCACAGTTACCATTCAGTTGAATCTGCTGCACAATGCTGACAGCCGTGAGTTCGAGCAATGTCGCCTGAATATCCTGTGCCGCCAGACCCGGAAAGTGCATCAGCTGTTTTTCTATCCAGGAGAGATTAAAATATTCCCGGCCGGTACTTTTCGGTGTCGGTAAAGCAAACCAGGGATCATCTAACATTTGCTTCAACAATACAGGAATCACCTGCCCGCTTTTCGCCCAGCGCCCATCTCTGTCGAACCGTTGTTGCCGGTTACGCCAAACCCAGGCATCCATCAGGATATTGCCCGGTCCGGTATCAAAACCACGAATTGTTTGCCCGGGAAACAGTAGCGACAGATTCGCAATTCCACCAATATTCAGGACTATCCGTCGTTCCCCGGGATGCATCAGTATGGCGCGGTGAAACGCCGGCACCAGCGGCGCACCCTGGCCTCCCAAAGCCATATCGCGGCGGCGGAAATCACCGACCACAGTGACGCCTGTGCGGGCAGCAATCTGGTTATTATCGCCAAGTTGCATACTGAAGGGTGCATCACTGTCCGGCTCATGCCACACCGTTTGTCCGTGGCAGCCAATTCCGACAATATCGCGGGCCGTCAGTGACTCCCTGCGCATCAAAGTTTCTATCGCCTCACTAAATAAGCGTCCCAGCCGTGAATCAAGGCGACCAAGTTGTGACAATGTCACTGGCTGTCCCTGACACACATCCAGTATTTGCTGTCTAATGTCGAGTGGCATCGGATGACAATAGCTGGCTTGTTGCGCCACGATATGTTCATCTATAGCGGCCAGTACCACATCCACCCCGTCAAGGCTGGTGCCTGACATCACTCCGATATAGCGTCCCGACTTCATGTTGACCTCAATTTTGCGGCTTCGCAGACTGTCAGTAGTCTGACACAGTGGCTAATACTATGACCAGGATAACAATTGATCATCAATTAATTGAATACATTTTATGGCTGATTGAATTATCGTTTACCCCTGCAGTCCCACAATAGCATTTAGGTTATTGCAAAAATCGCCTCGATATGCACAATTTGCTTTATAATAGGATAATAACGTTGTCAAGAGTGCGCACATCGCGCCGATTTTGAAAGGAGTTTCTGATGATTAAACGTTTAACTGCTGTCGCAGCCATCGCGCTGGCTTTGACTGGATGTGTTAATAACAATGACCTGTCGGGCGATACTTACAGCGCCAGCGAAGCCAAGCAAGTCCAGAGCGTTTCTTACGGGACCCTGGTTTCTGTCCGCCCGGTAAAAATCCAGGGCGGTGATGAAAATAGTGCCATTGGTGCTATCGGTGGTGCCGTACTCGGTGGTTTCCTCGGAAATACTGTAGGTGGTGGCGCGGGTCGTAGCCTGGCCACTGCCGGTGGCGCAGTTCTGGGTGGCCTGGCCGGTCAACAGGTTCAGAGTGGCATGAATACCTCGCAGGGTGTTGAGCTGGAAATCCGTAAAGATGATGGCAACACTATCATGGTCGTTCAGAAACAAGCAGCAACCCGTTATTCTGTCGGTATGCGGGTGGCCATCGCCAGCAATGGCAGCCAGGTGACAGTGTCTCCACGCTAATCACCCGTCAGTACCAAAAAACCCGTCCTGAGACGGGTTTTTTCTTTTTTTAGCTCTGCTGTGTCAATTAATTCTTAAAGTGTGCAAGTAAAACCATCCACTAATTCTCTTTTCCTTGCAGTTCGACAATGTTTTTTTCTAACCGGCCGATAAGCTTTATCAGTGTGCTGATCTCTTCTGATGACAAACCGCTGAGGATATCTTCACGACTACGGTCAATAACACCCTCCAGTTCGGAAATCACCGGTGCCGCCGCATCTGTCAGCGTAATCCGTTTCGCACGACGATCATCTGCGCACGGTAACCTGCTGATAAGGCCCTTATGTTCCAGTTGGTCGAGTGTTCTGACCAGAGACGGCTGTTCGATACCTATCGCCTTAGCCAACTGAATCTGAGACTGTTCCGGAGGTAACTGATGAATATTATGCAATGTCACCCACAGCGTCTGGGTCAGGCCAAGGGGCTTCAGTCTGTTATCAATGACTGCCCGCCACATACGCACCAACCTGGCGAGATCGGTGCCTAATGAAGATTCCATATAACCTCCTTATAATTAGCTTGCTAAGCATCATTGTCGATCTTACACTATTTTGCGGTTTCCAGGCAGTAAATACAAATGCCTGATGCAGAAATCATTTTCTTAATTGTTACTGTGGTTATTACTGACAAGGAATGCCGGACATGGATTTAAGTAACCATCCCCCGTTATCATCACTCACCGAGCTGGTGTTCGGCGATTCATTATTCTTCCCCCCAATATTCAAATCCGTATTGCTGGGGTTCTTTCTGTGGCTGGTGATCCACCCGCTGATCCGGGCGCGGATGTACTCAGGTACCTTCTGGCATCCGACCCTGATGGACTTGTCACTGTTTATTCTGTGTGTAGTTGCCTCATTTGGCCTGCTTAGCCTGAGATAATGAATAATGAAAGTAAATCTCCTGAAGTATTTCACCACCCTGTTTGTCTTTGCTATTGCCCTGTTCGCGGGTTGGTGGATGTGGAACTATTACATGCAATCGCCCTGGACCCGGGATGGAAAGATCAGGGCAGAAATCGTCGATATTACCCCGGAAGTCTCAGGCCGGGTCGTCGCGGTTAACATCAGCGATAATCAGTTTGTGCGTAAAGGTGACCTGCTGGTAGCTCTGGACACCATCCCCCTGCAAATTGCACAAGATAATGCTGAGGCGTTACTGGCGAAAGCTCAGGCAGACTTATTAAAGGCACAGCATGAACTACAGCGCAGAGCAAAACTGCCACGTAACGTGATTTCCGCCGAAGATCTGGATATCGCCAGCCAGACGGCGGCGGCGGCAGTCGCCAGCGTAAAAGCGGCTCAGGCAACGCTGAATAAGAGCCGCTGGGATCTGCAACATGCCAATATCTATGCCCCAACGGACGGATGGATCACTAACCTTTCCCTACGGGCAGGGAACTATGCTACCGAAGGTGCCCCTTTATTCGCATTGCTCGACAGCCATTCTTACTACGTAATGGGATATTTTGAAGAGACTAAATTACGCAATATTCATGTGGGAGCGCCAGCCAACATTGTACTTTACAGTAACGGCAAAACCCTGAACGGCAAAGTGCTGAGTATCGGGCGCGCTATCTATGATCAGAATGTGGAAGCAAATGGCCTGGTACCGGAGATTAAACCAACCGTGCCCTGGGTAAGGCTGGCCCAACGAGTGCCGGTCAGAATCCGACTGGATGATGTCCCTGCGTGGATTCCACTGGTCGCGGGTACCACCTGTACCATTGTTATCCGTCAGTGAGGCACACGTGAATCTCAACTGGCTGGAATGGCAGCAATTACCCTGGATAAAAGCAGACAACCTGCAGTGGCGTTATGCATTACGTAACAGTCTGGCTATGTGCTTCGCCCTCAGTTTTGCCTACTTTTTTGAACTGGATCAACCCTACTGGGCGATGACTTCGGCTGCTGTTGTTAGTTTCCCCACCATTGGCGGCGCTATCAGTAAAAGTCTCGGCAGAATCTGTGGCAGTTTGATTGGTGCGACTGCCGCATTGATTATTGCAGGACATACCCTGAATGATCCCTGGTTGTTCGTGTTTACCATCGCCGGCTGGCTGGCTTTCTGTACCTGGATTTCCAGCCACTATCAGAATAACGTCGCCTACGCATTTTGTTTATCCGGCTACACCGCTACTATTATCGCTTTCAGTACCGTCAATGTTACCGATGTCAATCAGGTCTGGGATATTGCCCAGGCTCGCGTTTGCGAAGTTATCACAGGGATTCTGTGCGCCGGGTTGATGATGATGATCCTGCCCAGTACCTCAGATGGCGATAAACTGATGGTGTCATTACGTCAGTTGCATTTTGAATTGCACAAACATGCAACCTCGCTGTTGACCCGGGACAGTGCCGCTAACGCCAGTGCCTCCCATGAAAGAGTTATCTCACAGATTCTGACCATGAATCTGCTGAGAGTTCAGGCATTCTGGAGCCATTACCGATTCCGACGGCAAAATAACGTGCTGAATTACATTCTGCACCAGCAGTTAAAACTCACCAGTGTGTTATCCGGATTACGAAGGATGCTGCTGAACTGGCCAGAGGCTCCTGACACCCTGTATCAGGGTATTGAACAGTTACTTGACGAACTCGTTCGGCCAGACAGCGATAAGTACCGGATGGCAGTAATTCTCCGGCAGATGATGGTATCGGGTGATAACGATTTTCGTCAGCAGGCCTTTTGCGATCGGTTACGTTATTTTTGCTGGCTTTATCTAAATGTCAGCCGCTGGATTCATCTGTTGGAAACAGCAGATGCTGACACCCGTTTCCAGCCACCCCGTGTACCCTCTCTTGCCAGAGAAAATGATAGTACGGAGGCAGGATGGAGTGCCCTGAGAACCTTTACAGCTATTGTCATTGGCGGGACATTCTGGATTAACAGTCACTGGGAAGACGGCGCCGCCGCACTGACACTAACGTCCATCGCCTGCGTCCTCTATTCATCCTCACCTACCCCGGCGGGAACCGTGCTCGGGTTGATCAAAACCCTGCTGGTTCTGGTTTTCTTTAGTCTGGTCCTTAAATTTGGCCTGATGATTCAGATTAGCGCGCTCTGGCAGTTCATGCTGTTTCTGTTCCCTTTACTGATAACCTGTCAGTTATTGAAATTACAACAACCCGCGAATGCCGGTTTCTGGGGTCAGGCGGTGGTATTTCTGGGATCGTTTATTTCGGTTACCAACCCACCGGAATGGGATTACAGCGAATTTCTTAATGATAACCTGGCTAAGGTTTGCGGGGTGCTGTTGGCCTGGCTAGCTTTTCAGGTATTGCGACCCAGTTCAGATGACCGTAAAGCCCGCAGAAATATCCGCGCATTGAGGCATGTTTTTCTCGATCAGTTACGTCTTCGTCCTTCACTGAAAGAAAGCGTATTTGAATCGAGGGTCTATCACCTGGTAAGCCAGTTAAAAAGTAGTAACAATCAGCAGACACGGTTATGGCTGTTGCGCTGGGGGGTGGTACTTCTCAACTGTTCGCATATTATCTGGCAGTTAAGAAGCTGGCGATCTGACTCTACAGGCCTTTCAATGGTCAGGGATCAGTGTTTTCATTCCCTGCATGATGTAATGAGCTTGCATGGAGTGCGGCATAATGCCCTGAACACCACGCTCAGTCAGTTGGATGAGATGACAAACCAATTGCTGAGTGTCGGAGATGCCGATGCCAGGCAACTGGCAGGTATTTTGTGGCGTTTGCAATGCTCTCTGGCACAACTCAGTACTGCCGTCCCCGAATAAGGTTCCGGCCATAATATTCAGAACAGTGAAGGCTGTTGTGGCTCTTCGCTTTCCGGCGCTTTCTGAACCCGTTGCATCCTGAGTCGTCGCTGATGACAAATGCGTATGACATCCCGTTTTTGTCCGTCAGTCAGTGACATCCAGTTAAAGCGTTCTTCACGGCTCCGCAGGCAGCCGAGGCAATACCCCCGGCTGTCTGTACGGCAAATTCCCCGGCAAGGATTCGGAACAGGGAAAAACTCCAGTTGCTCGGCCATAATCCCCTCAATACGCAATGCAGATCTGCCAGTCGGTACAGGGTATTACTCCGGTACTGACCTGGTTTAATGAGTAAACTTTAGCCTTTGGCTGTGCAACTGGCAATCCCCTGACTGATTGCCCGTTTGTGCGTTGAGACCGTTGCTGCATTGTCATCCGTAAGACAGGTCATTACTCTGCATAGCGTGAGTGTTTCGTTACATTCTGACTTTATCCCCTGTAACGCTCAGGTAAATAACCTGACATGGCACTGTACATCCGACTTATTCCGGTCACCTTTTTCAAGGAGAATATCATGACTGACAGCACGCTTTTTACTCCGTTAACCGTCGGCGCCATTACTGTTCCGAACCGTATTTTTATGGCTCCCCTGACCCGCCTGCGCAGTATTGAGCCGGGAGATATTCCCACTGAACTGATGGCGACCTATTACCGTCAGCGTGCCAGTGCCGGACTGATTATCACAGAAGCCACTCAGATTTCTTTCCAGGCAAAAGGCTATGCCGGAGCCCCGGGACTGCATACCCCGCAGCAAATCGCCGGCTGGAAAGCAATAACTTCTGAGGTCCATGCTGCCGGTGGCCATATTGCAGTTCAGCTATGGCATACCGGACGAATTTCTCATCAATCGTTACAGCCGGAAGGGCTGGCGCCGCTGGCACCCTCTTCGCTGCCGTCTCAGACCCGGACCTCCCTGAAAGATGCCGAGGGTAAGGTCTACCGTGAAGAAACCACACTGCCCCGTGAAATGAGCCTCAGCGAAATTCGCCAGGTCATTGCCGATTTCCGTCAGGCCGCAATCAATGCTGCGGAAGCAGGCATGGATTTGGCTGAAATTCATGGAGCCCATGGCTACCTGATCCATCAGTTCCTGTCTTCACAGTCTAACCAACGTACCGACGAGTACGGTGGCAGTCTGGAAAATCGTGCCCGTCTGGTACTGGAAATAGTTGATGCCATGGGCGAAGCCTGGGCGCGGAACCGCATAGCCATCCGGCTCTCGCCGGTAGGTGAGTTCCAGGCGTTGGGAAATGGTGACAATGAAGAGGCTGAAGCGCTATGGCTTATCAGTGAACTGGCAAAACGTAAGATTGCCTACCTGCACTTATCTGAGCCGGACTGGGCTGGTGGAGCGCCTTACAGCGATGAATTCCGCCGTAAAGTACGCGAGGTATTTCCGGGGGTCATTATCGGTGCAGGTGCCTACACCAAACAAAAAGCTGAAGATTTAATTAACCGTCAGTTGATCGATGCTGTTGCTTTTGGGCGTGATTATATTGCTAATCCGGATTTGGTTGAACGTTTACAGAAAAATGCCCCGCTGAACCCACAGCACCCTGAGACATTTTATGGCGGTGCTGCTCAGGGATACACCGATTACCCTTTCCTGAACGATAACTAAGCATACCCACAGCGATTTCCCTGTTACACTAGTGGCCGGTTAACTTTCCGGTCATTGGTGTTTTATTGATGACTGGCCTGAATAAAAGAGGATGATATGCGTCTGCTTCATACCATGCTACGTGTTGGTGACCTGCAACGATCAGTGGATTTTTATACCCGTATTTTCGGCATGCGGCTGTTACGTCAAAGTGAGAATACTGAATACAAATACACTTTAGCCTTTGTGGGTTACGCTGAAGAAACTGAAGGCACAGTGCTCGAACTGACCTATAACTGGGGCGTTGACAGTTATGACCTGGGAAATGCCTACGGACATATCGCCATTGAAGTTGATAATGCCGCAGAAGCCTGCGAACGAATTCGTAAAGACGGGGGGAAAGTTTCCCGCGAAGCCGGTCCGGTCAAAGGTGGCACTACCGTGATTGCGTTTGTAGAAGATCCGGATGGTTACAAAATCGAATTAATTGAGAAAAAACATACCGGTCAGGGAATCGGTAACTAACTGGTGATGTCTGCCTGAATCAGGCAGACTTTTTTCGCTGAAGTTATATTCACCCGATTCTGTCCCAGTAGTGATAGTCAGACTACCCACTGATTTTTTCGTCCAATGAGATACTGATGTCCGAAACTTCTTCGCTTAATGCACTGAATCAACGTTTTCGGGGCTTTTACCCTGTCGTGATTGATGTCGAGACCGCAGGTTTTAATGCCGACACTGATGCACTACTGGAAATTGCTGCGGTTACCCTGAAAATGGATGACGATGGCTGGCTGCAGCCGGACCAGACCCTGCATTTTAATGTTGCGCCGTTCGAAGGTGCTCTGTTACACCCTGAAGCACTGGCATTTACCGGTATCGATCCTAATGATCCTGAGCGTAATGCGGTCAGTGAACACGATGCGTTACATGCTATTTTCAAGATGGTACGCAAAGGCATGAAAGACAGTGACTGTGCCAGAGCGGTTATCGTGGCGCACAATGCCCATTTTGATCAAAGCTTCGTGATGGCAGCCGCGCAGCGCAGCCATCTTAAACGCAACCCTTTCCACCCGTTTGCCACTTTTGATACTGCGGCTCTCAGCGGGCTGGTACTCGGCCAGACAGTTCTCGCCAAAGCCTGTAAAGCGGCCGGAATGACTTTCGACAGTCATCAGGCGCATTCCGCGCTGTATGATACCCAACAAACGGCGACCTTGTTCTGTGAGCTGGTTAACCGCTGGAAAAGACTGGGAGGCTGGCCGTTACCCACCGGTGAGGATGATGATACAGAGGCCTCTGTCGCGTCAGAATGACGCACAAAAAAATGCCCGCGAAATTAGCGGGCACCGGAATCACTGTCGATAACAGTTATTCTGCCGCAGGGTATTTCTCTGCGGTTTCTTTAATCAGCTGCTGCAGTTCGCCACGCTGATACATTTCAATAATAATATCGCAGCCGCCCACCAGTTCTCCGTCTACCCATAACTGTGGGAAAGTTGGCCAGTTTGCATATTTTGGTAATTCGGCACGAATATCCGGATTCTGCAGGATATCGACATAGGCAAAGCGCTGCCCGCAGGCAGAAAGTGCCTGTACCGCCTGAGCGGAGAAACCACAGCTTGGTAATTTAGGGGAACCTTTCATATACAGCAGAATAGGATTTTCAGAAATCTGAGTCTGAATTTTTTCGAGAGTGCTCATAGTACTTCCTTCGGGACAAAACGACATGTTTTGTTATTGTAGCGATATCAACCCGCCAGTGAAAACGACATTTTTCATCTGCTACATAAAAGTTCACTTATATGGCATTTAGCGTTAAACCGGTAACAACTGCAGGATGAAAAATTCAGTCGCCTGAAGTTTCATCAAAAATTTGTGACTTAATTATCTGTTTATGCTCAATTTTACGTCAAAAAACTTCTCGTAACAGATTCCGGAAAAAAGACCTTAACATTTAATAAAATTCTGGATTAGAATGATTTTGGGGCTGACTGAAAGGTCAGATGTTATTTTTTAATTTTGTCCGTCTTTTTCAGGACATTTAACCTGTAACCTGACAACTATGCGTCTACTGATCACGCTTTTTATTCTGGCTGTAGCACAGCTTTTTTTCAATGTCGCAGAGGCATCGCCTCGAACAGCGGTAAATGCCACATTTCACAAAACCACCCGTAAAGCTGTTACCGAAGAGGATGCACGCCGCAAGCGAAGACCCATAAAGACGACCAGTAGTCGACATAAAGCCCGTCAGCCCCTGATTCACCGGGTGAAACATTTCACCAGTCAGCGAAAAATCAAGCAGAGTCGTACAGCGAAAGAATCCAGTCATCTGGCAAAGAATCGCAGACACGAAACTAAAAGGTATGGCCGTCAACGCCCCGCAGCAAAAAAAACGACGCGTCATCCATCCGCTACACTGGCCGCTATACGGATGAGTAAACAGCATCGTTTGCGTTATCAGAAAGCCCGTGCGACCGCGATGGTTAAACTGATGGATCAGCTCGGGAAACCTTACCAGTGGGGAGGAACCTCTCCGCATACCGGGTTTGACTGCAGTGGCCTGGTTTATTATGCCTATAAAGACCTGGTGAATTTCAAAATTCCCCGCACAGCGAACGAAATGTACCATCTTCGCGACGCAGCACCGGTAAAACGTGATGAGCTGGAAAAAGGTGACCTGGTGTTCTTCCGTATCCATCGTCACGGTGCGGCTGACCATGTTGGTGTCTACCTGGGTGATGGTAAATTTATTCAGTCACCGCGCACCGGTAAAGATATCCAGATTACTGCGCTGAGTAATGAATACTGGCAGCGTCACTATATTGGCGCGCGTCGCATGATGACACCGAGCACCGTCCGCTAATTATACTTCCCGGGGACTACAGACTACTGCACTTCAAACACCGATAATCTGGCGGAGTAAGGTGCAGTTTTTTATACAGAGAGCAAGCTGTCATAACCATCGCCCCTTTTCCTCAACGTTGCTTGCAGAATTGAGTCCCCGGTAATCCCTACCGCAGCAAAGTCATAGGCATTTCCCGACAGCAAAAAAAACCGGCACCAGAGTGAGCCGGTGGCCGGTTCTGACAACTTAACCACACAGGCAGGTCGTCGATGGCTGAACCTGTGCGCGACGGTTAATGCAATATGGCCGTAAAACTGAAAGCCATAATCATCAGCAACGCGACAACAGTGGTTGTCAGTGCAAGCTTAAGATCGGTATCCATCAGAACTCCTTTAGGCACATTAAATGTAGGGAGATAGTTATATTCCCACACTGATGCGCAAAAATCTCGTTTTATTGTGGCAGGCTTGCTAGAATTGCCGGTCTTTGTTGCGCAAATTCCTCGACTGCTGGTTTTTCACCGGTTGTCTTCGCCGGACTCTCCTCTGACCTCTGAGTTTCCATTAAGACTGGTCAGTTGATTGCTGAGCTGACGCAAACGATTAACATATTAAAAATCAATATATTAAATTTTTTAAAACCAGGAGTACTCACTGAATGGCAACTATTAAAGACGTGGCAAAGCGCGCCGGGGTTTCGACCACCACCGTGTCCCATGTCATTAATCAGACCCGTTTTGTTGCGGAAAACACACGGAAAGCGGTCTGGGAAGCGATAAACGAGTTGCACTACTCCCCCAGTGCTGTCGCCAGAAGTCTTAAAGTCAATAATACCAAGACGCTGGGCTTACTTTCGACAACACTTGAGGCACCTTACTTTGCCGAAATTATTGAAGCCATTGAAAAAAAATGTTTTGACCACGGCTATACCCTGATTCTGGGTAACGCCCACAACGATCTGCAGAAGCAGCGTGCTTACCTGTCAATGATGGCGCGCAAACGTGTAGACGGGCTTCTGGTCATGTGTGCCGAATATCCGCAGGAGCTGCTGGATATGCTGGAAGAAAACCGCAATATTCCGATGGTGGTGATGGACTGGGGGGTTTCACGCGGAGACTTTACAGACACCGTATTGGATAACGCGTTTCATGGCGGATACCTGGCAGGACGTTATCTGATTGAGCGAGGTCATCGTGATATTGGTTGTATTCCGGGACAGATGGAAAGAAATACCGGAGGTGGCCGGCTGGCTGGTTTTCTAAAAGCTCTGGAAGAAGCAGGTATCTCTCACCGCGAAGAGTGGACGGTCCAGGGCAATTTTGAACCCGAGTCCGGTTACCAGGCGATGCAGAAAATACTTGCGCAACCACAGCTCCCGACAGCGGTCTTCTGCGGCGGGGATATTATGGCCATGGGAGCCATTTGCGCTGCAGATGAACAAGGACTGCGGGTACCCCAGGACATCTCCATTATTGGCTACGATAATGTGCGCAACTCTCGTTATATCACACCGGCACTGACTACCGTTCACCAGCCCAAAAGTGAATTAGGCGAAAAAGCGCTTGAGATGCTTCTCGACCGCATAGTGAACAAACGCGAAGAACCGCAAACCATCGAAATTCATCCGACACTGATCGAACGTCGTTCGGTAGGTGACGGTCCATTCCGAGACTACCGGCGCTAACCACTTCAGTCACTCCCTGAGCCATTCCTGGTTCAGGGTGGCGGTATCACCCAGATATTCCAGAATCCAGCGTAATGCCGGCGAGATACGTTGTTCTGCCCAACTCACACAACAAGGACTTTCCGGGAACGGAGCGGGTAGTTTCAGCTCTTTCACTTCTCCGCTCTCTAATAGCGGTTGGGCCAGGTGCCCGGGGACCATAGCGACACACAACCCTGCCTTTACGCAATCAAGCCCGGTCTGCCAGTCCGGTACGGTCATCCGACGTTGGTTATCCAGAGTCCAGGTCATCCTTCGCGGTAATTCCCTTGAGGTATCCTCCATGACCAGTGATGGCCATGCCCGAAGCTGCTCTTCCCCCGGGTGAGATTCCCTCGCCAGGGGATGTCCGGCACTGACAATACAACGCCAGTTGAGACGTCCCATATCCTGGAAAGCATAGCGCCCGGCAACCGGAACCGCCTGAGTCGCCCCAATCGCCATATCTACGCGCCCCGCGGCTAAGGCATCCCAGACCCCGTTAAACACCTCTTCATGAATATGCAATTCAACATCCGGGAAGTGTCGGTAAAAGTCGATGGTCAGTTGCTGCATTCTGGAACGTTTCACAATACAGTCCATCGCAATACTGAGTTCACCGCGCCAGCCGTTTGCCAGTTGTTGACACTGACGCCGGGTTTCCTGCATTTTTTTGATAATCCCCCGACCTTCGCGAACAAAATGTTCTCCTGCAGCCGTCAGTATCACATCACGGTGCTGTCGCTCAAACAATGAGACTGCCAGCCACTCCTCCTGTTGCCGCACGGTATAACTGATGGCTGAGGGTACCCGATGTAACTCTCTGGCTGCCGCACTAAAGCTACCATTTCTCGCCACGGCATCCACGACTTCGAGCGCATATTCTGACCACATAGCAACCTTTCAATTTTTTTCACAGTTGATTGCAAATAATAACGGTTCACAACCCTCTACGCACCCTTTTAAACTCTGTGCGCAAATTTCCACGGGGAGGAACAATGCGTCATCCGGTAATCTTTTTAGTCTATCTGTCATTACTCAGTATGCTGGGTTTTCTGGCTACAGATATGTATCTGCCTGCCTTTGAGGCCATGAAGCAAGACCTGAATACCGATTCAGGTGTGATTAGTGCCAGCCTTAGCCTGTTCCTGGCAGGGTTTGCCTGCGCTCAGTTATTCTGGGGGCCGCTGTCGGATAAAATTGGCCGGAAACCCGTGCTGGTGACAGGTCTGGCAGTATTTGCAGTGAGCTGTCTGGCGATGTTGTGGGTATCCTCACCTCATGCTCTGTTAGCACTGAGATTTATTCAGGCCACCGGTGTCTGTGCTGCCGCCGTTAGCTGGCAATCCCTGGTATTCGATTACTATCCGGCATCCCGGAGTCAGAAGATTTTCGCCACTATTATGCCCATGGTCGCATTGTCGCCGGCACTTGCTCCGTTGCTTGGATCATGGTTATTGGCACATTTTCACTGGCATTCAATATTTTTGGTATTAACTTTACTGACCTGTGTGTTGATAGTGGCTACCCTGCGCTTACCCACCAGGCCAACGGCAGTTTCCGGAGCAAAGGATGCTGTTACCCCGGGTTTTTTACAGTTACTCTCGGTAAGGCAATACAGCGGCAATGTGCTGATCTATTCAGCCTGCTCTGCCAGTTTCTTTGCCTGGCTAACCGGTTCACCCTTTATCCTTTCCGGATTGGGGCTAACGGCCGGTGATATCGGGCTAAGCTATATCCCACAAACCCTGACGTTCCTTGCAGGTGGCTTTGGTTGCCGTGCTCTGCTTAACCGGTTCAGTGGTCGTCAACTGCTACCCTGGTTATTGGCGCTTTACGCAGTAAGTATCGCTGGTGTCGTTGTCGTGAGTTTCTTTAGTCAACCTCAACTGTTCACCCTGTTACTTCCCTTCTGCGGCATGGCGATGGCTAACGGAGCTATTTATCCTGTGGTAGTTTCGGCGGCGCTTCAGGTTTTTCCCGGCGCAAGCGGAAAGGCTGCAGCCCTGCAGAACGCGTTGCAGCTGGGATTATGCTTCGTGTTCAGTTTACTGGTGTCTTATCATCTGTCACAGCCCTTACTGACGACCGCCACAGCAATGGGTATCACCGTTTTTCTGGCCGCGGCCGGCTTTTGTCTGCAGTATCGTAAACCTCCCTGCCAGTAATTCCTCCCGCCGCTCATACGGCGGGTTAATTCTGCTTTCACAATTAGCGCCCTAATCATCAGTCATTGAACATTCAGATTGCCGGGCATATAATCACTCTGGTGACAATCTTTCTATTATAAGTCACCGCGTATGCTGACTAATTTTGTTTGTGCTTTCTCTGCACAACCGCATTTTTCGATATTTACTAGCACCTCTGTTTTGTCTTTACTTATAAATGCACGTTTTTTGTGAGTTTACTCACGAACCCACGAAAGTTGTCTATTCTTTCTTCAGGTTCAAATAGAACAGGTGATAAGAAGCGTATGAGTTCATCATGTGTAGCAGAAGTTAGCCTTAAGGAAGATCATTGGTACCGTATTGCCAGTGAAATGCTGTCGATGGCCGATATTGCTATCAATGGTGATCGACCTTGGGATATTCAGGTAAAAAATCCTGATTTTTTTAAACGGGTTTTGCAGGAAGGCTCTCTGGGGTTAGGTGAGAGTTATATGGACGGCTGGTGGGAATGTGAACGGCTTGACCAGTTTTTTTATCGGGTGTTGAAACATAAACTTGATAAACAATTGCCGCATCACTTTAAAGATACCCTTCGAATTGCTACAGCCCGTCTTAAGAATCTGCAATCAAAAAAACGCGCCTGGATAGTCGGAAAAGAACATTATGATCTGGGAAATGATCTGTTCAGCCTGATGCTCGATCCATTTATGCAGTATTCCTGTGGTTACTGGAAAGATGCAACCACTCTGGAAGCCGCTCAGGAAGCGAAACTGGATATGATCTGTCGTAAACTGCAACTAGAGCCAGGTATGACCCTGCTGGATATCGGTTGTGGCTGGGGTGGATTATCCGAGTTCGCGGCGCGTCGTTATGGTGTCAGTGTCCATGGTGTGACCATCTCTGCCGAACAGCAAAAAATGGCTCAGGAGCGGTGTAAAGGGCTGGATGTCACCATCCTGCTGCAGGATTACCGTGATCTGAATCTGAGCTTTGACCGGATTGTCTCTGTCGGGATGTTTGAACACGTTGGTCCGAAAAATTACGCGACCTATTTTGATGTGGTTTCCCGCAATCTGAAACCGGACGGTATATTTTTACTACACACCATTGGTTCTAATCATACAGATTTAAATGTTGACCCATGGATTGATAAATATATTTTCCCGAATGGTTGTTTGCCATCTGTCACTCATATCGCGCAAACCAGCGAACCTCATTTTGTGATGGAGGACTGGCATAACATTGGTGTTGATTATGACAGGACACTGATGGCATGGTATGAGCGTTTTCTCGCCAGCTGGCCACAGCTGGAACATAACTATAATGAACGCTTTAAACGTATGTTTACCTACTATCTGAATGCCTGTGCAGGTGCGTTCCGCGCCCGTGACATTCAGCTATGGCAGGTGGTGTTTACCCGTGGGGTAGATGGCGGTTTACGGGTTGCCCGTTAACCGTAACAGGATGGTGTAATACTGCATATGACCCGGAGCTTTTGCCTGCAAAACTCCGGGTTTGTTTATTGAAGAACAATTATCAAACGAACACGTATCATACGAATACTTTTCAAAAGACTGCGATATGGGGATTGAACTCAGACTGATTCTGCACCCTTCGCCATATCCCGCGTTGCCAGTACCCGCTCAACCGTGTCCACGATGGCCTGAGTTTGAGGATCAATTTCGATATTAACGAGTCCACCAATTTTTTTCTCGCCCAGTAATGTCCGTTCGAGGGTTTCAGGAATAAGATATACGCAGAACTTACTCCCGACCACATCACCGACGGTCAGGCTACAACCATCAATTCCGACAAAACCCTTATGTAAAATATATTTAATTAATGAACTGTCCTGCAAACGGAACCATACTTCACGGTTATTTTCCGACTGAATTATTTTTGATATTTCCGCCGTCGTCATAATGTGGCCTGACATCAGGTGTCCACCAATTTCATCAGAAAATCTGGCCGCCCTTTCAATATTGACCCGGCAACCCGGAGTAATATCATTCAGATTGGTGACACGCAGCGTTTCTTTAATCAGATCAAAACTGACCAGATCATCACGAATCGAGGTCACGGTCAGGCAACATCCGTTATGGGCCACGGAGGCACCAATCTCAAGTCCCTCCAGCCATTCAGCGGGAAACCTCAGTGTATGGGTGCGAAACAGTGGTTTTTCTTCAACAGCAACCACTTCTGCCGTCCCCTGCACAATACCTGTAAACATAATTAAACTCCCTCTGCATTTAGCCGCAGATTACCATAACCACTGACGACTGTTTATCGATTAATGTGGCTTGATAATCATCAAAATAGTTTCTTTTACCGGGTTGCTAACTTTTTTACCTCGTTACACTAGGCGCAGATAAGGATTTATCTCCTCCCATGTTCCCTTTCTTAACAGGTGTATTCGTGCAGAAGTATTTTACTGAGGCGCGTCAGCTTCTAGGGCTTGCTATTCCGGTTATTCTGGCTCAGGTTGCTCAGACCGCTATGGGGTTTGTTGACACCATTATGGCTGGTTCCGTCAGTGCCACCGATATGGCCGCTGTCGCTATTGGAACCTCTATCTGGCTACCTGTGATCCTGTTTGGACAGGGGTTATTACTAGCCCTGACTCCGACGGTCGCCCAGCTTAATGGCTCGGGACGCAGGGACAAAATTATCTATCAGGTCCACCAGGCGTTGTGGCTGGGGATTTTTTTGTCGGTTTTTACCATAATCCTGTTGTGGAATGCCGGAATATTCATTCGTTATATGCCGGACATTAATCCAGAACTGGCGGATAAAGCGGAACGCTACCTGCATGCTTTAATGTGGGGGGCTCCGGGCTATCTGCTGTTCCAGACCCTGCGTAATCAGTGTGAGGGTTTGTCAAAAACCAAGCCGGGGATGGTGCTGGGATTTATCGGACTGTTATGTAATATTCCACTTAACTATGTTTTCATCTATGGCCACCTGGGTATGCCGGCACTCGGCGGCGTGGGCTGTGGTGTTGCCACCGCGACGGTTTACTGGGTGATGTTCCTGATTATGCGTTTCTGGGTTAACCGGATGCCGGTCATGCGGGATATTCACCACGTCACCCAGCGCTCTGCCCCTGATTTTCAGATCCTGAAACGTTTGGTGAGTCTGGGTTTACCGGTAGCACTGGCACTGTTTTTTGAAGTCACGCTGTTTGCAGTGGTCGCGTTACTGGTCTCACCACTGGGAATTGTGGATGTCGCGGGCCACCAGATCGCGCTTAATTTCAGCTCAATGATGTTTGTACTGCCAATGTCTATGGGCGTTGCCGCCACCATCCGTGTTGGATACCGTTTAGGTCAAGGGGATGCGGCGGCGGCCAAAGTCGCCGCATGGACCGCTCAAGGGGTCGGATTATCGCTGGCCAGTATTACCGCCATATGCACGGTGATTTTTCGGCATAAAATCGCCCTGTTGTATAACGACAACCCACAGGTTGTTCTGCTGGCGGCACATCTGATGCTACTGGCGGCAATTTACCAGTTTTCTGACAGTGTACAGGTCATTGGCAGTGGTATTTTACGTGGCTATAAAGATACCCGGGCTATCTTTTTTATCACACTGGTTTCCTACTGGATGCTGGGGCTACCTTTTGGCTATACACTGGCGCTCACCAATGTTTTGGTCCCGGCGATGGGACCGGCAGGATTCTGGTGTGGTTTTATTATCGGGCTCAGCGCCGCGGCGATAATGATGACCTGGAGAATCCTCCGGGTTCAGGGAATGCCGCAGGGGGTAATTTTACAAAGAGCCGCCAGATAATCGTCTGATGGCGGGTTTCATCTTCTGCCACTGATTAAATTTAGCGCGCTTAGCACAGTTGCTGCTCAGTTAATCAAAAAAACAATTATTCTCCTTGCCAGTCACTGTTTGTGCCGTTAATATTCGTCCCCGCTGTCAGGCAGTCACTGGCAGCAAAAGCGTTCTTAGCTCAGTTGGTTAGAGCACCACCTTGACATGGTGGGGGTCGGTGGTTCGAGTCCACTAGAACGCACCAGTGCGTCCGTAGCTCAGTTGGTTAGAGCACCACCTTGACATGGTGGGGGTCGGTGGTTCGAGTCCACTCGGACGCACCATTTCATTATGCGTTCTTAGCTCAGTTGGTTAGAGCACCACCTTGACATGGTGGGGGTCGGTGGTTCGAGTCCACTAGAACGCACCATCTAATTATCCCTGTGTCCATTGTTCTTCCTCTTAACAATCTGATGTAAAGTCCCTTTTAACCCAAATATCGGTTACTATAAGCCACTGTGTTTCAGGCTACCGCAAGGTCGCATCTGACTGCTTATGGAAAACTTCAATATGTCGAAACGTCTGACCATCAAGGATATTGCCCGGCTCAGTGGAACGGGTAAATCAACGGTGTCACGGGTGCTTAACCAACAAGGTGACGTACATCCACAGACCCGGGAACGAATTGAAGCCGTAATCAGAGAACACCAGTTTGTGCCATCACGTTCTGCGCGTTCGATGCGGGTTAACGAAAGCCGGGTGATTGGGGTTATCCTCGCCAGGCTGGATTCTGCCGCCGAAAATCAGGCAGTCAGTGCCATGCTACCTCTGTTGTATCAGAGTGGCTATGATGCCATTGTACTGGAGAGCCGTTTCAGTACCGACAAAGTTTCCGAGCATCTGCGGGTGCTACAACAGCGTGAGGTTGACGGTGTTATTCTGTTTAGCTTCACCGGTTTAACCGCTGATATGCTCAGTGGCTGGCAGGATAAAATGGTACTGATGGTCCACCCCTGTGAAGGTTTCTCGTCGGTATGTTATGACGATGTGGGTGCGGTCAACCTGCTTGCCAGCCATCTTTATCAGTTGGGGCATCGCACTATCAGCTACCTCGGGGTCACAGAAGACGATAAAACTACCGGTGGCGATCGCTACCGGGCCTACCTGAGCGCCTGTGAACGGCTGAACCTCTCCCCGCACTTTGCACTCGGTAGCCTGGATTACCACAGCGGTTATACCCTGGCCTCCAGAGTGTGCACGCCGGGAACCAGTGCGGTCATTTGCGCCACCGACACTCTGGCTCTCGGGGTATATAAATATCTGCGGCAAAATCCAGACAACCCTATCCAGGTTGCGGCTATCGGTAATACACCGTTACTGGGTTTTTTGTTTCCGGATGTAGTGATACTGGAATTTGGTTATGCCACTGCCGGCAAGCTAGCCGCAAGACAACTGCTATCCCACCTGACACGGACAGTTCCGAGACAAAACTTTCTGCTGAAAGGTAAACTTACCTCCGATTCCTGAAGTTAAAATGCTTCGAATTTGTGATCAATATTCAGTTCCGGGAACGTTCCCGACACTTTTGGCAACAATTTGAATTATGCTTTTTCATGGCGAGGCCAGTCGGCCTGAAAATGTTTTCGTCAGGGACAACCATTAAGGATTTGCCATGAGCAAAGTGAAGCAGCAGGATATTGATAATCTTATTGAATTCCTGGGTGGCCGTGACAATATTGTCAGCGCCACCCACTGTATAACCCGTCTGAGATTAGTACTGAACGACCCCTCAAAGGCCAGCCCCCCTAATCTCGAATCACTGCCAATGGTCAAAGGCTGTTTTACCAATGCCGGACAGTTCCAGGTGGTGATTGGCCCAGAAGTGGATGATTATTATAAGGCGATGATGTCCACTCTTGGCCTGCAGGGAGCGGATCGTAGTCAGCAACGTGAGGCAGCACGTAAAAATATGTCCTTAGGCGAACGCGCTTTATCGCATATCGCCGATATTTTCTTTCCACTGCTCCCTGCCCTGATAAGCGGAGGTCTGATCCTTGGCTTCCGTAATGTCATTGGCGATATTCCGTTCGGAGACGGTAAAACTCTGGCCCAGTCCTCCCAGGTATGGCAGACCATCTATGACCTGTTATGGCTGCCTGGCGAAGCTATTTTTATGTTTTTACCGGTCGCCGTTTGCTGGTCTACCATGGTGAAAATGGGGGGCACTCCGGTGCTGGGGATTATTCTCGGGATAACCCTGGTGTCTCCTCAGTTGATGAACTCTTATCAGTTAGGACAGCACGCCGCAGAGGTGTGGAACTTTGGCTGGTTTACGGTCGAAAAAGTCGGCTATCAGGCACAGGTTATTCCTTCGATTCTGGCAGGAATGGCCCTGGCTATTCTGGAACGTCAGTTGAAACGCATTGTTCCCGCGTCACTAAACCTGGTGATTGTTCCGGTCACTTCATTACTAATAGCGATTCCGCTGGCACATGGCCTGATTGGCCCCTTCGGTCGTTTGCTGGGAGATGGCGTCGCTCATGCCGTGCAACTGGCAATGACCGGCAGTTTTGCCCCTATCGGCTCTGCACTGTTCGGTTTCCTGTATGCACCGCTGGTCATTACAGGTATCCACCAAACCACCCTCGCGATAGACATGCAGATGATTCAGAGTATGGGTGGTACACCGGTATGGCCTTTAATTGCGTTGTCTAATATCGCCCAGGCCTCTGCTGTACTGGCGATGATCATTATCCGCCGCTCCCCCAAAGAGCGTTCTGTCTCGGTTCCGGCTGCCATTGCCGCTTATCTTGGAGTCACTGAGCCGGCCATGTACGGGGTAAATCTCAAATTCCGCTATCCGATGCTATGCGCAATGATTGGTTCCGCGCTGGCAGCCCTGTTCTGTGGCCTGAATCATGTGCTGGCCAATGGGATTGGAGTCGGTGGGTTACCTGGCATCCTCTCTATTCAGCCTAAATTCTGGAGCGTCTATGCCATCGCGATGGTGATTGCGATCGCGGTACCGCTGATCCTGACCATGGTTATGGCCCGGATTCATTCCCGTAAAGAAATTAAAGCACAGGCGTCTGTTGCTACGCCGGTGACTGACTGATCATTTTGAAATAACAAGGCAGGTTGCAGTCATGGAAAAACCATGGACACAGGACAAAGTCGTTTATCAGATTTACCCAAAGAGCTTCCAGGATACCACCGGCAATGGTATCGGAGACATTCCCGGCATTATCAGCCATCTGGATTATTTGCAGTTTCTTGGGGTTGATATTCTCTGGCTGACACCGGTGTACCCTTCACCTCAGGTCGATAATGGCTACGATGTTGCCGATTATTGTGCGATAGATCCAGGCTACGGAACCATGGACGATTTCGAACGCCTGGTCAGTGAAGCCCGGTTGCGCGGTATGTCAGTGATGATGGATATGGTGTTTAACCATACCTCGACCCGACACCCCTGGTTTATTCAGGCCTGTGACCCTGACAGTCCTTTTCACCCCTACTATATCTGGCAGGATTCCCCGCCGGACCAACCGCCGACTAACTGGTTATCCAAGTTTGGTGGTCCGGCATGGCAATGGCAACCAGAATGCGGTCAGCATTATTTACACCTGTTTAGTCGTGAGCAGGCTGATCTTAACTGGGAACATCCTCCGGTCAGAGAGGCGCTGAAAGAAGTCTGTCGTTTCTGGGCAGCCAAAGGAGTGGATGCCCTGCGGCTGGATGTGGTGAATTTGATTTCCAAGCCACAGCAGTTCATAGATGATCCTGACGGGGATGGACGGAAATATTACACCGACGGTCCCCGGGTACATGAGTTTCTGCGGGAAATGAACCGCGATGTATTCTCACCACTGAACCTGATTACCGTCGGAGAAATGTCTTCTACCACCCTCGAACACTGTCAGCAATATGCATCGCTGGATAACAGTGAACTGTCGATGGCGTTTAACTTTCATCACCTGAAAGTCGATTATCTGAATGGTGAGAAATGGACGCTGGCAAAGCCCGATTTTGTGGCATTGAAAAAGTTGTTTGCGGACTGGCAGCAGGGAATGCACCAGCGGGCAAATGGGGCCTTATTCTGGGGGAATCATGATCAACCCCGGGTTGTTTCACGTTTTGGCAATGACTCCCCGGAATACCGTGAGATTTCTGCCAAAATGCTGGCCCTCGTGCTGTATGGTATGCAAGGCACTCCTTATCTTTATCAGGGGGAAGAAATTGGCATGACCAATGCCGGTTTTACGGATATCCACCAGTACCGGGATGTTGAAAGTCTGAATATGTTCGACCTTCTGCTGAGCGGCGGTAAGTCACAGCAGGAAACACTGGCCATTCTGGCATCCAAATCCCGCGACAACAGCCGGACACCGATGCAATGGGATAACAGCCACCATGCCGGCTTTACCAGGGGGACTCCGTGGATTAGTTGTGTCGCCAACAGCACTGAGATTAACGTTGCGGACGCGCTGGCTGATCCAGAGTCCATTGTTTATACCTATCGTGAACTGATTCGTCTGCGTAAGCGACTGCCGGTACTTCAGTTTGGTAATTATCAGGACCTCAGCCCTGCCTCCCCTGAACTCTGGAGTTATTGCCGTCAGTGGCAAGGTTATCAGTTGCTGGTCGTTGCTAACCTGACTGACCGCATTATTGACTGGCAGCCTCCTGTCACTCCGGATGTTGGTGATTACCGGCTGATTGTCACTAATACTGACAAAACACCTGCATCACCAGAACCCTGTCAGCTCACCCCTTATCAGGCAGCATGGTGGTTATTCACCCCGCAAAAAAAACAATAACAGCCCTCTGACACTGCCGGCAGCCCGTTACACTAAGGTTGTCGGCGGTGCCTTGCCCCGGAGAGAAGTCAGAAACAGGGGGGGCTGTCACCCTGATATTTCCTCCTGACCCCATGCCGGTAATGCCAGAGTAAATCTGACTCTCTGTTGCGCAATATCATTCTTTAACCCTTCAGTCAGCCTTCCCTCCGAATTCTGTTTGGTTTCCGCTCACTTAGTGACTATAATAATCCCGTTGTCCACTTGAACGGTGTCCGCGAATAACGTGATAAGAGTATTAACGGCTGAAGTTTGCGCAACATCCATTTCTGATCTGCCTGTGTGTAATGCTGTCTCTTACGCATTAGCCTCCTTTTATGTCTCTTATTTTCGTATTCGCCCCTGTGAGTTTGTGCTGTCCAGGACCCAATTTCGTGCCGTTGGCGAGCCTCGCCGGCGGTCTCTAGTATTCTCATCCATTACAACTTATAGATAACCCGTCATGAAAAAAACCAAAATTGTCTGTACCATTGGCCCAAAAACTGAATCTGAAGAGATGCTAACCCGCCTGCTTGATGCGGGTATGAATGTGATGCGTCTCAATTTTTCCCACGGTGATTACGCTGAACACGGACAGCGTATTGCTAACCTGCGTGCGGTTGTGGGTAAAACCAAACACAGTGCCGCTATTCTGCTGGACACCAAAGGTCCTGAAATCCGCACCATGAAACTGGAAGGCGGAAATGATGTGTCGTTACAGGCTGGTCAGACTTTCACTTTCACGACCGATCAGACTGTAATTGGTAATAATCAACAGGTTGCGGTCACCTATCCTGGTTTTGCTGCTGATCTGGTGGCGGGAAATACTGTTCTGGTCGACGATGGTTTACTGGGCATGGAAGTGCTCTCCGTTACTGAACAGACTGTGGTGTGTAAGGTACTGAACAATGGTGATCTGGGGGAAAATAAAGGTGTCAACCTGCCCGGCGTTTCCATCCAGTTACCGGCACTGGCCGAAAAAGATAAACGTGACCTTATTTTTGGTTGTGAGCAGGGTGTTGATTTTGTTGCTGCCTCGTTTATTCGTAAGCGTTCCGATGTGCTGGAAATTCGCGAACACCTGAAACAACATGGCGGCGAAAATATCCAGATCATCTCGAAAATCGAAAATCAGGAAGGTCTGAATAACTTCGATGAAATTCTCGAAGCTTCAGATGGCATCATGGTCGCCAGGGGTGACCTTGGGGTAGAAATTCCGGTCGAAGAAGTTATCTTCGCCCAGAAAATGATGATCAAAAAATGTAATAAAGCACGCAAAGTAGTTATCACTGCTACTCAGATGCTGGATTCAATGATTAAGAACCCGCGTCCGACCCGTGCTGAAGCCGGTGACGTGGCCAACGCCATCCTCGATGGCACAGATGCCGTGATGCTATCCGGGGAGAGTGCCAAGGGTAAATATCCTCTGGAAGCCGTCACTATCATGGCTACAATTTGTGACCGGACCGATCGTGTGATGGGCAGTCGCATCGATACCCTGCACGACAGTCACAAGTTACGCATTACCGAAGCAGTCTGCCGTGGTGCCGTGGAAACGGCCGAAAAACTGGAATCATCGCTGATTATCGTCGCCACTCAGGGCGGAAAGTCTGCGAAATCTATCCGGAAATATTTTCCTGCGGCGACAATTCTGGCACTGACGACTAACGAAACCACTGCCCGTCAGTTGTTAGTGACTAAGGGTGTTGAAACCCATCTGGTGAAAGAAATTGCCTCCACTGATGACTTTTACCGTATTGGCAAAGAAATTGCACTGAGTTCAGGATTTGCTCAGGAAGGTGATGTTGTGGTTATGGTCTCCGGTGCGTTGGTACCCAGCGGAACCACAAACACTGCTTCAGTTCACCGAATTTAAACTATTTACTTTAAAAGGCGTCCTGCGGGACGCCTTTTTTATTCCTTTTCATTTCAATTCAGAGCTAAAAAAAATAAAAATCTACTAAAAATGTGGTTTTGAATTAAGGTAAATCCGATTAAAACTCAATGTTTTTACTAAAAAATTTATCATAAATGTTTAATCGCTGTTTCTTTGACCGAATAGGCAAAATTAAGCATGTTCTCATAAAAAATATATTCTCAACTCAAAAAGCTTTGTGTAATACTTATTGGGCTACATGGAGATTAACTCAATCTAGAGGGTAAAATAATGAATCGTACTAAACTGGTACTGGGCGCGGTAATTCTGGGTTCAACTCTGCTGGCTGGTTGTTCTAGCAACGCTAAAATCGACCAACTGTCAAGCGATGTTCAGACTCTGAACACTAAAGTTGACCAGCTGAGCAACGACGTGAACGCAGTGCGTTCTGACGTTCAGGCTGCTAAAGATGACGCAGCTCGCGCTAACCAGCGTCTGGATAACCAGGCTCACGCATACCGTAAGTAAGCGTCCTGGTAATGAAAATGGCGCCCTAAGGGCGCCATTTTTTTGCGAACTAATCTGTATTACCGCTCTCCCTTCCCTGACTCTCTGTCGGACCTCTCTCTTTCACCTATTTCTGCTGACGGCTTAACATCGATTTCGCAGTGCGAATTTTTGCTCCCGGAGGAACCGCGACTCAAGGATATTTCCGCCTGTTTTAAGGGCAATCCCGTTGGCTATCCGTAAGACTTAAAATCACATTTACGCATATATATTATATTTTAAATGAATTTAATGAATATTAATGACTGCGTTATAGTTTGACCCACTAAGTCCTTAGCCACAGGAATACCTGTCAGAAGAAGATACGTGGAGTGAGTATGAGTGTGGAAATCATTGGCATGGTAACAGCCACGCCATCTACAGAAGTAGATCAACCCATAGACGGTGCGGTGAACCCGGAGTATGTCAGTCGGTTCGCTAAAGCCCATGAAGCTGCGGGATTCGACAAAGTTCTGGTCGGCTATTTTTCAAATGGCGCAGAAGGTGCGGTGGTCAGTTCATTTGTGGCGGCGGCCACTGAGAAACTAGGCATTTTACTGGCCTATCGTCCGGGGGTGATTGCCCCTCCATTAGCTGCCCGTCAGCTAGCAACATTGGACCATTTCAGCCGTGGGCGCTTATCTCTGAATGTGATAACCGGAGGTAGCGATACTGACCAGCAACGTGACGGCGACTTTTTGAACCATGACCAGCGTTATCAAAGGACACGCGAGTACCTTGATATCCTAAAACGAATTTGGACCTCGACGGCTCCTGTCGATTATCACGGTGAATTTTACCGTTTTATCGGCGCACTGACGGACGTTAAACCCTTGCAGCAACCACATATCCCGGTCTATTTCAGTGGGGCCTCTGCCGCTGCCATAGAGGTCGCGGCAGATTATGCTGATACCTATATGTTGTGGGGAGAGCCGGTGGCAGATTTCGCTGCGCATACACGGAAGGTGCGCCTGGCGGCCAGAGCCAGAGGACGTGACCCGCATTTCTCTGTCTCTTTCCGGCCGATCGTCGCAGATACCGAGCAACAGGCCTGGACCCGTGCTTATGAAATTCTCGAACGAATACGAGAAACTCGTCAGCGGCTGGGCCTCCCTGTCAGCGACCATGCACCGGCAAATGCCGGTTCGCAACGATTACTGGCCGCTGCACAGCGCGGAGATGTTCTGGACGAGCGCTTGTGGATGGGGATAGCTCAGCTGACTGGTGCTCAGTGGAACTCTACCGCTTTGGTTGGTACGCCAGAACAGGTAGCAAAAGCTCTGGGTAAATATTATCAGCAAGGCGCCTCCGCCTTTTTACTGCGCGGTTTTGACCCTTTGGAAGACACTATCCGTTACGGTAACGGACTGATTCCTGCATTACGTGAACACCTTTCCGACCTTCCCCCTATTTCGGAGCAGCACTAATGAAACTGAATGTTATATTGCGCGGTACACTGCTGGCATTATTCGTGGCGGCAGGTAGCGGCGAGGCCAGTGCTCAGACCATCCTGAATATTGGTGACCAGAATTACTATAACGTGGAAGCCTCCGTGGAAGCGTCGGGTGTACTAAAAGGTGCTCCCTATACCGTATCATGGAAACACTTTCAGTCTGCGGCCCCGCTGGCAGAGGCTCTGGATGCCGGGGCGTTGGATATAGGATTTCTCGGTGATTCCGGGTTTACCTTTCTGGCTGCCAAAAATGCCCCCGTCCGGCTGATTGGCGTTTCGCGGCAAAATCCGGATACCATTGCGCTGCTGGTTGCGAAAAATTCGCCGGTAAAAAGTATCCGTGATCTTAAGGGGAAAAAAGTGGCCTACTGGCCTGGCGCTTGGAGTCAGCAACTTATCCTGCGGGCACTGGCACAGGCAGGGTTACCTGATGACTATGTAAAATTCGTCAAACTGATGCCACTGGATGCCTCCTCAGCCCTGATTAACGGCAGCATAGATGCTTTCCCGGTCTGGGAACCTTACGTCTCTCAGCAAATTGTTTTTTCAGGGGCAAAAACCCTGATAACCGCCCGCGGGTTAATGCCAGGTATCTCTGCAATAGCGGCCAGCAACCAGGCAATCGACAGCCACCGTGTGGAAATCACCGATTTCCTGAAACGGCTGACTCTTGCGCGTCAGTGGGTGGAAACGCATAAAAGTGAATATGCTGCTATTTGGGCTAAAAAAGCCAACCTGGACCCGACCGTTTCACTACACTGGATAAGTAATGCCGCCATGACCGTCGGACCTGTCGATCTTCAGGCTGTCCGTGACTTCCGGGAAACAGCCGATTTTCTGTACCACACCGGCACCCTGCCTGCAGCCTTTGATATACACAAGGTGATTGATCCTTCATTTACAGCAGCATTTAAACAATAGCCAGACGGCGCCGCAATTCTTAATCATTCGATCCAGTTCTGTTATATCGCTACAGCGCAGTCCGGATAAAATGATTATCCGGGCATTTTATACTTGCAATAACGCTGACAAACATATGATAATGATTATCATTATTGTTAAAGGGTTTGTTATGATGATCTCATTTTCCGGTTGGATAACTCAGCACCTTGAAGAATATCATCAGACACTCAGAAATATGTGCCGGGAGTTCCACACCAGTAAAGCCGAATTAAAAGCCACCGACAGCTCTCTTGCGGTACTACGCAGATTTAATGATCTCTGCCTGAGTATGGCAGATAAATGTCAGATGCAAGGCGATGATGCGCGTTATACGTCAATACTGCTTGATCTCCACCAGCAATTAATTCACGAAATGGCCGACGAACAGCGGGAAACATTGTTTCGTCTGCAGGCGTTGCAACTGGCACGGTATTCGTTGAGCAGGTTAAGCCACCTGTTAATGCAGGAAGGTGAATGGGAGCAGGTATGTAGTTTGCAGGAACAATTCTTCTGTTATTCCGAACAACTGCCCTGAGATGTGACAGAGGGACACAAAGGTCCCTCGTAGCTGGCAGTTTATCGCACGATTTCTAACAATGCCTGCAACGGATGACGAACAGCCGCGCCTTCGATCCTCTTTACCTGGCTACGACAGGAATAGCCGGTGGCCAGACAGCGATTCCGTGCGCGTTTCTCCATATGTGGCTGCCAGGAAAGTTGATAAATCCCCAGCGAGTTTTCCAGGTTTTTAGTTTCATGGCCATAGGTCCCGGCCATACCACAACAACCGGCATTCACGGTTTCCAGCGCAGCACCAAAGCGACTAAAAATTGTTTTCCAGCGAGAGGCCGCCATCGGTAATGCGGTATTTTCGGTACAGTGCGGAAACAGATACCAGACATCGTCGTCTGGCTGCTGTTCCGCCCGGTCAGCGGTTACCTGCTCAAGCCATTCATGGGCCAGCAACACGTTAAAATTACCGCGTTTGTCCCCTAACACCTGTTGGTACTCATCGCGATAACACAGCACCAGTGCCGGATCAGTCCCGACCATAGGAATTCCCAGTGCCGCCATCTGATTAAGAAAATCAGCGCTTTTCTGTGCAGTTTTAGCGAAACGCTGCAGGAACCCTTTAACGTGCTGTGCTTTACCATTTGGAGTAAACGGCAGCAGCACCGGCTTAAAGCCTAACCGACTGATCAGACGAATCAGATCATTCATCAGACTAGCTTCGTAGTAACTGGTAAACGGATCCTGTACCACCAGCACATATTCCTGACGCTGCGCGTCAGTCATCTTGCGTAGATCCTCAGGTGTTGTCTGTAACGCTTGATGGCCTGCCAGTTGCTGTTTCAGGGTTGGCGAGGATAATGCCGGTAAATCTACCATCCCGATGTGTTTTTTGCCGAGCGCCTGCATCTGTGGATGGGTCAGGAAGAAATTAAACAAACGCGGGGCTTTCGCCATCAGCGGCGTATAACTCTCTACGGCCGCAACCAGATGATCGCTGACCGGACGCAGATAACGGCTGTGATACAACTGCAGGAACCGGGATCGGAAGGACGGCACATCTATTTTAATCGGGCACTGGGTCGAACAGGCTTTACATCCCAGACAGCCGGACATCGCCTCTTTCACTTCATGGGAGAAATCATAGCTGCCTTTGGCAGCCTGACGGGTATTTTTCAGCTTGCTGATAAAGCCCCGCAGGCTTAGTACATTTTGTGGCAGGGCCTGCTCCAGCTGTTGAGGGTTAATTCCCTGATCTGCCAGCAACCGCAGCCATTCTCGCGTCAGAGTCGCGCGTCCTTTAGGGGAATGGAGACGGTTTCGGGTGATTTTCATCGACGGGCACATCGGACTGTTCACGTCGAAGTTAAAACATAACCCGTTGCCATTACACTCCATCGCCCCGCGCCACTCGTCACGCACTGTTACAGGGATCTGCCGGTCAAAGCTTCCACGGGTTGGACTCTCTATCGGCTTCAGCTGTTCATTGCTGCCCAACGGCGTACAGATCTTGCCGGGATTTAACCTGTTTTGCGGATCAAAGGCCCGTTTAATGCGCCGGACTTCATGAAACAGTTCAGGGCCGAAGAAATCTGCTGTGTAAGCGCCGCGGTAACCTTTACCGTGTTCTCCCCATAACAAACCTCCATAGCTCGCCGTCAGGGCAACCACCTGGTCGGAAATGCGCTTCATCAACACTTCCTGCTGAGGATCACACATATCCAGTGCCGGACGTACATGCAGTACTCCCGCATCTACATGTCCGAACATTCCATAACTCAGTCCATGACCATCCAGTAGTGCCCGGAAATCGGTAATGTAGTCGGCCAGATGCTCCGGGGGCACGGCAGTATCTTCTACAAACGGGATCGGTTTGGCATGCCCTTTGGCATTCCCCAACAGACCCACTGCTTTTTTACGCATCGCATAGATACGCTCCACTTCATCCAGCCGCGTACATAACTGATAGCCAATAATCCCTGCCTGCTTTTCAGCCATCAGTTGGTCAAGACGTTCACACAAGTCGCTGACCTGACGGCTGGCGAGTTCAACATCGTTACCGGCAAACTCTACCAGGTTCAGGCCGAGCATCTCTTCGCCGGGTACGTCAGTAATCAGCTCACTCACTGAATGCCAGACAATATCCTCGCGGGCAAGGTTCAGAACCTTCGAATCTACGGTTTCAACCGACAATGCTTTTGCCTGAACCAGGAAAGGAGCATTGCGCAGTGCAGAGTCGAAGCTGTCATATTTGATATTTACCAACTGACGGACTTTTGGAATCGGGGTGATATCCAGCCGGGCTTCGGTAATAAAGGCCAGCGTCCCTTCCGAGCCACAGAGTATTCTGGTCAGGTCGAAGGTTTGCAGATCATCACTCAGTACATGTCTCAGGTCATAACCGGTCAGAAACCGGTTAAGCTTCGGAAATTTATCAATAATCAGCTGACGGTTATCGCGGCAGGCACTGAGTACTTCGTGGTAGATATGACCTTCACGGGTCTGTTCTGCGGCAATATTTTCCGCCAGGCTCACCGGCATTGCCCGGGTATCAATCAGCTCCCCGCCTTCGAGAACCGCTCTCAGGCCCAGTACATGATCCGAGGTCTTGCCATACACCAGTGATCCCTGCCCGGAAGCATCGGTATTAATCATACCGCCTATGGTGGCACGATTGCTGGTGGATAATTCCGGTGAAAAGAAAAAACCGTAAGGCTTTAGCCACTGGTTCAGTTGATCTTTAACCACCCCTGCCTCAACCTTAACCCAGCCTTCTTCGGTATTAATTTCGAGGATATGATTCATATGTCGGGATAAATCGACGATCACCCCCTGGTTCAGGGATTGACCATTAGTTCCGGTACCTCCCCCACGGGCAGTAAAGGTCAGCCCGGTAAAATCCGCCTGGCCAGCAATCCGGCTAACCAGCGTGACATCAGCCACCGAACGCGGAAAAACAATCGCATCAGGCAGACACTGATAAATACTGTTGTCGACAGACATGCTCAATCGTGCGCCATAATCGGTCGCAATATCACCGGTAAAACCCTGCTTTGTGAGTGTCTCAATAAATGACAGCACCTGCGGGCTCAGCCCCGGTGCCTGGCTTATTTGTGGAATCATGTATTAAAAACCAGGATGTTGTGTTGTTGTAATAGTTTCAGTTATTGGTTTTACCATATTTTCGCCACAGTCGCTTTTGTTACTGTGTGAAAAAGTTTAGTGACTACCTCTGTTGTAATGGAATGAAATACCGCATCATTAGCATGATCCCCGACGTCGGGTGAATTAATTGAGGTAAAAAGTTGTTATGAGAGCACTGCCGCAGGACAGGGACTTACCGCAAAAGTTATTTACACTGTTGTTTTTTATTCTGATGATTGCTGCCAGCTTTTGGGTGGTAGAGCCATTTATTCTGGGCTTTGCGTGGGCAGGCATGGTAGTGATAGCCACCTGGGGATTAATGCTGCGCATCCAGAAATACCTGTGGGGCCGACGGTCTCTGGCGGTTCTGGTCATGACACTGATCATCTTACTGGTCTTTATACTGCCCATTGCACTATTGATAAGCAGCGTTATCGATAACATTGGACCGGTGATTTCCTGGGCAACTTCAGGACATATCGAGATCCCTAAACTGGAGTGGCTGGACAATATTCCGCTGATTGGCGATAAGCTATCTGAATATTATCAAAAAATGATCGCCGGTGGCGGCGGTGCCATGATGGCTAAAATCCAGCCCTATGTGGGACAAACCACCAGTTTCTTTGTTGCTCAGGCGGGTCATTTTGGTCGGGTAGTGGTCCATCTGGCCATGATGCTGTTATTCAGCGCTCTGCTTTACTGGCGCGGTGAACGTGTCGGACAAGGCATTCGTCACTTTGCTTACCGTCTGGCTGGGCGGCGTGGTGATGCCGTGGTCCTGCTCGCCAGCCAGGCTATCCGTGCTGTGGCACTGGGTGTGGTAGTCACCGCTCTTCTGCAGGGCGTGGTCGGGGGGGTTGGTCTTGCCATCTCCGGAATCCCTTATGCCACCATACTTACCGTGGTGATGATCTTCTGTTGTCTGATCCAGATTGGCCCGTTGCTGGTGTTGGTTCCGGCAATTATCTGGCTTTATTGGAGTGGCGATACGACCTGGGGCACAGTGCTGCTGGTCTGGAGCTGTGTCGTCGGCACCATGGACAGTTTCGTCCGGCCAATGCTGATTCGCCTGGGGGCTGATTTACCCATGCTGATTATTCTGTCCGGAGTTATCGGTGGATTAATCTCTTTCGGCATGATTGGCTTATTTATCGGTCCGGTAGTACTGGCGGTATCTTACCGGCTGGTATCGGTTTGGATGCATGAGGCTCCTGAGCCACACGATGATCCCCATACGGTGGTCGAAGAACTGATAGAAGATGCCCGTAAAACTGCCGAAGAAGCACGTAACGCCCGTTCATCGTCTGTTTCTGAATAAGCTGTTGTTTCTGCCCCTGATCTCCTTCAGGGGCTAGTTTAGCCCCGCATTACGCTCCCCTGACCGGTAATGGGATGATTCCTACAGACCATTAATATAAATAACCATATGATTACAATTAACATTTTCACTCCGGCATCCGATTATGCCGGGTGCCTAAATTGCTGTGTGTAGTCTTTGCCCTCCTCCGGATGGGCATTTTTTTTATCTTCCACTACATTTTCTCCCTCCTTCAGTCAATAACCCATAGCTTTTTGCTTCTTTCAGTTGAAATCATCCACTGTTCGGTTATCTTTTGTCACATATCTTCCCGGCATTCTGCCGATGAGAAGCACAAATTTTGAGACTGAAATGAATAAAACTGATGAATTACGCACTGCGCCGGTTGCGCAGTTAATCACTCCTGCGGAACTGACCCACCGCTTTCCGTTACCTCCGGCCATCGCCGATAATATTCTGGCCACCCGCCAACGGATTAGCCGGATCTTACAAGGCAATGACCACCGGTTACTGGTGGTCATTGGTCCTTGTTCCCTGCACCATCCTCAGGCGGCTACCGACTATGCGGAGCGTCTGATGGCCTTGCGCCAGCGTTACAGTGACCAGTTGGAAATAGTGATGCGAGCCTACTTTGAAAAACCGCGTACGGTGACCGGCTGGAAAGGACTGATTAACGATCCTGGCCTCGATGGTAGCTATGATATCAATCAGGGACTGGCTATCGCACGAAAGCTGTTAGTCGATATCAATACCCTTGGCATGCCGACCGCAACCGAGTTCCTTGATATGGTGAACGGCCAGTTTATTGCGGACCTTATCAGTTGGGGCGCAATTGGCGCCCGGACCACAGAAAGCCAGATCCATCGTGAAATGGCCTCGGCACTCTCCTGCCCTGTGGGTTTTAAAAATGGGACTGATGGCAATGTAAGGATTGCTATTGATGCTATCCGCGCTGCCCGCGCCAGCCATATGTTCCTTTCGCCGGATAAACAGGGACAGATGACAATTTACCAGACCAGTGGTAACCCCGACGGACATATTATCCTGCGCGGAGGTAAGCAACCTAACTACACCAGTGAGCATATTGCTGCAACCCGCAAGTCACTGGAAGAATTTCAGTTGCCCCCCCGGATTGTGGTTGATTTCAGTCATGGTAACTGTCTGAAACAACACCGTCGTCAGTTGCTGGTCGCTGAAGATATAGCACAACAGTTACGCAACGGGGAAACCGCCATCGCCGGGGTAATGATTGAAAGCTTTATTGAAGAAGGTCAACAAAGCGTGGTGCAGGGTAAACCGCTGGTCTATGGTCAGTCGATCACCGACCCTTGTATCGGCTGGTCAGATACCGAAGCCGTGTTAGCGCTTCTGGCAGATGCAGTGACTGCCAGCAGATAGTACCCCAATGCCTGGAAGTCAGCTGGAACAGCTGACTTCCAGCGTTTTCCCCCAATCCGGCGGCCGGTTAAATAGTTCCTGCTGCTGCTCCGGTAGCTGATACGGATTTTGCAGTGCCTGATGCAATCCGGCCAGCGCGGTACTCTCTCCCTGTTCTGTTTGCTCTATCACCTGCTGCGCCAGATAATTGCGCAAAATAACGGCCGGATTAGCCTGTAACATCGCTTCACGGCGATGCTGATCGCTTACCTGCTCGTTTTCCAGACGCTGACGGTATTTAGTAAACCAGTGATCAAACGCTGGCCGGTTAATAAACTCATCACGCAGCGGTGAAAGTGACTGATGTTGCTCAGTTTCTGACAGCAGGCGGAAAGTTCGGGTGTAATCACTGTGCTCGGCGGCCATCAGCGCCAGCAACTCACTGAGCAGGTCATTATCCTGTGACTGTTGGCTAAAAAACCCTAGTTTTCCACGCATCAGGGTGCCCCATGTCGACATCAGTACCCCTTCATAGCCTGCCAACGCTTGTTTAAGCTGCTCAATGCTCATCAGTGGGGATAAGGCGTGGGCCAGTCGGTTAAGATTCCATAGCGCGACCATAGGCTGGTTCTCGAAGCTGTAGCGCCCCTGGTAATCGCTATGGTTGCAGATAAACTCCGGATTATAGTCGTCCATAAAACCGTAGGGACCATAATCCAGCGTCAGTCCCAGCAATGACATATTGTCGGTATTCATCACTCCGTGTGCAAAACCAACTGCCTGCCAGTGGGCAATCATCACGGCAGTTCGTTTAACCACATCGGTGAACCATAGCAGGTAACGATCTGTATCATTCACCAGCGACGGCCAGTGATGGCGGATAGCATAGTCAGCCAGCGCAGTAACGTTTTTCGGTTGGTTACGATAGAAAAAATGTTCGAAATGACCAAACCGCAGATGGCTTTCGGCAATCCTGACCAGCATAGCTCCACGTTCGGTCTGTTCCCGATAGACCGGCTCGTCACTGATTGCCAGGCTAAGCGCCCGACTGGTAGGTATTCCTAACCCTTGCATCGCTTCCGAAGCCAGAAACTCTCTGACCGTTGAACGAATCACCGCCCTCCCGTCACCGTTCCGGGAATAAGGCGTCAGTCCGGCCCCTTTTAGGTGCCAGTCATACTTTTGACCGTTAGGCAGCTGTTGTTCGCCCAGTAATAACCCACGCCCGTCACCTAGTTGCCCGGCCCAAACGCCAAACTGATGACCACTGTAAACCTGGGCCAACGGTGACATGCCTTCAGCCAGCCCTGCCCCATAAAACAGTGGATGCCCCTCACCGGCAAACAATTGCGGATCGAGTTGCAGGGCCTGAGCCAGTGGCTGGTTATGATAAAGCAGGCGACCTTGCTGCAGCGGTGTCGGGGTGACTGCACTGTAGAAATCAGGCAGCTCGTTAAACCAGGTATTATTAAACTGCATAGTAACTCCGCAGGTCGTCCGGTGAAAAATCAGCATCCGAAGTGCTGTCGGGCGGTCATTTTACCCTGTCGGTAAACAGTATAACAGTAGCCACACAGAGTCCCGCACTCAGCGCTACTTATACTGGTAAAGTCTTTTACCTGACGATTAAATCCGTCTTGCCTGCCAGAAAACCTTACGCCAGTAAACATTATTCAGTGAAGAACGAATCACTCCCCGGCTGGTCGATGCATGAATAAACAAGTTGTTCCGATCGTAAATACCCACATGCAGCCCGTCCTCTCCCCAGCCGGTTTTGAAAAATACCAAATCACCGGGCTGCAGGTCTTTCTTACTGATTCGGGTGCCGATTTGGCTTTGCTGGCTGGTGGTGCGGGGAAGCTGGATATCAAAGCGGTTACGGAAGGTCAGTAAAACAAAACCAGAACAATCGATACCCCGGCGGCTTAGTCCGCCAAGACGGTAAGGTGTACCGTGCCATTCACTCAACTGCGCATTCAGTTGCGCCCTCACACGGACAGGATCAGACAGCCGGGCATCGGGAGAAGGTGGATGGCTACTACAACCTGCCAGTATTAATACCATTAAAGCAACAGCAATACGTATCATATCCGGGGCTCCGAATAAGCAATCCAGCGAACACAGGCCTCGTATTCCGGCGTAGTCCGGCCAGCCACGGTACCTGCCAGTTAACAGTCTCCCACTGGCATAGCACTTCGGACCAGTTGGAATAGAAAGTGAAACAAACGTCCGGAATTATCCGCGTTATCTGCCGGTAATAGCAATGGTGTGTCACTAATACCGACACACCGCCTTAGCCGGAAAAAAAAAGGCCGCAATAGCGGCCTTTTCACATTGCCTCGTAAAAGAAATTAACCTTTCTTCGGAGCGGCGTTTTCTACACGGCTTTTCAATTTTTGCCCCGGACGGAAAGTCACAACACGACGGGCCGTAATCGGGATATCTTCCCCGGTTTTCGGATTTCTTCCCGGCCGTTGGTTCTTATCACGTAAGTCAAAATTGCCAAAGCCTGACAGTTTAACCTGCTCACCATTCTCTAATGCCCTGCGGACTTCTTCAAAAAACAGCTCAACAAGATCCTTTGCGTCACGCTTGCTCAGACCAAGTTTTTCAAACAGGTACTCTGACATTTCAGCTTTTGTAAGCGCCATAAGTTCAATCCCTCAAGGTTGCCTGGAATCGCTCTTTTAATGCCGCAACACAGTTAGCAACAGTCGCGGCGATTTCGTCTTCTTCGAGTGTCCGGCTGGTATCCTGCAAAATCAGGCTGATTGCAAGGCTCTTATAACCCTCGCTCACACCCTTACCGCGGTACACGTCAAACAAGTTTACGCCAACTATCTGATTTACGCCAACTTTCCTGCACTCTGCAATTATATCGGCTGCAGGCACGTTTTCGGCCACCACAACAGCGATATCACGACGGTTTGCCGGGAAGCGCGAAATATCCTTCGCGACAGGCAGGACGCGGTCTGCGAGGCGATCCCACTCCAGTTCAAACACCACTGTCCGGCCATTCAGAGAGAGCTTACGCTCCAGCTCAGGATGTACGACCCCGATAAAACCAATGTATTGATCCTGCAAATAAATAGCAGCACTTTGCCCGGGGTGCAGTGCCGGATGTGCTTCCGCCCGGAATTCAGTTTGTGCCAGTTTACCGGTCAGTTCCAGAACTGACTCCAGATCACCTTTCAGATCGAAGAAATCAACGGTCGCCCGCTCCTGATCCCAGTGTTCTTCATTTCGTGGTCCGGTGATGACACCCGCCAGCATTGTCTGCTGATGAATACCAAGATCTGCACTATTGTCAGGCACAAAGCGCAGTCCGCTTTCAAACAACCGGACACGGTTTTGCTGACGGTTTTGGTTGTACACGACCGCACCCAGCAGCCCCGTCAGCAATGACAGACGCATCGCTGACATTTCGCTGGAAATCGGGTTAGGCAGGATAAGCGCTTCCTGTCCCGGATGAACCAGGCCCTGCAGTTTCGGATCGACAAAACTATAAGTAATAGCTTCCTGATAACCTTTGTCTACCAGCATCGCTTTAGCACGTTTCAGTGGCAAACTGGCTTCACGGTGAGCTGGCATCACCAGATCCGCTTTGACAGGAACATCAGGAATATTGTTGTAACCATAAACACGGGCGACTTCTTCAACCAGGTCTTCTTCGATTTCCATATCAAAACGCCAGGCGGGTGCCACTGCGGTCCACTGATCCTGTCCGACGGTGACATCACAACCCAGACGTTGCAGGATATCGGTGACCTGGTTATCAGCAATATGATGACCAATGAGACGGTCCAGTTTATCACGACGCAGGGTGATGGTTGCCGGCACCGGTAACGCATCCTGATGAGTACGGTCAATCACCGGACCCGCCTCACCACCACAGATGTCCAACAGTAAACGGGTCGCTCTTTCAATCGCAGTATGCTGCAGTGTCGGATCGACACCACGCTCATAACGGTGGGAAGCATCCGTGTGAAGTCCCTGACGACGGGCACGACCCGTGATAGCCAGCGGGTTAAACCAGGCACTTTCCAGCAGCACATTTTGTGTCTGCTCATTAACCCCTGAGTCTGCCCCACCAAAAATTCCCGCCATCGCCAGGGCTTTTTGATGGTCTGCAATCACCAGAGTGTCATTGCTCAGTGTGGCTTCACTACCATCCAGCAGGGTCAGTTTTTCACCTTCTGTCGCCTGACGTACCACGATACCACCGTGCAAACGGTCAAGATCGAAGGCATGCATTGGCTGACCAAGTTCCAGCAAGACATAGTTGGTGATGTCGACGACCGCATCGATGGAACGGATACCACAGCGACGTAATTTTTCGGTCATCCATAACGGCGTGGCCGCTGCAACGTTAATCCCGGTAATTACCCGCCCCAGATAACGCGGACAGGCATCTGTCGCCTGAATATCAATCGGGAAGCTACGGTCAGTTGTCGCAACCACCGGTTCAATCACCGGCTGGGTCAACGGCAAACTATTCAGCACCGCCACATCGCGGGCAATCCCGATGATGCCTAAACAGTCGGCACGGTTCGGAGTCACACTGATTTCAATGGTGCTGTCATCCAGTTTCAGGTACTCACGGAAATTGGTCCCCGGAGTGGCATCCGCTGGCAGTTCCATAATACCGTCAGATTCAACATTGATTCCCAGTTCAGAATAAGAACACAACATCCCTTCTGAAGGCTCACCCCGTAGTTTTGCCGCTTTGATTTTGAAATCGCCCGGCAGTACCGCACCGACCGTCGCTACAGCGACTTTCAGTCCCTGGCGGCAGTTTGGTGCACCACAGACGATATCCAACAGACGATCGCTGCCAACATTAATCTTAGTAACACGTAATTTATCCGCATTAGGATGCTGGCCACATTCGACCACTTCCCCCACCACTACACCGTGGAAATCCCCGGCCACCGGTGCCACACCATCGACTTCCAGACCTGCCATGGTAATCTGACCAGAGAGTTGCTCACTGCTCAGGGCCGGATTTACCCATTCACGTAACCAAAGTTCACTGAATTTCATTGGATAACCTGCCCTTATTTAAACTGTTTGAGAAAACGCAGATCGTTTTCGAAGAATGCACGTAAATCGGAAACGCCATAACGCAGCATGGTCAGACGTTCCATACCCATACCGAAAGCAAATCCGGAATAAACTTCAGGATCGATACCTACGTTGCGTAATACGTTCGGGTGAACCATCCCGCAGCCTAACACTTCCAGCCACTTGCCGTTTTTACCCATAACATCCACTTCCGCCGAAGGCTCAGTAAACGGGAAATAAGAAGGACGAAAACGGATTTGCAAATCTTCTTCGAAGAAGTTGTTCAGGAAATCGTGCAGCGTGCCTTTCAGATTGGTAAAGCTGATGTTTTTATCAACCAACAGACCTTCCATCTGGTGGAACATCGGGGTATGCGTCTGATCGTAATCGTTACGATAAACACGGCCAGGCACGATAATACGAATTGGCGGTGCGCTTTTTTCCATAGTGCGGATTTGCATACCGGAAGTCTGGGTACGCAGCAAACGCTGTGCGTCAAACCAGAACGTATCATGGTCAGCCCGGGCCGGGTGATGAGCCGGAATGTTCAACGCATCGAAGTTGTAATAGGCATCTTCGATTTCAGGGCCGGTGACCGTGGTAAAGCCGAGTTCTCCGAAAAAGCTTTCGATACGATCAATGGTGCGGGTGACCGGATGCAGTCCGCCATTCTCAATTCGACGGCCAGGCAGAGAAACATCAATCGTCTCTGCAGACAGCCGCGCATTCAGCGCTGCGGATTCCAGGGTCTGTTTACGGCTGTTTAACAGTTCCTGAACCTGCTGTTTGGCTTCATTGATCACGGCACCGGCCGCTGGACGGTCTTCAGCAGGTAACTCACGGAGTGTCGTCATCTGCAGAGTCAGATGGCCTTTTTTCCCCAGGTATTCGACGCGTACGGCATCCAGGGTGGCGATATCCGTCGCCTCGTCTATAGCGGCCCGGGCACGGGCAACTAAATCTGCGAGTTGGGACATGTTTTCCTCTTCTTCTCAGTTAGTCTGGTGTTCTGTTCTTGTATGGACCGGAGCCCGGATAGTGGTCGCCAGAAACAACAAAGCCTCCACCAGGGAGGCTTTCAGCGCGATTTTTCGTTTCTTTTCAGCTGCGCAAAAGCCCCCGGGAATCAGGTGCTAAAGTAAAAAAAGAAACGGAAAATAGCAGGGTTCATTCTTGCATTACCTCTGTGTTATCTGAATTACTCACCGGAACGTTATAATAACAGATTGAAGTCAAATAGTTAGCATTTATCAGAGATAATAAAAAAGGGAGCAAGCTCCCTTTTTTATCTGACTTACGCCAGAACTGATTTCGCTTTTTCAACTAAAGCAGCGAAAGCCACTTTGTCGAATACTGCGATGTCAGCCAGAATCTTACGGTCGATTTCAATTGAGGCTTTTTTCAGGCCATTGATGAAACGGCTGTAAGACAGACCATTCTGACGGGCTGCAGCGTTGATACGTGCAATCCACAGCTGGCGGAACTGACGCTTACGTTGACGACGGTCGCGGTATGCGTACTGACCAGCTTTGATAACGGCCTGGAAGGCAACACGATAAACACGTGAACGTGCACCGTAGTAACCTTTAGCTTGTTTTAAGATTTTTTTGTGACGTGCGCGGGCAATGACACCACGTTTTACACGAGCCATAATAGCTCTCCTGTTTTATATTCTGTGAAAAAAAAAGTTAACTTATGCGTACGGCAGGCAGGCAACAACCAGACCCAGATCGCCTTTAGAAACCATGCCTTTCGGGCGCAGGTGACGTTTACGCTTAGTAGACTTTTTAGTCAGAATATGACGCAGGTTAGCGCGTTTACGCTTGAAGCCGCCTGAAGCGGTCTTCTTGAAGCGTTTAGCCGCTCCACGTACAGTTTTAATCTTTGGCATTTTATAAAATATCCACTTCGCATTGTTAATAAAATGAATCAGCAGGCGCAACCTTCCGCCCGGACGTTACCGTCCGGACAGAAGGATGACTTGAAAGCCTACTGCTTCTTCTTAGGTGCGAGCACCATGATCATCTGGCGGCCTTCAATCCTTGTTGGAAAGGATTCTACAACTGCCAGTTCAGCCAGATCTTCTTTCACGCGGTTAAGCACTTCCATACCGATCTGTTGGTGCGCCATCTCACGTCCACGGAAACGCAGAGTGATTTTGGCTTTATCGCCCTCTTCGAGAAAACGAACCAGGTTGCGTAGTTTGACCTGATAGTCGCCTTCATCTGTACCAGGACGGAATTTGATTTCCTTAACCTGGACAATTTTTTGCTTCTTCTTCTGTTCCTTAGAAGATTTGCTTTTTTCATAGAGGAATTTGCCGTAATCCATAATTCGGCAAACCGGCGGCTCGGCGTTAGGGCTGATTTCAACTAAATCCACGCCTGCTTCTTCAGATTTTTCTAAAGCTTCACGCAGACTGACAATGCCTAACTGCTCACCGTCAACACCCGTCAGACGTACCTCAGTGGCACGGATTTCGCCGTTAATACGATTCGGACGCGTTGGTTGTACTCGTTTTCCGCCTTTAATACCTTACTCCTCCAATTGATGAAGATGTCTGCTGCGTATTTCTTGCTGCAGCTTATCTATAAATACATCGACGTCCATAGAACCTAAGTCAACGCCACGGCGGGTACGCACAGCAACTTTGCCAGCTTCCACTTCTTTTTCACCGCAGACCAACATATAGGGGACACGACGTAATGTGTGTTCGCGAATTTTAAAGCCTATCTTCTCGTTTCTCAAGTCTGCTTTTACACGAATGCCCGCTTTTTGTAATTTTTGGGTTAATTCGTTGACGTAATCTGCCTGACTGTCGGTGATATTCATCAATACCACCTGTAATGGTGCCAGCCAGCTTGGGAAGAAGCCCGCATATTCTTCGGTCAGAATACCAATAAAGCGTTCCATTGAACCCAGAATCGCGCGGTGAATCATTACCGGGGTCTGGCGATCGTTGTTTTCGCCCACATAAGTGGCATCGAGACGTGACGGCAGAGAAAAATCGAGCTGTACTGTACCACATTGCCACGCACGATCCAGACAATCATATAAAGTAAATTCAATTTTCGGGCCATAAAATGCCCCTTCGCCTGGCTGATATTCAAATTCGATGTTATTTAAATTCAGTGCTTCAGCCAGATTTTGTTCTGCGCGATCCCACAGTTCTTCGCTACCAATGCGTTTTTCCGGACGGGTTGATAATTTAACCACGATTTTTTCGAAGCCAAAAGTCCCATACATATCATAAATCATACGGATACAGCTGTTCACTTCATCCAGAATCTGCTCTTCCGTACAGAAAATATGCGCATCATCCTGAGTAAAGCCACGCACACGCATCAGTCCATGCAAGGCACCTGAGGGTTCATTACGGTGACAGCTACCAAATTCAGCCATTCGCAGTGGCAGATCACGGTAAGATTTAAGACCCTGATTAAAGATCTGCACATGCCCCGGACAGTTCATCGGCTTGATGCAGTATTCACGGTTTTCTGAAGATGTCGTGAACATTGCCTCTTTGTAGTTTTCCCAGTGACCTGTTTTTTCCCACAGAACACGGTCCATCATAAACGGACCTTTAACTTCCTGATACTGGTACTCTTTCAGTTTGGTACGGACAAACACTTCCAGCTCACGGAATATGGTCCAGCCATCATTATGCCAGAACACCATACCTGGTGCTTCTTCCTGCATATGGTAAAGATCAAGCTGTTTCCCAATTTTACGGTGGTCGCGTTTTGCCGCTTCTTCCAGACGTTTCAGATAGGCTGCCAGCTGCTTTTTATCTGCCCAGGCAGTGCCGTAGATACGCTGCAGCATTTTATTGTCGCTGTCACCGCGCCAGTAAGCACCCGCAGTTTTCTGTAGTTTAAAATGGTGACAGAAACGCATATTCGGCACGTGCGGCCCACGGCACATGTCGATATATTCTTCATGATGATACAGGCCCGGCCGGTCATCATGGCTGATGTTTTCATCCAGTATGGCGATTTTATAGTCTTCACCGCGCGATTCAAATGTATCACGCGCCTCCTGCCAGCTGACTTTCTTTTTGATCACATCGTAATTGGTTTCTGCCAGCTGATGCATCCGCTTTTCCAGCAGTTCCAGATCTTCCTGGGTCAGGGTATGATCCATATCGACGTCATAATAGAAACCGTGGTCAATCACCGGACCGATAGCCATTTTGGTATCCGGCCAAAGTTGCTTTATGGCATGACCTAACAGGTGCGCGCAGGAGTGGCGAATAATTTCAATACCCGCTTCATCTTTGGCGGTAATAATGGCAACACTGGCATCGTCGGTAATCGGGTCGACGGCATCCACCAGTTCACCATTCACCCGCCCCGCGATACAGGCTTTCGCCAGACCGGGACCAATATCCTGCGCAATATCCATGACACTGACCGCATGGTCATAAGAACGCTGACTTCCATCAGGAAGAGTAATCACTGGCATTTCATATCCTTAATTGCAGTGGTAACCCACACGAAAGGCTACATACAAAGATTGATTTCAATTTAAATTCAACTACTTAACACTTGCCACTGTGAAGATTCTGAAGTTTAGGCACACCATGATGTGCACAAAACTCAATCCATGCTTACCTCACACAGAAGCAACGGAGCTAATGTTACATGTTAATGGCAGGTACGAAAAGGGAGAGATTCGCTTTGGAATCATTTCTGAAGGCTGGAATAACTCGTTGGAAGTCAAAAACTCAGCTCCAACATATCCCCTATGCCACATTGACAAGTTTTAACCCGTAATTACTGCCACCGCTCCCTTGCCACCGGCATCCCTGCAGGATACCCGCCTTCCTGAAGGATATGATTTTGGCCTGTTGGGGGACTAATCTCTACGATTATTTATAATAACGGGATTGTTATCATTGAGATATACCTTTAAGAGTTCAAAAAAATTCAGTTATTTTATCCCATGCCCACCGTGATTTTTAAAAGAAGGTAAATTCAATAAAAACCTCTAATCCTGTAGATATAAAAATACCTATGAATATTTCACGGAACAATAGATGATTGAGGGTATTTTGAAAACCACCAAATTATACTATCCGGCACGGAATTAAAAGACTGATAGATTTCAGATTAGAAAAGACTAAAAAATCAGACAAAAACTCTACCGTTACTCATTTGAGTAACAAACTGTCGAATGACTAACGACATTTTTAACAGGTAATCTTCGGTCCTGTTGACCGGGAAATCAAAAATCACACAATTCTCTATTCCTAAAGAGACAAAAAAATCGTCTGATTCTTTGAATATTTCCACCTTAACAGCAAAAAATTCGTGCTGTCCATCCATCATTTTAGCCGCAGTAATGATGTTAAAGTGAAGATGTCGATCGGCGCCAACCGGTAAACCGTAGAGGTTTACTGCCTCGTAATTATCATATCTGAAATCGCTAATGAAGGTCGAGTCAGTGACAGATCCGGAGGGAGATTTTAAAAAGTTTTCATACGAAACAAAAATTTTGTTCCCGAGTGCAACGAGTTCTAAAATGTGATTATTTCTTTCAGAATGACTTTTTCGTTTCTCCTGCAATATTGACGCGATAATTCTATATAAATTAGCCATCGCGATGCCCATTTATCAGTGAGTTTTATCCATCATAACTGTCCTAAAGGTCAATTGATAGTTAATTATGATAAATATCCTCACCTGTTCGATAAAACATACCCTCGAAAAAAAATTATTTTTTGTATGCCCTTAGAGTTACTGGATTTTTCAAAAATCTGAAGCCGATATTTAAAAAATATCTCGCCTGCCAGTTTACTCCTATTTATATGTCCCATTTCATTCTTTGAAATGAAAAGCCTCGCAAATACAGCGAGGTCTTTTCTGCGGTTGACGACCGGTCAACGCTTAACCAAAAGTTCAGGAACCTTTTCACTGATGTGTTCATCAGCTCGTTCTGAAGTATCCATTACCCGGTAGTGAGCCATCGCACCCTTTTCATTCTGTAGTGGCGCTGGATGAATACCCTCTGCAAATCCACCGAATGAAACTACCAGCAATAACCAGGAAAATGCCATTCTGTTTCGCACAGTTTCTCCATTCTCTTCAGTGACAGGAATGGCTATGGTAAAGGGCATAACGTAATGAAATGTCTGATATATCTAAAGTTGGTACGGAGTGTGTTTCTACTGCCTGGTATTGTACTGAATAAGCGAATAAGTACTGCCAAAAGTGAAAACCAACACTCTGGCTTACCGTATTGATTCACACTACTGCCGCAGGCTGGTATCTGGTTAACAGTCCGAGGGACAGGAAGCACTCAGTTCCCCCCACAGATCAGCTGTGTAAAATGACAATGAAAAAGAACGAGGAGAGATGAAAATACAAAATCTGACCCGCGGTAATAACCGCAGGCCTGTGTCAGACATGACTAAATATCATCGTCGAAACCGGTAAATCCGGGCAGATGAGCGTAGAGATCGCGGCAAACACCAATAATATGCTGTTTCATTAATTCAACCGCTTTTTCTGAATCCCTGTGTTTACAAGCGTCCAGAATGGCACGGTGCTCGTTATCTGCATTTGCCAAACCTTCAGCCACAGCCAGTTGCAGACGCATATAACGCTCAATTTTATCATGAATAGAACGTAACATATCCATCATAAAAGGCCGGTTGGCTGCTGCGTAAAACGCCGCATGAATATCCCAGTTCAGCTCAGCCCAACGGCTGGCGTCCTGTTCCGCAATAAAGCGATCACAGGCTTCACTGATTCGGGTGATATGACCATCGTTCATTTGTGATACTGCCAGCTGCATCAGTTTGGATTCCAATAATACCCTGACTTCAAACATCTGCGCCAGTTCGGGTTCAGTAATGGTTGCCACTACTGCACCGCGGTTACGATAAAAAATCACCAGCCCTTCCGCTTCCAGCAGTTTTAACGCCTCACGAACCGGAATTTTGCTGACATTAAATAATCCGGCAATGACATCCTGGCGGATAGGTTCATTTTCACTCATCTCTCCGGAGATGATAGCTTCCCGTAAATATTTAGCAATAATGACTGACGCGGAAGGCGTTGAACCAATATCAGGAATATCTGCTTTCAATTTCAACTCTGTTTGCCTCTGAATCTGACGTAAAATATTGTCCGAAAACCAGATGTTAATCAATCCGGTCAGACTTCCCTGTATCGAGCCTGATGACCGGGGGCGCAGTAAAACTATCGCTACCGGTTATCTGCAACAGCCTCCCTGCCCGTCAGCGCTGATTACCAGACAGTGTGGCAGCCAACGTAAAACTTTAAGGCTGCTGCAAACGATAACAAGCGATTGATCGCTTGCTATCGTATACGTTATCCAGACTAGTAGATGGCCACTCAAATAACAACCATTGTATGAACAAAAGGTTAACACAACCCGCGATCACTAGGTTAGCCGAAGTGATTAGTAGCATAACCCAAGGCGTGATTCAGAATGATTACAGTTTAACAACACCCTTTTCTGCAGGTTACAAAGTTTCCGTTCTGAAACAATTACTCTATGAAATTAATAAAAACCTGCATAGCAATCGTTGTAGCCGGTGCTACTCTTTGATCCGTTTCTGCAGGAGAGTTTTTAAATGAAAAAGTACGTAATTACACTGGCCCTGGCAGGGTCATTAGTCATGTCACAGGCTGTTATGGCTGCAGGTTGTCTTAAAGGTGCAGTTGTCGGTGGAGTTGCTGGCCACATGGCACATCATCATGCCGTACTTGGTGCGGTTTCAGGTTGTGTAATCGGCCATCATATGGCGAAAAAAGCGGCTGCCGAGAAAGCAGCTCAGCAAAAACAACAGCAGCAACAGGCTAATGGATAGTTTTCACCCCTCTCCGGTCTGATAGATACCGACCAGACTGTTCAGTCACGGAGGCAGGAAATGATTCCTGCCTCCGTATTCCGTCGCTTCAGTCTAACCATGCCTGCGTAAACCTGGCATCAGTTCTCTGCCATGTTCACTGCTGCGGAACAGCTATCTGCGGGTTCAGCCATATAACCGCATAAAAGCCCCCATAACACGGGCCTGACGAAACTGAATTCGCTGGCGCAAGGGGGGCCTGTTACCTGATAACCTCACACTGTTTAGCAGCGCGTTGGTCAGGTCGTTATTACATACTGTAACTCAGCATAACGGTAGTTTTGGTATCGGTGTGATCCGGGGCACTGGCTGGCGGAGCATTATTCCAGGTGACATCATAAGCCACTTTCAGCGAGAAATCAGTGTTGATTGCCACCTGGATTCCGGTCTCGGAGTTCAGCGTAGTATCATCACCTAAAGTACTCAGCGCAGAGACACCCTGGATAAATTTGGTGGTATCCGTCAGTTGGTACTGATAACTCAAAGCCCCATAAGCCAGGGCTTTGGTCGAATGCCCTCCCCCCTGGTACTCGTCATAGCGTACGCCAGGACCGAATTCAACACGCAGTGAATGCACTGGGCCGTTAAGAATCTGGCGACCATAACCGGTAGCCAGTGTGTCACGGCTTCTGTAACCGTTAAAACGGTCGCTTAACCAACTCGCCTGACCAAACAGGTAATCACTGCTGTTCAGGTTATAACGTGTACGTCCACCGATAGTATAGGTCTCGGAAGAACGTTCATCATTAGAAGAGGTGTTAGAAGCATTACCCCACAGACTGTATGCCATATCGGACCTATACCAGGTCATATTGGTCTGTGCAGTCAGTGATGAACTGGTAGTGTTTCCGGTCTGAGCCAGGTAACCTGCTGCCGCGGTACCGACAAACGGTTTCTTCGCAGTTGAAGGATCATCCATGGACGTAAAAACGGAGTTATCTGCAAAAGCCTGATGCCCCAAAACTCCGGCAGTCAGCAGTAACGCTGTAGAAATTTTATTGAAAACTTTCATTAATAATAACCTGTACCGACGACGTTGTTAAAAGCTAAACCCGAATACTTCAAAACAGCATTAAATGCTTAAGCCTGAATTTCGTAAAAAACCATTAGTTGACATGGATTGTCAAAAAAAAGTGCCAGGCCTTAGCGTTATTCAGATCAATCCGAACAACGCTGCGTATCATATGACCCGAAAAAAAAAATGGGAAGAAAAATTACATTAAACAGCCATCGGAATGTTTCTTAATATTTCATCGGTAAAGTCTTTGTTAATTTAGGGTGTAATGCTTACTTTTTCGTCGGCATTAATGAGTCTGAGTCATATCCGGCCGATAACTGCAGTGCAATAAAATTTCACCTTCCCAACAGGTATCGCAAGTCAGGATTTTACGTCTGGCGTTCACGCCTTCACACGGGTTACAATTCGGACACACAGCGAAAAGTGAGGACAACACCATGTGGTCAGCCATTACTCGACTGTTAGAGGAACAACAACCGGATTTTTCTGGAATATCCTACTACCACCAGTGTCACGGTGGGGAAGTTAACCAGTCATGGCAGTTGGTGTCTGGTGATAAACACTACTTCGTGAAATCCAATCACCAGGCAATGTTAACCAGCTTTATCGAAGAAGCTGACCAACTGGAACTGTTGCAACGAACGGGTTGTGTCAGGGTACCCAAAGTGTATGGTACCGGTACGTCCCGCCATCAAAGTTTTCTGATCCTTGAATATTTGCCCCCCGCGCCCTTATCGACCAACTCAGCCGTGCAGTTGGGGCAGCAACTTTCACAACTACATCAGTGGAATGACCAGCCCAAATTTGGTCTGGATTTTGACAACTCCGTGACGTTGTCACCTCAGCCAAATAACTGGCAGCACCGTTGGTCATCCTTCTTTTCTGAACAACGTATTGGCTGGCAGCTGCAGATAGCGGCAGAGAAAGGCCTTCATTTTGGTGATACAGATAAAATTGTTGCCTGTATTGAACGCTGCCTGGAAAACCACTTCCCCGAGCCTTCACTACTCCACGGGGATTTGTGGCCGGGACACTGTGCCGAAGCCCACGGCAGCCCGTGGCTGTTTAATCCAGCCTGTTACTGGGGAGACAGAGAGTGTGATTTAGCGTTATGGCAACCCGATAATTTGCTGACCGCAGAGCTGATTGACAGTTATCAGGCAGAAACACCCTTACCTGCCGGCTATCAACAGCGACAGCCGGCCTATCGCCTTTACTACCTGTTGAACCGGGCCAGTGCTTTTGGTGGCCCCTGGAAGGAAGCCGCGCAACAGACTATCAATGTCCTGTTGCGCAGTTACGGATAATACTCAGACGTAAAGCAGCCCTGTAATGCGCAGAATAAAATAGCCGATCACAATAATAATGACCGGCAGCACATATAGCGGGAAATATTGGCGGAAAATTGAGTGGTTATGGGCCTGGAACCGTTCAGTTAATTGCTGGCGGGTCAGGCCTCCCGTCTCTTTGGCCTGTTCAATAATTAACTGGTCTTCGATATTCTCTTTCAGAAAACGCGACTGCCGCCACATCCTGGCCCCGGATGCCTGCAATGCCAGACCAATAAAGATCACCGCATAAATTATCCAGAACATCACATTCGCTTGGGTATGGAACTCTGGGGTCGGGGAATTATTCCAGAACATATCCAGGAAATGAGTATTAAATTTAATCATATCAATCATGACATGCAGGAAATCGGATAACACGGCATCGATACCTGGCTGTTTGTCACTGTGGATAAACAGAAAATTAAGCACTGATACCACGGTGGATATCACAGCCGGAATAAAGAGTACCCAGCCAGCAATTTTTTTGGCTATCGCTATCCGGCCAGTCTGTTGGTAGTTCATGCTCTCTCCTGAAGCGGGTTTCGTGGTACAAGTCTACCTGTGCCTTGACTATTTTTCCTGTTTTATCCTGTTACAATAACTGTCTCAATTAAATTTTCCTCAATCCGGACACCTTTTACACTGTGTCACGGCCTCACGCGCTGACTTAATCTTATGGAGGATATATGGCTTATCAACGCCCGGTGAAAGCAGCAATATTTGATATGGACGGACTGCTGATTGATACCGAGCCGTTCTGGCAGCAAGCGGAGTTAGACGTTTTTTCTGGTGCCGGGGTGGATGTCAGCCTGCGCGACAGTTTTCCCGAAACCACCGGGCTACGTATTGACCAGGTTGTCAGCATGTGGTTCGAAGCCTGTCAGGTGACACACATTTCAGAGCAACGGGTCGCAGAGCAAATTTTTGTCCGGGTGGCGGAGCTAATCCAACAGCATCAGCCACTGATGCCCGGAGTGCGTGAGGCTCTGACACTTTGTCAGTCGCTGGGACTGAAAATTGGACTTGCATCCGCTTCCCCCTTAGCCCTGATTGAAATGGTGTTGGATTTATTTTCACTCCGTCATTTTTTCAGTGTTGTGGTCTCTGCTGAAAAGTTACCCTACAGTAAGCCTCATCCTCAGGTTTACCTGAATGCCGCCAGTGAACTGAACGTTAATCCCCTGCATTGTGTCGCACTGGAGGACTCACTGAATGGCATGGTCGCTGCCAAAGCCGCCAGAATGCGGGTTCTGGTAGTTCCGGCCGCTACTGAAGCCACATTGCCGGTCTGGAGTCTGGCAAATGCACGTCTTAACTCCTTACATGATTTGACTCCTGAGTTACTCGGTGTCCCGACGCATCCATAACCTTTTGCGGGAAGAACACACTTCCCGCCCCGCTATTCCCCCTGCTGTTCTGCGATAATAATTGTTACAGCGTCACATATACTTTCACTGTATAAATACCTATACTGTATGCATTGACAGTTTACAGGTTGTTGCAGGTATCTCATGACGGCCGAAGGCCACATTCTTTTCGCGTTTGCCAGCGCGGTAATCGCCAAACGTAGCGAGCTGACGCCGGTGATCGCCGCGGCTGACTGGTGGCATCTGATTCCGGCGACATTGCTGACCTGTCTGCTGCCGGATATCGACCATCCCGGCTCTTTGCTAGGGCAGCGGCTACGCTGGATCTCGAAACCGATAGCCAGAGCGTTCGGACATCGCGGATTTACCCATAGCCTGATAGCTATTGTTGGCGGAATCTGGTTACTGCGGATTAAATTCCCCGGGGTGTTGTGGCTCCCGGCAGATGTCATGCAAGGTATGGTTTTGGGTTACCTCAGCCATATTGTGGCCGATATGCTGACACCAGCTGGCGTCCCCCTGCTCTGGCCTTGTCGCTGGCGCTTCTGCCTGCCACTCCTGCGCTCTCAAAAAAATAATCAGCTGGAGCGGATATTCTGTATTTCACTGGTCATGTGCGCAGTATGCTTACCTGGCCAACTGACCAAACAGTTTATCAGCACGGCTGGCCGGCAACTCTATACTACTGCGGAGTCATGGCAAAAGCAGATCGGTCTGTCATTACAGTAATCAGCAGATTACCAGGCCCGTTTTAATGGTATTGACCGTTATGCAGTACAGCACGGGTATCCGCCATTGTGGCAAAGAGCGATATTCGATGGTCAGGAATGACAGGGCGTGACAGGCCGTAAAGAAAGCGTTAAGTAGTGTAATGGGAGGAAAATTCAGCCCCACGACACTTGAGTTTTTAAATGGCAACGCTATAACTTCACCATGCTTTAGTTGGAGATGAAACATGAAAAAAGTTATCGCACCTTTGCTGGCGTTAAGCCTGGTTCTGCCAGGTGTTGCCATGGCACATCCGGGCTTCGGTGGCGGCGGACCAGGCTGGGGTCATGGCGGCCCGGGTTGGGGTGGTCGCGGTAGTTTCCTTCCTGACCTCGCGACCGGGGTTCTGATTGGCGGCCTGACCTATTACCTGCTGAACGGTCAGTACTATCAGCGTCAGGGGAACCAATATGTAGTCGTTAATCCCCCACCACAGAGTGCCCCACAAAGTACTCAGGTACTGGATTATGGCGGAAAACGCTACTACGTGCAGGCAGGACATTACTATCAGCGTGATATTAATGGTGAGTACATTGAAGTCCCGCGCCCTGCCGGACTTTAATATGAATAAGGCCAGCAATGCTGGCCTTTTACTTACGCGCATTTGTTACAGATAATCAGCTCTGAGGGGCCTGTGGATCCGTATCATATTCGGCACAGCTCTGGAAACCGTAATTCATTACGTGTCCGGTATCATTGAAGCTGACGAAATAGGTCAGCGGCTTGCCGTTGTTCTCACCAATAATGTAGGTATCGCAGGTACCACGGGCATGGATCATAGTGATCGATGACGCCGGACGGCCGCCTATCTGACGAACTTGTTCACGGGTCATGCCTTTTTTGACATTTTTTACGACAGGCTGGGTGACGTAACTTTCTGCCTGATGGTAGGTAGTACAGCCAGAAAGCACCGCCAGAGCCAGACCGGCAGCCAGAAATCCGGTGATTTTATGCATTATTTACCTCACTGTAATTGTAATACACAAGAAATATCCTCTGTGATATTCAGTGGATAAATTTAAGTGTAGTCGCTAATGATGAAAAAACAAATGGTTAGAATGGACGGATGATTTATAAACCGATATCCTCACATCCGTTAAAGCCCAACCAGCAGCGTTGCGGCACAACAAAAAGAATAAATATATTAATTTTCAAACTTATAAATTTCGCCCGTGACTATTAGTTAGTTTACTTTCAGAGGAAAAATGTCCAAAGCTCCCCCCCATCGTATCGCATTTGCTATAACCCTCGGCCTGATGGCCGGTCTGGGCCCGTTGTGTATTGATTTGTATCTTCCGGCGTTACCGCAACTCTCGGGATCATTGCATATCACTACCGCTGTCGCTCAGTTGAGTCTCACCGCCGGACTGCTCGGCCTCGGGCTGGGACAGTTACTGTTCGGCCCCATGAGTGATAAATATGGCCGTACCGGCCCGCTGGCCCTGTCACTGCTGGTGCTGTTTCTGGCTTCCGTAGGTTGCTCACTGGCACAAAATATTGACCAGTTACTGGTGGCAAGGCTATTCCAGGGACTGGGGGGAGCTGGCGGAGCTGTGTTATCGCGCGCGATTGCCCGGGATATGTATCAGGGCCATGAACTCACCCGTTTCTTTGCACTGCTGATGCTGGTGAATGGTGTTGCCCCAATCGCGGCACCGGTGATTGGTGGCTCGTTGATGAGCATTATGAACTGGCGTGGCATCTTCCTGGTACTGGCGGGTATTTCGGTACTGCTGTTCATTCTTTCCCGGTTACGGATTCACGAATCTCTGAGCCACGAGCGCCGCAGTCAGGGGTCCATACTCTCTGCCTGGGCTGCACTCGGACAGGTCATTACCCATCGGTCATTTATGGGTTTCTGTCTGACCCAGGGCTTTATGATGGCGGGAATGTTTGCCTATATCGGGTCGTCGCCCTTTGTTTTGCAACAGCTCTACGACATGACTCCTCAGACCTTTAGCCTGTGTTTTGCACTTAATGGTCTTGGACTGATTATTGCATCACAGACCAGTGCCCGGCTTAGCCGTCATTTCGGCGAGTATTCTGTTCTGAAAGGAGGTCTGACCCTGGCCTTTGTGGCCTCTCTGTGCCTGTTTATTGCCGGACTTAGTCATGCGCCTTTACCGGTGGTGCTGCTGGCGCTGTTCTTTAGTATTGCCAGTAATGCGGTTATCTCCACCACCGCGTCCTCGCTGGCCATGCAAAGCCAGGGAAAGCGAGCCGGCAGCGCCTCCGCCGTGATTGGGGTAACCATGTTTACTTTAGGCTCGCTGAGCGTCCCGGTCACCGGAATCGGCGGCACATCGGTGTTTAGTATGACAGCAACGATATTTGGCTGCTTTGTGATGGCAATACTGATGTTTATCTTTGTCGCCAGACGACCTGTTCCGCAGACAAAATAATCGTCCTTGCTGCGCTGAGCGATCTGGCGGAGTAAACTTATCTGACAAATTGATATTGTGACACGGCGGTCTGACAGACCGCTTTTGAGCTGAGGAAACTTGTATGGCATTACAACAGGAAATTATCCGGGCACTGGGTGTCAAGCCGGTGATTGATGTTCAACAGGAAATCCGCACCAGTGTGGATTTCCTGAAAGCCTACCTGAAAACCTATCCCGGACTAAAAAGTCTGGTGTTAGGGATAAGCGGCGGACAGGACTCAACGCTCACTGGTAAACTTTGCCAGACCGCAATTTCAGAATTGCGCGCAGAGACAGGTAACAACGACTACTGTTTTATCGCCGTACGCCTGCCCTACGGTGCGCAGGCAGATGAACAGGATTGTCAGGATGCTCTGGCATTTATTCAGCCCGACCGGACTCTGACAGTGAATATTCGTCAGGCAGTCCTGGCCAGCGAAGCGGCGCTGAAAGACGCCGGTATTATGTTGTCTGATTTTGTTCGCGGCAATGATAAAGCCCGCGAACGAATGAAAACACAATACAGCATCGCCGGAATGACCGCAGGAGTGGTGGTGGGTACCGACCACGCAGCTGAGGCAGTCACCGGGTTCTTTACCAAATACGGAGATGGCGGCACCGATATCAATCCAATTTTCCGACTGAATAAAGGTCAGGGTAAACAATTGCTCAAAGCCCTTGGCTGCCCGGAGCATCTGTATCTGAAACATCCTACCGCAGACCTGGAAGACGGGCGTCCGGGTTTACAGGATGAAGTTGCACTGGGTGTCACTTATCAGCAGATTGATGATTATCTGGAAGGCAAAAATATCGATCCAGCGGCCGCGAGAACCATTGAAGGCTGGTATCTGAAGACTGAACATAAGCGTCAGCCTCCGATTACGGTGTTTGATGATTTCTGGAAAAAAGCCTGACAGCTCTATCCGCTGCCCAGAGAGACGGGCAGGCAAAACCGCCGGTGCGGCTGACGGGCATTAGCAGTCGTCAGCCGCGACGGCGGTCTCAATACATTTAACGCCAGGTCATAATTCAGTCGGCGTTACGAGGCTGATGATGCCCGCCCTTTGCTGGTTTTTCTGTCAGATGCTTCTCAAAATTCGCGTTGTACTGCTTTTTCTGATCGGCAGTCAGTACGTTATACAGTTTGTTTTCCATTTCCAGTCTCTGTAACGCACGGTCTTTGGCATTGGCGGTCATCTGAGCCGCTTCTGCTTCGGCTTTGCTGCGGTCAAAGCTGTCTGAAGCAATAATCGCATGAGCTGCACGGCGCTGCTCAACGGTCGGACGCTGCATCTGATCGCGGCTGGCTTTCAGAATCTCGTGAATCTGTTGTTTCTGAGCTTCAGTCAGCTTCAGACCTTTAAACATCATTGGCCCATGGCCTCTTTCGTTATGCGGATGCTTATGTTGTTCTGCGGCTGCCGGTGGTGGCGTTAAATTGTCGGCTTCAGCATGGACAACCGAGGCGGCTCCAAAAGCCAGAGATGAAGCCAGAATCAGTGAAGTGAGTTTACGCATAGATTTTATCCTTACTGTTTTTCATTATCTGACGACACTGTCGCCGTTGAGATAAAGTCTACCCGCAACAACGTCAATTACTCAGTAACTGCGTAAATCACTGAAAACGAAAAAGCTAAAATCAAAGCGATCATGGAGAAATCATGAATGAAGTGACACTGAGGTGAAAAGAGCCGTTACCTGTCGTCAGATAATGAACTGATTGTGGAGACAGCGACGTTCCGGCCTGAAAGCAGGAACGCCGAAGATGACGGTGACTACTGTTCGACCAGCATCAGTCCTGCCCGCAAGCCATGAGCCACCCGCGGATTCGGGAAAAGTACCCTTTCTCCCGCGGGGTTTTCCACCCGGTATTGCTGCTCACTGTCTTCCGCCAGCAACGTTCCGGCAGGAAACTCAGTGAAGTTCAGAGTACTGTCGGCCATATGCAACCGGAACTCATCACTTAACCGGGTAATTTGTTGCGCAACGCGGAAGTGTTTTGCCGGTACTACCGGTGCGTCTGGCAGTATCGTATCACCACAGATCAGTGCCAGCAGCGCCTGCTGTGTCTGTGTGAAGTCAGATAAGGTATTACGACCAAAAGGGAGTGCCTTACCGAGTTCCAGGGTGCAACTTTCCATCTGCAGTGCATTACAGCTGAAATGGGTAAATGTACCGCCCGGTGAGCGGTGAAAAACCAGCGCTTCAGCTCCTGCCCGATTCAGCCAGTCCAGAAACGGTTCGCCCCACGGGTGAGGGCTCACCGGCAACAACCCGAATTTTTGAAACAGCGAACCACGAATGGCAGTATGTAAATCGAGATGCCAGCGGCGACTACTTTCTGTCTCTGTCGCGCCAGCCATAAACCCTTGTACGGCCTGCTCTAATTCACTGGCACGCCGCGATTCGTAACAGGGAGCTATCGTCTTCCAGCCACTGGAAAAAAGCCGGTTAAGATCATAGTGGGTAAAGCGGGTACCGGCCCGCAGTGCAGCAGGATTACCATAAATTACCAGCAGTCTGCTGGTCAGGGGGCGTTTTCCGGCCAGTAACTGGCTGACAATCGGGTTAAGTATTTCTACCGGGGCAGTTTCGTTACCATGTATCCCTGCCGATACCACCAGTGAGTTAGCTGCAACAGCGCCGGACGGTGTCAGTTCCAGAATGCCCTCGCCGGTTTCACGCCAGCTGAGAAACTCATTTTTACCCTCTGACAAATCCGAAGATTCCCCGGATAACACATGTTGCAGATAATCATTCATCATTTGACTGTTTCCATTCCTGTAGACTTAGCGCTGAAACTCATAGACACTGCCAAGGTTTAACAGTTTCGTTAAATCATCCAGTGCATGGTTATTTTCGCTCAGTAGCTGAGGATCCGCCAGATCTTCCACGGTCAACCGGTCGCGATAATATTTTTCGGCCCACTGGTTAAGTTGCGCAAACAGTTGATCGTTCATCAGTACCGCAGGATTAACGGCCTGTAACTCCTGCGGAGTGAGTGCCACCCTTAAGCGCAGGCAGGCAGGGCCTCCCCCGTTACGCATACTTTCACGCAGATCAAACACCTGCAGGTCTGCTACCGGATTATCTTCAGCCAGCACCTGTTGCAGATAGCGCCACACTTCATGATGTTGTTCTGCTTCCTGTGGCAGAATCAACGTCATAGAGCCATCGCTGCGGCTCAGTAGCTGACTGTTAAACAGGTAGGTATTCACGGCATCGCTGACAGATACCCGCTGTTCCGGGACGACCACTGGGATAAAATCCGGTAACCGCTCACGAATTTTTGCAAACAACTGCTGCTGGTCCACAAAAGCCAGTTCGTGACAAAACAGGACCTGGCGGTGACTGACCGCTATCACATCATTGTGAAACACTCCCTGGTCTATCACTGCCGGGGTCTGTTGTACAAACAGTGTTCTGTCAGGATCCAGTTGATGCAACCGGGCGACCGCCTCACTGGCCTGTAATGTCTGCCTGGCCGGATAACGTACCGGCCCCTGTCCGGGGAAACGTTCATCCCGGCCATACACAAATAACTCCAGCGGTGAAGATCCATCTGCGGCACACAACCGGTTATGATTCGCGGCACCTTCATCACCAAAACAGGCAATCTGTGGCAACGCTTCATGAACTGTAAAATGCTGAGGGTCTGTGAATATCGACCGCAGCAGCCGGGTCGTTCCGGTAGCTTCACTCATCCGGTGCAACTTGTTGTTCAGGTTGGCGACCGTGAAATGTACCTTTGCATCCGCCGTATCGGTGGAAGGGCTGACAGTGGAGGAATTTGCCACCCACATTGACGACGCCGAACAGGCGGCAGACAGTAAATCCGGCGCCTGCTGCAATGCTTTGTGTAATACCTGCTGATCATTGCCGGAAAAACCCAGTTGCCGCAATAATCCGACATTCGGCCGGGACAGTGGCGGGATCACTCCCTGGACAAAGCCCTGGTCTGCCAGCGCTTTCATTTTTGCCAGGCCCTGCTTTACCGCTTTAAGCGGGTTCGAGGGCTGAAACTGATTACGTGCCGAAGCCTCATTTCCAAATGAGAGTCCGGCGTAATGGTGGGTCAGGCCGACCAGACCATCAAAATTCGCTTCTGCTTTCTGAATATCCATGCTGATACAGCTCTCTGTTAATCTGAGGTAGAAAAATCCAGGCCGGGAGAAAGTTGCTCTGGCATGACCAGTTGATCACTTTCCATCGAAGCCATAGGCCAGGCACAATAGTCGGCGGCATACCAGGCGCCCGGCCGGTGGTTGCCGGAGGCACCCACCCCCCCAAACGGTGCGTTACTGGCCGCCCCGGTCAGGGGTTTATTCCAGTTAACGATTCCTGCATGAGCTTCATTCAATAGTTGATCGAATTTCTGACGATCACGAGAGATCAACCCGCAAGACAGGCCGTAACGGGTCTGATTGGCTATGGTGATCGCCTGGTCGAAATCGTCATAACGAATCACGTTCAGCAATGGACCAAACACTTCCTCGTCAGGCTGAGGTGGCAGATTTGTAATATCGATAATACCGGGAGTAAGCAGCGCAGATGCCTTGTCCGGCCAGCGCATTTCCAGTAGCACTTTCGCCCCCTCCGCGGTTAATTTGTTCCAGTGCTGCCAGATAAGCTCAGCAGCATGGGGAGAGATCACTCCTCCCATAAACGGCGCCGGACTTGCATCCCACGGCGCAGGGACAATTTTCCCCGCGACTTCGGCCAGCCGTTGCAGGAACGTGTCACCGGCTTCACCACGCCTGACCAGTAAACGGCGGGCACAGGTACAGCGCTGCCCCGCACTAATAAAGGCTGACTGGATAGTCAGATTTACGGCCGCATCCGTTTTTTCTGGCTCGTCCACAATTAAGGCATTGTTTCCACCCATTTCCAGCGCCAGCATCACTTCCGGACGACCGGCAAACTGGCGATGAATGTGGTAACCCGTCGCCGCGCTACCGGTAAACAACACTCCGGCCAGTGACGGGTCAGCCAGCAACGCCTGGCCCGTCTCCTTCCCCCCCTGTAACAGGTTAATGACCCCGGCCGGCAGACCGGCTTTTAACCACAGTTCTGTGGTCAACTCAGCGGTCGCCGGAGTCAGTTCGCTGGGTTTAAATACCACGGTATTACCGGCCAGCAACGCAGGCACAATATGCCCGTTAGGCAAGTGCCCGGGAAAGTTATAGGGTCCGAAGACCGCCATAACACCATGTGGCCGGTGGCGCAGGCTGTTACTCCCCTGTTGTGAAGTGCCGGTGCGTTGATGCCATGACTGTTCAGAAATAGCGATTTTATTGATCATAGAAGTCACTTCAGTGAGTGATTCCCACAGTGGCTTACCCGTTTCACGACTGATCACTTCAGCCAGCGCTGTCTTGTTTTCTGTCAGTTGCCGGCCAAACTCCATCACCAGTGCCAGACGGTCGGAAAAACTGCGGCGTGACCAGTTACGGAAGGCCCGCGTAGCCGCCTGACTGGCGGCAGTGACATCCTGCTGGGTTGCAGTGCTGCCTTGCCAGACAGGCTGCCCGCTGACCGGATCATACTTAGTCAGGAGCGGTCCCAGCCCTTCCTGCCACTGGCCATTAATCATTAGAGTCATTGCTGTTTTCCTTTGCACTGAGACTGACAATACGCAGCGTTTCTCCGGCGTCTGTCTTTAAATATTCGGCCTGAGCCGCAGTGAGTGATACGGATTCTGCCCTCGGGTCAGCGGGTATTAGCATTGCCCTGAAATTGTGATAATCCTGATTCGCGACCAGGCACAGCGGTCCGTCAGCATTGGATTTTTCGAGGGTAACGGCTGTCAGCCGGCTTTCACGGATTGAACGAATCTCATTCAGGTCGCATTCAAGTGTCGGACCGCCATCGAAGATATCGACATAATTGCGGTAACGAAAACCTTCCGCTTCCAGCATCGAACGGGCTGGAGCGGTATGAGGATGTACCTGTCCGATAACTTCGCGGGCTTCTGGTGTCAGGTAGTGAACGTACAGCGGATGTTTAGGCATTAACTCGGCAATAAACGCCTTATGTCCCGTTCCGCTGAGGAAATCGGCCCGGCTAAATTCCATAGAAAAAAAATGACGCCCGACACTGTCCCAGAACGGAGAGCGTTCCTGTTCATCACTGACTCCGCGCATTTCCGCCACCACCCTCGGTGAGAAACAGTGTGGGAAATTCGCCATAAACAATAGTCGCGATTTCGACAGTAACTGACCGTTTTTATTTTCCCTGTGGGCAGGATCGAGGAACAACGTGCATAATTCGCTGGCACCCGTATGATCGTTACTCAGTGACAGTGTCGCCAGGTGGTTATATACCTCCAGCTGGCGGGAAGCATGCACCTGCGAGCCAACCCGATAATTGTACCAGGGTTCTTCCAGACCGACCGCAACCTCAATGGCGCAGATACCGGCGATTTCACGGCTTTCGGGCTGTTCCAGCACAAAGACATAACCCTGGTGAGCAGGTGGACACTCGCCACCCCAGGTTTTTAATGAACGCTCGATCCGCTCAGACAAGGTTCGTTCATCCTGCGGTAAAGATGTCAGACCGCCACCGGTTTTCCCGGCAAGCGCCATCAGTCCCGACAGGTCATCGTGGTTCACCGGACGAATCACCGACATCATCCGGCCTCCTGAATAAATGCCCGCAGAGCACGCTCTAATCTGTTCAGACCTTCATCAATATCGGCAAATGGAATATTTAATGCCGGCGCAAACCGTAACACACTGGCTCCGGCAATCAGGATCATCACGCCTTCACGGGCCGCGGCCTGGCTTATCGCTTTGGCTTTCCCCTGAAAAGCCTCCGCTAACTGGCAACCTAGTAACAACCCATCTCCACGAATATGGGAAAAAACGTCCAACTCATCAGTAATTTTCTGCAAACGTTGGCGGAAATAATCATGACGCTGGCTGACACCCTCCAGCATTTCTGGCGTGTTAATCAACGACAGAGCCCTGTCTGCCACCGCTCCGGCCAGCGGATTGCCTCCATAGGTGGTTCCGTGAGTACCCACAGTCATCACTTTCGCACAATGTTCCGCCGCCAGCATGGCGCCGATGGGAAAGCCACCGCCCAGTGCTTTGGCTGTAGTCATGACATCCGGAACGACCCCATATTTCATATAAGCATACAGGGCTCCGGTGCGTCCGACGCCGGTCTGAACCTCATCGAAAATCAGTAATGCGCCGTTCTTATCACATAATTCCCGCAGGCCCTGCAGGAAGCTTTGACTGGCCGGAATCACCCCGCCTTCACCCTGAATGGGTTCAACGATCACTGCACAGGTGTCATCATTAATCGCCGCAGCAGCAGAATTGAGATCATTAAATACGGCGTGGCTGATTTGTGGTGGCAGTGGCGCAAAATCAGCGGAATATGAGGGTTGCCCTCCTGCCGTTACCGTAAACAGCGTACGGCCATGAAAAGCATTATTAAAAGCCACAATCCCGCGTTTTCCCGGATTGCCCTGGTCATGGGCATATTTCCGGGCCAGTTTTAACGCGGCTTCGTTAGCTTCTGCCCCCGAATTACAGAAAAAAACCCGGTCAGCGAAAGTGGCATCAATCAGCTGTTTTGCCAACCGTAACACAGGCTCGTTGGTATATCCGTTACCGGTATGCCAGACTTTAGCAGCCTGTTCCGTGAGTGCCTGCTGCAACTGTGGATGACAATGACCTAGTGCATTCACTGCAATGCCGCCCGCAAAATCAACGTACTCTTTTTCCTGCTGATCCCATAACCGTGACCCTGCGGCTCTGACCGGAATAAAATCTGCCGGTGCATAGACCGGCAGGATCCACTGGTCGAAGTTCTGGCGGGTAATCGGTGCTTGCATAACAACCTCGGTTTTTTGTGTGTTGTGTTGTGATGTGAATATTATTTTTAAAATCTATGCACAGCAGTGCTGGCAGCCACTGTAGATTGCAGTCTACGTGCCAGCCAAGCGAAAAATTGCATAAAAAAAAGCATGACAAAATAAATCAATAACTTACCACATTAAGCCATTCACTAATTTTGCATAATTAATGCATAAACCTCAGGAAGGTGCTGGTGTGGGGTAACATAAAAAAGAACAATTATGCAGAAACTGAAATATATTTTATTTTTGTGATAATAAGCCATGCTGACCCAGTCTCAGACAGAAAACAGCACCATAAAGGTGCTCTGCGCCTTTAAAAGGTGCAATGCATGCACCACGACAGGGCGGTTAACACGGTATTGGTAAGTAAATCTAGGGAGCCATCAGATTAAACTGAGGGGTATCAGAAACTTCAGGCAGAATGAATGGCTGATCTATCTTCAGGGTAATCCAGTTTGAGGTCGCCTGATGCTGGCTGTTTTCTATAGTCACCGCCAGATGATATTCGTTGGATGCCTGTGGATCATTATTCCACTGCGGCAGAATTATACTCCAACCTTGTAAATCGGTAGGATCTGCCGGAGCAGTCAGACTCAGTTCACGAGTGTCCCCCTGCCAGTGAACACTGCGGATATCTTTCGACGGGCTAACCTGTAATTTTAGCATCAGCGTTTCGCCGCCGGTCAGTTGCCATGGCGGCGTTGCCAGGAAAACACTGAGCTGAGTTTTAGTGCGTTTGGCCAGCACAGGAGTACTGCTGCGGGTCACCGCATCATAACGGCTGCCACGTAATGAGTGAGCCGACGCAACCTCATCCGGCGACAGTTGTTTGGCCAGTGACTCGCCAAAGTGATAGTTGACATTGAGGCCAAACAGATCCTGGCTTTCACCCCCGGTACCGGTTTTATGGCTGGCAGAGAATGTGACCAGAGGGATCGGGGTGTAGGAAACCCCCAACGAGAGCGCCGAAGGATTGTGATAGTAATTGCCGGAGTTGAACGCATCAATATTATCACCCAGATATTGTTCCCAGCTCACCGTGACTCCCAGCTGACGATAAAAGGGCAGATACCCCTGACTGGTGATGTCATAGCCACGGGCCATCCGTGTCATGCTCGTGCTGTCGTTGTTCCTCCACCCCGATACCGGCAGATAATAGTTGGCAGAAAAACGCAAATAATCGCCCCAGGCTTCGGTACCAAAGGAAGCACGGTCCAGATGCTGTTCAAAAAGATGGTCCAGAAAAGAGTTATAGCCAAACATCCAGTCGCCGGCATTCCAGCGTTGTCCCAGGCCAAAGCTGCCGGTGGTACCGGGAGCACTGCGACTGAGCCCCACCTGGCTGAATAACAGATAGCGCTTATTATCCTCCAGCGGGCTCAGTAACCGCGCTGAAGTACCGTCAAAGTTACCATCCATATCCACATCCAGATTGACGTTGGCTCTGCCATAAGGTGACAGCAGGCTCTGACTCTCCTGATTAAGTTTATCGGATAACCGGTCACGAAAATGGTTGAACGCCCATAAACCAGCGCTATGCCCCAGGCTGGTGTCAGTATCGGTATCATTTTGTTCAGCAATAGATTTCGCCATTTCTGCCAACTGCTGAGAGAAATTACTCTGGCTGGCGGAACTGCCAAGATCAGGTAGATCGCTGTCTGAAGCGACAGACTCCCCTTCATCAGTAAACGGAGTTTGCGAAATGGTGTCACCGATTTCTGCCTGCGCTGCAGGCAGCCACCAGCAAACAGAAATCATCAATGCGGAACACCAGTAATGGCGGGATCGGTTTAAGGGCATAAGATCAGTTTAACCGTTTCAGTACAATTTCTAAGACGTCAGGAACCTGTAGTTAAAGGAAACAAGGGACACAGTATAGCACATCCGAAACTCAATCTCAGACGGGCTAACATTAGCAGAAGCATTCACTAAATGTATCTCAGAAAATGGGATAAATTACAGCTGATTTCAGTACATTACCCCGCAGATGATTGCTGTAATTGTCTGACCTGACTTGCCAGTGTCAGCAGCTTCTCATCCTGTTCACCCAGGGCGGTCAGGCTGTTAACCAGTTCAAACAGATACTGAGCATTTGACCCCAGAGGTCCCTGAGCTGTAGCAATTAACGGAGCAACGACTGTCGGACACTCATCGGCTTCAAATAACGGATGTAAAGTATTCATGGTAAAGACCAGTGCAATGATCTGTTGCCCGTTATCCAGAGTCACTGGTTGCCAGCGAGGACAATAACACCCGGTGAGCATCTCTCTTTTCCAGAGCAACTCAAGCTCTTCGGCCTTGTTTGCGTCGCACAGCCGAAAGACCAGACCACGGGTTTTGCCTCCGGCCTGTAATGCCAACATTCTGCCTGGCCGACACTCAGTGCCACGCCCCGCCACCAGACGAATGCAAAATGTCCGGTGCCAGCCTTCCAGCATTGCTGGCTGAACATCGCTATAATCGAGCACCGGGTTCCACATCAGTGAGCCATAGCCAAACACCCAGACCGGCAAGCCGGCAGGCAATAATGCCAGAAATTCTGTCAGGCTGGCCTTACGTTGTTCCGGAGTTAACAACAGCTCATGATCGATTCGGCCAAACGATGACTGGCAGTCCGCATTAATTAAAAAATCCCGTGTCAGCACACCGCCCTCCTCAACCTCAAAGCAATACTGATGGTGAACACTGCTATCATTACAGCAAACGGATAATTATGTGAAGAGTCTCACAATACCAAAAACTGGTAATCTTACACTGCGCCTCGCGGTGAACTGCGCAAACAGATGCCAGATAACCCTCATAAAAACAATGAACTGTAACGCTAAAAATAGCAAACAGGTTAAAACAATAGAAATCATGATTTCAGCGTTAAAATTACAGGGTAAATAGCGATAATGTCATAACAATGTCAGGATAAACACAAGAAACGAAACATAAAAGTCACAATAAAACATAACGATAGATTGTTAAATTGTTAATTAGAGGCATCACAATCTTTCGGTAAATGAAAGTAAATAAATGTATCAAAAATAGAATTTAATGATACAGTGTCAACCGTAATGTGTATCTCTATCCTGAGGCAGAAAGATCCGCAAATAGTCCACTCTATAAATAACGCGTGAGGAAACAGAATGCCAGCGCATGAAAAAACTCGTCATACGGAATACTCGCTTATTTTCCCGATTGTCGCTTTGATAGTCTTATGGTTTTTTAGCCATCAGACCTCAATGCCCGTGGTCATCGCCATTAATATTCTGACGCTGGTCGCCATTCTGTGCAGTGCATTCAGTGTGGTCCGTCACGCTGATGTGCTGGCTCACCGCTTAGGCGAACCTTTCGGATCGCTTATCCTTACCCTGTCAGTTGTCATCCTCGAAGTCAGCCTGATTTCTGCGCTGATGGCTACCGGTAATGCTACCCCCGGGCTGATGCGTGATACTTTGTACTCAATCATTATGATTGTCACCGGCGGGCTGGTCGGTTTCGCCTTACTGTTAGGAGGACGAAAGTTCGCGACTCAGTACGTCAATCTGGCCGGAGTAAAACAGTATCTGATTGCTATTTTCCCGCTGGCGATTCTGGTGCTGGTTTTCCCTGATGCGTTGCCCGGCGGAAACTTTAGCACCGGTCAGGCGTTGTTAATTGCCGCTGTCTCTGCGGCCATGTACGGGGTATTTTTGCTGATACAGACCAAAACCCATCAGAGTCTGTTTATTTATGAGCATGAAGATGAAAGCGATGATGGCGACCCACATCATGGAAAACCCTCCGTGCATAGCAGCAGCTGGCACTCTGTCTGGCTGATTATTCACCTGGTGGCGGTTATTAGTGTCACGAAAATGAATGCCCCGGTGCTGGAGCAGTTGCTGGGAGACCTGAATGCACCAGAGCAGTTCACCGGCTTCCTGATTGCGCTGTTAATCTTATCCCCTGAAGGGTTAGGTGCGATAAAGGCGGTGCTGGCCAACCAGGTACAACGGGCAATGAATCTGTTCTTTGGCTCAGTACTGGCGACGATTTCATTGACTGTCCCTGTGGTAACACTGATTGCGGTCTTTACCGGACAGCCACTTATTTTCGGGCTGGAAGCGCCTCAGATGGTGATCATGGGCAGCGTGTTATTACTGTGCCAAATCTCCTTCTCTACCGGTCGTACCAATGTACTCAATGGCGCGGCACACCTGGCACTGTTTGTCGGCTATCTGATTACTATCATGCTGTAAACCCGATTTCAGCCCGGAACCCCGCCGGGCTGAATAAAGCTTCCCACCCGGTTTTCCGCTGCACAACAGATTCTCCGTATTTGCCACCCGGCTCTGTTAATACTCTTCTGCCCTTTGATATCGCCATTTCTGTACAGGGGCAACCTGGCACCGCTATAGCGGTTCGCTTATCCATCCTGCTAATGTGAAGGTGCAAAATAACGTCATCTTCGGTAATGAATATTCATTTCAAAACTGACGAACCACCGGTGACGGCCCGGTAAAATGACCCGGTGTTAACCGCAGGACAGCACTGTCCCTGTCACAAAACGACGGTATTTAACTGCATTTTAATCAGGGTATCTGATAAAAATTAATTCTGATTACCCCTGATCTTATAAGTCAGCGGTATACATCAGAACCCCGTGATTGTCGGAAACTTTCCGTGGATGACTGAACTGATATTCAGCAATTATCGGGCATTATTCAGTGACAGTGGGAGTTGGGAGAGCACAGAAACCCGAAAGAGACTACAGCGACAGTCCGGCTGTCGCTGTAGTTGGCCTGCACAAGCCGGATTAGCGGCTGGTATCCAGCGCCGGGAATGATTTCACCAGTTCATCAATCGCTTTCATTTGTAACAGGAAAGGTTCCAGTTTATCCAGCGGCAGTGCGGACGGGCCATCACACTTAGCGTGGTCCGGATCCGGATGAGCCTCAATAAACAGACCAGCGATGCCGACTGCCATCCCGGCACGTGCCAGTTCAGATACCTGAGCACGGCGTCCGCCGGAGGCCGCACCAAACGGGTCACGGGTCTGTAATGCGTGAGTCACATCGAAAATGACTGGCGAATTGTTAGTCACTTTCTTCATCACATTAAAGCCCAGCATATCCACAACCAGGTTATCGTAACCAAAGTTACTGCCACGGTCACAGAGGATCACCTTGTCATTACCGCCTTCGGCGAACTTATCAACGATGTTCCCCATCTGTCCCGGGCTGACGAACTGTGGTTTTTTAACGTTAATCACGGCACCGGTTTTTGCCATGGCTTCAACCAGATCTGTCTGGCGGGCAAGAAACGCCGGCAACTGGATAACATCCACCACTTCGGAGACTGGCTGAGCCTGTGCTGCTTCATGCACATCAGTAATAATTTTTACGCCGAAAGTACTTTTCAGCTCAGCAAAAATCTTCATCCCTTCTTCCAGGCCCGGACCACGATAAGAATGGATAGAAGAACGGTTTGCTTTATCGAAAGACGCTTTAAACACGTAGGGGATGCCGAGCTTATCGGTGACGTTGACATAGTGTTCGCAGATACGCATGGCGAGTTCGCGGGATTCGAGAACATTCATCCCCCCGAACAACACAAATGGCAGATCATTTGCTACCCGGATGTCCCCAATAGAGACTACTTTCTCTGTCATACCGTTGTTCCTTAAGTTACTGATATCAGCGCGGCTTAGTGCAGCGTGATTTGTTTATTTTCAATGGCGTGGATCTGTACCTTAATCATTTCACTGACAGGATCTTCAGGACACTGTTCAATAAAATAATTTAAATCACTCAGTGCGATATGTTCGCATTCGAGCTGTGCATAAATCAGTCCACGGTCACGTATTTCGTAAGGGTCTTCCGGGTCGAGTTGCAGTAACACTTCACTGACGTTTAACGCCAGTTCAAGCTGCTGCTCATCCATCAGAGCGGCCTTCAGGGTATCGAGCATTTTGCGGATAACCACTGAAATTTCCGATTCATCCAGGTCTTCATCATACAGCGTGGAGGTCGGCCCCATACTGCCTTTGACCCAGACATCCAGGGTATGTTCATCCAGGGTGTCGCCATTAAACGGATTGATTAACCACATCTCACCGTCCACCCAGTCTGCACGGACAATCAGTTGGGTCGGAAAAATCACCGGTAACAACGGCAGCGATAACTCACCGGCAATATAGAGCAACAACGCCCCCAGCGATACCGCCGTACCCTGACGGGTTTTTAGCACATTATCCAGCCACAGCACATCAGATAAGCGGTAAACCCCGCTGGCGCCGCCAAAGCCCCACTCACCGTAAAACAACTCCATCAGTTGTTCGAGCTGTTTTTCTGCGTCGCTTTCCTGTGCCAGGTGAACACGTGCCTCGTCCACCATCTGCACTAACTGCCGCCGTACACTGTCTGATGGAAAATCAGCACGTATCTGCTGCATCACTCTGATCATCGCTTCACACAATGAGCAGTCGGTAAAATCAAAATTGGTTGCGGAACTCATAACATCCCCAGTAGCGGCACTCTGTTTATCGCCAGCCAGAGAATAATCCCCAGCATTAACAGAGCGGCGCAAAATGCAATTCCGCGGGTAAACTGCGAAAAATTACGTCGGCCAAAGGCGATAAATCCTAAGCCGATATACAGAACTACCGCAAATATTTTTTCGGTCAGCCAGCGACCGTCTTCAGTAAACGGGAAGTAATGGGTGATAAAAATCAGCATTACTCCGCTTAGCAGCAACAGCGTATCATTAATATGTGGGGTGATTTTCACCCAGCGACGCTGCAGCATCACAGAGTTCACGGTTTTCCAGTAAAAGCGGCTGACAAACAAAATCACCGTCAGACAAACGGTAATCAGATGCAGTGTCAGTATTGGTGTAAAAAGAGAGCTCATTTATCCTGCCATCGGTTAGGAAATAAACTGGCCATAACTGACCCGTGGATTTCCTGCGTAATCATTACGGGTCGCGACCTGCCGGTAACCACTGTGGTGCAGTAACAGGCGTACGGCTTCCCCTTGTTGCCAGCCATGCTCCAGAGCCAGCCAGCCAGCCGGGTGCAGCCAGTGACGACTTTGATCAATAATATGTCGTAAATCTGCCAGACCACCTTCTTCAGCCACCAACGCACTCAGGGGTTCAAAACGTACATCCCCCTGTTGCAAATGGTGGTCAGCAGCATCGATATAGGGAGGGTTGCTGACGATCAACTGATAGTGTCTGGCGGGCAGTTGGCTGAACCAGTGACTCTGCATGAAATGACAATTATTTAATGCAAGCTGTGCCGCATTTTCCTGCGCCAGCATCACTGCTGCCGCCACCCGATCCACGCCAGTTATCTCGCAATCCGCACGCTCTGAACCGAGCGCCAGTGCAACCGCACCACTTCCAGTGCCCAGATCCAATACGTCACAGGGTGTTTCCGACAATAATTCCAGTGCCACCTCCACCAGCATTTCGGTATCCGGACGCGGGATAAGGGTGCTGTTGTTCACTTTCAGTGGCAGTGACCAGAATTCTCGTTCACCTAATAAATGAGCGACCGGTTCACCTTGCTGGCGGCGCTTCAGCAGCTCATCCAGCCGCTCCTGCTGGGCTGCAGTCAGAGTGGTATCATCAAACGCAATCAACCAGCTACGGGACTTTTCCAGTACATAACCGAGCAGGATTTCACCGTCCCGTTTCGGACTTTCACTGTGTTGTAACACCACACGGCTGTGTGCCAGCCAGTCCCGGATACGCATTAATCCTGGCCTGCCAGGGCAGCTAGCTGATCTGCCTGATACTCCTGAACAATAGGTTCAATCAGGCTATCGAGTTTGCCTTCCATCGTTTCATCCAGACGGTATATTGTCAGGTTAATCCGGTGGTCGGTCACCCTGCCCTGTGGGAAGTTATAGGTACGAATACGGTCTGAACGGTCACCACTGCCCAGCAGGTTACGCCGTGCTGAGGCTTCGGCTTCGTGGCGACGCGCCATTTCTGCGGCATGAATACGAGCCCCTAACACTGACAATGCTTTAGCTTTGGTTTTTATGCTGTGATCGTTCGTCCTGGCACTCCACCACAATACCGGTCGGCAGGTGGGTAATCCGAATCGCGGAATCGGTGGTGTTAACGTGCTGACCACCCGCTCCTGATGAACGGAATGTATCGATTTTCAGGTCTGACGGATTAATTTCCGGCAGTTCAGCTTCCGGAATTTCCGGCATAATCGCCACCGTACAGGCTGAAGTGTGAATACGCCCCTGTGACTCGGTTTCCGGGACACGCTGCACACGGTGGCCGCCGGATTCAAATTTCAGCCGGCCGTAAGCACCCTCACCGGCAATTTTGGCAATCACCTCTTTATAACCACCATGCTCACCTTCGTTGGCGCTGATAATTTCTACCCGCCAGCGGTTGGTTTCGGCATAACGGCTGTACATCCGGAACAGATCTCCGGCAAACAGCGCGGCTTCGTCACCGCCGGTGCCGGCACGAACTTCAACGAAACACGGACGTTCATCATCCGGGTCTTTAGGCAGCAACAGGACCTGTAATTCCTGTTCCAACGTCTCACTGCGGCTTTTGGCTTCCTGCAGTTCGTCGTGCGCCATATCGCGCATTTCCGGGTCATCGAGCATCAGTGTTGCGGTTTCAATATCTTCCTGAACCTGCTGCCATTGGCGGAAACAATGGGTCACGTCGGTTAACTGAGCATACTCTCGGGACAGAGCCCGAAAACGCTCCTGATCGGCAATAACCCCGGCATCCCCCAATAACGCTTCTACTTCTTCATGGCGTTCCTGCAGCGCTTCGAGTTTGGCAACAATTGATGTCTTCATGTATTTGAGGTTTATCCAGTCACAGAAAAGGGCGACCCGGCATTATTCAATGCCAAGGCCGTCACGTAAAATTTGCAGACGTTCATCGTCCCCGTCACGGGCAGCCTGCTGAAGAGATTTCGTCGGGGCGTGAATCAGACGGTTGGTGAGTTTGTGCGCCAGATCCTGCAGGACCTTTTTAGCATCCTGCCCTTGTTCCAGCGCCAACATTGCCCGTGATTCCAGTTCTTCACGGATCTGATCGGCATGGGAACGATAATCGCGAATGGTGGTCACTGCTGACTGCGCACGCAGCCACGACATAAACTCACCACTTTCATGGACCACAATGCTTTCGGCTTCGACTGCCGCAGCTTCACGCTGGGCCATATTCTGCTGAATAATTGCCTGTAAGTCATCCACGGTATATAAATAGGCATTCGCCAGCTTGCCGGCTTCCGGTTCCACATCGCGCGGTACTGCGATATCCACCAACAACATCGGCTGGTTACGTCGTGCTTTCAGCGCACTTTCCACCATCCCTTTACCGATAATCGGCAGCGGGCTGGCGGTGGAGGAAATAATAATATCGGCATCCTGCAACCGTGAAGTAATGTCGCCAATTTCGATGACTTCAGCCTCTACTTCTTCTGCCAGACGCTGGGCACGCTCACGGGTGCGGTTAGCAATAATCAGTTTTTTTACCTGATGCTCGCGCAGATGGCGAGCCACCAGTTCAATCGTTTCCCCTGCCCCAACCAGCAATACGGTGACTTTAGACAGTGATTCGAAAATCTGCCGCGCCAGCGTACAGGCAGCAAACGCCACCGATACTGCACTGGCACCGATATCGGTTTCGGTACGTACCCGCTTGGCGACCGAGAAGGTTTTCTGGAACATCCTTTCCAGTTCACTGTTCAGTACGTGGCCGCGCTGAGATTCAGCGAACGCTTTTTTTACCTGACCGAGGATTTGTGGCTCACCCAACACCAGCGAATCGAGGCCGCTGGCCACGCGCATCAGATGGCTGACCGCAGCATTGTTTTCATGCCAGTACAGGCTCTGTCTGACATCTTCCTCTTTCAGCTGATGATAACTGCACAGCCAGCGCACCAACTGTTCCTGTATATCATCATTTTCGTCCACACTCAGGTATAACTCAGTGCGGTTGCAGGTTGAGAGTACCACGCCACTTTGTACTTTTGGCTGTGATAACAGGCTGTCCAGCGCTTTATCAAGTGTGTCCGGCCCAAAAGATACCCGTTCGCGCAATGCGACAGGTGCCGTTTTGTGATTGATTCCGAGTGCTAGAAGCGTCATGGCAATTGTGGTTGGGTTGTCCCAATAATGTCAGGGTTATAGGACTATTCTACAAGATGAGTCAGATCAAGAAAAGCCATACAAAAGCTATGACTGTAATAAGATTAACCTGATGCCACACAATAATCCCTGAATAGCATTGACGGTTAAATGCCGGGACGGTAGCGTTTAGCCCATCTGCAGTAAAATCCGGGTCTGAGGAGATGACTACGTGAGATTAACCAATACCCGCCGGCTGGTTCGGCTGTTACCTTTTGCCAGTCTGCTGTTAACCGCCTGTGTGACTAACGCGCCACAGGGTCCCGGGAAAAGTCCGGATTCCGCACAATGGAAGCAACATGTCAGTGAAGTCAAACAGGTCACCGCATTCCAGACCCGGGGGGCATTTGCCTATCTGTCTGAACGGCAAAAAGTCTATGCCCGTTATAACTGGCAACAAACCGCCGGCGATCGTTACCGGTTACTGTTGACCAATCCACTGGGCAGTACCGAAATGCAGCTTGATACCCAGGGAGAGACCGTACAACTGGTGGATAACACCGGTAAACGCTATTTCAGTCATGACGCGACCAAAATGATTTCTGAGCTGACCGGAATGAAAATTCCGCTGGAAAACCTCCGCCAGTGGATGCTGGGTCTGCCGGGCTCTGCCAGTAACTATACTCTGAATGACAACTACCAGTTACGCACCGCTACCTATACTCAGGACGGCCAGACCTGGAAGGTGACCATTAATGCCTATCGTCAGGATGTTAAACCGGCTCTGCCAGCAGATTTGGAAGTCACCACCGGAGATTTAACCATCAAACTGCGTATGGATAGCTGGAAACTGCCATGAAGACAACCTGGCCCAGCCCGGCAAAACTGAATCTGTTCCTATATATCACCGGGCAGCGCAGCGATGGCTATCACAACCTGCAAACGCTGTTTCAGTTTCTGGATTACGGCGACAGCCTGCAGATCGAAATCTCCCTTGACGGTCGGCTGGTCATGGCACAACCCGTCACGGCTGTCGCCGATGAGGATAATTTAATTATCCGCGCGGCACGGCTGCTTAAAGCCGCAGCGCTTAAGGATAACCGGGTAACAGAAAATGCCGGTGCAGTGTTTGCCGTAGAGAAGAAAATCCCGATGGGGGGTGGACTGGGTGGCGGTTCCTCGAATGCTGCCACGGTACTGGTGGCACTGAACCAGCTGTGGCAATGTGGATATTCTGCGGAATTTCTCGCCGCACTGGGTCTGCAACTGGGGGCGGATGTCCCGGTATTTGTGCGCGGCTTTTCAGCCTTTGCCGAAGGGGTTGGGGAACAACTCCACCCGGCCACCCCACCCGAGAAATGGTATCTGGTGGCCCATCCCGGGGTCAGTATCCCTACCCCACTGGTATTTAGTGATCCGCAGTTGACCCGTAACAGCCCGCACCGGACATTAAACCAGCTAATGAATAGCAACTGGCAGAATGATTGTGAGCCAGTCGTAAGAAAACGTTTTCGTAAGGTTGATGAATTGCTGGTCTGGCTGTTAGAATACGCGCCATCACGCCTGACCGGGACCGGCGCCTGTGTGTTTGCTGAGTTTGATTCCGAGGAAGCTGCCCGGCGGGTTCTTGAACTCTCTCCTGAGTGGATAACGGCATTTGTAGCGCGTGGGGTGAATACTTCACCGCTTCAAACAACGTTATCTGAGAGATCAGCGTGTGCGTGACAGTATCAACCTGTTCCAGATACTGCGCGTATCGCATTTATACACCTGTGTGAACCTGCTCTGCGACACCACGCAGAGGGTTCTCTGGACGTAAAGCCTGAGGTTTTTCTCGTGCCCGATATGAAGCTTTTTGCTGGTAACGCCACCCCGGAACTAGCGCAACGCATAGCCAACCGTCTTTACACTAACCTCGGGGACGCCGCTGTCGGCCGTTTCAGTGATGGTGAAGTCAGTGTTCAGATTAATGAAAACGTACGTGGTGGTGATATTTTTATCATTCAGTCCACCTGTGCGCCAACTAACGATAACCTGATGGAACTGGTAGTCATGGTTGACGCGCTGCGTCGTGCCTCTGCCGGTCGTATTACTGCAGTTATCCCTTACTTTGGTTATGCCCGCCAGGATCGTCGCGTTCGTTCTGCGCGTGTCCCGATTACCGCAAAAGTCGTTGCCGACTTCCTGTCAAGCGTTGGTGTTGACCGTGTTTTGACGGTCGACCTGCATGCCGAACAGATTCAGGGCTTCTTTGACGTACCGGTAGACAACGTATTTGGCAGCCCGATTCTGCTGGAAGATATGTTACAGCTGAATCTGGAAAATCCTATTGTGGTTTCCCCGGATATTGGCGGTGTAGTGCGTGCCCGTGCGGTGGCTAAGCTGTTGAACGATGCGGATATGGCTATTATCGATAAACGTCGCCCACGGGCTAACGTTTCTCAGGTCATGCACATTATTGGTGATGTCGCCGGCCGTGATTGTGTGCTGGTGGATGACATGATCGATACCGGTGGTACGCTGTGCAAAGCGGCTGAAGCACTGAAAGATCGTGGTGCCAAACGTGTTTTTGCCTATGCCACTCACCCTATCTTCTCCGGGAATGCGCTGGAAAACCTGCGTAATTCAGTGATTGATGAAGTCGTGGTGTGTGACACGATTCCGTTGTCTCCTGAAATTAAAGCACTGCCTAATGTCCGTACTCTGACATTATCTGGTATGCTGGCTGAAGCGATTCGTCGTATCAGCAATGAAGAATCTATTTCAGCGATGTTTGAGCACTAATTATTGCTTAAGTGTTGATAATTAAAAGACCGGGCTTCATGTCCGGTCTTTTTGATTAAAATGACTGTGTTGCTTATCTGTTAAAAATAACAAATCCCTGCCGCTATAATTATTGACCTATTTTTTGTGATTTCTTGCCGGGAAAATAAATTAACCCATCTGCCGGTTATTAAGTCAGACCATTTACTTATATTGGTGCATTGCTTAATTTAGCGCCTTATTCGGGGAAGGCATATGTTACTTGATATTTACACACTGTTTATTTGCGAATTATATATTCTGGGATTCCTGACCATTATTTATGTTTTTGCCTGGCTGGGCGGTAAACGCCAGCGTGAACTCGGCTATATGGCATTAATTCTGGCCATGACCATGAGTGCGGTTTTCCTCAGCAGCCTGCGTAGCAAAGGGTATCATTTTTTACCGGTAGTGGTCTCGAACACGTTGCTTTTACTCAGCTACGGTCTGATGGTTAATATCATGCGTTCACTCGGAGAACGTCCTGTGGGCTATCTGTGGCTGAGCAGTTGCCTGCTGTGGCCGCTGTTCTGTCTCTCTCCCGCTTTTTATCATAATCTGCCGTCACGTATCGTCACCATTACATTGTTATGTGGGCTGTATAGCGCTGCATTCTTTTATGAACTATGCAGACTAAGGCAAATAATCAAAACGACATTCTGGCCGGCGATAGTGCTGGTTTCTATTCATCTGTTATTTCAGTTTGCCCGGCTACTGTTCGATCAGTTTGTCCCGGACAGCCGTAACGGGGCTATCGGCGGCAGTCATTTTTCTTTATATGTCATTCTTGAGTCTATTTTATTTATTATCGGATTATCCTTTACCCTGCTGGCCATGGTGAATGAACGCAGCCAGATGAAGCTTGACCGGATGTCACAGATCGATCCGCTGACTAACACCTTAAACCGACGGGGACTTTATCTGGTGGCTGCCGATATTATCAGGCGTAGCCAGCAACGCCCCTGTACCGCGATTATTTTCGATCTTGATCATTTTAAATCGATTAATGATACCCACGGTCACTTTAAAGGGGATGAAATACTGTTGGATTTTTGCCGCCGGGTGAGTGAAAAAATCCCCCCTCATCTCTGCTTTGCGCGACTCGGAGGTGAGGAGTTTGCGGCTATCGGGTTACTGAACCAGCAACAAGCGGGTGAATTATGCGAACAAATCCGACAGGCAGCCGAACAGTCGCTCAGCAGCCCGATTCCTTATACGGTAAGTATTGGATTTACCACCGGATCAATTAACGATACCCGTAAGCCGTCGCTAAACAGTTTGCTGGAAACCGCTGACTTTGCCCTGTATCAGGCGAAAACCAGCGGCCGTAACCGGGTCTGTTTTCAGTTATTTATGACGGGTGTGTAATTTGCAGCCGTTGTAACGCAATAAAAAATAGCGGTCACAGACTTTTTCCCGGCCGCCTAATTGCGCTCCCGTCAGCCATAACAATGCCCCAAGGAAGATGGCAAATATCGCCAACCCCACTGCCAGATCCGGCAGGTGAAACGACGGCAGCTGATTCAGTACTGCCACGACTATGCCGGCCAGAATGACCACCAGCCCGGCTCCCATGAGTGTATTCCCGTACATCAGACACTGTTTATGTTTCATCATGTCTCTCCCCGCACAGCGAACAGTTGAACAATTAAATAAAATTTTAATTAACAACTTTACACTTCACTGCTACACAGATCACAAACCGGTAACTTAATGAACATTTCATGCGATCTTCACAGGCCTTTGTGCTTCTGCCTGCCACACAGTAAAATAAGCGTTTTCGAATCACAGCAGGAAAGAAATAGTGAGCAGCATTAAACTGATTGTGGGACTGGCAAACCCTGGCGCGGAATATGCCGCAACACGGCATAATGCCGGAGCCTGGTACCTGGACCTGCTGGCAGAACGGCATAATCAGTCGTTAAAGGAAGAGCCAAAATTTTATGGCTACACCGCGCGGCTAAATCTGGCCGGTAATGATGTCCGCCTGCTGGTACCCACCACTTTTATGAACCTGAGTGGTAAAGCCGTGGCTGCGATGGCCACTTTTTATCGTATCGCTCCTGAAGAGATTCTGGTGGCTCACGATGAACTGGATATGCCGCCAGGCGTCGCAAAATTTAAGCTGGGGGGCGGTCACGGTGGCCACAACGGGTTAAAAGATATCATCAGTAAACTGGGCAACAACCCTAATTTTCACCGCCTGCGCATCGGGATTGGACACCCTGGCGACCGTAATAAAGTCACCGGTTTCGTACTGGGTAAACCCCCTCAGAGTGAACAGAAACTGATTGACGAGGCGATTGATGAAGCGGCACGCTGCACCGAAGTGTGGCTGAAAGATGATCTTCTGAAAGCGATGAATCGACTGCACGCATTTAAAGCTGGCTGAACCCTGCCGGAAATCCGCGCCTTCATGGCCGGTTGTGTGTATAATGCGGCGAAATTTTACAGATCCGACGGCTGCCTGGTGTGCAGCCGCCAATACGTTATAAGGTAACTCAAGCATGGGATTTAAATGCGGTATCGTGGGCCTGCCAAATGTTGGTAAATCCACCCTGTTTAACGCGCTGACTAAAGCAGGTATCGAGGCGGCTAACTTTCCGTTTTGTACCATTGAACCTAATACCGGCGTGGTTCCCATGCCTGACCCGCGTCTGGATAAGCTGGCAGAAATCGTAAAACCGCAGCGCACCATCGCCACCACGATGGAATTTGTTGATATTGCCGGTCTGGTGAAAGGCGCTTCCAAAGGGGAAGGTCTGGGAAACCAGTTTCTGACCAACATCCGTGAAACCGAAGCTATCGGCCATGTGGTACGTTGTTTCGAAGATGACAATATCATTCACGTTGCCGGTAAAGTCAGCCCTGCCGACGATATCGAAGTGATTAACACCGAACTGGCGCTGTCCGACCTGGACACCTGTGAGCGTGCTATTCATCGCTTACAGAAAAAAGCCAAAGGCGGCGATAAAGACGCTAAAGCTGAGCTGGAAGTGCTTGAAAAATGTCTGCCACAGCTGGAGAACGCCGGTATGCTGCGCGCTCTGGGTCTGGATGAAGACGAAAAAGCGCTGATTCGTTACCTGAGCTTCCTGACCCTGAAACCAACTATGTACATTGCCAACGTTACCGAAGATGGTTTCGAGAACAACCCGTTCCTCGACCAGGTGCGTGCGATTGCCGATCAGGAAGGCTCTGTCGTGGTTCCGGTCTGTGCAGCAGTTGAATCTGATATCGCTGAACTGGACGATGCTGACCGTGAAGAGTTTATGGCCGAACTGGGCCTGGAAGAACCTGGTCTGAACCGCGTCATCCGTGCCGGTTATGCCCTGCTCAACCTGCAAACCTACTTCACCGCAGGTGTTAAAGAAGTCCGTGCCTGGACCATCCCTGTCGGCGCTACCGCCCCACAGGCCGCCGGTAAAATCCACACCGACTTCGAAAAAGGCTTTATCCGCGCCCAGACCATCGCCTTTGATGACTTTGTGGCCTGCAAAGGGGAACAAGGTGCCAAAGAAGCCGGCAAAATGCGCGCCGAAGGAAAAGACTATATCGTCAAAGACGGCGATGTTATGAACTTCCTGTTTAATGTCTGATGCTTAAAACTGCATGAAAGGATAGCCTTTCGCGTAGTCAGGCATAGTAATGAAAATCCACGCTTAGGTGTGGATTTTTTCTGTGAGCACTGCATAGAAAACCGGAATGACGGCTCAATACCATCAAAACCGGAAAATAAATCGTTGAGAAACTCATCCCCCGGGATCAGTCATGGTTGCCAGGTCATTTACAACCCTGCCATGAATCTGAAACAAGATTAAATAGCCTAAAGACTAATGTCTTTCTTACCCGCCGGATTTATCGAGTTATAGGCCAGAGCCCTCGATTTCAACTGAAATTACAGCGTAAAAGTTCCGGGAAAAGGAATGGGATCCAGATGAACTTGCTGATCAAGCACGGGAATCGTAAAGACAGTTGTCACGAATGTAATGACCTCACTCCAGGAGACGATTTTGGCTGCAGTACCATCCCTCTGGCCTGATACATCCCCCCGCACATCAGATCTCTATAACTTTTACTCAGCATACTGATATTCACAGTGCTTATGACCAGACTAATTTTGAACTGGTGTAAAAAATCCAATACCTCCCCTTGTCCCGTTCGTTTAAGGTAGATTGTTCTGGCGCGGATTTTCACTCCGCTAGTGTAAGTCTTAAACTGGACACTGACTTTTTGCTTCTCTCCTCCCGCAGTATTGTGCTCCTGAACTCAGCGCGACAAAGCACTTAAGGGTCTGTTAGCTGAATATTTAATACAATGAAATCAGGAGTAAAGCCATGAACCGCTTACAAACGATTACTGAAAGCGAAGCCACCGGTAAAACTGCACAGCTGTTCAGTGTGATTAAACGCAGCATGGGTAAAGTCCCTAACGCCTATCTGACCATAGGAACTCAGTCCCCGGAAATCCTTGAACAGATGCTGCAACTGAACGCCACGTTGCACAAAGGAAGCCTCAGCGCGCGCGAGCTGGAAGCCATTAACCTCGCAGTAAGCGAAGAGTCGGGCTGTGACTACTGTCTTGCCGCCCATACGCTGATGGCTAAAAAGGCCGGATACACAGACGATCAAACGCGTGAGTTACGCGAAGCCCGTTTTAGCTCTGATGCACGCATTGACGCACTGGTTCAGTTTGTTCAGTACCTGGTATCGACCAGGGGAACCGTGGCAGCGGATCGCGTTCATACTTTCCGTGAAGCCGGCTTCAGCGACCAGCAGGTTGTGGATACCATTGGTGCTGTCAGCGCCATTCTGTTTACCAATATGGTTAACCGCGTAAACGACACCGTCATTGATTTTCCAAAAGTGAGCTGATTCTTGTGCAGCAGAGGCGGAGTGTCACCCGCTGCTGCTGTTCATTGCCACTGCCTGTGAACCTGTTAAGCAAACTGACATAACAGATAATACTACGCGGAAGTCAGCACGCTTCAAACCAGCCGCGATAGCAAGGAACCTGCCGGAGTCTGCCACCACCATGCTGGCAGGCATCTACTTAACCGACCGTACGGATGCCAGCATCCGTACATTTCGGGCTTATCGTAGCGTTCATCCTCACTTCCACCGCGAATGCGATGAATACCTGTACGTGCTTTCAGGAGGCGGCACATTCTGGATGGAGGATCCCTCAACCAAGGCTGAGTTCGGGCGTATAGCGCCGGGGCTTTTCACTTTTTCTGAAAGCCTTGCCGTATCCGGCAGGTCTGATTTATTCGCGGAGTAATATGAAGAGAACCGTTCACCCCGTCGGCATCGCCGCCTTTGTTTTAACCGCGCGGCTTGACAGCTTTTCAGCAGCAGCACAAGAGCCTGGCATGAAGCGTTCTGCCGTGACCAAAATGGTCAGACTCCTGCTGGCGCGCCTCGGGGTAAAGCTGATGGAGCGATTCAACCGCATGGCGGTCCTGACGCCGCAGGGAGAAAACTATCTTCAGCAGTGCCGAAACGCTTTTGAGCTTATTGATGAGACCGAATATAAGCTGCTGGCATTATCCGCTGCTCCCCTCCGGGCTGTATAGTAACATCCTTCCGGACGGGTATGGTCAGCGCCTCTTCGATAAAAAGCGTTACGTGCCCGCTCCATATAAAACTGATAGTAAAACCCGTCTACCACTCACTGAAAATCAATGTGGCCTTCATCAAAGTCATACATTTTACTGAACATGTCTGCTCCTGATAGCAGGGGCCCGTGGCCCCTGAGATGAGATGGTTTAGTGCGTTGGTGCGGGTCCTGCGTTAATTCTGATGCGTAACAGGGCATAAGGCTTCTGACGCAAATCTTTACCACCATGGAAGGCTGGCTGACGGTTCAACTGGTTCGTGGTGAAATACAGATAACCATCCGGCCCAACCGACAGGGTATCTGGCCACAGAATTTCGGGGCCGTGAGCAATGGTTGTCCATTCACCGCCTACCGGAAGCTTACGGATGGCATTACGTTCATAGTCACCGGCATAAATTGTGCCCTTCGCATCACTTTCCAGCCCGTCTGACGCCCCTTTTTCACCCAAATCTTTTACAGCCGCCGAGAGCTGAGCCTCAGTGACAGTAGGATCCCGAAGCATCGCCGTGGAAACGGCATACAGGTGACGTCCCGACAACGGGCTGTAGTAAAGAGTTTTACCGTCCGGGGAGATGGCGATGCCGTCGGAGGCTACGCTGAACGGTGCGGTAGTGCCGTCCGCATGACGCTGAAGCAGCGTTTCACCTTCTACTACGGGTGAAAAACCGGCCTCAGGGGACGTAGAACGGTCTCCTTCCAGACGGCGTAGTGCTTTACCAGTGTCCAGGTCAATGACAATAATCGCTCCAGTACCGGATAGTGAGGAATCGGTCACGTACGCCACACCGGCCTTACCGATGCGAAAGTCAAAGCGCATGTCGTTGACGTAGGTGGTGGGTTTGATCACATCAGCCGGGAAAACAACTGTTTTCTCAACCTGATTAGTTTTCAGGTCAACCGCGACAAGCTTCGCGCCGCCTGCCACAGGTTTTGAAAAACCTGGCGCGGCGGTATCCAGTATCCAGACGCAGCCCCGGCCGTCGGCCACCACGCTCTGCACGCTCAGAAGATGCGTGCGGGGAGCTGCATTATCAGCGGTATTTATCGTGGCGTCAGGGTAAGGCACGAGCTTGTTGCCTTTTAATTCGGCCACGGTAAACGGAACGTCATCACCCCAGCGCGGGAAGTTAACAAAGATACGGCCCGTTTTAGTAACGGTGATCCCTGTCGGCATGGCGCCGCTGAATGTTGCGACCACTTCCGGTTTGCCGATCGCGCGATCCTGAGCCAGCCCGCTAATGGCTGGCAACTCGTGGGCGTCTTCCGCCAGAGCATTCAGGGTGGCCGTGCCTGCTATCAGCGCCACAGACAGCGCTAATGCCGTTTTCATCATACATGTTTTCATCAGTGTATCTTCCTGAGTTATTGAATGGACCAGCCAGCGAGCCTGCTACCGACCGGCAGGGTAATCAGAAGCCTTCCAGCACGATTTTTCCGCGCGCCCGGCCGCTTTCGATAAATGCATGAGCCTGGCGAAGGTTATCCGCGCTGATTTTTCCGTAATGTTCACCTTTCGTGGTGCGCAACGTGCCATCCTCAATCAGGCGGCGTACGCTCTCCAGAATCTCGTTCTGACGGATCATGTCCGGGGTCTGGAACATAGAGCGGGTGAACATGAGTTCCCAGTGCAGTGAAACGGCTTTGCGCTTGAGCGGCACCGCGTCCAATGTGTCCGGGTCGTCGATTACTGCCAGTCGGCCCTGTGGCGCCAGTACTTCCACAATCTGCTGATAGTGCTTATCTGTGTGCGTTAGGCTTGCAACGTAGCGTACGGAAGACACACCGATTTCACGCAGGCCTTCCAGCAGCGGACGGGAGTGATCGATGACGTCATGGGCGCCGAGTTTACGCACCCACTCCGCCGTTTCCGCGCGTGAGGCGGTGCCGATAACGCGCAGGTCTGTCAGCTTGCTGGCCAGCTGAGTGAGCACTGAACCCACACCGCCGCCCGCACCTATGATGAGGATCGCATCACCGTGCCCCCCGGTGACCTCCAGGCGGTCAAAGAGTAGTTCCCAGGCGGTCAGGGACGTGAGTGGCAGCGCAGCCGCTTCGGCGTCGGTCAGGGAAGCCGGTTTATGGGCAGCAATACGCTCATCAACCAGGCTGTATTCTGCATAAGATCCGGGGCGGATAATGGAGCCGGCGTAGTACACCTCATCACCCGGTCTGAACAGTGTGACGTCTTCACCAGTGGCTTCAACGATGCCCACCGCGTCCCAGCCAGGAATACGTGGCTGCGTGACGGGCGAGCTGGCGCGCACTTTCGTGTCAGCAGGATTGACGGAAATGGCCCGGATTTTCACCAGCAGGTCGTGACCAGCCGGCTGAGGCTTTGGCAGTTCGGTTTCAAAGAGAGAACGGGGGTCAGTAATGGGTAGTCCGTGCTGGGTATAAACGATCGCTTTCATGATGTGTTCCCGTGTCATTTAGGTGTCATATCTCACCGAAGTGTCGGTGCGTTATGTGAAGAGTACGGGAGGTGATGTCGCAGAAAAACGGGGTAACGGCATCAGCACTTTCACTCGCGGAATGAAAATACAGACCACGGCGAACGGACAAAAAAACGGGCCCGCAGGCCCGGAGGAATTACAGAAGGCGATAGGCCGACACGTCGGTAACGCGGGCTTCGGGATTTGAGATGGCGTTATGCAGAAGACCCACAACTCTCCCTCCCTGAACCAGCGCCGGAATATCATGACTCGGCAGCATAAACCGCACGCCAGATAGTGCTTTCTTGATGGCCGTTTTTTCTTCCAGCGTGGACATTGCCCGATTACCGGTGATGGTCGGCTCGCCGGGGTTCAGGCTGTCGAGGAAAGGATCGATGAGACTACCCTCCAGGTTATACACCACGTCTCCGCAGATGTTTGCCAGCCCTCCATCAGTCTCCACCAAAACGGAAATCGAGCCCGGAGTGTGCCCCCCGCTCAGGCGCACCGTTACGCCCGGGATCACTTCTTCCTCAAAGCTGCCGTCCACGTCAAACAGGCGCAACGCGCCCCGCGTGTAAAGTCTGTCGAGCAGGTGACGCGTATCCTCAAGAGCATACATGGCCGGCCCCATAATCCCAGAGGCGGCAAAAGAGAGCTCACGGCGGGAAAGGCTGACTGTGGTGGTCATGGGAAAAAGGTAGTCGCCGCCGGCGTGGTCAACATGCGCATGGGTGTGGATAACATAGCGGATATCCGCAGGCGTGAGGCCATGCTGTGCGATGTTCCACTCCAGCGTCATTTCGCGCGTCTGCTCCGCCTCAAAGCCAAACTGGCTGTAGTACGACGTGGAACGCGAACCCGAATCGATCAGCACCGGGTATTCGCCGCCGGTGATCAAAAAGGACAGTGTGGGAATGGTGGTTCTGGTCCCGGCGTCCTGGAATAACACCAGTCCCGATTTGTCCAGTGTGATGTTGCCAAGGTTAAGGGGAAATATTTTTAAGGCCATTTTCTTCTCCACATTTCAGTTAAATATTTTTCGCATCGCAGGGTTATCCCTGTCTGCTTCAGGGAAAATCAGTTTTCAGGCATCGTTTACGGGAAACGTCTGACGCTGGCGCCGCTGATACAGACCCAGAATAATCAGCACCAGACAGACCGCGATAAGGATGAAGGCTCCGGTATAAACGGCAGCAGAAAGGCTCAGGACTGTGGCCGTTTTACCCAACGCAATAGCCAGCCCGCCGGTAAACAGATAAGCAAAGACAAAAACCATAGACATGGCGTTTCCCCTGTCTTCGGGGCGGGTCTCCCGCGCTATCATCGCCAGTCCGCCGAACGTCATGGCGGCGTATCCGGCACCCGATACCAGCGAGGCGCCCACAAAATACGCCAGGCTGTGAGCAGAGACAGAAACGCACAGGCTCACCATTCCCGCCACGGACAGTACGGAACCCATTACGATAGCCTGCCGTGCTTCGATTTTTCTTACGAGACCACCTGCAAGTCCGAGCGTCACCGGAAACAGCGCCAGCGCCAGGCTGTTAATCCACGCGCTCGGTGAACCAATCAGGTTGCGTGCGACCTGTGCACCGAGGGAGGAAATCAGTACGCCATGCGTATAGGCCCCCATCATCGCCAGCGCGGCATGAGCAAAGTTCCGGCGCAGATAGGGGGGAATCTGAGGACGCGCCAGCAGGCGACGGGTTACCCCGGAGGGTCGGTCAGACGGGATTAAAAGGCATAGCAGGAAAAGCACAAGCAGCAGCGCGAACAGCACGTAAAAGCTCAGACGCGTGGGCGCGGGCGCCCACGTTACCAATGCCCCCGCCAGCAGCAGCGCACCGGCGAAACCCACCGACTGAGCGCCCAGGGTAACGGAGGAAGAGCGAGCGGATCCCCCTTCTCCGGCATAGTCGACCAGGGCTGCGGCAGAAGGGCCAGCAGACAGCCCGACGCCTATCCCCATCAGTATCCGTCCCGCCATTAGCGTAGCGACGTCTCCGGCCACAGCAAACATCAGTACCCCGGCGGCGGAGCTGAAAAGCCCTGCCAGCATGACGCGTTTGCGACCCAACTTGTCGGACAGACCGGCCGAGAGCAGCATCGTCAGGACCACACTCAGGGGATAGAGACCAAAAATGATCGCCAGCACCGTCATCGACAGCTTCCACTGCGTCGCATAAAGCGGATAGATCATCGCAGGGGCCGCGCTGGTCCAGAGTGTATGCGCCACGACGGCAGTGCTTGTCCAGAAAGCGAAACGGGCAGACGTGAGAGGAGTGTGCATCAGAAAGCCTTAATTTTAAACTGTTCATTTTAAAACTAACTGCAGAAATGATGAGATTGCAAGTTATTTTGAACCGATCGTTTTTTTATTTTTATATGCTGGCTTTTCCCGCATTGAAAGTGCATATTAAAACGATTGGTTTAAAATGAGCATTTGTGATGGCCAGACCGAAAAAGATAAGTAATGAAGACGTTCTGAACCGCGTGATCCCTGTATTCTGGAAAAGCGGTTACGCGGGTGCCAGCCTAGGGCAGCTTGAGGAAGCCACCAACATTAACCGTTCAAGCCTGTACGCAGCTTTCTGCAACAAGGAACAGCTGTTCGTCAGCGCACTTGAATACTATGTCAGTAGCGCACCCGCGCAGTTTCTGTTACAAAACCAACCGTATGGCTGGCAGAATATTGAAGATTTTCTGCTGGCTGCGCCTTTTAACAACCCGGCCTTTAACGGCTGTTTTCTGGTCAACTCTTTCAGGGACGTCGGCGCATTGCCTGCTGAAGCACTGAAGATTGTGCGTAATTTTCGTGACACGGTCACCGCACAGATTCGTATGAACATTCCGGCGGATGAAGCCGGAGATGATAGTGACGTAATGGCTGAAATTATCTGGTCAACCCTGGCTGAGGCGTGTCTGGAAGCAAATGATATCCTGGACAGAACTGCCTGGCAGCAGCGCGTGACTCGTCTGCTGAAATTTTTGATGCCTGCCCGATGAACACAAGCGCCCTGTCTGCGTGGTACTGAAAACGTTTTGCACTCTGGAGCCTGCATGATACGTCTTGAAGATGTTACGTTGTTCGTCCGTTCTGCCGCTCTGGGCAGTTTTTCCAGTGCAGCCCGTGAGGCCGATATTCTTCCGGGCCAGGTCAGCGCCGCGGTCAACCGGCTGGAGCGGGATCTGAACAAGCGACTGTTTGCACGCTCAACCCGCAGCCTGCGTCTCACTGCCGAAGGTGAAGCCTGGCTGCCCTATGCGCAGGAAATGCTGAATATCCTTCAGGCAGGCACCGAACGACTTCTGGGAAGGGACAATGAAATTCAGGGAGAGTTGAAAATAGCCGTCCCGTCAGACATAGGACGCAACGTTTTGCTGCCCGTGATCACTGGGTTCTGCGAGAAGCATCCCGGCATATCGGTGCGAATCTTCATGTCTGATAACGTCAGTGATGTGTTCCGCGATCCGGTGGATGTCGCCATCCGCTACGGTATTCTGGAAAACAGTAGCTACGTTGCCCTGCCGCTGGCCGAGAATAACCGGCGGGTGCTTGTCGCTGCGCCAGCCTATCTGAAAAAGCATGGCAGTCCACGTCAGCTTGACGACCTGGTTTTACATCACTGTCTGCTTTATACCCTAAACGGTCACGTGTATGATAAATGGTCCTTTCCGGAAAATGGCATCAGGCGTCAGCTGACCGTTAGTAGCAGGATGCTGTGTGACGATGCCGACCTGGTGCATCGATGGGCTGTCGCGGGAATGGGCATTGCCTACAAATCATGGATCGATGTCAGCGAGGACGTTCTGGCCGGCCGGCTTGAGGTTCTGCTGCCGGAACAGCCCGGTGAAGGGGTTCCGCTTAATCTAATTTGTCCCCACCGCAAACAGTTTTCTCCTGCGATACGCGAACTGCATGCGCAGTTGCGTGAACAACTCAAGGCCGTGACTGCGCTGATGCATACCCATCCTGCTTTTGTTCCAGATGCTCAGGATGCGCAGCCCGCTAAACTGAACGAATAAAACAGCTATTTCAGAGAAATGGCTTTTTCTGGCAGTTATTTTATGAAGGTGAAATCGGTGAGCGAAATCTGGGTATTATCTGTGCTCACCTGCTTGCGGCGAAGCCGTCTACAGAGACGTATACGACGTCAGACTACTGAAGGAGAAGATGATGCACCGGGTAGGCTTACTGATTTCCGATCATTTTCAGGTTCTGGGATTATCCACGCTGAGTATCTTTGAGTTTGCGAATCAGGTCGCCGGCGAACCGTTTTATGACTGCACAGTTTATTCAGAGCACGGCGGTTCCGTTAAGTCTTCTTATGGCTTCGCCGTGGACAGCCAGCCAATTGCTTCAGACATTAACATTGATTCCTGGCTGGTTGCGGGAGTGCTGACGCCGCTGGAGATGCCCGCCTCACCGGGTATCGTGGACTTTCTGCAGGTGAATGCACCCCGTGCAAGACGGGTGGCTGGGATCTGCACCGGGGCCTTCGTGCTGGGACAGGCCGATTTACTGTCCGGGCGGCGCGTCACGACGCACTGGATGCATGCACAAAGCCTGAAGACCCTACACCCCTCCGCGCGGGTCGAAGAAGACCGGATATTCATTATTGACGACTACATTTGGACGTCTGCAGGCCTCACCGCCGGACTCGACATGACGCTGGCTATGGTAGAAAAAGACCTGGGTGCCGGGGTGGCACGTACCGTTGCGCACCTGCTTGTCATGCATCACCGCCGCTCCGGGGGACAGACGCAACATTCCGAAATGCTGATGCTTTCCCCGCGTAGTGATCGCCTGCAGTCTGCTCTGGAATATGCGCGTAACAATCTTAGCAAAGCGCTGACTATCGAAGACATTGCGGATGCGGTCCACGTCAGCGCACGGCAACTCAGCCGATTGTTCCGTTCTGAAACGGGCAAGTCTCCTGCCAAGGCCATTGAGGGGCTACGGCTGGAAAATGCCCGGCTGCTGATTGAGCAGAGCAAGCTGTCAATGGAGGTGATTGCGCGTGAGTCCGGATTCCGCGATCGTCGCCACATGCGTGAGGTTTTCATCCGCGGCTACGGCATTCCACCGCAGTCGCTGCGCACCGGTAAAGACTGACCGACCTTCCCCCGCATCACTTCCCTACCCGATCATGGTGTCCGGATTGCCGGTCACCATGATGTCCGAAATCACGACCTTTCTCGTCAGCCACGCCGGCGCGTGACTGCGTACTATGAATTCACCAGCCCGATAAATGACAAGGTGAACATCATGACGCAGCAAACACAAAATAACCTCGGTACCGCCGTCGTCACCGGCGCCTCAACCGGCATGGGTGCACTATACGCCGGCCGCCTGGCACTCATGGGCTATGACCTCATCATTGTGGCACGCAATCACAACCGCCTGAACCAGCTGGCTGAACACATTACCACCGACAGTGGACGCAACGTGGAAGTGGTTGCAGCGGACCTGGGAGATGTCACACAGCTGAACGCGCTGGAAGAAAAGCTGCGTCAGGACGCGAGTATTACACTGCTGGTGAATAACGCCGGTATCGGCACGCACACCCCGCTGCTGCAGAGCAAGGCTGAGCAGATGACGGCCATGATTAACCTTAACGTCACCGCTCTGACCCGCCTGACCTACGCGGTGGTACCGGGCATGGTCGCTCGGGGTCGAGGCGCCATCATAAACATCGCCTCGATCGTCAGCATTGCCCCTGAGCTACTGAACGGCGTTTACGGCGGCAGCAAGGCTTACGTTCTGGCCTTCAGCCAGTCGCTTCACCACGAACTGGCCGTGAAGGGCATTCAGGTGCAGGCCGTGCTGCCCGGTGCTACCGCCACGGCATTCTGGGACAACGGTGGTTTGCCGGTTGATCAGCTCGACCCGGACATCGTCATGAGTGCCCGGGACATGGTAGACGCGGCCCTCACCGGGTTTGCGCGTGGCGAACTGATTACTATCCCGTCCCTGCAGGACGAAACGCTCTGGACTCGCTATGAACAGGCGCGTCAGGCCATGGTGCCGTACCTTGGCAGTGACGCACCCGCTGAACGCTATCAGCCAGTATCCGTACACTGAACCACCCTTTTTCAGCCTCACAACTTTAAAAACTATCTTATGAAGGAGTAAGACTATGAAACTGACCAACAACACCATCTTCATCACCGGCGGCACTTCCGGGATTGGCCGCGCAATGGCAGAAAGGTTCCATCAGCTGGGTAACCAGGTGATCATCTCCGGGCGTCGCGAAGCGCTGCTGAAGGAAGTTATCGCTGCAAGCCCGGGAATGGCCTATGTAGTGCTGGACGTGACGCGCGCCGACAGCATCAAGGCCGCCGCACAGAGCGTGCTGGAACGCTATCCGACACTGAACGTGGTTATCAATAACGCCGGCATCATGCCGTTTGACAATGCGGCGGGCGAGCTGGATGACGCGCAGGCGGTAACGCTGCTTGACACTAATATTCTGGGCCCGGTGCGCGTCAGCGCGGCGTTTATTGAGCACCTCAAGCAGCAGTCGGAGGCGGTGCTGATCAACAATAGCTCTGTACTGGCCTTCCTGCCGTTGGCGACCAACGCGCTTTACTCGGCCACCAAGGCTGCGATCCACTCCTATACCCTGTCACAGCGCTTCCTGCTGCGTGACACCGGCGTACAGGTTATCGAGATTTCTCCGCCTTGGGTTGATACGGACCTGATTTACAAGAGTGGCGACCCGCGCGCCATGCCGCTGGATGCGTTCATCAGTGAGACGTTTGACAAGCTTGGGACGGACACCATTGAAGCCATCGTTGATCGTGTAATACCTGTCCGTGATAACCCGGGCTCAGACGAACATACCCTGGTGAACCAGTTCAACCAATCTGTGGCAGATAACCCAATCCCAGTCCAGTAAACGTTACAGGGGTCCCGGCCCCTGTTTTTATGCAGGAGTTGATAAATGAACACTGTCATCACGTCTTCCCAGCGCCGTGCCCTGCGCGCACTGAGTATCGCTTATTTTGTGCAGGCTACCGGTGCGCTGTCCGTTGCCGGCAGCCTGTCCGCTATTTCCGCAGGCTGGCAGCTGACTGATGCGCAGAGCGCACGCTTACTCAGTATTTTCGGCCTTACCTTTGCGCTGGCGGCCCCGTTGGTTCAGGTGTTGTTTGGTCACCTGCGCCGCCGCAAGCTCGTGCTCACAGGCATCGGGCTGTTTGGCCTGGGCGCCTTTGCTTTTGCACTTTCACCGGGCTACAGCGCCCTGGTTGCTTCGCGCATCGTGATGGGGGCTGGCGCGGGGTTCATCGGTCCGGTGCTGGTAGCGCTGGGTTCAGAACTGGTACATGAGCAGCAGCGAGGACGGGCTATTGGCATGGTTCTGCTCGGGGTCTCAATGGCAAGCCTTGCCGGAATTCCGCTCGCTACATGGATTGCCAGCCTGTGGGGCGCGAAAGCGCTGTTTGCACTGGTCGGCCTGGTGAGTCTCCTGAGCGGGCTCAACATTCTGCTGACGGTGCCGGATGAAAGTGCAGGAACGCGCATCAGGCTCACCGAGATGCTAGGCGTGCTGTCTGAGGGAAAATACCTGACGGCCTTCCTGGTGGTGTTTTTTATCACCTCCGGCGTTTACAGCTTTTACTCTTTTATCGCTCCGTTGATCCGTGATACCTACACCGGCGGCACACAGGCGGTTTCCGCAGCGCTGGCCGTAATCGGGATTGCCGGCGTGCTGGGCAATCTCTGGGTTACTCGCGCGGCAACACGCTTTAGCTCTGAAAAGTTGTTACTGACGGGCATGACGCTGCTGATCGTGGATACGGTGCTAATTGCCGTGCTGCCCAAAGCGCTGGTCGTGCTGCTGATAATGCTGGTTTTCTGGGCATTTGCTACAGACCTGCTCTGGCCCAGCCAGCAACGCAGGATCGTTGAGCTATCGTCTGTCCGGCATCGTGGCATTGCGCTGGCGCTGACCAGTGCTTTTATGTTCGGGGGCATAGGCCTTGGCTCGGCGGTGGCTTCCTGGGTTTATCCGATCACGGGGTTGTACGGGCTGGCCGCAATGTCAGTGGCCTTCATTGTTCTGGCGCTAATCACTCTGCAACTGTCAGAGAATTACAGAAGGCCGGATATTGTTTCTGAACCCTGCCAGAGCGAAGCCTGAACCCTGTATCCCCATGCTTGCCTCACGGTATTCCTTGCCGTGAGGCGGTTTTTATTCCGACCTGACCAATTTTTCAATCATTTGCTGCAGCATATTCCTGATGTCGCCGGCCTGGATGTCATCGCAGAATACGCCAAACGGCCCGAGGGCGGACCATGCTGTAGCAAGCGCCATTATGCTGGTCATTAAAAACGCCGGTGGAAAGGCGTCGCTTACCTGCCCTGCTGCCTGCGCCTGTTGAAGCGCAGCCATTTTCTGGACAAGCGACTCACCTCTTTCGCTGATGCCCTTAGCCTGCTGCTCAAGCGAATACCAGGCCATCAGCTTCATAATGCGCGGATTGTTTTGCGCAAAATCGAAAACCTCAGCAGCATATCCTGCAAGATCATCGGGCCTGAACGACAGCCTGTCATATACTGCTGTCAGGTGTGTGCTAAGGACTGTCAAAAATAACGTCTCTTTGTTTTCAAAATAGATATAAATCAGGTTCTTGTTAAAACCCGCCGTCCGGGCTATGCGTTCAACCCTCGCCCCCGCAATGCCCCAGGTGGCAAATTCGTCCGTTGCGGCTTCCAGTATTTTTGCCTTGCTCGCTTCAGCATCTCGCATTTCTTTTTACCTAAACAGTCAAACCGGTGGCCAGTTTACTGATTGACTAACGGGTTAGATAGTTATAAATTCACAACTAACTAAATGGTTAGTTATAAGGATTTTTATGTTTAACAAAACGTGGTTTATCACCGGCATCAGCAGTGGTCTTGGCTTAGCTATGACCAGACAACTTCTGCGACAGGGAGACCGTGTTATTGGAACGGTCCGTAGTCATCACACTGTTCAGGCACTGGCTGCGGAATACCCTGATACATTGAGCATATTTAAGCTCGATCTTTCACTGACCGATTCTGTTGAAGCCGTTGTTACCAGGGCTTTCAGGGATACCGGGCGCATAGATGTTGTCGTGAACAACGCAGGATATGGACTATTCGGACCAGCCGAGGGCCTGAGCGCTGAGCAGATAAAACATCAGCTCGATACCAATTTGCTCGGCCCCGTGCTTGTGACCCGGGCTGCACTGCCTTTCCTGCGTCAACAAGGGGGAGGAAAAATCATTGCAATTTCCTCTTACGGTGGCCAGGCGACACACCCGGGGGCATCGCTGTATCACGCCAGCAAGTGGGGTGTGGAAGGATTCTTCGAGTCACTGTCTAAAGAAGTGGCATCGTTTGGCATATCAGTCAATATTGTAGAACCCGGGTCCGCGCGCACGGCTTTCCGGAGTACCGCCGGGGAACAAATGGGGTCGCTACCTGAGGTCTACAGGGACACACCACTGGGACAAATGCTGAGTCGATTAAACGATGAAGAATATGTAGCAAAAGGCGCACCAGAAAAAATGGCCAGTATAATTTTAAAACTTGCGGAGACGGAGTCAAATCCACTGCGGCTCGTCCTGGGAAGTGATGCCTATGCCTTTATGGAGACTGCGTTAGAAGAACGTCTTCTGAGACTTAATGAGCAAAAAACACAGGCCGCCGCGAGCGATTTTGAATAGCTACACTCCTCAGCACAAGCTGTGTTTAAATATACACGGGATTAAAGTATCTTCTAAAATTAATGGTTAGCTTTTTCGTACCCGTCAGATTCTCTTAAATTCATACTTCATCATGTATTTTTTTGGTGAGATTTTAAGACCATAAGCAGAATTTTATCCGGGGTGAAAATTCTGTGGAGCCAGGCATCTTATACGTAGTCGGGCCACAAATACCCAGTGGTTTTGGTGTTACCGTGCAAAATCGCCTTGCGTTTACAGCAAGCACAGGGTGATGCGCATTTTTCTTAGGATGCAGGAATCCACCGGGAAGCGGTGGCTTCTTTGTCATATTTCAATGCAGAAGGCAGGGTAATCAATTCAATCAGCACTCCGAAGGGTGTCATACCGAACCATGTCTGGTTTCCCTTTCCTTCTTCGTAAGAAAAACAGTCTGAGGGACCTTCAAACATTTTGACTCCATACTCACGCATTCTTTCACCTGCCAGATTAATATCATCAACATAAACTGAAAAATGATGAATACCTGGCTGAGCGATATTAGCTTGCCGATTGCCAAAGTCAGGCTGGGTTTGAAAGAGTTCAATATTGCAGCCATTAGCCAGGCGCAGCATGGCTAACCCTGTGACTTTCATTTCTGCGGGAAAACCATTAAGAGGATACATATTTTCGCCTGAGATTTCTTTATCATGTTCATCGGGGGGAACCATTCTGTAAAGCACTTCCGCACCCAGCGCATTAACAAAAAAATCTTCAGCTTCCCCGAGGTGACTGACAGTAATACCTATATGTTCAATACCACGAAACGTCATTGCTACCTCCTGTTTATCTAACGTTCTGGAATAATCTTCATAAGTAATTCTGGCATAAATTTGTCTTTTTTCATCTTAACAGCGCAGAAAATCATTTAAATCATGAGGATATAACATTAGATCATGACCTCCGGATGACCATGACCCCGAATAAGCTCCAGGCATAATCAGGAATAACCGCCTTCATTGTAACCACACAGCTTCCTGTTCCAGTGCTTTGCCGGTTCGTTGCATGGCGTGGATAAGTTGCTTCACCTGCATCTCAAAATGTCCGGATGCGACATGATTCTGCATGGCCCGGAACTCGCGTTGGGTAGTCTGCCAGAGTAAGTCACTGCCAAATTCTGATAAGTGTTTTTGCCAACCCGGCATTAGCCACATCTGCACGGCACTCCCCAACTTTGCCCGAATGCGAGCATAATTGAGCAGCCCGACGCCATCATAATCAGGGAAAAAATATATCCTGGGCGCTCGCGGATATTCTGATAACCAGTCAATAACGCTGTTGGGCAGTTGTCCGCTGTAATAAGCCACACTGCATGGCTCATTTGAAGGTAGCCAGTCCATCTGATCAAAGAGTGCCTGATTTTCTACCAACCACAAAGAATGCGAGGTACACCATGTACTGCCTGGCTGAATTGCCAGGACTGCAGCCCCGAGATGGTCTGTGCTGTCGCTCAAATTCAGCAGGTAGTTGCCGCCGTTGTGCCAGCTCACCGGCCCACCCCCGGCCTTCAGCAATAAATACGTCGTGTTATGCCGATGCTCTGCTCCTTTACTGTTGCGCGTACTGGCTATGTTGCGCGCCCTATTGGGTAGAAGTGTATCGAGATTATCTGGATCGACAGGGACCAATTGCCGCCATTGCTGCTCCACCACATCGGGCAAAATCACTTCAAAAATGACTCCATTTCCCCTAGCCTGCCTGGCAACGCTCGCTGTCGTTTGACTAAAATGCTCAAGGGCTCGCCGCTGGTTTTCAGTCAATTGTGAACTCGCAAGACAACGTTCTGGCGATTTCCGTAGTTTTCTTAGTGCAGCAATAAGTTCCCGGCTCATGAGTTCCCCCCTCGGGGCAATAAAACCTGCCAGCTTTGCCTATTGATATAATTTTTGCCGCTGCGGTGGTGAATAGGAACACAGTACCGGGCGGTAGTCAGTGGTGCAGGAGAAGCACAGATCAGCGCAAAACCAAATTGCTCCGCAATCTCAATTAGGCTCTTCTGATTGCGAGAATCCAATGCCAACGCCTCATCCAGATAGCAGACCGTACGGATCTTTTTCGCCTTATGCTGCAATAAGTACAGCATTGCGAGACCCGTTACCAACTTGGCCATCAACACAGTACCGTGAGATGCGGCACTGTCTATATCTTCAAACGATTCTTCTGGCCCGCCTGGTTTGCCAATGACGAATTCCAGGCTAAACAGATCGGCTATTTTTAGCCCCTGCTGATTATTACCCACATCGAATAAATATTTTTTGGCACGTTCTAAATCATCGTTATCCAGCACACTTTGCTGGTTGAACAGATCAAAGCTCTCACCGCTGTCGACTTGCGCGGCTGTACTGAGCAACGTATCGATGGCTTTAACTAATTCAATATCGTCCCGGACTTCAATTTTGAATACCTTAAGATCAGACAACTGACGCTGGCTAATCAGCCGATTGAAGTCACGCATTCGTCCTTTGAACGCATCCAGTCCCTGCTTAAGCTGCTTTAGACTGGCGACAACACTTATCACTGCACTACGAGCACGTTTTTCGAGAGCTTCCTTTTCTTTTGGAAGAATGCGATGAAAATCCAGGATCTTAGCCCACTCAACATCATCACCTTCACTGAACTGGAACTTGGTCAGTCCAGCCGCATGCAACGACTGCAATCCCTGCTGCAGTGTTCTATGCAACTCCTGTAGCTGTCTGCAGGCAGACTGATAAGCCTGTAACCCCTCATACAGATTATCTAACGTCCATTCATCCCCCCTAACCAAGGATGATGAGGGCGTTCTTGCAGGTGACTGAACATTGGGCTCAGATCTTCACGCCGATGTCGCTCAGCTTCAATCCAGGCGTGCTTGTTGGTCAATTTATCCTGTTCTTGTGCGAGGGCATTGATTTTAGTCTGTAACTGCTCCGCCCGTTCAGCAGAGGCTTCCAGCTCGCCCTTAAGCCGTGCCAGGCAAGCATCGAGAGCAGCTATCTGCGTAGTTCGCTCATCATTCTGTGCCAGTAATTGCTGCCAGGAATCGAAATCCGCCAACTCGCCTTCCAGTTGCTTCTTTTCTTTTTCCAGTTGCTGCTTATGCACATTTGCTGCATCCCACTTCTCAGCAACACCTTGCTGTTCTCGTAGACTGCCTATCTCCCTCTCAGTATCGTAAATTCGCTCATCTAACTCGATTTCGCTCATTTGCTGAAACTGCGGGGATAACTCTGCCAGGTTTATCCGTAAACAATCCAACGCCAGAACATCTTCAGGCATCTGCGCCAATTTTTGCTTTAGTCGCACCACATCCAGTTCAAACGCCTGCGGCCCTAGCCTCATAACCCCTGGTTGTAACACCCGATCCAGTCGCGATAACTCCTGTTCGGACAGTTGGCTGAATAACCGCCGGTATAAATTGTCCGCCAGCGTTGTCTTCTGCGTCATCAGCGCCCGAAGCTCTGCTTGCCGTTGTACCAGATCCAATCTAATGGCTTCCACGCTTCGCCCCCTGGTCTGGCCCAACAGAGTTATCTGTCTTTCAAGGCTTTCCTGCAGCCTGACTAACTGTGCCTCAAGCTGCGCTCTGCCAGAATACAAGGCGAAGCGGCGTCCCAATGCCTTTTGCTGTTCGTCTTGCCCGAGAAGCGCATTTCGCTCCTGCTGCCGGCTGTTCTCCTCTAGCGTGAGGTTCCTGTCCTGGAGGTTCTGTTGTCCCTGTTCTTTTTTGAGCTGCAGTATTTTCTCAGCCAACACCTCACGACTACTCTGATAATAGGCCTGCCACTCTGCCAGCCCGGCTTCAATTTTTGGCCGCCACGCGACTATCTGCCCTCTGATGGTCAGCCGACTCTCAACCTGCTCCGCCAGTTCCTTAATTCGTTGCTCCTGTGCCAATGCCGCCTGATATTGAGCACGTTCACTATTGACCTCGCTAAAAGCCTTTTCCCATTCCTGCCTGAAATCAATGGCAGCATCGGTCAAGTCCCGTTTAAATATTTCAAGCAGATGGTTTTTGACATCAACCGAGGTAAGTTTGTCTAGCCGTAAGGTTTGCGTCAGTACCCGCCGATAGGCATCTGCATCGGATTGGTGTTCGAGATGGAAAAGCGTGAAATCAGGTTCGCTACCTGCATTTTTTTTTCTACTGCCGTAGAGCGCATCGCGAAATTCGCCAGGTTGTCTGTAGAGCGTGACTAAGCGCTCGCGACTGGCCAGATGGCTCACCAGCTGCGGCTCCGCCACTAAATTTCCATCTGCCAGGCGATAATCCTCCAGATCCAAATCCCCTTTGTAAGCAAAATACTGGTAATCGTGGCTGACTCCCTTACCAACACAACCGAGCACTACGGTCCCTGTCTGAGGCAGACATGCCTGTAAGAGGATGTAAGAGCAGTTATTGGGAAAGTAAAACCGTCTGGATTTCTCACGATCATGGGCACCAAAATCCATCGCCCGTTGATCTATGATCAGAAGAAACTGAAGGGCATTGATAAGACTGGTTTTTCCCGTGTTATTCGGCGCAATAAGGGAAACTGATGCATCAAGTGGAAGCTCAGCACGCTGATAACCGGCACTGCCCAAAAGTACCAAACACTCAAACCCGGACTGCATCATACATATTCCTCCTTATCCTCTGGTTGGTCATCACTGTTTGACACTTGCCCTTCGATAATGCTGTCTTGTAAGGACATCAAAGACTCGAAATGTTCCAGATAGCGATTAACGGCTGGCAGCAGCTGCCAATACCCGTAGTGATCCAGAGCAAACCCAAATCGGGTCGCGCTCTGTAGCAAAGCGGTGAATTTATCCAAATCAAGGCTTTCAGCCACCAGCAGTTCCTGATGTTGCCGATACGTTTCAGCTATCAACGACTTGTCGATGCGCCAGTCACCAAAGCGTGATAATGGCTGACCCACATCTGCCTGAGTATTGAACAGGCACATAAAGAGTAAGGCGAGCTGGCTGCTCGTCTTGTTCACCCCGTTATTCGCCTCATCACTGTGAAACCAGGCATAACCCCGCTGAGCAACCCGCAACTCAAATCCCATTGCGGAAAACAGGGCTTGGTATTTTTCCTGCTCGCGTTCCAGTTCTGCCCAGAGCACGGGATCCGCTACGCGATTAAGATGCTTACCATTATTAAAAAGACGGAACAGGTCGTTCAGGGCAGGGAGTGCTTCCAGTTGAGAGACAAAGTCATTCATGATGGTTCTATCCGATGGGGGTAGTATTGGACCTGTACTGCTTGCAGATCGGTTTTGGTACTGTCCTGGTGGTGGGTGGCTTTCCAGTCAGGCTCTCTGACTAACTCGTGATAAAGCCGCAGCAGGGTAGCATCAGTATGTTCAGCGTAGTGTTGTTGTAACCAGACCAGCAGGTTTTCCACCGGCATGCTGGATGCCAGATGAAACCTTAGCTCTTCCTCATCTATGGTCTGCAATGAAGATTCATCGAATGCCATGTCATCAGGGAAGACTACCGGTTGAGGCGTATAAGCCAGCGCTTCGGCCATCAGTTGTCGGATTTCATCTCCTGCCATCACACGCCGGGAATATTCCTGCCGCCAAACCGGTAAGTCTTCTGCTGCTTTACGTGACGAGAGCCCCTTCATTAAACCCTGCTTGCGTACCCGCCCGAGCAGAAAGCTTACCGCCGCCGATAAGCTGTTATGCTCTCTCAATTCCTCGCGCAGAGGTAATAACGTACTGGCGCATTGCTGTGCCACAATTCGCCCCTGCCGCTGCAGCTCTTTGGCCTGATAAGTAACATGACGTAATTGCAGTTGGTGAGAATAGAGTCCCCCCTGGATATTCATCGCTTCAACCGCCTTATCAAGCACTTTTTCTGCTTGTTCCAGATAGGGATAAAAGGTGCCAGAAATCCCGGAGTCCATCATCTCGTTCATCGGCTCAACGTACTGATCATACGCTTCGAGTACAGAACGGTAGCGATACTGGATTGGCTGAGCGGAATCACTGGATTTAGCTTGCTCAGCCAAATCCATAATGGCATGGCGATCAACGTCCAATTGCAGACTAATTTGGCGAAACAACTCTGACAAACGAACGGCCCCTTGACGGATCAGTTCATGATTGAAGGGGTCCAACCCTTCCGAAGTTTGCATAATCGCCTGTTTAATTCCATCAACTCTTGCTTTGAGAACAGACGAAAGACCTAACTCATGTTCGCGTGTAAGACTGCGAACAAACTCCAGCACCAGTGGATTAAGTTGCAATGTTTGGGTTCGCTCTAAATATTGAAGCACGTCACTTTTACATAAAACACGTAATACTTCCGCTTTATCCGGCTCTCCATCAGGGGCATAGTGATGCTTGCTGATAATGCCAAGAATGGTCTGCTCATCAAAAGCTAACCATTCCCGAGAGCGGCGGGCTAACTCCTCTACGACCTCCCAATGTTTGTACAGCTGTAATATTAACCCCTTAGGTGTAGCCATTTTGTTTTACCCTGTCAGTTCAGCGAGAACCCTTCTTTGTAGGATTACGCTGTGCATAGGACTCAAATTCTTATCTGGTAAACACTTGTAGCCAGCTCAGTATAGGTAGCCAGAACGGCAATTCCGATACTGATTACATACACATGTCGCATTTTGGAGCACATATGCCGCTAAAAGAGCTAACCTGGGATCAGACGCTTCGCTTTCACTTGCTCGAGATCGTTCTGCAGTGGGAGGGCCGCCTGACCACCAATCACCTCTGTACCGCATTCAACATCGGACGCCAGCAGGCATCACGGGATATCAATCTCTATCTCAAGTCCTATTCGCCCGAGGGACTGATCTATGACAAAAGACTGAAGGGATATAAGCCCACCGCCCATTTCGTTCCCCGCTTTAGTGAGGGTAAGGTGGATGAGTATCTGATGCTGCTGCATCGGGAGAAACAATATCAACGCCCGCACGAGGCGGGTGTACTAAACCTGCCACTGATGGATCTGCGTTACGGGCATATTGAGATCCTGGATGTACCCAACCGCCATATCGATCCCATCATCGTACGCGGACTGGTGCAGGCTGCCCGGAATCAAATGCGGGTCGATGTAGACTATGTATCACTGAGTTCAGAAGAAAAGAGCGGTCGTAACATCGTGCCACACACCCTGGTCTATGACGGTATTCGCTGGCATGTACGGGCGTTCTGTGAGAAAAAGAGAGAATACCTGGACTTCGTTATGAGCCGCTTTCGGGGCGAGCCTGATCTACTTGATACATCGCTTCATGGCCGTGACCAAGACCTTGAATGGAATACCCTCGTAACCGCCGAAGTCATCCCTAATCCTTGTCTGAGTGCAGGACAGCAGTCCATCATTGCCAGTGACTATGCCATGACAAATGCACATCTACTGATCGAAAATAGAATTCCATTGATGCACTACACACTTGAGCGCATGAAAGTGAGCTATGACGGCGAGCACGAAAGCCATCCTCTGCTCTATCCCCTGGTGTTGGCCAACCGAGAGGAACTGATCCAGCAAGGTTGTATCTTCAAATTAAAAAATGCTGATTTAATTAGAACGTGAAATGTGAATCGCGGCGGATTTAGGTATAAAAAACTTTGATAATTCAATGCCTTTTACCACTGGCGTTATGAAGACTAAAGCATTTTCGATTAATTTCAGGCTCAATAACAAGCACAGCAGGTTGGAAAGCCCGTCACCTTTAAAAAAATGAGTACAAAAATGGGTTCAAATAATATCTGTAATATTTAAATGTATTTTTTTCAATATGATAAAACACAAATCACGGATCAATGTCTGTTTCCGGACACTGCGCGAAAGAAAACCTTTTGCGTAGTCAGGCTGAATGACGGAAATCCACGCTCTGGTGTGGATTTTTTTGGGTGGTGCAAAGAAAAACCTTAATGCTCACTCAGGACGAGCTAGCAATGGCCCATACTCCCCGATAGTGATCTATCTTTAAGCGTCAGTAACATGAGCACATTTATTATTACATAACATCAACAATACAGGACAGTGCAAATCATAAATATTAATTGCGGTTGCAGTGAGCAGTTTACTCTATTCACAGGGCCTTAGGGTTATGTCTGCCGAAATGGGCCTGAATACCTGTATATGCCGAATTAACCGCGTACTTAAGTCCGGGATCCTCTGTGCCCGGGACACTTCAAGGTGAGTATGGATTCCAGACTTCCACTGTTCGCTTACAGCAGAAGTCCGGCCCAGTTAACTGGGCCGCAATGTGCCAACAGAGGAAATTGATGGACTGCTACCGCGGGGTTACCTGTCTGTTCTCGTCTTTGTTCTGAACAATGTATTTAAGACCTGCACCCTGTCCCCTGACTCTGGTTTGGACAATCAGCACACTTTACTGACCAATTATTTAAAACCAAAACCTCCCTCAATCCCCTTTATCAGAATCAAAACGGTCTTCCCCAAAAGACACTGTCACCCGTCGTTCGAACAGAACTACACTCTGCTAAAACTGCTTTACCATCCGGATAAACGTCAGCCCTTTGCGGATAAAAGGGTTGCCTTCGGTGATAAAACCGGCGCGCTGATAAAAAGGAACGGCAGTCAGCCGGGCATCAAGAAACACGCTTCGCACACCTTCCTGTTGCAGCTTACTTAAAACCTCTTTCAGGAGTAGCGTTCCTATCCCCTGCCCCTGCAGTTGTTGTCGGGTGGCAAACTTTCTGATCTGCACCCGATCTTCACCGTCACAGAAAACAGACAGGCAGCTAATCACAGCGCCGTCTCTGACAATACCAAAATGGCGGGCAACATCATCTCCCGGAACCCGGCTTTCATCCCGGGGTAAATCCGGCCACAGAACCTCATGCCGCAGGTCGATGCAGTCTTCAATCGACAACTCTGTTAGTTTCATTATTTTTTCCTTTCAGAATATGCAGGCATGTTATCGCTGGAACTCCCGGCTGTAAGTTTTAAACACTAAAACGCCAGCTTGACCAGAATAGTGAATCAACAAAATGCTGTTGGTTAATCTCCCCCGGGAGACTCAAAGACTGCGGCCCCCCAATACCCTTTGCCAGCCCGGGCACTCTCTGTCCAGCCTTGTGATATCAGTTCCCTGGCAATCAGCCGGTTGATCATACCGTGCCCTGCCAGCAGCACAGACTGGTTGTGTTCTGTGGATGTATCTATCAGCAATTGCGCAGCCTGCTTTGCGCGTGCTTTCGCCATGGATAAAGATTCCGCATTCGGGGACAAACCACACAACCAGAGTAGGCGAAAGATAACTGCCCAGTGAGAGGGTGACAGCTTTAGCAATGGAACAGGGAATACCGGCAATTCAGCTTCCCTGAACAACTCACAGGTCATTTCAGGTAGCCGTTTTAGCTTACTGGCAGAGGAAACTGCTCTCGGTAACGGACTACTTAACGTCTTCAATGGCCTGTTTACCAGGTCCTGGCAGGACTCCGGCGGTTTATCATCACCAGTATCGGAAAGGTCATACTGTTTTATCCATTCAGCCATTGCTGAAGCAGAGATCATTTTCGCACTGGTCAATGCCGGTTTTCCGTGACGCATCAAAATAATCTTCAAACGCGGTCTGGTCCTTTTATCATGGTAAACAGCCCGTTCATGGGTTGGGCAGTTATACTGAATACCGTTGTAATACTGGTGAACCGGACGGTTAACCTGTCAGCCCCGCTCACTGTCTTTCGGATAAGGTCCACCTCTCCCCCTCAGTCCAGCCACACCTTCCCCACCAGATAGGTTTTTGCCTGACCACCGATCAGTACCCGGTCGCCGTTAAGCTGGCAACGGAGTTCGCCGCCGCGCTCAGATTTCTGGTAAGCCAGCAGTTGGGTTTTACCCAGTCGGTCGGCCCAGTACGGAATTAACATGCTGTGAGCGGAACCGGTGACCGGGTCTTCCGCTACGCCTTCACCCGGGCAGAAGAAACGGCTGACAAAGTCATACCCGCTATCTCCCGGTGCTGTCACACAGACCATTTTCCCCAGCGATTTCATGGCAAAAATATTCGGGCGAATAGCTTCCACCTGCTGCTGAGTTTCCAGCACCACCAGATAGTCCCGCGCGGCCCGGACTTCCCGGTAACCGGTGATACCTAAACACTCTGTCAGCAATGCAGGCGGTTGCTGCACCGGCTCGCTTAACCAGACCGGGAAATCCAGTGTCAGCCATTCACCTTCACGAGATACGGACAGCGGACCAACAAACCGGGTGGTAAAATTAATGGTGTCGTGAGGATAATTCAGATGTTGGAAAATCACATGCGCCGCCGCCAGGGTGGCATGTCCGCACAGGTTGATTTCACTCTGAGTGGTAAACCAACGTAGCTCAAAACCATCGTCATTAGCGACAAAAAAGGCTGTCTCTGACTGGTTATGCTGCTTTGCCATCTTCTGCATCAGTTGGTCGGGCAACCACTGGTCAAGCGGACAAACCGCAGCCGGATTACCGCCAAAAGTCGTGGAAGTAAAGGCATCGACCATATAAAAATCAATTTGCTGCATAGGGTGATCCTCTGTTTATTTCCTGCAGATGACTTTATTAACAGTGTACAGTGTCGCCTCCCGGCTTTTTTACTGTCCTGCCGCCAGCTGGCAGCATATCTCACCAATCTTAGCTACCGCCTGTAGCAGTTGTGGTGTCGGTTCGTTGGCACAATTCAGCCGCAGATAGTGCTGTAATTCCCCTCCGGGCGAAAACAGCGGGCCAGGGCTGACACCGATCCCCTGTATTAATGCCTGACGGTGGACCTCGGGAGCACTGACCTGAGATGGCAGTTCGACCCACAGCAGGAAGCCAGCGGCCGGGATATTTATCTGTGTCCCCGCCGGGAAACTGGTTTTGACCTGACGGATGACCGCCTGAATCCCGTCGTGTATCCGTTGCTTAAGGCGCTTCAGATGCCGGTCATAGTCACCACTGCCAAGGATGTCACAGGTAGCGGCTTCCAACAGCGGTACTCCCGCCCAGTCACCCGCCATCCGCGCCTGCAATACCCGGTCATGATAACGGCCGGCCACTATCCAGCCGATACGCCAGCCCGGAGCGAGCGTTTTGGACAGCGAACTGCAGTAAATCACATTGCCATGCTGGTCGAATGCCTTGCAGGCCGGCGGTCGTTGTCCTTCTCCTGCCAGATCCCCATAGACATCATCTTCTATCAACGGGATTCCTGCATTTTCGGTTATCGCTACCAGTTGCTGCTTACCGTGCAGCGACATGCTGGCCCCCAGCGGGTTTTGTACGCAGGGTGACACCAACACCGCTGCAGGACGGTGACGATGAATCGCCTCAGCCAGAGCTTCCGGCAACATGCCCTCAGCCGGGTCAGTCGTGATTTGTAACGCCTGTAACCCCAAATCTTCCAGTAATAACAGAGTACCGAAATAAGCAGGTTGCTCAATGGCCACCACCTCTCCCGGCTGACACACGGCTCTCAGTGCCAGCCGCAGAGCCTGGGTCGCCCCGGCGGTAATAATCACCTCATCCGCGCTAAAGCTGGCTCCCCACTGAGCAGCACGTACCGCTATCTTATTACGCAAATCGGCACGGCCCGGTGGCAGGCTATAGCTCTGGCCATGCGCCTCAAGCCTTCGTGCGGCGGACTGCAGAGCCCGTTGCAACGTGTCGGTCGGCAACCAGGATGGATCAGGAAGTGCTGCCCCCAGTGGCACCAGCCGCGTTTCAGTACTGCTGAACAGCGAACGTGCTACCGCCGAAAGTGTCACCGGCACAGGGCCGTCAGCATAGCGTGGCTGAGGGGGGTGAGTTTTGTGGTTCTGCTGGCTGACAAAATAGCCGGAACGTGGCCTGGCCTCTATCAACCCGTCGGCTTCCAGACAACGCAGCGCTTCCAGCGCTGTCGGCAGGCTGACCTGCTCACGTTCGGCCAGTTTACGGGCGGAAATCATCCGGTCACCGGCCTGTAAAACGCCCGCAGCCAGTGTCTGACGCAACATTTCAGCTATCCGGCGATACTGCGGGGGCATAGGAGTTACAACTGACATAACCAATCTGTACAGGGTAATTTTCAATAAATCTGACTATACAGCCAATCTGCAGTGCCATCTATAGTGACGGACATCAACCAGACACGGAGGCATTATGCACAGCGATAACTTTGATCTTTCGGCCTATTTTAGTCGTATTCACTATACCGGCACGGCGGCAGCCGACACTGCGACACTGCATGCACTGATGCGCCATCAGCTGTTTGCCATCCCGTTTGAAAATCTGGATGTGCAGGCAGGTAAGGTGGTGTCACTGATCCCTGAAGAGATCACCGATAAACTGCTGTATCAGCACCGTGGTGGCTATTGTTATGAGCTGAACGGGCTGTTCGCCATGGCATTACAGGCATCCGGTATTCGTTACCGGTTTGTCGCCGCCCGGCCGATGTTCTACCCCGCCCGCCGTCCGAAAACCCATATGGCGCTGGTCGCGGAAACCGAAGGCCGCCAGTGGCTCTGTGATCTCGGATTTGGCAGTTATGGTATTCGTGCCCCGCTGGCGCTGGATATGACTGACTGCGAAATTCCCCAGGATTTTGATACCTTCCGGCTGACAAAGGATGAAGAAGGCGTGTATCTGTTGCAGGCAAAAGCCGAAGGCGTATGGGCCAACCAGTACAGCTTTGACCTGTCGCCGACCGAATGGGTTGATTTTCTGCCGGCGAACTATCTGAACTCTACCCATCCGGAAACCATTTTTGTGCAAAAGCGGTTGATCATGCTGCATAACGTCTCACAACGGCTGATATTACTGGGCAATACGTTAAAGACCATTACTGCCAAAGGTTCCGTAAAACAGCAGATTGACGAAAAGGATATCGTTGAAGTGATGAAAAAACGCTTTGCATTAGCAACCGGCGGATAATTCTGTCAGGCCGTGAATTGATCTCACCCGCTCTGTGTTTGCCCTGATTACAGACAGAGCGGGCGCGATACGTTGATAAAATGTTCATGACCTGCTCATTTCCCGCCAGCCTTGACTGACAGATTAACCCGTCAAAATGTGCTTAGCTTAAGCCAGCTCCGGGTATCACCTTCTGCTGAATTTCCCCCGTCGGGCTTAGCCGTAGTATATTAGCGTCACTTTCAATTTCAGGCGTGTGGCATGGCTTATCCGATTGGTGAATTTTCTAAACGTTGCGGTATCAATGCGACGACTCTGCGTGCCTGGCAACGGCGCTACGGGCTGTTAACCCCGCAGCGTACCGAAGGCGGTCATCGTCTGTACAGCAATGAAGATGTTGAGCTGGCGCTGAAAATCCTCGACTGGATAAAAAAGGGTGTACCGATAAGCCAGGTGAGGCCGTTGCTCAGCCGTCCTGAACAAGGACAGGCCAATAACTGGTTGCAGTTGCAGGAGCAAATGCTGGAACTGTTGAAAACAGGCAAAACAGAAGCATTACGCCAGCAGATTTATAGCGCAGGGCGTGACTATCCACGTTCAGAACTGGTCACTGAACTTCTGCGTCCACTGCGGAGCAAATTTTCCGCCAGGGTACCGGCAATGATGACACTGCGTGAAATTCTTGACGGTATCATCATCACTTATACCGCCTTCTGCCTGGACAAAGACCGTAAAAGCCGCGGCGACAATTATCTGATCAGCGGCTGGCAACTGGCTGACCCCGGGGAAGTATGGCTGGAAGCACTTAAACGCAGCGGGGGTAATTACCGGTTTGATGTACTGCCACAGGTACCGGACACTCTGGCACCGGAAGTGGTCGCCGGACGACGCTGGCTGTTAATAACCCACGGTACACTAACTTCCTCTATGACCCGACAGGCAGAGCATTGGCAGCAACAGGGCGTAATGCTGGAGATTATTACCTTATAAGCCAGCCGTCCAGAACAGCAGTTGGCCTGCAGGCAATAACCTCCGTTCAAATAAATGGCTTACTCCGGCTGGCAACTGAGCAGCTGCATAAACTGACGTGTTAAAGCTTCAGCCAGGTGTTCCGCCTGTAACGGGTCGCTCACCACAATATTATCCACCGCGCCATGCATCCCGTGATACATCAGTATTGCGGTCAGGTGGAGATCGTCAGATTTCCAGCTACCCGCCTCCTGCCCGGCGCTAAGAATTGCCAGAATCTGACTGAGCACCGCATCGCGGTCCCGGTTGCCACGGGTATGATAATGGTGGTCGTGATACAGCATATCGTGCAGATCCATTCCCTGAAGATAGGCGGCAACTCCGGCATGGCACCAGGCCCTCAGCCGTCCGATACTGTCTCCGACTGCACAGCTCTCCACGGCCTGCTGGAGGGTTGCAATAAATTGTCGGGTAAAACGTTCACGTAACGCATCCAGCATTTCGTTCTTCGAGGCAAAATAGTGATAAAAGGTGCCTTTGGCGACACCTGCATCACGTACGATGTCACTGATTGTGGTGGCTTCAAACCCTTTGCTGATAAATAACTGTTGTGCCGCATCCATCAGTTCATCAAGCCGGACCTCTACGGGTTTAGTTCTGGGCTGCGGACGTTCAGGTATGGCGGAGTTTTTCATTTAATCGTCCCGGGACAAGCATTTCGCGGTCATCGTAACGGATGTTACGGGCCTTGACCAGTCGCCCTACTTTTACTGCATCGCTAAAACCCCATTGACCGACGGTCAGTCATAAACTATATTGATAATCGTTCTCATTTAATTTGGATAATCAGGTCACTCCTTATGCAACAGTTTCAGCGTCCGGCGCTGGTGATTGCCGTTTGCCTGGGCACTTTTATGGCATCACTGGATATCAGCATTGTCAATGTCGCCCTCGACACAATGCAGTCCTCTTTAAACACTACTATGGCAGGATTGCAGTGGGTGGTCGATGCCTATGCGCTGTGCTTGTCCGGGCTGATTCTCTCCTCCGGACCACTGGGTGACCGTTACGGGCGTAAACGTATCTGGTTGGTGGGAATTGCCTTGTTTACCGTTGGGTCAGCAGTTTGTGCATTGTCCGGTTCGCTGCCGGTCCTGCTGGCCGGCCGGGTCATTCAGGGTATTGCCGGGGCTGCGGTTATCCCGGGAGCGCTGACATTACTGTCCCATGCGTTCCCTGATCAGAACGCCCGGCTGCGGGTGATTGGACTCTGGTCCTCCATCAGTGCCGTATCACTGGCTCTGGGACCATTACTTGGCGGCTGGCTGGTCAATAGTGCGGGATGGCCATCTATCTTTGTTATCAACCTTCCTGTGGGGATTGTTGCTCTGCTGCTCGGCGCCTATGGATTACAGGAAAATGCTCATCCGGAACATGCAGCACTTGACCCGTTGGGCCAGGTACTGAGTATCCTGACTCTGGGTTGCCTGACCTACGGGCTGATCTCCGCCGGCCAGTCTGGCTGGCTGAGTATTACGGCCTATGGGTCAGTTATGTTGTCTGTACTGGCGTTTGTCGCCCTGCTCTGGACAGAACAGCGGGTTGTCCGTCCTCTGCTGCCGCTCAGCCTGTTCAGCAATATAGATTTCTCCGGTTATACCCTGGCCTCGGCGGTTCTCGGGTTTTCCTCTTATAGCAGCATTTTTTTAGTTTCTCTGTTTCTGCAACAGGCTCAGGGACAGACGCCGTTTGATACCGGCTGGAAAATGGCCCCGGAATTTATTGCAATGGCGGTAACGTCATTGTTGTTTGGCCGCATTTCTGCCCGTTTTCGCAGTGAATCGCTGGCAGTCAGTGGATTTATCATCACCGGCACGGGTTTATTACTGCTGTCACGGTTACAGGCTGACAGTCATTACAGCAGCATGGCCCTGTGGCTGATGATTCTAGGGGCCGGCATGGGGGTGGCTATTCCCGCTGTCAGTGGGCTGGTGATGCGAAGTACAGATGCGCAACGTGCCGGAATGGCTTCCGCTACCATGAATGCTGTGCGCCAGGCAGGAATGACACTGGGTATCGCATTACTGGGATCCGTGATGAGTTTGCATGCCAGACATCAGCTCACTGGTCAGCATATTCATCAACAGCCTCTGAACGTCATTCCGGTTAATCGTCAGGTGATAACTGCCCCCGATGGGCTGCTGACTCTGACACGGCACGCCTATGCCAGTGGATTTTCGCTGGCGGTATTGTGTGCGGGCCTGGTTAGCCTGCTGATGGCGGCTGGTTTGGCACTGCTCTGCTCCCGACGCTTCCGCTCTGCAAATCCTCCGGAGGTTTCCGCCGGATAATGTGTTTCAGCTCTGATTGTGCGCTGCTGCGCTTCGGACCGACGGCGCATCGCTGGCAGTGATATTGGCAGAATTGTTGCATTTTCTTGCAATTAATCAGTTCAGTGAATACTATCCTCCGGCTAGGCTTGTTATTTCCGTAACGGTCAGTCCGTTACGCGTAAGCGTTAACGTTACCCAACGCACGGCTTCCGCAAAGATCTTTTGCGGAAGATATTTGCGTTCCTGAAATGCCTTCCGGGCACAGTGAGTAATGTTATGTCATCTGAAAATACCCTGAATCCGCCAGCGTCTGCCGGCAGCCATCACCTGTTACCCATTTCTGTCTCTCTGTTTCTCTCGTATCTCTGCGTCGGTCTGCCGTTACCGGTGATCCCATTGTATGTCCACCATCAGCTCGGGCTCAGCAATACCATGGTGGGTATAGCCGTGGGTATTCAGTTTCTGGCCACCGTGCTGACCCGGGCTTACGCCGGTCGTCTGGCCGACAGCCGCGGAGGAAAACGTTCTAATTTGCAGGGTATCTGTGCCTGTATACTGGCAGGTACCACTTACATTGCCGCCGATCTGCTGCCGGTAGATAACCTGACTAAATTCGGGATTCTGATTGCCGGGCGTCTGGTGCTTGGCTTCGGTGAGAGCCAGTTAATCACCGGTCACCTGACCTGGGGACTGGGACTGGTCAGCAAGCAACAGTCCGGGAAAGTGATGTCGCTGGCGGGTATGGCAATATACGGTGCGCTGGCGGCCGGTGCTCCACTGGGGATGGTGATTAATCAGCACTGGGGTTTCCTGGCACTCGGTGCATCCGTTATTATTCTGCCTCTGCTGGGATTACTGAATAATCTGCGTATTCCTGGTGTCGCACCGCATCACGGTAAACCGGTCTCCATGTGGCAGATGCTGGGTCATATCTGGCCATTAGGTGTGGCACTGTTTCTCCAGGGCGTGGGGTTTGCGGTGATCGGTACTTTCATTTCGCTGCTATTCACATCACAGGGTTGGCCACATGCCGGGCTGGCGCTCACCTGCTTTGGTGGTGCATTTGTCTGTATGCGAATTTTCTTTGGTCACCTGCCGGATAAGGTGGGCGGATTACCGGTGGCACTGGTTTCGTTTGTCATTGAAACGCTGGGTCTGTTGTTAATCTTTTTTGCCTCACAACCGGCGCTGGCGCTGGCAGGTACTGCACTGACCGGTTTTGGTTGTTCTTTGATCTTCCCGGCATTAGGGGTGGAAGTGGTCAAACGTGTCGAACCGCAGGTCAGAGGGACCGCCATGGGAACATTCGCAGCATTTCAGGATGTCTCATACGCAGCAACCGGTCCGTTGACCGGGGTACTGGCGACTCAGTTGGGTTACTCTTCGGTGTTTGCGGTGGGGGCGGCCTGTTGTGTGGTCGGACTGGGGCTGATACTCAGGCTCAAGCGCTAAAATGTTGTGCAGGCGGCAGCACTGAGTGGCTACCGCCCTGTACTACTCTGTAGAATCAGAGCAGTTTACAGTTTATCGAAGCGTTTGCCGCCACGGGTTTTATGCTGCTTTGGCACTTCATTCAGAGAAACGACTATATATTCTTCTTTCACACCCAGGGTATTTTTGACAACTTCAAAAATTCCCTGCATCAGTTGATCTTTCTGTTCTTCGCTGCGACCAGCGGCAAGGTTAACCACGACTTCAGGCATACTCTGTTCCTCTTTATTGGTTAGGTAGTTCGTAACGGGCAACAATTCCTGCGGCAGCCAGCGTATGACCTTTCAACTGTTTCGCCAGTTCTGCTTTATCCATTCCCTCTGACAACGCATGAGTATCCAGGTCGGTGGCAATCAGGGTGAAGTTATAATTATGGACATCCGCATTGGCCGGCGGACAAGGTCCGGCATAACCGGTACCGCCGCGAACATTAATGCCGGAAGTATACAGCGACTTTTTCGCCAGTTCACCGCTGGCAAACTGATGTCGGGTCGCATCGATGCCATAACCGATGAAATGCATCACACCCAGCCCGTTCGCGCCCTGTGGATCTTCGATTAATAGCACAAAACTCTTTGTCCCTGCCGGAGCATTACTCCAGCTGAGTTGCGGAGAGGTATTATTGCCGGGGCATTTACCACCACCACCCATCGATAACGGTGCTACCCCACCGTTACTAAAACTGTCTGAGGAAAGGCTGAAAGGTGCGGCAAGAGCCGCCGAAGAGAGTGTCAGTAAACCAGTAAGTAACAGAGATTGTGTTATTCGCTTCATGCAGGTTCTCCTGAGGTTTTCGGAGTATCAGTTTCTGACTCCGGTCGCGGCTCGCTGACAACAGCACCGCAAAATATCCCGTAAGGGTAAGGCGAATAAAGCTTAGCACCCCTCTGTCAGCGGTGAGTTGCCATTATGGCGTACTGATCACAATCAGAAAAATTACCTGGCCTGCAGTCCAGCGCTGATACTACACGCTGTTTTCTGCCACCTGAAGAGATCTATGGCATGGCTATCCTGAATGTCATACCTTCTGTAGTGCTGCCACCAATGGTGCATGGTCAGGCAACGGCAGCCCGGCCATTCGCCGGATCGCCGTAGACGAAATGGCACTACGGCACACATCCCAGCACTGATCTTCGGGGTAAGCAGCCAGCACCTGAAAATCATCACTGCTGCTGACGAGCTGCTGTCCGGTACCCGCGGGCAAAATCAGCATGTCTCCCGGTGTTAAACTCCGGAGTTTCCCCTGTGCTCCACCAACTCGCATCACTCCTTCTCCCTGCATCACAGTCAGTAGCTGATGGCTGGTACTGTGAAAATGCTGAAATGCGAAAGGTGCCGCCTGCCATTGTGCCTGCCAGCCGTACTGTCGGAGCAGATGACTTACAGCGGCTGCATCCGTCACTGCAGCCTCAGGTAAACTGACGTGGATAACCGGTAACTGCGGGTTGTTTGGAACCCAGTCATCCGCCGTAAAATACCAGTGCCCGGAGGCTGGCTGGCCGGAGGAAAGCTTTAGCGGATTTGAGGCAGCTCTGGCCGCCAGCGGTGACAGCACAGTCAGTACTGCTATCCCCTGAATTAATTTTCGTCGTGAAATATCTCTCATCATCAGGCTCCCGAAACAATAATTCGCTGAATACCTTACGGCATAACAGGCCGTAGTATGGACGCTCAACGCCGGGCAGACAGCTGGCGGCGGTTTATCGTACTGCTGATAATTTCAGACTAAGCCCCCGCGCTTATCGCCTGCAAAATCAGCGCATTTCTAATCGGACTTTTTTATCCGGTGGTGGAAACGCCGCATCGATGGCCTGCAAATCTTCCGGTTGCAGGGTAAATTCCAAAACCGCAGCATTTTGGCGAATATGTGCCGCTTCACCAGACTCAGGAATAGCGATGGTCTTACCGTTACGAATTGCCCACGCCAGCAGTATCGTCGCCGGGCTGGTCTGCCGCCGGGCAGCGATGGCCGTGATCGCCGGATGACGCATTAAATGAGAACCGCTGCCGCCGAGGGGTGAATAGGCCATTAACGGGATTTTGTGCTGTGTACACCAGGGCATCAGATCGTATTCAATGCCCCGACTGGCAACATTGTAAAATACCTGATTAGTGGCGCACTGATTGCCGCCTTCCACAGCCATCAGGTCCTGCATATCCCCGGTATCAAAATTAGAGACTCCCCAGGCTTTAATTTTTCCCTGGGATTTCAGTTTTTCAAATCCGCTGACCACTTCGTGAAGGTCGTTCCCTCCACGCCAGTGCAACAGATAAAGATCCAGCACATCTGTCTGTAACCTTTTCAGGCTGTCATCACAGCTCTGCTGCATCATGCGGGAATTAGCATGTGAAGGATAAATTTTTGACACCAGAAACACCTGTTGGCGAATGCCTTTAAGCGCTTTACCTATCAGAGTCTCTGACCGTCCATCGCCGTACATTTCAGCCGTGTCTATGACCTGCAAACCCAGTGATACCCCGGTACGCAGCGCGTCTATCTCTTCCGCTTCACTGTGCCTGCCCTGGCCGAGATGCCAACTACCCATGCCGATGGGTGCGACTGATTGCTGGTTAATGATGACCTTGTTCATAGCTTGCCTCCTTGATTTGTGGGTGCTGATTATCTGTCATAAGGCGTTGCCTGCGTCCCAGCCACAAACTGTTGACCCACCAGATAAGTGACAGAGGCACGGCGACCCAGGCCAGCATGGCGGCCGGTAAACCAATGGCCCCCATTGCTGTCCAGCTCCAGGCTCCGGCCTGATCCCCGGCACGGTAGACAGCAGTATCGATAAAGCTTTTGGCTTTATACTTATCTTCACGTTGCAGCACGGTGAACAGCACCTCACGTGCGGGACGGGCCAGTGCGAAATTGCCCGCCCGACGCAAAACGGTAAAGGCAATAACCGCCCACAAGGTTGGCCACAGTGACAGCGCCATAAACCCGGCAATCGTCAATACCGGCAGAAAACAGAGTACCAGAGCGGTGCCATAACGATTAAGCAGCCGGCTGGTGATAAACAGCTGGGTAAGTAAGGTCAGGATGTTTACCGCCAGATCGGTGGCCGCAAAAAAAGGTTGTCCTTGCATCTTCACTGCTGAAAGCATGTTGCACCAGCTCCGCCTGCCGGAAGTAAAGCAGAGTTGAGGTGGTGGAAAATAACAACATGTACAGACATATATTCCTCAGATAGGGCGAACGCAGGGTATGAGTGATACCGGCAAACACAGAACCTCCGACCGGAGGCACCTCTTCATTATGGCCCAGTTGTTCCCCCTGCGAGGAGGCAGACAGCCCCCCGCCATGCCGGATCAACCGGTGAACACAAAACACCGCGACTTCCAGTAGTACCGCGGAAACAATTAACAATCCGGTGGTGTTCATGACCCGCGCCAGTAGTGTGGTCACAAATGATCCACCGATGGCCCCGACCGTTGCCCCGGCCGCCATTAACGCAAATAACCGCCTTGCCCGTTCGGTGCTAAACAGGTCAGCCACCAACACCCAGAATACCGAGACGGCATACAGATTAAATACTGAGACCCAGACAAAAAAGACCCGTCCTACCCAGACTCGTTCACCCTGCGGTAACCACATCATCAGGCCGGCAAAAACCAGCAGATTCATCACAAAAAAGCGGTAGATCACTGGCAATAAACGCTGACGAGGAAAGGTACGCGACAGCGCGGAAAAGGGCAGATTGAGCAACAGCATGCAAATCAGAGTCGCGGTAAACAGCCACTGTAGATTGCGTACCCCACCCTCTACACCGAGGGCATCCCTGACCGGACGCAGGATATAGTAAGAACACAACAGACAGAAGATATAGGCCATGCACCAGAGTAAGGGGCGCCACTCTTCCGGCCGGACGTTAAGAAAACTAAGAATTGCAGAATGCCTGCCTGGCTCTTGTCTGAATGGGTTACTACTGACCATAACGAGTTCAGCTCACTGTTCAGAAAACCGTTGCCACTGGCAGTCATGCCTCCGGTTTTACGCCGGAACAGAATGCCGGTAACGCGAAAAACTTTATAGTAAAACTAGGCATGATCCCTGATAGTGTCAATTCACCGTCCGCGCTTCCTCCAGCCTGAATACCGGCGCTAACCAGCGCACATGTACTGTGTTAAGCGTTCAGAGCTCCCATCACGGCGGCCAGGATCTGCGCGAGCTTTTTGTGTAAGAAATTACAAAATGAATGTCATTCCGGACAGAGATCTTCATAAGTTCGCTAAGGAACCAGGCGACACACACGAGGCAGAATCAGGGTGCTGGTATGCGGTAAGTAGTCAGCAGGATATTCTGCACCACACCTTGTGTCGCGCGATGCAGAAAATCTGACTACGGCTTATTGTTGCCGGTCGAAACGGCTGACCAGCCATAATGCCAGTAGCAGTATTAGCAGTGGCGGTCCCACCGCCGTCAGAGTGGCATTAAAAGAGAGTAATAGTCCGAGGTTAAGGATTATCTGGTAAGCAATATAGGTTAGCAGACCCACAATCACCCCGAGGGCCAGCCTGGCTCCAGCCCCGGTGGAACGAGGAGCGCTGAAAGTAAATGGGACGGCCAGCAGAATCATCGCAATAATCAACAGAGGCTGCCCCGCCTTTTTCCACAAGGCTATCCGGAACTCATTGTCTGGCTGGCCGGTATTCTTTAAATAGCTGATATAGTGTCGCAACTGGCTTACAGAGAAGCTGTCAGACGGCTGTGTCAGATCTTTCAGACGGACATCGGTAAAAATAGATTTCCACTGTAGCTGGTCCAGGTGATTAATGGTTTCTGCCCCGTTATTCCACTGCTTTTCGGTGACATCACGTAAAGTCCAGACTCCCTGGCTGCCGATGGCGGCGGTCCTGGCATAGAGGTAAGAACGCAGTGTCAGGTCGGGATTATAATCAAAAATCTCGATATCCACCGGTTGATTGTGAGAGTCCAGATATCTGACGGTAATAAACTCGTTTTTGTTTCTGGCCCACAGATTATTGCCTGCATTTTCCCCCTCTCCGCCCTGTGCCTGTGCGGTACTTTTAATTTCCTGAGCCCGCTGCTGCAAAGGAGCGGCTACCCACTGATCGAAAGCGCCGGACAATAGTGCCGCGCACAAACCTGCCCCGAGAATCACCAGGGCAATATGCCGAACCGAAACTCCGGCACTACGGATGGCCGTTAGCTCAAGGGTCTTAGAAAGCTGCCCCAGCCCGACAATCCCCCCCAACAAGGCAATAAACGGCCCTAAATCGATCAGACTCCGTGGGATGGTCATCACTACCACCAGTAGTGCCTGGGTCCAGTGGTAGCCTGTCGGTGTGACATCTTCCAGTTCATTAATAAGATTAAAGGTAGTAAACAGTGGGATCAGTAATCCTGCTGCCGCGGCAAACCCTGCCAGCAAATTGCGGATCAGATAACGGGTAATAATGCTCATCGGGCTTTTTTCCGCAGTAGCGAAAAGTCTCTGGCGATAAAGCCCAGTAAACCCAGGGCCATTAATACCGTCACCAGCCACCCTCCCGGGATTGCCGGCAGAGAACCATTGGCGACCAGGGTGCGACAAACATTACCGCCATAAAAAATGGCAATGAACAATAATGTCAGTGGTAATAGTGTCGCATACCGCCCCTGACGAGGTCGGGTACGGCTTAGCGGGATAGCCAGCAACACCATCAGTAGGGTATTAATGCCACGACTCTCACGCCACTGCAGCTCTGCGATATTTTCCGGGGTAGGATGGCGGATTAACTGACTGAGCGATGCCGATTTACGCATGATATCGGTGGTATCGGCAGCCGGTTTCAGAGCGATGTTCAGGTTACTATAATTCTGCATATTGTCATCTTTGCCCTGTCTGTCCAGACTGTAGGCAGTCCCCCCTTTCAGCAACACAGAGGGAGTCTCAGGCGAAGGATTGGTCACGACCACCGAATGTGAACGGTAGAGGTTGGTCTTATTATCTGAACGGGAATAGATCAATGCATCATCCAGCTGATGGGCTGAAGGATCAATACGCGTAGCCAGTACCATCCGTCCGCTACCATTGACGTTAAACTTATTCGCCTGCAAGTGAGTGACATCCAGCGCGGACAGTGACTGTTGCTGTAAGCGGTAGATATTAGCGTACGCCCAGGGCCTTCCATAAAGCGACAATAGTGCCACCAGCACGGCCAACGGAACGGCCAAAAACAGCACAGCTTTATACAGCTTCAGCGGACTGGCCCCCGCGGCAAAGATAGCGGTAATTTCAGAATCGGTATACAACTGCCCCAACGCAACCGCAGTGGCAACATACAACCCCACCGGCAACAGCATTTCAAGGGCAATCAATACCTTGTAGCAAACGACATCGAATACAACCTGCAATGCCAGTGTACCGTTTGCCGCATCAGTCAGGTAGCGCTGTGCGGAATAGCTGGCAAACATAAAGATCAGGAAGCCGACAATAATCATCACCAGCCGGTTAATCCCCAGCATCACATAACGTTCAATCAACGACATTGCATTTTCCCGTCAACCACATTAATGCCCGGGAGGATTGCCCGCCGTAAATAGTCCGGAGATCTGTACATAACATTACTCTTTAGTGGTCAGCGTGTTGACCAGACCGATGACCCGGGTCACTTCGGCAGGTGTCAGAGCGCCATCTTTTGCCCACTGAACCCGGCCGGCATTATCCAGCACGATAATCGTTGAGCTGTGGGGCTGCAACTGCCAGCGGCTACGACCGGTACCATTGCTGTCAACAATGAACTGCGCCCAGGGGTATTCCCTGAGATTCTTTTCAATTTTATTACGGACAAAATAGCCTGTCCCCGGGATAGCATCATCGGTATTAACGATGGTCGTCGCCTGAAATTTCCCCCGGGGAAACGCTGCATTTTTTACAGCCGTAATCAGTGCACTATTCATATCCTTAGCTGACGTACGTCCGGCGATATACTGAATTATGCGCACCTTCCCGGCGAGTTGACTGCTGTCCCATCGCTGGTAACGGACCTCGTTATTGACCAGAGACAGCTCACCGCGATCGCTGATGGACAACGACGGGACCGGCTGGCCGTTGACGAAATTATGAGCAAAAGCCATCGACGGCAGCAACACCGTGACTAACATTATCAGTGACCGGTAAAGGTTCATTTCATCTCTCCCTTAGGGTGAGTCGCTACGCAGGAAATATTGCCAGCAGCTGTTCCAGACGGTGACGAATATCACTGTCCAGTGGTGCAGGACGGTCGTAGGAACTTCCCCCTGCCAGTTTGTCGGCAACCATCACATCATGCCGGTCACCCATTAGCCCGTTAATCGCTGCCATAAAACGCGAAATTTTACGCGCTTCGCGATTATCAGGTTCAAGTGACCGCAGAGTGTCATAGAAGGATACCTGTTGACTGACAACTTTGCGTACATCATGAAACTGTTTACCTGTGAGTTGTGAATTGGCCAACAGTTCCCGCAGTTTCTTTATCTGGTTACGGCGATAATCCACAAAACCTTGTTCTGAATCCATATCAATATGATGCAGCGAGAAGCGCACTTTAGACCAGACGGGTTTACTCAGGAACAACCGCAAAATATTGCCGTAAAAACGGAGCTTTTGCTGATTACCGTTACGGAATGCATCCTGAAAATGACCCAGTAATACCGTAGTCATATTAAACAAAGCACCAGACTGATGTTTTTTGCTGTAAAGACGTTGAGCAAAGCGTAAATGCTTATAGCGTGCGCGGATATATTTGTAGCGCATTTTAACCGCCAGCGGCTTATCACTATCCTTCAGAAAATCATCAACCAGACCCAGTAATTCTTTACGGGTAAAACCGTCTTCCCAGAATTGCAGACAAAGCGCATAATTCTTTTGCATGATCTGTTGCGGACAAAACAGGTCAATATGTTCCGGCAGCGCATATTCGGCATCTACCACATCATCTTCATCCACCGCACTAAATAATAATTCAGTCGCGTCGGTGGAAAATTTTTGCCAGTTGTTACTCATATTTAATGACTCTCCGGGGCCATAGTAAAACGCAGTCCGCTACGCCGCCGGTAAGCACGTAGTGTCGGAATAAATGTCAGTAACACATCCAGACATTGTCCGGCAAAATAGGCATAAGCGGCCCCCTGTACGCCAAACAGATAGGAAATGCTGATAAGCAGGCTCAGGTAGCAGACACAACCCAGCATCTGCACTATCAGGAAGGCCCTTTGCTTTCCTGCCATAAACAGCAGTGATTCCTGTGGGAAGCCCATCATGGCAACAATGGTAGCCCCCAACATGATTTTAATTAAATCATAAGCTTCCAGGTATTCATGTCCAAAGACCACCGAAATCAGGGGCTTACCCACCGCAAATACCAGTAACGCCACAGCGACCCCTATCCCACCCGCGATTAATGCCGAGCGTAAACCGAGTACCCAGGGTTTGGTGGTTCGCGGGTCAAGACGCATGATTTCCGGGTAAAAACTTTTTTCCAGTAACTGAGCAGGTGTCCCGGTTGCATCAAAAAACGTCATCGCAATTTTAAATAAACCCGCCGCTGCAGGGCCAAGTACTATCCCGACCAGCACGGTACTGCAGGAGTTTCTGGCCGCCCAGATAGTATGTGCAATATTGGTGGTCCAGACAAAATCCCAGGCTCCCTGCAAACGGCGACCACTGCTGAATAATGCAGGTTTGAGTGCATTATGAATATCACGACGTTTTAATTCCTGACCTGCAAACCACCAGAAAAGAGTTCCACCGACCAGATTGGATAAATACCAGGTGATAATAAAACCGGCAAATCCGAGGTGACAAAAATAAGAGATCAGGCTACCTATCGCCTGTAAAAATGGTCTGACCGCCTGCTGAATGGCAATTAAATCGAAACGGTCAAATGCCCGCAAAATACCGGTGGGAGTAGAAGAAGTCATCGACGGTATTAACGTACAATACAAAATCGCCAGCCAGAAACTTTCCCGATCCAACCCCAGGGAGTGCGCGAGAAATGGCAGAACAGCCATCCCCCCTAATATCGCAATCACACTACTTGCTATATCCAGGCCGAAAGAAAATGAGATCACTTCACGGAAGCGTGGAATATTTTTCGCTTCCAGTGCCGGGGTACCAAATTGCACCACAAACTGCCAGGTCTGAAATTTTATCAAATCACTGACAGCCTTGGCATAGGCCTGTATCACGACCAGAACACCAAATAACTGTGGGGTCATCCCCTTACCTGCACAGGAGAGTGCCAGCAGGCCAAGCAGTGCACTTGCCACACTGCCCGATCCTAAATAGGCGGCATTTCGCAACATTGAGCGGAATGCACCGTCTGAAAACCAATGCTTCATTTCTGTTACCTGTCATCATCACCGTGGGTGACCAGAACCCTGCATACCCGGGCGCGGATCGGTGCTGTTCGCGGTCTTACTTTTACTCATTTTACCGCGCCCGCCTGCATAATTGCTGTATTATTGTTACCGGCTGCCCCGCGCCTCAATGGCCTGCAGGGCCTGGCTTAACACCTGGTCATAGGCTGCCCTGGCATCCAGCTCGGCAATTTTAGCCCCGTTATACTCAATACGTACCATCTGAGAAATCTTATCTTTCAGTTCCTCATAGCTATGGTCCGGCTTACGTGACAATGCGGTGTCTACATCAATATCAAGTCTGAGAATCAGCTCAGGGCGTGTCTTCGCCATTTCGCGGTAAAGCTCACGCTCCTTTTCTGCCAATCGGGTCTTCAGCCAACCGGTCACCCGCTCAACACCAATGCCCGGTCCGTCATAATAAAATCCTGATATCTCTGCCTGCGGATATCGATCGCTTATCACCAGTACTCCACTTTGTGCCAGACGTACCGCTTTACGCAAATTCGACGCACGCCACAGAGAAAAGCCATACATAATGACCGCGGCCCAGAGTGCCGGCCCCTGGTTACTCATGCGCTGAGTCTTATCGGATTTGGCGGCCAGACGACGTTCCAGCCATACTCCGATAACCGGGAGTTTCTTGATTTTATCGCCATCTTCACCGGAAATAAGCCCAAGATAGCGACGTTCCGTAGGCTGCTGCTGTTGCAATTTTTTTACAATATCATTTGTCAGGGTTGATTTACCGGTGCCGTCACTTCCGACTACCGCAATCAGTCCCTTTATATAATCTGCCGACAAACTTTACTCCGTCTGTGATTGTTCTGTGTTAACCGGCCGCAGGTGCTCAGGTCCGGGAATTACCGGGCAGACTCTGACAATGCCTGATCGATCGCTTGTAAAGACTGGCTGAGTATCTGAGCGGCAGGGTCCCTGCCATCCAAATCCAGAATCCGTGCGCCGTTAAAATTAAGCTGTGGAATAACGGCTATTTTCTCCCGTAAGGCAGACAGCTCGTGATCGGGTTTCCTTGCATAGGCTGTTTGCTCATCAACATCCAGCCGTATCAGCAACAGTGGCGGATAAGAGGCCATCCAACGGTAAAGTTGTTTTTCCTTACTGCGTAACCAGCTTACCCAACGATTTCCGCCATGGGTCTTTGCCAGTTGGGCACCATCGAAACGGAAACCGGCCACTTCGGCCTGTGGGTATCGGTCGGTAATCAGCAACTGACCCTGACGACCTTTCGTCAGCATTTTTCTGAACTTATAGCTACGCCAGCAGGAGAGCAAAAAAAATCACCAATGCAGTGGCATTACCCGGTGGCTGCGACGGACGCTTATGAACCTTGTCTGATTTGGCCACCAGGAAACGCCCCAGCGCACCACCAATCAGCGGCAGCTCACTGATCCACTTACCAATAAACCCGGAGGACTGGCCAAGGTAAAGTAATTCTGTAGGTTCCTGCGAAGAAAAGTGACTAACCAGACTGGCAGCAAGTGTTGATTTTCCGGACCCGTCGCAGCCAGTAATCGCGATAACGCGCCCTGCCGTATGAGTTTTTCCGGCGTTTCTCTGTTCTGACACCACAAGACATCCAATAGCAAAAAATCTATTTTATTCTAATTATTTACAGGTTCAAGAAATTTATCCGGCCCGGGACAAATAATGGCGGGAGGTGCAAATAATGAATTATGACCCGGGTTATTTTTTGTGTTTTTCTTAATATTTTGTGCGCAGACGGGCGAATATTTATTGCAATTTTTAACCGACATATAAATATCAAATCTGCAGCAGTTGCTGGCGACATTTTACCGGCAAAATGATATATTAAGGGTCTTGTATTATAAGAGCTTATGATCATGAATTCCAGACTCCCACCGCTTATTGCGGTCATTGGCAGTGATGGCTCAGGAAAGTCCACTGTCTGTGAACAACTTATTACCGATATGAACAATTATGGCCCTGCCATCAGGGTTCACTTAGGAAAGCAGGCGGGTAATGTTGGCCGTGCTGTGGCTCAGTGGCCGGTGATCGGCCGGTTTCTGGACAAAGCCATTACACGCAATACTAAAAAAGTAAAAACCGGAAAATCTAAGGTTAAGTTTTTACCTTCACTGGTGATTATGGCGTTTGTGCTGCGTCGGGTATTACGTTTTCGCCGCATGATGAAATATCGTCGTGAGGGGTTAATTGTTTTGACTGACCGTTTTCCGCAGGCACAAATTCCCGGCGCTTATGATGGCCCGGTGTTCCCGGTAAATACCAAAGGCAATCCGGTTATCCGCTGGATGGCAGGTCGTGAACTCAAAGCATTTAAATGGATGGCAGCACAGAAACCTGATTTAGTGATTAAACTGAATGTGGATCTGGATGTCGCTTGTCAGCGTAAACCCGATCATTCAAAAGAACAGCTGGAAAAGAAAATCGCCACCACCCCATTGCTGACCTTTGAAGGGGCGAGAATTATTAATATTGATGCGAACCAGCCGATCACTGACGTTATTTCTCATGCTGAATCAGCCATTCGTCAGTTTATGGATACTCACGGTTATCAGATTCAGGCCACGCAGAATATGGCTCAAAACACCTGAACTGGTGTCCGATAATCAGAAAAAA
>NZ_JPKR02000002.1 GCF_000757425.2 Tatumella morbirosei | reverse complement strand
CTCGGAGCGTTTTTTTTATTAAGATTTCAGTTCCGCAAATGCCTGAATTATTTTATCAATCTCTTCATCGCTGTGCGCTGAATTAACACTGCAACGTAACAATGTGACTCCTGCCGGGGCTGCCGGTGGTAATACCAGGTTGACATAAACCCCTTTGTTAATCAGAGCGCGCCACAATTCCAGACCCGCTTCTTTGGAACCGATAATGACCGGAACCACCGGACTAATTCTTGGCCCTAATTCGTAACCGGTTTTCGCCAGTCCCTGATATAACCGGTGAGCATTTTTCCACAATTTTTCTCTTAATTCCGGCTGGCGGCTAATCTTACGTAAAGAGGCACGCACCGAAGCAATACTGGCCGGAGAAGGAGAAGCGGTGAAAATATACGGACGACTGCTGTAACGTAATACATCCATCGCTTTGCTGCCGACAGCAAAACCACCAATGGACGCCAGACTTTTACTAAAGGTGCCCAGGATAATATCAACATCATCCTCAACGCCTAAATCTTCTGCAAGGCCCCGGCCTTTGTTCCCCATCACACCGAAGGAATGGGCTTCGTCGACCAGCAGATACCCCCCCAGACGTTTTTTGATTTCGACAATCTCAACCAGCGGAGCCACATCACCCAGCATACTGTAGATGCCTTCGACAATGATCAGCGCATCTTTAGCGCGCTCACCCAGTCGTAACATACGTTTTTCGAGGTCCGCAGCATCATTGTGCCGGAAGCGGATAATCTCAGCGCCCCCCAGCGCACAGGCATCATAGATACTGGCATGGCTGTCAGCATCAATTAACACCACAGAACCGGGACCCGCCAGGGTACTGATTACCGCCAGGTTTGCCGTGTAACCGGTTGAAAAAACGATGGCTGTCGGGCGATCGAAGAACTCCGCCAGTTCTTTTTCCAGTGCCAGATGCGAGCCGTAACTGCCGTTCGCCATTCGTGAACCCGTGGTGCCGGTGCCCTGATGCGCCAGCGCCGCCTGACCATCGGCAATCGCCTGAGGGTCAAAGGTCATTCCCAGATAGTTATTAGTGCCGGCCAGAATAATTTTATGATCACCGATCCGCCCTTCTGTCGCTGAATAGATTTCATCGATACAGGTGCCGAAAGGATTAAGCCCGGAAGTACTGAATTGTTCACGTTCGCTCATCAAACGGGAAAATTTATCATAAAGACCCATTTGATTTCTCCAGATAAGGTTGCAGGGCATTCAACAGCTGCTCGGGGGTTCTGACATCCAGCAGAATATTAATCGGGATAGAAATATCCAGTTTATCTTCCAACATCATCAGCAAATCCAATACTCTGATGGATTCAAGGCCCAGATCGTTGACAAGATCGCTATCTGGTTTAATTTCTAATCCGCCTTCAACAATACCTTGCAGACAAGTCAGAATATAATTCATCACAGCGTCGCGATTTAGCATAAGAGCTTTGTACAACCTCTACTCAGTTAATTAAAATAGACCTTCACGCAGCGCGCGCTCCAGACTTACCTCAGGAACCCATCCAACAGCGTTGGTTAACTGTTGATTACTGGCTGTCCAGTCCGGGTGGGTTAACTCCCGGATTTTACTCTGTGTCAGCATCGGCTCCGTTTTTACCAGCCGGTTCCACATCATACTTAAAGTGGCCATCAGTTTCAGTAAGGCCAGTGGAACAGGGATCAGTCTGACCGGCCCCTGCCGTACCGCTGCCCCAATCTGCTGCATCCGCGACCAGCTGTAGCCCCCGGTGATGCCATCACAAAGCTCATAAATACCGCCCTGTGGGTCGTCCGACAGCAACCACTGCCTGACAGCAGCAGCCATATCAGTGACATGGATAAAGGTCAGAGTGGCATCCCTGCGGCCCAGTTGCGGGAGTACGCCGCGCAACAAACCATCGAGCAGAGGTTTTAACTCTTTATCCCCGGGACCATAAACGGCAGTCGGCCGGAAAATGCCCAGCGTCATATCGCCACTCAGTGTCTGAAGTTGCTGTTCAGCAACATATTTTGAGTTTGCATACCAGGACAATTCAGGATGGCGCGCAGCCAGAGAGGAGATGAACAGAAATTTTTTACAACTGCCGGCCGCCTGTGCTGCCTGCATGACCGACGCACTGCCGGTCACATTACATTCAGTAAAAACCGCCTCATTGCTGCCTCTGACCTGACCGGCACAATGAACCACAGCATCAACACCGCTCACCAGTTCCGCCAGCGACTGCGGATTTTCCAGTGAACCGCGTACCCAGACGAGGTTATCATCAGGACTTTGTCGTGCCGATCTGGTCAGTGCCCGGACCCGGCATCCACGCGCCAGCAGATCTTCAGTGATCTGCCTGCCGATGAAGCCGGTTGCCCCGGTAATGGCAACCGTTAATGTCATTGAACAAAACCAGGCATCTGTACCGGAGCGTAAATAGCAGAAGTCATCCAACGCTTTTTAGCTTCTGCACGGGCTGGTTTTCCTGATGAAGTTCGGGGAATACTGTGTGGCGGCAGTAACTCAATATCCACGGCAATCCCGAATTCGCTCTGAATGCTGGCAGATAAGGAGTGAACCAACTGCCCACGGCGTTCTTCTGAACTGACCCGACACTGAATTTGCAGAATAATACGTGCCGATTCACCATGCTCTTCAGTCACGAACGCAATGGCATCACCGGCATGGATTTCAGGCTCAGACTCAGCCACATATTCAATATCCTGAGGCCAGATGTTACGGCCGCGAATAATGATTAAGTCTTTTTTACGCCCGGTGACGTAGAGATAACCTTCGGACTGGTAACCCAGATCCCCGGTATCCATCCAGCCTGTCGTCTGGATCTGTTTCTGAGTGACCGGGTCACGGAAATAGCCACTCATCAGGCTCGGTCCGGAAATACAGATATGCCCGACCTGCTGCTCAGGTAATGCTTCACCGGTTTCGCTACGAATTTCGATACGATGACCCGGCAGCGGTTTCCCGCAATTCACAAATGAAGAAATCGCGCGGGATTTACTGGTGGGTGCTACAGCCCGACCTTCGTATTCAAGAATGTCACGGTCGACTTCATTCACCTGTGCACCCTTGTTTTCGTCAGAGAAACTCACCGCCAGAGTATTTTCCGCCAGCCCGTAGCAAGGCATAAAGGCATTACGATTAAAACCAATCGCCGAGAAATGCTCACTGAACTGGTTTAGCAGTTCGACAGGAATCGGTTCAGCACCGACACCTGCAACCCTCAGGCAGGAAAGATCCAGACCGGATATCTCTTTTTCACTGCTGCGACGCAGTGATAAATCATAACCAAAAGGGGGTGCGACAGTGACAGTGCCACGGTTTTTATCGATGAGTTTCAGCCACTGCAGCGGACGCATCGCGAAATCCTGAGTGCGCAGATAATCTACGGAAAGCTGAGTTGCTACCGGAGTCAGCAGAAAGCCTACCAGCCCCATATCATGATAAAACGGCAACCATGAGACACAGCGGTCGCCGGCACGTAATTTAATACCGTCGTGGCTGATCACCTGTAAATTCGCCATAACCGAACGTTGGGTGATAATCACGCCGCGCGGGAAACGGGTACTGCCAGAGGTATATTGCAGATAAGCAATATCCTCCGGCGCAGGTTTCTGCAGTTCAATATCGGCTTCAGGCAATGCGTGGAAATCGTCATTGCTAAGAATATGCGTTGGGGGGGCATCTTCTGTTGCCGAAGTAATTAACGGTACCCATTCTTCACTACTGATGATGGCTGCGGGTGCACAACTGTTGATAAGCCCCTGCAGTTTCGTAATGTAAGATGCACGCTGACCGACTCCCATCGGGATCGCCAAAGGAACCGCGACCAATCCTGCATACTGACAAGCAAAGAAGGATTCGACGAATCCGACGCTGGTTTCAGCTATCAGGGCAACGCGATCCCCTTTTTTCAGGCCCAGAGACAGCAACCGTTTTGCTCCTGTCACCGCATGGTCTCTGAGTTTCCGGTATTCCAGCACATCGGTCAGCTGGTTACGCCGGTCATAAAAATTCATCCCGGTATCCCCCCGGGATGCGTAATCTAACGCCTCGACCAGGGAGGGGAAATCTGCGTAACGCATGGGAAGAGAATGGGTAGAGCTTGTTTCTGACATAGACAAATTAGCCATAAATTCAAATCACCAACCGTGAATCACACCATTGATGAAAAAGTTGATATTCTATTTTTAAGACGCTCTTTGAATAATCCATTATTCGGCCCTGTCCATCGCCCGGCCAGGCCACCTTCCGGGGTTCGGTGATTCATCGTCTCAGGGCTGAAACGTGTAAACCGCCATTGACATTCGTCATAAGATCATCACCATGTAAAAATAAATTATTACAGGTTCATGACTCAACTTAAACACATCGTAAACAGTAACCGGAAGTTCTGTAAAAGTGAACTACTGATTTAAGGTGATTTAGTTAAAAGCATTAAGTGGTAAAAGAAAGTTCCCTTTGCGCAACAGAAATATTCTTATACGAAAAGTCAATTGCATTAAATATTAGTTACGTCTTACTTTTAATAAAAGCATCAATTGCTTAACGATTGATCATATGCTCTGGCATTACTTTGCAGCCCGGGAAAGTTACTCTTGTTCCCTGTTGGTAAGTAACGTCTATTGCTCATTGCTAAAGCCCTGTGACATTCTCTGCGTACCGGGATGACGCCCCCCATCATTATTTGCACGCTACACAGGAATGCTATTTTGTAAAAATGTATTTCTTTAAGCCGATGCTTAACAATAAAGGTTTTTTATGATTCAGATTGAAAAAGTACAGGGTAAACAAGGTTTTAAAGAATTCATTGCCTTCCCTTCTTCCCTTTACGCTAATGACCCTAACTGGATTGACCCGTTATTCCTTGAACGTGAAGAGCACCTGTCTAAAAAGAACCCTGCCTCTGAGCACGTTGAATGGCAAGCCTGGATTGCCAGAAAAGACGGGAAAATTGCCGGACGGATTACAGCCCAGATTGATACGTTGCACCGCGAACTTTATGGTCAGGATACCGGCCACTTTGGCATGATTGATGCGATTGACGATAAAGAAGTGTTCGATGCTTTATTTGCCACCGCCGAAGAATGGCTGAAATCTAAAGGGGCATTTAAAATCACCGGCCCGTTCAGCCTCAATATTAATCAGGAAAGTGGCTTATTGATTGACGGTTTTGATACTCCGCCCTCAGCGTTGATGATTCATGGTAAACCGTATTACGCCAAATACCTGGAGCAGCAAGGGTATCAGCAAGGAATCGATCTGCTGGCCTACTGGATGAAACGTACTGATCTGCACTTTTCTGAATCATTAAGCAAACTGATGGCACGGGTACGGAAAAAAGTCACGATTCGCCCGCTGAACCGTAAAAAGTTCGCCGAAGAGATGCAGGTATTACGTGAAATCTTCAACTCCGGATGGCAAAACAACTGGGGTTTTGTCCCTTTTACCGAACATGAATTCGCCACCATGGGTGATCAGCTTAAGTATCTGGTACCGGACGATATGATCTATATTGCCGAAGCTGAGGGTGTACCTTGTGCATTTATTGTCGGGCTGCCCAATATTAATGAAGCCATCAGCGATCTTAAGGGTAGTCTGTTCCCGTTTGGCTGGGCTAAACTGTTGTGGCGTCTGAAAGTCAGTGGCGTCCGTACCGCGCGTGTACCGCTCATGGGGGTACGTCATGATTATCAGTTCAGCAGTATGGGCCCTGTTATGGCGCTGTTGCTGATTGAAGCACTGCGTGACCCCTTTGCCCGCCGCAAGATAGATGCGCTGGAAATGTCATGGATTCTCGAATCTAACACCGGTATGCGCACCATTCTGGAAAAAATCGGGGCCGTACCGTACAAACGCTATCGCCTGTATGAAAAACAACTGTAATTACTGATTATCAGCACACGGCCTCTACCCGCCGGTATTTGCAGGCCTGAACATTTCCCTTTCAAGGGGGATATCAGGCCTTGTTTTAGCCGCCCTGATGCTGTTTTATGTTACTCATTCATCTGCGCCTGATATCCTGCTATGCGTAACCCGTTACCCATACTGTCTGCAGGCTAAATAATAAGAGTGTTCGCATGCCCCTGGAAAAGAAAAAAGGAATAAGCCGTCTCACTTACAGTATTAATAATTCTCTGGCGGGTTTTATTGATGCGCTGAAGACCGAAGATGCGTTCCGGCAATTGTTTTTTATTAATATTGTTCTGTTTATCATCATATTTTTTCTGCATGCCAGCCTGCTTGAAAAATTAATGTTAATTGGCTGTAGCTTCTTGTTACTGGTCGTCGAACTGCTGAATACTGCCATTGAAACTGTCGTCGACAGAATTTCAGACGAAATACATCCGTTATCGAAACGAGCAAAAGATATTGGTGGTGCCGCTCAGTTAGTTGCCGTTGTAATGACGGTTATTGTCTGGGCCGGAGTATTGTTCCACCGCTGATTCTTGCTTCACCCTGAGAAAAAACATCGTTCAGGGACGATTCACCGCCTTTCTGATAGCGACACCTGGATGAGTGTCTGTATCGTCTGTCAGCCGTCAGGTTATTGCGTGTAGCCTGAACCAGGAATAATTTGTTGTTCTTCTCCCTGCCTGCCTCAGGAAGCAGATAAACCGATAAATCTCTTTTCATCCTCAATACCGAACTCAGCAGTGACGCACAGTTGTTAGCACAATGGGTCAGAGAGAAAGCCCTACAGACGGCATAAGACCGGTGAACCACCGCCGCCTTCTGGCAGCGGTTATCCCTTTGTCCACAAGGGTCTTAACCGCCACCCTGTCCGGGATATTACCCGACCGAAGGTTGCCAGCGCAGTTCCTCTATCAGCAGGCTGAATGCCGGCGGATGTTGCCGGCGACTGGGATAATAGAGATGATAACCAGGAAACGTCGGGCATCCGCTATCGAGCACCAGTTTCAGACGACCGTCATTCAGTTGCCGGGTGACCATATCTTCCGGGACAAAGGCCAGTCCTAATCCTGAAACGGCAGCATCAATCCGTTCGCTGAGTGAATTAAGGATAAGCTGCCCTTCCGTTTTCACCCGCAGCAATTTACCCTCTACGACGAACTCCCAGTGATACAGCCCACCTGCGCTGGGCAGACGCATGTTCAGGCAGATATGTTGCTGCAAATCCTGCGGGGTCTGAGGTACACCATGGGCTGCAAGATAGTCGGGTGCCCCGACCACTACCATGCGAAAATCAGGGCCAATACGTACTGCTACCATATCTTTTTCGATGCTGTCCCCCAACCTGATTCCCGCATCAAAACGACCTTCCACAATATCGACAAAACTGTTATCTGCCACCAGCTCAAGCTTAATCTGCGGATATTTTATCAAAAAGGGCTTAATTTTCGGCCACAGCAAAGTACGTAATGCATGATCGCTGACAGATAAGCGCAGGCTTCCGGAGGGCTGCCCGCTGATATGCAGCAACGTATCCAGCTCACGTTCCAGCTCATTCAGCCGGGGTTCCAGACAGGCTATCAGTCTCTCCCCGGCTTCGGTCGGTGCCACACTGCGGGTCGTTCTGGTCAGTAAACGCAGATTAAGCCTGGCTTCCAACGCTTTCATGGCATGACTCAGGGCAGACTGTGACACCCCCAGCCGTGCTGCGGCGCGGGTAAAGCTGCGCTCCCTGGCCACCACCAGGAATTGTTGTAATTCGTTAAAGTTATCTTTAAGCATCGATGATTTCCTTTGAGCCTCCCGCCCGGTGAGCGGGAGGAGAATTCCTTATTCAGGCTAGTCTGCTGGTACAACCACTGCCTCAGGGACATGTTCTGTTTCATGCAGCAGTTTGCGGTGATACACCGTAGCGGCTGCCAGCAGAAGCATCATCAGCATTTCAGCCACCAGAAAGCCCGACATCGCCTGAGCGTAGTTACCGTGACTGGAATGGTGAAGATGCAGATAAATAGCCCCGGCCGCTGCCGGCCCCAGCCCCAGCATCGCCTGCTGCAGTGTACTCAGGATAGCACTGCCCGCCCCCGCATCACTGGTTTGGATTTCCCGCATCCCGATACGATAGAAGCTGTTCACAATAATCGCCTGACCACAGCCCATCAACAGTGTTCCGGGGGCAATATCGATACCACTCAGGGAATTACCGCACCAGTGTAATGTGGCAATCAGCACCAGAATAGCGACCACCTGAACGGTAATTCCTCCTAACAAAACCGGGACGATAGAGTGACGGCGGATCAGTTTCGGCGCCACTAAGGCGGCCAGGAAATAGGAAATCCCCAGCATAATAAAACTGTTACCCGACTGCATAGGGCCCAGGCCTGATCCGGCCTGCAGTGTCAGTGCCATACAGAACATAAACCCTGACCAGCAGGTAAAAAACAGTAATGCAATCAACAAGGCAAAACGAACCGTTGGCAGTTTCAGTAACCGCGGGGGTAATAACGGCTGTTGTCCGCGAAGTTGTTGCCTGACTGCTCCCTGGCGCATCAACAGAGCCAGCGGCAGCGTCACCAGCAGTGCCAACTGCATTTGCCAGGGCCAGTGCAGTGAAGGGCCCAGCGCCAGCGGGAATAATAAACAACACAGGATTACCGCAAGAATACTACTGCCCTGCCAGTCGATACGCGATGGCTTTTCATTGCGTGTCTCCGGGATATAACGATGACTGAACAGCAATACCAGCAGGCATATGGGAACATTAATAAAAAAGGCGTTTCTCCAGCCCAGACCGGCAAAATCTGCAGACACCAGCCAGCCTCCCCCCACCTGACCAATGATAAAGGCAATCCCGCCAATGCCACTGTAAAGACTAATGGCCCTGGCATGGGCTGTCCCCTTCAGGGTGACATGCAGTGTCGCCAGAATCTGCGGGAGTATCAGTGCCGCGCCAATTCCCTGCAGGGTCCGTGACAGTAGCAGCAAATGTACATTGCCGGCCAGTCCACAGAACAGTGATGCCAGCCCAAACAGCAGTACTCCGCCGGTCAATACACGGCGGCGTCCGTAGTTATCTCCCAGTTTGCTACCGACGGCCAGACATACCGCAAATGCTACCCCGTACAATGCAACAATCAGTTCAAGATCTGTCGCTGTGGTGGACAGTGAACGGGTGATTGAATCCAGCGCGACATTAGTAATCGAGGTATCAATCATCGGTAACATTTGTGCGATAAGCAGTAAGGTAAGCCCTGCTCTGCCTGGAGATACAGGTGAAATGCTCATAAGTGCTCCGTTGCTTTATTTATTTTCTGACCGTAGTATTTATGATTATTTAACAGGGTACCAGTGCCTGCTTATACTGGTATTGGCACTACTATGCAGGACTCTCTATGACTCTGATTACCACTCCGTCGGATATAAGAACTCCCCCGAAAAACAGCCGCCAGTTACTCGCCAGTTTTCTGAGAACCCGCAGAGAAAGCCTGGACCCACAGCGGCTGGGCCTGCCGCGCAGCGGGCGCCGTCGTACCCCGGGCCTGCGGCGTGAAGAAGTGGCGATGCTGGCGGATGTCGGAGTGACCTGGTATACCTGGCTGGAACAGGGACGGGAGATGAGACCCTCTGCTGCCGTGCTGGCCTCGGTCAGCGAAGCATTGCAGTGTACTCCGGCAGAAACCCGACATCTGTTCATTCTGGCAGGCTTACCGGTACCTGAAACACCGGCACAGGGGGGGTGCCAGCAGGCAGGTCCGGCTTCACAACGGCTGTTACGTTCGCTGATGCCAAACCCGGCCGCCATGCAAAAACCTAATTTCGATATCCTTGGCTATAACCACAGTTTCTGTCAGTTGATGGGGGTACCGCTGGACGATATTGATCCGGAAGATCGAAACTGTCTGTATCTTTTTCTGACCGATCCTCGCTGGCGCAGTCGCTTTAGTGCTGACGATGAGCAGATGTTGTCATTCTTTGTCTCATATTACCGCGCGGGGATGGCGGAACACGGCAGTGACCCACGCTGGCAGATATTACTGGAGCGTTTTTTTTCGGTATCAGCCTGCTTTCAACGTTTATGGTATCAAAACTACGAAATTCGCAGCATTGAAAACCATATTAAACAATTTATACATCCGCTACTGGGCCCGATTACCTTACAGCAAATGAACTGGTTTTCTGCCCCAAGGGACGGCTCTCGCCTGTTGGTCTATCTGCCCACGGATGAAGCAGGTGAAGCCCAGCTTGAAGCTCTGACCGAAGTTCCTCCGGAAGCGCTGTAATTTTCTGCGATCTCCGGGAGTAATCAGATATGAAAAGTTGAGTCGGCAATATCCCTGGTAAACCGCGGCTCCGGCAGAAAATCATAACAACCGGGAGATAAATTCCCGGATCAGCCGTAGGTAATGCCCGTCAGCGGACCCAGTTTAAAGATAGGCCGTAACGGTCCGCCCCGGGTCAGCGAGTATTCCCAGACATTGCCTCCGAGATCCGTCAGCCACATTCTGCCACTTTCGGGGTCACTCACCAGAGCAATCCCCTCTTCCAGTCCGCGTGCCAGAATCTGATGATCGGTGAACCGGCCATCCACCAGCCGGGCGCTGTTCAGTGAATTTCCGCCCTTTGTAGCATCACCACGGTCGGTCCAGTACATCACTCCTGCCTCAGCATCAAATTCCAGATCAATTGGCTCTGGAAGGTCCGCCATGACCACTTCAATGTCCGGACGATTATCTGCTTCTGCCCCCTGCGGTAGTGTCAGCCCTGCCCGCAGAATCCTGCCCTTACCGCCTTTAGACGGACCTTTTTGTGTCCAGTAAATATGGCCACGCTGATGGTCAACAGCGAGCCCAACACAATGGCGGGTATAATCGCGGCACTGGGCCGGGAACAGACCCGCCTGCACCAGTACGGTAATGTCACTGCCATCTTCTCTGGCCCGGAATACCCTCATCCCTTCACGGTCACACCAGTAGAGCCAGTGGTTTTGGGCATCATGTACCAGCTGTTTGCCGGTGACAAACAGCCCGTTCCCCACCAGTAATCGTCGGTCTGTACCTTCAATGGTCATGGATTCCAGGCGGCCATCCGCCTGGAAAAACTCCAGCGAATCCGGGCTGATTTCGGCACCCATAAAACTGACATACAATTTGTTAGCGGCCCGGTCGAGCGCGATACCGTCAGGATGAGTTTTCAGACCATCCACCAGGGTACGTAACTCACCGTTATCCGGGTCCAGCTCCAGGATTTTACCTTCCGGTTGCACCTGCAATACATACAATTTTTTGCTCATTAAACTTTCCATTTGGCTATTGTCAGCCAACCCCAAATTTCGGGGTTGAGTGATGCCTTATTACTGGTCAGCCATAAACCGCAGTAAGCGCTGGTTAAGCTGACGATTTTCGCTGTTCAGCCGGTCAATTTCGTTAAGCAATGACAATGCTACCGCGATACCAGGCCAGTCCAGTTCCAGCTCCCTACGTAATCGCTGCGCACGCATGCAGACAGCCAGTGCATCCTCATCAAACAACCACTCCTGAACCCGGGGTTGCTGGTCGACCGGTTCCAGTACTCCCAGACCGATAATCTCAGTGAGCTCGGTGACCGAAACCCCGGTATGCAGACAAAATTCGGTGACCGTAAAGCGGATATTCACAGTTGCCATTATTTTTTCCCCCAACCCTGGCGCGGATCATAGCCGGTTTCGGCCTCCGCCAGTTTTTGCCACAATTCACGGCTGGCCGAATTGCCCGCCGGTGGCACCACTATCCTGATGATGGCGTACAGGTCTCCCTGGTGTTTTTTACCCGCCAATCCTTTGCCTTTTACCCGCAGCCGTTGTCCGGCCTGTGTCCCTGCAGGAATTGTCAGTAAAATGCTGTCCTGCAGGGTAGGAAGTTGAACCTTAGTGCCCAGTACCGCTTCCCAGGGAGCAAGAGGCAGCACGACTTCCAGGTCATTCCCCACCACATCGAACAACGGATGCGGCGCAATACGAATCACCAGGTAAAGATCGCCGGCAGCGCCACCCTCGGATCCCGGGGCACCCTGGCCTTTAAGACGGATACGCTCACCGTCACCGACACCGGCCGGTATTTTCACATTCAGGGTTTTCGGAATTTCCTGCACGACCTGGCCAAACAGGTTATATACCGGCAGGCTGTAACGAATGGTACGGGTTTCACCCTGTTGGGCTTCTTCCAGGAATACCGCGACCTCGGTCTCTATATCCTGACCCCGCCGCGGCCGGGGCTGATGGTCTTGCTGTCTCTGCTGGCCAAACACCGAATTAAAGAAATCAGAAAAATCGGCATGCTCACCGGCATCACCGGCGCTGTATGACTCTCCGGCAGACTGGTGCGAATTGAATCGGGGATCATTGCGGTGTTGCCAGAGCGTGTCATATTCTTCGCGGCGCTGCTCATCTTTCAGCACCTCATAAGCTTCGGCAATCTCTTTGAACTGTGCTTCTGCATCTTTTTCGCTACTCACATCCGGATGGTATTTGCGTGCCAGACGGCGGTAGGCAGTTTTAATCGCCTTCAGGTCTGCATCACGTTCAACCCCAAGGATGGCGTAATAATCCTTTAATTCCATAGTATTATCGTCCGGTCAGTGATCAGAAAATACGGGATTTGAAGCAGTATCATTAATACCTGCTGTAAATATAGCCCCCGGCGCGCTGATTTGCAGCAGCTATTATGGCTGCAAACTGTTTTGTGGTTAAGGCCGTAGGCTGAACTGCGTCGACCTCTGTTTGGGCTTATTCTGAACAATCGTTTGGTAATGGCTGCTCAACGTCGGCGTTTGGCGAGCAATGATATAAAACACACTAAAGAGATAATTCTTGGTTTATATTGAAATTCAATGGTCTCAACTCCCCCTTCAGATACCCTCGGGCAGCGTGAACGTACAATCTCCCGGCATATTGATGTTCCCGGTCAAAAGCGCTGACTGGCGGACAATATGTTCATCCTCTGGCATTTCCCCGATAATCCTGACATGTGAAAGCGCTTCCTGCATCTAATGCGTTTTCCAGAGCACTACCGCATTGGTCACCGGGCCCGGCGCACCAGACTTACCATCCTGCCCCTCACGGTCGCGTTTTCTGATTTCACCACGCTTTCCATAACAGATGACCCGGAGAAGGCATGACGGCTTTCTCGCCGGTTTCACCGGGTCGATCCACCGACAATGATGCTCATCATTGGCATAATGACGGACGGTTAACTTTAATGGCCCCAGGTGTTCGGTTTGTTGGAAGCTCCATCCGGCGACAGCTTTGGCTCTGACTATGATTCGGCGGGGCGTTTCAATTTAAGGTGGTATCTAAAAACAGGCATATCGAGACGTGCTCATTTGAGACTGAAACGACGGTTTACCGCTGAAATAAAGGGTATCATCGGCGATATAATATACAGGGAGTACAAAAATGGATGCAGCATTACCTGATATGATGTGCTCAGGCAGGAATAAAAACTGGGCAGAAACAATGGTTAATCTTGAGGCCAGAAAGCTTATTAATACAGCGAATATGCTGTGCTCCTTCCATCTTCGGGATGGTCTGACCCGGATGAAGTTTGTTCAGGAAATAAAAAAGGTTGTTGAGCAGCAGTTTGCTGCAGCCCGGCGCGCGAAATCAGATCAAGAATGTATAGCCTGCGTAAAAAAACTCAGGGCAGAAACCGAAAATCTTGAAGAGCAGGGTCGGATGCTGCGTACAAAAGCGGCGAAACTTTATGCCAAAGTGGAGTTTGTCCGGGAAAATAACAAAATCTTTGGATATGTAATTTCTGCTGTTTATATTGTGGTATCAGGTGCAGCACTGTTTGGTGGAATGATCATGATGTCGACAATGACTCCAATTGGAGTCCTTGCCGGGGGTATACTTTTCGTTGACGGTATCAATGGGATAACAAAAGAGGCCCGCTATCTTCGTTATGGCGAACAATCCAACACAGAGGGACTATTTGCAGACAGTTCGATGGAAGCTGCTAAGTATATGGGTTTTACACCTGAATCAGGGTTAGCATTTTATAATGCAGTTACGTTAAGTGCCGGTGTCTATAGCATTTTGGGTCTTTCAAGAAAACCCGGTGCCTGGCGATGATTCAGATGGATTCCCCGGGATTATTACCGAAAAGTTGAAACCATGAGCAGACCAAAACTAACGATGAAAATTGTGGGTTATGGTGTAAAAGCAAAGGTCATTTTTGACCTTTTGTCCACAGATAATAAATAAACCTAACTCCGATTTATTTTTTTATAACGCCATGATTTATAGGCAAGCATTGGCGGTTGTACAAATATTGCAACCGCAATAGCGCAAAAAAGCCCAACAGAACCAGCGAAAAGGCTTTCGGTTGAACCAAACAGAACCAGCAAAACGAAAACGGCAAGGCAACCAACCACAACAAACATCGCGATGACAAAGCGGTTTGCCAGGTCCTCGATGGTATCGCTCATTGAACCACCGTAATTTTTGGTGTTATTTTTTATTTTCTGAATATCGAGGCTACTGAAACCTGATTTCAAAAGATTCGCTTCGTTCACTTTCATCGCATTCTGCCTTCCATCCTTAAATGTAGATCCCTCTGCGCAGCAAGTATACCCATTAACCCAGGCAAAACTGGAACATTGAAACCATTAGATAGTTGATTTTTTATTTAGCTCTGAATAAATCATAAATATAATTTATTCCTAAAAAATGAGATAGCGTGATTTTCGGCCAGTAAATATTGAGTAACATAAAATAGGTTAGTGGTCCGCCTCAGAGATAATCCCGACTCCTCTCAATCATCACCAGGCTGAGGGGTGAAATAAACCCGTCAAACACCCCACCTTATCACATCATAAAATACCAATTATAAACAGATAGTTAACCACAAATTCGTGACAACAATAATTTATCGGGTTCCGGCTCAGGGTCTCAGGAACAACTTACAACAATCTGTAACCAGAAGACATATCATTCCCCTTATCGCTTTTGGCACCCCTATACCCCTGTATACATCATGGTTAATTATGACTACTGTATGTTTCACCTTCTGTCCTGGTCTACGCACCAGTGATTTCACCTGAAAATAGCAGGAGAAATGGTGATTACGTTAATTATTGCGGCACTGTTACCCATCGTTGTGACATTGCTACTGGGGTTTCTGGCCGGCTGGCACCACGATTTTGATTCCGCTCAGGGGACAATACTTAACCGGATGGTTATGCTGTACGCTCTGCCACTGACACTATTCGCCGGAATGATGGGGTTGTCACGATCGGTACTACTTTCTCAGGGCACCATCGCGCTGATATTAATGGCAGGAATGATAGGCGGTTACCTGCTGGTTTTTGTACTGGTACACTACCTTTTCCGGCAACCTTCAGGCCTTGCCGCTCTGCTGGCACTGGCGATAGCCGGTCCCGCAGTGCCTTTTGTTGGCGTGCCAGTGATGGGGCATTTGTATGGCACTATCAGCACCCTACCCATCGCTTTATGCAGTATTATTATGAACCTGTTCCAGGTCCCGGTGACCTTATTAATCCTTTCCGCAGGCTCTCCTGACAGAAAGGGAGCAGGATTTATGCAGCATATTCTGCATACTTTAAAAGAGCCGGTGGTCTGGGCCCCACTGCTGGCCTTAATCTTATTACTGCTTAATCTGCATATTCCCGAACAAATCCGCAGTGCATTACAACTGCTTGGTGGTACTACCGGCGGTGTTGCGCTGTTTGCGTCAGGAATTATCCTCTACTCCTACCATGTCGTCATTAATCGTACTGTGGTTCTGGCAGTACTCGCCAAAAATATTCTGCTACCTCTGGCAATCCTGGCCTTGGCTGTCTGGCTGCATACAGACCGTCAAACGCTGCATTTATCGGTGGTCAGCATGGCTATTCCGACGGCATCGGTATGTGTCATCCTGGCGGTTCAGTACAACACCGCAGAACAGGAAATAGCCTCGATTCTGTTCTTCAGTACCTTATTTTCCATCATCACTATGGGCGGATTATTGTACTACCTTGGGGGTAACTAATTTCCGCTACCTGGTGTTAAATGAAAACCGTAGTTTGGGAGAAAATGTATGACTCATCAGACGAGAAATGTCGCAGAATTTTTGGTTTCCTGCCTTGAAGCCGAGGGCGTCGAATATGTGTTTGGTATTCCGGGAGAGGAAAATATCAAATTTGTCAGGGCTATTACGGCCTCGGAAAAAATACGTTTTATTCTGGTCCGCCACGAGCAGGCAGCCTCGTTTATGGCCGATATTTATGGCCGTCTGACCGGTAAGGCCGGAGTCTGTACCGCCACGCTCGGACCTGGTGCAATCAACCTGTTACTTGGTACTGCGGACGCACAGACGGATTCCAGCCCACTGGTCGCCATTTCAGCGCAGGTGGGATTAAACCGTATTTATAAAGAATCTCACCAGATTGTCGATCTGACGGCAATGTTCAGGCCGGTGACCCAGTGGGCAGAGACGATTTTTACCCCACAATCCACTGCAGAAATGGTCCGTAAAGCCTTCCGCATTGCTCAGCAGGAACGGCCCGGAGCAACCTATCTTGCTGTGCCGCAGGATGTGGAAGCGATGCCGGTTCCGGATGATTTACACCCCTTATTGCCGGTCAAATCTCATCTTTCTGCTCCGGACAGTCATGCGATTAGCACGGCTGCAGCAATACTGCGTGACAGCCGTTTTCCGGTTATTCTCGCCGGTCATGGTGTCGCACGTCAGAACGCATCGGTGGCGTTAAATCAGTTTGTTGAACAGTTTCAGATCCCAACCGCCACCACGTTTATGGGCAAAGGGGTAATCAGTGACCGCAGTACACACTCGCTGGGAGTGATGGGTTTCATGCGCCACGATTATGAAAATTTTGCCTTCGACCAGGCGGATGTCATTCTGGCTGTGGGTTATGAATTGCAGGAATTTGCTCCGGAGAGAATGAATCCCGGAGGAAATAAACGGATCATTCATATCAACAGCTTTTTGCCGGATACCGACAGCCACTATTCGACCGAAGTCAGCGTTATTGCCGATATATCAATGAGTCTACAGGCACTGTCTGAAGCCCTCGGGAGTTCCCCACTTCATCAGCAACCCGCTGAGACCAAAATTCGTCAGCTACGTCTTGAAGAACTGGAGAATGGTCGCCTGGACAATAGTTTTCCGCTTAAACCTCAACGTATTGTTGCTGATATGCGCGCCGCCATGGGGGATGATGATATTGTGCTGGCAGATACCGGAGCAATTAAAATGTGGGTATCGCGTTTGTATCCTGCCTGGAACCCCCTGACCTGCCTGACTTCTAACGGATTATCGACGATGGCTTTCTCCCTGCCTGGTGCGCTGGCCGCACGACTGGCCTTTCCTGAGCGTAAGGTATTAGCGGTCATGGGTGACGGTAGTTTTATGATGAATTCTCAGGAGATAGAAACAGCCGTTCGCGAAAAAATCCCACTGGTGGTTCTGATCTGGGTCGACGGCAGTTACGGACTGATTAAGTGGAAAATGGATATCGAAGAAGGTGCACATGATTCTGTGGACTTTGGTAACCCCGATTTTGTGAAATATGCAGAAAGTTTCGGCGCCACGGGACATCTGATTAGCCATGCGGCTGAATTGTTACCTGCGCTGAATCAGGCACTGAATGACGATGGCGTCACGGTGATCGCCTGCCCGGTTGATTACAGGGAAAATATGGCGCTGGTGAGTAAACTGGGAGAACTGACTATTGCGTTATAATTGACCCGCAACAGAGGCGAATAAGGATCAGGGTAAAGCTGTCAGTAATCCTGAACAGAGTGACAACGTCACTTTCACCCGAATGCCAGCCGGCACTCACATCCTGATAAAACGGTGCTATGATATTGGCACCCGCCTCATCTGCTGAACCCTCTGTTCAGTATCCTGCTCCGGGCCAATGTAGCACGTAGCGGCCAGCGAGCCATTGCGTGCCACTGTCAGTATCAAGCAGCCTTCGGGCTGTTTTTCTGTATGGCATAAGGCAAAAAGTATGACTGTGGCTCTCACTAATCAACATGCACCCTTTGGTACTCTGCTGGGATATGCTCCCGGGGGTGTGGCTATTTATTCGTCCGATTATGATTCGCTGGATAGCGAAGAATATCCTGATGATAATTCGATGCGCAGTTATCTGGGCAGCGAATTTATGGGTTACAAGTGGCAGTGTGTGGAATTTGCCCGGCGGTTTCTTTATCTCAACTACGGCATGGTATTTACCGATGTCCGAATGGCCTATGAAATCTTTTCTCTGCGCTTTCTTCGCCAGGTCATCAACGACGAAATTCTGCCCCTGCAGGCGTACGCTAACGGCAGCCAGCGTCCTCCTGTCTCCGGTGCCCTGTTAATCTGGCAACAGGGGGGAGAATTTGCCGAAACCGGCCATGTTGCCGTGATTACCCGGGTATTTGCTGACCGGGTACAAATCGTTGAACAAAACGTCATTCACAGCCCGCTACCTGCCGGTCAGCAATGGACACGCGAACTGGAGCTGCGCCGTGAAGATGGTGGTTTTTATCTCCGGGATACTTTCACTGACACCGAAATTCTTGGCTGGATGGTTCAGACCTGCGACAGCAATGACAGCCTGCCCCGCCCGCAAACCGAGGCTGCATTACTTGACATTCACTCACAACAGGTCAGCCAGCAGGGCCAGTTTTCCGGCCCGTGGCTGGATGAAAATGATCCGGTACAACATGCCTATGTCATCGCAAACCATGGTCATGTGATCAATGCCGATCCGTACCAGTACTTTACTATTTCCCGCAGTGCGGAACAGGAACTGATCAGCGCCACCAATGAACTTCACCTGATGTATCTGCATGCTACCGATAAGGTACTGCGCGATGATGCTTTACTCAGGTTGTTTGATATTCCCGAGATCCTCTGGCCACGCCTGCGGTTGTCCTGGCAGCGACGTCGCCACCATATGGTGACCGGCCGGCTGGATTTTTGCCTCGACCATCGGGGGCTGAAGGTCTACGAATACAATGCGGATTCAGCCTCCTGCCATACCGAAGCGGGGGTTATCCTTGGACACTGGGCCCGCCAGGCGGGTGTGACTGAGGGTAAAGATCCTTGCCGCCGGTTGGTAGAAAACCTGTCCGCTGCCTGGAAAAATAGTGATGCCTTGCCGTTTGTTCACATCCTGCAGGATAACGATGTCGAAGAGAACTACCATGCACTGTTGATGCAACAGGCACTACGTGAAGGAGGATTCGAGAGTAAGATTTTACATGGTCTGAGCGAACTGCACTGGAGTGAAACCGGTCGTCTGATTGACGCTGAACAGCGCGAAGTGACTTGTGTCTGGAAAACCTGGGCATGGGAAACGGTTCTGGAGCAGTTACGTCAGGAGAGTGAAGCTGACAGCGCCGCTGCCTTGCCGATCCGCACCGGCGAAGCCGCCGAGGTACGACTGATGGATGTGCTGTTACGTCCTGAAGTGATGGTTTTCGAACCACTATGGACAGTCATTCCGGGCAATAAGGCGATTCTGCCTGTTCTCTGGTCACTGTTCCCGCATCATCAGTATCTGCTGGATACCGATTTTACCGTTAATGATGAGCTTAAACAGACTGGTTATGCGATTAAACCGGTGGGCGGACGGTGCGGAAATAATATCGGGTTGGTCAGTCACCAGCAGCAGTTACTGGATGAAACCGCCGGTAAATTTGCACACCAGACCAATATTTACCAGCAATTATGGTGTCTGCCACAGGTGGCCGGGCGTTATATTCAGGTCTGTACCTTTACGGTCGGCGGTCATTATGGCGGCGCCTGCCTGCGCTCCGACCCGACGCTGGTGATTAAAAAAGAGAGTGACATCGAACCGCTGAGAATTGTGAAAGACCGCGATTTCAGAGGCTGATGAATCGGGGCTGGCGGTGTGAGTCTGCGCCACCAGCCTCGGCCACCACTACAGCAATGCCAGGAAATGCTCCCCTGCCTTACTCAGATTATGCCGGCGCCAGGCCAGTGCGACCTGGGCGGTGAGCGGTGCTCCCTGAATTGGCAGATAACGGACATTCGCCTGATCAATTTTACCCAGCGAAGCCGGCACGACCGTATAACCAAAGCCCGTCGCCACCATGCTGATGGCCGAGGTTGTCTGAGGAGCCTGAGCCACGGTAGGTGGATTAAAGCCGGAACGGGTACAGGCGCTGATCACCGAGTCATAGAGACCCGGGGAAATTTCGCGGGGAAAGATAATCAGTGTTTCATCCGCCAGTTCTGCCAGCGACGAGAGTTCGGCTCTACCCGCCAGCGGATGGTTGGCCGGTAAGGCAACCACCATCTGTTCGGTATCCATCACCCTGAACTCAAGTTCATGGCTGCGGGCACAGGGTAAGCGGATAAACGCCAGATCGATACTGCCTTTCAGCAGTTCATTCACCAGAGCGGACATATGCAACTCCCCTGGATGCAAATTAATCATCGGGTAGTGTTCCCGGAAGCTGTGCAACAGGGAGAATACCTGTGGGTTGAGTGCGGTAGAGGATGCAAATCCGATGCGTAATGACCCGCTTAGCCCCCGTCCCACACTGCGGGCTTTTTCAAAGGCCGCATCAGACATTTTCAGTATTTTAATAGCATCTTCATATAGTACCTGCCCTGCCGGGGTCAGTTCCACCGTGCGGGTCAGCCGGTGAAAGAGCGGGCTGCCTAATTCATGCTCCAGCCTCTGTATTTGCTGGCTTAACGGGGGTTGTGATATTCCCAGGGCCTCGGCTGCACGGGTAAAATTCCCCGCTTCGGCAACAGCCACAAAATAGCGTAAATGGCGCAATTCCATATCAAAAACGTCTTAAAGTGGACAGCCCATCATATTGGTATTGTCGCAGGCTTCCTGTCAACCTGTAGTCCTCAAGGTGATAAACGATATTTACAGGAAACCATCATGGAAACAGCCAGTTGCGGTTGTACATGTCTTAGTGACATTACCCGGGCCGCCCTGAAGCTAGAGCATCAGCGTGGTGAAAATGTTATCTACCAGGCGTCATTGATGAGCGCATTACTGAGCGGTGTTTATGAAGGAGAAACGACCATCCGTCAGTTACTGGACCACGGTGATTTTGGTCTGGGCACCTTTAATCATCTCGACGGAGAAATGATTGCCTTTAATAGTCATGTTTTCCAGCTACGCAGTGACGGGACTGCCCGCCCTGCCCACGCAGAACAGAAAACACCTTTTGCGGTGATGACTTTCTTCAACCCGACTCACGAATACACCATCACAACTCCCCATACCAGAGAGCAGATTCATCAGATTATTGATGAGACCATTGCCAGCAAAAACCTGTTTTGCGCCCTGCGCATCGACGGCCATTTCGACAAAGCCGACACCCGTACCGTCCCGGAACAGCAGCGTCCGTATAAACCGATGATGCAGGCCGTAGAAGAACAACCCGTGTTCCATTTCGAACATCAGGACGGTGTACTGGTGGGCTTTCTGACTCCTGACTATATGCAGGGCATCAATGTGGCTGGCTATCACGAGCATTTTATTAACCAGCAACGCAGTAGCGGCGGGCATTTACTTGATTACGTCATCGGTGAAGGGCGTCTGACGTTTGGAACTATCGAAAAACTGGTGATCGATTTCCCGTCCGATAACGATTTCCGTCATGCCGACCTTAATCCCGATGATCTGAGTGCTGCTATTCAGTCTGTCGAAGGTTAATCCAGCCCCCCTGGCTGAGTAAGGAGCCTATTTTGCAGAATTCAAAAAAACAAACAGAATGGAAATGTGGCGCAGATTTAGTGGTCGCCCAGTTAGAACAGCAACAGGTCAACTATGTGTTCGGTATTCCGGGCGCAAAAATCGACCGGGTGTTTGACTCTCTGGAAGATTCGCCCATCATTACGGTGCCGGTCCGGCTTGAAGCCAATGCCGGGTTTATGGCCGGGGCGATTGGTCGTCTGACCGGTAAAGCCGGGGTTGCGCTGGTCACCTCCGGTCCGGGCTGTTCGAATCTGATTACCAGCGCAGCAACGGCAAACTCAGAAGGCGACCCGTTTGTCGCTATCGGTGGTGCCGTCAGCCGGATGGACCACCTGAAGCAGGTGCACCAGACGATGGATACCGTCTCCATGTTCCGGCCGGTCACTAAATACGCGGCAGAGGTCACATCGTCATCCGCGATTGCCGAAGTGTTAGCCAATGGTTTCCGTGCCGCTGAGTTTGGCCGTCCGGGGGCTGCCTTTATCAGCCTGCCGATGGATATTATCAATGAACCTGCCAGCGGTCAGGTGCTGCCGGCACGGTTACCCACCGCCGGTAGTGCACCGCGTAAAGCTATTGCTGAGGTCGCGGAGCTGATACGTCATGCCAAAGATCCCGTGCTGTTACTGGGACTAATGGCCAGTCAGCCGAAAAATGCTGATGCCGTCCGCCGCTTACTAAATAACAGTGAAATTCCCGTGACCAGCACTTATCAGGCAGCCGGGGTGATTGATCAGAACCACTTTTCACGCTTTGCCGGCCGTGTCGGTCTGTTCAATAATCAGGCCGGTGATCAGTTACTGCGTAACGCAGATTTGATCATTACCGTCGGCTACAGCCCGGTAGAATATGAACCGGCTAAATGGAATCCTGGTACGGCGAAACTGGTACATATCGATGTTCTGCCCGCCGAAAGTGACAGCCATTATACGCCTGATAACGAACTGGTCGGTGATATCGCCGAAACCCTGGACTTACTGACCGAACAGGTAAACCAGCGCTATGTGCTGAGCAGCGGCGCTACCAGAATCCTGCAGGAGCGCCAACAGCAGCGTGAACTGCTGGCACAAAAAGGTCACAGCCTGCAGCAGTTCGCTATTCACCCATTACGGCTGGTCCGGGCCATGCAGGACATTGTGAACAATGATGTGACACTGTGCGTAGATATGGGAAGCTTTCATATCTGGATTGCCCGTTACCTGTACAGTTTCCGTGCCCGTCAGTTGTTAATTTCTAACGGCCAACAAACCATGGGGGTTGCCCTGCCCTGGGCCATTGGCGCAGCGCTGGTTGATCCTGGTCGCAAGGTTGTCTCAGTTTCCGGTGACGGTGGTTTTATGCAGTCGAGTATGGAACTGGAAACGGCCGTCAGGCTGGGAGTCAACATTCTGCATATTATCTGGGTGGATAACTGCTACAACATGGTGGCGATTCAGGAAGATAAGAAATATGCACGGACCTCAGGAGTTGATTTCGGGCCTGTCGACTTCAAGGCTTATGCCGAGGCTTTTGGTGCCAAAGGATTTGCGGTGACCTCCTCTGACACTCTGGAAAGCACCTTGCGTGCCGCGATGGATGTGCAGGGACCCGCCGTGGTGGCCATTCCTGTAGATTACAGTGCCAATTCCTTGCTGATGAGCCAACTGGATATTGCCCAGATGTTTTAAGCCGGATATGTCAGCGGGAAGGCCAGTACTTGCCCGCTGTTTTATCTTCCGATACTTATTTTTAGGATTACTCTGAAACGGGTTGTTACCCAGGTTAGCCAATCAAAACACATTACTGAACGAAAAATCCTCTGCTTCAGCTACACTGAACTATGTAGTTTAATCATAACGTTACCGGAGGTTTCAGATGATAGCCGGATTTGTCGCTTTGATGCTTGCTCACTCCCGGGTGATGCCGGTTTCTGTCGCATTGTACTCCACTGAGTCCCGTTGCCAGGCTGCGATCAGCCAGCGACAGAAGAAATACCCCAAGAATCTGCTGTTTTGCGGAGAAGTCATGCGCACCAGCTATCTGTAATGCTACTGCTCCGGCGGTACCATCCAGGCCCGGGTAAAGTCAAACCAGCCCAGGTTATTCAGGTGGATCCCCTGCGCCTGTCCAGGGCTTTTCAGACGCATCCAGTGATGAAACAGCGGCTGTAGCCAGCCATTACGCAGCACTTCACGGGCAAGTTGCTTGCCACTCAGTGACTGGTCACGCCAGCCCTGTTGCCAGGCAGAGAATTGTTGCATGTCGCCACCGGAGACTGAGTGTTTCAGTAACGGCATACCGAGCAGCCACGCGCCGACATTCCAGCTTTCCGGCACCGCAAAATTCACCGTTCCTAGCCACAAATCGGCTTCAGCTTCACCACGCGCCCACTGTTCATAGTCCAGTTCCAGCAGTCGCAGCGTAATATTTTGCTGTTGCAAAATATACTGCATTTCGCAGGCCAGCATAGTGAATTCCGGATGTTGCCGGTGATATGCCAGCGTCACAATGGCTTCGCTGGCTGGCTGGCTGAGTCGTGGCGGCGGTTTTGCCGGACCTTCATCCATCGTGTGTAACCAGTCCGGCAGAAGGCTGCCGGCGGGTACCCAGAACGGGCGGATCGGCGCGATAAAACGCTGGATCAACACATAAGGATTTAGCTGTTCACGGATCCAGCGCCGGTGAGTCATGTGCTGCCAGTAAGGGGAACGGCTGTCACACAGCAGAAAGTACCCCCCCTTCTCCAAAAACATCTCCCCGGAGACGTCTGCAGGGGTTCCACTCAGTCCCGCGGCCATGCCTGAGGTATATTCAATATCGCTCAGACTTGAACTGAGCCAGGCGGCGGGTGTAGTCGCAGGCGAAGTGACAGGAGGCCCGTCCGCGGACGCTTCGCCGATGTTGCCGGATAACGGCCAGACAATAACCTCAATTTCGTCCAGTAATCCACGATAACCGAAATAATCATCAAAGGCCTGCATCCTTAAATGCCACTGGTCATTTTCTGCGACCAGATAAGGGCCAGTCCCTACCGGTTGTGAGGCAAAATTCCGCCGGTCTGCATAATCAGACGGCAGGACTAACGCAGCAATATCGCTCAGTAACAGAGGTAACTGAGGGTCCGGCTGACTGAGTTCAATCCTGACCGTCAGATTTCCCGGGGCGGTAACCCGCCTGATATGGGAAAACAATGGCAATGCGGCGCTACGGGTTAACGAAGCCACCACATCCTGGCTGTTCAGCTCTTTTCCGTCATGAAACCGTACCGCCGGACGTAAATGGAACGACCAGTGGAGTTCATCCTGCTGTGACCAGAAATGTGCCAGGTCTGGCTGCACACTTCCGGTCTGCGGATCCACCCGTGTCAGGCCACTAAAAATCTGTTTAACCAGATGCGCTTCAGAACGGCGTAACGGAGTCCCCGGGAATAGATTGGGCATGGTCCGGTAATAAGGGATACGCAGAGACTGGTGATCCTGGCGGACGTTGTAACCCAGCTTTTTCCTGAGCAAGGAAGCGACCAGCGGTTGTTCATGATCCAGCAACTGTACAGCACTGCCGATGTCGCCGCCATCCAGCAACTGTTCCGCTTTTGACAGTAGCAACTGCTGTTCGCTGCTGCGCAGAGTCAGTCGTGAATGATGTCCCCGCCCAGCGGAGGGCTGCCATTCCAGCCAGCCTGCGTCCTGCATTCGTAGCAATAAGCCCCGCATATGGCGTTTACTACAACATAGCTGGTCTGCCAGGCTGCCTAGCGTCAGGGTCGCCTGACGGGACGGGAATAATTTCAGCAGACGGCGGTAATGTTGTTCAAGTCGTGTTTCAGACATAAAAGCGGAACTCCTCTGGTAAAAAGTCAGCCGTTTTTAACTTCCTCTTTTTAGTTCATTATTCATCTCACAGCAAGCTTTCACCGGGTTGAATCGCAATTGCCGTTATACCACTACCCGCTGTTGCGATCGCCGACCGTATAAGGAGTCCATCATGACCCGTCATCTGAATAAAGACACAACTATTTGTATGTCACTGGCCGCACGCCCCAGTAACTTTGGTACCCGTTTCCATAATTTCCTCTACGACGCGCTGGATCTGGATTATCTGTATAAAGCATTTACCACCAAAGATCTGCCGGCGGCGATCGGCGGTGTCCGCGCGTTAGGGATTCGTGGCTGCGCAATTTCGATGCCATTTAAAGAACAGTGCATCCCATTGGTGGACGAACTGGATATCTCCGCATCATCGATTCACTCAGTAAATACCATCGTTAATACCGACGGGTATCTGAAAGCCTATAACACCGATTACATGGCAATTGCGGCCCTTCTGAAACAGTACCAGGTAGATAACCAGTTAAGCTTTGTATTACTTGGCAGTGGCGGTATGGCTAAGGCTGTCGCCTGTGCTCTGAAGGACGCCGGATTCCGTGACGGGCGAATTATCAGTCGCAATACAGAGAGTGCAGAGCAACTGGCAGAGTTCTGTGGTTTTCAGACCGCCACAGAACCAGAGTCTCTGCAGCCACAGTTGTTGATTAATGCCACACCGGTCGGGATGGCGGGCGGTAGCGAAGAGCATGCCCTGGCCTTTAGTGAAGACAAGATTCGTGCAGCGCAGATCATTTTTGATGTGGTCGCTCTGCCGGAAACCACCCCGCTGATTAACTGTGCCCGCGAAATGAATAAAACGGTGATCACCGGCTCAGAAGTGTTTGCTATTCAGGCGGTAGAACAATTTGCACTGTACACCGGCATCCGTCCGTCGGATGAATTGTTTAAGCAGGCAGCCGCTTACTCCAGACAATAAGCTGACGAACTCTGTACCCTGCAACCTACAGGCACCTGTTTTACCAATAACAATTAACGTAATGAAAAGGTGTATCCTATGAACCAACGCATCGTGGCTGTCACCGCATGCCCTACCGGTGTCGCACATACCTTTATGGCCGCAGAAGCTCTGAAAACGGCGGCGGATAAACTCGGTTTTCCTATCCATGTCGAAACCCGGGGCTCCGTGGGGGCACGTAATACGCTAACTGACGATGATATCCGGCAGGCTGATGTTGTGATTATTGCTGCCGATATTGAGCTGGATCTCGCCAGGTTTAATGGCAAACGGCTGTACCGAACCAGTACCAGTATGGCACTGAAAAAATCGGAGCAGACGCTGACCGATGCCTGTAACTCCGCCACTGTCTATGGCAGTAAAGTCGCCGCCAGTTCATCCGCCACGAAGACCGAATTACCCTCAGTCTATAAACATTTAATGACCGGCGTGTCGCATATGTTACCGCTGGTGGTGGCTGGAGGGTTGTGCATTGCGTTGTCTTTCGTATTTGGTATCCAGGCTTTTAAACAACCCGGAACCCTGGCCGCAGCGTTAATGGAAATTGGCGGTAAAGCCGCTTTTGCCCTGATGGTGCCGGTCTTAGCCGGCTATATCTCTTATTCGATTGCAGATCGCCCGGGTCTGGCGCCGGGGTTGATCGGCGGTATGCTGGCTGCAACAGGGGGCGCAGGATTTTTAGGCGGGATAGTGGCAGGTTTTCTTGCCGGATATACCGCACGCTTGCTGGCACAGAAAATTAGTCTGCCCTCGTCGATGGAAGCCCTGAAGCCGGTGCTGGTGATCCCGTTGCTGGCAACACTGGTCACCGGCCTGGTCATGATCTTCGTGGTTGGCGGCCCAGTGGCGCGGGTCATGGAAGGTCTGACACATTTCCTTGCCAGTATGACCACCGCCAACGCGGTACTGCTTGGCGTGTTGCTGGGTGCCATGCAGTGCTTTGATCTGGGTGGGCCGGTCAATAAAGCAGCTTACACCTTTGGGGTCGGTTTACTGGCATCACAGTCTTACGGTCCAATGGCGGCAATTATGGCGGCAGGAATGGTGCCGGCTCTGGGGATGGGTATTGCCTGTTGGCTGGCAAAATCTAAATTCAGTAGTCAGGAACTGCAGGCAGGTAAAGCATCATTTGTATTGGGATTGTGTTTTATTTCGGAAGGAGCCATACCCTTCGCGGCACGTGACCCGATGCGGGTGATTCCTTCCACCATGACCGGAGGAGCACTGGCAGGCGGATTATCCATGTATTTTGGCTGTACCCTGATGGCACCTCATGGCGGTCTGTTTGTGCTGGCAATTCCGCATGCTGTGGGTCACGTTGGTATGTATCTGCTGTCGATTATTATCGGTAGCCTGGTCACCGGTGGGATGTATGCCCTTCTGAAACCCGGACTGGCGCTTAGTCCGGCGAAATCCTAAGTCCGGATGGCACCGGAAGGACTCCGGTGCCATCTGGTTTAGCGAACCTGTGACGGAACAATCTGCGGATTTGCCTGCCAGACCCGATACCCGACCTCAATATCTTTAGGGGCATACACCACCAGCGGCAATTTACTGTTATAGCGGATTAACTGTTGCGACGCGGCCGGCAGTGTCACCAGGGTAGTTTTTTTCTGGCTGTCAGTACAGGCCATACGGGTTGAAATCACCTCCGGCTGTACGGTGACAGTATAGTAGCTGTAACCCCAGCCTTTTGCGGTTTCCTCTGTCAGCCTGCCCGCCAACCGATAACGATTACAGTCTGTCTCCATCTTACGGCCAATCACCAGTTCTACCCGATGCTGAGGCTCATTATTGAGTGGTGGCAATACCATCACATATCGTCGCATTCCTTCCGATGCCGCTGGATAAGGTTTCAGCTGCGCATCGGTTATCTCTGGCGCCGCCAGTGACACAGTGCTGGTCATAGTGGCAGACAGCAGAATTAAAGTGGCAGATACTTTGTTCATTAAAATTCCCGGGCTAAGTGGTAACAAAAAAACTGCCGGACATGACGGCAGATACGAAAAAGAGTCAGTGACAGGTCGAACCCGAATCACATCCACGACATTGACTTGCCGGCATCTGAGTTTTCAGCAAAGACGGCCGACAACGTGATAATCCCCCCATCAGCAACAGGTTGTACAGCAGCACCGCGCCGATAATCAGTGTTGCATTTATCGGCTGTTGGCTAAAACTACAAAGTTGCCAGCCGAGTGTCGCTACCGACCAGGCAATACTGAGCCCCCATAACACCGAGAACCACATCCAGCGCCGCTGGCTTTCGCGGCTGATGGCGCCCATAACCGATGCGCAGGGTACATACAGCAAGACAAACAGCAGATAACAAAATGCACCGCGACTGCCGGCAAATTTTTGCTGCATCAGTACGGCTGCCCTACTGTTTGCCTCCGCATCTCCCTGACTGGCCAGCAACGGATTAGCCAGAGTTCCGGCACTCAACGTCGATGACAGGCTGTCGAGAGTTTCCTGCCACCCTTCACGCAGTTCAGCAAGAGGATCAAATTGCTGCGGGTTAAAATCTGTCTGTTCAGAAGTATAGAGCGTATTCAGGGTACCAATCACAACCTCTTTGGCCATCGCACCGGTAATCAGCCCGACAGTCGCCTGCCAGTTATCGGGCTTTACTCCCATCGGCCCCAGTAATGGCGTCAGAAAACGCCCCACCGTCTGCAATGCAGGGGGCTTGCCCGGCCCCGCCAGTTCGCCATGCAGAGTGAAATTATTCAGGCCGCTTAACAACAGACTAAACAGCACGATAACTCTGCCCGCCCGCCAGATAAATTGCCGTAACCGTTGCCAGCTTTGCTGTAACAGGCTTTTAAAGTGAGGCAAATGATAGAGCGGAAGTTCCATGATAAAGGGCCGGGATTCACCCCTTAGCAAGGTATATTTCAGCAATAATCCGGTCAGTATCGCCACCACTATGCCAGTCAGATATAATAAAAATACTGCCAGCGCGCCCTGCTGTTTAAAAAACAGCGAGGAAAACACCGCAAAAATGGCCAGTCGGGCACCGCATGACATAAAGGGCGCCATGAGCATAGTCATCAGCCTTTCCCGTGGAGAATCCAGGGTGCGCGTGCCAGTCACCGCCGGAACATTGCAGCCAAATCCGGTAATCAGGGGGACAAAGGCTTTCCCCGGCAGGCCCAGCCACTGCATCAGCCTGTCCATCACAAAGGCGGCCCGGGCCATATAGCCGCTGTCTTCCATAAAGGTCATCAGCAAATACATAATGCCTATTTGCGGTACCAGTGGCAGAACCGTATTGATCCCGCCGCCCAGTCCATAGGCTATAAACTCAGTCAGTGGATCCGGGAAAGGCAGAAACTGCCCGAGCCACAATATGCCGTGGATAAAAATGGTTACTGTCGCCTGGTCAATCACTGGCTGTAATGCCCCACCCACATTAATCGCCAGAAAGAACATCAGATACATCATCAACAGAAACAGAGGCATCCCCAGAATGCGATCCATGGCTATCCGGTCAAGGATTTGTGTCAGACGATGCGGTCTGGCCTGCTGTAGCGCTGTCACCTGTTGGATAATCCTCTGCCCTGCCTGCTGACGCATCGTCGCCAGTTGTAATGCTACGGCCTCTCTCTTCGGCGGGTCGGTAAATCCCGGTTCCCTTTCAGGATCCTTAAGGCAGTGACGGGCAACGATATCCCCTTCCAGAATCTGCATCGCCAGCCAGTCACGCAGCGGTGGCTGAAACTCCGGCTTAATTTCTGCGGCCAGCTGCGCTACCCACTCCTGAATCTCATCAGCCACCGGCAATAAATCTGTAGGTAAGGGTTGCACCGCTCCGCGTTTCAGATGATCGATTGCAGACTTAAGCTGCTCCGTCCCCTGGCTGCGGGTAGAAATCATGGGGATCACCGGGCAGCCGAGTAACTGTGACAGCAACCGTGCATCCGGTGTCATGGAACGTTGCCCGGCAACATCTATCATATTCAGCACTATGATGCAGGGAATACCGGTTGCCCGTAACTGCAATGTCAGCCAAAGATCCCGCTGCAGAGAACTGGCATCTGTCACATTGATCAGTACATCCGCCTGCTGTCCGGCAATAAACTGTGCGGCGATTTGTTCATCCACTGCAGCGTCTGCTGCACTCATAGTCAGCGAATAGAGGCCGGGTAAGTCCACCAGATGGACCAGCGCATTTGCCGTGACAAAAAAACCTTCTTTACGTTCTACCGTGACTCCTGCCCAGTTGCCAACCCGTTGGCTGGATCCGGTCAGCTGATTGAACAAGGTGGTTTTACCGGTATTTGGATTACCCACCAGCCCGATAGTCAAGGGTTCCCGGATCATGGTTTACCGCCCCCTGAAGCCCCGGCACAGGGTTCCAGCATCAGTAAGCGTAAATCACTTTGACGCAGCATCAGCGTCAGGCTGGCAGTATGTATCTCAAGAGGATCGCCCAACGGCGCTATCCGCCCTGCACGGAAGCGGGTTCCCGGCAACAGGCCCAGGGATAGCAGCTTTTGCCGGAAAGCCGGTGGCATTTGCGGATCAAAAGCACAGATAAGATAGCTCTGTCCGGGAAGTACAGGCATAGAAACAGTCCTTATTCAGCCATAATATTTACCCACTGAACTATAATGAGAACTGTTCTCACCATGTTTGACACAGAACAAGAGTTAGGCAGATAGCAGTGTAATAAACTACCCAGCCCAATCTTAGCGGCATATTTACCCGTAACAGAAAATTAGTCTACTGCCCGTCAGGCGCTGGTAGCAGAAAGCAGACCAGAGGCATTTAAAAAACTGTTCAATTGCACCGGCGTAGGTAATGCCGGGAGTGCCCCTTTACGGGTAGTCGCCAGTGCACCACAAGCGCTTGCCTGAGAAATCATCGAACTCAGTCTGGAGTGTTCAGGCATACCGTGTCGCGCCAGCCAGGCCAGTAATCCAGCCATAAATGCGTCTCCGGCACCGGTAGTATCAATACTCTCCACATTGTAGCCCGGGAAAATGACCGTTTTATCCTGATAAATCACTATTCCACCCTGTTTGCCACGGGTAATTATTTTCAGAGTAGCGGGAAAACGCTGCAATGTTTCCAGTGCCTGTTGCCACTGTGTACTGTCATCATTTGCCAGCCACAGCAACTCTTCATCTGACAATTTTAAAATATCGGCATTCATGCATTGCTGTTCGATAATGGTGCGCATCTGTTGCTTGTCAGTCCACATCTGCTCACGCAGATTGAGGTCAAAACTGACCCAGCCACCCTGCGCTTTTATCCGTGTCACCGCCAGTTTGGTGGTTTCACGACAGGACGGTGCCGCCAGGGCCAGTGAGCAATAGTGCAGAATATCACGTCGAAAAACCGGCAGGTCATCGGTAGTCAGGAACTGGTCCGCCGAGGGATTGACCAGAAACGAAAAACTGCGTTCACCATTTTCAGCCAGCTCAACCATCACCGTGCTGGTTCGATGGGCGGCATCACGGACAATATGTCCGGCATCCACGCCCTGCTCTTCCAGTGTTTTTTGCAAAAAGCGTCCAAACTGATCCTCACCGACACGGCCAATAAAAGCGGTATCACAGGCCAGACGAGCAGCGCCGACGGCCACATTAAAGGGCGCACCACCGGCACAGGCCTGATAACGCATATCTCCGACAGGAAGCAAATCGACTACTGCGTCACCCAGAGCCCAGATTTTCATAGCATTTCCTCTTCAAATTATGCCAGCTGCATTCTGCTGCCACAGACAGGCTGTTTACTCAGTATCCATTTAAGGCAGATGCCCGGCTGGCAATTATAACGGAAATTAAAATCATGGCGTGAAGCGACTGGATTTTTATTTACTACCCTTGGTTTATGGCCTGCCCGACAAGCTTCTCGCCCGGATAACTCAATAAATAACCTGTCGGGACATCAAAACCAGATGAATAACCATTTCTCTTACATTTATGTCTGACCCACCCTGCTAACATATCACTGTTTATTATGATAGATTAAGCCACTTTTTATTAGTTATCTGGTGGAAATTACCGCACAATGATGAAATATTGGTCAAAAGAAGAGACTTTGTGGAGTTTTGCACTATATGGAACTGCCGTTGGCGCCGGCACGTTATTTTTGCCTATTCAGCTAGGTTCAGCAGGTGCGGTTGTGTTATTCCTGACTGCAATTCTTGCCTGGCCTTTAACCTACTGGCCGCATAAAGCGCTGTGTCAGTTTATTCTGGCATCTCAATGCGATCCTCATCAGGATGGGATCACCGCTGCAGTCCGGCAGTTTTTTGGCCAGAAAGTCGGCAATTTCATCTCTGGCCTGTATTTCATTGCATTTTTTGTGGTTATCCTGATTTATGCAGTGGCCATTACTAATTCGCTGGCAGAACAACTGGCGCAGCATATGCAGGTCGGTCAAAGTACCCGGGTGATGCTGAGTCTGGGAGTCGTGGCAGTGCTAAATCTGATATTTCTGACCGGTCGCACGGTAACCATCAGAGTCATGGGTCTTCTGGTGTTTCCGTTGATTGCCTGGTTCCTGTTTCTGTCGTTTTACCTCACCAGCCACTGGCAGCCTTCACTGCTCACTTCCGGACTGACATACACACCCTCCACGCTGCATGATATCTGGTTCTCTGTTCCAGTAATGGTGTTTGCGTTTAGCCATACACCGATCATTTCGACGTTTGCCGTGGCACAACGCGAAAAATATGCTGATCAGGCTATGGCTAAATGCAAAAAGATCATGAAAGTTGCCTACCTGATTATTGCTGTCAGCGTGATGTTTTTTGTATTCAGCTGTTTTATGTCGATTCCGGCGTCGAATGTGTTGCTGGCCAAACAACAGGGTCTGACCATTCTCTCTGCACTGGCAATGATGCCCTCTTCTGCGGGCTGGCTGAGCATTGCTGGAATTATTGTGGCAGTGGTCGCAATGTCAAAATCCTTCCTCGGCACCTATTTTGGTGTAATCGAAGGAGCCAGCCAACTGGTCTCCTCCGCTGCCCAACAAGCCGGATATCACCCGGGAGCAAAACTGAGTCGCGGTCTGTCGGTGGCTATCGTCTCGGCGATCACCTTTATCGTTTGCTGCATGAATCCAAACGCATTATCGATGATTTATGCGATTAGTGGTCCGTTGATCGCCCTCATCCTGTTTATTATGCCGACACTCTCCTGCTGGCTGGTGCCTGCGCTACGTTCATACCGGTCAGTGGCTAATCTGCTGGTGCTGATTATTGGTATCCTGTGTGTGTCGGTCATGTTCTTTAAATAACCCACTTGTCGCCGGTACAGCCTGAGCTGGCCGGCGCCTGTTTTTCCTACGGATTCAGATGCTTTCTGACTTCAGTACGAACCTGATGCAATATCTGCTGGCGAATATGCCGGTACTCTTCACTTTCCGCCAGAGTCTCTATATCCCGCTGGCGACCAAAAGGCAGCCGGATGTCACTGACAATTTCTCCCGGTCGGGCCGACATGATCAGAACCCTGTCTGCCAAAAAAATTGCCTCATCGACATCATGTGTGACAAACAGCAGTGTGGTTTCGGTGTCCAGCCAGGCATTACGTAATAGTTCCTGCATCATCAGTCGGGTCTGTGCATCCAGAGCTCCGAAAGGTTCGTCGAGTAGCAACACTTCTGGTTGTGCTACCCAGGCCCTGGCCAGGGCAACCCGCTGTTTCATACCGCCTGAAAGCTGCCAGGGATAATGATGTGCAAACCCGTTCAGTCCTACCTTGTTAATCCATTCTTCGGCTTTCTGTTTAACCTCATGATTGTTGTGCGAGCTTAACCGCAGCCCGAAAGTCACATTATCCAGCACCGTCAGCCACGGGAACAGATTAGGTTGCTGAAAAATCATACCGCGTTCAGGGCCAGGTTTACGTACCGGTTGCCCCTGGTAAAGGATTTTCCCCTGATCAGGCTGAATAAAGCCTGCCAACAGATTTAAGATAGTGGACTTACCACAGCCAGAGGGGCCAAGCAGTACCACCAGTTCTCCTTTATTTACCGACAGACTGACCTCTTTCAACACTGTCAGAGAATGGGCATTTGTACTGTACTGCAGTGAAACCCCGTCAATTACAATTTGTTCAGTCATTACTCTTTTCCTGCCCATGGCACCATAACCTGTTGCAGTTTCTGTAACAGCAGGTCAAGTGCATATCCCACACCACCCAGCAACAAAATACCTATCATGACAATATCAGTGCGAAGGTAAGAACTGGCATTAATCACCATCCAACCCAGGCCGGAATCCGCTGCGACCATTTCGGCTGCAATTAATGATGTCCAGCCAATTCCAATCGATAAACGTACCGTGGTGAACAAATCGGGTAGTGTTTCAGGCAAAATCACCCGTAGAAAAATCTGTCGGGACGTAGCCCCGAGTGTCCTGGCAACCCGAATATGTGCCGGGCTGATTTTCTCTACCGCAGAAACAGCGCCAACAATAATGCTAAGTACCGTGGCAATAAAAATCAGGAAGAATTTAGAGGCCTCACCAATTCCCAGCCAGACAACCGCCAACGGAATCAACGCAATCTTGGGTAAAGGCCTCAGGAACTGAACAAACGGATTAAGAATAGCCGATAACATCGGAGAAATTCCCATCATCAGTCCAAGCGGAATACCAATGACTACCGATGCAGCAAAAGCACTCAACGCTCTGGCAAGACTGACTGCAATGCTTTGCCACAGTGAAACCTGCCGGTATCCCTCCGTGGCTAATTCTCCGGCAGTAATCGCAATATCTTTCAATGATGGCAGAAGCAACGGATCCACCCATCCTCTGACGGACGCCAGTTGCCAGACCGCAAAGAAAAAAATCACGCTGACCAGGCTGATTAGCCGGTAACTTCCGGGTTTCATTGGCTGTTCGCTTCTGCTGCCTGACGAATAAATGATGAGTTAATCGCTCTGTCCCAGTTGCTCGGAATATCCCGCTGACGAATATCCCCGGTGGTTGCCAGGAAATTCGCGGTTTTAGTCAGAGCCTTACCAATTCCACTGTCCGAGGTCTCAGTACCATTACCCAGCCATGCCGCGGTGCCCTGTTCTTTCAGCGAAGGATACTCCAGTCCGCCCAGTGTATTTTGGGCTGTGGTCAATGGGGCACCCACTACCTGAGCGACAATCGCAGCGGCTTTGTCCGGGTTAGCCCTGAATTCGTCAACCTTTTGTTGATGAACCTTTAAAAAGGCGACGACTTCCTGAGGGTATTTCTCTGCAAAGGCTTTGCTGACCACATAGTTGTTATAAATCAGATATCCCGATTTCTGAAGATCCTTAGTCTGATAGACCTGATGGCCTCCGGAAGTTTCCAGTTGCTGCGCAAAAGGCGCCCAGACATAGCCGGCGTCGATATCACCGCGTTTCCAGGCCGCAACCATTTCTGCGGGACGCAGCGGGATTAGGGTTATTTTTCTGCGATCCAGATGACTGACCTTTATCGCCGCTTCCAGCGCATATTGTGAGGTTGAGTTCGGTGGATAAGCTACACGCTTGCCAATCAGGTCATTCAGACTTTTCACATCCGGTTTGCCAATCAGGCGTTCATAACTGGCAATCACTCCGGAAACTCCAACAATTTCAATTGGCAGTTTCTGAACGATTCCTGCAGTGGCAGGGCTGGAACCGAAATTAGCAATATCGATGGAATGACTGGCAAAGTAATTGAGAGCATCAGCACCTGAGGCAAACTGAACCCATTTCACTTTGCTGTGCAGCGCTTTATCCAGTGAACCGTCTGCTTTTGCCAGCAGAATGACCTGAGAGCCGCCGCTATAAGCAACTCTGACCTCTGCAGGATAATTTTCAGCAGCCTGTGCTGCCTCCCATATACCACTTAGTATTAGTAACGCCGTCAACGTTTTCTTCATTAGTTAACCCCGGAGTTATCAGTTATTTTGTACACTCATTCCGGAACGTTGGTTTCCGGAACAAAAAAATTCAGCCATTTCAAGCCGGACAAACGACTTAGACTGGTGATGTTAGCCCGGGATTATGCGGGGAGTAGCCAGCGAGCCCAACCAAGAAATAAGCAAAACTTATGCATAAAAAGGAATAAAAACACTTTCCTTATGTTTATAAGCGAGGAGCTAACTACCCGCCTGAAGGCCGTGTCTTTTTGCGATAAAAAATAATGGCAACGCTGATCAGTATTGGTATCGCACAATGAGAAGTTGCAGACTATTCTGATAATGTTATGTTTCCGGATGAATACAGGCACTTTATCGGCGAATCGGGTACATAGTTATAGAAGTTAACTTGGTCATGGAGGTCTGCATGCTAGCATCTGCCATTAGTCTGGTTCGTTCAAAGGCAGGTTTTGTTCAGCAGTTTATTCGTAACCCACGGAAAGTGGGCAGCATTACCCCGTCTTCAATCGCATTGTGTGAAACCATGGCTTCCGCTGCCAACTGGCAGGACGTACGTCGTGTGGCTGAACTGGGGGCCGGAGATGGCGTACTCACCAAAGTATTGCTTAAGCATATGTCTGCTGATGCGGAAATTGATGTGTTTGAAATAAGCCCGCCGCTGGTCAGAACATTACGCATGATTAATGATCCACGGGTCAGTGTTCATGCGAAATCAGCAGAACGGTTGCTGGGTCAGTATGATGTGATTTTTTCAGGCCTGCCACTATTGTCACTGGAGCCGCCAGTTCGTCACGCGGTCCTTTCTGCCGTGCATAAAACTCTGGCACCCGGTGGTGTGTTCGTGCAGTTTCAATATACTTCGCTTACTCAGTCCGAACTTTCCCGGTATTTTACCTGGGAACGCCAGCGGGTGCTCAAAAACGTCCCACCCGCCTGGGTTTATCGTTGTACCCATCACTGGACGCAACGATAAGCAGAGGACCTGGCTCAGGGCAGAGTCTCACCACCCTGAGCCGGTTTCTGCCATTTACGGCTGTTCTGTGTTGCCAGATTCGTTCTGCTGAGGGTTGATCTGTTCAGACAGTTCTTCATACATCGCCTGAATCGCCCCACGGGTTAACCCTGCCAGGCTACGATAAAACGGCGTACGCGCATTCGCTTCCACCTTACCCAGAAAAGCCCCGCACCATGGCAGCAGATATTCTTCAAATAGCGTGACCTGAGCCAGGAACTCATCCTGTTGTGACTGATCTTCAAGCCACGAAGTGGCCAGCAATAAGACCCCAAACTGATTCGCCGGAGTTTCACTGAGGGGCATACCACGCTGTTGCAGGAAGGTCCTGACCTCCTGCTCTTCAGGGCCATCTTCCCAGTCAGAGCCTGACAGCGAAACAGCCGGATGTTCGCCAGTAAATAGTAAGCGATAGTCTTCTTCCAGCGCAGGTAAATCACAACTTTTCTGTAAAACAGCCAGCAATTCCTCCTGCTCCAGCGGCCATTGTTGCTGCAGTTTTCCTTCGCGTATCAGACTCAGTAGTGGCTGAATCACCGGATCAGTCGGAGCCCGGTTAAATAAAGAGCCGAGAATACGGCAGATCAGTGAAAATTCATTCATCAGACTAGCTTCCTGTGGGAGATGAAATCTGCCCGCCTCTGGCGCTATGTGGAAAAACAGCGTAGCAGTCGCGGACGGCAGTGGTTAGGCGCGGTATTTAAAGTCGCTCGCCGGTGATTGTCAACCGGACAATCTGTAGCAGGCTCCGGCATTCACACCCGAATCCTGTAAGCCTAAGGGGAATAAAAATCTCTGTCAGCTTAAATCCGCCAGTTCTTCGATAGGTTTTCCGCCACGCATCTCAAGGAAATCCAGTAAGTTGCGCGGCGAGGTATTCAGAATCTGCCCTTCAGGGAAATCGACCTGCCGCAGAATTCGCAAACTCTGCTCAAAGTGGCCAAGGGTGAATGCGGTGTGCGAGTCCGAACCCAATGCCACAAGGCCTCCGGCATTACCCACTGCTTCAGCAATCGCCCGACACTGAGGTTCACTGCCTGGTCGTGAATGGATAAACGAGGAGTTATTGATCTCAAGCGCGACATTGCAGGCGGCGGCCGCTTTAGCCACTTCAGCAATATCGATGGGATATTTAGGGTTACCCGGATGGCTGATAATATGTACATCACCCGCCGAAATAGTGGCTATCATCGCATCGGTATGCATGACTTTATCCGAAGGTGCCAACACCGGTTCGTGAAAACCGGCCAGAATCAGATCCAGGGCATCCAGCATCGGGCCCGTGCAGTCAATCTCTCCCTGGCGGTTTTTAATATTGGCTTCAATTCCACGCAGTATCCCTACTCCGTCTACTACTCTCGGCCAAATCCGCATATTCATAAAGTGCCAGTAGTGAGGTGCATCAGCCATATCCGGACCGTGATCGGTGATGCTAAACAAACGAATACCGCGCGATTTCGCCTCGCGAATATAATCATGAAGCGTACTGTAAGCGTGGGTACTGGCAACAGTATGCATATGAAGATCAACAGGGTACATGACTCACTCCTTTTATCAGTACCGGGATAACCCGGAAAACAGGTGAAACTCCATAGCCCGATAGGTCCGGAGATTAATTCCCTGGCACTGCACTGGCTTACTGCATCACTCCCTCAGATAAATTTCTGGTATGGCATTCTGCAGTGTGACTTTTTGTGATAGTCCGGGTCGCCTTTACCCGCAGGCTAAGACAAAACCATGACAGGGAGATTTCAATGAACTCAGGGCCCTGCCAGCGACAGAAATACCCTGACCCGCACTAAGGCTATCAGTTATTGTGTTAATTTTCAGCAATAACCGGTGATTCTCTCGCCAGGTGGGATAATAAACGTCAGGGAGTCGCCCATGAGACAGGTAAAACAAAAGGGCCGGTGCTAAAGCACAGGCCCCTGATACCCGAGTGACAATAATGCCGGCAGATTCAGCCGTGGCTCTTACGCCACGTTAAGGTATCTTCTCTGGTCAGTGGTTAGTCTCTGACTTTCTTGTAAATCCACAGCACTACCAGAGCACCGATGACGGCGACTACAAAACTGCCGAAATTAAAGCCATCGACTTTGCCGAAACCAAACAGCGTACTGATCCAGCCACCGACTACCGCACCAATAATCCCTAAAATCACTGTCATGATGAAGCCGCCGCCATCTTTACCTGGCATAATCCATTTAGCCAAAATACCGGCGATCAGTCCAAAAATGATCCATGAAATAATACCCATAACTGCTCCTTACATTTGATGACGTTAAGTAAATCCGGATAACGTAAAACAGATCAACGTCTGGTGGTAAAACCAGCGAGACAACCTTTAGGTTATCTGTGATTTAGCGTAGTACATTTTTACAAGCTGTCAGCTTTTTAACGTAAAAAGCCCGGGGAAAATAGTGAGCTGAACAATTTTCCGGTCATAAAACCATCAGTGAGATGTGATAAAGCGTGGCGGGTTGCAAAACCAGACTGCCGGCTGAACTCAGTCAGCCGACAGGCAAATATTAGCTGTCCTCCTGGTAAGCCGTGGTGACTTTCCAGAGATAACGCGGGGCTTGGGTCGCGGGATGTTTACGTTCGATAAAGCGATAGAACTGCTGTGGGGTCATATCATTAATCATGGCGATAGCTTTGTCACGGTTCGACGAGAACGTTCGTAACAATGCCCCGGCGCCATTAGAATAAGAAACAATGGTCGCATATCGCAATGTCACCGGATTGTGGATACCGGAAAGAATCGTATCTTGCAGAATTTTGATGTAAGCCGTACCAATTTCAATATTCACTGCCGGATCGCGCAACTGGCTGCGGGATGGTTGTCCACGCTTGCCTTGTACCCGGTAAACTTCACGACCTGCGGTAGATGCTTTAATCTGCATTAAACCTATGGCATTAGAACGGCTAACAGCATTTGGATTTCCACCGGACTCGACACTAATAATGGCGCTGATTAAACGTTGATCAACACCATAATGACTGGCAGCGTCTTCGGTGAAAAGGGACCAATCATCATTAGTATTGGTCAGTACTTTGGAGGGTGGTGCCTGAATTAACGGCGTATACTTTTGCTGAATAACTTGCTTCGGCGGCTCACTGGCGCACCCTGCCAAAAATAAGGCAGAAAGCACAAGAAATTTTATTTTCACGTTATCTTTATCCTGATAATTTTGCGTCGCCTATGATACAGAACTCTCCTGCCGGTAAAATTACCATTTGTCTGAATTCACCGTTCACTGAAAGGCGTGACTTCCGCCGCTGTTTTCGCCATGATGAGTCTATTGTTTTGCTTATCTCCTGCAGAGTTATAGTTATGTCTGCCAGCCATACGATTCGACTGATCGCCCCTTCGGGATACTGCATTAATCAACCAGCCGCTGAGCGCGGTTTACAGTTTTTACGGGATGCCGGTCACCGGCTGGAAAACGACACTGTTATCCAACGGCGCTTTCAGCGTTTCGCCGGAACTGATGAACAGCGACTCACAGATATCAATCAACTGGCACACTGCACGGAATTACCGGATATAGCCCTGGCGGTGCGCGGTGGCTACGGTGCCAGCCGACTGCTGACAAAAATAGATTACCCGGCACTGGCTGAACGTTTAACCGGCCAACCTGTAGCACTGTGTGGCCACAGCGATTTCACCGCCATTCAGTTGGCACTGTTATCACAATGCGGATTAATTACCTTTAGTTCACCGATGCTGGCAGGCAATTTTGGCGCCAGTCCGCCATCAGAATTTACTCTGCAGCATTTTTGGAAACTCCTCAGGCAAAAAAGTTATACCATCCACTGGTCGGGAAATATACAAAAAGATTTCAGTGCCGAAGGCGTGCTGTGGGGCGGGAATCTGGCCATGCTGACATCGCTTACCGGGACTCGTTGGATGCCAGATATCGATAATGGTATTTTGTTCATCGAAGATATTAATGAACATCCTTTCAGAATAGAGAGGATGCTGTTGCAATTGTGGCATGCGGGAATTTTGCAACGTCAGCAGGCAGTCATCACCGGAAGCTTCAGTGGCGGGACGTTGTCCGACTATGATAACGGATTTAGTCTGGACACGGTCTGGCAGTATATGCAGGAGTTATGCGGTGTCCCCTTTATTGATGGTCTGCAGTTCGGTCATGAGCAGGAAACGGTCACCTTGCCCATTGGCGCCTCTGCCCGGCTTAACAGCCTCGGCACTGCGCGGACGCTGGTTCTTAGCCACTATCCGGTATTAGGTTCTGCTCCCGAAAAATAAAACCATCGGGTTTATCCGGTAGCAGACTGTCCGGATGTCATGTCTTTATTCCAGGGGGTCAGCGTCAGTAACGGATCTGGCCGGGTATCCGTTCTTTCACAAGGCACCAGTTTCGTCGTGCCCGCATACACAAAAAAGGTATCCCCTGTGGCTTTATCCACCATGAGCTGGTCACCATTACGAAATAAGGTAATTGATACCGGCTGGCCATCCTGCAGCCGCATGCGATCCTGACCCGCGGCTATCTGAAAATTATCGTCTCCCCACATAAGCGTGGAGATCCCGTATTCTGCACGGTCAATCGTCATGGTTGGACGCCCGGGACAGGAAATCTGAAATTCATCTCCATCATCTGGCGCCGCATAAGCTGCAGCAGTCTGTGAATAAGCAATACCGGCTGTGATAGCAATCATGGCAATCAGTGTTTTCATGTCTCATCCTGAGATTTAGTGAGTTTAACTGGTGATAACCCATACTAACCAGGATGATTCACTGACACTATTATTGGAGGTTACAACATAATAAAATTAATGACAGGTTATACATAATTTGCAGGAATACCAACCGATGAGCACTCATCAACAACTGTTCCGCCGGCTGGCGGGTTCTCCGTTCCGCAGTCGCTTTCATCTGGGGGTTAAAGAAAGGCAATACTGCATGGATAAAGGTGCAGATGTCATCATGCAACATGCTGCTGATTTTGTCCGGCTGAGGTTGTCAGATGCCGAACCTGTGAATGACGGGAAGCAGACACCGATGCGTGGTCATCCGGTTTTTATTGCCCAGCACGCTACAGCGACCTGCTGCCGGGGTTGCCTGGAAAAATGGCATAATATCACAGCCCATCAGCCACTTAGCTCTGCCAGCCAGCGATACATTTGTGGAGTGATTTTTTACTGGTTGCAACGCGAGATTACCCATCCGCCGTCATCCGGAACGATAAAAAAATAACGCCGTTATCGACAATCTCTCACCAGTCATCAGGCGACAATGTTATGCTTAGCCTTTGTGATGACAATGATTACCCGCAATGGATTAAGGTGATGTTATGCGTTATCTGCTGATTGCTACGCTTCTGGTTCTGATAAGTGGTTGTGCTTCACGCCCTCAGGGACGGCTGTGTGACGGTGAAGTGGCCAGCCTGTACGGAAAAAGTCTGGGTAAAACCAATGCATGGATTTTTGACCAGGTGACGCATTTCACTATCAGCAAGCAGTCTGTCAGGATTGACAGTGGTTTGCTTTCGTCCACGGACAATCAGCGTTACATCCCCTCTTCTGTGACCGCTGAGGGATATTATGCCCAACGGTTGGGTAATAACCGTTTCCGGTTAATCAACGCGCCGCAGAATCTGATGATTACCTGGACCTGCCCTGCACCCGGCACTGAGTAATCCGCCGGTTGCGCTATTGTGACCTCCTGCGCTGCCTGACATATTTTGTATTAAAATTTCCGTGACTCTCTGGATTAGCCTATGTCCATAAATCGCAGCATGACACTGTTTTGCCTCGGCACTTTGATACCCCTGTTTACTCTGTCAGCTTACGCTGGTTGTCTGCAAACCCGCGCGGCGCTGGATATTGGATCAGGTTCCAGCAAAATTGCCGTCGCGGATGTCGATATCTGCCGCCATCAGATTATTAAGATGCGCTATCAGCAACAAATAGCCGTACCTTACAACGATGCCCTGATGCATGCTGCCGATAACCGTCTGCCACAGGCTGTGATAAATCAGGGATTGTCTGCCCTGCAAACCGAAATGAAAAACATCCGCCGTTTCCATCCGGTTTCTGTTTCAGGTGTTGCAACAGCAGTATTTCGCAGTGCTAAAAACGGACCGCAGACCATAGCCTGGCTTAATCAACAGACCGGGGCAGGAATAAAAATTATCAGCCAGAAACAAGAAGCTCTGCTCGGTTTCGCCTCCGCTAAAGCATCATTACATCAACCGGATATTCAGGATGAAGATATTCTGGTCTGGGATATTGGCGGAGCATCGATGCAGATGACCACCTGGACCGAAGAACAGGGTAAAAAAATTCCACATATCTATCAGGGAAAACTGGCTTCTGTCACCTTAAAAAACTATATCGTCAGCCTGCTGAAGAATCAGCCTTTAACCGCTGACAGCTCACCCAATCCGGTCGGGAATTATGCCGACAGTACGCTGAAATTTGTCCGTTTTTATGCCAGCAATGATGTGGATTCAGCAATGAAACGGATGATTTCGGGTAAGAAAGTGCTGGGTATTGGTGGTGTTCATGATTATTCACTACGTGATCAGCTACCAGGAAAACCGAACAGCTATACCCTGCAGCAACTGACCCGTCTGGCAAAACAACAAGTCAAAAAAGATGACAGTCAGCTTAAGGGTGATTATCGCACAACCGATGTAAGTAATTTATTGCTGGTACAAGGCTATATGCAGGCCCTGCAAATCCCGGCAGTGACTATTGTCAGAGCCAGTCTGGTCGAAGGTGAACTGGTACGCTGATATCAAGCCGTGTGCTGAACCTTTGTCCGGGAGGCTCAGAAAATTCCGGTTCAGCAGTAAGAAAAAATTCCTCTGCTATACTTAAAAACATCTGATAAAACAGTCAATCAAAGGAGAGTTGTGCATGAGTGGTAAAATTCAGGATAAAGCTGAAGAACTGGCAGGTGCAGCACAGGAAGCTTACGGTGACATTACCGATTCACCTGAGCATTCTTTGAAAGGAGCCGCGCGTAAGTACGCATCACACGCCAGCTATGCGGTACGTGATGCTGCGGATACCATTAAGACGCAGGTCTCTGACAAACCTTACACCGGTGTTGCGATTGCCGCGGCTATCGGTGTAGTCTTTGGTTATCTGCTTGGCCGCAAGTAAGTCAGCCTGCGCTGCTTAAGATAACTTCTTAATACAGCATCTGTTTTATGTCAAAACCCCGTGGGTGATACCCCGGGGTTTTTTAATTTTGCTTCCGGTCTGCCATCAAAGGACCTGCCACTTTTACAGAAAGCGCGGCATAATTGCTCTCTGTTCTGCAAATTATTGACCAACATTAATGAAGAATAAAATACTGGTAAGCGCCTGGTGATTTGTTGCCCGGAACAAGCCGCCGGACTTCCGACGCCGCGACTTCCTGCAGAGATCTGCGGGGGTGATGGCGAAGATGTCCTGACCGGGAATGCGGTGATTCTGGAAAATCATGGAAATGATGTGACCGAGGAATACCTTAAAGGTGCCAGACTGGCCCTGCAGGTAGCGCAACAGGCAGGATGTCGTTATGCTTTGCTGACCGATGGCAGTCCTACCTGTGGCAGTCAGAAAATTTATCGTGGTGATTTTTCAGGGTGCCAAATTAACGGCAGTGGGATTGCAACAACCCTGTTACGCCGCCATGGTATCGAGGTATTTTCTGAGCATCAAATCCCGCAACTGATTGCCCGTGTGGCTGCTGACGATACCACGCCAACCACATGACTCCCGGGTTTCAGATACCGGAGTTAATTCCCCTGCTGATAAAGAGTTAACCGGATGAATCTGAAAGTCCGGTGACAAACCTTCGCATAATGGTCAGTCCGCGACAATTGTAGAAATATTTTAAAAAATTTGGTAATCCACACACATTCAGGGGTTGCAATTGAGAATCATTACCACTATCTTTAGCTCTGTCGAATAGTTGACTGTTTTAATCAACTACTCGACACGACATTGCTCACATTGCTTCCAGTTATCTTTGCCCGCTGACCGCGGGCTTTTTTTTGTCCGGATCAACAACTAATGGGTACAGTATCGTCAATCATCCTGTGATGATAAAAGATAATTCAGGAGAGTTTTGACCGCTGACAGAGTTTACATGACTTGTCGCTATGGATGGACTCAATGCAGGAAGGGGTTCGACATTGCTCAGAGCCTGCCAGCGAATCTGACAGAGCTCATTACAATTACGGTATTTATTATTTACTGCTTACTGCTTACTGCTTACTGCTTACTGCTTACTGCTATACAGGGAAGTCTTAGCCCAGACGAATACAACCATTATCAATACCAGCCAGACTCTCGCCCCGCATAATTACTTTTTCCTGCATACCATTAGCCAGTTTGACCACAAACTCTTTACTCCCGGCAGTCAGATGGCCATTTTCGATTTCTGTCATCTCAGTGACAGCGACGTAACAATGACGCCCGTGTAAAAACATTTTTGCTAACATAAATTTTCCTTTTTTTTGCTACCTGTGAATCATCCTATAGTCAGGTTACATTAATTTGTCACCACGCATTTTTCTATTCGTGTCAGTTATCGAACATACGGGTAATTCTGGTATAATACCCCTTCAGATATCATGGTTACAGCAGGTTTACCCTTAATTACACTAAAGACAATGGCCTTGCAGAGTGTCTGGTTGATAGCATCGCAACGGTTACAGTGATTCGTTATCAATAACTTAACGAAATTCTGACGGTAATTTTCTTACGTGCAGAGGGAACTGTTGCCCCGATACCTGGTCGTATCAATGCAATACCGGTTAATCCTCGTTTAACCGGAAAAGTCGTTTAGAACAAATATTGCAGTTTGCCTATAATCCATTTCCCGCTACGGCGGGATTTTTTTCCACTTTTCTGTGATGTCAGACATTACTCCACTGTTCCCCGCAAGGCTCTGGCCATCAGGTCTGCAAAATCACCACTTTCAGCCAAATTAACGATATACTCCGGCAAACCCATTAACCGGTTCAGGAAACAGAATGACAAAACTCACCTTACAGGAACAGATGCTGAAAGCCGGACTGGTCAGCAGCAAGAAAATGGAAAAAGTACAACGGACTGCAAAAAAGTCGCGGGTACAAGCCAGAGAAGCCAGAGAAGCAGTTGAAGAGAATAAAAAAGCACAGCAGGCGCGTGACAGGCAACTCAGTGAGCAACAGAAGCAGGCAGCACAGTCTAAAGAGTATAAGGCGCAAATTCGTCAGTTGATCGAAATGAACCGGATTCCGCGAACCGATGGCCCGGTCAGCTTTAATTTCACCGACAACAATCTGATCAAAAATTTGTCAGTGGATAATAAAACACATACCCAGTTAACTCAGGGACGGCTGGCTATCGCACGGCTGATTACTGAGAATAACCGCAGCGAATATGCGATTATCCCGGCCATCGTGGCAGATAAAATTGCCCAACGCGATGCTGATTATATCATCCTGAACAGTCCGGTTAGTGATCAGGAGCCGGATGAAGATGATCCCTACGCAGATTTTAAAATCCCTGATGACCTGATGTGGTAAGGTCTAAGACATCATATCTGGCCGGGCCGCCTGAGGCCTAGTCAGAAAGGTACGGTGCTACGGGCAACCATCGGTTGTAGGGTGACCGGATGCACAAAATTAAGTTGGCTGGCATGCAACATCAGTCGTGGAATTTTGGCTGTACCCGGCCACTCTTTTCCGCCATATAAATCACAGCCCAAAATCGGGTGTCCCAGATACTGGCAATGGATACGTAACTGATGGGTCCTTCCCGTTTCGGGTAACAGCTGTAGCCTGGTGACCGGCAGACTTTTTTTATCCGGCGTAATGAAAAACTCCCTCTCTACTACCTGATAACCGGAACGGGCAGGTTTTCCCTTCTCCGGACACAAGCCCATGCGCGGAAATAATGCCGGATTACTGGCAATTGCCGCTTCAATTGCGCCGGAGTCCTGCTCCGTATGCCCGCAGACCAGTGCCTGATAATGTTTAGTCACACTACGCTGACTAAATTGCTGACAGAGTAACGCATTCACCGACTTATTCAGTGCAATCACCATCAGCCCGGAGGTGCCAAAATCCAACCGGTGCACCAGAGTACAACCGGGATACTCTTTCACCAGCCGGTAATGTACCGAATCCAGATTTTGCGGGTTTTTCCCTGACAGGCTAAGTAACCCGGCAGGTTTATCAATCAGTAGCAAAGAGTCATCCTGATAGAGAATCTCTATCTGTTGCTCACAAAGCGGCGCAATAAAGGTATCATTAATTTCAGATATCATCTGGTTACTCCCTTTCAGGCGGCCGATCATACCCAAAAGCAGTCTTTCAGGCCAATCATCAATCTCTGTGCCACGCTGTCCGGTACTCCGGCCCTCAGCAGCCAGATAACCTCCGACGGCAAAACATGCCGTAGCCAGGGACTGCCCCTGACTTTGCTGAAACAGGCACTTTAGCTAATGGCTGGCCAATTTTCGCCCTTCCCGTTTTAACGATTAATGTCTGTTTTTCCTGTTTCAGGACACAAGCTCCACATCGATTATTATGTGATGAAGATCACACTAATCGCTTGTCGTGCCGATGTCTGAGATAAACTGGCTCACACTTAGGGTCGCGGTTTATCTTATTAAGGAGTGATTTCGATGAGTCATTTTTTCTATGACAGTAAAGAAAACCTCATTGACCTTGTCATTGAAGGCATTATTAGAACCAGCCCACATGCAAACTTAACCCGTCTGAAAACAGATTCGGGCTTGCGGGTGGTTGTTCGCAATGACTGGGATAAAAAGCAGGTCGCATTACTGTCCGGCGGAGGCTCTGGTCACGAACCCATGCATGCCGGTTTTGTCGGGAAAGGGATGCTGACCGGGGCCATTTGTGGTGATATTTTTGCTTCCCCCGGGGTAGATGCCGTTCTTAGTGCAATTATTAATGTCACTGGCGATGCCGGATGTCTGTTGATTGTTAAAAACTATACCGGGGACCGCCTGAATTTCGGACTGGCCGCAGAGAAAGCCAGAGCTTTGGGCTATAAGGTAGAAACCGTTCTGGTGGAGGATGATATCGCGCTCCCGGACAATCCCCAGCCCCGCGGCCTGTCAGGCACTATTTTAGCCCATAAAATTGCCGGTTTTGCCGCCAGTCAGGGGCTTTCCTTACAGGAGGTCGCCAGCCAAACCCGCTCAGCACTAAAGCAAATCGCAACTCTGGGTGTTGCTCTCTCTTCCTGCCATCTGCCGGGAGCCGGGAACAACGACAGGCTACCTGCCGGCAAAAGTGAGCTTGGGATGGGCATTCATGGTGAACATGGCGTGGCCACTTTGGACACCCAGAACAGCCGTGAAATTTGTGAACAGATAACTAAACGACTATTAGAACACATTGGTGATAAATCGGACTTACTGCTGATGATTAATAATCTTGGCGGATTTTCGGTACTGGAACTGGCTTTACTCAGCCAACATCTGCTAGCCTCACCTTTGGGAAAACGTGTTCGCTTGTTACAGGGGCCGGCAACTCTGGTCAGCGCACTGGACATGAAAGGCGTTTCACTGACTGTTCTGCCACTGAATGACGAACTCGAAGAAGCTCTCAAATCACCGGTCGACGTCTCCGGATGGTCACCGCTTTATTCACCCGCAGAAATGCACTGGCAGCAGGCGCAGGCCTTACCGGAAAATACGGCAGTCACCCCTTCCGATAATCCCGACATAGCTGCAATGCTTGAATCGGCCTGCCAGACACTGATTGATAATGAAGAGGCACTGAATACCCTCGACAGTCATGTGGGTGACGGCGACACGGGCAGTACTCTGGCCACCGGTGCCCGTTACGTTCTCAAGGCATTGAAGGATAAACAGTTACCGCTCAATGATCCCGCAGCTTTGTTGGGCTGGCTGGGAGAGAGTATCACTACCCCCATGGGAGGCTCCGGCGGTGTATTGTTATCGCTACTGTTTACCGCGGCAGCAGAAGGTTATGATCCGCAGCAAAATCCCGGAAAAGCTTTCCTTAAAGGGCTGGAACAGATGAAAGAGTATGGTGGGGCTCGTCCCGGAGATCGGACCATGATTGATGCTCTGCAACCGGCCTTTGAAGCCATGGCCGCAGATAGCGGCTGGGATGAAGTCGTGGCAGCCGCACGAAAAGGCGCGGAGTCTACTGCTAAAATGAGTAAAGCCGGTGCCGGGCGATCGGCTTATCTGAATGCTGACAGCCTGCAGGGGCATATTGACCCCGGAGCTAAAGCCGTCAGTGAAGTCTTTGCCGCCATGCCTCGTTAAGCTCATATATCAGGCAGACGAGCCAGTTGCAGCTACCCGTCTGTCTGTTCATCGTCTCACTTCGGCAGAATTTGCCCGACATCTATACGGTTTCCGTCGGGGTCAGCAAACACAAATGTCCTTAACCCATAATCTTTATCCTGGAGATCTTTGATAATTTTTGCTCCGGCCTGACGACAGCATGTGTAGAATGCGGCTGCATCATCCACCAGCAGATGCGCCACCGGATAGGCAACTGATTTATGAAATGGCTGGACGGTAAGGTGTAACTCAGCAGCATCACGCCTGAGGATCATAAAACCTGTCGGGTTACCATTCTTAAATACTGCGGTAAAATGAAGTCCTTCAGTATAAAACTGCTCTGCTCGCTGAATATTTTTTACCGCTAAGATAGCGGCAATGCGACCAAGCCTGACTGAATCATTCATCCTGTGCTCCGTGAATCATCATTGCTGTGTCAGTGTTGGACGGTGCCTGGCTGACTCACCGGACAGTGCCGGAAGAACCTCTACCTTAACCGGTTAGTTCTGTTTTGGCAGCATTCATCACAACATTTTTGTCGATGAATCGCTGTTTTAGGCGATACGCTTATGGCTGAAGCCGTAACTACTCACCAGAGACGGTTCAATCAACCAAATCCTGTAGTTCACCGACAGTCTGCCGGCTGGAAATAGCACTCAACTGACCAAACAGGGGGTCCCACTGTTGTATTTCCAGCTTCGCTATCAGTTTCTCCCGTGCAAACGGGTCGGCATCCACCAGCATATGAACCTGTTGCAGACTTTCTGCCCGGAAAATCAAAAAACCAGCCCGTAACGCGGTATTTTTCAACGGGCCTGAGGCTATCAGCGTTCCGTTGCGGATCAGTTGTTTAAGATACAACACATGTTCACGGACAAAGGTACCCCACTCAGGACCTTCAGGGTGTTCCATAGTCACCAGGTAAATGTTCATTGGTTGTGCCTCGGTTGATGTGTTAAAAATCAAGCATAATAACCATCGGCAGTATTTAAAATACCCATTTATAAAGTTCAGAAACAACCAGGAGTGTTTAATGCCTGATAAGCTTACCAGCATGCGAACCTTTGTGGCAGCGGCCCGGGGAGGCTCTTTTGTTGTTGCCGCCAATAAACTGGCCATGTCGCCGCAAATGGTTGCCCGGCATATTACTGCACTGGAACATCAGTTATCTGTACGACTGTTAAACCGGACAACCCGTTCACAAAGCCTGACTCCGGCAGGAGAGCAGTACCTGAAACGTTGCGAAGCGATACTCGAAGCTGTGAACCAGGCCGACAATGAAGCCAGCGGTCTTACGGATACGCCTTCAGGAACATTGCGCATTAATGCTCCGGTTTCATTGGGTCGCTACAGCCTGGTAGATTTTGTGAGTCTGTTTTTGCAGCGCTATCCGCAGATGAAGGTTGAACTAACACTGAGTGACGGCATTATCAATCCTGCGGCGGAATATTTCGATTTCGTGTTCCGGATTGGTAAGCCGGATAAAAACCTGCGTTACGTCGCCAGGCCCTTACCTCCATACCGGTTTATCGCCTGTGCATCCCCCAACTATCTGGCCCGCCGTGGAACACCAGAGCACCCGGAGGATTTACAACATCATGATTGCATAGGATTCTCGCCATGGCCGGCCGGACTGGCCCACGAGTGGCCATTTACCTGCGGGCAGCAAATTATTCAGGTCTCTGTGAATGGCCCTTTGGTTATCAATGACTGGGGAGCGATACTGGCCGCCGCAGTGAAAGGAAACGGGATTATTATCGGCTATGAGAAAGGCCTTGAGCAGCCACTACAGCGCGGTGAATTAATCCCCGTACTCGAGAATTTCCCTGTCCCGGAACGACCACTTAATCTGCTCTGTGACCCGCAGCGCATGAAAGAGAGCCGCTGCCAGCTGTTTATCAGTGAGGTCACTGAGTATTTTCGCTAAAAGCTCTGTCCGGCTACATCAAAAAAACGAATGCAGAGCCCCCCTTCAGACTCACCTTCCTGCGGCCTGGCGTTGTTGCTGATAGCGGCGGATAACATCCTTCGCCAGACTGGCTGCACTGTCGATAGTCACAAACGGATATTCGCCGCTATCCAGCAACGGACTGATATCGGTGCAGGCGATCAGGACTGCCCCACTACGATTTTCCGTGATCAGACCCGTTATCTGCTGCCATAACCTGCTGACGGTCTCACTCTGATAACCTTGCTGTTTTATACTGGTGATCAGCGCGGTCGTCAGACTGCGTAGCTGCGGGTTATCGAAGAGTTGTTTACCCTCAGCCAGCAATTTTTGCTGCCAGTACCCTGCATCCAGCGTGGGTTCAGTCGCCAGTAAAGTCACATAATTCACGGGCGGCGGTATCTGTTGCACGGCACTTGCAGCGATATGCAACACCGGAATACCTCCGGCAACCTGTTCCATTTCGCTGAAATAATTATGTGCCAGATTACATGGGACCGCGATAAAACTGACTCCGGCCTGCACCAGTTCCCGTACCCCTGAACGTAAGGCAGCAATCATCGCCTGATCATCAACAGGCTGGCCAGGCCAGAACGGTGTTGGCAGAGAAATGATATGCATTCTTGGAAAATCCATATCAAAACATGCGCCATACTGTGACTGGCATTCAGATACCAGCATATCGATAAAAGGTGCGGTCGATCGCGGCCCCATGCCGGCCAGAATTCCGATAGAATTGGTCATATATTCCTGCTGTGTGATCTGAGAGAGCCTGTAGTGTATCTCAGAGGGTGATAACCGGACCAGTCGCCTGAGCCTCAGCAAGAGGAGATGCCAGTATATTTTCTGCCGAAAAAATTAGATGTACAATCTCACTGATTTGCCAAGCCAATACTGAAAAGACGTTGATTTTATGCGGACTGAGAATTCTCTGTGAGGATGCAAGCGGCGATGGGGGAAAAACCGCCGTCCGGAGACAGCGGTTAGTCTGGTTTAATGAGTGATATCCGGATGCTGGTCGACTAAATTGCGACGTTTGATCTGCAACTGTTCAATCTGCTCATCAATATCTTCGATTCGCTGTTCAATACCGTCATGATGTTCCTGCAGTAGTTCTTTCGCTTCTTCCAGCGAAGAAGCTGCCGGAGTGCCACCATAGAGCGGTTTATTGGCTGTCTCGCGCATAGAAAGGCCGGTCACTACCCCAATAACACCCACCACCATCAGGTAAAAAGCCGGCATATACAGATTTCCACTCACTTCCACCAACCAGGCGGTCAGTGTCGGAGTTATACCCGCCACCAGGATAGAAATATTATAGGTACTGGCCAACGCACTGTAACGGACTTCTGTCGGGAACAAAGCGGGCAGAGTCGCCGCCATGACCCCAATCAGGCAGTTAAGTATCACCGCCTGAATCAATAACCCAAAAAACAACGCCGGCAGACTGTTATGTGTGATCAGCATAAATGACGGGATGGAAAAAACAACCATCGCAATGCTACCGATAACGATAAACGGACGACGACCGAACTTATCGCTGAGCAGGCCCATCACCGGCTGTACAAACAGCATTGCCAGCATAATCACCACGATAATCAATACACCCCGGTCTTCAGAGTAGTGCAGGTCGTGAGTCAGGTAGCTCGGTACGTAAGTCAGTAGCATGTAATACGCCACATTGGTGGTAATGACTATTCCGATACAGGAGATCAGGTTACGCCAGTGTTTGCGCGCCACTTCTTTAAATGGCACTGAGGGACCTTCGCTCAGTCCCTGTTTAGACCCTTCTTCCAGAGAGTCCACATGTTTCTGGAACGCCGGAGTCTCTTCCAGAGCGTTACGCAGATAGAGACCAATTAATCCCAGAGGTAATGCCAGGAAGAACGGAATCCTCCAGCCCCATTCGTTAAAGGTTTCCTGCCCCAGCATAGTGGTTAGCAGTACCACTATTCCGGCACCACACACAAACCCCACCAGTGAACCAAAATCCAGCCAACTCCCCATAAAACCGCGTTTCCGGTCCGGCGAATATTCGGCCACAAAAATAGATGCCCCCGTATACTCGCCACCGACAGAAAAGCCCTGCACCATCTTAGCGATAAGCAGCAATACCGGCGCCCAGAAACCGATAGTGGCATATGAAGGAATCAAACCAATACAGAAGGTACTGAGAGTCATCAGAATAATGGTGGTTGCCAGTATCTTTTGCCGGCCATATTTATCCCCCAGCACCCCAAAGAACATCCCACCAAGCGGACGGATAATAAAAGGTACCGAGAAAGTTCCTAATGCAGCAATGATCTGGATAGCAGGAGAGGCGTTAGGGAAAAACACTTTACCTAATACTGTCGCAACATATCCATACACACCAAAGTCAAACCACTCCATTGCATTACCTAATGCGGCCGCCGTGATGGCTTTTTTTAGCCGGGCGTCGTCGATAATCGTGACGTCCTTGAGTCGCATTGGTTTAACTTTTTTACGTTTTATTTTTAGCATCTTTTTTCCTTAAAACATAAACACCTTAATTATCACCCACCTATCAAGGATAGGCTAAACCGGTGAGGTTTCAAATCTGGTGTTATTGTTTAAGAAAAAATCCCCGGGATGTGACCCAGCTGTCCGCCAGGCAGAGGATATTCTACACTGCGGCATAGATTAAGATGGGCAAACTTATTAGTTTTTCCCGTTTTAACCGCATGAACAACCGGAGTCGCTTTAGGTACTGTAACTAACGTGAGAAGCCACATTAGTTGATTTTATCGAATACTGTGGGTCCGTAAGCTTCAGGAACATCTGTCCACGCAAAGGCCACTGCTGGTACAGCAGGGTTACTTATTGAGCTTTTCTGTTCAAATCCATTCCATTTAGGAATAGGCATTATCTAAATCAAAGCCGATCCCATTTCATCAGGAATAGAATATTGTGATTTCACACCCCGCCACTCCGGCCCGGACTACCTGAGGAATATCGCCATGTCAGCATTTGAAACCTACCGTAACGCCTTCGCTAACGCCCGTCTGACCCGAAAAGAAAACGGAGTCCTGGAAGTGAAATTTCACACTGACGATGAAAAGCTGGTGTTCGACGGCCATACCCACGAACAGTTCGTTGAGTTGTTCCATGCCATTGGGGAGGATCGTAATAACCGTGCAGTCATCCTGACCGGTTCCGGCGGTGCCTTTATGGATGCTATTAGCCCTGAAGGTTTCGACTTTTTCAACCCCTCCGGATTCGACAAGATTCTGCGCGAAGGGAGAAAAGTTCTTAACAACATTCTTGATATTGAAGTGCCCATGATCACCGCGCTGAATGGCCCTGTACTGTTGCACAGCGAATATGCCCTGCTGACCGATATCATACTGGCAACACCAGAAACCATATTTCAGGACAAACCTCACTTTGAGTTCGGGATAGTACCGGGCGATGGTGTCCATATCCTGTGGCCGGAAGTGATTGGCTCTGTTCGTGGCCGTTATTTTCTGCTGACCCGCCAGCAACTGGATGCAGAAACCGCCAGACAATGGGGAGTGGTTAATGAAATTGTTCCTGCAGACAAACTGCTGGCTCGTGCCCATGAAATTGCAGACGGGATTGCAGCCCTGCCACCACTCACCTCGCGCTATACCCGCATTGCACTGACACAACGTCTGAAACGCTTACTGGATGAAGGTATTGGCTATGGCCTGGCACTGGAAGGCATCAGTGCGGCCCAGGTTGCGCGCAATATGGCACAGCCGGAATCCTGAAACGGTTAAATGACCCGGGACCCAATATTCACAGGGAATCCGCACAGACATCCCCCACAGTTATGGAGTATTAATGATGAAAAAATTACTGTCCGCAGCCGGTGCCGGCAAATTGCAACTCGAACACCGCGTCGTCATGGCCCCTGCCACCCGAATGAGAACGGAACCGGGAGGAGTACCGGGAGAACTGATGACGGAGTACTACCGTCAGCGGGCCAGCAAGGGTGGACTGCTGATTGCTGAAGCGACAGCGATATCACCTTACGCTAATGCTTATCAGGATGCCCCCGGTATATTTACCGACCATCAACAGGCCGGATGGAAACGACTCACCGATGCCGTTCACGCGCGGGGCAGCCAGATTATTTTGCAGCTCTGGCATCCGGGCCGCCAGTCACTGCCTGAACTGTCCGGTGGACAACAGCCTGTGGCACCTTCCGCTTTGATTGCCAAAGAAACCTACGGTGTGGTGAGAAATGAACAAGGGGGTTATGAAGGAAAATTATTTCCACAACCACGGGCACTGGAAACCACCGAAATTCCGCTACTGATGAATGAATTGCGTCAGGCAGCTAAACGGGCGAAAGCCGCCGGCTTTGATGGTGTAGAACTGCATGCCGCGAATGGTTACCTGCCTGAGCAATTCCTGCTGGATGGCAGTAATCTGCGTACCGATAATTATGGCGGTAGCCTGGAGAATCGTGCCCGCTTCCTGCTGGAATCGGTCGCGGTACTAACAGAAATATGGGGTCCTGGACGGGTAGCCGTTCGGATTTCACCCAGCGGTATTTACGGTGATATGCATGACAGTAATCCGCAAGCCACCTTCCGCTACCTGGTAAGCCAGCTAGCCGCTTTTAAGCTGGCTTACCTGCATATTATTGAGCCACGGATTGTCGGCCCGGAAGATAAATCGACAGACCATTATGCAGAACCGGTCGCCAGCCACGATCTTCGGCCTTATTACCCGGGAACGATTATCGCTGCCGGTGGATTCAAGCCGGAGGACGCGGAGAAAATGCTGCAAAGTGGCGATGCTGATCTGATTGCCTTCGGTCGCCTGTTCACATCGAACCCGGATCTGCCTGATAGAATCCGCCACAGTCATCCACTGACCCACTATCAGCGCGAGACTTTTTTTGGTGGTGATGCCCATGGCTATACTGATTTCCCGACATTTCATGGGGCCATTTAAGCGACCGGGCACCAAGGCTGAGAACGTTGCTTCCCCTGCAGAATATTGCAGGGGAAAGTCTTCGGGTATACGGCGATAAATAACGAAAATCAACACTGCGTTACGAAATCCTCTGACTTCAGGGGGTTCACAGCGGAGGGTTTAGTTGCAGATGGATAAAATCAATCAATGTTCTGATTTTAGCCGGCAGAAAACGGCGGTCTGAATAGAGCGCCAATAACTGCAAAGGAGCCGCGGTCTGTTGAAACCGAATCTCAATTAACCGTCCATCGTCGATATAGGGTTGGCAGGCTTGTTTAGACAGAATTGCAAAACCGACACCTGCCAGTGCAGCCCGCCCTGCCATCTCTCCGCTGTTGACCCGATAGTGCCCTCTCACCCTGATGGTCTCAAATCTCCCTTTTTTATCCACAAACTGCCATGCGGCACCTTGCAGAGCACTGACCGTAGAGATACAGGGTAATTGTGCGAACTGCCGGATATCAGACGGAGTACCATAACGCTGAATAACGGAAGGCGCTGCCACGATAGTACAGGGAATAGTCAACAGATGGCGGGCGATATAGTCACTGTTATCCAACTGGCCGCGAGTGACAATGATGGCTAAATCCAGGTCATCCCGCAGGGATTCTAACCCCGAGAGATTTGTGACACAGCTTATCTCAAGTTCAGGGTACTGATACGCAAAGTCAGCGATCACCGAACCAAGTAATGCGGGACCTAATTCATTGGGGATGCACAGACGTAGCGGCCCTCTGAGTTGCATTTGGCGCATGGTCAGTTCTGTCTCAGTCTGCTCCAGAGTCTCCAGTAAAGGTACCGCGCGGCTATACAGTAACTGGCCGGCCTGGGTAAGTTTCATATGTCGGGTACTGCGCTCAATCAGTTGAAGATTGAGCTTTTCTTCTAACTGAGAAATACAACGACTGACATTCGAGGTCGGCATTTCGAGGAATTTTGCTGCACCTACAAAACTTTCTTTTTCAGCAACCGCAATAAACACGTTAAGGCTGTTAAATTCAAGTACAGGACGCATCAATAATCCCGGGTTTGATAACAATATGCACCATTTTTAGCATATAAACATCATCGACGATAGCAGTTAGACTTAGCCCACTTTCACTCACAGGTTAACTGTTATGCCCCTGCTTACAAAAACAATGGATTATAAAGCGGTTATGCGACTGGCCATGGTTATAGCTTTTATCCAGTTCGCTAATGCACTGGAGTACATGGCTTCAACACCGGTTTTTGCTTTTATGGCAGACACGTTTTCAGTGCCTGTCTCCTTTTCCGGTTATGCCTCCGGACTCTACACCCTGGGAGCCGTCCTTTCCGGCAGCGCTGCTTTTTACCGGATTGACCGGGTTAATAAAAAACAATTCCTGATGATGAATATGTTGTTACTGGCAGCAGTCACTTATTGCTCCACACTCACAACGCAATTTGGTACTTTGCTGGCACTGCGATTTTTCGCAGGAGTCGTGGGTGGCACCACGATGGGAGTGGGGATCACTATTCTTATCAACTGCGCTCCGGAAAATTTACGTGGCAAAGTCCTCGCAACAGTCATTGCCTCGTTTCCAATGGTCAGTATTGCCGGAATGCCGGCAGTGTTATTTTTGTGCACTCACTACGGCTGGCATTTTGCTCTGTGGTCAGTCAGTGTGCTTTGTCTGTTTTGTTTACCATTAATCATTTTTATCGTACCCGGCGATACACCTCCGTCTGGCAGCCGGAACAAGATTGCGATGGATAAACAGACCCTGGTTTTCGCCTCCTGTACGGCAGTAGTGCAGTTCAGCCCGATGCTGATTATTCCTGTTCTGACTCCATTATTGATGCAGTTTATGGGAGCACAGCAACAGCAGTTACCCGGCTTGTTCCTCACCGGAGGAATTGTCGGATATCTGTCAACCAAAATGACCGGTATCCTGATCTCGCGTGTCTCAGTCTTGTCTCTGGCAACCGTGTCAACGCTGTTATTTGCCACCAGTTTGCTGATCCCTGCAACGGGTTCTGACAGATCATTGCTGTTTATCAGCTTATTTCTTGCAGCCTCATATAGCCGGCTGGTTGCTGCTTCGTCATTGGCTGTCCGCTATCCTGATAATAAACAACGCGCCGGTTTTTCTTCACTACAGACCACGCTAATGTTCCTGTTTACTACCCTCGCCTTCTTCCTGTCTTCTTTGTTGCTTCCTGAAGCATTGATAACCACGCAACATCTGAACCGGTTATTGATTGTCAGTGCATTATCCGCCGGTGTTTTTCCTTTAATGGTGATCATGCTGCAAAACAAACTGACTTACCGGACTCGCAAAGCTGATCATCCCGGGATTGATTAACCCATAGTTTGTTCAGCGGATAGAAGGATATTATTGTATGGCAGGATTTGATTCGGAAAACTGATATCCGACAGACGGTGTGTATGACCGGGCTGTACCCGCAGAGCCGGGTACCCTTCAACATTTTATAAAATTTAAGTTCTGAGAAAGTCGATTAACTCTGCCATGCCCGGGCTCAGTGATTCCGCTGTTTTATAGCAAATACAGATCCGTCGCCGTGCCCATGGGTCGTTTAATGGCAAAGTATGGTAGTTAAATTTTTTTCTGAAGCGTTCTGCTATTGAAGCAGGAATGACAGCGACCCCTGTCCCACTGCTGACCATCTCACAAACACCTTCAAAGCTGCTCATTCTGATGCGATAAAACAATGAATGACCCAGCCTGCGAGCATGGCCGCTGATGTGGTCCTGTAGCGCATTCCCCGGGTAAAGGCCAATAAAAGGCTCACTGATGGCATCCTGCAGAGTGACATTATCCCTAAATCTCAATGGATGAGTCGCAGGCAGGATAAGGGCAAGCCTGTCATCTGCTATGGGTTCAAGCATAAGTTCTCCGGTATTAACTGCATCCGAGACAAGACCGGCCTCTGCAATACCTCTGCTAATGCTGTTAATAATATCTTCACTGGTCCGCTCTTCCAGTTCAATAGTCACATCGGGATGTTCTGACAGCCAACCTGCCAGCCTGCCCGGCAGAAAACTGGCCATTGATGAAGTGTTGGCATATAACCGGATTTTCCCTCTGCCGCCTTTGAGATAAGCATCAAGTTCGGTTTTAAGCCGCTGGTGTCCGGCAAGGAGTTCGCGTGCATGGCCCACCAGTATCTCACCCGCCTCCGTCAGGCTGACTCCTCTGGGATGTCGAAAGAATAGTTTTGCCCCGCTATCTTCTTCAATACTTTTCAGTCTCTCACTGGCCGAAGCCACCGCCAGACTGGCAGTTTGAGCGCCGCGGGTAATGCTACCCGCATCAGCGATGCAGACGACCAGTGTTAAATCGGACAGATCCAGTCTCATATGAAATCACCTGACTCTTCGGATTATCCGAAGCATGGTCCACTAAAACCAGATTGTCCACTCTGAGCGGAGATGGTTGAATCACTTAACCTCTTTTATCAGGACAAATTTCGTGGGCGAACAACTGTATCTCTGTCTACTGCTTATCTTTATGCTCGCCGGTTTTGTTAAAGGCGTAACCGGTATGGGCTTGCCCACGGTGGCAATGGGTCTGCTGGGATTGTTTTTACCTCTTCCTGTCGCGGCAGCACTGCTGGTTGTTCCTTCTTTTGTCACTAACCTACTGCAGCTGTTTTCAGGACCGTCAGTGAGGCTGGTTTTCCGGCGTTTGTGGCTGATGATGCTGCTGATTATGGTGGGTACAGTAGCGACATCTTCGCTGATATCCCGGATAAATCCTTCCTGGTCTGCATTTAGCCTGGGAGTGGCTTTAATTACCTATGCTGTTTTTGCCCTGATTTCGCCTTCGTTCACCGTTTCACAGACCCGGGAAAAATGGCTGGCGCCGGTCATTGGGGGTATCACCGGAATGATCACCGGAGCTACTGGCGTCTTTGTGATGCCGGCCGTTCCCTTTCTTCAGTCGCTTCGTTTCAGTAAGGATGAACTGGTGCAGGCGCTTGGCTTGTCATTTACCGTTTCGACCCTGGCGCTGGCCACCGGACTTTATCTGAATGATGCTCTCAGAATCGGGCAGTTTTCGTTATCCTTTTTATCCCTGTTGCCAGCGCTGGCCGGAATGTGGATCGGACAGAAGGTTCGGGCACGTATCAGTTCCAGGCACTTCCGGCAGTGCTTTCTTCTGTTCCTGGTACTGTCCGGGCTGGAGTTAATTTCCCGACCGTTTATCTGAGCCGGATACGATAATCCCGGGACCGTTGAACTCCCTTTATGGTCTCAGGCGAATAAACAGCCCTTTTTACTTTGAGAGTCGCACTTACCCGGTCAGATAATGCTGAGCGGGTATTTGAGCGCACCTGCTACTGTTTATAAAAGCCATGAAAATGCTTATAAATCGTATTCAGCTCTGAAACTGTATTATCAGGCCAGATTCTTCCGGTACCCCCCGGTGGGGTACCAGAGTTATCTCTGCGGGTTACCCGGTTATCTGCACCAGAAGTCAGGAATATAAGTACAGTAGAAATAATTAACATCAGGGCACTGGCCAGAAATGTACTTTGGTAACCCTGATAGTCGAAAAGCAGACCACCTACCGTAGAGCCCAGTGCAAGCGACAGTTGTACCGTGGCGACCATCAGCCCCCCGCCAGCCGATAACCGACCCCAGCTAACTTCCCAGCGGCTCGGCACCCACAGTAGACAGCTCATTGCCGCTGTTAAGACTCCCGGATCATTATCCTCTGTCATGCCTTTTTGCAACGCAACGGACAGTAAGACAAAACAGGACATCAGCAAATATGACTTTCTACGCTGCTGGAATTGCGTAGCTATGAGTATTGACTTTTACATCTCATTATTGTTACCAATAGAAATCGCTAAAACTAACTAATGAATACTTAATAAGCTTATAAGTAAAATTAATAAAAAAGGCAGCAACAACCATGGCCAGACGCAACCTTAACGACTTACTTTCCTTTGTGACCGTAGCCCGGGAATCCAGCTTTACACGTGCTGCCGCGCAACTTGGCGTAACTCAGTCGGCCCTGAGCCAGGCGATTTCCGGACTGGAAGAGCGGATGAAAATTCGCCTGCTCACCCGGACTACCCGTAGTGTATCGCCTACGGCTGCGGGAGAACGTCTGCTAAAGTCGGTGGGTCATCGTATTGACGAGATTGAGGCCGAACTGGATATGCTCACCGAACTTCGGGACAAGCCTGCCGGCACCGTGCGTATTACCTGCGGTCCAAATGTGTTGAAAACGACCTTGCTGCCTAAACTTACCCCGTTATTAAGGGAATATCCGGATATTCATATTGAGTTCGATGCTAACCACGGATTTCGTGACATTGTGGCGGATCGTTTCGATGCTGGTGTGCGTTTGGGTGATACGATTGACAAGGACATGATAGCGATACCTATTGGCCCACGACTCCGCATGGCGGCGATAGCTTCGCCTGATTACTTCAGTCGTTACCCTGTCCCGCAGACACCTTATGACCTAACGGAGCATCAGTGTATTAATCTGCGTATGATCCGGTCGGGAGCAATTTATGTCTGGGAGTTTGACCAGCAGGGAGGCGAGTTAAATGTGCGGGTTAACGGACAGCTTACGTTTAATACTTCTGAACATGTTGTCGACGCAGCACTTGCGGGGCTGGGAATCGCCTTTTTACCTGAACAGGAGTGTGGGTCGCATATCAGCGAAGGTCGTCTGATTCGTGTACTGGAGTCATGGTGCCACCCTTTTCCAGGATACTATCTTTATTATCCCAGCCGTAAACAACTTTCCCCGGCGTTTTCACTGGTTGTGGATGCATTACGAATTACCCGATGATTCTCATGCTAACATTCTGTGAGTAAGCGGCTTACAGAATGTGGAGCCGCTTCTGGCATCAGCCAGGCAAATGGGCAAAGTTGCCTTCAACTTAAAATTTCAACAGGTCCCGGGTCATCCAGCCTGACTACGGGGCTAAAGAGCCATTCTTTACCCCCACTACCGGACCACGGCGCCATCCGAAAACTTTATCTTTTCGGGTAAAAACTGCACCCTACTCAGCGGATATTCAACCTTTCAGATGCTGCCCGTGGACGGATTTAAAGCCGAAACAGTCATAGACATCCCGGAAGGGATATTTATCTGAAACCACTAGGGCTGTCGTTTTTGAAGTGCTTCAGCTATCCGTTTAAGATATTCATTATTTTTAAAGTTAACGATAACACATTCAAAGAACACCCTGCTAAATACAGCGATGACCAGTAAAACTATGGCTTCGCTTACTTTTCCTTTAGACAGGTTAATAAACGCGCCAAGTAAGGATAATACCAGAGTCAAGGCATATAATACTGTAATTATCTGAGGTGTAATTAATTTATTAAATCCCACAATAAAATCCTTTTTGAAGTGATGCAGATTACTCTTATATCACTGCCATCAGTATACATCCATCGATATCTGTCAGTATAAATCCGCACCTCGCAATACACCCAACGAAAGACTTTGCTAATGCTAAAACTGAGACCCGGTGTTAGCAGAACCAGGGTTATATAATAGAAAAATTTCTGAACATCATTTTCCTGGTCATTCCCCATCTATGCGAAGTCAGTGTGTAATAAAAAAATGAGAATATTAGTCTTCTCAGCATCACCTTTATGACATTACAAAAATATCGACCTCAGTACGCTTAACCTGAGTCAACTGAAAATTTCCCATATAAAAAACCACAATATTCCTGTAGGGTAAATCTGACTTAAATAAACAGGAAATCGTATAGATACGGTTAAATAACCCGGTGGTTCGTACTTTTACAGGGGAATCCCCAACCTTCCGGCAGGAGAATTATTCTTACGGATTTTTCCTAAGGCTGTTAATAAGCAGATTGGTACATCTGACTTTGCGGCCGCTGCGTGGTTAATCCCAGGTCAGCCTGATCGTCCACAAGGGATAAATTTGGCGGGACAACGAAAGGAACATCTATAACACCTGAAATGGCCTAACGGTGTCTGAATCTGGAGTCCGTTTCGTCTTCCGACATTCACTAACGCCAGCCTGCGAACCTTAAAACCCATACGGGTTAACCATCCCGGGGCATTCGTCGGGCATACAGTGCCTGTATTGGGATGGTTTATCGTCGCCTCTGATGTGGCTACTATCGCTTTCAGGAATGCAGTAAACTACAACCGCATTGCCAGGGGAAATGACCGGATATGGTGACTGATGAAGAAGTTCTGAAATTTTTTCGAACTGAGTTACCTGTAGTTAAATCACTGTTACTAAAACCTGTTACGCTCAGTTTAGATAGTATTCTTCAGGAGTATGCAGAAATTGACGACCTTGCACCGACTATTGATAAATACTCAGTAGAATTTAATACTGACATTTCATCACTACACATAGATCAATATCTGCCCTGGATTATCCCGTGGTTCTTTCGTAGTTGGTTTACAAAAAGACCTGTAAAACAATTAAAAAGGCCGCTCACAGTCAGAATGTTCGCTGAATCAGCCAGAACGGGACGTTGGTTATATGAATAATCCAGCAGGGACGCAAGAGGACGAAAATATTGAGCACAGAGTTTATAAGCTGGTAGGGCTTATGCCGGCATCTATCTGTTTAATCAAAAAAAGGTAGAGCTGAAACCTGACACTGATCTGGATACCGATCTAAGTATTAACGGGACTGAAGTTGAAGATCTGATGAATGACTTCTTCAGGGAGCTCAATGTCGAGCGGGGAAATTTCAAAATTGAAACTTACTACCCCTCTGCACCTTTATTCTGGAATCCCTTCAGTAAATCTCCGCCAATACCTGTCCCGGATTTCACTATCCGCATGCTGATCGAATCAGCAAAGGCTGGCCGCTGGTTGTATGATTAATCCGGTCGGGATTAAACAAGAAAATATTTGTAGGCATTTCTGCGGCAGGTAGTTGCCGAATGCCGGGACGCCGTACTGAGTAAGTACCTGGCCCATTTCCGTCACACCACCTCTCAAGCCACCCGTAGCGCCAGAGTGTCGGCCAACGCGATTACAACCCCCTTTAAAAAAGCCAGAAACCGCTGCGGTATCACCTGGACAGAAGGCACCGCGCCAACTTTCCATGAACAGCGTTCCCTGTCTGAACGTCTGTACCGGGCACAGGGACTGGATACGCAAAAGCTGCCGGGACATAAATCCCAAAAAATGACCGACAGATATAATGATGACCGGGGAAAGGATTGGGTGGTAGTTGGGTGAGATGCTTTCTATAAATACGGCAGTCCGCTAGGAGCGGACGTTAAATTTTAAAGGCAGACAAGCAACAAAAATATTAATCAGGAAAAAACCTGGACTCAAGGGAAGAACAAAGAACAAGGGCGTGGTGCTAATAAGCCATTTGTCTGAAAATATTAAATATTCACAAGACCATAGATAAGCGAGTGAAAGTAAGAAATGCCTTCCCGGAAGATCTGCCGGGAAGGGGCAAGTTCAGACTACTGGTGACCAGATGTCATAGTTCAATGCAAAGCTGTTACCATCTCGCACAACCTTACCAGTAGTTGGCAGGTTAAAATGCATTCCGCTAACGGCCAGATTATCACTCGCAGCGCGGTCAAGCAGTCTGCTCCGGACCGCAGCAGCGGCAACAGGATCGCTGTCGAAGGCGATAGTGACATCAGGCTGAGCGACCTGGACGTGCGGGAAATGAACGATATCGCCCCAGATGAGCAGAGATTCTTTTTTCATCTCCCAGCAGATATCCGCTGTGGCCCGGCGTGTGGCCAAACAGTTCAACGGCCTGGATCCCCGGCAGGATTGCTTCCTTACGGAAAGGCACCAGTTTGTCGTCGTACGCGTTAAAAGCGTTTTTAGCTACCTCAAAGAAAGGCCTGAACGCATCAGGTGCGCTGGCCGAAATAGTTTCATCGCGCCAGAAAGCGAGTTCTTTTTCATGTACAAAAAGCTGTTGGACATTACGGAAAACCGGAGTCTGGAGAGGACCTGCAAGACCACCGATATGATCCGGGTGCGCGTGAGTCAGTAAAATGGTGTCGATAGCGAGTGGGTCAATACCTGCAGCGGCCAGAGCAACCTGAAGCCGACCGCCCCAGCCATTGATACCGCCAGCACCGCTGTCTATCAGGATAGTGTGCTCAGGGGTCTTAATAACGTATACGTTGATATTAATACGAGGCGATGCAGGTGCACCACGCTTCCGGAGTAACGCCTCCGCCCGGGAGCCATCAATCCCGGACAACAACTCAAAAGATACGTCCAGATAACCATCACTAAGCATGGTCACTGCCATATCGCCCACTTTTTTGCGATTAATGGCCGGTGCCTGCCAGTTGTGTTGTGAAATCATGTGTTACTCCGCTGCGATGAAGTTATTACAGAAAATAAACCGACTGGTGAATGCAACTTTCTCATAGTGGGTTTAAGGTTTACCCAACCACTACGACGATTTTGCCAACCTGTCCATTTGCTTCCATATAGCGCTGTGCATCCGCAATATCCTGAAGCGGGAATGTTTTATCAATGACAGGTTTCAGTTTGCCGGAACGTAACCCTTCGGTGACGAAGGATTTTGCGCGTGCCATTTTTTCAGGGTTCGTCGTGATTTCAAACAACTCGTATCCACGGAGCGTAAGATGCTTACCGAGAATATCAAAGACAGGCACAAGCATGTCGCGGCTGTCGAGCGCCCCGTACTGGAAGAACATACCTTGCGGTGCCATCACCTGGGTCAGTTTTGCCACGTCCGGACCACCGACAGGATCAAAAACAATATGCGCCCCAATGCCATCTGTCGCATGATTGATTTCCGCAACCATATCCTGCTCAGCAGTCGCTATAACTGTGGTGGCACCAGATTTAAGAAGCATTTCGCTTTTTTCGGAAGTCCGGGTAAGAGCAATGGGTCTGGCACCCAGCATGTTAGCTATCTGTATGGCAGCCAGGCCTACACTGCTTGATGCCGCACGGATAACAACATTCTGACCAGCCTTAAGGTTGCCATATTCAACCAGCGCGCCATATGCAGTGACATACATCATCCAGCTTGCAGCAGCCTCCTCGAAGGAAAGATTTTCAGGATGCTTCACCACAGCATTTAACGGAGCATTGACCAGTTCACCGTACATACCGTATTCATTAAACATAAACGAAGGGATAACGCTGACCCGATCTCCGTTAACCAACCCTTCTACAAGCTCACCAACGGCCTGCACTACGCCCGAGGCCTCGTAACCCAGGCGTGCCGGAAATTCTGGCTCAATGACATACTGACCGTTGCGGTACATGATTTCTGCACGATTGAGCCCAATCGCGTGTACGCGAATCTGAACCTCATCCGCTGCTGGTGCGGGCACTTCCACATCTACTACTTCCAGTACTTCCGCACCACCGGTACGGTTAAAGGTAACCACTTTAGACATATTCAGCTCTCGTCAGTTAGCAGCACATCTTCAGAATATTGTTGAAGACATGCCCGTTTCATTTACTGACAATCTACGCTGCTATACACGCACCAAAAATAGCTGGCAGGGAACTTCAGTATTAATTATCTGTTAATAATCTATGCTTTCAGCAGATCTGCTTGGTCAGAACTTCACTGAACCAGTCGATAAAGACCCGTACTTTTGGAGAAAGATAGCGCCTGTCCGGATACATCACCGACACAGGCTTGGATACTGAAGGGTACTGCGGAAGAACTTCTTCAAGAGCGCCGGAAGCAATATGGGGGGCGAGGCCGTCAAATGTGGCCTGGATAATACCTAAACCGGCCAGGCCACAGGAAAGCAGAATATCCGAATTATCAACCAGCATATTGCCCGCAGGGCGAAACGATACAACGTTTCCGTCTTTGATAAATTTCCATTCCATCACGTCACGACTGTGTTCGCTGAAAAAATTGATCGCCCGATGCAGGCCCAGATCCGCAAGTGTTTCGGGTCGTCCATGTTGTTGCAGGTATGATGGGGCTGCACAGGTAACCATCCTGATGTAACCAAGACGTCTGGAGATAAAACTCGAATCCTGAAGCTCGCCCATGCGGACAAGACAGTCCACACCTTCAGCGATCAAATCGGTTTTTTTGTCTGATGAAACAAGTACGACGTCAATATCAGGATATAGTGACTGGAAATGTTTGAGATTAGGGATCAGTATGGCGTGAGCCAGCGCCAGCGGGACATCAAGCCTGAGCCGCCCCCGGGGGGGAAGAGTCGGTGAAAAACTAGCCATCATGTCATTCACTTCGGCCAGCACATGCCTGGCATGATGATAAAACTCATCTCCTTCAGCAGTAATGTTAAGCTTGCGGGTTGTGCGATGAATCAGTTTTACACCCAGATCATGCTCAATTTGCTGTATCGCTTTGCTCACGGTGGGACGATGGATTTGAAGCACGTCAGCGGCTTTAGAGAAACTACCCTGCTCAACAACCTGGATGAAAATATTTAGGTATTCAATCATGTTGGTGTGCACGTGATCTCCCGGCTCTGTTTAGGCTGTTTGTGGTTGGCATTGTAAAGTAAACAATTCCGATGGGCATCAAGTTAAGGACTTTATGGCTTTCACAATGTCAGCTTTTGGCACAATGCGGACGAACTCACTGACCATTCCATCGCTACACCCTCCCTCTACCCACTCACCTCAAAAATAATGGCCTGAACAGGCTTGACTACAATCTCCCTTCGGGGAAGGAATTAACCAAATAAACAGCCCGAATCCCCACCCGTAATGACAAAATCCAGAGCTTGAAATGTAAGAATTACTGATAAATCCCAGTCCGCCGAACGGAGGGTTTTGGGGAAGAGTTTTGGGGAAAGGTTTTCGGGCATAAAAAAAACGGGCTCTTTTCAGAACCCGTGCTTATGTATCAGCGGTGACGCCTGATTACATATTTTTGATGATAGCATCACCAAACTCTGAGGATTTCAGCAACTTAGCGCCGTCCATCAGACGTTCGAAATCGTAGGTCACGGTTTTGGCGGCGATAGCACCTTCCATTCCCTTAACAATCAGGTCGGCCGCTTCGGTCCAACCCATATGACGCAGCATCATTTCGGCAGACAGGATCACTGAACCCGGGTTCACTTTATCCTGACCGGCGTATTTTGGTGCAGTACCGTGGGTAGCTTCGAACAGTGCGCATTCGTCACCAATGTTGGCACCCGGGGCAATACCAATACCGCCTACCTGGGCTGCCAGGGCGTCTGAAATATAGTCGCCGTTCAGGTTCATACAGGCGATAACGTCGTATTCGGCAGGACGCAGCAGGATTTGCTGCAGGAAGGCATCGGCGATAACATCTTTAACGATGATCTCTTTGCCGGTTTTCGGGTTTTTAAACTTCATCCATGGGCCGCCATCCAGCAGCTCAGCGCCGAATTCTTCTTTCACTAACTGGTAGCCCCAGTCTTTGAAAGAACCTTCGGTGAATTTCATGATGTTGCCTTTATGAACCAGAGTCAGGCTGTCACGGTCGTTGGCAATGGTGTATTCCACCGCAGCACGCACCAGACGTTTGGTACCTTCTTCTGAACAAGGTTTAACACCGATACCACACTGCTCAGGGAAACGGATTTTTTTAACACCCATTTCCTCACGCAGGAATTTAATCACTTTATCTGCTTCTGCAGTACCGGCTTTCCATTCGATACCGGCATAAATATCTTCGGAGTTTTCACGGAAGATGACCATATCGGTATCTTCAGGGCGTTTCAGAGGGCTTGGGGTGCCGGTGTAGTATCGAACCGGGCGCAAACAGATGTACAGATCGAGCTCCTGACGCAGCGCAACGTTCAGTGAACGAATGCCTCCGCCAACCGGAGTGGTTAATGGGCCTTTAATGGCAACGCGGTATTCTTTGATAAGGTCGAGGGTTTCCTTCGGCAGCCAGACATCCGGACCATACAGTTCAACAGATTTCTCGCCGGTGTAGATTTCCATCCAGGAAATCTTACGGTCGCCCTTGTAAGCTTTCTCTACGGCGGCATCAACCACTTTCAGCATGACAGGAGAGACATCAACCCCAATCCCGTCCCCTTCGATGTAAGGGATCACAGGGTTATTTGGTACAACAAGTTTTCCCTGACTAACAGTAATTTTCTGACCTTCCGCCGGAACAACAACTTTGCTTTCCATCAACCTCTCCTTCGAGCGATTTTATGTTAATGATTTGTAAGATGCCGGACAATAGTACCCGAATACGCAGGCAATAGCTTGCAAAAAAATGTATCCGCATACCCGTTGCCGGGGACATGGTGACAAAGAGTATTACCGCAAATTTTCACCGATGATAAGTATTTTATTTCCCTGAACGGGGAATTGTGATGCCGGTGGCGGGTTACGGGCTGAATTGTCTGACCAGCCGAATAACTGTACGAAAAACCGGCAGTTAGGATATCTTTCCCCGACCGATACGCCAACATCCTACAGCCAAAATACGCTATCCGGGTTATACTGCTGTGATTCTGGTCAATAATACTCATTATGTTTAACAAATCCCGACATCCTAAGCGCTCTTCCCGCCCTATCGGCACCCCGGTCAGCCAGCAAGCCCGGAAGATCATCCTGTTTAACAAACCCTTCGATGTACTGCCTCAGTTCACCGATGAAGGCGGGCGACGTACCCTGAAAGAGTTTATTCCGTTAAGTGGTGTTTATGCTGCCGGGCGTTTAGATCGTGACAGTGAAGGACTGCTGTTACTGACTAACGACGGTAAATTACAGGCGCAACTGACTCAGCCTGGCAAGCGCACCGGGAAAACCTATTTTGTGCAGGTCGAAGGTGATCCCACGGAGCAGGATCTGCAGCGCTTGCGCGACGGCGTTACCCTGAAAGATGGCCCTACTCTGCCCGCCACCATCGAACGGGTTGCGGAACCGGCCTGGTTGTGGCCGCGACATCCCCCGATTCGCGAACGTAAATCGGTTCCTGACTGCTGGCTGAAAATTGTGCTGCATGAGGGGCGTAACCGCCAGGTCCGGCGGATGACCGCGTTTATCGGTTTCCCGACCTTACGCCTTATCCGCTATGCTATCGGCAGTTATACTCTGGATAATCTGGCTTCAGGCGAGTGGCGTGAAGTCAGTTCCGTGCAGGGAGTCTGATAACGGACTTCCGGCACTCTCTTTTCCTTTTCTCCGGGAGTAGTTATGTTTAGCCCACATATTACGGTCGCCTGCCTGGTCCACGCCGAAGGCAAATTACTGGTGGTAGAAGAACGGATTAACGGATTGCCCACTCTCAATCAGCCAGCGGGTCATCTGGAGGCCGGAGAAACACTGAGTGAAGCCGTGAGTCGTGAATTATATGAAGAGACCGGTCTGAACGCTGAACCGCACTATTTCCTGGGGGTTCAGCAATGGATTGCCCCTGATAAGACGCCCTTTATTCGCTTTCTGTTCGGGCTGGATCTCGCGTTTTGTGCGGAAACCTCTCCGCAGGACAGCGATATCGATCGCTGTCACTGGCTAGCCCCTGATGCGATTCTCACGGCAGATAACCTGCGTTCTCCGCTGGTCGCCGAATCTGTACGGCTTTGGCTGCTGCCGGAACGATATCCGCTCAGTCTGGTATCCGCCTATAATTGGCCATCCGCCAGGGATGCGTAACAGGCTGTGTCATGGTAGAATACGCCGCCGGTTTTTTATAAATACGTCTTGTGTGAGTAGGTCATGTCTGACAATAGTCAAAAAAAAGTAATCGTCGGTATGTCCGGCGGGGTAGATTCTTCCGTGTCAGCCTGGCTGCTGTTACAGCAGGGATACCAGGTTGAAGGTCTTTTCATGAAGAACTGGGAAGAAGACGACGGGGAAGAATACTGTACTGCTGCCGAAGATTTGGCCGATGCACAAGCCGTATGCGATAAACTGGGTATCCGTCTGCATAAGATTAATTTTGCGGCCGAGTACTGGGACAATGTGTTCGAACATTTCCTGGAAGAATACAAAGCCGGACGCACACCAAATCCGGATATTCTCTGTAATAAAGAGATCAAGTTTAAAGCCTTCCTTGAATTTGCTGCCGAAGATCTCGGGGCAGATTTGATAGCCACTGGTCACTATGTTCGCCGTCAGGATGTTGGCGGTAAAAGCCGGTTACTGCGTGGTCTGGATGCCAATAAAGATCAAAGCTATTTCCTGTACACCCTGAGCCACCAACAGGTTGCCCAGAGCCTGTTCCCGGTCGGAGAACTGGAAAAACCGGAAGTACGCCGTATTGCTGAACAACTGGATCTGGTCACTGCCCGTAAGAAAGACTCCACCGGTATCTGCTTTATCGGTGAGCGTAAATTCCGCGATTTCCTCGGTCGCTACCTGCCCGCTCAGCCGGGAGTTATCGAAAATACCGAAGGTCAGGTGCTCGGTGAGCATCAGGGCCTGATGTATCATACTCTTGGCCAGCGCAAAGGGCTGGGGATCGGCGGGCTGAAAGACAGCAACGATGATCCCTGGTATGTGGTGGATAAAGATGTGGCCACTAACCGGCTGATTGTAGCTCAGGGTGCTGAACATCCGCGCCTGATGTCTGTCGGCCTGGTAGCTCAGCAACTGGACTGGGTAGATCGCCAGCCTGTCACCGCGCCGTTCCGTTGTACCGTGAAAACCCGCTACCGCCAGACCGATATTCCCTGCGAAGTGATTCCGTTGTCGGATCAACGTATTGAGGTCCGGTTTGATGAACCGGTGGCAGCAGTCACCCCCGGACAGTCAGCGGTATTCTATCTGGATGATATTTGTCTGGGCGGCGGCGTTATCGAACAGCGCCTGCCTCTGCCTGACGCTGATAAATAACGGGGACGCCGTGGCCAAAAATATCAGGGAAATCACACTGGCTCTGGCCGGTGTTTGCCAGGCAGCACATCTGGCACAGCAATTAGCTCATCAGGGCAGCTGCCCACCAGAGGTGTTTCGCGTGTCATTACAAAGTCTGGTGGATCTCAATCCACCAGATACCCTCGCTGTTTACGGCGGTGATCAAGCCAACCTGCGTTTTGGTCTGGAAACCCTGATTGCCGTCCTGCATAATCCTTCGCGCCAGGGTGCCAGCGCCGAACTGACCCGTTATACTCTCAGTCTTCTGATGCTGGAACGTAAGCTGCACAATAACCGCAAAGCCCTGCAGCAGCTGACACAGCGAATTTCCGGGCTTGATCATCAGTTGCAGCATTATGCGCTGGACTCTGATACTGTGATAGCCGCTATCGCTGGCATCTATGTGGATGTTATCAGCCCGATTGGTCCGAGAATTCAGGTGAGCGGCTCGTCAGCGGTATTACAGAACAGTCAGGTTCAGAGTAAAGTCCGGGCCGCACTACTGACCGGTATCCGCAGCGCGGTGCTCTGGCAACAGGTGGGGGGTAGCCGCCTGCATTTAATGTTTAGTCGCTCCCGGATTGTCGGAGAAGCGAAATCAATTTTATCCCGTTTGTCGCCCGGATGTTAACTGGCGGCAGCATGACTGCTTTTACAATGATTCAGGAGTTGCACTGATGGAATTATCCGCACTGACCGCCGTTTCCCCTGTTGATGGACGCTATGGGGACAAAGTCAGCCCGCTGCGCGCGATTTTCAGTGAGTTTGGGTTACTGAAATTTCGTGTTCAGGTTGAAGTTCGCTGGTTACAGAAACTGGCCTCAACCGCAGAAATCAGGGAAGTTCCTGCATTTGACGCTGACGCAAACGCTTACCTTGACCAGATTGTCGCCAGTTTCAGCGAAGAAGACGCAGCCCGTATCAAAACCATCGAACGCACCACCAACCACGATGTGAAAGCGGTCGAGTATTTCCTTAAAGAAAAAGTTGAATCGGTTCCGGCTCTTCAGGCTGTTTCCGAATTTATTCACTTTGCCTGTACTTCTGAAGATATTAATAACCTGTCCCACGCGCTGATGCTGGAAACGGCCCGTCGTGAAGTCATTCTGCCCTACTGGCAGCAACTGACTCAGGCGCTGGAAACTCTGGCCGCCGAATACCGCGATCTGCCGTTACTTTCCCGTACCCACGGTCAGCCTGCAACCCCTTCAACACTGGGTAAAGAGATGGCTAACGTGGCTTACCGAATGGCTCGCCAGGTTCGTCAACTGGAGCAGGTCGAAATCCTCGGTAAAATCAATGGTGCAGTAGGTAACTATAATGCCCATATCGCCGCTTACCCGGAAGTCAACTGGCACCAACTAAGTGAGGAATTTGTCACCTCGCTGGGTATTCGCTGGAACCCGTACACCACGCAGATTGAGCCGCACGACTATATTGCCGAACTGTTCGACTGTGTGGCTCGCTTTAATACCATCCTGATCGATTTCGACCGTGATATCTGGGGTTATATTGCCCTGAACCACTTTAAGCAGAAAACAATTGCCGGTGAAATCGGTTCTTCGACCATGCCGCATAAAGTGAACCCGATCGATTTCGAAAACTCAGAAGGTAACCTGGGCCTGGCGAATGCTGTTCTGCAGCATCTGGCGGCTAAACTGCCGGTTTCCCGCTGGCAGCGTGATCTGACGGACTCTACCGTGCTGCGTAACCTGGGTGTGGGCATCGGTTATGCCGTGATTGCTTACCAGTCAACCCTGAAGGGGATCTCCAAACTGGAAGTCAACCGTGAGCGCCTGCTGGATGAACTGGACCATAACTGGGAAGTGCTGGCAGAACCGGTACAGACCGTGATGCGCCGCTACGGTATCGAAAAACCTTACGAAAAACTGAAAGAGCTGACACGCGGCAAGCGCGTCGATGCCAAAGGAATGCAGGAATTTATCGATACCCTGCCCCTGCCGGAAGAAGAAAAAACCCGCCTGAAAGCAATGACTCCGGCCAACTATCTGGGCCGTGCCGTCACACTGGTTGATGAACTGAAATAATCTGCCTACGCAGGCCGGATTATCCGGTCTGCGTTAATCCCCTGTTTACCTCAAATCACGTATACTGACCAGATAGTCTTTCCTGCCTGGTTCGAGGTTTAATTATGCGTGTGCTGGTTATTGAAGATAACGCTCTGTTGCGTCATCACCTGGCCGTTCAGTTACGTGATATGGGGCATCAGGTTGATGCTGCCGAAGACGCCAAAGAAGCTGATTATTTTCTGTCAGAACATGAACCTGATGTTGCCCTGATCGATCTCGGCTTACCGGGAGAAGATGGTATGACATTGATACGCCGCTGGCGCGCCCGTTCGGTAAAACAACCCATTCTGGTGCTGACCGCCCGGGAAGGCTGGCAGGCTAAAGTAGAAGCACTCGAAGCCGGTGCCGATGACTATGTCACCAAACCCTTTCATATCGAAGAAGTGGCGGCCCGGTTACAGGCCCTGATGCGTCGCAATAGCGGCCACGCTTCTCAGGTGATTGATTGCGGACCCTTCCAGGTGGATTTATCACGTAAAGAACTGACCATCCATCAACAACCGGTGAAGCTGACGGTATTTGAATATACCATCGTTGAAACTCTGATTCGCAATGCCGGCAAAGTGGTCAGCAAAGAGTCACTAATGCTGCAACTCTATCCGGATGCCGAATTGCGTGAGAGCCATACCATTGATGTACTGATGGGCAGACTGCGCAAAAAGATACAACAACTGCACGACGGCGACGTGATTACCACAGTCCGCAGCCAGGGTTATCGTTTTGAGCATTGCTAAACGCCTGCGTCATATCATTTCGCCACATGGTCCACTTTCATTACGGGTACGGTTTTTGCTGGCAGCGTCGGTGCTGGTGCTATTTTTGTCACTCAGTTACGGGGTGGTGGCGGTTGTTGGTTATGTGATTGGTTTCGATAATAATACCTACCGCGTTATGCGCGGCGAAAGTAACCTGTTCTTCACCCTGGCACAGTGGCAGGATAACCAACTGACCATTGCCAAACCGGAGCGTATCAAGCTTAATTTCCCCACGCTGGTATTTATCTACAATGAACATGGCAAGTTGCTGTGGCAGTTACGCGACGTTCCGGAGATTCGCTCAAAAATACATCCCAGTTGGTTACTGAAAAGTGACTTCTACGAAATAGATACCAACAACCATGCCAGCCTGGAAGCTATTGGTGATGACCGGGTCGCCCGACAAAAAATGAGCGAACTGGCGAATGACGATACCTTCACCCACTCCGTGGCAGTCAACCGCTATGATGCCACTCCGAACCTGCCGGCACTGACCATTGTGGTGGTAGATTCGATTCCTCAGGAGCTACAGCACTCTGATGTAGTCTGGCTATGGTTCAGTTATGTACTGGCCGCTAATCTGCTGCTGGTGATCCCGCTACTCTGGCTGGCCGCCCGCTGGAGCCTGAAACCGATTGGCCATCTGGCTGCTCAAATCCATGAACTGGAAACCAACCAGCGTGACAGTCTGGACACCAGCCCACCGCAGGAGTTGCGTAGCCTGGTACGTAACCTCAACCTGCTGCTGAATAACGAACGTCAACGAGGTATGCGGTATCACACCACGCTGTCTGACCTGACTCATAGCCTCAAAACACCGCTGGCGGTATTGCAGAGTACGTTGCGATCACTGCGTGGCGGTCAGCGACTGAGTGTTGAAGAGGCGGAACCGGTAATGCTGGAGCAAATTAGCCGCATATCACAGCAGATTGGCTATTACCTTCACCGTGCCAGCCTGCATGCCGATCATAACCCACTACAACGTGACCTTCATTCAGTCCCGGCCTTATCGGACAGCCTCTGTTCGGCACTGAACAAAGTCTACCAACGAAAAGGGGTCGATCTGTCTCTGGATATCTCTCCAGAAATCACCTTTTGTGGAGATCAAAATGACTTTATGGAGGTGTTGGGCAATGTGCTGGATAACGCCTGTAAATACTGCCTGGAATTTATTGAAGTCACCGCCATGCAAAGCGAAACTGAATTGCATATTTTTATTGATGACGACGGCCCCGGGATTCCGGTTAGTAAACGTGATCTGATTTTCCAGCGCGGGCAGCGGGCTGATACTCTGCGTCCAGGCCAGGGTATCGGGCTGGCAGTGGCCCGTGAAATCGTCGATATCTATCAGGGAGATATTATTGCACATAACAGCCCTCTTGGCGGTACCCGAATGGAAGTGATATTCCGTCAGCAACAGATGTAAATTCTGCCAGACTTCGCCCCGGTCAGCCTGATATACTGAGCCCTGACTTCAGCAAAACAGAAGGTTTCTATGGACTACCAACTTTCCATCAACTGGCCGGAATTTCTGGCAACTTACTGGCAGAAAAAGCCGGTAGTGATCAAACAAGGATTTAAGGATTTCGTCGATCCAATCACTCCTGATGAACTCGCCGGGCTGGCGATGGAAAATGAAACGGACAGCCGACTGGTTAGCCAGGATAATGATAAATGGCAGGTCAGCCACGGTCCGTTTGAAAGCTTTGATCACCTCGGGGAGACTCACTGGTCACTGCTGGTTCAGGCTGTCGATCACTGGCATGCTCCTTCTGCTGCGCTCATGCAGCCCTTTCGTACCCTGCCAGACTGGCGCATGGATGACCTGATGGTCTCGTTTTCTGTGCCTGGTGGCGGCGTCGGCCCACATCTTGACCAGTACGATGTGTTTATTATCCAGGGCAGTGGTCGTCGCCGGTGGCGCGTAGGGAATAATGTACAGATTAAACAGCACTGCCCGCATCCTGATTTGCTGCAGGTTGAGCCTTTTGACGCGATTATTGATGAAGTTCTGGAACCCGGAGATATTGTCTACATTCCGCCTGGCTTCCCGCATGATGGATATTCATTGGAGAATGCCCTGAATTATTCTGTAGGCTTTCGCGCCCCCTCCGGTAAAGAGCTGTTAAGCAGTTTTGCGGACTATGCTCTGGCGAATGAGATAGGCACCCACCGCTATAGTGATCCACAGATTAAGACCCGCAGCAATCCATCCGATATTCTGCCGGCTGAAACTGAGGCGATCCGGGGCATGATGCTGGGACTTATTAGTGAATCCGCCCATTTTAACCAGTGGTTTGGCGAATTTATTTCCCAGTCCCGCCATGAGCTGGATATTGCACCACCCGAGCCACCCTATCAGCCCGATGAAATCCTTGATGCTCTGCAACAGGGGGATACTCTGACCCGTCTGGGAGGTCTGAGAGTAATTACGCTTGGCGATTCGGTGTTTATCAACGGCGAAAGTCTGAGTTGTCGCTGGCCACAAGCCTTGCATGCACTGGCAAATAAAATCACCCTGAACGTTGATGATTTTTCAGACGCGCTGGACGATCCTGCCTTCCTGAATCAGTTGGCCGGACTGGTTAACAATGGTTACTGGTATTTTGAAGACAGGGATTGTGACGAATAATTTTTCGCAGCACAGAATTGTCCCGCCGGGGCAATTCTGTGAATGATCAACGCGCCGGTTCACCGCCTGCGGCTGCCAGTTCGGCAATCTGCATTATCACCCGTACACTCAGGTCCATAATGTTGAGCGAAGCAAATTCATGTTTACCATGAAAGTTAAATCCGCCGGTAAACAGATTCGGGCAAGGTAATCCCTGCCATGACAACACTGCGCCGTCAGTTCCTCCCCGCACGGGTTTTACCACCGGTTGAACTCCGCATCGTTCAATGGCCAGCAAGGCCAGAGCAATCACCTGAGGTTGGGCCTCGATTTTCTCGCGCATATTACGGTAGCTTTGCTGAAAACTCACTGAGACTGACACATGGTTGCCGTAATGATGATCCATCCTGCCCGCGATAGCTTCCAGGTATTGCTGGCGCAGCAGAAAATCCTGCCAGACAAAATCACGTACCAGATAATGTATTTCAGCCCGCCCAGCATGGCCTTTCAGCGAATCAAGGTGATAAAAACCCTGATAACCGGTGGTATTCTCCGGCTTTTCTTCTGCCGGTAACTGTGCATGGAATTCCCAGGCCAGTTCTAACGCATTAACCAGTTTGCCCTTTGCTTCACCGGTATGGGCACTATTCCCGGTAATTTTTACGACTGCCTTGCCGGCGTTAAAATTTTCATACTCAAATTCACCGGCACCATTGCCATCCACCGTGTAGGCCCAGTCAGCTCCGAAGCTTTCAATATCGAATAGTGCGGCCCCGGTTCCCGTTTCTTCATCCGGAGTGAAGGCAACACGGATCTTACCATGTGGCCGTTGCTGTTGTTTTAGCCGTGCCAGTGCGGTGATAATTTCGGCAATACCTGCTTTATCATCAGCACCGAGCAATGTCTTACCATCGGTGGTAATCAGGGTGTGTCCATGCAACTGGTGAAGAACAGGTATCAGTACCGGCGAAAGAATTTCCTCGCCAATACCCAACGCGATATCACCGCCACGATAATTCTCTACCAGTTGCGGTTGTATATTTTTCCCGCTGCAATCCGGAGAGGTATCCAGGTGGGCGATAAACCCCACCACCGGCACCGGTTCACTGACCGTGGCGGGTAATGTCGCGGTCAGACAACAATGTTCACTTAAACTGATCTCTACACATCCCAGTGTTTCCAATTCTGCCATCAGTATTCTGGCCAGTTGCCATTGCCCCTCACTGCTGGGCACCTGTCCGGAACGACATTGCACTTTCGACTGCGTATCTACCTGAACATATTGTAAAAATCTATCCAGTAATTTTTCCATCTCAGGCTCCTTTGTCATCGGGGGTTATTATTGACACATCGGAGCCTGGTTATTTTGTCCAAAGTCATAAAGCATTCGTTTATATTAATTAATTAAATACTGTTGTATTTACATCAGCTAAATTCCGTCAGGTCTGGTTTACACAATCCCTCCCCTTACCGCGGTTTTTCTGACAGTCTCCGGCTGTTAAGGTATTATCCGGGGAAATGGCCGGCGGCAGCTCTTACTGAACGGCTGCTTTCTGATGACTGACACAGAGTAACTTATATGATGCCATCCCCTCCGGCACTGGTGATGCTTAATGGAATCCGCAAAGTATTTGACCAAAAAATCGTGATCCCCGATATCAGCCTGAGTCTGGCACAGGGTGAATTTGTAACGTTGCTGGGGCCGTCCGGCTGCGGTAAAACCACGCTATTGAGGTTGATTGCCGGACTGGAGAGTCCCGGGCAGGGCACTATCATGCTTAACGGGGTTGATATCACCCACCAGCCTGCCGAACAACGCCCTGTGGGTACCGTGTTTCAAAACTATGCCCTGTTTCCCCACATGAGTGTGTCGGATAACGTCAGTTTCAGTCTGCGTATGCAACATCGTCCCTCGGCCGAAATCAGACGGCGGGTGGCAGAAGTGCTGGGGATGGTTCAACTGGAGGATTTTGCCAACTACCGCCCCTCGCAGTTGTCCGGCGGCCAGCAGCAACGGGTGGCGATAGCCCGGGCCATTATCAGTCAGCCCGCATTGTTATTACTTGATGAACCTTTATCGGCACTGGATTTTCCGTTACGCAAACAGATGCAGAGCCAGTTAAAAATGTTGCAGGAACGTCTGGGAATCACCTTTGTTTTTGTAACCCATGACCGACAAGAGGCTATGGCACTGTCAGACCGGATAGTCATATTAAAGGAGGGTCGGATCCTGCAGGAAGGCAGCCCGCAGTCCATTTATCAGCAACCGGCCAGCCTGTTTGTCGCCGGATTTACCGGCGAGGTGAATCAGTTGAGTGCTCAGGTTCTGTCATGCTCTGCAGGCGAGGAAGCGCTGGTCACTCTTCATGGCTACCAGTGCCGTGCGCAGTGCCGGTTCCCCGTCCGTGCGGGAGAATGGGTACAGCTAGTAGTCCGCCCTGAAGATCTTTGCCTTCGCCCGACCGGGGAGAGCCAGCCAGCCGAAGGTCTTGCCGGTATTATCCAGGCAACTGAATACCAGGGACGGATATTAGAGACCCGGGTCAGGCTTCATCACGGTGAATCAATCACTGCCTGCCGGTGGGTGAATGATCCGGCCAGTCAGTTAGCCTCAGCGCCTGGTGAGTCTGTGTTAGTCAGTTGGCCTGCGGGTCGTGCTCAGATTTTTCCCGCAGAAACCTCAGCCCCTATCCCCTAATCCCATTACCTTTAAAAACAAGGGGGTACTTTCAGTCGGCTGTACAATTTCCCGGCAAAATAATCACAAAATGTTTGGGGTTTTCTGATAATGCTGTTAAATTCATCAGGCTTGTAGCTGTCAGGAGATGGCCGTCAGGCGAGAGAAGTGACGAGGAAAATTACCCGTTTTGAGCATTTAGCGGATCACAGGGAGTGATAACAATGGACAGCCAGCCCGGAATCAAAGCCTATAATAGCGTCTCACTGAGTTTATATAACTGGTGGGTTTTATCGGTTGCTAATCGTTTTGCCTGGCGGTGCTCTACCTCCGAAGTTCAGTTACCCTTTTACCGCCAACATTTGTCCAGCCGTCACCTGGAGATTGGTGCAGGTACCGGCTATTACCCCCGCCATTGCATGAACATCAGCCAGCTAACCTTACTGGATCTTAATACCGAATGCCTGTTTCAGGCGCTGCGGCGTATCGGCCCTGCCCGGGTGAAAGCAACGGTCCGTCATGACATTTTTCTGCCATTTCCCGAACATCTGCATCAGCGTTATAACTCCGTGGCGCTGTACTACGTATTGCATTGCCTTAATGGCAGTGCCGAAGACAAATTTACTGCCCTGAAAAATGCCACACAGGCACTTACTGCTGACGGAATAATGTTCGGAGCGACCATTAGTGGTGAACTGCAACGGCACAATCTGTTCGGCCGGATACTGATGAAGGTTATGAATCGCAAGGGGATCTTCACCAATTATCATGACAGCGCCGCCCTGCTTGAGTCGCAGCTCGGTCAACTGTTTCGTGAAGTCACGGTAACTGAAGTCGGCGCGGTGATTATGTTTACCGCCCGTTATCCCCTGCAGACGAATGTCTGATTTACCCGTCATCCCCTTTAGCGCCAGGTCGCAAACTGGTCGACACGGCCAAAGACCTGGCAGGCAAACCAGAGTGATATCCCGGCAGCGTGGCGGCGACTTCCCCGGAAATCACTATTTACTGGTGCAGATGCTTCAGTAATTCGCTGATATATTCGGGCACCAGCGTGGTTGCCGGTCCGTAATGGCATTCGGCAAACTCATTATTCACCTCGCTCGGTTCCAGATTGAGTTCTACAGTATGTGCCCCCTGCAGGGTGGCCTCATGCACAAACCCGGCGGCAGGATAAACATGTCCGGACGTGCCGATAGCAATAAAAATATTCGCTTCTGATAAAGCGTGATAAATACGCTCCATCTCCAGTGGCATTTCACCAAACCAGACAATGTGAGGTCGGAGTCGCGATGGGAACTGACAACAGGTACAACGATCATCGGCCATGATATCGCCGGTCCACTGGATAACCTGACCACTTTCTTCACAGCGTACTTTAAGCAATTCACCATGCATATGAACCACCCGTTGACTCCCGGCCCTCTCATGCAGGTTATCGATATTCTGTGTGACCAGCAGCAGATTATCTCCCAGCACCGACTCCAGCCGTGCCAGTGCCAGATGCGCTTTATTGGGTGCAATATCCTCTGAATGTAGTTGCCGGCGGCGCTGATTATAAAATTCCTGAACCCGTTCCGGTGCACGACGAAACCCTTCCGGGGTAGCGACATCCTCTACCCGGTGATCTTCCCACAGCCCGTCACTGGCACGGAAGGTACGGATACCTGACTCTGCGGAAATCCCCGCACCGGTCAACACCACCACCTTCGGTAAGCGGTTTTTTGCCATATTCTGCTGCTCCCGATCACACTCGAAAATAGACTGCCGGTGACGCTGATGCAGCTTGCGTTTATGTTTCCTGTAACGGGCAATCCGGACGCGACGTCGCGGTGTGAGCATAACTATCCCTCTGGTACTCATTCACTGATAATTTCCGGTCACGGTGCTTCGACCAAATCACTGTCCGTAACCCTGACTATCAGGTTATACCTGCCGGCTGTAATCATTGCACGACAAAGCATCCCGCTGATACGCCAGCAGGATAACAGTTTTTACGGTGTCTCTGAACCATCTGCCGCCCCGGAAATAACAAAACCTCACCAATATCACGGTGATTCAGCCCTGGCACGGCAGGATGTGGGGCAAAAGAGTGCTTAGTGGGGAGTCATTATCAGGATTTTCAGGGCAAAGCTCGCCATAACGGCTGATCTGCCCTGAAACCGCCACCTTCAGATAGTGGGAGAATAATCATGATTAACTGCTGACGGTTGATTGTTGCTGAAGGCGTTCCAGTTCACGCACTCTCGGCAGGATCTCACGCCCAAACCTTTCAATTTCTTCCTGGAAATGCAAAAAGCCCAACAGTAGCAGATCAGCACCGGCGTTTTTGAACTCAATAATCCGTTCTGCAATCTGTTGTGGGGTCCCAATCAGCTGACTTTTAAATCCGTCGTTATACTGCACCAGGTCTTCAAAACCGGAATTAGCCCAGTTCCCCTCACCCTCCGGGGAGGATTTGCCTGCGTTGGTGACCTGGTCCGCAAATCCTCTCACTGCTTCAGGGTTAGCCCCGGCCACAATGTCGCGGACCACCTGTTGCGCCTGTTCTTCCGTATCGCGGGCTACCACAAATCCATTGACTCCGATCCTGACCTGATGCTGATTTTGTGCTGCTTTTTGGCGGATATCCGTGACCTGACGGGCGATTTCTGCCGGGGTGTTGCCATTGGTAAAATACCAGTCAGACACCCGTGCCGCCATATCTCTTGCTGCTCTTGAGCTGCCGCCCTGAAAGATCTCCGGCAAAGGCAACAACGGCTTGGGTTTCATAACATAATCCCGGTAGCGATAAAAATCACCGGCAAAACTGAAACTCTCCTGCTGCCAGATGCCCTTCAGACAGCGGATAAATTCCTCGGATCGCAGATAACGCTCCTCATGATCCAGCCAGGGCTCGCCTATCGCTTTAAATTCACCCCGAAACCAGCCGCTGACTACATTCACCGCAATCCTGCCACCGGTCAGGTGACTAATGGTGGCAATCTGCTTGGCGGCGAGCGTCGGATTCCAGGGACCGGGTAACAAAGCAGCGATCACTTTTAACTTCTCTGTCGCGCCGAGCAGGCCCTGTGAGAAACTGACGGATTCATGCTGATTATCCGCACCATAACCGGCGGTAAAACGGATCTGGGTCAGTGCATAATCGAAACCTGACTGTTCCGCTATCTGAGCCAGTTTACGATTGTAGTCAAAATCCCAGCGAGTACGTTGTTCAATATCGCTGATCACCAGCCCACCGGATACATTGGGTACCCAGTAAGCAAACTGTAACGGCTTATGACTCTGAGGGTTACTCATACAGATCTCCCTGGTTATCTCTTTGGAAACAGCAATCACCGAAGGTTGTCAGTTTTGCGTATCTGGTGGACGGCAACCTGGCCAGCACTTATTGCATTATTCAGATTTTCACTGCGATAGCTGATTTTTTTATAACCTAATGCCGATATAAGAAATAGAAAACCAACCATTTAGTTATAACCAACAGCACGAAGCATGCCAGCTTTCAGTACGATTAAAAACCTCTAAAAATCATAATGATGCAAAGTGCCCTCTTGATAAGGAGTGTTGCATATGCAGCAGTTATTGCCAGGGCACTGTTTCATTTACAGCATTTCAGGCCAACGGGCTGCGGGTCCTGGCAAGGGTCCCCATCCCGCCGGATTTGGCAGTACCTCCTCTAAAAAACCATTAACCAGTGGAACAAGGGCAAAGAACTGGCGGTTTTCAGATAACTTAATGATTTAATTGTATTAAGCCTGTGACTCCCTGTTTGTTATGTTTTTCCTGTGATCTGTCTGACCGCTTTATTTACTCAGGAAAAATAAAATGAAATACACGCTATCCGGCCTGTTATCGGCCACTCTGTTAGCAGCCATATTGTTACCTGCCGCTGCCCGGGCGGAAAATCTGCCCAAAGTTGTCAATATTGGTTATCAGAAAGCCAATATTTTCGCATTGCTGAAATATCGTGGCACTCTCGATAAAGATTTTGCACAGCAGGGAATTCGTGTGCACTGGGTTGAATTTACTGCAGGCCCACAGATGCTCGAAGGCCTGAACGTTGGCAGTATCGATCTCGCCGCCACCGGTGATGCACCGCCGGTGATTGCTCAGGCAGCCCGCGCCGATCTGGTTTACCTGGCTCATTCCCCTGCCAATCCGGAATCTGAAGCGATTGTGGTGCCCACAGGTTCATCAATTAAAACGGTCGCCGATCTTAAAGGGAAACGGATAGCACTGAATAAAGGTTCAGATGTCAACTATCTGCTGATAGCCGCGCTGGAAAAAGCCGGACTGACCTACCAGGATATTACCCCGGTCTATCTGGCTCCTGGTGATGCCCGTGCTGCCTTCCAGCACGGAGCTGTCGATGCCTGGGTTATCTGGGACCCGTTCCTGGCTGAAGTGGAAACCCATGCCGGGGCACGTGAAATCAGTAATGCCACCGGTCTGGTGCCCCACTACACTTTCTTCCTGGCAGGAAGAAAATTTGCCGACAGCTATCCGCAGACCGCCAAACAACTGATCACTGAATTACAATCCACCAGCGACTGGGCTAATCAACATCAGGAGCAGGCCGCTACCGTTCTGGCCGGTTCTACCGGGCTGTCAAAAGCTATCTGGATAAAAGCGCTGAAGCGAATTCCTTTCGGCGCCAGCCGTATGACCCCGGCAGTATTTGCTGAACAGCAGACACTGGCAGATACACTCAAACGTGCGGGAGTCATACCGGTGAGCGTTAATGTCCGCACAGCACTCTGGTCAGCGGATAAACAGTAATAATTACCCATCGCCGGCAGGTGTACGTTTCTCCGGCGATATCTTCATCCCGTCTTGCTTAGCAACCTGCACAGAACTTCTCCCTGCCAATCCCATCCTGCGCAAAAGCTTATCTGAAATCGATGCTTCATCCCTTTGCTACTGTTGGTTACCTTACTTGTGCTATGCATTCATTTTTACATTTAGATACAACCACGACATTTATTACCTCAACCGGGAATCATTATGAATAAAACGACTTTACTGGCGGCGGCTCTGATACTGGCGGTCAAAGGGGCCAGCGCAGCAACTTTGGCACTTAACTCCCCTTTACCTGACAATGTCCCCGCTGGGACGCAGCTTAATGTGGCTGATCAGGATGAAGTGCTGCAGACGCTGTTTAAATCTTCTGGCCAGGATAACGGACTGACCTCGAAAGTCCATTTCGGTAATTTTAGTGACGGTCCCGAGATCCTTGAAGCTTTCCGTGCGGGGGCTGTTGATGTGGCGGTGGTCGGTGATGCTCCCCCTATTCAGGCTCAGGCCAATGGCAACCCGGTACTGATTGTCGGGGTTCAGCAAAACAGTGACAGAGAGTATCAGCTGGCCATCGCTCCTGAGGCACATATCCGAACCCTTGCGGACCTGCGGGGCAAAAAAATAGCTAACGCTCCGGGGACTGGCCGGGAAGCCTATCTGTATCGGGTACTGGAGAAAGCAGGATTACAACCCGGTGATGTCAAACTGGTGACCCTGCAGACCGGTAATTTTACCGATGCTGTACGTTCAGGAGAAGTGGATGCGGCAGCATTAAAAGAGCCTAATCTGACACAGTATCTGAATGCTTATAAAGCCAAAGGCGGAACAGTGTTGGGGACAGAAGTGACCGCCGGAGGATCAACCGGCCTGCGATATCTGTATGCGCGACAAAGCGCTGTCGAAGATCCGGCAAAAGCAGCAGCCCTGCGTGAATTTGTTACTCATTGGGTAAAAGGCTGGCAGTGGGCTAACCAACATCCCCAGTCCTGGGTCAATGATTACTATGTAAAAAATCAGGGACTGACTGCGGCGGAAGGTAAGCTCATCAATGACGTCGCCGGACCGACCCACTTTCCACGCATTGACCAGGCACTGTTTGCCACCCAACAACATACCGCCGATTTACTACTGAAGTCAGGCAGCATCCGTCAGAAGGTGGATGCTGCAAAAGAGTTTGATGTGCGATTCGACCAGGTGATACAGCAGGCAGCGAATGAAAAATAGTCCTCTCTGGCGCCGGGGGAATCATCCCGGCCTCCTCACTCCGCCCCGGACGACTCTGCCGTGGCGCACACTTGGGCCACTGCTGCTGCTGATCCTCTGGCAGACATCGGCTGTCGCTGGCTGGACAGACAGCATGACGCTGCCGTCACCCGGCCAGGTTCTGGCAACCTTTGTCCGGCTGGTAAACGACGGACGCCTCATCCCGGGCATTGAGGTTTCCGCATGGCGCTCTTTGACCGCCCTGCTGGCGGGCACCCTGACAGGTCTGGTACTGGCACTGATTTCCGGTCTCAGTCGCTGGGGTGAGTCACTGATTGACGGACCGATGCAGATAAAACGGTCGATCCCTACCCTGGCGATGATCCCGCTGTTTATCGTCTGGCTGGGCATCGGTGAAGCTACCAAAATTACCATCATCATGTTCAGCGTGATTATTCCGGTCTATATCAATACTCACGCTGCGGTAAGAGGTGTCGATGAACGTTATGTCGAACTGGCGGAGACGCTGAAAATCAACCGACTGACATTTATCCGCCGTATTATCCTGCCCGGTGCCATGCCAGGCTTCTTTACCGGCTTGCGGCTGGCGGTTGCCCACTCATGGACCTCACTGGTGGTCGTGGAACAGATTAACGCGACGTCCGGTATTGGCTATCTGATGACCCGGGCGAGAGCCTACGGTCAGACTGACATTATCATGGTCGGGCTGGTGTTATACGCATTGTTTGGCCTGTTTTCTGACGGGCTGGTCAGAATGGCTGAAAGGAGGGTATTGTCATGGCGCAAATCTCTGGGCAGTTAGCCCCGCCACTGGTGTCGGTTCAGGGGCTTTCCCGGCAATATGCCGACCGTACGGTACTCAGCAATATTCATCTGGAGCTGCAACAGGGCGAATTTGTGGCGCTGCTGGGACGCAGCGGTTCAGGTAAGAGCACGTTGCTGAAAGCGCTGGCAGGACTGGATCCGCGGGCCAACGGCAGTGGTGAATTGCAGGTGCCGGAGAATTTCGCGGTGGCATTTCAGGATTCCCGGTTACTGCCCTGGCTGCGGGTACTGGATAATATTGTGCTTGGTGACAACAGCAAAAGTTTTCGTCGCGAGGGACAGCAGGTGCTGGCTGAGGTCGGGCTGGCGGGCAGAGAACGCGACTGGCCGGCAGATCTCTCCGGGGGCGAACAGCAGCGGGCAGCACTAGCCCGCTGCCTGGTCCGGAAACCTGCCTTATTACTGGCGGATGAGCCTTTTGGTGCTCTGGATGCACTGACCCGATTAAATATGCAGGCACTGTTACGTCGCCTCTGTCACCAATACCATCTGACAGTTCTGCTGGTCACCCATGATGTTGATGAAGCTATTGCCCTGGCTCAACGGGTCATTGTTCTGGACCAGGGGGGGATCTCTCTTGAAATCGCTATCGGCCAGCATTCGGCCAGGCAACCGGAGCAACATGAGATTTACCGGCAGCAACTCCTGAAGGCACTGGGAGTGAGTAGCCCGACAGAGCCTTAGCCCATGCCAGGTAAAGCAAAATCAGTCGGTGGCCAGTCTTTACTGGCCACCGAGATTACTGGCCGCTCAGCACCCGGGCAGGATCGATACGGCTGGCACGGCGCGACGGATACCAACTGGCCAGCAAGGTGAGGATTATGGCAGTGATCAGCACTGACCAGACATCCAGCCAGTGAAGTTCTGAGGGAAGAAAATCGATGAAATAGATATCACCGGACAGGAAGTGATGGCCGGTCAGTTTTTCAAGTCCACGAATTATCGATGTCAGATTCAGAGCACCCAACACCCCGGCCACTACGCCGAGGATACTGCCGGCCATACCCGCCAGCAAACCGTACCAGACAAAGACCGTACGGATCAGTTTATCCCCGGCCCCCAGGGTACGCAGTACCGCAATATCACTGCTCTTGTCTTTTACTGCCATGACCAGTGTCGAGACGATATTAAAGCAGGCAACACCTATTACCAGAATCATGGCCAGATACATAATTGCGCGGATCATCTGGATATCGTGATACATATAGCCATAAGTGCTGATCCAGTTGCGGATATAAACGTAGCTGTGGGTCACTTCTCCGGCTGCTCTGACCACCTTCACCGCCTGAAACGGATCGGTCATTTTCAACGCAATTCCGGTCACGCTGTCGCCCATATCCAGATACTGCTGGGCATCGGCCAACGGCACTAGAGCCAGGCTGTGATCCAGCATGCCACTGAGTTGCAGAATACCTTCCACCTGTAAACGGATACGTTTAGGTTGCAGCAGATGATTCTTACCATCACTGTTCGGAATCATAATGGTTATCCAGTCACCCGCTTTCACCGACAGACTCTTGGCAATTCCTCCGCCGAGGATGATCTGCTGTTTACCGGCACTGAATCCTGCCCAGGCATTACCCTGAACGAACTTCGGTAAGGCACTCAGTCGCGGTTCCTGCTTCGGATCGACACCACGAACCGTCAGAGCCTGTAATTTACTGGCACTTTCCACCAGTCCGGTAAAATTAATATAGGGAGCTGCCGCCGCAATTCCCGGCACCTTTTCTATCGGAGCAATCAACTGTTGCCACTGGCTGAATGGCTGATTCACCGGTTCTATTTCGCCGTGTGGTACCACACTCAAAATACGTTCATTCAGTTGACGTTCGAAGCCATTCATTGCACTGAGTCCGATAATCAGCACCGCCACCCCAAGGGCAATACCGACTGTCGAGATGACCGATATCAGAGAAACCATGCCGCCACGACGACGCCCGCGGCTAAAGCGTAATGCCAGCTGCAGGGATAACGGTCGAATCATTACAAGGCTCCTGTCAGGGTGACTTCCGCCGTTAACTGCCCGTCACGCATTTCCATTTGACGATTCAGACGTTTGGCCAACGATAAATCATGAGTCACCACCAGAAAAGCGGTGCCCTGCATCTGGTTGAGCTCACCCAACAACTGGAAAATAGCATCCGCATTGCGGGCATCGAGGTTACCGGTAGGTTCATCGGCCATCACCAGACTGGGCCGGTTGACCAGCGCACGGGCAATCGCCACCCGCTGACGTTCTCCACCGGATAATTCAGACGGGCGGTGACTGGCACGCTTTTCCAGCCCCACCGCGGCCAGCATCTCTGTAGCACGCTGCAATGCTTCACTGCTGTTCTTTTTACCAATCAGTAGTGGCATGGCCACATTTTCCAGTGCCGTAAAATCAGGCAACAGATGGTGGAACTGATAAATAAACCCCAGTTCGCGGTTACGCAGTTCAGCTTTGGCTGAGGATGACATCTGATTCAGTGACTGGCCCTTAAACAGCACATCACCTGACGTAGGGGAGTCCAGCCCCCCCAGCAGATGCAACAAAGTACTTTTCCCTGACCCTGAACTGCCGACAATCGCCGTCATTTCTCCCGGTTGTAGGGTAAACGAGACATTGCGCAATACGTCGGTCTGCAGGTTACCTTCCTGATAGCGTTTGCATAACTGATCACATTGTAAAAGTAACGGATTATTCATAGCGTAATGCCTCGGCGGGTTGTACGGCGGCAGCGCGCCATGAAGGATAAAGTGTCGCCAGTAATGCCACAATCATTGCGGTCACCGCGATGGCAACGACCTGAGTCGGATTGATATCTACCGGCAGTGCGGCACCATCCAGAAACAACCCCAGTACCGGCAGCAGATGGTTAAGCTGGCTGGCCAGTAACACGCCACCCAGAGTGCCTAATAGTGCCCCTGCAATCCCGGCACTGGCGCCCTGCACCATAAATACGCTCATAATTTGCCCGCGGGTCAGCCCCTGGGTTTGCAGAATCGCCACTTCACCCTGTTTTTCCATAATCAGCAGACCAAGAGAAGTCACAATATTGAAGGCAGCCACTGCCACTATCAGACTGAGTAACAGCCCCATCATGTTTTTCTCCATCCGTACCGCCTGGAACAGATCGCCTTTACGCTCACGCCAGTCTTTCCATTGCAGGCCCGGCGCCAGAGTCTGCTGGCTAAGGCTATCCACATCCAATGGATGGTTAAGCCATAACCGCCAGCCAGTGATGTTACCCACCGGATAATGCATCACCCTGGACGCATCCTGTTGATTCACCAGAATCTGATAGCTGTCGACTTCGCTGTCCGCGGCATAAGTCCCGACCACAGTGAAAATACGTTCACTCGGCACCCTGCCGACGGGGGTGAACTGACTGACCGACGGAACCATTAAGCGCAGAGTGTCGCCGGTGTGAATACCCAGTTGACTGGCAAGTTGCTCGCCCAGAATCACGTGATAACTGCCAGGCTGAAGCTGGCTGGCCGATCCGTTAACCAGATAAGGTAACAGCGGGTCCTTCTCATCCGGATTGATACCCAACATGACACCGACGGCTACACTACTGGCACTTTGCAGCACCACATCCGCCGTCGTCAGAGGGGCTATCCGTGAAACGCCCTGCAGTCCAAGGCCAGACGCCGGAGTTTGTTGTGGATTAATACTGCCGTTGTCACTGGTGATTAACGCCTGTGGCATCAGCCCCAGAATATTGCCTTCCAGCTGGCGTTCAAATCCATTCATCACCGACAGTACCGTGACCAACGCCAGGACGCCTAAAGTGATACCTATGGCGGATAGCCAGGAAACAAAGCGACCAAAGCGGTCGGATGCACGTCCACGCATATAACGCAGACCAATAAACAGAGCTACGGGTTGGTACATTAAATCCGTCCCGGACGGTTGCCTGAAATTCAGTAAGTGGATGATAATGGAGCCAGCCGGTTATGAAAACCTCTGACCTCCGGTTTGAAAGGTAAAGTTATCTGATTATCCGCAGAGACGGATTAAAAACAGACCGGACCGTTCATTTTTTACTCAGTATCACAGTATTCCCTGCCCTGAACCCTGCTTTTCACTTTTCTCGCAGATTCACAGGAAAATTTATTAAGGCAGATGAATCATATGTGTTTATGTGAAATTATAGCTGCCTGGAAATTTTGGAGAGAATAATTATCCCCATGTCAGATAAGACAAATTACTCCCTGCCAGTCAAAGCCGGTGATCACCGTCAACTTGGCCAACTGACAGGTGCGGCCCTTGCCGCAGAGTGTGCAGACATTGCTGAACGTCATCCCGGTCCGTTACTTCTGATCACCAGTGATATGCAGACCGCCTTGCATTTACAGGATGAGATTCGCCAGTTTACCGCTCTGCCGGTCAGCCATCTGCCTGACTGGGAAACTCTCCCCTATGACAGCTTTTCGCCACATCAGGACATTATTTCCGCACGTCTGTCCACCCTCTACCATTTGCCTTCCATGGAAAGAGGCGTTCTGATTCTGCCGGTGAATACCCTGATGCAACGGGTATGTCCGCATCAGTTCCTGCAGGGCCATGCGCTGGTGATGAAAAGCGGCCAAAAGATGTCGCGTGATTTACTGCGTGAACAACTGGACCAGGCCGGTTACCGGCACGTTGACCAGGTAATGGAACACGGGGAATACGCCATCCGTGGCGCTTTGCTGGATCTGTTCCCGATGGGCAGTGAACAACCCTTCCGGATCGATTTCTTTGATGATGAAATCGACAGTCTGCGGTTGTTTGATGTTGACAGCCAACGGACACTGGATGCAGTTGACGCGATTAACCTGTTGCCGGCTCACGAATTTCCCACCGATAAACAGTCAATTGAACTGTTTCGCAGCCAGTGGCGGGAACATTTTGATGTACTGCGCGATGCAGGCCATATCTACCAGCAGGTGAGTAAAGGCAGTTTGCCGGTAGGGATAGAATACTGGCAACCGCTATTTTTCTCCGGGGAACTGCAGCCGTTATTCGATTATCTGCCAGCCAACACACTGTTGCTTTGTAGTAGTGATCTGCAGGCTGGCAGCGAGCGTTTCTGGCAGGATACCAGACAACGCTATGAAAACCGCAAGGTTGACCCGTTGCGCCCGTTACTGCCTCCGGACAGACTGTGGTTACATCCGGACTCACTCATGTCGGCACTCAAACAGTGGCCAATGGTTCGTTTGTCGGCGCAGACGCTGACCGATAAACCGGCCAATACTAATCTTGCTTACAGTCCGTTGCCGGAAATCAGTTTACAGTCTCAGGCCAAAAGTCCTCTGGAAGCACTACGTAAATTCAGTGAGTCTTTCAATGGTGCGATTATTTTCTCGGCCGAGAGTCAGGGGCGGCGTGAAAGGCTTCAGGAACAACTAAGCAAAATTAAAATACGCCCTGTCGAGATAGAGCGACTGGCCGACGCAGATAAACCTGGCCACTATCTGATGATGGGGCCGGCTGAAACCGGATTTATTGATCATAGCCGGCAGCGGGCGGTCATTACCGAGACGGATTTATTGGGCGAACGGGTAGTACGGCGTCGTCAGGACAATCGTAGGACTATCAATCCGGATGTGCTTATTCGCAACCTGGCGGAACTGCATCCGGGGCAACCGGTCGTCCATCTTGAACATGGGGTCGGCCGGTATGCCGGGCTGACCACGTTAGAAACCGGCGGGGTCACGGCAGAGTATCTGATGCTGACTTACGCGGGGGATGCCAATCTCTATGTACCGGTCTCATCACTGCACATGATCAGCCGCTATGCCGGGGGGGCGGACGAAAACGCTCCGTTACACCGGTTGGGCAGCGACAGCTGGAGCCGTGCGCGTCAAAAAGCCGCAGAAAAAGTTCGCGATGTGGCCGCAGAATTACTGGATATTTATGCCCAGCGTGCAGCAAAAACTGGCTTTGCGTTTAAACATAATCGCGAGATGTATCAGAAATTCTGTGACAGTTTTCCGTACGAGACCACGACAGATCAGGCTCAGGCGATTAATGCCGTACTGAGTGATATGTGCCAGCCACTGGCGATGGACAGACTGGTATGTGGTGATGTTGGCTTTGGTAAAACAGAAGTAGCGATGCGTGCGGCTTTCCTGGCGGTGGAAAACCATAAGCAGGTGGCCGTGCTGGTGCCGACCACTCTGCTGGCTCAACAGCATTTTGACAATTTCCGTGACCGGTTTGCTGACTGGCCTATCCGTATCGAAATGTTATCCCGTTTTCGTACCACCAAAGAACAAAACCAGATACTGCAACAGGCCAGTGAGGGAAAAATTGATATCCTGATTGGCACCCATAAGCTGCTGATGAGTGACCTGCAATGGCAGGATCTTGGCTTGCTGATTGTCGATGAAGAGCACCGTTTTGGGGTACGACACAAAGAGCGTATCAAAGCCATGCGTGCGGATGTGGATATTCTTACGCTGACCGCAACCCCCATCCCCAGGACCCTGAATATGGCGATGAGCGGAATGCGGGACTTGTCGATCATTGCCACACCGCCGGCCCGCCGACTGGCGGTGAAAACCTTTGTCCGCGAATATGACGAACTGGTGGTGCGGGAAGCCATCCTCAGGGAAATCCTGCGTGGCGGCCAGGTCTATTACCTGTACAACGACGTAGAAAATATCAGCAAAGCGGCTGAAAGGCTGTCGACACTGGTCCCGGAAGCCCGGGTGGGTATTGGTCATGGACAGATGCGGGAGCGGGAACTTGAACGGGTGATGAATGATTTCCACCACCAGCGTTTCAATGTACTGGTCTGTACCACCATTATTGAAACCGGCATCGATATTCCCAGCGCCAATACCATTATTATCGAACGCGCCGACCATTTTGGTCTGGCGCAGTTGCACCAGCTCCGTGGCAGGGTCGGTCGGTCTCATCACCAGGCCTATGCCTGGCTGTTGACACCGCATCCGAAGGCCATGACCAGTGATGCAGCAAAGCGGCTGGAAGCGATTGCTTCGCTCGAAGACCTGGGCGCCGGATTTGCGCTGGCGACTCACGACCTGGAAATTCGTGGTGCCGGGGAGCTCCTGGGAGAGGACCAGAGTGGTCAGATGGAGACCCTGGGCTTCACACTGTATATGGAATTGCTGGAGAATGCCGTAGAGGCACTGAAAGCTGGTCGTGAACCGTCTCTGGAAGATTTGACCAGTCAGCAGACCGAAGTAGAACTGCGTATGCCAGCCCTGCTGCCGGAAGAATTTATTCCTGACGTCAACACCCGTCTGTCGTTTTATAAACGGATTGCCAGTGCTGCCAGCGACAATGACATTCAGGATCTGAAGATTGAGTTGATCGACCGCTTTGGTTTACTTCCGGATCCGGCACGTAACCTGCTGGATATTGCCTTGTTACGTCAACAGGCCGTCACCATCGGTATCCGTAAAATTGAGGCCAGTGAAAAAGGTGGTTACATCGAATTTTCAGAGAAAAACCATGTTGATCCTGGCTGGCTCATTGGATTATTGCAAAGCGCGCCGCAGCAATGGAAACTGGAAGGCCCGGTAAAATTACGCTTCACTGTTGATCTGGCTGAGAGGAAACAGCGGATGGAGTGGGTCACCGGGTTACTGCAACAGATGCAGGAACATCGCCTGTAACATAGCCGTCCCCCGCGTCGCGGGGGAAACCGGCTGAATGACTTAACTACGCGTACTATTAATAATGAGCTGGCCATTATTATCCAGTGGAATACGGGGACCGGGGGCATTATCCATCCGGACTTTACCCTGCTCGTCACCAATTTTATAGGTGACATCATAGCCCAGGGTTTTCTCCTGTTTGTCATACACGGTACGGCATTGCTGACGAGTCGTGGTGTAAGTATCACGGTTTTGTAATCCTGCCTGGGCCTGATTACCGGCGTAACCACCGGCTACAGCCCCGGCGACGGTTGCCAGACTACGGCCATGTCCTCCGCCAAACTGATGTCCCAGCACTCCACCTGCCACGGCACCCAGGATTGAACCAGTCAGTCGGTTTTCATCCTGGACCGGACGGCGATGAACCACCTGAATATCACGACATTCCTGGCGTGGATTTTTAATTACTTCCCGGATAGGAGTCGCTGATACCACCCGGGCATACTCTGGTCCACGGTGAAAAGCGCTGACTCCCGCTACCGAAGCCACCCCGAGCGCAGCGGCTACGCCAATACCGATACCTGCGAGCATTGATTTATTCACAGGGTTCCTCCTGACTTATCTGATAACCACGCATGAAATTCATTTAACTATCAGTATGCTACTGACGGCGTGCGTGCCTCGCCTGATGTGCGGCAGTTTCCCAGAAGCTGGTTTCTGAGACCATCAGACAAACGGAAAAAACACAGGAAGAGGGTCGGCTAAGGATGATTTTGAGAAGCTTCTTATAAAGCCCCGGAAATTGAGTCCGGGGCGACAGACAGCAATTAATGCAGTTTTAGTTTAGGACGGATCACCCGGTTAATACTGCCGGAAAGCATCATCAGCAGGGTTTTAAAATAACCGTGCAATGCAATCTGATGCATACGATACAGAGAAATGTATACCATCCGGGCAATGCGCCCTTCTACCATCATAGAGCCGCGCATCAGGTTACCCATCAGGCTACCTACCGTAGTAAAGCGGGACAATGACACCAGCGAGCCATGATCCTTGTAGACATACTCTTTCTGCGCCTTGCCTTTACGCCGTGCCAGAATGTTATGCAGTACGCAGGAGGCCATCTGGTGAGCGGACTGAGCCCGTGGCGGCACAAATCCGCCCTGAGGTAATGCGCAGGAGGCACAGTCACCAATCGCGTAAATATCTTCATCCCGCGTCGTTTGCAGGGTCGGAGTCACTACCAGCTGATTGATACGGTTGGTTTCCAGCCCGGCAATCTCTTTCATAAAATCAGGGGCTTTTATCCCTGCGGCCCATACCATCAGGTCAGCATTGATTAATTCACCGGATTTGGTGTTGAGTCCTTCAGGTCCCGCACTGGTCACCATAGTCTGCGTCAGAACCTTTACCCCTAGTTTCTGGAGTTCCTGTTGTGCCGAAGCAGAAATACGGGGGGGAAGTGCCGGCAGAATACGCTCTCCAGCCTCAACCAGCGTGACATTCAGAGCGTCTTTATTCAGTTGTTCATAACCATAACTATGCAGTTCCTTAACCGCGTTGTACAGTTCAGCCGACAGTTCAACGCCTGTCGCACCACCGCCCACTATCGCGATATTCACCTTATGATCAGTTTGCTGACCGGAAGTGTATTTGAGAAACAGATTTAGCATCTGATTATGGAAACGTCGGGCCTGAGCCGGGTTATCCAGGAAAATGCAGTTCTCTTTAACCCCGGCAGTACCGAAATCATTGGATGAACTGCCAATCGCCATGATCAGCGTGTCGTAATTCAGGCTGCGCTCTGCCACTAACAGATTGCCCTGCTCATCACGAATTTCAGCCAGCTGAATCGCCTTATTCTCGCGGTCGATTTCCGTCAGAGTCCCTAACTGAAAACGGAAATGATGATGGTGTGCATGCGCCAGATAGCTGAGAGCATCGATACCTTCATCCATTGAGCCCGCCGCAATTTCGTGCAATAGCGGTTTCCACAAGTGAGTCTGATTACGGTCCACCAGCGTAATTTCCGCTTTTTTGTGACGTCCCAGCTTGTTACCTAGCTGAGTGGCCAGTTCCAGGCCGCCGGCACCGCCACCCACGATGATGATTTTTTGTACAGAAGTAGTCAACCATACCCCCTGATTTGTGAGCTTGAAGTTAACAAACGGTTAAATTAAACCTTTGCTAACATAGGGTTATACCCGATTAAGAGTTACTAAAATCAGGATAACACGACCGGGTAACGGGTTCCTATCAAAATGATCTGGATCAATTTTACACGATTGTACCGGCAGAACCCGGCGAGGGAAGCATAAAAAAACGTCAGGAATGCAGAGAGGTCACATCACAGATGAATCGACAGGCGTTAAAGACTGACAAAAGACCTGACGATGGCCCGGCGAGGATACCGGGCCAGATGAGCGGTTAAACTGCTTGTTTTTGTTCCAGCCAGCGCAGTTGTAATTGTGAAAGTTGCTGATGATTTTCTTTCCAGCGATTGTGTTGACGAAGCTCTGCGTCACTTAAGCGACCACGATGATAAAGCCGGGTCAGCCGCTCCGCTGAAGTTATCGGTAAGTTATCAAGAATGGCTACTACACCAGGCCGGTGATTACAGACCAAAATCACATCACAGCCGGCAGATAAGGATTGTTGCGCCCGTTCGGTATAACTGCCCATCACCGCGGCCCCTTCCATGGATAAGTCATCGGAGAAGATCACCCCATCAAACCCCAACTCCTGACGCAGCACGTTTTTCAGCCAGTATGGCGATCCACTGGCCGGCATTGGATCGATGGCCGGATAAATCACATGGGCCGGCATGACAGCATCCAGCTTACCGTCCTGGATCAGCCGACTGAAAACAGCCATATCCTGTTGACGAATGGTCTGTGCATCACGCGGGTCGACCGGCGTTTCTTTGTGGGAGTCTGCCTGGACTGCACCGTGCCCGGGGAAATGCTTACCGGTAGTTTTCATTCCAGCCTCGTGCATACCGGCAATAAATTGTTCTGCTACGGGTAACGCTATCCGCGGGTCTTCATGAAATGCACGATCACCGATGGCGGCGCTGATATGGCCGATGTCTAACACCGGCGCGAAACTGATGTCGATATCCATCGCAGTCATCTCAGCAGCCATTTGCCAGCCCGCTTCTCTGGCCAGTAATCCTGCCTGATGCACTGATTCACTCAGCGCTGAAAATGACTGCATCGCCGGCAGACGGGTAAATCCGTCACGAAAGCGCTGCACCCTTCCCCCTTCCTGGTCGACGGCCACCACCAGACGGGTATGAGAGGCGGCACGAATCTGACGAACCAGTTCTGCCAGCTGCCGGGGATCATGATAGTTACGGCTGAACAGGATCACCCCCCCGGTCAGCGGATGGCGTAATAACTCACGCTCTTCGCCATCCAGTTCATAGCTTTCCACATCCAGCATCAGTGGTCCCGGGATTGAAGTCGTCATAGTGCTGTTCCTGTGTCCTTGCGATGAAGCATTATTTTCAAAATGATAAATTTTGCCAGTACTGGCGGGCCAGCGTCTGCATCTGCGGGCTGGCCGTTTGTTCGGCCCGTAACTGATACCAGCAGGCCATAAGCAACTTCAGCCAGGGTTTCCAACGGTTCACCTGGCGTGCCAGTCGTTCCGGCGTCAGCCCGGCAATCCCGGCATAGTAGTCGATCCACTGCGTTTCATTCGCCGAATCATTCAGGCATATCACAGCCAGATCAAGGGCAATATCACCATCGGCAGTGTATTCCCAGTCGATAAATCTGCAGCACTGACTGTCCTTTACTACATTCCCGGCATGAATATCCATATGTATCGGCACCAGGCGTAACGGCAGAGGTTCACCCTGTGATTTCAGACGCTGCCAGAACTGTAACCAGTGATGCGTCTTCTGACGACATAACTGCCAGTACTTTTCCAGTAAGGCGGTTAGCGACAGACGATAGCCGGTCAGTGGCTGATGATGCAGATGGACCAAAGCCCGGCAAACCGGCCGTAAATACTCAGCAAATTCCTGAGAGGACAGAGTTTCACCGGGTTGCCAGCTTAATAACAACCAGTGCTGATTATACCCCACCGGTCGCTTAACCATGCCACCGGCCGAAAGTTTTTTCAGCACCCGATACTCACGCCGGCGATCGACAAAGGGTATAGGTAATCGAGGCTGCCGCCTTGCCAGCAGGTTCTGTTGTGGCAAAACAATTTTAAATGAATGATGGCTTAATCCGGACAGGGGGAAAAAACAACCGGCAGAAAGCTCTGCCGGTTGAGACTGGCGGACCAGTTGTAACAGCGAGGGATCAATTGGCGACGCTGGCACTGCCGGTCCAGACGATTTCGCCGGTCTGTACCAGCATCAGTTGCATTTGCAGCCGTGGTGCTTTGGCATCACCATGTGCCGTACTGTACAAAACATATTGCGCATTCAGATTACGGGCCAGGCCAATAGCCTTGCTGCGTGAATTGAGGCTGTCCTGCGGAGACAGACCCAGTGCCTGCTTAGCCTGATTTAGCTGTGCGGTTGTCACCAGGGTAAATTTGCTGTTGCTCTGCAACGCCTGGTTAATCGCCAGGTCGGCATTTGCACTCTGAATCGACCCGTTGGTACTGTTTTTCAGGCGATCCACCAGTAACACACTACCCGGAGTAATCCCCTGGGTGTTCATCATCTGGTTAACTAATGGCTGAACGCTGGATTGCCAGTTAATAGTTTTCAGCTTAGGGGGTTCTGGCACCGGCTGAGGTTGAGTCACAGATGGAGGTGGCGGCTGCTGTGCGCCGATAACCGGTGCCGGTTGTTCCGGCTGAGGCGCCTGTTCAACCGGTGCTGGTTTTTGAGATTGATTAACCACACACCCGGATAAAATAAACGCAAATAATAACGGAATACTGAATTTTATGCTGCGAATCACTTGAACATCCTCAGAGATAAAGGGATACACGTACCTGACTTGCGCTCAGATTTCCCGACCAGGAGATTGCTTCACGACTCTGGTGTGCAGGCACAACCACGGTTTCAGCTGACTGTTCCGGCAGAATTTCCAGTCCTTTGTCATCATACCAGTAATAACGATAATGTAGCGTCACCGCAACGTCACGATCATTATAAAGAATGACAGTCGCTTTTTGCTGTCCACTGTCACTGCTGAGCTTCGGCCCGTCAGCCGTAATACCCGCCGATAACACATCTGATTCCATCACTAACGGCTGTGAAATACTGATCTGTGGCTGACTGCTGCCGCATGCGGTCAGTAGCAGTACCAGCGGAAAATAAAACAGACCTGCACGCATCTGACCCCTCCATAAACTTAACGGGATAACATTGGCCCAAGCGCGCGGCCACCCAGCAGGTGCATATGGATATGATAAACTTCCTGGCCGCCATGACGGTTGCAGTTAACGATTAGCCGGTAGCCATCTTCATCAATTCCCTGCTGTTTCGCGATGGAAGCAGCCACCGTCATCATACGGCCCAGGGCAGGTTCATGCTCAGTGCTCAGATCATTTACCGTGGGAATTAACTGATTTGGGATGATAAGAATATGGGTAGGCGCCTGGGGTGAAATATCGCGAAATGCGGTCACCAGTTCGTCCTGATAGACGATATCAGCGGGAATTTCCCGGCGAATAATTTTACTGAAAATAGTTTCTTCGGCCATGAGCTGATTTCCTGATAAAAGTAACAGCAATAAAGATCTTATTCCCTGACCCGGGCCGTTACAACCCGGCAATCAGCGGTAAGTCGTTGTACAACTTTACATTATCCCCTCAGGGTAAGGCCATTAAAATATGGTACCCCGGGAAATGGCAATGGTTCATATCCGTGCAGCGCGCGAATTCTGCTCACCCTGCACAGACAAGCTTAGTCAGCAATCCGGGGGCCGGCAGATTTTTCTTTCTCATTCACCAGGCTGGACAGGCCCCGTAGCGGCCAGACTCAGGCCCCCAATCTGTCCATCGGAATATGGAACAGGCGTGAAAAGTTTTCAGTTGTCTGCCGTGCCAGGGTATCGATATCCACCCCTTTCAGTTCCGCCATATACTCTGCCACGTCGCGGGTATACGCCGGCTGGTTGGGTTTACCGCGGTGTGGTACAGGGGCCAGATACGGAGAGTCGGTTTCCACAAGGATTCTGTCCAGTGGGATATAGCGGGCAGCTTCACGAATCTGCTCTGCATTACGGAAAGTAACCATTCCGGAGAACGAAATATAAAAGCCTATATCCAGCAGTTGTGCCGCTGTCTGTTTGTCTTCAGTAAAACAATGCAGCACACCGCCACACTCTTCTGCTTTCTCTTCACGCAGTAACGCCAGTGTATCTTCCCTGGCATCACGGGTATGGACAATCACCGGTTTATTCAGTTGCCGTCCGACCCGAATGTGCTGACGAAACGAGAGCTGTTGTTCCCGCTGCTGTTCAACTTCCTTCTGGTAAAAATAATCCAGACCGGTTTCACCCAGTGCCACCACCTGTGGGTCAGCAGCCAGCTGCAACAAGGTCTCCTGCTGGTACGGTTGTTCCATATTCAGCGGGTGCACCCCGCATGACAGCGCGATTTCCGGCCGTTGACTGACCAGCGCTTTCAGTCCGGTGAATCCCTGCAGGGTGGTTGCCACAGCCAGCATAAAACGGACATCCTGCCCGGCAGCCTTACTGATCACATCGTCCAGATTGCTGTGTTCCTTTTCATAATCCAGACAATCAAGATGACAATGGGAATCGACTAAAAACATAATCTGCTCTCTTACTTATTTAACGCCTTTCAGCCTGCATGAAAGGACTGTTCCCAGTCCAGCAGAGCTTCAGTGACTAACAATTCATGATTTACGGATGGGGTTTCAAGAATATGATGACGGCATTGCATCCACAGGCTCAGGCTATGATGCAGTACAGCCACCGGCATCAGGGCGGCTAGTTTTGCGACCAACGGTTGTTGATCGATATTGGTCATCCAGCGCAGGTTCTGCTGATGATACTTGACCGCGTCCAGCAGCAAGGCCATCAGCCAGTGTATACGCAAAGCCACATCATCCTGACTGAGTAACGGAAGCAGCGCCAGGGTGTTATCCGGTAGTGACTCAATCAGCACCTGGCACAGTTTGTTGCGCTGTTGCCACTGACTGCCGGTCAGCATCTCCAGCGCTGCCGCCGGAGCGCCCCCCGCCAGACGGAGAGCGGTCTGTGTATCAGACTCCTGCTGAGTCGTCTGTCCCGCCAGCCAGTGCAGACTCTGCTGCTCTGCGGGGACCGACAGGTGCAGTGTCATACAACGGCTGCGTAAGGTTGCGGGTAAGGCAGAGGGCTGATGGGTGCTGAGAAAGAACCAGCAATTTGCCGGGGGCTCTTCGAGTGTTTTCAGCAATGCGTTAGCTGCCGCTTCGGTTAACTGCTCTGCCACAGGAATATGGATGACTTTAGCGCCACCTTGCTGGGCAAAATGATACAGTTTATCGGTGACCTGCCGTATGGCATCAACACCGATCGAAGATTTACCTTTCTCTGCGGTCAGGGAATACCAGTCGGGGTGATTATATGCAGCCATTAACTGGCAACCATGACACTCACCACAGCTCTTCATTCCTGTCGGCTGGGTACACATCAGCCAGCGCGACACTCCCCAGACCAGGGCGCTGTCCCCCATTCCGGGCAAAGACTGAACTAACAGGGCGTGATGTGCCCTGCCGGCCTGATGCTGACTGATAATATGTTTATAAGAGGCATTAAGCCACGGGTACCATTGCATCAGCAGTTTTCCGTCAGCCAGTGGGTGAGGGTTTCGGTTAATGCCGCTCTGACCTGTTGCGGCGTGCCATTAGCATCAATGGTACGAATCGTCGGATCGGTGGCTGCAATTTCGAGGTACCGAGCCCGGGTACGACGGAAAAAATCCAGTGACTCTTGTTCGATACGATCCAGTTCGCCACGGCTGCGGGCACGTTGTAAACCAATTTCCGGGGTCACGTCCAGGTACAGAGTCAGATCCGGTTTAAAATCGCCCAGTACCGCCTGACGCAGTGTATCCATCAGTCGCTGATCGAACCCACGTCCTCCGCCCTGATAGGCACGGGAAGAAAGATCATGGCGATCGCCTACCACCCATGCCCCCCGACGGAGCGCCGGTTTGATAATATTTTCCACCAGTTGAACCCGTGCCGCGTAAAGCATCAGTAATTCCGCTTTATCAGTCACCGGTTCATCACTGACACCCTGCTTAATCAGAGTACGTAATTGTTCGGCTAACGGCGTACCGCCCGGTTCCCGGGTCAGTACCACCTCCGTAATACCGTGTTGTGCAAGTATTTCCAGCAATAAATCGCGGGCCGAAGTTTTCCCTGCGCCTTCAAGCCCTTCAATAACAATAAATTTATTTTTCATTTATAGTTTTCTTATCCTGTCCAGCCGCCGGCGGGGAATCAGTTTGCCGGCTGTCATCAGCGGACGTAGTTTTCTGAGGATCGCTGCCGGCAGAAACGTTATCACGGGTTGTCCCGGAAGTTAATGATTTCCCGTCGCCGGCACTCTGCGGCTCAGTTTTTTCTGTGGCACTTTTTTCCGCCATCGGTGCTGGCGAAGCCGTGGCCTGTTTATCTTCCAGTGTTCGCCAGGCCTGAACTGCCCGGTTGTGGCTGGCGAGATTAGTAGAAAACGTGTGTCCCCCACTGCCATTGGCGACAAAATAAAGGTAATTCGTGGTTAGCGGATGTGCCGCGGCTTCCAGTGAGGCTTTGCCCGGAATCGCTATCGGTCCCGGGGGCAGACCCGGAATGACGTAGGTGTTATACGCCGTCGGGGTTTCAAGATCCTTGCGGGTCAACACACCATGATAGTTATCGCCCATCCCGTAGATCACTGTCGGGTCGGTTTGCAGTTTCATCCCCATCCGTAGCCGGTTGACAAACACTGAGGCAATTTTTTCACGTTCATCACTCAGGGCCGTCTCTTTTTCGATTATCGAAGCCATGGTGACCAACTGGTTTTTGTCAGCATAGGGCAGACCCGGGGCACGCTGTGCCCATACCTGATCCACCAGCTTTTCCATACGCTGATGTGCCTGAGTCAGCAATGCAATATCACTCATATGAGCGGTATAAAGATAGGTATCCGGGTAGAACCAGCCTTCAGGATCATCGGAAGGTAATTTCAAGGCTTTGGCAACGGTTGACAACTGGTCGTCCGGCAGTTGGTGTTTCAGATAAGGTGCATCCCGTAATGTCTTCAGCCACTCACTCAGGCGCTGACCATCAATAAAACGTACCGGAAACTGAGCTTCTTTACCACTGGCGAGCAATTGCAGTAAACCCCTGACCGTCATTCCGGGTTCCAGCCGGTATGTTCCGGCCTTGAATCGAGCCAGTTCAGGTTCGGCCTTAAGCAGCCAACTGAACCAGAAGCTTTCAGGAATAATTTTCTGTTGTTCAAGTTGTTGTTCCAAAGCAACCCGCCCGGTACCTGCCGGGAGAGTATAAATCGTCTGCCCTGTGATTAATAACGGCGAGCCGGCAAATTGCCGGGTTTTCCAGATACCGCCGCCAACTATTGCTCCAACAATAATCACTGTAGCGAGTGTCGATTTTATTTTTTTGTGCATGCTTACCCTGGTGTATTCCCTGTTTCTGAAAGTTTGCGTGTCAGCCTGCCGGGGGCATAATTCTGGCCATCAATACTGATGACAGGGACAACCGGCATTAATGAGTTGCAAATAAACACTTCATCAGCCGCCTGTAAAACGCTGGCATCTGCGGCTACCTGTTGCACAGCATATCCTTGCGCTGTCAGCAGACGAATAAGATAACGCCGCATTGTACCGTCCACACCTGCTTCGTCCAGTCGTGGGGTCAATATTTCCTCACCACAGCGCCAAAATATGTTGGCGGTACAACACTCAATAATTCGACCGTGGTAATCCAGTACCAATGCCTCATCAACTCCGACACTGTCTATAAACTGGCGAATAAGTACCTGTTCCAGCCGGTTAAGGTGCTTGATCCCCGCCAGGGCCGGATTCAGCCCCAGTCGGACAGGCGATGTTGCCAGTCGTATTCCCTGTTCCCGCCACTGCGTGTAGTGCACAGGATAAGCTGAGACGCTGATAATACGCCGTGGGTGGTCGCAACCACTCACGGCGTAGCCACGACCACCGGACCCACGGCTGATGAGAACTTTTACCACACCCCGCGAATGGCCTGCCGCCAGACGTTGCATTTCCTGCTCAGTTACAGACCAGTCGCTGAATGGAATTGCCAGCCTGAGGCAGGCTTCCTGTAGACGTAGCAAGTGATCATTGATTCTGACAACCTGGCCATTTAATACCAAAGCAGTTGTAAAACAGCCATCACCGAATTGTAACCCCCGGTCAGTCACAGAAATATTATCGGTTTCAGTTCCGTCAACCAGTATCACGGTTTTCTCCTTGCAGCCTGGTCACTCAGGTTAATAATCGAAAGCGCCAAAGGCAAAAAAAAGGCCCGCAAAGCGGGCCTGACAGGTTAACAGACGGATCAGATTTTACGGAAAATTACCGAACCGTTAGTACCGCCGAATCCGAATGAATTACACAGTGTGTATTCCATTCCACTGACCTGGCGGGCAGTATGAGGAACAAAGTCCAGATCACAACCTTCGTCCGGATTATCCAGATTTATGGTCGGGGGAACGGCCTGATCACGCAGCGCAAGAATCGAAAAAATCGACTCTATTGCACCAGCCGCACCCAGCAAATGACCTGTCATCGACTTCGTCGAACTGACCATCACTTTATCTGCAACCGAACCAAAAATTGATTTCACGGCCTGCGCCTCGGCTTTATCCCCCGCCGGGGTAGATGTTCCGTGGGCATTGATATAACCAATCTGTTCAACTGACAAGCCTGAATCGCGCAGGGCATTAGCCATAGCCAGTGCAGCCCCTGCGCCGTCTTCCGGCGGAGATGTCATATGATAGGCATCGCTACTCATCCCGAAACCAACAATTTCGGCATAAATTTTTGCGCCACGCTTTTTCGCATGTTCATACTCTTCCAGTACCAGAATTCCGGCACCATCTCCAAGTACAAAACCGTCACGATCTTTATCCCACGGACGGCTGGCGCCCTGTGGATCATCGTTTCGGGTCGAAAGCGCCCGTGCGGCACCAAAACCACCGACACCTAATGGAGTACTGGCTTTTTCGGCACCCCCGGCCAGCATGACATCCGCATCGTCATAAGCAATCATCCGGGCCGCATGACCAATATTGTGAACTCCTGAAGTACAGGCAGTCGCAATACTGATACTCGGACCTTTGATGCCATACATAATGGTCAGATGTCCTGCCACCATATTAACAATGGTGGATGGCACAAAAAACGGACTGATTTTACGCGGGCCGCCATTGGTGAGTGAAGAGTGGTTCTCTTCAATTAACCCCAGGCCACCGATACCGGAACCAATAGCCGCTCCGATGCGCGTAGCATTCTCTTCAGTAACAACCAGACCTGAGTCCTGCATTGCCTGAACGCCCGCCGCAATTCCATACTGAATGAAGATATCCATTTTGCGTTGTTCTTTACGCGAAATGATATCGTCACAATTAAAATCTTTGACCAGACCAGCAAAACGGGTTGCATAGGCACTGGTATCAAAGTGGTCAATCATGCTGATGCCGCTCTGACCGGCAAGGAGAGCACTCCAGGTAGACTCTACGGTATTGCCGACAGGAGACAGCATGCCAAGACCAGTCACAACTACACGACGCTTAGACACGTTTGTCCTCCAAAGAGGGGGAAAAAAACAACACTAAGGGGGCGGACATAAAACTCAGGCGGTCGAATGACCGCCTGATGATGTTCATTAGCCCTGATGGCTATTGATGTAGTCGATCGCTGCCTGAACGGTAGTGATTTTTTCAGCTTCTTCGTCTGGAATCTCAGTATCAAACTCTTCTTCCAGAGCCATCACCAGCTCAACGGTGTCAAGAGAATCGGCACCCAGGTCTTCTACGAAAGAAGCAGAGTTAGTCACTTCATCTTCTTTAACACCCAGCTGCTCAGCAATGATTTTCTTAACGCGTTGTTCGATATCGCTCATACTATTTAATTTCCTATCAAAACTCGCTTTCGCGACGGTTTTCGTAGTGTATAAAATGTTGAAAAAGATGCAACTAAAACCGGTCTGGTCAAACCACGATTTGCCCTATTTTGCGTTTTATTGCACAAAAAAAGCAAATAAATTTCGCAGTTATCAGACCATGTACATCCCGCCATTCACATGAAGGGTTTCACCAGTGATGTAACCCGCCTCATCTGAGGACAAAAATGCGACTGCATTGGCAATATCTCCGGGGCCACCCAGACGACCCGCGGGGACTTCTGCCAATATACCGGCACGTTGCTCTTCATTAAGTGCTCGCGTCATGTCCGTCTCAATAAAGCCCGGAGCCACAACGTTTACAGTAATACCACGTGACGCAACTTCGCGCGCCAGTGATTTGCTAAAACCAATCAAACCTGCTTTTGCTGCTGCATAGTTTGCCTGGCCCGCATTACCCATTGTTCCAACAACTGAACCAATGGTAATGATTCTTCCGCTGCGTTTTTTCATCATAGCACGCAATACTGCTTTGGACAGCCTGAACACAGAGGTCAGGTTGGTGTCCAGGATATCCTGCCATTCGTCATCTTTCATACGCATCAGCAGATTATCACGGGTAACTCCGGCATTATTCACCAAAATATCAATTTCGCCAAATTCTGCACGGATGTTTTTTAAAACTGTTTCCACAGAATCGGCATCGGTCACATTCAGGGTCATACCCTTACCTGAGGTGCCCAGGTAAGTGCTGATATCATCAGCCCCTCTGTCGCTGGTCGCCGTACCGATGACAGTCGCGCCATGCGCGGCCAGTTTTTCGGCGATGGCTTTGCCAATCCCGCGGCTCGCACCCGTCACCAGGGCGATTTTACCATTGAAGTCCATGATTATCCTCTTATTCTTGTGTCAGGGCCGCATTTAAAGATGCCGGATCATTGACGGCTACCGCAGTCAATGAATCTGCAATGCGTTTTGTTAACCCGGTCAAAACTTTACCAGGTCCGGCTTCCACTAACTGGCTGACGCCCCGGGAAGCAATAAGTTCAACACTTTCGGTCCAGCGGACCGGACTGTATAACTGGCGGACCAGCGCATCGCGGATCGCGGCTGGTGTATGTTCACATTTCACATCTACGTTGTTAACCACCGGCACCTGCGGAGCATTGAAGGTTAGTTTTTCCAGCGCGACTGCCAGTTTTTCTGCAGCCGGTTTCATCAGTGCACAGTGTGAAGGTACGCTGACGGGCAGAGGGAGCGCACGTTTTGCACCGGCGGCTTTACAGGCGGCCCCCGCGCGTTCTACCGCTTCTTTATTACCGGCGATAACCACCTGGCCCGGAGAGTTAAAGTTCACCGGAGAGACCACCTGCCCCTGAGCACTTTCTTCACATGCCTGGCGGATAGCTGCATCATCCAGACCAATAATGGCCTGCATCGCTCCGGTACCTTCCGGCACCGCTTCCTGCATTAACTTGCCGCGTAGTTCAACCAGACGTACTGCATCTGCAAAATCCAGAACTCCGGCACAGACCAGTGCAGAATATTCACCCAGGCTATGGCCGGCCAGCAGTGCGGGTTGTTTCCCCCCTTGCGCTAACCAGACACGGTAAATAGCCACCGACGCTGCCAGTAATGCCGGCTGAGTCTGCCAGGTTTTATTTAGTTCTTCTGCAGGTCCCTGCTGGACCAATTGCCATAAGTCATAACCCAGTGCAGCAGAGGCTTCGGCAAAAGTTTCTTCGACTAACGGGAATTGCGCCGCCAGTTCAGCCAGCATGCCTACAGTCTGTGAACCCTGACCAGGGAATACGATTGCAAATTGTGTCATTTTCAGTTCCTGTCAATCAAAAACGGACTAACGCTGAGCCCCAGGTAAAACCACCGCCGAAAGCTTCCAGCAATACTAACTGTCCTTGTTGAATACGGCCATCACGTACCGCTTCATCCAGTGCGGTCGGCACTGATGCCGCTGAAGTATTCCCGTGACGGTCAAGGGTGACAACCACTTTATCCATCCCCATGCCCAGTTTTTTGGCGGTGGCACTGATGATGCGTAAATTGGCCTGATGAGGCACCAGCCAGTCCAGTTCCTGGCGATCGATATTATTCGCCGTCAGGGTTTCATCCACAATATGTGCCAGTTCGGTCACCGCAACCTTGAACACTTCGTTACCGGCCATAGTGACGTAAGAAGGGGTTTCCTGATGCTCCCGATCCTGATAGGCCAGCGTCAGCAACTGACCATAATTACCATCAGCATGCAGGTGGGTGGAGATAATGCCAGGTTGCTCGCTCTGACTCAACACCACAGCACCGGCACCATCACCAAATAAAATGATGGTACCGCGATCGTTAGGATCCAGTGTGCGTGACAGCGTATCTGAACCAATCACCAGCGCATTTTTGACAGCACCGCTTTTCACGTACTGGTCAGCCACGCTCAGGGCATAGGTAAATCCGGCACAGGCCGCCGCCAGGTCAAACGCCGGGCAGTCTTTTATTCCCAGTTGCTGCTGGATCATACATGCTGAACTCGGGAATGCATGTGAGGAAGAGGTGGTGGCGACGATAATCAGACCAATGTCATTGGCGGTAATTCCTGCCATTTCCAGAGCGTTTGTCGCTGCAGTGAATCCCATAGTAGCAACGGTTTCGTGGGCAGCCGCAATACGCCGCTCATGAATACCTGTACGGGTGACAATCCACTCGTCGGAAGTGTCTACCATTTTTTCCAGGTCTGCATTGGTGCGGACCTGTTCTGGCAGATAGCTGCCGGTACCAATAATTTTGCTAAACATCTAGGCTATGTCACTCCTGGCTAGTACTGTATCAAGCCGAACCGAAATTTTTTCAGGGATATTATGGATTACCGCCTGAATTGCGTGTTCGATGGCTACTGCAAAGGCTCGCTCACTTGCGGCACCATGACTCTTAATAACAATCCCGGGCAATCCCAACAGGGATGCACCGTTATACTGATCGGGGTCGATTTCACCAAAACGCTTCATCAGACGTCCCTTCATACTGCGAACAACCAGGTGACGCCACCATGATCGCTTCTTTGTCTGTTCCGTGCCTGTCATCAGGTTCAGAAATGTTTTTATAACCCCTTCCATGGTTTTTAATGAGACATTTCCTGCGAAGCCATCACAAACTAATACATCTGTCTTACCGGTCAGTAATTCACTACCTTCAAGAAAACCAACATAGTTTAACTGTTCCATCTGTTTTAGTGTAACCGCAGCATTTCGGATATGCTCCGGACCTTTGCAGGCTTCCTGACCAATATTGAGTAAAGCGACACGGGGCGCCGGTATTCCCAGCACTTCCTCGGCCATAACCGCACCCATCACCGCAAACTGTACTAACATCGTGCTGTCAGCACTGGCATTAGCTCCTAAATCCAGTAACACAGTGTGGCCACGATGAACATGTGGCACCACTGTCACTAATGCCGGGCGGCGAATTCCCTCGGCCGGGCGTAACAATAACGTCGACAGCCCCATCAGTGCCCCGGTATTTCCGGCGCTGACACAGGCTGATGCTCGTCCCTCTTTCAACAACTCCAGCGCGATACGCATCGAAGAGCCGTGACTGTGACGAATCGCCCCCGGGGGAGCGGCATCACTGGCAATAACAGACTCGGCAGGGACTATCGTCACCCGCTGATGTACCGAGGAATCTGCTCTGGCGAGTAATGGCTGAATTTCGTCGGGAAAACCGACTAAAAGAAGTTCAAGTTGCGAGTGAGAGGCCAGTGCCTGCAATGCAGCAGGCACCGTCACGGGAGGACCGAAATCCCCGCCCATAGCATCAACTGCCAGGGTCAAACGTGTCAAAGTAACGCCTTGCGTCGCAGCAAGAAATTACTTAGTGATGACCTTACGACCACGGTAGTAACCGTCGGCAGTCATGTGGTGACGCAGATGAGTTTCGCCTGAAACTTTATCTACTGACAGAGTGGTAGTGGTCAGCGCATCGTGCGAACGGCGCATACCACGCTTAGAACGGGTGGGTTTATTCTGTTGTACGGCCATGGACCTTACTCCTATTACTTACGCTTTAAACTGGCTAATACGGCAAACGGGTTTGGTTTCTCAGCCTCTGCAGGCAGTTCACCAAAGACCATATCCGCGTCGGACACTTCACAGTGTTCAGAATCATGCACCGGAACGACTGGCAATGCGAGGATAATTTCATCCTCAATTACCGCAAGCAAATCGACTTCGCCATACTCATCGACTTCAACTGGCTCGTAACCTTCCGGTAACGCCTCCGCCTGTTCGTCATTACGCACAGGACTGAAGGTATAGCTTACGTGCACAGCATGTGGAAAAGGTTGGTTGCAACGCTGACAACTCAGGGTGACCTGTACACTGGCCGTCCCCTGCAGCACCGCAAGGCGCTGTTCGTCGATTGCAAACGACATGTTACATTCTACATCACTGTCCACACTCACAACCGAAGCCGCAATACGTTCCGTAATTTCAGGAGTATACACGCCGTGATAATCAAGGCGCTTCTGAGCAGAACGCAGCAGATCCAGTGTCAGGGGTAATTTTACCTTTTGCATAGGGCGCGCATATTAACTTTGTAATGTCATAGAGTCAAAGAAAAAGGCCGCATTACGGCATCTTTCACCCAATATTCGCATCTGTAGCGGGCGTTAGTTTAAAATGACTGAGTCTAATTCGCTACAGATTATGAAAAAAATATGAAACAACCCCTGCTACTCGCTTCATCCTCCCCGTTTCGTCAGGCTTTGCTGGCTAAACTCGGCCTGCCTTTTACCTGCGCTTCTCCAGACATTGACGAGTCGCCACTGCAAGGAGAAACGGCCGGACAACTGGTGGTCCGACTGGCGCAACAAAAAGCGCTGGCTCTGGCAGACAGTGCGCCACAGAGTCTGATTATTGGTTCCGATCAGGCAGGCGTCCTGAATGGCACTTTTTTAGGTAAACCCCATACCGCAGCCAGGGCTCATGAGCAGCTGCGTGCCGCCAGTGGCCAGTGTGTGACTTTTTATACCGGACTGGCGCTCTACTGTGCCCGCCGTCGCCAGTTCTGGCAATGCTGCGAAACCTACCAGGTCACCTTTCGTGATCTGCGCGATGAAGAAATTGAGGCCTATATAGCCAGAGAGCAACCCCTTAACTGCGCAGGGAGTTTTAAGTCTGAAGGATTGGGGATTACTCTGTTCGAATCATTACAGGGACGTGACCCGAACACTCTGGTCGGTCTGCCGTTAATTGCCCTGTGCGGATTTCTGCGCGAGGCCGGGCTCGACCCACTCACCTGCCTGCCGGACGCCCTGTAGAACAGTGACCCGCGGCGAAACATCCCGCCGCGGGTCATTCAGGTTACTGCTGTCCGGCCCATACCACCATCACTTTGTCCTCTCCAAGCTGGCGAGTAAAGCCGTATCCCTGTTTTAAAGGGAGCGTGGTCTGGGTGCCCGCACCAATGGCCGGATGCCGCGCACGGAACTGACTGATTTTTTGCCAGTGCGCCAGTGTTGCCGCACTTTTCCCCTGCACATCCTGCCAGTTCATCTGCGAACGGGTACCTTGTAACGGATCAGAACCGGTCGGACCAAAAAGTCTGGCCGTCTCATCGCCATAAAAAAGTTGCACTGTGCCGGGGGTCAGCAGCAGCAATTCTGCGGCCCGTTGCCCACCTTCACGGAACAAACGCGTATCATGCGACGACAGATAACTCATGACATCGAAATTTTGTAACTTACCGGCCATTTGTTGCCAGACAGGGTCGATTTGCGCAAGGCAGTTGACCGCGTCGGCGGCCTGTTGCTGATAATCAAAATTGATCATCGCATCAAAACCATTGTCGTAGTAGCTACTGCGCATCACACCATGCCCCCAGGCTTCTCCCACCATCCAAAAGGCAGAATCGTCAATTTTTTCCGCCGGATGTTGCTGTTTCCATGCGGCCAGTGCGGTGGTCGCCTGTTGCTTGAGCTGCCTGAGCGTGGCGCCTTCCACATGTTTGGCGGTGTCTACCCGGAATCCGTCAATGCCGTAGTCCCTCACCCATTGGCTGAGCCAGTGGGTCAGATAATCACGCACCGTATATCCCGCTATCGTTTTTGCTCCGCTATCCGGTTTATGCTGCAAAAACCAGGGGACACTGACCGCTTGTGGTGATTCCGTTTTCAGATCGGGTAAAAAGGCCAGTGACATGGTCAAATCATCATAGCCAGGTGAATCGTAGTCCCCGATATCACTTCTGACCCACGGCTTGCCCCACCAGCGGTCCCAGCCGGCTTTATCCGAAAAGTTGATATAGTCATTATAACTGTGCCAGGTCTGACCCTTACCCGGCCGCCAGTCTGTCCAGTTTTTTCCTAATACCTGACGTTGCTGCTCTGCGGTTAAATAGAGTGACCCGAAACCAAACTGCTGCATATCTGCGAGAGTGGCATAGCCGGTGTGATTAAGTACCACATCAAACACCACCCGGATCCCCCGCTGATGAGCAGCATCAACCAGAGCCTTCAGATCGGCCCCTGTTCCCATATTGGCATCCAGTCGGGTCCAGTCCAATGTATAATAGCCATGATAGGCATAATGCGGAAAATCCCCTTTGGTCCCTCCCCCTAGCCAGCCATGAATCTGCTCAAGCGGTGAGCTTATCCATAACGCATTCACTCCCAATTGTTGCAGATAGTCGAGTTTACTGGCCAGGCCCTGTAAATCCCCGCCGTGGAAGGTAGCAATCTCCTGCATATTGTCATTCTGCCGACCGTAACTGTGATCGTTAGCCGGATTACCATTGACGTACCGATCCGTCAGGACAAAATACACCGTCGCATTATGCCAGTTAAAGGCGGCAGGTCCCGGTGTTTCTGCGGCCTCAAGCAGCAGCAAACCATCGCTGCCCGGAGCCGGCTGTAACGTGATATGCCCCTGATGTACCACACTGACCACGCCGCTATAAAATTCACGAACCCGACTACCTTCAGCAAAAGTGCTGCTGACATCAATACTCAGTGGCTTACCATCCCAGACCAGGCAACGCGCAACCGTGACGGCCGACGTTGCTGAAGCTATCGGTTGTACCGTCATTTTCATTGTCGGCGTACCGCTGCGGGTATCCAGTTGCAGCTGATAATCACCCTCACGATATAAATGCCATGAAGGAGCTACGCCATTACAGGTTCGTAAAGAAAGGCTCTGATTCAGTCTGACCGAAGTCTCAGGCTGCCAGCACTGATCATCCAGTTTCAGGGTTAACGGCCGGACACCTTTTGACAAGTGGGCTGAAGATTCATAAACGCCAGGTAAGGTCTGCCGGAAAGCAGGAAAGTCCGCAGCACTCCAGTCAGCCAGCACCGGAACAGGCAATATCAGCAGCGATAACAGCAACGGTTTCATAGAGGGCTCCGCCAGGGAGGGATGACGCAGTGTGGCACAGGTGCCACTCTGCGCCATCCTCCCGGCAGAGTTTTCCTCAGGGGGAGCCGGCAGGATGAGTGTCGAAGATCACAAATCACAGGGCTGCAGGGCCCCTCCCGGGTGGAAGGTCAGCCCTTTTGCTGGCGCAGGCGCGTCAGGCAGTGACGCAAAGTTTCATCCATTGGCGCTTCCAGGCGCAAAGTTTCACCGGTCGAAGGATGAGTAAACGTCAGGGCCGCAGCATGCAGGAACAGACGATTAAGCCCGGTATCAGAGAGTTGCTGATCAAAGGCCCGGTCTCCATAGCGACCATCAAAGGCAATCGGGTGGTCGGCATGTAACGTATGTACCCTAATCTGATGGGTCCGGCCGGTGATCGGGCTGGCTTTGACCAGGCTGGCGAACTGATAACGCTCTTCCACTTTGAAACGGGTTTCGGAAGGCTTACCTTCGGAACTTACCCGCACCACCCGCTCTCCACTTTGCAGAATATTTTTCAGCAAAGGTGCCTTAACCGATTTCAGATGGGATGGCCACTGACCTTTGACCAGCGCCAGATAATCTTTTTGCATCCCTTTTTCACGCAATTGCTCATGCAGCGAACGCAGTGCTGAACGCTTCTTCGCCACCAACAGCACGCCAGAGGTATCCCTGTCCAGCCGGTGAACCAGCTCCAGGAAACGTGCCTCGGGACGCAATGCCCGTAAGCCTTCTATCACCCCAAAGCTCAGACCGCTGCCACCGTGCACCGCCGTTCCGGAAGGTTTGTTCAGCACCAGAATGGAATCATCTTCATAAATAACAGCACGTTCCAGTTCTGCCACTTTATCCAGCTTCGGCGATACTTCAGGCACCTCTTTTTCAGAGACACGGATCGGCGGCACCCGAATTTCATCACCGTCCAGTAACTTATACTCAGGTTTAATACGTTTTTTATTAACCCGTACTTCACCCTTACGCAAAATACGGTAGATCATACTCTTCGGTACCCCTTTCAGAAAGGTACGCAAAAAGTTATCAATTCTTTGTCCGGCGTGTTCCGCCGTGATGGCGACAAATTGTACGCCCGGGTTCTCATTTTTCATGGGTGCGATTGTAATAGAGACTGGCTGCCGGGTGCTACTTATTTGTCGACGCTGACAACGCTGCAGGCAGTTACAACGGCAAAGCGCAGGCTTTTTAAGCAATATCCTGGTATTGCCGTCCGGAAGATCAAATAAATAACAAATAAAGTGATCTCTACAGTGAAAGTCACCTTGCTATATTCGTATCAGCAATGGAATAATGCTCAGGTATCTTTGCCGGGAAAGCCCGGGAAAAAAGATCATGTAAGAAGAATTTTTGCCGGATTGAACAGACACGCAGCAATGGCATAAGACGTAATGTTTAATCAGGCACTTAGCGGGCTGCGGGTTGTAGCCTGGACGTAGTGGGGTGTACGTATCACTGCCTTTATAGTGGGTTTCTCCTCATCTGGTCGCGGTTTCTGCCTGAAACCTCACCTCCGACATTTTTTGCGCTCCTTTAGCGATCGACAGCCGTGAGGCTGACGTGATTGCAATAAGCCACGGAGCCATCGGTTAATCGTCGTCCAGGGCAATGATGCCCGCAGCTGAGTCACTTATGAGAAAATGACGAGTACCTCAAAATGAAAAGAATGTTAATCAACGCAACTCAGCAGGAAGAGTTGCGTGTCGCCCTTGTAGATGGACAACGTCTGTATGACCTGGATATTGAAAGTCCCGGCCATGAACAGAAAAAGGCAAATATTTATAAAGGCAAAATCACCCGTATTGAACCCAGTCTTGAAGCAGCATTTGTGGATTACGGTGCTGAACGTCACGGTTTCCTCCCTCTGAAAGAAATCTCCCGCGAGTACTTCCCTGCTAATTATTCCATGCACGGCCGTCCGAATATCAAGGATGTGTTGCGTGAAGGTCAGGAAGTTATCGTTCAGATAGACAAAGAAGAGCGCGGAAACAAAGGCGCAGCCCTCACCACTTTTATCAGTCTGGCCGGTAGTTATCTGGTGCTGATGCCCAATAACCCACGGGCAGGCGGAATTTCCCGTCGTATCGAGGGTGATGACCGCACTGAACTGAAAGAAGCGCTTTCTTCTCTGCAATTGCCGGAAGGCATGGGATTGATTGTCCGGACTGCCGGGGTAGGTAAATCGGCCGAGGCATTGCAGTGGGACCTTAGCTTTCGTCTGAAACACTGGGAAGCTATTCAGAAAGCGGCAGAAAACCGCCCTGCTCCGTTCCTGATCCATCAGGAAAGTAATGTTATCGTCCGCGCCTTCCGCGATTATCTGCGTCAGGACATCGGTGAAATTCTGATTGATAACCCGAAAGTACTGGAACTGGCACGTCAGCATATCGCAGCCCTCGGCCGTCCCGACTTCAGCAGCAAAATCAAACTGTATACCGGCGAGATCCCGCTGTTCAGTCATTATCAGATTGAATCGCAGATTGAATCTGCATTCCAGCGAGAAGTCCGTCTGCCTTCCGGCGGGTCGATTGTTATCGACAGTACCGAAGCGCTGACTGCCATCGATATTAACTCCGCCCGAGCCACCCGCGGAGGCGATATCGAGGAAACCGCTTTTAATACCAACCTGGAAGCGGCCGATGAAATTGCCCGTCAGTTACGCCTGCGTGACCTGGGCGGACTGATCGTTATCGACTTTATCGATATGACCCCGGTACGCCACCAGCGCGCCGTGGAAAACCGGCTGCGTGAAGCGGTGCGTCAGGATCGGGCCCGTATTCAGATCAGTCATATTTCACGCTTCGGCTTACTTGAAATGTCCCGTCAGCGTCTGAGCCCGTCACTGGGTGAGTCCAGTCATCACGTCTGCCCGCGTTGTAGTGGTACCGGGACTATCCGTGATAACGAATCGCTGTCACTGTCAATTTTGCGTCTGATTGAAGAAGAAGCGTTAAAAGAGAATACCAAAGAAGTTCATGCCATTGTGCCGGTACAGATTGCCTCTTACCTGCTCAATGAAAAGCGTGAAGCCGTTAATGCTATCGAAACCCGTCAGGGGGGTGTGCGGGCGATTATCGTTCCTGATGATCGGATGGAAACTCCACACTATTCGGTATTGCGTGTGCGCAAGGGTGAAGAGACCAAGACCCTCAGCTATCACCTGCCGAAACTGCATGAAATCGAAATTGCTGCCATTTCTGATGAAGAGCCTGCTGAACGCCGTCGCCCGGAACAACCGGCTCTGGCAGCCTTTGCGATGACCGAAGCACCGCCGGTGATTACTGAAGCCCCGGCAGTCACACCTGTGGTTACAGAAAAAGCCCCTGCAACCAAAGGCAACTGTATCTTTAGTCGTCTGCTGAAGGGCCTGAAAAATCTGTTTGGCGGCGCTGAAAAAGAAGCCGTCAGTGAAGCGCCTGCTAAAGTAGCAACCCCTGCCCGCAGCAGCGAAACGTCTTCTACGGCCAACCGTAATGATCGTCGGCGTAATAACCGGAATAACCGCAACGAGCGTAATGACCGGACTGACCGTAACAGCGAGCAGAAAACAGAACGCAACGAACGCTCAGAGCGTAACGACCGTAATGAACGTAATGAACGTTCAGGACAGACTCGTTCTAACGATAATGCGAACAGCCAGGATAACCGCCGGAATAATAACCGCCGGAATAATGCTGCCACAGAGAATCGTGACGAGTCACAGCCAGCTCGTCAGAATACGCCACTGACCGACGAAGCCCGTCAGCAACGCGAACAACAACGCCGTGAGCAGCGTGCAGAACGCCAGCGTCGTCGCCAGGAAGAGCGTCGTCAGCAGCAGGAAGCCACTGCCGCAGAACAACCGTCGGTCGTTGCAGAGGTTCAGCCAAACGAGGCTGTTGCAGAAGAGCCGGTGCAGACCAGCGTTCGCCGTAAACAGCGTACCCTGACACAGAAAATTCGTTATGGTGTTGAAGATACTCAGGACAGCACCCACGCTGCTGAAGTCACCGCCCCGGTCGAAACGGTAACGGTCAGCGATGAGGCTGTTAGCGGTGAAAACACCCGTGATGATGGCCAGGATAATCGTGAAAACAACGGTAATATTCCTCGTCGCTCGCGTCGGTCACCACGCCATCTGCGTGTCAGCGGCCAACGTCGTCGTCGTTACCGTGATGAACGTTATCCGCAACAGTCTGCAATGCCGCTGGAAACCGCAGTTGCTTCCCCGGAATTAGCATCAGGTAAAGTATGGATCAGTTACTCAGCCCCGGTTCAGCAGGATGAACATGTTCAGCCTGAGGAAGTACAGGAGAAACCGCTGAACGAAACCACCGTTGAGCCGGTGGTCGCTGCTGCGGCAACCACTGAAGTCTCTACACCGCAACCGGAGAGTGAACCCGCAGTCGCTGAAGCGCCTGTGGATGACGAGCCGTTCGCTACTGAACCTGCGGCCATCCCGACGGAAACCCCTGCGGCTCAGGAAGAGATGACTCCGGTGGAAACCGCACCTGAGGCCCCGGTAGCTCCTGTCGCGCCGGTCGTTGACCCGGTAGCGACTTCCGGGAATGAAACGTCTGAACCGGCGACGGCAGAGGTTACTGAAGCAGAAAAAGCCAGACAGCCATTGGCGGCTGACCGGACTGAGGTTGTCCCGGCTTCGGAAACCACAGAAGCGGTGACTCCGGCAGAATCTGTCCCGGAAGACGTGATTAGCTCACCGCAAGTAGTTGAAACGAAAGAGACAGAAGCACAACCGGAGACAACAACCGCTGTGACTGAAGGTGTCAGCCCTGCCGTTACCGAAATTCCGGCCCCGGTCAGTGCTGAGCCAGAGGCTCCGGCTCCGGCTCCACAGGAAGCTAAACCCGTCCCAGCCGCCAATGCAACGGCAATACCGACGACTAACCCTCGTTTCCACGCAACGGCTCCAATGACCCGGGCTCCGGCCCCTGAATGGGTTGCTGAGCCAGCACGTCACAGTGACTGGGTCCGTCCGGTGTATCATTTTGCAGGGAAAGGTGCTGCCGGTGGACACACCGCCAGCCATCATGCGACAGCACCTGTCACTAAGGCCTCAGGGAACTAGTGCAGTAATACTCCCTGGTATTCACACCCGGCCAAAAAAAACCTGACTCTTACCGGTCAGGTTTTTTTATATTAGCTGTTAAGCTGAAACAGCGATAACTTAGACATGGTACTGAATGTTTTATAACACGCCTGCAGAGCCGTTTCCTGCATCGTGTAATCGGAGATCGACTGAGTAATATCAGCATCGGTCAGTTGGCTCATCTGAGCACTGAGAATGACACTTCGATCCTGCCCCTGACTGTCCAGCTTATCCAGCTCCGACAGTTCGGTGCCAATTTCTGAACGCACACTCAGAACATTATTTAACGCATTATGTAAGCCACGATTCACTTTATCCATGCTTTCACCAAACTGCTTAATCGTATCGTCAGAAGCGCCTGACTGTGGCACGCTCAGCGCCTGGATAGCAGCATCGAGCATATTAAAAACGCTGGTTTCACTGGCGGAACCATCGGGCTCCGGCGTGGCATTACTGGTCAGAGACATAAAAACCTGAGAGCCAGGATGTCCGATAGTCATCGTTCGCTGGCTGCTGACTTTCTGGCTGATAGCGTCTTCCCCACCCTGATAAACCACTTTTGCTCCATCGTTAACAAATGGCGGCTGCTGGGTCTTATACCCGGCAAAAATATAACGACCATTGCTATCCTGAGTATTCGCCAGATTCACCAACTGATTGCGAATTCCTGTCAACTGCGTAGCAATTGAGGCCCGGTCATCGTCATTCAATGTCCCGGTGGCACCGTAGATCACCTGAGTCAGCGCTGTCTGAATACAATCACTGACACTGCTTAATGCATTTTCTTCATTAGACAAGGACTGACTGGCGAAGGACTGCGCCAGTGCAAACTGGGCATCTTTGTTTTGTGTCTGAGAAACGTTAACCGCCTGAGACGCTGAAATAGGATCATCGGAGGGTTTGGTGACCCTTTTTCCTGTGGAAATCCGCATTCCGCTCTCCAGCCAACGGTTTTGCGCGTTGCTCATCCCCTGCATCTGCCGTGCAAAAATAAAACTGTTACTGAGCCGCATACTCTGCCTCCCTTAAGTTAGCGCTGAATCAGCCGGTTATGCCGATCAATGAATTGAATAATGTATCTGCGGTTTGCAGGACTTTAGTGTTGGCGATGTAATATTGCTGGTATTGCATCAGCATGGAGTACTCTTCATCCAGGTTGACACCGGAAACCGACTGCTGACGCTGAGTCAGTTGATCAACCACCATTTGCTGTGTATCACAACTGCTTTGCAAACTGCTGGTTTTATTCCCGACATAGCTAACCATTGAGCCGTAGGCCTGGGTCAGAGTGGCCTTACCACCGACCATTTTTTCATCCTGCAACTCCAGCATTTTTTTCACATTACTGTTATCACTGGCCGCTCCTGTTTCCCCGGCCGCAGCAATCTGAGAACCACTGGTCAGGGCCACGGTGAAATCCCGGCCAGCCTCACTGAGGGGTTTCACCAGAAAGCTGTCTTTTTCGGCCGGAGAACCCTTAACGGTCAAATCCAGCCCGTCAAATGATAAATGGGTTTGTCCCTGCTCATTACTTATCTTTGGGGTGAGTGTTTGATTATCTGAGAGCCGGGTCACCGTCCACTGTCCGCCCTGATAAGCGACACGATAATCAGAAGCCTGCAGGGCACTGGTATCTGAATACACCGCGCTGACAGAGGTATCAGAACTGTTTTTACTGTTACCGAAAATTACCGGTGAGCCAACGGTAAAGAAATCACTCCCTTCATTCCCCTCACTGTCAAAACCCTGATGCTGGATCTGATTCATCCGGGTAGCAAAGGTCACCGCCATTTGTCCCAACTGACTCTGTACCTTAGCCAGATCTTCGCTGCGGAATTTAAGCAACCCGCTCAAAGAACCCCCGCTAAATAATTTATCCGGAAGTTCAGTATCTCCCGCCGTTTTATCGGTATAGCCTGGCACCAGTCGGGTTGGGTCTGCCGCCGATGGCATGGCTTTCATCTGCGTGGTCTGATCACCATTGACCAACGTCAGACCGTTTGGCAACGACACCACCATATTGCCGTCCTGCATCGAAACATTCACTGCAGTCATGCTGTTGAGTTCACTCACCAGTTGATCCCGCTGGTCCAGCAAATTATTCGGGGCTTCACCGTGACCGGACAGCCTGGCTATCTGTTTATTGAGTGAAGCAATTTGCCGGGTATAATTATTGACAGCACTAATCGTATCGCTGATTTGATCATTGGTATTGGTTTGCAGGTTATCCAGGTATTGCTGCATGGTACGCAGCTGCCCGGCCAGTGACTGAGCATCACTGAACATCGCCTGGCGCGCCGACGGGTCTTCTGCATTATCGATGACGTTCTGGATATTTTTAAAAAATGACTGGAAAGCATTAGACAGATCATTGCCGTTCATGGTCATCAGGTTATCGATACCCGACAATTGGGTATACTGGCTACCGGCAGCACTGTTCAGCGCGCTGGCAGCCCGCAACTGACGGTTAATCAGTTCATCATATTGTCTTTGCACACCATCCACTTTTACTCCATTGCCATACCAGGCATTACCATTGAATGTACTGTTCGCCTGTGCCAGTAGCACCAGCTGTCGGTTGTATCCGGCAACGGTATAATTACTAATGTTGGCACTGGTGATATTGAGTGCTGACTGAGCGGCACTCAGCCCGCTCATTGCTGAATTAATCAGAGCTGACATGGTTGTCTCCGGAAATTGATGTTGCGACAAGCCGTCACCGGCCTGAAACCTGGTTACCTTTCACAGTTATCGGTTAATTTTCAGTGAACCTGAATGAAAATCAGAATAAATCACGTAGATCCTGAGGGACGCTCTGCAGCATCTGTTGGCTGTTTTGTTTAAGCTGGCGGATCAGTACGATCAATTTACCCGCATAGCGCGGATCGGTCGCGTAACCCGCATCCTGCAGCGCACGAGCCCCCGATTCTGCCGAATCTGCGGTCGTCACCTGGTGATAACGAGGATTACTGGTCAGCAGCCGCGCATAATCTTCCAGAGCCTCGCGGTATGAGTGATAAACACGGAAACTGGCCAGTTGTTTCACCGCCTGCCCTTGCTGATATTCTGTGGTTACCACCCGGGTGGTTTCTCCCTGCCAGCCATTACCTGCTTTAATACCGAACAGATTAAAACTGGGCAGACCGTTATTACGCAATATTTGTCGACGACCCCAGCCTGTTTCCAGTGCCGCCTGAGCGAGGATCAGATGATGGGGTATACCACTGATAGCACTCACCTGACGCGCTGGCTGCAACAGCCGTTTCAGAAATTCTTCTGGTCCGCCAGACGCGGTTGAAAAATCAGGCACAGCCGCACGGATCTGTTGCTGTATCGCGGAGGCCTGTGATACCACGGTCCGCCGCTCCGTGCCCAGTGGCATAGGTACAGTACCCGCCCGTTCGTCGGGTTTTTCGGCAGGAATCATTTGTCGGGCTATCATCTGTGCCATTCCCAACCCCCGGTTGCCAGCCATCTGAGAAATTTGCTGGTCGTACAGTGAAGTAAACAACTTACTCTGTTGGCTACCAAACAACGGGTCCTCAGGCAGGGCCTGACGCATACTTTTCAGCATCATCTGCATAAACAGGCTTTCCACCTGACGGGCCACCGCCATCGCCTGAGTCCGGGGGTGTGCTCTGGCCTCTCGTCTGAGTTTATCCAGCGCATTACTGTCATAGGCCAGGTTGCTCACCGTATCACTGATCTTCATTAGATGATCTCCAGCTTCGCCCGCAGACATCCGGCCGACTGCATCGCCTGCAGAATAGACATAAGGTCATTCGGGGTAGCTCCCAGGGTATTAAGCGCACGGATAACACTGTTCAGACTGGCGCTGGCCTGTACATGCTGTAATGACCCGCCCTGTTGTCGCATATCTATCGATGTGCGCGGTGTAGTGACTGTCTGGCCTCCGGCCAGCGGGGTATCGGGCTGACTGACCTGCTGCTGCCTGTCTATCGTGACCGAGAGACTTCCCTGAGCCACTGCACAGGTGCCGAGCTGAACCTCCCGGTTCATGACGACCGCCCCGGTTCGTGAGTTGATAATCACCCGGGCATCTTCCACCGGTACTGTGACATCCAGATTCTGGATGCCCGCCAGCAACTCTACCTGCTGAGTGTGAGAAGGCGATGCTTTCACCCGAATCGTACTTCCATCCAGTGGTGCTGCGGCCGGGTAACCGGTATAACGATTAATAACATCCGCAATCCGCTGGGCGGTCGTGAAATCCTGCTGATTCAGTTGCAGTACCAGTTCATTACGGGTTCCAAAATCACTGGGCAGTTCCCGCTCAACGATGGCACCGGCAGTAATCCGTCCACCGTTTAACTGATTGACCTGAACACTGCTGCCACCGGCCTGAGCACCTGCACCGCCCACCAGAATATTCCCCTGAGCCAGCGCATAGACCTGATTATCCACCCCTTTCATCGGTGTCAGAAGCAAGGTTCCGCCCCGCAGACTCTTTGAGTTACCCATTGACGAGACAACAACATCAATCTTTTGTCCCTGATGCGCAAACGCCGGCAAACTGGCAGTGACCATCACGGCAGCCACATTTTTAAGCTGTATATTGGTCCCTCCGGGCACAGTAATCCCCAGCTGTGACAACATATTGGTCATGGTCTGAGTGGTAAACGGAGTTTGGGTCGTCTGGTCCCCGGTACCGTCCAGTCCTACCACCAGCCCGTAACCTATCAACTGGTTTTCGCGGACCCCCTGAACGGTGGTTAAATCACGGATACGTTCCGCACGTGCAGATAAACAGAGCACGCTGCAGATAAGCAGCCCGGTGGTCCATCGGAATAAAGCCGTCATCAGTCTGGCCTCCTACATAGGGGAAACATTCAGGAAAAAGCGTTGCAGCCAGCCCATCTGTTGCGCTTCATTGATATAACCGTTACCGACATACTCAATGCGGGCATCAGCGACGGAGGTAGATACCACGGAATTACTGGCATTAATGGTGCGCGGATTGACTACCCCGGAGAATCGGATAAATTCGGCGCCCTGATTAATCGCAATCTGTTTCTCACCAACGACATTGAGATTGCCGTTGGTCAGGACTTTATCCACGGTAACGGTAATGGTACCGGTAAAGGTGTTATTAGCAGTAGCGCCTCCTTTGCCATTAAAATCGTGACCACCACTGCCGTCAAAACTGGTTTTATCCCCCCCCAGCAGTCCGTTCAGGAAACGGGGAGTCGCAGTGAGTCCGAAACTGCTGCTGCCTTTACGACTGGCATTACTGGAAGAACTTTTGCTGGCGCTGACATTTTCCTGCAATACAATTGTCAGAGTATCGCCAATATTTCGTGGTCGGCGGTCTTCAAATAACGGCTGATAGCCGTAACTGACAGGGGCAACCCCCTGAAAAATTGAACCGTCCACCACCGGGTTACCTGGCGGTGGCGGCACTGCAGTGGTGGAACCTTTGACCAGCGGGGTCGGAGGGATCAGGGCGCATCCGCCCGTCATCAGTAACAGGGACGTGACCATTCCTTTATATAAAGCAAACTTCGCCACAGTAGCACTCGCTCTTCAGTGATAATACACCGGCCGCCTGCGGCAGCCGGTCGTCAGTGTAATCAGAGTTGTGTCAGACGTTGTAGCATCTGATCCGAGGTACTGATTGCTTTGCTGTTAATTTCATAGGCTCGCTGAGTCTGAATCATCGATACCAGCTCTTCGGCAACATTAACGTTCGAGGTTTCAACATAGCCCTGATACAACAACCCGGCACCGTTCTGCCCGGGGGTGCTTTCTGTCGGAGCGCCTGATGCCTGAGTTTCCTGATAGAGGTTCTCCCCTTTGCTGTCGAGACCGGCATCATTCACAAAAGTATTCAGAGTGAGCTGACCTACCTGGGCGGCACGGGTTTGACCGGGCTGCGTGACACTTACAACACCGTCACGGGAAACGGTAATACTCAACGCATTTGCAGGAATAGTAATCCCGGGCTGTACCTGAAACCCTGCGTTGTTCACCAACTGTCCATTCTGATCCACCTGGAATGAACCATCACGGGTGTACGCCGAACTGCCATCCGGCAACAGTACCTGAAAATACCCCTGCCCATTGATGGCAATATCCTTGGCATTATCCGTTTTAGACAGGTTGCCCTGCGAATGCAGCCGTTCGGTGGTCACCGGGCGAACCCCCGTACCAATCTGTAACCCTGAGGGCAACGTATCCTGTTCTGAAGACTGCGTTCCTGGCTGGCGCAGCGTCTGGTAGATCAAATCTTCAAATACTGCCCGTGAACGCTTAAAACCATTAGTACTGACGTTAGCCAGGTTGTTGGAAATGACATCCATATTGGTCTGTTGTGCATCCAGACCGGTTTTTGCTATCCATAAAGAACGTATCATTGTCAGTCGGTTCCCTTAGCTGTTTAATGACAATAACTGGTTGGCCTTCTGTTCGTTCTGGTCAACGCTGCCTATCACTTTCATCTGCATTTCAAAGCGCCGGGCCTGATTGATCATTGCCACCATGGTTTCGGCCGGATTAACGTTACTGCCCTCCAGCACGCCGGGCATCACCCGCAAATTCAAATCTGCCGGTAATACGGCGCCTGACTGCCGAATCACCTGTGGGGTTGGCCGAAAAAAACCATCGTCAGAGCGTTGCAGAGTAGTGGGGCCGGCATGAACCAGTTTCAGTCTTGCCACCTGTACGGTGGCATTAGGCTGATCTCCCGGGTTCAGTGCGGTAATTGAACCGTCGGCAGCGATGGTCAGCTGTGCATTCTGAGGTAGCGCAATCGGCCCGTCCTCGCCAACCACCGGATGGCCGGCAATGGTCAGCATTCCCTGCGAATCCAGCTGCATATTACCGTTACGGGTGTAGGCTTCACTGCCATCGGCCATCCGGATAGCCAGCCAACCCTCAGGCTCGGCCGCGACATCCAACGGACGTTCGGTGTAATCCAGTTTACCGGCCGACATATCGGCACCGGGCGTGGATGCTGCGACTAAGGTCCGTGTAGCTAGCGTTGGCCCGTTGACGGGAACAGCCCGCATCGCGCTGAGCTGAGCTCTGAAGCCGGGTGTCGAAATATTTGCCAGGTTCGCGGTGGTAATGGCCTGCATTTCCAGAGTCTGGCTGGCCCCTCCCATGGCGGTATAAATCGCATGATCCATTGCAAAGCCCTTCGCTTAACGCAGGTTAACCAGCGTGTTAAGGATCTGATCCTGGGTTTTGATTGTCTGCGCATTCGACTGATAATTACGTTGTGCGACAATCATATTCACCAGCTCTTTACTCATATCCACATTTGAAGCTTCAAGGGCTCCGGCGGTCAGTGAACCAAAGTTGCCGGTATCGGCAACACCGAGCGCCGGCTGACCCGAGGCACTGGTTTCTGCCCAGACATTATCCCCCTGTGACTGAAGCCCTTCCGGGTTGGCAAAAGATGACAACACAATCTGCCCCAGTAGCTGAGTTTTCTGGTTGGAGTATGTGCCTGTAATAGTACCGTCATCATTGATGCGATAACCCGTCAGATCGCCTGGTGCAAATCCATCCTGTTCAGGGCTGCCAAAAGTACTCGCTCCGGTGTTCTGCTGCATACTGTTCAACAGGCTCAGGGTAATAGACTGATTAGCGGCGGCGCCATTACTGCCCTGAATCACCAACGTTTGTTGCGGTGAGCTGGTCAGTACCCCATTTTCATCAAAAGTCATCCCGAAAGAGGCACTGGCCTGACCGGTGGTTGAATCTATCGGGTTACAGGTCCATTGATTATCCGCATTCTTTACAAAATAAAGGTCAAGCTGATGCTGATTGCCCTGTGAGTCAAACACCGTAACGGTACTTTTCGCATTGAAGCTATCCACATTAGTAGGATCAAAAGGGGTCACATCGGGAACCGAATCGGTCGAATTCAGCTTTGCCACTAATGAGGCTTTGGTGGTTGCATTGGCCTGCATCTGGGTATCCGGAATTTTCAACGGGCCCGGATTAGCCCCGGTTTGAATCACCGCCGGAATCCCACTGGCCGGATAACCGGTCACATTCAGTCCTCCGGTATTCACCAGATTACGGTTGGCATCCAGCGAGAACTGACCATTTCGTGAATAGTAAACATTACCGCTGGTATCGGTCAGGCGGAAAAAGCCGTTACCACTCAGTGCCACATCCAGGGCTCGTCCCGTCGAGGTTGTCGCCCCGTCGCCGAAGTCCTGAATCACTTTCGACACTTTGGTCCCCAGCCCTATCTGCGAGGCGGCAAACATATCGGCAAAGGCTGCGGTACTGGCTTTAAAACCAGACGTTGCTGAGTTAGCAATATTGTTACCTATGACATCCAGATTCGCTGAAGCGGCATTAAGCCCACTGACAGCCTGTGAAAAAGACATAATAGCTCCTAAGTAAGTTAAAGAATCTGACGTATCTGATCGAGAGTCGCGTTGCCAAAAGCCCCGAGATTTAGCACACCGGGATTACCGTTCACTCCCGGAGTCACACCATATACCTGGGCATAGCTCAGGCTGGTCACATCCACCGGGGTATCATCGGCACTGGCACTAATAGTTACCGTGTATTTCCCTTCCGGAGCCGGGCTACCGTCTTCACCGGTCCCATCCCACTGGAAGGTATGTACCCCGGCATCCATACTGCCGAGATCCAGTTTCGCGACAACATTGCCGTCGCTGTCGGTAATGGTGGCTACCGCACTACTGATGCTGACCGGAGTCTCGACACCAAACGGGGTTGTGGTCATTGCGCCGTCATCTGAAGAGCTGTCTTTGCCTGACAGCAGTGTGTTGCCCGGCACCATCACCCCATGGCCAATCAGTAAGGTATTTTCCATAGACTGGCCCGCGGAAATTTGTCCTGATACCGAATTCAGGGTGGTATTAAGCTGCTCAATGCCACTCAGCGTATTGATTTGTGCCAGCTGTGAGGTCAGAGCACTATTATCCATTGGATTGGTGGGATCCTGATTTTTCAGCTGAGCCACCAGCAACGTCATAAACTGATTCTGCAGGTCTGCGGCGCTGTTGCCATTACTGTTGCTGGCTGTGCTGTCGCGTATTACCGGCTGGTTGCTGGCTCTTTCCACCGTCGCACTAATACTCATGTTGTCTCCTTTACTGACCCAGGGTCAGCGTTTTCATCATCAGGCTTTTGGCGGTATTCATCACTTCCACATTGGCCTGGTAACTGCGCGAAGCTGAAATGGTGTTAACGGTTTCAGCGACCACATCCACGTTTGGCATCCGTATGTACCCTTGGCCATCTGCCTGAGGGTCGCCCGGGGCGTAAACTCGTTTGAACGGGACAGGATCATCCACTATCCCGGCCACATGTACCCCACCAGCACCATTCGCGGCAGAAGCATTACTCCTGAAAATCACCTGTTTAGCCCGGTATGGCTGGCCATCCGGTCCGGTCCGGCTGTCAGCATTAGCCAGATTACTGGCGCTGACATTCAGTCGTTGTGACTCTGCTGTCAGTGCTGACCCGGAGATATCAAAAATAGAAAAGAGGCTCATGGCATCAGTTATCCTTGCATTACGCTTATCATCTGTTTGATTTGTGAAGATAAAATGGTCAGGTCAGCCTGATACTTCATACTGTTATCCGCAAACTGTACCCGCTCTCTGTCCATATCGACGGTATTCCCGTCCGCGGCTGGCTGATCGGGTACGCGATAGAGTAAATCAGGAGAGAGAAACGTTTGACTTTGCGCGGCAATATGCCGCCCGGAAGTCAGGTTCAGAGACAGTCCCCGGGCTTGGGGTTGGCCCTCACGGATAGCCCGGGTCAGTTGCTCAGAAAAATCAATGTCCCTGGCCTGATATCCGGGAGTGTCTGCATTGGCAATGTTAGATGCGAGTATCTTCTGGCGCTGATCACGCAGATTTAATGCCTGACTGGCAAAGTTCAGGCTGGCATCCAGTTTGTCGGACATAAGTTGCTCCGGTTAGCAAATAAGTCTGGTCACAATACGGGATCGGAACATCAGGAAATCGGCAGAATAGCCAAAAAAAACAGCGCTAGTTTATCGTTTGAGAATTGCAGTTAATGTCTAAAATTAACCTAAATTACAGTCAATTAGAGTTACCCCGATGAGAAAACACCTGAGTTTACTGTTATTATTCCCTGCCTTTTTCGGCCAGGCCAACGATCTTTCACAGCAGCTAAAGGTGTTTTTTGCCAGCAGGGATCCAGGCTATGCAGCCCATATGCAGGTGGTGGTTCGCACACCGTCGAAACAATGGCCAGACTGCACACAACCAGTGTTTAGCTTGCCCGGGAACAGCCAGCGCTGGGGAAGAATGACGGTCAGCGCAAGTTGCGGACAACGACGAAATTTTCTACAGATAGAACTCCAGGTCACCGGTCAATATTATGTTTCATCACAAGCCATCAGCAGAGGCAGCCTGGTCAGCCGGAATATGTTGTCAGTACAGAGTGGCAGGCTGGACAAGCTGCCGGCACGAGCCTTGCTGGTTCCGGAAACACTGCTACCCGCTATCGCATTGCAGTCTGTTCCGCCTGGAAAAGTGATTATTTCCAGCTTGTTTCGCAAACCCTGGCGAGTGAAAAGTGGTGATAACGTGCAGGTCGAACTCAACGGCGAAGGATTCAGGGCGAGCAGTTCCGGTACTGCACTAAACAATGCCGCAGCAGGCGGGGAAGTCAAAGTTCGTACCGAAAACGGGCAGATCGTTAATGCAGTAGTCGATGCCCAAGGAAAGTTGAGCGTAAACATCAATTAAAGCAAAACCTAAGCCTAATGTTTTGATCTCCGTTGCCGATAACCCGTGTATCCCGCCTGAATATCCAGGTAGTGAACCCTCTGTAGTGGAGCGAAAATGATGAGCATTGATAAAACCTTGTCTGCCGCAGTGATAAAGGCGGCAGCAAAACCACGGGGCCCTGTTATCCTGAACCGAAATAGCTCCCCGACTCCTGAAACCCGGTCTCCGGCTCCAAGGATTAACCTTCAGCAGACACAGCAGATGCTGCATAATGACAACAGCCAGGATATCCGGCAGTCCCGGGTGGACGAAATTCGCAAGGCTCTGGCAGAGGGTAGTTATCAGACAAACAGCCGTGCCGTTGCACAGGGAATTGCCGGCAGCCTGATAAGGATGGAAAGTGATGCAGACTAATGTCCGCGGGAAGCTGAAGATCATTATACAGAATATGCAGCAGGTCCTTTCCTCACTACAACTGATGATACAGAGGGAACAGCAGGAACTGAGCAGTGCCCGGCCTGACAGCTACCGCTTACAAAGTCTGACCGAAGATAAACAGGCCGCATTAAATACCCTGGGTTATCTTGATACCCGTCTGACCGAGACCGGACAGCCTGTCGGGTTGACCGCGCCATTTGCCCGTTCCGAAGAGTTGCACTCAATGTGGCTGGATCTGTGTCATCAACTGTCAGTTTTACAGCAAGCCAATCAGCATACCGGTATGCTTTTACAGCAGCAGTTTCAGTGGACACAACAGGCACTGGCTGTATTAACACCACTTAAAAACCAGCATTTCTACGGCCCGGATGGTCAGACGAAATAACGGATAAAAAAAGTGTCGTCATCCCTTCCCGGAACAGGGCGCTCCCCCTGTCCGGTGCTTTTTTGCCTGAATTTCCTGACCATTGTATTCTCCGACAAGGTGAATAACGGCATCCGAATAAGCCCCGGAACTCCGGGCGAAGCACAGCCAGATCTCCTGCGTAAAGTGAAGATCAGATCGCACGGAAGGGTAAAGGAAGGGAAATGAACCGGCAGCCACAGAGCTGTCACTGCCGGTAAAGCCTAATCAGGTCTGGCTACGACGGGCAAAATCTTTCACTCTGAAACCCAGCAGTCCCAGACTGCCAAAATAAACCGCCCCGCCAATCGCACAAACACCGGCCAGCCGCAGGATACGCCACACCATTTCGCCTTCACCCCATGACGGCATGTAATGCAGGATAACGCATAACACGGCGGCCATAATCAGAACCGAAATAATCAGACGAATAAGAAAACGAGCCCAACCAGGCTGCGGCTGGAAAAAGTTTTTCTTACGTAACTGCCAGAATAACAACGCCGCGTTCAGACAGGCTGCCAGACCAATCGACAGGGATAAACCGGCATGTTTCAGTGGCCCGATAAATGCCAAATTCATAATTTGTGTCGAAATCAGGGTCACTATGGCAATCTTGACCGGGGTTTTAATGTCCTGACGGGAGTAGAACCCCGGCGCCAACACCTTCACCACGATCAGCCCAACCAGGCCTACCGCATAAGCCACCAGTGCCCGTTGGGTCATCAGCGCATCGAACGCAGTGAATTTACCGTACTGGAACAATGCTGACGTCAACGGTCCGGCAAGAATACCAATGGCGACCGAACTTGGGATCGCGAGTAACAGGCATAACCGCAGTCCCCAGTCCATCAGGTGAGAATATTCAGTAAAATTTCCACTGGAAAAACTGCGCGATAATGAGGGTAACAGTATTGTACCCAAAGCCACACCCAGCACCCCCGACGGAAACTCCATCAGGCGGTCTGCGTAGTACATCCATGAAACAGAACCAGAGACCAGAAATGAAGCAAAAATAGTGTTGATAATTAATGAAATCTGGCTGACGGAAACCCCCAGGATAGCCGGCCCCATCTGACGTAAGACCCGCCAGACACCAGCATCACGCAGGTTAATTCGTGGTAAAACCAGCATACCTATCTTACGTAAATGCGGCAGCTGGTAGCCTAACTGTAGTACCCCACCGGCGACCACTGCCCATGCCAGAGCCATGACATGCGGGTGAAACCAGGGCGCGGCCACCAGTGCAAAGAAAATCATACTTACATTCAATAAGGTTGGTGCAAAAGCCGGAACAGAGAAACGGTTCCAGGTATTCAGAATAGCGCCAATTAATGAAGCAATAGAGATAAGCAGAATATAGGGAAAGGTGACCCGCAACAGTGCCGTGGTCAGTGCAAATTTATCTGCGGTATCTGCAAACCCGGGCGCGGTAACGTAGATAACCCAAGGGGCCGCCAGCATTCCCAGCAATGTTACCACCGCCAGTACCAGTGTCAGTAATCCGGAAACATACGACACAAAAATACGGGTCGCTTCTTCACCCTGTTTATTCTTGTATTCAGCCAGAATCGGCACGAATGCCTGAGAAAATGCCCCTTCGGCGAAGATACGGCGTAACAGATTGGGTAATTTGAACGCCACAAAAAAGGCATCAGTTGCCATCCCGGCCCCAAAAACCCGGGCAACTATCGCATCGCGCGCAAAACCCAGCACACGCGAAAACAGCGTCATAGAACTGACCGCAGCCAGTGATTTAAGCAAATTCATAAGTGTTCAGACATCCTGCAATTACGACATGTATGTCCCGAACGGTAGTCAGGTTCCCGTTCAGTGGTTCGCTCATCCAGCGAGCCGGCGTTAGTCTACTGAGGCTGATAAAAATCACCAGCGATGTTTGTTACAAGGCATGAGTTAGCAGTATTTATCTGCGCTGCCTTCCGCCCAGGTCAGTGCGGTGAGGACATGATCCTCCCAGACGCCATTAATCAATAAATACTGACGTGCATAACCTTCTTTCTCGAATCCCAGCCTGGCCAGCAGATTACCGCTTCGTTGATTGCGTGGCATGTAATTAGCCATGATGCGGTGGATTTTGTGCTGACGCTGCATGTAACGAATCGCTGCCTGCAATGCTTCCTGCATCAGTCCCTGTCCCTGCCATTTTTCTCCCAGTGAATAGCCGAGATAACAGGCATAGAAACAGCCGCGCACCACATTACTGAAATTCGCCACGCCCATCACTTCCTGACCGGTGGGGTCCAGTAAAATAAAATAGTAGGCCGCCCCCTGCCGTTGCTGCTCAGTCATAATGGACAACCGTGGCTGCCAGCCGGAAGGCTGAAAATAGCTTTGGTCACGGATAGGCTCCCATGGCGTGAGGTAATCACGGTTAGCTGCATAATAATCTGCCATTCGCCACGCATCACGGTCATTCACCAAACGCACCACCATCCGGTCAGTGGTCAGACTCACCCGCGAAGATACTGTACGATATCCAAACATAAATACTCCCTGACTGATGAGCAGATAATAGGCGGCACTGTCCTTTCTGACCGGCCGGCAGGTTATGTTAATACCAACAGTAAATTTATCCCATTAAAAACGCACTGTTTTGCGACGATTCTGCACCGCCATTCCCCGCGGCTGATAATAGCAGTAACATCCTCTGCCGGGTCTTACGGATGACACCCCCGGAGAACTCAGGCAAAATGATCATCAGACAAGCCAGGATATTATCTGTAAGTTGAGGAATAAATGCGTAAATTTGTTTTCTGTCTGTCGGTGTTTTTTACAGTATTGCTGCTCAGTGGCTGTAACCACCTGACAGAATATTCAATCAGTGAACAGCAGGTAAACAAAGCACTGCAAAAACATGATAATTATCAGAAAGACATTGGTGTTAACGGACTGGCAAACGCCCATATTGTCCTGAGTAATCTGCAGGCAGCTATTGGACGCGAAGAGCCAAATAAAGTGATGCTGTCTGGTAGTGCAGATATCCGTTTGCAGTCACTGTTTGGTGATAAGCACGCGGTGGTGAACCTGAAAATGAAAGCTCAGCCAGTCTTTGACCCACAGCAGTCAGCTATCTATCTCCGGGACCTGCAAATCACCGATATCCAGGTCACCCCGGAGAAACTGCATGATGTGGTAAGCGCCCTGACGCCGTTGCTGAATCAGTCACTGAAGCATTATTTCGAAGAGAACCCGGCTTACGTCCTGAGTGCGGATCACAGCACCGGCGAAGCCCTGGCGAAAAAGCTGGCGAAAGGACTGGAAGTCAGACCAGGAGAACTGGTGATCTCTTTGACACCGTAAACCGAACAAGTCCCCATCCCCCTGTGGCATAAAATCAGTATAAATAATCAGTGCATTCCTGCCACAGGGGCTTTATTCTTAGTCCCCGGTAAAAACCCGCAAACGTTTACTTTCCACGCCGGAGCCTGATGCATGACTGCCCTTCCTGAAAAGATCACTTTACGCCGCCCCGATGACTGGCATATCCATTTACGTGATGATGAAATGCTAAACACCGTTCTGCCCTATACCAGCGAGGTATTTGGCCGGGCGATAGTCATGCCTAACCTTGTCCCTCCGGTGACCAGTGTGGCAGCGGCCAACGCTTACCGCGAACGTATTCTGGCAGCATTGCCAGCAGAGCACCGTTTTCAGCCACTGATGACCTGCTATCTGACAGACTCTCTCGACCCGGACGAAATCGAAAAGGGTTTCCGCGATAACGTGTTCACGGCGGCTAAACTGTATCCGGCGCATGCCACCACCAACTCCAGCCACGGCGTCACCAGTATTCAGCACATCGCTGCGGTGCTGGATCGTATGCAGTCACTGGGTATGCCATTACTGATTCATGGAGAAGTGACGGACTCTCATGTCGATATCTTTGACAGAGAAGCCAGATTTATCGAACAGGTACTGATTCCCCTGCGTAACCAGTTTCCTGAGTTACGGGTAGTGATGGAACATATCACCACTAAAGATGCGGCGGAGTACGTCACTGCCGGTGATCAGAACCTGGCCGCCACCATCACGCCGCAGCATCTGATGTTTAACCGCAACCATATGCTGAGTGGCGGAATCCGCCCGCATCTGTATTGCCTGCCCATTCTGAAACGGAATATCCATCAGGAAGCATTACGTACGGTGGTTGCCAGTGGTCACCCTCGTTTCTTCCTTGGCACCGATACAGCACCACATTTGCGCCACCGTAAAGAAGCCAGCTGTGGTTGTGCGGGAGTGTTTAACGCACCGACAGCCCTGCCGGCCTATGCCACAGTGTTCGAAGAACTGGGCGCACTGCAGCATCTGGAAGGCTTCTGTTCTCTGAATGGTCCGCAGTTTTACAGATTACCGGTTAACACCGATACCGTCACTCTGTTGCGTAAGCCCTGGACGGTTCCTGAATCAGTGGCCGCCGGTGATGATGTGTTGATCCCTTTCCTGGCAGGAGAAACCCTGAACTGGTCAGTGGTCGCCTGAGATTGATACCAGACTTGATCTGATTCGCTTTTTACTGTATTTATATACAGTATAAACTTATATCGCCGGGACTGATTTAGTCCGGCGATGTATTGACTGTCACGTCACGATTAAGCGTTGATACGCCTGCCGGGTGTCGCCATCCGGTTTTTTTATTCTCCTCCCCTGACCGATCTGCTACTGGACGCAGGGTGTGATGTTGCCTATTCTTTTTCCCAGTATGTTTTTTAAGGGAAGAATAAGTCATGAATCAGAGTAAGCCAGAAGAGGCCATGACATTTGGCGAATTACTGACCCTAATCCATCAACAACAGCAGCGGTTGCAGGTGCTGGAAGGAAGCCTCTCACAACTGATGACCCTGCTCAGCCCCACACTTCAACAACAGATGATTCATTATCTGACTGACCAGGCTGAGGCTTTGGAAAACCCACCTGAGCTCCGGCAACAATATACGGAGCTGGCATCAGATATTCAGAGTCGGACTTTGCCAGACAGCCATTAATTGCTGAGGCTGCCCGGTCATTTACGCGACTATTTACCCAACTGGATTCACAAAATTTTATCGTTAATCTGCCATTTTACGGGATACATGTTATAATTATATTGCCTTGCAATACTTTATATAAGGCCGGATTTAAACCTCAATCTACACGTCGTTTAACGAGTAATCAGGGGGTTTTATGGATAGAGAGAACGATGTTATTCAGACTCATTCACTGGTCGGCTGGGATATCAGTACCGTCGACGTCTACGATGCAATGATGATTCGCCTTCATTCGCTGTCTTCCCTCCAACAGAAAGAAGAAGAAGCGGATATCGGACCGACATACTGGTTAACTACCGACGTTGCACGACAGTTTATATCGATCCTTGAAGCCGGAATTGCCAAGATAGAATCCGCAGAAAACCGGCCCGGACAGCTTTCCCGACATTAATCTCTCATCTGCAGGCACCCACCAAGGGTGCCTTTATTGTTGTTATCACCCCCCGCTCTGTTATCCTGTTTCTGTGCATTTTCACAGGGGATAACGGGTAATGATTTACGATTTAATAGTTGCCGGCAGCGGATCTGCCGGAGCGGCAGCAGGTTATTACGCCAGCCGGGCTGGGCTGAAGGTATTAATGATCGATGCTCACCACCCTCCTCATAGCGAAGGATCACACCACGGTAAAAACCGGCTGATTCGTTATGCCTATGGCGAAGGCGAAAAATATCTGCCACTGCTGTTGCGATGTCAGGCATTGTGGCAGGAATTCGAACAGCACGCCGGGGCGAAAATCCTTCATCCCTGTGGAGTGCTGAATGCCGGCCCACAGGGATCTCAGTTTATGAAAAATATTCTGCTTAGCGCTGAACGCTGGTCCCTGAATACTGAGACCCTGACAGCTGCTGAAACAAGGCAGCGTTGGCCGGAAATTATGCTGCCAGATCATTTTCAGGCAGTGTTTGAAAAAGATGCCGGATATCTGGACGCCGAACCCGCGGTCGAAAATTGGGTGCGTCTGGCACGTGAACAGGGTTGTGCTCAGCTGTTTAATTGTCCGGTCAGTGCTGTCAGCCGGCAGGATGGTCTGCAAAAAGTTCAGACCGCTGACGGAGAATACTTCGCCAAAAAACTGCTGGTAAGTTGTGGCACCCGGGTACAGACCTTATTGCCTGACCTGCCGGTATCTCCAAAACGTAAAGTCTTTGCCTGGTTTCAGGCCGATGGACGCTACAGTGAAAATAACCATTTTCCCGGATTTAGCATTGAGCTGGATGACGGCAGCCAGTATTACGGCTTTCCTGCGCAGGATAATGCCCTGAAGGTAGGACGCCATGACGGTGGGCAGCCGCTGTTACTGGAAAAACCTCGTCCGGCATTCGGCAGCGAGTCCCGGGATGGCAGTGAGTGTTTTAGCTTTCTCAGGCAGTGCCTGCCCGGGGTCGGCGGTTGTCTGTATGGTGAGTCATGCAGTTACGATATGTCTCCGGATGAAGACTTTATCATCGATACATTGCCGGAAAATCCTGATTGTCTGGTCATTACCGGACTTAGCGGACACGGCTTTAAATTTGCGCCACTGTTCGGGGAAATCGCCAGTCAGTTTGCTGCCGGTAAGCCGCTGCCGGACAACCTGGTGCCCTTCTCCCTCCGCCGGTTCAACGGCTGATATTTATCCTGCCGCACACTCAAAGGGTCGTGCGGCAGAGCAGGTTTGCTCACCGTCCTGTCACCTGAGTGTCACTATCAAAAAAATTTCATATTCACCGGGGTATCAGGGGAAATACTGACTTAGGGTGGAAGTATCACCGTTCCCTGCCTTTGCGGCCCTACACTGTCATAATTCCTTAATCAGGTTCTTATAGGATTCAGCCTGCTTTCACCCTGATGAATCTATTAAGGTTATCTGCAATGAAAAAACCAGAAAATGAGCAGCAAAAAGACAACGGAAGTCAGCCCGAAGCACAGACATCAAATCCGGATAATCCGGCCCGACGCCGTTTCCTTGCCGGAGCTTCAGTCATCGGCCTCAGCTCCGGGATTCTGCCCCTGGCAGGTGCCAAAGCTGCCCCTGCTCATCAGCAAATTGCGTTGAGCAAACTCCCTGCAAAACAACAGGATCAGTTACTGCGAAAGCATATTCGCAATATTGTGGTGATTTATGCAGAGAACCGTAGTTTTAATAATTTATTTGCCAATTTTCCCGGGGTGAGTCAGCCGCTGGCTGAACTTCGTCCTGAGCACTATCAGCAACGTGACCGCGATGGCTCAGAACTCAGTCATTTCCCGCCGGTCTGGAAAGGGCTGGTCCCGGATGAGCAGACCGTAAACCATACGGTTTACCATGTCGCTGAAGATGCCGCCTATTTGCAGCAATTACCTAATGAACCCTTTCCGCTCAAAGGACCCGATGGTGAAGCTCTGCCGCAAGGGGTGGTCACCCGGGATTTATGGCATGTGTTTTATCAGAATCAGATGCAGATCAATGGCGGGAAAAATGACAAATTTGTCGCCTGGGCCGATTCAGGTGCTCTGACCATGGGCTATTACGGGGACAGCGCCTATAACATGCGGTTATGGAATCTGGCTCAGGAATATACCCTGTGTGATAACTTTTTTCAGGGGGCCTTTGGTGGTTCGTTTCTGAACCACCAGTATCTGGTCTGTGCCCGTCCTCCGTTTTATCCTGACGTGCACCAGTCGCCGGCTAAAGACCAGGTTGCAACGCTGATGAGTGATGACCCGGCCGATCCGCGCCTCAAACCGAAAGAAGATTCTCCGGCCAGTGCCTTACAAGGGATACCTAAATTCGGACCCAGTCAGCTCACGCCGGATGGCTTTGCCGTTAATACCATGCTACCTCCGTACTGGCCATCAGGTAGCCGTGACAAAAATAATCCGGCACTGGCGGATATGACGTCTCCAAAAACTCTGCCGCCTCAGACCCACCAGCATATTGGTGATCTGCTCTCAGAGAAAGGAATTGACTGGGCCTGGTATGCCGGCGGATGGCAGTTTGCGATTGACGGTAAAAAAGATACGACTACCTTCCCCACTCGTCCGGATTTCCAACTGCATCACCAGCCACTCAACTATTTTGCAGATTTAGGACCTGAACATCCGGAACAACGTAATCAACATCTGCGCGATGGGGGACTGGGTGACAGCGCCGAAACCAATAAATTCCTGGCGGATGTGGATGCCGGTAAACTGCCGCCGGTCACATTCTATAAACCTCAGGGTAACCTGAATATGCATGCCGGCTATTCCGATGTTGAGTCCGGCGATCGTCATATCGCGCATATTGTTAACCGCCTGCAGAAAAGTCCGCAGTGGGAAAATACGCTGGTGGTGATTACTTTTGATGAAAATGGTGGCTGGTGGGATCATGTGGCACCACCGAAAGGGGACCGTTGGGGGCCTGGTACACGTATTCCTGCGCTGGTGGTTTCGCCTTATGCCCTGAAAGGACATGTGGAACATACGCAGTACGATACCGGTTCAATCCTGCGTTTGATCACCCGGGTCTTTGATTTGCCGCAATTGCCAGGCCTGAAAACCCGTGATGAAGCCCTGGCAAAAAACGGCTCAAAACCAATGGGGGATTTAACTGAAATTTTACGGTTCCCCGGCTGATTATCGTCACTGCTAAAAAAACGCCTGACATTGTCAGGCGTTTGAATTTATTCCGGTTTCACCGGTTGCGGCAATGTCATTCGCAATACACCCCGCGATTTGTTGAAAATCTTATTACTGGTCTCTCGTCCGGCGCGACGTAATCGTTGTTCTTCGGGTGACAACTGAGATTCTTCCATACACATCGGACTGCAACAGCCATGGTATTTTTCAGCGCATGCCGCACACTGAATAAACAATAAATGGCAGCCATCATTCAGACAGTTAACATGCGTATCACAGGGGGCACCACACTGATGACAATGTGCCAGCACGTCGTCAGAAATTCGTTCGCCCATGCGCTCGTCAAAGACAAAGTTTTTTCCTTTAAACCGAACCGGTAAACCTTGTTCACGAGCCCGACGGGCATATTCAATAATTCCGCCTTCAATATGGTACACATTTTCAAAACCATTGTGCCGCATCCAGGCACTGGTCTTCTCGCAACGGATTCCGCCGGTACAGTACATAACAATTTTCTTGTCTTTCTGCTGTTCCAGCATTTCGACTGCCATAGGCAACTGATCACGGAAGGTGTCGGCCGGTATCTCCATTGCATTATCAAAATGCCCCACTTCATATTCATAGTGGTTACGCATATCGACAAACACTGCGTCGGGATCATCCAGCATCTGGTTAACCTGGTCGGCCTTCAGGTAATGCCCAACATCGGCGGCATTAAAAGTACTGTCCTCAATACCGTCCGCCACAATTCTATCCCGAACTTTGAGCCGCAGTACCCAGAACGATTTACCATCATCTTCCAGTGCAATATTCATCCGCAGGTTATTTAATGCCGGATCAAAATGATACAGCGTCTGCTTCATCGCTTCATAACGGCTGGCCGGCACGCTAACCTGGGCATTAATCCCTTCATGTGCCACGTAAATTCGGCCGAAGACCTGCAAGGCAGTTAATAACTTATACAGGTTGTCACGGAATGCCTGCGGATCGTTAATCTGAAAATATTTGTAGAAAGATACGGTAGTGCGCGGTTCAGTTTCCGCCAACATCCGTTCTTTAAGCTCTTTATTCGAAACAAGGTTATGTAACACTGGCATGGTGTTCTTTCCTGTCATCTATACTGTTATCGGAGGGTCGGTATGATACCTGAATTGTTATCGGCACAAAATGATCCTGCCATTTTCTTTGACAATTCATGCTAAATTCCTGGCCCGGAACTCTTAGCCAGGGCTCAGTGTTCAGGATCGTCCGTTTTCGGAGGGTCAAAAAAATGGCACAATAGAGATAAATTCAGGGGAAATGATTCCCCTGCCAGGATAAAAACATGGATAAAAATACAGATTATGACTCAATTACCTCAATTTAACCGCAGCCTGCTTCATCCAAGATACTGGTTTACCTGGGTTGGAATTGGTTTGTTATACCTGTTGGTATTACTGCCTTATCCGGTTCTGCATTTCATTGGCAGTAACCTGGGACGTTTGTCGATGCGTTTTCTTAAGAACCGGGTCAAAACGGCCAGACGTAACCTGGAACTCTGTTTCCCAACCATGCCGGTGGCCGATCGTGAAGCATTACTGGTACATAATTTTGAATCTGTGGGTATGGGTCTGATGGAAACCGGCATGGCATGGTTTTGGCCGGAATGGCGTATCCGTAAATGGTTTAGGGTTTCGGGACTGGAACATATTGATAATGCGCTGGCCTCTGGCCGGGGTGTTCTGCTGATTGGTATGCATTTTCTAACGCTGGAGCTGGGCGCGCGTATTTTTGGCGTCTTTAATCCGGGGATCGGGGTTTACCGGCCAAATGACAATAAGCTGTTGGACTGGTTGCAGACTTATGGACGGATGCGGTCGAACAAAGACATGATAGACCGCAAAGATATTAAAGGGATGATTCGCTCCCTGAAAGCGAACCAGATTATCTGGTATGCCCCGGATCATGATTATGGCCCACGTGCCAGTGTGTTTGCGCCTTTCTTTGGCGTGAATAAAGCAGCGACAACCCGGGGAACTTATATGCTGCTCCGAACCAGTCACCCGACCGTGATTCCTTTTGTTCCGCGCCGGTTACCAAATGGCCGTGGATACGAAATGGTGATCTTGCCGGATGCCAGTGAGTCTATTCCTCTGACTGATGAAGTAGCGACAGCAACACGGATGAATCAGATTGTTGAAGAGGCTATATTGATGGCACCCGACCAGTATATGTGGCTGCACCGCCGTTTTAAAACCCGTCCGGAAGGCGAACCGTCACTTTACTGATATTGTAAACGTATTCTGTGCCTGACAGAGTACGTTTTTTCCACTCATCCGCCGGTTGTCCGGTGCGTATTTTGATCTATGCTTTAGTTTTCTCTCACCGACAACCCGAGGTCTTGCTATGGATCTTTACTTAACCCTGACTGAAGCTATTGAAGCTGCACGTGAAGCATATCTGGCAAACACACCTGATGAAGATTCTGATCCGGAGATTAGTCAGTTATCGCTGCAAAAATATGTCATGCAGGACGGTGACATCATGTGGCAGGCTGAATTTTCCAGTGAAGAAAATGAAGAACAGAGTGAATGCCTGCCGCTTCTGTACGATGAAGCCGCACAGGCAGTCTGGTCTGGTGACTTTGAGCCTACAGAACTGGAGCAGGAATGGCAGGAAGAGAATACGCTGCACGAATGGGATGAAGGTGAATTTCAGCTGTCTCCCCCGACAGATACCGAAGAAGGCGCCGCAGCGGCAGATGAATGGAGTGATGATGATAGTGAATCTGAACGCTGGTAGCCATGTCCAGAGGACGGCTCAGTCGTAAGCGCCGTGTTTTGCGTCCACCGGCAGTAATAAGGTATCTACTATCAGTGATAATGGCAGATCAAGCAAAGTCACATAACGCCATGCGCCGTCACGCATATCCCACTGGACACCAGGATAATACTGGTGTCCGTGCCCCTGTCCCGGCACTGTGCGACTGATGATACTACCACAACCGGTCAGTAACATCATGCAGGCAACTATCATTATGACTCTCATTATTCAACAACCCTTTACTCCGGACAGGCCGTTAGTCTAGCCCGGTTTTAACAGCCTTTCCGATAAGGAATGGTCTGTTTTATACCAGTATTGTGTTAATTCGCCTTCCTGAAGATAAAAAAAACCCCTGACAGGTCGCCAGGGGCCGTTCTGTCTTAGCGTTACGGATGAGGTAACGCTGCCGGGTTGAGCGTATCTTTCTGATAGCTGCTGAGCCACTGGTGATATTTCTCACCTGACTCCCATAACCGACTATGCACCCGGGCAAGAACCACCGGATCACTGATAATGCCTAACCGTTGATCACGGTTCAGTTTTTCCGGTGCATCGCTGAGTGCCTGATCGACCCTGCGGTCTCTGGCATGATCCAATAACTGGCTTTGCTTATGACGGGAAGTCGCCATTGCGGTGGCCAGCGCATTAAATGCCGGGTTAAACAAGGCATGCATAAAGCCATTGTCCAGTGCTCTGCCACGGTTAAGTTGCAGATAAGCATCGGTATCGACCAGTTCTTTCGGCGGATCATACTCTTCCGGAATCAGGAACAGTTTGGCACGCTGAGTTTTCAGGCCGATCGAAGCCCGGCTCGAAATTACCGAAACAAACGGCGATAAAATCAGCGAGAAGACAATGGGTGCCAGCCACCACAGGAAATTCAGGTCCAGATAACCCATTCCCCATGCCCAGATAATGCCCAGAGCCATCTGCGAACCATGACGGGCAAAAGCTTCTCGCCAGGGGGTAGCATCATCATCGCGTTGTGGTGAGTTCCAGACCGCTTCCCAGCCCAGAAAGGCGCTGACCACGAACACGGTATGAAACAACATTCGTACCGGCGCCAGCAACACTGAAAACAGCATTTCCAGCATCAGAGAGATAAACAATCGCACCGGACCACCATAAGCTTTCGAGCCTTTAAACCAGATAAGAATAATACTTAACAGTTTTGGCAGGAACAGCAACACCAGAGTGGTTGAGAACAAAGCAATCGCCAGTTCAGGCCGCCATTGTGGCCATACCGGGAATAGCTGTCTCGGTTGCAGGAAGTATTGCGGCTCAATCAGTGTGTGGACCACCTGCAAGGCGGTGGACAACGCCAGGAACATAAACCACAACGGCGCAGACAGATATGACATCACCCCGGTCAGGAACACGGCGCGGTGAACCGGATGCATTCCCTTAACCAAAACAACCGGAAATTCATCAGGTTACCATGACACCAGCGACGGTCACGTTTCAGTTCATCCAGCAGATTGGGCGGCAATTCCTCATAGGAACCCGGCAAATCATACGCGATCCACACCCCCCAACCGGCACGACGCATCAGTGCTGCTTCTACAAAGTCGTGTGACAAAATAGAGCCGGCAAATGACCCTTCACCAGGTAAAGGGGCCAGCGCACAGTGCTCGATAAATGGCTTCACACGAATAATGGCGTTATGGCCCCAGTAGTGTGACTCTCCCAGTTGCCAGAAATGCAGGCCTGCGGTAAATAACGGGCCATACACACGGGTGGCAAACTGCTGACAGCGTGCATACAGGGTATCCATACCTGACGCTTTAGGTGCAGACTGGATGATACCGGCATTAGGATTCGCTTCCATCATACGAACCAGTCCTGTCAGACATTCTCCACTCATCACACTATCGGCATCCAGTACTACCATATAGCTGTACGCGCTGCCCCAGCGACGGCAAAAGTCGTCGATGTTGCCGCTTTTACGTTTTACGCGGCGGCGACGGCGACGGTAGAAGATCTTACCTGCCCCGCCGACATCACGGACCAGTTCCATCCAGGCTTTCTGCTCCGCAATCGCAATATCCGCATCATAACTGTCACTCAGTATGTAGACGTCGAAATGCTCACTATTACCGGTACGGACCACCGATTCCCAGGTCGCACGCAACCCGGCAAATACTCGTTCGACGTCTTCATTACAGATAGGCATGATCAGCGCCGTGCGATGCTCCGGATTGAGGGGTTCATCGCCGGTGGTGGAATAAGAAATACTGTACTTATCCCGGCCAATCATCAGCTGTAAAAAGCCCATCAGCGCGGTCCAGAAACCAGCCGAAACCCAGCAGAACAGGATAGCAAACAGAATCAGTATCCCGGTTTGCAGTACATAGGGCAGTAACTGCAGCACCGTCTGTTCCCAGCTCTGGCTCAGCAGATCAGAGGAATCAATCATCCCCCAGCCCTGGTAAGGCAGAATAGTTTTCATGTACCAGGTTGCAATCACCGTCTGAATCATCGTCAGAAGCAGCAGAATGTAGCGACGGACAGTCCCGACATTACGCCATTTCTCTTCGGCAATCCGCTCATCAATGCTGGCCTGATCATGATGGACATGCTTTTTCGCCCGTCCACGCATCGCTCCCCACATCCGGGTAATCGGGTTGGTTTCCCAGGGATCAGGATACATCCCGGCCCGCTTCACCGGAGGAGTCGCTTTCAGGGTCGTTCGGTCCAAATCATCTTTACCGAACTGATGCCCCTCATCGACAGAGTCCGGCCAGGCCATCTGAACCCGGGCGGAGACCGACTTCAGCGGTGCATCATCTTCGCGCTCACTGGCGGCGTTGTCATGACCAAGTTGCTGCTGAAAATCCGCGAAACTGCCCTGGGCGGATGATCGCAGGTGTGCCTGCTCCGTCGCTGACAGCGGCAGAGCTTCGGCATATTTTTCGGGAGTAAAAGTTGATTTATTCATTGGCTGGTAACTGATAGCTCCAGGTTTCCGTCAACGTTTTATCGCCACTCACTAACGCAGCGCGCATTTCGGTAGTCTTTTTCGGGTCTTTCACTTTAACCCGCAGGACCAGACGCCAGCCTTTAGTGACCGGGTTATAACGGACATTTTGTTCAACCACATCGCCGTTATCTCCGATACTCACCTGAGGTGATACCTGAGTATCTTCCGGGAGTTTGCTCATCGCAGTGCCTTTAAAATCAATCACAAATGCGATAGAACCATCCGGCTGGCGAACCAGATTCGACTGCTTAACATCCCCTGCTGAACGCAACGTATCCTGTACCCAGGCAACATCCGGTGAATGAAGCTCAGATTCGTTGCGGGTAAAGTGCAAACGGTAGTTAAAATCGGTCTCTTTACCAGGTTGCGGCATTTTCTCCGGCGACCAAAAAGCCACGATATTATCGTTGGTTTCATCGTTCGTCGGAATCTCAACCAGCTCTACGTGGCCTTTCCCCCAGTCACCCTGAGGTTCAACCCAGCCACTTGGGCGCAGATCATAACGGTCATCCAGATCCTGATAATGACTAAAGTCACGGTTTCTCTGCAACAGACCAAAACCTTTCGGATTTTCCAGCGTATAAATGCTGACGGCCAGACGTTTCGGATTATTCAGAGGACGCCAGATCCACTCGCCGTTACCGTTATGGATGGATAAACCATCAGAATCATGCAGTTCGTTACGGTAATTAATGTTCGGAGAAGGCTGATTCGCCCCAAACAGGAACATACTGGTCAGCGGAGCAATACCCAGTTTGCCTACATTATCCCGCAGGAAGATTTTGGACTGAACATCCACGGTAGTCTCTTTGCCCGGGTGCAACACAAACCGGTATGCCCCGGTGGCCCGTGGGGAGTCCAGCAATGCATAGATAACCAACTGCTTGTCCTGAGGTTTTGGACGCTCAATCCAGAACTCTTTGAATCTCGGGAACTCTTCACCCGAAGGCAAGGCGGTATCTATAGCCAGGCCACGCGCCGACAGACCATAAACCTGGCCGGCCCCGATGACACGGAAATAGCTGGCTCCCAGGAAACTGGTGATTTCATCCAGTTTATTTTTGTTGTTCAACGGGTAAAGCACTTTAAATCCGGCAAAACCCAGATTTTTGACCGCATCGGCATCATGAGGAACGTTAGCAAAATCAAAATAATCCGGGCTGTATTTGATTTCCCGCACCGAAGACGCGGTCACTTCATTCAGTTTTACCGGCAGGTCAAAGTACATCCCCTGATGATAGAATTCGAGTTTAAAAGGCGTGCGCAATTTTCCCCAGTACGCTTTGTCACGGCGGAATTGAATCTTCTGATAATCAGCAAATTTCATATCGCGGAACTGGGAAGGCAGATTACTTTTAGGTGCGTCGTAGCTTTTATCCGCCAGAGATTTCGCTTGTTTAGCAACGTCATTGAGATCAAATGCCCAACTGCTATTGGCATACATGGCAAACAGGACTGCAGCACCAACCCAGTGCATTTTCATCAACCCTGATTTTTTATGTTCTTTAGTAAGCACATCTCCCCCTTGCGTGCGTGTGCCTGAATCAATCGCGCTCATAGTAATGGATTATTTGAGATTCTGACAGCGGTGGCGACAGATTGTCCTCAATGATCTCCATGAACGCTTTTTTTTAAGAATATTGAACGAAACCCGGCCCCCCGGGCACTTGTCTGATACAATTATAGTATGATTTTTCCGGTGCTTACTGCCGGAAAGTTCTAATTTATCTGACGAGTGAGTTTTATGGTTAATGCGAAACCCCCGCGGGAGTATTTTCTGGATTCTATCAGGGCCGCGCTGATGTTACTTGGTGTCCCTTTTCATGTGTCGCTGATCTACTCAAGCCAGAAGTGGACCGTCAATAGCCCGGTGGATTCACTGTGGCTGACCTTGTTTAACGAATTTATTCACTCTTTTCGGATGCAGGTATTTTTTGTTATCTCCGGATATTTTTCCTACATGCTGTATTTACGCTATCAGCCGTTACGCTGGCTGAAAGTCAGGATGGAGCGCGTCGGCATCCCATTTCTGGCCGCTATCCCGCTTATCACTCTTCCGCAATTCTTTATGCTAAAGCATCTGTCCGACAAATTTACTGACTGGCCACAACTCACTCCCTACCAACATTATAATACGTTGGTGTGGGAGCTGATTTCGCATCTGTGGTTTTTACTGGTCCTTTTGTTGCTGACGGCCTCAGGTTTGCTGCTGTTCTCTGTCGTCAAAAAATACCAGCAACGTCTGAGCACACTGACAATGACCTGGCCGCGGATTTTTCTGGCGCTGGCGGTCTGTATGTGTGGCTGGGCGGTCTTACGCCGGTTGTTGCTGTGGCAGCTCCCTGGCCTGTTGGGCGACGGCCTGTTTAATATTGCAGTGATGCAGTCACTGTTCTTTCTGCCATTCTTTTTGCTCGGTGCCATTGCCTGGACTAACCCGGAGGCCAAGGCACTGTTTGTTCGACCACATCCCCCCATCTGGGTCGCCGCGGTACTGGTATTTATCGCCTATCACCTGAATCAGCAATACAGCTCCGGTGATGGCTGGCTCTATGAACTGGATGCGCTGATCTCTATGGCCATGGGTCTGTGTATGCTAAATATATGTTTCAGCCTCGGTCACCGTTTTCTCAACAATTCCTCTGCGACCGTGATGTATCTGGTCAATGCTTCCTTGTTTATTTATCTGGTGCACCATCCGTTGACACTGATGTATGGTTTGTTCTTAATGCCCTACATCCATAATGATACTCTGGGATTCTTTGTCGGTTTATTCTGCGTATTTGGGGTCTCATTCCTGCTGTATGAAATTCATTTACGTATTCCGTTATTGCGTTTCCTGTTCTCAGGCAAGCCCACAAAATCATAATCTCCCGGCCTCCCAACACGGGAGGCCCGCCACAGCCCTGTTTCAACTGGCTGAAAACAGGGTTGATCATATATAATCCAAGGATTACCCCTTCAGGTAGTAACCACCCCTTTACCCGTGACCGATAATGAGTTTCCAATCCTATGAATCAGGAAAATAGCCCGGCGTCTGCCTCTGTAACATCCCACCATTCACCCGGAGTCACCTCAGTATTGCGATCTCCGGCATTAATGACCCGCGAATGTCTTGCCGGGGTAATCACTGCCCTGGCTCTCATTCCTGAAGTGATTTCATTTTCGGTGGTTTCCGGCGTTGCGCCACAGGTTAGCCTGATAGCTTCGGTAGTGATTTGCCTGACCCTCAGTATTCTGGGGGGGCGTCCTGCGATGGTCAGTGCTGCCGCAGGTTCGGTTGCGTTAGTCATAGGCCCGATGGTTCATCAACACGGAATCCACTATATTCTGCCAACAGTGGTGTTGGCGGGCATTCTGCAGATTATCTTCGGCCTGTCAGGGATGACCCGCATGATGCGTTATATCCCACGATCGGTAATGACCGGTTTTGTGAATGCTTTGGGAATACTGATTTTTTTCGCCCAGGTCCCCCATGTCTGGGGACAATCCCCTGTCGTCTGGGTGTTTTTTGCCATCACCCTGGCGGTGGTGTTGCTGTTACCCCGGGTGTTCACTGCTGTTCCTGCCCCGCTGATAGCCATTGTTTTGGTCACCGCCATCACCTGGGGAATGGGTTACTCCGTACCTAACGTCGGTGATGAAGGCTCCATGAGTGGCGGCTTACCTGGTCTGACCCAGCTGTTGGTTCCCCTGAATATCACCACTCTACAGATTATCTGGCCAACCGCCGTGAGTGTGGCACTGGTCGGGATGATAGAAACCTTGCTTACGGCCAAGGTAGTGGATGATCTGACCGATACACCCTCTTCAAAACTGCGTGAAGCGACCGGACTGGGTATTGCTAACATCTTTGCCGGATTTTATGGTGGAATCGCCGGATGTGCCATGATTGGTCAGACCATCGTCAACGTCGGTCTTGGGAAAGCAAGAAGTCGTGTTTCGACCCTTGTCGCGGGTTTAGTCTTGTTGTTACTGGTGAGTGTGTTGAGCCGGGTACTGGCGCATATTCCGATGGTTGTGCTGGCCGCGATTATGATGGTCGTGGCAGTGAAGACACTAAACTGGCACAGCATCAGCCCGCAAACATTGAAACGGTTTCCGTTATCAGAAACAGTCATCATGCTGGCTACAGTCGGCATCACTGTGGCGACCGGCAATCTGGCGTTAGGCGTCGTCAGCGGAGTCCTGCTGGCTATACTGTGGTTTGCCCGTCGACTCAGCCATGTCATTTATGCTGACCGGCAACTGTCTGAAGATGGCCGTTCGGTCTGTTATCGGGTACACGGGCCGCTATTTTTTGCCAGCAGTAATGATCTGTATGAACATTTCAGTTATGCCGATGATCCTTCCGAGGTTACCATCGATCTTTCTTCCGCCGTTATCTGGGATGCTTCCACCGTGGCGGCTCTGGATGCCATTGAACAACGCTATCAGCGTTATCATGCCAGGGTCACGATTATCGGTCTTAACGGGCGCAGCAAAGAACTCCACCAGCGCCTGAGCGGTAATCTTGACTGAATTCTCTCTGCACAATCGGCGGCAATCAGTGCACCCGAATGATGCACTGATTACCGCCTTCCCTCTGGCCTGAGATGCTCCGATGGTAGTAATACCTTATCCCTGAAGATTGGCACGCTTTCTGCTTAGTGGTTGGTATACAAGTTTGAATACCACTTTCGCTATCAGGAGATGCTTATGACCCGGGATAAAAACAACAACCATTCTGCACAACGCCGTCGGTTCCTTCAGCTGTCAGGTCTGGCTCTGGGTGGGCTGGCACTGAATCCGCTGGCCGGAATCAGCCGGGCCTATGCCGCGGATGACGAAATACTGATCGGCTACTGGCCGATTGTCGGTGGTTTGCCGCTGTATGCAGGGATAGAAAAAGGTATTTTTAAACAGGCCGGACTGAATGTCCGGGCCGTCAAATTCGCCAGCCCTCAGCAGGTAGTGGAATCTATGCTGACCGGCCGAATCCATGGTTGTGCCAACGGAACCGCGACAGGTGCGCTGGGGCTGGGTGAAATATCCAGTCCGGGACTGTTCAAAATCATCTGCGCGAACCCGTCAAATAAGAATATGGTGCTGGATGAGTTCCTTATTCCGGCCAACAGCACCGCCAAAAGCATCGCTGACCTTAAAGGCAAGAAAATAGCCAGTGGCCCGGGTATTCAGAATGTCACTATGGCGAAAATCATTCTTGAGAAAAACGGTTTTGAAAATCCACAGATCATCGAGCTACCGGTCGGACAACATGCCCCGTCACTGGCCGCAGGCCAGATTGACGGGGTCTATACCCTGGAGCCCACCGGGACGGTGGCTCGGGTCAACCATATGGGGAAAGTCCTGGAAACCGGCGTCATCTCCCGCTATGTGCTGGGGGATGAAAACGCGCCCTGGTTCGGTGGTGCTGCCGCACTCACCAGGGCGTTTATTAGTTCACAGTCTGCTAAAGCACAGGCGTTTATCAAGGCCTACGGAGATGCCGCTGATTTTGTCACTAAAAACCCGGAGGAAGCGCGTAAATATATCGCCGGTTATACCAGTATTACTCCGGCACTGGTCAGTGAAGTCCCCTTACCCGGCTTTGTAATGTATCCACAACTTACCGGCGATAATTTGCAATGGTTCCAGAAATTCTATGATGTCTTTACGGAACGTAAGATTTTTCGCCAGAAAGTGGACGTCAGCAGCCTGATCTATCGCGCATAAGGAGTAGCCATGACCCGTTTTCGTGCCGGAACCTTTTTGCCGCTGATAGGCCCGGTGGTGTTATTGCTGCTGTGGCAGACCGCAGTCAGTGCCCGATGGTTAAACCCTGTATTACTGCCAGCGCCACAGGAGACGCTTTCGTACCTTTACCATGCATTGATCAGTGGCAGCATGAATACCGATATCGCGGCCACACTGTACCGGACCCTGATGGCGTTCGTGATTGCCGCAGCCATCGGTGTGCCTCTTGGCGTGATGCTCGGTAGCAGTGAGAAAGTATATCGCAGCGTTGAATTCCTGGTGGATTTCTTCCGCTCCACCCCCTCTTCAGCACTCATCCCCTTGTTTATGCTGATTTTCGGGATTACAGATGCCAACAAAATTGCGATTGCTGCGTTTGCTGCCGTACTGGTGATTTTGTTTAACAGTGCCTATGGGGTGATGAATGCCCGTAAAACCCGGATTATGGCCGCCCGGGTGATGGGGGTTTCCTCATGGCATGTATTCAAGGATGTGATGCTGATTGAAAGCCTGCCCCAAACTTTTGTCGGTCTGCGTACCGGTGTCTCGATGGCGCTGGTAATTGTGATTGTCGCTGAAATGTTTATCGGTTCAGAGACCGGGCTGGGTCACCGGATTATCGATGCTCAACAGTTATTTAATATTAATGACATGTACGCCTCTATCCTGTTTACCGGGGCTTTTGGCTATCTGTTGAACCTCGCGTTCTTACTTATCGAGAAACGCTTTATCCACTGGAGTGGTAAATCATGAGTCTGCCTGATTATGCAAAACCGGATTCGCAGGTCTCGGTACGGGGACTGTGTAAAAGCTTCGCCGGCCAACCCCTGTACCAGAACTTTAGTCTGGACCTGCCGCGTGGGAAAATCATTTCGGTGTTCGGTCCGAATGGCTGCGGTAAATCAACCCTGATGAATATGATTGCCGGCCTGATGCCGATGGATAGTGGTCAGGTCCTGTTTGATGGTAAAACACTGGCAGAAACCCGTATCGGTTACGTATTCCAGAATTACCGCGATGCATTGTTTCCATGGATGACCAGTTGGAAAAATATCGCTTATCCGTTAATTCGCCATGGTTACAACAAAGCTCAGGTTAAAGCCCGTGTTGATGAGCTTGCAGCGCTGTTTGATATTCGCTTCGATTTACAGCGCTATCCGTATGAGCTTTCCGGCGGACAGCAGCAGACGGTATGTATCATGCGCGCGCTGGCGATTTCTCCGGAAGTGTTGTTCCTGGATGAACCCTTTTCCGCGCTGGATTTCGAAATGACGCTGTTCATCAGAGATAAGCTACAACAGGTGCAGATGGCTACCGGCATCACCATGTTTATTGTTTCTCATGACCTGGAGGATGCTGTTTTTCTCGCCGATGAAATTTTGTTACTGACACGGCGTCCGACCCGGATTGCAGAAATTGTGCCTTTCGGCTTATCACGACCACGCACTGCAGAAGCCATGAGCGACCCGGAGTTTATCCGCGTAAAAGCGCATACTTTGCAGGTATTTAAACGGGAAATGGCCGCAATATAGGCCTTTGTGTGATCCCCCTGTGCGCTGCAATCCCGGGCAAGCAGGGTTCGCGTTGTAACACTCCACCGCAGGTTAAGAACAAAAAGTGCTTTTTCCCTCACTGAACATCAATTCTTTTTAACAAACTCTTTTCTTTTGATTATAGAATGTGACTTCCATCACAAATAGAATGACAGATGTGGATTTCCAATGAAGCAAATATTTGAGCAAAGTCAAACCGATCTACCGGAAAATGGAACCGGTTCCAGTCGCAGAGGATTTATTAAATCCGCCCTGGTGTTAACTGCCAGTGGTCTGGTGGCTTCTTTGCCATTGCGAAGTTTTGCCAGCAGTGTGGTTCATGGTGGCGACACAACTCAGGACTTTATCAGTGTTTCGCAGGCAATCACCGAACACAAACATATCAACCCTCAGTTAGCCGCTCACTTCCTGAGCGCGTTCATCAAACGGGACAATCAGTTCAGCAGCAAAATTACCCGGCTTGCGCAGTTGTACAAAACGGGCGATACCGCTGTCGCTTTTAAAGACAAAGCAGTGGCCGCCGGCCTGGGTGATTTTCTGCAGCAAATCGTAACCGCCTGGTATACCGGCACGATTGGCGATGACTACAAAGGTACCCTGGTCGCCTACAAGGAAGCGTTGATGTACGCCACCGTCAGCGATGGCTTAGTGGTTCCGACCTACTGCGGCAATGGTCCACTCTGGTGGACTGTACCTGTTCCCGATCCTCTCGATCCTGAACTGATCGATAACCTGTAAATAAACACTTAAAAACAGAACGATGATGATGAAAAAACCAGAATTTACTGCGGGCGGTGATGCCTCCGCAGATATTGTTATTGTGGGCTCCGGTATTGTTGGCGGACTGATTGCAGACAGACTGGTCAGTCAGGGATATTCAGTACTGATACTCGAAGCCGGGTTGCGAATCAGCCGCGCTCAGGCCGTAGAGAACTGGCGTAATATGCCGTTTGCTAACCGCGCTGGCTCAGATTTCCAGGGCTTATATCCGCAGTCGCCACTGGCACCTGCCCCGCTCTATTTTCCACCGAATAACTATGTCAATGTCACCGGCCCGAGTGCAGGTAGCTTTCAGCAGGGCTACCTGCGTACTGTCGGCGGCACCACCTGGCACTGGGCTGCCTCCTGCTGGCGTCACCACCCAAGTGACTTTGTGATGAAAAGTAAATACGGTGTGGGCCGTGACTGGCCAATCTCATATGACGAGATGGAACCCTGGTACTGCGAAGCGGAATATGAAATTGGTGTCGCGGGCCCGAGTGATCCCTCTATGCAGTCACCCAGTGAACGTAGCCGGCCTTATCCGATGGATATGGTACCGTTTGCCCACGGCGATACTTATTTTGCCAGCGTGGTTAACCCGCACGGCTATAATCTTGTTCCAATCCCACAGGGCCGGAGTACCCGTCCGTGGGAAGGTCGACCGGTATGCTGTGGTAACAATAACTGCCAGCCTATCTGCCCGATTGGTGCAATGTATAACGGTATCCACCATATTGAGCGTGCTGAGAGCAAAGGTGCGGTTGTTCTGGCGGAATCGGTGGTTTACAAAATCGATACTGATGACAATAACCGTGTCACTGCGGTGCACTGGCTGGACAATCAGGGCGCATCACACAAAGCGACCGGTAAGGCTTTTGCGCTGGCATGTAACGGGATTGAGACACCGCGTCTGTTGTTACAGGCAGCGAACAAAGCAAACCCGACAGGGATTGCCAACAGTTCAGATATGGTCGGTCGTAACATGATGGACCACTCCGGTTTCCATTGTAGCTTCCTGACCGAAGAACCTGTCTGGCTGGGTCGCGGCCCTGCGCAGAGTAGCTGTATGGTGGGTCCTCGTGACGGTGCTTTCCGTAGCGAATATTCTGCTAACAAAATGATCCTGAATAATATTTCGAGGGTTGTTCCTGCCACCAAACAGGCTCTGGCTAAAGGTCTGGTCGGGAAAGCACTGGACGAAGAGATCCGTTACCGTTCGATTCACGGGGTCGATCTTTCCATCAGTCTGGAACCGTTACCCGATCCGGAAAACCGCCTGACACTCAGCAAAACCCGTAAAGACCCTCATGGCCTGGCATGCCCTGACATTCATTACGATGTTGGCGATTATGTACGTAAAGGCGCGACCGCGGCCCATGAGCAACTGCAACACATTGGTTCTCTGTTCAATGGTAAAGAGTTCAATATTACCACTGCGCTGAACGCGAATAACCATATTATGGGCGGAACCATCATGGGTAAAAGCGCCAAAGATGCCGTAGTCGATGGTAACTGCCGGACCTTTGACCATGAAAATTTATGGTTACCCGGCGGTGGCGCAATTCCTTCTGCCAGCGTGGTAAACAGTACTCTGAGTATGGCTGCTCTCGGTCTGAAAGCTGCACACGATATTTCCCTGCGTATGAAGGAGTTCGCATGAAACGATTCTCGCAGATAAAACTCACCTTACTGGGGCTGCTGTGCGGCGGTCTGGGTTCACTGGCGGCAAATGCGGCGGATATCGATCAGACATTACTGCAACAGGGTGAACAGGTAGCGACCGCCTCTGACTGTCAGGCATGTCACACTGCGCCCGGCAGTAAGACAGCGTTCAGTGGCGGTTATGCGATTGCTTCACCGATGGGGGCGATTTATTCCACCAACATTACCCCTGACCCGGCAACAGGGATCGGTAAATACACTGAACAGCAGTTTATTGAGGCAGTTCGCCATGGGGTCCGGGCAGATGGTGCTCAGTTGTATCCTGCCATGCCCTACACCTCATACCGGATGATGACAGACAGCGATGCCCATGCACTTTATTACTACTTTATGCATGGCGTAAAACCGGTGGTTCAGCAAAACACCGAAACCCGGCTCTCATTCCCGTTTAATATGCGTTTTAGCATGAAGTTCTGGAATCTGTTGTACGCTGACAACAAGACATTCCAGCCAGATGCGCAGAAAAGTGCCGAATGGAATCGCGGGAATTATCTGGTCAACGGTCTGGCGCACTGTGACACCTGCCATACACCACGTGGTTTTATGATGAATGAGCAGACGGATCAGCCTCTGGCGGGTGCTCATCTGGGGAGCTGGTATGCGCCAAATATTACTTCAGATAAAGTCAGTGGTATTGGTGGCTGGAGTAACGATGAGATCGTGGAGTACCTGAAAACCGGCCGTGCGGCGGGTAAAAATCAGGCAGCTGGCGGGATGGCTGAAGCCGTTGAACACAGCCTGCAGTATCTGCCAGACAGTGATTTGCAGGCAATTGCCACTTATCTGAAGCAAACCGCCCCCATTCGTACTCCTGGTGAGACTCAGGCGGCTTATAGCTATGGTTCATCTTCCACCAATGTTGATGATCAGGTTCGCGGTATGGCTCCTAATAATGCCCGTGACTCATTAACCAGCGGAGCTGCCTTATTCAGCGGAAACTGTGCCAGCTGCCACCAGCCAGATGGTGCGGGGAGTAAGAATCAGGCCTATCCTTCGCTGTTCCATAATACTGCGACCGGGATGATTCATCCACAAAACCTGATTGCGACGATTCTGTTTGGGGTTCAACGCAACACTAAAGACCATCAGGTGTTGATGCCAGGTTTCAGTTCGCCAACCTATGTGGATAACCTGACCGATCAACAGATTGCGGATATCAGTAACTATGTCCTGCATAATTACGGGAATCCTGCGGTGACAGTGAAGGCAGGTGATGTTGCCTGGGTTCGTAAAGGTGGGCACCCTCCGGCACTCGTTGCGCTGCAGCCTTACATGATTCCGGCGATGGTGGTTGGGGTAATTATTATCATCCTGTTGTTGGTGGCATTCCGGTTACGTCGTAGCCGTCGCAAAGCTTAATCATCACTGAACGCTGAATTATCACCAGAATTGGGGGGCCAGTCGGCCCCCCATTTTTATGACTATTTTAACTGTTGTTGTAACTGCTGACGGGTCAGACTGCTCAGGAACAGCGAGCTGCCCGGCTGAAACAGCCGCGCTTTGTCCAGCCCACCGACCACCACCGGATCAAATCCGGCAGCAGTGACCAGCGATGATATCTCTTTCACAGCTTGTTGATCATCGCCTGCCAGCGGAACCGCCAGTTTTTCTCCTGAACGATGAGCTTCTGAACTGAGCGTCGCGGCAGCAATTGAATTAAAGCCACGTACCAGTTTTGCCCCGGGGAATAACCCGCCACTGTAAAGCCCTACCCCTTTACTGAGGGCCTGTTCGGCGACATTACCATCTCTTCCAGGATAGGGATTACTCACATCGAGGACCACTTTTCCTTTCAGTTCACTCCCGACTGATTTAGCCAGTGACGGCAGTGCTCCGTAGGGAACAGCCAGCACCACAATGTTGGCTTTTTCGGCTGCCTGTTGCACACTGGCAGCACTGGCCTGCCGGCCTAGTTCGGTTACCTGAGCTTTTAGCTGGTCCGGATGCCTTGACGATAAAATAACCGGATAGCCGGCTTTACTCCACAGCGTTGCCAGCGTACCGCCCATCTGACCGGCACCGATAATACCAATCGTAGGTAATGTTTCTGCATGAGCGGCCACGACTCCGGCCAGCATCAGGCCCCCCATCAACCAACGTTTGAATCCAGTCACAAAGACCTCCTCTTTTAACGAAAATTATTTATGTCCTGTCCCATAACGTCATTAATGGCTGTGGCTGGCCACTGACAGGGTCCTGGTGCGGATAAGCCAGAGTGTCGATACTTTTCTGCATCGCGGCCGTGGGCGCAGAACGACAAATGTCCCAGTGCTGATCCGGTGGATAAGCGCCAATAACCAGAAAGTCATCGCTACTGCCAAGATTACAATGACCTGTTCCGGCCGGCAGGAGTGCCACATCTCCCGCATTTACAGTCACTGTTTTCCCTCCGGGGCCACCGAGCATCAATTTTGCTTCACCACCGACAAACCCCAGAACTTCATGTGCCGTGCTGTGGTAATGGTGAAAATCGAACACCCCGGCCACCCATTGGGGTGGCCAGCCATGTTGCTGAAATGCGCTTTCTGAATTTTGGGTAATATTGCCGGATAATGGCAAAACCTGGCGGTAAAGCAGTACCGGCAGATTCGGGTTATTAGGCACCCAGCCATTTTTGGATAATCTGAAATGTTCCGGAGTGATGCGGGACACTGTTTCACCACGGGCAGCCGCAGATAACAGTAATGGTGTGGTCAGAGCAATGCCGCTCATCACACGTAAAAAATCCCGGCGGGAATCGACAGACATTTTTCCCCCTTGCATTAGTTAACAGTGCCAGAGTTTCCGGCACTGAGAATGACATGCGACAGACCGGTAGTGTCTGACACGAGCTGAAACGATCCTGCTCTTTCAGGTATAAAACCCGTCCGGCTATTTGTAAAGCCGGGACGGTCTGTGTTTTCCGGAAAATTGTCTCAGAAGATGTCTGAAACTTAAGATACGCAGGAGGATTGTTACGCTTGTTTGCGGCTCAAAGAACAGAGATATGCCAGCAGTCCGATGATACCTAATGCTGCACCGACACCGGCTGTAGAGGTCCATCCGTATCCGGCATCGATCACCATTCCCCCTAAAAATGCTCCTAATGCATTAGCAATATTTAACGCTGAATGATTCATTGCTGCCGCCAGAGTCTGGGCTTTACCCGCGACATCCATCAAACGAATCTGCAGGCACGGAATGAGCATTGAGGTAGTGCCAATCAGGAAAGTGGCTATAACTCCGCTCAGAGCGTGGGTGGCCATCAGAGGAAAAAGCATCATCACCACCAGATTCCACACCAGAGCCACGGTGATCCCTTTTCTGACACTCCAGTCAGAGAGCTTACCTCCGGTAGACATACCCACAATCATCCCCAGGCCAAATGCAGCCATGACCCATGGAATAGCCCAGCCAGGCATCCCTGCGACATGAACCAGCGTCGGAGTGATATAGCTGAACACCGCAAACATTCCGCCAAATCCCGCAGCTCCGGTCAGAAGCACCAGTAACACCTGAGGTGTTTTCAGCGCGGTCAGCTCATGTAACGGATGGGCTGTTTTGTCACCGGGCAAATGGGGAACATAACGGATCACCATCAGCAGTGAGATCAGCGCACAAATACCCACAAACAGGAAAGCATAATGCCAGTTAAGATGGTGGCCCATCCAGGCCGCCAGCGGTACACCAAGTAACGTCGCGACCGTCAGACCGGTCATCATCCGCCCGATGGCTTTACCACGTTGCTCTGCCGGTACCATCGAGGCGGCCACCAGTGAAGCAATCCCAAAATATGCGCCATGCGGTAATCCACTGATAAACCTTGCCAGCACAAAACTGAAATATTCAGGGACCAGGGCGCTGGCAATATTCCCTGCAGCAAATAATCCCATGAGAAAAATCAGTAAACGCTGACGTGATGCCTGAGCACCTAACACCGCAATTAACGGAGCCCCAAAAACCACCCCCAGTGCATAACTGGTAATTGCATTACCGGTACTGGTCACTGAATGCCCCAGGCCATGGGCTACATCAGGCAGCAGTCCCATAATGACAAACTCACCTGTCCCGATGGCGAATCCTCCGATGGCCATCGCCAGCAACGCCATACCGATACCCGTGTCGTTTTTTTGCACACAAACTCCAATACATTTAATTAATATTCAGTAAACAAAATTACATACATTCATGAGGTGCATCGATTTCACTGATTCGTTATTATTCCCTCACCTGTATACTCTCATCTCTGATAAGCAAGAGTCATGTCTGGATTGATAAATAATTCGAATAAGTCCGTCTCCGCTGTTGCATTGCTGGTTGCTGGTGCGTTTTTCATGGAGTTCCTCGACGGTACCGTTATCGCTACAGCGTTACCTTATATGGCAAAAACCTTCTCTACCGAGGTCACACGACTCAATCTGGGGATCAGTGCTTATCTGCTGACTCTGGCAGTACTCATTCCGGTCAGTGGCTGGATTGCCGATCGTTATGGTGCTAAAAATGTCTTTTCTCTGGCACTGGCGATCTTCACCCTCTCCTCAGTATTGTGCGGATTGTCAGATAATCTGCCAATGTTTGTGGCAATGCGCATTCTGCAGGGTGCCGGTGGCGCACTGATGGTTCCCGTTGGACGGCTGGCAGTGTTAAAGAACACGCCAAAAGATCAATTGATCACCGCCATTGCTACCCTGACCTGGCCGGCACTGGTCGCCCCGGTTATCGGCCCCCCTCTGGGTGGCTTTATCACCGACTATTTCAACTGGCGTTGGATATTTTTCCTGAACCTGCCTCTGGGAATTGCTGGTTTCATACTGGCCCGCCGGCTGATGAAAAATAACAGCGATACGGAGAAGCGTCCGTTCGATGTGACCGGTTTTATCCTGTCAACCCTGTCGATGATTGGGTTCGTCTGTAGTATGGAGATGGTCTCTTCATCGGTTCCGATGGTTCTGACTCTTGGGTTACTGATCATTAGCCTGGCCGGATTTTGGCTGAGTTACCGACATATGATCCGGGTACCGGAACCAATGATCCGAATGGACGCCCTGGCCATTCCGACATTCAGGGCAACGCTGGTCGGAGGCTTCCTGTTTCGCGCCGCCATTTCTGCGGTACCCTTTCTGTTACCACTGATGTTTCAGGTGGGCTTTCACATGGATGCTTTTCATTCTGGCTTACTGGTACTGGCAGTATTTGCCGGAAACCTTGCCATTAAACCGGCCACCACCCCAATACTCAGAGCGTTTGGCTTCAAAACTGTTCTGACCATTAACGGATTGCTGAATGTTTTGGGCATGGTAATTTGTGCCTTCTTCACCGCCCAGACCCCTCATGCACTGATAATGCTGGTGTTGTTCCTTGGCGGGGTGGTCCGTTCTCTGCAATTTACCGCCATTAACACCCTGGTGTTCTGTGATGTACCTAAAGCTCAGATGAGCCATGCAAACTCCCTGTTCAGCGCCTCATCACAGTTATCGATGGGAGTAGGAATCACTTTCTGTGCACTGAGTCTGTTTCTCACACAAAAACTGAGTCACAGTGTCGAATGGTTGTCACAGCTTCCGGCTGTCAGCTTCCGTCTGTCGTTTATTGCTTTAGGGATATTATGTCTGATAGCGATGGTGGACATTCTGTTACTGGAGAAAAATGCCGGCAGCCAGGTCGCGGCAGGTCGTAAGTAACCTACCCGTATTGCTTGCCGGGTGCCCGGGTTCCCGGCAAGCTCATTCAACTGTAGTAGTAATCCTGACCGTTATTACGAATATACCAGCCGGTCAGCGCCATTCTTTCTTTATGCGCCGGTTTAACTTCGTGCAGAATTTGTTCCGACAGAAAACAGATAACACTGCCGGCCACCGGCTCTATCAATCTTTCCCCTTCCGGCAGATGCAGGCACAGCTGTCCTCCGTCCTGTGGATGCCAGTTCTGGTTGATGTACATAATCAGCGTCACGGCCCTGCGTTTATCATTCGCAAAGCAATCATAATGCGGTTTGTAATAGGCTCCGCTGGGATAGCGGGAAAAATGCCCTTCAAAATCGTTGAGCCCCAGATAAAACTCACGATTAAGTAGCTGACGAATAGTTTCTACCAGCCCCAGGTAATCACGGATAGCCGGCAACTGTTCATCCTTGTCTATCCAGCTGATGCTGTCTGAACGGATCGACTCATTAATAATGTTTTTTACCCCCTGACCAATGCCTGCTTGCAGGAAGGTACGGCTATGGCATATTTCGGCTAACTGTGACACCAGAGCGGCATCCAGTACGTTTTGCTGATAAAACCACCCCTGTTCACACAGTTGTTGAACTAACACCTCAGAATCAAGCATAGCGCCTCTGCGACGGGTAACACGGAAAGTGTCGTGATTATAGCCGGATGGCCGGGTAGCAACCATCGGATTCAATGTGACCAGGGAAGGATTTTAGATGAAAAGTGTCAGCCTGACAGAATTACCAGGCTGACGGAACTCAGCACAGTCAGATATCTTTAGTGACACGGGCTGTCAGAGCAGCATCGGTCCGTGCCCCCCGTTTGACCAGAGCAACACGGTAATAGATACCTGCGGCCAGTGCGACGCCAATAAACCAGCTGAAGTTGGCAATTTCATGTAATGCCGGAATAAAACTTATCACCAGACACAAAGCGACTGACGGGATCAGTGCCAAAATCGCTTTCGGGTTAAAACCACTCCTGTACCAGTAAGCCCCTGACGGAGTATCGTTAAACAAATCGTCGGTTTTAATCTGGCTGCGATTAATCAGATAGAAGTCACACAGCAGAATGCCAAACAGCGGCCCAATGAACGAACCCAATACATCCAGCGTATAGTGGATAAGTTCCGGAGACTGGAACAGATTCCATGGCGTCAGAATGACAGACCCGACGGCTGCAATCATCCCGCCCATACGGAAGCTGATTTTTTGCGGTGCACAGTTAGAAAAATCGAACGCCGGCGAGACAAAGTTCGCCACGATATTGATTCCGATAGTCGCAGTAATCATCGTCAGCAATGCTACCGCCATCGCTACCCCGCTCCCCACCTGCGAAACCGTTTCAATAGGGTCGGTAATCATTCTCCCAAATAATGAGTGGGTCCCGGAGACAATCACCACGGTAATAATAGAAAACAGTAAAAAGTTAAACGGCAATCCCCAGCGGTTACCGCGACGGATATCCTGCATACTGCTGGCATAACGTGAGAAATCGCCAAAGTTCAGTAAAGGGCCAGAGAAGTAAGAAACCACCAGAGCCACCGCAGTTATCATCTGCCAGCCCTGAGCCGCAGGAGAGAGAGATTTTTCGGAAAGAGTCAGAGAAATTCCTGAGAAACCGGTCTGCGAGATAATCCACACTGCCAGTGCCAGCATAACGATGTATACCGCAGGACCTGCGATATCGATGAAACGCTTAATGGCACTCATACCGTGCCAGAAGACCAGTGCCTGTAATACCCACATCACGGCAAAACATATCCAGCCGAGTGTCGACAAACCGAGAAAATGGGAGGTTGTCATGGATACCAGCGATGGCCAGAACTTCAGCAAAACCAGCATCAACGCGTTAGATGCCAGCCAGGTCTGGATACCGTACCAGGCAAACGCGATTAAGCCACGGATGACTGCCGGAATATTTGCCCCAAACACCCCGAAAGCCTGACGACACACTACCGCATAAGGAACCCCGCTCTGCTGACTCGGCTTCGCGACCAGATTGGCAAAAACCTGCACAATGCAGATCCCTGCTAACAGGCATAACAGGACCTGCCAGCCCGCCAGGCCCAGTGCGAAGAAACTGGCGGCGACTACATAACCCCCCATACTGTGTACATCTGACATCCAGAAGGAAAAAATATTATACCAGTTCCAGTGTTGTTCCCGGACCGGCGCTAAATCATCATTAGTTAAGCGCGGACTGTAACCTGGTTTGATGAGCCCGGAATTCTGTGATTCATTTTTTGGCATAGTTGCAGCCCCTGTAGATTGCTGAATAGTATTAGACTCATAACACCCTGCAGGATCCGGACCAGTTTTCATTTTTTTGTATACAAAATTTAAAAAATGAGTATACCTAATACAGACAGTGATTCAGGAGAACACCATGTTTAGCGCCAGCCCCTATCGCGAAAACGCCGAAGTACATGAAAAAGAGCACAAAATTCGTGAAGCGTTAATGAAAGCAATCGTTGAGCATCAGTTACCGCCAGGCAGCAAACTGCCGGAGGAAGCTTTGGCTGAGGCCTTTGGTATCAGCCGCACAGGAATCAGAAAAGTACTGACACGCCTTGCTACAGTGCAAATGGTCAATATGACGCCCAAGCGTGGTGCATTCGTGGCCAACCCCGATGAGCGAGAATCACGGCATATTTTCCGTACCCGTTCACTGGTAGAACTGGCCAATTTACCGGATGTGACAACCCGGGTACGCCCTGCCGATGTGCAGGAATTGACTGAGATTATGATGCAGGAGCATCAGGCACATCATCAACGGGATGCTGCAGCGGCCATTCGCTACTCAGCGATGTTTCACATCCGGCTGCATGCCGTGGCCGCCAATCCGGTGGTCAGTGACATTATCACCAACCTGACCCTGCGTTCGTCGCTGGTGATTGCCGCCTGGGGGAGCCAGTGGCAACAAGGGTGTCGTGAGTCAGAGCACCATCAATTACTGGAAGCTCTGCAGGAAAAGGATGTGCCATTGCTGAGTTCTTTATTACAGCAGCACTTTGAGAATATTGTTGGCAGCCTGAATTTCAACAATAACAAAACCCCGCCTCCGGATTTCCGGAAACTGTTTTCAGCCTGAATGCATCGGAGTAAAAATGAGTCAGCATTGTATACAATTAATAAATCCTAACACCAGCCAGTCCATGACCGAAAATATGGCCACGGCTGCCAGATCAGTGGCTTCTGCGGGTACCCGGATTCTGGCGGTGAATCCACAGTCTGGTGTGGGTTCCATTGAAGGTCATTTTGACGAAGCCATTGCGGCGGTGGGGGTGTTACAGCAGGTTCATCAGGGACGCCAACAAGGGGCTGATGGCCATATTATTGCCTGCTTTGGTGACCCGGGACTGTTAGCCGCCAGAGAACTGGCCAGCGGCCCGGTGCTGGGGATTGCCGAAGCAGCGATGCACCTGGCCACCATGGTCTCTACCCGGTTTAGCATTGTAACGACTCTGCCCAGGACGGTGATCATCGCCAGACACCTGTTAAAGCAATACGGTTTTACAGAACACTGTGCCGCGATCCGGACCATCGATTTACCCGTATTATCTCTGGAAGAGAGCAGTACACTGGCCAGAGATCGGATACGCGAGCAGTGCCGTCTTGTCATGCAACAGGATAACAGTGGCGCTGTGGTACTGGGGTGCGGTGGGATGGCCGGACTGGCGGAACAACTCACCTCTGAACTGGGGATCCCGGTCATTGACGGAGTTACCGCGGCCGTGAAACTGATGGAGTCACTACTCAGTCTGAGGTTAACGACCAGCAAGCTTGGTGATCTGGCTTATCCGGTCGCTAAACCACTGAGTGGCATCTTCTCTGACCTGAGTCCTGTCTGAGCATCAGGCCTGACAGTTCGCGGCATGCGCAGGACAGCACTGACCGACGTTGCATCATTGAGTTATGCCCCTTATCCTGAAATAAATATTCAAATCATAAAAGCAACGGCTTTAGCGCTGTTGTTTTCCATCGCACCAGACCGGTATTACTGGTCTGCAATGAATCATGAGGATAATTATGGCTGCAACACCTGTTTCCGCCAAAGCTCTGACACTGGGCCAAGGTCCGGCGTTACTCGAAGTTTTCCTTGAACCGACCTGCCCTTTCTCGGTACGTGCTTTTAACAAGCTGGATGGTCTGATAAGCCTGATGGGTGAAGACCAGTTAACCGTGAAAATTTATCTGCAGTCACAACCCTGGCATATGTTTTCCGGAGTTATCACCCGTGCCATTCTGGCAGCGTTAACTCTGCCAGAGGGTAATACTGCAGCGCTGAAAATTCTTAAAGCGGTGGGGGATCACCGTGAAGAGTTCGAGTTTACCGATCACTGTCGTGGCCCGAATATGGATGCCACGCCACAGCAGATCCTTGAACGACTGGAAAAATACAGCGGTATTAGTGTCAGTGAGCCGTTTGATAAGCCAGAACTGCAACAACTGATAAAATGGCACTGTAAATATTCCCGGCAGAACGGGATTCATGTCTCACCGACCTTTATGATTAATGGACTGATTCAGGCCGATATGGGCAGCGGCGAAGAGATCAGCCAGTGGGCTGAACGCATCCGCAAAGGCTAAACAAAATACGGTAAACAGCTGGTCTGTTTACCGTAATTTTCCCCCTCCCGCCATAACGACCCCTGAAATATTTTTTATTACTTTGATGTAAATCACACTTTTGTGTTTCTTCACAAAGGCGTAAGATGACTTTTATCACCTTATTCCTGTGTGGACATTCTCCAGATGCACCGTTAATTTAACCCACTGTTTTGTAACCCTTTCCAGGGTTGCTCGCGTCATGGTGTGGCTTTTTTTTGGCTTCCTGCAACTATTTAAATAATGATTCAATAAAAAATGCATAATTCATTACTTTTTCGGCTGCGTTTTGCCTGCAAAACGACTTTTGCCCTGGTGATGGCGTTAGTTTTGAGCTTTGTCCTGCAACTGGATACCCCCAAATGGTCAATGATGACGGTGGCTATCATTGCAGCTTCTCCGGCCTTTGCCTCGGGCGGCGAGCCGATGACTGGCGTCTTAAGATTCAGAGGTTTTTTACGACTGATAGGTACAGCGGTCGGATCTCTGGGGGCGGTAATCATTATCTGTGGATTAGCCCGTGCCCCGGTACTGATGTTGTTTGCTTGCTGTCTGTGGGCCGGAGTTTTTTCCTGGCTGTTTACCGTGGTTAAACAGGAAATCTCTTACGCTTTTGGGCTGGCTGGCTATTCGGTGTTTATTATTCTTGTTACCGCCTGGCAGACCCCGCAGGAAGCACCACAGATTGCCATCTACCGGTCTCTGGAAATATCACTCGGATTATTGTGTATTATTTTCTCAGATTTAATCTTTCTGCCACGCAGTATTAAACCGCAAATCAGACGATTTATTGATGAAAGCCCGATGGCTTTATTTGGGCTGATGTCCAGCTGTTTCACCGCGACGACCGAGCAGGAATTCGAAGACCGTTTTAAACATATGCTGGCGGAATGCAAGAAATTTAATGCGATGCGCCAGGTCTTAAAAATGGAGTCAACACACAATAACCCGGCACTGCATCAGCGTCTGAAAGGAATCAACGGACTGATGTTTCATTTGTGTACCCTGACGTACGAAACCTGGCAGTATTTCCACCTGCGTCCTGAAAAACGTAGCACCAGCTGGTATATGTTATTCAGTCAGATTCCCGATTCTCAGGTTACGCTGTCCCAGAAAATTCATCAGTTCACCCTGCTGATTCATCAACTTTCACCAGTGCAGACCCCACATGCTCTTTCATCATGGATTAAGGGACTCAAGGAGTTACGAATTCTATGTACCGGCGTCCACTCCAAAATGCCATTACATGATGTCGAAAAAGAGATCATTGGCCGTTACGAGATCAATGCCGCAGCCTCAGTGCAAAAAGCTCATGCCCTGGTCAACGGATTCCGTACTTTTCTGACCGGTGCTGTAGGCTGTTGTCTGTGGTTTACCACCACCTCCAGCGCTGTCACCGGATTTCTTATTATTTCGAGTATAGTTTCTACTCTGGCAATGCGGGCCGAAAACCCACGCACAGTGGCGGTCGATTTTATCTACGGAATGATCTACATCCTTCCGATCAGTATCTTCTATTATCTGATTGTTTTGCCCGGAACTCAGCAGAGCTTCACATTGTTGATCATCTCCGTCGGTCTGCTGGTGTTTTTCTTTTCTCTTTGCGTACAGTGGAAAATGCCAGGCAGTGGTGCATCACTGATGTTTATATTCAACTTAATCCCAATTACCAACCCGGAAACCTTCAGTTTTAACCACTACCTGGACAGTGCGCTGGGCCAGATTCTTGGTGCTATCGTGACTTTACTGATCATCTGGTTAATTCCTGACCTGAGCCGCAGTTCGATGTCGAATTCCCTGCTGCGTAATATCCTCACCACGTCACTGCAGACTCTGACAACCAATCCGAAACGCCGTAAAGTCAGCCGCCTTAGTGCGTTGTATGATGATCTACTACTGCTCATTACCCTCGACAGTCGCAAATTAATGCGTTACAGGCTGGCGATTAATCTGATTATTATTTACCGACGGATCACTGCATTAAACATCCCTTATCTGCAAACACTGTCAGAGTTCCACCAGCAAATTCGTGAAACAGCCGAGGATTTATCCAGCCAAAAAATGGCTATTCAGCGGGAACGTGCTTATATCAGGCTACAGCAGTTATTGCACGAATATCTGGGAGTGATAAACATCCTGCCAGATAATGAAAAAATAACCGCGGTGGTCAATGATTTACAGGCTTTACTCAGCACCTACCGTGGTGAATTAATCAGTCGCTGATACCTCTTTGTGTTTCCGCCTGTCAGTGGTCACCGGGTTGCCGCTGACACCGGCGGATACCAGTTCCCCCACCCTTTTTGTTACAGATACCCCGCAATTAATTGTGAAATACATCACAACATTAACTTTCGGCTTTATGTAATGTGAGACACTGATTTAAAAGGCTTTTTAAATCCCTGCGGTTTTCATTATGAAAAGGGTATGCAATGTTAGTTGATTATCTAAATGACCAAAATATCCATATTTGTGACTCTGTTGCCGACTGGCAGCAAGCCATTACATTGTCGGGAGACCCTTTGTTAAAACAAGGGATCATCACCCAACGCTATATTGATGAAATCATTGCCGAACACGGGCGTACCGGTCCCTACTATGTGCTGGCGCCGGGTGTTGCCATGCCCCACAGCCGTCCGGAGAATGGCTCAGTCGGCGTAGGTCTTTCGCTACTGGTGATTAAACAGGGTGTGGACTTCGGCAGCACGGACAACGACCCGGTCAAAGTCATTTTTTTCCTTGCTGCCAAAGATGCTGACAGCCATATATCACTGATCTCCTCACTGGCTGAGTTGCTGGATGAAGAGGAAAATATTGATCTTCTCGCCACAGGTAACCGCGAGACTATTCTTGAAGTGATTAACCGTTATTAAACAACGCAGCGACGTTATTTAAACTACGGCCCGGCAACTTATCCCGGGCCACTTTACTTCTCAGGGGATTTGCTATGAAAATTTATGCGGTGTGTGGCCACGGTCTGGGCAGTAGTTTTATGCTGGAAAAAAATATTAAAACGGTGATGACCAAAATTGGACAGGAAGCCGAGGTCAGCCATATTGACCTTGCCTCGGTCACTAATAATTTAGCGGATATCTTTGTAGTAGGCCAGGACCTTGCTCCGGGGATTACCGGCAAAGTCGACGCTCATAAGGTTGTCGTGCTGAAAAGTATTATCGCTAAAGCAGAACTGGAAGAGAAACTGACTCAATGGCTGGCGGATAACGCCTGATTACTGTTAACCATCTGAATGGTATGCCTTAGGGAGCGTAACTATGGGTTCAGTTCTCTCATTTTTCCTTGATATCCTGAAAGTACCGTCCATCCTGGTCGGTCTTATTGCACTGATTGGCTTGTGTGCACAGAAAAAAAGTATCGATTTAATTATCCAGGGTACCATTAAAACTATCCTTGGTTTTCTGGTACTGAGCGGTGGTGCTTCCGTTCTGGTGACCACTCTTGGCCCCCTGGGTGGCATGTTTGAGCATGCATTTAATGTGCAGGGGGTTATTCCGAATAATGAAGCCATAGTTTCATTGTCAATGAGTAAATACGGTGAAAGTACCGCCTATATTATGGCTTTTGGAATGGTCGCCAATATATTTCTGGCAAGGTTCAGCCGGTTAAAATATATCTACCTGTCTGGCCACGTCTCCTTTTATATGGCCTGTATGTTGGCGGTTATTTTAAGCATTGCCGGTTTCAGTGGTATTTCACTGGTGATTTGTGGTTCTCTGATAATGGGCATTTTCATGGTTGCTCTACCGGCGTTGGCACAGCCATTTATGCGCAAGATCACCGGGGAAGATGATGTCGCACTGGCACATACCGGTACTATTGGTTATGTACTTTCAGGAGTTATCGGTAAGCTGGTCGGTAAAAATTCAGCATCTACTGAGGAGATGAATTTACCTAAGAACCTTGGTTTTCTGCGTGACAGTACCATTTCGATTTCGCTGACCATGATGGTGGTATATATCATTCTCTGCCTCTTTTCAGGCAGTAGCTATGTTGAGCAGAATTTCAGCCAGGGTCAGAACTTCGTTATTTTCTCGGTCATCATGGGCATTACCTTTGCGGCCGGAGTGTATATCATCCTTGCCGGGGTACGTCTGATACTGTCGGAGATTATTCCTGCATTCCAGGGCTTTTCTGAGCGACTGGTTCCTGATGCAAAACCTGCGCTGGACTGTCCGATTGTCTACCCGTACGCACCTAATGCGGTACTGATCGGTTTTGTTTCCAGTTTTGTCGGTGGTCTGGTTGGGCTGCTTATTCTGGGCAAACTGGACTGGGTATTGATTCTGCCAGGGGTCGTACCTCACTTCTTCACCGGAGCGACTGCCGGAGTATTTGGTAATGCTACCGGTGGACGACGCGGTGCCGTGATTGGTGCCTTTGCTAACGGGCTTCTCATCACCTTTCTGCCGGCAATATTACTGCCGTTACTGGGCCAGGTCGGTCTGCAAAATACCACCTTCTCGGATTCTGACTTCGGTGTGGTAGGAATTTTGCTGGGCAACGCGATAAAATATCTGACACCTACCGTGATTATTTCGCTGCTGGTGGTTATCTACATCCTGATGATCGGCTACAACATGATTGCCAGGAAAAAAGCCTGATATGCTAACGGGCGGGAGACCTCTCCCGTCCGTTTCACCGCCGATCAAGCGGTTGCTTGCTGGTCGGCGGTGGAAAAACGCCGTTAATGGCCGCAATATCAGCCGGGGAAAGCATTATTCCACTGGCCAGTGCATTACGCTGTGCATGTTCAGGATTACCGGTTTCTGCAATCGCCGTCATGTTTTTCTGCAACAATATCCATGCCAGAGCAATCACAGAAGCCTCTGTGCCATGTTCCATTGCTATCCGTTCCAGTACCGGCGCCCTTAGCAAGGGAGCTCCGGCCCCGCCCAGCGGAGAATAGGCCATCAGCCTGACACCTGCCTGCTGACACAACGAAATCAGCCGGTACTCAATGCCTCTGCTCTGACAATTGTAAAGCACCTGATTAATCTGGCAGTTTTCACCTCCGGGAATACTCAGTAAACGCGACATATCCTGAATATCAAAATTTGAAACGCCCCACCCCCCAATCAGCCCCTCTTTTCGCAAGGCTTCCAGACTTCTCACCGCCCAGGGCAAATAACCCGGGTAACGCCAGTGCAGCAGGTAAAAGTCCAGAAAGTCTGTCCTGAGCCGTTTGAGCGAGGCAAGGCACTGTCGCCTGGCAAGTAACGGGTTGGCATTCCATGGGAAAATTTTCGATATCAGACACACTTCCTCACGCCGGGTCGCCATCACTTTGCCAACCAGCCGTTCTGAGCGACCCAGCCCGTACATTTCTGCGGTATCAATGGTCGTAATCCCTGAATCGATGGCCTGATGTAACGCACTTATCTCCGTTTTTTCCGGATAGCGACCGGTACCCAGATGCCAGGTACCTGCAGCCAGTGGCGAAAGATCTTGCTGTTTTTTCATACTACTCCTGCGATTAAAATCAGAATGCGCTGTTATCAGTATGTGATCAGGATCGCCTTAACCGCAAATTGCCTCCACTATATATGTCAGAGAGCTCACGGGAACTGGAATAATCAGAGACTCTGCACGACACTAATAATTTACCTTAGGAGTCAGACGGTGGCACAACAGACCAGCCTCTTTTGTAATCAACAGACCATTTCCGGTCCGGGAAGTATCCGCCAACTCAGCCAGCTCATTGCACAACCCGCGTTGCCTACCCTTATCTTCAGTTGCCGTTCTTTTCTGGAAAGTGAGGTCTGGCAGCAGTTACAGGAAACCCTTTCGCCCTGGATTATCGGGATAATCACGGTCAGCCATGAAGCCTCACCTCAACAACTGGATGAATGGGTTTCTGACTGGCGTGGCAGAGCGGAAAGAGTGGTGGCTATTGGCGGAGGGAGTGTGCTGGATGCCGGTAAAGCCTTCAGTACACTCTGCCTGCAACCCCTTTCGACCGTCCATTACCTGGAAAAAATTGGCGATACCCCACTGGATGGAAAACGGCTGCCGCTTATCGCCGTCCCTACCACCGCCGGTACAGGCAGTGAAGCCACCCAAAACTCGGTAGTGACAGATCAGCAGCACTACCAGGTAAAGGCGTCTTTGCGTCATCCCCGTCTGGTTCCGGATATTGCCATACTCGACCCGTTACTGCTCCGCCATGCGCCGGCTGCCGTGTTAACCCGCTGCGGTATCGATGCTTTTACTCATCTTTTTGAAGCCTGGCTCTCTGCAAAAAGCAGCTTTTTTAGTCGCCAGTTTTCGCTGCAGGGTATGCAGTTATTTATCGCCGCATGGCCAGATCTAGACCGTCAGGATCAGCGCGGAGATGAGGCCAGGGAGAAGATAATGATGGCCTCGTGGCTGGGCGGGCTGAGCTTATCAATGGCAGGACTCGGCGTGATTCACGGAATTGCAGGTGAAGCTGGTGCTATTATGCCATGGCATCACGGCGAAGTGTGTGGTCGGTTACTGTTGCCGTTCCTCGCCTTATGTGCCGAAGAGTCGCATCCTGAACTGCAGGCCAGACTGACTGAACTGCATCATCACCTGTTTCCGTCACACAAAGAGGCCAACCCGGCTCAGTTTCTGGCGGGGTGGCTGAAACAAAATTCAGTTTGTGATTTCTGGCAGTCTCCTCCCTGTCTGAATCATTCGCAACTGGAAAAAATACTGAGTACCTCAAACAGTAAAAACTCTTTGATCAACTATAACCGTGAACAAATGCTGTTTATGATTCGCGAGAGCTGGCCGGTTATCGATGAATAACCGCTTGCCGGTGTCTGGTTCACCGGCAACCGGTATATCAGCGCCGGAAAAATCGCAGAAAGGCGTTTCTGTGCTGACGGTCCCGAAAGGTACTGATCAGAAACTCCAGAAGGTTAAATAATAAACAGAGTAATAATAACACCATCACATAAGGTAATGCGTTTTGCCAGGGTAATCCCATCTGATTAACTCCGGCAATCGCTTTAACAGCCCATGTCGAAGGCAGTAAATCGGATAACAGACGAACCCCCCATGGCATTGCCTGTACCGGCCAGATAGTGCCGGAAATATAGAATACCGGCATGGTAATAAATGACAGTGTCAGATAAACAATCTCGACCCGCCGGATACATTCGGTAAGCAAATTGCCAAGACTTATCACCGCCAGCAAAAACGGGAATGTCAGTAACAAAAGTTCAATGATAGTCGCTGTTTGCCGGTAACCGAGAACCCAGGGCCAGAGCCCGAACAGTACAACCGACAAAAATAACCAGATGGGCACCAGAGCAGAATAGGCCCCGAGTATCACCGCCAGCGAGGGTTTGCCACGCGCACTGATGGTCAGATTCACGCGGACACTGGCAATCAACAAAGAGTGCTGCAACAACATCACCAACAGCCCGGGAAAGATGATGGCCGCAAAACTGATTCCCGGGTTAAACAGCGGTTGAGTGATAGCACGTATCGGAGTCAACAGTACGTTGGCTTCTGGCAGGGTAAAACCGTTATTCAGCAGAATGGTACTGTTATACTCAGTCAGCATTTGCTGATAGGCGGCGATAACATCCTGTTCTATCTGCCCGTTAGCCAGTCGGTTAGTCGCATCACCAAAAACTGGTATAGCCACACTGTTTCCTGCCAACATTTTTTTCTCTAAATCAACCGGCATAACAATCACGGCAAACAGCTTACGCCATCCCAGGTCACGCCGGGCATGATCGAGACTGGAGTAATTAATCATGTCGATTTTTGAAGTCGCGTCCAGAGACCGGATAAGTAACCGGCTGGCAGGACTGTGGTCCATATCCACCACCGCCACCGGTAAATCCCAGACGGTTCGGTTCGCGTAGACCATACTCATAATACATAAAGATATCAGAAGGATGGCCCACATTGGCCGGGCCAGCATTCCCGAAAGTACGGTGAGAAAGGTCTGACGAAATTCATTCATACCATCGCCTCCTGCTCTCGTAACCTTGCCGGAAGCCGTTTACGAACCAACAGGCTGACCACCACCGGATAGATCAGTAATAAAGCACAGACTTCTGCCACAGGCATGGCAGGCACCTGGCGCAAAAACAGATCAAACATGGCATACAGCGCATGAGTAAGAGGTTCAAGGTTAGAGATTAGCTGAGCCGGCCAGGGCATTGAAAGTTCCGGCACGGCCATTCCCGAGAAGGTCATGGCGATACTGACCATCAATGCCATCAGGGTATAAGCAGTGATGGCGGTACGGGTAAAAGTAAACAGGAACACTGCCAGACTTTGGGCGGCAATAATGTAAAAGAAGGCCACAAAGAACATATATACCGGATTTCCCACCACCCGGGCATCAGAGCTCCATACCAGCAAGGCAATCTGAGCCATCAACACTGTGGTGTACATCAGGGTGTATGGGGCCAGTTTACCCAACAAAGATAAGGTAAACGAGCTCGAATAAACCAGGGGTTTACTGCGGGAAAGAACATAAATCATGCAGGTCACGACAAACAACTGCATCAGATGGATGGTGGCAGCAAACTGCTGATAATAAATATAACTGCCACTGGCATTAAACAGACTTTGATAAGTCAGTGATACCTGAGGCAATGTTGGCACGCTTTTACCGATTTTTTCGGCAATAATAGTCCGGTAACGGGTATTTATATCCGTCATCAGCCCCGAAAAATCCTGGGTAGAATAGAGTCCGGCGGCATAGAAAAGTGCGTTGTAGTAAAACACCACCTGTGGCTGACGGCCAGACAGTGCATCCGATTCAAAATTCGCAGGAATATACAGAATACCGTAGTCATCAGCGGTTCGTAACTTCTCCACGGCTTCAGGCAGTCCGCCAGGCCATTCCGTTAGTCTTGCATGAGGGCCGGCATCCAGTTTACGAATCAATTCCCGGGATAACTCGCTGTGATCATTATCAACCACCGCAACAGGCAGATGAAGCAGCGTTCCGGCCGAGAAGTTACTGCTCAGTAGCCAGAACAATAACAGCGGGAAACACCATGTCAGCCAGTGAATGACCGGCTTACGAAAATCGACCCGAATTTCCTTGCTGAATGCACGGCTGAAACAGCGCCAGCTACGTTTTAGTGTTGCCACTGCCATAATGCACTCATTCCCTGTCGTAATCCTTCCACCGGTTGAACCGGCCACAAACGAACCTCAAAGGTTTTCAGGTCAAAATCCCCGGTGGCTCTGGTCGCGCTTTTGGTTGAAAAATCTCCCAACGGTGCAATATAGTGCACCTTCGCTTCAATCATTTTGTTGTTTAATGCCGGCACTCTTAACCTGACGGTATCTCCCTTACGCACATCGGCAAGAATATCTTCACGCAAATTAAATACAAAGTATGCCTGCGGCAACCTGACCAGTGTCAACAATGGGCTGGAAGCTGAGAGTAACTCCCCTACCTCCGCCGGGATAGGGCCAACCTCTCCGGCAACCGGAGCTCTGACCAGCAGATCATCGGTCTGGGCTTTCACTTCCAGCAATTGCTGTTCAGCTTCATCCAACTGCGCTGCATAGATATCACGCTGCTCCAGACGATCACCGTTCAGCCCTGCATCGAGGTTTGCCCGGGCACTTTGCATAGCATGTAGCGCGGTATTCCGGCTGGTTCGTGCAGTTTCCAGATCCTGTGCCGAGATATAGCCTTTGGCGGCAATTTTCTGCTGGCGCTCATATTCATCGCGGGCATTCTGATAATCAGCCGTTGCTGAAGCCAGTTCGGCCCGCAGATTACGAAGACTCTCTTCCCGGGTACCATTGAGCGATAAATCAAGCTGTGCTTTCGCCTGATCCCGTGCGGCTTCAGCCGCACGTAGCTGAGCAATCAGTTCCGGGGCATCGAGTTTCATCAGCACCTGCCCTGCTTTTACATCATCACCCCGCTCAACAAGTCGTTCGACTACACGGCCTTTTGCTTTAGACGCGACTATTACCTCAGGAGCATCAACTTCTCCCTGTAATAACAACCCCTGATTTTGTGCTCTGAAAAAAACTGCCAGGGAAATCACCGCAATCATTAATAACACGGTGAGTATTATTTTCTTATTCATACTAACTGCTCCGGCTTACAATCTGTCTGCTCCATGACCCTTTGTGACCAGTCTGACACAAATTCAGCATAGAGCATTGATATAGATTATGCATGTGTAGTTTAGACAAATTATTACAAATTTTTCCTGAGAAGTGCTTATTTTTCAGTGCGTACATACAGTCAAACCCTGCTCAATAAATAATAATTCACTTTCGCTGATTCCGTAGTATTTGCTGAAGAGCAGAATAAAAATAGTGCCTTCGAATAATTTGATTTTCATTGTCAGCAGAATACAAACATACCGGTATTTTAGAAAGTCGTAGCGATGCAAATGATTGCTTCGTGTCGACAGACACCAGCGAGCCGGCAGAAACAAACTTTTCGTCGGGAAAAGACATCATTGAGTTGCGACTGACCTCCGTAAAGGGGCACCAAACTGTGACAAAGATCACACCTCGAAGTCACTGCCTATCAAATTGATAAGCAGTACCAGATTTAACCTTACCCCGGAGGAGGTTATCATTTAGCCAGTTCAAAAATACATTTATTAACAGAGGTGACTATGTTTTCATTAAACCGTTTTAACAGTAAAGAACTGGCGCTGGCTTATGTTTCTGCACAGAAAGAACGTCTGTCTCCGGCAGAATTCCTGAGTGCTGTGACAGCTGCCGAACAGTCATTTAACCGGTTACTTAATTCATCACAATTACCGGAAAAACAGCCTCAGCCTGCTTTCTCTTTTGAAAGCTAAGCTTTAATGCCAGCGGCGTATTTACTAAACCCGCCGGAAAATAAGTGAGTTACAGACTCAGCAGACACGGAAGTGAATGGTATACAGTTGTTCAACGCCCGGATAAATTTGTCCAATCACCTGGCGAAGTTGCTGTTCTGTCATATTTTCCTGGCGGGCATGTTCGGTGGTCAACTCCGACTGGCGGACCGGAGTCACACTCAGCACTTCCAGCGTAGCGAAATATTCTCCATCATCTTGGTAGCCGGCCCGGAGACATTGCCCCTGCCTGAAACCCGATTCTTTCTCATCCCGCAGGGTAATAGTCTTTTTACCAGCTAAAATATCCGGCGCAAAATGCCGGTAAAATGTAATATCGACGCTCATTTTTTACCTTTTGTACTCTGTCTGAAAGCGCCGGGTCATCAACGGCACCCAACGCCATCCTCTTTGCGGAAGATTACCACCCCTTAACCGCCCCGCCATTAAAGATAGTCTCTGCCGCGGCGGCCACTTCAGGCGACTGGTACGCTTTGATAAATGTCTTCACATTTTCTGCATTTTTATTATCTTCACGGGTGGCGATAATATTTACATAAGGTGAATTTTTATCTTCAATAAAGATCCCATCACGGGTCGGAGATAATCCGGTTTGCTGAATGTAAGTCGTACTAATAATGGCTACCGTGACTTTTGGATCATCCAGTACTCTGGGTAACTGGGCCCCTTCCATCTCTATAATGTTCAGATTCAGCGGATTACTGATAATATCGGGTAAAGTGGGTAACAGCCCGGTACCTTCGCGCAAGGTAACCAGCTTCTCTTTTTGCAGTAATAACAGCGCTCTGCCAAGATTAGTAGGATCATTAGGTATGGCGATTGTGTCACCACTTTTTAACTCTGTAACATGATGAATTTTTCGTGAATAACCCGCCATCGGAAATACGAAGGTATTCGCCACAGCCACCAGGTGGTAACCGCGGGCCTTATTATCCTGCTCCAGGAAAGGCCGATGCTGGAACACATTGGCATCCAGCTCTTTATGAGCGGTGGGGTCATTAGGGAGTAACGAACCACTAAAGCCTACCAGCTCGACGTGCAAACCATATTTTTTCAGCGCAACCTGTTTAGCGACTTCAGCCACATCCTGTTCCGCACCGTTGATAACCCCCACTTTAATATGGTGACTGTCTTCAGACGTTTTATCACATCCGGAAATCAGGCAACCACTGAGGATGAGTAATGCAGGAAACAGCAACTTCATAAATTTCTTCACCTAAACTCCGGGAGTCATTCCAAAATGTAATTTTTTCTTATAATGACATAACCCACAGACAGGAAGAAGCGGTTAATCCGCTAATTTTCAATAATAAATCCTGATATTCCCCCGCTGAAACAACTAAAAATCTCAGCCTGACTGAGCGGCTCAGGGGGTCTCCTCATGGAATAACCACTGTCTGAAATCTCTGATTTCATCCAGGCTGATGGTATGTCCCATGCCAGGATAGGTTTTAAACGTCACGGAGGGTGTCAACGAGGTTAACCTTTTGACCGCCTGCTGAGCACTTTTCAGCGGAATCCGTTGATCGGCTTCCCCATGACCGACAAATATCTGTAACTGTTTAGCTGCTGCCAGGGGAACTGACGACGGATCAAAACCGGCCGGTAATCGCCCGCTGAACACTGCCGCACCATGAAATAATTGCGGATGAGTCAGAGCCACCGCATAAGTCATCACAGCTCCCTGGCTGAAGCCCCCCAGATAAGTGTGGCTGGGCGGTATATGGTACTGATGTTGGAGAGTAGTGACAGTTTTAACGACCGCTTCATCACTTTGCGCCACATCGTTCACTTGCTGCTGTTCATTCCCGTTACTCCGATACCACTGATAACTGTCACCGGCGACCGGCAATGGTGCACGTAACGACACCACCAGCATGTTACCAGGGACTATGACCGGAAAATCATTGAAATCCTGCTCATTGGCGCCATAACCATGCATCATGACCAGCATTGAGGGATGTTGGTCGGGTACTGCGGCGGGCATAAACAAATAACTGAGCTCAGCAGCCCCTGCGAAAGGCGCCCTCAGCAAGGCGCTACAAATACTCAACGTTGCCAGAGATTTTTTCACCAGATTACCTCACTTCTTATCATCATTAATGACTCCTATTCAACGTCACCGGATAACTGCCACTGGCCCTGAGAACTGCTCCAGCGGACAGCCGGGAACAAAGCTAACCGGATATTGAAAACAAAATAGAAAGGCATATAAAGACTGATATTATTTTTCGCCAGTGGCTCCATCTCCACTAACACTCTTTCCAGTTCACGTAATACTTCTCCACCGGGTAGCTCGTGAATATTTTTTAACCGCCGCTTCAGATACAGGCTGATTTCATGAAACAAGGGATCGGTCTTTACTCCCGCCTGCTGCAATATCTGGTAATAACGCCCATAAAAATCGAATAAATTAGCCCCCAGCCATAGCTCGGTGATCAGATTATTTTCCATGGTCATACTAATCCCGGGATCGACAACATTACGGGGCAGAATAATATTAATCCGGTCCAGCATCCGTTGAATAAATTGTTGACGTTGCAACAATGTAGATTTCTGCAGACGGATATCACCCAGTAACTGAAGCAACTCACGCAACCCTGCCCTCAGAGCCCTTCTCGCAATCCATGAAGGTCGTTTATTACGAATTAACAGCGTTATCACCAGAGAAAGGACAATTCCGACGGTGGTAGAAATCGCAGCATTAATCGTGGCGTAAGTATCTGGTGCGTAATCGTGGCTGAAACCGATGTATCCTGGTAACTGGGTAGCAATAATCAGACCAATAAAATTGGTTGCCGGATTAGCGATAATTAGCCCCATAAGAATCAGGGCCGGTGACAGGCAAATGATTAGCGCTTCAAAAGTTATCGCCCGCGGAATTATGACCATTGAGTAAAAAATACTGATCGCTATAGCAATGATCACACCTTTCATAAATATGCGCATGCCCCCGATGGGACTATCGTGGGTCGCAAAAAATGAGCAGGTTACTGCTGCGAACATCGCGGCGTTAGAACCACTGCTCCAGCCGGTACCTATCCACAGCAGGCAACAAACAAAGGTGGCAACAAACACAGTAAAGGAGGACAGGGCAGCCATGCCTTCATCGACATATTTTTTCCGGTGCATCACTTCAGGTTTACCACGACGCCGTTTCAACTGCGACAGTCTGACCTCCACACCATGATACGCGGTCAGAATTCGGACAAAGTTTTGCAATCGTTCAATCAGTCCGGTAAATAACAAACTTTGCTCTGTGCTCAGTTCATTATTCAAAAATCGCTGCTGAATAATTTCCTGTGTTTCTTCAAGATGGCGAGTGACTGACTCGCTACTCTCGTCGGCTGAATCATCCAGCCATGCCAGGAAGCGTGTAACACTTTGATGTACCACGTCAGGTAACTGAATATTTTCCGCTGCCAGTAATTTCAGGCGCTTTTCGATAGCGGTCAGTGTGGGTACCAGATAAGAGAGATGCTGATACTGGGCCGACACCAGACGAACCAGACGCTGGACCTGATTAGCTTCATAGGCACAGTGAGTCATCAGAACTTCAACATTCAGCGGGTAATTTGCCATCTGTACCAGAATCTGATCTCTTTCCGGGGTATCTGCAGACTGGTGCTGGGTCAGCAAGGAACCACAAACTTTTTTTGCCTGCAGATACCAGTTGTTCACGCTGTTTTCCAGCAACGAACGCATACTGACCGGAAAAATCAATACATGGACCAGGCTACTGATGATGATACCTACAGCGACCTCTTCTATTCTTGAAATCACGGTATAGCTAATATCGGAAGGTGTAGTCACATCAGGAAAGCCCATGATCGCAGCGCTGTAACCTGCCAGCATAAAAATATAACTTTTTGGAGTCCGGTCATGTAAGGATAAATAGAGGCACAGGGCTACCCAGCCTGACACCGCCAGACTAAACATCATGGGATACATCACTGTGGAAGGATAAATCAGGAAAATAAACACTCCACCGAGGACCGTTCCCGCCAGCCTGAACAGAGATTTGGACACAGTAGAGGCTGTATAAATCTGTGAAACTACATACACCGTCGTCAGAGACCAGGTCGGTTTTTCCAGATTAAGCTTCAATGCCAGGTAAAAGGCGAGAAAAGCAGCAAGTGTCGTTTTTAACGAAAAAATAAACGCACTTTTTGTTAAAAAATTCATAGGACTCAGTAGGTTGAGGATTAATTTCTGATCAGAGGTTTGAGTATAATACACCGCCAGTTTCGGGCACGATAAAAATTGTAACAACCCTAATGTGATTTAACTGTAACCCCTCGCGGTGTAAATGATTAACATACGATGTACCCATCCCCCTGCTTATTCAGACATAATTTCACAGTGTTACCCACACCTCAGCACTGATAAAAAATTTGATCATCCACGGTGGGATTTAAGGCAATATATTTCCCATCACAATTCGGATTGTTTAATTATTTATGCAAATAAACCCGAATTAATTTTCCACAAACACCGTTTAATTAATCTGATTTTATAAAGATATAATCAATCACTTTATTAGCTGGTATTCCCCCTCCAATTATGACCACTTCTTCTTTCTGACACATTTTAGAACAGATGATATTTACATCCGCAACAGTTGTACTGCCATACGTCCCATCATAAGATAACCACCGCCATAATAATTATATATACTTATCAATTGGTTAAAGTTAATCTCTGTCAGAATTAATCCCGCTGACTCATCTTTTTCTCACAACCCCAGCGTTTTATCCTGCCTTACCGCTGCTTAATCATAGAATCACAATGACATGTTAACAGTGTTATTTTTACATTGTGAAATCTCCGGAAATTATTTCAGCCCTTATTAACTGATAAGATGTTATGGAAAGGTAAAATAATTTTAAAAACTATTCGAGTAATGTCCGGAGTCATCCATGAAATGCGCTTATTTATCTTTAGTGATAAGTACGCTGTTGTGTGGCGTTTTTTCGCCTGCCTCTCAGGCTGAAACACCCACGTCGGCAGCGACTCTGCTTGCACAAGGAAAGTATTTATCTGTGGCTGCAGACTGTAGTGCCTGCCATGACAGTCCCGATCACCATGTCATGGCTGGCGGAAACAGTATAAGCTCGCCATTGGGGAAAATTGTTGCCAGTAATATTACCCCGTCAAAGCACTATGGGATTGGCAATTACACCGAACAACAATTTGCTGATGCTGTGCGCAAAGGAATAAATGCTCAGGGGCAAAACCTTTACCCTGCCATGCCTTATACTTCCTATAGCCTGCTGACTGACAGCGATATCCACGCGTTGTATTACTATTTTATGCACGGAGTGACTGCGGTCGATCGCGCCGCCGGAACGACAGAGTTGCCCTTTCCTTTCAACCTCCGCTTCAGCATGAAACTCTGGAATGTCCTGTATGCGGACAACCAGCCGTTTCATCCGTCATCCTCGCAAACTGATCAGATTAACCGGGGAAATTATCTGATTTATGGATTAGCGCATTGTGATACCTGTCATACGCCACGTAATGCACTGATGGCGGAAAAATCAGATCAACCACTGGCCGGGGGATCGCTAGGCCAGTGGTATGCCCCTGATATTACGTCAGATAAGCTGTCAGGAATCGGAAACTGGAGCGATCAGCAACTTTACCAGTATCTGAAGACCGGTCATGTTGCCGGCAAAGCCCAGGCCGCCGGGCCAATGGCAGAAGCTATTGAACACAGTCTGCAGTACTTGTCTGACGATGACCTGCATGCGATTGTTGCCAGTCTCAGACAAACCAGACCTGGTCATACCGCTTCTGCCGACAGGGCTGACCAGGGCAGGATAATCTCCAACGAAAACAGTATCCGTGGCAGCAAGATTGCCAGCGGAGAGCCTGTTTCCGGCCCGCTGGCGGGTGCCATTCTTTACTCAGGTAACTGTGCCGCCTGTCACACACCTTCCGGTTCAGGTTCCTACAGCCAGTATTATCCGTCACTGGTACACAACACTACTACCGGCAGTGCTGATCCAACTAACCTGATTGCCACTCTGTTGTTTGGCGTCCATCGTACCATTGGCCAACAAACAGTCACTATGCCAGCCTTTGGGCCACAAGGTTACCCTAATCAGCTCAGCTTTAAGGAGATTGCCACACTGGCCACCTATGTTCGGCAGAATTACGGAGCAGGTGGTCAACCTGTTACCGAACAGCAGGTAGAACAGGTGTATCAGGGTGGGCCAAAACCACTCATCGGCTGGCTGGCCGACGCAAGAATACAAGCAGCGGTCGTCGTAATTCTGCTGTTATTAGCCGTTCTGATTTTCACTGTAAGGCGCAGAGGGAGGAAAGTATGAAACCCATGGATAATTTTTCGGCAGATCGCCGTAAGCTGATTAAATCATTATCGCTACTGACCGTGTTTTCAGTCAGTGGCCTGCGTCTGGTAGCCTGCCCTGCATTTGCCGGCGGATTACCTGCCAGCGCAGATTTTCATGAGTTTTCAGCCTTTGTCATCGGCCGTCCGGTGGATCCGGTTTTGTCAGGCCGTTACTTTGCAGCGTTACAAGCGGCCGATGGACATTTTATCGGACAACTTAATCAGGCAATGGCTGCCAGTGCACCGTTCCGTAGCAACGGCATCGATGCGATGCTGGTATCGCTCTCGCACGACAGTGAAATCTTTAACACCCTCAAAAAAATCACCTCTGCCTGGTACCTGGGAATCGTCGGTGAAGGAGCCTCAGCGACCCTGATCGCCTTTCATGATGCTTTGATGTTTCAGCCAACCCGCGAATACGTTTTTGTGCCGAGCTATGGCGGCGGCCCCGACAGTTGGGTCACGCGAAAACATCCCGATGTCCTCAGTGAAGAAACCTCTCAGGAACAGCAAAATGGCTAATACAACTTTAGATTTCGACTACGTTATCGTTGGCTCCGGCGTTACCGGAGCGCTGATTGCCTGGCAACTATCCCGTCACGGCAAGCGGGTCTGTATGATTGAGGCGGGCGATTATGTTTCACGCTGGAAGGCGATAGAACATTACCGCAGTTTACCGGATAAAAGCATCGCCAATAATTCACCTTACCCTAATCTGGAGTGGGCACCAAATCCGATTGGCGGACATTATCTTGAACAAAAAGGACCAGTGAAGTATGCCACAACCTATATTCGCATGGTTGGAGGTACCACCTGGCACTGGGATTCTGCCACCTGGCGCTTGTTACCCTCAGACTTTGAACTTAAAACCCGCTACGGCGTAGGTCGTGACTGGCCGATTGGCTACGAGGATCTGGAACCCTGGTATCAGATAGCCGAAGAAGAACTTGGGGTCAACGGCTGGGATACTGAAGACCAGAGTGGCCAGGGCAACGATCATTATCCTCCTCGCTCTCAGCCTTATCCTACCCCCGGTCATCCGTTCAGTTGGGGGCAGCAGGTTGTTGCCGGTAAACTCGAAGCTGCGGGTTATTCAGCCATTCATGAACCCAATGCCAGACTTTCAGTGGCAACGGCTGAACGTCCGGCCTGTGCCGGAAATAATACCTGCGACCCAATCTGCCCGATAGGCGCCAAGTACACGGCGGATTTCCATGTGCGGAAAGCCCTCGATCATGGCTGTACATTGTTGTCTAATTCGGTGGTTTATCGTGTCGATGCTGCGGACGATGGAAAAATTACTGCCGTCCATTTCCGCAGGCCGGATAAATCGACGGGAACAGTCAATGGCAAGATGTTTGTGATTGCGGCTAACGCGATAGAGACGCCGAAATTACTGTTGATGTCAGTTTCGGAGCGCTATCCTCAGGGTATTGCTAATACTTCAGGCCAGGTTGGCCGAAATCTAATGGACCACACAGGGTTGGGCTTTAATCTGGTCACCGAAGACGAAGTCTGGCCAGGCACCGGACCGAATGCTCTGCTGGTGATGCTTAATGCCCGTGAAGGCCAGTTCAGAAGCGAAAGAGCGTCTTATAAAACTAAATTTCGTAATACTGCAGTCAATTTTTCTGTCACCCAGTCCCTGATTAATCAGGGAGTTATGGGCAATGAACTTTACAGGCAAATTAAATATCAGTCGGCCCGCCAGTTATCTGTTGCCGTTGATCTGGAAACATTACCCAACCCTCAGAATCGTATTGTCCCAAGTCAGGACCGGACAGACAGCCTGGGTATTCCTGTCCCGGAAATCCACTACGATGTGGACGATTACTGGAACAAGGGGCGAGATGCAGCCATCGCCGATGTGCAAAATATCGCAAAAATTCTGAATGCAAAGATAGTAGCAACCGATACCAATAAACAAAACCGCGAGCATATCCTGGGAACCATGATTATGGGCAACTCACCCGCCGATTCAGTAGTGGACAAAAATTGCCGGACTCATGATCACCCCAATTTGTATATTGCCGGGACCAGTGTATTCCCTGCTGTCGGCTGTGTTAATCCGACCCTGACAGGTGCCGCGCTGGCATTACGTATTGCCGACACTTTATTAAAAGATCCTGTGAGTTAAGTTCCGTCATCCTGGCTCTGCAACCTCATCACCCTGCTCTGTTTGGCCGGTAAACTGTTACCTTAACGATCTATCGGCCATACTCGGTGCTATGGATGAAACGGAAGTCGGTGCATACTCTGTCTTTGGCCTGACCGCTAACTATCAGATCACCAAAAATCTGCGGGTAAATGCCGGCATCAGTAACCTGCTGAATAAGAAAATCTATCGTTCGAATGAAGGTGCCTCCACCTACAACGAGCCAGGACGCGCTTATTCAATGGGGATGACGGCATCGTTCTGATGTAATGAATCACTCAGCCCGCTCTCCTGCGAGCTGAGTGATTGTCTAAGAAGGGTTACGGTTATCTCATGCCATGAGTTAAGCCTGGCTAACTTCCGGAGTTAAAGCAGTCCGCGCATACCGTTTAACCCGCCACTCCGGCATACTGCAACATCACCTGCAACAGCACATTAGCCCCCGCGGTCACATGTTCCGGTGAAGCATACTCTGCCTCGTTGTGGCTGATACCGTCTTTACAAGGAATAAAAATCATCCCTGCCGGCACCAGATAACTCATATAAACTGCATCGTGCCCTGCACCGGAGACAATCTCCCGTGACGGATATCCGAGTTTTTCTGCCGCTCCGGCAATGGCTGCCTGGCAGCCTTTATCGAAGGGGGCAGCCGGATAGTGACTCACTTCTGTCAGTTCTATCTCCATGCCACTCTTCAGGCTAAGATCTGCAATAAAGGTTTTCAGTTCGGTATCCATTTCCGTCACCAGCTCATCACTGATGTTCCGTAAATCGACAGAGAACGTCACTTCTCCCGGCACCACATTGCGGCTGTTCGGATAGACCTGAACACTGCCGACAGTCCCCCGGCCTTCCGGGGTTCTCCCGGCGATACTAATTACCTGCTGCATAATGAGGGTGGCGGTTTGCAGGGCATCTTTACGCAGGGACATTGGGGTCGGGCCCGCATGAGACTCCTGACCAGTGACTTTACAGTCATACCAGCGAATTCCCAGTACTCCCTGCACCACACCAATTACCTTATCTTCATCCTCCAGGATTGGCCCCTGCTCAATATGGGCTTCAAAATAGGCGCCGACCGGGTGGTCGCCTGGCATCTGTTCACCGATATAACCAATATTTTCCAACTCACTGCCAACAGTTTTGCCTTCACTGTCCTTAACGGCATAAATCTGTTCCAGTGGAAAAACCCCTGCAAATACTCCGGACCCCATCATCACCGGAACAAAGCGCGATCCCTCTTCATTGGTCCAGAATACAACCTCCAGCGGGGCTTCGGTAACAATATCCAGGTCATTCAGAGTCCGGATAACTTCCAGTGCCGCCAGTACTCCATAATTTCCGTCGTATTTTCCACCTGTCGGCTGTGTATCAATATGGCTACCCGCCATTACCGGCAGAAGTTGAGGATTCCGTCCTTCTCTGCGCATAAAGACATTGCCAATTTTATCGATGGTCACAGACAACCCTTCGGCTTTAGCCCAGCGAATGACCAAATCACGGCCCTGACGATCAAGGTCAGTCAACGCCAGACGGCGACAGCCGCCTTTAGCCGTCGCGCCAATTTCGGCCAGTTCCATTAATGAACCCCATAACCTTTCGCCGTTAATCCGCAGGTCTGACATCGCGGAAACTGAATTTACCAGCACATCGTTAGTCATTATTTTTCTCCGGAAGAAAGTATTGTTGCCATCTCAACCAACCGCTGGTCACTGCCACGCGGGCCAAGTAAAGAAATTCCCAGGGGTGCATCATCCACTGCAGCCATCGGCACGTTGACCTGCGGAGCTGCTGTCATGACGGCAATGATCAGTAAATCCTGAGAAAGACGACGGGTTACTTCGATCTGTTCTTCACTCGCTGTCAGTAACGGTGCAATATCAGGGACTGTCGGTAACACCAGAATTCGTCCGGCCAGTTGCTGGTCCCACCATTCGGTAAACTGTTGCCGGGCACGGCAGGCACTCTGGTATTCATCAGAGGTGACGCCACGCCCAAAAGCAAAACGTGCCGCGATATCCGGGCCGAGGCTCAGACCGTAACGTTCAATAATTTCCCCCTGTGCCTGCCATGCTTCATAACCCTGAATCACTCTGAAAGCATTAAACAGAGTTTCACGCTGTTCAGGCCAGTCTGACACAGGCAGAAACTCTCCCCATAACCGACTGATTCTTTGTAAAACAGGGGTCAGCGCCTGCTGGCTTTTTTCCGGCAATCTTTCGAACAGATCACTGTTACAGGCCAGCCGGATTTCAGCAGGCTGTGGGGTGTCTTCACCGAGCAGACATTTTGCGACCAGTGAAAAATGTTGGGCATCAGAGGAAAAAAAACCACAAGTATCCATGGAAGGAGCCAGTGCCTGACAGCCCTGCAACGAAATCCTCCCATGGGTAGGACGAATACCGAAAAGACCACAATAGCTGGCCGGAGTACGGACGGAACCTCCGGTATCGGTTCCCAGGGCAATATCGCATAACCCATTGGAAACCGCAGCGGCGGAACCCGAAGAAGAACCACCGGGAATACGGTCCGGAGCCGCGCCATTGCGCGGAGTTCCGTAGTGAATATTGTGACCACTCATGGAAAACGCCATTTCATTGGTATGCGTTTTGCCAACAAAACGTGCGCCGGCATCCAGCAGTTGCTGAACCGCCGGGGCAGTATGATGTTTGATGCCTGACAATGCCAGAATATGCGGATTGCCCCCACCGGTGGGATATCCTGCAACATCAAATAAATCTTTTACTGCAAAAGTTAAACCACTTAACGGCCCCTGCTCTGCATGCTCCAGTTCAGTAAACGGATACGGCATAAATGACCGTGACTGGTCCCACATTGCTCCCTCCGGGAAAGTATTCCTGACAATCATGTCTGCCGCTACCGACAGGTAACAACAACGCAACCATCTGAATTAAAAAGGTATGGGTTATAAGCAAATGCCATACCAGCCCGGACATGCCAAAAACACGAGAAAGAAATTAAACTTATCTTATTGAAAAAAAGAAGTTACCAGGCACTCCCGGGTCAACTAGCTGAAGTATTCCTGCCGGAACAGTGCACTGAATTGGGGAAATAAGTTCACTACACAGAAAACTTAGCACAGCAGGAGCCCTCATTATCGCAACCAATCCTGGTCGCGAAACGGCTCTCTTCGGGGTCTTCCGGATTGCCATCCCTTACCGGAAAACGCTAAAATCGCTGTTCACATCCGATGTTTCAGCTTAACAGCACGGATAAATCAGCATAATGGCATGATTAAAGGGCCTGACAGGCCGGTATCTGCCCTCTGACGCTAATAGGATGCCGCAATGTTTAAAGTCTGGATTATTCTTTTTATTTCTATCATCTCTGAAACCTTCGCTACTTCAATGATTAAGTCTTCAGAAGGTTTCACGCGGTTACTTCCCTCTCTGGCGGTTATTTTTGGCTATACCATATCGTTTATCGGCTTGTCACAGGTGGTCAAAGTCATGAACGTCGGAGTGGCTTATGCTATCTGGGCCGGGGTGGGTATTTGTCTGGTATCACTGATTTCCTGGTTGTTCTTTCATCAAAAACTGGATCTACCGGCCGTCCTTGGTATTGCCCTGATTATCAGCGGTGTTATCGTCATTCAGCTATTCTCTAAATCAGTCTCACACTAAATATCAGCAGTGCTGAGTCAGCGAATTCCTTGAATAACTTAACCCGCATCTGAAAGTAACTAATATTGTGGTAGTCGTTCAGGGATTAATCGTATTCTTCAGGAAATCACTCAGGTAACGAGAATTTCAATGGATATGTTGTCTAATTAAAACCCCGCATAGCGGGGTTCAGAATATTATTAACGTGGCATTTCGGCATCCAGCCTGTCGGAAATATTTTTCTTGATTGCCAGACAGACCTGATGATAACTGTACGCAGAATTGTCGGCAGGAATAATGTAAGGGACTCCAACAGAATCCCCCACTGACACGAAAATTTTTCCTTCGTGCATGGATAACGTCAGTTCAACATAAGCAAAGCGCTTTTTCAGGTCATTAACGGAAAGGTCGGTCATAATACCGAACTTCAGGCGCTGCTCCGCATCGAGTTGCGCTTCACTCAGCCTGACAAACTCTGCCTTACCATTTCCGGGCTCCCCGATGAAGGCAATTTTGGCTCTGTTATCCCCATGATATACCAGTGACTCCCGATACTCTTCGAGAATTTTTTCTGCACCCTCAATCAGATCTGCCAGCCTTTCCGTATATTTACGATCTAAAACTCTTTGTTTTTCCAATAAATCATCGTAGGTAATATTCATGGTTTTCTCCTTAACCGGACTTTCACTGATAATCATAGTAACTGCAGAAAATATTTCCTGTGCGCCAAAACACAATGGCCCTGCCAGAGCAGGGCCGCGAGGCTATTTGTAATCATGGGCTCATTATATAGCCTTATATTTTGTTGTTTTTATATCGGTTAATTCGCTTGATAAATAAAGATATTTCTGTCGTCCTTCCGGATGTACTCTTATCTCAGGTTAAGACTAAAGACCGAAAAAAAACATTTGGAAACCTGATTGTAACTTTCAGTAAAACATAGTTTATTTAGGATATTATTTCTAATAAGTAATCCAGAAACCTGTATAAATGTCCTGGATTATGCTGATTCGTTTTCACTGAAAACAAAATGAAAACCGCAGGTTGACTAACTAAGCCGTAAAGAGAAGGATAAGGAATTGCAGGAACAGATAAATCCCACCTGACAGCGGCTAATAAACATACCATCAGGGCAAACGGATTCGACGACTCATTAGTCCGGAATATGCAAAACCTGCAGGGTCATATTCATCGCCGTATCGAATGGTGTGACTGTTCTGACTATTTTCACCATGACACTGGCACCCACCCACAATTGGTACAAACTTTCTGCAACTTTTTCCGGTTCGTCGTCGAGCGTCAATGACCCTTCGGTAGCACCGGCTTCCAATGCTTCTGCCAGGCGGGAAATAATACCAGCCGTTCCGTACATCAATGCCATACGCATTTTATCTGATAAGTCTGCCACTTCTGCCCCAAGTTTGACCGCCAGACATTTCCCCTGACAATCATGGAATGACTGAGTAGCCCGCCATTTTTGCCAGTAATTTATCAACCTCTGAGCGTTGTTAATCCCTGGCTCAGCCAGTGTCTGGTTGAGCTCGTCCAGATAGCCCTCAAAATAGTGCTCAAGCATGGCTACGCCAAACTCTTCTTTCGAGGAAAAATAATAATAAAAAGATCCCTTTGGAATATCTGATTCCTCAAGGATCTCTTTCAGCCCCACCGCCGAGAACCCTTTTCCCGCCATAATACGCTGGCCGGTGACAAGAATGTGTTCACGGACATGATGATTTTGTTGTTTGGTTGCAGATTTCATGTCGTCAATTTATCAAAGGCCAGACTGGGCGTCTATGAAATAGACCAGCGTTACCCAAGGTTCAGGGTTAAAATTTTTATCCCTGAACAGGGGAGCTTATTTCGCCAGTTGGTCCAGTAGCTGAACTGCCGCAGCTGCTGAAGACCCCGGGTTTTGACCGGTTATCAACAAACCATCGGTGACCACATAGGAACTCCAGTCTGCACCTTTGGAATAGATACCACCTTTTGCTTTCAGCTCATCTTCTACCAGGAATGGCACCACCCGGGTCAGACCAACAGCTTCTTCTTCGGTATTGGTAAAACCGGTAACCTGACGGCCTGCAACCAACGGACTGCCATCCGGGGTTTTCACATGACGCAGCACACCTGGTGCATGACAAACAAAAGCAATATTTTTACCCGCAGAGAAAAATGACTCTATCAGCGCAATGGAATGCTTATCTTCTGCCAGATCCCATAGCGGACCGTGCCCCCCCGGATAAAATACTGCGTCAAATTCTGCCTGCGAAACGCTGTCCAGACGGACGGTGGTAGCCAGCAGTGCCACTGCATCAGCATCAGCTTCAAAACGATGGGTAAACTCAGTCTGGAAATCTGGTTCGTTACTTTTCGGGTCCAGCGGTGGATTTCCACCCAACGGAGATGCCAGCACAATTTCAGCACCTGCATCTTTGAAGGCGTAGTAAGGCGCAGCCAGCTCTTCAAGCCAGAAACCCGTTTTACGGCCAGTATCACCCAGTTTGTCGTGTGAGGTCAGTACCATCAGAATTTTCATTATCGTTCTCCAAAATATAGACTCAGGATTAAGCAAACAGGTAATCAGCATGAACCATTAGTAGACCGGTCGTCTATTTATAGGTGTCACCTGTAGCGATAAAACCGGGAACAATCCGAAGCTGGATTGAACCATCGTAGCACCAGAGAGTATCGATGTTTCAAAGCCTCACCAGCTTGTTCCGTATCTCAACGCTAACAACTAATAGACCGGTCGTCTAGTAATTTTAATCGGACAACTTAAATATTTTCCGGAATGTAATGTCAGGCACGTAACGGTGTTACCACCTGAATTCACTATTTGTCATCTTATTCATAAAGTTAATTATGATATCTTCTGCCCTGTGCGAGCATGTGACAAACAGGGAAGATTCGGGCTAAGTTCATTTAGTCTGAGGCAACTTTATCTACTGATAAAAGAGAGTGCATTCCCCCCACAGCCACTCTGAGTGCGGTAGACTACCTTGTTTTGCTTCAAAAGCTTTGGTCGGCGTTCATCCGCTGAACAAATTGTTTGTCTTTAATCGCGGAGTTCCTGAAAACAAAAAAATCCCTTAACTATCAGATACAAAAGAAACTCCCAACTCTCTGACCTGACAGGGCTGTCAAGGAAATTTGCAATTCATTGCCTATTCCCGGGCCCGCAGGAAGCGCGAACAGCCGCGATGGCTTTTATCTACACCAGTGGGATGCTACACAGAACTTCAGACCAGATTACCCACAACTTAAAACTGGTTACACGTTTTAAGCTTTAATATTAAACAGATTTATGTTTCGGAATGAAGCCTGGGAGAAAGGCGAGTAAGTTCAGTCAATGACACGGGTCAGGCAGCAGTTTATGACAGAAAGATAAAAATTGTGCCGGTTGTTGGTGATCAGATAAATGGATGATTAAGCAAATGCAAAAATGCATCTTCGACAACGGGCGCAGAAAACAAAAAACCGCCTGACGGCGGTTAAACGACATTGCACATATGTGCTTATTTTTGTTCATTATAATCGGTGGTGCCCAGGGCGGGACTTGAACCCGCACAGCCATACAGCCGAGGGATTTTAAATCCCTTGTGTCTACCGATTTCACCACCTGGGCAAATCTGGAGGCGCGTCCCGGAGTCGAACCGAGGTAGGCGGATTTGCAATCCGCTGCATGGCCACTCTGCCAACGCGCCTTTTATTCCTTTAAATTACAACATATTAGAGATGTTATAATTGTTAACTCTTGTCAGTTGCACCAAAACCTTTGGTTTAACTTATTGATTCCTAAAGAGTTAATCACCCTTCGTCTTCGGAATGGTCGCTATTATGGACTGGTTCCCCGGGCTTGGCAAGAGCTATCCCCTTTTTTTTCCGATAATAATGTCTGAATGCCCGAAAATTCAGCAACCTGTTCAATGAGCAAACACCCTTCCGTTAAACTGGTGATTTTAGCAACTTAATTCACTGCCTGTGTGGCAAATGAGCAAGCCCGCAGCGCGCCTGTGTTCAATTTTGTGAGCGAGGGATAGTGACAGTACCTGTTTTCACGGCGAGCTCTACGACTGCGCTCTTCTGCAAGACACGCTCAGGTTGATGCAGCAGGGACTGTCAGTTGGCAGCTGTATAGTATATGGTTAATCACTATTTGCAGCCTTCACTGGTGAGCCAGGTAAGGCAGGATATGTGCCACTGCGATAGTACTCCCCCGCAGAACCCCACTTTCAATTCGGTGTTACTGATTTTGCACTCTGCGGCAACCGGTTGAGTACGGAGGATAACCGGGTTTTATTATGCGGCGAACATCTGGCTGATTGGTGGAAGATGAAATAAAGCCAATACCCAATAACAGAGTGATGAGAATGGTGATATCAGGAAACAAGAAAAGAACCCTGAGGTCCTTTTTTGTGAAAGCCCGCTAATCAGAATGATTCGGCCTTTATAAACTGGAGCGGGAAACGAGACTCGAACTCGCGACCCCGACCTTGGCAAGGTCGTGCTCTACCAACTGAGCTATTCCCGCAAAATTGTTCTGAACTGTGAAAACAGATAACCGGAACAACCTTTGATGTGCCGCATTTTACTGACAGCGGCTGTCCCGTCAATCAGTTTATGTCAAAACAACTATTGTTTGCTGCTAATTCCATCATTATGCTCATTCATCCAGCAAATCTTTTCTTGCCGCACTAAGATACTGAAACATCGACCAGAAAGTGAGCACTGCAGCGATGTATAATGCCAAAATTCCTACCATCTCGACCATATCGTTTGGTCGCCAGAGTAATGCGACCAGAGCCAACATCTGAGCCGTGGTTTTTACTTTGCCAATCCAGGAAACTGCCACACTACTTCGTTTGCCAATTTCAGCCATCCATTCCCGTAAGGCTGAAATAATTATTTCACGTGCAATCATCGTCGCCGCAGGTAAGGTTACCCACCAGGAATAAAAATATTCCGCCACCAGTACCAGTGCAATTGCCACCATGACTTTATCTGCCACCGGGTCAAGAAACGCGCCAAAAGCAGTGGTCTGTTTCCAGCGGCGCGCCAGGAACCCGTCGAACCAGTCCGTTATTGCGGCGATAACAAACAATAATGCGCAGCAAACAGGTGCCCAGTTGAATGGCAAATAGAACGCCAAAACAAAAAAGGGAATTAAAACAACCCTGAAAAGCGTAAGATATGTCGGTATATTAAATTGCATAGGGCACTAACAGCCTGGATGGGATGGTGTTTGTCTCTATGTTCCTACATTGCCCCTGCTGTTTCAATGCTAGTGTTTGAGAGAATAGAATATTTTTTCCGCCAGTGTCACAGATATGCCCGGAACTTTGGCAATTTCTTCAACCGTAGCATTTTTCAACGGCTGTAACCCTCCCATATATTTCAGTAACTGCTGACGACGTTTAGGTCCGACACCTTCAATGCCTTCCAGGCTACTGGCGGATTTTACTTTGGCACGCTTCAGTCGGTGTCCAGAAATAGCATGGTCATGAGATTCATCACGAATATGCTGAATGACATGTAATGCCGGAGAATCTGGCGGTAATGACATTCCTTCCCCTTCGGCTTCAAAAAACAGTGTTTCCAGACCCGCTTTACGATCACTGCCTTTTGCTACCCCTAGCAACAGTGGATGATTTTTATCCCAGTCAACATCCAGTCCGGCAAAGACCTCTTTGGCCTGCGCCAGTTGGCCTTTTCCACCATCAATCACAATGACATCAGGAATTTTACTTTCTTCCAGCGACTTGCTGTAACGCCGTTGCAGGACCTGGTTCATAGCCGCGTAATCATCTCCCGGGGTAATACCGGTGATATTATAACGTCGGTATTCGGCTCGCACCGGCCCGTTGGCATCAAAGACCACGCAGGAAGCGACCGTTTGTTCGCCCATCGTATGACTGATATCGAAACACTCCATCCGGCGAATAGCCGGCAATTTGAGATACCCGGCCAACGCTGCCAGCCGCTGATGGATTGTCGATTGTTGAGCCAGCCTGGACACCAGCGCTGTAGCCGCGTTGGTTCTGGCCAACTTAAGATAACGTGCCCGGTCACCACGAGGTTTACTTTGCAGACTGATTTTTCTGCCTGCCAGTTCGGTCAGCGATGCACTGAGAACGCTGATTTCCGGCAGTGCAAAATCCAGTAAAATATCGCCAGGCAAAGTACGCACCTCACTCCCCTGCAGATAAAACTGCCCCACAAACGTCTGTATCACTTCCGACAATTCAGTATCCGGCGGAACTTTCGGGAAATAACTCCGACTACCCAGCACCTTACCCTGGCGGATAAACAGCACATGAACACAGGCCATTCCTGAATCATACGCAATGCTGATCGCATCCAGATCATCCCCCTGATTAGAGACAAACTGTTTTTCGGTAATTTGCCTGACAGCCTGAATCTGGTCCCGTATCCGCGCAGCTTCTTCAAATTTCAAAGATGCACTTGCCTGCTCCATCCGACTGATCAGTAATTTCAGCACCTGGTCATCCTTACCGGATAAAAACAATCTGACGTATTCGGTCTGTTGCTGATATTCCTCTTCAGAAACCAGGCCTTCCACACAAGGTCCCAGGCATCGACCAATCTGATATTGCAGGCAAGGTCGGGAACGGTTGCGATAGACATTATTTTCGCACTGACGAACAGGAAACACTTTTTGCAAAATCGCCAGCGTTTCGCGCACAGCACTGCCGCCCGGGAAGGGGCCGAAATACTCCCCTTTCACATGTTTAGCTCCACGATGAGATGCCAGACGAGGGTGTTTATCGTTACTTAACAGTATGTAGGGATAGGACTTATCGTCACGCAGCAACACGTTATATCGTGGCTGGTATAACTTTATATAGTTATGTTCCAGCAACAAAGCTTCAGTTTCACTGTGGGTCACAGTGACATCCACATGGCGGATATTCGCTACCAGAGCTTCCGTTTTACGACTACTGACCTGAGTACGAAAATAACTACTGAGCCGCTTTTTGAGATCTTTGGCTTTTCCTACATAGATCACTTCATCGCCGGCACCGTACATCCGGTAGACCCCGGGCTGATGTGTGACAGTCCGAAGGAAATCGACTGAATCAAAAATTTCACTCACTGCTGATTACCAAATCCGAATTAACTAACCCATGCCGTATCGCCAGATGCGTCAACTCAACATCACCGTTAATGTTCAGCTTACTGAACATACGATAACGGTAACTATTAACTGTTTTAGGACTGAGATTCAACTGCTCAGAAATATCGGTCACTTTCTGACCTTTAGTTATCATCAGCATAATCTGTAACTCCCGTTCTGACAGACTTGAAAATGGCGATTCGCCGCCATGATATTCCACCTGACTTAACGCCATTTTTTGCGCAATATCTGGTGCAATGTAGCGCTGCCCTGCATTAACCGCCCGGATAGCGTTAATCATCTCCTGTGGAGTCGAACCTTTCGTCAGATATCCCACCGCCCCAGCCTGCATCACTCTGGCGGGTAAAGGATTTTCAGAACAGATGGTCAGCATGATTATCTTGATATCCGGATGAATACGCATAATTTTCCGGGTGGCCTCCAGTCCGCCAATGCCTGGCATATTCATATCCATCAGGATCACATCTACCGTATTCTGCCTGCACCACTTAATGGCATCCTCTCCGCAACACGCCTCACCGCTAACCACCATGGCAGTAACATCTTCCAGTATACGACGTACACCGGCCCGGACTAAATCGTGGTCATCAACAAGGAGGATACTGATCAAAAGGATGTACTCCAAAAGGCACACAGAGGAAATTTTGGCAGAGTCAGCCACGAACAGTTTTACATAATCGCCCTGGCAAATCCTTTATAAGCGACCATTATTTGACGACAATCAATTTTTGATTATAGCATAATTAATGGCTTTCACTGTTTCTCCAGACAAAATCAAGCTGTGTTAAGGCCCATAAATCAGAGCTATTTTCTTTTATTAGCATCACATACCACATTTATCACCAGCGAAGGTGTCATATCCCCTAAAATGCTAATGTCAACATTTTGATTCTGTTATATTATCCGCAATTATGGCGAGCTTTCGCTGATTAACGGAGTCTGAAGTAATGAACCATGTAGAATTTCCAACTGAAAAAAAACCTGAATCGCTGGCCAGGGAAGTGACCTGTCTGAAAATGATGATCACCTGTATTTTACAGTCCATGAGCCAGGTGGATGCAGGTAAAGCCATCCTGAATATGGAGCGTTATCTGAGTTCCCTGGAAAACACAGCTGATTCAGAAGTGTTTATTTCAACCCTGAAACAAATAAAAGCCGGATATCTTCAGTAGTACAGTAATATCCTGTCTCTGTCTGAGGCAGGAACCCTCCACGGTAACCACCTTTACTTATTATTTTAGCTTTCAATGTCCCCCGCTGCGATACAACCTTACATGTCTTACCATATTGCGAACGAAAAAACATCAGTCAGCCACAGATGTAACGCTTGTTATTTCTCACGTTATAGAGAGTGTGATAAAAGGTGACTCCTGCAAACATTGAACTGATTTACTCGTCACTGCCACAATCAACTCCGGGCAGAAAACAATAAAAACAGCCAGCAGAGCTGACACAATCATCACAGGAAATGAAGGAATGACACACCAACCTCAGCAAAATGTGCCCGATCAGGACACACCAAAGCTACGGCGGAACTTAAATAACCGTCACATTCAGTTGATAGCAATTGGCGGAGCCATCGGAACCGGATTATTCATGGGTTCAGGTAAAACCATCAGCCTTGCCGGACCGTCGATCATTTTTGTTTATATGCTGATTGGCTTTATGCTGTTTTTTGTCATGAGAGCAATGGGTGAGTTACTACTGTCTAATCTTGAGTATAAATCATTCAGTGATTTTGCCGCTGATCTGCTTGGCCCCTGGGCCGGATATTTTACCGGCTGGACTTACTGGTTCTGTTGGGTAGTCACGGGTATTGCTGATATCGTTGCTATCACCTCTTATTTACAGTTCTGGATGCCCGGATTCTCGGTCTGGATGAGTGCAATTCTCTGTATTGCTATCTTCCTGGTGCTGAATATCGCGACTGTAAAAATGTTTGGTGAGATGGAATTCTGGTTCGCAATTATTAAGATCGTGGCCATTATTGCTTTGATTGCCATTGGTATTGTTTTGGTTTGTATCCACTATGGCCCTGTCGACGGACCGCATGCTGCACTCAGTAATATCTGGACCCATGGCGGTTTCTTCCCGAAGGGACTTAGTGGCTTCTTTGCCGGATTCCAAATTGCAGTGTTTGCGTTTGTGGGTATAGAACTGGTCGGTACAACCGCCGCTGAGACCCGTGATCCGAAGAAAGTCCTGCCACGGGCCATTAATGCCATTCCACTACGTATTATTATGTTTTACGTCTTTTCACTGCTGGTTATTATGGCCGTTACTCCGTGGGACCAGGTCGTTCCCTCGCGCAGCCCGTTTGTAGAGATGTTTGTGTTGATTGGCTTACCTGCGGCTGCCGGTATTATCAATTTTGTCGTTCTGACGTCTGCAGCCTCTTCTGCTAACAGCGGTATTTTCTCTACCAGCCGGATGCTGTTCGGCCTGGCAGAGCAAGGTGTCGCTCACAGCCGCTTCGCCCGGCTATCCGGCCGCTCGGTCCCGGTAAGTGGATTACTTTTTTCCTGCTTCTGCTTACTGGTGGGGGTTGCATTGATTTATCTAATCCCAAATGTTATGACGGTATTTACGCTGGTTACCACCGTATCGGCGATTCTGTTTATGTTCGTCTGGTCTATTATTTTATGCAGCTATCTGGTTTACCGCCGTCAACGCCCTGAACTGCATCAGGCCTCAGTGTTCAAAATGCCTGCGGGCAAACTGATGTGCTGGGTGTGCCTGCTCTTTTTCGCCTTTATCCTGGTGTTATTAACCCTCCAGCCGGATACCCGTCAGGCACTAATGGTCACGCCGCTCTGGTTCATCGTGCTGGCTATTGGCTGGCAGGTACAGAAACGTAAGATCTCATAAACCGACCCGCCGGGTAATACAGTGCAGTCATGGCAGTTGTGTTGCCCGGCATCCCTGGTCTCAGAAATCCGTTAATGTCGTTCCCGACGGATTTCTGGCCGCCGAAATCCCGGTCAACGACCAGAACCACCACCTAAATGAACCTATTGCTGGCAGGGAGATCGTGTGGCTAATGAGACATTCATTGGTTTATGATGACGAATAGACTCCTGCATACATAAAAGAAATCCCCGCATAACGCGGGGATTTTTTTCCAGTCAATGATCACTGTGCCACAAGAGTAACCGGAGAGTTATTTTGCATCACCGCCCTTTCCACCACCCGAACTATGGCCAGCGGAGGAGTGGCTGGCGCCGGATGAAGGGGATTTACTGGCAGCTTCATTTTTCGCCGGAGCGGCAGCGGCAGGCGATTTTGTCTGACTATTAGCCTCAGCAGGCGCTGTTGTGGCCGGGGTTGATGTGGACGTGCTCTCAGAAACCGGAGGAGTTGCCGGAGCTGCCGGAGTGGCAGCGGTTTCAGCCGGCGCCATATGAGGTTGCATCGACGTACCCTGCAACGCCGTATTCAGAACTTTACTGAAATCATCCCATGAACAGTAACCATTACTGTCCGCAGGGCAACCTTCCAGTTGCAATGTCACTCGCTGTGGCGGATTCGCCAGGCTAAGTGTCGACGCCTCATGTAACTGCTGAGTGCTTTGGTAGACATATTCCATTTTCAGCAGATCTTTATTGGTTTTCTTATCATGCCAACGTTCGAATACCAGCTGACCACCAATAGGCGTCTGCTCATACTGACCAGGTAACTGATAAGGTTTCACCTTCAGCGCTGCCAGTACTGAAGCAATATTTGAATCATGACCCACCATAAATGTGAATGCCGGGGCACTGGCTTTATCCTGATCAATCAGTTGGCTGCGGATATAATCAACCAGTGGCGCCGCAACGTCACGCGCGACCTGGGGGGTGGTAAACAGGATATTCTGGTAGCTGTTTTTGATTTCTGATAATGCTTTCCACTGCTCAGGGGTTTTGATTTGTCCCCAGGCAACCTGGTCGGCCGGAAAACCCTGGTAATACTGTAAGGTAAAAGCATCTACCAACGCATTACCGATCTTCAGCGGGCCTTCAACCGCGGGTTCTTTTCCTTTGTCCAGGCTGAAAGAATCTGACTGACTTCCCAGACTACATTTTTCTTTACCTTTACATAACGGTGATGCTGAAAAATCAACCACTTTACTCAGTTGGCTATAGGCAGCCTGTAATTGTTGTTGCTGCTGTTTGTCTGCGGCCGAGATCTCCTGAAGCGCTGATTTTTTGAATTCGGCACTATCATTGGCAATCACAGGATTGAATACAGGATCCATGGTGCCCATAGCATCCTGATGGGTGACTGCAACATCACACCCCGGAAAAGCACCGCTCACAAAAAATTGTGCAGTTGCCACAGTACGTTGTAGGCTGTTGGCATAAACAAAGACAGAATTTGAGGCCGGACACTGATTTTTATCCACCAGCCCCTGCTGCGCCAGCCAGTCGCGGGTATATTTCCCCATGTACGCCTCAAGGACTCCACCACGCGTGGTTAGTTCACCACCAGCGACATCCCACTGGGGCCATTTCTTATTGGTAGACTGTTCGAGAAGACTGCCACCATTCGCCAGGGGAGCCCGCAGATTATGACGGCTAAGCATTAACACCTGTTCCAGCTGCATACTGTTATCTGCCGCAAACGTTTGCAAGCTCACAGGTAGTGCTGCAAGTACAGCGAGTGTACACAAGCTCAATTTCTTAATCATTGTCACTGTTCCATGAATTCTGAGGGGCCCGAGAAAAATTGTCTCTGACATTGTCTATCCGGATGAATACCGCGTTGGCCACTGTTTTCTCCTTGTCAGTTAATGATGTCAGAGCAAAAGTTTACGTCACTATATCAAACTTAATTCACTACGTAAGAGGGAATAGAGTCCGTGTGCTGATGAAAGTTCCCGGGGAAATGAAAAGTGGAATACAACCAGACCACAGGCAAAAAAAACCAGCCATCAGGCTGGTCTTTCTTAAATATGGCGGAGGAGGAGAGATTCGAACTCTCGGATGGTTGCCCATCGGCGGTTTTCAAGACCGCTGCCTTCAGCCGCTCGGCCACCCCTCCGTAAGGGTCAGAACAAACAATCAGCTGTTCTGTAAAGCAAAAATACAGAGTATAAATGATGGCGGAGGAGGAGAGATTCGAACTCTCGGATGGTTGCCCATCGGCGGTTTTCAAGACCGCTGCCTTCAGCCGCTCGGCCACCCCTCCGCAATGAGGCGCACTATAAACATCCCCCCGAACATTGTAAAGCCCTGAATGTTCCATTTGCCTGAAAAACAGCCAAACTATCATTGAATGCTGTGAAAAACAGCAGATTGCCGGTTTATGGAACAATTTTCCACGTAAAGATGGGTAAAACGACTTCATCCCTGGTTCGGCAGTGCGTATTCTGCGGTGATTAAAATAACCATTTTGAATAGTTAAGGAGTCTGTATGGACAGAATTCTTGCCCCTGGTAGAAGTAACAGTTTAATTAGTACCCATAAGGTACTGCGTAATACCTATTTCTTACTGGGGATGACACTGGCCTTCTCCGCAGTCACTGCTACCGCAAGTACTATGCTGGCACTACCAGCACCGGGACTGATTCTCATGCTTGTGGGATTCTACGGTCTGATGTTTCTGACTTACCGGCTGGCTGATCGCCCTGCAGGCATTCTGGCCGCATTTGCCTTTACCGGGTTCCTGGGATATTGCCTTGGCCCGATACTCAGTAGTTTCCTGGCCGCAGGAATGGGTGATGTGATAGCGCTGGCACTGGGCGGGACTGCATTAGTATTTTTCTGCTGCTCAGCCTATGTGCTTACTACGCGTAAGGATATGTCATTCCTGGGTGGGATGATGATGGCAGGCTTTGTCGTATTGTTGGTGGGTATGGTCGCTAATATCTTCCTGCATTTACCCGCATTACAAATGGCCCTGAGTGCCCTGTTTATTCTGTTTTCTGCCGGTGCCATCCTGTGGGAAACCAGTAATATTATTCATGGCGGTGAAACTAACTACATTCGTGCTACCGTCAGCCTTTATGTCTCTCTGTACAATATCTTTGTCAGCCTGCTGAGTCTGTTAGGTTTTTCACGCAGCAACTGATAAACCGGAATTCTCCTGTTAAATACCCGCTCCGGCGGGTATTTTTTCGTCCTTCACAGTTTGCTACACTGCTGCACGGTAACTGAAGAGGACATATTGTGAAGTTTGCAGGACATGACATTGAAACAGATTCAGAAGGTTATCTGAAATCTCCGGCTGACTGGTCTGTAGCACTGGCGGAAGAGATAGCCGCTGGCGAAGGCATTACCCTGACAGAAGCCCACTGGCAGGTTGTCAATTTTGTGCGGGAATTCTATCTGGAATTTAATACCTCCCCGGCCATTCGTATGCTGGTCAAAGCAATGGCTAAAAAATTCGGCGAAGATAAAGGCAACAGTCGTTATCTGTTTCGTTTGTTCCCTGACGGACCAGCAAAGCAGGCGACAAAAATTGCCGGATTACCTAAACCGGCAAAATGCCTTTAATCCCCCGGTCGTCAGCCAGTACTGAATCCTTTAACTCCTCCATCAGATGTCAGAGACTGTACATCCACACTATCCACTCTGGCAGAAGGAGGCCCGCCGGCAGTAATCCATGCCAAAACTGTTTCAACCGCAGCGCGCTCGCCGGACAGCAGTATTTCAACACTGCCATCACTGAGATTATTAGCATAACCATCGATACCATGATTCAACGCCTGACGTCGGGTACTGTCGCGGAAAAATACTCCCTGTACCCGTCCGGTCACCCGGACCTTACAGATCGAATGCATTCTGTTGTCCCCTGCTGTTGATTAGTTTGCAATTTGGCGATATCCGCTTAACAATACCGCCTTTATTCTTTGCTACCTGTATATTATGACTGCCAGATTAATTCTTTCCAGGGGACGTGAAAAATCCCTGCTACGCCGCCATCCATGGGTTTTCTCCGGTGCAATCAGCCGCATTGAAGGTTCCGCGAACTCCGGGGAAACGGTGGATATTTGTGACCATAAAGGTAGCTGGCTGGCACGTGCGGCATACTCTCCTCAATCGCAAATTCGCGCCAGGGTCTGGAGCTGGCAGCCAGAAGAAACGATTGATATCGCCTTTTTTGAACAACGACTTAACAAAGCGAGAAAATGGCGTGAATGGCTGGCTAAAACCGATAATCTTGATAGTTATCGCCTGATTGCCGGCGAATCCGATGGCCTTCCTGGTGTGACTATTGATAAGTTTGCCGGCTACCTGGTGGTACAGCTGTTATCAGCAGGGGCTGAATACCAGCGCCCTGCCATCATTACTGCACTTCAAAATTGCTTTCCAGAATGCTCTGTTTATGATCGTTCCGATGTTTCGGTCCGTAAAAAAGAGGGACTGCCACTCACCCACGGCGTGATCTGCGGACAGCAACCTCCTGCATTGCTACCGATTACCGAACATGGCATGAAACTGCTGGTCGATATTCGGGAAGGACATAAGACCGGTTATTATCTTGATCAACGGGACAGCCGTTATGCATTGCGCCGTTACTGTAAAGATGCCCGGGTGTTGAACTGCTTCTCTTATACCGGCGGATTTGCCGTTTCAGCGTTAATTGGTAATTGCCGTGAGGTCCTTAGTGTAGATACCTCAGAATCCGCACTGGATGTGGCCAGGCAGAACGTCGAGCTTAACCAGTTACCACTGGAAAAAGCCCAATTTATCCGTGATGATGTGTTTAAGTTGCTTCGCCGTTTCCGGGACAGCGGTGAAAAATTCGATGTTATCGTCATGGATCCACCTAAATTTGTCGAAAATAAAAATCAGCTGGCGGGTGCCTGTCGTGGTTATAAAGATATCAACATGCTGGCTATGCAGTTACTGAATCCGGGTGGGATATTACTGACCTTTTCCTGCTCCGGGCTGATGACGGTTGATCTTTTCCAGAAAGTCATCGCAGATGCTGCGCTGGATGCAGGAAAGAATGTTCAGTTTGTCGATCAGTTGCGTCAGGCCGCCGATCATCCGGTTATTTCATCCTATCCTGAAGGTCTGTATCTGAAAGGATTTGTTTGTTACGTAGAATAGCTTGAAAAAAAGTAAATCAGCCCTTATATCTTTGGAAAGTTCGCTTCCGGAGGTATTTATGATTAGCAGCAAATTTGGCATTGGCCAGCAAGTCCGGCACAAACTCTCCGGAACTCTCGGAGTGGTTGTTGATGTAGATGCTGAGTTTTCACTGGATATGCCGGTTCCTGAAGAACCGAGTTATGACCTGCATGGTACCCGTCCCTGGTACCATGTTGTGATGGAAGATGAGGCCGGTGATACAGTGCATACCTATGTCGCTGAATTCCAGCTGACCGGGGAGGTTTATGATGAACACCCTGATCAGCCGGTACTGGATGAGCTGGCCGAAAATGTCCGCCAACAATTACGTGCACCGCATCGTTGTCACTGATTATTGTCGCCTTTATCAGCTATGCTGTTAAAGGCGGCAGACCCCGTTTCATAATTTCAATTTTAGTGCATTTATCTGCTACAACACTCAGTCCCGCCTCACGGGCAAGCTCCTCAGCTTCAGGATTGTAAGTACCTGGTTGCATCCATAAGACATCAGCACCGTGAGTGATAGCCTGCTGCGCAATCGCAGGGACGACCTCCGGATTCCTGAATACATCAACAATATCAATATGGCCAGGCACTAGTTCCAGCGAAGCATAGCCCGGTTGACCAGCCAGTGTTTTACCGGCAACCCTCGGGCTCACCGGAATCACTTCATAACCGTGCTGCAATAAAAACATCATTACCTGCCAGGCAGGTCGCTCCGGGTTATCACTGGCTCCCACCAGCGCTATGCGTCGCGCCTTTGTCAGTATCCCGCCAATATCTGGTTGGTTCATTATTCCCCCCTGTTCGGCCGGCATTTTCGCCGGAATGATTACTCAGTGTATCGCTAAAACTGACAATCACCAGTCGCGTTACCGCACAATAAATATGACAAAATGTAAAAATTAATGCCATAATACGAACTGCTGATAAATGCATAGTCCTAAGGTTGCCCCGGAGCAAAGATGAAGTTTTTAGTGCCTCTCCTCTGCCTGTTGATCGGTAGTTTTTCATCTGCTGCAGAAGCATTAAGTTTCAGACTAAACCCGGAAATGAATTTACTGGTTCTGGACGGCCACCCATTGCCAGGTAGTCTGCTGAAAGGAGCCGACAGTATTGAACTCAACCGTGGACAGCATCAGATTTTATTTACTATTGATCAGCAAAAAAATTCCCCGGCATTTATTATTACTTTTACCGCCCGGGGTCAGAGGGTGAATGTCGTTTTTCCACCGCCTGCAGGGCCAGGGGAGTCAGCTAAACAAGTCACCAGTGCAACCCGCTTCCGCGTGGTTGATGAGAATAATCATGACGTTCCTGCGATCCAGGACTATTTATCACTCTCGCCGGGTGTGGATTATGTTGCCGAAATGACTGCCTATAACCAGCTAAAACGAAAAGCCTCAGTGGAAAAATTTACCGGTGCTGGTTTACAGGGAAATATTCTGCCTGGTAATAAGCCCCGTGAATATGTTAATCAGGTTGTTCCTTCAGTAAACAGTTCTTTATCCTTTGCCGAACACTCTATCGACTCTTTTTTATCCTGGCTGCGTGAATTTCGAACCAGTTGAACAGTTATTCCCCCCCGCGCTACACTGGTTAAACACTCATCTAATTCGCTCAATCATAAGGATCAATAATGGAGCAGACGGTCAGAACGTTGCCGGAAAAGAAAAATATCGCCCTGGTTGCCCACGATAACTGCAAAGCTTCCCTCCTGGAGTGGGTGACACAAAATCAATCCTCACTTGAGTCACAGACACTTTACGCAACCGGTACTACCGGGAATTTAATCAACAAGCATTGTGGCTTGCATGTCAATCCGTTATTAAGCGGCCCGATGGGTGGGGATCAGCAGGTGGGAGCAATGATCTCTGAAGGGAAAGTGGATATGTTAATCTTCTTCTGGGATCCGTTAAATGCAGTCCCCCATGATCCTGATGTGAAAGCGTTATTACGGCTGGCCACCGTATGGAATATTCCCGTGGCAACCAACCGCGCTACTGCCGACTTCATCGTAAACTCTGTCCTGTACCGGCAAAATGTCGAAATTTCTATTCCTGACTATCCACGCTATATGGCTGAACGATTACAGGAACCATTGCTGGACAACGAGTAATACATTCAGGGTTTACGAACAACAGGGACTCCCAGGTCCCTGAAATTTTCTACAAAAGATGATGGAGAAGCTTTGTCGTAGAGCAGCCACAGTTGCTGTCTGGCCCTTGTCATCGCAACATAAGCCAGTCGACGCTCCTCGGCATCAGGAAAATCTTCCGGCTTGGGTAGCAAACCTTGTTCGATCACTGATTCTCTGGCTACGGCAGGAAATCCGCTGCTTCCCTCGTTCAGACCGATAACAATGACATAGTCGGCCTCTTGCCCTTTACTGGCATGCATTGTCATAAAGCTGACCGATAATTTAGGCCAGCGGGTTGCCGCTTTGGCTAACACGGGTGGTCTGAGGTAGTGATAACGCGCAAGAATTAAAACCGTTTCATCATCTTTAACATAGCCACTCATTTTATTTAGCAGTGCTTCAAGTTGATCTTCCGCCAGTAATGACACCGATTTTTTGTTGCCTTTGATCAGGCTGTTGAGGTTTTTTTTCATTTGCAACGGATTTTGCTGAATAAACCGGTTCGCAATCTGGCCAATTTGCTGGTTAAAACGATAGGTCGTGTCCAGAATGCAGATGTCTCCTTCTCCAAATTGCTGGTGAAAACGGGTAGTCAGATTAATTTCAGCTCCTGCAAAGCGATAAATAGCCTGCCAGTCATCACCCACAGCAAATAAACTGCAACGCTTATTCTGATCCCGCAGGGCTTTAATCAGTGAGGACCTCTGAACAGAGATGTCCTGAAACTCATCCACCAGAATATACTTCCAGGGACTGATAAAACGCCCTTTGTCCAGTAAAGCGACGGCCTGCTGGATCAAGCCGGCAAAGTCCAACGCCGATTCCTGCTTCAGGTGACTCTTCCAGGCCTTCATTAGCGGAGCCAACAGTCTGATACGTTTGCCAAATAGTAAACGAATATCCTCCGGAGATTCGTCAATCATGGCTGCCTGAGCTCCTCCATGGTTACGCATCAGAGATACCCAACGCTCCAGTCTGCCAGAGACCCGGGACAGCAATTTTTCGTCCTGCCAGAAAGTATCTGAAGGTAACTCCCACTTCAGTTCTTCCTGCAGCCATTGCCGCCAGCCATTGGCAAAAGATTTTTTCTCAGCACACTGTTGTTGCCATACGTCAGTCAGCATTTTACGACGGAAATCTGCATCAGTTTCCAGCTGACTGATCTTTGGCTGTTTATTACTACTTTGCTGAATAATGTGTAATGCAAGGGAATGGAATGTCCGGGCAGTTACGTTTGCTTCACCGGTCGATTTAATGACCCGTTTATTCATTTCATCGGCAGCATCCCGGCCAAATGCCAGCAGCAAAATCTGGTCTGCCGACGCCAGTTTGCGTTTTATCAACCAGGCCGCGCGGGCAGCCAGCACAGATGTTTTACCACTACCCGCTCCCGCCAGTACCAGCAGATTGTCTTCCCCATTGATCACGGCACGACACTGTGCCGGATTGAGTGGAGAAGATTCAACTGTGTTAAAAAAGTCACGGTAACGTTCCAGAATCTCTTCTGTCCACTGACGATTGCGCTCACTTCGCTGTTGTTCTGTTGATTTCAGCCAACTCTGGCAAAACAGCCATAATGGTTGGCACTGATCGAATTCGGGAATACGCTCATGTGGCAGTGGTAATGCCGAAAATTTTTGCTCAATTTTCTCGCGAAAACCCCGGATATCACTGCGGGTCAGCCAGCTATCACGCTGCACCTGACTTAATAAATAGTGTTGCAACTCACTAAGTACCTGATAACAGACCTCTGCCATCTGCTGGCTCCATTGATGCCAGGATTGCAGCAGATAATGATAAAATTGCTGAGTTTCCTGCCATTCGGTACCATGCAGCCGGACAACCTTATCTTCCGGCAACTGAAATTCAAGTTCTCCCCAAACTACGCCTCGTTTACACTGAATACCGAGTAACTGATTAAAAGGTATAATATATTCATGGCGGTCGCCACTGACTTCAACACCTGCAGGCAACAGGCGAACCCGGTTATATGGATGCTGTGCCAGCCGTTTGCCCATTGAAGTTGCTTTAAGTTCCATGCGTCACGCCATTATCAATACCATGCTGAAGTCATAGTTTAACTGTGAGTCACTAAGTGCTCCAGACAAAAAACAAGGTTACACTGTGCATAATGAGTCACACCGATAAAAGGAACCCCGAAATATGCGGACTGTGCTGAATATACTTAATTTTGTCCTGGGTGGATTTGCCACAACACTTGCATGGTTATTCGCTACTCTGATAACCATTGTGCTGATTTTCACTCTACCATTGACCCGTTCCTGCTGGGAGATCACCCGTCTATCACTGTTTCCTTTCGGAAATGAAGCTGTTCATGTGGATTTATTGCGCCCGGAGAATAAAAGTTCATTACGTAACTCCGGTGGAACTCTTTTGAATATTTTTTGGTTTATTTTCTTTGGCTGGTGGTTATGTCTGGCTCATATTTCAGCCGGAATAGTGCAGTGCATTACCATCATCGGTATACCTGTGGGTATTGCTAATTTCAAAATTGCAGCCATTGCTTTATGGCCTGTTGGCCGTCGGGTAGTCTCTGTTGAAGAAGCAAAATATGCCCGCGAGAATGCGGCTCGTAGTCGTTTTTAAGGACAACAGAATTAATGAAGTTTGGCTCGGGTATACTCAACGGCTGGCGTACATTTTTAATGAATAAACTGTGGCGCGATCCGGTCAGGATTTTTATCGCAATGACCGGATGCGTAATTCTTTCCTGGTCATTGCAGAATATTACCTGGACTATTCCTCTGATCCTTGGTGTGGTTGCCGCTGCACTCACCGATATTGATGACCGTTTAGCCGGGCGACTGCGTAATATAAGCATTACGCTTGCCTGTTTTTGCCTGGCGACGGTCTCCGTCGAACTGTTGTTCCCTCACCCCTGGCTCTTTTTCTTTGGTCTCGCCTTTTCCAGCTGGATCTACATCTTATTAGGCGCCCTGGGACAACGTTATGCCACCATCGCGTTTGGTGCTTTGCTAATGGCTATTTACACCATGCTGGGTATTCATTTATTCAGCCTGTGGTATCTCCAGCCTGTTCTCCTGCTCAGTGGGGCACTTTGGTACTATTTGTTAACGATGCTGATGCACTTGTTGTTTCCGGTACAACCCGTGCAGGAACAGCTTGCTCAAACCTATAACCAGCTGGCTGGTTATCTGGATGCTAAAGCCATTCTTTTTGACCCTGATGCTGAAGCAACAGATGATCCATCATTAATCCAGGCAGCTTTGGTCAACAGCCAACTGGTGTCGCAGTTTAATCAGACTAAGACTGCCATTCAGAGCCGACTGAGCGGTGAGCGTGCGGCACGTAACAGCAGGCGATCATTGCTCTATTATTTTGCAGCTCAGGAAATTCACGAACGAGCTAACTCCTCGCACATTCAGTACCACCTGTTGCGTAAAGAGTGGCGATACAGCGAAATTCTTTTCCGTTTTCAACGCCTGATGCATATGCAAGCGAGTGCATGCCGTCAGGTGGCTCACTCAGTTATTATGAAACAACCCTATCACCATGATTCAAGGTTTGAACGGTCGTTTTTCCATTTGCAACAAGCTCTGGATCGTCTGGCTACCCTTTCTCCCGGGGACTCACAGGCGAGAGGATTACACTGGTTGTTGCGGAACCTGAAAGCGATAGATGATCAGTTGATCTCCATAGCCTCGGAACAACTACTGAATAATTTGTGGCTAAACAGTGATACGCACCTTTCGCAGGAAGGACTGACCGGTTGGCAGGACGTCAAAGTTCGCCTGACCCGCCATCTTAGCCCTAAATCGGCACTATTCCGCCATGCGGTACGTATGTCTGTCGTACTGTGCGTCGGTTATGCTTTCATTGTGCTGACCGGCATGGACAGAGGCTATTGGATATTACTCACCAGCTTATTCGTCTGTCAGCCAAATTACGCTGCAACCAGAAAGCGTCTGGCTCTCAGAATCATTGGCACGCTTGCCGGAATTATCATCGGCCTGCCAGTACTGTGGTTGGTCCCCTCAATTCAGGGTCAACTGATTCTGATCGTGGTCAGTGGAGTGCTATTTTTTGCCTTCCGGCTTATTCAGTATGCACAGGCAACATTATTTATCACCTTACTGGCACTACTCAGTTTCAATCTGTTAGGTGAAGGTTTTGATGTTGCGCTGCCAAGAATTTTAGACACTCTCATCGGCTGTGCTCTCTCCTGGATGGCCGTAGCCTGGATTTTTCCTGACTGGCGTTATCGTCAGTTACCTGACGTAATTAACAAAGCACTGGCTGCGAATAATAAGTATCTGGATGCTATCCTTGAGCAATACCACGAAGGTAAAGATAACCGTATGTCTTACCGGGTTGCCCGCAGGGATGCACACAATTCTGATGCAGAACTGGCACTGGTGATCTCTAATCTTAACAGTGAAAATGGCCTGACACTTCCCGTCAAAGATCTGGCGTTCAGGGTGCTATGCCTTAATCACAGTTTTCTCAGTTACATTTCAGCATTGGGAGCCCACAGGGAAAGAACCGACCGACAGGATTTATTACAGCTACTGGACGATACGGTTAACCTGTCTGAAAATGTACTGCATGCCACGCCGGATAACGAACAACAAATTACCGAAAAACTTCATTCACTCATTAAAGAGATGAACACTATTGAAGCCAATCCGGAAAGCAGGGAGCAAGTGATGCTGCAACAGATTGGCTTGTTACTGAAAGTACTACCTGAAATTATCAGCATCAGGAAGGAAATGAAGATCCTTTAGTGGCTTTACACGTGGTAAGGGCCGAACTCTGAGTAAATTGCTGATACCAGTGTTTAAGCTCTTCCCTCACCTCTCTGGCCAGCACTTCCTGATGCTGGCCAGAAATCGCCCCTTGTAATGCATATAATGTTTTCAGACCAAGATGACGGTTTTTACTTCTTAGCCTCGCCCAGCATTGCTTGGCCCCTAAATCTCTTAATCTGGTCGTGGTTGTCACTCCAACCTCTATCAGCAACATTTCCAGACGAATACTTAGATTAGGCAGGTCTTTAAGGCGTTGGCAGTTAAGTTGTGCTTCACGCAATGCTCTGGCTTCATTGAGTGATCCGCGTGATAACGCCAGCAACTCATCAGTATGATGCCAGAGGCGGGAATCGACTTTAAAATAGTTCAGGCTAATTGATTGCCCGCGTTTATGAAAAATGAACGGCTGTAACGTACGTTGTTGCAGGTAGCGCTGCATAGTTTCGCTGGCACGCAGATACAACTCCCCGTCACTCACCAGTGCAAATACAATTTTTTCCACTGACAAAGAGTACCCGCCAAACTGGGTACGTGACTGAATTTCACCTAATTCAGCCAGATGTTTCTTTGATTCTTCAACACGTTGAACGGATATATTCATCGCGAACCTCCCTGGTTCAGGCAATGGCATAGCTGCCAATAAAATAATATTTATCAACATGTTGGAAGGTAAACAAAAGCTATTAGTTGTTCAATGTATAAATCGTAGTTTGGTGAGTTAGTTTAAGATTCTGCGCACTGTTTTCAGAAAAATGATTGATCTTTGTTCATAACAGGAATACTGTATATACATACAGTTCATTGCGGATGGGTAAAAAAATGCGTACTCAGCTACTGAAATCAGAAACTTTCAACATTCACCGTCACTCAGCACCCTCTTCTGAGGTCTGCGGCTGCATCAGTGAGCTAAGTTACCATGCGCAGCATCCTGCCCTACTTAACAGTTTACTGCTACCTTTATTAAAGCAGCTCAGTGAGCAGTCCCGCTGGCAGCTATGGCTAACTCCGGCACATAAATTAAACCGTCACTGGCTACAGCAATCAGGATTACCCCTGGAAAAAAGCATGCAGGTTCCTTCACTCACCGCCGAAGGCGGTGTGAGAGCGATGGCCAAAGCACTTCGTTCGGGAAATTTTAGTGTCGTCCTTGCCTGGTTGCCCGGACATTTAACGGCAGCTGAACGCGCAGAACTCGAACAGGCAGCAAAAGAGGGTCGTACTCTCGGTCTGATTATGCGGGAAGAAAATGACTTTAATTATCCCGGCAGACAGGAAAATCGGTTGAAAATTCAGTCTCCCTTACTACATTGAGCTAAAATAAGATTTTTCTCAGAAAAAATTGCGTGAAGAAAAATAAATCACTGAAGAGTCATGACATTCCTGAGCCAACAATGGGTTAAGGTCAATTTATGATAAGTTCACCGACCAGAGTTCAGTTTTAAATGTTACAGAATGTGTACGTTTTGCTGTTTTTTTACTGTACAACATCATATCTTACTTGTAACTTTCTAATCTCGTTGTAGACTTTAGCTCGCCAGGGTGCTCAATAATCTCCTCTTTGGCAGAGTAAAAATCGAGCGATACAACCCGGCGAAGGATTACAACCAAGAGCAACATTTATGCTCATTGCCTATTTTGGATGATAACGAGGCGCAAAATGAAAAAGACAGCTATCGCAATTGCAGTGGCACTGGCAGGTTTCGCTACCGTAGCGCAGGCCGCACCAAAAGATAACACCTGGTACACCGGTGGTAAACTGGGCTGGTCTCAGTACCACGATACCGGGTTCTACGGTAACAACTACGACGTCAGCAACGCTCCTAAAAAGAACCAGCTGGGTGCCGGTGCATTCGTTGGCTATCAGGCAAACCAGTATCTGGGCTTCGAACTGGGTTATGACTGGTTAGGCCGCATGCCTTACGGTTCAACTAACCACGGTGCTTTCAAAGCCCAGGGCGTTCAGTTAGCAGCTAAACTGAGCTACCCAATCATGGACGATCTGGACGTGTATACTCGTCTGGGTGGCATGGTATGGCGTGCAGACAGTAAAGACTACCGTAACGGTCAGTCTGACCACGACACCGGTGTTTCTCCACTGGCAGCAGTGGGTGTTGAATATGCGATCACTCAGAACTGGGCTACCCGTCTGGACTACCAGTGGGTTAACAACATCGGTGATGCGCAGACCGTTGGTGCACGTCCTGATAACTCAATGCTGAGCCTGGGTGTTTCTTACCGTTTTGGTCAGGATGATGCTCCAGCCCCTGTTGCTGCTCCGGCACCAGCTCCGGCTCCGGTTGTTGAAACCAAACACTTTACTCTGAAATCAGACGTACTGTTTAACTTCAACAAATCAACTCTGAAAGCAAGCGGCCAGCAGGCTCTGGACCAGCTTTACACTCAGCTGAGCTCTGTAGATCCTAAAGATGGTTCTGTTGTTGTTCTGGGCTTCACCGACCGTATCGGTTCAGCACAATACAACCAGAAACTGTCTGAGCAGCGTGCACAGTCTGTTGTTAATTACCTGATCTCTAAAGGTATCCCTTCAAACAAAATCTCTGCACAAGGTATGGGTAAAGCTGACCCGGTTACCGGCAGCACCTGTGACAACGTGAAAGGCCGTGCTGCCCTGATCGAATGTCTGGGTCCAGATCGTCGTGTTGAGATCGAAGTTAAAGGTATCAAAGACGTTGTTACTCAGCCACAGGGCTAATATGTAACAGTGAAAAAAACCCCGCTAATGCGGGGTTTTTTATTTACGGAGATAAACCTGATGAGTGCGCTAAAACTTTGCTTCAGAGCTATTTGCTTTTAGAGCCATGTCCAAGAATCGATTGCAGGTCTTGTTTTAGTGACGACATCTGCGAAGCATATTTTTCTTTCCTTTCCGCATCTTCAATCAACTGTACAATCGTTTCCGATAGCGTGCTATTGCGGCGTTGTGCCAGCCCTGCTAATCGCTGCCATACCAGATATTCCAGGTCGATAGATTTCTTGCGGGTATGCTGATGCTCCGCGTTGAAATGCCGTTTCCTGCGCGCTCTGATAGTTTGCTTCATCCGGTTAAACAGCACCGGATTCATATGTTGCTCAATCCAGCCAGCAATTTCACCCGGCCGGTGTTCAAGAGTGATCAGTATTCTCACCGCTTCTTCCGCAGCACTCTGTTCCGGATAACGGGTGATGGCTTCACCTTCCCTGTGCTTTTTCACCAGGTACTTCCATTTCCAGCCGGACTCCAGATTCTCTAGTTGCAGATATTTCATCGGGGTCTCATCATCTTCAGGGATCAGATTAAGAATAACAGTTTTTTGGGTCGCTGTAGTCAGGATTACTTTAGCTTATTCTGTGCTGTACGCCTATCAAACCACACTGTTTCATCACCATATTTCCTGTATAATCGTCGCTTTCTCTACACCGGATAAATGCGATTACTTTGATCAGCTCTCAACTTTCCTGGCAAGCCCTGCAGCCGGATACCAGCCAGTTTCAGGCTGCTTTCTCCCGGCCGTCTGCTGATGATGACGATATTCAGGCATCTGTTCAGCCCCGTTTAATGAATGCATTAGCCTATTTAGACAGTCAGACGCTGATGCCAGTGCTGATGGTACGTAGTCAGGAAAATACTGACTATCTTTCCCGAATTGCCTCTGCATATCTGGCAGTGTCTGAATCTGATCCTGATGAGCCTGTAGTAACACAACGCTGGAATTACCAACAACAAACTGATGGTAGTTATTTACTGGCGGAGGCACCCGCAGGACAGGCCACGTTCTGTCAGCAATCCGGAATTTATTTCACCGAATGGATCGAAAGCAGCGAATTGTTTGGGGTTGTTCGCCGTCAGGGTGACAAGCTGGTTCCTGAACCAGGCTTACTCCACCAGGCCAATGGCGGAACACTTATCCTTTCTGTTCGTACGTTGCTTGAACAACCCCTGATGTGGTTACGTCTCAGAAAATTCATTACCTCCGGGTCTTTTGAATGGTTTCCGCCCGATGAGCGTAACCCCTTCCCCGTTGCCCTGCCGGCTCTGCCTCTGGATGTTAAACTGATCCTCTGCGGCGATCGTGATGCATTAGCGGCATTTCAGGAATCGGAACCTGAGCTAATGGAGAATGCTCTCTATACCGAATTTGAAGAGCAATGGCGTATCCATGATGATGAAGATGTGACTTTATGGTGTGAATGGATCAGAACTCTGTCCCGCGAACTCATGTTGCCTGAAATTGCTGATGATGGCTGGCCACTGCTGATGGTTGAAGGTTGTCGTTATACCGGTGATCAAACTTTGCTACCACTTTGTCCTCGCTGGATCCAACGACAGTTGATGGATGCCGTCACTTTTGGCGGCGAAATTAACGCAGAATCACTGCGCGGAGCACTGGAAGCCAGATTATGGCGTGAAAGTTTCCTCCCGGAAAGAATGCAGGAAGAGATCAGCGAACAACAAATCCTTATTGAGACTGATGGCGAAGTGACCGGCCAGGTTAACGGATTGTCGGTGTTGGATTTTCCGGGCCATCCCCGCCCCTGGGGTGAGCCTTCACGCATCACTTGTGTGGTCCATTACGGTGATGGTGAGGTGATGGACATCGAGAGGAAATCTGAACTGGGTGGGAATCTTCATGCTAAAGGTATGATGATTATCCAAGCCTATCTTATTTCTGAGCTGGAACTCGATCAACAGTTACCATTCAGTGCCTCAATGGTGTTCGAACAGTCATATTCAGAAGTTGACGGTGACAGTGCCTCTCTGGCTGAACTTTGTGCTCTGGTAAGTGCCTTATCTCAGCAACCTCTGACACAATCAATCGCCGTTACCGGTTCGGTAGATCAGTTGGGTAATATTCAGCCGGTTGGCGGACTTAATGAAAAAATTGAAGGGTTCTTCGCTGTATGTTCTCAGCGTGAACTTACTGGCAAGCAAGGGGTGATTATTCCGCAAACCAATGTCCGACATCTTTCGCTCAATAATGATGTGGTGGAAGCAGTCAAAGCAGGACAATTTCATTTGTGGGCAGTAGACAGTGTCGAAGAAGCCATTGAGATACTCAGTGGCAAGAAATGGCGAACCGATGACGAAACCGAAGATCTGTTATCTCTGATTCAGGAACGCATTGCCCGGGCAACACAACCTGAAACCAGGAGCGGTACAGGGCTATTTCGCTGGTTAAACTGGTTTAACCAGCGTTAATCAGACTTGCTCAGCGTACAACTGTAAGCTATTCTCCCCCATTCACAAATTTAAGGCTAAAAACAGACATGGTAGATAAACGCGATTCCTATACAAAAGAAGACCTTGCAGCCTCCGGGCGCGGAGAGTTATTTGGCGAGAATGGCCCGCCATTACCGGCAGGGAACATGCTGATGATGGACCGTGTCGTCAAAATGTCCGAAACGGGTGGTAAGTACGATAAGGGTTTCGTTGAAGCTGAATTAGATATCACTCCCGATTTATGGTTTTTTGCCTGCCATTTTGTCAATGATCCTGTGATGCCTGGTTGTCTGGGTCTTGATGCTATGTGGCAACTGGTTGGTTTTTATCTTGGCTGGCTGGGTGCAGAAGGTAAAGGCCGTGCACTGGGTGTGGGTGAAGTCAAATTCACCGGCCAGGTATTGCCGACAGCGAAAAAAGTCACCTACAAGATCCATTTTAAACGTGTTATCAATCGCAAACTGGTGATGGGCGTTGCTGATGGTGAAGTCTTCGTCGATGGTCAGCTGATCTATAATGCCAACGACCTTAAAGTTGGCTTGTTCAAGGATGCGACCGCTTTCTAAGCCGGTTTCAGGTTCTCCTTTCAAAGGCGGGTATCTTTCCCGCCTTTTTAATACTTCTTAAACCACGGCTTTCGGGAGCCTTTATTACAGCTCAGTTTACTTACCTCTTCGTCAGATTTACCTGACTTTTGGCAGGTGGCAGTGGCAGTCCCTTTCATTCTACTCATGGCAGAAAGTCGATCCCCGACAGAGATGTATCAGATAACATCCACCTGCCAGCAGGCACGGCTCTGTGCAGGATTCTCAGTTTTGCTCCAGTCAGCACCGTCTCGCGACCATAAATTTAAGGTTCCCCATCCGGTGATCCCATAGACGTTTGGATGCTGTTGCCGTTATTTTCTAACGGGTGATGAGTGGAACATCGGTAAGCGAAATTGTGGGCGGGAAGAAGCCCGGGAGTCATCTGTGCTGAGAAACAAAATATATCGGCAGAGGGTTACAATAATGATTTCCTGCCGGAGCCTCCACACTCAGCAAAGGCTCCGGCACGTTCAGACCCTAAGAGTTAAGCAAACACCGAACGTTCGGCCATTGCCATCCGCCATCCGCCCAGCCAGTGTGAGCGTGTGTCGGTGGTCTGATACGGACAGATCTCTTTCGATCGTCCGGATATTCCGGCCTGATAGCCGCGTGAATGTGCCCGCTCTAAGCGATCTCTTTTTTGTCTCTTCATACCAGCTTTCCCTCATAGTTTAAGGTGGGACGGGATAGAAAGAATCTGTGGTTAATAAACGCTCAACCACGCCCTATTTCTACCGCCTCAAAACCAAAAGATCAATGCCTAAAATTCATCTCACTGTCACATTAATGCAATAGCTTTTCCGGAACCGGACTTAAGACAATGTGTTAGCGGCATACGCCATTTTTCTGCTGAGGTATTTTTACAAATCTAATTAAAAGTCCGGATTTTTCCCACTCGCTGAGAAATCTTCAAAAAAAAAACCTCCAAATGGAGGCTTTTAGGTACACAGAATAGCTTACTGACTGATTTGCTGTGCTATCTGTCTGGCTTCCTGTTGCCAGCCTTCAGCCAAAGTTCTGACCAGGGCGGCATAACCATCCTTATCCTGCTTCAGCACCAGTGAGAAAGGTCTGCGGATCGTCTGATTGCCTTGCTGCAATATCCAGGAACCACTGATCACCGCCTTACCGTCATAGCGGCCATGGAAGCCGGTAACTGTAACAGATAACGTATCGTAGTTATTTCCGGCCAGCGATCCACTCACCAACCAGCCTGGCATCAACTGACTCAGGTTACTCACCAGAGTTTGCTGTAACTGCTGGTCCAGTGGACTGGCCCATAAATTACTGGTGGCAATAACATACTGTACATCACTGGTTTGATACGCTAAGCCGTTACCGGACAGATAATCTGACACATTAACCGGTTCCACCCATAGCACGTGCTGATTGCCGGTCAGCGAGGCAGAACTGGCCACTGCCGGCGTGGTCACCGGCGTCGATGGTAACTGATAATATTGCTTTTCAGCTTCGCTGCTACAGGCACTGAGTAACAGTGCAGTGATTAATAGTAATACTCTGTTCACTGTTTTGCCCTCTTCGGCTCAGGATCTTTACCTGGCTTCGCTTCAAAGACTAATGCATTACTCTTGTTATTGAGCGTTTTCAGTACCGGTTGCAATTCCTGTAATACCTGATCAAGTCGCTGCATATCACCGACCAGCTTGTTATACGCCGGGCTACCGGGCTGCAACCCTTTCAGGCTACGGTTAAGATCACGCAAGGTTTGCTGCATATCAGCCGGCAAAGTTTTCATTGCCGGACTCGCGGTGATCTTGTTCAGGTTATCCAGCGTTGTTTGCAGATTTTTCAGTGTTTTCTGGCTCTCTTTTAATGTCCCCGTAGCTTCATTCATCATCGGGGCGAGTGGTAATTTTTCCACTTTATCGAGGATGGCCATCACTTTTTGCTGCATCTGATTCAGACCCCCAACGACCGTTGGAATGATTTTATAACCAGATACAGTATCCGGGCCCGTAAACTGCGGAACATTGTTATAAAAGTCCAGATCCACATACAGAGACCCTGTGATCAGATTCGCTGTTTTCAGGCTGGCCCTTAATCCATGCAAACGCCCTTCCTGCAGATGCTGGTCGATATTGAAATTATTCCCAACACTGGAGGCAAACCGTCCGGGTTCAATACGGATCAGCACAGGGATACGATAATCATTGTTCAGAGTGTTAAACCGGCCAGGAATAACATAAGGGACTTTTTCCACAGTTCCTAAACGGATACCACGGAATTCTACCGGCGCACCAGGTTCAAGACCACGGATGGACTCATTAAAGAACATCAGGAAATCTGTATGCTGAGTGTACATCGATTCCTGAATGGAACGCTGGTCGTCAAATAAATGGTAATCCGCCTTATTCTGTGCAGGGTCACCCAGAGGAGAACCATCAGGCACATCAAAACTTACGCCTCCGCTGAATAATGTTGTTAGCGAGCCCATTTCAACGCGCATACCGGAGGCTGACATATCTACCGCGATACCACTGTCTTTCCAGAAACGCACATTTGTTGTCACTAACCGATCATAGGGAGACTGAATAAACAACTGATAACTCATCATCCGTTTTGCGGTATCGAACTTGCTGGTTTCGACTGAACCCACACGGAAACCACGGAACAGTACCGGGTCACCCGGATTAAGCTGTCCTGCTTTTGCACTATCCAGAATAATACGAATACCCTTAGCATCCGGACCTGCCAGCGGCGGCGAATCCAGCAACTGATACTGCTCTGGCTGCTCGCCACGAGTTCCTGGTTGTAATTCTATATAGGAACCAGAGAGTAAAGTGCCAAGTCCGGTGACGCCTTCCCGTCCAATCTGAGGCTTAACCGTCCAGAATACCGAATCTTCATGTAGCATCTTACTCATACCGGAATTCAGCCGTGCCTTAATTTCTACATGACGGAGATCCGGGCTAAGTTCGGCACTTTGTACCATGCCGATATCGACACTGCGGCTTTTGATGGCAGTTTTTCCGGGCACAATACCTTCCGCATCGCTGGTAACCAACGTAACTTCAGGCCCCTGATGCGAAAAATGATAAAACAATATCCATGCACCAATCAGTACCGTGACTATCGGCACAATCCAAACCGGAGACCATCTTTTGATGCTCTCTATGCGGGCTGTTTCCTGATTATTCTGTTTCAACACCGGATTCCTCAACGCGGTCCTTTGGTTCACGATCCCATAACAACCGGGGATCAAACGTCAGCGCGGCAAACATGGTTAAAATAACAACACCTGCGAAAAGCAATGCACCAGGTGCCGGATAAATATTCATTAATCCTCCCATCCGTACCAGCGATGACAAAATCGCGATAACAAATACATCGATCATAGACCAGCGGCCAACAAATTCGACCACCTCATAGACCAGATGCATTTTTTCATTATCCCTTTGCCCCCGGCCACTGGCGTTCCAGCTCAGCCAGGCAATGGCCAGAATCTTTAACGTCGGTACCATGATACTGGCAATAAAAATCACCAATGCGACAGGGTATGAACCATCACTCCACAGCAATACGACACCCGCCATAATATTTGACGTTATTTTCGAGCCCAGAGCATCGGTGATCATAATTGGCAGGATATTAGCGGGAATATAAAGCATCACCGAAGTCAGCAATAGTGCCAATGTCCACTGCAGACTCTGCTTTTTACGTGCCGTTCCGCGGGTAAAACAGCGTGGGCAGACAGCATCATGCAAAGGGAGAATCGCCGTGCAGCATGGACAGGAACGTAGCTCCTGAGCCAGTCCACTCACACCAGCCCGTGGCATTGTGTGAAGCTCTGGTGCGGACTGGATATGCTGCCATAAACGACGTCTATCCACACACTGGAAAGCCCGTAACTGGAAAATACAGAACAGACACCATGGCCAGAAACTTATTCCCAATCCTATTTCGCCGTAAGCCATGAGTTTCACAAAGCTAACCAGCACACCAGCCATAAAAATTTCGGCCATTCCCCAGTTGCGCAAATGGAAAAATAGCTTTGCCAGATGCACCTTCACTGACAGCGGCATTTTCACCCGGTTTACCAGCAGGATGATGATAATCAGGCAACAGGCCGGTATGCCCTGAACCAGTAACAGGAACAGTACCGCCAGCGCCTGATAATCATCAGACACCATAATCCCGGGAATACGCGTCAGACTGATTTCACTACTCAGCCCCGCCACATGCATGCTGATAAACGGGAACAGGTTCGCCAGTACCAGCATTAACAGCGCTGAAATGGCGTAAGCCGTGGGCCGCTTAGCCGAATCTGGCCAGCGCATATCCACGGTGGTATGACAGCGCGGGCATACCGCCTTTTTTCCGACGGTTAATGTCGGTAAACGGCATGCCAAATCACACTGAGGACACAAAACCCATGTGTCTGCATCTTTGAGCTGCTCACACCGGGTAATGTTCATCGGGGTTACACTCCATTCCTGAGATTTTCAAGATATTCCCAGCGGGTAAACGCCTCTTCCAGTGCCTGTTCGGCGACCGAAAGCTGTTCGATAACTGGCTGCGTTTTATCATGTGGCTGACTGAAAAAATCAGCTTCACTCATTTTAGCCTGCAATTGCGCGATTTCAGTTTCCAGTGTTTCGAGTTTCTGTGGCAACTGTTCCAACTCCCGCGCCAGGTTATAACTTAGCTTAGCGGGTTTGCTGGATTTAGCATCCACTGAAGTCGTTGTTTTCACTACCGGGGCTGCGGCTGGTTTACCGGAAGCGGGTTTTTTCGCCAGTTTATAAGCGGCACGTTGCTGCTGAGCATCATGGTATCCCCCCACAAAGCGTCCAACTTCGCCATTCCCTTCAAATATCCAGCAATCGGTAACGGTATTATCCACAAACTGACGATCATGGCTTACTAACAGCACCGTTCCCTGATAGCCGTCGATCAGTTCCTCAAGTAACTCCAGAGTTTCAACATCCAGGTCATTGGTAGGTTCATCGAGAATCAGTAAATTGCTGGGTTTAAGAAACAGCCGGGCAAGTAATAACCGGTTACGCTCACCACCTGATAACGCACGAACCGGCGTCATCGCACGTTTAGGATGGAACAGGAAATCCTGCAGGTACCCTAATATATGGCGTGGTTTGCCGTTAACCATCACTTCCTGCTTTCCTTCCGCCAGGTTATCCATCACTGTACGGTCAGGATCCAGCTCAGCACGATGCTGGTCAAAATATGCGACTTCCAGTTTTGTACCACGATGAATTTTGCCACTGTCAGCTGTTAAATCCCCCAGCATCAGGCGTAACAGTGTCGTTTTACCGCAACCGTTCGCGCCAATCAGTGCAATTTTGTCACCACGTTGGACCTGCGCGGAGAAATCTTCTACCAGTGTTCTGCCCTGGACCTGGTAATGAACATTCTCCAGCTCAAACACAATTTTTCCGGAACGTGAGGCTTCTTCAACCTGCATATTCGCTTTGCCCATCACTTCACGACGTTCAGAACGTTCACGACGCAGTGCTTTAAGGGCGCGAACCCGTCCTTCATTTCGGGTACGACGGGCTTTTATCCCCTGACGAATCCAGACTTCTTCCTGAGCCAGCTTTCGGTCGAATTCAGCATTTTGTAACTCTTCAACCCGCAACGCTTCTTCTTTACCCAGCACGAAGCTGTCATAGTCTCCCGGCCATGACACCAGTTTGCCTCGATCCAGATCGACAATACGCGTTGCCATGTTGCGGATAAATGAGCGGTCGTGAGAAATAAACACAATGCTACCGCTGAATGTTTTAAGAAACGTTTCCAGCCAGTCGATGGTTTCGATATCAAGGTGGTTGGTAGGTTCGTCCAGCAGTAATACTTTAGGATTGCTGACCAGAGCACGGCCTAACGCCGCTTTTCTTAACCAACCACCAGACAGAGAAGACAGTTCAGTTTCCGCATCCAGACCGATATTTTTCAGAACGTCATTAATGCGACCTTCCAGTTGCCACAGGTTATGGTGATCCAGTAACGTCTGGAGTCTTGCCATCTCATTAAGGTTTTTTTCGCTCGGGTCCTGCATCACCCGATGAGATATGGCGTGATACTCTTTCAGGTACTTCGCCTGTTCTGCAACACCTTCTGCGACAAAATCATAGACTGAACCGGTGATGTTACGTGGCGGGTCTTGTTGCAGACGGGCTACCACCAAATCCTGTTCATAGATAATCCGGCCATCATCCAGTGGAATCTCCTGATTGATAATCTTCATCAGGGTCGATTTACCGGCACCATTACGCCCTACCAGGCAAACCCGCTCATTTTCTTCAATGTGCAGTTCGGTATTATCCAGTAACGGCGCGTCACTGAAGGACAGCCAGGCATTATGTATACTAATTAATGACATAAAAAATTATTCCTTACCCGTGGCAGTGATTAGCCAGCAATTATGGATATGTTTGTTTCTGGCAAAATCCTGAGAAAGGGTCTTTTGCGTAATTTCCTGAGCCTGCAGTCCCAGCGCCGCCAGCCCGTCGAGATCCATTTTGAATCCGCGTTTATTATTCGAGAACATAATCGTGCCACCTTTACGCAACAGTCGTTTCAGGTGGCTCAGCAGATCAAGGTGATCCCGTTGTACATCAAAACTGTCTTCCATACGTTTGGAGTTTGAGAAGGTCGGTGGATCGATGAATATCAGATCAAAGGACTCTCGCGCCTCCTGCAACCAGCTCAGACAGTCAGCCTGAATTAACCGGTGCGCCCTGCCAGAGAGACCATTCAGTTGTAGATTACGCTCGGCCCACTCAAGGTAAGTGCGCGACATATCCACCGTGGTGGTTGAACGGGCGCCACCCAGACCTGCATGTACGCTGGCGCTTCCGGTGTAAGAAAACAAGTTGAGAAAATCTTTTCCCTGACTCATTGCACCCAACATTTTGCGTGCGATACGGTGGTCAATAAACAGACCGGTATCCAGATAATCCGTCAGATTCACCAGTAAACGGGCATTGTACTCTTCAACCGGGAAGAACTCCCCTTTCTCTCCCAGTTTCTGGTACTGGTTTTTGCCTTTTTGTCGCTCACGCGTTTTCAGAACCAGACGATTTGCAGGCATATCCAGCACCGTCAGGGTTGCACTGATCACATCGAACAGACGCTGCCGGGCTTTTTGGGCATCCACTGTTTTCGGCGGCGCATATTCCTGTATCACTACCCAGTCAGCATAACGATCCACCGCAATATTGTATTCCGGTAAGTCAGCATCATAAATCCGGTAGCAGTTAGTCCCTTCCTGCTTCGCCCATTTATCCAGTTTCTTAATATTCTTACGCAGCCGGTTAGCATAATCTTCGGCGATATCCCGCGTCGAATCTGCAGAATCTGCCATCAACTGGTAATTTTTCTGTACGCAGTCAAGCGGTCCATTTTTCGCTTTAAACTGCCTTTCCGCACGCAGTTGCAGACAGCTTAGCAACTCCGGAGAACCACTAAACAGGGACAGTTTCCAGCCGGCAAACTCACGTTTTACAATTCGCCCAAACTGGCTGTGTAAGGCAATCAACGCTGGTTCACTTTCCAAACGCTCCCCGTAAGGCGGGTTGCTGAGTAGGGTTCCGGTCTCTTCTGCCAGCAGTGGATTTTTCAGTTGCAGAACATCCTGGGCTTTAAAGCTGATAAACGCCGCCATGCCGGCTTTACGGGCGTTAGCTTGTGCCCGCTGAATCACCTGAGGATCATTATCATATCCGTAGAACCGAACTTTTTTACCTTGCATGGCCAGGCTGGCGCGGCGATTTGCCTCGCGGGTAACTTCCTGCCAGACCGCATCATTGTGGCCTTTCCACGCAGTGAATCCCCAATGCTTACGGCCAAGTCCGGGAGCACGATCAGCAGCGATCATCGCCGCCTCAATAAGCAGAGTGCCTGAACCACACATAGGATCGATCATGGGGGTTCCTGCGCGCCAGCCGGATCGCATGACAATCGCCGCCGCCAGATTCTCTTTTAGTGGCGCCTGACCTGTCTGTTGGCGGTAATTACGCTGATGCAGAGCATCGCCACTCAAATCAAGTGAAAGGCTGACCTTATCCTTGTTAAGCCATGCAATAATCCGGATATCCGGGGCTTCACGATCCACGTCAGGACGGGACAGATTTTTACGGGTAAAACTGTCCACAATAGCGTCCTTCACCCGCATCGCGCCAAACTGGCTGTTACGGATAATGTCATTGGTGCCACTGAAATGCACCGCAAAACTGTGGTGGCTGTCGAACAGGTCTGTCCAGGGAACAGACTGAGCACCAACATACAGGTCAAGATCACTCCACAGGCCGAATTCTCCTAAAGGCAGCAGGACACGTGACGCAAGCCGGCTCCACATCAGGCTCTGATACAACATTTTGTCGTCGCCCTGATAATGAACACCGCCCGGCACCAGCTGTATATTCTGAGCACCCAACGCTTCCAGCTCAGATTTTAAAAGTTCTTCCAGCCCACGGCCTGTACTGGCAAACAGAGAATTCATATTTTTTAAGTCTACTTAATGGAAAATTGTTGCGCATTATAGCGAATCACAGCGCTATGTCATAAAGTTAGCGTCTTTATTAATACGTAGCCCGGAACGGAGCCCCGATGATCACTTTGTCACGTCTGTTTATTCACCCGGTAAAATCAATGCGCGGAACGTCGGTATCTCAGTCACTGGTGCAACCACAGGGTTTATCCTGGGACCGGACGTTTATGCTGACGACCACTGAGGGGACGTTTATCACCGCGCGCCAGTATCCTGAAATGGTCCTTTTTTCGCCACTGGTGGTCCCCGAGGGACTATTTATTCAGGCCTCTGACGGTAGTCAGTTACTGGTCCGGTTTGAAGATTTTAGTGAAAATGAAGCCAGTACCGAGGTTTGGGGAACTCACTTTGCCGCAAGGATAGCGCCGGATAATATCAATCAGTGGCTGAGTCAGTATTTTCCACATCCGGTCCAGTTACGCTGGACCGGTGACCACCCTAACCGCAGAGTTAAAAAGTTTCCGGAGATTCCGGTAGGTTTTGCCGATGGTTATCCTTTTTTGCTGGTGAGTGAATCATCATTTTATGATTTACAAAATCGCTGCCCGGCAGGCATTCGTATTGAACAGTTTCGCCCAAATCTGGTGGTGAGTGGCTCTGCTGCCTGGCAGGAAGATCAGTGGTCTGTGATACGGGTGGGTGATATCACCTTTGATGTCGCAAAACCCTGCAGTCGTTGTATTCTTACAACCGTCAGCACCGGGCGAGGTAAAAAGCATCCGGCAGGGGAACCCATGACGACCTTGAAAACCTTTCGGCTGGCTGCTGATGACAGTGGTGATATAGACTTCGGGCTGAATCTGGTCGCCCGTAACAGTGGTGTGATTCGTTGCGGTGATGAAGTTAAGGTACTCAGTACCAAACCGGGCCGCCCGTATACCACCAGTGATCGCCAAACCGCTATCTCCCCGGTGAAAACACCCGCCAGACAGGCAGATATCAGCTGGCAGGGAGAGAAATTTACCGGTAATACTCAGCAGATTTTACTGGAGCAGTTAGAAGGGGCAGGATTCAGGATCCCCTATTCCTGCCGGGCTGGGGCCTGTGGCTGTTGTCGGATGAAATTAGTCAGTGGAGAGGTGACAGCACTGAATTCTTCAGCAATTAATGGTGATATCATTTTAAGCTGCAGCTGCATTCCACACAGCGATCTGGTGCTGCAACCTGTTTAAAATTAACCTGCCTGTTCGAAACGAATCGCTGTGGCAGGTTCATGAGGACGCAGGCGATCATTCATGATTTTGATTGCCTCTCCCAACAAGAGTTTTTTTCCGGACAACTCCAGGGAAGTCTGAGCGACCACGCACAGCGCTGCACTACTGCCACTCTCAACCACCAACAGACGTACCGGTTGACAGGTATCGGACAGCGTAGTTTCTGCCAGTTGTCCGGCTTCAGGTTGCCATCCTGAATGGCAGGCCACAAAGTGCCAGCTTTTAGGCATTAAAGGTTTCAGAAAACGGCTGGCAACCAACGCATTTAATACCAACTCGGCTCGTTGCTGATGATTAAAATCAACATCACGGCACTTCTCATCGAAATTAAAAAAGCTCGCGGCATCATCAACACAGAAACTCTGAGATTCAAAAGCCTCCGGGGTAAGCATTTTTTTCGGGAACCGGGATCGAAAATGCAATCCTTCGGTTAGATCGAGCATCATACGATCCTGGGTATCATCGTAATACCATTGCCAGCGATCATCAGGCTTTAATGTCATATATAGCCGCCTCTCTTAATACGGTCATTTACCGTTCCCTGAAATATAAATCACTACCTGGGCTAAATCATAAATAGCCGGAGTAAACCCGAAATTGCCCTCATGCGGATAAAATATAAACGAGCCAGAGGAATAAATAAACCCCTCTGGCTAAATATTACACTTTTTCTGATTAAATATGTGTCACAATATCCCGGATAAGGGACGGGCCTTTATAAACAAAGCCAGAATATATTTGGATCAGTGTTGCACCCGCCACTAATTTTTCCTTAGCTGAAATTAACGAATCAATACCGCCGACACCTATAATCGGCAACCTCCCATTAAGTTCAGTGTTCAGACGGCGGATAATTTCAGTACTTCGTAACTGAACCGGACGCCCGCTCAAACCACCAGCTTCTGCTGCATGTGGCAAACCTTCCACCAGCGATCGATCCAGTGTGGTATTTGTGGCAATAACACCATCTATATTATGCCGCACGAGACTGTCTGCCACCTGGATCAATTCTTCTTCAGAAAGATCCGGCGCGATCTTTACTGCTACCGGGACATATTTCAGATGACGTTTTTGTAATTCCTGTTGTTTATTTTTTATTGCTGATAGTAAATCATCTAACGCTTCACCGTATTGTAAACTGCGTAGGCCGGGAGTATTCGGTGAGGATATATTGACCGTAATATAACCTGCATGAGCATAAGTCTTTTCCATACAAATCAGATAATCATCCTTGCCCTGCTCAACCGGCGTATCTTTATTTTTTCCAATATTGATACCGATAATGCCGCGATAATTCGATTTTTTGACGTTCTCAACCAGGTGGTCAACTCCATAATTATTAAAGCCCATCCGGTTGATGATCCCTTCCGCTTCCACCAGACGGAATAAACGGGGTTTATCATTTCCTGCCTGAGCACGTGGTGTCACGGTACCCACTTCAACAAAACCGAACCCCATTGCTCCGAAGGCATCAATGCATTCTGCATTTTTATCTAATCCTGCAGCCAGCCCCAGCAGATTATCAAACTGTAACCCCATACAGGTTACCGGCCGTGAAGGAAGCCGCTGATGAATCAGCCGCTCAAACGGGGTTCCCCGTAGTAATTTTAATTGTTTGATCGACAGTTCATGAGCCCGTTCAGGATCAAGTTTAAATAATGCAGGACGGATGATTGGATATAACATGCACTCTCCCTGGGAACACTGGTCGCGGTTGGCGGCCTCTGGCCGATTCTGAATTCTGCGCCGGAATGGTAAAGAGCTTTCGGGCAAAAGTAAATTTAACCCTTACACAGCTGCACAACACTGAGGGACATCAACAAACCTTATGGCTACCTCCATAAAAAAACCACCGGCATTCGCCGGTGGTTTATCTGAGATACTGTGATTTTGCTTAAATCAGGCGGTCAGGGCTTTAGTGATCTTCTCATATAAATCGCCGGACAAATCTTCCAGTGATTTCAGCTCTTCTAACGCTTCACGCATCAGTTGCTGGCGTTTACCATCGTAACGTTTGAGACGGATAAGCGGTTCAATCATCCGCGCAGCAATCTGAGGATTGCGCTTGTTGAGATCGGTCAGCATACGCGTCAGGAACCGATAACCGCTGCCATCCAACGCATGGAATGCTGACGGGTTCGCCGAGGCAAAGGCACCCACCAGTGAACGTACGCGGTTAGGATTGCTCATCGTAAACGAACGGTGTCCAAGCAGTTGCTCAACCCTTGCCAGTACATCATCTGCCGGGCTGGTCGCCTGCAAAATAAACCATTTATCCATCACCAGACCATCCTGGTACCAGCGATCGTCCCAGTGCTGTAAAAGTTCATCGACACATGGCAGTTGCGCAGAAACTGCAGCGCTTAAGGCTGCCAGGGCATCAGTCATATTGTTTGCCTGCTGATACTGCTGACGAACCAGTGCATCTGCAGCGGCCTGCTCACCAAACACCAGATAACTCAGGCAAATGTTCTTTAATGCGCGTTTGCCAATATCCTGATGTTCTACCCGGTAATCTCCCGTCTGGTTCTGCTGATAAGTTTCGAGTAACTCAGTATGTAGCGCATTCGCCAGTGTCCGGATAATTGCGGTTCTGACCGCAGCGATCGCCTGAGGATCAATCACCTCAAACCACTCTGCCATTTCATTTTCAGAAGGTAAGGTCAGAATCAATGCAGTCAACGCCGGATCACGGCCTTTATCCTGCAACACCGCACGGAACGCTTCTGCCACATGTTGTGGCAGAGATAATGGTTGTTTCTGTGAGAAACGCAGTACATTCAGTTTCACATAGGTGGCCAGCAGGCTCTGCGCAGCATCCCAGCGTGAAAAATCGTTACGGGCATGACGCATCAGGAAGGTCAGCTGTGCATCACTCCACTGATAATCGAGTTTCACAGGCGCAGAAAACTCACGTAACAGCGAAGGCACCGGCTGGAAGTACACATGATCAAACACAAAAGTCTGTTCATTTTGCGTAACATTCAACACCGGATTTACCGGTTGTCCCTGGTACTGTAATGGAATAACCCCGCCTTCACCGTCATAGAGTTCAATATCCAGCGGGATATGCAGCGGCAGTTTTTCCTTTTGATCGGCTGTCGGCGGGGTGTGCTGTTTTACATGCAATTTATAGGTTTCGGTATGCGGGTCATACTCATCCTGTACCGTCAACACTGGAGTCCCGGACTGGCTGTACCAGCGACGGAACTGGGTCAAATCTACGCCTGAGGCATCTTCCATGGCCTGGACAAAATCATCACAGGTCGCAGCACTGCCGTCATGACGCTGGAAATAGAGTTTCATCCCTTGCTGGAATTTCTGTTCACCCAGCAAAGTATGCATCATACGAATCACTTCTGAACCTTTCTCATACACGGTCAGTGTATAGAAGTTGTTCATCTCCATGACCTGATCCGGACGGATAGGATGCGCCATCGGACTGGCATCTTCCGCGAACTGCGCACCACGCATGACGCGGACATTATCGATACGATTTACCGGACGTGATCCTAAATCGGAACTAAACTCCTGATCGCGGAAGACAGTCAGCCCCTCTTTCAGACTGAGCTGAAACCAGTCACGGCAGGTCACACGGTTACCGGTCCAGTTATGGAAATATTCATGACCAATGACTGCCTCAATACCCAGATAATCTTTATCGGTCGCAGTTTCGGCTTTAGCAAGTACATATTTGGAATTAAAGACATTCAGTCCTTTGTTTTCCATCGCTCCCATATTAAAGAAATCGACCGCCACGATCATAAAGATATCGAGATCGTATTCCAGACCAAAGCGCTCCTCGTCCCACTTCATACTCTGTTTCAGAGAGGTCATAGCCCAGTCGGCGCGGTCCAGGTTGCCTTTATCGACAAAAATTTCCAGCGCAACATCACGGCCAGACCGGGTAGTAAAACTGTCACGCAACACATCAAATTCACCGGCAACCAGCGCAAACAGATAGCAAGGTTTCGGGAAAGGGTCCTGCCATTTGACCCAGTGCCGACCATTCTCCCCCTCACCGGAATCCAGACGGTTACCGTTAGACAGTAAATAAGGATATTTTTTCTTATCCGCGCTGATAGTCGTTGTAAAGCGGGCCAGCACATCCGGGCGGTCCAGGTACCAGGTAATATGATGGAACCCTTCGGCTTCACACTGGGTACAGAGTGCATCACCGGATTTATATAGCCCTTCAAGCGCCGTATTCTTATCCGGATGAATAGTATTCACAATCTGCAGGCTGAACTGCTCCGGGACATTGCGAATGGTCAGCAGACTGCCATCAATGGTGTAATCTTCCGTGCTGACTCCGTCGATGGTGATGGAATGTAACGTTAACGATTCACCCTGCAAAACCAGTGCTGTTGCCTGTTCGTTCAGACGCCTGACCTGGCTCACAGCGGTCACTTTGGTTTGTTGCTCATCAAGATCAAAACTCAGGTCAATATCAGTGATAGTGAAGTCCGGAGCCCGATAATCGTGACGATACTTAATTTGCGGTTGATCTGTCATAATTCCTTCTCAGCCTTAGAAAATAGTTTCAGTGACTGAGTTTAAGCCTCCTCGGGTTATGTTTCCAGACGGAAAGCATAAGCGGACTAATTATCTACATCTTTTTAACATCAAGCACGATTTAACCTCGACCCGAAAGCATAAAGTGTGTTGTGATTCGATTCACTTTTCATAAGATCAGGTTATACTGCAACTGTTGTTTAATATTCTTAACTTTTACCTGACCAGGCCCGGCGCCGCGGAATAGGATGCAGATACGCGACATGAAACAACTTGCTTCCCCGATACTGTCTTCATTGCTGGATACCGACGCTTATAAGCTCCATATGCAGCAGGCGGTCTATCACCGCTATCGTGATGTCTCAGTGACTGCGGAATTTCGCTGTCGCGGAGAGGACCTGCCTGGCCGGTATGCTGATGAGATTCGCCAGCAGATTCAGTTAATGCAGTCTCTGGCACTCACCAGTGAAGAATATGATTATCTTAGCCGTCTTCCTTTCTTTAGCACTGATTACCTGCAGTGGCTGAAGACCTTCCGTTTTAATCCGCAACAGGTGACGGTGAGTGATCAACGAGGCAAACTGGTTATTACCATTAGTGGCCTGTGGGTAGAGGTTATTCTGTGGGAAGTCCCGTTGCTGGCAATGATCAGTGAACTGGTGCACCGGGATCGTACTCCTGAAGTCGGTGTGACCCAGGCGATTGATTACCTGCAAACCAAACTGTCAGACTTTAGACAGTCCTCTGCTGACCTGGACCTCAGCCGGTTCCGGTTAATGGATTTTGGTACCCGCCGCCGCTATTCACGTCAGGTTCAGCAGGCCATTGTTGAAACGCTGAAACAGGATGTCAGTTGGCTAACCGGCACCAGTAATTATGATCTGGCAAGACGGCTGAACATCACTCCGGTCGGAACCCAGGCTCATGAGTGGTTCCAGGCCCATCAGCAAATCAGCCCGGACCTGGCAAACAGTCAACGGGCCGCCTTACAGGTTTGGCTGGATGAATATAATGATAAGCTGGGCATTGCACTGACTGATTGCATCAGCACCGATGTTTTCCTTCGCGATTTCGACTTTAGCTTTGCCAGCCGTTATCAGGGACTGAGGCACGATTCAGGTGAACCTCGCGAATGGGGTGAGAAAGTCATCTCCCACTATCGTCAGCTAGGAATTGATCCTCAGACTAAAACACTGGTGTTTTCCGATAACCTGACATTGAGTAAAGCTCTGGAGCTGTATCGTCATTTTGACAGCCGGATCAATGTGATCTTCGGTGTCGGCACCCGTCTGACCTGTGACATTCCCGGAGTACAGCCCCTGAATATTGTGATAAAGCTGGTCAGTTGTAATGGCAAACCGGTGGCTAAATTATCCGACAGTCCCGGTAAAATGATCTGCCACGACCAGTCATTCGTCCGCGCCCTGCAAAAAGCGTTTGACCTGCCGCCGGTCAAACGCGCCAGCTAAAATCTGCGGAGAGACCCTGTTCTCTCCGCCTGTATCACTAAATCACTCCGCTTCGCGTAATTTTTCTTGTTTCCTGAAAACTCGCAAGTAACATATCTGCCATCCCCTGATGGGGCATTTATAAACATTATTGAATAGAGAGATAATTATGAGCGTAGTGCCTGTAGTGGACGTACTGCAAGGCCGGGTTGCTGTTGACAGTGAAGTCACAGTACGCGGCTGGGTCCGTACCCGTAGAGATTCCAAAGCCGGTCTTTCTTTTATCGCCATTTATGACGGTTCCTGCTTTAATCCTGTTCAGGCAGTTGTGAATAATTCTCTTAATAATTATCAGGATGAAGTATTACACCTGACCACCGGCTGCTCCGTCATTGTCACCGGTAAAGTGGTCGAATCGCCAGGCCAGGGCCAGGCCTATGAGATTGCCGCGACTAAAGTAGAAGTCACTGGCTGGGTGGAAGATCCTGACAGCTATCCAATGGCGGCCAAACGTCACAGCATCGAATATCTGCGTGAAGTGGCTCACCTGCGTCCGAGAACTAACCTGATTGGTGCGGTTGCCCGTGTTCGTCATACTCTTGCTCAGGCGATTCACCGTTTCTTTCATGAAAATGGTTATTTTTGGGTATCTACCCCGTTAATTACTGCCTCTGATACAGAAGGTGCCGGCGAGTTATTCCGCGTATCGACGCTTGATATGGAAAATCTGCCACGTACCGAACAAGGAAAGGTTGATTTCAGTGAGGATTTCTTTGGTCAGGAGTCATTCCTGACCGTTTCCGGGCAGTTGAATGGCGAAACTTATGCCAGTGCCCTGTCTAAAATTTACACATTTGGACCGACTTTCCGTGCGGAAAACTCAAACACCAGTCGCCATCTGGCGGAGTTCTGGATGATTGAGCCGGAAATCGCTTTTGCTGATCTGAACGATGCCGCAGCGTTGGCAGAAGCTATGCTGAAGTATGCATTTAAAGCTGTGTTGGCGGAACGTCCTGATGATATGGCGTTCTTCGCTGAGCGCGTAGATAAGGAAGCCATCACTCGTCTGGAGACCTTTATTGATGCCGATTTTGCCCAGGTCGATTACACCGATGCGATTGAAATCCTGTTAAACAGCGGCCACACCTTCGAAAACCCGGTCTCCTGGGGTATTGATCTCTCCTCTGAACATGAACGTTTCCTGGCGGAAAAACATTTCAAGGCTCCGGTGGTGGTGAAAAATTATCCAAAAGATATTAAAGCCTTCTATATGCGCCTTAATGATGACGGCAAAACCGTGGCCGCCATGGACGTACTGGCACCCGGTATTGGTGAGATCATCGGTGGTTCACAGCGTGAAGAACGCCTGGATGTGTTTGATGCGCGTCTGGCGGATATGGGTCTGAATAAAGAAGATTACTGGTGGTACCGCGACCTGCGTCGTTACGGCACAGTACCTCACTCCGGTTTTGGACTGGGTTTCGAACGTTTAATCGCCTATGTCACTGGCGTACAGAATGTAAGAGACGTTATCCCATTCCCACGCACCCCAAGGAATGCTAATTTCTAATTCGAAATTAAAGCATAACAAATTCATATAGATAATTAAGCCGGCATCGTCCGGCTTTTTTGTTTTCTGAAATATTGATTCATCTCACAAAGTTCCGTAGTATTTACATCTGGTAATACATTTTTGCACAATGAAACTGTAATACTACTTTTGTAGCATATTCGGGCTAGAAATGGCATCGTATGAATGGAAAGATGCCTTTGACACAGAAAGACACGAAACTTCGCAATCGGTTCTCGTAAAGAATTATTGACGGTAGTGGCAGTAGTCTACAATAAACTCCAATGAGGGTAATAAATGATGAAGCGCAACATCCTGGCAGTCGTGATCCCGGCGTTACTCGTCGCTGGCGCAGCAAATGCTGCAGAAATCTATAATAAAGACGGTAACAAGCTGGATCTGTACGGTAAAGTCGACGGCCTGCACTATTTCTCAAAAGATAGCGACAGCGATGGCGACCAGTCTTACATCCGTTTTGGTTTCAAAGGTGAAACCCAGATTAACGACTGGCTGACCGGTTACGGCCAATGGGAATATAACGTTCAGGCGAACAATACCGAAGGTTCTGACGCACAAGACGGTAACAAAACCCGTCTGGGCTTCGCGGGTCTGAAAGCTGGTCAGTACGGTTCAATCGACTACGGTCGTAACTACGGTATCACCTATGACGTTCTGGGCTGGACCGATATGATCCCAGAATTTGGTGATGACTATGCGGTATCCGATACCATGACTGGTCGTACTACCGGTGTGGCAACCTACCGTAACACCAACTTCTTTGGTCTGGTTGATGGATGGAACTTCGCCGTTCAGTACCAGGGCAAAAATGACCGTGATGAGTCTAACTTCCAGAAATCTAACGGCGATGGCTACGGTATTTCTACCAGCTATACCTCACCAATCGGTGTGGGTGTGACCGGTTCATTTGCTTCTCAGGACCGTACCTCAAAACAAAAAGCAGCGACCTATGGTAAAGGTGACCGTGCACAGGTTTGGGCTGCCGGCCTGAAATATGATGCGAACAATGTTTACCTGGCAGCAACCTATGCTGAAGGCCAGAACGCATCCCCAATCTCAGGTACCTACAACGGTGGCGATGTTACTGGTTTTGCTAACAAAACTCAGGACATCGAGCTGGTAGCACAGTACCAGTTCGACTTCGGTCTGCGTCCATCCCTGGGCTACGTACAGACTAAAGCTAAAAATGTTGAAAACGGAGTGGGTGACGTAGATATCGTTAAATATGTTGACGTTGCAGCCACCTACTACTTCAACAAAAACATGTCTACCTATGTTGATTACAAAATCAACCAACTGGATAAAGACAACAAACTGGGTATTGCCAGCGACGATACTGTTGCTGTAGGCCTGGTTTACCAGTTCTAAGTTTCCGTTTCGGAAATTATCTGCGGGGCCGTTTACGGCCCCTTTTTTTTGCCTGTAACTGACCGCTACACTGATATTTGTACACAGAGCAGGACATTTCTGCATTCAGTGTAAACCCCAACACTATTTGCAAAAATAATGATCCCCGGCAGATAAAATTGTCCTGCAGCTGTTGGCAATTGGCTGAGCTCAGGATACCCTTGAACTATTGCTAACCGTTTCTCTACTCATTATCGGGTCTCACTCATGTTTGAATTAATTTCTGCTGCACCTGCTGATCCTATTTTAGGCCTGGCTGATCTGTTTCGTGCCGATGACCGTCCGAATAAAATTAATCTCGGCATTGGCGTTTATAAAGATGAAACAGCAAAAACCGCAGTACTGACCAGTGTGAAAAAAGCTGAACAATATTTGCTTGAAACCGAAACCACCAAAAATTATCTGAGTATTGATGGTTATCCGGTTTTCGCCCGCGTCACACAGGAATTATTGTTAGGTAAAGAAAATCCGCTGCTCGCCTCCGGAAGAGTACGTACAGCTCAGACCCCCGGTGGTACCGGCGCGTTAAGAGTAGCTGCCGACTTTCTGGTGCAGCAGACCGCTGTAAAACGAGTATGGGTCAGTGATCCAAGCTGGCCTAACCATAAAAGTATTTTCACTGCCAGTGGTCTGGAAGTCTGTACCTACCGGTACTACGATGCTGAAAATCATCAGCTGGACTTTCCGGCCATGTTGCAGTCCTTACAGCAGGTAGCTGCTGGTGATGTCGTTCTGTTCCACGGCTGCTGCCATAACCCGACCGGAATCGACCCGACACCAGAGCAGTGGCAACAACTGGCTGAACTTTCTCTGTCGCGTGGATGGTTACCTCTGTTCGATTTCGCCTATCAGGGATTTGGTAACGGGCTTGACGAAGATGCCGCGGGTCTGCGTCTGTTTGCAGAAAAACATAAAGAGATGCTGATCTGTAGTTCTTATTCCAAAAACTTCGGTCTGTACAATGAACGTGTTGGTGCTGTCACACTGATTGCAGAAAATGATACTGCGGCGAACGCTGCTTTCAGCCAGATTAAATTCGCGATCCGCGCAAATTACTCTAATCCACCATCACACGGTGCGGCCATTGTGGCGACCATTCTTAGTGATGATAATTTGCGCTCTGTCTGGGAACAGGAGTTATCAGATATGCGTCAGAGGATTCAGAGAATGCGTCAGTTGTTTGTGAATACGCTGACCGACAAAGGGGCAAAACAGGATTTCACCTTTATCAATAAGCAGAACGGAATGTTTTCTTATAGCGGGCTGACAACTGCTCAGGTACACCGCCTGCGGAGTGAATTTGGCATTTATGCTGTGGATTCAGGCCGAATCAACATTGCCGGAATGACCCCGGATAATATGTCAACGCTGTGCGAGTCGATTATTGCAGTACTGTGATTTTTCTGCACGATTAAAAAAGCCATCCTCCGGGATGGCTTTTTTTTGCACGACTCAGGTGAGAAAAGGATTCGAATTACGCTCCCTTCCGAGGGTAGAAAGCGGCCCGTGACCGGGAATGAAAGTGACATCATCCCCTAAAGGTAGCAGCGTTGTGACAATCGACTCCATCAGTTGCTGATGATCTCCCTGTGGGAAATCTGAACGCCCGACCCCTCCTCTGAAGAGAACATCTCCGGAAATCAGTAGCCTGGCCTGACGGTCAAAAAACACAATATGCCCCGGGGTATGTCCCGGACAATGGAAAACTTCCAATGTATGGTTACCCACGGCAACCGTTTCTCCGGGTGTCAGCCACTGATCGGGTACTAAAGGTTCACAGTAGGGGAAACCGAACATCTGGCTTTGTGCCGGTAATGAATCCAGCAAAAACTTATCGCGAATATGTGGCCCAATCACCGGAATCTGATAATAACCGGCCAGCTCAGCTGCAGCACCGACATGATCAAGATGCCCGTGGGTAAGAAGAATTTTTTCAGGCTTTTGCTGTAAAGTCGTCAGCGCCTGAACAATAACCTCCGCGTTCCCTCCGGGGTCCACCACTGCAGACTTTCCCGTTTCATCACACCAGATAACCGAACAATTCTGGGAAAATGCAGTCACGGTAACAAGCTGATAGTGCAATTGACTCAAAGAATAAACCTCAAATAAAACATAATATTATGACCAGTGGCGTACCGGTCCGGTATCAATATGCACAAAATCACTTTTAGGGTAATAACCCACCCCGCCGGCACGCATTTTCAGGGCTGCAGCCCGGATGTTCGACAGTTGGACACCTTCAATATGGAAATCCATTGCCTGGCCCAGTGTGTGATAGCTGTGTTTAGCAACACCACTGCTATGCGCGCGTAACCGGTTATTCGTCGCCGGTGACCGATAACCCGATATAAGCTGTACGGGTTTTCGGGTGCCCAGCATGACCTGCAGACGGTAGAGCTGATCAAATAACCGCGGATCGATGGAGCGGACCTGATTCGCGCGATAATCACGGAAGAAATGGTTAAGACGGACCAGTTCACTCTTATTGTAACTGGTTCCGTTGAAAAATTCCGTTTTCAGTGACTCTCCCGTATTAAGGTTATTGAGAGTCAGAATGCGCGGACGTGAAGAGGATACGGAAGCTTCTGCCAGTCCCGGTAACAGGACCAGTCCGGCGGAGGCTCCACCTAACAGCAGCAGTTTGCGGCGCTGGGAATCAAATTTATCCATGAAAAGCTATAACCTGAGGCAATGGAACAAAAAACAGACAAACGAACCATAACCAGATGGCTCGTATGCGTCAAGCCACTCACAGGCAATAAATGCGTAATCCCTGAAATAAAAAACTGAAACAGCCACCATCATCACAATTTAGTATGGGGGAAGCTGTTTCAGCTCAGGTTTCAGAGAATAAATTTACCGGCATTACCGACACTGCTCTGCCCGTTACGTGCCAGGTTATCATAGTTATAAATATCGGTCCGGAACTGAGGTTTACCATCATCAGCAACCCAGGCGGTGAGATAGTAGAGATTCACCGGTATCCGGTGGCGGATAGACACAAAACGGGTATCACCCTGCTGCAGGGCCCCGGAAATCCGACTGCCATCCCAGCCGACATTTTGCAGTAGCAGCCCCGCCAGTTCCGAAGCCTTGTTAATTCTGACACAGCCGGAACTCAAGGCCCGAATATCCCGTTGGAATAACATGTGATTTGGGGTGTCATGCAGATAGATAGCATCGGAGCTTGGCATATTGAATTTATACCGTCCTAACGCATTTTGTGGCCCCGGGGACTGGCGGATACGATACGGGAAAGTGGCCGGGTTCACCATTGTCCAGTTAATCGTTTCCGGATTGACCACAACAGAATCTGCACTCCAGCCGGAAAACAGTGTGAAGCCATGCTTTTCCAGATAAGAAGGATCACTTTTTGCTTTAGGGACAATATCTTCCCTCACCAGACTGGTGGGCACATTCCATGGCGGATTGAGCACCACATTATTCAGTGCACTACGCATCAGAGGAGTCTTCCTGTCAGGACGCCCGACAATCACCCGGGAACGTAGAATAGTTTTCCCGTCCTCATAGAAACTCATAGAGAAGTTGGGGATATTGACCATAATGCCATTGTGCATATCGTCAGGTAACAGACGCAGGCGCTGCATATTCAGGGCCAGTAATCCGGCACGCATGCGCGGTGTCACATTTAACCATTCACGGGTACGTGGTCCGATGACACCATCCGGTGCCAGCCCTTGCCACTGCTGAAACCGTTTGACGGCATCAACCAGTTCCGGACTGTAGACCGTTTGTGGATCAACCGGTGTAGCAGACGGTGTTACAGGTACGGTTCCCTGATCTGCCAGAGGCGCAGTCCCACTGGTGCTGTCGGTGACTAAACTGCTCTGCTGAACTGCCGGGGCAGATTGTAAAGATGAAGTACTGGCGGAGGCAGGTGAGATAACCACCGGATGAGTGGCGGGCGCAGGTGTACTCCCGGAGGGTATAGCGTTTTCACTCAGCATACCACTACGGATCAGGATATCGCGCAGGACCGGGATTTCCGGGCTACTGTCGCCGGGCCTGACCGATCCACGACCATTCATATGAGGCCAAACCTCGTGATCAGCCAGTAATTTTTTTAATGCATCCTGCATTGGCAGATATTGTGGGTGTTGTGGAGCTAATCCGTTCACAAACGCCGCATCACGGTGGCTGTTCACTGCACTCTGCCATAACGATATCTGCCCTGATGGCGGCATTGCCAGCGCATAAGGCGTATTGCCATACAACCAGCTTTCCCCTTTTATCGGGGCTTCGGCAACGAACTGCAAATAACCGAGCATTGCATCAGATAAAATCAGGTCTCTTTGCATCCCGGTAATATCACTGCGGGAAAGCCAGCTGATCCATTGCCCGAACTGCGGTTGTACACCAGAAAGTGCAACTTCCGCCAACTGCTGCTGGAATCTTTCAACGGCCTGCTGATCCTGCCACATTGGCTGCAGATGCCGTGCATGATACAGCGCTGCCAGTTGAGATAAGTAGTAAGGATGAATCCCACCAGGCAGAGAACCGGTGATCGCACTAAAGCTTTCTGCCGACGTGTGAAGATTTGCTGGCTGATGATGAGTTTCAGTCCCGGTCATCCCCTCAGCTGCCCAAAGCGAAGCACCTGGCATCAATGTTAATGACAGCCCGCAGAGTAATACTATCGGTCTGAATTTATGACCATTTTTCAACATCCCTGACCCCTTATGTCTCACCGTAAGCAACAACAGTAGTCCAGTCTTAGTATTTTCGCACTATCACATTAAGTTTAAACAATAAAACGGCATCTGCTGAAAAACAAATGCCGTTTATGTTAATTAATTTCCGGATTCACTTAACTGTGAAACTGTCAGTTAACTCTGTGTCATTTCACCGGCCGGAGGCGTAGCAGCGGAGGGTTCCGGACCGAATCCCCTTAAGCCTACCACATGAACATGTTCGGTATTATTGATGACTTTACGCACCAGTTTATACGTGGTGCCTTTTTCCGGGCTAATGTTTTCCGGAGCCGCAATCACCAGTTGCATATCCAGACGTTCGCAAAGCTCAAATAACGTCGCAATAGAACGACCATCCAGCCGAGCGGCTTCATCCAGGAACAGTAACCGGCAGGGAGAAATATCTTTGCCGCGTAAACGACGAGACTCTTCTTCCCAGCTCTGAACAACCATCACCAGAATTGACATCCCGGTACCAATAGCTTCACCGGTGGACAATGCCCCACTCTCTGCCCGTAACCAGCCATCAGAGCCACGGTTAACTTCCACTTCCATTTCCAGATAGTTACGGTAATCCAGCAACTCCTCACCAATCACCTGCGGTGTACGCTGTCCGAGATCTATCTGCGGGTTAAGGCGCTGATAGAGTTTCGCCAGTGCTTCAGAAAAAGTCAGACGCTGGCTGTTAAACAGGTCCTGGTGCTGCTCGTGGTCACTGGCCAGGGTTTCCAGTAAAACAGAATGGGCTTCACGGACATTAACATTCAGTCGAACACTGTTGACCTGTCCAAAACTCACGGCCTGCAACCCCTGGTTTAGCTGGCGAATACGATTCTGTTCACGCTGAATGGTCTTACGGATAATATTTGCAGCACTGCGTGAACTGATTGCCAGATTTTGCTCACGGGCAGTCAGCTCTTCTGTCAGACGATTCAGCTCAATTTCCATCTGTTCGATCGCCTCAACCGGATCATCGGTACGGATGATATCCTGGCGAATACGTTCACGAAGGTGCTGATAGACCGCAATAAAGAAACGAATCTTACGTTCCGGATATTTTGGATCTTCAGATAACCGCAGCACATCGCGCAGATGTTCATTATCTGCAACCGCCAGCCGTAATGCACCAAGTGCTTTATCCGACATGGAGCGCAGCTCATCGCCACTCAGATAGGCCAGTTCACGACGATGCAGACGGCGTTCGATACCGTTGTCTTTAACCAACCGCATAACAGTACACCAGCCAGCCTTGGCCCGGACCACCTGCTCACGGTTTTGCGCATAATCCCGTTCCAGTTTACGCAAGCGTTTCTGCAGGGCATCCATTTCGGCCTCACAGAATGTGATCTGTTTTTCCAGTTGATTACGGCGAGCTCTGTTATGGCTTAACTGGTTGTATAATTCATCGCGACGCAATCTGGAGCGTTCTTCTGCACTGGTATCTGCAGCCACACCGATATCCTGCATCTCCTGATGTAATTCGCGAAGCATATCTTTTTTGGCATCGTACGAGCTTTTGAGCGAAGCCAACACACGGGAATACTGAGTCAGCATCGACTGATGCTCCCGGAGTTTCTCCCTGGCCTGCGCACGCTCTCCTTCTGCCTGTTCCAGCTGCTTGCGTAATTTATTACTGAGATCACTGTTGCCATCCAGCATACTGCCTGAGTCGGCATAGCTGAAATGGGCCCGGCGTTGCAGAACTTCAGTAAGCGCAAACGACTGCTGGCGATACTCACGCTGCTTCTGTTGAGCTGTCTGATAATCAGCCTGTAGCTGTGCATGCTGTTGAGGATCGCTCTGTAGTACCGGTAACAGAGTCTCAAGTTTTGTGATTTTACTTCCATGCTGGTGCAGATAGCGGGAAGCTTCCTGCGCTTCCTCTACCTGTTCACGGATTTCTTCACAACGATCTGCCAGTGTTTCATCCTGTAACAGACTCACCCGTGGCAGTAACCGGTTTAATCGGGAAACCCCTTCTTTTGCCGCTTCATACTGCTGACGCTGCTGAACAGTCTCGTTTTCATGCTGACTCAGAGAACGTTCAATATCAATGCGTTGGCTGTTCAGTTGACGAATTTGTTCCTCGGGGTCCTGCTCAAATGCAATGGCCAGATGGCTGCCGATAAAACGACTGAAAGATTGATGCAATCTCTGAGTTTTCTGAACATCGAACGACAATGTGGCATAAGTTTCGGCCAGTTTTTCACGTTCGTTATGCAGTAATTCCAGCTGATTTTCTCTGGCAGCCCTGCCGAACAGAGGCACTTTAGGGAACCGGGAATAACGCCACTGGCGATCAGCCACCTTAACAATGACCGCGCCTTCCAACTCATCAACACTGAACACACTGTCATCAAATGACTGCGGATCCCCTTCAATCAGGTAGAGATCTTCCGGACAGTCTTCCAGACCGGAAAGTTGTTCCTGAATCAGAGATAAATCAGGGACTACGATGGCATGGCGCGACGGCCCGTATAACGCCGAGAAATACGGAGCATCATCCAGAGTGACATCATCATAGATTTCAGATAATAAGACGCCACCAAACTTTTCAGCCAGCTGGTTGAGGCGGGCATCTTCAGCACCACCCGGCTGACTGAGGCGTTCAATCTGTTGCTCTGCTTCACGTTTCTTCGCGGCAACAGCATCACGTTCCACCGTTGTTTCGCGCTCACGTTCCAGCAGTTGTTGCATGTAACCCGTCACCTGCTGACTATTGGTTAATGCCTGGCCGGTTTGTTCGCTTAACTGAGTCAGTATTTCCTGTGCTGCCAGCCAGTGTGGTGCTTTACTGGTCAGGGAGGTTATTTTATCTCGTATCTGACTCAGCGTCTGGCGCAGAGATAACCGCTGCTCGCCGGCATTAGCCACGGTTTCAGATAGCGCCTCAATCTGAGCTTCCAGTTCACGATGCAAGCCTTCCAGCGCATCTGCATCATACTGCTGCCCCTGGCTTTTACAGAAATCGGCCAGCAAACGATCGGCCTCATTTTGCTCACGTAACCGCTGTTCAAGTTCTGCCAGACGCAGACGCAGTGAAGAGAGCTGATCGGCGTAATGCCGCTGGGTTGCAGCTTCACGGACAATTTCACGTCCGGTCTGCCATGCATCGTGACGGCTTACCGGGCCCGAAATTTGGGTGACCAGTTCAAGTGCCTGTTCAAACTGGCTGTGAGCTGCTTCAGCCACACTCAGCTTTTGTTCAAGCGACAGTAAAAGGCTGGTGGCCTCTTCCTCACGGGCACTGAAGCGTTCCTGCCACTCTTCGGCACTGTCCAGTGTCAGGTCAGGAATCTGACAAAGTTCCCGGGCACGCTGCAATGCCTGAATGGCCTGTTGATATTGAATAGCACGCGTCTGCTGAACATCCAGCGCCTGCTGGAAGTCAGCCAACTGACTCTTCAGCTCATCAACTTCGATCTCCGCGGCTTCCGCTCGTTGCTGGTTATCTTCAAAGATCTCTTCAGCTTCCGCCACAACTTCATTTTGTTCTTCGAGCCGGTAGGTCAGTTCATCAAGTTCACTTTCATAACGCTCAATTTTTTCCTGCTGACGCACGGCAGTCTGCACCAGGTTCAGATGATCACTGGCGGCCTGGTAATCTGATTCCAGAGACCCTTCTGCGGCCGAATGCTCTGACAGTTCCCTTGCCATTTCAACATGCCGGTATTGACCGCTGGCTAACTCTTTACGCCCGGTAAAGAGTTCATTTCTCAGTAACAGTGCACCATCCAGATGAATCCGGCGTTCATTGGCATGACGCATGTAATCGGCGGCGACATAATCAGTCGCCTCAGTGATCAGGTGCTTAAACAGGTTACGGTCTGACTGAGTGACACGAATAGCTTCCAGGGTCATGCGATTCTCACGCAGAGCCGCTTCCATATCCTGGAATGCTTTACGAACTCCACCGTTTTCAGGCAACAGGTAATCACGCAGTGAGCGGGTTATCGCACTGGAAATCCCACCATATAACGAGGCTTCAATTAGACGGTAATATTTGCTGCGATCCCCCTGGGTACGAAGTCGACGGGCAACGATTCCCTGCTCAAACATCATACTGTGGTAGTCAGTAACAGAGTTATACTGACGGAAAGTCACACCTTCTTCGGCATCCAGTCGTTCTTTCACATCATTAAGCGGCAGTACCTTCGCCTGGCGACTGTTAACGATTTCCGTCAGTAATTCTGTCGGGGCAATTGACTCAGGCAAGTCATGAACACTAAACGCTTTAATATCGACTTTCTTATCACGCCCTGAGATTTGCTGTAAACGCACTCCCACCACAGAGCGCTGTCCGCGGGAATTAACCACATCCAGTACCGCGTAACACACTCCGGCACGGAGTTTACCGTGCAGCCCCTTATCACGTGAACCACTGGTGGCTCCCGCTTCGGTGGTATTTCTGAAATGCAGCAATGTCAGATCAGGAATTAAGGCGGTAATAAAGGCGGCCATAGTGGTGGATTTACCGGCGCCATTTCCTCCGGACAGCGTGGTCACCATATCGTCAAGATCAAAGGTCCGGGCAAAAAAACCGTTCCAGTTAATCAATGTCAGCGATCGAAACTTTCCACGTTCAATCATTCCTCGTCATCCTCCCCGCGGTCAGCGGCATCATCACTGATCTCATTTTCTGCTTCTGTCTGGCTGGCTTTATCCTGCGATTCCAGAGAAACACCTTCTCCGTCACGTATTAAACGTAACTGCGCTTCACGTGGTTCGTCACCACTGCGGACTTCAGCACCGAAACGGAACACTGACTCCATAATCCGGAACTTACTGTTGTCATTGCCCATAAACCAGACCATACCCAGCCGGCGCAGGCGGTTGAGTGAGGCACGCACCTTTTCCTGTAATTTTGCACGGTCGAAATCAGAACCGGTAGAACGCTGATTAACAAAGCGCAACAGTTTCGACTCATCAGCCAGAGACAACAGCTCATCGTACAGTTCCTGCTGGGTAAAGATGCCTTCGTTGGCCAGCCGTTCGGGGCTGAGGTAGAGATAACAAAGGATTTTACCGACCATCATATCCAGTTCAGACATCACAGAGCGTGAAATCAACGTGGTAGAACGCGGTCGCAGATAAAAGAATCCTTCCGGAGCACGGATCAATTCCACATGGTAACGGGAATAGAATTCTTCCAGTTCACCCTGAAAATCCATTAAAAAGGCATGATTGTCTAATTCTTCAAAACCAATATGCCGGCCTGCTCTAAGCTGACTGTCCAGCGCCGGAAAAATCGGGTTAGCCAGTGCCTGTGCCAGTTTAACCGGCATCACTTGTTCAATATTTGTCGATGACATGTGCCTGCACCTTGGCTCCGTAATCATTTATAATTTGCCACCCGGCAGGCAGTCCTGCTAAGTCAGCCTCGGAAACGCCTAACCGTACTGCCTGATCGATAACGATGCGCGCTAAATCGAAATGCCGCGCCCGCGGATACTGAGACAGATATTCTTTCATCACATCGGCCAGATTCAGTGGGATGGATTGCTGTTTGTAGACACGCAATGCTTCTTCAATCATTGCTGCCAGTTGTTCTCTGATTTCATTAAATTCTTCAAATTCCAGCTCGGCCGGTAATTCGCCCGTGACCTCTTCATTACGCAAGGTCAGCTCATCTTCACGGGTATCAAACAGGCGGTCAGCATTTGCATAGGTCAAAGCCCATGGAGACTGAAAATAATTCTGAACTGACTGGCGTAAACGCTGGGCGAAAACCCGGTTTTTGTCCATGTCGATAGCGGTACGAATGAACTTATGGACATGTCGGTCATAGCCAATCCACAGGTCTATCGCTTGTTGGCCCCAGCTGGTGATCCTGTCTAATTTACTCTGTAAATCAAACACCAGCTTATCGACAAACCCTAAATCAGGGCTGTTAAGTGTCGCATCCTGAATTCGCATCAGACTGGCCTGCAATTTATCACCGGCCGCTTCGAGGGTATCCTGTAGTTCACGCAGCGTACCGGAGGTCTCGGAGAGTAATAATTCACAGCTGGAAATCGCCGCTCGCCAGTCTTTATTCAGCAACGCTGCGATATCGTCTTTAACCCCCTGTTGCTGTTCATCCATGCTACGCTGTGTCAAATCAATGCTGTCGAAAATTTCTGCTACCGAATATTTAAGGGGCGCGAACACGTTGCGATGCCAGTGAAATTCGTCGCCATTTTCTTCTGCGGCATCGGCCGCTCGTTTCAGCTCATTGGCCACAATTGACAATTGCATAGACAGACGCAGCGTCGAAAACTCACGCTGACGAATATAATAATCAGTAATTCCAATCCCTAACGGGGTCAGACGGTAGATCGCATGACCATCCGCCTGTTCGCTGGTAAAACGATTGAGTAATCGCTGTTTTACCATATCATTAATTGCGTTATTCGCTCTGGCCTGGACGGTTTCACTGGTTTGTTCAAAGGCATTACTGACGTGACGGAAACCATCTATCAGTTCACCTTCACTCAGTTCACCATCCATCCTTTCGCCATTCAGCGTCGCGATCGCCAGCAGGAAAGCCAGACGCTCCGTCGGCAGCGATATAGAAAAATCGCTGGTACGGGCCCAGGAAACCAACTCCGGGATCGTCTGGGAGAAATCACTCATAATTAATCCTTTTGCAGAGGTTTACGCGCGGTGACATGAATATATCGGCCCAGACTGAGAAAAGGTTCCTGACGGCAGAAGCGCCGTTCCATTTCCAGGATCCCATCAAAGCCATTAGCACTTGGGGGCATATCACGAATAAAATCGCTGAACACCCGGATCCCTGCCCGCTGTTCAATAGTAAATCCGCAGTCAGCCAGCCAACGGTAGACTTGCTGTGGATCGCGGGGGTAATCCGGCGACAACGTCTTCTTCTTACGCTTTTTCATATCTGCCCGCAGATAACCAAAATTACCCAGTGTCAGATTCTGCATCGTCAATCCATGAAGATTATAAAACATAAGCGACAATATCCCTCCGGGGGTTAACGCGTCATATAATGCCTTTAGCGTCAGTTCAGGCTCCGCGATCCATTCCAGCACAGCATGGAACAATACCAGATCCGCGGGCTGAACCAAATGGTCAGCGATATCCTGAGCCCGCATTTGTTTAAAAACCATATTTTGGTCGGCACCCAACTGCCTGGCATGGTGTTCGGCACGCCTGAGCATTTCCCCTGAAACATCACCTAACAGGACATTATGTCCCTGTAATGCCAGCTTGCTGGAAATTTGCCCAATACCACCGCCGGCATCTACCACCGATAAAGCTCGCTGCGGAAGATTCGCTAATATAGCATCCAGTTCATCCCAGAGAATTGCCTGACGGATTTGACCTTTTGCGGTACCGTAAATATTTTGAGTAAATTTCTCCGCAAGATCATCAAAATTACGATCCTTCATGCTAAAGCTCCGGACGGGTGATGAACGAAATATGCTATTTTGTCACAGCTCTTGCAAGAATGTAGCTTTCATCCCTGAGATTGCGACCGGCTGCTGTTTTTTCAGACAAAACTGGTGATATTTATGCTGTTTATGGTTAAAAAATTGATTGGCTCACTACTCTCTCCTCTGCCGGTCATCATCCTGTTAATGGCCTGTGGGCTGTTATTACTCTGGTTCACCCAGCGGCAAAAAACCGCCAAAATAATGATTTCGGTCAGTTGGCTGATTTTATTGTTATTAAGCCTGCAGCCTGTTGCTGATCGATTACTTGCCCCACTGGAAAATCACTACCCTACCTGGCAGGGAAAGCAGCCGGTTGATTATATCGTGGTTTTGGGGGGAGGCTATACCTTCAATCCTGAATGGGCGCCCGGATCGAACCTGATTGGTAACAGCCTGCCCCGGGTAGCAGAAGGTGTCCGCCAATGGCGCCTAAGCCCGGGAGCAAAATTAATTTTTACCGGCGCCAGAGCCGGAGGGAATCCTCGCAGCAATGCCAGTGTTGCCGCAGAAGTTGCCATCTCTCTGGGAGTACCAGCCACAGATATTATCGAGCTTGATCAGCCTAAAGATACCGCTGAGGAAGCTATGGCAGTAAAAAATGTGGTGGGTAGCCACTCTTTATTGCTGGTGACCTCTGCAAATCATCTGCCGAGAGCCATGGTATTTTTCCAGCGACAGGGATTACACCCTTACCCTGCACCTGCAAACCAACTGGCTATCAGCAGCCCGTTAAATTGGTGGGAGAGAATAACGCCTTCTGCACTATGGCTATCTCACAGCGAGCGAGCCTGGTACGAAACACTGGGCAGGTTATGGCAGAAGCTAACTGGTTAAGTGATCAGCCAAGCCAGGGCAAAAGGTCTGTTTTGGCTTGAGCAAATAACCGGGCAGAAAATGGACGGTTATACACCACCTGCTCTACTTCATACCATAACCGGTATAAAGCACAGCGCCAGATAAAGCCTTCATCCAGCGGATACCGTTGACGGTAAGCAAGGACCAAACTCTGCCCCGCAGCCTCCGTCCACAGCCGAAACAGTTCATACTCTGCCGGGGCCCAGAGCATCCTGCCTGGCTGAACCATAGCCAACAGCCGGTCAGTATGGGAATCTTTGATGATATTTTTTAATTCGAGATTGCCGTGGATCATCACGTTCGGCTGGCTGAGATCGGCAAACAATTCATCATGACGGACCTGAGTCCGGTGTAAAATTTGCTGATCGTCCGCAGAAATCACCGAGGGTCGTTTTTGTTGTAGCAGCGAAAAAAGCACTGAAGTGTACTGAAAATACCAGTCAGGCCAGCTCAGATTCTGGCTACTGTCAATATAGCCACTCATCCCGTCGGCTGACTGACTATGCCAGGCTGACAAACCATCAATGATTTGCTGTTCGAGCGACCCCCATTGCTGTGCCGAATGTGCCGGGACTTCAGCAGATATCCCGCCTAAACGTTCAACCAGTAATAATTCGTGAAAAGGTGGCCTTTCGCTGAGAACTACCCCATAAACAGTAGGCACATGCACTGTCCCCTTCTGTCTTAACAACATCAGTTTTCTGGCTTCCTGCTCTGCCAGACCTGGCTGTGAGAAATAGCGGACAGCCATAGGCATAGCCTGTCCGGATTGATCATAGAGGGCATACAGACAGGACTGAGGCTGACAGTTCAGGGTCTCGACTCTGCTAACCGATTCACCGAGGATAAGACTAAGCTCTGATTTTAACAGTTCCATGTTTCCTCCTGAAAACTGCCTGTCAGCGGAAACTGTTCCGGTCTCCGCTGACACCACAGATTACTTACTGGCCAAAATTTCGCGAACACGTTGCAGGTCGTGCGGCGTATCGACGCCCACCTGAGGTGTTTCAATAGCGACATCGACATGAATCTTTTCGCCATACCAAAGGACACGCAGTTGTTCCAGCAACTCAATTTGCTCCAGTGCACAAGGTTGCCAGCTGATATAACGCCGGATAAACCCTGCGCGGTAAGCATAAATACCAATATGTCGGAGCAGAGTATCTCCTGCCTGTTCACGCGAATGCTCATAGCGCTGACGATCCCATGGGATCGTCGCACGTGAAAAATAGAGAGCATAACCCTGATGATCGGTAACAACTTTTACCGCATTTGGATTAAATGCCTCTTGTGCATCTGCAATCGGAACAGCCAGCGTTGCCATACCTGAGGTCGCTTTTGCCAGATTATCCGCGACCTGGCGAATAATCACCGGCGGAACCAGTGGTTCATCACCCTGGACATTAACGATGATCGTATCATCAGGAAACTCATACTTAGCGATGACTTCTGCCAGTCGCTCAGTGCCTGAATGATGATCTTCACGCGTCATACAGACTTCCCCGCCAGCCATCCTAACCGCAGCGGCAACGTCAGGATGGTCAGTCGCGACAATGACCCGTGATGCTCCGGATGCCAGAGCTTTGTGCAGTACATGAACCACCATCGGCTGACCATTAATATCCACCAGCGGTTTGCCGGGCAACCGTGTTGAAGCATAACGTGCCGGAATGATGACCACAAAACTCATGGCAGGCTCTCTTCCGCGGTCAGGGGCCGGGCTTCATTTTCCAGCAAGACCGGAATTCCGTCACGTACCGGGTAGGCTAAGCCGTCGGCTTTACAGGTCAGTTCCTGTAGTTGTTGGTTATATTGCAACTTACCATTGCAGACAGGGCATGCCACTATTTCAAGTAAACGGTGATCCATATTTCCTCCATCACGGACCGCAGGGTGCAGTTGATTAGCATATCACAGCCACCGGCACAGGAGACATTGTTTGTCGTATGGAGGATTTCTCAGAGGGGAGCCCCCCCCTAACTTCAGGCGCGTACGTCTTGATTAGTCTGCGAATCAGGGAGTTTACGACTGGCAGAGGCCGGTGATTTTTTCAAGCAATGGTTCGACAGAATCACCGTGAAGCTGTGCGGTAACCGGCAAATACCACCAGTTAGCCCGGGCAAAACTACGGCATTTAACGGCATCTTTTTCGGTCATCAGTAATGGCTGGTCTGCTGTAGCGAGCTGTTCCAGTTCCTGAACGCTGTAAGCATGGTGGTCAGCAAAAGCAATTTCGGCCAGAGGTGTAAGGCCCATCGACCTGAGCGTTGCGAAAAAACGGGGTGGGTGTCCAATTCCTGCCATCGCTACTACACGGGAAAAGTCGGACAGGTTTCGCCTCTCACCACTCAGCAAATTAACTGCGTCGCCTGCCACAAGCTGCATACCGATTTCTCTTTGTCCGGTCTCACCGCCGTTAACCACCACGGCATCGACTTCGCGTAATCTTGATTCCCGCTCTCTCATTGGTCCGGCAGGTAACCACCAGCCATTACCAAAACGCCTGACCCCATCAACGACGACTATCTCAATATCCCGCTGCAGAGCGTAGTGTTGCAGACCATCGTCGGTAACAATGACATCAGGCTTCTCCGCGCCCAGTAAAGCGGTAACCGCATCTGCCCGCCTTGGAGCTACTGCCACCGGAGCTCCTGTTCGCTGATAGATTAACACCGGTTCATCCCCGGCTTCAGCCGTAGTGGTACTCTCATTAAGTACCAGAGGATAATGGTCAGCCTTGCCGCCGTAACCACGTGACACGACTCCGGCTTTGAGCCCACGGGCCTGCAACTGTTCTACCAGCCAGACAACGACCGGAGTCTTGCCATTTCCTCCGGCCGTCAGATTGCCGACAACCACTACCGGGACCGGTGCGCGCCAACTTTTTCGCCAGCCTTTAACGTAACTCAGCCGAATCAATCCGCTGACCGCACCATACAAAAATGAAAAGGGTAGCAGCAAGCGCCACCACCCTGATTTACCGCTCCATAACTTATCAATCATTGACCAAACTGCATTTTATGGAGCTGAGCATAAGTCCCACTTTTTTCCAGCAAGGCCGCATGAGTACCGCGTTCAATGATTCTGCCATCTTCAACCACCACAATTTCATCAGCCTTCTCGATGGTTGATAACCGGTGGGCAATAACCAGCGAGGTACGATTCTTTTGCAGTTCATCCAGTGCTGCCTGAATCGCTCTCTCAGATTCAGTATCCAACGCTGACGTTGCTTCATCCAGAATCAGGATCGGACAGTCACGTAACAAAGCACGTGCGATAGCAATACGCTGACGTTGCCCCCCTGAGAGTAGCACCCCGTTTTCACCAATGACCGTATCCAGGCCGTGTTCCATTTTGCCAATAAAGTCCATTGCGTGAGCCATTTCAGCGACCTTTTCTATTTCCTCACGGCTGTACTTAGATTCACGCGCATAAGCGATATTATTCGCAATGGTGTCATTGAATAAATGAACATTCTGCGAAACTAAAGCGACCTGGTCACGTAATGAATGCAATGTATATTCCCGCAGGTCATGACCATCCAGTGTAATTTCCCCGGACTGGATATCATAAAAACGAGTCAACAGGCTGGCGATAGTGGATTTACCCGACCCTGAACGCCCCACCAGAGCTACCGTCTTACCTGCGGGTAACTTCATGGAGATGTCATGCAATGCCGGTATTTCGCGGCCAGGATAGCTGAATGTCACGTGACGGAACTCAATATCACCTTCTGCACGCTCTACCACACGGGTACCGGTATCCACTTCCTGTTCAGAATCGAGGATTGTGAATAGTGTCTGGCAGGCCGCCATCCCGCGCTGGAACTGAGCATTAACGTTGGTCAACGATTTTAACGGACGCATTAAGGCAATCATGGAAGAGAATACGACCGTAATTGTACCTGCAGTCAGTGTTTCCATCACTCCGGGGTAGCTGGCGGCATACAGAACAAATGCCAGTGCCAGCGAAGCGATGAGCTGAATAATAGGATCAGAGATTGAGGAGGCTGATACCAGTTTCATCCCCTGCTGTCTCATGCGGTTACTGACCACATCAAAGCGCTTGGTTTCCACTTCCTGGCCGCCAAAAATCAACACTTCTTTGTGCCCTTTCAGCATCTGTTCCGCACTGGTTGTCACCTGACCCATGGTATTTTGCATTGTCTTACTGATACCACGGAAACGTTTAGAGACCATGCGGATAGCGATTGAGACTATCGGAGCCAGCACAATAAGAATCAACGATAACTGCCAGCTGTAGTAAAACATCATGATAAACAGGCCGATAATAGAAGCACCTTCTCTGACCACCGTCACCAACGCGCTGGATGAGGATGAAGCAACCTGTTCAGAATCATAAGTAATACGTGATAATAATGTTCCGGTCGATTGCTGGTCAAAAAAGGCAACCGGCATTCCCATCATATGGGAGAATAAGCGACGGCGCATTGCCATCACCACATTTCCGGAGACCCAGGAAATGCAGTAACTTGAAACATAGCTGGTAACACCACGGACCAGCATCAGACCAATAACGGCTAATGGCATCCATATCAGCACTGATTTATCAGCTTTGCCAAAACCATCATCAAGTAAGGGTTTGAGTAACGATAACATCAGGGTGTCGCCTGCAGCATTCAGTATCAGAGCGACAGCCGACACAAAGAGTCCTGCTTTGTGTGGGGCGATGAGAGGCCAGAGCCTGCGAAATGTTTGCCACGTTGAGAGATCTTTATCTGGATGCATTATTTCTTCACGTTGTTAGAGATTGCGGCTTATTCTACCTGGATTCGGCTTTCACGCCAAACCACTGATGATACCAGCGCGGGAAAATTTGTTCGCGCATTTCTAAAACCTGATAGCTATCCTTATAAATTCTCAGAGATATCTGCCCGGAAACCGCAGTATCGAGCCAGCGATAACCGGCATCGTGATAGCGTCCGACCACTGCGGAAGATGGCATTTTCCAGCTGTTATAGCGAGCCAGGGAAGCCAACGCCAGTTGGCCGTTTACTCTTCTCAGTAACACAGGTACCGATGATGTATTACTGCCATGATGGGGTACCTGAATAAATGTTGCTCGTAGCTGTTCTTTTTCCAGTCTGACCAGTTCTTTTTCCGAACGACTTTCAATATCACCGGTAAGAAGCAGACTGAAGCGCCCGTCACTCACTTTTACAATACAGGAATCATCATTCTGCCCTCTGCTTTGCCCGACGGGTGGCCATAACACGTTAAATTTCAGGTTCTTCCACTGCCAGGTCTCCCCTCTGAAGCACGGCAGATGTTGGGGTCTGTTCAGGGCTGTCCTCAAAAGAACGTTGGGCCAGCGCTGTTTTATACTGCTAAGTCCGCCATAATGGTCAAGGTGCCGATGACTGATAATCACCTCTTTCGGCATCAGTTGCCGCTGTAATAACCAGGGGATAATCAAACGCTGCCCTGCATCTGTGTATTGCCAGCGATTACCCGTATCGTAAATTACCGCCTCATTTTGCTGGCTAATCACTACTGCCAGTCCATGCCCTACATCCAGCATATCCACCCGCCAGATTTCTGAGCTACTTTGGAAACGCCACAATAAACAACTCAGTAACAGCGCCATACCCGACATTTTGAAGCCGACGTACACACCGGCACGGACAAAGAACAGACTTCCCCAGGTCAGTCCCCCCCATAACCAGACGTCATTAATCACCAACCAACCTGCAGGTAAGGCTTCAAGCGCAGTACACAGCAGTATCACACTCTGGTCGGCCAGTTGCCACAGTGGCGCCGAATATCCTGTCGGAGTCAGCAGTAATGCTGTGCCGGCCAGAGGCAATGTCAGCAGAGAGACAACCGGTATTGCCAGTAAATTTGCCGGTAATGCGAACAAACTGGTGCCACTGAACAACAACGCCTGCAGAGGCAGCATCAACACCATCATTCCCAGTTGCAGATGTAGTAACCGGAGAATAAACCAGCGCCTTAGTAACCTGAATCTTCGGGGCAGGTTAAACCATCGATACCATACCAGTAGCATCAGTACTGCCAGCATTGACAGCCAAAAGCTGTCGGACAAGATCAGCATAGGATCGGCTAACACCAACAAAGCGGCACAGCAAATCCATACCTGCCAGCTATTCATATTTAATCGCTGGTGGCTAAAAACCATCCATAGTGTGACGGCCAGCATTGCACGCAATGCCGGGGGCTGCATGCCAGACACCCAGGTATACATCGCTGCTATCAGCCAACTGACTATCTGAGGTCCCTCCCGTCTGATATAGCGCGCGGGTAGGCAGTACTGTATCCTGACGGCTAACCACCACCCAACACCACCTGCAAGGCCGATATGCATACCTGAAATTGCCATCAAGTGAGCAACCCCGGTGTCGCGAAATAACTGGCTTACCCACGGAGAAACCCCATCCCTCAGACCAAAGAGTAGTGCCTGCAGTATGCCGCGGCTTTCCATCAACCCGATTTCGCTTTGCACCCGCTGAATTATCTGCTGTCTCAGATTACATTCAGTAGTCAGTGGTACTTTCCAGAGAATTTTTCCTTGCAGCGGCGTATAGGTTGCCAGTGCCTGGCGTTGCTGATCATAACCCCCTTCGTTCAGTTGACTATGAACAGCCCGTAATCTGAGACGCATTTCCCAGCGTTGCCCCACACAAAAGTTGGCGACTGAATCCCCTGCGTGTATCCAGGCAGATAACACAGGAAACCTAATCTGATGCCCCGTTCTGACAATACTCACCCGAATCCTCTGTCTGCTATTTTCTGTGGCAGTGACTCTCACCAGGGCATTGACAGGGCGAATCGTCAGCTCTTCAATTTGTTGTAATTGTTGCCGGGCAACCGTGACTCCCCAGCAAAAAATCAGTCCGGACCATGCCATTATCCAAAACAGCCGATAAGATGATTGCAGTAATACGACTGCCATCAACGCGATAAATAGCAGAAACAGCGGGCCTGGCAACGAAGGTAAAAACAGTAATGGCATCAGACTTGCTGGCGTAATCCAGGCAATTGAAATAGCGTTCACATACTCTCCTGTTAGTCAGGAGAATATTGTGCCGTAACAATGGATGATGACTCAGCCACAGATACTCAGTTTGCGGGATATTACTCAATGCAAAATCATCGTTGGTTTGCAGGAGGGTATCGTTTCAGCGAATGTTCGCAGATCAGTGGAGAGAATATATTTATGGCAAAAAAAAACGACACCCTAAGGTATCGTTTTTAGCATCCAATGAGTTCAGGCTCAGACATTATTCGCTAATGTTTGCACGATCCCGTAACTCTTTTCCTGGTTTAAAGTGGGGAACGTATTTACCTTCCAGTTCCACTTTATCACCGGTTTTAGGGTTACGCCCGGTACGGGGAGCACGATAGTGCAGAGAAAAACTGCCGAATCCCCGGATTTCGATACGCTCACCCTGAGCCAGGGTTGATGCCATGTGTTCAAGCATCTCTTTTACAGCATCTTCAACAGCCTTGGCCGGAATATGTGTCTGCTGGCTGGCAAGGCGTTCGATCAACTCTGACTTAGTCATGAATCCTCCGGTTAATTCCTTTATGGAACATTTGACAGCTTACCTGATTCGGACAACGGTTTTCACCGTTGTCCGTCATATCAGGCAATTACTCGCCTTTAGATGCTGCTTTGAATGCTTCAGCCATTGCGTTAGAGAAGCTGCCTTCGTCAGACTGTTTGTTGTTAACAGTGGCGATTGCATCTTTCTCATCAGCTTCGTCTTTCGCACGAACAGACAGGCTAACGACACGGTTTTTACGATCAACGCCGGTGAATTTGGCTTCAACTTCGTCGCCAACATTCAGAACCAGAGTGGCATCTTCAATACGGTCACGTGAAGCTTCAGAAGCACGCAGGTAACCTTCAACGCCATCAGCTAACTCAACTGTAGCACCTTTCGCGTCAACTGCAGTCACTTTACCAGTGACGATCACACCTTTTTTGTTCAGGGTGATGTAGTTGTTGAAAGGATCTTCAGCCAGTTGTTTCACGCCTAAAGAGATACGCTCACGTTCTGCATCTACCTGCAGTACAACGGCAGCGATTTCGTCGCCTTTTTTGTACTCACGAACAGCTTCTTCGCCGGTCGCGTTCCAGGAGATGTCTGACAGGTGAACCAGACCGTCGATACCACCGTCCAGGCCGATGAAGATACCAAAGTCAGTGATAGACTTGATTTTACCTTCAACACGATCGCCTTTGTTGTGGGTTTCTGCGAACTGCTGCCATGGGTTAGATTTGCACTGCTTCAGACCCAGGGAGATACGACGACGTTCTTCGTCGATGTCCAGAACCATAACTTCAACAACATCGCCCACGTTAACCACTTTAGACGGATGAATGTTTTTGTTAGTCCAGTCCATTTCTGAAACGTGAACCAGACCTTCAACGCCTTCTTCGATTTCAACGAAGCAGCCGTAGTCAGTCAGATTAGTCACACGACCAGTCAGACGAGTACCTTCAGGGTAACGCTTAGCGATAGCAACCCATGGATCTTCGCCCAGCTGTTTCAGGCCCAGAGACACACGAGTACGTTCACGGTCGAATTTCAGCACTTTAACAGTGATTTCGTCGCCAACGTTGACAATTTCGCTTGGATGTTTAACACGTTTCCACGCCATATCAGTGATATGCAGCAGGCCGTCAACACCCCCCAGATCAACGAATGCACCGTAGTCAGTAAGGTTCTTAACGATACCTTTAACTTCCATGCCTTCCTGCAGGTTTTCCAGCAGTTGATCACGTTCAGCACTGTTTTCAGATTCGATAACTGCACGACGTGAAACCACGACGTTGTTACGTTTCTGATCCAGCTTGATTACTTTGAATTCAAGCTCTTTGCCTTCCAGGTGCAGAGTATCGCGAACCGGACGCACATCAACCAGTGAACCTGGCAGGAACGCACGAATACCGTTCAGCTCAACAGTGAAGCCGCCCTTGACTTTGCCGTTGATAATACCGGTAACAGTTTCAGCTTCTTCATACGCTTTTTCCAGCGTGATCCAAGCTTCGTGACGTTTAGCTTTCTCACGGGACAGCAGAGTTTCACCGAAGCCGTCTTCTACAGCATCGAGGGCTACGTCAACTTCGTCGCCAACCTGGATTTCCAGTTCGCCAGCTGCGTTTTTGAACTGCTCTGCAGGAATTGCAGATTCAGATTTCAGGCCCGCATCAACCAGGACGATGTCTTTGTCGATAGCAACAACAACACCACGAACGATGGAACCCGGACGGGTTTCGATTTCTTTCAGGGACTCTTCAAAGAGTTGAGCAAAAGATTCAGTCATATTGATAATCTTCAGGATTCTTCAATTTAACGTCCATCTGACTTCTTGTCGGATGGGGTTGTTTCACATTCCCCGCACCATCCATGGAACGAGGGTAGAGCATTCGTTCGGTTAACCGCGTGGCAGTTACCGGATTTCTTTCAACCGCGACTTGGCATATTCCAGTGACATATCAATCACTTGATCGATTGTCATTCCGGTTGAATCGATGACCAGCGCATCAGCTGCAGGTACCAGTGGTGCCACAGCACGATTACGGTCACGGTCATCGCGTTCTTTTATCTCAGATAAAAGGCGCTCAAAGTTAACACTAAAGCCCTTTTCCTGCAACTGTAGCATACGTCGCTGCGCTCTTTCTTCTGCGCTGGCATCAAGAAAAATTTTAACCGCAGCGTCAGGAAACACCACTGTCCCCATATCCCGGCCATCAGCAATCAACCCTGGCGCTTCTTTGAACGCACGTTGTCGACGTAACAGTGCTTCACGTACCCTTGGGAAAGCGGCAACTTTCGATGCTGTATTACTCACTTCCTGACTCCGGATTTCATGAGTGACTTCTTCGCCTTCCAGAATCACCTGCATTTCCTCCCCGGTCGGGACAAAACGTACATCTAAATGTGCGGCGATCGGTACCAACGCTTCTTCTGAACTGATATCGACATGGTGATGTAAAGCCGCCAGCGCGAGCACCCGATAAATTGCCCCGGAATCCAGTAAGTGCCATTGCAGCTGTTCAGCGATTGCTTTGCACAGTGTGCCCTTCCCGGCCCCGCTCGGTCCGTCAATTGTAATTACCGGCACCGTTGTCATTCATCTCTCCTTCATCGCTGCTCTGGATTTCAGGCATATAAATACGCCACTGGCGCTAAGTATACCCTCTCCCGCGGGGAAGTAGCAGTGACTTATGCCACCAGCAGGTCAAAAAAGCAGAACTTTCCGCTAAAACTGACAATGCCGGGATGAAATCACACCGGCACTCTCACACTAACCATAGACCATAAAACGCCTGTTCGTCGGATTATTCGTGGCTGATCGCTGCCAACTGATGGAAATAGTCCGGGAATGTTTTCGCAGTGCATCCGGGATCAAGGATCGTGACCGGCGTATCAGACAAAGCCACCAGTGAAAAACACATGGCGATTCGGTGGTCATTATAAGTTTCAATCTCAGCATGTTTTAGTGTCTCTGCCGGAGTGATACGAATAAAATCATGACCTTCTTCTACCGTGGCACCCACTTTACGCAGTTCTGCGGCCATGGCAGCCAGCCGGTCTGTCTCTTTAACCCGCCAGTTGTATATGTTGGTCATCAGAGTCGTGCCTTCGGCGAACAAGGCTGTGGTCGCAATAGTCATGGCAGCATCAGGAATGTGATTCATATCCATCTCGACAGCCTTCAGAGTACCGCGGCGACAGGCGATATAATCATCCCCCCACTCAATAACTGCACCCATTTTTTCCAGCACATCGGCAAAACGGATATCGCCCTGAACGCTGTTACGGCCAATACCGGTCACCCGTACAGTACCGCCTTTAATGGCGGCGGCAGCCAGAAAGTATGAGGCAGAAGAGGCATCGCCCTCCACCAGATAATGGCCAGGTGACTGATACTGCTGCCCCCCCTGAATCACAAAAGTCTGATATTGCTGGTTTTCAACATCAATACCAAAACATTTCATCAGATTGAGGGTAATATCGATGTAGGGTTTAGAAACCAGTTCACCTTTGATTGTGATAGTCGTCTGCTCACTGGCTAAAGGCGCGGTCATCAGTAAAGCGGTTAGAAACTGGCTTGATACGCTCCCATCCACACTGATTTTTCCGCCGCGGAATCCACCTTTCAGACGTAGCGGAGGATAATCTTCATTTTCCAGATAACTGATATCTGCTCCGCCCTGACGAAGTGCGTCCACGAGATGGCCTATCGGCCGCTCTTTCATACGTGGTTCACCGGTAAGAACAATATCATTCTCCGCGAGGCTCAGAGCTGCGGCCAGCGGACGCATGGCCGTTCCGGCGTTGCCAAGGAAAAGTTCGACAGGTGCGGATGCATGTAATGGCCCGCCGATGCCGCTCACTACGCATTCAGTACGATCTTCTGACAATGAGTAATCGATACCCAGCAGAGTTAAACCATTCAGCATATGCCTGATGTCATCGCTATCCAGCAGATTAGTCAGACGGGTTGTCCCACTGGCCATCGCCGCCAGCAAAAGAGCGCGGTTTGATACACTCTTCGAGCCGGGTAAATTTACCGTACCGTCGATATGGGCTACAGGTTGTAAGGTCAGAGAATCCGGCATTTAAAAATCACTCTTTATCAAAGATGAAAACCCCGTCAGTGACGGGGTAATTTGAAAAACCTGCAACTCCTGCAGATTTAGCCGTGGCGGCGTTCAAAGTCCTGCATAAATTCGGTCAGTGCAGTCACACCAGCCAGAGGCATTGCATTGTAGATTGAAGCACGCATTCCACCAACAACACGATGTCCCTTCAGTGCATGCAGGCCCTGGCTGAGAGACTCCTCCAGAAACACTTTATCCAGTGCAGAATCTGCCAACTGGAAAGGGACATTCATCCGTGAGCGGCTTCTGGCAGCCACATTATTACGGTAGAAGTCGCTGCGATCAATGGTACCGTACAACAGATCAGCTTTCTGCTGATTCAATTTGTCCATCGCGGCCACACCGCCCTGCTCTTTCAGCCAGCTGAATACCAACCCGGACAAATACCAGGCAAATGTCGGCGGTGTATTGAACATCGAATTGTTTTCGGCCAGTACAGTGTAATCCAGAATTGAAGGCAGTTCTTTACGCGCTTTACCCAACAGATCTTCACGGACAATGACCAGGGTCAGACCTGCCGGACCAATATTTTTTTGCGCTCCGGCATAAATCACACCGTAGCGGCTGACATCAATAGGCTGTGACAGGATGGTAGAAGAGAAGTCGGCAACCACAATCTTGTCACCAAAATCGGGTTGTTCATCAATAGCTGTTCCGTCGATAGTTTCATTCGGGCAATAATGGACGTAAGCAGCATTATCATTAAGCTGCCATTGACTCATTGGCAACAGGGCAGTTTTACCTTCTTCGTTGACCTTGATATCAATGACATTCGGTGTGCAGTATTTTTCAGCTTCTTTTACGGCGCTGTGTGCCCAGTAACCACCATCAACATAATCCGCGTGACTGGCGTTGCCCAGCAAATTTCCTGGTACCGCAGCGAACTGTCCACGCCCTCCACCATGACAGAACAGAACTTTATAGTTTGACGGGATTTTTAACAGATCGCGGAAATCCTGCTCAGCGGTTTCAGCAACCTGAATAAATTCTTTACTACGATGGCTTATCTCCATTACGGAGGTACCCAGTCCCTGCCAGTTGACCAGTTCCTGTTGCGCACGACGAAGAACTTCTGTTGGCAACATTGCCGGACCAGAACTAAAATTATACACCTGCGTCATTTATACTCACCATGATTACATCGAAAGGATTATCGGATCTCTATCGGTTGTATCACTGCAGGAAAACAGCTGCAATAACTAATCTCCCCGCAATGACATTTTTATTCATCTGTGGCTAATCCCCTGACTCTTCCTGTTTATTTATACTTCAGAACACTGATGTTCCCGGTCAGTTTCCCTCAGGAATCCTACGGACGTCAGAGGTAATTTTCACTCTGCCCGATAGCAGTAAACCGATAAAATCCGTATCATGCTCAGCAAATCCTCTGTTTATCACTCCCCGGGAGAACGCGGCGCTATGACGCAAACATTTATTCCAGGCAAAGATGCCGCTTTAGAAGATTCGATTTCACGGTTTCAGACTAAACTTCAGGCCTTAGGCTTTAATATTGAAGAGGCCTCATGGCTAAATCCGGTACCTAATGTCTGGTCGGTACATATCCGTGATCGCGACTGTCCCCTGTGCTTCACTAACGGCAAAGGAGCCACCCAAAAAGCCGCACTGGCCTCTGCGTTAGGGGAGTATTTTGAACGTTTATCCACTAACTATTTCTTTGCAGACTTCTGGCTGGGTAACCGTATTTCTTCCGGAGACTTTGTCCATTATCCGAATGAAAAATGGTTTCCGTTGACCGAAGATGATGATTTGCCGGAAGGATTGCTCGATCCTGAATTGCGCCGTTTCTATGACCCAGAGAATGTACTGGGTGCCAGCCTGCTGATTGATCTGCAGTCCGGTAATGATGATCGCGGGATCTGCGCGTTGCCATTTACCCGTCAGTCTGACGATCAGCAGGTCTATATTCCGATGAACATTATTGGCAACCTTTATGTTTCCAATGGGATGTCTGCCGGGAATACTGCCAGTGAGGCCCGGGTACAGGGTCTGTCCGAAGTTTTTGAACGTTATATTAAAAACCGGATTATTGCCGAATCCATCAGCCTGCCAGCGATACCTGATGCAGTCATGGCGCGCTATCCCGGCGTGGTTGCAGCTATTAACCAACTGGAAGCCGAAGGGTTTCCAATTCTTGCATATGATGCATCGTTAGGCGGTCGGTATCCGGTCATCTGTGTGGTGCTGTTTAACCCATCAAACGGCACCTGTTTTGCTTCTTTTGGTGCACATCCTGATTTTGGCGTTGCTCTGGAACGTACCGTCACTGAGTTACTGCAAGGGCGTAGTCTGAAAGATTTGGATGTATTTACTCCGCCAACATTTGATGACGAAGAAGTGGCAGAACACACTAACCTGGAAACCCATTTTATTGACTCCAGTGGCCTGATTTCATGGGATATGTTTAAAGATACTCCTGACTATCCGTTTGCAGACTGGTCGTTTTCCGGAACCACAGACGAGGAATTTTCGACGCTGATGAACATTTTCCGTGCCGAAAATAAAGAAGTTTATATCGCCGACTATGAGCATCTGGGTGTTTATGCCTGTCGGATTATTGTTCCGGGAATGTCTGATATTTATCCGGCAGAAGATCTGTTGCTTGCTAACAATAATATGGGTGCTGGTTTCCGCGAAACTTTGCTCAGTCTGCCGGGGAGTGAATGGGAGGCTCAGGATTATCTTGACCTCATCTCTCAGATGGACGATGAAGGTCTGGATGACTTTACCCGTGTCCGTGAGTTGCTGGGTCTGGCTACGGGGAAAGATAATGGCTGGTCCACGCTGCGGGTGGGTGAATTAAAAGCCATGCTGGCACTGGCGGGGGGAGATACGGAACAGGCACTGATTTGGACCGAATGGACCATCGAGTTTAACAGTTCAGTATTCAGTGCGGAACGGGCAAATTATTATCGTTGTCTGCAAACCCTACTATTGTTGGCCCTGGAAGAAGAACGTACTCCGGCGGAATACCTGAATGCATTCAACCGTATGTATGGCAGTGACGCTGTTCAGGCAGCTTCTGCAGCCATCAGTGGAGAGGAACCCTTCTACGGATTGCACCAGGTTGACCTTGAACTTACTGCTTTCCCTGCCCATCAGTCACTGCTGGCAGCTTACGAGAAACTTCAGGTAGCGAAACGTCAGTTCTGGTCGAGCCAGAGCGTACAGTAACCTGTTGTTGAGAAAATGATAATTGCAGGACGCCGGGTTTCCGGCGTTTTTTTTGTCTGAAATCCCACCGGACTGGCACCGCACCTTTTCACTGAAATGTCACTTTCCATGGTTATGATTAACCTGTGGGTTACTCTGTTTTCAATCAAAAAATAAAGCAGATATTAAAAATTATTTTAACCTTAAATATCAATTAGTTAATGTAAAAAATCATAAAAACTTGCTTCATTCCCCTCCTTGCTCACAGTTAAAACTGATCCAGGTCAACTTAGGGCGTATTGCCATTTGGTACTCTGTATTCAGAGAAAAACCTGAGGGTCTGGTGTGAAAACTGACAATCCTTTTGATTTGTTAATGCCCGCTGCTATGGCGAAAGTTGCTGAAGATGCCGGGGTGTATAAAGCGTCAAAATCGCCACTCACCACCTTTTTTTTAGCCGTAACTGCCGGTGTTTTCATCTCAATCGCCTTCACGTTCTATATCACTGCCACTACAGGCACTGGCTCATTACCGTTTGGTATTTCCAGACTGATTGGGGGTTTTTGCTTCTCACTGGGTCTGATTCTTGTCGTGATATGTGGTGCTGATTTATTCACCTCCACTGTGTTGATTGTGGTGGCTAAAGCCAGCGGGCGTATTAGCTGGGGGCAACTCACCCGCCACTGGATAATTGTCTACCTTGGGAATTTATGTGGTGCACTGTTTTTTGTCGGTCTGATTTGGCTCTCGGGAGAACATATGACGGGCAACGGAGCATGGGGTCTGAATGTACTGCAGACTGCTGACCATAAAATGCATCACACGTTTACTGAAGCTGTGGCCCTTGGGGTCCTGGCGAATCTGCTGGTCTGTCTGGCGGTTTGGATGAGTTACTCCGGGCACTCACTGACAGACAAAACTTTGGCGATGATTTTGCCGGTGACAATGTTTGTATCAAGCGGATTTGAACATAGTATCGCAAACATGTTCATGATCCCAATGGGTATTGTGATCAAATACTTCGCCACTCACGATTTCTGGCAACTAAGCGGTGCTTCGGCAGAGCAGTTTATTTCCCTGACACCCTGGCAGTTTATTACCAATAATCTTATTCCTGTCACTCTGGGCAATATTATCGGTGGCGGTTTGTTAGTGGGACTGACTTACTGGATTATTTACTTACGGAACGGTAATAGTGAAGATTAATTTATCGAAACTGCACTGAACTGATTTTGTACAGACTGACGAAATATTGTCGGTTGTATGCTGAATTCAACTTAACAAGGCAGGTATATCATGACTGAACTTAATGAAAAAATGAACCAGGCCTGGCAGGGGTTTACTGCCGGTGAATGGCAGAGCAGCGTTAACGTACGCGATTTCATTCAGAAAAACTATACGCCTTACCAGGGCGATGAAGCCTTCCTGAGTACAGCAACAGAAGCAACAACTGTACTGTGGGACAAAGTGATGGAGGGCATCAAAATTGAGAACCGGACCCATGCCCCGGTAGATTTTGATACTGACCTGGCTTCAACAATTACTTCACACGATGCCGGATATATTAATAAATCTCTTGAGAAAATTGTCGGTCTGCAAACCGATGCTCCGCTGAAACGTGCGCTTATCCCCTACGGCGGTATCCGCATGGTTGAAGGTTCCTGTCAGGTATATGGCCGTGAGCTGGACCCGTCACTCAAAAAAATCTTTACTGAATACCGTAAAACACATAACCAGGGGGTGTTTGATGTCTATACCCCGGATATCATGCGTTGCCGTAAATCAGGCATTCTGACAGGATTACCTGATGCCTATGGTCGTGGCCGTATTATCGGTGATTATCGCCGTGTCGCGCTTTACGGTATTGATGCTTTAATGAAAGACAAACTGGCACAGTTCGGATCACTGCAAAGTGACCTGGAAAACGGCAACGGTCTGGAAGAAACCATTCGTCTGCGTGAAGAAATTGCCGATCAGTACCAGGCACTTAAAGATATGAAAGAAATGGCCAGCCGCTACGGTTGTGATATTTCTTTGCCAGCGACTGATGCACGTGAAGCCGTGCAATGGACTTATTTTGGTTATCTGGCAGCCGTAAAATCACAAAATGGTGCGGCAATGTCTTTCGGACGGGTATCCACCTTCCTTGATATCTATATCGAACGTGATTTGCAGGCAGGCAAAATCAGTGAAAACGAAGCCCAGGAACTGATTGACCATCTGGTAATGAAACTTCGTATGGTCCGTTTCCTGCGTACTCCTGAGTATGATGAGCTGTTCTCAGGAGACCCTATCTGGGCAACTGAATCTCTGGCCGGTATGAGTCTGGATGGACGGACTCTGGTCACTAAAAGTACTTTCCGCTTTCTGAACACTCTTTACACTATGGGTCCATCACCGGAACCTAATATGACCATTTTGTGGTCTGAACAATTACCCATTAACTTCAAAAAATTTGCGGCAAAAGTCTCCATCGATACTTCATCTATCCAGTATGAAAATGATGATCTGATGCGCCCTGACTTCAACAGTGATGACTATGCGATTGCCTGTTGTGTCAGCCCAATGGTCGTCGGCAAACAGATGCAGTTCTTCGGTGCCCGTGCTAACCTGGCAAAAACTATGTTGTATGCCATTAATGGTGGGATGGATGAGAAACTTAAAATCCAGGTAGGCCCTAAAGAAGCGCCTATGACCGATGAAGTCCTGGACTTCGATAAAGTGATGGCCCGGATGGATCACTTTATGGACTGGCTGGCGACTCAGTATGTCACCGCACTGAATGTCATCCATTATATGCATGACAAATACAGTTATGAAGCTGCTCTGATGGCATTACATGACCGTGATGTTTACCGGACCATGGCATGTGGTATCGCCGGACTCTCTGTGGCAGCGGATTCACTGTCGGCCATTAAATATGCCAAAGTTAAACCGATCCGGGACGAAAATGGTCTGGCGATTGATTTCGAAATTGAAGGAGAATATCCACAATTTGGTAATAATGATTCGCGTGTTGATGAACTGGCATGTGATCTGGTTGAGCGGTTTATGAAAAAAATTCAGAAACTGAAAACATACCGTAATGCCGTACCTACTCAGTCAGTATTGACCATTACTTCTAACGTGGTTTACGGTAAAAAAACCGGCAATACCCCGGATGGACGTCGTGCCGGAGCACCGTTCGGTCCGGGCGCAAACCCAATGCATGGCCGTGACCAAAAAGGTGCAGTTGCCTCGCTGACCTCGGTGGCGAAACTGCCCTTTGCTTACGCAAAAGATGGTATCTCTTATACTTTCTCGATTGTACCTAACGCGCTTGGCAAAGATGACGATGTACGTAAAGCCAACCTGGCGGGCCTGATGGATGGTTATTTCCATCACGAAGCAAATATAGAGGGCGGGCAACATCTGAATGTTAATGTCATGAACCGCGAAATGCTGCTTGAAGCCATGGATAACCCGGAAAAATATCCACAGTTAACCATTCGTGTTTCAGGTTATGCGGTCAGATTCAACTCTCTGACCAAAGAACAACAGCAGGATGTGATTACCCGTACCTTTACTCAATCAATCTAAGGTTGTCGGCTCAGGTAAAAGGCTCCCGGCGGGAGCCTTTCTGGTCTTAATGACCATGGCCTTAGTCAACAGCAATATAATGATACCTGCCAATCCTGGCCTGCGGTTTCTTCCGCAGCCTACCCCGGAGGAACCATCGCATGTCAGTCACTGGTCATATCCATTCCGTTGAATCCTGTGGCACCGTTGACGGTCCTGGAATTCGCTTTATTGTCTTTTTTCAGGGCTGTCTGCTGCGCTGTCTGTATTGCCATAACCGGGACACGTGGGACCTTCACGGTGGTAAAGATGTCACCGTTGAGGAGCTGATGCAGGATTTGCTGGCCTACCGCCACTATATTTCAGCCTCCGGCGGAGGGGTTACTGCATCCGGCGGAGAGGCGATTCTTCAGGCAGAATTTGTTCGTGACTGGTTCAGGGCTTGTAAGCAAGCAGGTATCGATACTTGTCTGGACACTAACGGCTTTGTCAGACGTTATGATCAGGTGATAACTGAACTGTTAGATGTCACAGACCTGGTCATGCTCGACCTGAAGCAAATCAACGATGAAGTTCATCAGAAACTCACCGGCGTGCCTAATCACAGGATGCTGGAATTTGCGGAACATTTACACAAAATTAGTAAACGGACCTGGATAAGGTACGTGGTTGTGCCTGGTTATAGCGATGATGATGAATCAGCTCATCTTCTGGGACAGTTCACTGCGCCAATGGAAAACATCGAGAAAATAGAGTTACTTCCTTACCATGAGCTTGGTAAACATAAATGGACCACTATGGGTGAAGAGTACCAACTGGAAGGAGTAAACCCCCCTTCCAGGGAAACGATGGAGCGGATCAAAACCATTCTTGCCGGTTACGGGCATAAAGTCATCTACTAGGTTTATTTCCGGAAAGAAAAAGGGCTTGTGGGCCCTTTTATCATTACTGAACTCATTTCCAGATATCAGGCATGGGCCACAGGAGTTGTCTGATGATTAGCTTTGCGCAACAACATCAGTAAATAAACAAATGAAACCGCAGCAATCATGGTAAATAAAACATTGTCTGAATAATGTTCCATCAACAGTGAAATCATGCCCGGGCCAATCAGGCTGCCCACTGTATAACTCAGCAATAATGCCTGATTCATTGCAATCAACTCATGGTGCGCCACCCGCTCACATGCCCATGACATTGCTACCGGATAGAGGGTAAAACAGGAGCAGCCGAGAACAAACAACGCTGGAACCATGGCTAGTTGAGATAACATGGCAACAGCACCAAGGATCACCATAAAAACCTGCACCCGTAGCACTGTCAACCGGCCAAAACGGTCCGCCAGCCTTCCTACCGGCCACTGACCGAGAATTGCAGCACTAACCAGCAACGCCATCCAGTAGCCCACGTTCGCGTCACTCATCCCACGGTGTGACAAGTACAACGGCAATAAGCCATACAATGAGCCCAGCACGATACCAGACAAAATACAGCCATTAATACCCAGACGCGATGAGCTTCGGGTAAACATAGTGCGAATTTTTGGAGTACCGTTTTCTTCAGCAATTTGTGGAGTACTGATGCGGGCAAAGAACAACGGCAATAATGCCACCATGATAAACATGACCAGCATTGGGATCATATAACCGACATCGTCCGGGAAAAAACTTACCAGCAATTGCCCGAGAACCGTAGCGCCGTAATAAACGATCATATAAGCAGCCAGTAGCCGGCCACGGTTACTTAATGTACCTGAACAAAGTAAGGCACTTTCCACCACCACCCAAATCAGAGCACATCCAATGCCGGCCAGAAAACGCCATAGTGTCCATCCGGTAAAACCTCCGGTAGCTAACAGAGCGCAGGTCGCTATGGCAAACACGATGGTGGCAACATAATAGCTGCGATTAAAACCCAGTTTCCGGATAACTCTTCCGGCGATCACCGTTCCCAGCAGGTTGCCGGTGAAATAGGCAGAACTCACCACACCCACCTGCCAGGTAGCGAATTGATCATGAGACAACCATAGCGGCACCAGTGTATTTAAAACCGCTACGGCGATAGTTAATAAAAGTAAGCCGGAAAGCAAAAGCAAGACAGGACGGGACCATGCAGACATAGCCATAACCACAGAACAATAATAATTGTGGCGAATAATGGCACCAACAAAATTAAAGTCAATTAACAAAAAACGCCAGAGCATTTTTTGCTGCCAACCTGAGAAATAAGCACAGAAATGTAATATACGGCAGTATTTAAATGAATATTAAATTAGTATTTTAAATATAAAACAGGCATAAGCGATACTCCGGAACCTACAGTTCCGGGCGGAGAATTTTATACGGGTCCATTCTTAGAGAAACCCTGATATTTAAATATAATTTCAATAAGTTATCACCACCCTCCCATAATCTGACTCACTGACCGATGAGGGCTGTTGTTGGTGAATTCTGACCTGATAAGCCACTGGCCGGCTACAGCGAACATCCACCTGTGGATTCGTCGTGGAAGATACTACTGACATGGCACAACGTTTAACGACGCGCAAATGAACATTGACAGCTGCTTCAATAATCGCCGCCGAGGCCGGGGTAAACAATCCCGCGCCTGCTGTTGCTAAAAAAAACGACAGAACAATAACTAACTGAACGTTCCCAGGATATCGCATACACCTTCCCCCTTGCAGTTACTGCATAAGGCTTATGCTTTCCGCCTTCTATCCCCAATAAACATAAAAAATGTGGCAATCTGTGCTGCCTACATATTTAGATATACAAGAGGCATAAGATGAATTCAAACAAAACTATAAATTTTAATGATTAAAATCATAATAATAGAAAGTTATGATTTTATGATGATTAAAAAATAGCGGGTAGCTTTACGAGAGGTTAAAACAAATACAGAAGTAAGACTGCACAGCGACTCAAAAACCGTGCAGTCGGGAAAGGTAGCTTAATAGTTAAGTGTCACAGTAACTGTATCGCTATAGTCACCCGGAGTTGGCCATGTCTGAGTCGGAACAACCCCATAGACAGTCAGGCTTTGGCTGCTACCGGTGGCGGAACGAAATGACTCAGTATTGTTATTATCCCAGACCGTGCTATGAGCCGCATCCTGATACAACTGATAAGCCACACACTGATTATCATTGCTGTTGCACATATGACGGACTGACTGCTGGCTGTGCAAACCTGTCCCTAATCCCACCGAGAATGCAGTATTTACCGGGCAAGTGACAGTCACTGTGGATGATGATGTGGCTGACAAAGATGAAGAAACCGCGGGACTTTGCTGTCCAAAATCTAAATCACTGACATCATTAATCTGACAACCATTTTTCACCACTGCGTTAGCGGCCAGTTGAACCTGCACCATGCTGGTCTGAGCCATGGATGCACAGGAAGGCAGCTGACTGGCGCTTGAGGCATAGCTGTATTTGATATTTGACCAAAATCCGTAATTATAATAATCCAGTGCAGTGAGTTTACTCTGCCCTGACACAACCTTAGCAACCAGACTAAAGTATTGCTCAAGTGATTGCCCACTTGCCAGCTGATAATCAATTTCTGCATACCCCCCATTGTTCGCCCCTAAAGAATTGGAAGGATCCGTTGAAGGATAAACATTAAAATACAGCGGATAACCACTGACCCCGTTTGGGTTCATCTGTAATGGCGCATTATCCTGCAGAAACAGACAGGCCCGAATATATTCCGTCCTGGTGTCGTAATTATTGCAGGTAAAGACGACCTGGCCTGAGGTAGTGGCAGCCTGACCTGCAGTGACGGTCCCAAAACTAAACGTGGTACCACTGCCATTCCAGCAGGTAGGAGCGGCTGATGCAGAGCCGGAAAAACAAAATCCCACCGTGGCAGCGATGATTAGCAAACTGACTCTGACTAATGACATACCGACTCCATTTGAATCACCTGTTTTTCTGCCGGAAGTTTTGCCGGCAATGCTATCCGGCAATCTCCTTGTGGTCCGTGAACAATGATCTCACCTCCCGCAGGTGGATCTTCCAGATAGATATTTCCTTCATACCCAACAACTGTATGTGTTGTGCCTTTAGTAACATTATTTCCTCCGGCATCAACGACCACAACATCAGCGGCAAATGGCAACACGCTGCCATTGTCCAGTTTGCCGGTGATCATCAAAGCATGGGTACGGTAAATAGAAAAAGCCGCGACTGCCCCGCCTCCGCTCTTAGGAATCACCTGTTGCTCGGTATATAAAGCGCGATAGTCTTCAGGCAATGACAACACATCAATGGAAATGTTGTTACGGAAGTAAGGGTCAAGATTATTGATGAACAACGTCCCGCTGCCATCTGTTTTACCTGCCGGGCGATGTTGTAAATAGACCGGAATATCCGGTACTCCCGCAGTATCTACGATGGCAAAGGCATCGCCCAGTTCACGTGTTGCATACAGATGCCCCATAAAAAAGCCAAGAGCCCCCGACATTGAAGCATAATAGCTGTCCTGATGATTATACTGATTGTATCCCAGCTCCAGATCACTCCAGCGGGTACGTTGGCGGTAGTCCGCGTGCTTATTCGGATTTGTACCGTTCTGAATCGATAAATTAGCACCCCAGTCTGGCTTATTAGAGTCAATTTCACGGGACCAACTAAGCTGGTTGTAAACCGTTCCACTTTGCTGAGAATGTTGCACAGCAATGTATTGTCGATCCGACAATGGCAAGGTCAGATTGATATAGACTGTTTTATCACGGCTCTCAGACAACGACTGAGTTATACTGGTCGAAATATTAATCCGGTGTGTGAAAGTCCTAAACCACGACAGCCCGGCATACTGCTGGTGAGTTCCCGGATACTGGAGATTTATCCAGCTCATTCCGACCGTACCAATATTGTCGAACGACCAGCTGACAAAAGCATTATCGGAGCGGGTTGCCAGTGTGCCTTCTGATAGTACCGACATATCGCGAAACTGACTATCGCGTCGGGTCTCAGTCGCCGAGGCATTAAAACGTTGATTAACCCACTGCCACCCAATTCCCCACTGTTTCCCGGTCTCAGATTCATGACGACTGACCGAAACATCACTGTGTAAAATACCTATCTCAGGTGAAAGCAGATAATTAAAGCCAGCCCCGGCATCCTGTAACGGTTGGCTCTGTTCTGTATGTCCTTCAAAGGTAAAACGGTCAGATACACCGGAACGCCAGTTACCCACCAACATAAAATCTGGGTCATAACTGAACGACCGGTAACTATAATTTTCACGTACCCATCCGGCATTAAGGCTCCAGGTATCTAACCCACGCGATAACAACTGGTTCGAACCATACAGATTCAGGTTTATCACCCGCTGTTGACCATTGATATCGGTGATCACTACCTGCGCAGTGCTGCTCCCGGTGAAAAATGGCGACGTATTGAGGGTAAACTGACCAGGTGTAACACGTTGTGATGACTGTTTTATCCCCTGCACATAGAGATCTACGGTTGAAGGCAACGCTGCGGTATCTGAAAGAATATCCTGAGACGAAGTATTAAAGTCAGGCTGCAGCGAGTAATTATGAGACAAACTTAATCCTGCAAAACGGACACTATTCGTCCAGGACTGAGCACCGGTGTAGCTGTCACCCAATGTGAGACTCATCAGTTTGTCCGGGTTTTGATAGCTCCAGGACGTCATCAGCCTTTGGGTACTGTTATCTGACTGTCCACGCAATTGTTCTGCACGACTATTAAATGAACTGCTGAAATTACTCGGACCAATTCCAAAGGAACGCAGCTCTGTATAAGCCGTCACCGCCTCATCGTTGAGTTGATGACTGGCATAGAGATCATAATTTAGTGCTATTCCATGAACCGCCGGAGATAACTGGCTGGCCGAAGTGAATCCGCTATGGCGAGAACTCTTCAGTTGTTGGTCCCCACCCAACCAGCGTTTATCTGCCTGAATATCCAGAACTTGTTTCAGAGGATCATAATTAACTGTCAGCCCTGGTTGTGAGCTGAAATCAATATTTTCTTTGCCACTTTCCATCCTCTGCAAATTAAGATGCAGTTTGCTGGCATCCTCCCTTGAGATAATGAAGTGTTGTTCCCTTTTCCTAACCTGAAACAATCCATTAACAGCGGATCCATTAATAGTAATCGTCAGGTATAACATTTCATCCGCTGCAGCAAATGAATTAGATGAAATAATGAGTGCAGTACAAAGAATAAAGGAATTATTGAGTAATGATCGGTACTGTTTTTGTTGTTGTATCATCATTTATGGTAAACGTCAGTGTAGAACCGGAATACTTCCCTTTCGGTAAAGACCATGAACGGGTGCTGTGTGCTAAAACATATCCCAGTAAACCTCTGTTAAGAGTTACCTGTTGCTGACCAGAGGAGAGTACAACATTACTCAGTTTCAAATGCTGCAGTCCATGGTTTTCAACCGTTAAACGCTCAGGTGAAACATGAGTATTCAGGTGGAAAACAAAATCGTTCATGTCCAGTGCCGATTTAGGCGTATTAATAAAAACGGGTAAGGTATATCGTAATAAAAACCGGACAGCATGCCTGCCACTTTTATCCGCAGACCCTGGTAATTCATCCACGACCAGTTTATATGACTGTTCGCCTTTCCCAACGGGTACAACTGGCATAATAACCCGCAGTAACTGTTGTTTTCCTGCGGGTATTGCGGTCATGGGGGGGCTGACCACCAGGTTCTGCGTTTCCGTCAAGACGTCATTATCGTTGGACTGAACCCATTGATAGACACGAACCTGAGCGCTGATCGGATCGTTACCAATGTTATTGACATAAACAGCTTTAACATTTTCCCCCGGTGCAAAATTAATGTTTACCGGGAAAACCTGTAAGCTGGCGGCATATGTTAGACAGGGCAATAAACCTATAACGATGACAGATATATAAAATCGAAATGAACGTAACATATGCAGCCTGTAAAATTAAATCAATAGTCTATTTTCAGCAATACGGTATCGGTGTAATCACCTGCAGGTGCGACTTTCAGGGCATCAGCACTTACCTGACCATAGATTTTAATATCCTGCTCTTCACCGGTACCTGTATTAGTCGTTCCACTGGTTAAGGCAGAAGATGCTGCTTCATCAGAATAAAGTGAGTAAGCAATTTTATTACCACTTGAATCTGACATCTCATAATCGTGCGAACTGTCAGAAGAAAGCTCATACGGCGTATTCTTAGTACAAACGACACTGGCTGTTGCTTGTGCAGATAAATTACCAGCATTGCTGTACTGGCTACCGAAATTCATATCACCTGCAGAAATACTACATGCCTTTAAGACCGTCAAATAGACATTCATATTAGCCGTTGCCTGTGCAGTATATGTTGTGTCATCAGCATGGCTTGCAGCAGTAAACATCAATGATGAGCTTAATGAAATCAATAGTAGTGATTTTTTAAACATCTTTATCTCTTTGTTATTATTTCTAATTACACATTACGTCCGAATCATCATGATAATTAACCAGCCGCTAATCAACTGGTAAACATATTGGATGATTCACAATGCGGCAGCATTATACGCGCCATCTGTAAAAAACCAATAATCAAGGAACTGGATATTTTCTGATCGATGTCACAAAAGTTTATAATGTCGCAACATTCAAAAAACAAAACATAAAAAACCACAGACTAATTAAATAAAAATATAATATCTCTAATTTATGTTATAAAACCAACAAAACTCTGAAGGTACACACTACTTAAAGACCTTGAACTTTATTTTCTTTCAAAATAAACAGAGTAATACACTGCAATTTAACTGAGTAAAAAAGTCGGGTACATTTAAAATTATTGATTATCGTTTGTATATTTAATATTCATTTACCGTAAGATGTGAGCGGAATGTAAACTAACAGTAAGCAATAAGATAAAAGAGAACAAATTATCATCATGTATGGTGTTGCGTTAAATTCGGAGAATGAAATATCAGCATCTGTGTTGCGATAATGAGAATCAAAAATGTTAAATACAGAGGCTTGTCTTTTTTTTAGCCATATAAAATACTGCGTAGATTTCCACCCTGAATTTATCACTCCAGGTTTTTATCAGGTACCTATCTATTATAAGGCTATACTAAATAAAAATGACAAACATACTGGTAAAAAAATAATATCCGTCTGATAAGAATGATATGTCTGATGGCTAATGTATCTGAACCTGACTCAGACTGAATAAATATCCTCCGGCATAGCCGGAGGTTTTTCAAATGCGCCTGTAAGGCTCTCTTACCAGCAGTGCCCTAACAGGCGCGTCGCAATCTGACATTTGCATTTTGGATTACTTAGGACCCGTAAACGGGCTTCCCGGATATGGGATCGACAACTGTTCTCCCATTTTATCCGCTTCGAGCTGGTGCTTTATATATTCCTGTATCTTTGTCGTGTTCTTGCCTACCGTGTCTACATAGTATCCCCGACACCAGAACTCCCTGTTTCTGTACTTAAATTTCAAATCCCCGGACTGTTCATACAGCATCAGACTGCTTTTGCCCTTCAGATACCCATAAATACCGATACACTCATCTTCGGCGGGATCTCCAAAAGCAAATGAATATGATCAGCACAACATTCTGCTTCCAGGATATTCACATTTTTTCATTCACACAGCTTCCTTAAAATGCTCCCTGTTACCCTTCGCCGCTCTCCATAAAAGACCTGTCTTCGGTACTTAGGTGCGAAAACAATGTGATATTTACAGTTCCATCAGGTATGCGCTAAGCTCTTTTCGTCCCTCATCGGGACCCCTTTTGATTTCCTGTTGAACCTTTGCAGTTGCCAGACCGCAAGGTGTTTTAACAAATCAAAAGGGTTTTTTATATACGGCCCAAAGCTGAAAGCTTTACGGAACCCCCAGCCTGGCTGGGGGTTTTCTGGATACAAAAAAACCTGCCAAAAGGGCAGGTTTTTTGGAATTAATTTACTGAATTAACCGATGAACTCAATATTATTCATATACGGGCGTAGAACATCAGGAACCCGAATACGTCCGTCAGCCTGCTGGTAATTTTCCAGTACTGCAACCAGGGTACGTCCCACGGCCAGACCGGAACCATTCAGTGTATGCAACAGACGAGTCTTTTTATCCGCTTTACTACGGCAACGGGCCTGCATACGACGAGCCTGAAAATCCATAGTATTTGAACAGGATGAAATTTCACGATAAGTGTTCTGAGCCGGGAGCCAGACCTCGAGATCATAGGTCTTACTGGCACCAAATCCCATATCGCCGGTGCATAACAGCATCTTACGATAAGGTAAATTAAGTAGCTGAAGCACTTTTTCGGCATGCCCGGTCAGTTCTTCAAGCGCCTGCATGGAATTTTCAGGAGCAACCACCTGTACCATTTCGACTTTATCAAACTGGTGCATACGAATCAGGCCACGTGTGTCACGTCCGTAAGAACCAGCCTCAGCACGGAAACAAGGTGTATGTGCGGTCATTTTGATGGGTAATCTATCTTCATCAATAATTTCGTCACGCACCAGATTCGTCAGCGGGACTTCCGCCGTGGGGATCAAGGCATAATTACTGCTGTCCGCTTCTTCTTCCAGAGGACGGGTATGGAAAAGGTCATTACCAAATTTTGGTAACTGCCCTGTTCCAAACAGTGAATCGTGATTGACCAGATAAGGTACATACATTTCTGTATACCCATGCTGGCTGGTATGTAGATCAAGCATAAACTGGCTCAAAGCGCGATGCATACGAGCAATCTGCCCTTGCATAACGACAAACCTTGAACCTGTCAGTTTAACCGCAGAGGCAAAATCCATCCCACCCGCCATTTCGCCAAGATCGACATGATCGCGCACTTCAAAACTGAAGACAGTCGGCTCACCCCATCGGCTGACTTCAAGGTTATCACTGTCATCTTTACCCAAAGGCACATCGTCTGCAGGTAAATTAGGCAGGGCCAGTGAGAAGTCGCGAATTTCGGCCTGCAATACATCGAGTTCAGCTTTTGCTGCATCCAGACGTTCACCCAGATCATTCACTTCCTTACGCAATGGCTCGATATCTTCCCCACGCGCTTTGGCCTGACCGATGGATTTGGATCGTGAATTGCGTTCAGCCTGAAGGTTTTCAGTTTCTACCTGCAACACTTTACGACGTTCTTCCAGAGAACGCAGCATTTCAACATCCAGAGTAAATCCCCGGCGTGCCAGTTTTTCTGCAACTGCGTCTGGCTCATTACGCAGCAGATTGGGATCGAGCATGCTTATCCTGTGTATGAGTTAATGAATTGAATTTTCGTCGGGAAAAACCACAATACGAAATTTTACGACTCACCTTACCGTAATGTTTTATCAGCGGTAGCGTTTTGTCGGGCTATTTTGATCCTGTTCAGCCAGCCATGCCAGCTTTTCTGCAATTTTAGTTTCCAGACCCCGTTCAACTGGTGAATAAAAGTGCGAATCTGCCATTTCAGGCGGAAAGTAATTCTCACCAGCTGCATAAGCATTGGGTTCATTGTGCGCGTAGCGGTACTCTTTACCTAAACCCATCTCTTTCATTAATTTAGTCGGGGCATTGCGCAAATGTTCAGGAACGTCATAGTCAGGAAACTCTCTGGCTGCGCGCATGGCTGCATTAAATGCAGCATACACCGCGTTACTTTTAGGTGCGCATGCCAGATATACAATTGCCTGAGCAATCGCCCTCTCACCTTCAGCAGGGCCTACCCGGGTAAAACAATCCCATGCCGCCAGGGCAACCTGCATCCCACGGGGATCGGCATTGCCTACATCCTCAGAAGCGATAGCCAAAAGGCGTCTGGCAACATACAGAGGATCACCACCGGCGGTAATGATTCTGGCGTACCAGTACAGTGCAGCATCAGGAGCTGAACCGCGTACTGATTTGTGCAGGGCCGAAATCAGATCATAAAAACGATCGCCTTTGTTATCAAATCTGGCCGCACGTTCTCCGGCCACCTCAGTTAACAGGGCCGGGGTTAAATGCCGTTGGCCCTGTGCATCTGCCTCCGCCATATCAGCCATCATTTCAACAGTATTCAGAGCCCTGCGTGCATCGCCATTGACTAATTCGGCTATCATTCGCCGGGTCTCATCGGGCAGAACAATATTCTGCCCCCCCAGGCCACGATCTTTATCAGACATCGCCTGGCTGATAATTTTTTTGATATCGTCCGGAGTCAGTGATTTCAGTAAATAGACCCGCGCACGGGAGAGTAACGCTGAATTAAGTTCGAAAGAGGGATTTTCGGTCGTTGCACCGATGAAAGTGATAGTTCCGTCTTCGATATGAGGCAGAAATGCATCCTGCTGGCTCTTATTAAAACGGTGCACTTCATCGACAAATAAAATTGTCCTGCGCCCTGCCTGTCTGCTTTGCCTGGCTCTCTCTATGGCCTCGCGGATCTCTTTAACCCCTGAAGTTACCGCCGAAATCCGCTCCACGCTGGCGTCAGCATAACGGGCAATAATTTCTGCCAGCGTAGTTTTTCCTGTTCCCGGAGGTCCCCACAGAATCATCGAATGCAGATGTCCGGCCTCGATAGCCCGTGGCAAAGGTTTACCCGCCGCCAGTAAATGTTGCTGACCCCCATATTCAGCCAGTGTCACAGGCCGCATTCGCGCGGCCAGTGGCTGAAATTCGTTAGCAGAGAAATCCAGAGAAAGTGTATTCACAGTTACCTCACTGACGTTGATCGTCCAGGGTAACGCCTTTTGGCGGGGTAAATTTAAACTTGTCCGGGCTAATTGCCCCATTTTGTTGTGAAGTTAACTGATAGCTGGTCCGCTGGCCATCTTGTTCAACTGCGCTAAACTGGCGGATGGTGCCATCAGGCGTCACATTGATAGTAAATTGTTTCAGATTCCCACCATTACTCTTAGGCGTGAGTTCAAAAGTATCCCCCTGCTGACTCACATTATAGTTCTTCCAGTCAGAGGACTGGTTACGTGCTATCAGCATAAAGGGTGTATTGCTGGTTGCATTTTTTAACCAGCTGGCAGTGACCTGCTGAACAAACGGGTTGTAAAACCATAAAGTTTTACCATCAGAGACAATAGTACTCTCATCAGGTGCTGTCATGTGCCAGTTAAATAAGCTGGGACGCTTTACCCATAACTCGCCCTGGCCATCCTGTACATTATTACCTGAACCATCGGTGACTTTCTGGCTAAATGCTGCATGAAAGCTGCTAACTTTATTGAGCCGTGCCTGCAAGTCGGCCGCGGCATCAGCCATCACACTGGCTGATATCATTAAGCTCAATACACCTGTAGCGATTAGATATTTTCTCATCTCAGACCATTCCTTATTAATTAGTACCGACCTGGCATTCACTATCCTGGTCACTGTCACCCAATTCCGACAGGAGATAAAACCGAAAACTATCCTTTACTATGGGGGTGATACATCAGATAAGCAATGGGCCGGGAAGTTCCGGCCCATTGAAGTTTAGTCATGAAATGTCAGTGAATTACATTTCATGAGGTGGAGGTGACAGAACTTCACGGTTACCATTATGGCCGGGTTCAGAAACAATACCCTGGGCCTCCATTTGTTCGATAATCCTTGCCGCGCGGTTGTAGCCAATACGGAACTGACGCTGAACCCCGGAAATCGATGCTCTGCGTTTATCGACCACAAATGCCACAGCCTGGTCAAACAATGGATCAAGCTCTTCGCCACTACTGTCAGCAGCTCCGTTACCACTTTCGCTTTCATCACCGGCAGTAATACTATCGATGTACTGTGGTCTGCCACGTGCTTTCCAGTCCTGAACAACGGCGTGCACTTCCTGATCACGGACAAACGCACCATGGACTCGCACCGGCATTGAAGAGTTAGGTGGCATATACAGCATATCCCCCATTCCCAACAGAGACTCTGCCCCAGCCTGATCCAGAATGGTCCGTGAATCAATTTTGCTGGAAACAGTGAAAGCAATACGGGTTGGAATATTCGCTTTAATCAGCCCTGTGATCACATCTACTGATGGACGCTGAGTTGCCAGCACAAGGTGAATACCTGCTGCACGGGCTTTCTGAGCCAGACGGGCAATCAGTTCTTCCACCTTTTTGCCAACAGCCATCATCAGGTCAGCAAACTCATCCACCAGCACAACAATATAAGGCAACTTTTCCAGTACCGGCGGCGTGGTGTCCATACTGTCACCAGGTTTCCAGAACGGATCAGGAATCGGTCGACCCATGGCTTCAGCCTGTTCGACTTTCTCGTTGTAACCCGCCAGATTACGAACCCCTAAGGCTGACATCAGCTTATAACGACGTTCCATCTCCCCGACACTCCAGCGCAATGCATTAGCTGCATCTTTCATATCGGTAACAACTTCGGTTAACAGATGCGGAATACCCTCATAGACTGACAGCTCAAGCATTTTAGGGTCTATCATAATAAACCGAACTTCATCAGGTGTTGCTTTGTACAACATACTGATGATCATGGCGTTAACCCCGACCGATTTACCTGAACCGGTAGTACCCGCAACCAACAAGTGTGGCATTTTGGCGAGATCCGCTACCACCGGCTGCCCGGCAATATCTTTACCCAGTACCACCGACAGTGGTGATGGGTTATCGCGAAACTTCGCACAATCCAGGACTTCACGCAGATAAACGGTCTGACGATGCTTGTTAGGTAGTTCAAGGCCCACATAAGGTTTGCCCGGGATGACTTCAACGATACGCACGGCCACCGCCGATAAAGAGCGGGCTAGGTCGCGGGAAAGGTTAGAAATTCGGGCAGCTTTTACCCCGGGCGCCAAATCCAGTTCAAACCGGGTGATCACCGGCCCCGGAGAAATCCCGACAACTTCCGCTTTCACACGGAAATCACTGAGTCTTGCCTCAACCAGTTTACCGGTTTGTTCAAGAGCAAACATATCTACCGGCTCTTCTTCAGAAGGCGGAGGTGTCAGCAAATCCAACGTAGGTAACGGTGTTGATGGCTTCTGCAAGGGTTGTTCATGGCGCACCAGGAACGGATGAAACAGACTTTGTTGTTCAGCCTGAGCAACTACCGGTGACGTATTATTACCCTGACTGTCCGGATGTGCTATCTGTGACTGATTAAACGGCTCTGCTGAGCCTTCAGACGGAGAATCATATTCGGGATGATGAACATGGGGGTCATGTTCGTTAACCGGAGCGATGGTAAACAGAGGTTCACCCGGGCCGTCATCCACCAAATCCTCCATGGGTGAAAAGTCAAATGCCGAAAATGTTTCAGCTGCGGTCGGAGTCGTCTTTTGGTCCCGGGGTTCTGGCTGATAGCGTTGTTGTTGTTGCTCAGCAAACTGCCGAGCCAGCGCGGCTTGTTGCAGCACATCTTCGTCATCCTGAGATTCTTCGCTGTCGGAAAAACCATAACGTTGAGTCTGCTGAGCTGCAAATGCCTGGCGTAACTCAGCCTGTTCGATATCAGCCTGCTCTTCATCACTGTAAGTCGCGCTGAATTCGTCGCCAGCTGCCTTATACTGTTCCTCGCGGGCCTTTTCTTCAGCCATACGCTGAGAAGGGAGTTTGATGCCGTAAGACGCCATTTCCCTGCGGGTAGGTAACCGAACCGGATTGGGGCGTGGCAGTTCCGGGCCACCAATGCCTTTTTTCACCTGCGGATTACTACTGTCCCGCGGAACATCGAATACCGGACTATGGGAAGAGAGTTTCCCCATACTAGCCGCAACAGCAAACGGCGACTGTCCGGCCGGTTTTGCAGCGGGCGTGGCAGCTGCAACAGGGGCTGCCGGAATGTTCGGAGCTGCCGGAGCCGGAGAGGCCGGTGCAGGAGATGGCACGTATTGCTGTGCAGGTGTGCTTTGTTGTACTGAAGGCTGCGACTGAGTCACTGGTACAGCCTGTTCAGGCACTTCAAAACGGTAGCGTGGTGGTTCAACTCCCCGAACTGTTCGATCCTCAGCGGGTGCGGTATAAGCCTGACGAGCAACAGTATTATCTGGTACCTGGCTTCGCGAGGGAGCCACAGGTGCCGGAGAACTTACCGGGGCATGGGAAGTGCCCGGCTGAAATTCAGCAGCGGGTGAACGGACAGGTTCTGTCGGTTGTGTCCACTGTGAAGGACTAAACAGTGGATCATTTGCATCATCCTCGGTCTGACGTGGTGTCCGGCTGAACAGCGGATCATTATCTTCGGAGTGAACCCCAGCCTGAGGAGGACTGAACAGAGGATCATTATCGTCTTGTGGATAGCGTCGGGCGCTGAACAACGGGTCGTTATCCTCATCGTCAGATTCATAATAAGGTGCTGTCGGTGATTTATCCGGCGACGTCGTCTCAGGATTTATTGTCTGAGATGCATTGGTCAACGCATCATGTGATTCGCTGTCTGTAGCAAGCTCAGCTGAGACCGGGGCCCGAGTTTTTTTTGGCGACCGGCGCAGGTTCGAATTCTTCATCATCCTCATCGTCCCAGCGATTATCATCCCGTGAACGATTACTGGCAAAGGTGAGAACCGACATCACTGCCCCACCGATTTTCTCGGCAATCGTCAGCCATGACCAGCCAGTATAGAGGGTAATGCCGGCAGCCCAGACACAGAGTAATACCAGTGTCCCCGTCGCCTGGTTAAAATAGGGTGTCATGGCACTGCTCACCAGGCTGCCAATCACACCGCCGGAAGCAAAATACCAGATATCGTCAGCATTAATGGCTGCCAGTCCGCAGGTGGTCACCACCAATGCCAGAACACCAATCAACCGCAAGCCAATCGCAAAATAATCAACATAATCGTCATTATGTCGGTGGCGGAAAGTTATCCAGCAAAGCCCAATAATGACCACAGGAATAGCATAGGACATCACCCCGAAAATAAATAACAGGGTATCTGCCAGCCATGCACCAGGGCTGCCACCCAGGTTGTGGATAGGTTCATGCCAGGCTGTCTGAGACCAGCTGGGGTCAGAAGGATTAAAACTGACCAGGGAAACCATAAGATAAACAGCAAAAAGTGCCACCAGAATCAGCAATGCTTCCAGCAGTCGCCGCCCGCTACTGAGCGGGGTTAAAGTTACTTCTTTGTCTTCTGTATATTCCTGGCTCAAGAGAACTCTCCAGGTGCCTGTCAACTTAAGAGAGGAACAGCACCGGTATTAGCACTGTCCCTGTATGAATTTACAGGAGTGTACCTAATTGCTAAAGATTTTGCACCTGTCTGATTTAGCGAGTTTTAATCACCAGGCGGTTACTCTGCTTCACTTCTTCCATCACCACATAAGTCCGGGTGTCATTCACTCCGGGCAGACGCAGCAAGGTTTCACCGAGCAATTTGCGGTAGGCTGACATGTCTGGCACACGGGTTTTCAACAAATAGTCAAAATCACCGGAAACCAGGTGACATTCCTGAGTTTCCTCAAGTTTTTGCACGGCGGCGTTAAATTGTTCAAAAACATCCGGAGCCCCGCGATTCAGAGTTATCTCAACGAAAACCAGTAATGAGGCATCCAGGTAGTGTGGATTGAGTAATGCTGTGTAACCCAGGATAAATCCCTGACGCTCAAGACGCCTGACCCGCTCAAGGCAAGGTGTGGGTGATAATCCGACACGTTTTGAAAGCTCAACATTTGAAATCCGGCCATCTTTCTGCAGCTCGTTCAAAATATTCCTGTCAATACGATCAAGATCTTTGCCTGGACGCTTCTTATTGTCTGTCATTATTATTGTCTCTCTATTTCCTTCCCTAAGACTACTTGCCCCTTAATCTGTCACTGATCCGGGGCCTGAGTTATGTTTAAGCAATACCTGTATATTGATGCTTTCAATAGCTTTCATTGTCTGTCCACGTTGAAAGCTGCCAAAATCAGCTCAGGTTTCATGATTCAGTCACCAGACCCTGCACTCATGCAGGCTCAGTTTTGCTGAAGTTTATTTGCTTACCCCCATGTTTTCGCAAAACAACAGGCGATTGTCAAAGCAAAACATCTAATTTCAGTACATCATTCCGTAGCAGGCCCTCAATAATAGTTTCCGGAAGCTGTTTTTGGACATTTTCTTCCTCTCAGCCCATGAAATCGGGACATAAAACCTGTGCTGCCGCTGACTGATTACTTTTAACATTCACAATAATAAGTAATCCCGAGCCCGGAACTCTTTTTTTCCCCCGCCACTTTGCCTACAATCAGCAAATTATTTTTCAGCAGACTCTCTATTGAGGAAAAAAGCATGGCCAAACACAGTAAATTACTCATCTTGGGTTCAGGGCCTGCAGGTTATACCGCAGCCGTGTATGCTGCGCGGGCTAACCTGAACCCCGTGCTGATTACCGGAGTTGAAAAAGGCGGACAGTTGACGACGACCACTGAAGTCGAAAACTGGCCGGGTGATCCTGAGCATCTGACCGGTCCCGGGTTGATGGAGCGGATGCACGAACATGCGGTAAAATTTGATACTGAAATCGTGTTTGATCATATCCACACTGTGGATCTCAAAAATCGCCCTTTCCGTCTGACGGGTGACAGCGGTGAATACACTGCCGATGCGTTAATTATTGCCACCGGTGCCTCTGCCCGCTACATAGGTCTGCCTTCGGAAGAAGAATTTAAAGGCAAAGGTGTTTCGGCCTGTGCAACCTGCGACGGCTTTTTCTATCGTCAGCAAAAAGTCGCGGTCGTTGGCGGCGGAAATACTGCGGTAGAAGAAGCTTTGTATCTGTCGAACATTGCTTCCGAAGTTCACCTTATTCACCGTCGGGACAGTTTCCGTGCCGAGAAAATCCTGATCAACCGTTTGATGGATAAAGTCGCCAGCGGTAATATCGTTCTGCATACCAACCGAACTCTGGAAGCTGTCACCGGTGATGACATGGGAGTCACGGGTGCTCGCCTGCAATCTACTGACGGGCAGTCAGAACCTGAGCAGATTGATGTCGCCGGGGTGTTTATAGCTATCGGACATAGCCCAAACACTGCCATCTTTGCCGATCAACTGGAACTGAATAATGGCTATATTGTTGTTCAGTCCGGTCTGCAGGGTAATGCTACCCAGACCAGCATCCCGGGGGTTTTTGCTGCCGGTGATGTAATGGACCACACTTATCGTCAGGCGATTACCTCTGCCGGCACTGGCTGTATGGCCGCACTGGATGCTGAGCGGTATCTGGATGGTTTAGCAGGTACTGAGTGGTAAATTTTTGCTGAGAATTTGATGTGAAACAAGGCGACAGTGAATCTGTCGCCTTTTTATTGTCCATCATGCTAAAGTTCCTGCATTAAATTAAGGGATATTAATCATTTCCTCTGCATGCCAGGCTCACAGCAAACCTTATGAATAAATCCAGACAACAGTTTTTGATACGCTGGCTGAAACAGCAACGTCATTTTGGCCAGCGTTGGTTACGCCTTTCTGTGATCACCGGAATATTCAGTGCCATTTTGATTATTGCCCAGGCCGCTCTGCTGGCCAGCCTGCTTGAGTCCATCATTGTGCGGCCAGCAACTGATACCCCATTGCTACCACGTCTCTTTGCTCTGGCAGGATGCTTTATCTTGCGGGCGCTGTTGCATTATTTCAGGGAGCTGTTTGGTTTCCGGGCTGGAACCGCCATCTGTGAAGCTATCCGACGACAAATCATCGATCGCCTGGAATCTCTTGGCCCGGTGGGGATTAAAACCCGTCCAGTGGGTAGCTGGACCACGCTATTGCAGGAACAGATTGATAACATGCATGATTATTATGCACGTTACCTGCCACAGATGTCCCTGGCGGCCCTCATTCCGCTAATGATCCTGTTAGTACTGGCCCCGTTAAACTGGAGCGCTGCATTAATTCTGTTTTGCACCGCACCACTGATCCCATTATTTATGGCAATGGTCGGCATGGGGGCGGCAGAAGCAAACCGTAAAAATTTCCATGCACTGGCAAGATTGAGCGGTGACTTTCTTGACCGGTTACGGGGACTGGAGACCTTACGGCTGTTTCAGCGTGGTAGCGCAGAACAGCGGGCTATTGCTGACAGTTCAGAGCAGTTTCGCCAGCGCACAATGGAGGTTTTGCGTATGGCTTTCTTATCCTCCGCTGTTCTTGAGTTTTTTGCAGCAATTTCGATAGCCGTGGTCGCCGTCTATTTCGGCTTCTCTTATCTTGGTGTCTTGCACTTTGGGGATTATCACCGGGGGGTCACCTTATTTGCCGGTTTTCTGGTGTTAATTCTGGCGCCTGAATTCTTTCAGCCGCTGCGCGATCTGGGGAATTTCTACCACGCCAAAGCTCAGGCCACCGGTGCCGCAGATGTACTGGAAGATTTTATGCAACAAACCCAGCCAGAGGAGATTCCCCGGCCAGGGTCACAGCCACCGGGGATCGGACCGGTCACTCTGCACGCCACCGATCTGGTCGTGACGACTGCCGGCGGCATTCCCCTGACACAGCCATTAAATTTTACTCTTCAGGCAGGCAGGCGGGTCGCGCTGCTGGGAACCAGTGGTGCTGGAAAAACTTCACTGATGAATGCATTGCTCGGCTTTCTCCCTTACCAGGGCTCGCTGACGGTTAATGGCAGTGAACTGCGTGAAACCGATGTTGAGAACTGGCAGCAACAGATTGCCTGGGTTGGACAAAACCCCGCATTGCCGGAAGCCAGTCTACGTCAGAACATTACCTTTGGGCGTAAATGTAGCGAACAACAATTTGAGCAGACTCTGCAATCCTCCGGGGTTAGCCAGTTTCTCCCTCAGTTGGCCCGGGGGGTTGATTCGTTTATTGGTGATGATAGCTCAGGATTATCTGTCGGACAGGCCCAACGGGTAGCCGTGGCCAGAGCGTTGTTACTGCCTGCCGGCCTGTTGCTGTTAGATGAACCGGCCGCCAGCCTGGACAGCCATAGCGAACAACAAGTCATGCAGGCATTACATGCTGCTTCCCTGCAACAAACGACATTGATGATTACTCATCAGCCCGAAGGGCTGCAGAATTGGGACGAGATCTGGGTGATGAGCCAGGGACAAATTGTTCAACAGGGTGACTGGCAGGCGCTGGCCGAGGCCCCGGGTCTGTTCACTGATATGTTGTCCCATTCGCGTCAGGAGATAAAGCTATGAGTGCGTTGTTGCCTTTTCTTCGCCTTTGGAGGAGACACGGATTACGGCTGTTCCTTGGCCTGATACTGGCCATTGTTACCCTGCTGGCCAGCATTAGCCTGCTGACACTTTCCGGCTGGTTCCTTGCAGCATCAGCCCTGGCCGGAACCGCCGGACTTTACAGTTTCAACTATATGCTGCCTGCAGCCGGAGTCCGGGGAGCGGCAATCATTCGCACAGCTGCCCGCTATTTTGAACGTCTGGTCAGTCATGACGGCACATTCCGTGTTCTGCAACATCTGCGGGTTTTTACCTTTAGCAAGCTGTTTCCCCTCTCCCCTGCCGGATTGTCTCAATTTCGCCAGGGGGACCTGCTAAACCGCTTTGTCGCCGATGTCGATAACCTGGACCATCTTTATCTTCGGGTTCTCTCTCCACTTGCAGGTGCCTTACTGGTCATTATTGTCGTGACCCTGGGCCTGAGTTATCTTAGCCTGCCATTGGCAATGATTACCGGCGGCATCATGCTGCTAAGTTTGTTGCTACTGCCAATAATATTTTACCGGCTGGGAATCTCATCCGGCCAACAAGTGACTACGCTAAATGCGACATACCGCCTGCAGCTGACCCGCTGGCTGAGCAGTATGGCAGAGCTAAAAATTTACCAGCATGATAAACACTGGCAGCAGCAGTTATCTTTGACAGGACAACAATTAGCCAAAGCGCGACAGCAGCAGCAATCTCTGACCGCTGCGTCACAAAGTGCCCTGACCATCATCACCGGAGCGACAGTTTGTCTGATTTTATGGCTGGGTTCGTTGTGGCTAACCTCTCCCGGGCAGGATCCGACGTTTGTCGCGCTGTTTGCTTTCTGCGTGCTGGCGGCGTTCGAAGCGCTTGGACCCGTGGCAGCATCATTTCTGCATATTTCCAGAGTGGTATTGTCGGCCCGCCGGTTAACGGAACTATTAGATAAAGATCCGCAGGTGATTTTTCCGTCTCAGTCAACTGCCGCTCAAACAACCGGCATTGCTCTGCGGGTCACTAACCTGAGTTTTGCTTATCCGGGTCAACATCGACCAGTACTGGACGGTCTTAACCTGCAAGCTTGTCGCGGAGAAAAGATTGCTCTGCTTGGTTTCACCGGCTGCGGTAAATCAACGCTCCTCCAGTTGCTCACCCGGGCATATGACCCGTCTCATGGTGAAATTTGTTTTAACCAACTTCCACTTCGGGACTGGGACGAAACTTCACTGCGTCAAAGAACCAGTGTGGTGACACAACGGGTTGCATTATTTAACCAGACTCTGCGTGATAACCTGAATCTTGCGGCAGCCAACAGTAGTGACAGTGAACTGGTCGACGTGTTACAACTCACCGGTCTGGAGACATTGCTGGATAACGAAGGACTGAACACCTGGATGGGTGAAGGCGGCCGGACACTGTCAGGCGGAGAACTACGTCGTTTAGCCATTGCCCGGGCGTTGCTGCATCAGGGTGATCTCTGGTTGCTCGATGAGCCCACTGAAGGTCTGGATGCCAACACAGAACAGCAAATACTTGAACTACTCTGGCGTGTAACCCGCGACAAAACCGTAATCATGGTCACCCATCGTCTGAGTGGTCTGGACAAAATGGATCGGATCTGCGTTATGGAGAACGGAAAGATCATTGAGCAAGGCAGCCACTCGCAGCTCTTACATCTTGATGGTCGCTACCGGCAATTTTGCCAGCGTTTAACCCGTGAATGAGCAATAACATGCCACTGTATCTGCCACAATTAGCTGACCACTCTGTGAGTTTTCCTGACCCCTATACGGCACTGCGGGAACCTAACGGATTACTGGCTTTCGGTGGCGATCTTTCCGTTGAAAGAATGATCAGCGCCTATCGGCAGGGTATTTTTCCGTGGTTTTCAGAACAGGATCCTCTGCTCTGGTGGTCACCTGATCCGCGGGCAGTATTACCTCCGGGAGAGTTTCATGTCAGTCGCAGTATGGCCCGTTTCCACCGGACATCCCACTACAGAGTCACCGTCGACCAGGATTTTTCGTCCGTTATTCATGGCTGCGCTACACAACGCACAGACGGCACCTGGATTACAGATCAGGTTATCGCCGCCTGGCAGGAGCTATTCGGTGTGGGCCTGGCGCACTCCGTCGAAGTATGGGAGGGTGATCAGTTGACTGGTGGTTTATATGGTATGGCGGTCGGCCAGCTATTTTGTGCCGAATCGATGTTCAGCCGCGCTGAAAATGCGTCTAAAACTGCACTGATGAAGTTTTGCCAACATTTTTCTGATCACGGTGGTCGGTTAATTGATTGCCAGATCCTTAATCCCCATACTGCATCGTTGGGGGCCAGGGAAATATCTCGTGAGCATTATCTGCAACTCCTCGGTACTCTGCAGAACCAGCCGTTGCAGGCTGACTGCTGGCAACCAGGCCACGTAATTTAGCTGGCTGTAATGTTTTGCATACATTCGGCAGGAAAAGTGGTAGACTGCGTCAGCTTGTTATGTCGTTAGCGTTTTCGAAATGACTCTCCTGCACCGCTACCGGGAGTGAATATGCCGGGTACCAGAAGAACAACAAGGAAGGTTTTTCCCCGACTTGCTATTCCGATGAAAGCTCCTGCTTATTTCCACGATTGACGTCACAGCACCCGAATTTCCGTAGAGTGCGCATGTTTTCACATGACGCATAGCGAACTGTTGGTAAAAGCACCAACAATTCTTTACATAGATACCAGAATTCGGCATTATCTTGCCGATTCAAATTTAGCTAGTCCATTCAGAGGATTCGATGGCCAAAGAAGACAATATTGAAATGCAGGGTACCGTACTGGATACGTTGCCTAACACCATGTTCCGCGTTGAGCTTGAAAACGGCCACGTGGTTACCGCTCATATCTCTGGTAAAATGCGTAAAAACTATATCCGCATTCTGACCGGCGATAAAGTCACTGTAGAGCTGACGCCTTATGATTTGAGCAAGGGCCGCATTGTCTTCCGTAGTCGCTGATTTTCAGTAAAATAATTTGCCTGAAATAGCGGCATAAAAAAGGCCGGAATATCCGGCCTTCTGTTTTTACTGAACAGGATAACGGATCAATGTACCGTACCTGCTGCTTTGCGCTTTTCAGCACTTTCAAAGTGGTAGGTTAACGTATTGCTGGCTTTATCCAGCGCTACGATGACTGATCCTCCGTCAACCAACGAACCAAACAGCAGTTCATTCGCCAACGGTTTCTTCAGGTTCTCCTGCACTGTTCGTGCCATTGGTCTTGCACCCATTGCCTTGTCATAGCCTTTTTCAGCCAGCCAGTCACGGGCTTCATCACTGACTTCCAGAGAAACACCCTTCTGGTCCAGTTGTGCCTGCAACTCAACAATGAACTTATCCACCACCTGATGAATCACCTCGGCAGAGAGATGGTCAAACCAAATGATATTATCCAGACGGTTACGGAATTCCGGCGTAAAGGTCTTTTTAATCTCTTCCATCGCATCTGTCGTATTATCCTGATGGATAAGACCAATCGATTTACGTTCAGTCTCACGAACTCCGGCGTTGGTCGTCATGACCAGTACCACATTACGGAAATCGGCTTTACGACCATTATTATCCGTCAGTGTGCCATTATCCATCACCTGCAACAGCAGGTTAAACACATCAGGGTGCGCTTTTTCGATTTCATCCAGCAATACTACTGAGTGAGGATGTTTAATCACCGCATCGGTCAGTAATCCGCCCTGGTCAAAGCCAACATAGCCCGGAGGGGCCCCGATCAGTCGGCTCACGGTATGTCTTTCCATGTATTCAGACATATCAAAGCGCAATAACTCAATCCCCAGCGCTTTCGCGAGCTGTACCGTCACTTCTGTTTTACCTACCCCGGTAGGCCCGGCAAACAGGAAGGATCCCACCGGTTTATGATCCTGACCCAGGCCCGCCCGGCTCATTTTTATCGCTTCAGCCAGCGCATCGATGGCGTTATTCTGTCCAAATACCAGCATTTTCAGCCGTGAATCGAGATTACGTAAGGTATCTTTATCCGTGGCTGAAACACTCTGCTCCGGAATCCGCGCAATACGGGCGACAACTGACTCAATATCCTGGACGTTAATGGTTTTTTTGCGTTTGCTCTGGGGTACCAGACGCGCCCTGGCTCCCGCCTCATCAATAACGTCAATCGCTTTATCGGGCAGATGGCGATCGTTGATGTATTTCACCGCTAACTCGACCGCTGCACGCACCGCTTTGGCAGTGTAGCGAACATCATGATGTGCTTCATATTTGGCTTTCAGACCATTGATAATCTGGATGGTTTCTTCGGCAGAAGGTTCAGTAATATCAATCTTCTGGAAGCGCCGTGCCAGCGCACGATCTTTTTCGAAGATCGAGCTGTATTCCTGATATGTCGTCGAGCCCATCACTCTGATTTTGCCACTGGAAAGCAGTGGTTTAATCAGATTAGCGGCATCAACCTGGCCTCCGGAAGCGGCTCCCGCACCGATGATGGTATGGATCTCATCGATAAACAGAATGCTGTTTTCGTCCTGCTCCAGCTGTTTCAACAAAGCTTTAAAGCGTTTCTCGAAATCACCACGATACTTAGTGCCGGCCAGCAGAGAACCGATATCCAGGGAATACAGAGTACAGTCTTTCATCACCTCAGGGACATCACCCTGTTCGATGCGCCATGCCAGACCTTCGGCTATCGCGGTTTTACCGACGCCGGACTCACCCACCAGTAACGGGTTGTTTTTACGACGGCGACACAATACCTGCACCGCCCTTTCCAGCTCTTTGTCCCGGCCAATTAACGGATCGATACCGCCGACCCTTGCCAGCTGATTCAGATTGGTGGTGAAGTTCTCCATACGTTCCTCCCCGCCTGCACTCTGTTCTTCATTATTGGCCTGGTTATCCGTATTCGGCGAACTGTCTGATTCGTCTTTACGGGTCCCATGAGAAATAAAGTTCACCACGTCCAGACGGCTGACTTCATGCTTACGCAGCAGGTATGCCGCCTGAGACTCCTGCTCGCTGAAAATAGCCACCAGCACATTGGCACCGTTGACTTCACTGCGACCGGAAGACTGCACATGGAATACAGCACGCTGCAACACCCGCTGAAAGCTCAGCGTCGGCTGGGTATCACGTTCTGCATCACTGTCCGGAAGGACCGGGGTAGTTTTTTCGATGAAGGTTTCAAGTTCCTGACGCAGCACCCCCAAATCCACCGAGCAGGCTTCGAGTGCTTCGCGTGCTGACGGATTACTGATCAGCGCCAGTAACAGGTGTTCCACAGTCATAAACTCATGGTGGTGCTCCCGCGCCCTGGCGAAAGCCATATTTAAACTGAGTTCCAGTTCTTGATTGAGCATAAGGCACCTCCCCTCAATTAACGCTCTGATGTCTGCCTGTAGATATGGTGGCTTAATCAGCTTTTTCCAGAGTGCACAGCAAAGGATGTTCATTTTCCCGTGCGTACTGGTTCACTCTGACGACTTTAGTTTCTGCCACTTCGGCAGTAAACACACCACAAATGGCTTTTCCTTCGTAATGTACCGTCAGCATTAACTGTGTTGCGCGTTCAGTATCATAAGAAAAGAACTTTTGCAGTACGTCAATAACAAATTCCATAGGTGTATAATCGTCATTGTTCAAAATAACCTTATACATTGACGGTGGCTTCAGCTCCTCACGGATTTTATCCTCTGCAAGGTGTTCGAAATTTAGCCAGTCGTTAGTGTTCGCCATAATATTCCACTGAAGTGCCCGCTACTTTGCGTAAGTTTCATCCGCTAAGTCTAACATGCCGCAAAAATGATGCGCAGCCTGCAAGGCGATTGATAAAGATAAAACACACTCCCTTCGATACGCCATAGCGTTAACTGCTTCAAAGTTTGAGCAATTATCCCTGGTCGCCGGTTTGAATTTCTTGACCCTGTTTGCAGGTAAAGAGATAGTCTCAGCTAACGGCTTGTCTGTTTTTTCATCAGGTGGCTATTGTTACTCAGCCATCTTCTTTCAATTTTGCAATTCAGGTGAGAGGCATCGTCACATGGAAACGGGTTTTGTAAAATGGTTTAACAATGCCAAAGGATTCGGTTTTATTTGTCCGGACACAGGAGGTGAAGATGTTTTCGCACATTACTCCACCATTCAGATGGAAGGATATAAAACACTTAAGGCCGGACAGAAAGTCAATTTTAACGCCAGCGAAGGCGACAAAGGTAACCAGGCAAGTCTGATTATTCCGCTCTCTGACGCTGAGATCAATCTGTCATAATCCAACGGGCTGCGCAAGTCTCCCCCGCACAGCACGTTAAATAAAGGGGGTCAGGGATATTTACCTTGTGCCAGCCCGCGTACTCTGCCCAGCATTCTTCTTAACAACATTGGAATCGACTGCACTCCCCGCCCGGCAACCGCCGAAGACACAGCAATCGCCAGTGAAGGCTTAGAACTTCGCTGAATCGCTCGCGTAATGACGCGGTGCATATTAACTCCTGACTCCGGTGGGAGTCCGGCCACCTCACGATAAACATCAGCAAAACCCTGCCGGTAAAAGTAATGTTCAATATCCTTTGCCGGAAGCCGGGTCAGGTGATGACGGACCTGTTGCTGTTCTGAAAGTTGACTTTGGGCTACCGTCGCATACTTGTTACCTGCTTCATCACCATCGGTCAGTACATGCCAGGGAATTCCCATCAGACGCGCATATTTCAGCAGCGGTCTGAGTCCCGCCTGAGCAAACTCCACCACATAAATCCCTTCAGAAGTTAACGATAATCCCGACAGACGTGCCAGTTCATTAATCATCCAGACTTCAGTCTCACCCTCCACCAGTAACCAGCAACGACCGAACAATGCAGACGGACGGTTAACCTGAATATGAAAGGTGATTTTACGCAGCTCATCAGCGGGGAGTTGTCCGGCCGATAGCTGACGACTGGTGGTGGATTGCCTGCCCCGATCAAGCCGGCAAATATTCTCCAGTGTGACCATTGAAAGTAGTTCTGCGGAATTCGTAGTGACAATTTTTTGCAACGGTAACAGGCTGAGAAACTCCCAGGTGACCGACAGCATCCTTGGATGTAGTCGTGTTTCAGGATCTTCCAGCAGCAGTATGGGCCGGACCCTGTCAGAAAATGAATCTGTCGCCTGAGGCTGTGCAACCGCCATAAAGAGCGCCAGTAACCAGGGATCTCTCTCATTCCCGGGCATGGCAGAAATACGACGACTAAGATTACTCAGCTGCTGCCAGGGTAATTCATTACGTAACGATAAAATTTCCTGACGATCGGAGGGCACAGCAGACCGCTGAATACGGAAATAGTGATCAGCAAGCTGATGCAGAGTTTCCAGTGCCTGACGTATCATATCAGCATTCACGCCGCGCGTCGGATCTGCAAAACGGCCAGATAATGTGGTCAACTGAGCCGCTGACTTTGATGCATCAGTGGCATCTGCCAGCCTCCGGTGGCTGGCAGGTTGCCTGGGATTGAAGCGCGCATCACGTAACCGCAGCACCGGGAACAGACGACGCAGAGTCTCTGCAGCCTCGCTTGCAACAGCATCAGACAGCTCTGGCACATCAGGAAACCGGCAATACTGACGTGCATTCTCCCCCTCCAGAACCGCATATACGCCATAACGTAATACCCGCCGCTCTGAGGGAGCCCCGGTCAGCAGAGTTTTCAGTGAGTCTGGCAATGCCTCTGCTTCAGGCCCAAAGCTGAGAGTCAGTAAAATATGGCATCGGTGAGCCCGGGGCTCTTCCTGTGGTTGAAAAAAGTCGCGGGATGTAAAACTGTAATCCATGCCCTGAGGCGATAAACTGAGGCTAAGTGCATCCAGCAAACTGGATTTCCCCCAGGTATTTTCACCTATCAACAGCATCGTCTGCTTAAACGGCAATGATAAATAGGAGATCCCGCGAAACGCCTTTATTTCAATATGTTCCAGTATCATCAGCCGCTCATCACTCCATCGTAACAGATTAGAAATGCTGTAAATTCACCGAACTCCCGGAATTTATCTGACCTTGATGGCATATCTGACATCCAGCCAAAGATAGCTGATTTTACCCGGCTGTGCCTGTCAAATGCTAAGCCATACACAGGAAATATCGCCACAGTCGACCTGCTCCCCGTGACTGGCCCCCGGAGGAGATTCCAGCCACCCGGTTCTCCTCCTTCGTTGCAGAGACAGCGGTAATGCCACACAACATCCTGTCGGGGTTCATCATTTAAGCTACACTTTTGTTCATTATTTCTGCTGTAAATTGATACTTCACTGTACCGGTTTCACTATCACAGGAGTAGAGAATGAAGAATACGGTCGCCTCGTTTATCGTAAAAAGTCTGGAACTTGCCGGAGTTAAACGGATTTGGGGAGTCACTGGTGACTCATTAAATGGAATCAGTGACAGTCTGAATAACCTGAAAACTATCGAATGGATGTCCACCCGCCACGAAGAAGCCGCTGCATTTGCTGCGGGAGCCGAAGCGATGGTGACCGGACAGTTGGCTGTTTGTGCAGGTTCCTGCGGACCAGGCAACCTTCATCTGATCAACGGGTTATTTGACTGCCACCGCAATAATGTTCCGGTTCTGGCCATTGCTGCCCATATTCCCTCCAGCGAAATTGGCAGTAACTACTTTCAGGAAACCCATCCTCAGGAACTGTTTAAAGAGTGCAGTCACTATTGTGAACTGGTGTCTAACCCGGAACAGTTACCGGTAGTGCTATCCATAGCCATGCGTAAGGCCATACTAAATAAAGGGGTATCGGTGATTGTACTGCCCGGTGATATTGCACTGGAGCCCGCCCCGGAACATGCGCCTTTAGCCTGGTACCCGCCAGCGTTACCTGTCACCGTTCCGCCGTTGCTCCAACTGGACACCCTGGCTGCCATGCTGAATCAGTCACAGAATATTACCCTGTTGTGTGGGAGTGGCTGCGCCGGTGCTCACCAACAGGTTACTGAACTTGCTAAAATGCTTAAGGCGCCGATAGTTCATGCATTGCGCGGTAAAGAACACCTTGAATTTGATAATCCTTATGATGTAGGAATGACCGGTTTTATTGGCTTTTCCTCCGGGTATCACGCCATGTTAAATGCGGATACTCTGGTGTTACTGGGGACCCGGTTCCCCTACCGTGCTTTTTATCCGACAGAGGCCAAAGTCATTCAACTGGATCTTTCGGCCGATAGTCTGGGCGCGCATTGCCATGTAGACTTTCCGGTTGTGGGGGATGTGAAGGCGACGCTGCAACTGCTGCTGCCGCGGTTGCAGGAAAAACAGGATCGGAAGCATCTTGATAAAGCCATCGAAAACTACCATGACGCACGCAAAGATCTGGACGAACTGGCAACACCCAACGATAAATTACCGATCCATCCCCAATATCTGGCCGATCAGATCAGCAAACTAGCCAGTGACGATGCCATTTTTACCTGTGATGTGGGAACCCCAACGGTCTGGGCGGCGCGTTACCTGAAAATGAACGGTAAACGCCGACTGCTTGGGTCGTTTAATCACGGGTCTATGGCCAATGCCATGCCTCAGGCCATGGGCGCACAGACCGTGGATAGATCCCGTCAGGTGGTGGCTCTGTGTGGTGACGGTGGATTTGCCATGCTGATGGGAGACCTTTTATCCATCGCTCAGCATAAACTGCCGGTTAAGCTGATTATTTTCAATAACAGTGTGCTGGGTTTTGTCGCTATGGAGATGAAGGCAGGTGGATTCCTGACAGATGGCACTGAGCTGGATAACCCGGATTTTGCGGCGATAGCCGCTGCCTGTAACATCAAAGGGATTCATGTTGAGAAAGCCTCAGAACTTCCCGAAGCACTACAGCAGGCGTTTGCCCACCCGGGTCCGGTGCTGGTAGATGTCACGACCGCCCGGGAAGAGCTGGTCATGCCTCCGAAAATCAAACTGGAACAAGCTAAAGGATTTAGTCTGTATATGCTGCGGGCAATTATTAACGGACGAGGCGATCAGGTCATCGATCTGGCAAAAACCAACTGGTTGCGTTAAAAAGAGGTGTGGCCACTGCGGTGGCCCTTTAACCTGATACTCTTTCTGATACTGCGGAGCAGCCTGTGATTGATTTACGAAGTGATACTGTGACCCGGCCGGGTGCTGAAATGTTACGTAAGATGATGGCCGCACCAACAGGCGATGATGTCTATGGTGATGATCCTACGGTTAATGCTCTGCAGGAAAAAGCGGCTGCATTGAGTGGTAAACAGGCCGCGCTGTTTTTCCCTTCAGGTACCCAGGCTAATCTGGTGGCTTTGCTAAGCCATTGTCAGCGTGGTGATGAATATATTGCCGGCCAGCTGGCCCATAATTATAAATATGAAGCCGGCGGTGCCGCGGTACTGGGTAGTATTCAGCCTCAGCCGGTCATGGCACTGGATGACGGAACTTTACCGTTAGAGGAAATCCGTAAGGTTATCAAACCCCGTGATATCCATTTTGCCCGTACCCGGCTTATCAGCATCGAAAATACCCACCATGGTAAAGTGCTGCCATTACCCTATCTGAAAGAAGTTTTTGATTTCTCACGCCAGCATCAGCTGGGCCTGCATGTGGATGGCGCCCGTATTTTTAACGCAGCGGTAGCCTGCGGCCAGCCACTGGAATCACTCAGCCGTTACAGTGACAGCCTGTCGATCTGTTTATCAAAAGGACTCGGGACGCCGGTCGGATCTTTGCTGTGTGGCAGCCGTGAGTTTATTGATGAAGCCAATCGCTGGCGCAAAATGACCGGTGGTGGAATGCGCCAGGCCGGAATTCTGGCCGCCGCAGGTATTTATGCCCTGGATCACAACGTAGAACGTCTGGCAGAAGATCACGAAAATGCCCGCTGGATGGCGCAGGAATTAACTGAACTTGGTGTTGATGTGGAATGCCAGCATACCAATATGCTGTTTATTCGCCTGGCGGAAACACAGATAGCGCCGCTTCAGCAGTGGATGGTTCAGCATAATATTCTTATCAGTTTTTCGGCACGGACCCGGCTGGTCACTCATATCGATGCCGACCGTCAGGCACTGCAACAAGTCATTAGCGTCTGGAAAGCTTTTTTACAGCAGTAACCTTAAGGCTTGCTACTAATTCAGTAGAGTGAGCCATACTTTTCCAACAACGCCCTGGCAATAGCTTCTGTTTGGGCATCAGCTTTGCCGCTGACCAGCCAGGGTCTGAAATGCATCTGAAATGCTTTGATTACTGTGTATTGTTGTGACTCAGATGCTTTCTCATCCGGACCGTAGCCGTACTGGTGCAATAACCCCATCAAAATGGTTGGGTCCGTGGCTTGTAAAGGTGCCCGGCCTGCTATCCAGAATGTCACCCTTTGCGGGTCAGGCCATGCCCCCAGCCCTTGCCTTGCCAAAGTCTGCCATGGGAAACATGGGCCCGGGTCCTGTTTTCGTAACGGCGCGATGTCACTGTGGCCGACAATATTCTGTGGGGGGATATGATAACGATTAATAATATCCCGCAGTAACCTGGTGAGTACGGTAATTTGCCCGGCCGGGTATACATCACAACGATACCCTCCGGCCGTGCGGTAATATCCCCGGTTGACCAGTTCTATACCGACCGAAATGTTATTCAGGTGACTCATCCCCTGCCAACTGCTCTGTCCCGCATGCCAGGCCACCTGAGATTCAGGAACCAGCTGTTGAATGTCTGCGCTGCCGGCACCAGCTGTAATCGGGTTGGGGATCAGATAATGAGCGCTGACTTTCTCAGTCGTGAGAATGTGCAACGAATCGACATTATTCTCCGCAGTGTAATGAATAACCACCATCTGCACCCGTGGTTCCTGACCCATAGCCTGATGGCGATTATCGACTGAATAACCCGCATACTGAGTGATGCCCGGAGCACGGCAGCCGCACAGCAGTACGGCCAGCAATAACCAACTTCGTTTCATTTTGTTTCCTGCCACTGCCCCGGGTCCCGTCATATCTGGCTGCACCATACACCACAACACATTCTGCTGCAGTTCTGACCGCATAAGGCATTAAAATAATTTTCAGCCAGCGGAATTGCATAACTATGCTGGCAACGTTACTATCTGACCACTTTACCACTATTCAATTTTTACGCATGAGTATTCAATTAAACGGGATTAACTGCTTTTACGGCGAGCACCAGGCACTGTTCGACATTAGTCTGAATTGTCCCCGGGGTGAAACACTGGTACTACTCGGTCCGAGTGGTGCAGGTAAAAGCTCGCTCCTGCGGGTACTCAATCTACTGGAAATGCCACGTTCCGGCGAACTTTCTATTGCCGGTAATCAGTTCAATTTCAGTAATAAGCCTTCTGAAAACGATATTCGTGAACTTCGACGTAACGTAGGAATTGTGTTTCAGCAGTATAATCTCTGGCCACATTTAACCGTGATGCAGAACCTGACTGAGGCTCCATGCAGAGTGCTGGGGCTGAGTAAAGAGGCTGCCGTACAGCGTGCCAACGGCTTACTGGAAAGACTGAAGCTCACGCCGTTCGCCAGCCGTTTTCCGCTTCACCTGTCCGGCGGGCAGCAGCAACGTGTGGCAATTGCCAGAGCTTTGATGATGGAACCCCGGGTATTGTTGTTTGATGAGCCGACCGCAGCGCTGGACCCGGAAATCACCAGCCAGGTGGTCGATATCATACGTGAATTATCACGAACCCATATTACTCAGGTGATTGTTACACATGAAGTCGAGGTAGCCCGTAAAACGGCCAGTCGCGTGGTATACATGGAAAACGGTCATATTATCGAACAGGGTGATGCCGGGCATTTTAGTCAGCCGCAGACCCCTGAATTTGCACATTACCTGTCTCACTAACCGGATAATAACGATGAAAAAAATTATTGTAGCCGCCCTGCTGGCCAGTGCCAGCCTCAGTGCCTCTGCTGCCACTACACTGCATTTTGCCACCGAAGCCTCTTATCCTCCGTTTGAGTTTATCGGCACGGATAACAAAATCCAGGGCTTTGACGTGGATTTGGCCAACGCTATCTGTAAAAAAATTGACGCAACCTGCGTATTCAGTAACCAGTCCTTTGACAGCCTGATCCCCGGACTGAAATTCCGTCGTTATGATGCAGTCATGGCAGGTATGGATATTACGCCAGACCGTGAAAAGCAGGTACTGTTCACTCAGGCCTATTATGACAACTCAGCGCTGTTCATTGCTCAGAAAGGTAAGTTCACTGATATCGCCTCTCTGAAAGGTTTACGTGTAGGTGTTCAGAACGGAACAACTCACCAGAAATATCTGACAGACAAGCACCCTGAAATTACCATGGTACCTTATGACAGTTATCAAAATGCCATGTTGGATCTGCAGAATGGCCGCCTGAATGCTGTGTTTGGAGACACTGCCGTCGTCAATGAGTGGCTGAAGAAAGATCCTAAACTTGGCGCGGTGGGTAATAAAGTCACCGACAAAGATTACTTTGGCACCGGACTGGGAATCGCCGTCCGCCAGGGCAATACTGCACTGCAGAAGTCTCTGAATGATGGCCTGACTGCCGTTAAAGCTGACGGTGAGTATCAGAAGATTTACCACAAATGGTTTCAGCAGTAATTTCTGATGATTGACTTATTTGCTATAGCAAGTGCCGCCGGGATGACCGTCGGCCTTGCCGTTTGCGCCCTGTTGATTGGCCTGTTGCTGGCAATGCTGTTTGCCGGCTGGGAATCTCTGCGTTTCAAAGTGTTGGCCTGGCCCGGAACCTTACTGGTGACCGTTTTACGGGGATTACCGGAAATTCTGGTCGTGCTCGGGATCTACTTTGGCGCCTCACAGGTATTGCTGACTCTGTCAGATGGTTTTGATATCCCGTTAGGGTTTACCCGGTTTCATATCCAGATGACCATCAGTGATTTCAATGTCAGCCCGTTCCTGTGCGGAGTGATTGCGTTAGCGCTGTTATATTCATCTTATGCTTCCCAGACTTTGCGTGGTGCCCTGAAAGCCGTTCCCAACGGTCAGTGGGAATCAGGACAGGCCCTGGGAATGAAAAAATTCACCATCTTCCGACGGTTAATTCTGCCACAAATGTGGCGCCATGCCCTGCCGGGACTGGGAAATCAGTGGTTGGTATTGCTGAAGGATACTGCACTGGTATCACTGATCAGCGTCAATGACCTGATGTTGCAAACCAAAAGTATTGCTATCCGCACCCAACAACCTTTTACCTGGTATTTAATTGCTGCAGCGGTTTACCTGCTGGTGACCTTGGTTAGCCAGTTTATTTTAAAGCGGGTGGAGCTTCGCGCTACCCGGTTTGAACAGGAGAATGCCTGATGGCTGAGTATTTTCCTCAATTGCTGAAAGGCTTGCCGGTCAGCCTGTTTCTGACGCTGTCATCGATAGTGATTGCGCTGATTCTGGCGGTCATTTTTACGCTGATTCTGGCGCTGAAAAAGCCACTGGCCGGCAGAGCGGTTAAATTATACATCACACTGTTTACCGGGACTCCGTTGCTGGTACAGATCTTCCTAATCTATTATGGGCCTGGACAGTTTCCACAGTTACAACATTATCCTCATTTATGGTCGCTGCTCTCCCAGCCCTGGTTGTGTGCCATCGTAGCGTTATCCCTGAACAGCGCAGCTTATACCACCCAGTTATTCTATGGTGCTGTCAAAGCAATAGCCCCGGGGCAATGGCAATCCTGCGTCGCTTTGGGCATGAGTAAGGGGCAGACACTGCGTATTTTGTTGCCCTATGCTTTTAAACGTGCCCTTTCTGCCTATTCCAACGAAGTGATTCTGATTTTTAAGAGCACTTCGCTGGCTTATACCATTACTCTGATGGATGTGATGGGTCAGGGCCAGTTGTTGTTTGGCCGCAGTTATGACGTCACGGTATTTATTGCGGCAGGTATTATCTATCTTTGTATCAACGGGTTGCTGACCCTGTTATTGCGCGGCGTAGAACACTATGCTCTGCGTTTCGAACGCCGTAACTGACAAAATGCGGGCAGAATAATTTTAGCTGCCCGCGACATTTCTGCTCTGCGGCTGATTGCTGAGTCGTCACACTTATTCTGCCCGCCTGGCTATCCTTATTTACGACGAAAATAATACCGGCTGCTGGCCGGCAGATAGAGCATCAGCAAAATTACCATGTCCGGGATTTTCTGTAGTAACAGATGCACACTCAACTGACTGACATCGGCAACATCTAACCCGTCAGCAATCCCCGGAATCTGCCCGCCAAATATCCCTGCCATCGCTAACGTCAGACACAGGCAGCCGGTAAAAATAAGTCTGCCGCTTCGCCTGCCTGCCAGCAATAACCCGGCACTGATCAGTTCCGCAAGCAACAGCACCAGCAATACACTAAACAGCAAGACATAACCTGGCAGAGTACTGAGTTCCTGAAATACGCCATCACGAGGCGGACCTTCAGGATGCCAAAGACACATTAGCAGGTTAAACAATCGCGTTAAAATTATCGCCAGCACCGCAGCGATCACCGGAGCGGGTAAATGGCTTCGTGCCTTGTCGGCTCTCCCTGGCATCACGTACTTCTCCTGTATTTTACAGCCCTTCAGGTTCGTTGCTCAGGAAGTCTCATGCCGTGCGTTATGACCATCCCGTATCCGCTTCTTCTCTTCCTGAGCCATCATCCGCCAGGCGATAAATCCTACCAACCCTACGATAAACAAAATTAAGGATGCCAGGGCATTGATCTCCGGATTGACCCCGCGCCGGACTGCGGCAAAAATAGCCATTGGCAGAGTTGTCGCACCAGGTCCTGTTACAAAGCTGGAGATCACTAAATCGTCCAGTGACAAAGTAAATGCCAGTAACCAGCCAGTGACCACTGCCGGCAAAATCATTGGCAGTGTAATGACAAAAAAGACTTTAACAGGGCCTGCACCAAGATCGAGTGCCGCCTCTTCAAAAGAACGATCCAGTTCCCGTAACCGGGCATTAATCACCACTGACACGTAGGCCGTACAGAAAGTCACATGTGCCATCCAGATAGTCAGCGCCCCCCTGTCAGCCGGCCAGCCAAATGCCTTTGCCATGGCTACAAATAGCAAGAGTAACGATAGACCGGTGATAACATCTGGCATAACCAGTGGCGCTGTCAGCATAAATGCAAAACTTTTATTACCGCGAAACCGGCCAAATCTGACAATAGCAAAGGCTGCCAGTGTCCCCAGAACCACGGCCATACAGGCCGCCATCGCGGCAATCGACAGACTTAGCACCACAGCATCTATCATAGCACTGTCCTGAAACAGCTGTCGGTACCAACGCGCAGAGAAATGATCCCAGACAGTGACCAGTGCAGAGCTGTTAAACGAATACACCACCAGCAACAGCATCGGTGCATACAAAAACGTGAAACACAGCAGCAAAATGATGATCCGCCATGGCGAACGTGATACCGGTAGTGCATTCATCGTTCAGCTCCTGATTGTTTATTTTGCTGCTTATGGAACCAGATAATCGGCAGTATCAGGATCAGTAATATAATCACTGCCAATGCTGATGCCACCGGCCAGTCACGGTTGTTGAAAAACTCCTGCCACAAAATCCTGCCAATCATGATGCTGTCCGGACCGCCCAGCAGTTCGGGAATGACGTACTCACCCACTGCCGGAATAAATACCAGCATCGAGCCGGCAATAATACCGCCACGGGTTAGCGGAACGATAACACTGAAAAATGTCCTTAGAGGTCGGGCTCCTAAATCCTGGGAGGCTTCCACCAAAGAATAATCGATGCGAGTTAACGCAGTATATATAGGTAACACCATAAACGGCAGGTAACAGTAGACAATACCGATATAGACGGCAATATTGGTATACAAAATGACCAGCGGGTGATCGATAACTCCTAACCAAAGCAGGAAACGATTCAGTATGCCATTATTATTCAGTAGTCCCATCCAGGCATATACTCTCACCAGGAAAGAGACCCAGGAGGGCAATACTACCAGTAATAACAGGATATTACGGGTTGCAGGTTTACTGTGAGCCACAGCCCAGGCCAGGGGATAAGCAATGATCAGGCAGATCACCGTTGAGATAGCGGCGGTCTTCAGCGATTGCAGATAGGCATCAAGATACAACGGGTCATCGGTTAACTGCAGATAATTGCCGAAATCAAGGACCAGACTTAACTGATCATCAGCCCAGCTCAATAGCTCAGTATAGGGCGGGATAGCCCGGGCAATATCGGCAAAGCTGATTTTCAGGACAATGAGAAATGGCAGTAAAAAAAGACCACCAGCCACAAAGCCGGTGCAAGGATCACCAGTTTACGGCCGTGCTTCATCTGCAAACGTTCACGTAGCCTGGGCTTTATTTTATCCGCCACCACAGGCTTGTCATGCTCCACACGAAACAGTTCAGTCATCACATCCTCCTCAGGCCGTCAGAACTACACAACTGTCTGTTTCCCAGCATAAAGTCACCTGGTCACCCCAGACTGGTGCGCCAGCCCGGTAGCGATTAGCATTCTGCAACTGAGCACTCAGCATCTGTCCACTGGCAAGACGAACATGATAGACCGATAAATCTCCCAGATAGGCAATATGTACGACTTCACCACGGGCAATGTTATAACCTTCCGCTGGCAACTCAGTGCAAAGCATGACTTTCTCCGGACGTAGCGCAACGCAAACCGGCACATTTTCGGTAACAGTCTCTGCACTGTCTACTTTCAGTGGAAACTCCAGACCAGGACTGCTGATAATCATGCCATCGGATAGTTTTTCTGTGAGTACCCCCTCAAACACATTCACAGAACCAATAAATTCGGCACTGTATCGGCTGGTAGGATGCTCATAGATATCCTCCGGTTCTCCCATCTGGATAAATTTACCGCGATTCATGATGGCAATACGGCCGGCCATCGTCATGGCTTCTTCCTGATCGTGAGTCACCATGACACAGGTTGCCCCTACCCGCTCCAGAATATCCACGACCTCCAGCTGCATCCGGTCACGTAATTTTTTATCCAGCGCCCCCATGGGTTCATCGAGCAGTAATAACCTCGGTCGTTTGGCGAGGCTTCGGGCTAATGCCACCCGTTGCCGCTGACCTCCGGAGAGTTGGTGAGGTTTTCTTTTGGCATATTCCTGCATGTGAACCAGCATCAGCATTTCTTCGACACGGGCTGTAATTTCGGCTTTAGGCAGCCGGTCCTGCTTCAGACCAAAGGCAATATTCTGTTCAACTGTCATGTGCGGAAACAGAGCATAAGACTGGAACATCATATTCACAGGACGCTGGTAGGGTGGCACGCTGGAAAGATCTTTACCCTCAAGAATAATTTGCCCATGGGTTGGCGTTTCAAAGCCCGCCAACATTCTCAGCAATGTTGATTTCCCACAGCCAGATGCCCCAAGCAGAGCAAAAATTTCCCCTTTATAGATGGTAAGACTGACATCATCAACAGCGTTCTGCCCGTCGAATGATTTGGTGAGATTACGTATTTCGAGTAACGGGGTAAGCGGCTTAGCCGTTTTAGGTTGCGGGCGGATATCATTAACCACGGCATATCTCCGGGACAGCAAAATCAGAACAAAGAGTCAGTAAGCCCGACATACCCCCGGAACTTACTGACGTTTCTCATGACACCATTAATTACTGGCCGCTTTTCACCCGGGTCCAGGCGCGGGTACGTACACGGTCTAATTTAGGATCCTGCACTTTCAGGACAAACAGTTTTTTCATCACTTCCGGCGTCGGGAATATTCCCGGGTTATTACGGACATCTGCATTAATTAATGGCAGCGAAGCTTTATTTCCGTTTGCGTAGTAAACACTGTTCGAAATATTGGCGATGACCTTAGGATCCATGATGTAGTTAAGCCATTCATACGCCTCTTCGGTGTTTTTGGCATCTTTCGGGATTGCCATCGTATCGAAGAATGCCAGGGCACCCTGTTTCGGAATACTGTAAGCCAGGTGAACACCATTTTTAGCCGTATCAGCGCGGTTTTTTGCCTGCAAAACGTCTCCCGCCCAACCGATAGCAACACAGATATTACCGTTAGCCAGGTCATTGATGTATTGAGATGAATGGAAATAACGAATATTTGGACGTAATTTGAGTAGAAGATCGGTCGCAGCCCCGGAGTAATCTTTCGGATTACTGCTGTTAGGATCTTTACCCAGATAATTCAGTACGGTGGCGAAAATCTCTTCGGGAGCATCGAGGAATGACACACCGCAGCTTTGGAGCTTTTTCAGGTTATCAGGATTAAGAACCAGATCCCAGCTGTCTACCGGGGCATCTTTACCCAATACCTGACGGACTTTATCGATGTTATAGCCAATGCCGGTAGTCGCCCACAGATAAGGGATCGCATATTTATTACCCGGATCATGCTGAGTAATTTTTTCCATCAGTTCCGGATCAAGGTTTTTATAGTTAGGTAATTTGCTCTTATCCAGTGGCTGAAACACCCCGGATTGCAGTTGACGAGCCAGGAAACTGGACGAAGGTACCACAACATCATAGCCGGTATTCCCGGCCATCAGTTTCCCTTCCAGCACTTCGTTCGAGTCAAACACATCGTAAACAACTTTGATACCCGTTTGTTTTTCAAAATTAGCGACTGTGTCCGGAGCAATATAGTCCGACCAATTGTAAACATGTAAGACTTTTTGCTCTGCCACCGTAGTTGCAGAAATTGCCATCAGTGCCCCGGCAATAACTGCCGGTAACCATTTTTTACCCTGGCTGAACATATTTTCCTTCCTCCGACACCAAAAATGAAAAAACCCGCTCAGGCGATGCAAAATTGACGCCATTTTCCAGACAACCTCGATAAAAATCATTTACGCTGTGGCTTAATCAAAAGTAACCATTGAAACCCGTGGTTACATAAGGCTGTTGCAAGAATATAACTCCACACGGGTTTGCGCCATGCGGCGGTACAAAAAACCAACTCAGTCGGGTCAGGCGAAAAATCTTAGAATTTTATATGGCGATAACCGCCATTTTTAGGAAATAAAAACCAGGAAACCCACCAAAAGCGGAATATGTTATGGAAGGGATTCAGAAATTAATTACTCAAAACCACCACTCCCGCACCGGAGAGCAGTAGTGGGAATTATTGAAGATTAATGAAGTACAGCCTGACGAGAGAGAGGTTGCAACATATCACTGTCATCAGCCACCATCAGCATATGACTGGCAAAAGCTTCCATAATAATCATTGAGGCCTGGGCTTCACTTTGCTGCATAAAGTAAACAAACTGAGAAAAGGTGATACCACATTCAATATTCAGCGACTGGCAAACAATCAGTTTTGGGATAGTCTCATCCTGAACATCAAGAAAGACTTTGGCTGTCAGAGAGCTGGCATTGATGTGGGACAGTTCACCGGCCAGAGATAACAGCGCGGAAGGTCTGACTTCTGCTCTGGCAGTAAATAAAATAATATTGTCCGCAATATCCAACTTTGCATCAAAAACGCCATCAAAACTCTGCATCGCGGGTAAATGCAGTGCCTGGCAGCTGTCACATTCGAACCATTCGATATGTTGCTTATCCATCCATTCACACAGTGTTTGAGTTCCTGGCTTGACCAGTGTTTCCATTTTCATATCCGGCGAAAGAATCAGCGCAATAGACTACGCATGAATGACAGTAAACACCACTGCATTCGGAAAAAAGCACTACCGGGACCTCATAAATTAACAGAATGAGTCACCAGTTCAGCGGGATAGGATCATCTAACTGTTGGGGCAATGCACTCCCCTGATGCAACGCTATGCACCAGGGCGGTGCCCCCCCCCTAATTTGCGGGTGTTTTCTGTGCATCCTCAGAAAATGGTTAATGGAATCAGGAGGGTAATGGATTAGCGGGTTGCCCAACCTTGCTGATGCAAAAAATCTAACATAAATGGACGGTTTTCTTTAATGATCATCCGTTGAATCATTTCACTCCAGCTTTCGTGACGGCTGTTGGTTGCGCGTTGCTGGTAATAGGCAAGAATATGCTGGTCATACTCGTGAAGCGCCTGTGGATCGACAGGCTGATAACGATTTTCGTGTACCAGAAGAGTATGAGGCATACGTGGTTTAACTTCAGGTTTTGTATCAGGCCAGCCAATGCACAGCCCGAAAAGTGGTAAAACAAAGCGTGGCAATTCCAACAACTCAGTCACTTCGCGCGGGTTATTTCGCAAACCGCCAATAAAAACCCCGCCCAATCCCATGGATTCTGCAGCGACCATAGCATTCTGTGCCATCAACGCCGTATCAACACAACCCAGTAATAACTGTTCGGCCAGCCCCAGTTCGGCCTGCGGGCAAATTTGTTGATGGCGGTTGAAGTCAGCACAAAACACCCAGAATTCTGCTGCAGCACTGACCCAGGGTTGCTGCCCTGCCAGTTCAGCCAGACGGTCACGCTTTTGAGGATCGCTGATGCGGATAATTGAGCTACATTGTAAAAAACTGGAGGTAGACGCAGACTGTGCCGCATTGAGAATAGCATGACGCTGTTGTTCGGTGACTGGCTGTTGTCCGAAGGCCCGCACAGAACGATGATCGCAAAGTAAATCGATCGTTGGGGTCATGACTTTCTCCTTTATAAAATGATGAGAGCAATGTTTATTTTCGACCGGATAATTTCGGAAACATGGCTTTAAGCGTACGCCAGATGAGTAAAATAACCGCAGGTAAAATCATAATCACCCCGCAAAACAGGCTGATTTTAGCAAGGACATGCTTATCTGCGGCTGATCTCAATCCTGTACCACTATTGAGTAACACTAACGCGAGCAGAACGAAAAAAATACCAATAACTTCCAGAATAATCAGCCTGCGGGGTAATCGCGTACTATCCTGCATTCAATGGGCTCCTCTTTTACCGATTGTGCGACCGCCATAGTCCCGGGCCGCTGATTGATAGTAGCATTCAGACTGACAGGTATTTCCTGCTTTTAATCATGCCAGCTGACAGGCATGATACACAGACTTTATTGTACTGAAATCTGATATTACTTACACAGGAGATCGCTATGTTCGCAGTGATTTTTGGTCGTCCGGGTTGCCCATATTGTGTCCGTGCTAAAGACCTTGCAGAGAAATTAACCGAAGAACGCGATGATTTTAACTATCGCTATGTCGATATTCATGCTGAAGGGATTACCAAAGCAGATCTGGAGAAAACCGTCGGTAAGCCAGTGGAAACTGTACCGCAGATTTTCCTTGATCAACTGCACGTTGGCGGTTTTACCGACTTCGAAGCCTATGCAAAAGAGAATCTCGGTCTCTACCAGTAATGCTTCAGTCAGGTGCATGGTTTCCCGCTATGTGCCTGACATCAGTGTATTCTGTTGTTCCGTTGTCTGCCGCTGAAATCCTTGTGACGGGCCATCGCCTGTTACCATCCCCCCCCTCTTCAGAAAGCCTCATTGAGTAGATTGTACGTTCTCCTCACTGAGGATGAACCCCACATTGCTATTCCCCCGGGCGGGAACGCTTATTGTGCTTATTTGGCCGTTTAATAGTTAAATTTTTGTACAGAAGCGAACTTTCCCTGACTCTGGTCGTCATACCTTGTGCCACTGCTTTTCTTTAAAGTCCCCTGATGTTCGGGTCCCGCCAGTTTACTGGCGGGTTTTTTATTTCTACCGCCCGTTACAACACTTCGTGCTACTAAACAGCAAAAGCACATTAAAACAAGAAATAAGACCAGGATTATTTACTTTCTGTGACGTTGTTTTATGCTGTTAAGATTATCTTAATCACCAGACAGTAGGCTGACGTTCTGATTTAGAATAGCTCCGACGCCGAACGCTGTAACATCGCTTCGAACGATGATAAGGACCGCATGAAATAATGGAAAACCTTAACCACATTCTGTTCCTGTGGATTAATGCCACCCCCGATTCCCCTCACGCCTTTATTGAACTGGCTCTGTTTTTTGCCAAAGATCTGATAGCGATAGTCCCGTTACTGATTATTGCCCTGTGGCTATGGGGTCCAGATAGTCAGGTGACCAGTCAGCGAGTACTGGTATTGAAAACAGGCACTGCGTTAGTTTACGCACTGGCCATTGCCACCATTGTTGCGTTTATTTACCCGCATCCACGCCCATTTGCCATCGGTCTGGGTTATCAGTTCCTCAGCCATAGCCCGGACAGCTCTTATCCGAGTGATCATGGCACCACTATCTTCACTTTTGCTTTAGCATTTATCTTCTGGCACAGAGTCTGGTCCGGGATAATTTTACTGGTCGTCGGAACGGGTATTGCATGGTCCAGGGTCTATCTGGGAGTTCATTGGCCCATGGATATGTTGGGTGGTTTTCTGGTTGGGATGCTGGGCTGTATGGCGTCACAATGCGGATGGGCTCTGTACGGGGAGCGCCTGCTAGCGCTGGCCAGCGCAGTATACCGTTATATTTTTGGCCCAATGATTCGTAAAGGCTGGGTACGTCACTAAACGATGATAACGGGCAAAGTTGACACTATGCCCGTTATTTATCTCAGCCGAACCACTTGTGATATAAAGAACTCACCTGCAGACTGATGTAATCCCAAATACGACTAAAGAAGCCTCCCTGTTTAACATCCTCCAGTACGACCAGTTGTTTTTGCTCTATTACTTTCCCGTCCAGCTGAAAATTAACCGTACCGACCACTTGTCCTTTCGTCAGAGGCGCTTCCAGTGCCGGGGAGTTCAGCGTATAACCTGCTTTCAGATTATTCACCTGGCCTTTCGGTACAGTGACCGCAGGATTTTTAATCACCCCCAGATCAGCATATTTAGTATCTCCGAACCAGACCCTTTGCTGCACAAACGGCTTATCAGACTTAATCGGCGAAACTGTTTCATAAAACTGGAAACCCCAGTTAAGTAACTTTTCACTTTCTCTGAAGCGAATCGCATCGGTTTTTGCACCCAGCACAACCGAAATCAGACGCATATTGCCGGAGGTAGCAGAAGCCACCAGGTTGTTACCGGCCCCGGAGGTGTAACCGGTTTTAATACCGTCCACATGTAAATCCGTACTCCAGAGTAACCGGTTGCGGTTCGGTTGACGGATTTTATTAAAAGAAAATTCTTTTTCCGAATTCAGTGCGTATTCATCCGGAACGTCGCGGATAAGCGCCTGACCAATCAGCGCCATATCACGCGCGGTACTGTACTGCCCTGGCTCATCCAGGCCATGAACAGTAGAGAAATGAGTATTTTGTAAGCCCAGTTGCTTAACATAGTTGTTCATTAGCTCAATAAAGGCACCCTGGCTGCCAGCGACATAATCCGCCAGGGCAATACAGGCATCATTACCTGACTGCACGACAATACCTTTATTCAAATCAGAAACCGAAACCTGATCACCGGGCTTCAGAAACATCAAAGAAGAACCACGTAACTGTGGATTTCCGGTCGCCCAGGCATCCTGACCAATCGAAACCATATCAGTGGATTTGATTTTGCCTGACTTTAATGCCTGCCCGACAACATAGCTGGTCATCATTTTTGTCAGACTGGCAGGGTCAAGCCGGTCATCCGCATTGGACTCCGCCAGGACTTTACCACTGTTATAATCCATCAATATCCAGGCTTTAGCATCGATTTGCGGGGCATTTGAAGGTTGTTCTGCCTGTACCAACGTTGGAGAAACCAGCAGCAAAGCCACCATCACGGCACGATAACGGGGGGAGTGACATGTTTTTTGCATCATTAACAGTCCGTCCTTGTTTAAAAAAGAGTATTCGCAAATGTGGTCCATCCACAGGATTTTGGCAACCGGAAACTTACTGTCATTGAACCATCAAATACATTAGCCGGACTAAGGCTTCCCCCTGCCGGGAGACAGTTTCTTCCGGGTCAGACAGCATCATCAGATAATTTAATTTACTGATTTTGTTCCCGATACTATGAATAACATAAGCCAGAGGGGGTTGTATACTTTACCGGCAAAATTTGCTCCCCTCGCCACTCTCTTGCGTGTAACCAGCGAATAAATACTCTGGCAGCCATTCTTTCCACCCGCAACGGTAAAAGGGTTATTTTTCGCGGTGTTAACCTTTCATCCTGCCAACCTTTACATAGTAAGCACCGAATCTTCCAGATTACTGTGTAATTTCCTCTAATCCTGGATTAAAATCGCGCGCTATTGCTGCACTTAAGCGGAGCTGAGCGATGTCGGAAACAACAATAAATACTATTACAGAAAATAATTTACCTGCTGCCCCGAAAGTCGGGTTTCTTTCATTAGGATGTCCAAAAAATCTGGTAGATTCAGAGCGGATTCTGACTGAACTAAGAACCGAAGGTTATCAGGTAGTTCCCAGCTATAACGATGCAGATCTGGTGATTGTCAACACCTGCGGATTTATTGACAGTGCGGTACAGGAATCACTGGAAGCTATCGGCGAAGCACTGACCGAGAATGGCAAAGTGATTGTAACCGGTTGCCTGGGTGCCAAAGAAGACCAAATCCGTGAGGTTCATCCAAAAGTTCTGGAAATCACCGGTCCTCACAGCTATGAGCAGGTTTTATCTCACGTGCATCACTATGCACCTAAACCCGCCCATAATCCTTTTTTATCTCTGGTACCAGAGCAGGGCGTAAAGCTGACCCCTCGCCACTATGCTTATCTGAAAATTTCAGAAGGGTGTAATCATCGTTGTACGTTCTGTATTATCCCTTCCATGCGTGGCGATCTCGATAGTCGTCCAATCGGCTCCGTTCTGGATGAGGCCCGTCGCCTGGTGGAGTCCGGTGTTAAAGAACTGCTGGTAATATCACAGGACACCTCTGCCTATGGTGTTGATGTCAAACATCGCACCGGCTTCTGGAATGGATCACCGGTCAAAACCAGTATGGTTAGCCTGTGCGAGCAACTCGCCCGGCTAGGAGTCTGGGTTCGCCTGCACTATGTTTACCCTTATCCGCATGTTGATGAAGTTATCCCCCTAATGGCTGAAGGAAAAATCCTGCCTTATCTGGATATTCCTCTGCAACATGCCAGCCCACGTATCCTGAAGCTAATGAAACGTCCCGGGTCTGTGGAGCGAACTCTGGAGCGAATTAAACGCTGGCGCGAGGTTTGTCCTGATTTGACACTGCGTTCGACATTTATTGTCGGATTCCCGGGTGAAACCGAAGAAGATTTTGCGATGCTCCTCGACTTCCTCAAAGAAGCCCGTCTTGACCGTGTCGGTTGCTTTAAGTACAGTCCGGTGGAAGGCGCAACGGCTAATCAGTTAGCAGATCAGGTACCTGAAGAAGTTAAGGAAGAGCGTTATCACCGGTTTATGCAATTACAACAGCAAATCTCGACAGAGCGACTAGCAGAAAAAGTCGGCCGGGAAATTATGGTGATGATTGACGAAGTGGATGAAGAAGGTGCGGTTGGCCGTAGCATGGCAGATGCACCTGAAATTGATGGCTCGGTTTATCTTAACGGCGAGCTCTCTGTAAAAGCCGGAGATATCGTGCGTGTACGGGTAGAACATGCCGATGAATACGATTTATGGGGCAGCAAAGTCGATTAGTTTATCCTTCTATACTGTGGTCTGATGAACAGGCCACAGTGCTCCGGTGCAAACATCTACCCCAGGTGACCTGACCACTTTGCATTTGCCATAAACTGCTCCCCTTTCGCTTCCGGTTCCCCGTTCCCCCCATAAAATGCTATCCTCAATCCATTGTTACGACTGACCGGACAAGTACCACTGACATCTTGTCCCTTTCCGCAAAGCGTAAACCAGGCAGGAGCCAATATGGAACCCTTTACCTCCGGATTAATCTCTCTGGAAGATGCACAAAATTTAATTCGTCAGCAGATCTCTCCCATCCGGGACAAAGTCAGTCTTGAACTGAAAGATGCGGTAGGACGCATCACAGCTGACCCGGTAATCTCTCCGATGGCAGTGCCAGTATTCGATAACTCAGCGATGGATGGCTATGCCGTGCGGCTGGCTGATCTGACCGAAAACCGTCCGTTACCTGTGGCAGGTAAAGCACTGGCAGGTGTGCCTTTTCACGGGGACTGGCCCGCAGGTACAGTCATCCGGATTATGACCGGCGCCCCGATCCCCTCCGGCACAGACGCCGTGATTATGCAGGAACAGGCCGAAGTCACTGACCAGGGGATTCGTTTTAGTGCTGAAGTCACGGCGGGGCAAAATATTCGCCGTGCAGGGGAAGATATTCGACCCGGAGAACAGATTCTTGAAGCAGGAATACGGCTGGGTGCTTCAGAATTGCCACTGCTGGCTTCATTAGGCATTAGTGAAGTCAGTGTTCTGCGCCGCTTACGGGTTGCACTGTTTTCCACCGGCGATGAACTGGTTCCGGTCGGCCAGCCGCTGCAGGACGGTCAGTTATATGATACCAACCGTTTTGCCATCCGCCTGATGCTGGAAAAGCTCGGCTGCGAGGTGGTTGATTTAGGGATTATTGCTGATGATCCGCAACCACTAAGAAATGCATTTGAAGAGGCTAACCGACAGGCAGATGTCGTGATCAGTACCGGAGGAGTCTCAGTCGGAGAGGCTGATTTTACCCGGGACATGCTCGAAGAACTGGGAACAGTCACCTTCTGGAAACTGGCGATGAAGCCCGGAAAACCTTTCGCCTTCGGCAGGTTATCTGAAAGCTGGTTCTGTGGTTTGCCAGGCAACCCAGTCTCTGCCGTCGTCACCTTCTATCAGCTGGTTCAGCCTATGCTGGCGATTTTGTTGGGTCAGACACAAAGTAGTCTCCCTGAACGACTCATCGCCCGAGCCTCTACATCGCTGAAAAAAATGCCCGGCCGGCTCGATTTTCAACGTGGATTCTTTTCTACTGCCCCCGATGGCCGTTTGCAGGTTACCCCGACCCCTCATCAGGGTTCGCATGTGTTCAGTTCATTTTCCAAAGCCAATTGCTTTATCGTACTGGAACGTGAGCGCGGTAGCGTGCAACCTGGCGAAACAGTCACGATTGAACCGTTTAATTCTCTGCTGAGTCACTAAACCATGATGCCGCTGAACGATGACGAGATACTCCGCTATAACCGGCAACTGGTACTGAAAGGATTTGATTTTGAACGGCAGGAACAGCTGAAATCCTCCAGAATACTGATAGTCGGTCTTGGCGGATTGGGCTGCGCCGCCGCTCCCTGGCTGGCCTCCGCTGGCATTGGAGCGCTGACACTGGTTGATTTTGACAGCGTATCACTTTCTAACCTTCAGCGGCAGATACTGCATAACGATGACACTCTCGGAATGGCAAAAACAGATTCCGCCATTCTGGCATTACAGAAAATTAACCCCCGGGTTGAACTGAGTACCCTGGCTGAGCCACTGAATGAAGATAATGCAGACACTCTGGTCAGTCGTCATGATGCCGTGCTGGATTGCAGCGATAATGTAGTTGCCCGTGAATGTCTGAATACTGCCTGCTTCCGGCATAAAGTCCCGCTGATCTCCGGTGCAGCAATTCGGATGGAAGGCCAGTTATCGGTATTTCGCTGGCGGGAAAACGAACCATGTTATCGTTGTATGAGCCGACTGTTTGGTGAGCAAAACCTGAGTTGTGTTGAAGCCGGTGTAATGGCGCCACTGGTCGGGGTTATTGGGGCGATGCAGGCGATGGAAGCTATCAAGGTAGTGACCGGATATGGCGAGACTGCAAGCGGTAAAATTATGCTGTATGACGCAATGACATCACAGTTTCGCGAAATCCGGCTGATGCGCGATCCTGACTGCGAAGTTTGCGGACATTCTGGCCACTAAAACAACCGTGCAGAATACTGACCAACCGAACCTGCATTCTGCACTGACAACAGAACATTTGCCGGCTGCCCTGACGGACAGCCGGGTTATCAGGAAATACCCTGACTGCGCAAATAATCCTCGTAGCTGCCGGAGAAATCGGTAATATCTCCGGATTTAATCTCAATCACTCTGGTGGCCAGTGAGCTGACAAATTCACGGTCGTGAGAGACAAAGATCAGTGTTCCTTCATACATTTCCAGGGCCATATTCAGGGATTCAATAGATTCCATATCCAGGTGGTTGGTCGGTTCATCCATAACCAACACGTTTGGTTTTTCCATCATTAATTTACCAAACAGCATCCGCCCTTTTTCGCCACCGGAAAGAACCTTAGCGGGCTTTTTAATATCATCCTGAGAAAACAACAGACGTCCAAGGATACTGCGAACCGCCTGTTCATCATCACCTTCCTGCTTCCACTGGCTCATCCAGTCAAACACCGTCAGGTCATTGGCAAAGTCTGCCGCATGATCCTGTGCATAATATCCCAGGCTGGCATTTTCAGACCATTTAACGGTACCGTTATCCGGAGTCAACTCCCCTACCAGTGTTTTCAGCAATGTAGTTTTACCGATACCGTTGGCACCGATAATGGCCACTTTTTCACCGACTTCAAGCAACAGGTTGAAACGGTCAAACAGTAACCCTTTATCAAATCCCTTACTTAACTCTTCAGTCTGCAAAGCATTTCTGAACAGTTTCTTGTCCTGTTCAAAACGGATAAATGGATTCTGACGGCTGGAAGCTTTAACTTCGTCGAGTTTAATTTTATCGATTTGTTTAGCCCGGGAGGTTGCCTGACGTGATTTAGAAGCGTTCGCACTAAAACGGCTGACAAACGACTGCAATTCAGCAATCTGAGCTTTTTTCTTCGCATTGTCTGATAATAAACGTTCACGGGCCTGAGTGGCCGCCGTCATATATTCATCATAATTTCCGGCATAAACCCGTAGTTCACCATAATCCAGATCAGCCATATGGGTGCAAACCATATTCAGGAAATGACGGTCGTGCGAAATGATCACCATGGTACTGTTACGTTCGTTTAAAACCTGCTCCAGCCAACGGATAGTATCTATATCAAGGTTGTTGGTCGGTTCATCGAGTAACAATATATCGGGATTAGAAAACAGTGCCTGCGCCAAAAGCACACGCAATTTCCAGCCAGGTGCGACTTCACTCATCGGACCATAATGCTGCTCCAGAGGAATCCCCACTCCTAATAAAAGCTCGCCGGCACGGGATTCAGCAGTATAACCATCCATTTCACCATACTGAACCTCCAGTTCAGCCACCTTATACCCTTCCTCTTCACTCATTTCAGGTAAGGAATAAATACGATCACGTTCCTGTTTTACTTCCCAAAGTTCATTATGTCCCATAATGACAGTATCAAGGACGGTGAAGTTTTCGAATGCGAACTGATCCTGGCGTAATTTACCAATACGTTCATTGGGATCATAAGAGACATTACCATTACTTGGCTGTAAATCGCCGCCAAGGATCTTCATAAACGTTGACTTACCGCTGCCGTTGGCACCAATTAAACCATAACGATTTCCTCCGCCAAATTTTACAGAGATATTTTCAAACAATGGCTTACTGCCAAACTGCATCGTCACATTACTGGTTACTAACACGGGATAGCCTTATAGATAAATCAAACTCAGGTAGAATGCTGTCAGAACGTCGCCTAAACACGAGGCTTCTGACACCTCGGGATACTATGGTTGCAGGGGACTGCTGGCAACTGGCTGACAGCCCCGATACCGGAACACTGCCGGTGAGATCACGGACAATTAACAGAGAGTCCCTGACAAAATAATCATGCTACTGATTAAAAGCAAAAAAGCCAGCAACAAAGTGTCACTGGCTCTCCCATTAACAAGGAGTATTGCGCCTGATTAGATCAGGAAATCGTCCAGGCTTTTACCTTCGTCCAGCGCTTTTTTGATAGCAGCTGGAGTACGGCCCTGACCGGTCCATGATTTACTTTCACCATTTTCGTCGGTGTATTTATATTTAGCAGGACGCGGGGCACGTTTGACACGTTTTTTGCTGACTTCAATCGCACCCAGTAATTCGTTAGGGTCAATACCATCTGCCAACAACATTTCACGGTATTTTGTCAGTTTCTCTTCTTTTTCACGGTTCTGCGCTTGTTCAGCTTCAATTTCTTCACGACGCTCATTAACAACAACGGTCAGTTTTTCCAGAACTTCTTCCAGATCACTCAATGCCAGGTCACGGGCCTGCGCACGCAGAGTACGAATGTTATTGAGAACTTTAAATGCATCACTCATCATATTTTCCTTGCTTATCCGGGTACAATTAACTGTGGGGCTGAGGGTACCTAATTTAAATTGAAAAATAAATAGCCTGTTACTGATTATATAATTTAAATTTTGAAATTAGCATTATCGGTTACAGGCCGAATAAGAATTAACGGTTGTTTAACAGTAGGTGGTTTTATGTCTCTACCTTCTCTGTAGCTAAGCCCCCCGCTAAGATATCGCTTATCTGTATATGAGATAAGCACTCCATTACATTTCGTCGGGATTAATTACTTAAGTCTTCTTTTCTGATCATAACATGACAGAAAAATCAGGGCGATTGCTTATATAGATACCGACGGGAAGGCGATTAATCAAAATTTGACTCAATAACCCGCCAGGGAATGAGCCTTTAGTGAGAAATGGCAGTTGCCAACAGGATTAATTGTCAAAATAGTTGGCTATTACTGTAGATACTACAGTGTTTTACCGACAAAATTCTTACTGTCACCTCTAAAGGGATATACAAAGCTTTATTTTTTTTCATTAAGAATAAAGTAGTCTGTTGCCGGTACCCGCAGCTAAGAAGACGGATACCGCTTTGCCCCTGGCTGGGGAACCCGGGGGAAGATTCAACCACGGAAATGCGAGGCAGGCTGATATATGTGTTTTGCTGCGGAACTTAACTGCCGGTGATTTATTTTCCTGATTGCTGCTTTTGATAAAAAGCTTTGAATATGGCCAGAGTTTCTTCACTGACGTGATGTTCAATGCCTTCAGCATCGCGGTGAGCAATATCCTGGCTCACACCTAATGCCAACAGAAACGTTTCGACGATATGATGACGTTCCCTGCTTTGCTCCGCCAAAGTTTCCCCCTCGGGGGTCAGGAAAACACCACGATAAGGGATCTGTTCCACCAGCCCGGTACTGGCAAGTTTCTTTAGCATTTTTGCTACCGTCGGTTGAGAAACACCGAGTCTGGCAGCCATATCTACCTGGCGTGCTTCGCCAAATTCATGAATCAAATCAGAGATTAGCTCAACGTAATCATCAATAAGCTCGCGGCGATGCGCTTCCCTGACCTGCCGGAACCCTTCAACATGTTCTTCAACATCCTTTATTGCACCCAAAAGAGTGCTGACATTATTTGCTCGACGATTCATTCAACTTCCTCTTTATAATCTTGCCGGTCTCCTGATTAGAAACCGGCAATCTGCCGTGTATTGTAAACCAGCTGTGCAGAAGCTCAAATTTTTCATCAATAGCCGTGGCTAAATCTTATAGCTAATGCTATACCTTAATCATCGATTATACATTTGCCAGTACTTTTCCGGTAACAAAAGGGGATGATTAGCTGACAGATGTCCGGAAAACGGAGAGATTACGGTGGAAAGCTCAATACAATGTAGTAACTGCAAGGAGCGCTTCTCAGCAGAAACGACTAAAAGCAGTTCTCAGTCACTGCAATGCCTGTTTACCCGTACCCCTTTTAGTTTACGCCTGATGCTGGTCACTATGGTGTTTCATCAGTTGAAAAGAATGATTCCCAACAATCATTCAGTCGTTCGCGCTGAACACCCGTTCCAGAAATTACAGAAAATTAACATAAAGGTTACATAAAATAAATATTTACATTTTATACCCTCACTTCAGTCATGGGTATAAGCTTGTTTTATAACATAAATAAACAGCCCCTCCTTTTCAGATAGATAGCACGCTATCTTTTTACATTGTAACTTCTATTTTCAGGTGCTTAATTAGCCATAGAGCCTTAAGTCACAGGCCGCTACCTGAGAATACTTATGGAAGGAGCAATGGTATGAAAAATATTCCCCGCAGTAAGGACTCCATCGGCAGACGACTTTTTTTACAACGTTCATTATCTATTATCCCGTTAGTGGCAGTGACTGGCAGCGCCTTCTCAGCCGGCCAGGCTGCAGAAAAAAAAGCACCGGCAGTCACCGCAGATTATGTTCCGCAATTTTTTGATCCTCAACAATGGGCTTTTATTAACGCAGCCGTCGATCGGTTAATCCCGGAGGACCATAATGGTGCTGGTGCCGTCAGTGAAGGAGTCCCGGTCTATATCGATCGTCAGATGGAACTGCCTTATGGGTACGGGCACCTCTGGTATATGCAGCCTCCGTTTGCGCCACACAGTGATCCGACACTGGGCTATCAGTCTCCACTGGTTCCCCGCGAGCTTTATCGACAAGGAATTGCGTTAACCGAACATTACTGTCAGCAAACATTCCATAAGACATTTGCTCAACTCACGTCCGGACAACAGGATCAGGTGTTACAACAGCTGGAAAAAAACACACTGAGTGATACCACTCTCAGTGGTTCCCTGTTTTTCGAACAATTGCTGGAGAATACCAGGGAAGGATATCTGGCAGACCCGGTCCATGGTGGTAACCAGACACTGGCCTCCTGGAAACTGATAGGCTTTCCCGGGGCCCGGGCAGACTACACCGATACCGTCGCTCAACCAAATGTTCCTTATCCGCTGGGACCTGTGAGTATCTCTGGCAAAAGGAGCGTCTGATGGCAACAATAAAAAAAACAGCCACCGATATCGTTATTGTTGGCTTTGGATGGACAGGTTCATTGATGGCCCGCGAATTAGCCGACTCCGGATTAAAAATTGTGGCACTGGAAAGGGGGGAGCAACGGGATACTTATCCGGATTTTGCCTATCCACGTATTACTGACGAACTCACCTATGGTATCCGGCTAAAATTATTTCAGAATGCCGCCAGAGAAACGGTCACCGTCCGCCATACTTCATCACAAACCGCGCTTCCCTATCGCCGTTTTGGGTCTTTTCTGCCAGGTAATGGCGTCGGTGGCGCAGGTGTTCACTGGAATGGAATGCTGTGGCGCCCCTTGGCTGCAGATTTACAAATGCACACCACGTTAGTGGAGAAATATGGTCAGAGCTTTATTCCTCCGGATATGACTGTCCAGGATTACCCCTTTACTTACGAAGAGATGGAGCCCTTCTTCGATAAATTCGAAAGAATATGTGGTGCCTCAGGTCAGGCTGGTAATTTGAAAGGCGAAATTCAGACTGGCGGAAACCCTTTTGAGCAACCAAGACAACACCCCTATCCCACCAAACCCCTGCAACGTTTGTATTCCGGAGATCTGTTTGCAAATGCGGCGGAAAAATTGGGCTATCATCCATTCCCCTGTCCCGCCGCTAACTGTACCGAACCCTGGACGAACCCATATAAGGTTCAGATTGGGGTGTGTAACTACTGTGGTTTCTGTGAACGCTTTGGTTGTTTCAATTACTCCAAAGGATCTCCGCAAAGTTGTGTCATTCCTTCACTTAAACCCTATGATAATTTCGAATTGCGGACTAACGCCCAGGTCATTCGGGTAAACACAGACAACACCGGCAAACAAGCCACCGGGGTGACCTATATTGATGACAGTGGTAATGAAGTGGAACAACCAGCGTCGCTGGTGATCCTCAGTGCATTCCAGCTACATAACGTACGGTTGTTATTATTATCCAAAATCGGTAAGCCGTATGATCCACAAACCGGCGAAGGTGTTGTGGGACGCAACTATGCTTATCAGATGACCGGGGGCGCGAAACTTTTTTTTGGCCCCGACCAGGATTTTAAACCCTACGCCGCCAGTGGAACCACAGCAACATTCATCGATAACTTTAATGCCGAAAACTTCGACCATTCATCGCTGGGATTCGTCGGTGGCTCGACTATCTCAGCAGCATTCAGTGGTGGCCGTCCTATCCAGCAGACATTGCTACCTTCTGATGCTCCCCGCTGGGGAAGTGGCTGGAAAACGGCGATTAAGACCCATTATGCCCACACCATGGCTATTGGCGCTTCTGGTTCGGTAATGCCATACCGGCAATGTTATCTCGACCTCGACCCGACTTACCGCGATGTTCACGGTCAGCCTCTGCTGAGAATGACATTTGACTGGCAACCTAATGAACTGAAGATGACGGAATTTATCGGCAGGAAAGTCGAGGAGATCATAAAAGTCATCAATCCACCGCATTACGAAATGGGCTTTATGAACATGAACAGTCATTACGATGTTCGCCCTTATCAGTCGACACATACCACCGGTGGTGCTGTGATGGGTGATTCCCCCCGTACCAGCGTTGTAAACAAATATCTGCAAAGTTGGGATGTTCCTAACCTGTTTGTCCTTGGGGCCTGCTGTTTTCCGCAAAATCTGGCCTACAACCCGACAGGTATTGTCTGTGCCACGGCCTTGTTCTCGGCACATGCGATTAAAACCCGTTATCTGGCTGCACCCGGACCACTGGTGGCACTATAAGGAGCCTGGTATGCAGAAATTAAGTGTGTTTACCCCGTTAGCCATTTTGCTGGCAGGGGTTTGGGGCTCTGTTTACGCGGCTAACTCTCCCTCCCTGTCAGGAAGTACCGCGCTCTCTCGTGGCGAATATCTGGCCAGGGCCGGTGACTGCGTGGCTTGCCATACCACGGAGGGAGGCCAACCGTTCGCCGGGGGACTCAGGATGACGACTCCGGTAGGGGCAATTTACTCAACTAATATCACCCCGGACAAAGAGACCGGAATTGGTAATTACAGTTATGATGACTTTGTCAAAGCTGTCCGCCAGGGAATCAGTAAATCTGGTGCCACTCTCTATCCGGCTATGCCATATGCTTCTTTTGCGAAGATATCGGATCAGGATATGCATGACCTGTATGATTATTTTATGCAACAGGTTAAACCGGTCAGCCAGCAGAATAAAGCTTCCGATATTCCCTGGCCTCTGAGTATGCGCTGGCCACTGGCGTTCTGGCGCTGGACATTTACCGACGATAAACGTTTTCAGCCTGTCGAGGGTAAATCAGCGGAATGGCAACGGGGGGCTTACCTGGTTCAGGGATTAGAGCATTGCGGCGCCTGCCATACCCCGAGGGGCATAGCTTTCCAGGAAAAAGCACTTGATCAAAGCGATCCGGTTTATCTGACGGGCAACACTCTGGAGGGATGGTATGCCCCAGACCTCACCGGCACGCAGTCTGAAGGACTGGGTCGATGGTCACAGCAGGATATTGTCAGTTTCCTGAAAAATGGTGTGACGGCACAGAGTGCTGCATTTGGCTCTATGTCCGAAGTGGTTCATGACAGTACCCGCTATCTGAATGACGGTGATCTGCAGGCGATTGCCGTCTATCTGAAATCGTTACCTGCCGCTCATCAGACGGCAGCACCGGCCAGTAATGATGCTACCGCTCAGGCACTTTTTAAAGGTGATGTCTCTGCTACCGGTGCACAAGCTTATCTGGATAACTGTTCTGCCTGTCATCGTTCAGATGGCAAAGGCTATGATAAAACGTTCCCGGCACTGGCAGGCAATTCCGCAGTACTGAGCAGTGACCCTTCATCGGTGATTCATATCATTTTGCAGGGAGGACAACGGGCAGTCACATCCGATATGCCGACCGGATTAACGATGCCGGACTTTGGCTGGCGTTTATCTGATCAGCAGGTCGCGGATGTCGCCACCTTTATCCGACAGGGATGGGGGAATCATGCTGCCGCGGTGACGACTAGCCAGGTCGCAGATATCCGCAAATTAGTCCCGAAACCCACACCAGACGCTGCTAAGTAATGAGCAAAAATAAAAAACGGCCCTGGGGGCCGTTTTTTTGTACTGGTTAACCAGCTTATTAGAAGCTGTAACCAACACCAGTGATCCAGGTACCCACGTCAACGCTGCGGATACGGCTCTGCTCGTAACCAACGTCAATAGCAACGTTTTCGATTGGGTTAAACTGCAGACCTGCACCATAAGAGAAACCAACATCGCTGGTATCTTGTTTCTGATAAGAAGTCTGGTTGTTCAGCTGATATTTACCGTAACCGATACCTACTACACCGTAGATGCTGGCCCAGTCATTCAGACGGTAAGCCGGACCACCAGTAAAGCCGTAGTACTGACCTTTCTGATAATCATTACCGGTGTTACGGTCTTTTTCAGTGTAAGTGAAAGATGCGATCCAGCCCAGTGGGTTAGAACCATCTTCGTAACGATATTTCAGGTTGAAGCCATTAGCTTTGTTCAGTACGCCCTGATAATCACTCTGTGCGTAACCTGCACTAACGGTGCTCTGTGCCATTGCTGAACCGGCAGAAACCGCCAGTACGCAAGCTAATGCTGAAAGACATGCAATTTTTTTCATAATCACCTCAAATGTGAAACGACTTTTTTTCTGACAACAGGGAAAATATAACAAAAAACAGCGAGAAACTCTGCCGGAATTTTATTGTCTAACAGATTGTTTGGTGTAACAGAAAGTAAACAGAATTCTGTAATGCCATGATTTTATTTTAATTTAACCCCGTAATCTCTTCGTAATTATTTTGTGCTATCGACAAATCTTTAAGGATAATCTTAAAAAACACGGACATTTCTTTACGTTTTAAAAGCTTTCCTGTCTATAAAGTGAGCAGTTAAAGTGCAAAATTTCCTCATTTAAATTTTTTTCTGTAATCATGTCAGTCAGGCATGAATCCAGTGAGGATCCTCTGCGGATTCTGAGCGCTGACACCCCCGGTTAATTTAGGGTATGACTGCCCCTTGAGAGTTGAGTAAAGCCCTCTCTCCGGAAACAACGGTATTGCTGACGACACTATGAGTTCAACTCAGGAGTTGCCCCGCAGAGTGAAATTAAAAGATCACGGGCTTTGTTTTAACTAATCCGGAAAATCTGGTCAGATGGCTACCCGGCCCGGAGTCCGGACAGGGCATCTCCTCATCTCTGCCGGTGCTCACCGTAATAAACATCAGCTGTAGATTCGGGATTAATTGTCACCGGACTGCAGGCTCCCTGATATCACTACCGGTATCGACTATCCCTCCCCATGACCTTTACAATTTTAATTTCTCCGACTGCGGCCCGCGAATATTGGCCCTTATTGTTTCTGGCAATGTCAGTGATTGGTATCGCCTCCGTGCAAAAATGATTAAGGTTGCTATACTTGTTTGCGTGTTCACGAGATCTGACAGACAAGATCAACGAAGAGAGGAAATCATTAAATGAGTACCGCAAAACTGGTAAAAACAAAGGCTTCTGATCTGATTTACACCCGCAACGATGTTGTCGAGAAAGATAAAAAGGCAGCGATCAAAGTGTTAAGCCGCGTGGTGGTTGAGTTAATTGATCTCTCGCTGATTACCAAACAAGCTCACTGGAATATGCGTGGTGCAAACTTCATCGCTGTCCATGAAATGCTGGATGGCTTTCGTACCGCGATTACCGAGCATCAGGATACCGTGGCTGAACGTGTCGTTCAGTTAGGGGGAGTTGCGTTGGGTACGACTCAGGTGGTGAATGATAAATCACCGTTGAAGGCTTATCCGTTAGATATCCATACTGTTCAGGAGCATCTGGTCGCACTGGCAGAACGCTATGCTCTGGTCGCCAATGATGTCCGTAAAGCCATTGACGAAGTTCCGGATGAAGACAGCGCAGATATCTTTACCGCAGCCTCCAGAGATTTAGATAAATTCCTGTGGTTTATCGAAGCTAATATTGAGTAATTCAGGCAATTGCCAATTCGCTAAAGGTGCCCCCAGTCGGGGCACCTTGTTTTTATTTATCAGTCGCACATCGACTAAGGCGTTTTTTCCTGGTCTCGCCTGAAAGAAAAGTCCATGCCAGTATCCTGCTCTGTTTCTGTCCTTGTCCCATCTCCACTACCCTGACCTCTTTGGTACCATATTGTCGTAAAAGCAGTTTTAACGGCTGAAGATTATCTTTTTTAGACACCAGGCTACTGAACCAGATAACCTGATCGGCAAACCGCACACTTTCACGAATCATTTTCCCGACAAACCCCTGCTCTCCGCCTTCGCACCATAGTTCATTATGTTGCCCGGAGAAATTTAGTTTACTGTCACCGGGCTGACCCAGATTACGGGATTTCCGCTCACTCCCCTGACGAGCGTCTTCCGCAGACCGGTGAAACGGTGGATTACATATTGTCAGATGGTAAAATTCATCTCTACGGATAATGCCGTCAAACACAGCAGCAGACTGTTTTTGCAGCCTCAGTCTGATTGCACGCTGCAATCCGGGATTTTTCTGAATAATGGCATTAGCAGAAGCTATCGAGGCAGGATTAATATCCGTTCCGGTAAAACGCCATCCATATTCTGCATAACCAATTAACGGATAAATACAGTTTGCACCACATCCAATATCCAGAACATCCATTGCCGCCGGAAGGCTGCCCAGGTCTGTAGCCAGTAAATCAGCAATATGATGAATATAATCCGCCCTGCCAGGTACCGGTGGACAGAGAAAACCTTCGGCTAACTGCCAGTTAAGATTGTAATACTGTTTCAGCAAGGCCTGATTAAGTGCTCTGACAGCATCCGGTTCTGCAAAATTTACCGAAGTTGTGCCCGCAGGTGTCGTGGTTACCCACTGCCGTAGTTGCGGGTTAATACTGCATAAAAGTTCAATATCATACTGTCCCTGATAACGGTTTCTGGGATGCAGTGCGCGTTTAAGTATTGTTTTTTTCATGGGGCTTCGCAGGAAAGACCGGCAGTTCACTCGCCTGCCGGCCGATAATATAAAATGATGACTTCACCACTGTGCAAAAAGGATCGGCGGCCATTAGTAGCCGTGGCTCTCTAACACAGCTAACCCTTGTTCAACTGTCGTGCTACGACCGGTTGCAATCAGACAGCAGGCAATCTGTAAACGCAACGCCCGGGGTACCGGAATGTTTCGCTCAAGTACCGCGTTAATCCATCGCGCTGTGTCCTCTGCAGTTTTTGATCGCGGCAAGTCAACCGGCTGCTCTGGCAGACGTTCCGTCAACTGCTCCGGCTGATTTAACTGGCTGTTAATCCAATAGAGTGCGGGTCCACGCTGCGGGTTAGCATAGACCTCCCCTTCACAACCATTCAGTAATAAGGCAGGGGACCGGGTTTGCTGAAAAAATGTCGCCACTTTCGGAATATATTCAGGATGAGAGACGGCTGACAGACGTAATGCAGCACTGTCCGGAAAGGGTGTCGCCAGTTTAGCCAGCGTATGCGCACTGTTACGTAGTCCGAGTTGCCAGCGTAAGGCCAGTTGCCTGGCCAGTGGCGGGCACCACTGGCTAACGGTCATAAATACCATCTTCCCCTGATTCAGGCGTTGTTGCGCTTCTGCCATGCTGCTGACAGGAAAAATCTGCAATTCCGCCAGTACCGCTTCGGTGGTGACCCGCGTCGGATCATAATCAACACCATGGACAAATACCGGAAAACCCACTTTCTCCAGTAACAAGGCCAGTAACGGGGTCAGATTCCCCTGGCGACGGGCTCCGTTATAGCTCGGTATAACTATCGGCATAGGCTGATGTTCCGGTACCTGCAGCTTTGGCAACTTTTCCTGCAACGCCTGCCAGAACCCCAGCATTTCACCTTCGCTCTCGCCTTTAATCCGCAGAGCAATCAAAACGGCACCAAGAATTAACGGGTCGAGCTCATCATCCAGCATCGCCTGATAGAGCTGGCAGGCTGTCAGTTGGTCGAGATCACGGGCATGATTTTTTCCACGCCCAATCTCTTTAACTATCCGGGTAATATCCATCTGATATCCTGTCTGTATGCAGTCAATACTGCTCAAAATAGCCATATCCGGCTAACGTCGTGGACGGCGCCGGTTCTGAGTTTTGCCGCTGGTCACTGTCGTTTTTTTAGCTTTACTCACAGCCGCGGGTGGAATATCCGGCTGCTCAATGGCAAACACCGGTAAAGCTGCCAACAACCTGCTGCCATAAGCCTTGCTGAACAGCCTTCGGTCATAAATAATCACCTCACCGAAGCACTGGTGACTACGAATTAATCGCCCGACCTGCTGGATCAGGGTAAATGAAGCACTCGGCAAACTTTGGATTTCGAACGGGTAACGTTGCTGGCTCCTGAGCCATTCTCCTTCTGTGACAATAACCGGGCTATCTACAGGAGGAAAAGATATTTTATGAATATGAACCTGAGTCAGCAATTCCCCCTTCAGGTCCAGTCCTTCTGAAAATGACTGCAGCCCAACCAGTACACTCTGCTGTCCATCCTTAACCCTCTGCCGGTGCAAAGTAATTAACCTGGAACGGGGTTGATCGCCCTGCACCAACAACATAAGCCGTAAATCAGCCACTTCATTCAGGAATAACTGCATTGCCCGACCACTGGAAAATAATACCAGACTCCCGGTGTGCTTCTTCTGTTCAACCTGCTGTCGGAAGTAACGGGCCATTTCCGCAATATGCGAAGCTTCCTGAGTAATGTGTGGTTCGTATTGCATTTTTGGAACCACCAGCTTACCTTGCCTGACATGATCAAAGGGAGAATCCAGAGCAATAAAACGATCCCCGGCGGCTTCGTTCAATCCGGACATCTCACTCAGCCTGCGGAAGCTGTTCAGCGAACGCAACGTCGCTGACGTCAGAATGACATGCGGGACTTTGCGCCACAGTAGTTTTTCCAACTGGTCACTCACCCGAATACCAGCACAGTGAAAGAACAACTGGCGTTTACCTTCATGCCATTCGGTGGTCAGCCATTTTGAGACGGGTGCCCCCGACAACTGTTTTAGACCCGCCAGCCACCACAGTTTGCTCAATGATTCAAACCACCCCAGAAAACGGTTCAGCTGTAACAGCCCGCGATGAATACGGACAATGTCTTCTTTGCCGGTCATTTCTCCCAGCATATTAATCAGATTTTCGGTCAGCCCAAGTAAGGCATCACTCAGCTTAAACAACCGCTGGCAACGCTCCTCAGTCTCTTCCGGAAGTTCACCCAGCACATAACGGTATTCAACCGGAGTCTCTCCCTGTTCGGGTAATAATGGCAGCATCTCTGCCACCAGTTCCATTATCAACTGACGAACGATAGCGCAATGTTCAGCGAGCCTCTCAGGATTAGCCAGTGAGGGGGGAGATTTAAAGGTAAACCAGCCGCGCAAGGTTTCCACCAGCTTACAGAATAGATCCAGCTGAAGCCCTGCACCGGCTGGCGATATATCACTGCTCATCTCCAATGCATCCCGTGCGACTTCGGGCAGATGGTGGCCTTCATCCATCACTAACAGCATTTCTTTCGCCGGGGGTAACACAGCGTCAGTTTCCAGAGCCGCCATCACCAGAGCGTGGTTAGCCACCACCACGTCGGAGTGTTCAATTTCCCTACGGGCAAGGAAAAACGGGCATTCGCGATACCACTGGCAATGATGAGCAAGACAACTGGTTTTATCCGTAGACATACGCAACCAGTGAACATCCTCAATCTGAACACTACAGTGATCACGCAGGCCATCCCACTCCCCGCTATTGAGCGATTTCTGTAACCGGTTAGCGATTTTTTGCTGTCGTTGCTGCGCTTCACCTGACAAACCTTTATCACTGGTCGGCGATCCCTCTTCAAGATAGAACAGCAGATCACCCTGCGCATCCTGCTGTTCGGTCATAAAACTCAGGTTGCGCGGGCAAACATAACGACGGCGACCAAAAGCGGCGGTAAATGTCAGATCGGGAATAAATTGTTTAAGAAGAGGTAAATCTTTGTCAAAGATCTGATCCTGTAAGGCCACATTTGCGGTGCTGACCACCAGCGTTTTTTTCGGTGGAACGGGCAATGGCAATGCCAGGGATAAGATAGGACAGAGTTTTGCCAACTCCGGTCGGGGCTTCAATAGCCAGATGTCGTCCTTCATCCCCTGACAGCGTTTTGGCGACCTCTGCGATCATTTGACGCTGAGGCTGGCGGGGTACAAAATCAGTCACCTGTGCCTGTAACTGCTTATACCATTCACCAATCTGTAATTTTATTGCAGGTGTCAGAACCATAACGACCATCGGCTGAAAGAATCAGCCTGTATTTTTACACAGTATTTCTTTTGACGGCAGTCCTGTCTGACTATTAGTCTAAAAAAACAGCATGCTTTTTTGTAAAACGACAACTTCTGATGAAACAGGCCGTTGCTATACAGAAAAATACCCTGCAAAAATCAAAATTCCTGTCCAACATAATGTTAACGTTTATCACAAGCCCGTTAAGAGTTATTATCAGTTCTCTGAACGAGGAGTGGTCTAGAAATGAACCTGCAAAAAATCGGCATTACTTTCCTTTTCCTGTTAATGGCACTTGGCGGTATGGGTGGCCTGATGCTGGTCGGCTACAGCATTATCATCGGTAAATAATCACGGCTACGGGCAGATTCACCGCGGGTAAACATCCATTCTGCCCGTCCGCCCACCAGGGGCTATGGCCGTTGACTGTCTAAAACTTTCTGGATCGTATACAGGAACCAGGGAGTAAACCTTTCAGCATTAGCGGCAATTTCCAGCTGTACCCCGGCCAGACTGCTGTAGCGCCATGCATCCGCTTCCTGTGGATTTAACTCTGGCAATGCGTCAGTCACCCCAAAAAATATATGACCATATTCGTGTTCAGTTAAGCCGTTATCCAGGGCCAGTTTGTAACTGATCTCAAACGCCGGATTCAAAGCAAGCGATATTCCCATTTCTTCCTGTAAACGTCGTTCCGCGGCATGCTGTGTCGTCTCACCAGGAAAAGGGTGACCGCAACAGGTATTACTCCATAAACCACCGCAATGGTACTTATTTTCAGCGCGTCGCTGTAACAGGAGTTCACCTCTGGCGTTGAAAACATAGACAGTCACCGCCCGGTGCATCAGTCCTTTTTGATGCACCTCCAGTTTTTCCATTTTTCCTGTGGGGTTATCATCTTGATCAACAAGAATAACTTCGATCACTGGCATAAAATTCCTTAATTAACCTGCGGCAAGTATATACCTCTGTACTGCACCATGAAATTGTTTGCCTCAGGAAATCCTCCCAACGCGCTGCATCGCTTTATGCCAGGCCCCCTGTCGGATTGACCAACGCAGTAGCCTGGCAATGCAGTGCATACTATATCGGGTGGCCGCCTGTTGTCTGGCACTGCGTAGTGGGACTCCGGGAACCTGAGTCCATACCGGCAGCAGATCGGCCCCTGCCCTGAGCATGATATTCATTACCGGCCGGGCTGCCTTTGACGGAGCGGGCGCAGAAAATAATAACCGGCTAACCTCCAGAGTTCGTTCATCGGTACGTAATTGTGGTCGCATACTCGCCAGATAGTCCTCAACATCACTCACCGTGAGCGGAAGGTCCGTTGCCCCCAAAGCATGGCCGGTCAGTGAAGCTTCCGCATAATAACGGTTCTGCTCGGCCACACTGAGAGAAGGATTTTTATAGCGCAGATGGGCAGCCAGAAAACTTGAGGTTTCTGCCACATGAACCCAGCGCAATAAACCGGGGTCACTGGCCTGATATTGCTCCCCATCGGGGTTGATACCTGAAACCCGCAGATGAATACGCCTGACTTTATCAATCAAAAATTCAGCATCCTGGCGATTACCGAAACTGGTGACGGCAATGAACTGACTGGTTCTGCGCAAGCGCCCGAACAGATCACTTCTAAAGTCAGAGTGATCCCAGACACCGGCCAGAGCAGAGGGGTGCTGCATCTGAAGTAACAAGGCGGCAATCCCGCCACACATCATCGATGAGAAATCGCCGTGAACAGTCCATACCATACTGTCAGGTCCGAACAGCCCTGGGTCGCCGACCGGCCGCGTCAGATCAAACTCATTCAGAGATAACCCGTTCAACCGGTATACCTGTCGGGCTATTTTATCGCGTATTACATTTATCATACTGTTGTGGTTCAGGACAAAGGGATTGCCCTGAACTGAGAGTTTCCAGGATTATTGAAAGGTGAACTGCGTTTTCTGAGTACGTACTGAATCCAGGCCAATCATCAGATTGAAATTACCGGGTTCCGCCACATACTTCATCTGAGAATTCCAGAATTTCAGAGCACCTTCATCCACCGTAAATGTCACCTTTTGTGATTCTCCGGCTTTCAGGTTGACCCGACGGAAGCCTTTCAGTTCTTCGACAGGTCGGCTCAGACTCGCCACCGGATCATTGAGGTACATCTGCACGATGGTGGCTCCGTCACGTTTACCGCTGTTAGTGACAGTCACACTCGCCTGCAGGCTCCCGCCGCGTGAAAAGTGGCTGGCGGATAATGTCACTGGAGACACCGTAAATTTCGTGTAACTCAGACCATAACCAAACGGATACAGCGGTCCGTTCATCGCATCATAATAATGCGAGGTATATTTATCCGGATGCAGATAATTGTACGGACGCCCCGTTGGCAAGTGATTGTAATAAATCGGAATCTGCCCCACAGAACGCGGGAAAGAGACGGGCAACTTGCCTGACGGGTTTTTATCGCCGAACAGGACATCAGCAATAGCATGGCCACCTTCAGTACCACTAAACCAGGTTTCCAGAATCGCATCTGCCTGCGTATCCTGCTGACTGATATCCAGAGGACGGCCGTTCATTAATACTATCACCAAGGGTTTACCAGTAGCTTTCAGTGCCGCCAGTAACTTACGCTGGCTTTCCGGAATACGAATATCACTGCGGCTGGAAGCTTCATGTGCCATTCCCTGAGACTCACCCACCGCGGCAACAATAACATCGGCTTTTTTGGCTGCCGCAACGGCCTGATCCAGCAATTGTTGCGGAGGCAGTTTATCCACTGTCACCGCCTGCTCATAGCTGTTAAGAAATTTCTGTACCAACGGATTATCGGTAATATTCGAACCTTTGGCATAGAGCAGCGTGGCCTTACCGTCCAGCGCTTCGCGCATTCCCTGCAATAAAGTGACTGACTGTCCTGCGACGCCGGCTGCTGACCAGCTACCCATAATATCGCGCTGACTATCTGCCAGTGGCCCCACCAGTGCAATGGTTCCCTGTTTCTTCAGCGGTAAAATGCCTAAGCGATTTTTCAGCAAAACTAAGGTTTCAGCCGCGACGTCGCGAGCTTGTTGACGATGCAGACGACTTTCCGCATTGGTATCCGCCGGATCACTGCCCGCCGGCCCGAGATGACTGTAAGGATCGCGGAACAGACCCATATCGTATTTGACGTTCAGCACATGGCGGGTAGCATCATCAATTTCAGCCATCGTCACTGCACCGCTTTTCACAAGCCCGGGGAGATACTGGCTGTAATACTGATCACTCATGCTCATATCGATCCCGGATTTCAGCGCAATACGCACCGCATCCTGTGGATCACTGGCGACACCATGTTTGATTAGTTCTTTTATCGCACCGTGATCACTGATGGTGATCCCTTTAAATTTCCACTGATCCCGCAACACATCTTTTAGCAGCCAGCTATCTGCGGTGGCGGGTACACCATTGATTGAATTAAGTGCCACCATCACGCCGCCGCTGCCGGCATCTAACGCCGCTTTATAAGGAGGCAGATATTCCTGGAACATACGCTGCGGGCTCATATCAACAGAATTATATTCCCGCCCGCCTTCCACCGCGCCATACAGTGCAAAATGCTTTACGCTGGTCATCAGAGAATAGCGATCTGCCGGGCTCTTGCCCTGCATAGCCTGTACCATGGTTCGTCCCATTTCAGAAGTCAGCAGGGTATCTTCACCGAAACCTTCAGACATACGTCCCCAGCGGGGTTCGTGGCTGACATCAACCATCGGCGCCCAGGTCATATTCAGCCCGTCATCTGCGGCTTCATAAGCGGAGATCTGACCTACGGTTTTTATGGCATCCAAATCCCAGCTGGCAGCCAGTCCCAGCGGGATAGGAAAGATCGTTCTCTGACCATGAACCACATCATAAGCAAAGAACAACGGGATTTTCAGGCGACTTAACTGCATCACCTGATCCTGCATGGCACGAATATCCTGACGGGTGACGGTATTAAAGATTGCCCCGACCTGCCCTTTGCGGATCATTTCGCGAATGGCTGATTTGGGATTATCAGGACCAACACTGATAAGACGTAACTGACCGATTTTTTCGTTAAGGGTCATTTTTGCCAGCAACTGAGTGACATAAGCATCGCGTGCCTTCTCATCCCCAAACGCAGCAGGTTGTGACGCAGCAGCGATGGCCGAAGGAAGGGTAATACTGGCAAACAGTAACGGGTAAATCCATTTCATCAGCAGATTCTCGGCGGTAGATGGCAGGCTCGTAACCGGTGCAACGTCCTGCACCGGTCTGAAAAGGCTTATGAAAAGCATAGCATGCATCACGGACGTCGGGAACGAATGCCACCGTGCTTAAGGGTCATCCCTGACGATCAGCAGATAATATCTCTACAGGATCCGCCGCACCGGCTGATGATCTCTGTTCAATCACCATGGTCTGTGGAGATGACAGTGCAATGCCTTCATCTCTCAGACGCACCAGGATCTCAAACAGCAACTCACTTTTCACTGACGAAATCAGACGCTGAGTCGCGACATTACCGGTGACGCTGAGTGAAATCCCTTGTGAAGAGAGATCCTTAAAACTTACCGAAGGTGCCGAGTTCTCAAGTATGCGTTCATTTTCACTATAAACACTGAGTAAAATCTCTTTGACTTTAACCGGGTCTATATCCAACGGGAAGGTCATCGGAATAGTCACCACCCCCTGAGCATTGCCCATGGTCGCATTACGCACATTCTGAGAAATCAGCTGAGAATTTGGCACAATGACCGTAGATTTATCCGACAGCTGGATTTCAGTAGCCCTGACATTAATACGACGGATATCCCCTTCATAACCCCCAATCCCGACGAGATCTCCGACCTTCACCGGGCGTTCTGTCAGCAGAATCAAACCAGAAATAAAGTTTTTAACAATCTCCTGCAGACCGAAACCAATCCCTACCGATAATGCACTGACAATCCAGGCCAGTTTGTTCCACTGTACCCCCATCACAGACAGTGTCATCAGTACCACTAACACATAGCCAACGTTACTGAACAAGGTGACCACGGATACCCGCATCCCTTTGTCCATCGCGGTCTTAGGTAAGAATTCATCGTCCAGCCAACGACGTACTCGGCGTAAAACGCAGATACTGGCAATCAACATAATAATGGCATTGACGACCTGTGAAGGCACGATGTTCAGCTTTTCCAGCCCTTTACCTCCCCAGAACGCCAGGGCTTTCTGAAGCATGTCAGCCGGTGAGGAAGAGGTAATGGTGCCGTTAAATAAGCCGAACACCAGCAGAAGTACCAGCACAGATTTTAATACTGCGGCCAGCAGCGAAGAAAACTGAGTCAGGTAACGTTCCTGAATATTCAACGAACTTTGTACCCGCCGACCACAGGCATTACTGGTAGAAAAAATGGCTTCACTGCTGTCACCAGCCAGATGGCTCAACAAATAGAACGAACTGAACAAAATACCAACCCAGACCGTTTCATAACTGACAAAGCGACCAAACGACACATATCCAATCATCAGTGACAGCAGAATCACAAGGCCGGTAACGAACAACGCAAACTCAATCAGTGCGGCCAGTGTCGAACGAGCCGGAGGGGTATTATCTTCATTTTTCATTCGCCGACGGGTACGTTTGATCCGCAGCACAATCACCACGCAGAATATTCCGATCAGTAATGCGGTCAAACCATTACCAAATACTGTGGTATTTACACTAGTGCCGACACTGTAGTTAAAACTTTCCAGAGCCTGAAAAATAAATACCAGTGAGGCAATAATCGTCGGAAAAGGCTTCATCGCCTGCGCAACTTCATTACTGATATTGGCAAGACGCCACGAAGGACGACGGGTTGATAAAAATGCTCTGCCCAGTCCCGCAATCAGACCACAACTGATACTCAGATAGACCAGACGAGTAACATAGTCCTCCACATCACTGTTCACCTCGTCAATCCGGGTAAAGGCATGTGCCAGGAAATTGAATGACAAAACGATAGCCAGCAGGGTCGTCAGGGCTACTGCCGTTGCCAAAAAACTGCGTCTTAGCCGTCCTTCAGGTAATTTATTAATGCTGACCCAGGCCAGGAACTCTTCCATATATCGGCGACCTAACACCATCACCAACACTGCCGCTAATAACCAGCAAAGGGTGCCTGCCCTCCATTCCGGCGCCCACGAAAGTGTCACCGTATTGAGTAGTTCAGCCCCGAAATTAGTGATCTTCTCCCGGTCAAACTGATTACTGTTATACAGTGGTTGCCAAAACGCTGACGATAAAATACTGCCTGAATTCAACGCCAGTTGCGTTTTTAGCTGGTCGCGACGTAAATTAAGAATTTGAGCAGACAGATTCAGACTGCCATTTTTCAGGCTGTCGGCCTGCTTAATCTGATTGTCCAGCTCAGTTTTTTTGGCTTCCAGAGAACGACGTTGGTTAGTAACATCCGCCGTTTCCCTGACACCACTGCCGGGGGCTGGAGCGGCGCCCAACACAGCAAGCTGAGCCTCCACTTTCTGTCGTTCGGGAATAAGACTCTGTCCCAGGGTATCCGCATTTTCTGACAACTGCTGCGCCATATCATTCAGCTGACTTAGTGATGCATCGTTGGTCGATCCTGACACCTGCCCTTTAATTTTATCGAGGATGATCTGCATTTTGGACAGTTCACGGCTGGCATTCACCTGGGGCGCTGCGGTGGTTTGCTGGCCGTTATCAGTATTGTCCGCATAGACCTGCACCGAAATCTGCAAGCCTATCAGTAATAAAAATAGTCTAAAGGTGATCGATAAAATACGCATAATGACGTTGTATCCAAAGATAGCAGAACAATGAATTCAAAAATAACTGGCCAGCTATAGGTTGTAGAGGGTTATGCCCCACTCAGCTATAAGAATGGCACTGAAAATGGACTTCCGGAAAGCCCGGATAAGCTGATCTCCCGAAAATCTGGCCACGTAACCAGTAATTCAGCAGTACCGGATTGGGTTACAGCGCTTTCTCTTTCTTATACGCCAGAGCTGCCGCTGGCACCGGAGCCGCTTTGCCGGTTTCCAGCCAGCTTCGAATCCTGGTGGCGTCCGCAAAATGGGTATATTTACCGAAAGCATCCAGCACCACCAGGGCAACCGGACGGCCATTGATAGTGGTTCTCATGGCCAGACAATGACCCGCTTCATCGGTATAACCGGTTTTGGTGAGACGGATATTCCATTTATCGTTATACACCAGATGGTTCGTATTACGGAAAGGCAGAGCATACGCCGGATGACTGAATACCGCAGTTTCTTCTTTCGTTTTACTCAGTTCACCTATCAGAGGATACCGTTCTGTGGCTTTCAGTAACTTTACTAAATCACTGGCGGTGGAGACATTTTGCAGTGATAAACCCGTGGGCTCGACATAATGAGTATGCATCATGCCAAGTGAACGGGCTTTATTATTCATCGCCACGATAAATGCCTGATACCCTCCAGGGTAATGAGCTGCCAGGCTGGCAGCGGCCCGGTTTTCTGAAGACATGAGTGCCAGCAACATCATATTACGACGGCTGATTTCACTGTTTAGCTTTACCCGCGAAAATACCCCCCTCATTTCAGGAGTATGGCTGATATCCACATTAATCACTTCATCCAGCGACTGATGTGCATCCAGGACCACCATTACCGTCATAAGTTTGGTCAGTGAGGCGATCGGCCGTACCCTGTCAGGGTGGCTGGAAAACAGTACTTTATTGGTGTTCAGGTCAATCACCAACGCACTCCCGGAAGCAATCTGAGGCTGTACTGTACTGACAACATCCGGAGTACTGCGTTCAGCCTGAGCCGGTATGATGGCAGTTGTCAGAGGGGTACAAAGTGCAAAAAAAAGTAAAGAATGGCGTAATTTTAAGGACATTTTCTCAAAGATACCTGAATGTATTTAATGCTGTGCAGGCACAGGCCGCGGAGCCATAGCCGATTTTATGCCGCTGGCGGCAGCATCATACGCCTTCCACAGGAAAAATGCCCAAAACAGAGAGAGTCGCTATGACACGGAATTTGTAAGAAAGTCTGACAAACCCGTGATCCCGCAGACATGATATCTCAGAGTCCCGGCATCGCACCAAAGCGTAATGCCGTGTAAACTTAAATTTTGCTGAACCAGACCAGGACTCGTAACGTTGCATATCGATATTAACTCACTGATTCACCATTACGGTTATTTCGCCCTGTTACTGGGTTGTATGGCTGAAGGTGAGACTTTTGTATTACTTGGCGGCATCGCAGCTCATAAAGGATTACTGCATTTTGCCGGCGTGGTCGTGGCCGCCATGACCGGAGGGATCATTGGCGATCAATTGCTGTACTGGCTAGGCCGCCGTTATGGAACCCGGCTACTGTCTAAGTTCAATAATCACCAGGATAAGGTGGCCAGGGCCAGTGAACTGATCAACCGTCACCCCAGTTTATTTGTGATTGGTGTACGTTTTATGTATGGTTTCCGCATTATTGGACCCATTATTATTGGGTCAAGCCAGCTATCACCCCGCCGGTTTCTGATTTTCAATGTGATTGGTGCGTTAGTCTGGGCGTTAATTTTTGTCAGTCTTGGTTACTTTGCCGGGAAACTGATTGCCCCATGGTTTGACAGGCTGGATGAGTATCTGAAACCGGTGTTCTGGGTTGCAGGAATCGCAGTGGTATTGTACATAGTCTGGAAAGGTATTCGCTTTTTGCGGCAACGACGACAACAATGACCGGTGAACCGCGGGAGAACTGCCTGGTTGTAAAATGTCAGTTTCCGATTCCGGGTTTAGCCCATATAATGTGCAGCCGGACAGAACACGGTCCTGCTACAGGAACCTTAACAAGCCCATATTCAGGCACTAATAAGTTATATGATCATGAAAAATAGCATTCGCGTCTTAGCTTCATTTGCGCTGGCATTAGCGGCTTACAGCCATTCAGCGTTAGCAGTGGTTTACCCTTTGCCCCCGGCGAAGAGCAGTCTGATTGGTGAGAATCTGCAGATCACCCTTCCGCAGAACAACCATTTGCCACTGGAAGCTTTTGCTTCTCAGTATCAGATGGGGCTAAGTAATATTCTGGAAGCCAATCCTGGTGTGGATGTCTATTTGCCAAAAGGCGGAACCCATCTGGTCATTCCACAGCAATTACTGTTACCTGATGCACCGCGTGAAGGTATCGTTATTAACAGTGCTGAAATGCGCTTGTACTACTATCCGAAGGGTACCAACACCGTCGTAGTACTGCCTATCGGTATCGGTCAGTTAGGTAAAGACACACCTCTGAACTGGGTCACCACTATTAAGTCTAAACGTCCTAACCCGACATGGACTCCGACTAAAGCAATGCACGCAGAATATATTGCTAACGGTCAAAATATCCCCACGGTCTTCCCGGCGGGTCCTGATAACCCTATGGGTCTGTTTGCGCTGTATATCGGAAACCTGTATGCCATCCATGGTACCAATGCTAACTTTGGTATCGGATTACGTGTTAGCCATGGTTGTGTCCGCCTTCGCGCTGACGACATTAAATGGTTGTTTGAAAATGTGCCGGTCGGAACCCGTGTGCAATTTATCAATGAACCTGTCAAGGCTGCCGTCGAACCTGACGGCTCGCGTTATATCGAAGTACATAACCCTCTGTCTACCACAGAAGAACAGTTTACTTCTAACGTTGAGGTCCCTCTGACGATAACTCCGGCGGTCAGTAAATTGCTGTCAGACCCGAGTATTAATCAGAACGTACTGAATGCAGCGCTGAAAGCCCGTAGCGGAATGCCAGTGAAAATTAATGGTGTGGAAAACAATATCGATACTACTCCGCATCCTGTGCCTGAAAATGACTCTGCGTTACCCAAAGAAGAACCGATGACTCCAATGTCTGACCAAGGTGCCAATATCATTCAGACCAATGCCCCGGCAACCATTACTCAGCCTGGTCCTGTTGAGTAAAAACTGGCTCTGACTGAAATATAAAACTGCCCGCGAAGTACTACACCCCAAAAGTTGGATCATCCACTGAGTAAGGTGTAGTTCCGAACAGGCAGTTTTTTTACGATCTTATTTTTCCGACAAACTGCCCATCCGCAGGTGTCAACCAGCACCCGCACTTTCGGCCTCTCCTGTCATATCTGCTCACTCTATTGCGGGTAAAAAACGCACTGATAAACAGAGCGTTATATTGGCCAGGCAATCACTGACCAGTTAACTGGTTGGTAATGGTTTAGCCGGGCGCATAAGTAGCCGAATCATCATGAGTATCCCGGCAACCACTACCAGTGATGCAGCCAGATAGACCGAACGAATCCCAAGATGATTCATCAATAGTCCGGCAACAGGTCCGGTAATGCCCAGGCCAAAATCCAAAAATGCTGAATAGGTACCCAGTGCCGAACCCTGACTTTGCTGTTCTACCTGTTTTACGGCTTCTACTCCCAGAGCAGGAAAAATCAGGGAAAAACCACAACCGGTCAATAATGCCCCGATATCTGCCGCCAGTACTGAATCTGCATGCCATAACAGAAACAATCCTATAGCTTCGACAATAAACGACACCAGCGATACTTTGATGCCCCCAAACCGGGTGATCGCATTGCCTGAAACTAACCGGACACCTGCAAAACCCAGGCTGTAGAGAGTCAGGGTCATGGCCGCACCGCTCCAGCCCCGGCTGCTGAAGTAAAGGGTGATAAAGGTCGCTATCACTCCAAAACCAATGGTTCCCAGCCCCAGGGCAACACCATAAATCCAGACCCGGCGAAATACCTGACTAAACGGAACCCGTTGGCCTACCGTCACCACCACCGCGGGTTTCCGGCTAGCCAGAAAGAAACCTGCAGCACCCATCAGTGCAACCAGACCGGCAAAGCCAAACACTCCCAGGCCCTGATTCAACATCACTCCCAGTGGGGCGCCAATCGCCATTGCCATATAGGTGGCGACGCCATTCCATGAAATGACCCGCGCCGTATGTACCGGACCCGCAATATTCATACCCCATAACGTAGAACCGGTACTGCTAAAACTCTCGCCAAATCCAAGGAATATCCGGCCAGCAGCCAGTAGCGATAAGCTCAGTAACGGCCTGGAGGTTAAACAGGCCGCAATAATCGTCAGTACGCCGCTCATTCCACATAATACCAGGCCAAGCATAACGACCTTTTTTGGCCCCATACTGTCGGCAAGCCTGCCACTTTGCGGGCGACTGACCAGAGTAGAGAAATATTGCAGACTGATAATCACTCCGGCAATAAAGGAACTAAAGCCGAGCTGGTGGTGGACAAAACCAGGCAACACCGCCAGTGGCAGACCGACGGATAAATAGCAGAAAAAGGTAAAAATAATGACAGATAAGATTCGTTTGTTTAACTGAGAACGACTCAGTACCACTGATTCGGACATGATAAACTGAAAACCCGGAGAAGAAGGACTAAATGCACATTATCACAGTTGATGATGATCACAACATCTATATGTCACAACGTGTTAGCTGCAATCGTACTGACCGTCTGTGCAATCTCTGCGGAGGTTTTTAATGCCCGCACACGGGTAAATGTTTCAATGGCCTCAGGGTAAGCTTTACGCAGATAACCCAGCCACTGTTTAATCCGCGCAACATGGTATAACCCGGTATCTCCCTGCTTTTCCAGCTGACAGTATTTATTTAGCAACTGAACGACCTGTGTCCAGGGCATCGGGGCTTCATTATACTTGATGACCCGGCTGAGATTAGGGATATTCAGCGCTCCTCTGCCGACCATCACCGCATCGCACCCGGTAACCGTACGACAAGCGGCGGCACTTTCATGATCCCAGATTTCGCCGTTGGCAATTACCGGAATTGATAACCGCTGACGTATTTCACCAATCGCCTGCCAGTTAATAGCCTCGGCACGATAACCATCTTCTTTGGTTCGCCCATGAACCACAATTTCTGTCGCGCCGGCACTAGCGACGGCATCAGCAATTTCATGGCAACGGGAAATCGAATCCCACCCCAGCCTGACTTTGACTGTTACCGGCAATTCAGCAGGTACGGCTTCGCGCATCGCTTTAGCCGCCTGATAAATCACAGCAGGGTCTTTAAGCAGCGTGGCTCCGCCACCACTGCCATTCACCAGTTTTGATGGGCAACCGCAGTTAAGATCGACACCATATGATCCGAGCTCAATCGCTCTGGCAGCATTTTCTGCCAGCCAGCCCGGGTGCTGCCCCAGCAACTGAACTCTGACCAAAGTGCCGGAGGAGGTCCGGCTGGCATGATGTAATTCGGGACAGAGCCGGTAGAAAGATTTAGCAGGCAGAAGCTGATCAACCACACGAAGAAATTCGGTGATACAGAGATCATATTCATTGACTTCAGAAAGAAGATGTCTGACCAGAGAATCAAGGACACCTTCCATCGGGGCCAGCAATACCCGCATACTGTCAGGTCCGTTCCGTTTTCTTTGCTGCTGCCGGACGACGTGGACGCTGGCTGCCTTTATTATCCGCACGTGGCGGACGCGAACTTTGACCACGGCCTGCCCCCTGGCCCTGACCACCAGGGCGACGGTCACGTCCCCCCTGCCGCCCATTCTGAATAGGTTCGGCTTTAATGGAAGGATCAGGCTCATAACCCGGAATAGCCAGACGTGGAATTTCACGCTTCAGCAACCGCTCAATGTCCCGCAGTAATTTGTGCTCGTCCACACATACCAGAGACAATGCAGCGCCGGTAGAAGCCGCCCGACCCGTACGACCAATACGATGCACATAATCTTCTGCAACATTAGGCAGTTCATAATTTACTACATGTGGCAGTTCTTCGATATCAATACCGCGGGCGGCGATATCTGTGGCAACCAGAACACGAATTTCACCAGTTTTAAAGTCCGCCAGAGCACGGGTACGTGCTCCCTGGCTTTTATTACCGTGAATCGCTGCTGCTGTAATTCCGTCTTTGTTTAGTTGTTCTGCAAGGTGGTTAGCACCATGTTTTGTGCGGGTAAAAACCAATACCTGCTGCCAGTTATCACGGCCTATCAGATAAGACAGTAATTCACGTTTACGTTTTTTATCAACAAAATGTACCTGCTGACTCACCTGCTCAGAGGCGGTATTGCGCCGAACCACTTCAATCAATGACGGACGATCAAGCAGCTTTTCTGCCAGCGCTTTAATATCGTCAGAAAAGGTGGCTGAAAACAGTAAATTCTGGCGGCGTGGAGGCAGCTTTGCCAGTACACGGCGGATATCATGAATAAAGCCCATATCAAGCATACGGTCAGCTTCATCCAGCACCAGAATTTCGACCGCTGACAAATCAGCGGCATTCTGATGAACCAGGTCCAGCAACCGGCCCGGTGTGGCAACCAGAATATCAACACCGCCACGCAGCTTCATCATCTGCGGATTAATACTGACTCCACCGAAAACGACCAACGAACGCAGGTTCAGATAACGGCTGTATTCACGTACGTTCTCCCCCACCTGAGCCGCCAGTTCGCGGGTAGGAGTCAGGATTAATGCCCTGACCGGACGTCGGCCTTTGATGACCGAAGGCTGTGACGCGGATAACCGTTGCAATAGCGGCAGGGTGAAACCGGCGGTTTTCCCGGTGCCCGTCTGAGCACTGGCTAACAGGTCTCCGCCCGCAAGAACCACAGGAATCGCCTGTTTCTGAATAGGTGTCGGCTCGCTGTAGCCTTGTTCACTGACAGCACGCAAAATATCGGCACTAAGACCGAGAGATTCAAAAGACATGGAAAATATTACTCCGGGACGCCCTGACCGTAAGTAACGGTGCAGTTTTCAGGGGGTTATGTCATGTGACTCAGAGATAAGTCAGGGGCAAAAACTACGATGCATGATGTAGGCAGTTTAACAGAGTTAAGGTCACTGTGCGAGAGCCCCGGGCTATCAATGATGGCGGAATGGTAAAGGATCAGCAGATATTGTCATGACTGATCCTACAGAACTAACGGAATTAACTACGTTTTTTTTCTATCTGACGGACAGGCTCTTTAGCCAACAGGGAGATCAACGCCGGCCCTACCAACATCACAACCCCCAGCGCACCCACCAGTAAAGGATTATGGATTACCCGTGAGAACAGGAACAGGGACAGCATAGCTGCGCCAAAATAGTAGGTGGTACTGGCTTCTTCCAGATAATCGCCCGCGACCCGCAGACGTGGTAAGCGTTGCGTCACTATCATTGCCAACAGTAATACGACATAAGCCGTCACCAGACTGGCACTGACCTCCGTCAGTAACCGGTGTTTCCAGCCCCACACCAGCAGCAATACGACACTCAGATGCATTGCAATATGGAAGCAGGTTTGACCGGTGATAATCTTAACGCGATTAGACCATTTCATTTTTTCTCTCCTGGCAGGCAAGAACGCCGCCGATACAAACCGACATGTCGGTAAGGATTATCAGACTAATCCAGTTTCAAAAAAAGCACCTGTGATTTTTGATTTTCTGTTGTTCAAATGTGATCAGAACACCAGTTTTCTTTGCGGACCAGGTGACTCAGCGACAGTATTATGCCACAAAAATCACTTTTATTTCATTTTTTGCAATCCTGCCCCCCGTCAGGCAGTCAGTTATGCGCCTGCAAGGCCCGATTTTAGTGAGATGAGGTAAAAACAGATTTTTTCGTTTAAAGTCGATATTCCGCTCTTTCCCGGCGCAAAAAATGCTGTTTTGAACAGTGCGACACCCACGAACAAAAGCAGCAGAAGGCCATCACCGGGAACGGGAAGACAAGAGGACGTTCGCATAAAAACACAGGGGCCGGTTGGCCCCTGTGTTGGAATGTATTGTAGTTACCGGCGGTTGCCGAAAATCCGCAACAGCATCAGGAACAGGTTGATAAAATCAAGATACAAGGTCAGCGCTCCGACAATACTGTATCGGCGAAGATTTTCCTTATCATCAGCGTTAATCGATTCGCCAATATTCTTAAGCTTCTGAGTGTCATAGGCTGTCAAACCGACGAACACCACAACACCAATATAGGTAATAGCCCACATCATCGCGGTGCTTTTCAGCCAGAAATTCACCAGTGAAGCAATCAGAATACCAATCAGTGCCATAAACATCAGGCTACCCAGCCGGCTTAAATCGCGTTTGGTGGTATAGCCAAATAAGGTCATGGCACCAAACATTCCGGCCGTCACGAAGAAAGTGCTGGCAATTGATGAATACGTGTAGACAAGAAAAATACTTGCCAGTGTCAGCCCGGTCAGTGCGGAATAGAGCATAAACAATGAGGTCGCCAGTGCGCTGCTCATTTTATGGACCATTCCGGATAAGATAAACACAACAGCTAACTGAATAATGATCAATCCAAAAAACGTCAACTGACTGGAGAAAACGAACTCCATCACCCGTGGGGTTCTGGCCGCATACCAGCTGATAAACGCCGTAAGTAACAGCCCGCAAGTCATCCATCCATAGACCTGTGCCATATAAGTTTGCAGACCCGAGCCTGCCCGTTGCAATGCCGAATTATCCTGTCGTTGATATCGCTCCATGATTCACCTCTTTAGACGGTTAAACAGATATTGACAGTGTGACACAAATCAGGTCAGTTACGCCAGTCACCGATCATTGCCGTGCCAGGCATTGTTGATAGCGACTGTTGACCCGTTGGGCAAACCAGGCAGTGGTCAGATTGCGGGTGATTTTGGGACTGTTCAGTTCGATGCCAGGTAACCGTTGGCGGGGTAACGCGCTTCCCTTCTGCTTATCAGCCAGCCGGAAAACCTGTTGCCAGACTTGACTCTGCTGAAATTCAGGAGACTCTCCCTGTGTGAGTTGGCGGTGAATCTCTGTAGCACTTAAGCCTAGTCGTGACTGCAGGCTGAGGACTGCCTGTTCAGTGGCTCCTGCAGCATCACTGTCATAGCGAACTAAATCACCATCCAGAGCAAGTTTACGCCCGGTGAGTTGCATCACGGCAGCCTGAAAAGCCGCGTTGCGGCTGGCATACCACCCCGCGTTGAAATCCGCGAAGCGGTACAACATGGCCGGATAATCTGCCGGGTAGCCCAAAAGATGCAATGTTCCGAACCAGACTCCCCCCCGACGACTGAAAACCTCCTGACGAACAGAATGTTTCACTGGCCATGGATAACCGGCGTCGTGAGCCTCGGCAAACGCAATGCTGACCTGCATTGGCCCCCCGGTATGAACAGGATTCAGATTCCCAAACAGCCGTTGTCCCAGAGGAACTCTGTCGATCAGATCATCGAAAATGTCACTCAACTGTTTTTCGGTATGCACTGTATTCAGACGCTCAGCGTAACTGCGTCCGTCTGATGAAGGAATTTTCAACGCCGTGTTAACCAGAAACCGGGGAATATAAAGAGTCGCCGCCCGCCGGTAGATTTCTTTCAGAGCAATCGCGGGTAAACCATTGACGGGAGCATTCGGATTAAATCCGGATTCCTGGCCAGCAACAGCAATAACAGCACATACATTATCTGCCGAAGGTGATAATGACTGATGCTGAAAGCTTTGATAAATATCCTCCGCCCAGCCCGCTTTATCGGTAACGGTTGGCGGCAGCAGACGCTGAATTTTGGCTTTCACCGTCACCGGCTTTTGCGCCGGCGCAGTGACTGAATGCTGACTGCAACCGTTCAGCAACAGCAATACCAGTAAACCACTCATCCCCGTGATCCGCTGTCTGCTCAGTCTGCAATAGCGATGACAGATAAAACCCAGCACTGACTCCGGCATCAGTCCGACGCTAACCAGCGTTTGGCGGCCTGATGGTCGCTCTCTTTCGCGTCCAGCCAGCGATCGCCCTGAGGCGTCGTTTCCCGCTTCCAGAACGGGGCCCGGGTCTTCAGAATATCCATGATGTACTCTGCTCCGGCAAATGCGCTGTTACGGTGAGCTGAACTGACACCGACAAATACAATCTGCTCACCTGCCGTCAGGCTACCGACGCGGTGTATGATCACGATTCTCTGCAGTTGCCAGCGCCGCCGGGCTTCAGCGGCAATTGATTCCAGCACTTTTTCGGTCATAGACGGATAATGTTCCAGTGTCAGCGTTGCCACACTGTCGCCCGAGTTATGATTACGTACTTTGCCGGTAAAGGTCACAATGGCGCCATCCGCGTCATTTTCTGACAACCACTGATGAGCTTCTGTCACTGAAAATGACGCTTCGCCTACCCGAATAAGGGTCTGATTCATAGAGGTTAGCCTCCGGTAACCGGCGGGAAGAATGCTACTTCATCGCCGTCCTTTAAAGGGTGACTGAACGGAACAAGCGTCTGATTTACCGCCGCCAGTAATTTTCCTTGTTCCATCGCCAGAGCCCAGTTTTTATCACGGCCACTCAGCGCCAGGCGCAACGATTCAACATCGCTGAACTCAAATGGAATCTCGAGACTGGCTGTGTCCGCGAGCTCACGTACTCTGGCAAATAATAATATATTAATCATGGTGATCTGCTCTGAAGTCCCCCGACTTGCCTCCGGATTTGCTCATCAGTCGTAATCGGTCAATCACAATATCTTTCTGTACCGCTTTGCACATGTCATAGATAGTCAGTGCAGCCACAGAGGCGGCGGTCAGCGCTTCCATTTCTACCCCGGTTTTACCCGTGAGCCGGCAAAAGGTCTCAATATGAATCTGATTCTCTTCCGGTAAAGCGGTAAGGGAAACTTCAACTTTACTCAGCATCAACGGATGGCAAAGAGGAATCAGTTCCCAGGTACGTTTTGCCGCCTGGATACCGGCAATTCTTGCAGTAGCAAATACATCCCCTTTGTGATGGCTGCCATCGATAATCATTTGCAATGTGGTGGAGTTCATACAAACAAATGCTTCTGCACGGGCTTCCCGTACGGTTTCCTGCTTGGCCGAAACATCGACCATATGTGCCTCTCCGGCACTGTTAATATGGGTTAGCTGCGACATACTCAGAACTTCTTCAATTGTGAAACGAAATTACAGGGGGCGGTAGTCGAATCGATCTGCGATGAAATAATCCTCTCCCATGCCTGACGACAGGCCCCCGTGGACCCCGGGATCGCAAAAATTAATGTCTGGTTAGCCATCCCCGCCACCGCACGGGATTGCAATGTGGATGAATCAATTTCTTCAAATGAGATCATTCGAAACAGTTCACCAAAACCATCAATAGTCCGATCGAATAACGGTAACAGTGCTTCCGGCGTGCTGTTCTTCACATGAAAGCCGGTGCCACCGTTGATAATAATGACCTGAATCTGTTCACTGGCAATCCAGCGTGAAACCACCGCACGAATCTGGTAGCGGTTATCTGCACAGATAACCTGCTCTGCCAGATGATGACCAGTAGCAGCCACCACTTCGCTCAAATAGTTACCGGAGGTATCGTTATGTTCATCCCTGCTGTCTGAAACAGTCATCACAGCCACGGTTAACGGGACAAATTCCTTTGGGGATTTACTCATGATGTCTCTCCTGACTAACCGCCGATAAATGAAAGATTTTGGGTATGTCCGGTCATTCCCTGATGCAGAAAATGGGTCTGTTTCTTCTGTCCCAGACTGGAGGCGATTCTGGCCTGTAATTCCTCCTGTTGCTGGTCACTGGCTAGTAAATCACGCAACGGTATTCCGTGATCGCCAAACAGGCACAAGTGCAGATTGCCTACCGCGGAGACCCTGAGCCGGTTACAGCTCAGACAAAAATCTTTTTCGTAAGGCATAATCAGGCCCACACTGCCCTGATAATCCGGGTGGGTAAAGACCTGCGCAGGCCCATCATCTTTGGCCCTGATTCCGGCCTGCCAGCCGTGCTCCAGTAACTGACGACGAATGACCTGACCAGAGATGTGGTGTTTCTTAAACAAATCACTACCGTCACCGGTTTCCATAAGTTCGATGAAACGCAGTTGTATTGGCCGGGTACGAATCCAGCCAAGAAAAGTTTGCAGGTGCTGGCTGTTTACATCACGCATCAGCACGGTATTCACTTTAACCATGCTAAAGCCTGCCTCAAAAGCCGCATCAATCCCGGCCATCACCTGGTGAAACTTATCCTGTCCGGTGATGGCATGAAACTGGCGGGCGTCAAGGCTGTCGATACTGACATTGACAGCAGTCAGACCGGCATCGCGCCACTCCCGGATATCCCGGGCCATCCGGTAACCGTTGGTCGTGGTGGCAATTTTTCGCAACCCTGAATTTTCCCGAATGGCGGCGATAATATCGGTAAAATCACGACGCATGGAGGGTTCGCCACCGGTGATGCGAATTTTCTCAGTACCGGCTGCTGCAAATGCACGGGTCACTCGCCGGATTTCATCCAGTGATAAAAAGCCTTTATTACGGACACTGTTTGGCCGGTAACCGTCCGGCAGGCAGTAAGTACAGCGGAAATTACATACATCTGTAACAGACAGGCGCAGATAGTAAAAACGCCGGTCAAACGTATCAATTAACTGAGACACAAGAACACCTTTCCGAAGTCGGGAGATGTGGTCATTTCTTCCCACACCCTGGCAGTTAAAACTGCGGCCCGTCAGCCATATTATCAGCAATAACACAGGTCCGAGGGGCTTGGAGTGTAAATTATCAGTACAGATAATCGTGTGTCTGAATTCTAGCGCGAAACAGATAAAGAAGCCATGTTGTCAGCGTTGCTCCGCTTTAAATGTTCACTGATACCTGCAGATTAATCCGCTGTAAAACAGTCAATCAATCAGCGAGAATAGGTCTCCGGACGGTTTGCTGTTATATATCCGTATTATTCTGACAGGATAGCCGCCATTAAAAGGAGATTTATGAATCGTACACTGGCAGATTTAGACCGCGTAGTTGCCATCGGCGGAGGGCATGGTTTAGGACGTGTGATGTCTTCACTATCCGCTCTGGGTTCACGTTTAACCGGCATTGTCACTACCACGGATAATGGGGGCTCTACCGGCAGAATTCGTCGTTCCGAAGGAGGTATCGCCTGGGGCGACATGCGCAATTGCCTTAACCAGCTGATTACCGAGCCCGGTATTGCCTCCGCAATGTTTGAATACCGCTTTAGTGGCCAGGGTGAGCTGGCAGGACATAATCTGGGCAATCTGATGCTAAAAGCTCTGGATAATCTTAGTGTCAGGCCACTGGAGGCCATTAATCTGATCCGGAATGTGCTGAAAGTGGACGCGTTTCTGATCCCCATGTCTGAGCAGCCAGTGGATCTGGTGGCTACCGACCCTCAGGGACATGCCGTGTATGGTGAAACAGCCATCGATGCCATGAGTGAGATTCCTGCCACGCTTGAATTATTTCCTGATGTCTCGCCAACCCGCGAAGCCCTGCAGGCGGTTGCCGAAGCTGATTTAATTCTGATAGGTCCTGGCAGTTTTTATACCAGTCTGATGCCGGTGTTGTTAATGGAGCAAATGGCAACGGCACTGCGCCGTACACCGGCCAAAATGATTTTTATTGGTAATCTGGGTAAAGAGAAAAGCCCGGCAGGTTCACTGACCGTGAGTGATAAACTGCAGTATATCGAACAGGTGATAGGCCGCCGTGTCATTGATGCCATTGTTGTCAGCCCGGCGGCCGATATCAGTCACCTTGAAGGGCGTCATGTGATTCAACATCCGCTCGAAGCCGGAGATATTAAATACCGTCATGATCGCCACTTGTTACATATTGCCCTGGAACAGGCCGTTCAGAGTCTGGGTTAATATCAGGAAGCCGCAATAAACAGGGCACGGATTTCGTGCAATTCATCACGGACCCGTGCGGCTTCCTCAAACTCAAGATCCATCGCATGTTTATTCATCCGGGCTTCCAGCTCAGTAATCTTCTTCTGCATAGCCTGTGGAGTCAGTGCCGCATACTGACCACTGTTCTCCGCCGCACGTCCGGAACTCTGGCGTTTATCATGAGATTTACCTTTGGTCCGGGCAATGCCCTGTCCCAGCTCCAGAATATCGGTGACTTTCTTGTTGAGCCGTGTCGGAACAATTCCCTGAGCGGTATTCCAGGCCTGTTGTTTCTCTCTGCGCCGTTCGGTTTCTTCTATAGCCCGTGCCATTGATGGCGTAATACGATCTCCGTAGAGTATAGCTTTACCGTTAATATTACGAGCAGCACGCCCAATGGTCTGAATCAGCGAACGTTCTGAACGTAAAAAACCTTCTTTATCTGCATCCAGAATGGCGACCAGAGAAACCTCTGGCATATCCAGCCCTTCCCTCAACAGGTTAATCCCCACCAGCACATCGAACTCCCCTAAGCGCAAATCACGGATGATCTCCATTCTTTCCACCGTGTCGATATCAGAGTGCAGATAACGTACCCGTTCGCCATGCTCCTCCAGGTATTCCGTCAGATCTTCAGCCATACGTTTGGTTAGCGTAGTGACCAGAACGCGTTCATTAATTTCAGCTCGCTGGCGTATCTCCGACAGCAGGTCATCCACCTGTGTCGCCACCGGCCGGACTTCAATGATCGGGTCAAGTAATCCGGTGGGGCGTACCACCTGATCGATGACCTCATCACCAGATTTCTCGAGCTCATAAGCCCCGGGAGTCGCCGAGACATAGATAGTCTGTGGGACCAGAGCCTCAAACTCTTCAAATTTCAGAGGCCGGTTATCGAGCGCAGAAGGGAGGCGGAAACCGTATTCCACCAGATTTTCTTTACGGGCCCGATCACCGCGATACATCCCGCCAATCTGTGGGATAGTGACATGGGATTCGTCCACAACCAGTAAACCGTCTGCCGGCAGATAATCAAATAACGTCGGAGGTGGCTCTCCCGGACCACGCCCGGACAGATAACGGGAATAGTTTTCAATGCCTGAGCAGTAACCAAGCTCATTCATCATCTCCAGGTCAAACTGGGTCCGCTGTGTAATACGCTGCTCTTCGAGCAATTTATTATTTTCCAGCAATACCCGACGACGATCAGCCAGTTCAACCTTGATTTCTTCCATCGCCTGGATAATTCGCTCACGCGGTGTGACATAGTGCGTTTTAGGATAGACGGTATAACGTGGCACTGTTTGCGCTACCTGCCCCGTCAACGGGTCAAAAATCGACAGTCGCTCTACCTCATCATCAAACAATTCCACCCGCAGAGCAATTTCGTCTGATTCTGCAGGAAAAATATCGATAACCTCACCTCGTACCCGGAAAGTACCGCGCTGGAATGCCTGATCATTACGGGTATATTGCAGTTCAGCCAGCCGTCGCAAAATACTGCGTTGATCAATAATCATCCCACGGCTGAGGTGCAACATCATTTTCAGATACAGGTCAGGATCGCCTAAACCATAGATTGCCGATACCGAAGCCACCACGATAACATCGCGACGCTCCAGCAGTGCCTTAGTCGCCGACAATCGCATTTGCTCGATATGTTCGTTGACCGACGCATCTTTCTCTATAAAGGTATCTGAACTGGGAACGTAGGCTTCTGGCTGATAATAATCGTAGTAAGAGACGAAATATTCGACAGCATTGTCAGGAAAAAAGGCTTTCATCTCACCATAGAGTTGAGCTGCCAGTGTTTTATTCGGAGCCAATACCATGGTTGGCCGGTTAAGGTCAGCAATGACGTTAGCAATCGTAAATGTCTTACCTGAACCGGTAACCCCAAGCAATGTCTGGTGTACCAGTCCGTCTTCCAGACCTTCTTCCAGCCGCCGGATAGCCTCTGGCTGGTCACCTGACGGTTTAAATTCGGAGTGAAGTTTGAAAGCCTTGCTCATCGTTTGGTCACCTGTTGCTTTTTATCGGGTGGGCTGACTAGTTTACTCACTACCCCAAAATATGCCAGCCTGAATACTGGATATGCACACAGTTAGCCCCCGGCGAATAACGTGAGTAACGGAATTCTATACGAATTAATTTTACGTCACGGGCGATAATTTTCTGCCCCGCAGGTTATCCACCGCCAACTCAGCTGTTGTTCTGTTTGTCAAGTTAATGTAACAAATTATCCTTAGAATGCTCTGGTGCAACCTGCTCAGGGTTGATTTTAATTAACTATTTGAAAATTTAGAATTATTATCAGGAGTCCGATTTACAGCCAGCCCGTTGCCAGGCCGCATATATCCTTGGGTCAGCTCTGTTTTAAGCTGCTAATGCACATAGTTATCCACAGGAATGGTGGATAAGTGTTTTTAACCCTGACGGAATCAGCTGTGAATAAAATCCCTATCCCCTCCGGGACAGCTCCAAAAAAAATTTTTCAGCTTTTTTTTTGCGAAACTTCTGCGTTTTTCAATTTGTTGTCACCCTCACTTTTTTCGTTATATTTAACTGTAATCAAGTAGTCCTCTTCAGATTTTTTGCCTTTTTCCAGGTCAAAATGCACCGTAAAACTTTCCGGTGAGCACCTGCAAAGTGCAATCCCGGTTCGTTCCGCACACCTGTCTCAATGAAACGGGATTCATATCACAGACCTGATGCTATTCCCTGCACTCAAAACCAATTATTTCATTACTGGCCTGATAATTGCTTTAATCATTCTAAAGCTGTCGCCTGAGGGAGAGATGGCGCGAAGTCACAGGACATTCGCTCATTGGCCTGGCGTTACCCACACAGAGGAGTGCAACAGATGCTGAGTTTACGTGCAATCAATCAGTTTTATGGTCAAAATCATATTCTCTGGGATGTAGATTTGGACCTGATGCCCGGCACCTGCACTGCTGTGCTGGGCCAGCCGGGGATGGGGAAAACGACTCTGGTGAACTGTATTATGGGCTATCTGCCGGTGAATAGTGGCACGATTACCTGGCAGGAGAAGAATTCCCCACCCAAAGATTTAAAACAGCAACCTTCAGAACAACGCGCCCGAATGGGCATCGGTTATGTTCCTCAGGGGCGACAGATATTTTCACAAATGAGTGTCGAAGATAATCTGGTTATTGCTCTGAAAGCCGCCCAAAGCACACCTCCTCATGCCATACCACAAATGATTTTTGATCTTTTCCCTCATCTGTATGATTTACGTCATCAACGCAGTGGCGATCTGGCGCTGGATCAGCAGCAACAACTGGCACTGGCCAGAGCTCTGGTCCTGGAACCTAAGTTGCTTATCCTGGATGAACCCACCGGTGGAATGTCGCCCTGGCTGGAAGAAGATATGGGCAATCTGCTGCGCTGTCTGAATCATGAATATGGAATGACCATATTATTACTTGAACAGCGAGTATCCTTCATCCGTCGTGTTGCCGACTATTTTCTGTTACTCCACCGGGGACGCAATGTGGCGAATGGCCGGGTCAATCAACTGGATGAAGGTATCATTAACAAATGGATGACGGTCAGCTGACAACCGCGGGTAAATCAACGTATTTCCCGCAGGAAGCAAATTGCTGTTCACCGCTTAACTGTGGGATTTCACCAAGCAAGGGTGCCGGTAGCCGTTGGATCAGTGTTTGCAGATAAGGCTTATGACGATGTTGTGGGGGCTGTACACTGTTAGCAATCCAGCCAGCAAGCTTAAGTCCTGCTGACTGAACAGCATTAGCCGTCAATAACGCGTGGTTAATGCACCCCAGTTTCATGCCAACGACCAGGATAACCGGTAACTGTTCCGATACTACCCAGTCGGAAAATAGCAACTCGTCTGCCAGAGGGGTAAACCAGCCTCCCGCCCCTTCTACCGCAATCCAGTCTGCTTTCTGTTCCAGATGACGCAGTCCGGCAGACATGACCTGCTGCGTAATTGGCCGGTTTTCTGCGGCACTGGCAATATGCGGAGATGTCGCCTCTTCGAAGACCAACGGATTGACTTCACTGTAGTTTAGCCCGGCCAATCCTGAGCGCTGTAACAGTAAGCCATCACTGTTACGCAACCCCTGTGGGGTACGCTCAGCACCGGAGGCCACCGGCTTATAACCGGCAGCACGCCAACCCTGACCCATTGCCGCCTGTAGTAAAGCCGAGGTGGCCACCGATTTACCTGCTTCGGTATCGGTTCCGGTGATAAACCAGCAATTCTTCATTCTGATACTCCATACACTATCTGATAACTCAGCCGGTAACCCTGAGAGTCTTTCGGCCATCCGGCGTCCAACAATGCGAGGCGTTGTCGGGTCAGTGGTAATCCTTCATCCCGCCGATGCAAATAACTGGCCCCAACCCCTTTTAGCGACCACAATGCTGCTCTGACGGACGGGAACCTGAGTGTAATCTGTTCATGGTAAAGCCGTATGCCATACCCCTCTGCCGCACGGGCAATCTCCCCGGGAGATAAAAACTGGTTTATATGACTGGTATTGTCTAACGCCCTCCATGCCTGATCGACTTCCGGTAGTGACCCTGCTGCCACAGTAGAGAAACACAGTGAGCCGCCCGGAGTTAATGCCAGACGCAGCTTTCCCAGGGCCTTTTTCAGATCAGCGCTCCACTGCAGAGCCAGATTGCTCCAGATAACATCAAAACTTTGCGTTCGAACGGGCAGCGCATCAATATCCGCCTGCAGGTAACAGGGTTGCGGATCACGCTCCCGGGCGGTTCGCAACATCTCTGCGGAAATATCCAGTGCAGTCACCTGATAGCCCTGGCCTGAAAAATAACGGCTGTATTTTCCGCTTCCGCAACCAGCGTCTAATACCCGGCCTTTTTTGGGCAGATCCGCAAGAATTAGCAGGCGATCGCCAGTGATTTTCTGCAAAGTAGCATACTGTTCGTAATTCTCCGCCGCCCGGCCAAATGCCCGGCCGATGGCTGATTTATTGACCGGTATAGTGGGTTGTTCATCAGCTTCCCAGTGCATATAACTGCTCCACCAGCTGTTCTATCTGTTGTTTCTGATGGGCAGCAGATAACGTTATACGCAACCTGGCGCTGCCTGCCGGTACTGTCGGTGGCCGGATAGCATTAATCCAGAATCCACGCTGGCGCAGTTCTGCAGACAACTGAAGTGCCAGATGGTTATCACCGATGATCAGCGGCTGAATCGCACTGTCCGAAGGTAAAAGATCCCAGCTAAGTCCACTCATCTGACGACGGAAAAACGCAATATTCTGCCGTAACTGCTCACGTAATTCATCGCCCTGACGCACCAGCGTGATTGCTGTACGAATAGCGTCAGCCTGAGCCGGAGGCATTGCTGTGCTGTAAATCAAATGGCGTGCGGTCTGACGAAGATAATCCGCGACCGGTTTCGAACATAATATTGCAGCGCCCGCCACCCCCAATGCTTTACCAAAGGTCACTATCTGAATATCGGCCATTATGCTTTGCTGATGACAGCTGCCGCGGCCTTCTGGCCCGCAAACGCCGATGCCGTGAGCGTCATCCACGACCAGCCAGCTTTCTGACTGTGTGGCAAGTTGGCGAAGCTCTGTCAGAGGGGCACTATCGCCATCCATACTGAAAATACCTTCGGTAACGATCAGTGTTTCACCGTCACAGGACCGGGCTAACAGCCGCTGCAAACTGTCAGGACTATTGTGCTGAAACCGGCACAGGGTGGCTGGACTGAGTGAGGCAGCCTCAAGCAAAGAAGCATGCATTAGCTTATCCGCCAGTACACGATCATGTTGCCCTGTCAGAGCGAAAATTAGCGCCTGATTGGCGGCAAACCCGCTGCTGAACAACAGGGCATCATCATACCCTTGCCAGTCCGCCAATAACTGTTCCAGCTGCTGATGGGCCGGAGTATAGCCGGTGACGTGACCGGAGGCCCCTGCCCCTGCCCCCCAGTGGTTTAATCCCTGCTGCCATGCTTCAATAACCTGCGGATTCCGACTGAGCCCGAGGTAATCATTAGAGGAAAAATGGATATACTGTCGGTGTTGATCCGACAAAATTCCCTGCGGATAGGTCGTTACCGGCAGCATCTGACGCCATAGCCCTTTACTTCTCTGACTATCGAGCGCCGTGTCGATTCTCTGTTGCCAGCTCATTACAGCGCCGCATTGTAGAACAATGCGGTATCACTTTCCTGTAACGCCTGCTGTAACTCCTGCTCACGACCATTATCACCTTGTTCGGTATAATTTTGCTCCGGATTCAAACCCAGTTTCCGGAACAGTCGTAAATCACTGTCTTCTTCAGGATTGGTTGTGGTGAGTAATTTACAGCCATAGAAAATGGAATTAGCACCTGCCATAAAACACATGGCCTGAGTCTGCTCATTCATCTGCTCCCGTCCGGCAGACAGACGCACGTAGGAAGCTGGCATCATGATGCGGGCAACAGCAATAGTCCGGATAAAATCAAACGGATCAACATCGTCATTATCGGCCAGTGGCGTTCCTTTGACTTTTACCAACATATTGATAGGCACGCTTTCCGGTGGAACCGGCAGATTAGCCAGTTGAACCAGTAATCCGGCACGGTCGGTGACAGTTTCTCCCAGCCCGACGATCCCCCCGGAGCAAATTTTCATCCCGGCCTCCCTGACCGCACCTAACGTATCAAGCCGTTCCTGATAGGTACGGGTAGTCACAATGCTGCCGTAAAATTCAGGAGAGGTATCGAGGTTGTGATTGTAAAAATCCAGCCCGGCTTTCGCCAGCCGATCAGCCTGAGCCGAAGTCAGTGTACCGAGAGTCATACAGGTTTCCATCCCCATCGCTTTTACCCCGGCGACCATTTTTTCGAGGTAAGGCATATCGCGGTCATGCGGGTTCTTCCAGGCCGCTCCCATGCAGAAACGTCCGGACCCTGCCTGTCGTGCCTTACGTGCCGAAGCCAGAACTTCCTCAACTTCCATCAGGCGTTCTGATTCCAGCCCGGTTTTATAACGGGCACTCTGCGGACAATACTTGCAGTCTTCCGGACAGGCTCCTGTTTTGATGGATAACAATGTGCTGACCTGTACTTTACGCGGGTCAAAATGGCGGCGGTGGACCTGCTGAGCTTCAAAAAGGAGTTCCAGTAGCGGTTTTTCAAACAAGGCTCCGGCCCGGGAAAGCGTCCAGCGTTCTGACATGACATGCTCCGAATAATTAACAAATGCGACTGTTATACGTATACTTGTAAACTAAATCTTTTTAATTTGGTTTACAAGACAATGTTTACAGCCGAAGACCTCGCATTTGACCGCCAGCATATCTGGCATCCGTATACCTCAATGATCGATCCTTTGCCCTGTTATCCGGTAGTTTCAGCGCACCAATGTACCCTGACACTGGCAGATGGTCGCCGGCTAACCGAGGGCATGTCCTCATGGTGGGCAGCTATCCACGGCTACAACCATCCGCGACTGAATCATGCACTCACCGAACAAATGGAACAGATGTCACATGTGATGTTTGGCGGGATCACCCATCCTGCGGCGGTAGCATTATGCCGTAAGCTGGTGTCTATGGCTCCGGCGGGTCTGGAAAAGGTATTCCTGGCCGATTCAGGATCGGTGGCAGTTGAAGTGGCAATGAAAATGGCTGTCCAGTATTACAGTGGGGATACGCTCCCACGCAATAAATTCCTGACAGTCCGCCACGGTTATCATGGAGATACTTTCGCTGCTATGTCAGTCTGTGATCCTGATAATTCCATGCATGCCCTCTGGAAAGGTTACCTGCCTGAGCATCTGTTTGTTTCTGCCCCGGCGACCAGATTTTATGACTCATGGCAGGAGAGTGATATTGCTGAAATGCAACAAATGCTGGCGGCACAACACCAGCAACTGGCCGCTGTCATTCTGGAACCCATAGTTCAGGGCGCCGGCGGAATGCGCTTTTATCATCCGGAATATCTGCGAAAAGTCAGAGAATTATGTGATCAGTACGGGGTCCTGATGATCGCAGATGAGATAGCCACCGGCTTTGGGCGTACGGGGCGGTTGTTCGCCTGTGAACATGCCGGTATATCACCGGATATTATGTGTGTAGGTAAAGGTCTGACCGGCGGTACTATGACACTTTCAGCCACTCTCACTACAGAGAAAGTCGCCGATAAAATTAGTCGCAGTCCTGCAGGCTGCTTTATGCATGGTCCGACCTTTATGGGCAATCCGCTGGCCTGTGCTGTGGCTTGTGAAAGTCTGGCCCTGCTGGAAGAAGGTCACTGGCAGCGGCAGGTCAGCCATATTGAACAGCAACTAAAAAAACAGTTAATGCCACTGGATGATTGCCCTCTGGTTGCCGATGTTCGGGTACTGGGCGCGATTGGAGTCGTTGAGTGTCATTACCCGGTAAGAATGGCAGAAATTCAGCAATTTTTTGTCCGGCAAGGGGTATGGATACGGCCTTTTGGACGGCTAATTTATCTGATGCCACCCTATATTGTCACGCCTGAAGAGCTGTCACGTCTGACCGTGGCCATCCAGATGGCGGTTGTACAGCCGTCACTGTTTATCCTTCCGGAATAGACTTTTATTTCGTCCATCCCCGGATAAACGCCTGACCAGGCGGCTGTCTGTTACGCAGATTTTGTGCTGGTGATGGGTTACAATCTGCGAGTTATCGATATCAGGAGAGACAAAATGCGCTTATTCAGTCAGGATTTATCAGACGGACAAACTATGCCGCAAGCCCAGGTGTTTAATGGCATGGGCTATCAGGGTAAGAATCTGTCACCTCAGCTACAGTGGGAAGGTGCACCGGCAGGAACACGCAGTTTTGTCATTACCTGTTTTGACCCGGATGCGCCTACTGGCAGTGGCTGGTGGCACTGGGTTGTCATCAACATTCCGGCAGAAGTGACCGAGATTGAACAAGGTGCCGGGTCAGGGAAGGCAGATCTGCCTGCCGGAGCGTTACAAACCCGTACTGATTTCGGCACCTCAGCTTACGGTGGTGCTGCACCGCCTGAGGGTGAAAAACACCGCTATGTGTTCACGGTACATGCGATGGATACCGATAAACTGGATCTTTCCAGCGATGCCAGCGGTGCCATGGTCGGCTTCAATGTCCATTTTCATGCCCTGGCCAGTGCCAGTCTGACAGTGACATTTAACTGATTTTATCAGGGAGATTGCCGCTTACCCGCGGGCAACCTCCCTGCAGGGCTGAGTGCTACGCGCTGATCTGATGGATAGTCACCCACATTGGCCCCTGCCCGACCGCATACCGTCCCAGATCACTCAGTGTCCCTGAATCCGCAGCTATGGCATAGACCCCGATATGATGTGATTTCTGCCCGGCAGCAATCAGATATTTTCCAGACTTATCAATATTAAAACCACGTGGCTGAGTTTCCGTCGGCCAGAAACCTTTTATAACCAATTCATCACCACTGTCACTGACAGAGAAAATAGTCAGAGTGCTGCTGGTACGATCACAGGCATACAAAAAACGTCCGTCTGGTGTCAGATGAATATCAGCCGCCCAGCGGGTACCGTTGAAATCTTCCGGCATCATATCCAGAGTCTGGATCGTTTCTGCTCCCTGAGCATTCAGCTTCAGTACGCTCACCGTACTGTCCAGTTCATTCACCAGATAGCCGAATTTACCGTTGGGATGAAAGGCCATATGTCGTGGCCCTGCGCCCTGACGGGTCGAAATCTGCCCGCTGGCCGGTTCAATCAGTGTACCATCGCTATTCCAGCGAAACGCACATACGCGGTCCTGCTTCAGAGCAGGAGCATATAACAGTTCTGTGCTGCTGAGATTGGTCGAATGGCAACCGTCCAGCCCGGAGAGAGTCTGACTGACCGACTGTGGCAACCCCTGTGCATCCAGTGGTGTCACCGTGACCAGCCCGTCATGATAATAGCCGGCAAACAAGTTGTTGCCCTGATGGTCGGTTGATAAATGAGTTGCGCTGCCCGGCAATGCAGCGTGCCCGGCTTCAGTTAAGCTGCCGTCAGCCGCAATCGCGAACGCTATCACACGAAAATCAGGACGCACACCCACATACAACACCGATTTATGAGGATTAACCACCATCGGCTGCACCTGCCCGTCGACATCAACTACCTGCAATAGCGTCAGTGATCCGGCCTCAGAAAGCTGCCAGACATGAATTTGCTGGCTTTCGGGACTGGCAATATAAACAACTTGTTGCATGAATTCTCCTTACCTGGAATCGGTGATTTTTCGGGTTTCCCCCACTGTAACGCAATATCCGGACGCAAAAAATGATTTATTGATGCGGTTTTTTGCTGGCACCTGCGGAACCGGGGTAGACTCCAAAGTCTGTTCTCTCTTCAGGTAAACTCCACTATGAGCTATCGTGTTATTGCCCTTGATCTGGACGGAACGCTGCTGACGTCTGAAAAAAAGATTTTGCCAGAGTCTGTTGAAGCTCTGTCAAAAGCCCGCGCAGCCGGGATTGAAATATTAATCGTCACAGGCCGCCATCATAGTGCTATTCACCCGTTTTATCAGACATTACAACTCACAGCCCCGGCCATTTGCTGTAACGGTACCTATCTGTATGACTATCAGCAGCGGCAGGTGCTGGACAATGACCCGATGTCTGTCGATCAGGTTGAAAAAGTCATTCAGCGGCTGGATGAAGAAGGCATAAAGGGCCTGTTATATGCCGATGATGCCATGCTCTACGAACAACCCACCCCACATGTCATCCGAACCAAAGCCTGGGGAGAAACTCTGCCTGTGGAGCAGCGTCCGGTTTTTACCAGGGTCGGAAGTCTGGCCGGTGCCGCCAGGCAGTCAGACCGGTTGTGGAAGTTTGCCCTCTCTCACGACAATATCCCTCAGTTACAGGATTTTGCACTACGAATTGCCGATGAAGCTCGGGTGACCTGCGAATGGTCATGGGTGGATCAAGTGGATATTGCCCGACAAGGGAATAGCAAAGGCAAACGTCTGGCCCAGTGGCTGGCAACCCGGGGATTATCAATGCATGACGTGATTGCCTTCGGCGACAATTATAATGACCTGAGCATGCTGGAAACCGCCGGTTTGGGTGTTGCTATGGGTAATGCAGATGAGGCCATTAAGGACAAAGCCGGATGGGTAATTGGTGATAATAACCGTCCATCGATTGCAGAAGCGATTTACGCAAAGGTGCTGTGATTCTGAGATGGTCTGCCTGCCTTTTCCGGACAGGCAGACACTTACAGATTACGAATGAGTCGTCTGTTGTGATGCCTGGTCATGACGACGTGAACCAGAAATCAGGTTGAATAATTCTCCCAGTCCGTAGATCAGTCCCAACATAAGGGCCATCACAACAGGTACCATGATAATCGCCATCAGCAGGCTTTCGAGCAGTTCGAGCATATCAACCTCGGTAGGTTCACCAAAAAAGCCAGTTTACCGGGAGGATCGATGAAAGCCCATTGCTTTTTGTGCTTTAACGCGGGCGGGGCTTATTCCGTGCACCTGGCTGATGCTACTATCCCGCCGGTAATCCGGTAAATATCCCGAAGCAGGAGCGACTATGCAGGCTGACATCTCATTAAATATCCACCTCAGCAATAAGTTGTTTGCCGATCCGCGCCGAATCAGGTTACTCCGGGCAATTCAGCAGACCGGCTCTATCAGCCAGGGTGCCCGCCAGGCCGGGATTAGCTACAAAACCGCCTGGGATGCCATACATGAAATGAATACACTGGCAGAAAACCCTGTAGTGGCCAGTAATACCGGCGGGAAAGGAGGTGGTGGCGCTTACCTCACTGCCTATGGTGAGCGGTTAATTCAGCTTTATCAGTTGCTGGAACAAATTCAGCAAAAAGCCTTCGATAATTTGCAAAAAGATACCTTACCCCTTAACAGCCTGCTGGCGGCCATCGCCCGATCCTCACTACAGACCAGTGCCCGCAATCAGTTGTTCGGCACCGTCAGTGCTATAGACCATGCCGGGCCGATTGACATCATCAGCGTTCTGCTCAGCGATAAACAGACTATTGTCCGGGTTTCAATTACCCGCGACAGCAGTCACCGGCTTTTGTTGTCTGACGGTAAAGAGGTATTGGTATTGATTAAAGCTTCCTGGCTACAGATTCATCCGGAAACGGTCAACGCTGCCAACCAGTTCCCGGTCGTGATCAGCCATATTGCCCACGGACCCGCCAGTGATGAAGTGATTATGCAACTGGCGAATGGTGAAACGTTATGTGCCACGTATCCGTCTGGTGAGCATAATTTTACTGTTGGCCAGCACGTACAAGCCAGCTTTCGCCCCGAAAATGCCTTACTGGCCAGTCTGAACTAACCCACTCAGGCAGGAATCCCTCCTGCCTCCTGTCTGCATTGCTTTAAGTTTGACAAGTATTCCCCGGGCAGATACAACTGTGTAAAACAATGCATAAAACGGAACACAACATGACATCGTTGCAAATAACGCAAGGCACGTTTCGCCAGGGTAAACACTGGAAACTTCACATTGAGCAACTGGAAATAAAATCCGCAGACAGCTGGGCTTTCGTCGGGACCAATGGCAGCGGCAAGTCATCACTGGCCAAAGCGGTGACCGCAGAACTGCCAGCTACCACCGGTACCGTTCATCAGGGCTTTAAACGTGCCGTTCGCTTATCCCTGGAACAGCTGTCACAACTGGTGGCTGCCGAGTGGGAGAGAAATAATACTGACCTCTACAGTGAAGGCGAAAGCGAAGATGGCCGGCTGACCCGACAGATTATTATGGATGAGGTCGCGGATGAATCGCGTTGCCGGATGCTAAGCGAACAGTTTGCTATTGAGCATTTGCTCGACCGGCCATTCAAGTTTTTGTCGACGGGGGAAACACGCAAAGCGTTACTCTGTAAAACACTGATGTCTGCCCCGGATTTACTGGTGCTGGATGAGCCCTTTGACGGTCTGGATGTCGGCTCCAGAGAAAACCTGAGCCGTCAGTTACATTCTTTGAGCCAGCAAGGGACAACGCTGGTGCTGGTTCTCAATCGTTTTGAAGATATCCCGGAGTTTGTCGATCATGTCGGTGTACTGGCTGAAGGAACCTTAAGCCATATCGGCCCGCGGGCCGAAATACTCAAGCAGGCGTTGATTATTCAACTGGCGCACAGCGAAAAAATAAAATCGGTGTCGTTGCCGGCAGCAGATGATCCTGCACCTGACAATGGTGAGAATGACACACAGTCCCCCATTATCCTGCGCAACGGTAAAGTCTCCTGGGACGATAAGTTAATCATTGACGGTCTGAACTGGCAGGTAGATCCGGGCCAGCACTGGCAAATCACAGGGCCGAATGGTGCAGGTAAATCGACCCTGCTCAGCCTGGTCACCGGCGACCATCCCCAGGGATACAGTAATGATTTAACCCTGTTTGGTATTCGTCGTGGCAGTGGAGAGACCATCTGGGATATCAAGCAACATATCGGTTATGTCAGCAGTAGCCTGCACCTGGAATACCGTGTCAGTGCGACAGTACGTACGGTTATCCTGTCCGGATTCTTCGATTCTATCGGTTTATATCAGGCAGTATCGGACCGGCAAAATCAGCTGGCGACACAATGGCTGGCCTTGCTGGGAATGGATAACTCGCTGGCTTCCGCCCCTTTCCACAGCCTGTCATGGGGCCAGCAACGCCTGGTTTTGATTGTACGAGCGCTGGTTAAGCATCCGCGGGTGTTGATCCTTGATGAGCCTTTACAGGGACTGGACGCGATTAACCGGCAACTGATTCGTCAGTTTGTGAATGTGTTGATTGGTGAAGGCCGTACTCAACTGCTGTTTGTGTCACACCATGCCGAAGATGCACCTGATTGTATCACTCATCGCCTGACCTTTGTGCCTAAGCAAGGTGGCGGTTATGGCTTTCAGCAGGATTCTCTGAAAGATTCATAATCACTGAAGGGCCGGGATTCCCCGGCCCTGTCAAACACATCCCGCCGGTTGTCAGCCAAATTCCGGACATCAGTCTCCACCTTAATTCTTCAGGTTTGCGCAATTTTCCTGTTGTGTAAACGTTTCCATTACTCCACACTGATCACAAAATTTCCGGTTTCACTATGCTAGTCTCATCGCATATCCGCTCACCAGACATGATGATATTCAGGATAATTTATGCCTACATTTAATCCGGTCGATCACCCGCATCGCCGCTATAACCCCCTGACAGATCAATGGGTGCTGGTTTCCCCACACCGGGCAAAACGTCCCTGGCAGGGTGCACAAGAAACACCGGCAGTAACATCTCTGCCGTCTCATGATCCTGACTGCTTCCTGTGTGCTGGTAATCAACGCATCACCGGCGATAAAAATCCCGACTATACCGGGACCTGGGTATTTACCAATGATTTTGCCGCACTGATGACCGACACACCGGAGGCTCCGGAAAGTGATGATTTGCTGATGCGTTGTGAAAGTGCGCGGGGTACCAGCCGGGTTATCTGTTTTTCTCCCGATCACAGTAAAACCCTGCCTGAATTGCCGCTGGAATCGCTTCAACAAATAGTCACTACCTGGCAGGAACAGACTGAAGAGTTGGGGAAAGAATATCCCTGGGTTCAGGTATTCGAGAATAAAGGCGCAGCGATGGGGTGTTCCAACCCCCATCCGCATGGTCAGGTCTGGGCGAACAGCTTTTTACCTAATGAAGCACAGCGCGAAGATACCCACCAACGGAGCTATTATCAGCGGCACGGCACCCCCATGCTACTGGATTATGTCGCCAAAGAACTGGCTGACGGCCAGCGTACCGTGGTAGAAACAGAGCATTGGCTGGCGGTGGTTCCCTGGTGGGCGGCATGGCCTTTTGAAACACTGTTATTACCCAAAGCTCATGTCCTTCGGCTGACCGATCTGAATGCGGAACAGAGCCGGGATCTGGCGTTGATCCTTAAAAAACTTACCAGTCGTTATGACAATCTGTTCAGCTGCTCTTTCCCCTATTCTATGGGTTGGCACGGAGCACCATTTAATGGTGAGCCTAATCAGCACTGGCAACTCCACGCGCATTTCTATCCCCCGTTATTGCGTTCTGCCACCGTACGGAAATTTATGGTGGGCTACGAAATGCTTGCTGAGACACAACGTGATTTAACCGCTGAACAGGCCGCTGAAAAATTACGGGCGTTAAGTGATATCCATTTTAATGAGGCACGCTGAGATGCAATTACAGGAAAAAACCCAGACTCTTTTCAATACCCTTTTTGGCTATCCGGCAACTCATACTTTTCAGGCCCCCGGACGAGTTAATCTGATAGGCGAACATACTGATTATAATGAGGGCTTTGTACTGCCCTGTGCTATTGATTATCAGACAGTTATCAGTTGTGCAAAACGTACTGACAATCGGGTACGGGTGATTGCCGCCGATTATGATAACGCCCAGGATGAATTTTCCCTGGAAGAACCCATCGTTAGTGTTAAAAGCCCCCTTTGGGCCAATTACGTTCGTGGTGTGATTAAACATTTACGCCAGCGTAATGACGGGTTTAAGGGAATGGATTTAGTCATTAGTGGTAATGTGCCGCAGGGTGCCGGGTTAAGTTCGTCAGCCTCTCTGGAGGTTGCCATTGGTACCACTATCCAGCAGCTTTGGCATTTACCGCTTGAACCGGCTGAACTGGCACTGATTGGCCAGGAAGCAGAGAACCAGTTTGTCGGCTGTAACTGCGGTATCATGGATCAGATGATTTCCGCTCTGGGTAAAAAGGATCATGCTTTATTACTGGACTGCCGCTCACTGGCGACCCGGGCCGTTTCTGTCCCGGAAAATGCCGCCGTAGTTATCATCAATTCCAACTTTAAACGTTCGCTGGTAGGTAGTGAATACAATACCCGCAGGGAACAATGTGATACCGGCGCCCGTCTGTTTAACAAAGCCTCGCTGCGTGATGTTACACTGGATGAGTTCAATGCGGTGGCATCAGAGATTGATCCGCTGGTCGCCAAACGAGTCCGTCATGTCCTGACCGAAAACCAACGAACCCTGGATGCTGCTGAAGCGTTAAGCCAGGGTGACCTGGTGACGGTTGGCCGCTTAATGGCTGAGTCTCATGCTTCTATGCGTGATGATTTTGAAATAACCGTACCTCAGATTGATCTGCTGGTTGAAATAGTCAAATCAGTGATTGGTGACCAGGGCGGGGTTCGCATGACCGGTGGCGGTTTCGGCGGCTGTATTGTTGCACTGATACCGGCAGGATTGGCAGAAAACGTCCGTCAGGCGGTAGCCGAACAATATGCTTCGCAGACGGGAATCACTGAAACCTTTTATGTATGCAATGCATCACAGGGGGCAGGAACATGTCACACAGCAACCAGTCAATAGCACCTGATGGTCAACCCTGGCGGATGACCGTATTACGTAATGCCAACGGGATGGATGTCACCTTTATGGACTGGGGTGCGACCTGGCTGTCTGCCAGAGTGCCACTGCCCGATGGTTCAGTGCGTGAGGCGGTATTGGGGTGTGCTTCTCCTGCCGATTACCTGAACCAGTCGTCCTACCTGGGTGCCTGTATTGGCCGTTATGCTAACCGGATTAATCAGGCAAAGTTAACCCGTACCGGCCATCAACTGGCGGCTAATCAGCCACCACATCAGTTACATGGTGGGCCTGAGGGTTTTAACCACCGCCGTTGGCTGATTGTCAGCCAGGCTCCCGATGAAGTGCTTTACCAGCTGCATTCTCCTGACGGTGATCAGGGCTTCCCGGGCAACCTGACAGCCCGGGTACGCTACCAACTCACTGACGACAATTCGCTGCTAATCAGTTACGAAGCAGAAACTGACCAGTTGTGTCCGGTGGTACTGACTAATCACGCGTATTTTAACCTTGACGCGAATCAAGGTGATGCTCGCCAGCATAGGTTACAAATAACTGCTGACCACTATCTGCCGGTGGCCACCGATGGTATTCCGGATAATTCTCTTCAGCCAGTGGCAGGAAACGGATTTGATTTTCGTCATGAGAAAAAAATCGCAGATGATTTTCTGACCGATGCTGACCAGAAAAAAGTTCGCGGCTACGATCATGCATTCCTGCTCAACCCGCGTGACCATAACAGTGAACCTGCGGCCTGTTTAACATCGGAAGACGGAAAACTAAGCGTGGCAGTATTTACGGATGCACCAGCATTGCAATTTTATTCCGGTAACTATCTGGCCGGAACACCGGCAAGGCAGGGAGAATATGAGGACTATCAGGGGATCGCATTAGAAAGCGGTTTTCTTCCTGACTCCCCTAACCACTCTGAATGGCCACAACCAGATTGCTGGCTAAAGCCAGGTGAAAAAATGAACACCTGTACCCGTTATCAGTTTGTTGTCCGATAATTTGCAGAGAAATCATCTGCAGAGTGGCAGCCCGGACTTACGCCAGAGACGGTTTTCGGCTATGTTAACCAGTATACTGTCCGGGGCATATTTCCGGTTTTGGCACAGTTTCCATTATCATAGAACTTTTCAAGCATTAAGGAGTTAAGCGATGGCAGTAACCAAGCTTGTTCTGGTACGTCACGGCGAAAGCCAGTGGAATCAGGAAAACCGCTTTACCGGCTGGTACGATGTGGACCTGTCTGAAAAGGGCCGCGGAGAAGCAAAAGCCGCAGGGAAGTTACTGAAAGATGAAGGTTTTAGCTTTGACTTTGCTTACACATCGGTGCTGAAGCGTGCTATCCACACTCTTTGGAATGTGCTGGATGAACTCGATCAGGTGTGGCTGCCGGTTGAAAAATCCTGGCGTCTGAACGAACGTCATTACGGTGCTCTGCAAGGCCTGAACAAAGCAGAAACCGCAGAAAAATACGGTGATGAGCAGGTGAAACAGTGGCGCCGTGGTTTCGCCGTGACTCCACCGGAACTGGAACGCAGTGATGAACGTTTCCCTGGCCATGACCCGCGTTATGCTTCACTGACCGCTGAACAGTTACCGACCACAGAAAGCCTGGCTCTGACTATTGAGCGCGTTATCCCATTCTGGGAACAATCCATTCTGCCGCGCATTAAAAGTGGTGAGAAAGTGATTATTGCAGCGCACGGTAACTCTCTGCGGGCACTGATCAAATATCTGGACAATATGTCTGAAGATGAAATCCTGGAATTGAACATCCCTACCGGGGTTCCACTGGTGTACGAGTTTGATGAAAACTTCAAACCACTGAAACACTACTACCTGGGGAATGCCGACGAAATTGCAGCTAAAGCCGCTGCCGTCGCGAATCAGGGTAAAGCGAAGTAATCCGCGACTGATATCAGTTAGCGATCCGCGGCCGGGATAAATACCCGGCCGTTTTTTTCTTTACTTCTGACGCCGTTCACGTACGGCGGATGCCAGCTGTTTCAGCACCTTTTCGGTGGATTCCCAGCCAATACAGGCATCAGTCACACTCTGGCCATAAACCAGTGGTTTACCGCTGTCCGGATTCTGATTTCCTTCTACCAGATGACTTTCGATCATTGCCCCCATGATGTCACGATCTCCGCCGGCAATCTGGGCTGCGACGTCATCGGCAACATCCATCTGCTTTTGAAACTGCTTCAGACTATTCGCATGGCTGAAATCGATCATAATCTGTGGCTTAAGACCGGCTTTTACCAGCCCCTGACGAACAGATTCAACATCCCCTGCGCTGTAATTCGGAACTTTTCCGCCACGCAGAATAATATGGCAATCTTTATTCCCCTGAGTTTCGACGATCGCCGAATGCCCATATTTGGTCACTGACAGAAAACAGTGTCCGGCTGAAGCGGCATTGATAGCATCGATAGCGACCTTAATTGTACCGTCGGTCCCATTTTTAAAACCCACCGGGCAGGACAAGCCTGAAGCCAGTTCGCGGTGAACCTGCGATTCAGTAGTACGGGCACCAATCGCTCCCCAACTCATCATATCGGCCAGATACTGTGGAGTAATCATATCCAAAAACTCTCCTGCGGCTGGCAATCCACTGTCATTGATCTCCAGCAGCAGTTTCCGGGCAATTTTCAGACCATCATTAATTCTGAAACTGCCATCCATATCCGGGTCATTGATAAGCCCCTTCCAGCCAACCGTAGTGCGTGGCTTCTCAAAATAGACCCGCATAACAATTTCCAGGTCGGCAGCCAATTCGTTACGCAGTGACAATAAACGTCCGGCATATTCAAGAGCCGCTTTCGGATCATGGATTGAGCACGGTCCAATGACTACCAGCAAACGATCATCCTGTCCTTGTAATATATTCTGAATCGCCTCGCGGCAACGATATACTGTCGAGGCAGCTTCCGCGGTAGCCGGAAATTTCTCCAACAGGGCTACCGGAGGCAGCAGCTCTTTAATATCTCTGATCCTTAAGTCGTCATTCTGATAGTTCATAATACTTCCGTTAAAAATAAGTCAACATGGTCCCCTGTACTCTAACTTGCTGTACCAGAGGAGTAAATCAGCTTCAACAGGACAATTTTGCCCGGATAATCACCACTGTCTGTTAATTTGCTCCCAGAGAAAAGAAATATTTTCGACTAAAAAATTGCGCAGTTTTTTACTCCCTGCAGGCTTATGCCATACTGAAGTCCAACAACACCTCAGTCACCGGATTACGGTAGCTGTTTAACTAACATCCTAAAATAATTTCAGGACCCCGCAGCTATGGCCCATACTCATCCCCACACACAGAGCAACCTAAACCGCTCCAGGCTATTTGCGGCTTTTATTGTCACTGTGATTTTTATGCTGATTGAAGTGATTGGTGGTTGGTTATCAGGATCTCTGGCATTACTGGCCGACGCAGGACATATGTTGACCGATGCCGGAGCATTACTACTCTCTTTGCTCGCTACACATTTTGCGCAACGCAAAGCCTCTGCGCATCAGACTTATGGCATGTTACGGCTGACCACGCTGTCTGCATTCGTCAATGCGCTGGCTTTACTGGTGATTACGGTGCTGATTGTCCGGGAGGCAATCATGCGCTTTTTCTCCCCTGCTCCAGTCTCAGGGTGGCTGATGATAGCCATCGCGGTGGCCGGTTTACTGGCGAATATTCTCTGTTTTTTCCTGCTGCGCCAGGGCGACGGAGAGCAGAATATGAACGTGCGGAGTGCGGCACTTCATGTAATGGGAGACCTGCTGGGATCGGTCGGGGCAATTATCGCAGCGCTGTTAATTATTTGGACCGGATGGACGCCGTTTGATCCGATCCTGTCTGTACTGGTATCACTGTTGATAGTCCGCAGCGCCTGGCAACTGTTGCGGCAAAGTTCACGGGAACTGCTGGAAAGTGCTCCCACAGAAATCGATGTGAATAAACTGGCCAGGCAACTGACGCTGAATATTGCTGAAGTACGCCATGTCCACCATGTGCATTTCTGGCAGGTAGGGGAACAGAATATACTGACCCTGCATGCTCAGGTCATCCCTAATTATCAGCATGACCTGCTGTTGCAACGTATTCACCAGTGGTTACAGAATCATTACTCGATAGATCATGCCACAGTGCAGATAGAATACCAACCCTGCCCGCAAATGGAATGCCTGTTGATGCATCGCACAGAGACGCATTCAACGCACTCTCATTCAACGCATTCTCATCGGGCACATACACATGAGGCACAAAAAGACAGCCACGACCACTGACCTCAATACCGGCAGGTGACTGCCGGAATAACCTCTGAAACAGGTTATTTAACCGGGATAAATCCCTTCCAGTTCCAGTAACTGTTGTTTAACCCGCAGACCGCCGGCAAAACCTGTCAGGCTGCCATTAGTTCCAATAACCCGGTGGCACGGAACAATAATCGACAAAGGATTTCTCCCGTTCGCAGCCCCGACTGCCCTGACCGCTTTCGGACGACCAATACGGATGGCGATATCACGATAGCTGCGGGTTTCGCCGTAAGGTATTTCTGCAAGAGCCTGCCAGACCTGCAACTGAAAATCAGTCCCCTCCGGCTGCAAAGGCAATTCAAACCGCAGCCTTTCTCCGGCAAAATATTCGGTGAGTTGTTCCGCTGCTTGTCGCAGTAACGGATGATTCGGAGACATTAGCTCAGCGCTGGCCCTGATACGCGCCGGGCGTTCATTTTCCCATGCCACAGCCGCCAGCCCCTGACCTCCGGCAATCAATGTCAGTTCTCCTACCGGGGTTAGCAATAGTTTATAACGGTACATGAAGTGAGCTCCGGTGACTTAATCAGATAACCTATTATGCCACTGTTTCGGGCATACGCTGGCGGTTTTCGGACATCAGTCTATTTTGTTTTGATGTCCGAATACCGCCAGTAACTGACGCAATCAGCTCTATACTTATCAGGTTTCAAGGGAGAGACTTATGACTGATGAGAAGAGTGCTTACCAGGCGCTGGTAAGTCGAGACAGACGATTTGACGGTCTGTTTTTTACCGCGGTACGCTCAACCGGAATCTACTGCCGCCCGGTCTGTCCGGCGAGAACACCGCTGCGCAAGAATTGTCAGTTTTTTCGTTATGCCGAACAGGCAGAAAAAGCGGGCTATCGCCCATGCCTGCGTTGCCGTCCGGAGCTGGCCCCGGGCCATGCGCCTATAGACCAGTCTGGCGTTTTATGTCAGCAATTAATCGATGCCGTTGAAGCCGGATTATTGGAGCAACACTTCCGGATTGCGACCATTGCCAGCCAGTTTTCTCTCAGTGAACGCCAGCTACGCCGTATAATCAGCCAGCAGTTAGGGGTTACCCCGGGCGAACTTCGCCAGAGCAGACGACTGAGACTGGCGCGCCAGTTACTTAGTGAGACCCAATTGCCGGTCACCAGTATCGCTTTTGCCAGTGGATTCGGCAGCATTCGTCAGTTTAATGCAGTATTTCTGCAACAGTATCATTTATCTCCTGGGGCATTCAGAAAGAATGCGCCGCAGCAACCTTCAACCGGCTTCGCTGATACTTCCTGTGTCAGGTTGTTTTATCGGCCTCCTTTTGACTGGGCGGCTCTGTTACGATTTCTTGAAAAAAGACGCATTAAAGAAGTTGAGTGGATCGATAATGGCCATTACCTGCGAACGGTAGCTATCGGCGAATATTCAGGATGGATCCGAGTGGGTCAGCATCCTCAACAATCCTGCCTTGAGGTAGAATTCAGTCATTCTCTGGCGCCGGTACTGCCTTTGCTACTGCAGAGGCTGCGACAACTGTTTGACCTAAATTGCCAGCCAGATTTGATTGCAGCACAACTGGCAACTGACTCCAGACTGGCACCTCTGGTAGAGGCTTATCCCGGGGAAAGAGTCCCGGGTTGCTTTGATAGCTTTGAGCTGGCACTGAGGGCGATTCTTGGGCAGCAAGTCACTGTCGCGGCAGCGACCACTCTGAGCAGCAGGCTGGCCCGCAGATTTGGTCAGCCAGTTACCACCCCGTTTCCGGAACTGAGTCGCTTGTCGCCGCGACCAGAGAATTTTAGTGACGCCGTCGCGGATGACATTGGCTCTCTGGGAATCGTGGGTAGTCGGATCAGAGCTATTCTCGCGCTGGCAGAAGCCTGCCGTGGGGGACTATTCAGTGAAAAATATACTATCGACCACCAGCACCTGTTGGACTCCCTGACCAGCCTGCCGGGCATAGGTCCGTGGACCGCACACTATATTGTGATGCGTGCATTTTCATGGACAGACGCATTTCCGAAAGAAGATATTGCAATACGAAAAGCATTAGGTGGCGTCACCGCCCGGCAGGCCGAAGAGTTGTCACAACCATGGCGCCCGTGGCGCAGCTATGCTGTTATGCTGCTATGGCGCTCACTGGGAACACAATAATCTGCAACAACCAGACCTTCCCCCTGTGAAATGACTGATTACGGTTCATGCTCTTTTGATAAATGGAGTTTGAAGAAAATTCATGATTCGCCCATATAACTGTCAGCCACAACAACCAAAATGAGTCCGGGGGGATAACAACGCTGACTGAATACCAGAGCTGCTTTTTTAGCCAGCAATAAACTCTGTTACTGACTGACCCGCCAGTAACAGTGAAACGATCCCTGATAGCATATTTTAATCAAAGAGCTGGAAGAGTTATTTGAAATCCACCTGCATCAGATCAGCAATCGTCGAGTTCTGCGTAGATATCACGCATCTATCCAGGTAATCAGTGAAACGGGAAGGTTTTTGCATACCAAGATTCAGTAGTTTTGTATTATCAAACACAACATTAAGTTCAGAAAAATGTCCGTATAACTTCATGGCGCGTAATACAATCCGTTCATTACAGGGACCGAATACTGTTTTAAAACTTTTGCGGCTGGCGGAGAGCTGTTCATAAGACACTCTCTGGTAATCAACCCCCAACGCTTTTTTTCCGGAAGCTTTCGCCATCGCCTGATCAATTTCAGCAAAAGTCACACTACTGTGAGTGCCAGCAGAAATATGTATAACCTCATTCACAACATCTTTAGCATCCAGCAACATGACTAAAGCATCGGCACAATAATCTACCGGGATAACATCAATACGATCCTGCAGCCCGCAGGTAAATTTCCCCAGCATCAGCACCATCCGGAATACCCAGAAAATACTTGCAGAAGGTAAACAACCATGATCAGAGTGTCCAACCACAATCGAAGGCCTGGCAATCACTAACGGAAAGTTTTCCAGAGACTCCGTGAGTTTTTTTTCAATGGCTGCTTTACTCCAGGTGTACTCAACAACGTGTTGCTCGCGGGTAGAATTCAGGCTGTTTTCAGTGACAAGACTATTTGGTTGAGGGACGCATGACATCGCAGTGCCAACATGGATAAACTTTTCCAGTGTTTCAACCCTGCTCATCCGTTGCGCAAACAAAAAAGTGCCATCGACATTAACTTTCCATATGGATGGATTATTACCAAACGAAGCTACCGCAGCACAATTAATAACGTGGGTAACTTCATCCAGTCGGTTATCCTCAATAAAATCCTGAGGACAGCTAAGATCACCTGGAATGATATCTGCAGGGGTGATACGCCTTATTTGTGATTCAGTCAGCCCAAAATTCTTCAGATTGGCCTGCACCCGATGGCAGCCCTCTTCTGCTGAGTTCGCTCTGACCAGTAGAAACAGACTGTCCTGATGATTTTTGATAAGGCTGGCAACAACTGCTCCGCCAAGAAAACCTGTAGAACCTGTAATTAATATTTTTTTCATAACCATATCATTGTTAAATAAACTTCACAGGGCCAGATAAAAAATTTATCCGGCCTACCGGTGTAGTTATGCCTGCATTCTACTGCAATTATTGTTTTACCTGGCCGGGCAGAGAAAACACCTCTCCCCTATTTTATGTACGCGACGTTCACTCCACGACAGCAAACCATTCACCCAATAGCAAACTGTAATAAAGAACATTAAATCACCCTTGGAAATACGCCTGGTAATCTTATTCAATTTTTAAAAATCTGACAGATGTGTTTTTAATTATTTCACGGAAAAAAAATTTCTTACGAACAAATCACTATCGTCACCGTAACATACCAATCACCACCACTAAAAAAACATACAATCATATTGTTACACTAAAAATACACTCAAAAACCCATGTAATAACAGAAATCACCTTCTGTACAAGAATAGTATCAACCCTGATATTTCACACGAGAAAAAACGTCATGGTTTAATTTCGGTTTAATATCAGAGATGCTGATCTTCCTGGCCTGAAAAACAGTAAAAATATTTAATTCACCGCAGGTGATTTATTAACATTCATAATTTAATCTTAATAATTAATAAGTTCAAAACTATAATTAATGACATTCCGCTTAAGATTTATTTAGAAATAATCTCACCCCGGAAGTTTAAACTCCTTGAATTCAGAGCTAACCTTTACCCTACAAACTTAGCAGGCTATTTACATAAACCAGTGCAGTCTTCTTCTGATTAATCTTCACGATATAAAGAATATTACAATTGAATACTTATCTGGCGATGAGCTTCTGGGCTAATAAGAGGCAGGAAAGACTTCTGTGTTTCACAGATTCAACATAACAAGGCACCCGTTTCCGTAGCCATGCCACGCACTCATTGACACAGAAGTGCTTGATCACCATATAACCCGGACCAGCAACATTATTATTGCTCTGACAGCGTCTGAGAGGATCGCACACAGGGGTTATTCATATTATCAGCCCTTCGTACCTTCTGACTAAACAGGGTGACAGCGTTCAGCTATCCAGAGTCATGCTGCTTCAGCGAACAGAACTATTTTTAACCAAAAACGGGGGGTATTTTCTGAATGGGAGGGTCGTGCAGGATGACTCGCTTCGCTCGCCCTTCGGGCCGTTGTAAACAACGTTGTCTCACTGCGTTCGACTCGAACCTGCAGCAGGTTCTCATTCTGCACGTTTTGCTTCTGAGCTCTGAAACGAAAAAAGCACGCCGCTGTTTATAACAACGGGGTGCTCTTTTCTAAATTGGTGGGTCGTGCAGGATTCGAACCTGCGACCAATTGATTAAAAGTCAAATGCTCTACCAACTGAGCTAACGACCCCTTAAGGGATTTTTGTATTGCGACACTCTTTCTAAATGCTGGGTCGTACAGGATGACTCGCTTCGCTCGCCCTGCGGGCCGTTGCTAACAACGTTGTCTGACTGCGTTCGACTCGAACCTGCAGCAGGTTCTCATGCTGCACGTCTACTATCACTGCGTATTTCTAAAACTGGTGGTCGTGCAGGATGACTCGCTTCGCTC
>NZ_JPKR02000001.1 GCF_000757425.2 Tatumella morbirosei | reverse complement strand
GACTGACGGCACCACTCTCGGCTTTACCACCGGTGATCTGAAYCTGGCGAATGCAGTGGCTCTGAGCGGTACCGGCACCATCGCCACCGGCAGCCACAGCGAAACACTGTCCGGTGTGATTTCAGGTGACGGCGGGCTGGCGAAAACCGGCAGCGGTACCCTGACCCTCAGCGGTGAGAATACTTACAGTGGCGGTACCACCCTGTCGGCCGGTGAAATTGATCTCGGCAACAATCATGCCCTGGGCAGTGGATCTCTGGCAATGGCCGATGATACTACCCTCGGATTTACCACCGGGGATCTGACACTGGCCAATAATATCTCGCTGGGCGGTCTGAATTCTGTAATTGCAACCGGCGACTACAGCGAAACCCTGTCCGGTGATATTTCCGGTACAGGACAGATAGCCAAAACTGGCAGTGGCACCCTGACTCTGAATGGTGACAACAGCTACAGCGGCGGTACTTCGCTGTCCGGCGGTGAAATTGATGTCGGCAACAGCAATGCTCTGGGCAGTGGATATCTGGTCATGGCTGACGGCACCACCCTCGGCTTTACCACCGGTGATCTGAATCTGGCGAACACGGTAGCTCTGAGCGGCACCGGCACCATCGCGACCGGCAGCCACAGCGAAACCCTGTCCGGTGTGATTTCCGGTGATGGCACCCTGACGAAAACCGGCAGCGGCACTCTGGTCCTGAACGGTGACAATACTTACAGCGGCGGCACTACCCTGTCGGCTGGTGAAATTGACGCCGGCAGTAATAACGCACTGGGCAGCAGTCAGCTTTCCATGGCGGCAGACACTGTACTGGGCTTTGTGGCGGATAAACTGACTCTGGCTAATAACGTACTGCTGTCCGGAGGCTCTGCTACCGTCAATACCGGCAGCAACAGCGAGACACTGAGCGGTGTGGTTTCCGGTGGAGGTACTCTGGCAAAAGCCGGCAGTGGCACCCTGACCCTGAGTAGTGACAACCGCTATACCGGCGGTACTTCACTGTCCGGCGGTGAAATTGATGTCGGCAATAGCAATGCTCTGGGCAGTGGATCTCTGGCCATGGCTGACGGCACCACCCTCGGCTTCACCGCGACTGACCTGAATCTGGCGAACACGGTAGCTCTGAACGGCACCGGCACTATTGCCACTGGCAGCCACAGCGAAACCCTCTCCGGAGTGATTTCCGGTAAAGGTGTACTGGCGAAAACCGGCAGCGGTACCCTGGTCCTGAGTGGTGACAATACTTACAGTGGCGGTACCACCCTGTCTGCCGGTGAAATTGACGTCAGCAATAACAGTGGGCTGGGAACCGGCAACCTGGCAATGGCGGATGGCACCACTCTGGGCTTCGGTGCTTCAGATCTGAGCCTGGAAAATACGGTCAGCCTGAGTGGTACCGGCACCATCGCCACCGGAAGCCACAGTGAAACCCTTAGCGGTGTGATTTCCGGTAAAGGTGTACTGGCGAAAACCGGCAGCGGTACCCTGACCCTGAGCGGTGAGAATACTTACAGTGGCGGTACCACGCTGTCGACCGGTGAAATTAACGTCAGCAATAACAGTGCACTGGGAACCGGCAACCTGGCAATGGCGGATGGCACCACTCTGGGCTTTACCACCGGGGATCTCAGTCTGGCGAATAACATTTCACTGGGCGGCCTGAAAGCGTCAATCGCAACCGGTGATTACAGCGAAACCCTTTCCGGCGATATTTCCGGCGCAGGACAGATGATTAAAACCGGCAGCGGTACGCTGACCCTGAATGGTGACAACAGCTACAGCGGTGGTACCACGCTGTCCGGCGGTGAAATCGATGCCGGTAACAGCAATGCGCTGGGTTCCGGTTCGCTCGCCATGGCTGACAGCACCACACTGGGCTTTAGTGCCGGGGACGTTAACCTGGCAAATGCAGTCAGCCTGACCGGTACCGGTACCGGTACCCTCGCCACCGGCAGTCACAGCGAAACCCTGTCCGGGGTGATTTCCGGTGACGGTGGGCTTGCGAAAACCGGTAGCGGCAAGCTGATCCTCAGCGGCGATAATACTTACAGCGGCGGTACTGAATTGTCTGCCGGTGAAATTGACCTCGCCAACAGCAGTGCTCTGGGCAGCGGTACACTAACCATGTTGAAAAATACCGTACTTGGTTTTGTCACCGATAAACTTCAACTGGCGAATAATATTCTGCTGAATGGCGTCAACACTCTGTTCAAAACAGGTAGCAATACCGAAACACTATCAGGCACCGTTTCCGGTGAAGGTGAACTTGCCAAGAATGGCAGCGGTACATTGATCCTGACCGGTGACAACACCTACAGCGGTGGAACCCTGCTGTCTGAAGGTGAAATCGACGCCGGCAGCAACAGTGCACTCGGCAGCGGTCAGCTGTCCATGGCGAATAACACTACCCTCGGTTTTGTGGCGAACGGGCTGAAACTGGCGAACAACGTAGCTCTGACCGGAGACTCTGCCATCATTAACACCGGCAGCTACAGCGAAACCTTAAGCGGTGTGATTTCTGGTGACGGCGAGCTGCATAAAACCGGCAGCGGTACCCTGACCCTGAACGGTGACAGCACCTACAGCGGCGGTACCCTGGTCTCCGCAGGCCGGGTGAATACGGCCACCAGCGATGCCCTGGGAACCGGCACGATTTCCCTGGCAGACGGTACCACCCTGGGCTTTGCGGCGGATAACCTGATACTGGCAAACAATATCGCCTTTACCGGTGACCAGGACCCAACTATCGATACCGGTGCCTACACCGCCACGCTGGCCGGTGATATCAGCGGTGCGGCAGATCTGACCAAAACCGGTTCAGGTACGCTTATCACTACAGGTGCTAATAATACCTACAGCGGCGCCACCACAGTAGCCGAAGGCACCCTGCAGGCCGGCAGTGCCGGAACCTTCAGCAGTGCCTCTGCCTACAAAGTGGATTCAGGGGCCACGCTGGATCTGAACAGCTACTCACAGACAGTGTCCTCGCTAAGTAACAGCGGACTGGTCTCCCTGAGTCACAGCGGTTCGGCCGGCACCACGCTGACGGTGAACGGCGATTACACCGGTGATAACGGGACGCTGTCTCTGAATACCGTACTGGGTGACGACGACAGCCTGACCGATAAACTGATTATTACCGGTGCAGCCTCCGGGACCACCAGTGTGGTGGTAAATAACAGCAACGGTTCAGGTGCTCAGACACTGGAAGGGATTGAGGTTATCGAAACCGGCAGCTCTACCGCGAACGCCTTTGTACAGAACGGCCGTATCGTGGCGGGTGCTTACGACTATCACCTGCAACAAGGCAATGCTTCCGGGGCCAACACCAGTGACTGGTATCTGACCAGTACCCCAAGTGGTCACACCGGCACCGATACCGGCGGCAATACCGGTACGGATACCGGTGGTAATACCGGCAACGAAGTTCACACCTACCGTCCGGAGGCCGCCAGCTACACGGCCAACCTGGCGGCGGCGAACACTATGTTCTCCACCACCCTGCATGATCGTTTAGGCGAAACCCAGTATACCGATGCCCTGACCGGCGAGAAGAAAGTGACCAGTATGTGGATGCGTAACCTCGGGTCACATAACAAATTTTCTATGTCAGACGGTCAGAATAAAACCTCGGCTAACCGCTATGTGTTGCAGATTGGCGGCGATATTGCGCAGTGGTCTGCCAGCGGTCTGGATCGCTTCCATGTCGGTGTGATGGGGGGCTACGGCAATCAACACAGTAACAGCCATAACAGCCTGACCGGATATGATTCCAAAGGTGATATTCACGGTTACAGTGCCGGTCTGTACGGCACCTGGTACCAGAACGACGCCGATAAAACAGGCCTGTATGTGGACAGCTGGGCACTGTACAACTGGTTTGATAACGATGTTCAGGGCCAGGGACTTGCCAGCGAAAGCTATAAGAGCAAGGGCTTCACTGCCTCGGTGGAATCGGGTTATACCTTCCACGCCGGTTCGTATGAATCTGCCTACGGCATGACCAATGACTTCTACATCCAGCCGCAGGTGCAACTGACCTGGATGGGCGTGAAATCCAAAGATCACACCGAAAGTAACGGCACTCTGGTACAGGGAACGGGTAACGATAATCTACAGGCCCGTGTCGGTACCCGCTTCTACCTGAAAGGAAAAAGTGCGCTGGATAAGAACACCCAGCGTGAGTTCGAACCTTTTGTCGAAGCAAACTGGATCTACAACACCCAACAGTACGGCACACGGATGAACGGAATCTCCGACGACTCACAGGGCAGCCGTAATATTGGTGAAGTGAAAGCCGGGGTTGAAGCAAAAATCAACAACAGGCTGAACCTGTGGACCACCGTCTCCCAGCAGGTGGGTGGCCACGGATACAGCAATACCCAGGGAGCCGTTGGCCTGAAGTATATGTTCTGATTCCGGAAACCCGGCTGAAAAACACAAAAATGGGCTGATTCAGCCCATTTTTTTCCTCAACTCTGGTCCGTTTTCACCGGACCGGGGTAATTAACGGCAGTCCCTGCTGCCAGGCCTGAATATTTTCCAGTACCAGACGTGACATTTCTGCTCGTGTTTGCCAGGTGGCACTGGCCATATGCGGGGTGACTATCACATTATCCCTTAGCAACAAAGATTCGGGAACCTCTGGCTCATCACTGAATACATCTAATCCCGCCCCGCCTATGTAGTTCTGCTGTATTGCTTCTGTCAGTGCTTTTTCATCCACTACACTGCCCCGCCCTATATTGATCAATATTCCTTCAGGACCAAGCGCCTGAAGAACCTGCGCATTAATAAGCCCCCGCGTGTACTCTCCGCCGGGAATGCATACCATCAGGACGTCACTTTGCTGCGCAAGCGTATAGATATCTGGCTGAAAATCCCAGCCGGGAAGATCCCTTGACCGCCTGTCGTAATAACTAATAGTCATTGAAAATCCGGCGGCCCGGCGGGCAATAGCCTGGCCTATCCTGCCCATACCCACAATACCTAACCGGGCACCTGAGACTTTTCTCGTCCACTGAAATCCGCCTTGCTGCCAGCCGCCGCGTTCGATAAATTTATGAGCCCCGACGATCTTTCTACTCGTAGCTATCATCAGTCCCATTGCCAAATCGGCGACATCATCGGTCAGCACTCCCGGGGTATGAGTGACGGTAATTCCGCGAGACGCTGCGGCACTCACATCCACACCATCATAGCCGACCCCAAAGACGACAATCAGTTTCAACTCAGGAAACCGCGAGATGAACTCTGCCGTGACCACTGCTTCACCATTGGTGACCATAACATCAATGGTCGGCGCCACCGTAATCAGTTCAGATTCACTCATCGTGCCGAAATCACACATATCATAAGCAGTGTACAGTGCATTGGTAAGCGCCTCAGGCAGCCCGGCTTGCTTTAACAGCTTCATTGTCACAGGTATCCTCTGTTATGAAGTACGGGAAGCATTGTCTTTAATGCCTTGCGGTATATTCCTGGCCGGTCGGGAAACCAGAATCCCTACCACGCCCCCCATAATCAATGCGATAGCAACAATCAGCAGTCCGTAGTGGTAACTGTCAGTGGCATCTTTTATTTTTCCCAATACGGGGGGCAATCCAAGCCCGACAAAATTGGCAATGGTATTAATGAATGCTATTGAAGCGGCTGCCGCGACACCGGCCAGTTTCTCGGTAGTCACTGCCCAGAACACCGGTGTCAGGGCGAAATTAAAGCCGACACAGAGTACTAACAATACCCAGGCCAGCCACAGGTTACTGCTGTAGATCGCAATACCCAATGCCAGTCCTGACAGGATCAGCGGCAATCCGAGATGAAGAGAACGTTCTTTGGTCACATCCGAATGTCGGCCGTTAAGATACATAAATAAACAGGCGAACAGGAACGGGACAGCAGAAAAAACACTGATCACTAAATTGCTCTGATCACTGAGCATACTTTTGATAATTAACGGCATAAACAGGGTGATACCGATTGAACCAAATGCCTGAAGGAACCAAACCAGACTGAGTAACAATACGGTTTTATTCTTCAGCGCACTTAACCAGCCGTGATGGCGGGAAATTTCGACACTGGCGTTATCCCTCGCCAGTTGATTGTTAAGCCAGTTCTTCTGCTGAGGATTCAGCCAGGAAGCATGCGATGGCGAGTCAGGCAACCGGAATAGCACCATAATTCCTAATACGACTGCCGGAATGCCTTCCAGTAAAAACAACCAGCGCCAGCCTGATACGCCACTGATTCCATGCATATTCAGTAGGGCACCAGAAATCGGCAGTCCTATCACCGAAGCCATCACAGATCCCATATAGAAAAAGGACATTGCCCGGGCCCGGTTGCTCTTCGGAAACCAGCAGGAAATATAATAGATAATTCCCGGCGCAAATCCGGCCTCAGCCATACCCAGTAAAAATCGCATAACATATAACTGTGTAGGTGTATTCACCAGCGCCATACAGGCACTGACAATTCCCCAACTGATCATAATTCTGGCGATCCATCGCCTTGCACCTATCCGGGTCATGATGACGTTGCTGGGAATTTCGAAAATAATGTAGGAAATATAAAACATTCCAACACCAAGCCCATACATACTGGCAGTCAATCCGAGATCAGCATTCATTTGCAATGCGGCAATCGAAATATTCGTTTTATCAAGATTGGCAACAAAGTAGCAGATAATGATAAAGGGAATGATTTTTAAATTTAATTGTTTCATTGTTGAGGAGTACAGATCGGTATTCATAAATAACCTCTCTATGCTGTCTGACGGCAACAGGAGACCCCGGCAGTCAAACCGTCTTATTATTAATAACAGGTATTTAATTAATTATTGACGTCTTACCATTCGGCCACTGAGCCATCTGCCAGGCGCCAGACGGGGTTATGCCAGTCGGTTTCCTGTCTGCTGCGGGCAATCACTTGTTCTTCATCAATTTCCACCCCAAGTCCCGGGCGAGTCAGTGGCCTGAAAAAGCCCCCCTGCATTTCAAAGTCTTGTTTATTAATAACAAAATCGAGAAGCTCAGCTCCTTTATTATAATGTATCCCCATACTCTGCTCCTGAAACACCGCATTCCTTGAAACAAAATCAATATGCAGACATGCAGCCAGAGCAATCGGTCCCAGTGGGCAATGCGGGGCCAGAGCGACATCATAACTTTCAGCCATGGCGGCGATTTTATAACACTCAGTAATGCCACCGGCATGGGATAAGTCTGGCTGAAGAATACCTAATCCACCTGCATCTAATACCCGTTTAAATTCGAATCTGGAATACATTCGCTCACCGGCCGCAATGGGAATAGAAGTTAATTCTGCCAGCCGCGGATAATATTCGGCCTGTTCTGCCAGAACCGGTTCTTCAATAAATAATGGACGGTAGGGTTCCAGTTCTTTAATTAACACCCGTGCCATCGGTGCACTGACTCTGCCATGAAAATCTAATCCGAATTCAATATCCTTTCCAAACGCTTCCCTGATTTGTGCCACGGTATTTACCGCAGCATCCACTTTGCGGGCACTGTCTATGATTCCCAGTTCTTCACACCCGTTTAATTTAAAGGTGTCAAAACCAATGTCTCTGAGTGTTTGTATACCCTGAATAACCTCCGCAGGACGGTCACCACCTACCCAGCTATAGGCCTTAATCGTATCCCGAACCTGACCACCGAGCAGTTGCCAGACCGGGGCATTCAGTACTTTTCCTTTAATATCCCACAGAGCCTGATCAATACCGGCAATGGCACTCATTAAAATGGGACCGCCACGATAAAAACCCCCACGGTACATGACCTGCCATAAATCGTTAATCTTTGCCGGATCCTGGCCTATCAATAATTCACCGAACTCGTGCACTGCAGCTTCAACAGTCTTAGCCCTGCCTTCAATCACCGGCTCGCCCCAGCCACAAATCCCTTCATCTGTTTCTATTTTTAAAAACATCCAGCGCGGGGTAACCGGTAAGTCGTTAATTTCGTAATTTTCATGCCATTGCCTCTTTGTATGCTTCAGCAAATGCCCTGGCTTGCCGTGCAGTATGGTTCACAGATTGTCCGGCACGGTACAAATCGCTGCCTAATCCTGCGCCAAAACACCCTGCTGACAGCCATGACCCCAGATTTTCTGGTGTGACACCGCCGACAGCAAACAGTGGCACTGTGGACGGTAAAACAGCTTTCAGAGCCCGGATATAATCCGGACCGAATGCTGAAGAAGGAAAGATTTTCAATGCTTTTGCGCCGGCATTCAGTGCAGCGAAAGCCTCAGTGGCGGTAGCACATCCGGGACAGACCGTCATCTTCAGCCCCACAGCCTGTTGGATGATTTTGGAGTCGGTATTCGGTGTCACAATCAAGCGGCACCCCATTTCCGCCAGTAATTGCAACTGTTGTGAGTTCAGTACGGTTCCGGCCCCTATCATTGCCTGCTCCCCAAATTCTCTGATCAGCACAGGCAACGTTTCCTGCCATTGCGGTGAATTCAGGGGAACTTCAATAGCATCAAATCCGGCATCCAGTAATGCCGCGACATGCTGAGGGGCCTCTGGTGGGGTAATCCCACGCAAAATAGCAATGAGGGGAAGTTTAGTCGGCCACTGCATCTGCAATACTCCTTATACCTGCCTGAAATGCACTGTCGCCTTCCAGTATCTGCGCCTTAAATCCGAGAATATCGAGTACTCTCTGATAGCGACTGGCCAGAGAATGACTGGCGACAACCGTAACTGGCTGCCGGTTATCTGGCTGCCATTGCCGGATCATACTGGCCACTTCGTGACCAATCAGCAGACCCGAAAGATATTCACTGACATCCTCTCGCGGTAGATCACCGAGTACATGTGCAGCACGAACCTCAAACAATCTGGCCAGTGGCGCCTCTGTCGTCAGCCCAATTCCGGCCCCTCGTTCAAACGCTGCCGCGTCCTGCCTCTGCTCCGGCAGCCCCACACCAATCAGCGATGAATTCATTAACAAATGATGCAGTTCGCCTGTCATCACTGTCCGAAAATCAAAGATTTGCTCATTATCTGCCTGCACCCATTTACAGTGAGTACCTGGCAGAATAAACAAAGGCGCAGCAGCCAGTTCCCTTGCTCCCAACAGTTGGGTTTCCTCCCCCCTCATTACGTTGTCATTATCTGAGCGACGAATACTGAGACCGGGGATAATTGAGATGCCAGGTAATACATCGGTTAACTGACTTCCTATCTCACTGAAATGCACCGGGCAGGGTAAATAAGGTGCGACTTTCCATCCGGCATTGCTGCCTACCATCCCGGCCATTAACACACGGATGTTGTCAGGCCAGCCAACAGTGATACCGGCTAACACCGCTGCCGGAGATTTTCCACCTAACCGGGTAATACCCTCCGAAGAAGTTCTGCGGTCACGGCATTCACCCGCCTGGTACCACCAGGCCCTTAGGTTAGTTGATCCCCAGTCGATTGCGATGTAGCCGGATGTCATGTAATTTCCTTAAGTCTTCGGGTGGCGCTGGCAATCATGGAAAGCGCTGCCTGTTCTGCAGCATCACAGTCCTGATGGCGGATAGCGTCATACAACTGTTTATGTTCCTGCAGCGTATGTGGCATGTTGCCTTCATCACCCCGCCAGGTTCTTTCAAAAACTGCCCGCTGCAGAGAACTAATAGCAACGCTTAACTGCTGTAGAACCGGGTTATGCACTGCGTGCAGTACCGCTTCATGAAAACGGATATCAGCCTCATTAAACGCATCACGCTGCTGATTATTGGCAACCATTTCATTCAGTGCAGTTTCAATCCTGGCCAGATCACCGGAGGTTGCCCGTTCTGCAGCCCAACGGGCAATCGCAGGTTCCACCAGATTTCTGACTTCACTCATCGCAGCAATCAGCCGTGGATCGTAGTCATGGGCCAGAACCCACTGCAGCACCTCGGTATCCAGGTAATTCCACTGGTTTCGCGGCGCGACAAATGCCCCCCGGTATCGCTTCATCTCAATTAATCGTTTCGCTGTCAGAGAGCGAAAAACCTCCCGGATAATATTGCGTGACGTCTCAAATTCCTCACACAAGCTGGCTTCCGCCGGGAGTGCTGCGCCTGGAACATATTTACCACTGATGATTTGTTGCCCCAGAGCCACAATAATCCTGTCTGTTTTCGCAAGCGTCATACAAAGTCCTTAAGGAATAAATCGTCCCTGCATTTTACCTACGCCCGCCGGTGATTATCACCGCAATTTTGCACTACCACCTGATGATTTTGTTCTCTGTTCACCGAACAGATTGTAGTACAACAAAAGTATATTGTACTTCCACACAGATCACATAATGAACAATTAGTTAATATGTTGGTAACATCATCTCTGGTCACAGAACTTCAATCTTCTGATTTTTCAGTTATTAATAGATTAGGTTCTGAATAAATTGCAGATGCGGCTTCCCAATCTCAAGAGATGAGTTTCCTTTGGATCTGCTTAATGAATGCGGAAACCTGCGACAGAATCCGGTAAAAGAGATTTATTTCGTCCGATCGGGCCATACTGCAGGGATTTAATTGGAAACTTTATCTTTGCGAAGTCAGCGATCTATCCTGACCAAACGATGATCCCAACAGCTAGTGCCGGGTTTCTCCTGACAAAAAGACCATGATCAACTTAGCTATCCAGAGACCAGCCGTTAGCACGAAAGAGAGTGTGACCGTCGTGCCCTGAACCGATGGACAGTCATAACACAGGATTTACCTAAATCAGCCTACACTGGGAATGAGTAGTGAAGCCCTACCGCTGAAACAGCGAGTGGATGAAAATGGTGACCCAATAATTAGTAATGTCATGACGTCTGACAGTCGCCGGCTCAGAGAGAACAAACAGGAATTGCCAACGTAGTAACCTTAGGCTTTCTTCTACGTTGACTCATAAATTTAACCAGAGTGATAAGTATTCAGACCTGCCAGTAATATCGTTTTTTACCGGTGAATCCGAACAGTAACCAGTGTTCGCCGCGATGGGCTGGTAATCGTGGATAGTAGGCGAAAGATCCTTCTCAGGAAATGATAAAGAACAGATAAAAATTAAAAAACCCTTGGTATTTAACAAAAAAATAACAACATAGTATCTGAGAATACCGGCAATTATTCTTTTAGCTCTATCCCCCATTCTGTTTCCAAATATTATCTCCTGAAGAGGAGAGATAATTGTAATTACACCGGAAAAAGAATTAATTTACCTTCTTTTTCCGGATAATATTCTACCCGTTACGATATTGAAAAAAAGTTCAAAATTAAAATAATAATAAGAATAATCCTAGACTATTAGCATAGTCCGTTGCTCCTTTTTAGACTCTGGTGCACAAATAATTCGCTCCAGGCTTTCTATCGTTTTAAAGGTACAGGAGCAGGTAATATCCTGACATTGATAGTAAGCTTCTTTGGTTGTATCGGTTAAGTAACGGCTTGTACGAGTGTGAGCTGGCTTGTTACAAATCGGGCAACGCATCATAAGTAGCACCTATATTCACTGAATAATTTTAAAACAAAAAGAGGTATAATTGATCAATTACGGCTTTGATGGGCACAGCTAAATAAAATATTCTATCTTTTTTTTATCTGGCTGTAGATACTTATTTATGTCCCCTAATAAATCCAATACTCTCTGGTCTGTCACTCACGACACAACAACGTGATTTAGAAGGGTGTTGTTGTGTGGGTAATTACAAAATAAATTCCATTTTTATTATTTTTTTTTGCGTGCTCTTATTAAACCTCATTCAAATCTGGAGGTTTAATAATGAAAAATTTAATCGATAAAGTTAAAACAACTACCTGGAGTCGGGCTGATGCGCTGAAAGTATCTGTGAATGATCCCACTACCACACAACCACTGGTGAGTATTGATTTTCCAGTGATGAGTGATGATCTTTTTATCTGGGATACTATGCCGCTAAAAAAATATGACGGTAATATTGTCGCAATTAATGGATGGTCCGTTATTTTTACCCTTACCGCTGAACGCGAACCGCAAGTATATACCGATGCACAGGGTCATTATGATATTGATAGTGACTGGACTAATCGACACAGCAGGGCCAGGATTTGCTACTGGTATGCAAAAGATAGTATGAGCTGGATTTATGGCGGAAAGGTCATGGCCGAGGGGGTTTCACCGACAACCCGTGAGTGGGCCGGTACTCCTATTCTGCTGAATGAACAGGGCGATATTGAACTCTATTATACCTGCGTCACTCCGGGGGCGACCATTGTCAAAGTGAAGGGTAAAATTTCTGCTGACAGTCTGGGGGTTACCTTATCAGGCTTTGATGAAGTGATTGAACTGTTCTCTGCTGACGGAGTGTATTACCAGACAGAACAGCAAAACCCTTACTGGGGTTTCCGTGACCCAAGCCCGTTTATCGACCCAAATGACGGCAATCTGTATATGGTGTTTGAGGGGAACGTGGCCGGAGAGCGTGGTTCACATGTGATTACCAGCGACGATATGGGTGATATTCCTCCGGGTTATGACGATGTGGGTGGCGCACGTTACCAGACCGGTTGTATCGGCCTGGCCGCCGCGAAAGACAAAGAAGGCAATGACTGGCAACTGCTGCCTCCGCTTATCACTGCAGTGGGTGTCAATGACCAGACCGAACGCCCGCACTTTGTCTTTAAAGACGGAAAATATTATCTGTTTACCATCAGCCATCAATATACTTACGGGGATGGCCTCTCTGGTCCGGATGGGGTGTACGGTTTTGTCAGTGATTCATTATTCGGTCCTTATGAGCCACTCAATGGTTCAGGGTTAGTATTGGGTAATCCTTCTTCTCAACCTTATCAGACCTACTCACATTGTGTGATGCCAAATGGCCTGGTGACGTCATTTATCGACAGTGTTCCTCAGGCAGACGGAAGTTATCGTATTGGTGGAACAGAAGCCCCAACGGTAAAAATAAAAATCAAAGGCCAGCAAACCTTTGTAGTTGAATCACTGGATTATGGTTTTATTCCACCGACAGAGAACGTTAATGTCAGGTAATCATTAGAATAGTGCGCGGGTAATCCCGCGCAATTCTCAGGAAACTCATTATGGATATCCACAATATTCTTAATGCACTAAAATCTGCAGTGCGAGGTGACTCTGTTTTTTTGGGGTTTTCATCTCTTTTTTTATGGCATTATTACGCATGATTTATTCAGGAAGAAATATAATTGAAACCTTACTTGAGGGTGGGATTTGTGGTTGCCTGACTTTTATTTCTGTTTCACTAATGAACTATTTCGGCGTATCCAGTCAACTGACGGTTTCGGTAGGGGGATTCATCGGCTTTATGGGGGTAAAAAAAATAAGTTTCTGGATCAATCGCATCATAATGAAACGGATCTAATACTGCCACTATTTATACCTATCTTTCTGTAGTGAACTCCAGTAAGGAGGCTATTTATGTTGATATTTGGTTATAAATTTTTATGGGGGATATTAAGTTACCACCATATAACCCTCTACATCATCGGGCATTTCTGAGTGTCACATTCTCTTCCTTTCGCGCCGGGCTTTCAGTAGCAACACCGCTGGCCTGGCGTTCTTTTCGTTCCCACCAACACCTGACTTCATCTCTCTGCCGTACGGCTTGTCATATTTAAAACACTCCCTCTAAGATTTAATATTAACTAAGCACTTCAAATGACCTCCTAATCATTTAAATTAAAAAATCAGCATTACTTTAGTTATAAAATAAATATTTTATATTCTCCAGAAAACCACACAACATATAAACCTTAATTTTTATTTAGTTTGTTGTGTGAATTCTGACAAATCAGTGAGTGATTTAATTTATTTCCAGTCCATGTTTTTATAAAACCTCATTTAACAACAGAGGTATTAAAAATGAAAAACTTACAAGATAAAGTTAAAACAACCGCCTGGAGCCGTGCCGATGCACTGAAAGTCAGAACAGACGACCCCACAACCACTCAGCCTGTAGTCAGCATTGATTTTCCGGTCATGAGCGATGAGGTATTTATCTGGGATACTCTGCCATTACGTAAATATGATGGAAATATTGTCTCCGTGAATGGCTGGTCAGTAATATTTACACTGACGGCTGATCGTCAGCCAACGGAATATCTGGATACTGAAGGTAATTATGATATTTATACCGACTGGAATAATCGTCATGGCCGTGCACGCATCTGTTACTGGTATTCAAAAGACAGCTCAAACTGGACATTTGGCGGACGGGTCATGGCCGAAGGTGTTTCACCGACAACCCGTGAGTGGGCCGGTACTCCTATTCTGCTGAATGAACAGGGCGATATTGAACTCTATTATACCTGCGTCACTCCGGGGGCGACCATTGTCAAAGTGAAGGGTAAAATTTCTGCTGACAGTCTGGGGGTTACCTTATCAGGCTTTGATGAAGTGATTGAACTGTTCTCTGCTGACGGAGTGTATTACCAGACAGAACAGCAAAACCCTTACTGGGGTTTCCGTGACCCAAGCCCGTTTATCGACCCAAATGACGGCAATCTGTATATGGTGTTTGAGGGGAACGTGGCCGGAGAGCGTGGTTCACATGTAATTACCAGCGACGATATGGGTGATATTCCTCCGGGTTATGACGATGTGGGTGGCGCACGTTACCAGACCGGTTGTATCGGCCTGGCCGCCGCGAAAGACAAAGAAGGCAATGACTGGCAACTGCTGCCTCCGCTTATTACTGCAGTGGGGGTGAATGACCAGACCGAACGGCCGCACTTTGTCTTTAAAGACGGAAAATATTATCTGTTTACCATCAGTCATAAATCTACCTATGCTGATAATCTGACTGGCCCTGATGGTGTATACGGTTTTGTCAGTGATTCATTATTCGGTCCTTATGAGCCACTCAATGGTTCAGGGTTAGTGTTGGGTAATCCATCTTCCCAACCGCTGCAGACCTACTCACATTGTGTAATGCCAAATGGTCTGGTGACTTCATTTATTGATACCATCCCGGCCAGTAACGGTGACTACGATGGAGAATATCGCATCGGGGGAACCGAGGCTCCTACGGTACAGATCAAACTGGAAGGTAATCGTACCTTCATGGTTAAACAATTCGACTACGGATTTATCCCGCCGATGGAGAATGTAGTGGTAAGTTAATAATTCTGGCGGTGCAGTTATCCTGTACCGCCATTTTTTTAAAGGGTTTAGAACGCTCAATATGATGATAAAAATCAATGATAAAATAAAATATAAAATTAATATTCAAAAAATGTTAACCAGAAAATCATAGTAAAAAAGACTTTTGCTGGCGCTGATACTTATTATTCTCTTCTAAAAATAAAAACGATTTCTGACAAAGATTCTGCTGAAGCCGACCCCGTGGCCACTGCCAGAGCAGTGGCCTGAGTGATCATTCTTCGTTCAATGGCCGACAGACAAACAGGCCATAACTGATAGCACCCACTATCAGTAATCCGCCTCCCAGCAGGAATACATTGGTGAACTGGCCGGTCATTTGCAGAATCACCCCGGTGACAATCGGTGCCATTGCCGCGCCCAGGAATCCGCCAAAGTTCTGAATCGCTCCCAGCGAAGCGACCTGCTCCTTAGGGGCAATATCGGAAGCCAGTGCCCATAACGCTCCCTGGGGCATCTGTGAGAAGAAGTAGCCAATAGTCAGCAAAGTCATCGCCATTGGGGTACTGTCGACAAACGGAATCGGGGCAACAAAGCAGCCCGCCAGAGCGGCACCCGCTACCACCGGGACTTTACGCGAGGTGATTGCACGGACACCCCGGCGTACCAAGCGGTCAGAGATAAATCCACCCACCAGCACCCCGAATATCCCCGCCAGAAACGGTAATGATGCCAGCCAGCCGGTCGTTTTCAGGCTAAATCCCAGAGAACGTTCGAGATAGCCCGGCAACCAGGTCAGATAGACCCAGATAGTAAACATGATTGAAAAATTACCAATCACCATAAACCAGGTGGTTCTGTGGCGGAATAAGCTACCCCAACTGGCGTTACTACGCTGTTGCGGACTGGCCGTCACCGTACGCTGACCCGCATGCAGCAAAGCATCTTCCCGGGCATTCGGATCACGATAGAATTTAAGCCATGCCAGCAACAAAGGAATACCGCACAGGGCAATGGTGATAAACATCCCTCGCCAGCCCAGGCTCAGCATCAGCACGGTCAAAATCGGAGGTGCCAGCGCATTGGCTATCTGTGAACCGGTATTAATGATTGCCGTGGGCAGGCCACGTTCTTTTTCACTAAACCAGCGGTGTGTCAGAGTGATGCCGGAGGTAAAAAACGGCGACTCAGCAATCCCCAGCAGCATCCGCAGACCGTAAAAAAATGAATAACCGTTAACAAATGCCATCAGAAACGTCAGCCCTGACCACAGGCTGAGCGCCCAGGAGAACATCGATTTAGGTCCAAACTTATCTACCAGCCAGCCTGCCGGCAGATTCGCCAGCGCATACGGCCAGAGAAATGCAGATAACAGCAGGCCCATCTGGGTCGGTGAAAAACCAAATTCTGCGGCAATGGTGGTATTTGCAATACTCAGGTTGGCCCGGTCCAGGTAGTTCACCACCGCAGCCAGCAGCAGGATGCCTATCAGTACCCAGCGCAACCGGGGCATGGCAGCCAAAGACGCCTGCGCCTCCCGGCCGGCGGAATCAGTAGTATCGTTAAGTGTATTTTGTCGGGCTGAGGTAAGATTTTTCATTATTTTAGCTCCGGTTAAATAAACTCAGATTTATTTTTATCACCGCCTTGGTGATCGGCAGCGGCTGGTTCACCTGGCAACAGGGCCGGTGAACGTCTTCCGGAAAAAATACCGCAAACATACCGGGCCGCAACGAAATGACCGTTTCCTCAGCGACAGACTGATAGAAGACGATATCTTTTTCATGGCTGGCTTCGCCGTCCTGCGGAAAACTGGCCTGATAGCGACAAACCCCAATATTCTCTTCACCACTTAACAGATACTGAAGATCCACATAGCGGAAATGAGATTCCGGTCGCTGCACTTCAAATGCTGCGGTTACCGACTGCTGCACCAGACAGAACATCTGATTGTCCGGCAAAATATCGTATTTTCCGGGAAGCATTTGCGTAAAGTCCTGCGCTTCTATCCATGTCAGCGCCTGACGAATGATCGGGTGGAAGGCCTGAAATCCTGAATCCTTAGACCGGGCCTGTGACAGCAACATCAGTGGCCACCCTGCTGAGTGATACGCTGTTGCCACTGCGCCGTGCCACGCCAGATTTGGTCGAGAATAACCTCCAGTCCCCAGTATTTTTCCAGCACATTATCCCGGGTCACACGACAGTGATCACTGTTGAAAGTCTCTAACCGCTGATGCCAGATTTTGGCATTTTTCGGATAGCCCAGGGTTTCGGTGACCGCCGCCAGCGACAGGAAAATCGCCAGTTCATCGGCCAGCGCCTGGTGTTGTGCGCCGTGGTGATAGAGCCAGACATACAACGCCGGATGGAAGTTAGTAAATACACCGCTAAAACCGCGTGACCCCGCCTGAATGGCCGGCCAGGCGATGGCAGCATTGGCATTAATAATATTCAGTGGCGTCCCTTCGGCTAACGCGACACGGCGTTTCACCGTTGGCAGGTCACAGCTGACATCTTTCAGCACCACGAAACGGCCACTGCGGGCGCAGAAACTAAACTCTTCATCGCTAAGTAAACGGCGATACGGGGCCGGACATTCGTATAATCCCAGCGGCATCGAGGCTGGCAAGGTGTCCATTAACTGTTGCAGGTTAGAGATAAACACCTCACTGCCCTGCTGTTGCGGGTCCAGATGGTTAGTCACCAGTACCAGCGCATCAATCCCGGTGTTGGCCATCGCACTCAGTTCTGTTTTCTGTGCGGCAAGATCATCGCTGATATGTCCGGAGGCAATTACCGGTATCCGGCCGTTCACCTGGCGCACCACAAATTCAGCCAGTTCAACCCGCTCTTCCAGGCTCAGGTACTGCATTTCGCTGGACTGACAGACAGCAAACAGAGCATCGACTCCCTGGCTAAGATACCAGTCAATCAGTCGTGTCAGCCCCGGGTAATCCACCTGATTATCCGCAGTGAACGGGGTTAGCATCACCGGAACAATGCCTTCAATCGCTTTCATAAGAAACTCCTTAACAAGAATATGGGATATCTGAACCGTTCAGCGTCGGGACAGACGGCTGACGGCTTGTTCACGGGAAGGCATATTCGATGCTCCTTCGCGCTCCACCGCCAACGATGCAAATGCAGAAGCAAAAGTGGCTGCCTGGACTTCACTTTCGCCGGCAGCCAGCGCTGCGACAAAAGCACCATTAAAGGCATCACCCGCCCCCGTGGTATCGACACTGAGCGCAGGAAACGATGGGATATGCTGGAATTGCTGGCCGTCATATAACAGCGCGCCACGGGACCCCATGGTAATAATGATCTGCCGGGCACCCAGCGCGGCAATTTTACGGGCAGCCTGCTTTGCAGATTCAAGATCCTTAACTTCAATACCAGAGAGCACAGAGGCTTCGGTTTCGTTGGGCGTCAGAATATCGACCATCGGTAACCAGCTGATAATCTCTTCGGAAACCGGTGCCGGGTTCAGTACCACCCGCACCGACAACTCTTTTGCCAGGCGAATCGCATTCAGGGTGGCATCGAAATTGTTTTCCAGCTGTACCAGTAATATTTCTGAACTTGCCAGCTCTTCGGCCATATCGGCAATTTCATCACTGGTCAGGGTTTTGTTCGCCCCCGGATAAATGGCAATCATATTTTCGCCATTGGCTTCAGAAACATAGATAATGGCGTTACCGGTCGGTTCCTTTTCTGACTGCCAGAGCCGCAGTGAATGAATGTCAGACGCTGTCAGGTGGTCAAAGGCAAACTGGCTGAACTGGTCGCTGCCCACTTTAGACACAAAATGGACTTTTGCCCCGGCACAGCTGGCAGCCAGTGCCTGGTTAGCGCCTTTGCCGCCCGGCCCCAGTGAACTCCCTTTTGCCAGCAGTGACTCACCGCCTTTGGGAAAACGCTCCACTCTGGCCACGATATCGACATTAAATGACCCAAGAATGCAGACCTTGCCGTTCATAGCTTCCCCTTGCAGTTTTTTCCGTGATTGTTGTTGATGATTAATTCTGGCCAGCAGTACTTCGAAGGTCTCTCCGGATTCTGCAATCAGCCGACTGTTCAGTGAGCGACGGATCACGGTAGCGCCGCCGTGGCAGCGTTCGATCCGTCCTTCCATCGCCAGCGCGTTCAGATCACTGCGGATAGTTTCTTTCGTCACGCCGAACTGCTCTGCAAGACCGGTGACCGTGGCCCGTTCATATTCTTCCAGCCATGCATAAATTTTCTGGCGTCTTTCGGACTGAAACATAATGACCTCTGTAGTTTTCAAAACAGACTAGGGGGTTAGAAGATGCAGTAAAGTGACTCCCTTCATAACTTACGGGGCAAAACGGAAACAAACAAAAATTGGCAAAAATTAGCGTAATAATATCCGGCGTCTTAAGTAATACCTGCCAGGAGAATAGTATGGTCGTTGAAGAGATGTGCTGCGGGTTTCAGGCGGGGACATTCCGGGCTCTGGCGGAATTATCCCGCCAGACAGCCCTGAAGGAGAACAGGAATTACAGGGAAGGTCATAAGGAGTAAGTACTCACCGGGTAGAGCTTCAGCCAGTGGCAAGACCGGGCCAACCCGAACAGAAACAGGCCCGACGCAGAACACGCTCTGCGACAGGCCCTTCGCGCAGACCCGCATTATCGGCTGTCACACCGGCGGCGGTCAGATCAATGAAAGTAACTGCTCAATGTGCGGAAAATAACGCTGCCAGCAAATACGCCAAAAGCCCCGACAATCCCGGTCATCGTCGGAGGGGCCGGCAAGGGGAGTTTCAGCCAGGTGAAGAATAATCCGACCGACAAGCCCGCCATCAATGCATAAAATAGCTGCATCATTGCGCTCCTCGGGCGGCATTCACCTGGCGCAGAAACTGCTGCAGGATTTTATCCAGATGCAGACAAGTGGCCTCATCTGTCAGTCGTCCTTGCGTCACCTTTTGACCGGCATAGGTAATCGCGACTTCCGGCAACGGATAGAGCTGGCACAGCATCGACGCCAGAGTTTCACGCATCTGATACTGTGCCCGCACTCCACCCAGCATCCCCTGCGACAGAGTGACAAAGAACACCGGTTTTCCGGCCATCACGCTATGAAAAGCCGGTCGGGATAACCAGTCGAGGGCATTCTTCAATACCCCCGGGATACCATGATTGAACTCTGGCACGACCATCAGCAATGCATCTGCTTCAGCCACCTGACGGCGAGCCCGGATGACCTGCGCCGGGCCATCAGCTGTTTCCAAATCCTGATTATAAAAAGGGAAATCACCAATGCAGAGGGCTTCGGTTTGGGTGCCTGCAGGTAGCATGCTGAACAGAGCGTTCAGCACTATCTTACTCAAAGAGTCCTGGCGCAGGCTGCCGGCATATCCGGCAATTCGTAAAGGGGTCGTTGTCATCGCTTAATCTCCCGGTTGGTTTTTCACCGTTCACTGTGACTGGCATTATGACGAAATAAGTGATAAAAACATTCGCGAATCGGACAAATTTTGCCGCGAGACAGCCATGTTGCCAGCTTTGCCGGAAATCAGGGAAGTGTTTCACCCTGCAGGCACCTCTCTCAGCCTTCATCAGCATCCTGAAGGACAGTTGACCTTTGTCATACAGGGAACGTCAACCATTATGACCCGTGAAGGCTGGTGGCTGGCCTCTCCGGGCCAGGCTATCTGGATCATTCCGCAATGTCCTCACCGTGCCTCGTACAGCGAATCTTCACAGGTGATTCAGTTGATGTTGCCAGAGTCGCTGGCAGGCGGCCTGCCCGCAGGCTGTAAGACACTGAATGTTTCCAGCTTGCTGCGGGAACTGTTACTGGAAGCCCTGACGTTTCGTCGCCCGGGACGTGACAGCAGTGATACCAGCCTTGTCTGGCAACTGATACTGCATCAGGTCACCCATGCTCCGGAGACCCTGACCCTGTTTATTCCCCAGGGGCAGGACCGGCGGTTACAACAAGTCACCTGGCATCTGAAGCAGAACCCGGGGAATGAGCAAACCCTGTCGGAACTGGCGGAGCAACATGGTTGCAGTAGCCGGACACTGGCACGGCTATTTCGTTCTGAAACCGGCATGACATTTACCCGCTGGCGCGATCATTTGCGGGTCATTACGGCGGTAGACAGGCTGAGCCAGGGACAACCCCTGCACAGGGTAGCAACAGAGCTGGGATATCAGTCAGCCAACAGCTTTTCGACCATGTTTAGCCGCTTGCTGGGGGCACCACCGGGGCGCTATATGAGACAACTGGCGGTCACAGAATCAATATCCGGCCGCCAGTCAGAGCGATAAAGCAGATTCCGGCAGAAAGGCTCTGCCGGAGGAAGATTAGACATACAGAGAGGCTTCACCCAGCGGTCGGGTTTTAAACCGCCGGTGGACCCACATGTACTGCTCAGGGGCACGCATGATCTCTTTCTCGATCACCCGGTTCATATAAGCCGCTGCCATCATTTCGCTGGATGGAAAATCCTGCAATGGTGCTTCGATGTGCAACTTATAGCCTTTACCATCCGGTTTACGCACCAGGGTAATGGTCAGCAGCGCGGCATGTGACAGTCGTGACAGCACATAAGTCCCGTTGGTCGTCGCCACATTATTCACCCCGAAGAACGGGACGAATGAACTGCCTTTACTGCCATAATCCTGATCAGGGGCAAACCAGACAGCTTCGCCCTGTTTTAATTTTCCGACCATGCCACGCAAATCACGGCGGTCAATCATCTCTTTATTGGAACGTAACCGGCCACGGGTCTGTACCCACTCCATCAGCGGATTATTGTGCGGACGGTAGGTGGCCATCATGGGCTGACAAATCCCCATCACCCTGCCGCCGAGTTCCAGCGACATAAAGTGAACACCCACACACATCACACCCCGCCGCCCGGACTGGGCATCACGCAGATTTTGCAGGCCTTCGACATCAAACCATTTGCGGATCCGTTTGTCGGACCAAAACCACGCCATGCCGGTTTCGATCAGTCCGAGACCGAGAGACTCAAAATTTCGTTGCAGAAAAATATCCTGATCCTGCTGACTCATGCCGGGAAAGCACAACCGGATATTCTGGCTGGCGATAGATTTTCGCCGTTTAAGAAAAGGCTGCGACCAGGAACCCAGCCGTTTGCCGAGAGCCAGCAGCAACGGATAAGGGAGCTTCACCAGACACCACAGAAAGCCAATGCCCAGCCACAACATTAAATACTTTGGATTCAAAAAGCTGAACCTGAACCCTTTACTCTTTTTCATACCACTACCACCAATTCATAAGCAGACATCGAGCTATGTCCGGTAACTCAGACAAACTGGCGGATAAATAATTCAGGAACCATAATGTAACAATTTAGGTCAGCAACTATATTGGCCAGCAATTCATGGTAGGTTTTTTAGCGAACAGAGGGAACTGGAAAAGTGAGTACTTACGCAGAATTACTGTTTTTTTACTTTATCCCTAACATTTGTGCTGATAATTGTAAAAAACAGCAGCAGAACAGGGCGAAACACTTGTCACTTCTGTAGCCAACCGCCGCTCTTTCAGTTCAAAATTTTTGCCGTTAATTGCCCTAAAAACAGATTTTTCTGTATGACCGGTTCACTCAGTGAGCTGTGATTTCAGTCAGTTTTCTCTGAGGGGCTGTTTATCATTCCGAAGCCGAAATGCATTAGAACAATAACTGTTTTTTCAGACTTTACCGGGATTCACCCACGTCGTTGTTTCCGGGTTGAGGCTAAAGCTGCGATAATCCCGTCCACTCAATGATTTTCCCCGGATAAAAAGGTGGCTGGATGACAAAGTCTGTTAAATTCGCCGGAGCTGTCGTACTGACAGGGATCATTTCCGGTGTGGGGGGAATGCTGCTGGCAATGTTATTACATGTCATTCAGCATCTGGCCTTTGGTTACAGTCCGGACACGATTATCAGTGCCGAAAGTTTTTTACAGGGTGTCAGTGACGCCAGCCCCCAACGCCGGGTCATTGCACTTCTCTGTGGCGGGCTGATCGCAGGGATTGGCTGGTGGTTACTGGCCCGTTATGGTAAACCCCGGGTGTCTGTGGATGCGGCAGTAAAAGATGTCAGCCGGCCAATGCCATTGATAACCACCTTTATCCATGCCCTGTTGCAGATTATCACTGTCGCCCTGGGGTCTCCGTTGGGCCGTGAAGTCGCCCCGCGCGAAATCGGCGCTCTGGGGGCCACTTCGCTCACCCGGGGACTGAAGCTGGATGCCGGACAGAGCAAAGTGCTTATCGCCTGCGGGGCCGGGGCTGGTCTGGCCGCCGTGTATAACGTGCCGCTGGCCGGGGCGATTTTTACTTTGGAAGTCCTGCTGATCTCATTTCGCTGGAACTACGTGCTGCCTGCGATGGTGACCTCATCGGTTGCGGCACTGGTCGCCAGCTTTGGTCTGGGAACTGGCTCCCAATATCACTTTTCTGCGCCCACTGCCGATACCACGCTGATTGTCTGGGCCATCGTGACTTCGCCGATTTTTGGTTATGCCGCACATCTGTTTCGTCGCTATACCGCTCATGCCCGCAAAGGTATTAAAACTAACTGGCAGATGCCAGTGCTGTGTCTGGTCAGCTTCGGCCTGACCGGCCTGCTCTCCGTATGGTTTCCGCAATTACCGGGCAACGGTAAAGGTCCGACTCAGCTGGCCCTGCACGGTGATTTACAGGGGATGCTGCCAGTGTTGCTGCTGCTGTTTAAACTGGTGCTGGTCTGGGGAGTGTTACGTGCCGGCGCCGAAGGTGGGGTGCTGACTCCGGGTTTTACGGTGGGTGCCTTGCTGGCCAGTATACTGTTTAGTCTGTGTTCCGGATTTCTGCCAGCGGCTGATCAAGGGTCGATAGCGCTGATCGGTGCTGCCGCGTTTCTGGCATCCTCGATGCAGATGCCATTAACTACGGTGCTACTGGCCGCAGAATTCACCCGCATGGACAGCTCGCTGGTCATCCCGGTCGTACTGGCCGTGGGCGGTTCATTTGCTGTCTGCTGTGCGATAGAAAAACGGGCCAAATAACCCGGGCACCCTGCCCCGGATAATCCCCTGTTGTCCGGGTGACAAAAATTAACCTCAGGGAATGGTGAAAAAACCAACGGGTAAAAAATAAAAGGCCTGACGGCAAGGAACAGTCCTTTTGGTCAGGCCTTAAGAGTGCAGTACGGGGCGCTAAGCGCTAAGCCCCGCTCTCCGGTCACTGGCGGGTTTGGGTCCAGCCACCACCCAGTACTTTATACAGGGTAATTTTCTGAGTCAGCATGCCCAGGTGTGCCGCAATCTGTGACTGCTCAGCAGTATACCAGGAACGCTGAGCCACCAGCACGGCCAGATAATCATCAATCCCTTCCCGGTAGCGTAGCTGTGAATAACGGTAATCACGCTCTCCGGCATCCGCTTCCTGAGTCACGGCCTGTAACTGGCTTGCCCAGGTATCCTGACCTGCCAGCTGGTCGTTAACTTCCTGGAACGCAGTCTGGATGGTTTTCTCGTAGTTCGCGATATCCACCCGTTTTTCCAGATTGGCGATATTCAGGTTCGCCTGGTTCACACCACCGTCAAAGATGGGCAGGCTGATGGTTGGCAGGAATTCCCAGGCACCGGTACCGCCCCCCAGAAGATGGCTTAATGAACCACTGGTCGATCCGCCGCTGGCGGTCAGGCTGATACTTGGGAAGAACGCTGCCCTGGCCGCACCAATATTGGCATTGGCCGCTTTCAGGGTATGTTCTGCCGCAATAATATCCGGGCGACGGGTCAGCAAATCAGAAGGCAGTCCGGCTGGCGTCGGCGGGAAGTTCCAGTGGTTGTTCAGTGTCGCCCCTGCCAAAAGCGTTGGAGGCAGGTCAGTACCCACCAACAACCGCAGGGCATCCACATCCTGACGCACCTGGCGGGTATAATTCGCGACATCTGCCTGAGCACTTCGCAGTGTCATTTCAGCTTCGGCCAGATCCTGATCACTGCTGACCCCGCCGTCATAACTCATTTTGGTCAGACGGTACGAGTCTTGCTGACTCTGCACGGTTTCCTGTGCCAGATGCAATAAATCGTTATCTGAACAAAGTGTCAGCCATGAGGTCGCCACTTCCGCAATCAACGAAATACGGGTGGCCTGCTCAGTGGCGGCTGTCGAAAGATAAGTTTCCTGTGCTTCATCTTTCAGGCTGCGTAAACGGCCGAAGAAGTCCAGCTCCCAGGAAGAGACCCCCAGTCCTGCATTCAGTTCATGGTCTGTGACCGCACCGGTACTCTTAGTGCTGTACAGGCCGGCCGGCAGGTGTTCGGTGGTAGAGGAAGCGTTGGCGGTAATAGTTGGCATTAACGCAGCGCGGTTGATGGTGACCTCATTGCGTGCCTCCTCCACATTCAGCGCCGCTACCCGCAGATCACGATTGTTATCCAGCGCCAGCTGAATCAGGTTCTGCAACTTCGGATCAGTAAAGAATTGCTGCCAGGACAAATCGGCCACATTACCTACCGGCGTTGCCATGTTGTAAGTGGCATCTACCGGCATGGCCGGACGTTTATAATCGGGCTGCAAAGAGCAACCCGCCAGCCCCAGGGCGGCTACCATCGGCAGCAGCTTCCATGAGAGAGGTTTAATCATCATGTTTACTCACCTCAACAGGGTGTTTGTTCTTCCTGCCAGAGAAAAATTGCGACACCACGACATAGAACATAGGCACAAAGAAGATTGCCAGGAAAGTTGCCGTCAGCATCCCCCCGACAACCGCTGTACCGATCGAATGCTGGCTACCGGCACCGGCGCCATCGGAGATAGTCAGTGGGAATACCCCAAGAATAAAGGCCATTGAAGTCATGATAATTGGCCGGATACGCATCTGAGCAGCATCTTTTGCGGCCTCAATAAACGACTTACCTTCCCGTTCATGAGCTTCTTTCGCAAATTCCACAATCAGGATGGCGTTTTTCGCCGCCAGCCCGATGGTAGTCAGCAACCCTACCTGGAAGAATACGTCATTACTCAGCCCACGAATTAACACGGCGGCAATGGTTCCCAGTACCCCTAACGGGACCACCAGGATCACCGAGAACGGAATTGACCAGCTCTCATACAGTGCTGCCAGGCACAGGAAGACCACCAGGATAGACAGCCCGTACAGCGCATAGGTCTGGTTACCGGAAGCCTGTTCCTCGTAAGAGATGCCGTACCACTGAACACGGAAACCAGACGGCAGTTGTTTCGCTATCTGCTCCATCGCTTTCATGGCCTCACCCGTACTGTAGCCGGGTGCCGGAGAGCCCTGAATCTCTTCAGACTGCAGACCGTTAAACCGTTCATAGTGCGGAGAACCACTGACCCATTTACCACTGCCGAAGGCAGACCACGGAACCATATCGCCGGCACTGTTACGGAAGTACCACTTATTCAGATCTTCAGGCGTGACACGGGAACTCGCTTTCCCCATCAGATAGACTTTTTTCACCCGTCCGTGATACATGAACTGGTCTACATAGCTGGAGCCCCAGGCGACGGAAATGGTGTTGTTAATATCCGTCAGACTTAGCCCCAGCGCGCTGGCACGTTCATCATCGATGATTAACTGGTACTGTGGCTCATCTTCCATACCGTTAAGGCGAACACCTGCAAGGCGTGGATCTTTGTTCGCCAGTTCAATCAGCTTATTCGCCGCAGCCATCATCTGCAGGTGACTGTGCGCGCCGGTATCCTGCAGGTACATGTCGAACCCGGTAGCATTACCCAGTTCCAGTACCGCAGGCGGAACCATCGCGATAATCTTCGCATTTTTATAATTGGCGAAATGCGCGGTCGTCCTGGCGGCCACATTGAACACACTGTCTCCGGCTTTAGTGCGCTTGCTCCAGTCTTTCAACAATACGAAGGCCATACCACTGTTCTGACCACGACCGGCAAAGTTAAAGCCGTTCACCCCAAATACACTGCCGACCAGACCCCCTTCATCCTTGAGCAAATATGCGTTCAGATCGTTGATCACCTGCTGAGTCCGTTGTGCGGATGCGTTGACGGGCAGCGTCATCTGCACCATCATCAGCCCCTGGTCCTCGTTAGGCAGGAAGGTGGTGGGTACCCGGGTAAACAGGAAGCCAGTCACTCCGACAATGACCAGATAGACCAGCATAAACAGACCACGGCGTGACAAAATACCGTTCACACCACGCCGGTACTGCAGAGTCCCGCGTTCAAAGTTGCGGTTGAACCAGCCGGCCAACCCACGGGTTTTGGTTTCTGCCGCGGTGGGTTTCAGGATAGTTGCACAGAGTGCCGGGGTAAAAATCAGCGCCATCAGCACCGACAGACCCATCGCCGAAACGATAGTTACGGAGAACTGGCGGTAAATGACCCCGGTCGATCCGGAGAAAAAGGCCATCGGTAATAATACCGCCGACAAAACCAGTGCAATCCCGAACAGTGCCCCCTGGATCTGTTGCATCGATTTTATGGTGGCAGCCTTCGGATCCAGGTGCTCTTCATGCATCACCCTCTCAACGTTTTCCACCACCACGATGGCATCATCCACCAGCAAACCTATCGCCAGCACCATACCGAACATCGTCAGGGTGTTGATGCTGTAGCCGAAGATTTCCAGGATACCGAAAGTTCCCAGCAGTACGACCGGAACCACCAGAGTAGTAATCATGGTAGCGCGCAGATTCTGCAGGAAGATCAACATCACGAAGAAGACCAGCACAATCGCTTCAATCAGCGTGTGTACCACATCTTTGATTGAGGCGCTCACCACCGGAGCGGTGGTGTACGGGTAAACCACCTGGACACCCGCAGGCAGCGAACTTTTCAGACCCTCGACCGTTTGTTGTACCGCTTTCGAGGTATCCAGCTCATTAGCTCCGGTCGCCAGTTCAATCGCAATACCGGCGGAAGGCATACCATTCAGTGTGGCGTTAATGGTATAGGCCTGCGGACCTAACGACACATTTGCCACGTCTTTCAGGCGGATTTGCGAACCGTCAGAATTGACTTTCAGCAGCACATTCCGGAACTGATTCACCGTAGTAAAACGGGACTTACCAAGAATGGTAGCCTGAGTTTTAGCGCCGGGAATGGTCGGTAAACCTCCTAACTGTCCCGCAGAGACCTGTACGTTCTGGTTGTCTATCGCGGTGCTGACATCGCTGGGAATCAGGTTGTATTTATACAGTTTGGCCGGGTCCAGCCAGATACGCATCGCATATTCGGCCCCCATCACCATAAAGTCACCCACCCCGGGGGTCCGGGAAATCGGGTCTTCCAGTTTAGACACCAGCAGGTCCGCCAGGTCACCATTACTCAGCTTGCCGTCTTTGGAAATCAGACCAACCACCATCATGTAGTTTTTCTGATACTTACGGATACGAATACCCTGATCCGTTACACTGCTTGGTAACTGCGATTCGGCCAGCGACACACGGTCCTGTACCTGCACCTGAGCGATATCGGGATTGGTTCCCTGATTAAAGGTGGCGATAATCTGGGCGCTACCATCACTGCTGGTCGTCGATTCCAGATAACGTAAACCATCCAGACCGTTTAGCTGCTGCTCAATAACCTGAACGACAGTGTTCTGGGTGGTTTCGGCGCTGGCACCCGGGTAAGTCACCGATACTGATATCGCCGGAGCAGCAATATTCGGATACTGGTTAACCGGCAGATTGAGCGTAGAAATCGCCCCCACCAGCATGACGATAATCGCAATGACCCAGGCGAAGACAGGCCGTTCAATAAAGAACTTAGACATCAGGCCTCCTTATTGTGCCGCAGCATCAGTCATCGACAAATTGACTTTGCCCGCCACCGGAGTGTCATTGGTATCCGCTGCCACCGTTTTGACTTTGCCGCCGACGTGTACACTCTGCAACCCGTTGACAATCACCTGCTGCCCGGCAGATAACCCCTGAGTGATCAGCCATTTCTCGCCAATCATCTCGCCGGTAGTCACACTCTGCTGAGCCACGGTGCCATCCTTCTGCACCAGATAAACATAAGGCAGCCCTTTGTCATCATGCATGATGGATTCCTGAGGCACCAAAATCCCCTGTTGCTGGATGGCCTGTGGCAGGCTGGCATGCACAAACATACCGGGTAATAACTCATCATGTGGGTTCGGGAAGACAGCCCTCAGCACGACGGTGCCGGTGGCCTCATTGACGTTAACTTCAGAGAAGGCCAGCTTGCCTTCCAGAGGATATTCGCTGCCATCTTCCAGTTGCAGACGAACTGCCGCTTCGTTATCTCCCACTTTCTCCAGTTTGCCTTCCGCCTGAGCACGGCGCAGACGCAGCAGATCGGCAGAGGATTCACTCACATCCACGTAAATCGGATTGAGTTGTTGGATAGTGGCCAGATAATCGGTCTGGCCGTTTGTGACCAGGGCACCTTCGGTATACAACGAACGACTGATATGGCCGGAGAACGGTGCTCTGACCTGAGTGTAATTCAGGTTAACACGGGCCGTTTCCAGATCAGCCTTCGCCTCACGTTCGGCGGCTACAGCATCCTGATATGTTTGCTGGCTGACTGCATGGGCGGCGGCCAGCGGCTGATAACGTTTGCTAAGCATCTCATCATTTTGCCAGGTAGCCAGGGCTTTATCATAAGCCGCCTGGTAAGTCGCCGGGTCAATCTGATACAAAGGCTGGCCCTGCTTAACTTCGCCCCCTTCGGTAAACAGGATTTTTTGAATGACACCACTGACCTGGGGTCTGACTTCAGCGGTTTTCACGGCATCTGTCCGGCCCGGTAACCGGGTAAATAAAGTCACTGGCTCACTTTTCAGGGTGATCGTACCAACCTCGGGTGGTGCCGAAGAAGCTGGCTGTGAAGCCCCCTGGTCACAGGCTGTCAGTAAAAATACCGCACTGACAGAAAGAAATTTCAATCTCATAATTTATCTCAACATGGACAGGGAAAGGAAAATGACCTGATTTTTTTCATGATATGCCATCAGAAAAAGGTAAATTTGACGCCTGTTGTAAAGATTTCGTGAAGCATCGTTGCAAAAAGAAACCATTCACAGACGGTCTCTGAAACGGCCGGATATGTCCGAAAAGACCGCCAGGAATAAGCTTTATCGTGATAATCCTGCGTTCAGGCATGATAATAAGCGGGTGTTATTATTTACGGGCAAGCTGAATTTACCGCTTACCTGATGGCAGAAATAAAATAACCTACATGAGTTGGCTGGCCGATGTCTCACATAAAACATCAAGCTTTTGATAATAAATATGAACAACTAAGAATTATGTTAATAGCCAGATATTGCGGGTGAATAATACAGCAGGTGTCGGGTGTGGGGATATTCAGGGGATTTATCGAAAAAAAATAACCCGGATGGCCGGAGGCTCCCTTAAACAGGATTCACCTAAAAATGACAGGTATTAGCGTATCCTGACGAGTTTCGTGGAGTTCATTTGTAACCACATTCACTTTTCGCTACATTTACTCTTATCATTTTACCGGTGATAGTTATCCCCCGGTTGTCCGCACCACTTATTACCGGCGCACACCCAAAACCTGAAAAAATAATCAGCAAGCCGTCATCAAGTAAAACAAAATCGATAAAGATGTAGCGATAAAGTAAAAATAAAACGTAAAGATGAATATCGCATTAAATGAAAAAATAAATTCTGATAATCAGTCTATACCGGTTCATTCAGAATTTCAGAAACAATAATCAGTTAAATGAAATAAGAAAATAATATCGCCGTCGGGTAAACTCATATTTACCCGACAGCCAGCAGATTATTATCCTGTCCCGCCTTATTCCTGCGCTTTTTTAATCGCTGCCCGAATAATATCTGCAGGGACAAATCCGGGGATCACTGTGACCTGGTCTGCTTTCGCATTACCGCCGGAAGGCATCACGACCATCGCCGGGGTGCCGCCAAATCCCAGCTTCAATGCGAGGCTGTTCACTGACTCCAGTTCCTTATCCACAACCGGTGCTATTTGCCCGGCAAATCCTGTGGCTTGTGCGGCCACACGGATATCATTGTCTGTCAGAGTACCCTCGGTTTTCCCGGAGGAAAACACTGCCTGGTGATACTGTATGTAGGCATCGTTCCCTTTCTGCCGCCAGATTTGCAACCCGGTTTTGGCGGCAGCCAACGAGGCAGGCCAGCGACTGGCAAAAATCGGCCAGTCCTTAAACACCACCCGAAGTTGAGGATTATTACGGGTCACTTCGCTGATTTCATTTTGCAACCGGCCACAATACATACACTGATAGTCAAAAAACACTACCAAAGTCACAGGGGCATCTGCCGGCCCCACCACCGGCGACACCGTTTCTCCGGTTAATAATTGTTGTTGTTCCACTGCAACTTTTAGCTGCCCGGGGTTGTTGTCCCGGTATTCCCATAACTGTGCGGCAGCGTCCTCAGACGCGCCATAGGCAAGTGGCATCAGGGTCAGACAACCTAACCCCGCCATCAGGGCAATACACAATCGCTGTATTCCTGTCACTTTATTCATTACTGATATTCTCGCTGTTGCCGGACTCAGCCTGTCGGCAGGCCCTGTGAAGAAAAATAGGTATAAACTGCTGCTATTTCGCAGGAATTTCACAGGATTGTAACTTATCTGTCGTTCGCCAATCCCTGCCGGGATCAAATTATGTTTAAAAATCACCCGGCAGAGCCCTGAAAACAGACAGTGGCTTAGCGGAAACGCCAGCAGGGAACCGGCAACATGAGTTAACCGATTGGGGGATCAGGGTCTGCGGATTTGTCCCTGTTATGGAAGGGCATGCTACTATGAATAGATGTCAGGCATTTTTACAGGAGTAGCCGTGCTTTCATTCGTTACCCCGATAATGGCGCTGGTGATTGGCTGGCGTTTTATCTTACATCTACCACTTCCTGCCACCCTCAGAGTTTTAATTTTTGTTTTTGTCCTGCTGATTGCGGAATGCCATCTGATCTACCGTCGGCTGTTCGGCAATATGTTTTCGCCGGAATTTCCACAACCGGTGATGGTGGCCATCAATGCACTGTTTGGCGCAGAAATTCTGTTTACTCTGCTGCTGGCGATTCAGGCATTGTGCAGTCTGGTTGCATGGCTGGCAGGACACCCGCTGTTACGCACCCAACAAATCAACGGTGTGTTGTTGCTGATTTCACTGGTGGTGGCCGGTTATGCCGCCTGGCAGGCGGTAAAGGTCCCGGCAGTAAAACAGGTGACCGTGAAAATCGCCCACCTGCCGGCAGCCTTTGAAGGCTATCGTCTGGTTCAACTGACAGACCTGCACGCCAGTTCCCTGTTGCGTAGCCAGTGGATGACACAGGTGGTGCAGCGGACTAATGCCCTGAACGCCGATTTAATTACCATGACAGGAGACATTGCCGACGGTACCGTAGAAAACCGCCGTCAGGACGTCGCCCCGCTGAAAGCGTTAAGGGCTAAAGATGGCGTTCTCGCCATTCCCGGCAATCACGAATATTACGTCGACTTTGACGGATGGATGAAAGAGGTCGCATCGCTGGGTATGCAGGAACTGCAAAACCAGTCGGTACGAATCTTCCGCGGCAGTGACAGTATTGTGGTGGCAGGTGTCACCGATGAAGCGGCTCTGCGTTTTTCAAAGCCAGGCCCCTCATTAGATGAAGCACTGCAGGGAGTTACGGCAGAGGATACAGTGATTCTGATGGATCACCGGCCAGTCAATGCCAGACAGAATGCGGAGGCCGGGGTAGATCTACAACTGTCGGGGCATACCCATGGCGGAATGGTGCCGGGGCTGGATTTACTGGTGAAGCGAGCCAATCATGGATTTTATTCCGGCGAATACCGGTTGGGCCGCATGCTGCTGTATGTCAGTAACGGCACCGGACTGTGGAATGGCTTTGCCTTGCGGCTCGGACATCCCTCAGAAATCACGCTATTTACTCTGCAAAAAGGCTAACGCACTGCCGCTTTTTTTACCGCTCAGTGCTGCTTTTTGTTAAGTCATTTTACTGCATCCTGCCAGGATGAAGGTTCCCGATGCCATCAATACTCAGAGGAACAGCTAATGAACATTGATCTTTCTGGAAAAACTGCTCTGGTCACCGCCTCCACCGGCGGTATTGGTTTCGCCATCGCCCGGGGGCTGGCCGAAAGTGGCGCCGAAGTGGTGATTAATAGCCGCAGCGAACAGCGGGTGCAACAGGCCATTGCCGACCTTCGGTCCCGCCTGCCGTCAGCAAAACTGCGGGGTATTGCGGCAGACTTAAGCCAGCCCGAAGGTGTGGAGCAACTGACGGCAGCACTGCCACACACCGATATTCTGGTGAATAATGCCGGGATCTACGGTCCTCAGGATTTTTTTGAGACCGATGATGCACTGTGGGAGAGTTACTGGCAGACCAACGTGATGTCCGGGGTGCGTCTGTCCCGCCATTATTTGCCGGCAATGACCGCGAATCAGTGGGGCCGGGTGGTATTTATCTCATCTGAATCCGCACGTAATATCCCTGCTGACATGATCCATTATGGGGTCAGTAAAACGGCGCAACTGGCTCTGTCCCGCGGTCTGGCGAAACGGGTGGCCGGCAGCGGTGTCACGGTGAACAGCGTCCTGCCCGGACCGACATTGTCTGAAGGTTTTCACGACATGCTGGCGGAAGAAGCCCGGCGTACCGGTAAAACTATCGAAGAGTTTGGCAAAGAATTTGTCATGGCTAACCGCCCTTCCTCGGTAATTCAACGTCCGGCAAGCGTCGATGAAGTCGCCAGCATGGTGATCTATATCTGTTCTTTGCAGGCATCGGCCACCTCCGGTGCCGCGTTACGGGTGGATGGTGGTGTGGTGGATGATATTCTCTGACATCGTCTGATACCTGCCCGCCCTGTCCTGGTGACTGGGCGGTTATCCCGTCACTTTTATCCCCTTGCTGTCCGTTTTTATCCATTTCCGCTGCACTACGTTGATTCAGTTGCACCGAAGCATGCTCTTTCTCCTGACCAGCCTCTCTGTTTTCATCCGACAGCAAAAACTCATCCCTATGATTTTAAATAATTTTAGCTCTTTTTTTAAAACTGGCATATATCCTGCTTTGTTAGCGGAGTGACAGAGTGCCACCGAATGACAGCTAACTAACATTGGGTCTGTAATGAACACCAGCTCCGGATTTTTCAAAACGATCGAAGAGGCTTTCAGCCATCAGACGCCGAGCGATAAGCGGATCAGTGCCTGGCTGCTCAGCAATCGCGAACAGATCCCGTATGAAACGGCCGATAGTATCGCCCGTGCCACCGGCACCAGTGGCATCACCGTTGGGCGGTATCTGAGAAAACTGGGATTCAGAAACCTGGAGGATGTAAAAAACATTCTGCGTGAAGTTCCGCAAACCTCCTACAAACCCTGGGGAGTGATCGACAGGCTGGACTCCTGGGAACAACAGAAGTCATTGCCGGACCGCGCCAGCCAGTCATTACAAATGGAGTTGGATGCGATTAAATATGTTTATCAGCTGGCGCAGTCTGAAATCTTTAGCCGCGTCAGCCAGCAGATCGCCACTGCCGATGCAGTCATCGTGTTAGGGGTGCAGTCCACCCGGGGTCTTGCCCATACCTTCTTCAGCCACCTGGAATACCTGCGACCCCGCGTCAGTTATGCCGATGGCAGTTCCGGTAGCTGGCTGGAATCGCTGAATTCTGAATATAAAAATCCGTATGTGATTCTGACCGACACCCGCGCTTATTCTGCGGCCGCCCGCCAGTTTTGTGAGGTCGCTTCAAGGTCTGGTGTTCCGACCGCGCTGGTTACCGATATCTGGTGCCCGTGGGCGCGGGATTACAGCGTCGATCTTCTGCAGGTAAAAACCGATACCGGCAACTTCTGGGACTCTCTGGCCCCCATAAGCTGCCTGTTTAATCTTCTGCTGTCGGCAGTGGTCGGACAAATCGGGCCGGGTATTTCAGACCGGCTTGCCCGCAACCGCCGTCTACAACAGGAATTTGGTCAGTTCGAACGCTAACCTCTCAGGGACTTTTAGATGACTCAGGAAACACAACTTGTCGATATTGCAGAGAAATTTCCGCAACTGCTGATCGATATGAAATATGCCACCGCCGATAATATTACCCATCAGCCGATTTACAGTACTTCGCAGTGTCTGCTGCATCCTGAAGCTGCCGCAGCGCTGTCCCGCAGCATCAATATCGCTGAGCTGTCAGGCTTCAGAATTCTGGTACTGGATGCCTACCGGCCACAACAGGCCCAGCAACTGCTGTGGGATGCCTGCCCGAATCAGGACTATGTGGTACCACTATCACAGGGTTCAAATCACAGCCGTGGCACGGCCATCGATGTCACCCTGGTGGATGACAGCGGGCAGATTCTCGATATGGGAACCGGCTTCGACGAAATGAATGAACTGTCTCACCCTTACCATCCGGCACTCAGCCAGAGATTCCAGCGTAATCGCCTGCTGCTCAACGCCATCATGTTCGGCGGGGGATTTACCGGAATAGCCACTGAATGGTGGCATTTCGAATTACCGGGAGCGGCGGCCTATCCGCTTATCGATGATGTTTTCCCTTGTATTAGCCCGGCACAGACTGACGGAGTATTTCCATGAAAATTAAGTTCACCGCTACCGGGGGCGTATTGCCTCTGCTTATCGCCGCTATCATCACCTCAGCGACTGCGCCGGTTCTGGCCGCAGTGCCAAAAAATATGTTGGTGATCGGTAAAGCCGCCGATCCTCAGACGCTCGACCCGGCAGTCACTATTGATAACAACGACTGGACCGTCACCTACCCGGCCTATCAGCGGCTGGTAAAATATAAAACCGAAAATGGCAAAGGAGCGACCGATGTCGAAGGTGACCTGGCACAAAGCTGGAAGAGTTCAGCAGATGGTAAGGTCTGGACCTTTACTTTACGTAAAGGGGAAGAGTTTGATGACGGGACCCCGGTGACCGCCGAAGCCGTTAAACTGTCCTTTGATCGCCTGATGCGACTAAAACAAGGTCCTTCGGAAGCCTTCCCTGACGGGCTGAAAGTGGAAGCCCTGGATCCGCAGACGGTGCAGTTTACTCTGCCTGCCCCATTTGCCCCCTTCCTGTTCACCCTGGCCAACGACGGTGCTTCAGTCATTAACCCGGCGGTCCTGAAAGCTAATGCCGCCGATGATGCCCGTGGCTACCTGGCAGAACATACCGCCGGTTCCGGAGCCTATATGCTGCAACGCTGGCAGAAAGGTCAGCAGTTGGTATTAGTCCCTAACCCACATTTTGCCGGACCGAAACCTGCCTTTAAACGGGTTGCAGTGAAAATCATCAGTGAAAGCGCCGCCCGTCGTCTGCAACTGGAGAAAGGCGATATTGATGTTGCCGACTCATTGCCGGTGGATCAGTTTGCCGCACTGAAGAAGCAAAATGAGGTGGCGGTGTATGACTATCCTGCCTTGCGGGTGACCTATCTCTATCTCAATAACAGCAAAGCCCCGTTAAACCAGCCGGATTTACGCCGCGCCATCTCCTGGGCTACCGACTATCAGGGCATGGTTTCCGGTATTCTCGGTGGCAATGGCAAACAGATGCGGGGCCCTATCCCGGAAGGGATGTGGGGTTATGATGCCAGTGCGATGCAGTACTCTCTGGATCTGACTAAGGCCAAAGCAGAGATGGCCAAAGTCTCCGATAAACCGGCCAGCCTGTCATTCCTTTATTCCGACAATGATCCGAACTGGGAGCCTATCGCTTTATCCATGCAGGCAAACCTGAAAAAACTGGGTATCGACGTGAAGCTGGAAAAACTGGCCAATGCCACCATGCGCGATCGTATTGGTAAAGGTGACTACGATATCGCCATTGGTAACTGGAGCCCGGACTTTGCTGACCCCTATATGTTTATGAACTACTGGTTCGAATCCGATAAAAAGGGCCTGCCTGGCAACCGTTCGTTTTATTCCAATCCACAGGTGGATGCGCTGCTAAAACAGGCAGTGGCAACCTCTGACCAGGCAAAACGTACCGCGTTATATCAGCAGGCGGAAAAAACGGTGATTGCTGATGCGGCCTACGTTTACCTGTTCCAGAAAAACTATCAGGTCGGTATGAACAAATCGGTAAAAGGCTACGTATTCAACCCGATGCTGGAACAAATTTTTAATATTGCAGAGATGAGCAAATAAAAAAATCTTAAGCAATTCGTCCTGATGGTTCGGGGCCGGCTTCGGCCCCGCTAAGGAAGCAATGATGAATTTCTGGAGTTTAATCAGACAACGGAGCTGGGGGTTACTGCTGGTTGTCGCCGGGGTGTGCGTGATTACCTTTATTATCTCGCATCTTATTCCCGGCGACCCGGCCCGTCTGCTGGCAGGAGATCGCGCCAGTGACGAAATTGTTCAGCATATCCGTGAACAGCTGGGGCTGAACCTGCCGCTCTGGCAACAGTTTCTCAGATACGTGGAGCAACTGCTGCACGGTGATCTCGGCACCTCAATCCGTACCGGACGACCGGTGCTGGAAGATCTAAAAACCTATTTTCCGGCCACGCTGGAACTGGCCTGTTGTGCATTGTTCATCGCCCTGCTGGTGGGTATTCCGTTAGGAGTGCTGTCTGCCGTGTATAAAAATCGCTGGCTGGACCATCTGGTGCGGTTGCTCGCCCTGACCGGCATTTCCACCCCCGCCTTCTGGCTGGGACTGGGAGTGATTGTGTTGTTCTACGGCAAACTGAATCTGCTGCCCGGAGGGGGGCGGTTGGATGACTGGTTAGATCCACCGCACCGGGTCACCGGTTTTTACCTGATTGATTCACTGATTAGCGGCGATATGGACGTGTTCGTCAATGCGCTGCAACATTTGATTTTACCGGCCACGACTCTGGCTTTTGTGCATCTCGGTATCGTCGCGCGGCAGATCCGTTCCGCCATGCTCGAACAACTGAGTGAAGACTATATCCGTACAGCACGGGCCAGTGGCCTGAGCCAGTTTAGCGTGGTGGTGCGTTATGCCTTACCTAATGCTTTGATCCCTTCGGTGACCGTGCTGGGACTGGCGCTGGGGGATTTGCTGTACGGTGCGGTACTGACCGAAACCGTGTTCGCCTGGCCCGGGATGGGGGCTTATGTCGTCAGTTCTATTCAGGCGCTGGATTTTCCGGCGGTGATGGGCTTTGCGATTGTCGTCTCGTTTGCTTATGTGCTGGTCAACCTGCTGGTCGACCTGTTGTATCTATGGATTGACCCGCGTATGGGTCGGGGAGCAGAGAAATGACCGTATCCGGCCCGTCAGTCGCCATCAAAAGCCCGTGCCGGCGTAATGGTGTCTGGAGACGACGATTCTGGCTTATCAGCAGAAGTCCGCTGACCCTGGTCGGCGGCGCGATTATTGCCATCATGTTGTTACTGATGATCTTTGGGCCGTGGATCGTTCCTCAGGATCCCGATGCCATTAACCTGGCGGCCCGTTTACAGCCGCCCGGCAGTGCACACTGGTTCGGCACCGATGAAGTGGGACGTGATCTGTTTAGCCGGGTGATTGCCGGCGCGCAGCAGTCCGTGGCCGCCGGGCTGGCCGTGGTATTGATTGCCGGGATAAGCGGGTCACTGCTTGGCTGTTTGTCCGGCGTACTGGGAGGGCGCGGCGATGCACTGATTATGCGGCTGATGGATATCATGTTATCCATTCCGTCGCTGGTACTGACGATGGCGCTGGCGGCAGCCCTGGGTCCAAGCCTGTTTAATGCCATGCTGGCAATCGCGATTGTCCGGATTCCGTTTTATGTCCGGCTGGCGCGAGGTCAGACTCTGATTGTCAGGCAGCATACCTTCGTCGAAGCAGCGAAAACCTTTGGCGCTTCCCGCTGGCACCTGATCAGCTGGCATATTCTACGCAATGCTCTGCCCCCGTTGGTGGTTCAGGCCTCGCTGGATATCGGCAGCGCCATTCTGATGGCCGCGACATTAGGATTTATTGGTCTGGGGGCCCAGCAACCCACGGCGGAATGGGGGGCGATGGTGGCCGTAGGCCGTAATTATGTGCTTGATCAATGGTGGTATTGTACCTTCCCGGGCGCCGCGATTCTGATTACCGCCATCGGCTTCAATCTGTTTGGCGACGGGATTCAGGATCTGCTTGATCCTAAATCCGGAGGGCGGAATTAATGAATCACAGAGTGTTAACCATCGAAAATCTGCGGCTGAGTTTTCCCGTTTATCAGGGTGAAGTCAGCGTACTCAATAATGTGTCATTGCATATTAATGCCGGAGAAATTGTCGGTGTGGTCGGTGAGTCCGGTTCAGGAAAATCAGTGACCGCCATGCTGTCTATGCGACTGATCCCACAAAACAGCTACCGGGTTCACAGTGGCAGTATAGAACTGCTGGGGACTGATGTGCTGCGGGCCAGCGAAACCGAAATGCGTAAACTGCGTGGCAATAAAGTCGCCATGATATTTCAGGAACCGATGACCGCCCTCAATCCGACACGACGTATCGGTCGGCAGATGGAAGACGTTATCCGCCAGCACCGCCCCCTGAACCGGAAACAGGCGCGGGAACGGGCGATAGAATTGTTAAGTGATATGCAGATTGCAGACCCGACCACCGTTATGCAACGTTACCCGTTTGAATTATCCGGCGGGATGCGTCAGCGGGTGATGATAGCTCTGGCCTTCTCCTGCGATCCTGAACTGCTGATTGCCGATGAACCCACCACGGCACTGGACGTCACAGTTCAGCGCCAGGTACTGCGTTTACTCAAACAAAAAGCCACAGCCACCGGAACCGCCGTGCTGTTTATCAGCCATGATATGGCGGTGGTCTCTCAGGTCTGTGACCGACTGTATGTAATGTATGCCGGTTCAGTGATAGAAAGCGGCCCGACCGCTCCCCTGCTCAGTACCCCTGCTCACCCCTATTCTGCCGGGTTACTGAGTTGTTCACCGGAAGGCAGCACTCCCCGGGCGGAACTGACCTCTATTCCCGGGACGGTCCCCAACCTGGCTAAGCTGCCGTCGGGCTGTGCTTTCCGCGAGCGCTGTTTTGCCGCCGGTACCGCCTGCGGTTCGATTCCGGCATTACAGCCGCAGACATCACCTGCCAGACAGGTTGCCTGCTGGTATCCTCAACCGGAGAACCCTCATGTCTGATACCTTATTAGCACTCAGTAACGTACAGGTTAATTTTCCGGCCAAAACCAACTGGCGGGGAAAAGCGACAGAATTTGTGCACGCCCTTAACGGACTGGATATGCAGATCCGGCGTGGCGAAACCTTAGGGATTGTCGGTGAGTCAGGATGTGGGAAAAGTACCCTGGCAAAATTGCTGATGGGCATGCTAAAGCCAAGCTCCGGCACGGTAGAACTCACCCGAACCCCAAACTCCTGGCTGGGGCGGGGAATGCAGATGGTATTTCAGGATCCACTGTCCTCGTTAGATCCAAGGCTGCCGGTCTGGCGAACCATAACCGAACCGGTGTGGATACAGTCTCACAGTTCTGAAAAACAGCGCCGGGCCCTGGCCGCCGAACTGGCGGAGAAAGTGGGAATACGTCCCGAGTATCTGGACCGGCCGCCGCACGCTTTCTCCGGCGGTCAACGGCAACGCATTGCCATCGCACGCGCCCTTTCAGGCCAGCCTGACATTATGGTGCTGGATGAACCCACTTCCGCGCTGGATATTTCGGTACAGGCACAGATACTGAATTTGCTGGTTGAACTGCAACAACAACGGAATCTCACCTACGTCCTGATTTCCCACAATGTGTCGGTGGTTCGCCATATGAGTGACCGGGTCGCGGTGATGTACCTGGGCCAGATCGTCGAAATTGGCGAGGCGGCTCAGGTGCTGGATTCCCCGCAACACCCCTACACCCGGCTGCTGATGGATTCTGTGCCACGCATTGGCGCAAGTCTGGAAGGCGTACCGGATAACAGCGAACTCCCGGGTAACCGTCACCTGCCGGAAGGATGCTATTTCAGGGAACGCTGCCCGTATGCCAGCGCTCAGTGCAGGCAACCGCAGCCGCTGCGTAACCTGTCTGACGGGCATGCGGTTCGTTGCCATTTACCGGAGTAAACGGCCTGAACATCACCAGCCCGCGACTGGCTAAGCGTTGATATCAGTCAGCGGCTGGTGAATCCGGAAAGCGACCTTATCAGGATGATTGACGGATACCAGATACTCCAGTGGAACCCCTGCAGAATCGCTGATTACGCCTTTATAAATCAGCGCAGGCGAATCGGGCGGAGCCTGTAATAATGACAACTCTTCCTCGTTCATCTTGCCGGCCCGAATCGTACCTTCATCCGCCGCAATAGTGACGCCGTAGTGCCCGGTCAGCAAGCGATACAGTGACCCATGTTGTTCCAGTATCTCTGCCGTCAGACCAGGCACCCGCTCTGCAGGCAGATAACTGGTTTCGATACAAAAGGGCACCCCATCCGCCATTCTCAGTCGTTTCAGCATAATGACCGGTGCAGTCAGCGGAATATGCAGGATTCTGGCCATGCCCTGACTGGCGGGAATCTGTTGGAAGTAAAGTAACCGGCTGCCTGCGGAGGCGCCATTGACGGTAGCTATCTGACTGATCCCCTGGATTACCGGCTGAATGAGTGGCCGCTCAAACATAATATTCTTCAGCCATGTTCCCTGATTGCCTCGTCGTTCGAGCACCCCCTGGTCAACTAACTCTGTTATCAGCTTACGCAGCGTTGCACGACTGACACCGATGAGTTCCGCCAGTTCGCGTTCGGCGGGGATCTGGTCTCCCGGGTTAAATTCGGTCCCGGATAGCAAGGCATGAATTTTTTCTCTGGCATCGAGATAACTTTTTCTGAGCCGACGCGGGGAATTCTGTGGGGTCATCATGGTCTGTTTTCAGTATCTGTCTGAAGGTTAAACGGCCCCCCATGGTCTGATTTAATTCCCTCTGTTGCAACTCTTTTTTTGGCCATCCCGGCACCCTCTACGCTCACCCAATCCAGACCACGATTCATATTAATTCCTTATATTTTAATATGTTATAAAATTTAATTGCATCTTACCCGGTGAAATAATATAACCACATGGTACTTTTTATGGTTCATTTTATGGAACTAAAAATGAAAAGATTATTATCTGTTATTACTCTGAGTATTGCCTGCCTGACATCCACCTCTGCCTTCAGTGCGGCATCTGAACTGAGGTTGGGCGTCGACGCGACCTTTCCTCCCTTTGAAAGCAAAGATGCCAGTGGTCACCTGCAAGGTTTTGATATTGATCTGGGCAATGCCATTTGCCAGCAGCTTCAGAGGAAATGTGTCTGGGTAGAAAATAGTTTTGACGGCCTGATCCCGGCACTTCAGGCCCGGAAATTCGATGCCATTATTTCTTCACTCTCCATCACTCCGGAAAGAGAGAAATCGATTAATTTCAGTGACAAACTTTTTAATACTCCCGCCTGGCTGGTCGCCGCAAAAGGGGGAAGCATTACCGATAATCCCGCCACACTGAAAGGAAAACGTGTTGGTGTGCAGCAGGGTTCGGTATTCGAAACCTATGCCAATACCTACTGGCGCCCGGCCGGGGTGGATGTCATTGCTTACCCGGATGCTAACTCGGTTTATGCCGATCTGGTGGCTGGACGATTAGATGCCACGCTGGATGACTCCAGTGTGATCAGCCAGACCCTGCTAAATCAGCCACAGGGCAAAGCATTTACCCGTATTCGTCAAATCAGGGATGACGCCATCTTTGGCCCCGGAACCGGCATCGGTATTCGCAAAAATGACACCGCACTGCAGACGCAACTGAATAATGCCATCCGTGCAATCCGTGCAGATGGAACCTATGAGCGTATCGCGAAAAAATACTTCAATTTCAATATTTATGGTGATTAACCTATGAATCCAGCCACTGTGATTAACGCCTTACTCGGGCAACATTTTCCTGATGACCGCCCATTAAAGCAGATAGCTTTAGTGGCCTGCGGCGGCTCGCTGGTCGATATGTATCCGGCTCACTATTTTTTAAATCGTGAATCCATTCAGCTCCGTAGTTACATGATGACAGCCAATGAATTTGTTCATGCGCCGCCCAAAACGCTGGGTTCTCAGACGTTAACTATCATCTGCTCACATGGCGGCAATACCCCGGAATCGGTGGCGGCCGCCCGGCTGGCAAAACAGAACGGAAGTATTACCATTACGCTGACGCACAACCCAGAGGCAGAATTACTCAAATGGTCAGACAGTAATGTGCTCTACGAATGGGGTGACGACAGCCAGGTCATCAATAATCCTATGGCTCAGATCCTCTGCTACTGTGTGGAAGCCCTGCAACAAACAGAAGGTTTTAAGGGTTATGATGCCTTTATGCAGGGACTGGAACAGATAGATGCCATCATTGCTGCCGCCTGTGAGAAAAATCAGACGGCCTGCCTGAGCTTTGCCCGGCGTTATCAGCACGAGAAGCTGTTTTATATCCTGTCCAGCGGTGCCTCTTATGGCCATGCTTATGGTTTTGCCATCTGTTCTTTAATGGAAATGCAATGGCTGAATGCTGCCAGTATACACAGCGGCGAATACTTTCATGGTCCGTTTGAAGTCACCGATGCGCAGACGCCCTGGATTGTCATGGTGAACGAAGGACAGACCCGGGCGCTTGATTTACGGGTCACCGAATTTTTACCGCGTTACGCCGAAAAAATTGAAGTGGTTGATGCACGGGCTCTGGGGCTGTCGGCGATTGATCCCGCAGTGGTTGATTATTTCAATCCGGTATTATTCTACAGCGTCATGTGTGGCTACCGGGCAGCCCTGGCCGATATCCGTCAGCATCCGTTGGAAACCCGGCGGTATATGGGTAAGACTCATTATTGAGGAGTGTCAATGAAAGTATTGGGTGTCGGCGACAATGTTATCGATCGCTATTGCCATATCGGAATGGGCTACCCCGGCGGCAATGCGCTGAATTTCAGTGTGTATGCGGCCATGCTGGCAGCAGACTCTGCTTACCTGGGGATTTTTGGCAATGATTTGCAGGCCCAACATCTGCAACAGGTGCTGACTCGTCGACAGGTAGATATCAGCCATTGTTTACAGGCAGAAGGTGAAACGGGCCATGCCAACCTGACATCGGTCGACGGTGAACGCATCTTTCTCGATTCAAACCAGGGCGGATTACGACGTCATATTGCCATGGATTTTATCCTGCAGTCTGCCGACTGGCTGGAACAGTTTGACCTGATGCACACCAGTGCCTACAGCTATATGGATCATCTGCTGCCTCAGTTGGCTGCACTCCCCGGAAAATTATCTTACGATTTTTCAGATGATTTCGACCTGCATCAGGTACTGCCGTTGTGTCGCTGGCTGGATTTCGCCTTTTTCTCATGCGCGGAGCATGATGATGAAGCCATCGTAAAATTGCTGACCGAAGTCCATCGTCAGGGATGTCCGGTAGTGGTTGCCACTCGTGGTGCAAAGGGCGCGCTGCTGTTTGATGGTGAGCACTGGCTGCAGCAGGCTCCACAGCCACTGATTCCGGTGGATACCCTCGGGGCAGGAGATGCATTTATCACCGCTTTCCTGCTACAACAACTGTCCGGGGCTGGGCTAACCGAAAGCCTGAAGTCCGCCAGCGATTTTGCCGGAAAAATCTGTGCACTGAACGGCTCTTTTGGTGACCCTCTGCCACTGGATTCACTGTGATCTGCCAGACGAATTGCGGTTGATACTGCAATGGGTAACCTGCTCCCCTATATTGGCCGGAAACTAAACTGTCGCTGCGACGGGCAAACTACCTGCCCGTCGCGGGTGATAAACAGCGCTTCCATTGACGGATGGTCAGACAGCCAGTCGCAGGCAGCCCGGAGTCCCATGCCATATAGCTGGGAACTGTAAATCTCGCCTTCTGTCGAACATTCGCTAATCACGGTCACACTGAGCAGATCGTTATCCAGAGGATAGCCGGTACGCGGGTCAAGGATATGGTGGTAATGGCGGCCCTGGTAAACAAAAAAGCGTTCGCCCACCCCGGAAGTCACCACCGAACGGTTGGCCACCTTGATTACACCGCACAATGCATTACTGGCAGAAAAAGGTTGCCGTACCCCGACACTCCAGCGTCCGGACGAACTTCCGTCAGGGGATCCCATCACCCGGAGATTGCCTCCCAGGTTGATCAGTGCGTTTTCTACCCCGCGAACCGCCAAACAGCCACACAACACATCGGCAATGTAACCTTTAGCAATCGCCCCGGCATCAATTTCCATGCCCGGCAGGGTGAGAAACAGCGAGCTGTTCTCCCGGTCAGCAATCACTGCCCGGGGATCTGTCAGTGCCAGCAGCGCCTTAATCTCAGCGGCCGGGGGCAGTGAATCACCGCCAAACCCTATTTTCCAGCGTTTGACCAGCGGACCGATCGCCAGGTTAAAGCAGCCGCCCTGCAGGCTGGCCTGCAGGGCAGTTTCAGTCAGCGAAAATACCTGAGGGTCCACCACCACCGGATGCTTACCCGCGGCACGATTGACCGCCATCAGCTGTGAATCCGGCCGGTTAACCGTCAGCAGATCTTCCAGTTGCTTAATTTTGGCAAATAACTGGCGTGCAAGTTGCGGGTTGTGTTGCGTAAGCTGTATTTCGATATCGGTGCCCATCAGCACCGCACGATAACTGCAACGGCCCTGCCCGTCGGTCATTTTTCCTCCCGGGCACGGCGACGGACATAATCTGCCGCACTGTCACCCGCAACACGCCCAAAAATCACGATATCGGCCACCGCATTACCGCCAATCCGGTTACCGCCATGGATTCCACCCACCACTTCACCGGCAGCAAACACCCCGGCCAGCGGTTGTTGTTGCTGATCAAGGACTTCAGCCCGGGTGTTTATGGTAACGCCCCCCATCGTGTGATGAACCCCTGGCGCAATACGGATAGCATAATAAGGTCCGTGATCCAGCGGTTGTCGCAGTGCGGTGGTCCGGCCAAACACATCCGGCTGTTGTTTCAGTACCACCCGGTTGTAATCTGCCATTGTCTCCTGCAATGCAGCGGCATCCATCTTCAGAGCATCGGCCAGTGCTGCCGGGCTGTCCGCGCTGATGACAAATCCCCGCGAAATATAGGTTTCGGTGGCTTTATTCTGTTCGCGAATCTGCTGGTCGAAGATAATCCACGCCGAATGCTCTGCTAAACCGATAATTTTTGCTGAGACTTTATCGCGGGTGTCCATTTCATTAATAAAGCGTTTCCCCTGCTGACTCACCAGTATCGCCCCGCCACCGCGAATCGCTTCTGAGATAAGGTAAGAGGTAGTCTGTTCGACCGTGGGGTGAATCTGAATTTCCCCCATATCTACCGTACCGGCACCCAGCGCCTGCAACAGCGCGATACCACTGCCAGTGGCTCCGGCATGGTTGGTGGTCACAAATCCTGCCAGTTCCGGACGGTAATGCACCACCATCTGCGGGTTAGCACTGAATCCACCGGTCGCCACAATTACACTGCGGGCCGGTATTTGCAGGGTTTCATTCTGAGCGGTTTGCACTGTGACGGCAGAGACTTTACCGGACTGGCAGTGGATTTCTGTCACACTGCTCTCCGTCATGATCTCAACCGAGGGCTGCTGCTGGACATTTTTTAGTAATCCGCTGACCAGATAGCCCCCGACCGCCGAGGCATCTGCCGGACGGTGAGTCCTGTCGATGCTCATGCCGCCGGTAATAGTGATATCACTTAATACAATGCCGTGGTCTGCCAGCCAGTCGATAGCCAGCGGTGCCTGTTCGACAAACGCGCGCAGCAATACGGTGTTATTCTTGCCCTGCCCGCCTTTCAGTGTTTCCTCATAGAACAGCTCTTTGCTGTCACGGATTCCCTTCACTGTCTGGAAACGGGTTTCAGCCGCATTCATGCCGACCGAAGCCTTCAGAGTATTCCCGCCCGGCACCGGCATTTTCTCGACGATCAGGACTCTGGCCCCCTGTTCACTGGCCTGAATCGCTGCGGTCAGCCCGGCACCACCGCTGCCGACCACCACCACGTCATAGCCGGAAGCGTCTTCCCCTCCTTCCTGCTTCTGCCGCTGGCGCGCCGACGCCATCATGACTCTGGCTACCGCTTGTTTCACTGCCTCACTCTGGGTGGTCGCGCCGGTGACTGCATCGACATAAGGGCTGTTGGCATCGATGATGCGTGAGCGTAACTCCATAAAATGGGTGGTAAATTCAACATCCGCCGTCTCAGGCAGTTCCATTGACAGATCGGTGATTCGCTCATCGGACAGGGTCACCGTCAGCCGACAATCCCCCTGTTGATCCTGCAATATCTCACTGAATTCTCCGGCGGCAAATTTCCCCCCCGCCAGACTCATATCCCGTACCATGGCCGCCACCTGCGGGAAGTACCACAGCGGCTCCGGAATAAACAACGCCTCGCGCTGACGACTGTCAATGGCAAATGCCAGACGTTGTCCGGCCAGCAGTTTCCTGCACCAGTCAGGGCTGGCAATGGCAGCCCTGCCGACAGCCACCAGCGCATAGCCATGTTCCAGCGCCTGTCTGGCCATTTCGCCACTGATAATCCCGCCGACCCCTATCACCGGCACCCGCTTCAGGGTGTCTGTACCCTCTGCCATATATTTATCAATCAGGGGCCGGGGATCATCGATATCGTTCAGAGAGCTGCGCAGCGTGTTGTTCATGGAGAAATGCAGGTAATCCAGCCCCTGAGCAGACAGCTTGTCCAGCAGATACAGGGTATCGGCAAAACGGATCCCCGGCTGTTCGGTCTCTTCCGGAGAAAAGCGATAGCCGATAATAAAACCGTCAGCGGCATATTGCCGGGCCATTTTCCTGGCCACCGCCAGCACCGCCAGCGGAAAGCGGGTGCGTTTTTCCAGGCTGCCGCCCCACTCGTCCTCACGGCGGTTAGCATGAGGAGAGAAAAACTGCTGAATCAGGTAAGTATTGGCGCCGTGCAGTTCTACGCCGTCAAAACCTGCACTAATGGCCCGGCGTACCGCCTGACCAAATTTATCCACCATCTCACTGACTTCTTCACCGCTCAGTGCCCGCGGCACCGCCATCCCTTCTCTCGGCATCGCCACCGCTGACGGGGCCACCGGCTGGCGCCCCCCAATCAGGAAAGGTTCGCTCATCCGTCCGCCATGATATATCTGCAACACGGCTTTAGATCCACGTTCTTTTATCGCCGTAGCAATTTTCTGTAAACCGGCAATTTTATTATCATTGTCGATACCCAGCGCCCCCGGAAAAGCCGGGCCGTTATCCTCAACATAACAGCATTCCACAATCACTGCGGCGGCATCACCGGCCCGCTGGCGATAGTATTCCACCAGTTCAGAGGTGACACTGCCATCATGAAATCCGGCACAGGTGGTCATCGGGGCCATTACAAAACGGTTTTTCAGGGTGGCGCCACAGGACAGGATTAACGGTTCTGAAGGCTGCAAATCAGGATGGGGCATGGGTTACTCCACAAAAGGTCAGATGCTTTAAATTTTAAGATCGCGGGATGGCATAATGCTTATCCATCCCTGTGACAGATATCAGAATTCAACCACAGACCAACCACCAGACATATGACGTAAATTAATTAAAACCGCAAAAAATGGAAAAAATAAACCCTCGATGCACATCAGGGTCGCTCATCTTTATCCGCGAGCTAATCTTAGCGGCGAATAATTTTAACAATTAATAAAAACATTAATAACAATAGCGGGGAATGATAAAAATACCTACCAAAACAAGTCATTATTTATTTACGGCTTTCAAATTTGCGGCAAGAAGATTTTTATTCTGTAACAGAATCAATCACTAATAATTAAAATGATATTTCACGGCCACCCTCAGTTTAATTTAAAAAATAAAAAATAATTATGTTTCGTTGATCCGGATCAACCGTAAAAAACAGAGAGCTACGATGATAGAAATACTTTATCCGTCAGTCAGATGAGGTACTATGCCAGCGTTAATCATCGCCTTTGGAAACACGGATAACCTGTGAAACCCGGCCGGCTCCAGACATAAAAATAATCTGTACGCTGCTCCCTGAATAATTAAACCACCTACAGAAAAGACTATGAACGTAAAATTAACCACTCCGCCGCCGGTGACAGGGACTCCCCCCTCCGCAGGCAAAAAAAATCGTCTGTTATTGCTGCTTCTGCCGGTCGTTGTCGCACTGCTGATATTATGTGTGCCGGTGCCCGAAGGATTACCGCCTTATGCCTGGCATTTCTTCGCCATTTTTGTCGGAGTGATCGTCGGTTTAATCTTTGAACCTCTGCCAGGTGCGGTGATCGGCCTGACCGGAGTGGTTGTGATAGCCCTGTTTAGCCAGTGGCTACTGTTCAGCCCGCAACAACTGGCCACCCCTGGCTTTAAACTGGCCAGTCAGTCGTTTAAATGGGCGGTCAGTGGTTTTGGCAACTCTACGGTCTGGCTGATTTTCGGGGCGTTTATGTTTGCCGCTGGCTATGACAAAACCCGGTTTGGTCGTCGGCTGGCCCTGATTCTGGTGAAATATCTGGGTCGCCGCAGCCTGACTCTGGGTTACGCGATTACCTTTGCCGATTTATTACTAGCCCCGTTTACTCCGTCTAATACCGCCCGCAGCGGTGGCACCATCTATCCGATTATTGCCAACCTGCCGCCACTGTATGGATCCAAACCTAATGACCCCAGCGCCCGGCGCATCGGTTCATATCTGATGTGGGTGGCCATTACTGCCGCCTGTATTACCAGTTCGATGTTTTTATCGGCTCTGGCCCCTAACCTGCTGGCCCTCGCGCTGGTGAAAAGCATTACCGGGATTACCATCAGTTGGGGCAACTGGTTTATTGCCTTCCTGCCGCTGGGGGTGATCCTGATACTGGTGATGCCGCTGCTGGCTTACCTGTTTTATCCGCCGGAAGTGAAACTGAACGACGAAGTCCCACGTTGGGCTACCCGCGAGCTGGAGAAACTGGGTAAGTTGTCCCGCAACGAAATCCTGCTGTTGGTATTCGTCTGTTGTGCGCTGGCGATGTGGATTTTTGCGGCCAGCTGGATTGAACCCGCCATGGCGGCACTGCTGGTCATTACCCTGATGCTGTGGACCGGCGTGCTGAACTGGAATGATATCACCGGCAACAAGGCCGCCTGGAATACCTTTACCTGGTTTGCCACCCTGGTGGCGCTGGCCGACGGCCTCTCATCGACCGGATTTATCGGCTGGCTGGGTAAAGAAGGTGGCGCACTGATGGGCGGGATCTCTCCCGGTGTAGCCTGCATTGTGTTAGTGGTGGCGTTCTACCTGCTGCACTATCTGTTTGCCAGTACCACCGCGCATACCACCGCCCTGCTGCCCGCCATGCTGACTATCGCCGCTACCATCCCGGGCATGGATATGCAGGTATTTTGTCTGCTGATGGTCACATCTTTGGGTGTAATGGGCATTATCACCCCTTACGGGACCGGGCCAAGCCCGATATACTATGGCAGCGGCTATCTGCCCACCGCCGATTACTGGCGCCTGGGGACCATTTTTGGTGCGATTTTCCTCGTCGCATTACTGGTCATCGGCTATCCATGGATGGTTATGGTGTTTGGCTGACAGAGCAGGTTTATCGCTGCAGGTATTCATGCGTTAAGAGATTATCCCCCCGCGGCAGGCTGAAGCCGTCAGACGGGGGGAAATAATAATTACCATCAGTATTTTGCGAAGCGCAACGGTGTTCCGTTGCCACCGGTTAAGTGAGAAAACATGTCGAATACACCGTTCCATTATCAGGACCCTTTCCCGTTAGCCAAAGACGATACCGACTATTACCTGCTGAGCAGTGATTATGTGTCGGTTGCTGAATTTGACGGCCGGGAAATCGTTAAAGTTGAACCACAGGCACTGACCCTGCTGGCACAACAAGCCTTTCATGATGCCTCTTTTATGCTGCGTACCGCGCATCAACAGCAGGTCGCGGCGATTCTGGATGACCCGGAAGCCAGCAAAAACGATCACTATGTCGCGTTGCAGTTTCTGCGCAATTCAGAAATTGCGGCCAAAGGCGTGCTGCCGACCTGTCAGGATACCGGTACCGCCATTATTATGGGTAAAAAAGGCCAGCAGGTCTGGACCGGCGGTGGTGATGAACGGCATCTGACTGAGGGTGTGTTTAATACCTTTCAGCAGGACAACCTGCGTTATTCACAGAACGCCGCACTGGATATGTATAAAGAGGTGAACACCGGCACCAACCTGCCGGCTCAGATTGATCTCTACAGTGTGGATGGTGACGAGTACAAATTTCTTTGTATTGCCAAGGGTGGCGGTTCCGCCAACAAAACTTACCTGTATCAGGAAACCAAGGCGCTACTTAGCCCGGGCAAACTACAACAATATCTGACCGACAAAATGCGTACCCTGGGAACGGCCGCCTGCCCGCCTTACCACATCGCGTTTGTGATTGGCGGCACCTCGGCCGAAAGTACCCTGAAAACAGTGAAACTGGCTTCAACCCATTACTACGACGAACTGCCGACCGAAGGTAATCAGTATGGTCAGGCATTCCGCGATACCGAACTGGAACAGGCATTGCTGAAAGAAGCTCAGAACCTTGGGCTGGGTGCACAGTTTGGGGGTAAATATTTTGCCCACGATATCCGGGTTATTCGTCTGCCTCGCCACGGCGCATCCTGTCCGATTGGGATGGGCGTCTCCTGTTCGGCCGACCGGAATATCAAAGCTAAGATTAACCGTGAAGGTATCTGGATTGAGAAGCTGGAGCATAATCCGGCACGTCTGATTCCTGAGCATCTGCGCGAGGCCGGGGAAAGCACTGTTGTTGAGGTAGACCTTAACCGACCGATGCCACAGATTCTGGCCCAGCTGTCTGAATATCCGGCCTCCACCCGCCTGTCACTCAACGGTACGATTATTGTGGCCCGCGATATCGCCCACGCCAAACTGAAAGAGCGGCTGGAAAACGGTGAAGGTCTGCCGCAGTACATTAAAGATCATCCGGTTTACTACGCCGGCCCGGCCAAAACCCCCGAAGGCTATGCCTCCGGCTCTCTCGGCCCGACCACGGCAGGGCGGATGGATTCTTACGTGGATCTGTTGCAGTCTCACGGCGGCAGCATGATTATGCTGGCGAAAGGTAACCGTAGCCAGCAAGTGACCGATGCCTGCCGTAAACATGGCGGTTTTTATCTGGGCAGCATCGGTGGCCCGGCCGCGGTACTGGCACAACAGAGTATAAAAAGCCTGGAATGTGTCGAGTATCCGGAACTGGGGATGGAAGCTATCTGGAAAATCGAAGTGGAAAATTTCCCGGCGTTTATCCTGGTGGATGACAAAGGCAATGATTTCTTCAGCCAGATTCTGCAGAATCAGTGTGCCGCCTGCACAAAATAACCGCAAACACTCCCGGCCTGCGACCTGCGCAGGCCATTTCCGCAATAACGGATAACCCTTCAGTTAACGAATGTCATACTCTCAGCGGCGATTTTTTTTGGTGGCTGTTGCACAATGTCCTACACTGACAGCCACATCCCCGACAGGAGAACATCATGAGCAAGATTAAAAGCTATGCCGCCGCACAAGCGGGTGCAGAACTTGAACTGTACGAATTTGACGCCGGCGAGCTGGCTGCCGAAGATGTTGAAGTGAAGGTGGAATACTGCGGTATCTGCCATTCTGACTTATCAATGATCGATAATGAGTGGGGCATTTCACAATACCCGCTGGTTGCCGGTCATGAAATTGTTGGCCGTGTCCATGCCCTGGGGAGTTCCGCGCAGAGCAAAGGCCTGAAAGTGGGCCAGCGGGTGGGTATTGGCTGGACAGCACACAGCTGTGGTCACTGCGATGCCTGTATCAGCGGCAGCCAGAGTAACTGTCAGCAGGGCACAGTACCCACTATTCTGAACCGTGGCGGTTTTGCAGAAAAAATCCGCGCCAACTGGCAATGGGTGATCCCGCTGCCTGAAGCTCTGGATATTGAATCAGCGGGGCCGCTGCTGTGCGGTGGTATCACGGTATTTAAACCGCTGTTGCAGCATAATATTACGGCTACCAGCCGTGTCGGAGTGATTGGTATTGGCGGTCTGGGCCATATTGCCATCAAACTGCTGCACGCCATGGGTTGTGAAGTCACAGCCTTCAGTTCTTCCCCGTCGAAAGAACAGGAAGTACTGGCGATGGGTGCCGATAAAGTGGTTAACAGCCGCGATCCACAGGCGCTGACCGCACTGGCAGGTCAGTTTGATCTGATTATTAACACCATTAACGTCGATCTGGACTGGATGCCCTACTTCCAGGCGCTGGCCTATAATGGTAGCTTCCATACCGTGGGTGCAGTGATGAAGCCATTCCAGGTTCCGGCATTTACCCTGATTTCCGGTGACCGCAGTGTTTCTGGTTCATCGACCGGTTCACCGCATGAACTGCGCAGCCTGGTGAAACTGGCGGCCCGCGCCGGAGTGAAACCACAGACTGAACTGTTCCCGATGTCGAAAATTAATGATGCGATTCAGCATGTTCGTGACGGTAAAGCCCGTTATCGCGCCGTGTTAAAAGCCGATTTTTGAGCCAACGAAAAAGGCCCGTGATACGGGCCTTTTTTTCAGCGGTTTGCCGGTTATTCGCCGGTTTTACCCGCCTGCTCTATCGCGGCCATCGCCTGATACAGGCTGTCGGCAGTCACTTTCACTGGCAGTAAATGGATGGTTTCATGCGAACGCAAAGTATGGGCAATCATCCGGTCCATCTCATCACGCTGATGCAAATTAACCCCCAACTCCGCCAGGGTGACCGGCAGTTTCAACTGACGATAAAAATGCAGCAGTTTGCGGATATCCTGTTGCTGGTTCAGTAACGCTGCCTGCACCAGAATCCCGTAAGCCACCTTAATCCCGTGCAGGATGGTATGCGTCTGCGGCAGTACCGTCAGTCCGTTATGCACGGCATGAGCGGCCGCCACCCGGGTAAAGCGTTCGCCCAGGCCACCAATCAGTCCGCCACCGGCAATAATGGCATCCACGACCGCAATAAAACGCGCGGTTAGCTGCTGTTGTTGCTGATCACGCAGTGCTCCGGCGCTGTCGCTGAACAACAGATCACGTAATCCTTCGGCCATTTTTAAGGCGGTTTTAGCCAGATAAGGCACACTGTCTGCCTGCTCATCCGGCAGCAGCACCCGCGCTTCGTACCATTTCGCCAGCGTATCACCAATCCCCGCCAACAAATATTCGGCAGGCGCCTGCAATATGATTTCCGGCTCGACCAGTACCAGATGATTAGACTGTTTGAAAATTTCGTACCCGACATTGCTGCCCGCGGCGTTGTACCAGACAGATAATGGCGTCCAGGCGGCACAGGTCGCGGCAATGGTCGGTATCAGAACCACCGGCAGTTTCAGCCGGTCGGCCAGTGCTTTGGCGGTATCCATCACGGTTCCGCCGCCGATACCAATAATCACTTTACGGCTGTCACCGGCCTGTGCAATCAGCTGGCTGATTAACGGTTCACTGCAATGCTCCCGTACACAATGCTTCTCTGCGGTAACGGCAGACCAGACCGGAGGCAGAAACGATTCTGTGGCCGCAATGGCACGCTCGCCATACAACCAGAAAGCCTGCTGCAGATCAGACTCTGAATAGAAGTTTTCCAGCTCACGTAATGCGTCGGGAAAGCAGTAATAGTTTGCCGGACCCGGGACAACCTGAATTTCTGTAAATGACATCATTAACTCCGTAACAGGTGTTTTTTATTAATTTTATTGAGTCACTTGCTGATAATCTTCAGCATCAACATCATAACCCGACGGTTCCCAGCGGATGACAAACAGCGCCAGCAGACCGATGACCGGGGACAATGCAATCACCCAGAACAACCCGGTATCCAGGTTAGCGGTCAGAATCGGGAACAGGAACAGGGCCAGCGTAGAGCTGAAACGGGTAATGGTCTGATTAAGCCCGACACCGGTACCGCGAATAGATGCCGGGTAGCTGAGAGAGGCGTATACCATGGTGTGAGCCCCCGGACCAAAGCCCTGGCCCAGCAGAAACAGCGCAAGGAAAGCACAGCAAATCATCGCCTGAGCGGTATCTTCCGGACGCCCTGCCAGCGCCAGTCCCAGTAAAGCCACTAACTGACATCCGTAACCGGCAATCGTCATACTGCGGGCACCCAGTTTCGGTACCAGCCGAACTGCGGCCATGCCGCCGGTAAAGGCGAACAACAGATTCAGTGCCAGTGATACCAGAATGGTGGTCAGCATCGACTGCTTAAATAGCGTCGAGATAATGATGGGCAGGCCGAAAGCGATAGCAGCATAGGCAAAAGGTGAAACAAACGACATCACACTGGTCAGAATGGTACGGCTCAGATAGCGCCCCTGTAACAACACCCCGTAGCTCTTCCAGCCCGCTTTACGGGAAGTCACCGGTGCACTGCTCTGCTGCGGAATATCCGCCGCCACTGTCGCCGGGATATTATAGGCCGTCTGAAGAATTTTCGCGGCTGAGGCTAAATCGCCCTGCTGTGCGGCCCATACCGGTGATTCTGTCATATAGCGTTTACGTACCGTCAGGATAATCAGGGCAGGCACTGCGCCGAACCCGACAATATAACGCCACAGATATTCACTCTGGGTGGCCGGCAGCAGATAGAATAAGCCGAGCACCAGCAGATAAGAGACCGAGATGGCGGCGTACCAGGTGGGGCACCACATTGCCACACTGGCGGCTTTATTCCCCCGCCCTTTAAGACGAGAAAACTCAGCGAGAAAGGCCATCGCCACCGGTAAGTCGATACCAATGCCCAGCCCCATAATAAAGCGACTGATCCCCAGCACCTCGGCATTCGGGGCCAACGCCCCCAGCAGAGCAGCGAACACGAAGAAGAACATATCGGCCATAAACACACGATAACGGCCGATTTTATCGGTCAGATAACCCCCGATCACCGCCCCGACAATTGCACCGATGGTGATGGCGGAAACCACCAGCCCGATACCTTCCGGAGAAAGGCCAAACTGGCGGGTGATATCTTTAACCCCGAACGCCAGTGCCCCAAGGTCATAAGCGTCCAGGAATACCCCGCCTAAAGCGATAGCCACGATGATCCGTGCGTTGGTTTTGGCATGAGTTGAATTGTTAACCAGCTGGCTGACATCCGCCGCGCTGCGAATAATATTACTGCCTGGTGTGGCGATATCCGGCGATAAGCCGGCAGAAAGTTGCGTCATAGTTTGCGAGTTTTATCAGTTATATTTTATCGGAAGAAGGTAAATCAAGACGTTTGGACGTCTTAATGTCCAGATTTCCATAATTCGCAAAAAATCGCAAGTTTTTTGGCCAGTGGCAAACGTTATTTAACGCTGATTCACCAGAGTTATCCTCATCAGTTCTGCCTGGCAATGGCTTAAACAAACCCGAACCGAGAGAGGATTTGCCGGGTTCCCCCCCCCTCACCCCCGGGGAGTACCACTCCATGAGTCACCGTACCTGTATCCTCGCAGGGATATTCGGGTAATCTCAGGCCTTTCGATGATTTCTGCAGAATGGAGTTATTTCCGTTATTTTTTAAGCACCAGGAGTGATTGCCTGAGCAGGCTGGACATCATTCTAAATACCCTGAAGCTGAAAGATCCCACCACCTTCGGGAAATGACTATTTTAAATTAATAAGATGACATCATCATGCGAGCAACACCCGCTGAGTTCTCATTGGGAAGGGCTAACATATAGCTCAGTAAATCCTGGTTAATTTCACAGGCAAGCTTATATTTACCCACACCTCGCTTAGGATCATAAATTATCTCTGTATCACTGCCATATTTTATCCTTAGCTTATTGAGTATATTAGCAAAATCACCCCTTGCCCTGAATAACTCATCATCCGTCACTATGTGTTTTTTCCTGCCGTATGAATTCTTAATCATTTCTGCATGTACAGATAATATTTTTGATTTCATTTTTTCAGGAAATATCTTCACAGAGTTAATATTGACAGAGGCTTCAGGGTAGAGTATTCGATAACATAATTCACCACTAATCCCTTTAGCATAGGCAAGCTGCTCCATATTTATTCTAAGAACAGAGACGATATCTTTATTGGTAGCAAACTTATATCGTTTACGTTGTATTCTTTCGATATCACTTTGTAAATCATCGATGTAACTTTGTTGATTTTTATTATCCGCAATCATTCTGGTGATTTTTTCCTTCATTTTATCAAATGACTCCGGATCATATTTTTTTATCACTGCCAGGATCGGTGTACGAAGCATCTGAGCCTCAATACCCTTGATATTCTGCTGTTGCCTGTTTACCTTTACCCGATAGAAATCACCGACATTCCATAAAACCACAAAGACTATAACGACAGAATATACTGTTTTATGACTTATCCATCCTTTTCGTCTGAACGCATCAAATACCAAAAACACTACCATTGCAGAAACCCCTGCAAGATAAATCCGTGTAAAATCCATAAAAAATCCTTTTTAATTTATTCAAAAACAATGAAGTACGTTCCGTAAGGCTCATCTGCGAAGGGGCGTTGGTGAATTTAACCACCACGACGTCATTAAGTTAGTCCGCATTTTCCAGCTTAATCAGTTCATCACAGGCGGATATGGATTTATCGCCCTGGTTAATCTTTTCGATAACTTCATCGGGTTTGTCAGAGGATGTCGTACTGAGGAAATTATTTTCATCAGGGTCACCAAAACATGGCTGACCCTGATGATGAAACGCAGTTAATTTTACAACTGCGTTTTATTATAATTTGGCGACCGGGGACCATACAACAGACCACCGTTTGAGCCTGCACTGAACATACGTGCAACAGTAATCTCTGCAATATCATGGGCTTTATCAGTGGATGAATTTGCAATTTGTGTGATGGCTGCCGCCAGCAAAACGCTAATCACCCCGCCACTACTATTATTCTGATTTTCATTGCTGGATGCCGTTGCCCCGCCAGTCCATAGCTCTTTACCAGTACGGGAATCCACCAGACGTGCAGTTGCTGTCACTCGTGTATCGCTATTCACCACCTGATAAGAGGTACCGTAATCGGTAATTGAGATATACATCACGGCATCGGCACCAAAAGTATCGTGCAATTTTTTAAGCGGGATAGAGCGAATGTCATCCGGGTGAGTCACTCCATTCTGTTTGAAGGTTTCGCTGACCAACGCAACCGGAAATACATAGTATCCGGACTCAGCCAGTGGCATCGTAACCACGCTGAGCAAACTGTTGCTGGCATCGACATCCGGTGACTGATTTTTAGGGGGCAACACCAGAATGCTGCGCGGCTTGCTCTCACGGAATGCCGAATAGTCTGTCGGTTTTTTATTTCCGGTAGTACAGCCGGTAATTAATAGTGCCAGAGCAAGAGTAAATAATGCAGATAATCCTTTCATATTATTGTCCTTTTATTTTCCTGGCCGTCAGGAAGTTAATATAAGATGCCGACTCCGGATACTGACTTTTTTCCGCATTAAACTCCTGCACAGCCAGTTCTGCATTTCCGGTATTACCGTAAAGCATTCCCAGTTGCGCATGAACACCCGGTGGAACTGGCTTATTGTTTGACTTCGACTGTTCAACCAACTTCTGCAAGGTCGCGATTTGTTGCTGCGGACTGGTTTCATTGGTGTAGAATTGATAAATAGCATCCTGATAGCCATTCCAGTTATAAATTTTTGGTGGCGTTTTTGCAGCACAGCCGGTCAGAATTAATATCGCGGTGTAAAGCATGACCTTATTCATTTTTCCCATTTTCAATTCCTTTTAATGAGTATTTCCTGGATTCCATGTGTTGTTGCCAATCGCCGCTACCAGGTTATTTACCGACTCCCGGATAGCCAGATCCAATACCTTGCCATTTAACGTCGAGTCGTAGCTGGCGGTACCGCCAAAGCCAAGGATTTCGCGATTAGACAGCTGATATTCTCCTGCCCCCTGAGTGGTAAATACCACTTCGGACGTTTTGACATTGACGACAGCAAGCGCCACTTTGGCATAGGCAACCTGCGATTTGCCTCGCCCTAAAATACCAAACAGCGCTCTGTCGCCGGTTTCTTTACGACCAAATTCAGTGATATCGCCAGTAATAACATAGGTCGCACCTTTCAGTGTCTGGCCTTTACCACTGATGTTTGCTTCGGTTTTAATCTCATCCATATTGGATCGATCCAGGATATTAAAGCGACCTGTTTGTTCCAGATGGGTGACCAAAATTGTTTTCGACTGATTACCCAGTCGATCCATGCCATCTGAAAATATGCCATTCATGTAGCCTGAGCGGTTATCGAATTTCCCCACCGCTATAAGAGTACGTTGCCCCTGCCAGACTGTTTGCGCTGTTTCAACTTTAGCGACTTCCACAGAGCGAGATGATTCTGTAGCACAACCGACCAGAAGTAACACGGTTAAGCTTAAAGAACCTGCTATCTTTTTTTTAATCATAGAGATAATTCCTTTTATATATTAGTAAAAAAATCCTTATTCATCCATTAATTATAATGATGTTTCAGTGTGAATTTTTCCGAACCAGTGTGAGTTCGATAAGTGGTAATCGCTGAACGGATAATTTCCGCAGAACTGTACACCAGTATTAACTCCCACATCAGTCTCGGCCCTAAAACCAGCATTATTATGCTATCGGTTCCTATTTTTTCTGCAATGCTGGTAGTAAATCCACCAACAACCTATTGCTCCGACGATGCCTCCTGCGATACTTCCTTTCAAAATTTTCAGATAGTCAATAGAAGATAAACCCAGAGTTGTTCCTTGAAAGAAAAAATAAAACAGTTTGATTAAAATCTGTGTAGTTGCAGAGGCAAAAAATATGCCAGAAGGCAGGAAAATAATCAGATAAATAAAAATTAAACACCATTTTGAGCCTGAAATTCTCATTTATCTCCTCCCAGTTTTTTGCCTGCCTGATCATTTCCATATTCAGTTTTTACAGAGCCAGCTATGTTTCCTGTAATACCTGGTGCTGGACTACCAGGTAAAGGCTTAGATATTCCCATACCAATATCAACCCATTCCCAGTTCTTCCAGTTTGGATTAAGCACCTTATCGAGCTGCCCTTGAACCAACTTACCTGCACCATAGCCCAGTCCCGATGCTTTACAGGCCTGCATCTCATTATCAAGCTGACGCGCTTCTGTTGAACTCAGATAGTTATTCTCAACAACAGCTCAATCACGGCCTGATGGGTGAGGATTGCAGTTTACTCATTTGGAGCTTTTTTAACCTGTTGCTCTTGCAATTTAGTTTTTACCCAAACACCTATGCCAGTCAAAACACCTGCAGAAATACCTATTCTTAAGGAATAAAAGAGGTCTTTGTCCCAATTCAAAAACCAAGCCCCTATTTTGATATAGGCTATAGCTCTGCCTAATAAACAACTTATTAACATAAGAACAGTAAAAGATAAGCAACAGATAATTATCAAAAAAATCAAGGTCATGACAGTAGCACCACCCTTATTTTTTATTGGATTTTTCAGCTTCATCAAGTACTCCTTTTACTGTATTCCCAACAGCTTCACCTGCAAGCGAACCACCAATGGAACTTATAGCTTCTGATGCGCCAGCTTTTACAGAAGAGCCTAAAACACCAGATATAACTGAACTCGTGCCACTTCCGCCTAAACTACCAAATCCAGCACCAATAATAGAATTAACTGGATCCTCCCCTTTAATTCCACTCCCTATTGCAGCACCACCCATATTGATTGCTGCCGATGCACCGATACCTTTACCGGTTGTCGCCGCTGAGGTTATCCCGGCCATAATCATATCGACGTAACTGAACGGATCTTTCCCTGTAAGCTGAACTCCGGAATTCACACCCACACCAATTGCCGCATTTAACGCCATACCTTCTTTTATCGTAGTACCCAGGACATTAGTACTAAACATCAGCGGCGCATCGCCAATGCTGGCATTCGATTTATGGTAACCCCAGGTATTCATAATGGTCTGAGCCTTTGCCATAGCCTCAGAATCAGGACTGCGTTTCATGTAATCCTGTCCGGAAAGCAGGCCTTTCACCAGTTCCTGTGATACCGCAGAGCCGTATTCCTTTTCCATCTCAGCGGCGTATACACGCAGATAACCCGCCAGTTCAGCCCGCTCAGTAGTACTCATTTGTGAAGGGTTTTTAGTAAATTTATCTACCAGCGCATCACTGCGCTTATCAGCATTTTCCAGCTTAATCAGCTCATTCGCGGCAGCCAGTGACTTATCACCCTGTTTTATTTTTTCCACGGCTTTATCCAGTTTTGCCGAAGAGGTATTCCCAAGGAAGTTATTCTCAACCGTAGTTTTCCCAGCCTGTGCTGCGGAAAGTGCTGCGCTGCTGCTGTCTCCGGTTACACCGCCCGCCAGTCCGGCGGCGAGGGTCGCCAGCGCGCTAACGGTTTGTTTTTCACCTTCACTCAGTTCACTCACCGGTTTGCCATAGGCATCGGTGGCAATAATCCCTGTGATCTCGCCGGCGGCGGCTCCCACAGCGCCGGCCAGTGCATTGTTGCCCTGTACTGCTGAGAATGCGGCATTTACCGCCGCATGGGCCAGGGTTTTGCCGGTAATGTCCAGCCCGCTGTTACCTATGACCCCGGCAATATAGGGCGCAGCGCCTCCGGCGACCGCCTGGCCGATATCGCCCCCTGCCAGTCCCTGAACAGCCGCAGCAGCGGCCTGAATCACTTTTTGAATGCCGCCACCGGTCCCCATTCCACTTTGGTTAAGTGACTGGTTATAAAAGTCATTATACAGCTGACCACTGATGTCCTGTTCGCTGGCAGTACTGCCAGGATTTTTTTGCTCCCAGCGGGCTTTGGCTTGCTCCCGTTGTTCAGGCGTTGCTGCAGCAGATTGCTGGCTGGCATCTTTACTGGCCATAATCGCCCCTTGTATCAGGACAATATCACTGATCTGCATGCCAATTTCGCTAATCAACTGAGCGGCTTTTAGCCGTTCCTGTTGCTGTTCTTTATTAAAGATCACTGATAATGCCTGATGCGCATTAGCAACATCACGACTGAGCGTATCAGGGTCCTGTGACTGCTGTTGAGTATCACGAATACTGAGAGTCCCGGCGCTGACAGCAGAACCAGTCACTGAGCTGTCACTGTCCGAATCGTTCATGCCACTCAGTAACTGGCTGGCCATGCTGGTGACCAGTTGTCCTGCCACCAGTTGCCCGGGATTGATACCGACACCTCCGGCAGCCCCACTTGCCTGATGACTCACACGGTATTCGGCCTGGTTTTGTATGTCGGAAAAACCCAGAGTACCGGTATTCAGGCTATTTTTTTCGGCCGATGCAGTGGAACTTATCACGGCACCGTTCAGCTGAGTATGTCCGCCGGTATCAATGGTAAATCCTCCCTGACCGGCAAAGATCCCGGTCTGCTCCTGTACCGACTGATAACGGCTACGCATGCTATCTTTGCTGGCGGTATATGACGCGCTGGCCGAGCCGCTACCGGCACTGGCTCCGGCACTGATATTTTTCTGCTGCATATCATAGTCATCACTGTCCTGTTCACTGCTCAGTGTCAGATGACTGCCCGCCCTGACGGTAACTGCATCTGCACTGGCCTGTGCCCCCTGCAGGGTAATATCACGACCACTACTGATATTCAGCGCATGCCCGGCATTTATTACCGTCTCACTGTGGGAGACTCCCTGCCCGTTCTCATGCCCTTTTCCCCGGTTCACCGAAGCATTAATCGTGAATCCGCCGCCGGTCACCGCAGCCCCCACCGAACTGCCATGACTCTCATTCCGGCCTTGCTGTTGCCAGCTGTTTTCTGCGGAGATTAAATTCACATCACGTTGCGCCTGCAGGTCGAGGGTATTTCCCGCCTGCAAACGGCTGCCCTGTATATTGATATCGCCGCCGGTGGCCTGAATTGTCAGATGATTTGCGGCGGCGAGGCTACTGCCCTCACTCACCACCTGTTGACTGGTCTGTTCCGAGGTTGAAGACTGGCTGCCATAAGAGAGATTTAGCCCAATCACACTGGTCACCCCGCCACCACTGGCCTCCGCCAGCCGGACACTCTGAACCGCCTGTGTCGCACTCAGGGCCGTTTTCATATTTTCCAGAACGGCAACCCGCCCGCTGCTTTGCTCTGTGGCTTGCTTAATCCCCGAAATCGCGGAATTCACCAGACTGCCTGCGGCGCCTGATATAGCCAGAGTAAAACCACTCTGTTTTTGTTCAACAGTACGCTTCTGCTGGCTGCGGGTTTCTTCCGCCAGAATATCGACCTGGCGGGCTGACAAACTAAGATCATTTCCGGCCAGTAAGTCAGCGCCACTCACAGTCAGAGTGTCACCGGCCCTCAGGTTGAGGTCCCCGTCGATACTGCCCAGCATACTGGCTTTGCTACCCTCAGAGGCTCCGCTATCGGTTATCTTCAGGCTTTGCGATCCTATGCTTACCCCTACGCCACCGGTACCGGACAGACCACTGCTCTTGAGTTTGCTCCAGTGAGTTTCTTCACGGCTTTCCGCCGCACCGCTCAGGATCAGAGAAGTCCCTGCAGAAAGACTGACATTGTTATCTCCGGCAACACGGCTTCCCTGAACTTTCAGCGATTGCCCCGAACGCAACTCGACCGAATGACCGCTAAACTGCGAGCCGGTTGCCTGACTGACCTGTATTTCATCGTGACTTTCGCGGGTTTCTTTGCTGATAGCGGAGCCACTGCTCTGCTTACTGTGTTCGGTCAGATGCCAGCGGGTATTCCCGGCCAGCAGTTGTAAATCCTGTCCGGCCGCTGCCGACAAATGCCCCCCGGCAATAACCTCTGCGGCCTGCGCCGTCAGATTACGCCCGGCAGAGAGTGTCATATCGCCACCACTGCTGACAGCCGTTGCTTTATCCTGTTGCCAGCTCAGGCTGCGGGTATTACTTCCGCCAAAATCACTGTATTCGCTGCCGGTGATGGTTAGCACATCCAGCAACAGGTCCTGTCCGGCCTGCAATACCACATTGCCGGCGCTGTTCAGCTGGCTGGCGGTCAGCCGGAGAGTATCTGCTGCCGATAAACGTAGTGTCCCTTCGGCATCCTGCAGATAAATGCCGGCCTGCCGGTCAATCATCTGTTGATCCTCTGTACTCGCCAGCGTACTACGGCTGATAAGATTGCCACCCGCCGCTATCTGCAGGGCTTTCCCTGCCTCCAATACTCCGCCCTGATTTATGACATCCCCCTGGCTGGTCAGGGTTAGCTGTTGTGCGGTCATCCTCCCGAGGTTAACCACCGAAGCGGCCTTAATGCTCAGATCCTGTTGTGCCAGCAGATTGCCACTGTTGATCAATGCCTGCCCGGTATCCATCACCAGCTGTTTCCCGGAGATAACTGCGCTGGTCAGAGGATGCCCGCGGGTAGTTTGCAGATAAAGCTGCGGCGTCAGTACGGTCTGCCGGCTGCCATCCGCAAGGGTTACCTCGCGTTTTACCATCCAGACCATATCACTGGTCAGTAGCGCCATCTGTTCAGCGGTGAGAGCTACCCCGGGAACCAGAGAATATTGCCCGGCAAAAGTTATCCCGGCATTCATCAGAGCCTTAAACTGGTCGTTATCATTGTGATAACCGTTAAGGTAACGCTGGCCGGTTTGTTGGGTTATCTGTTCGCGCAGTAGCTGTTGTTCGTAATAGCCATCCCCAAGCCGTTTAAGAACCTGATTGTGATCCTGTTTCAGCGCACTGAGCATGTAGTCACTGCCAATCCACTGCTGGCGTTGGGTAAAACGCGGATCGGTTTCCACCAGATAGCCGTTCAGCGCATCTGGCTGAACACGAAACAGACTACTTTCGGGTAAACGGGCAATTTCCAGCACCTCAGCCACAGAACGATCGCCAGGGATCCCTGCGCTACCCGCCACTGACTGATTCCCGACGATCCGGCTGACCCCGGGATCGATGGTCTCAGTGACCGCTTCCGGGTGATAACTGGTGCGCTTTTTACCCTGGGAGGTTTTTACCGATCCATTTTTTCGTTTTTTCTTTTTGGCGTACCAGTGAGTCAGCGATCCGCTATCACGGGTGATCCGCACTCCGGTCGTCGCGATATTGTTCATCGCCAGCCCCGCAGCTGCATTCAGCGAGCCACCGGCGATGATCTGGCTGTCATAATTATCCAGTTGTCCTCCGGACAACAGTAAATTGCCGCCCGCCAGAATCTTGCCGGGATCACTGAAAGTGACTTCAGTCTCTGTCACCACCCGCTGATAGTCATACTCGTAAAAATCATTATTCCGGCTGCCATCCGGCATAATGGCATCCTGAACGTTATATTTATTTTTATAGCTGGTATCAATATCGTCCCAGTGATAGCGGGTAATTTCGCCCTTCAGCACTGCCTCGTGATAACGGGCATTTTCTGTGACGGTCAGTTGAGTCTCCAGCCCCGCATTCCGGTTAACGATACTGTCTGCCGCCAGTGACAGGTTCCCCATGGCTTCCAGGGTTGCCGCATGATTCACCAGTGAAACAGCTGCACCTTCTGCCTGTCCGTGGGTATTCAGCCAGCCACCTATCCGCAGATCCCCGCCGCTATAGATCAGTGAATGGTTATCGTTATTAATCTGCTGTGCGCCAATATCCAGCTGCTGACGACCTGCCAGAGTGGCGGCAGTGTTATTCCGGGCCAGATTATCCAGAGTTACGGTGGCAACCGACAACCGGTCAGCGTAGATCCGGCCACTGCCCTGATTTATCAGATGCCCGCTCTGCACCCAGCTGTCTCCGCCATCAATCAGACCCTGGTTGGTGAGGGTGGAAACCGTGGTGATACGGGTGTGATTGCCAGTGATTTCACCCGCAATATCATTCATCAGCTCAGCAGAATTCACCTTCAGTCCCTCAGCGGCGGTGATTTTTCCGCGATTATCCAGCAGTCCGCTGACCGAAACTTCCGCACTGCCTGCTGTATTCAACTGGCTACGGTCGTTCAGCAAAGCGCCCCGGCTGGTCACTACAAGCTGGCGATGCGCCTGTACCAGGGTTTGGTTGCTGAGCCGCAGCCCCTGTTCACCGCTGTCAATTACTACCCTGTCCGCTGAAGTTTCGCTGCCATTCAGTACTATCTGCTGACCCCTGAGCGCCAGCTCGCCCCCCGCCAGCAATCGTCCTTCAGACTGCAGTTGATCACTGGCCAGAATACTGAGATTCCCGGTACGGTTAACCTGCCCGTCGGCACCCGCCCCTGCTGCTATCGCACTGCCCTGACGGGCGGCAAAGGTGGTACTACGCACCTGCAGATCACCCTTCGCCTTCAGTGTGCCGGAATTATCCAGCATCCTCTGACTGCTCAGTTGCGCATTACCGTTGGCATACATACTGCCGCTGTTGCTGATGTCAGACGCAGAACTCAGGCTTAACTGACTATCGCTGTAGATTGTTCCCTGGTTGCTAATTTTGCCGTCTGCAGATAACCCGACGTTGCCTGCGGCATACACCGCACCACTGTTGCTGATTCCCGTTGCAGAACTCAGGGCCAGGTTACCGCTGCTGTCAATATTTCCGCGGTTAACAATTTTCCCGTCCGCGGTCAGTTCGACATTCCCGGCGGAGACACCGATATTACCGGCATTATGGACACCAACCCCTTTTTCGGTGCCCAACAGTTTGATCTTATTGGCATACATTCCGCCCAGCAGCGCAACATCGATCGCCAGTGCCGGTCGGGTGCCAGAGTCACCCTGCAGGCTGGAAACCTGCCGGTTTCCTGCGTCCACCTGGTTACGCCCCGCAGTGATCCGCAGATCCTTTGCCCAGAGTGCCGCATTAATTTTGACGGTACGGGAGATCAGATCGGTATGATCCTGACGGCTGGTATCCATTCCCCCCGGACCAATGGCGATCTCACCCTGAGACACCCGATAGCCCGTCAGATTCCCCTCACTGATTTGTACCTGACCGGTAGTTAATGTGGCGCGGTTGGCGTTAATAAATCCGCAGCCACTGCAGGTAATGCCGGCCGGATTAGCGATCACTACCTGTGCCTGCTTACCGGCGACTTCGATAAAGCCGTTAAGCTGGCTGGGATCGCGGGCATTTACCTCATTGAGAATAATTTTAGCTTCGCCCCCGGCGAGCCAGGGATTGGCGGTGACCATTCCGGCAATACTGGTACGGGTATCGGCATGCGAATTGTTCAGCACGACCCCTTTACTGTCGACATCAAAACGGCTGAAGACATTGCGGGACACACCTCCGGCCCCCGGAGTACGAATATTTACCTGCTCCACACCGCTGGCAGTGCTAATCACCGTGGGTTGCTGGCCGGCAGGCGCCGTTCTGTCGGCAATAATCGCAGCCTGCGGGGTAAAACTGACGCAGTTCAGAGTCAGCAATATCGCAAACCGGAGACGACTTAGCAGACAAAGGCGGGAGGAGTCTCTGAGTGCTCGTCCGAAGGAAGATGAAGGAGAACGCCCCGCCAGACCGGCGATATCAGCCACCACCATTAACGACTGACGAGGCTGGCTGAAAATAATGCGATAACGTTGTTTATTCATGGTCGCATCCTGCGAAAAAAACCGCCGCTTCCGGGCCGGAGGGATCAAAAATGTTGACCAGACCGCCCGGAGCAGGAGCGGTCTGGTCATCACTTTAGCTTAAGGATAATCCCGGCTTACACCGGGATTTGAGGATCAGAAACGGTAGCCCACACCGAGGTTAAATCCATTAATCGACAACGTTTTTTCTGTATCTTTAAAGCTTGAACCTTCGTATCCGATATCGATGGAGACATTTTCCATCGGGTTTATCTGTACTCCGGCCCCGTACATTAACGCCGCTTTTTTGCTGCTGCCGGAGCTTTCCCAGCTACTGCCAGACAGCGTGGAGCTGCTGTAAGAGAAATCAGCCTTGTCATAGTTCACCCCTAACAGGCCATAGATACTGATATACGAATTGAACCGGTAGGCCGGGCCTGCCGACAGTGAATAATATTTCATGCTGGCATGGCTGCTATCGCTGCCCACTCCCGGAATGTCAATACTGCTGTTGCGCTTGCCACTCATATAGGTCAGTGAGCCGATAATACTCACCGGAGAATCCCATTCGTAACGATACTTCGCATTAACACCGCGGATATTTTTAAAATCCTGAACCTTACTCTGGGCATAGCCCAGTGAGAACGTCTGAGAATCTGCCATCGCTGGCAGGCTGCAGCCCAGAGTCGCGATGATAAGGGAGGATAAAATAGCTGACTTCATGGTTAAGTCCTTTTAGTTAAGGTGCTGTTATCAGCACTGTTTAATACTGTTTCCCTCCCACCTCAGAGTGGCCAGGATAGCGGAAACAGTTCCTTAAATGTCCGTAACGGACGGGGTCCGGCCGGCAAATCAATAAGGCCGGTCGGTCATACTGCCAGCAGCAACAGCGTTGGCACTGCCTGGAAATACGGAGTTTAGTGCCTGAATCCCCGGTTCTGATATCCCTGTTTCAGGGTAGGTCATTCCCCCGAAAATCAGGGGTTGGCTGCCCGCTATAAACACTATTCTGAGTTCGGTTTAGCGGCTTCAGTAGTCACTCCTGCGAGCGATAACCCTGGCGAACAAAAATCAGCTTCTGCGTCAGATAGCTACCGCAGATAGTCCGGATGACGGCAAAAAGCGGAAGACGACCCGGGCCCGGAAGAAAGCCATTGCCGGTTGGGCCACCGTGGTTTACTCATCATCAGTAGGCTTACTAAGAAAGCAGTGTAGATCTGCTCTGGTGACACCGGCATGCTATATCCTTATATCATGCTGTAAGGGATTATTTTTAAGCCAGACTCCGCTCGCCGTGGTGCATTAATACAAATTCCAGGTGGTCTTCACAAGCAAAAAACTCAGGTTTGTGAGCGATATCATATGTCGCGATGAATTTTGAGAAAATTACAATTTTACTGTAAAAATCAAAGCATTATAAAGTGCTGTCAGCAGAAAATAAGATCATTGCATTGAGCCAATGCTAATGGCTGGTAGTGTCGGTGACTGAGCGTGATAAGGACATTCTGAGGTATCTCTGATAATGGACTCAGGCTGCGCCATAAAAACCGGTGACCGGCAGGCAAAAAACAGCAGAGGTTACTTCGTAAAGGCGGGTTTCTGGCTGATACGGGCAATCAATGCGGTCAGGGAGAGCACCATGGTGGAACGGACAATCTGCTGATAGCGTTGCTGCTGCATGGCACGCAGGCCGGTATCATCACTGACAAAATCCGGTGGCGGCGGTAAGTCTTCAACACAATGGAGCTCACCAAACGGACCCAGAATTTCGTCATCAGTAAAACGATATTCGCTGCCATCATGATTCAGTTCTTCGCGAAGAGCCATCAGCAATTCACAGTCTTCATATTCATTACGGTTAATCACCCCCAGGCCATAAATCAGTTTAAGACGCACTGATAATTCCCCCAGCGGACCATCGCCCAGTAACAACGGTTCTACCGCATACTTCACCGCGTAATCATCTTTGCGGAACACCTTAACCACCAGAACATTCACCGCTTCTGCCAGCATTTCGACGGTCGCTATCAGAAAGCTTCTTACCGATTGCCCGGCATTCAGGCGCTCAAGCACCCGATTTTCAAAAGCCTGTGATTGTTCCATTTGTGCCTGCATATCAATAGTATCACCTGATAACACCCGCGCGGGCACAGCCAGGCTGTGCCCTGATATTTCGTCCCTTGGGAGCGTGGGGCCATTATACCATAGCGTTCCAGGCCTTAACTACCGCCCTGACCACAGGGCTGTCGGCATCCAGCCCGGAAATTTCAGCCAGAGCCGCGGCAACATTCTGCTGAGTGAGTAAACCCGCCAGTTCCTGCGATTGCGGGTCCTGCTCACTGCGAAAATGCAACGCCGCAGCAATCCCCGTCACCAGATGATCCTGAGATAACTCATATTCCAGAGTGCCGAGTGTCGGTTTGATCAGACGATCCCCGGCACTCAGTTTACGTAACGGCTGACGCCCTACCCGCTCGACATCATCTTTCAGATAAGGGTTTTCAAAGCGGCTGATAATTTTGTGGATATAAGCAGTATGTTTTTCGCGGTCAAAACCATAGCGGCGGATCAACACTTCACCGCTCTCCCGCATCGCCCCTTCCACCACATGACGAATTTTTTCGTCAAGGATCGCATCACGAATCGTTTTATGGCCCGCAAGATGTCCCAGGTAAGCCGTAATGGCGTGACCGGTGTTCAGGGTAAAGAGCTTTCTTTCGACAAACGCCATCAGGTTGTCGGTCAGTTCCATGCCCGGAATCGACGGCAGAGGCCCGACAAACTGGGTTTTATCGACAATCCACTCACTGAAGGTTTCAACGGTCACTTCCAGCGGGTCATGGCTGCCGGCTTCCGATGGCGGCACAATCCGGTCCACGGCAGAATCGACAAAACCGACATGTTGTTCCACCCAGTCATGATATTCCGCCGGCAGCGCCTTCAGCACATGGCCCTTGAGCTGGCTGGTCCCACGCACCATATTTTCGCAGGCTATAATATTCAGCGGTTGGCTATTGCCGTTGTCTTTACGTTTAACCAGTCCTTTGGCGAGGGTCCCGGCAATCCGTTCGAGGATTTGTGGGCCGACCGCGGTAGTCACCAGATCAACATCTGCCACCAGCGAGATCACCTGATCACTGGTGCTGTTGACCGCACTGACCCCTCTGACCATCTCGATTTTCGACTGCTCACCCACCACATGCACCGGATATTCTCCCCGGGCATTCAGGGCATCGACAACCATCTGATTAACATCGGCAAAAGTCACCGGAATACCCGCATCTGCCAGTAATTTACCGATAAAGCCACGGCCGATATTCCCGGCACCAAAATGTAATGCTTTCATAATTTGTCCCGTATTTTTGACGTAACCACCAGGAAAATCAGGGAGATATCGCCGAAAATGACCTGCGATATCTCCCCCCTGTTAAGCAAGAACGGATTATTCGCCGGCCTGACCGGACAACAGATCCAGCACTTCCTGCACACTGGTGGTGGTGGCCAGTCGGGCAATCACGCTGTCATCATCCAGCGCATTGGTCAGGCTGGTGATCACCTGAATATGTTCGTTATTGCGTGCAGCAATCCCGATGACCAGCCGGGCAATATCTTCCGGCTCTTCACCAAACAGCACACCCGCAGGGTACTGACAGAACACGATGCCGGTTTTCAGTACACGGTCTTTCGCTTCCACGGTGCCGTGCGGTACCGCTATCGACTCGCCCAGGTAAGTTGGGGTGAGTTTTTCGCGCTCCAGCATGGCATCCACATATTCAGGCTCGACATAGCCGCCTTTCACCAGTTGTTCACCGACAAAACGGATAGCCTGTTCTTTGTTATCTGCGTGGTTACCCAGCAACACATTGGCGGCGCTCAGTTTGAATAAGTGCTCAGGTGTAGGCTCGAAACTGTCCGCCAGCGTTTCAGTGACTCTTTCGCGGTGCTCTGCACTGCGGCCTGCCTGTTGCAGGCGTGCTGTCAGGTCGTTGTACAACCCGCTATCAAGGAAGTTAGTCAGCGAAATATGCTGGGCATGAGGTGCTTTGCGCATGGCCCGCTCGGTCAGATCACGGTGAGTAATCACCAGGTCTACATCGTCTGGCAGGCTGTTGATGGCGGTATTGGTGACAGAAATATGTTGCAGACCCGCTTCATTCACTTTTTTCCGCAGCACGCCTGCTCCCATAGCACTGGAACCCATACCGGCGTCACAGGCGACAATGATTTTGCGTACATGGCTCAGGTCATCCTGCACAGGCGCAGCCGCCGCAGCCACTGTCTGACCTTTAGCGGTGGCTTTCATCTCCTGCATACGGCGGGTCGCCGCATCGATATCGTCTTCTTCTTTCACTTTGCTGGTTTTCAGCAGGATAGAAGCCACCACGAATGACACCACAAAGGCCGCGATAATCGCGGAAATATTGGCGAAGTAGGCCCCTTTCGGCGTCATCGCCAGTACCGCCAGTATAGAACCCGGAGAGGCCGGAGAAATCAGCCCGCCATTCAGTACACTCAGGGTAAACACCCCGGTCATTCCACCGAGAATTACCGCCAGCAACAGACGCGGATTCATCAGTACATACGGGAAATAAATTTCGTGGATCCCACCAAAGAAATGGATGATGGCCGCACCGCCCGCAGACTGTTTGGCATTACCCCGGCCAAAGAACATATAGGCCATCAGTACGCCCATCCCGGGACCCGGGTTGGCTTCTATCAGGAAGAAAATCGATTTACCGGCCTGGCTGGCCTGCTGAATGCCCAGCGGCGAGAAGATACCGTGGTTAATCGCATTATTCAGAAACAGAATTTTTGCCGGTTCAACAAAAATAGAGGTCAGTGGCAGCAGGTCATGCTGAACCATGATATTGACCCCGGCAGACAACAGGTGTGATAACGCTTCGACCAGCGGGCCAATCGCCATAAACGACAGTAATGCCAGTAACATACCGATGATGCCGGCAGAAAAGTTATTCACCAGCATTTCAAAGCCGCTTTTAATTTTCCCGTCCACCAGACGGTCAAACGAGCGAATGGCCCAGCCACCCAGCGGCCCGGCAATCATTGAGCCAAGGAACATCGGCATATCTGCACCGACAATCACGCCCATGGTCGTGATAGCACCCACCACGCCACCACGGTCGCCACCCACCAGCCGCCCGCCGGTATAACCGATAAGTAATGGCAGCAAATAGGTGATCATTGGCGCGACCAGCTTAGCCAGCGTTTCGTTAGGTAACCAGCCGGTAGGAATAAACAGCGCGGTGATAATACCCCAGGCGATAAACGCCCCGATATTTGGCATTACCATATTGCTCAGAAAACGACCAAAGCTTTGGACTTTGATCCTGATATCTGATGAGGACATACAAACACCCCTTATTGATACGCGCCGGCAAATAAGAGAGCGCGATGATTTTTTGTTTTGGATCTGACGCTTTGCAGACATCAGAATTGCTCTGCTCAGGCGGACTCTAGCACGCAGATTTCGGCCCGAATATTGAGCAAAAAATTTGTGATCGGTATCACTGTCAGGCATGGGGGATGGGGGTGTTTTTGGTGATCTGAATCACATATATTCTGTAAAAAAATGCAGAATGTGCTTTTCCCTGGCTCAGATCAGAGCCTATATGTGATGTAGATCACATATTCTCACGTCATGTTTGTTTTGTTTTTGTGATCTGCTTAACAATTTATTTTCATCCATAATGCGCCGGATCACAGTTTGATAGCCGGTCGCTCAGCCGTAAATCTGTAGCCGCCTCTTTCATTCTGTCGCCTTTGGACCAGCTTCTGCTGATGACTGACTGTCGGTTAACAGATTAGCGTTAGCGGATAATGACCAGAGGGTCGCTTTACGCTGTCCATTTTCATTCACGTCAGTTGTGCCAGCCACCTGCTTCTGGCTGCGATCTGAATCACAGAAACCGCTGCGCCAGTCGCCCTCAGAAACCGTTCAATGCCTCCGGCAACCGCTCTCTGCGTCATATCGCCACTTAGCCATTTTTCTTCCCGCCTCCCACGAAAAATCGTCAGGATAGAGTCACCGGGAAAGGAAGTTCCGGTGCCAGCTATCTGGCATCTTCAACACGTGACCCCTGTCACCCTATAATTCAATATAAAACAGCAGGTTAAATATGGATAAACACAAAATACTCAGGCACGTTCCCTGGGTTCTCTTAGGGATTGTTGGTGCTTTTTGCCTTGGCGTGCTGGCATTACGGCGGGGTGAGCATATCAGTGCCATGTGGCTGGTCGTTGCCTCGGTGTCGGTCTACCTGGTGGCCTATCGCTACTACAGTCTGTATATCGCGCAGAAAGTGATGCAGCTCGACCCCGGCCGGGCCACCCCGGCAGTATTAAACAATGACGGACTGAACTATGTTCCGACTAACCGCTATGTGCTGTTTGGCCACCATTTTGCCGCCATTGCCGGAGCAGGCCCGTTAGTCGGCCCGGTGCTGGCCGCCCAGATGGGCTACCTGCCAGGCACTTTATGGTTGCTGGCCGGGGTGGTACTGGCCGGCGCAGTGCAGGACTTTATGGTGCTGTTTCTCTCGTCACGACGTAACGGTGAGTCACTCGGTGAGATGATTAAACAGGAGATGGGACGGGTGCCGGGGACTATCGCCCTGTTTGGCTGCTTCCTGATCATGATTATTATTCTCGCGGTACTGGCGCTGATTGTGGTGAAAGCCCTGGCAGAAAGCCCCTGGGGGGTGTTTACGGTCTGTTCGACCATTCCAATCGCGCTGCTGATGGGCATATATATGCGCTATCTGCGGCCGGGTCGCGTGCTGGAAGTTTCGGTGATTGGCCTGGTATTGCTACTGCTTTCCATCTGGTTTGGCGGAGTGATTGCCCGTGATCCCTACTGGGGACCGGCCCTGACCTTTAAAGATACCACCATTACTTTTGCGCTGATTGGCTATGCGTTTATCTCGGCACTGTTGCCGGTATGGTTAATCCTCGCTCCCCGCGATTATCTGGCTACCTTCCTGAAAATCGGTGTCATCGTCGGGCTGGCTATCGGCATTGTGATCCTCAATCCGGATCTGAAAATGCCGGCTCTTACCCCGTTTATTGATGGGACCGGCCCGTTATGGAAAGGCGCACTGTTCCCGTTCCTGTTTATTACCATTGCCTGTGGTGCGGTATCTGGTTTCCATGCACTGATCGCTTCCGGGACTACCCCGAAACTACTGGCAAACGAGCAGGATGCACGCTTTATCGGCTATGGTGCGATGCTGATGGAATCATTTGTCGCCGTCATGGCACTGGTCGCCGCCTCTATCATTGAACCCGGCCTCTATTTCGCCATGAATACCCCGCCAGCCACGCTTGGGATCACAATGCCTAATCTGCATCAGTTGGGCGGAGAGAACGCCCCGATGATTCTGGCGCAACTCAAAGACGTGACCGCCCAGGCGGCAGCCACCGTTAGTAGCTGGGGCTTTGTGATTTCGCCGGAACAGGTGATGCAAACCGCCAGTAATATCGGCGAGCCTTCGCTGCTCAATCGTGCCGGTGGGGCGCCGACCCTGGCGGTGGGAATTGCCGATGTATTCCATAAAATTATGCCGCTGGCTGATATGGGATTCTGGTATCACTTCGGTATCCTGTTCGAAGCGTTGTTTATCCTGACGGCGCTGGATGCCGGTACCCGGTCAGGACGCTTTATGTTGCAGGATCTGCTGGGAAATTTTGTGCCGTTCCTGAAAAAGACCAACTCTTTGCCGGCGTCAGTTGTGGGTACTGCCGGTTGTGTCGGGTTATGGGGCTATCTGCTGTACCAGGGAGTGGTCGATCCGCTGGGTGGCGTAAAAAGCCTGTGGCCGTTGTTCGGTATCTCAAACCAGATGCTGGCCGCGGTGGCGCTGACGCTGGGTGCGGTGATACTGGTTAAGATGAAACGCAGCCGTTACATATGGGTGCCGATGGTTCCGGCAATATGGCTGATTATCTGCACCAGTTGGGCATCACTGATGAAGCTATTCAGCACCAATCCGCAGATGGAAGGTTTTCTCTATATGGCGAGAACTTATCAGGCGCGGATTGATGCCGGTACCAGTCTGACCCCGGAGCAGATCAGCAATATGCGACAAATCGTGCTGAATAACTACACCAACGCCGCACTGAGTATTCTGTTCCTGGTGGTGGTCTACAGTATCCTGATATACGGAATAAAAATCTGGCGCCAGGCGGACAAAAATCCGCAGCGCACAGACCAGGAGACCCCTTATGTGCCGGTGCCGGAAGGTGGGGTGAAAACCTCCTCCGGTCACTAAAAACACCAGGGCTGTCAGACAAGGCAGCCCTGCCCCGACAGGAGCCATTATGTTTGGAAAGGCCGGTTCGGCATCAAAATATCTGGGTCAGGCCGCACGTATGCTGGTTGGCCTGCCGGATTATGACAACTACGCAGAGCATATGCGGATCAACCATCCGGACCAACCGGTGATGAGCTATGAGGAGTTCTTTCGTGAACGCCAGCAGGCCCGTTACGGCGGCGATGGTAAAGGAGGTATGCGTTGCTGCTGAAGGAGAATAACGGATGATACCGGTAACCGTCACATTGTTGAGTGGTTTCCTCGGAGCCGGGAAAACCACCTTGCTAAACAGCATTCTGCAGACCGAACACGGAATGCGGATTGCCGTTATCGAGAATGAGTTTGCCGAAGCGGACATCGACCGGCAAATCATCGGTGATCGCGCCAGCCAAATCACGACACTGGCCAATGGCTGTATCTGTTGCAGCCGCGCCAGTGAGCTGGAAAGCACACTGCTGGAGCTGCTGGATTCGCGCCAGTCGGGGTTGCTGAATTTTGACCGGCTAATCATCGAATCCACCGGCATGGCAGACCCGGGCCCGGTGATCCGCACTTTCTTCAGTCATCCCCGGCTGGCGGAAGAATATCAGCTGGATGGTGTGATTACCCTGGTGGATGCGGTTCATGCCGCACAGCAACTGGATAACTACAGCGTGGCACAATCCCAGATAGGTTACGCTGACCGGCTGTTGCTCAGTAAGACCGATATCGCACCGGACACGGCGGCCCTGATCGAAAGACTACAACGGATTAACGCCCGTGCCCCGATTGTCCGGGTGGTGAATGGGGATACCGATATCCGTTCGTTGTTTGATTTACGGGGATTTATGCTGGAACCCGCTACTGCGCCGGTGGTGCAGTACCGTTTTGTGCCGGATACCCCTGACAGGGTCAGATCACTGACACTCACTCTCGATTACCCGCTGGAGCTTAATGCACTTTCTGCGGTGATGGAATCCCTGCTGCTACGCTTTGCAGACAACCTGTTGCGCTATAAAGGCATGCTGTGGGTTAGCGGTGAAACTCACCGCCTGCTGTTTCAGGGCGTGCAACGGCTGTACAGTTCCGGCTGGGACCGTGCCTGGCAGCATGATGAAATTCCTGCCAGTACCCTGATTTTTATCGGTGTTGATCTGCCGGAACAGGAAATCCGCCAGGCCTTCGAAGCATTGCGGCCGGATAATTTATAGTCCCAGCGTCTCTTTAATGCGTTTCAGATAACGGCGGCTGACCGGCACGGTCTGGCCGCTTTTCATCCGCAGTTCCCCCTGACCATTTTCCTCCATGCGGATCTCGCGCAGCTGATCCATATTGATCATATGCTGGCGGTGGCAACGTAACAGAGGAGTCCGCTGTTCCAGCGTCCGCAGGGTCAGCTCAGTCGCACCCTCCTGTCCTGCACTGCTGGTGACAAATACCCCGCCGATACGGCTGCTGACACAGGCTACCTCTTCCATCGGCAACAGCCAGATACGATTCTGTCCGTTACACGGAATATATTTCAGTGGTGTCTGCAACACCGGCAGGCGTGTCAGATCCTGAGGATCACTGACCTGACGCAGCCGTTTCAGGCATTTTTCCAGCCGGGCGGGATCGGTAGGCTTCAGCAGATAATCAAAGGCGTCTTCATCGAAAGCCTGCAAGGCATACTCATCAAAAGCAGTCAGGAAAACAATATGCGGCCGCTGCTGAGGGTCCAGCATTCCGACCATCTCCAGTCCGCTGATGCGCGGCATCTGAATATCCAGAAACACCACCTGCGGCCGCAGCCGGTTAATCGCGGCCATCGCCTCAATGGCATTGGCAGCTTCGCCGGCAATCACAATATCGTCGTACTGCTGTAATAACAGCCGGAGATTTTCCCGCGCCAGTGGCTCATCATCAACAATCAGTACCTCCATTAACTTTGCTCCTCCGTGGGTAGCCGGATAATCACCCGCGTATAGTGGTCGGTGTGATAATCAACATTCAGCCCGCAATCGTCTCCAAAGCGCGCCCGTAAGCGTCGGTCCACCAGGCTCATTCCCATTCCTTGTCCTTTACCGGTCAGTGGCACAAACAGCCCTGCATTATCCTGCACCGAAACCTCCAGATATTGCTGGTGCTGACAGGCAGATATCGTAATTTCACCTGTCCCGAGTAACTGCGAAGTCCCGTGTTTGATAGCATTTTCCACCAGCGGCTGCAGAGTAAATGCCGGCAGCCGGTAATGTCGCAGAGCCTCAGGGATCTGTAAGTCCACCTTCAGCCGTGGCTGAAATCGTGCCTGTTCTATTTGCAGATAGGCGTTTACATGTTCCAGTTCATCTTCCAGCGTAGCCATCTCAGAAGAACGCTTGAGATTTTTGCGAAAAAAAGTGGACAGATACTGCACCAACTGCCCGGCACGCTGGCTGTCATTACGGATTACGGCCTGCAGTGTATTCAGTGCATTAAACAGAAAATGGGGGTTCACCTGAGCATGCAGCAGTTTTATTTCAGACTGTGCCAGCAGGGCTTTTTGCCGTTCATATTGCCCTGCCAGAATTTGTGCTGACAGCAGACGAGCAATCCCCTCACCCAGGGTCCGGTTAATCGAACTGAACAACCGGTTCTTCGCCTCATACAACTTAATAGTGCCAATCACCCGCTGATTTTCACCATGCAAGGGGATCACCAGCGTGGACCCCAGCTTACAGGCCGGATTAACCGAACAGCAGTATGGCACTTCATTCCCGTCAGCATAGACCACTTCTCCGCTGTCTATCGCCCGCCGGGTATAGTGGGAAGAGACCGGTTTACCAGCAATATGGTGATCATCACCAATGCCGGTAAACGCCAGCAGTTTATGACAGTCCGTAATCGCCACCGCGCCGATATCCAGCTCGCGGTGCAGCACCTGAGCCACCTTCAGGCTGTTTTCCTGATTAAACCCCTGGCGCAATATGCCCTCGGTGGCGGCCGCCACCCGTAATGCGGTGGCCGAAAACGCCGAGGTATAGCGGGCGAACATTTCCCGTTTATCCAGCAGAATCCGCATAAACAGCGCCGCGCCCAGGGTATTGGTAATAATCATCGGGGCCGCAATATGGCTCACCAGACGGCTGGCTTCAGGATAGGGCCTCGCAATCAACAGAATAATCACCATCTGTAGGGCTTCGGCCAGTAAAGTGACAGCCCCGGCCGTCAGTGGACTAAAGATCTTATCGGCACGGCCCCGCCGCAACAGCAGGCTGTGGGCGATACCTCCCAACAGCCCCTCGGCAATGGTCGACAGCATACAACTGAAGGCGGTGATACCGCCCAGCGAATAGCGGTGTAATCCGCCGGTGAGCCCGACCAGACCGCCCACCGCCGGCCCGCCCAGCAAACCGCCCATCACCGCCCCAATCGCGCGGGTATTGGCAATCGAATCGTCAATATGCAGCCCGAAATAGCTGCCAAGAATACAGAACACCGAAAAAGTGATGTAACACAGCAGCTTATGGGGGAGCCTGACCGTCACCTGCATCAACGGAATAAACAACCGCGTCTTACTCATCAGCCAGGCAATCACCAGAAACACACACATCTGCTGCAGCAACTGCAACACTAAGCGAAAATCATACATTGCGGGTGACCCAGGCCATCATAAAACCCGCAGCATAGCCGGTTCCGGCCGGAATTTCTTTGAAACAGCACCGAAAACCGGTCTCTGGCGAAGGATAACCAGGAGACGACATTGCAGAGTACCTGATACTTCCGGTAGATCCGCCACAGCAGTACGAGAACTGTCCCGCTTCCCGACTCTTTTTAGATTCTGGTCGGATTTACACTGGGTCAGTAACACATAGCGGTTTAGTGTCATGATCTGACACATCGTATATCTTGATATGTTGATTTATGTGGATAAGTTCAACGAAAGCATTGTTTCCAGGTAAATTGTTTCCAGGTAAGAGGATTTTCAGATGAATTTAGAGACTACGCGTTTAAGTCTTGAACCCTATAATGACTCACACTACGAAGGCTTAAGGGTGATGGATAACAATCCCAGCGTAATGAGGTATATCAGCAAAGGTATTGTTAAAACAGCAGAAGAGACCCGGGGAAGTATAAAAACTGTTCAGGCCCGATGGCATAAATATGGCTTTTCGTGGTGGGCGATTAAAGAGAAGTCCTCCGGAGCGGTTGTTGGAGCAGCATGCCTCCAATACCTGGCAAACATTGAGGGCGCACCCCTGGAGATTGGCTGGCGGCTTATTCCGGAACATAATGGCAAAGGCTATGCAACGGAAGCGGCTAAAGCGATTATTGATTTTGCGGCGGAGCACGTAGGCGCAAATTATTTAGTGGCTGTTGCCGACCCGGAAAATATCCCCTCTCAGCGAGTGATGCAGCGTTTAGGCATGACTTATAAAGCAATAGAACAGCATTACGATGAGCCATGCGTAGTTTATGAACTTACCCTTCAGTGCCCTGAATCGTAGTGGGAATGCATACCGATCGTCCGCTTTGTGGCGGGAGCTGCCTTTGCTAGAATCTTATTATTTCAAAAGTCTGACTGCGTATCATATGTAAATTATTTCAACTAATAATTAGAACTCCTGACGACACTTCCTTTAATTATTAGCGTAACCGAAAAAATAATTTTTGAGTTTTCTTGTATATTTAAGTTTCTCGCAGAATATATTTACACATCTGTTATTGTTTTTGATATAATTAGGTGAGTCTAAACAAAAAAGGTTTTCGGAAATCATATGGAAATCATTATTGTACCCCGAGAGCAACGTATTCCTACCGTAGGCATTAGTACGGCTTACCTGCATGTGGATCGTTGGAATGACTTTTCCTTCATTACAATGTTTTACATGTATCTGTTTGATCAGAAAGGTGAACGGCATGATATTGGGAATGTCAAGATTGGCTTTCAAGGACAAACTACTGAAAAATCAACTTACTCCACGTTAGGGAGTAAGTTTAGAATTCTCTCAGAAGGATATTTTTCCGTTGGTCAGGATGTCGACTATTATCAGAAAATTTCGAATTTACCAGAATCCGTCAAAGTTTCATTACTTGAGGCGCTCAAAGATATAGCTTATGCGCCAGAACTTATAGATCTTGTTAAGGATGAGGAGGTCTTTAAAACGTCTTTACTTCGGTATGTTAGTTTGTCTGTTATTAAAGGGCAGTTTGCGCGAGTGCTTGAGGGAAAGAATCCACTGACTAATTTTGAGTTTAAGTTCATTCGCCCTGCACAAGACAAGATTTCCGATATCGAATTATCATTTAAGGTGAACGTAGGAGAAAAACCAAGCACCAATATTCACGCGATCATAGGTCGTAATGGTGTGGGGAAAACGACAATTCTAAACGGAATGATTGAAGCTGTTACCAGTAAAGGTACGTCGAATGCAAAATTTTATGATCTGGAGGGGTGGAGTAATGATCCGATTGATAATGATTACTTTAGTAGTTTAGTCTCTGTGTCATTTAGCGCATTCGATCCATTCGAGCCACCAAGTGAACAGCCTGATCCATCAAAGGGAACTTGCTACTTCTATATAGGTTTGAAAAAAAAAGGAGAGTCGCTCAAAGGACTAAATGATATTCATGAAGACTTTCTACAAGCTTTGACGCTATGCTTTAGCCAGATTCCTAAGCGTGAAAGATGGCTGCAAGCTATTGATACTTTGGAGTCTGATGAAAATTTTGCAAACATGGAGCTGAAAAATCTAGCCGGATATAATGGTGAGATGCTCGTTAGTAATGCACGGAAACGTATAAAAAGAATGAGCTCCGGTCATGCGGTTGTATTATTAACACTTACACGTTTAGTCGCAACGGTGGAAGAAAAAACGTTAGTGCTAATTGATGAACCAGAGAGCCATCTTCATCCACCGTTGCTGTCTGCTTTTATTCGTGCGCTGTCTGATTTGCTACTTGATAGAAATGGTGTTTCTATTATTGCAACTCACTCACCTGTGGTACTTCAAGAGGTTCCTAAACGATGTGTTTGGAAAATCAATCGTTCAAGATTGTCTACCGAATCTCGCAGGCCAGACATTGAAACATTTGGTGAGAATGTAGGAATCTTAACAAGAGAAGTATTTGGTCTTGAAGTAGTCAAATCCGGTTTTCACGATTTATTAGTCCAATCAGTTATGTCAGGTGGAACATATGAGGATATAGTCGATGAGTATCGTAACCAGCTTGGTGTTGAAGCCCGAGCTCTATTGAAAGTGCTTGTCACACATAGAGATCGGAGTGTTAAGTGATGTTGAAACTTAAACAACCTGCTTATACATATAGCGATATGCTGACTAGCTGCCGCGAAGGCATAACTGGCAATCCGGGCTTGTTACTGAAAGTGGATGAAGCAATAACTGATTTGCAAACATTGGCAGCTTCATACCAAGCATCGGCATTAACTGGTGAACTTTATACAATACAACCACTGCAAAACAAAGATGAGGAAGACCCTATTGTTGTAGGTCGGTTAAAGAAATCTGACTTTGTTAAGCTTTATGGACATTATGTTGTTGGGAAGAAAAAACCTGCTCGAACTATTTATGATGCCCTGATGACTGCTGCTAATGAAAAATGCCCATTTTGTGGTGGGATTGGGCGCCCTCGAAATTTAGATCATTATTTGCCTAAAGCTCACTATCCTCAGTTTTCTATATTTCCTGTTAATCTTGTGCCAGCTTGTCGAGATTGTAATATGGATGGTAAAGGGGAAACTTTTGCAAGAAATGAAGCAGAACAGATATTACATCCCTATTTAGACGATAGCCGTTATTATGATGAGCAGTGGATATCGGCTAGATACTTGGTTGGCAAAAATGATGAACCTGGAGTTATTGAGTATTTTGTTTCTCCACCTGCTGATTGGGATAATGCACATAAACAAAGAGTGGAAAAACATTTTAACGATTTTGATTTATCTTTAAGATACTCGAAAGAAGCTGGTGCGAGGTTAGTTGTGCTTTTAGCTCTATATAACTCAGTACTACCAATCTCCGTAGATAAAAATGCTGCTAAAGACCTTATATTTCAAACAATAATAAATAAATCACCTTTTGTGAATCACTGGGAACGGATTATGTGTTTGGCTCTTATGTCAGACTTGTAGTAATGCTTGGAGTTTTTATTTCTGTTCTTATTGATCTGCTCTTCATTGATTAACACACCGCAATGTGAGTAATGCAACTATTTAGCTGTGAGATTAACTGCGGAGTTCCGCTTCTCGCTCAAAGCTGCCAGTCAACTTAGCAGGTGCTCTTCACTCATGATTTGTTGGCGATGCCCGGGTCATTTGCAATCGGGCAATCAGGAAAAATGCAATCACTCATCAACCACATTCTTTGACATTACTTCGTGCAGCGTGTCATTTGCCGGGCTGTTTGCCGAAATAAGCCTCAGACTATGAACAGCAATGAGCAGAGAGTTGTTCACCAGAGCGTCCTTCATTAAAACCACAGACCATTATTTCTGCGCTGTGCATCACGACTCAGGGGTTACATCCAACCAGCGAGCCCGCGCAATCGCCGCTGCTCCGGATGCGATTTCCGTTAAATAGCGCTTTCCAGCCATCATTCGCCAAAACAACAGCGAGCTCAGTGCATTAGAAAATTTTCCCTCACTGCCAGACCCTTTGATGCTATCTCCGCAAACATCAGTTATGGTAAAGCTTACCCCACCTGTTGCTTAACTTACGGAGTACTTATGCAATACCCTGCGTCAGAACTGGTTCATATTGCGGCGTTTTCAGATACCGGACAAGGCGGTAACCCGGCGGGAGTCTGGGTGGGAACGCAGTTCCCTACCGATGAAGAGATGCAGAAAATTGCCGCAGATGTAGGGTTTTCAGAAACCGCCTTTGCCGTACCGCTCGATGACACCCACAGACTGTGGCGGGTACGTTATTTTTCACCGGAAGCTGAAGTTCCGTTTTGCGGTCACGCCACTATCGCCACCACCACCGGCATTGCCGGGCGTTATGGTGCCGGGGATTACCAGTTTCAGCTCAACCTGACCAGCATTCCGGTCTCGGCACAGCCCGATGAATCCGGTAACTGGCAGGCCACGTTGCTTTCCCCGCCGACCCACAGTCAGCCGGTTGACCCGTCTCTGGTGGATCAGGCACTGCAACTGTTTGGCTATACCCGTGAAGATTTAGATCAGCGAATCCCCCCTGCCCGTATCCACGGCGGTGCCGACCACCTGATACTGACACTAAAACAACGCAGTCAGTTAGCCGCGATGCATTATTCGCAGGCAGAAGGCGGAGTATTGATGAGGGATAACGGCTGGGTCACTATTCTGCTGGTGGTGGCAGAGGACGAGCAACACTTTCATACCCGTAATCCGTTTGCTTACGGCGGGGTCTACGAAGATCCGGCCACCGGAGCGGCATCAGCCGCCTTTGCCGGTTATCTGCGCGATATCGGCTGGCCGCACCACGGGGAAATAGAGATTATCCAGGGCGAAGATATGGGAATACGCTCACGGATTATTGCGAAGATCACCGAACAGCCAGGCAGCCCGATTGCCGTATCCGGCCAGGCACGGCTGATGGAGTAACAACCTCAGTCCGGCCGGAATCGCCGCGCCACAATGCCCTGTCGCGCGGCTGCCCCGGCCGGTTTATCACCTGCCCTCAGACTTAGCTCAGTCGCGAAATCGCCTGTGACAACCGCTGGCAGGCCGTTTCCAGCACTGTGCTGTCCACCGCATAAGCAATTCGCAGATAACCCGGGGTACCGAACGCCGAACCGTGGATCACGGCGACCTGAGCCTCAGACAGCAGCCAGCTCGCCAGCGCCAGATCATCAGAGATCACCTCACCCTGTGGGGTACGGCGGCCCAGCAATTCACGGCAATTGACGAACAGATAAAATGCCCCCTGCGGCGCACTGGCCGACAGCCCATCGGTATCACTGGCCAGTTGCAGTACCCGCTGGCGGTGTTTATCCAGAACATTTAACCAGCCCGGCAGAAAATCCGCGGGCTGGTTAAGTGCCACCACCGCCGCGGCCTGTGATATCGATGACGGATTAGAAGTACTCTGCGATTGCAGCGTCTGCATGGCAGCAATCAGCCATTCCGGCCCGGCGGCATAGCCGAGTCGCCAGCCGGTCATGGCATGGCTTTTTGAAACACCGTTGACCGTCAGTGTTCTGTCCGCCAGCTCCGGTGCTACCTGGGCAAAGGTATAAAACGCAATGCCGTCATAACGTAATGGCTCATAAATATCATCTGCCATAATCAACACCTGCGGATAATCAGCCAGTACCGCCGCCAGCGCCTGTAACTCTGTTGCGGTGTATACCGCTCCGGTTGGGTTGCCCGGCGAATTAAGGATGATCCAGCGGGTCTGCGGAGTCAGTGCCGCTTTCAGCGTTTCCGGCTGTAGCTTCCAGCCATGCTGTTCTTCACAGGGCACAATCACCGGCTCACCTTCCGCCAGCGTGACCATATCGGGATAGGATACCCAGTAAGGGGCCGGAATAATCACCTGCTGTCCCGCATCGACGGTGGCCAGCAGCGCATTAAAAATAAGCTGCTTAGCTCCGCTACCGGCAATGATCTGTGAGTGGCGGTAATTCAGCTGGTTATCGCGGAGAAATTTAGCCGCAATCGCCTGTTTCAGCACGGCGGTACCGGCCACGGCGGTATATTTGGTCTGATGGCTGATAATTGCCTCAATACCGGCATAACTGATGGCTGGCGGCGTGGCAAAATCCAGCTCCCCTTCGCCCAGATTGATCACTGGCAGGCCTTCGGCCTCCAGACTCCTGACCTGGTCGGAAATAGTGGCGGTGGGAGAAGGACGAACCCGTTGCATTCTCCGCGCGGTCTGATGAGTATTCATAAATCCTCTTTGTATAATTTGATTCAAACAATACAATTACCCTCCCAAAACTACAGCAGGATAGATGCCGTGTTACCGTTCTTCATACTCGATGACTCACCGTTCCCGGCCTGCTTTGGCGTCACTGCCAGCCTGTGGGCTAACCAGTTAAACCTGCCGCTGTGGAGCCTGCGCCCGGAGTTTGAACAGCCGTTTGCCGACAGCCATCAGCATGTGATTTCGGCCGGGTATTGCGTGACCAGTGGTCTGTACCGCAGCAACACCTTGCAGCAGGAAGTCACCGATATCGCACAACTGCCGGACCGGGATGCCGTGATTGTGCTGGCCGCCTCGCAGGAGGCGCTCATTGCTTCATTGCCCGGTCCCCGGCTATATAGCCGTTACCGCCAGGGTGAGCTGAGCCTGGACGGCGCGCAATCGCCTCTGCATTGCTCAGCATCCGCCGACCGCTATGGCCGCTACGATGCAAAGCCTGCGAGCGCAGTGGCGGAATCAGCGCTGACCATCGCCATTGCCGGCCATGAAAAAGACCACCGTCAGGCCTATCCGGCGACACTTGCCGCATTGGGTGACGCCGCAGATGCTCTGGGCCTGTCCCCGGATATCCGCTTTGTTCCGCCGGAGATTTTGTCGTCTGAGCTCAGCGAATTAGCTCCGTTGTCCGGCATCATTCTGCCGGGCGGTTCATCGATGGCCGCCGTTATCGGGCAGATTCGCATTGCAGAGGCGACCCTGAACACTTCGCTGCCGGTGCTCGGACTGTGCCTCGGCATGCAGAGCATGGCCACCGCACTGGTCCGCCAGTCCGACGATTGCCGGCAGGCCATACTGGCGGAGGTCGACCCTGAGGCTGCGCTGCACAGTTTTATCCGCTTTGACGATGGCAGGCATCGCTGCGGTATTTTTCCGTTCAGCACTGCTGACGAGAGTTATCCGATGCATTACAACCATCGCTACCGGTTTAACCCTGCACTGACTGGCCCGCTGACTGTGGCTGGTGCCACCATCACCGCAGCCAGTGGCGATATTATCGAAGGCATTGCCCTGGCATTGGCGCCCTTCTGGCAGGGGGTGCAGGGTCACCCGGAATTACTGTCCCGGCCGGACGCCCCGCACCCGCTGTTTATCGCCTTTTTACAGGCTGCGGTTAACCGGCAAGGGTAACCCCGCTGCGTGGATCACTGGCCAGAGCTTTCATCACTCCGGTCAGTGCCTCGACAGCCTGTGCAGATACCGGCTGCAGAGGAGCCCTGACCGTACCGCCATTAAAGCCACGCAGGGCCATCGCCGCTTTCACCAGCTGGGGCTGACCATGCTGACGTGCCAGTTGGCGGTAATCGAACCATAACTGATGCAGGTCGCGGGCGGTGGCCGCATCGCCCTGCTCCAGCGCACGGTAAGTCGCCAGAATTAATTCCGGTAACGCGCCGCTGTTAGTGGTGCTGATGCCGTCGAATCCGGCCATCATCGGACCGGTAAATGCCAGGTCCGAGGCACAGAACAGGCGCAGACGCCCTTTCAGACGGTTAGCAATCTGATCGATTGCGGTCGGGTTTAAATCACCCTGTTTTATGCCCACCACACCCGGGATATCGGCCAGTTTCTCCAGCAACGCCGGAGAAAGCGTAATCCCGATACCCGGCGCGTTATACACCAGGATACCGGTGACCGACAGCGGCGCCATTTCACGGAAGTAGTTGATAATCTGATCATCGGTAATTTCGCTGACGTAAGGCGCAGTCACCATCGGCAGCCCGCCCAGTTCACCGGCCAGAACTGTCAGGTCACGGGCATCGCGCGGATCGGAACTGGCACTGCACAGCATGACCGGGATACGGTCCTGCACACATTCCATCACGCGGACAAACAGTTCGCGCCGCTCTGCCAGCGACATCACCGGAAACTCGCCGTAAGTGCCACCGATCAGGATGCCGTCATACCCCAGCCCGATCACCCGCTCAATGTTTTCGCACAGGGCGTTAAAGTCAGGTTCGCCCTGCGGGGTGAACGGAGTCACCGTGATGTTGAAAATGCCCTTCAGGCGTTCGCGACTTTCGTTAATATCTTTCATTTCTGTGCCTTACAATAAAGTTAATGGACGGGAGAGGCTGCCAAGCTGACGATAACCGTTATCGGTGACCACCACGGTTTCACTCACCCCGACGGTAAATTCGCCATAAATACGCAGCGCAGGCGGAATATGGAAAGTCATACCCGGTTGCAGTTCTGTGGTAATGCCGCTGTACAGGCTCAGGATGCCGCCTTCGCCCCAGTCAGGCGCAAACGACACCCCGATGGAGTAACCGGTACGTTTTTTGAAGTTATCGGTGAAACCCGCACGGTCGATCACCCGCTGACAGGCGTTATGCGGATCGGCACAGGTGGCTCCGGGGCGAATCGCATCCAGTGCCGCCTGCAAGGCTTCCTGGCAGACCTTTTCCATTTCAATGGCAATCGCCGGAGGTTTGCCGATCCAGGCAGAACGCATTAAGGCTGCGTGGTAGCGGTCATGGGATGCTGCCATTTCAAGGAATACCGGGTCGTTATCCTGCAATACCCGACGCCGCCAGGTACCGTGAGGAATGCCGCTGCGTGGACCACTGGACATCAGCGGCTCCATGCCAACATATTCCGAACCGGCCGCAATCGCGCCGCCCATCATCGCCGACACCACTGCGTTTTCGTCGGCGCCCTGACGAATCGCGCGGATACCGGCCCGCATCCCCTCATCCACATAGCGGGCAGCCTGCGAAATTTTTTTCGATTTCTGCGGCCGATTTCACCGCCCGCAGCGGTTCAATCACCCCGGCAGTATCCGCAATCTCACCCAACTGACTTTGCAGAGCTTCGTAAACCGCGACCGGTAAGAACCAGCCACGCTTATCCAGCCCGATACGTTTGTTTATCCAGCCGCACTGACGGATTTTTTCCACCAGAAATTCCACCGGATTATCACCATCCTGATATACCGCGGCATCGCTGATAAAGGTGTTGGCAATAAAGTTGAAATACTCCAGCTGGCGAATTACAAATACCGGATCCCCTTCCACCGGCAGAATTAACGCCTGAAAGGTGTAATAGCCCGGAGTCTGCTGACCGGTGAGCCAGAAGATGTTTTCCGGCCCGGTGACAATCATCACCTCAACACCGGCCTTGCTGAGCCGCTCACGGGTAAGGCGAATACGTTGCTGATACTCCTCAGCCTGAAACGCAGATTCGCTGCCCTGAATCACATTACCGGGTTTTTGCATCACTAAACTCCTGAAGTAAGGTTGCTGTTGTCATATCGAAGCGCACCCCCAGCCCGGGGATGTCAGAGGCCCGGATACGACCCTGTTGATAAGTTAATCCGCTGGCGGGATCGTCGGTTAATCCGTCAGCACCATAGAGTTCGGCAAAGGCAGGTTGCAGCAGATAACAGAGCTGCAATGCCGCGGCGGTGGCTGCATGCCCCTCGTTCATCTGGCCAATCATAAACGGCACCCCTGCGGCCTTAAGCTGCCTTGCCGCAGACACCAGCGGGGCGATCCCCCCCAGTTTGACCAGCTTCAGATGGCCCCATAACCGGCCTTCTGCCGCCATCAGCCGTTGCAGCGCCGCTTCGCTGTTCAGACTTTCGTCGAGCATCACCGGAATGCCATACTCCTGAAGCGCGGGCAGTTCAGCGTCCTGACTGGCCGCTAACGGTTGTTCGATATAGCTGAGTTGCAGTGGTTGCAGCCTGGCAAACGCCTGCCGGGCCTGCGGCAATGTCCACTGACCATTCACATCCACCGCCAGTGAAATCTGCTGACCGAAGGTGTCACGCAGCAGGGTTAAACGCGCCAGATCGGTGTCAAAATCGCTGATACCGACCCGCAGTTTTAACTGAGTAAATCCACGACTGACGTACTGATGCGCCTGAGTTAACAGTTGTTGTTCACTGCCCCAGAACAGGGTCTGGTTAGTGCTGAATTCCGCGTTACCGGCGGTTCCGCCCAGAAACTCAGCCAGGGTTTGCTGTTGGCTGCGGGCCAGGAAATCGTGGACCGCCATATCCAGCAGCATCCGTCCAGGCGCCAGCAGCGGGCTTTCCGGACCGTGAATCGCACTCAGCAATTCCTGACCAACTGGCAAAGTCTGCCAGTCAGACAGTACCGGCAGCAGGTTAGTGATCACCTGTTCAGCGGTGTAACCGTGCAGATAACTGATATTCAGGCGCACTTCCCCCAACCCGCACTGCCCCTGGTCTTCCAGGGTCAGCCACAGGGTGTCCAGCCCGCTGACCGGCCCGGAAGAGGCGGTATAGAGCGTGACGCCGGAATAGTGCAATTCGCCGCGCCATAAGCGGATTTTCACGATGCGTTCCCCGCAGGCAGCATCGCCAGCGCCACATCCAGGTAGATATAAGCGGCGGCGATAAACTCATCGACCGGGACAAATTCATCCGGTTTATGTGCCACTGCCAGAGCCCCCGGGCCAATCACCACGCCTTTGGCACCCAGTGAACGGAAGTGCACTAAGTCACAACCGCCCTGGAAGCCGTACGGACCAGGATCTGTGTTGCCATGTTTCTGGCAGGCCGCCAGACTGTGTTGAACAATCGCTTCCTGACTGTCAGTTTCGGTCGCGCCACCGGTGGTGGGCTGCCAGCCGATAATCTCCGCCTCGATGCCTTTTTGCTCACGGGCCTGGTCGAGTAACTGTTGGATTTCCTGACGTACCACGGCTTCGTCTTCTCCCGGCACCATCCGCCGATCAATCATCAGCTCACAACTCTCAGGGATCACGTTGTCGGCATGTCCGCCGTGAATACGGGTTACCGTCATGCTGGCATTACCGACCAGGGCATGACAGCGGCAACGCACCTCCTGATGGTGGCTCTGTTCAATCATCTGCAACAGCTGTCCGGCCTGATACACCGCATTCACACCCAGTTCAGGTGTTCCTGAATGGGCAGTCACCCCGTTGACCCGTACTTTCGGACGCAGGCTGCCTTTATGCGCCGAAAAGGTCGCATTCGAGGTGGGTTCACCGATCACCGCAAAGTCGATCGCGGGCGGCGCATCTTTCACATAGAATTTCGCCCCTTCACTGGCGGCTTCTTCATCGGCGGTAAATACCCCCATCAGGGTTCCGGACCATGTTTGCGGGGCAGCGGCCAGCATTCGCAGGGCTTCGACCATGGCCACTAATGGCCCTTTGGCATCACAGGAACCGCGACCATACAGCCGGCCATCGGTTTCGGTCAGGATGAAAGGATCGGTGCTCCAGCCTTCTCCGGCCGGTACCGTGTCCAGGTGGGTATTAAAGGCAAAACAGGGGCCAGGGCCATTTTTCAGTACCGCGATCACGTTGGTCCGGCCCGGCGCATATTCACTGAAGGAGAGATCGAATCCCGCCTGCCGCAACCAGCCAGCCACACACTCTGCCGCTTCACGTTCATGACCCGGCGGATTTTCGGTATTAATGGCGACCAGCGCCGCTAAATCCTGTTTCATCCGTCCACTGTCAGCCTGATAAGTACTCATAGTTGCTCCGTTCTTAATGTAAAATCTGGTCGAGAAAGCGTTTGGCGCGATCACTGACCTGACCAGAGAAGAAGTCGCGGGTATTGGCCCGTTCGATAATTTCCCCCTCCTCCATAAACAGAATCTGATTTGCCGCACTGCGGGCGAAGCCCATCTCATGGGTCACCACCATACTGGTCATCCCTTCAGCGCTCAGTTCAGCCATCACATCCAGCACTTCACGGATCATTTCCGGGTCCAGTGCCGAGGTGGGTTCGTCGTACAACATCAGTTCGGGTTTCATCGCCAGCGCCCGGGCAATAGCGACACGCTGCTGCTGGCCGCCGGAGAGTTCATCCGGAAAATGGTCAGCGCGTTCATTAATCCGCACCTTCGCCAGCAAATTTTCTGCCTGCTTGCGGGCGTCAATCCGGTTCACTCCCAGCACCGTCATCGGTGCCAGCATGATGTTTTCTGCAGCGGTCAGATGGGAGAACAGTTCGTAGTTCTGAAACACCATTCCGATACGCTGGCGCAGTTTATCGGCCGGAATTTCGCCACGGCTGATGTTCTGGTTACCAAAAAACACATCACCACTGTCGGCCGGGGCCAGCAGATTTACGCAACGCAGCAGGGTCGATTTTCCGGAGCCGGAAGGGCCAATCAGCACCACCGTGTCGCCACGTTCCACCGTCAGGGAGCAGTTTTTCAGCACTTTCTGGCGGCCAAAGGTTTTATCGATGCCGATCATTTCCAGCAGGGGTTTATCGGGGTGTTTCATAGCACCTCCCGGGTGTCACTGTTCAGGCCTGGCGGCACTAAGCGCAGCTTTTTGTTTTTTTACGACGGAGTTTCGGGTCCAGTACGCTTTCCAGCCACGACTGGAACAGCATGAAAAATGAGGTCAGAACGAGGTAGTAGATGCCTGCGGCACACAGCGCCTCAAAGTAACGGAAGCTGGCACTGGCCGCCTGGTTTGCCACCAGCAGCAGGTCCTGTACGGCAATCACCGACACCAGCGCGCTCGATTTCAGCATGCTGATCATCTGGTTACCCATTGGTGGCAGCACAATTCTGGCCGCCTGTGGCAGCACAATCTTGCGCATGATTTGTGCGCTGTTCATGCCCAGCGCCATACCGGCAGTGCGCTGGCCACTTTTCACTGCCTGCAATCCGGAACGCAGGATTTCCGCCATATAGGCGCCTTCATTCAGAGAAAGCGCCAGCACCGCGCAGGTAAAGGCGGAAAAACGGATGCCGAAACCTGGCAGGACGTTATAGACAAAAATAATCTGAAACAGCACCGGAGTGCCGCGAAACAGCCACAGATAGAAGAAGGCCAGCCATTTTCCGGGACGAAACGGAGCTTCCTGCAGCAATGCCAGAACCAGCCCCATAACCACACCGCACAGCAGTGAACAAAGGGTGATTAACAGCGTCATCCATGCACCTCTGAAAAACTCAGGTGAGATGAAGTACTGCCACATCAGATCAATCGACATAGTATTCTCCTGGAGTGCGGGTTCGGTTTAGAAAATGGAGACGGAGCCCGGGAAGTTCCATTTAGCAATCAGCTTGTGGTAAGTCCCGTCCTGCACCACCTCTTTCAGCCCCTTTTCCAGCAACTGACGGGTGTGGTTGTCGCCTTTACGGATGGCAAAAGCGATTTGGGTATTGTTTTCAAACTCAGGTCCGGTGGCCTCAAACACGCCGGGTTTTTCGCTGAACAGCGCAACGGTTCCCGGGGTAGACAGAAATTCTGCATCGGCACGGCCCTGCGCTACTGCCACTGCGGAGTCTGTCGCTGCAGGGAAGGTCATCACATTGATCGCGGCTTTTTTCGCGGCCAGACACTGGGTGTTATTCTCACGGGCTTCGCTCTCTTCGATACCGCCCAGAGTGACGGCGATATTTTTGCCGCACAGCGAGAGATCACGACCGGTAATGCCGGATGGGTTGCCTTTACGCACCACCACGCGGCTGCCGATTTTCAGGTAAGGAATAAAATCGACCTGAGCGGCACGCGTCGGATTGACATACATGGCCGAGTTAATCATATCCAGACGTTTACCCTGCAACGCCGGAATCAGCCCCTGGAAAGACATCTGCTGAGGCGCAGGGGTCAGACCAATTTTTTTGCTCAGCGCGGTGATCAGGTCAATATCAAACCCGGTCAGCTGGCCGTTTTTAACAAACTCAAACGGCATAAAGGTGGCGGCTGTACCATAGGTTAACTGCCCCGGGGTGACACTCTGGTCAGCGGCAACGGCGGCCAGTGGCCCAATCGCCAGGGCCAGTAACAGATTGCCGGCTACCCATTTGCGCAAAGATAATTTGTTCATGCTTGTCTCCTGGTGATTAAATTGGATTTTCTGACACTAAAAATACAATTAAAGAGATAACAAAATGCTTTCCTGTGGTGCATGGTGCACAAAATACGTGCATCAGAACCGCTTATTTAGCTGCAACCTGGTGAGTTATTATTGTATATTGAGCCGACAATAATACACTCCAGGGAACATGCTCCATGACACTGACTGACTCAACTGCCAGTAGTCGCCGGATAGCCCGGCAAATCCTTGACCTGATATATGATGCAAGATTCGATCCAGGTCACCATTTGCGTGAACAACATCTCGCAGATGCGCTGGGTGTTTCACGCAGCCCGGTCCGGGCGGGACTGAAGGAGCTGACCCGTCTGGGGGCCGTGGAAGCGCGGCCAAATCAGGGGTTTTTCCTGCTGAAAAGCATCGAAGAACTGCAGCGTCTGACCATTGAGCAGACCAAAAATAATGATCAGGAATTGTATGAACGGCTGGTCAGAGACCGGATTGCCGGAGTGCTACCGGAATCCTTTACCCAGACCGAAATCAGCCAGCGCTATGATGTTGATCGCGGGGTATTATCGCGGGCACTGGTAATGCTTTCCGAAGACGGGCTGATAGCCCGTAATGCGGGGCATGGCTGGCGATTTTTGCAGACCATAAATTCCGATGTGGCATTACAGAACAGCTACGGATTCCGGCTGATGATTGAACCGGCGGCCCTGCTGTCACCACGGCTGAGAATTGACCGCCAGCAACTGAAACGCCTGAGGGCTCAGCATCTGCGGCTGATCGGTCACGACGATATTACCCGGGTCCCGGCCAAAGAAATCTTTGAAACTGACGCTTCTTTCCATGAAATTCTGGCGGAAGCCAGCGGTAACCTGTTTGTATTACAGGCGATTCAACAGCAAAACCGTTTACGCCGCCTGCTGGAATTTGGCAGCTACCATAATAAACGTCGCGTAAAAGAGTGGTGTGAAGAGCATGTCGCGATCCTTGATGCGCTGCGCGATCATAAGCCGCAACTGGCCGCCGAACTGATGCGTAAACATCTGCAGTTTGCGTTTGACCAGGTCAGTTTTTCAAAACCGGACGCATAACCGGCATCAATTTTGCACATACTGATCCTGAAAATACAATCAGGAGAAGTTATGGACTTAAAAATAGCACAGCGTGTCGCACTGGTTTGTGGTGCAGGCAGCGGTCTGGGCCGGGCAATCGCCCTTTCGCTGGCACAGGAAGGTGTCAGGGTGGCCGTCACCGGTCGCAATGCCGATAAACTGGCAGAGACTGTCAGCCTGATCACGGCACAGGGTGGCACCGCACAGGCCTGGATTCTGGACCTGGCGGCACCACAGGATTTTGACCAGACTCTGGAGAGTATCCGCCAGCAGTGGGGCAATATTGATATTCTGGTCAATAACTCCGGTGGGCCACCACCGGCCCGCGCCACCGGAACCGATGCCGCCGTCTGGCAAAGCCAGTTTTCGCTGATGGTGGGTTCACTGATTCAACTGACAGATAAGGTGTTACCGGCCATGCTGGAACAGGGCTGGGGACGCATTATCACCAGCACCTCCTCCGGGGTGATTGCCCCGATTCCTAACCTGGCGCTGTCTAATGCCTTGCGCATGAGCCTGCTTGGCTGGTCAAAAACCCTCGCCAGTGAAGTGGCTGCAAAAGGGGTCACGGTAAACGTGATGGTTCCGGGGCGTATCGCCACCGACCGTGTCGGCCAGCTGGATGCACTGAAAGCGGGACGTGAAAATACCACCGCCGAACAGGTGGCTGAACAGAGCCGCAAAACCATTCCAGCCGGACGTTACGGCGACCCGGTGGAATATGGTGCGACTGCCGCCTTCCTTGCCGGAGAACCGGCGGGCTATATCACCGGCAGCGTTATCCGCGTCGATGGCGGATTAATCCCTTCCGTCTGATTAAACTGGCAGCCCGCAATGCCGGGTCTGCCGCTGTTATTGTGGCTTTTCTGCCGTTAACCGACAGAGAGGCCACGGCTCTAAAACTCCCCTCTTTCGGTTAACGGTTTATTGATGCCAGGCTGCGGCTTACCAGCCGTAAAACGGACTATTTCAGGCGGGAATCAAAACTAAACGGGATGGCCCGCACAGTGGGCATCAGACCAGCCACTGCCGGATGAAGTGGATTGAACAGAAAGTTAAATTCGACCGGGGAAAGTGCGCTGGGGATACGCAGCGCCACCGACTGAGCGCCCGCTGCCCAGTCGTCGCCGTATTGCGCCAGAGTAGCCGGGGCATCTTCGGCAGCCCAGTCCTCCGGCAGCATATCCTGATCAAATATCATTATCTGATTATCCGGCACCTCAATACTCAGCAGAGTAAAGGATCCGAGTAATTGGGGGGCATTCAGATGCACCAGCGTTTCCAGCATGGTCAGTGACGCCGTCTCCGACAGATAAACCATCGCAGTGCCGACACTGTTCCAACGGCCACCGGCTTCTTTCGCCCCCTGCCCGGACCAGGCAGATGACAAATAGCGGGTTTTGGTGAGCCGGTAGAGGATCATGAATAAACGCCGTGCTCAATCCGCGTAATCAGTCGCATCACCTCCAGCGCCCCGGTCTCTGACGACAGAACATCCGCAGGCTTCTGCCAGTTAAGGGCACGGTTTTTTTCATTCAGCCATTGGTTAGCGGCTTCCTTGTCCCCTTCAAACAGTTCAATGGCCCGCGCCAGCACCCGGATTACACGGATAATTCGCTCGCTCTGATCGGCGGTAAACCGGGCCTTAATGCTGCGGTTAAAGGTAGTATTAGGGATACCCGACATTTTACGCAGTTCACTGGCCGGAATATTGGTCCAGTCAGAAAAACGCCTGGCGATATCCCCTTCCAGACCCTCGCTGATTCTGCCCATCAGCGCGATCCCATCCTGTACCTCCAGCCCGACGACGCTCCACAGGTCAGCCGGCGGAACCCGGGCCACCGAAGGCGAAAACACTTTCATAGTCATAGCGAACCCTCCATTTGGTTTTTTAATTATACCATATGGAACAGAAGTGATGGAGTTTTAGTGGGTATGATGTGGGGTTATGTGCCAGAAGCGTATACTGCTGATATCGTGCTATGTTGTTTTATGTGGAGAAATTAACCGAACGTATTGTTTCCATGTAAAAGGATTGTCAGATGAATTTAGAGACTACGCGTTTAAAGCTGGAACCCTATAATGACTCACACTATGAAGGCTTAAGGGTGATGGATAACGATTCCGAAGTAATGCGGTATATCAACAAGGGTATTGTTAAAACGCCAGAAGAGACCAGGGAAAATATAAGACGTGTTCAGTCCCGATGGCATAAATATGGATTTTCATGGTGGGCTATCAAAGAAAAAGCCTCCGGAGTTGTTGTTGGAGCAGCCTGTCTCCAATACCTGGCAAACGTTGAAGGTGCCCCCCTGGAGATTGGTTGGCGGCTTATTCCGGAACATAATGGCAAAGGCTATGCAACCGAAGCGGCTGAAGCGATTATTGATTATGCGGCAGAGCACATAGGCGCAGATTATTTAGTGGCTGTTGCCGACCCCGAAAATATCCCCTCTCAGCGAGTGATGCAACGCTTAGGCATGACCTATAAGGCAATAGAACAGCATTACGATGAGCCATGCGTCGTTTATGAACTTAGCATTCCGCGCCCTTAACTGTAGTGGGAATGTGTGTAAATCGTCCGCATGGTGCCGGGAGCGGACGTTTACGTTCGTTCCTGAAATATTGGCCCGATAATTCAGCGTTAAATTTTCCGGTTAATACGCAACGCATCCACAACCAGTGAAAACGCCGGGGAAGGCTGTTTACGGCTGGGGTAATAAAGATAGTAACCGGGAAAAGGCCTGCACCAATCTTCAAGCACCCGGATTAGTTTTCCTTCCCGCAGACAGGTACCGAACTCCTCTTCAGGTAAAAAGGCAATTCCCAGTCCGGCAAGAGCTGCGTCAACAACGTGTTCCGATGTGTTAAACGTCAGTTGCCCTTCAACCCGAACATGAAATTTGCCGTTTTCCTGCTCAAACTCCCAGGCGTAAATTTTCCCCGATTGAACCATTCGCTCATTAATACAGCAGTGTTGCATAAGATCGCGTGGCGTCTGAGGGGCTGCACACCGGGCAAAATACTCAGGAGAAGCTGCAGCCGCCATGCGCAGTTTCGGGCCAATGGGTACGGCTATCATGTCCTTGTCGATGGTGTCTCCGAGCCTCACACCGGCATCAAACCGATCAGCAACGATATCCCTAAACCCGTGGTTGGCGTCAAACTCAATCTGAATATCCGGATATTCGCGTAATAGTGGTGTCAGCTTTGGCAGTAGCGTGGTCTTCAGGACATTGGGTCCACAGGTAATACGGACGGTCCCCGCAGGCTTATCACGCAATGCCGTCAACATGTCCAGTTCGGCTTCAATCTCATCAATACGATGGCCCACCGACTGCAGCAGACGCTCCCCGGCGGCAGTCACCGACACGCTGCGCGTGGTCCGGGTCAACAAGCGGATTTGCATCTTTTCTTCCAGTCCGGAAATCGCCTGGCTCAGTGCAGGTTGGGTCACCCCAAGCTGCGCAGCAGCGCGTGTAAAACTGCCTTCCCGTGCCACGGTGATGAAAGAGAGTAAGTCGTTGAGATTGCGTCTGGCCATGTTCGTTTCCGATCTATTTATAAAATTAACTTATAAGGTCATTAAGTATTCATTAGCTAGTTAACCCGCTGCATATTGGTAACAATAATGCGATGAAAAAGTCAACGCTAACCCTTATGCAAAACGCTTACCGCAGAACGTCACTGCTACTGCTCCTTGCCGGCCTGCTTTACCTCACGCAGTCCGCTATGGCGGGTGACAACGATCGGGGAGTGGCGCAGGAGACGCTTATGAAAATAGAGATCATTGTGGAGGGAGAAACCGCCATCGCCACCCTCTTTGACACCCCGACAGGCCGGGACTTTGCGTCTTTGCTTCCCCTCAGCCTGACGCTGGAAGACTATGACGTTATTGAGCGTATAAGCGACTTGCCGCGCAGACTTTCTACGGCACAGGCACCGGACGGCATGACGCCAGAAGCCGGAGATATCACTTACTACGCGCCCTGGGGTAACCTGGCTGTTTTTGCCGAGGGCAGAGCTTACGCCCGTTCACTGATCCCGTTAGGGAAAGTGGATTCCGGACTGCCTGTCCTGCAACGCCACGGACCTCTTGCGGTGCAAATCAGGGTCGCCAACTGACCCGCAGCACCTTCCGCACCGCGATTATCCCTGTTATCACAGTCCCGTCCCAGTATGCCGTTTCAGCTCTTACTGCAGCGATGAAGGCTCCCGGGCGCAGACTTCATGTTATCTACTAAAAAGAAATCCCTGAATGAGTAATAAGACAGACGAGAACAGAAAAAAATCCCCGAAAGCGGGAAACATCCCGCGCATTGGAGTGGCGTCTTTGCCATGACGCTGTGCGTCTTCGCCCTGATCGCTTCTGAATTTATGCCAGTCAGCCTGCTGACACCGATGGCGCAGACCCTGCATGTCACCGAAGGTATGACCGGACAGGGCATCGCTATTTCCGGGGCATTTGCAGTGGTAACCAGCCTGTTTATTTCCGTGTTGGCAGGCACGCTTAACCGGAAAACGCTGCTGCTCGGCCTGACCTGTATTATGGCGATTTCCGGTGCTGTTATTGCAATGGCACCCAATTACCTGACCTATATGGCGGGCAGAGCCCTGATTGGTATCGTGGTTGGCGGGTTCTGGTCGATGTCGGCCGCGACGGCAATGCGTCTGGTCCCGGTGCATCGTGTTCCACTGGCGCTGGCTATTTTCAACAGTGGCAATGCCCTGGCTACCGTCGTGGCTGCCCCTCTGGGCAGTTGGCTCGGATCGATGGTTGGCTGGCAGGGGGCCTTCTTCTGCCTGGTGCCGGTCGCCATCATCGCGTTTATCTGGCAATTGCTCAGCCTGCCTTCCATGCCGGTCACCCGTGAGGTGGCGGCTTCCCGCAACGTATTCACGCTGTTTCGTCGTCGGGTGGTCAGGCTGGGCATGATGGGTGTGGGGATCTTCTTTATGGGGCAATTCACGCTCTTTACCTACATTCGGCCTTTCCTTGAGACGGTGACACGAGTGGATGCCGCAACGGTGACCCTGGTCCTGCTGGTTATCGGTGTCGCAGGTTTTATCGGCACCACCCTGATTGCCCGGGTGCTGAAACGCGGGTTCTACCCAACCCTGATGGCTATCCCGGTGCTGATGGCCATCACCGCGATGGCACTGATTGCCTTCGGCAGTCAGGTGGCTATCGTGACCGCACTGCTCGGGCTGTGGGGGCTGATTTCCACTGCCGCACCGGTGGGATGGTGGGCATGGGTTCCGCGTACCTTCCCGCAGAACGCCGAAGCGGGCGGCGGACTGATGGTAGCGATGGTGCAGCTGTCCATTGCTCTCGGTTCGACGGTGGGCGGCCTGCTTTTCGACCATCACGGCTACCAGAGCACCTTCCTGGCCAGCGCCGCGATGCTGATTATCGCAACCGTACTGATCTTTCTGACCTCGCGCGCAGACACTTCTGCCGCAGACCATTCATAAACCCAGGAGTAATGCCATGACAGTTAAAGCTTATGGTGCCCATGCGGGCACACTGCCGCTGGAGCCGATGGATATCACCCGTCGTGTCCCCGGTGCCCATGATGTGCAAATTGATATCGCGTACTGCGGAGTCTGCCATTCGGATATCCACCAGGTACGCGCTGAATGGGCTGGAACGCTCTATCCCTGCGTACCGGGACATGAAATTGTCGGTCGTGTAGTGGCCGTTGGCGATCACGTCTCCGGTTTTTGTGCAGGGGATCTGGTGGGGGTCGGCTGCATTGTCGACAGCTGCCGGCACTGCGGTGACTGTGACGACGGGCTGGAGAACTACTGCGACCATATGACAGGGACATACAATTTCCCGACGCCGGACGCGCCTGGCCACACGCTGGGCGGATATTCGCAGCAGATTGTGGTGCATGAACGCTATGTCCTGCGCGTCACTCACCCGGAAGCGCAACTGGCCGCCGTGGCACCGCTGCTGTGCGCGGGTATCACCACGTACTCACCGCTGCGTCACTGGCAGGCGGGCCCCGGCAAGAAGGTCGGGGTGGTCGGTATTGGCGGACTGGGGCATATGGGGATCAAGCTTGCGCACGCCATGGGCGCGCATGTCGTGGCCTTTACCACATCTGAGTCCAAACGTGATGCCGCCAGGGCGCTTGGTGCAGATGAGGTGGTGGTCTCCCGTCACGCCAGTGAAATGGAAGCCCATGTAAAGAGCTTCGATTTTATCCTCAACACCGTTGCTGCGCCGCATAACCTCGACGTGTTCACCGCGCTACTGAAACGCGATGGCACGATGACCCTGGTGGGTGCGCCGGCCACGCCGCATGACTCACCGGAAGTGTTCAACCTCATCATGAAGCGCAGGTCGATTGCCGGGTCGATGATTGGCGGCATTCCTGAAACGCAGGAGATGCTCGATTTCTGCGCTGAACATGGCATTGTCGCCGACATTGAGCTTATCCGCGCCGATCAGATTAACGACGCCTATGAGCGCATGCTCATAGGCGATGTGCATTACCGGTTTGTCATGGATAACACCACCCTGGCTTAATGATAAGGAGCATCTGACATGAACTACCAACATCTGGGTCGTACCGGCCTGCGGGTAAGCCGCATCGGTCTCGGTACCATGAATTTCGGTGAGCTGACCGATGAGCCAACCAGCTTCAGGATCATGGATGAAGCCATGGATGCGGGTGTCAACTTTTTCGATACCGCTGACGTCTATGGCGGGCCGCAGTCACCGGATATGGCAAAAGGGTACGGGACATCCGAAGAAATCATCGGTAACTGGCTGGCACGCAGCGGCCAGCGTGACCGGATAGTGCTGGCCACAAAAGTGTACCAGCCGATGGACACGGGTCCGAACGACAAGTACCTGTCCGCCTACCATATCCGCCGGGCCTGTGAGGCCAGCCTGAGAAGACTGAAAACGGACCATATTGATCTCTACCAGATGCACCATATCGACCGAAACACCCCCTGGGAGGAGATTTGGCAGGCTATGGAGCAGTTAATCCGTGAGGGTAAAGTCAGCTACGTGGGCAGCAGTAACTTTGCCAGCTGGGATATTGCCACTGCACAGTGCAAGGCTGGCGCGCGCAATCTTCTGGGGCTGGCCTCTGAGCAGAGTCTGTATAACCTGACCCAGCGCACGGTTGAGCTGGAAGTCATTCCGGCGCTGCGTCATTACGGCATTGGCCTGATCCCTTGGAGCCCGGTCGGAATGGGGATGCTGGGTGGAGTTCTGAAGAAAATTGCGGGTGGCCGTCGGGCAACACCGCAACTGCAGGCGCAAATCAACCGCCTGCGGTCGCAACTGCAGGCCTGGGAAACACTGTGTGATGAGCTGGGGGAAACACCATCAGACGTCGCGCTGGCCTGGCTACTGCAGAACCCGGTAGTTAGCGCCGTGCTCAGTGGCCCGCGTACAGCTGAACAGCTCCGTCAGAATCTCAATGCCCTGACGCTGTCTCTTTCAGATGATACGCTCAAAAGGCTGGATACCATCTGGCCGGGACCGGGCGGGGAAGCACCTGAAGCCTACGCATGGTAAACTTTTATCAGGGTTAACCACTACCGGCCTTCGGGTCGGTAATTAGGTTATTTCAGCCAAATTGGTTACATGAAGATGTTGTACTTTTCCTTAATTCTTAGATGTCCGCTTCATGCTCTAAGCTGATGCTATGAATCAGTTGCAAGCTGGATGACTGAAGAACGAAGGCCTGATAAAGAGTATCCTTTTGTCGCCCTGCTGGCATGCAGATGTATAATTACGGCACAATAACGGCATATTTTCAGGATGAAAGGTGCAGGATTATGGAAGTTAGTGAAGCAGAGTTGCTGAGCTCGGGTTTTACTGACGTTGATCTGAGAAAAATTAAAAACAACGTTGAAAGCTATGGCGGAAGTCTTGGTGAGGCGGTCGTGGACCTGAAGAACAAATTCAGTGTGCTGCTCTGGATAGCTTCAGGTTGTGCAGTAGCGTTTGTCTTTTTACTGTGTTTTTCAACTAAGGCATATATTTTAGGGGGAGGCCTGTCTCTGCTATGTGGAGTCGCCCTCACGACATTGATTCAACCGCCAGTGCTGGCCTGGAAGTCCTGGCGTTACTGCCGGTTGAATAAACGCTAATGCGAGTGCTCATTTAGGTTGATTAAATCAAATATCACCTTAGCCTTAACACCCCAGCCAACGATTTTCATAGTTGCTTCGGTCGGCTCATAGTGTCAACTTTACGAATGTAATCCCGGGGCATCCACAACGCACCACTGATCTCCTCCCAATATCCCTGCCAGGCTAAATCAGAGAATCTGACCTTTTTGATGACTTCGGGCAAATTCCGCCGGAGTCAGGTTATTTAATTATGAATGCGGCCGGTAATGATTATATTCTTGTCGCCACTGTTCGATTTTTCCCGGGCATCCTCAGGCGACAGGAACCAGTGAACGTTCAGTCATTCATCCCTCAGGCTGCCATTAAAAGATTCGGCAAGTGCATTATCTGTGGGTTTTCCCGGACGGGAGAAGTCCATGATGACTCCGTTTTCACAGGCCCATCTGTCCATCGGTTTTGAGATAAACTCGCTGCCGTTATCCGTCTGCAGCCTTTGCGGGATACGCCCTGAGGACTGCTTTAAACGCTCCATTACGGCAACCACATCATCACCCCGTAGCCCCTTACCGACCTCGACCACCAGACATTCACGACTAAAATTATCCACTACAGTCAGCACCCTGATCCGGCGTCCGTTGAACAGATTATCAGCAACGAAATCCATGCTCCGGCACTGTTCAGCAGCAACCACTTGCGGCCGTGATTTCCTGTGCCTGCCGGTGACATGCCTGCGGGGACGTTTTGACCGTAAATTCAGTCCTTCCGGGCAGTAAATTCGGTGGGTTTTCTTATGGTTAACCCGCCAGCCCTCACGGCGAAGGAGGATATGAATACGCTCACAGCCATAGCGTATCCGGGTCTCTGCAATTGCCCTTATTCGCTGCGTCAGTGCCCGGTCGTCACGGCAACTGAGGTAGTGGTAAACCGTACGGTTCTGCATCATCAGTTCGCATCCCCGGCGACCCCCGACACGGTACGCTGCAAGCAGATATTCCACGGCCTCACGCTTCTGCACCGGCCTCAGAACTTTTTTCGGATGACATCCTGCAGCATTTCCTTGTCCAGGCTCAAATCAGCCACCAGACGTTTCAGGCGGTGATTCTCTTCCTCCACCAGCCTTAGACGGCGTAATTCAGTCCCCCCATGCCGCCGAATTTCTTCTTCCAGTTGTAAAAAGTCGCCTCAGATATCCCCATCTTTCTGCAGACTTCCTCCACCCGGATGCCGATTTCTGCCTGTTTCAGCGCAAAAGCTACCTGTTCTTCCGTATAACGTATCTTTTTCATGCCGGATGACCTCATTTACTGAGAGAAAGAAAAGCCGGAAACTCCACTTTATACTGGGACTGAACAAAGGGAAGAGATCAAACCAAAAGATATTCTGAACCGAAAGTTAAGGCCTTTAAATCTATAAATAATGACCTTTTTCTTAACGTCGTTTTTTTAATTATTGGCCTCGCCCCTCTATTACCACTGGGGTCCAGGACCTACATGCTCTTACGCTTCAAACCTTCGCTGCAACTACCTGAATTTCGATGAGATAATGGGGTTTGGCAAAGGCCGATTGTGTACATGCCCTGACTGGTGGTATTACATCTTTCAACCAAGCCTCCCAAATTTCATTCATCGCATCGAAATCATGCATATTTTTAAGCCAAATCTGTGCAGAGAGTAAATGGCTCTTGCTGCTTTGTGCTTCAGCCAGCAGATTATCAATACTTTGCAATATCTCCATCGTTTGCTGGTGAATATCTCCCTCATTTCGTGCTGTTTTACCGGAAAGATAAATCGTGCCGTTATGGATGACAACTTGGCTCATTCGCGAGTTACTGTGCATTTTTATTGTTGTATTCATCATTAATTACCGTTCAAACTTCAAGCTAAAATGGTCATTTTTTTCCGTGACGTAGCCTACGGAACTCTTATTGAAGTGACTTGTAAACACCGCTGCGCGATGAGTGTTGGCTAAATCTAGTAGCCAATTTCGAGATTAATTAGCCAGCACACAATCGCGGCCAAATACTGAACTCAAAGTGTTATGCTCAACCTGTAGTGGTGTGTGCATTATGTCGCCACAGAAGATGGATGTTTCCGCTTCACTTTCTAGCACAATACTCATGTGACCAATGCTGTGGCCGGGCGTCGGATAGAACGTTATTCCTAAAAAAAATATCGTGGCTGTATTTGGCAGAGTCACAACAGGCCCGCACTCAATGATTGGCGCGATACTGTCACCGAACACCACTTCCCTCGCAATACTCTGCTGTGACATAACAAAGTCGAGCACAACTTGTGGACATACCCAAGTTGCATGGATAAAAGCAGGGACCCACTGTTTACCATTCCATACGGTATTCCTACCGACAAGGTCAGTATGTAAATGGGGGTGCAAGACATAATCAATATCGTCTGGCCCAATAACAGTGCGTTTTAAATTATCCATCCATGGAGAATTCCGTTGATTGAACAGCGGGCTGAAAGAGCGATCTTTGCCATCCCCCATTGCAGTATCAATCAATACGCGCCCCTCTGGCCCATCGATGAACCAGCTGTTAACGCTCATTTCAACCTGAGCATCAACCTCCACGCCAACTGGCGAAAGATTGTTCTGACCTTCTGGCAGCAGTTTCACCAACTGCATACTAAAAAATTGTTCGGTAACTCGCTTGATTGCCACATTGCTGAGGTGATAAGAGTCTGCTGTCATCATAAATATTCCATAACTTGAATACACTGTTGAGAGTTAATCATTAGTGACAATATCAGGACAGTATTTGACGGACAGTGAGTAGAGAACCGCTGCTGCAATCGCGGCACCCGCACAGACTATTGCTAGTGCAATACCGAGTGCATTGGTGGTTCCATGCAATTGCTGACTTAAATAACCCACCAGAAGAGGTCCGCTTCCTCCTCCCAGTAAGTTAGTCATGAAAACAAGCAACGATATGGCGCGACCACGCATACGGTTTGGAACAGCAATTTGCAGCGGAATGGGGGCCAGCGCCATAACAATACTGGCGCAAAACAGAGTAACACCGTAAAAAGCAATAGCTGTAGAAAAAGGCATAATCGGTGCAATTGCAGAAAAAACAACCAGCCCCCCCGAAGCATAAGCTGACACTTTCAGTGCGCTTCTCAACAGATTTGCTTGCCATTTCATACTGACGAGCTTCCCGGCTAACAGCACGCCCGCTATACCCGCAAACATATAAGTAGGGCCACTGACCTGCCCAACATGTCCAGCCGTCAGACTGAAATGTCGGATCATGACAGTAGGAAACCAGGCCGTGAGCGAATAAAACAACATGATGAGACAGGAATAGGCAAAATAATAAGGCAGACAAAAGCGGTTTTTTACCACCAGCTCATGGACTACCGCCCGAAAACTCGGCACGTCGACCTCTGCCAGAGTATACTTGGCGTAAGGATTAAGTCGAGCTGGCTCACGGACAGTGAAAAACACTAATGCAGCCAGCAGTAACCCCGGAAAACCGACAAGTAAAAATACCAATTGCCAGGGATACATACCCACGAAACTGTTTTGAGCATTGAGCATATTACCTAACCAACCCAACAGCATTCCACCTCCGGTCAATGCCAGGCCGCTACCAATATAGGGACCTAGCATAAAGATCCCCGTTGCTCGGGTTAACCGGCTGGCGATGAACATATCCGCAAAAATCGACAAAACAGCCGGACTGAGAGCGGCTTCGGCAATGGCGGTACCTCCACGCCATATCAACAGCTCGGTAAAGCTGCTGGCCGTAGCACATAACATGGTTGAACAAGCCCAAATAGCAATGCATACCGCGATTAATTTAACGCGATTTGCACTATCCACCATTCGGGATATCATTACGCCAGCAGTGGCATAACAGAGAGTAAAAGAGAATCCTTGAAGGATCCCTATCTGGATATCTGAAATATTTAGCGTGGTTTTCAGGGACTCGACGAGAATGCTCAAAATTTGGCGGTCAAGATACGAGAATGCAAAGCACGCGAGAAATAACCCAATAGCATAGGCGCCACCACGAGAAGCGTTATTTATTACTTTCGTTATCGTTTCAGTGTTCATATGTCATGCCCTAGGAGAAAAATTAATCAGCACCATGACGAAGGTGACGCGATAACGGCCAGACAATCACCCGCAACGACATGAGAGAAAGTTCGCGTAACCATGATCTCACCTTCTTGGCTGAAATAATGCTCTGTCGCTGCCTCCCATGGAGCATCGATGTTAAAGAGTCGTCCTGCAAGCTGCCCGGGATGTACGTGATCGCCGAGCTTGAAACAGGGTTCAAAAACACCGCGTCCGCGGGAGAATAGATAGTGTCCGGCTCCTTTAACTTTCATGAGTCGCGTTTCACTCTGTTGTTGCGCGGGAGCATGGCTGATCACGTCCAAAGCCTGCAAAACGCGTCTTAATCCGGCTTCGACAATCTGGAGGTAATCAGGATTGCAGGATGCCCCACCGCCAAACTCACCGCAGAGGAAAAGTTTGCCATGACTCTCTGCCGCCGCGCCGTAAGTTCGATCTTCTCCCAGTAAATCCATGATCATGGTTGTAGGTGCATTGAAGGCGTTAACCAGCTTAATGTAATCATCATGCTGCGCCGTATCCTCAGGCAGGGCTGCCAATAGAACCGGAGCATGATTGAATGACGCTCCCCCCGCATGCATATCCAGAATGACGTCAGAGATCGGAAATAGTTCTGTGTCAACGTAATGGGCTATCATTTCGGTCAGACTTCCATTGCGATTACCTGGGAACATTCGGTTTAAATTGCCTTTATCCAGAGGAGATGTCCGTGTACCTTTTTGAAACGCAGGAAAGTTCAGGCCAGGGATCACAATAATTCTGCCGTTTATTTTCCAATTTTCCATCTCTTGCATGATTTTCATCAGGGCAATAGGCCCCTCTAATTCATCACCGTGATTACCGCCCGTCATTAAAACCGTAGGGCCGTTTCCTTGCTTCAATACGGCTACAGGGATGGGAATTCGCCCGTAGGCAGATGTATCATGTGAGTGGGGAAGCAGCAGAACACCCGTTTGATAACCATCGGCATCCCAATCTACCGTTGCACTGATAAGAGAACGTTGTGAGGTCATTTTATCTTCCTGAACTAGGTCGTTTGTAAATGAGACTCAGTATGGGATTACACTAGGTATTAATAAAAATACTAAATAGTAGATCTGCTGATGCCTTATGGGCATCACTAAGGATTAGATAAGGCTTTATGAGAAATATGTAGTGAATCTAAGAAGCGATTTAGCAATGGCGCATTATTTTTAGCCAGAAAGGAAAAACTCAGTGGCATCATAATATTTAGATCTGACAGTTTGATCAAATCTACCCCTACAGGCTGGCGAGAGATATTGGCAGAGTTGACCAATGCGGCACCAATGCCTGCGCTCACCAATGCCAGAATCGCTGACTCAGTTTGTTCTTCCTGTACAATCTTTAACGTCACGCCCAAATTGTGGCACGCAGACATGAGATGATCGTAATAGGCAGGATAAATTCGACGAGATGATGTGATAAAAGGCAGATGTGCAACGCGGTGTAATGATACGCTGTCACTCTCATCACACAATGCCCACGTCTTTGGCAGCGCTAACCTGATATCATGCTGGTGTAACTTAATAACCCTGCACTGATCAGACTGGGCTCCAAACTCATAAATAAAACCGCCATCAAGATTGCCCTTTTCAATAAGTGAGACCTGTTCAGGTGTATTTAACGGAATTAGCTCAAGTGTAGCCTGTGGGACTAACTGCTGAAAGTGGCGAAGTGTCGCGGGCACCACACCATCCCAACTGCTGTTTTCGACAAACCCGAGACGCAGATGCCCTTCGAAACCGCTGTCAATACGTTGGGCGTTTTCAATAGAAACATCCAGATCGGCCATTAGTTTTTTTACATCATGATAAAAGGTCTCTCCAGCAGGTGTGAGATCGAGTCCGCGCGGATGACGAATAAAGAGGTTAAATCCAACTTCTCTCTCCATATCCTGCAGTTGTCGTGAAATAGCAGGTTGAGTCACGTGCACATAATTTGATGCGAGACGGATACTTTTATGTTCAGCAACACTCAGAAAATAACGTAACTGCCGTAATTCCATGATTTATTCCAGAATGAAAATTAGGATTAACTAGAGAAGATTTGAACCGTTAATTTTTGTAATGATTTAAACCTACCAAGTTACGTTCACACCATGTCTGAGAGCTCCAGCCAGATCACAAAAAATATTAACCTGTGGGGTAATATTGGCCGACAGATTGTTGACAGAGGATACTCCGACACCAGCGCCTTGTTTGGGGTAAAAGTTAACATCTGATTTGAATGTTCATAACGTATAGGGAAAAGTAGATGTAAACGCTGATTACTTAAAGTGACCATCATTTTTTTAGAGGATTTTACTAAGCCTCTTATCAGCAGCATTCTCAAGTAATTCGCCAGGTCGTACCCCGGATAAACCAAGCACCGCCTTATCGCGATTGCCTTCCTTAGCGAGGCGACCGTGGCACTACTATGTTACTAATATGCGACTGCGAAAGTAAATCGTTTACATGCATTTGTTAACAGCGAACACCCGCTATTCGCTCAATGCAGAATTTCAACCATTTAGATCCCCAATCGTAATCATTTTCACCGGTCCACCTCAATAACACCTTATCGAGCCATTAAACCAACCTGCACTCCCGGGTATCCCGCTAATCCCACTCCCCCACTCCCCCTCATTTGCCTTCCGCTATAGGCCATGCGATGATTTGCCGACAACCATAAAACGCTTTTCGTTCCGGCAGCTACAGGCCGGGCTTTCACTGAGCCAGTCTCACGCTTCAGAAAGGATGTTGCATGCAAACCTGCCCCAAATGTCATCAGCAGATCATTAATGATTATTGCCCGTCCTGTGCCGAAAATGAACGTGCCGCTGACCGGCATGATAACCTGGGGAATTGGGCCGGTGAGCCTGATACCCGCCTGCCATCACAGAGTCCATCGCCGTCTCCGGCACCTTCTGCACAGCCCGCTCGCAGGTCAGCCCCGAAGCGCCCCCCGCTGCCTTTGGATAATTTCGCGGCCAGATTTATCTATGCCCGCATAACGCCGTTTATACTGATGCTGTTGCTGGCGTTTGAAATTGTCAGCAGCCTGAAATTCCTGCAAAGTTACCGGGATTACTACGGGCTTGGGCTGTTCACTATGCCGTTCCCGAAACTGTACGCGCCGCTGCTGGTACTATTGCTGGTAAATTTGCTGATGATGTTTAAATTCCGGGAGTTTCATCAGGCGAAAAGCCGTGAGCGTGGTCACCCGACCTTCTGCCTGTTTGTGTTCTTCTGGTTCTTTAACATGCGCAGTTTTGGCCTGACGGCCGGGTTCTGGCTGATTAACCACTTCTGATCTTATCCCCTTTGATTAGGTACTGCCGGTGTGCAACAGCCCCGGCAGTACTCTGCGATTGTTCTGCCATGCGGCGGATTATCACACAACCTCAGTTTCCGGGGGCTGCCCCCTACCACCGGTTAATCGGCTCTGCTAAGGTGTTGGTACTGTCCTCAGCGGGAACCACACTATGATGGAAGGCCGTCTTTATTTTTGTGCAGACCAGATTTTGCGTTTTAAATCTGACTTCGACGACGCCACCGCCCTGCCTCTGCTGTCTGTTCTGCGGACCCAGCCCGCTGATGACCCCTGGTTTTTGTTACGCTTCTTTCGGCACCCGGTGGTGATTGAACAGGGCACCACCCTGGCGGCAATCCTGATTGCGGTGGAAGCCTGGCAGGATCTGTTAACCGCCCTGCTGGACCGTGATGTCGCCGCTTATATCCGTGAAATGAAAAAACCGGCCCCATCGGCCAGCAACGGGCCTGACTGGATATGTATCCGCCGTCACAGCGCGGTGGTTCGTAGTTATCAGTATCTGCAACCGGGAGAAGAGGAAGACCTTAACGACTATTTTTCCCGTGAACTGGCACCCGCCGATGATTTCGATATCGAAACCGAATGTAGCGCTTTTGGCATCCGCTTTGACTCTGCACAACACTGGAGCCTGAGCGAAAATATCCATGATATTAAAAACCTGCCGGTAGTGATTGATAACCGACAGGCGCTGGAATTCCTGCCACAGGACGGGTTACTTCAGAAAGGGGTTACCGGTATTGACTATGATACCCACCGCCACCGGCTCTACAGCGAAACCGAATTAAGTTTTCGTGAACTGCTGGAAGCCATTTTTATCAGCGGGCTGTTTTATTACAGCCCGGCGGTGGCCGAACATAATACCCGGCAACTGCAACAGCTGCTGGCTGAACGGGATGAAGATCCGGACGAAGAACAAGAAGACGCAGAGCCCTTATCCGAAGACGACCCGCAGATAGCGGGGGAGTTCAGTATCGAATTCTCTGAAGAAGCCTTTGATTCCCTGACTGCCCACAATCGCCAGCAGACAGAAGAGTGGCAGGCGCTGAAAAAACGCTGTCGGCAATATTCGGGGCTGCCGGTGCGTATCGGTAATATTGCCCCGGCGCGCCCGCCGGAACCCTGACCCAACCACCGGACATAGCGACTCTGCAGAGAACTGTGGCATGATAGCCAGCGGACAGCCGGTAATCAGGGAGAACTCATGAAACCAGTCACACTGTATGATGTTGCAGACCTTGCGGGGGTCTCATACCAGACCGTCTCAAGGGTGGTTAATCAGGCCAGCCATGTTTCGGCCCGGACCCGCGAGAAAGTCGAAGCGGCGATGGCTGAACTGAACTATATCCCCAACCGGGTCGCTCAGCAGTTGGCAGGAAAACAATCCCCGCTGATTGGCGTGGCAACCACCCACCTGGCACTGCATGCCCCCTCCCAGATTGTCGCCGCCATTAAATCCCGCGCTGACCACTGTTCTGCCAGTGTGGTTATCTCCATGATTGAACATGCCGGATTGCAGGCCTGTAAAGCAGCCATTTATCATCTGCTGGCACAACGGGTGACCGGTATTATCGTTAACTTTCCACTGGATGATGATGATGCGCGGGAAGTGGCCAATGCCTGCGGCAACGTCCCGGTGCTGTTCCTGGATGTTTCAGACAGTGCCCCGGTCAACAGCATCATTTTCTCTCACCAGCAGGGACCGCAACTGGCAGCAGAATATCTGTTATCCCGGGGCCATCAGCAGATTGCACTGCTCAGTGGCCCGGAAAGTTCGGTCTCCGCCAGGCTAAGACGCAGCGGCTGGCTGTCATCCCTTGCCCGCCAACAGCTGCAACCGGTCGCCGAATTGCAGGGTGACTGGAGCGCCATGTCGGGGTTTTTACAAACCCGGCAGATGCTGGAGCGAGGTATCCTGCCGGGTGCCATGCTGGTTGCCAATGATCAGATGGCGCTCGGTGCCATGCGGGCTATCAGCGAATATGGTCTGCAGGTTCCGGCCGATATTTCGGTGATTGGCTACGATGATACCGATGACAGCTGCTGCTATATTCCGCCTCTCACCACCATTCGTCAGGACTTTCCGTTGCTCGGCAAAACCAGCGTTGACCGGCTGCTGCAGTTATCGCGTGGCGAACAAGGCACTGAAAACCAGCAACTGCCCGTCAGCCTGGTGGTACGTCATACCGTACAGCCACCGGGCCGTGATGCCGTCTCTGCCAGAGAGCTTTCCGCTTCACTGATCCGTCTGGCCCGCCAGGTCTCGCGCCTTCCCTCCGGTGAATAAATTAATGTGAGTCAGTTCACTGACCGGGCAGTTGCTGCTTTACAGAAAATAGTACCGGCATTTATGTTTTAAGAATTGTGAGCGGATAACAATTTTTAAGGATTGCGGTAATGACACAGAACAGTGACTCTCTGGACGCGGTGCTGGCCCTGAACCACTGGCAAAATCCAGCCATCACCCAGCTCAACCGGCTGGCGGCACACCCGCCCTTTAGCAGCTGGCGTTCCGCGGAGGCAGCGGCAGAAGATCGGCCGTCAGACAGTCTGCGCAGCCTGAATGGCCAGTGGCAGTTCCGCCTGTTTGACCGGCCGCAGGATGTCCCCGATAGCTGGCGGCTGGCCGATCTGCCTGACAGCCGCGAGATCCCTGTGCCTTCTAACTGGCAGATGCAGGGCTACGACACCCCAATTTACACCAATGTCACCTACCCGTTTCCGGTCGATCCTCCCCGGGTGCCGGAGCACAACCCGACAGGTTGTTACTCGCTCACATTTAAAGCCGATGCGCAGTGGTTGCAGCAGGGCCAGACAAGAATCATCTTTGAAGGGGTGAATTCGGCATTTTATCTGTGGTGTAACGGCCGACTTGTCGGCTACGGCCAGGACAGCCGTCTGCCTTCTGAATTTGACCTCACTGATTTTCTGCAACAGGGCGACAACCGGCTGGCGGTGATGGTGCTGCGCTGGTGTGACGGCAGCTATCTTGAAGACCAGGATATGTGGCGAATGAGCGGTATTTTCCGCGATGTCACCCTGCTGCATAAGCCGGAAACCCGGATCAGTGATTACCGGATCACCACCCGACTGAATAACGATTTCAGCGCCGCAGAGCTGGCAGCGGAGATCCATTTGCAGGGGAATATCAGCCCTGATCTGCAACTGACCCTGCAACTCTGGCAGCAGGATCAGTTGATTGGCGAGGTCAGCGGGGTTCCCGGCAGCGATATTGTGGATGAACGTGGCCGCTATGCCGAACGTACCACGCTGCGGATTCCGGTCACGCAACCGGCCTTGTGGAGTGCCGAAGACCCGCAACTGTACCGTGCCGTGATCCTGTTAGCGTCCGCCGACGGGCAACTGGCTGAGGCCGAAGCCTGCGATGTCGGGTTCCGTGAAGTGACCATCCGCAACGGTCTGTTATTACTCAACGGGCAACCGCTACTGATCCGCGGGACCAATCGCCACGAACATCACCCGCTCAACGGCCAGGTGATGGACAGAGAGACCATGGTTACCGATATTTTGCTGATGAAGCAGCATAACTTTAATGCGGTGCGCTGCTCCCACTACCCTAACCATCCTTTGTGGTACCGGCTGTGTGATTACTATGGCCTGTATGTGGTGGATGAAGCGAATATCGAAACTCACGGTATGGTGCCGATGAACCGGCTGACCGATGATCCGGACTGGTTACCGGCGATGAGCCAGCGCGTCACGCGAATGGTACAGCGGGATCGTAACCATCCCTGCATTATTATCTGGTCACTGGGTAACGAGTCCGGACATGGTGTCAACCACGATGCGCTGTACCGTTGGATCAAATCTGAAGATACGTCACGACCGGTACAGTACGAAGGCGGCGGCGCAGACACCGCAGCCACCGATATTATCTGCCCGATGTACGCGCGGGTGGATCAGGATCAACCTTTCCCGGCGGTGCCTAAATGGTCGATCAGGAAATGGCTGTCTCTGCCGGGCGAACATCGCCCGCTGATCCTGTGTGAATACGCCCATGCGATGGGCAACAGCCTGGGAGGCTTCGCCCGTTACTGGCAGGCATTTCGTCAGTATCCCCGGTTACAGGGAGGATTCGTCTGGGACTGGGTGGATCAGTCACTGATTAAATACGATGACCAGGGTCAACCCTGGTCAGCCTACGGCGGAGATTTTGGGGATATGCCCAATGACCGGCAGTTCTGTATGGATGGTCTGGTCTTCGCCGATCGTACGCCGCACCCTTCGCTATATGAAGCGAAGCATGCACAACAATTTTTTAGTTTTCATCTGCTGCCGGGCCAGCCACGTCGCCTGCAAATCGACAGTGAGTACCTGTTCCGTCATACCAGTAACGAACTACTGCGGTGGCGTTTCGCTCAGGATGGACAGACCCTGGCCGAAGGTGAGCTGACACTGGATATCGAGCCACAGGGTAGCCAGATAATTGAACTGCCGGATGTTTCACTGGCAAAGGGTAACGGTCAGCTGTGGCTGAATGTCGAAGTTGTCCAGCCACAGGCCACCCGCTGGTCAGAAGCCTTGCATATCAGCGGCTGGCAGCAGTGGCTACTGGAAGAGAGTGTGGCGGAACCCCTGAGTACCACTGACGGCCAGGCCCCGCAACTGAGTACTACTGACACTAAGTTCAGCGTGACTGCCGGGAACCGCCGCTGGGAATTCAGCCGTGAAGCCGGGGTTCTCAGCCAGTATTTTATCGATGCACAACCGCAGTTACTGAGCGCCCTGACAGACCAGTTTACCCGGGCGCCGCTGGATAATGATATCGGGGTCAGTGAAGCCCACCGGATTGACCCTAATGCCTGGGCTGAGCGCTGGAAAGCGGCCGGGCACTACGCCGCAGAACCGGTATTACTGCAGTGTAGCGCTGAACAACTGAGCGACGCGGTGCTGATAACTACCCTGCATCGCTGGCAGCATCAGCACACCACCCTGTTTATCAGCCGCAAACAGTGGCGGATCGATGCGGCGGGTGACCTGCAAATTACCGTCGATGTTGACCTGCCTGGCGGTGGCACCCCGCCGGCCAGAATCGGCCTGACGTGCCAGTTGTCACAGGTGGCTGAACGGGTTAACTGGCTGGGACTCGGACCACATGAAAACTATCCGGATCGTCTCAGTTCAGCCCGCGTTGATCGCTGGGATCTGCCGCTGGATGCCCTGTATACCCCTTATGTTTTTCCATCGGAGAACGGTCTGCGCTGTGCAACCCGGCAACTAGGCTATGGCAACCATCAGTGGCAGGGAGATTTTCAGTTCAACCTGAGCCGATACAGCCAACAACAGCTGGCAGAGACCAGCCATCGCCATCTGCTGTCTCCGGAGGCGGGAAGCTGGCTGAATATTGATGGTTTCCACATGGGGATCGGTGGTGATGACTCCTGGAGCCCGTCAGTCGCGCCTGAGTATTTGCTCACGGCTCGTCATTACCATTATCAGATTGTCTGGGGCAGAAATAATCACCATTAATCCTTTGCCGGCAGTGTTCAGCACTGCCGGCAGTGCGGCGCAAGGAAACGATTATGTACTATTTACGCAACACTAATTTCTGGATCTTCGGCAGCTTCTTTTTCTTCTATTTCTTTATTATGGGAGCCTACTTTCCGTTCTTCCCGATCTGGCTGCACGATATCAACCATATCAGTCAGGAAGATACCGGGATGATCTTTGCCTCGATTTCACTGTTCTCGCTGTTGTTTCAGCCGGTGTTTGGCCTGCTGTCAGACAAATTAGGGCTGCGTAAACATCTGCTGTGGGTGATTACCGGCATGCTGGTGATGTTTGCCCCGTTCTTTATTTATGTGTTCGGCCCCCTGCTGCAATACAACGTATTACTGGGTTCGGTGGTCGGCGGGATTTACCTCGGTTTTATCTACAATGCCGGTGGCCCGTCGATTGAGGCCTATATCGAGAAAGTCAGCCGCCGCAGCCAGTTCGAGTTTGGTCGTGCGCGGATGTTTGTCTGTGTGGGCTGGGCTATCTGCGCCTCGATCACGGGAATAATGTTTACCATTAATAATCAGTTTGTGTTCTGGCTGGGGTCGGGTTGTGCGGTAATCCTCGCACTGTTGCTGTTTTTCTCACGGACCACCAGCTCCTCTTCTGCCGTGGTCGCCAATGCGGTGGGGGCTAACCCGTCGGCATTCAGCCTGAAGCTGGCACTGGAGTTATTTAAACAACCGAAGCTGTGGTTCCTGTCGTTATACGTGATTGGCGTGTCCTGTACCTACGACGTTTTCGATCAGCAGTTTGCTAATTTCTTTACCGGATTTTTTAGCAGCCCCGCCAAAGGCACCCAGGTGTTTGGCTATGTCACGACGCTGGGCGAACTGCTGAACGGATTGATCATGTTTTTTGCGCCGTTGATTGTGAACCGGATTGGCGGGAAAAATGCCCTATTGCTGGCGGGAGCCATTATGTCCGTCAGGATCGTCGGTTCGTCATTTGCCACCAATGCCGTAGAAGTGGTGGTGCTGAAAACGCTGCATATGTTCGAGATCCCTTTCCTGATTGTCGGCTGTTTTAAATACATTACCAGTCAGTTTGAAGTCCGGTTTTCGGCGACTATCTATCTGGTCTGTTTCTGTTTCTTCAAACAGCTGGCGATGATTTTTATGTCTTATCTGGCCGGCGTGATGTACCAGAATATCGGCTTTAAAGGGGCCTATCTGGTACTGGGGCTGATTGCGCTGAGCTTTACCCTGTTGTCACTGTTTACTCTGAGCCAGAATAAAAATGTCAATCTGACTGCCGCCCCTCTCCCCGGGAAATAGTCCCCGGCCCCCGGTCTCGGTGGAAGCGTTCCGGGGCCGACCGGAACCTCAGACGCCCGGGGATGACCCCCTCCCCCGGAAGCGTCAATAGAATTTAAAATACCTGTTTAATTTCATATTCTTATCGTTATTCATCTGCCGCAAATCGATTGCCGGAATTGTTCTAATTTGTCGCGGAAAAACTGTGCCACTATGGGGATTCTGCGCAATGCGCGACATGTCTGGTAAGGAGAAGTGATGAGCACATTAGAGGTTCCACAGGCCGCCGATATTTACGTGAATTCTTCTGAACCCCTGGCTCCGTTGCCACTGCCGTCGGTCCCGGCACAGATTATCCGTAGTGACCAGCAGGCGATTGAGGTTGCAGAACAACTGGCAGAACAATTCGCCGTTGGAGCCGCCCGGCGTGACCGCGAAGGGATACTGCCGGTGGCCGAACTGGAGGCATTTTCACAAAGCGGATTGTGGGGTATCAATGTGCCAAAAGCTTATGGCGGCGCGGAAGTCTCTTACGCGACCGTGGCACGGGTGATTTCCATTATCTCGGCGGCAGATTCCGCATTAGGGCAAATCCCGCAGAACCATCTGGCGGGGGTGGCCCATCTGATTGCTGATGGCAGCGAAAGCCAGAAACAACGGCTGCTGGCCGGCGTATTACGCGGTGAACGCTGGGGTAATGCCTTTTCCGAAAAAGGCTCAAAAACCGTTGCCGATTTCCGGACCACCCTGACAAGGCACGGTGATCATCTGCGGGTGAATGGCGAGAAATTTTATGCCACCGGCGCCCTGCTGGCCCACAAGGTACATACCGTGGCGGTCGATGAACAGGGGCTGGTGCAACTGGTGGTTCTGAACCGCGACAGTGCAGGGCTGACGGTCATTAATAACTGGTCCTCGTTTGGCCAGCGTACCACCGCGTCCGGCAGCGTCGTGCTGGATAATGTCCGGGCTACAGAGGAAGATGTGATTCCGGTCTGGAAAGCCTTTGACCGGCCTACCGCCGCCGGCGCGATCTCGCAGATTATCCAGGCGGCGGTCGATGCCGGTATCGCCCGTGGCACCCTCACTGATACCGTGAAATTTATTAATGAAAAATCCCGCCCGTGGATCGACAGTGGTCAGGAAAAGGCCTCGCAGGATATCTTCACCATCGCGGCGATTGGTGACCTGAAAATCCGGCTGCATGCCGCAGAGTCGCTGTTATGGCGGGCAGGACAACTGATTGATGAAGCCTTAAAACAGCCGAATGAGCAGACCGTGGCGGCAGCTTCTGTAGCAACCGCCGAAGCCAAAGTGCTGACCACCGAAGTGGCATTACAGGCCGGAAATAAACTGTTTGAGCTGGCAGGAACACGCTCAACCCTGGAGGAATTTAATCTGGATCGCCACTGGCGTAATGCGCGTACCCATACGCTGCACGACCCGGTGCGCTGGAAATATTTCCATGTGGGAAACTACTATCTGAACAATATTAACCCGCCACGCCATGCCTGGAACTGAATCATCACCACCGCCCCGCAGGGCGGTGTTTCAGGTTCAGCGCCGCGCTTGTGCGGCCGGATGAGTCGCCGGTAACCGCGCAGACTGACCAAACAACTTTTCGCGGAAAGTCCCCGGCGGGTAAGCCGTTTTGTAACGGCCACGCTGCTGCAATTCCGGAACCACCAGATCGATAAAATCAATATAACTCTGCGGATTAACGATCCGCGTCAGATTAAAACCATCGATCCCGGTCTCATCCACCCATTTCAGCAACTGATCCGCTACCTGCGAAGGAGATCCGACGATCAGCGTATAGCGCCCGCCCAGAGCGTGCTGTTCCAGTAAGCGCCTGGGCGTCCAGCCATCAAAGGCTTTGCTGACCGATTCAATCGCCCGTGTAGGACCACTGCTGACCGGTTGGTCGAGGCCGAATTGTGCAAAATCGATACCCACGGAACTGGAAAAATGGGCCAGACCTGCCTCCGGGCTGGCATAACGCAGATATTCCTGGTGTTTGCTGCGAGCCTCCGCCTCGGTGGCGGCAACAATCACCGAAACGCCCATAAACACCTTGATATCCTCCGGCTGTCGTCCCTGTTCGCGGGCGGCCTGACGCAGTTTTTCAACCTGAGCCCGGGTTCCCTGCAAGCTACCTCCACTGACAAAAGTGCATTCCGCATGTTGTGCGGCAAACCGGCTGCCCCGTTCGGAACTGCCGGCCTGGAACAACAACGGTGTGCGCTGCGGTGAAGGCGATGACAGGTGATAACCCTCCAGCTGATAAAATTCCCCATGATGGCGGATCGAATGAATTTTTTGACTGTCGGCGTACAACCGCCGCTGCTTATCGGCCAGTACCGCATCATCCTCCCAACTTCCCTCCCACAGCTGATAACTCACCTCAAGGAACTCATCGGCCTGATCATAACGGCGATCGTGCCCCGCCAGCTGAGCCTGACCCATCGCCCGTGCCGCGCTGTCCAGATAGCCGGTGACAATATTCCAGCCAATCCGCCCCCCGGTCAGATGGTCGAGCGTCGAGAAACGCCGGGCAAACGGATAAGGCGCTTCATAACTCAGGTTAGCGGTGACCCCGAACCCAAGGTGTTGCGTCACACTGGCCATCGCCGGGATGAGCAGTAACGGGTCATTGACCGGCAACTGGATAGATTCACTGGCCGTCAGGGCAATCCCCTGCTGATAAACGTCATAAACCCCGAGAATGTCGGCAATAAACAACCCGTCGAACAATCCCCGCTCCAGGGTTTTTGCCAGTTCCAGCCAGTAATTCAGCGAGTTAAAATCCACCGACTGATCCAGTGGATGGGTCCACATCCCGTGATGAATATGGCCGACACAGTTCATACTGAATGCATTAAGCAGTACCTGTTTTCCGGGCTGACTCATATTGTTCCCCTGCGTGGCGGCAACACACCGTTCAACAGATAGTTACCGATAATCGGATACTTCCAGCGGACCGGATCATGCAGCGTATGGGTACGGGCATTGCGCCAGTGACGGTCCAGGTTGTGTTCACGCAATGCAGAACGGGTGCCGGACAGTTCAAACAACAGGTTACCGGCCTGCAGAGAGACTTCGGTCGTCCAGGCCCGCGCGGCCGCCACCTGCAGCGAGGCCTCGGCCACACTACCGGCATCCGGATCTGCCTGTGCAGCGTCCACCGCCAGACCTGCCGTACTGAGCAGTGCATCGCCCCCCTGCAACCGGGCAGCCAGCAGACCGATTCTGTCAAGGGTCAATGGGTCATCGGCGGCCCGTTCCAGCCCGGAGTCCGGCCAGGGCCGGGCCTGCTGACGGATAAAACCAAGCATGTCGTTAAATGCCGCCCGGGCAATCCCCTGGCCTATCGCCGCGTGAATAATCTGGGCGAACGGCCCGACCGTGGTGGGCCGTTCAAAGGCGGAGGAAAATGGCACGATATCTTCGCCTCCAATCAGCACCTGCTCAAAGACCACGGTACCGCTGCCGGTGGTGCGCTGACCAAAGCCAGACCAGTCATCGATCACCGTGACCCCGGACTGATGACGGGGCACAAATACCAGCTGATCGTTGCCATTTTCGTCCCGTGCGGCTGTCGGAATGCGGTCCGCGAACAACGCCCCGGTGGCATAAAATTTTCGACCCTGTAGTCGGTAGTGATCGCCCTGCGGCAGGATAGAGGTGGAACGTTGATGAGCAGCCGGGGAGCTGAACTCTGCCAGCGCATTTCCCAGATGGACCCCGGCCAGCACTTCGGCATACAGCCGTTGCTGTTGCTGAGGGCTGCCGTTAACCCGCAGCACTTCCAGCGCATAATAATGATTTTGCGGCACCTGACCGATAGCACTGTCGGCCTCGCTGATAATCGACGTCACCTCTGCCAGCGTGGCGGTCGGCACCCCGGCTCCGCCAAAGCTTTTCGGAACGGTGATGCCCCCCAGGCCGGAGGCAAAAAACTGTTCCAGCTCACGGAGCGGCAGAATTCTGTCCCGATCACGTACCGCCGATCCGCTGCGGATAGCATCCGCCAGTTCCCGGGCGACGCTGACGGCCTGCTGCGGGGAGGTAATCACTGCGGCGGGGTGTTTCGGGCTTACCTGACTCACTGTCATGATGGCGTCCTTATATCCAGGCATGGCGTACAGGTTCAACGCCGTTAAGGTAATAATTTCCAAGGGTATGCTGCTTCCAGCGCACCGGATCGTGCAGGGTATGAGTGCGGGCATTGCGCCAGTGGCGATCTAAGCCATGCTGTTCCAGGGTCGCGCGGCTGCCACCCCATTCCAGGAGTTTTTCACTCACCTGTAACGCCGCTGCGGTGGTCAGTACCTTGGCACCGGCCACCGCAATCGATGCCCGTGCGGCGGTCGCGGCATCCAGTTGCGCAGGGTCAATGCTATCCAGCACTGCGGCGGCCTGTCGGAGTGTGGCCTCTGCCGCCAGTAAGTCGACATACACCCGTCCGACATCCGCCTGCAACTGGCTATCGTCTGCATTACGATCTACCCCGGCATCCACCCACGGCCGTGACTGGTGAAGGATAAATTCCCGGGCTTCTTCAAACGCACCACGCGCAATACCGGCATCTATCGCGGCCTGAATCAGCTGAGAAACCGGACCTCGCAGCGAAGGCTTATCGGTAGCGGGAACCGCCACCAGCCAGTTGGGATCGACTGCCACCTCCTGCAAGCGCATGGTGCCGCTGGCAGTGGTACGCTGACCGATGCCTGACCAGTCGTCGATGATTTGCAGCCCCTCAGCAGGTAGCGGAATAAAGGCCAGCAAGGCTTTACCCTGGTCATCAATGGCGGTGGTGGCCGCGATATCCGCAAATAACGCTCCGGTAGAGTAAAACTTTTCACCGGTCAGTCGCGGCCCCTCCGCGGTATAACGCAGCCTGGCCAGCACCTCACGGGTATGACGGGCCCCTTTTTCCGGACCACCATTACCAATGCGGTAGCCCGCGACCACCCGGTCAAATAGCTGTTGTTTTTGCAGTTCTGTGCCTTCATCCCGCAGATACTGAATCAGACCAAAATGATTCTGTGGAATCTGTCCCAGCGAAGGATCGACGGCGGAGATGATGCGGAACACCTCCGCCACCGTGGCGTAAGATAATCCGCCTCCGCCATAGTGGCGCGGTACCAGAATGCTCCCCAGCCCAGAACTACTGAATAGTGCCAGTGCTTCTTGCGGGTAAATTCGTTGGCGATCCCGTTTCACCACATCGGTTGCCGCCAGCGCCGCGACGGCCCGGGCCGCCTCGATCGCCTGCTGCTCACCGGTAATCACTGTGGCCGGTTCCGGCAGCCGCCGGGTTTGCTGTTGTGTCATCTGTAATCCCCTACTCACCGTTACCGATTTGCCAGATAAAGGTGGGCTGATGCGAGTTCACTTCCCAGTCCCCCACGTTACGGGCTTTATAAATCACCGGATTGTGGGAAGAGACTGTGCGGGCATTGCGCCAGTGGCGATCCAGCGCCTTACTGACCCGGGTATCTGAAGCTCCCAGAGCGTTAAACAGTTCGGTCGCCGCCCGTGGCACCAGTTCGGAGGCAATCACCTGGGCCCTGGCCGCATCGACTTCGGCATCGATATTCGCCTGTAAAACAGCCGCTTCATCAGCACTGTCGTGCAGTTCCCAGGCACGTTGCAGGGAAAGCGCCGCCTGGTGTACCGCGGCCTCCACGGCGAATGACCAGGACGAAATTTGTCCCACCACCTGTAATACCTGCGGATCCTGTCTCACCTGAGGGGCATTACCGTGGCTGTAGATACGTTTCCGGGCAGCGACACCTTGTGCAGCATCGCGGGTGACAGCGCGACCAATACCGGCCAGGGTGGCTAATAACACATGCTGGTAAAAGGCGGTCTGATAACGGAAACGATCGGCAAAATCATAGACATGTTCAGCTTCGACCCTGGCCTGATTAAACCGGGTGGTGCCGCTGCCGGTCAGACGCTGTCCAAAACCGTCCCAGTCATCTTCCCGCTCCACCGCTGACTGGTGGGTACTGACTATCGCGATCACATCGCCGTTATTGTCATTGCGCCGTGCAAAAACATCGATCCAGTCGGCGTACAGTGTGCCGGTGCTGTAAAATTTATGGCCATCAAGCTGCCAGTCCTGCTCTGTCTTTGTTACCCGGGTCACCACTTCCCCCAGCTTAATGTCACCGGTTTCCGTCCAGCCACTTCCCACCAGTTCCCCGTCGGTAAAACGGCCGAACCAGCGGCGCCGGTCTTCGCTGTCCGGCTGATTCAGCCGGTCTTCGACAAAGGCAAAATGGGCACGTAGTGCCTGGGGCAGGTTTGAGTCGGCTTCCGCCAGTTCGGTCAGCAGCCGGAAGAGTTGCGGCAAGCTGACGCCAAAACCGCCCTGTTCCACCGGAATCCGCAGTGCACCGAACCCAGCCTCTTTCAGCCAGCGTACCGGTTCATTCGCCAGTTGGCGGTTGATTTCACGTTCGGCCGCCCCGGCGGCTATCCGGGTAAAAATCGGGCGGAATTTTGCCGCAATGGTTTCATAATCAGGAATCTGTGGTTCAGACATGGGATTCTCCTTGTACAGCATGATCATCAATGTCATGACGGGTAGGTTCAAAACGGACAGCCAGTAGGAAAATAATCGGAATAATGGCCGCCAGAGAGACAATCCAGAACATATTGGTGCCAAACGATGCCTGCAAAATCGGCAGAATAAACAGCGCCAGCGCACTGCCAATCCCGGATAGTGAACGTGCGAAGCCCACTCCGGTGGCACGGATATGTGTCGGGTAAGAGAGAGCCGGATAAATCATCATCTGTGCTCCGGGACCGAATCCTTCCGCGAACAGCCACAGACCGAGCATCAGAATGGCAAACACCACCCCGACCAGTACTGTGGGGTGCCCGATCAGTGCCAGCGAAACCAACGCAATAAACTGCAGGGCAAATCCGGCAATCGCCACATGGCGGGAAGGAAATTTCCAGGCCAGGCGCATCCCCAGCAATCCGCCGGTAAAGGCAAACAAGGCATTCAGCCCCAGCGAGGCCGAAATGGTTTCAAACACCCCGGCACCAAGGAACTGTGCCAGGATCGATGGCAGGAAGAAGGCGATGGCGGTGTATTCGAAGGAGATACAGATGTTCATTACCGCAGCGACCAGGGTACGTTCACGATACGGTTTCTGAAACAACACACGAAAGCTGACTTTAGGCGGAGATTTTTTCTCTGCCTGCGGCGGGGCGGCTTCATGAGCCTTGATACCGTAAGAATCACGCAGGATGCGTACCGCACCACTCAGATCCCCCTGGTTGGCGGCCCACAATGGCGATTCGTTCATAAACTTGCTGCGTACGGCAATAATTAATAACGCCGGTACCGCCCCGAACAACAGCGAAGCCCGCCACAGCCAGTCGATATGCGCCTGTGGCAGCACAAAATAGAGTCCGAAGATAATCAGGAAACAGACCGAAGAGGCGGCGTACCACATCGGACACCAGGCGGCGAGCCGTGAGGCTTTGTTACCTTTGCCGGTGAATTTCGAGAACTCGGCCAGATAAGCCATGGCGACCGGCAGGTCAATGCCGACACCAATCCCCATCAGAAAACGGGCGCCGATCAGTACCCAGACATTGGGTGCCAGTCCTGCGGCTATCGCAGATACCACAAAGAACAGCATATCGGCCATAAATACCGAATAGCGGCCATATTTATCGGTTAGCCAGCCGCCGAGCAGATTACCGATGATGGTGCCCACCATAATTGAAGAGGTCACCACGCCGGTCAGAGTGGGTGTCAGCCCAAACTCTTTCACCACATCATCAATGCCGTAGGAGAGCGTTGTCAGGTCATAGGCGTCGAGGAAAACACCGCCCAGTGCCAGAAAAACGATGAATCTGGCATAGCTGTTTTTCCGGCTGCCCGCATGACGGTTAATCAGCCTTGCTACATCACCGACCGAGCTGACGGGCGATGAATGAGATGACGGCACCAGCAGACCGTCATCAGTGTTTATTGTGCTCATAGAACCCTCGTCTTTTTGTAATGGGCTGTCTGCAAGGCGCAGAAGCTGCAGATGATAAGACGATTTATAAGCTGCAAGACCCGGAAAGACAAACAACAAATATTGCTATTAAATACAATATAATCAATAAGTTAATTGATATTTTAGCCACAGGAAAACGCCGGGCGACCTATCCGGTCACCCGCGATTAACTGACTGTCCTTAAAGGGGTTTAGTCACCGGAAACGGGGACCAGAACTCCATGAACCAGTGGATCATCGGTCTGCTTCAGCCACTGTTGCAGGCGCGGATCGGCAAAGGCTTTCTCCAGCTGAATAATATTTTTGTCTTTCAGATACGGGGTGCCAATCACCAGTTGTGAGGCAAAGGTTTTTGGCGCCGGAGGGAATAAAATACCCTTGTCGCGCGGGACCTTACCGGCATCAAACTGCGACACATAACCGATAGCCGCATCCACCGAATTCAGCGCCCGGGGGATGGTCAGCAGATCCAGTTCCTTAAATACAAAATGATGTGGATTCTGCTTAATATCGGCCAGTTTTGCCGTACGCGGCTCTACCGACGGGTCCAGGCCGATCAGGCCGATACGGCTAAGCAGCCACAGTGCCTGCCCCTGGTTGGCACCATCATTCGGCACCACGATCACCGCACCGTCCGGTAACGCCTGCACCGACGGATATTTGTCGGAATAGAGACCGAACGCCCACTGGAACAGCGGCTCCGTCGGGGTCAGCGCGAAATTATTCGCCTCGGCCACCTGCTTAAGCCACCACTTATGTTCATGAACAGTGGCAGCATATTGCCCGTCCGCCACCGCCCGGTTGGCCTGCACTGAATCCTGCAATCCTACCGCGACGATTTTGATGCCATAGTCCGGGGCAATATGCTGAGCCACGTACTCAATCACTTTCTGTTCTCCGGCCATCGCCGGTTCAAAGTGAACTTTCAGTGTGCTGCCAAAGGTCACCGTTTGCTGCTGGCGGGAGGTAAAGTGCCAGGCGAGGGCAGCTATCACTATCACCGCCACCAGCAGCACGATTTTCGGCCAGGTTTTCTTCTGTTTAATTTCAAAGTTGTGCTGAGTCATGATGAATGGCTGCCTTTCGCATGCTGGAGAGCGGCGACCAGTCGGTCACCGGTAAACTGAATAATCTGAATCGTGGCAATCAGCACGATAATGGTGGCTATCATGATGTGATGGTCAAAACGCTGATAGCCATATACCACCGCCAGATAGCCGATGCCTCCGGCACCGATGGTCCCGGCAATCGCCGAATACTCAATCATCGAGATCAGGTTGAGTACAATTCCGGCCACAATGGCCGGCAGGGCCTCACTTAGCTGGGCTCCACAGATGATCTGCCAGGGAGATCCTCCCGAGACCAGGCCAACGGCCGTCACTTCTGCCGGCAGTTCGCGCAGCGCGTTCTCTACCAGCCGGGCAAAAAACGGGGTGCCGGCGACAATCATCGGTACCACCGCCGCAGGAATTCCGATGGTGGTGCCGGTCAGCCAGTAAGTGAACGGGATAATCGCCGCCATCAACACCAGAAACGGCAGCGAACGTCCCATATTCACCAGCCAGCTCAGCACATGATTGAGTCGTGGCCGCGGGAATAACCCGTGGCGGGAGGTATTAAATAACACCACACCGGTCAGACCGCCGAGGCTAACCACAAATAACATCACAATCCCCACCATCAGCCAGGTTTGCAGATAAGCCGGGACCATCAGGGTATGGATCTGGCTCCAGGGGGTATCCTGGCTCATTACATCAACCGGTTTCATACCGCCTCCTGTAACGCATTTCGGGTCTGAATCACCCCAGCATTGATCCCCAGCCGGAACAGATGACGTAGCAGTTGCTCTGTGTCGATGTTGTGACGGGTAAAACGCACAGCGACCTGCATCCGTCCCGCCAGCCGGCCATCGACCTGTTCAACATGGGCTGCCAGCAGATCGATGTATAACCCATACTGCTGACTCAGCTGGCTTATCCAGTCTGCGGCCAGCGGGCGGTCGCCATAACTAAGCTGCAACAGTAAATCCCCCTGCCCGTCTGCCGGTGTCAGTGGAAATAACTGACGACTCAGCCGTGACCCGGGATCGGCCAGTAACTGAGTTAACGGCCCCTGCTGAATCAACCGGCCATCCTGAATCTCTGCCACGGCATCCGCAGTACTGCGCACCACATCCATTTCATGAGTGATCAGCACAATCGCCAGACCGTACTGATCACGCAGTTGCCTCAGCAGACCAAGGATTGCAGCGGTTGACTGTGGGTCCAGGCCGGAGGTAGCTTCATCGGCCAACAGTACCCGGGGTTGCAGCGCCAGTGCCCGCGCGATGCCTACCCGTTGTCGCTGGCCCCCGGAAAGTTGCGCCGGATAATGTTGTGCCTTGTCAGCCAGACCGACATTCTCCAGCAACTCACCGACATGCCTTTTGATATCTCGCGGGACCACCCCCAGCCATTCCAGCGGCAGAGCCACGTTTTGCCACACCGTTTTACATTGCAATAACGCGGAGGACTGGAATACCGTGCCGATAGCACGTCGTTCACGACGCAACGCTTCTCCTGACAGCCGCGACAAATCATTGCCGTTGACCCGGATACTGCCGGAAGTGGGCTGTTCCAGCAGACTGATGCAGCGGGCAAGTGTTGATTTCCCGGCACCACTCGGCCCCAGTACCGCAGTAATAGAAGCCGGGGGTACCGTCAGCGAAATACCTTTCAGCACTTCGGTAACACCATTCGCACTGAGGTACTGCTTATGCAGATTGTCAATTTCGATCATTGGCAGATTCCTCAGGAGGCAGAAACCCGGTAACCGGCACCCGGATGGGGTGCCTGCAACCTTGGTCCCTGACTAAACAGCTTTTCACGCAACGTACCGGGCTGGTAATCCTGTTTGTATACCCCACGTTTTTGCAGCTCCGGCACCAACAGTTCCACCACGTCGCTGAAGGTTTCATGGGTCAGTGCATAGGCCAGATTGAAACCATCAACATCGGTTTCCTCTACCCAGCTTTGCAGTTCATCGGCCACCGTTTCGGCGCTGCCCACCAGTAGCGGACCGAACCCGCCAATACCCACCCAGTCAGCCAGTGCTTCGACCGTCCACTGCCGGTCGGGATCGGCGGTCGAAAAGGTTTCTACTGCCGACTGAATGGCATTGGTATGCAGGTGTTTCAGCACCTGGTCCGGCCGGTATTCACTGAAATCGATCCCTGTCCAGCCGGAGATCAGCGTCAGAGCCCCTTCGTAGCTGACATACTTTTTGTAGTCCTGCCATTTGGCCCGTGCCTGCTGATCGGTTTCACCGACGATGACGGTCTGCAGATTAAAAATCAGCACACTGCGCGGGTCCCGACCGGCCTCTTCGGCCCTGCGGCGGATATCTGCTACCGTTTTTTTCAGCAACACCTTCGAGGGTGCGGCGACAAACACACATTCGGCATGTTCGGCGGCGAACTGTTTACCCCGGCTGGAGGCGCCTGCCTGATAGAGCACCGGAGTGCGCTGCGGTGAGGGTTCACACAGATGAATGCCCGGCACCTGGAAAAAATGTCCCTGGTGGTTAATCGGGTGGATTTTCTGCGGATCGCTGAAAATGCCGCGCTGCCGGTCACGCAGTACCGCGTCATCTTCCCAGCTCCCTTCCAGCAGTTTGTAGACCACCTGCAAATACTCGTCGGCATAATCGTAACGGGCATCATGTCCGGTCTGCGCTTTATGGCCGATATTGCGGGCGCCACTCTCCAGGTAAGAGGTAACAATGTTCCAGCCCACACGGCCTTTGGTCAGGTGGTCGAGCGTTGAAAGACGGCGGGCAAACGGATAGGGATGTTCAAACGAGAGTGAAGCCGTCAGGCCGAAACCAAGATGTTCGGTCACCAGCGCCATCGGGGTGATCAGCGCCAGAGGATCATTGACCGGCACCTGGGTGGCGTTACGAATCGCGGCATCGGAAGTGCCGTTATAAACATCGTAAATGCCCAGTACATCGGCAATAAACAGCCCGTCGAATTTACCGCGTTCCAGCAGACGTGCCAGATCGGTCCAGTATTCCAGATCTTTGTATTGCCATGAGCGATCCCGCGGATGGGCCCACAGTCCCGGTGACTGGTGACCGACACAGTTCATATCAAAGGCATTAATGCGGATTTCACGTTGCGAAGGCATAAGTACTCCCCGGGCCGAAACGGGCAGCACTCAGCCGCCGGTTCACCCGTAATTGTTGTTGTCAGGAAAATGCAGGTTATTCAGGAAAGTCGCTATCCGGCTGGCGGTAACTTCCGACATCGCTCAGTGTCGGGTGGGCCCTGAATGGTCAGCAGATAACGGGCCAGGGCTTCGGCATGATCGGCGACCTGAGGGAGCCCCATCAGTTCACCAAAACGGGCGCGTGCCGCAGGCCCGGCCACATACACCCTGGCAGAGGTTTCTCCCCGGACATTGACAGCCTGCGAATGCTGATTCACCTGAATGCCCAGTCCGAGGGGGTCGGCACAGATCACCCCATCGTGGGCCAGCTGACTTAACAGTTCATCACTGCTCAGCAGAGAGCCATGGGCAGGGCCGGTGGTGACGATCAGTTTATCCACGGTCAGGCGCTGTTCAGCGGTACAACGCGGCCGTAACGCCAGGGTCAGGGTTTGCTCATCCGCAGTGACTGCGGTTAAGTGTGCGGCGATAACCTGCAACTGTCCGCTGGTCTGCCATTGTTCCAGTACCGCATTAATCTGCGGGGCAATCCGGTATCGATGAACATCCCACCACGGCCGTAAATAGCGCAGAAAACGTTGTTGTTCGGCAAGCGGAAGTTGTTGCCAGATGCTCTGGCCATTCCTGCGGATATCATCAAGGATCAGTTGCCAGGGCAATTGTTGCTGTCCTGCAGCCGCCACTTCCTGACGGATACGCCGCAGCCAGCCCCGGGCTGTCGCCGGCTGAGGTCTGGCGTAGTCGAGGGTCAGGGTGGGGAAACTACCGCTAAGATTCGGACGCGGCAGCAAACCACGCCGTGAAAAGGCCACGATATTGCCGCGGTGCCCCTGTCGGTGCAGTGATGCCACCACATCGGACATAGTCAGACCGCTGCCGATAATCGCGACACGGTCATCGGGTTTTACCCCGGCCAGTGCATTTGCCTGCCACGGGTCGGCGATCAGTGCCGGCGAATGGCGAAAAGGTTTAAGCAGTGAGGGCAGCGCCGGAGGGGGATGGCTGATCGCCAGCACCAGGTCATCGGCCGGGAAATGTCGTCCGTCCGCGGTAACCACCTCACCCTGTTGCAGCGCAACCGCTTTAGACTGCACAAATCGGATGCTGGCTGATGATACTTCGCTCGCCTTACTGAACTGTTCTCCGACCCAGGTACCGAACTGTGAGCGTTGTGGATAGACGCTACCGTCATGCCACAGCGCCTGTGGATCGTCGTGAAAAGCCGGTGAAGCACGGAACCAGCGATCAAACTCCCCCTCTTCGGCCGCACTCAGGTACATACGTGTTGCCGGCACATTAATACGATGAGAGGGATCGATACTGCCATAAGCCACTCCGCGCCCGGGAGACGGACGAGGTTCAATCAACGTGACGTCCAGTCCGGCACTGCCATAACGGGCCAGATGGATCGCTAACGCCGTGCCACTAAAACCCCCGCCCACAATAACAATATGCCGCTTAGCCATAGTCAGTCTCTGTCAAACGCGGCGCAGACCGCCGATAAACGAATATGTGTCAGCGAACTGCCGATCCCCGCCGGCTCAGCCAGTATCGCTGGCGAAAGCTCTACCGGCTGTCCGGCCGGTAACGGCCTTGCCAGGCTGCTAATCATTTGCCCGCCAGGCACATTGGGCACCCAGCCCGTTGCTGGTGCGCTCTGTGAATCACTGCGATAACGCATTACGCCTCCTTCACCCGGACACTGGCCGGTTTACCCGGACGCAGATCTCCCCCAATGGTTTCGCCGAATGGCCCGGTATTCACCGTTTGCTGCTGCCGCGCCGTATTGGCCGCCAGTGGCAATAACGGCATCACCAGTTCCGCAAAACGATAGGCTTCCTCAAGATGCGGATAACCGGAGAAAATAAAATTGGTGATCCCCAGCGCCTGATATTCACGGATACGTTCGGCCACCTGCTGCGGATTGCCTACCAGCGCGGTGCCTGCCCCGCCGCGCACCAGCCCCACGCCGGCCCACAGGTTCGGGCCAATACGCAGTGATTCACGGGAGCCACGGTGTAATGCACTCATCCGCGCCTGGCCCGCAGAATCCATGCGGGAGAAGATTTTCTGAGCGGCGGCAATCGTATCGTCATCCAGATGAGCAATCAGTTGGTCGGCAGCCGCCCACGCCTGCTCTTCGGTTTCCCGCACGATGACATGCAGACGAATACCAAACTCCAGGGTCCGTCCCTGCTCTGCCGCCCGCTGACGGACTACCGCCAGCTTTTCTGCCACCTGATCAACCGGTTCACCCCAGGTCAGATAAGTATCAATCTGGCTGGCGGCAACCTCGATAGCATCGTCAGAAGAGCCACCAAAGAACAGCGGCGGACCTTCCGGTTGCACCGGCGGAAACAGCACTTCAGCACCCTCAACACGGATATACTCGCCGTGAAAATCCACTTTCTCACGCTTCAGCAACCGCGAATAGACCTCAAGAAACTCTCTGGTCACTTTATAACGTTCCGCATGGCTCAGGAAAATACCGTCACCTTTATTTTCCACCGGATCGCCGCCGGTCACCACATTGATCAGCAAGCGACCTTCTGACAGGCGGTCCAGCGTTGCTGCCATACGCGCGGCCAGTGATGGCGGCTGTAATCCAGGGCGAACCGCCACCAGATAACGCAGCTTTTTGGTCAGCGGGGCCAGTGCGGCCGCCACCAGCCAGGAATCTTCACAACTTTTGCCGGTCGGGATCAGTACCCCGTAGTAACCCAGATTATCTGCCGCCAGCGCGACCTGTTGCAGATAAGGAAGATCTACCGGACGGCCGCCTTCAGTGGTGCCTAGGTAACGGCCGTCGCCATGGGTCGGCAGAAACCAGAATACGTTGATATTTTCCTGTGCGGAATCGCTCATTATCCATTTCCTATATAACTATATCTAAAAATATCAGATAGAAATTCGATGCTTTGGTTATAAAAAGCAAAGCAGGAAATATGCCAAAATTAAAAGGAAAATTTTCATTAAAAATCATAAAGATAATTTTTTTCGACTGACCGGAAAATGTTGCATTCGCAGCATCTGACATCATCATTCTGCTGCAAATGCAGCAAACCGGCCTTTGGCCATCTCGCCGTCGAGGCCGGGACAGGGTATGGTGACTTTTTGACATTTTGCGGAAATGACCCGATGACAACTCAGGGCCCTGCGCTGATCGATCCTGCATCGATAGCCTTTCAGAGTGTGCTGGACCGGCTGGCTCCAACCGACGCCACGGTGCTGATCATTGGCGAAACCGGCACCGGCAAAGAGGTGGTCGCGCGCTATCTGCATCACAACAGTCCACGCCGCCAACAACCGTTCCTGGCGGTGAACTGTGGCGCACTGACTGAAAGCCTGGCGGAGTCGGAACTGTTTGGTCATGAAAAAGGCGCGTTTACCGGGGCCGGAGAGCGCCACCCTGGTTGGTTTGAAGCCGCAGAAGGTGGCACGTTGTTACTGGATGAAATTGGTGAACTGAGTCTGCCGTTGCAGGTGAAACTGCTGCGGGTATTGCAGGAACGCGAAGTGGCCCGTATTGGGTCCCGTAAACCGGTGCGGGTCAATGTGCGGGTGATTGCCGCGACGCACGTTGATTTGGCGCAGGCGATTCGTGAACGACGTTTTCGTGAGGACCTCTATTACCGGCTGAATGTTGCCGCGGTGACTCTGCCGCCGCTGCGCCAACGGCGTGAAGATATTCCGTTGCTGGCGGAACATTTTTTGCGGCTATATGCACGCCGCCTTGGCCGCCCGCAGTTACAGATGACCGATGAAACGATGGCTGCACTGATGAATTACCCCTGGCCCGGTAATATCCGTGAACTGGAAAATACGCTGCATAACGCGGTGTTACTCAGCAAAGATCCGGTCATTCACCCGCAACAGCTGCGACTGACGGCGGCTGAACCCCTGCAACAGCCTCCGGGAGAAGCCGCGCTGGATGACTTTATGCGTCAGCAACTGACCGACGGCGGCACCAGACTCTATCAGCGGGTGCTGGATACGCTGGTACGTAATGCCTACGAACTAAGTGGCAGTAATCAGCTACAAACGGCGCAGCTGTTAGGGATTAGCCGTAACACCTTACGCACCCACCTCGCCCATCTCGGGCTGATTAAGCCCAGACGCAGCCTGACGGTTCAACGGCAACCGGCATCACCACACCGCCTGCAACATGAGCGGGAGCTGCGTATTGGTTATCAGAAGTTTGGCAATCTCGGAATACTCAAGGCCCGTCAGTCGCTGGAACAACAACTGGCTGGCAGCGGCGTCAGTGTTCTGTGGAGTGAATTCCCTGCCGGGCCGCAGTTACTGCATGCACTCAGTCATGGCGAAATCGACTTTGGTACCACCGGCGAAGTCCCGCCTCTGTTTGCTCAGGCGGGAGAAAACCGGGTGTTGTATGTTGCCTGGGAACCGGCAGCCCCGGAGGGCGTGGCACTGATGGTACCGGGTGACAGCGCGGTTAGCACCATCGCCGGTTTACGCGGTAAACGGATTGCGGTGAATAAAGGTTCTAACGTTCATTATCTGCTGGTGCAGATTCTCGATGAAGCGGGCCTGACTCTGGATGATGTCAGAGTCGTCTACTCCCCCCCTAAATATCCCCTGACTCCGAGTGATTATCTGGCTGTCGATGCCTGGATGATGTGGGACCCGCTGTTAAGCGCTGCCGCACTGGACGGTCAGTTACGGATGCTCGCCGATGGCCGGGGACGGGTCAAAAATCACCAGTTTTATCTGGCACACCGTGAATTTGCAGCCCATTCCTCTGACCTGCTGCACCAACTGATCGAGGCATTATCCCGCACCGGACGCTACATCAATACCCATCGTGAAGACGCAGCCAACCTGCTGTCTGCTGAACTGGGGTTATCTGCAGAATCGATGAGTCACGCCCTGGCCAGACGCAGTCACCTGACGCAAAAAATGGATTTGACCATCATCCGTGATCAACAGGCGATTGCCGACCGCTTTTATGCTCTGGGGCTGCTGCCACGGGCCATTAATGTCCGGGAAGCGGTATGGAAGGATGAGTTCTCCGCGGGGAAATAGAGTCGCGGTATCACAGTGGCAGATTCTGGCCTGAATTCAGGCCAGAATCTGCGCCATAATTACTGTACGACGTCCCAGCCGTCGTTATCTTTCACCAGGCTAATCTGGGAAACCGTTTTACGCTCTCCCACAAACGGGGCGGTAATATCAACTTCCACTTTACAGTTGTATTGTTCGCCTTTACCCGTCTGATCGCATGAAATTTTGCGCAATGAATGCAGTTTGGTCATAAAGCCATCCGTCTGAATGGCACTACCGGCCATTTTTTGCACCTGGGCATTCGCCTGATCGATATTTTTCTGTACTGCCTGAGTGATTTCGGTTTCGGAAGGTTCGCTGTTACAGCCAGCCAGCGCAAATACGATAGCAGCCGCAGAAAGGATACGTAATTTTTTCATCGGTTCTGGTTCCGTCAGTAGCGGGTAAGAGATTCCGGCCGCCATTACGGCAGCCGGTGCAGGGAGTTATTTCAGCGTCCAGGTGAGGACCGGCGGCTTGTCGGTAAACGCATCGTAATTGTTATGGTAGAACTGCACGTCAGTTCGGATCAGTGTCGTGTTCACCGTCACTTTATTGGCATCATAGCCACTGATCAGTAAATAGGCTGTGGCATCTGCGGTGAATACCGCCGGAGACATGGCCGTGAATAAGCCGGAGATCCTGCGGGCATCGTCTTCATCTTTCGGCGTCAGGGCGCAGGTGGCGACATTTTTCACCATCGCGATGGTCACATTCTGCGTACTGCTATAGATCGACATCGGACCGTATTTCAGGGTGTCGTTACAACCCGACATAGTGATTGGGAAAGATTTTTTAGTGAAGTCATAATCACCCGGCTTACGAATTCCCAGATAAGCACTGGTAATAATTTGTTTGGCGACCACGTTTTGTCTGCCATTCATCCGCGGATTCATTCTGCTTACCTGAATCAGCTTAACGCCCTTCCAGGCATCCAGTTCCTGATTAATCCGCGCCAGTTCCGCCGCTTTCATATCATTTTTCTTAAACGGATCTTTCTCTGAATTCCAGGCCGCACTCAGCAGGCTGAGTTTCTCGTCGTCGCTGACCTGACGGCCAGAATTCGCCAGGAAGAGCAGCATCAGTTGTTGCTGGTTCACCGGTTTAAAATCACTGTCCGGCGCGCTTTGGGCGGCGGTAATCTCTTTTTCCAGCGCCGCATCCGCTGCGGCCTGGCGGGCTTTAGCTTCGGCTTCGGCTTTGGCTTTTTCCGCGGCGGCTTGTTCCTGTTTCAGACGCCAGGTTTTCTGTTCCGGCGTTTCATCAATCTTCACGACTTTAAACGCGTCCTGGCGGGTACCTTCATAGACAGAATGGTTGTCCAGCACGATATGCCCGGAGCTGTCTTTACTCAGCGAATAGCTGACCTGACCTTTCAGGGCGACTCCGGAATTACGCTCATCAGTCAGCGTGGCATTGACCTTACACTGAGAAATTTCTTTGGTGGACTGGTCTTCATCCTGAGTAAATCCGTCCAGCGCCACTTTCGCGTGGCTCAGTGCATCCGGATCATTTCCCAGAGCACCGGTTTTTTCGGCAATCACATTCAGAATGCGCTGTGCCAGATTTTGCTGAATATCGGCTGAACCACAGTCAATATCAGTTTTTTTTACAGCCAGAGAGGGCCGCGACGGCGACCACCAGTAATGCCAGTTTAAATTTCATAGCGCCTTTCCATGTCAGAAAATCCCTGAATCAGGGATAAAAGTTAAAAACAGCAACGGTTTTTCTGTGGTACTGATGCGGGTATTTCGCTGCCGGCAGCAGCCTCCGGCATTGCTACAGATCGCGACCCGGCCAGATAATTCATTAGAATTACTCACCAGATTGCAGATATTTTTTATGATGAAAGCCCGGCCAGGCTGCTGTGAGTAATACCAGAGGTGAACAACACACAGCCCGAAATGGTTGATTTTAAAGCATCACCAACTGATGAACCCTAAGCTGGCTGTTAAGAAACCGAAAGGATAATAATTCAGAGTTAATTTATTCGTAACGAAAAAAAATGTTTTTAAGTAATTTTTTTCATCTGAACATTTTTACTCATCAATTAATCACGACGGGGAAAAGGGATGTCCCGGGAGTGGAGCGGCCTGCTACTCCCTGGCAGAGACCGCGTCAGAGAGCGCTGTTGTCGGGTGAACAGTCAGCAGTCATAAACTGACGTTTTGTTCAGGCCAGAACCCTGGCATCACCGGCTTTGCCCCGGGATCGCAACAGCACAGCAGCAGAATTATCTGCGGAAATATATGCCACTTATCGACGTGAACCACTAAGATTAGCGGTTATTCATGACTCCTTTCACTGCTCACAACACCCACCCCCTGATTATGCACTATTACCGTGCAAGATCTGCACCGTCTGTCGCACCCCGGGGCGGGTCTTAACGCCGTTTTATCCGGGTAAAAAAACGAAAAGCATGAAAATCATGTGGTCTGATGACTGGCACAGTTATTGCTGATTTAACGGTTAATAGCAGTCAAAGAGGATCCTGATGAAAATTGCAATCTGGCAGGCACAAAGCAGTTACTGCGATTATGACGCTAATCTGGTCAGGCTGAGCCATGCATTAAAGCAGGCTAAAGCGCAGCAGGCAGAATTGCTTATCACCCCGGAAATGTTTATGTCCGGTTATGTATTACGCCACCATTTGCCGGCACTGGCTGACAGCTTTCCGCTGACAGCGTTGCAAGCACTGGCCCGGGAGCAACAGATGGCGATGGTCATCACCGGGCCGCTGGCCGAAAACGGTAATATCTATAATGCGGCGTGGCTGATTAGCGATCAGGGTGACGTGCTGGCCGTATACCGTAAAACTCATCTGTTCGGTGAACTGGATAAGCAACAGTTCACTGCCGGTGATGAGCCAGTCTGCATCGCCCATTATAAGGGGCTGAATATCGCCATGCTGATCTGCTACGACGTTGAGTTTCCGGAGACGGTCCGAGCCGCGGCCAGAGCGGGCGCCCATCTTATCGCGGTGGCTACCGCACAAATGAAACCCTTCACTTTTGTAAACCAACACCTGATTGCCACCCGCGCCTGGGAAAACCAGCTGTATGTCGCTTATGTCAATCAGATCGGCAGTGAACAACACCTGGAGTATGTCGGGCTGAGCCTGGTGGCCGCTCCGGATGGTTCAGTGATTAGTCAGGCATCGGAAGCCGAAGAACAGTTGCTCTGTGCGGAGATAGATCCTTTACAGGTCGTCAGAGCGCAGCGCGACAACCCTTACCTGAAAGATTTACGGACCGACATTTTCTAAACTCAACACCATATAAGGAATTCACTATGACTGAGGCTAATACCCGCCATCGCCCCGCCAGACTCAGCGGTAATCTGGGCGTGGGTAGTATTGTATTTATGGTGATTGCCGCCGCGGCTCCGCTCACCGTGATTGGTGGTAATGTGCCACTGGCTATCGGTACCGGCAATGGTATCGGCGCTCCCTTCGGCTTTCTGATAGCCTCGCTGATCCTGCTGGTTTTTGCCGTGGGTTTTGTGGCAATGACACCGCATGTTAAACAGGCAGGTGCTTTCTACTCCTATGTAACTCAGGGGCTGGGGTTGCGTGCCGGAATGGGTTCGGCGTATCTGGCACTGGTCACCTACACGGCTATCCAGGCCGGGGTTTATGGGTATATGGGTTGGGCGGTGAATGACCTGGTGGTGCATTATGGTGGCAACGCTCACCCATGGTGGATCTACTCTCTGCTGGCGATTGCTGCCGTCGCTATCCTGGGTTACCGGCACATTGAACTCAGTTCGAAAATTCTTGGTATCGCGCTGGTGCTGGAAATGGGTGTTGTACTGGTGATGAATTTTTCAATTCTGCATAAAGGCGGTGCCGAAGGGATTAGTCTGGTCTCTTTTGAACCTTCAGCCGCGTTTAGCCATGGTCTGGGTATTGCCGTATTGTTTGCTCTGACCGGGTTTATTGGTTTTGAATCCACCGCTATTTTCCGTGACGAATCACGGAATCCGGAAAAAACCATTCCCCGGGCGACCTATCTGGCGGTAGTCATTATCGGCGTCTTTTACACCTTCTCAACCTGGGCGATGATCGTCGGCAGTGGTTACTCCCATGCGGTGAGCGTGGCTAACAATACGCTGAGCGGCAACGGCAATATGCTACTGGACATCGCCCGTCAGTATGACGGTGCCCTGCTGAGCAACACCATTCAGGTGCTACTGATCAGCAGTATTTTTGCCTGTGTACTGAGTTTCCACAACGTACTCGCTCGTTATCAGTATGTTCTGGCCGGACAGGGCTTTATGCCTAAATTCTTATCTGCTGTTCACGGAGAACATCAGTCACCGGCTAATTCGTCACTGGTACAGTCAATGACGGCACTGTTACTGATCATTGTCTGTGCGCTTTGTAAACTGGAACCCCTGACTCAGGTGTTTGGGTTTATGGCCGGTATCTCGACCGTCGGTATCGTATTACTGATGTTACTGACCAGTATCTCGGTAGTGGTGTTCTTTAAGAAAAATACTGCCCTGTCTCAGGGGAAACGCCTGAGGACTCTGTGGATCCCTGCACTGGCCGTCTTCGCACTGGCGGTTTCTCTGCTGATGGTACTGTCTAACTTTACCACCCTCACCGGAGGCAGCCTGTTTATCAGCACCCTGCTGGCCGTCATTCCGGTGGCAGCGCTGGTGATTGGATATTCGGTGATTAATAAGCGTCAGATGCTGGTGAGAGGGATGAGTTCCTGACAGCAAGCCTGGCTACCGGGCGGTGAATGGTGACCGTGTTATTGCTTTTATCCGTCGGGGGCTGCGTAATGACAGGGCTCAGTTTATCTGTAAGTTACTTGCGTTGCTTAAAGCCCTCTGAGCAACATTGCCGGAGATATTCTTCTGACAAAAAAAACAGCCATACCCTGAGGTATGGCTGTAACTGGCTGATCAATTAACCCGACGGTTTAGCGGGTCGGGTGATTCACTTCAACCGGACGCAGGTCAAACAGCAACACTTCGGCCTGCTCACCCTGAGTAAAACTCAGCGCGGTTTCATTACGTACCCGGGCGCCGTCACCGGCAGAAAACTTCACGCCGTTTACCGTAATACTGCCGCGGGCCACGTGAATATAGGCATAACGATCCTCCGGCAGTGTGACAGTCTGTTGCTCATCACCATCAAACAGTCCCGCGTAAATACGCACATCCTGTTTGATTTTCAGTGAATCACCGGCGCCATCCGGAGAAATAATCAGTTTAAACTGACCCCGTTTCTCTGCTTCCGCCACCGACACCTGCTGATAGCCTGGTGTGGTCCCTTTTTCTGCCGGGACCACCCAGATTTGCAGAAAATGCACCCCTTCCTGCCGCGAATGGTTAAATTCGCTATGCGTCACGCCGGTACCGGCACTCATTAACTGCACATCGCCCGGGACAATCACCGAACCGGTTCCCATGGAATCTTTATGTTCCAGTGCGCCTTCCAGTACATAGGAGATGATTTCCATGTTGCTGTGAGGGTGGGCACCAAAACCACGTCCCTCAGCCACCTGGTCATCGTTAATCACCAACAGATCAGAGAAACCGGTCTGCTGTGGATCCCAGTAATTTGCGAACGAAAAGGTATGACGTGAGTACAACCAACCGTGATCACCCAGTCCGCGTTTTTCTGACAGTCTTTGTTCAATCATGATGTTATCCTCTGAATTTAGTGAGACAGGCCACTGCCCTGTCGATGTATTCAGATTATTGTAAATCCGGACAACCATCAATATTCCAAAACAGTAATTACTGTCACATATAAGTGGACAATGAAAATAAGTCCCGGAACCGGAGAATCCGGCATTTATGCCGGTGTACTGCCCCCCTGAGGGACAGAATCGGGGTCAGAGGTGTGAAGGGTAGCGGATTATCTGAACCGTGCCGGCGGGTCAGTCCGGCGGATTCTGATGCAACTCAGTGCGGGCTACGGCATGCACGCTGCGGGTTAATGTTTCCAGCAACCGTAGTGTCAGGCTCCAGCGATGCCAGTACAAAGGGGTATCTACCGGACAATCCTCCGCCAGGTCGACCAGCCTGCCCTCCGCCAGCAAAGGCGCAGACAGATGTTCCGGCAGCATACCCCAGCCTAATCCGCGAACAATCGCCTGCAGGTAAGCATAGGTTGAAGGGACAAACTGCTGTGGCGGCGAGACTTCCTGCCGGGTAAAGCAACGGATAAATTTATTCTGCAAATCATCTTTGTGATTAAACATCATGACCGGGGCCAGACTCAATGTTTCGGCCGACACTCCGCGACTAAAACAACGCTGATAAAATTCCACTGAGGCACAGGCCTTATAGCGCATGGTTCCCAGAAATTCGGTTTTACACCCCTGCAACAGCGTCGGATCTGCACTGACAGCGGCCATGACCTCACCACTTTGCAATAACGAGGCACTGAAATCCTGATCCTCAACCCGGACATCGAGGATAATGCCGTGATCCCGATAGACAGCTTCGATAACGCTTAAAAACCAGCCGTCTACCGAATCTGCGTTTACCGCAATCACCGCTTTTTCGCGGTGTAGCTCCTGCTGGTTCAGTAAAAAATCATTCTCCAGCAACTCAATTTTTTCGGCATAACGATAGAGTTCCTGTCCCGATCGGGTCGCTTTGCATGGGCTGCCACGGATAATCAGCACCTGCCCCATCAGTTCTTCCAGCGCGCGGATACGCTGGCTGACGGCGGAAGGAGTGATATGCAGCTTGCCGGAAGCCTTTTCGAAGGTCCCGCAGCGAATAATCTCCATAAAGGTTTCAAGAAAGGAATAATTAAGTTTCATCGTTAGTTTATCTTAAGCAACAGAGATTGCGTTAATCTGCCTTAACTCTGTGGTTCAGGCAACCGGTCGGCCCACAGGCCCCACGCCACCATTCCGATAATCATCGGGGCGCAGGGTGGATTCCGCACTGGTCTGTCCATGTCGAAATTATTCAGCAGTCAGCCCGGTGAGTAGTGTCACCAGCCTTACTCAGGTTTGTTTCTGGAACGGAATGCGGCGACCTTCATTCGATTACCGCAGGTTGCCATGCTACACCAGCGCCGGCGATGAGATTTACTCAGGTCATGGAACAGCAGGATACAGTCATCAGCTTCGCACTGACGTACAAACTGAAATTTATCGCTGCTTACCAGGTTTATAAGCGCCTCAGCAACCGGCCAGAGAAGACCGGATGCATCTGCGGAAGTTTGATAAACCGCAGTCCGGTATTGCCGCATATCGTCATCCCATTCAAGCCGGGTGATCGGCTGACCTGCCTTAAGCAGCTGGTTGATAACGGTCAGATCCACCGCGACACGATTCATGGCTGCGTTGACAATTTTCCTTGCTGTGTCACGAAGTTCGCGAGCTTCGGCCAGTAATTCCTCCGGAAGCTGCTGATGAATATCGTGCAACAGTCCGGCGCGTATCAGCCAGTTGGCAATACTCTGTTCATCCCTCAGACAGTCATGAGGCTGACCATCAACCCTGTATTCACTGTTAATAAAATCGAGCGCCAGGTTATCCCCTACAAACGGGGCATCGGTATAAGAATGATTCAGAACCATGATTCTATGTAACCCATAAAAATTTATTTGTCAGGTTACCAAAAATACTGTAACCTTCAAATTCACACTTTACAGGTTACAAGGAATAATCATGATTATCTCTGATTCAACTACCGCCACAGCAGCCACCTGTCAGCATAACCACAGTGCAGATTCTGTCTCTGCGGCGAACCCGGTGCATTACCGCTATGAGCAGGTGAATAACGTCAGAATTTTCTACCGGGAAGCCGGTAATCCAACATCGCCAACAATATTGCTGCTTCATGGATTTGCAGCCTCATCTTTTATGTTCCGCGACCTGATCCCCAAACTCGCAAGCCGCTATCACGTCATTGCCCCCGACCTGCCAGCCTTTGGCTTTACTGAAACCCCTTCAGGGAGTGAATATTCTTATACTTTCAGCCAGTTGGCGAAGACCATCGGGCAATTCACCGAACAACTTATGCTCGATTCTTATGCACTTGTGGTTCACGACTACGGAGCCCCGGTCGGCTGGCGACTGGCAGTCGCTCATCCGGAGCGGGTGACTGCCATTGTTTCTCAGAATGGCAACGCTTATGAGGAAGGACTCGGCGAGAGCTGGGCGCCTATCCGGAAATACTGGCAGCACCCCACACAACAGCACCGGGAGAACCTGCATGACTTCCCGACACCGGCGTCGATACAATGGCAATATCTTGAAGGTGTTACCGACAAAAATTTGGTTTCACCAGATGGATATACGCTCGAAGGGTTGCAAATTTCGCGTCCGGGAATGGCAGAGATTCAACTGGATCTGCTGCTGGATTACGCCTCAAATGTGGCACTGTATCCTGCTTTTCAGAAGTACTTCCGGGATTATCAGCCGCCACTGTTAGCCGTTTGGGGTAAAAACGATCCTTTTTTCCTTCCGGCTGGTGCACTGGCATGGAAACGCGATATTCCTGATGCGGAAATCCACTTCTATGATACCGGCCACTTCGCGCTGGAAACCCATAGCAGAGAAATTATTCCGGTTATTGAACAGTTCCTGGAAAAAACATTTCGTAAAGGTCCCGACGCTATATAGCCGCGAAGGCCAGCAAGACTGATAAACAGGGATATTACGGGTCATTTCCCAGGCCCGTAATATTGAGTACTTCAGTCAGCGGTCTTTTGTTTCCACCGCTTTTATTTTGAATCAATCCCCCTTTTGACGGGAAAATCCCCCCGAAGCGATCACGCGCTTCCTGACGAGGGCTCTGCTCTTCTGTTATTGAGTACCGCAGTTGGCAGCTTAGTATTACCGCCTGCCCCCTCGTCACTTCTCTTTGAGCGGGTCATCACCGCCCGGAACAATCAACGTCAGTGTCCGGTTTGTTTTTCAGATAATATCCATTAATACACTGATTTAAAGAGGCTTTATCAGAAATCACCCTCATGATTGTTTATTGTTCAGTTTTTTTGAATCGATACAACAATAAGCTTAGCTATTCACTGAGCGTTTCCGGGCGTAGCATCACTTCCATCGGGACAGAACGTCCCACTCCACCAAATTTACGCTGAGGAAATACTCATGAAAACCATCAAAAATATTGCTGCTGTTGCGCTGTTATCTGTTATTTCTGCCGGTGCTTTCGCTCAGACGGTGACCGCGACCGCCTCAACGCTGGACGGTGCCGAAGCGAAAATTGCCGCTCAGGCTAAAGCCGCAGGTACCGGCTACAGCATTACCGAAGCACGGGACGGTAACCAGGTGCATATGACTGCCGAACTGACTAAATAATTGAATCTCTGAACCGTGCAAAAGGCCGCCTGCGGGTGGCTTTTGCTGGTGCGGTATCATCCGCTGTGATTCCGGAAGCAGAGACTGGCTGTTAGTTTTCCCGCCGGACCAACCGGCCATCCTCTTTGACCTGATAGTATCCGGAAGAAACGACCACCGTCAGTCCCCGGTTCGGGGTATTTCTTACCCACATCAGGCTGTTTTTATCAATGCAGTTCGCTGGCGGCTTTAATTCCGGAAAACAGATCGAGTCGTCAATTTTCTCCGGCTTTAATCCTCCGGCGAGGTCCCAGAAAATCATTGTGAAATTGCCATTTTCATCGGTCTGCGGCAGATTATACTGGTGTTTTAACCGCTCCCGGTTGTCCAGCCACCAACGAATCATTCCGCTCTCCGTCAGGGGAGGATTTTTCAGTAAGACATCACTAAATCTACCCTCGGTATGGGTGGCTATAATTTCCACCGGACGAAGTGACAGCCAGCTAATAATACCTGCGACCATGATTGCCGCGCTAACCAGACCACAAAGTATTTTATTTCGGTATTTCTTCACTGGCCTCACCTTTGTTCAGTGGTACTTTAGTATTCCCGCCTGACCAGTCCGCCATCCTCTTTGACCTGATAGTACCCGGAGGAATTGACTACCGTCAGCCCCAGGTTCTGGCTATTACTGACCCACAGCCTTTTGTTCTTATCAATACAGTTCGCTGGCGGCTTTAATTCCGGAAAACAGATCGAGTCGTCAATTTTTTCCGGCTTTAATCCTCCGGCCAGATCCCAGAAAATCATTTCATAATTGCCGTTTTCATCGGTTTGCGGCAGATTATACTGTTGTTTCAGCCGCTCCCGGTTGTCCTGCCACCAGCGAACCATTCCGCGATTAGTCAGTGGGGGATTTTTTAGCAAGACATCACTAAAAATACCCTCGGTATGGGTGGCAATAATTTCCACCGGATGCACATACAGCCAGATAATAAAACCAGAAACTAATGTATATGCTAAAAGCAGCCCACTGAGAATTTTATATTTGTATATTTTCATCGACGTCCCCCTGTGATTTCTATCGTGGCTTCCATATTGGTCATAAACGGTTGGAAGGAAAAATCTGCTGAGCGCTGTAATAAAAACCAGATCCTGAATAAATTAAACTGGCAGAATTTACTATTAAGAATATCATTATCATCCAGGCCAAAATGGTCCTGAACCCGGTAGCGAATACGGGCATGATAATAGTGATCTGTCACCGACAGTGATGTCACTGAAATATCCGTAGCCCAGGTATCATGAACCGTAATCCCCAGGCCGTTAAAATTGTCCTGAAGTCTGTCAAATTTTGGTAAACGGCCCTTATTGATTTCTCCGGAAATAATTTGGCAGGCGTTTTCTTTTAACGACTTGCTCTGCCAGTCAATCACCTCACGAAAATACGTAGCTAAAATATATCGGGTACTGTTTTTCTCTGACCGGTCATTAAGAATATGCTGTTCTAACTCCCTGTTCAGACTGCCACTGCGAAATACCGCACCATTGCTGTACTGCATATGTGTGATCATTGTTTTAATCACATGTTTATAAGGCCCGAACCAGGCAAAGGCTGCTGAAAGATGTCTGAATTCATCGAATAAAATTGCGGCACACTGCTGCCGGGTCATCGGGTCACCCTGAGGACGGGTGCCATGAAACATAGATTGTGGCTGATTAAATCCGCTGATCTTTCTCAGCGTGTAGGGATCGACCCTGGCCGACACATGAGACAAATGATAGTCACGGATTAACTGGTGACGGGTAATCCTGTTCCGGTCATGGTCATACGCTCCGTGTATGTTAAACCTGCACAGAGAATATACAGCCAACCACCGCACTACAACACTACAGTCTCCCCGGGGAGCTTTTTCAGATTTTCGCTCGTAATATTCTGATTCAAATGATCTTTATCAGAACTACTGTCATGATTTTTTATTGTTCAGTTTTTTTGAATCGATACAACAATAAGCTTAGCTATTCACTGAGCGTTTCCGGGCGTAGCATTACTTTCATCGGGACAGAACGTCCCACTCCACCCAATTTACGCTGAGGAAATACTTATGAAAACCATCAAAAATATTGCTGCTGTTGCGCTGTTATCTGTTATTTCTGCCGGTGCTTTCGCTCAGACGGTGACCGCGACCGCCTCAACGCTGGACGGTGCCGAAGCGAAAATTGCCGCTCAGGCTAAAGCCGCAGGTGCCGGCTACAGCATTACCGAAGCACGGGACGGTAACCAGGTACATATGACTGCCGAACTGACTAAATAATTGAATCTCTGAACCGTGCAAAAGGCCGCCTGCGGGCGGCTTTTGCTTATCCACTTTTGCCCTTTCGCGTACTTTCCTTTGTTACCGTTTTCCCGGCCGCGGGTAACAATTCTGCTCTCAGCCAATCAGCACGGATATTGCAGTGAAAATTCCTTTGCCTGAAGGGTAACGGTAAAAACTGTTAATGGTTTATCTGGTAAATATTTGAAGGTATATTCAAATATATCTACATGTTTCACTATAGCTGACCATGATAATCGACTCCCCTGCTTTACCCATTACTATCGGCGTGACCGGGCACCGTGATGTCCAGGATAGCGATCAGTTGCTGCTATTGCTTGAACAGGAAATTAACGCCATCCGTTCCCGTTATCCTGATTCGCCGTTGCTGGCACTCTCTTCTCTGGCCGAAGGAGCAGATCGCCTGTTTGCACGGGTAGCCATGCAACTGCACATTCCGCTGCATGTTGTGCTGCCCTTTAACCAACAGGAATATGAAAAGGATTTTATTTCTGAAGATAATCCGTCAGGCAGCGTAGCGGAATTCCGTGAACTGTATGACTACGCCCTCAGAACCGGTGATGTTTATTGCATCGATACTGTGGTGCCGGGTTCAGAGCCGATGATCAGTGATACCAGCAATCCCCGGGGGCCTCTCTACCGGGATCTGCAATATGCCAAAGCCGGGATGTATCTGGCTGAACGTTGTCATATTTTGTTTGCCTTGTGGGATGGTGCTGATGCCCGTGGGTTGGGAGGAACCGCCCAGGTCGTGAGTTTCCGCCGCTATGGCAGACTCCAGGATCGTGATATGGCCGCACTGAATCAGCAGTTACCAGGGATTAAGCGTTACCTGGGGCAGTCTGGCTTGCTGGACATTCCGGATACCGGTCTGGTCTGCCATATTCATGTCCGCAGGAAAAACGGCCGCTATGCAGGAGAACAGCAAACGCCTTCCGTCAGCTGGTATCCGCCTCTGCCAGCCACCCGCGGCGGCACAAAGAAAACCGCCTCTGCCAGTGACAGCTGGTATGACAGTCTGCAAAAGCTTAATCAACTGAATGCCGCCATTGCGCAACAGGAACAGCATCACCCTTCGGCCGGTGGCGATCATTTCTCACTTTCCGCGTTTAACCACATCGACCGGCTGGCTAACCGGCAGATGTCAGGCATTCGTCAGCGTTACAGCCGGATATTTTTGCTGGCTGCCCTGACGGCACTGGCGGGTAACCGGGTTCCCGGTGATCCGGAGAGTTGGGTCATTATTTCACTGTTTGCCAGCCTGCTACTGCTGTTGTTACTTGCTATCTCCCTATGGAACACCCACCGTTCAGAGACTAAGGCCGAAGCGACGGCTATGCGGGCACTGGCCGAAGGGTTGCGGGTACAAAATGTCTGGCGCAGGGCAGGCATTTCCCGCCCGGTCAGCCTGCACTATCTGCGGCGCAGTCATCCACGGCTGGCATGGGTTCGCCGTGCGTTGCTGGGAAGCAGTGTTTATCCGCGTCCGGCACCACAACAACTGACCGCCGGTTTAGCCGATATCAGACAGGAATGGGTGGCCGGACAACAGCACTACCTGGAAACCAACACCGAAAAGAAAGAGCAGCGTTTCCGGCGTTTCAGAAAAATGGCGGGCACATTATTTGGATCTGGCATAGGCCTGACCGCGCTGGTTCTGCTGTCCAGTCTGACGGCCATCAGTAACGAATCTCTTGCCCATGAGCTTCACCTGCATGCATTCAATATGTGGGGAGAACATCTGGCAGAATTCCTGATTGCCAGTGCCGCATTGTGTGCCGGTTACGCGAAATTCCTCGGATTCGAGGACGATATTACCGACTACCAGCGATCTGCGGCACTCTTCGCGGCGGCAGAAAAGCGCATGTCCGATACCACCCAACATTATGTCCCTGACGAGGAAGATATCCGCGAAACGCTTTACGCTTTAGGCTGCGAAACGTTACAGGAAAATGCCCGTTGGGTGGCGCGTGAAACCAGCCGTGACGTCGAACTTATCGGCGGCTGACCGTTCTGTATGGAGATCCCCATGAATACCAGAATTCCTCGTGAAATCAGAGTGTTTCTTTCCTCCACCTTCCGCGATATGGATGCAGAAAGGGATTACCTGGTGACACGGGTTTTCCCGGAGATCCGTCGGTTGTGTTATGAGCGCATGGTCACTTTCAGTGAGATTGACCTGCGGTGGGGAATTACCGAGCAGGCCGCGAAAAATGGCCGGACGGTACAGATTTGTCTGGAAGAGATAGAACGTTGCAGGCAATTGGGCATTCCCCCCTTTTTTATCGGTTTTCTCGGGGAACGGTACGGCTGGGTTCCGCAGCCCAACGATTTATCGGAATACTGGCAAAATTCGCCGGACCAACAGTATGCAGACATTATCCGTCAGGCTCTGACGGCGGGAATTAGCGTTACCGAGCTGGAAATCCGCTTTGCCTTCCTTGAACCTCCCCGGGAGTTCAGCCTGACCTCTGCTGAACATGGCTTACCCCGGGTGCAAATGTATCTGCGTGACCCGGCACTGACCGTTAAACTACAGCAGCAGGCTCAGGATAAAAATGGCTGGTTTGACAGGTTAGCAGACGGCACACCGGACACCGTGTCGGCGCAAAAGCAGCAATCGCTGAAACAACGCCTGCGTCGTGATTTTTCCGGGGTGATTGCGATTGACCACTACGCCTCGGTTGAAGCCTTTGGGGAATCGGTCAGCCACTATCTGCGCGAGGCGATTGATACACTTTACCCGGCGGAGTCGGTACCGGATAGCTGGCAACAAAAAACACGGGAACATAACCTGTATGCCATGGTCAGGCGACGTGGCTATATTCCATTGGAAGATTTTCGTCAGCAGTTGATTCGCCAACTCAACCGGACAGCAGGGTATATCGAACCAGCCCCCATACTGATCACCGCCACTTCCGGTATGGGAAAAAGCGCCTTTATGGCCGATCTGGAAACTGATTTACTCAGCCGCAACAAACCCTATGAGTGGCCAGATGAAGACGTTTTTAAAAATGAATCGATTGAAGATATTCTGAATAAAGACCAGAATTTTCGCGTATTCAGCCACTACACCGGGGCTGACGGAGACCAGAGCCTGGAGAACTTCCGTCACCGGCTATTTCATTTTCTGGCATTTGCCGGAGATAACGATGAACTCTCGCCGGATGACGCTCTGGCGTGGGAGCAGCTTGATCAACGCCTTGCCCGTTTTATCAGTCAACAGACTGTCACGCTGGTACTGCTACTGGATGCGGTAAATCAGTTAATGCCTGCCGAAAATAGCCTCAGGCGCCTTTATCAACGAACCTGGCCACGCAGGGTGTTACTGGTGGTCAGCGGGACACCGGAAGCCTCAGCGCTGATAAGTCAGCTTAATCAAGAACCGGAAGCTTCCCGCTGGCAACTTTCGGAATTACCGGCACTGACAGAAGACCAACGCAGAGCCTTGTGCAGCGCACGTCTTTCCGGCGTCAGCAAAACACTCTCAGACCCGCTGACGCAGCGTCTGATCACCGCCGATGCCTGCCGTAACCCATTATTTCTTCATCTGATTCTGGAAGAATTATGCCTGCATGCCCGTCATGAAGCCCTGCCCTCGTTACTGGACGATCTCCTTACCAGTCAGACCCCGGGGGCACTGTTTTTACGCGTGTTACAGGCCGCAGATCACGATTATGCACTGCCGCAACTGGCCACCCGCACTGCCTGTTGCATTGCCTGCTCAAGACGCGGGCTGACCCATTCAGAACTCGCCGGAGCACTGGCTGAATATCCGGAAATCCGGGTCGCCGATCAGGAGTTATTACCGTTGCTGGCGCGGCTGGCCCCTTATTGTATTAACAGTGAAGGACGCCTGCGGTTACTGCACAGCAGTTTTGAAGAGGCAATGCAGCACAGTCCGGTAACAGAACGCTGCCGTGAAGCGTTGATCAGCCAATTTATTGACGATAATCAGAATGATTATGCCCTGGCAGAACGTAGCTGGCAGTGGCTGGCCCTTGACGAACCTGATGCTGTGGTCAGGGAGCTGTCAGTCGCCCGAAATGTCATCAGTCTGTATCGCACCGATGCCGGTCTGTTACACCGGGTCTGGCAGGCCTCCGGGGTCTATCAGGTCAATCCGCTGAGCGGTAAATTACTTCAGCCATTCAGCTGGGAGCCACTGCCGGCTGACCTGCCGGATGAAGATACGGTCACCGCACTGAATATCTTTACCTGGCTACGGCAGGCCGGTGCGACAACCGCTGCCAGTGACTGGGCTGAAGCTATCAGACCCTTAGTTGATTCACCGGAGACTTCAGACAGCAGTAAAGCGGCGTTCTACAACACGTTGTCGGTACTGCAAACCGATCTTGGTCACGGGCCGCAGGCCGGTTTAGCCATTGATAAAGCTATCGATCATGGGCTGGGGCTGATGAATCCGGAATTTATGGCGGGAGCATTGGCCAACAAGGCCAGCGTACTCGAAAAATCGGGAAATTCTGGTCAGGCGCTGGAACTGTTTGAAAAAGCCAGGCTGATGGCGCAGATACCTCCCGGCAATCCGGTTATTGAAGCCATTATTATTATGCGAATTGCCCAGTTAAAGGCATCGCTGAATATCGCCAGCAGCAAAGAAACCGAACAACAAATTAATCTGTCGATCAGTATGATTCGACAGCTACCGCCTTACGATAAGCAACAGAAACATCTGTGCGAGCTATACCAGGAACTGGCCTCGGTCTTTATGGAACGTGAAGATTTCTCTGCGGCTGCAGATACCTACCTCCTTGCCATTGCGGCGGGCAGCCATTTGTATGAGCCCGATGAGGGACCTATGCCCGAATTGTTAGAAATCTGCCAGTGGTGTTTACAACGTCTCTGACCGGCAAATAGTGAATCGGGATGGCTGAGTTTCCGGCCGGAATGACGGGATGATTTCCGTTCTTCGGTTGCTGGCCTCCCCTCTATTTAACTAATTCAGTTTTTTTGAACCGATACAACAATAAGCTTAGCTGTTCACTGAGTGTTTCCGGGCGTAGCATTACTTTCATCGGGACAGAACGTCCCACTCCAACCAATTTACGCTGAGGAAATACTTATGAAAACCATCAAAAATATTGCTGCTGTTGCGCTGTTATCTGTCATCTCTGCCGGTGCTTTTGCCCAGACGGTAACCGCGACCGCCTCAACACTGGACGGTGCCGAAGCGAAAATTGCCGCTCAGGCTAAAGCCGCAGGTACCGGCTACAGCATCACCGAAGCACGGGACGGTAACCAGGTGCATATGACTGCCGAACTGACTAAATAGTTGAATCTCTGAACCGTGCAAAAGGCCGCCACGGGCGGCCTTTGCTGGTGCAGGAATGGCTGTCTGGTTCGAGGGGGATATCAGTGAGTCTGCTTTTCAAACGCTTTAAAGCCATCTTCAATGGTCGGGATAATTTCGGCAATTTCAAAGTATGGCGTGGTAATCAACTCTGAATCACGCAGCCTTTCAATTGCGTAGTAAAACGACTGCATATCCTCCGCCTGAAACATCGCAACATCGGTACAACGTGCAGTAAATGCCTCCGCGTCGAACATTCTGAGGGTCACTTTCCCGTCACTCAGCACCTCTGCCAGTACCCTGTCGGCAATCCGGTTTCTTTCTTTGCGTGGCAACCGCAGCCAGGCCGTGGTCGTTTTCAGCAAAACAAATACCGTTATCATTAATGCTCCTGTTATGTAGTTTTCCCCAGGGTATCAGAGCGTTGTTACATAATCCCTCACCGAAACGGCGGGGTTTGTAACAACCGGTGTTTTCGACAGGCCAGCCACACCCATCCGCTAACTCAGAAACTGACTTACTGAGTTAACAGCCCACCGTACAAAACTTATCCATAATTCGTCTGTAAATTCAGAGTGATAAATAATTGCCTGATCCGGCCCCGGACAGTATTGTAAAGAAATAGTTAACTATATAGTCAGAAAACTATCCGGTAACAATACGTTTTCCTTCACCGGACAGGGGTCACTGATTCCCCCTCCGGCTGAAGCGACTGATACAACGACTGGCTACCGATAACTTTTCAGTGAAAACGGGACATGATCATGGAACAAGAAGCCTGGCTTACGGTCGGGAAAAAAGTAATACAGGACTTTACTGAAAATTCTACCCGGTTGGTTCCGGAGAAAATCGAACTGACCGTCAAAGAGTTTGTAAATTTTGCCTTCCGGATCCATCTGCAGCTGGGATTTCGCCTGCAGGAACAACGCACCACCCAGCCAGGGTACATTTCTGCCAGTGACAACCACCGGGTTTTCACCCATGCCGGTGACTATTCACAGGCCCTGAAAGCTGAGAGCAGTGCCGTGTGGTCACGGACAGAAACGTTACGTGAAGCCAGGGCGCTGGTACTCTCACAACATTATGGGGAGTTACGCAAACCCACGGTCATCTATTCCCATCCACGACAACTGTGCCATACCGAAGATTGTCGTCACTGCCACGGCCGTGGCAGGGTGAGTTGTTCCGGCTGTTCCGGTTCCGGTAAGAATAGCTGTCACGGCTGCGGCGGCAGTGGTCAGGTTACAGAACAGCGGACACATTACGACCATTACACCAAACAAAACCGTTACGAAAACGTCTATGTCTCCTGCTCATCCTGCTATGGCAGTGGAAAAATCAGTTGCCGTCAGTGTGGCGGTTCAGGCCATCAGAGCTGCTCCCCCTGCAACGGTACCGGTGTGCTCAGTGAAATCACCCGCCTGCAGACCGTCGCTGTTCCTGACTATCAGCTGGTCTACTTTACCGGGGATGTTCCGCAGTATATTAAAGACGGCTTATACAAAACCGGCCTGCCGGATCTTGAGCAGGTGGGGAATATTACGCTGCTCTCCAACGACATCGATGAAGAACATCGTCAGGTAAAATTTTTGTTCGATGCGACTGTTCCGTTTGCGCGGCTGGACAGCCCGCTGCCGCAACTACACAGTGCTGATCAGGTCATCCACTGGATAATCTATGGGAGTCAGCCACAAATTCTTGATTCCGGCCATGTGGTTGAGCGAATGCTGAAAGGCGACCTGGATGATCTGGTCCGTGTCAGCAAAAATAGCCGACTGCTGAACCCGTTTATCGCCGGTTTCAGCCGCAAGACGCTCCGGACATTTATGGAATCAGAATCCCATCAACAGATGTTGCAGGGTAACGCTAAAGGTCTGAGCGGGAAATTGCTGAGTGAGAAACTGAGCCGGAGTTTATCAGAACCTTACATCGAAGAGTCACTCACCAGCCTCCGTTCGCTGAGCCGGGCGATTCAGAACTGGTCAGTGATCAAATGGATTATTTTCGGCAGCCTGTTCAGTTGGCTGTTGATGCCGTTGTTTACCGCATGGAATCATGCCTGGTTTCCTGATCTGGAAACCGGCAGAAGCTACCTGACCCCTTTTACCCGCTGGGACAGTCAGCAACATATTCTGATCTCTCTGGAAGTGTTAGGGCGCTATTGTGGAGTATTTGTGGCGGCAGCGGGTTTGATGATTCCCGCACTGGGCTATGGCTGGCGCCGATTTTGGGCCAGACGGCGCCTTGGCCGAGAATGGTCACTGTGGAGTCGGGCAAAAGGCGGGGTACGCCATCGCTGGTGGCTCAGCCTGGTGGCCATCCTGTTACTGAGCGGGGTATTGCTGGCCGTGTTGCCGATTTGGCTAACGCCGTCGGGAGCGCTGTTTAATGTGGTCCCCTTTAAGACTCAGGCCCTGCAGATTTTACATTTTACCGGTCAGCGTTAGAGCGATTGTTTATGGCGTTGCACTAACTCTGCAACGCCATAAAACGTCCCGCATAAGGCGATTACTGCCCCAGATCGCGCAATTTTTTCCCAGCCATCAGGTTTCTTTCGATATGTTCCAGCGTAATGCCTTTGGTTTCCGGCACCAACAGGAAGGTGATCACGATAAACAGCAGATTAAAACCGGTGTACAGCCAGAAGGTCCCGGCAGCCCCTATCGAACCCAGTAAAGAGAGGAAGGTCGCTCCGATAATCATGTTCGCCACCCAGTTAGTGGTGGTAGAACAGGTGATTCCGAAGTCGCGACATTTCAGCGGCTGAATCTCGGAACAGAGGATCCACACCACCGGGGCAGCACTCATCGCGTAACCACCAATACACAGCATGGTCATACCGACAGAGACCCATGACAATCCGGAGCTTACCTGCCCTTCCCCGGCTTTCATCAGGCAATAACCCAGTACCAGGGTGGCAAATGCCATCACACTAAAGCCAATTTTGAGGATAGGTTTTCTGCCGGCCTTATCCACAGTAAACACGGCAATAAAAGTGGCAAACATAAAGGTCAGCCCGACCACCACGGTGGCAATCATCTGCTGCTGGGTGCTCTGGAATCCGGCCATTTTGAAAATCTGCGGTGCGTAATACATGATGATATTCATCCCGGTAAACTGCTGCATACCCTGCAACAACATCCCCAGAAACACCACCCGCCGGACATTCCGGTTACTCCTGAACAGGGCAAAACCACTCTGTTTCATCCGCAGGCTTTCCCTGATTTCGTTCAGCTCCTGACGGGCTTTTTCAGAGGTGTCACGCAACATCCGTAACACTTCTTCCGCTTCTACATGCAGCCCTTTGGCTGCCAGCCAGCGCGGGCTGTTAGGCAAAAAGATCACCATAAACAATAATACCACCGCAGGAATGGCCAGAACCCCCAGCATGGCACGCCAGTTGCCGCTGTAGCTGAATACCGTATCTGACAGAAATGCCACTACAATCCCAAAGGTGATCATTAGCTGATACAGGCTAATCATCTTGCCGCGTACCTGTTCAGTGGCCATTTCTGAGAGATACAGGGGGGCGCTGTAAGACGCGATGCCCACGGCCAGGCCCAGTAACACCCTGAAAGTCAGCAACATATCCACTCCGCTGGCAAAAGCGGAGCCGAGAGATCCAATGATAAACAGCACGGCCCCCGCCATCAGGCTGTATTTGCGCCCCAGACGATGTGAAACCCAGCCGTTGCACAACGCCCCCAATGCCGCCCCCAGCATCATACTGCTGACCACCCACTCCTGCAGATGACTGGAAAGCTGAAAGTGTTCGGTAATAAAGGGTAATGCGCCGGAAATCACCCCGATATCCAGTCCGAACAGCAACCCGGCCAGTGCCGCAGACACCGAGACGAACAGATTCATTTTTCTGACTTTTGACTGGTGGTCAGCATCAAAACCTACCACATGGTTTACCTGAGACATCGTTAAGCCCCGCTTATTCAGCATCTATTGGGCCAGCTTACAAAGCAGATATCGCGGGGGGTTAGAGACTAAGCATCCGTGGATATGGACAATTTAACTGAAACAGATCCTCCTGTGACGAAGATCTCACTCACCCTGTGGGGAATTACACAAACTCTGTAACATAATGACATATTTAGCGGTTCTGCTGCCGACGCGCGGAGCACTGTCGCAGAGACGAGGTTCAGAACAATAAAAAGCGCCATACCCTCTGACGCGCAGCCCGTTGGATATGGAGTATTTTCCTGAGCCACGGTAAGCCAGTGGATGAATGACGGGAGTCAGGCAGGGGATGAGCTGCCCTTCTGTTTTATGGCCAGCGGTCAGCGTAATCAGCAGTAGCTTATTGCTAACAGCCGATCCGGCCTCCCTAAAAAAACCGTGGGTTATGAGATGTGAAGCCTCCAGGGCAGATAACCACTCCCCTCCCGGAATCATCCTGTTAATTATCAATGTAAATCATTAACTTAAGTTACTCCGGCGAATCAACAAAAAAACCAGATATGTGAAAATGCTGAAGACTTCACACCTTTTTGTTACATTTGTACATCTTTGAACGCAATTAAGTTACAAAAAAGGCAAGGTCAGAGTATTCTGTTGGGTATATAGTTTGTTTTTAACATCGAAATGATGCGTTTGAAAAATGAAGTTGTTTATTAAAATTGCTTGTTGGCTTGCGGTTAAAATCAATACACTGCCCACTAATGCATTGCTTATTCTTCCCCAAAATAATAATAAAACAGCCCTGTCTTCAGTATTTATCTGCAGATTTACCTGGTTAATATCCTCATCTCCTCCCTCTGGCTTTACTGTCTGACCGATAATTCCCCTCTCCGGCCTCGCCTTTATTTTAAGGTCACCGCCTGTCAGGTGAAATAATTAAAATATTGCACTGAAATGACTATTTATGGGTGATTTCCTGGTGCTCACAGCTCATTTTCTCTGATGGAGGAGTCAGTGAATAGTAACATCATTCGTGATCTTGTGGTATGGGTTGAATCTCATCTTGAAGATAACCTGCAGCTCGACGATATTGCAGAAAAATCCGGCTATTCTAAATGGCATTTACAACGGGTTTTTAAGGAAACGACCAGTATGACTCTCGGGAATTATGTACGACAACGCCGTTTATCCCGGGTAGCGATCGATTTAAGATTAACCAGTCATAGTATTATTAATATTGCGGAAAAATATTGTTTTGACTCCCCACAGTCATTTTCGCGGGCCTTTAAAAGCCATTTTAAAATCTCGCCCGGGGGTTACCGGCGTTCGGAATATTGGATAACCCAGGGGATTTTACCTGCGCTCTACACCAGTGTTCATCATGCTTCGACCCGCGTAAACCCCGGATTTGTCGCTTCTCTGCCTTGTCGCCACATCGGGCCACTGCACTGTGATGTTATTCCGGTGAAATTTTATTAAATGACTGACAGAAAGTGATACACAGCCATGGAATTAATGGTTATTTATCAGGGGGGAAAATAATAGAGTGCCAGTGATTAATGACAGGGAACGCTTTTCGATGCATCTGGTTAAAATTCCCGGATTACCGCCAGTATTTGCATTTACGACACTCATTAGCGGATACAGAGAATAGCCATAAATGTTAATTTCCACGTAAAAAACTCGTTGTCCCCGTTATGGCAGAGGACTAAGATCCGTTTCGCAGATGATGCAGACAATTAAATTTAAAAACAGTGGTATTAAAAAAATGAAACCTGTACGGTTCGCAGCAATAGCAGTCGCGTTATTTACTATCAGCTCCACCTCGTTTGCCGCCACAGAAATCAGTAAGAATGAGTCATCCGGCCTGAAAAACCTGGGAAATATAAATGTGATACAAAATATGGAAGATATCCATGAGAATGACATTTCCCGTAAAGCCGATGCCGCTGGTGCTGATTATTATGTGATTAACACCGCCGGTTCTATTGGAAATGGGTCAAACAGTATAATTAGCGCGACAATCTTTGCTAAGAATAAATAGTTACTCACTGTTATCAATAATATTGAGTGAGATATGGCCACCTGCGGGTGGCTTTTATATTTTGGCCGCAACAGATAATCAATAAGATGATGAAAAACGTCTCTCCGGCCAGGTAACTGATCGCCGGAATTCACTATAGTTAAGTGGCATCATCCCGAAATCATTCCCTCTGACCCCGCCACATTCCCCCCTGTCAGCCCAACTTCTTAACGATCATTTTGCCGGCGTTCTGCTTTATAAATCTTATGGTAGATTTTGATGGCCGCGCAGGCGGCACCATAGCCATTGTCGATATTCATGGTCATGATGGCGCCACTGCAACTGGCCAGACAGGAAGATAACGCCACCTGACCACCGGCAGCCACGCCGTATCCCACAGGGGCTGGCACCGCGATAATCGGGGCGTCAATGAGTCCGGCCAGCACGGTCGGCAGAGCCGCTTCCATTCCTGCCACCGCGATAATGATGTCATAGCGCTGTAACTCCGGCAGGATACGTTGCAGTCGCCAGAGCGCCGCCACCCCGACATCCTGATACATATCGCAGCTGATGCCGTGATAGTTAAGGGTTATCTGGATTTCATGGCACAGTCTGGCATCTGAAGCCCCGCCGGAAAGCACCGCGATACAGGCCTCCCCGGTAGGTGTTACCTGTTCTCCAAGCACCGCACAGGCGGCCAGTGGGTCATAGCTAAGTTGTGACTGCAATTCCAGCGGTAACTGCGCTAATTTATCGGACGACAGACGGGTTAACAGTAACCGGCGTTGCCGCTGCAGTGCCTGCTCTGCCACTGCACTAATCTGGGCGGCAGTTTTCGATTCGCAGAACACGGCCTCTTCGATACCACAGCGCTGATAGCGTTCAAAATCCATCACAATGTCAGACTTAATCATCCCTTAACCCCCAACATTTTTGACGCCGACAAAGGCACTGCCTTGTTTGTAACTGGTGACGGTTACCGGCAACAGGCCGAGTGCCGGGGTCAGCAACCTTGTCACACCATCAATCAGGGCCAATTTTTTCTGCTCATCGAGTTTCTGGCAAACCGCCGGCGACAGCTGGATCTCGTGCTGCTGATGGCGAATACGGAAACGGACCACATCCGTATTCAGTTGCTGTTTGATAAAGGTTTCGACATTATCCACTACCTGCAAATCCTGCGGCTTGATGGCAATACCGGTCTCGATGCGGCTGGCCAGGCAGGGAGAGGCCGGCAGATCTTTAAGATCATCAAGCCCGAAATGGCTGGCGATCTGGCGGATCATCCGTTTATCGATCTCCAGCTCAACATAAGGCTGCAACACATTATTCTCACGGGCGGCAATCAGCCCCGGGCGATAATCACCCAGATCGTCAAGGTTGGTGCCGGTCACCAGGTGTCCGGCATCCAGACCGGTCATTTTTTCGAACAGGCTGCTTTTGCAGTAATAACAACGATTGACCGGGTTCGCTTTATAGTCTGAATTCTCGATCTCGTTGCTGGTAATAATCTTCAGGTTCCAGTGGTAGCGACGGGCATAGTCCGCCACCCGTTGCGCATCGGCGGAAGGAACCGCCGCAGACGTCGAATGGACCACCATAAATTCCCCGCCATCAATCTGACTGGCAACAAAGGCCAGTAACATACTGTCAATACCGCCACTTGTGGCAATGGTACAAGGCTGGTGCGCCCTGAACCACTCAGTCAGCCGGGTGATTTTTCCGGTGACTGACTCAGTGTTTGCTGTGACTACCTCTGTGTTCATCAGTCGGTACCTCTGTTGCTTTTACGGTTAACGGCCAGCATTTCTACATGATATTTTAGCTCCGCTGACGCGGCGTAATTGTGTAGCACCTGCTGCCAGGCATCGGCTTCCAGTTTGGCGGTGAAACTGCCGTCGGGCCGTGTGGCAATTTTTACCGGCCATTGCTGGTGCTGGTATTCCACTTCGCTGGCCTGACGCGGCAGTTTAAAACGGGAACTGAGCCAGTAACGAACCCCCAGCGTCGTGGTCAGCAGCAAGATTTGCTGGCAGATATGCTGCAGTTTCTCCGGCACACACAGCAGTTCAGTCCGGAACAGCATGCGTTGTTTCTTACCGGTCAGACAACTGGCAGACAGTTCGATCACCTCAGGGATCTCCCTCAGCTTCTGCTGTGCTATCGCCAGCGCTTCTCCGCTCATATCATCGATATCAAACTGGACGATCATGACCTGATCCTGCAACTCATCCTGAGGGGCAGGTTGATCAGTCGTAAACACACAGATCCGCAGAATATTGGCCAGCCGGGTAAACTGACGTTTGCCGCATCCGTAACCATCCCGGTATAAACCGCCGACGGGCCGGACCGACTGGTGCTCCGCCAGCCAGGAGAGTATGGCCGCTCCGGTCGGAGTGACCCGTTCCCCGGTTTCGTCGTCATGGCTCCAGCGAAAGGTCTTCAATAATTTCACCGTGGCGGGTGCCGGTACCGGCAAATCACCATGAGCACAATGGACGGTGCCATTCCCCCACGGCAAAGGCGAGAAAGACCAGCTACGAGCCCCACTACGCAACACCAGAAAAACAGCACTGATAATATCGATAAGCGCATCATCAGCCCCGACTTCATGCAGGTGTATCTGATCGACCGGAATACCATGCACTTCACTTTCGGCCTGGATTAACCGCCGGTAAATCTCCGAGACTCCCTGACGGATTTGTGGATCACTGACCTGCTGTATCCGCCGGTCAATATCCGCAAACGAGTAGTGGTGATGATCAGTGGCAGTAGCATGCCGGCTCAGTGACGACGATGAGGTAGTCTGCGGGGTAAAAATAATGTGGTTTTTGTCATCAAAAACTGCATTTTTTTTCATCACCAGGAAGCGCTTGCCACAGATGTCCTTCTGTGTCGCCGGCCGGGTCGTTATCTGGTAGCTTTCGAAAAACGCTAAGCCCGACAGTTGCTGCTGCAAAGGTTCCGTCAGTTCGGGAAAGGCATCCAGCATTGCGGCACAGAACATATCTCCTGCCATGCCACCAATAAAGTCCATATGTACATGCATCTCAGCTCCCTCCCGAACATTGATACTGATTCTGATCGCCATTACTGGCCATTATAGTTCTGAAGGCGACAAAATGCGGACCTGCCGGCATGCTTCCTGAGCAGCAACGCTTAGCCAAAAATGACCCGCGATACCGGAAAATCTGCGTCAGGCTCGCTGCCGCCATAAATGGCGTACCGCAGTTTACCCACTGGTACGCCAGTATCATTCTGTGTTCTGCGGCTGCCTGCCTGGTATCAGGCCTGCGCCCGTCAGCCACGAAGATTAGTATTAGTATAGGCTCTGACTTTAGTCGTTGCCGTGTCAGCGTGTATTGGTGAATCCCTGGTGTTGACGATGTCCGGACCGGCGGCGATGTTTTGCCGGCCGGAAGGTACTCTTTATAACGGTTGGTTGTCGGCCGTCAGTTGTGCCAGCTGTTTTTTACGACGTCTGCTTAGCCAGGCGACAATCATCGGCATACACAGCGCCGTAATAATTACCGAGGTCGCGACCTGAGCCGTTGCAATTTTTTCATAGGGAGCCCAACTGGGATCGATAAGAGCCATCGCCGCAGGGGTCGCTACCGCATTACCGGCAGTGGTTCCGATAAAGGCCCCGGACAGCACCGGCAAACTTTTACCTTTGCGGGCAAAGATCCAGTTCATAATGAAATAGCCGAGTATTCCGGTCACCAGCATAGTGAGTACTCCCAGCAAAATACCTGAGATCCCGGCTTCAAAGATATTTTCGACATGCATACCCGCGCCAATCGGGAACGAGAAGAACGGGATGGTCAGCTTCTGGCCCGGACGGAAAAAGGCACGCAGTTCAGGGTCCAGGTTACCGAGAATGAATCCCAGCACCAGCGGAATCAAAATAGCTACGAAGTAGGTGGCAGGAATAACCGAAATGCCGGTAATCCCGAAGGTCAGCATAGTAAAGAATGGACCTTCGTTCAGCGATACCACAGACACCGCCCCGCGGTCACTTTCGTCGCCGTAAGCGTCAGCCAGGGCCGCATAAACACCGGCATTGGCATTACTCATGGCAGCCACCATCGCCAGCGGAGTCAGGCCCAGGATACCGACATGCCCATAGAAATAAGCGGTCAACAACCCAACAATTGAACCAAAGAACAGTTTAATCAGAGTTAAAGAAAAGCCTTTTGCCATCGGCATTTTGGCTTCTTTTATTTTAATCTGTGAACCCGCGAAGAAAATAAACAGTGATAATATAGTGTAACCACCGGTTTTAAATAAGGCAGTAGTAAATAACCCTACATTTAACACTTCCGGGAAAAAAGTATTAGTGAGCATTCCCAGAATCAGGGGAACGACCATTAACCCGCCAGGTATACGTTCAACAGCTCTTAATATCTTCATCGGGGCACCTGTTATTATGTAGGGGTTAGCACCGGAGTAATATCCGGTGCATAGGTAAGACTTTCCAGTATTTATTAAAGGGTCTTAGTGCCGTTACTCAATAATGACAGATACACCGTCCGGTATTACCGTCACTTTGGCATTCTCGCCCTGGAGTGAGAATGCTTTATTAATGGCTTCCTGCAAAGACGGACTGTGATCCAGTTTCATATCCAGTATAATTTGTGGCGAAATTAAATCGGTGACAAAAATAACATGGAAACGTGACATTACCCTGGCCAGAATTTGTGACTGCCATTGGTCGGGAATAGTTTTATCGGCCGGCGTTTTCTTCGCTTCATCGATAATATCCCGGACATCTTTGGCATCCTTAAACGTATTAAAAAATCCACTACCGCCATGACCGTCACGCGCTCCGGCCACCATGATAATCACTCCGCCAGGTTTGGTGGTGGCTTCCGCCGCCGTCATCCCTTTCACAGCCTGATAAATATTCTGGTCCAGCGGATAACCCCCATTACAGGTAATCGTAATATCGCTTTCCAGTTTACTGGCGCTCATGGTTTTACGCACAAACTGGCAGCCTTGCTCATGGGCAGTCACCGAATCACCGGAGAAACAACCTATAATTCTTTTATCGTGATCCAGCACGACATTCACAATGAACTGCAATGCCGACAGTTTTGCGGCATAGACCATATCCTGATGAATCGGGTTGCCCGTCAGGTTACCGGTACGGGCTTTCAGTGAATCGATAAACAGGCCGTTATGGTTACCGACGACCGAGGTATAACCGGCAACGCCCGGAAATACCGCCTTGCGCCCTCCGGAGAATCCGGCAAAAAAGTGTGGTTCAATAAAACCTTCTGCCACCAACAGATCACATTCGGCTGCCAGTTTATTGATGACACAACGGGCACCGGAAGGTAAAACCCCGATATCCGTCAGGCTGCTGTCATCGCGGGAATCATGGATAATGATTTTCTCGTTATCAAAAATTTCCTGCCCATACTTGGCAATCAGTTCCTGTTCGGTAGAGGCGCGATGGGTACCGGTAGCAATCAGGATGGTAATTTGCGCATCAGGGCTCACACTGCGAATACGCCGTAAAATGATGGGCATAATGATGGCAGAAGGTACCGGTCGGGTATGATCGGAACTGATAATGACAATATCTTTTTTACCGGTCGCTAACCGCTCCAGCGTGGGGGAGTCAATCGGGTTATCCAGTGAGTTTTCAACCAGTTGTTGCTCACTGGTCTGGTAACTGAATTGCAGAAACTCTGAGTTATCAACGACGATCGTGCCGTTAAAGTTATGATCCGGAATTTCACCCGTCTGGTAGCCGTGATCATATTTTAATTTGATATCAACCATAACGCCCTCTTTCGATACTTATTGCAACCATTTATCGGCTCGATGGTATTTCGCTAAATGACAGGCACGAATGCTGGTGAGCTCTGGTTAGCGGTGATAAATTAATTATGGCTCTGACATTGCAGAGTGTAATTATTAATCGGCACAGAAATTAATCCTAATTTGCAGTAATTTTTGTGGGATTCTACAACCCCCTGTCTGGTCGATCACATTTCCTGACCGACGGTGATGTAGCCCGCGATTATCTTAAAAAAATCAGATTTTTCGCCAGAATTCGACTCACGTCACAAATATCGGCCGCACTCCTCTTCGCAGTTATTGCCAGAGTTATGTTTCCACGAATACCGGTGAATACCGGCCTGACGGCGGGTTATTTTTCGCTGTCCAGCTGAAGTGCGACATACAACAACAGACGGTCATCGAACTTACCTAAATCGAGCCCTGTCAGTTCAGAGATACGATTAAGCCGATACTCCAGCGTATTACGGTGGATAAACAGTGCTTTTGCCGTGGCCCCCGCCTGGACATTACAACTGAACCAGCAGTCCAGCGTCCGGCGCAGTAGCCCGTTATTATCCGAGACTTTCAGCTGGTTAAGCGGGATAGCCAGTTCTTTGGCCTGCCAGCCGCCCCGCAGACTATCGAGCAGTACCGGCAAAATCAGGTCCTGGTAACAGTAACAACGCTGTGACGGCATGCGCTGCTTACCAACATTCATGGTCGCACGGGCGGTCCGGTACGAACGGGCCAGGCCGCCCGAACCGGTAAAATAGTTACCCAGTGAAAAACGCACCCGCAGTTGGCTGTTCTTCCCGATACGCGCCACCAGACTTTCGATACGCCTGCGTTGCTCTTCGGCGTCCCACCGACCATGGCTGTTCAGTGCCGGCCTGAGTACCACAATTTCGGTCAGCGACACTATCGCTATCAGGTTATTTTGCTCCGGGGTCATCAGCAGCGTCTGTAACTGCTGCAACTCCTCCATTGCACTGCCGACACCCAACTGGCCGCTGTCGACCTCGACCACCGCCGCGACCCGCGGCAGGTTCAGGTCTATGCCCAGTCTCTGTGCCCACTCCACCAACACGGAGGGCAGTTCATCGGAACGGATCAGGTTCAGTACCAGCTCTTCGCGCAGGCGGCTGTCGCGGGCTAACATATGCAACAGCCGTGACTGCTCCAGCATCATCTCTGCCGCCATCTGCACCAGTTCACCGTACTGGCGTAATTGCGCGGGATTACCGGTGAGCCCGATCACCCCGACAATTTCCTTATCGACCCGCAGCGGGAAATTCACCCCCGGCTTAACCCCGTGCAAACGCCCAGCCACCGCCTCATCAATATCGACAATCCGTCCCTGTGACAGCACCAGCAACGCCCCTTCGTGCATTTCCCCTACCCGTTCTGGGTCACCGCTGCCGATAATCCGCCCGGCGGAATCCATAACATTGATATTGCAATCAATGATCTGCATGGTACGTACCACAATATCCTGTGCCAGTCTGGCCGTCAGATGATATGACGCCATAGATACCTCACTCGCTGAACCGCTTAATGCTCCAGCTTATAGTTGAGACCATGTTGTGCATTTATACAAATTTACGCGGGAGAAAGTCGGGGGGCAGAGGGCAAAAAGTTACAGACGGCAGCAATTCCGGAGATACCCTCTGTTAACCGGTGAATACCGAAAATATGCCCGGTATTCCGGGCATATTAAACAAAGGTGTGATTATTTCAGACGTTGGGCGAGGCTGGCGTGAATGGTTTTGATTTCCCCTTTCGCGCCTTCGCCCCGGTAGACCATCGAGGTATCATAGCGCTGGTATTTATCCTCCCGCGCCGCACTGAACCAGTTAAATGAGCCTATACACAGCATGGCATCGTCACCCACCACAATTTTACTGTGCACACGGTCCACCAGCCGGGTCACTATTCCCTGTTCATTCAGCCGGTTCAACGCCTCAGTCAACCTTTGCTGTTTCTCGCGATATTTTACTTCGTCATCGTCTTCAGTATTAAAACTTTCATCTGTCACCACGGTGACAGAGACTCCCCGTGCGATGGCCCGGATCATCGATTCCAGAAAACCGGTCTGCTCCAGCCTTCTCCAGCGCAACCACGGAGAGACAATCAGGATGCTGCGAGTCACACCGGCGAACGAGTCATGAAGGAATTCATCATGTTGTTCTACCCCATGCAAGGTGGTGACTGGCGTGTGATCATCGATTAAGTCCTGACGCTCGGGGAATTCGAAGACCAGGGCGTTACCGGCTACTGCAAACAGGTATTTTGCCAGTAATCCACGCGGCGAGGATGGCGGCTGAATCTCAAACAGGTCCATATCACCAAACACCAGGAAGCTGTCTTTGGCGCGAGAGACAGCAACGTTCAGCATGCTGTTGCTGCTGTCGATAAAACCACCATCGTCATGCTTGGAATACACCGGCGAGAACAACACAATGGCCCGCTCAGCCCCCTGCAGAGAATGCACCGTACCGACAGTCAGCGAGCTTTCCCCCCCGTCAACGGTGATACCCCGGGCAGCCAGAGCAGATTTTATTGCTGTGACCTGTGCCGCAAACGGGGTCACTACGCCGACCAGACTATGTATTGGCTTGCCGTAGTAGTCTTCAATACCCTGCTGATTTTCAGAAAGCCAGGCCGCAATAATCTCAGCTTCAAAGCTGTTATATCGGCTGCCACTGGTCGCCTGCTGACACAGGCCGTCAATGTGTAAATACCCCATCGCCGGGAACAATGTCTCTTTTTGCGTGCCCCGTTTAGGCTGTAACTTACCGTGATAACTCAGTTCATTACAGTAACCGATAATATTGTCGAAACAACGGCGGTGTTCATACAGATACATGCCCCGGGCCAGGTCCTGATCGTAGTGATAGCGGGAAGCAAACTGGGCTATTTTCATCACACTGCCGGAAGCCGAACTTTTCCCCGAATCACCTGCCCGCCGGTAGGCTTCAGCCAGATGTTCCTGAGTGTCGCCCTGCAGGATACCCGCTTCCAGCATATTGCCTATATCAATGGCCGGGGTGCTGCTCCAGATTGGGGCGATTTGTTCCGTGTCGCCTATTATCAGCGCTTTTTTTGCCAGCGCAAAAGATGCCGCCGCGACTTCCGGCAGAACCTGGCCGGCTTCATCGACAATCAGTAAATCGGCCAGGTTATAAAAATAGCTTTTATCAAACGGCAGCCCCTGTCCGGCAAATTCGCTGGTTTTCATATGATTAGGCAGCATATAGCAGGTCATCACCACACAGGGCGTGAGTTTCATTCTGCGCTGCCAACGGGCCTGGACACTTTTTGCCCCGGTACGGGTTTTCTCTTTGGCAGGATTGTCAATGTCGGCCATATCCTGCAGCCAGCGCCCTTCCCAGTAGTGGGTCGCCAGCAGAAAGGCAGGGAAACGAATCTTTAAATCAGCAAGTTCATCTGCCTGCGCGAGGTTCAGTTCCTGATCACCGGTATGCCCCAGTGTCTGGCAAATCTCCTGCCAGTTCCGGACGGCCGCCTGTTCCTCTGCGATAGCCTGCTTTGCATGATCAATCTGCTGCTGATACTGCTGCTGATGGTTCTGGCTTTGAACAATCAGGGAATCAATATAGGCATCGACACCTTCCGGTAATTTGCCCTGAAAACCCGCCATCCGATCCCCGAGAATTTCATCCAGTAACAGTTTAATCTGGTAACCACGGCGGGTACGAATGGAAGGAAGCCAGCCGAACAGCGTAAAAATCATCGATTCACTGGCCCGGTATTCCTGCCATTTTCTACGGCTGAGGATGAACTGTTCGGTTTCACGGCTACTCTGGAGTAACAGCTGCTGTTTATCAGCAATATAGTGTTGAGGATTTTCACTGACCGCCATTAACTGCTGGCGGGCTTGTTGCAGAAGCTGCCATTGCTGGCCGACAGACTGTAACCGTTCAGACAAAGCGGTTAACTGCTGGTGTAGCAACTCAGTGACCTGTCCGGCGGACTCACATTTCTCCTGCGGGAAAGCGGCGCGGGCTTTTTGCAGATAGTAAGCCTGAGCGGTTTCGGTATAAACCTTAGATTCCACAGAGTTGAAGAAGTCTTCGGTCTGGTATTTTTTTGCTGCTTCGGCCTTACCCCGTGAAGAGGGGAAATAAGCGCCATAGCTCTGCAAACCGGGCAGCCAGCGTCCTGCCATCGCGCCATTGCCGGTCCCAAAGTCTTTACCAAAGGCTTCAATAATATTAGTGACGGCCTGATTATTGGTTGAGGTGGCAATCACTATCGGTGGTTCGGATTTATTAAGCGCCGCATTGGCCCATTCAGTCGCGATAATCGACAGAACCAGTGTTGTTTTGCCGGTTCCCGGCGGGCCGTTCACCGCAAGAATATCGCCGGTTTGTTGGGTCAGATAATGGCTGAGCGCATCCCGCTGGGCCATCGCCAGAGGAAACTTATCGCCGGAGTGTCCCAGCCGCCGGGCAAACTGAGCATTGTCACCCAGCAACGGTTCAGACGGAGAGGGTTCCGTGGCGGCAAAGCGCGACAATAACGGAACCTCTTTTTTAGATTTCAGCAGATGATCATACAGACCAAGGATATGAAAACCTGCCCCCGCCGCCTGGCTTTCCTTGATTACATAGCCGTATTCGGCCTGCTCATAATGTTCATGTGCATCCAGCCATTTTCCGGCCACATGTGCCAGCAGTTGTTCTGACTGTTGAAGATATGCCTGCCACTGCCGCTGATAGCCGGCATGTCTTTGTAACTGCTGCTGTTCTGTTTCGGTTTCCGGCGGGGTTTGTCCTTCGTCTGCAGAATAGTCAGAACTATGGGTGGTCTGGTACTTATCATACTGCGCCATCTCGCCAACCGAGAACACGCCCTGCGGCAGGGGTTCCAGCAGATCACGAGGGATGGAGGCATCTGCGGCAGGGATTAAAAAACCCTCACGATTTAACCGGGCGGAAAGCACCAGTGGCGTGACCACATCCGGAGCCCCGGCCGCTGGCTTTTTACCATGCTGTCGTTGCAGCATCCACGCCTGTGGCCTGAGCATCACCTCAACCGTCATGACATCAGTATCTTCACCGGCAAAGTAATCACGGACAATATCCTCTGTGAGTCGTCCGCTTTCGGCATCCCGCCACTGGCTGAATTTATCTGCGTCACCAGACCTGAATCCCCCTTTACAGGAATCTGCATCCGCTAAAGTATTCCGCCAGTAGGAAGTAAATCCTTTAGTATTACTGTCCATTAACCATCCCATATCTTTTATAAATCTGTTGATTTTATTGGTATAAATACAAGTTATGGCTAACTATTGTCCATGCCATGGGGCCGAACGCAACAATTTATTTACACTAATCTCCTTCGGAGATCGCGCGGCGAATCATTTATCGGCCGGTAGATTCCCGCGGCTCACTAACGGGGATTCCGTTGGGTAGCACTGTTATCAGCAGTGCAGAGTGGATAATCTCCCCCGTAGCAAACGGCCAGCCGGGGATTGACTCCGCACCTGAAACCGGTGACTACCGGCTCACGCCAAAATGATAACCGAAGAGGAATTAATGACGAGGCTGGCCGTTATTTCTGATATTCACAACAATATAGTCTCGCTGGATGCAATGCTAAAGGATATTGCCGCTCAGGGCGCTGACCTGATGATTAACCACGGTGATATTATCTCTGGCTGCCTGTGTCCTGGCGAAACCGCCTACCGTTCGATGCCGCCTGATTTTCCGACCATTAAAGACCACCACTTGCGCAAGTGACTGGAATCTGACCCTTAACAGATGAGCCTTTCTGACAACATGCGTATCAGCAACTGATACCTGAACACTGGCAGTCGCTGAAGCTGAGGCCGGCAGAAATGATCCTGAAAAATGAAGTTCTGAGGGAACATAGTATTCCCGCAATGACCGGAGTTATCTGGCAGAAGATTTTTAGCTACCTGTTCAGTATCTACAATATTCTGTTTATGAGCCGGCTACTGATAGGTGAATTTAACGATATTTCCGTTATCCTTTAACCGATAGTGCCCATCATAGGTTGCAAAGATAGTATCCCGATGCCGGTTATTTCTGACAGTAAACACAGCATCTTTATCAATACAGTTTATCGGCGGTAACATATCATTAAAGCATAACCGTTCATATTTACCTTCTTCTTTGTAGCCCTCACCAAACCGCCAGAAAGTCACAGTAAAATAACCGTCCTCGGTATAATTAGGTATATTGTATTTCTCTTTTAACATAGCCCGATTTTTTAGCCACCAGTGGATTTTTCCTGTATCGGTCAACGGAAAACTTTTGACTAACACCGCACTAAACCCATTTCCCCGGTGATGAACAGCAACAATCTCCACCGGGCGTAGTGACAGCCACAGGCAATAACCTGAAATCACCGCCCCGGCCAATAGAAGCACAATGAAGATATTTTTAATTTTTCCTGTCATTACGGTTCCCTTTAATTTCAATGGTGGTTTCCATACTGGTCATAAAGAATCTGAAAACCAGGTCTGCCGGCATCCGTATCTTAGACGCTAAACCGGGTTTTTAGGCCCACCCTGGATTAATACAGTATTCCTTATCCCCTGCTGCTGTTGGTACAATATATATTTTGACTCTCTTTAAATCAGAACAGTTCTGAACCTGGTTATGTACTATTTATGAGCCGGCTACTGATAGGTAAATTTAACGATATCCCCGTTTTCCTTTAACCGATAGCGCCCATCATAAGTTTCAAAGGTCATCCCCAGATTCCTGCTATTATTGACAGAAAAAACAGCATCTTTATCAATACAGTTTATCGGCGGTAGCATATCATTAAAGCATAACCTGTCATATTTACCCTCTTCTTTGTAGCCATCACCAAACAACCAGAAAGTCACGTGAAAAGAAGCATCCTGAGAATAATTTGGCGTATTGTATTTCTCTTTTAACATAGCCTGATTTTTTAGCCACCAGTGGATTTTTCCTGTGTCGGTCAACGGAAAACTTTTGACTAACACCGCACTAAACCCATTTCCCCGGTGATGAACAGCAACAATCTCCACCGGGCGCAGTGACAGCCACAGGCAATAACCTGAAATCCCCGCCCCGGCCAGTAGCAGCACAATCAAGAATTTTTTAATTTTTCCTGTCATTACGGTTCCCTGTAATTTCAATGGTGGTTTCCATACTGGTCATAAATAATCTGAAAGCAGGTCTGCCAGTATCCGTATCTTAGATCCTAAACCGGGTTTTTAAGCCCGCCCCGGATTAATACATCATTCCATATCCCCAGCTGTTTTTGGTGCAGTAAAAATTTTGCACTCTCTTTAAATCAGAACAGTTCTTCACCTGGTTATATTCTGTTTATGAGCCGGCTACTGATAGGTAAATTTAACGATATTTCCGTTTTCCTTTAACCGATAGCGCCCATCATAGGTTGCAAAGATAGTATCCCGATGTCGGTTATTCCAGACAGAAAATACAGCATCTTTTTCAATACAGTTTATCGGGGGTAACATATCATTAAAGCATAACCTGTCATATTTACCCTCTTCTTTGTAGCCCTCACCAAACCGCCAGAAAGTCACGGTAAAATAACCGTCCTCAGGATAATTAGGTATATTGTATTTCTCTTTTAACATAGCCTGATTCTTCAGCCACCAGTGAATTTTTCCTGTGTCGGTCAACGGAAAACTTTTGACTAACACCGCACTAAACCCATTTCCCCGGTGATGAACAGCAACAATCTCCACCGGGCGCAGTGACAGCCACAGGCAATAACCTGAAATCACCGCCCCGGCCAGTAGCAGCACAATGAAGAATTTTTTAATTTTTCCTGTCATTACGGTTCCCTGTAATTTCAATGGTGGTTTCCATATTGGTATAAAGGGCAGTATATTGCACCGCTGCAATACAAGCCGGATACGGTAAAAACTAGCGTAAATGAACCTATTCACGACGGACTTTTATGATCTTACCTGCATCCGACAATTTATAGCGCCCCTCATAGGTAATAAATATTTCTGATTCATAGCCAAATCGTTTAACAGTAAACAGTGGGGTTTTATCGATGCAGTTAATTTTCGTGGGCATATCATCGAAGCAGAGCATATCGTATTTATCTTCTTTATACCCATCACCAAAATCCCAAAAAGTAACATTATAACTTCCATAACCAGCTGGCTTTGGAATGTCATAACGTTTTCCAATTAAATCTTTATTTTTCAACCACCAGGAAATCTTTCCTCTGTCTGTTATGGGAAAACCTTTCACTAAAACATAACTGTAGTTTCCATCGCCATGAACTGCAATAATTTCTACCGGGCGGTATATAAACCACAAAAAGAATCCTGAAAGAACACCTCCAATGATACAGAGAATACGCAGATTATTTTTCATATTAATGTTCATTCCGGCCTCCAGTAATTTCTACCGTAGCTTCCATATTGGTCATATATGGCTTAAATCCAAACTGATTATATCGCTGGAGTACAAACCATATCCGGAAGAAATTGAACTGGCTGAATTTTGCTTTCAGAATATCATCGTTATCCAGGCCAAAATGATCCTGCACTTTGTAATGCACTACAGCCCGATAACGTTCGTTACTTATATGCAGCGATTTCAGGGTGATATGGGTAGCCCAGGTATCATGAACCGTAATCCCCATCCCGTTAAGGTTATCCCGGAGTCGGTCGAATTTTGGAAGTTTGCCATCAGATATTGCTTTAATTAATTCCCATTTATTTTCAACCCGATAAGTTCCACTCCTCCAGTCTATGTTTTTATTAATTACCTCTTTAATGCGCAGTAATGTACTTTCTTCTGTTATGTCATTAAGGATTTGTTCATACAACGCTCTGTCCAGACTTATATTTCTAAATGGCTGGCCATTACCATATTGCATATGAGTGATCATCTTCTCGATCAGGTGCCTGTAAGGGCCATATACCGAGAATACACGTGATAAATCCCTGAATTCATCGAACAGGATTTGGGTGCATTGCTGACGGGTAATCTTTTCCCCTTCCGCATGTGAACCATGAAACATCGACTGCGGCCGGGAAAATGGGGTTATTTTTGTCAGAGAATAAGGGTTGACTCTGGCCGAAACATTGGTGAGATGAAAATTCGCTTTTAACTGAGATTCAGATAAATCACCGTAGCGCATATCGCGGGCGCTGTAATCATTCATTCTCTTTTGGGTTTCGAACAGCGTACAGGGAAACTGTAATGTGGCCATAATTATACATTCCTTGTATATTTATCCGGTAACTTCCTCGCAGGAAATCATACGCCAGAAAATGACAGGGTGTAAATAGCATGGAGAAAACGACTGTCACATTCTTAGCATTACTTTTAGTGGGTAAGTAATAATCCTAAGTTAATCCGGCCATGATTTAACAGATAAACCATAACAGAAAACTACGGAAAAAGAACTTAAAGTGCAGGAAATATCGACATCGGTGCTCCGGAGTTTGCTTATTATTTCCTGTTTCCGGATTACTACAATCAGGGCTACGATTAAGGTATTTATCAGGGTTGAGCAGGATTAGCTGATGTTAAGACGATATGCTGTTACTGCACCATCGAAAGCAAGCTGATTTCTGTGATCTTTGACTTCTGGTCAACCTAACTCATTCACTGGTCATTTTTATTATTCTGCCATTTTTTAAACGGTATTCACCACCATCTACGATAAACAGAGTTCCCAAAATGGCACTATTATATACAAGAAATCATTCCGTAACTTCTGATCAGAGATTAATTTAACTATGCCTCTTTTATCACCTGTCATAAGTTTTTTGCCATCAATATTATTAATTAATAATTTACATAACCGGAAGATACGGCTCTTCAGAATATTAGTTATTCAGGACTTTTGTCAGCTCAGCTTCACCTGTAACGGCATTAAAGTATATATAAAAAAGGTTACTGTTTAACTGATCGGGTTTTGACCATATTTCTCTTCCTCCTAAGTTACGCTGTTGCCTGGTGTACCCCAGCGTTTCAAGGTAACAGCGCAACGATGCTGTCCCGGAGGCACCCGCGAAAATAATACTATTTGAAGGCGCATAACCATCCCCCGGGTGCGATTCGAAATAGAAATTTTCCGTGATTCGCGGGGCATTTTGTATCTCACTGTCAGTGAGGATGTGGTAACTGAGGAAATTATCTTGTTTATAGACCACTGTTTTATCCGAGCCAGAGGCGAGCATCCAGACAAACAGCCCAACGAGAATAAACGAGGTGACCGCCAGTAATACGCACCACTTTACACCTTTTAGCAGGATCGTCATGACTTCGTCCCAGTGACCGAAGATGGCTTACCGCTACTCTCCCCCTCATCGAACCGGCGTTTAAGTGCTGCCACGTCATTACCACGGGCATGCCCCATATCAATCCAGCCCAAAACCTCTGTATAGACAATTCCTCTGTCAAGTAAGTCAAATAATGCCCCGTCCTTTATCTCTGTTCTGGTGCTCATTCGTTTATCTCCCTATAAACTCTGACAGCCCATGCTATAGCCTGGTTTTTATACAGTCCAGTGGTCAGTGATGGGATTGTGCAGGATTAGCTGATGGTAAGACGATATGCTGTTACTGCACCATCGAAAGTAATCTGGTTTCTGTGATCTTTGACTGACAGTCAACCAAACTCATTCACTGGTCACTTTTATTATTCTGCCATTCTTTAAACGGTATTCACCACCGTCTACGATAAATAGAGTTCCGAAAACCTCACTATTATATACCGAAAAAATAGCATTCTTTTCAATACAATTTACCGGAGCGGGCATATCGTCAAAACAGAGCCTGTCACTGTCTCCTTCTTCTTTATAACCCTCACCAAACAACCAGAAAACTGTAGTACCATAATAAACATTTAATGTAATGTGAACTGATAACGGCACTCTTCCCCACCATAAGATGCAATATTTTTCAGAAATTCGTGCTGTGGTTTGATTTAACGAAAATAACCTCCCTGCTCTGATTATTTACTCATTATTACCGGTTAAGTACAATTATCTTATGGACGTTAGTCACAATAAACAGGGAAAGGAAAAATGGCTATTCCGGCTTACTTATGGCTTAACGATGATGGTGGCGCTGATATTAAAGGTTCTGTTGATGTTGATGACCATGAGGGAAGTATCGAGGTCACAGGGTTTTCTCATAATCTGAGCCTACCTACCGACGGTATGGTTCCGCTCCCTATGGAGATGATCCGGACGATCAATTTTGGATTAAGACGGGTATAGACTATGCAAAACGCTCCGGCTTTTAAGAAGCGCTATTTACTCTTCATCTTGCTGGCAGCAATTGCTTTTGTGGTTTACAAGACATTGAACTTTTCACCGCTAGGACAGGAAATTATCAGGAAAGTGAAGGTTAACAAACTGGTCAATCTGTATATAACAGAAGCAAATGCAGGAGCCACCACGGATTTTTCATATCGTTTCTATCTGTATGATTCATCTAAAGATGATAAAAAGTTTATGGCGAGTCTGGATGACGATTTATCGCCTTTTATGATAACCGCAGATAATGACGCATTAGATAAAGTTGAAAATGATGCGATTTATTTATCAGTAAAGGGCAATATTTATACCTTTCGAAGCCCTGCGACTTATATTATACGCGGTTCGATATACTACATTCCCATATATATCACTGCCTCACCGTTCTAAGAATTTGTCCGGCTTTAGTGCTGATTATTTTTCTGTTTTTAGGAGCCATGTTTAGTGCTGGTGTAATTATACCTGTATGAGTCCCGGACACTATTTGAGGTTTCCGGTTGTAATAGCTGGCTTATGAAATGGCGGCCTCGCGGCAGACATCCTTCACCGGACAGATGGCCGCTGTATGAGTCACGGCTGAAAGGAAAGCTGCACGTTTAGTAAGCAGTTGCCCAAGGGATTTCTCAGGCAACGCAAACCAGGAGAGGAAAAGGAGAAGGTTACCGGCTGTTGCGCTGACTTAGCGCATAAAATAACACTACCGCAAAGCAAACCAGTGGCAGGCCATAGGCCAGTGCTGTGCTGGAGTTATCCGAAATACGCCCCATGAACCACGGCATGATAGCCCCGCCCACAATCGCCATAATCATAAAAGAGCTGGCTTGCTTGGTGGCCGGCCCCAGGTTCTTCACCCCCATGGCAAAAATTGTCGGGAACATAGTGGACATAAAGAAGAAGATGGCCACCAGCGCGATCACTGAAACATCGCCCATACCCAGCATCACCACTGCACAAAGCACAATATTAATCAGCGCATAGGCTGCGAGAATTAACGCAGGTGAAACGCGGCCCATCAGCCAGGTAGAGAAGAATCGTCCCAGCATGAAACACACCATGCCCACCGATAACATATATGCCGCACTCTGATTGGTAACGCCGTGCCAGTGTTCAGTTGTGTAGTTAATAAAGAAGGCACCGACCCCCACCTGCGCGGCGACATAAAAGAATTGCGCAATAACACCACCGACAAAATGTTTATGCTGCAATAGCGTTTGGCCCGAATGTATTGAACCCGCCTCTTCGGCTTCGCGAATATCCGGCAATGCCGTGCGTTTAAATAACAGCGCGATGCCGATGACCACGCAGGCAATAACCACATAGGTGATTTTAACGGTACTTTGCGCCTCATCTGCGCTGGCATGGCTGAAAAACAGCGTACCGCCGATCATCGGTCCCATAAATTGGCCGAGACCGTTAAAGGATTGCGCCAGATTCAGGCGTCGCTCAGCGCCCTGAGCGTCACCCAGCACCGTGGCATAAGGATTGGCCGCCGTTTCCAGGCAGCCTAACCCGCATGCCAGCACAAACAACGCAAACAAAAACATCATGAAATTGTTGACCATGGCTGCCGGGACAAACAATAAAGCACCAATGGCATAGAGTGCCAACCCGGCCAAAATACCGGCTTTATACCCGTGACGGCTCATAAAATAGCCGGCAGGCATGGCAACCAAAAAATAAGCGCCAAAATAGGCACCCTGTAATAATCCCGACTGTGCTTTGGTGACGTGCAGTGTTTCCTGAAAATGCTTATTCAGGACATCCAACAGGCCATAAGACACACCCCACATAAAAAACAGCGTGGTAATGAGCATAAATGCCCAACGCAGGCTGACAGCGCCCCCGACACCGGCATTATCCGGTGTCCCGAATTGTTTAACAGACATGGTTATATCCTCGTAGCGTACTGTAGGTAAGTGTTATTATTTATTGGTCGTGCAAAGAGAATATTCGCTCCATCGCCACCCATTTTTCGCCTGCGGGTGTCCAGGGTGTAGGTTGTTGAAATTGCCACATCAACGCCTCCCAGCGTTGAATATTGGGATCTCGCAGCGAAGCTTCGGCAAATTTCGCCGCATCAAACTGTTGATTCACCTCCATCACCATAAACAGACGATTACCCAGCCGATAAATTTCCATATTCACCACATCGTGTTGACGCAGATGTGTGGCGACTTCCGGCCATATCTGCTGATGTAGCCGCTGGTATTCCGCGATTTTTTCTGGCGAATCGACCAAATCCAACGCCAGATAATGAAACTGCGTAGCGCCGTTCATGACAGCGCCCGGTCAAGATGAAGATAGCCACCATCCACACTCAACCATTCGCCGGTGGTATGGGATGCCCGCGCCGACAGCAAGAACACCACGGTGTTCGCCACCTCTTCAGGTGTGGTCATCCGTTGGCCGAGTGGAATTCGTTGGGTGATGTTGGCAAGTGCCTGCCCCGGTTCCGGGAAAGTGGCAAGCCAGCGTTCATAAAGAGGGGTCATCACTTCGGCAGGCACCACCGCATTCACCCGGACACCACTCTCCCGTAGTGAAACCGCCCATTCCCGCGTCAGCGCAAGAATCGCGCCCTTTGCGGCACAATATCCACTGGTACCCCCCTGCCCGCTCAGCGCCGTTTTTGAGGCGATATTCACGATAGCCCCCCGGCTGCTTTCTAACGCCTGTTGGCAGAAGTGTGTCATCTGATAATAGTGGATCAGGTTTTTCTCCAGAGAGGCGACAAAGGCCGAGCGTCCGGCCTCTAATCCCACACCATCATTCACACCCGCGTTATTCACCAAACCATCAATGCGGCCAAATTGTTGCAGTACCGTTTTCACCGCGTGCCGACAATTCTCTTCGTCACACAAATCGACAATCACCGTTTCGGCCCGGGGCTGCCGTTGGCGCAATTCAGATAACCAGATTTCATCGGGCTGAGCGTTGGTGACCATGACCGGGATAGCACCCTCTTCGGCCAGTAAAGATGAAATGGCTGCACCAATGCCCGATCCGCCCCCGGTCACGATGATGACCTTATCCTGTAAAAACAGATTCATGTTTTTCTCCCAAAAGCTGATAGACCTGTGCCGCGGTATTACCCCAGATGCTGGCCTGTTCATCCGGTGACAACGTTTCAATAGCCTGACGGGTGAGCTGCGCGACCTCGTGATACTCCGCAGCCAACAGGCAAACCGGCCAGTCAGAGCCAAACATCAGGCGTTGTGGCCCGAATCGCGCCAGCGCTTCCTCTATAAAAGGGCGCAGTTGCGCGGCTTGCCACTGCCCCTGTGGCGCTTCTGTCACCAAACCTGATAGCTTGCACACCACGTGCGGCATCGCCGCCAAACCGGCAATCTGCAATCCCCAGGCTTTAGCGCCCTGGCGAATATCCGGCTTACCCAGATGATTAAGTACCAGCCAGTGGTGATCATGCCGTGCCGCAAATTCGGTTAAGGCAGGCAGATGACGCCAGGTCACCAGAATGTCCCAGACATATTGCTGTTGCTGTAACAGGGTGATACCGGCTGACACCGAAGGGTGTTGCAGCCAGGCGGCAGGATCGCGTTCATCCTGGACCTGATGGCGAAACCCGCGCAGTAGCGGATGTTGCATAGCGTTCAACCGTGCAGGGAGATTGGCCGCCATGATATCGATCCATCCGACGACCGCATGCTCCCCTTCAGATTCCTCAGCCCATTGCAGCAATTGTGCTGTTTCTTCATCGCACTGCCGCGCCTGGACGGTGATCGATCCCTGTAATTGCTGCCTCTCCAGCAATGGGGACAGATCGCCTGGCAGATAATCGCGCTGTAATATCCCCATTTCGCTGCTCATCCAGGGATAATCTTTGGCGCGATAACGCCAGAAATGCTGATGTGAATCGATTCGCACCCTTAAACTCCTTGCGCGCGATAGCGATATTTATCCAGCGAGGCAGGGAACATTTCGATGGAAAAACCCGCAGCCTTTGGCGGCAGATAGGCGGCACCGCGGATCTCACAAGGGTTCAGGAAGTGTTCATGTAAGTGATCGACATACTCGATCACCCTGCCTTCATGTGTGCCGGCAATACAGACGAAATCAATCATCGAAAGATGCTGAACGTATTCACACAGTCCAACGCCTCCGGCATGTGGACATACCGGTAACTGGTATTTAGCCGCCATTAGCATCACTGCCAGCACTTCATTGACACCGCCTAAACGACACGCATCGATCTGCACCACATCTATCGCTTCGCGCATGATGAACTGCTTGAAAAGAATACGGTTCTGACACATCTCGCCGGTGGCCACCTTAATCGGCTCAACCCCCTGACGAATCTTGCGATGCCCTTCCACATCGTCCGGACTGGTCGGTTCTTCGATAAACCAGGGCTTAGCAAACGCCAGTTGCTGTACCCAGTTCACCGCATCTTTCACCTCCCACACCTGGTTGGCATCAATCATCAAATGGCGATCCGGCCCCAGGACTTCCCGCGCTATCCTGACGCGACGTTTGTCATCCTCCAGATCACGCCCGACTTTCAGCTTGATATGCGAGAATCCCGCATCGACAGCCTGCTGACAGAGCCGACGCAGTTTTTCATCGTCATAGCCCAGCCAGCCAGCTGAAGTGGTGTAGCACGGATAACCTTCCCGTTCTAACTGCTGAATACGCTGTGCTTTACCCCCGGCTTGCGCAGTGAGTAGCGCCAGAGCTTCGTCAGGCGTGATGCAGTCGGTGAGATAGCGGAAGTCGATACAGCGGACCAGTTCCTCTGGCGACATGTCAGCCACCAGCCGCCACAACGGTTTTTCCTGAGATTTTGCCCACAGATCCCAGATTGCATTTACCACCGCCCCCGTCGCCAGATGGATGGCACCTTTGTCCGGGCCTATCCAGCGTAACTGGCTATCACTGGTGATATCACGCCAGAATTGCCCCATATTGGCAGTGATAGTGTCCAGCTGACGCCCCACGATTAAATGCTCCAGCGCGCGGATAGCGGCACAGCAGATTTCATTGCCGCGTCCAATGGTGAATGTTAAACCGTGACCACTGAGCGCGGCATTGTCCGTCTCAATAATCACATAAGCAGCGGAGTAGTCAGGATCGGGGTTCATCGCATCCGATCCATCCAAATGTTCTGAGGTAGGAAAACGAATGTCTTCGACACGCATCGCCGTCAGTTTAGTCATTGTGCTGAACCCTCAGTGATTTGACGCTGTTCACCCAAACCCGCAATGCCCAGGGTGATGGTTTGTCCTGGTCGCAAATAAACCGGCGGTTTCTGTCCCATACCCACGCCTGGTGGTGTCCCGGTGGAGATCACATCCCCGGGTTGCAGGCTCATAAACTGGCTGAGGTAGCTAATAATGTGAGCGACAGAAAAAATCATGGTACGTGTATTACCGTTTTGATAACGCTTGCCGTCGACTTCGAGCCATAAATCCAGCTGCTGCGGGTCCGCGATTTCATCCGCAGTAACCAGCCAGGGGCCAATAGGGCCGAAGGTGTCACAGCCTTTGCCTTTGTCCCAGGTGCCGCCTCGTTCAATTTGATATTCCCGTTCGGAGACATCGTTAACCACGCAATAGCCTGCAACATGCGCCAGCGCATCCTCTTCACGAATGTAGCTACCGCCTTTGCCAATCACCACACCCAGCTCAACTTCCCAATCGGTTTTGACAGAACCCCGTGGAATGCGTACGGCATCATTTGGCCCCACTACCGCGCTGGTCCATTTGCTAAACACCACCGGCTCTTTAGGTATGTCGGCACCGGTTTCCGCGGCGTGGTCGGCGTAGTTCAGGCCAATGCAGATAAATTTGCCAATATGTCCCACGCAAGCGCCAATACGGGGCTGTCCGGATATTTTTGGCAGCTCGTTCAGGGCCAGATGACGTAACTTGTCCAGTGACGCAGGCAACAATTGCTCCCCTGCGATATCATCGATGTATTGAGACAAATCACGCAGTTGACCCTGCTCATCAACTATCGCCGGTCGTTCTTTTCCCACTTCACCCACGCGAACTAATTTCATGTAAGACTCCTTGGTTAATTGCTCCAACCGCCATCAATCACCTGCGCCGTGCCGGTGGTGTAGTTGCTGGCATCAGAGGCAAGATAAGCGGCGAGATAAGCGATCTCTTCTGGCGTACCGATGCGGCCAATCGGTTGGCGTGCGACAAAAGCCGCATACACCTCCTGTTCGCTTTTGCCTTCTGCTTGTGCCTGGGTGGCAATGCGCTGACGCAGCGAGGGAGAATCCACCGTGCCGGGACAGATAGCATTGCAACGAATGCCGTCGGCAATAAAATCGGCTGCGACAGAGCGCGTCAGGCCAATCACCGCCGCTTTGGTGGCGCTGTAAGCAAAGCGATTCGTTACCCCTTTCACGCTGGAGGCCACGGACGACATATTGATGATGGAACCTTTTTTCTGAGCGAGCATGCCGGGCAAAAATGCCTGGATCATGTGAAACATCGCGCTGACATTGAGGTCGAGCGCGAACTGCCACTCCTGCTCAGTGCACGCCAGCAGATTGCCGCTGTGCACCACCCCTGCACAGTTAAACAGGACATCTACCGGCCCCAGTTCTTCTGCCGCTGCCTGAATGGCCGCCCGGTCAGTCACATCTAACCGGTAAGGGATTATATTCTGCAGACCCTGTAACGCCGTGATATTGATATCGCTCGCCACCACACTCGCCCCCTGTTCGGCAAAATAGCGGGCGCTGGCAAGACCGATTCCTTGCCCGGCAGCAGTGATCAATACGCGTTTTCCGTGTAAATTCATTGCATCCTCTCTGGTATAAAGATCTAATGGTCAGGCCATTAAAAGCGAAGTTTTTAGCGTTGTTTCCTGGCAAATAACGCTGGTCACATTATCGATGGCGTATTACTTTTTATTGACAAACACGTAACATTGACAAGCTGATTGACGTTTTTTTGTGCATCTGGTCACTTAATTTATTTAACAGGTAGCTGTAACATGCCCATAAAAAAGATGGAAAACCCAAGGCTTTACAGACAGATAGCCGACCAACTGATTAAACTGATTGATAACAACGAATTTCCACCGGGCAGTCGTCTGCCTGCCGAGCGTGAACTGGCCGAACAACTTCAGGTGAGCCGGGCATCTGTGCGAGAGGCACTGATTGCGCTCGAGGTGATTGGATTAGTCGATGTAAAAGTAGGGAATGGCGTGATTGTAAAGTCGCGCCCGGGTTCACAGGAGCCGGTGATGGCACAGGCTGGCCGCGATCAATGGAACGAGCCAGATGATGAGTTAGGCATCCGGCTGGATTTTTCCACTGAGTTACCGCCATTTTCACTGTTGCAGGCACGTCAGTTGATTGAGCCAGAAGCCGCAGCCTTAGCCGCCATTAACGCCAGCCAGCAGGAACTGGAGCAAATTCGCCAGGCCTATCAACAGAACTGTGCTGACAACCGTGCCGGATCGCGCACCCACCCCGGTGACCGTTTATTCCATATCCGGATTGCGCAGGCCAGCGGTAACCTTGCCTATGGTTTTATCATTGGTCACCTTCTGGGGCACCGCTATGGCAGCATGTTTAAAATGCTGCAGGCCCATTACACCCCGAGTGATATGCCTGATGTGTCGGAGCATGAGCACCTCGCGATTTTAACCGCGCTTGAAAAGCGCGACGCCAAAGCAGCACGGGCTGCGATGAAAGCCCATATTGCCCGCGTTATAGCAACCTTTGAACGGGCCCAGGAGTAGGAAAAGAACAGGTGCGGTGACAGGAGTCGGGGCTGTGACCTTTGCATTACGAATGCGCTGCCCTGCCAACCGGGAGATACCGGCATGAGGGTGGAGACGACGAGGAAAGACTTCAGGAAAATCGGCAATATGCGTCAATTTTGTGCCGAAAAATGGAAATGGCAGGCGCAGTCACTGATAAAACCCTGTGATTTCACCGCAAATGGTTTTTGCTAAAATTTATCGGGTCTTATCATTGAGCCGGTGATGGTTAGCTTAAGGGATACAGCCTGTTCCGCGCGGCGGTTTAGGTATATTTGCAGCACTAATCACCTGAGGGTAATTTTTGAACAAAGTTTATATAGTCATAAATTGAAGCAGGGATTGGGATAATTGTATGTCGAGTATGGGATATATACGAAGATTTCATTAGATACGAAGAGAATAAAAACGAGCAAAAAATAAGTAATTCACTGAATTTTCTAAAAAAATACGATGCCGGGTGACTTAATTACGTATATGATGCAAAGGCAGGGCTCGAATTTCACACCCAATAGACTGATATCAATGTAGTTTTCAAGCAGGAATAATTATTTTTACCCCCACTTGTACCCACAAGTTAAAATCCGTATAAAAAATAGACATCGCGAGTAGGTATAAAGCCATACCAGTAGAACACCGATATGGCTGTCAAAGCAAGATTCAGGCAGGCAGGAACGTTTTCTTCAGAGATATCAATTCCCATCCACTCAGAACAAAGTCAGATTTGGCTGCGAAATGTATGTTAATACTTGCTTTGCTATGCTAGTTCCCATGGCAAATCTCTGCGTCTATTTACTGGTTTTAGAGTACCCTCGTTTCTCAATTGTTGAGCGGCCCAACGAATGTCATATTGCCACGTATACAACATATCGCCGGAATCCCTAAGCTCGGCCTCGTAGCTGTCGCATACGTACTTTGAAACTTCACGTGGCCAAGCACTACCACTACGTTCCTGAAGACACTCAATGATCCATAGTTTCATGCTTTCTCTGGTTACCATCATTTCTCCTGACGTTCGCCCATTTATCGATACATCCAAATTTTAACATCGGTATCCTTTGACACAAGACGAGCTGTATCGAAGAACTCGTTGTCTCAATGAGCGAGGACGGGCCCATCATGAGTTCCATTTGTTCCCATAATCGGAAGAGTAATAGCAGTTTAACATTGCCTTAAAAATTAATTGTGATAAATTTCTGTATGCAATATTAAACTAAAAGGAAATGACGGTGAGTCTACTTGAATTGATTGAATCAAAGAGGGCACATATCGCCAGATATTCTTCAGAAAATGGAATGTTAGGGGAACGAAGCCTACTTGACTCACAAACTTCATGGATAAAAAGACCTAAAGGGAAAGATATGAAAAATCTGCTAGCTGCATTGAAGCAGTTTGAAGATATTGAAATAAAGGCATCAAGCTTTGATTTTATTTCTATCCCTGAAAATGTAAGTGTTGACTTTAGTGATTTTACCTCTTTGGCCAGAATTTTAAAATCATTAACATTTATTGAACTTAAAACCTGCAATCAAAAAAGGGTTACCACACCTGACTTCAAGAATTTCTTCTTTGCCATTACTGAGAATGAAATAGTAGCATCAGAACTTCTCGGCGACAGGCATATAGTTGTACTACACAACAAAATAACGGGAGATAAACTGGTGACAACAATACCTGAAATAATAAATAGGGCCAACTCTGAGAACTGGCAGCTGTCTGTAAGTCTTGGGTCGATAAAAGTTTAGTTTTTTATTTCAGCAAAAAAATCACTAAATAAAGACAGATATAATTTAATTAGCACTAACACACCCCAAAACATGAAACATGCGGCGTAAAAGGAAGCTAAAGCAATGGCGAAGCTCCCTATTAAAATAATATACTATAATCATAACAAGATTTTCTTTACTATTTTATCTCGCACTTCATGACTTTAAATTTGTATTTATCATCATTCTTAGTCGCAACCAGAATATTGCCATCACCTAAAAATGAAACCTTAGAGTTATTAATGTTGGCACATGAATTCTTATCAAGAATATCTAGCTTGGAGTCAAAGTCTACAAGTTTATTAACGGTTGTTTTATTTATTATCTCATACTCTTCTTTGTTTTAACTTATACCACAAGCACAGTATTTTATACCAACTAAAAATATCAAACGACATACCAATTAACTGAATTAATTAATATTTTCATCCATTTTTATTTTACTAATCTCATAATGAAATTACTAGATATCAGCACAATCATTTTGTGATACATCTGGAGTTTACAGAGTAATGTTACAGTAGAAATGTTGCTAATACTTTGAAACTAACCGGGTCCTTTTTCCACATTGATGCAATCCTGAGTCTACCAATACCACTATTATCTCTGGTATCCCGACAAGTCAGCAACGACCACTTACGGTAGGCAGCAGCAGCCCTGCCAAGCTTAGATTTCAATCAACTCCGGGATCTCTAACGTACCATTGACTTCAATGCCAAGATTGCGCTGAACTCTGGATGGTTCAGCATGAAGTCGCGTAAGCGATAATAGAGTTCAGTCATCGCGTCACATTCGGTACGAATAGCGAGGTGGCTCTATACCACCAAACATACCAAAGCAATAAATCTTGAAGCTGGCCTCTGTAGAGATCATAATGCACGGTTGCACACTTTTCCTTGCTACTAGGCCTCATTACATGAAGCAATCCGCATACAACTCCATTCAAGAAAAACGTCTTCAGCCATGGAAGGGTGAAGAAGAAATCCGGTTTGCTTGGAACAAAGCTTTGGAAGACGCAACTGGATTGCATATATTTGCCGAGCGTGATCGTAATGATGCTAGTTACAATCACGTCATAATCGAATACAAAGCACCTGGATACTTTAAAGGCAAAAAAGACAGTCCCGCGTTCCTCAATGCCACTAAAGAGCGACTGCTACCTTATATAGTGAAAAAGGCAGCTGAGACAAAAATCCCTGAGTCAGACTTTATCGGTATTGCGATAGATGGAGAACATATTTGTTTTGCACAAGTTATTAATGGTGAGATCAATACTCAACACTTAATGCCATTTTCTTCCGAATCCGTAGAAATGGTAGTTGATGCTCTTAGATCAGATACTCGTAAAGGACTTACTACAGAAAACTTACTCACTGATTTTGGTCATGGCTCTGCTAACGCTAGAGCTTTCATGCAGCAACTCTCCGATGGGCTTGCTCAACAACTTGCCATCAGCGGAAATAACAAATTAAAAATGCTCTTTTCAGAGTGGCGTACTTTATACGGTCAGGTTGCTGACCTCTCCATAGTACAAGCTGAAGCCATTGCGAAAGAACTGAAATTTACCTGGTCTGGATCACCATCAGATTCTATCTCTGCGCGGCTCTTCGTTCTTCATACCTACAACTCCATGTTGATAAAACTGCTGGCAGCGGAGATAGTCTCAGCACATGGGCTGACGTCAATAGAACAGCCAGCGCAAAGCATGGCTGCATTGAAGAATGATGCTCAGATGCTTGAATTCCTAAGTTCAGCGATAGAACGCTCCACTCTTTTCCAAGAGGCAGGAATTAATGGCTTCGTTGAGGAAGCCATTTTCAGTTGGTATCTCGACGTAGCCAGCTTGAATACGGTCCCTGAATTGTTACCAACCCTAAGACGCTTACTTTCTGTCTTATCACTTTATCGTCTTGATCAGCTCTCTCAAACACGTGACGTGTTACGTGATTTGTATCAAGGATTAGTGCCGGGTAAATTGCGTCAGAGTCTAGGTGAGTTTTATACACCAGACTGGCTAGTTGACTTTACCTTGAATAAAGTCAGTGATCCGAGCCTTATGACAAAAAGAGTCCTTGATCCAACATGTGGGTCGGGGGCCTTTTTACTGGCTGTTATTCGCAATAAGCGTCAATTAGCCAAAGAGAAAAATCTGAGCGCTAAAGAAACATTGAAACTTGTCTGTGACACCGTATGGGGTTTTGATCTCAATCCACTAGCTGTACAGACGGCAAGAGTAAACTTTCTTATTGAAGTCGCCGATTTATTATCGCAATGCCCGGGCCAAGAATTGGAGGTCCCTGTTCTAATGGCTGATGCGATATATTCCCCAGCGTCGACACCTAAAGCAACTGACTCCATCATTCAGTATCGTATTGGCAGCCAGTTTGCAAAACTTGATATTCACTTGCCAGCTGCACTAGCGCTTGATCGCAAAAACCTTGATATCATGTTTAATCGCATGGGTAAAGATGTCGAACTGGGACTCGATTTTGATGAGTCTATGGAGAAGGTTAGGAAAGGGAATTACTTTTCCGATGATAAGCTAAAAGAATGGGATGCTCCTCTGCGTTACACATACGATCAAATATTGAATCTGCATCGTCAGAATTGGAACGGAATATGGTTCAGGATTGTAAGGAACTTTTTCTGGTCAGCTACTGCAGGACATTTCGACATAGTGATTGGTAATCCGCCATGGGTGAGATGGTCTAAATTACCAGACTTATATCGCGAGCGTGTAAAACCGACCTGCGAGCAATACGGGATTTTCTCGAATACTCGAATGCACGGTGGCAATGAACTAGATATTTCCGCTATGATCACCTATACAGTCGCAGACAAATGGCTTAACAATGGTGGACGTTTGGCATTTGTCATCACAGGTACATTATTTAAGAATCCATCATCAGCTGGTTTCAGAACATTCAAAATCGAGCCTTCTCGTGAGGATTCATTATATATTCAACCGATATCTGTTGATGATATGAAAGGTCTCAAGCCTTTTGAAGATGCCAGTAACCACACAACAATTGCTATTTTTGAAAAGTCAAAAAATACGCCTGAATATCCCGTCTCATATCGAGTATGGGGTCCTAGCGTCGGTAAAAAACGGGCTATAAAATCTTCGCAGACTCTTGAAGAGGTCATGGGCACTATCCAGTATGAAGAAAAAGAGGCCTTTCCTGTTAATGAACCCGGTTCACCATGGGCGATATTAGCACCAGACCGATTTGAATCGATAAAATATTTATCTCGTCAATGCTCATGGACCAAGGGCAGGAAGGGAATTACGACCGATCTTAACGGTGTTTTCTTTGTACCTATCCTCAATGTGAATGAAACACATGTTCAAATTCGAAGTCGACCAGAGGCTGGTAAAAAAGACATAGGCCCGGTTAAACAGGCTTGGGTAGAGCCTACAGATCTCTACCCCCTTATTAAAGGGGCAGGTGATTTTGAAGAGTGCTATCTCAAAATCAATGCACCTAATTTTGACAACAAAGACCGTCTTTACACATTTGTGCCCAATACTGGGATATCAGCTGCCGAGTATGCTGAAGCAGAAGAACGTCTAAATAGGCATGAGCTAAGAAAAACTGCAGCCTGGTTCGATTCATTTCAATCAATTCTGCAAGCACGTTCAACTTATCGCAGACAAATGAAAGGAGCACCTTTCCATGCCGTATATAACGTTGGTGATTACACATTTAAACCATGGAAGGTTATCTGGCCTGAAATGTCTTCGTCATTCTATGCAGCCGTAGCTGGAAGCGCTGATGTTCCCTTGCTAGGTAATCGCCCCTACATACCTGATCATAAAGTTTATTTTTCAGCTTTTGATGACAAAGAAAGTGCTTACTATTTATGCGGGCTTTTGAATTCACAAACAGTTCAAGAGTGGATTAATGCACATAATGTTTCTATACAGGTTGCTGACGTGTTCAAACACTTAGATTTACCTGAGTTTCGAAATGAAGACCATCAACATATCGCTCTGGCACAAAAAGTAATGTCTGCTCATCAGGAGCACAATAATGAGAAACGTAACTTTATCGTGGAAGAAGCAAAACAATTGGCTGAAAAAATATTGACAAAATGGAGTAACAAACTTCCCGAATAATTTCCTTTCCTCATAGATTAAATATTTATAGTCAAAACGCCATAATGTAGCGTTTTGACTATCTTACCAGTTCCCCGCGATAAGTATGATGTGATATCAGCACTTTTCCCTTAAGAACCAGCGCTCGAGAATACATTCGGTATTGACGCTCATCTTTTGGACAAGTATTGTGATGTCATAATGACTCTTCGATATTGGTGCCATGAATCAAACAAGCTCGTCAATTACTAAATTTTGCAGGGCGTAGTGTTAAAGATGATGATGAGATTGGCATGATTCACTCTGCATCAAAAAGAAAAAAAAATGAAATGTAGCCCCCAAAAGCAAGTTACAATTGTAAAATCCCTGCAAAAAGAACTGTTCACTTTTAGAGATCTTCGGACGTACTGAATATGTTTCCTGAAAGAGCTCGCTATGCGTAAAGCCCGATTTACTGAACACAGATTATCGCCGTTCTGAAGTCTGTAGAAGTCGGCCGGAGGGTAAAAGATGTCTGCTGAGAGACCGCAATTTCAGCAGCCGGCTATTACAACCAGAAAGCGAAATATGGCGGGATGGAAGCTTCTGATATCAGGAAAATGAAAGACCTGGAAGATGAGAACCGGTGTCTCAAACAGATGTTCGTTAATCTGAGTCCTGAGAACCGTGCACTGAAAGACGTTATCGAAAAAAGCTTTAAAACCAGTGATAAAGCGTGAACTCTCCCATTATCTGATCTCGCAGCATAAAATGAGCGCGCGCAAGGCTTACAGGACATTATCACTGAGCAGGACGGTATTTTTTTACCAGCCGGATACACAGCGCAATGACCCAGTCATCGGGGTCCTGATAGAACTGGCTAAGCTCTATCCGCGATACGGTTTTAAGAAACTATTTCAGGTCATTCGCCGTCAGGGCCATATATGGAATCATAAGCGGGTTCACCGGATTTACTGCCTGCTGAAACTGCACTCTCGGCGTAAAGGAAAGCAACATTTGCCGGTACGTAATTCGGCGCGGCTGGCGACACCTGAGGCAATAAAACAGAGCTGGTCGGTTGATTTTATGAATGATGGACTGGTCAGTGTCAGACATTTCTGGGCATTCAATGGGGCAAATGACTATAATCGTGAGGCACTGTCCATAGAAATTAACCTGAGTTTTCCGGCTCAGCATGTCATCAGAGTGTTGGGTCGGATCGGTGCTCACCGTGGTTACCCGCTGAAACTGAGGATGGATAACGGACTACCGTCTGAGTCAACTATTTTACGCGCAGGGATACTCCCCTCTAATAACGAGATGATAGCCATTTTTGTATCCGATACTGATCATTACTTCTGGCTTATAGATATGCTTACCACAGGCCGGAATTTATCTCACTGACACTGGCTCAATGGGCTGAAGAGCATGGTGTACATCTGGAGTTTATTCTGCCCAGGAAACCCACTCAGAATGCTTTTATTGAACAATTTAACCGGACATACAGAACTGAAATACTCGATTTTATCTGTTCAGAACACTGAATGAAGTGCGGGAAATCACAATCGCTGGCTGACAGAATATAACAGCGAGCGACCTCATGAATCCCTTAATAACCTGACGCCGGAAGAATACCGGTTGATGACTGAAAAACCGGAAAGCTTAAAAAGTGTCTGGAACTAAAAACAGGTATGCTTACAGGACGACTTGGAAACTTAATAGACGAAAATTAGCTAAGATATTTCGCACAAATTTCGCACAATCGTTTGCGGGGGGAATTGACGGCGCTTGATAGTACGGCCTTTGAAATGGTGGGATACAGTCCACGTCTAAGTGATAATTTGCTACAAAGATGTAATAGTATTGATACGGTTCCCAGCGTTTAATATGAGAAGCGTATTTTCACAGTATCTAGATTCGATTTTTCTTATTACTATGTATCTCTTAATAAATAATTTTTAAATTACAATTTTAACTACTGATTAACTCCAAATGTTGAATACTTTATAGTTCCTTCAAGCTCTAATTTTCGTCAGCTTGTTCTTCATATTTCGATGTAATAACTTTACACCTAATCTGCCTACTTCCGCTCATCATCTGTTGATAAAAATACGCTAGGTCAACTTCTTCATTGTCATTTTCGATCAACTCGTTGAAATCCTCATTAAAAGGCGCGAATCTTGCTGTACCATAACTTCCAATGTATACATCTTCAGTTTCTTCTGCTTCCCTAATTGGATCCCAAAAGACAAAACCATCAAATTCGTACTTATAAATTGCTTTTAAAATAGCAATCTTGTTCTCAAATGGCAAAAAATTACTCACAGAAACAACCCAGTTTTTAGGTAGATCCGCTTTGTTTCCAAAAAAAGTTTTAAGGGGGATTTTTGATTCTCTGAGCGACATTCTTATTTCTTTGAAACGTGGGTGCAATATATTAAGAGCAACTGCCCATCCTTTCCAATCGACCTCATCTATGCTTTCACAATTAGTACAAGCAATGCCAGTAGAAATAGGATGTTGGGAAATCTGATTCTCAATCCTTTCTAGCCTGGTCTTTGTATCTAATTTTTTATCAACAAGTATTGTTGTTGATGTTTTTTTACTTAAATACTCTGAATAAAAGGTATCTTCTTGCAATTCCGCCCTAAATCGAGTTTGAAGTAGGAATAAAGCAAAAAGAAAAATCGGGACATTACAAATCGAAGCGACAACTAAAGCTCCCTTTTCCCAGCTGTTAGCATCCATTTGAATTGATGCTATTAGGAATGAGCTATTCGTAATTACAAGGCCAACCATCCAAGCAGCTAAAAGCTGAATCGGCTTCGTAACTTTATGAGGATCAATACGATTTTCGCTGATTTTATCAAGCAAGGTAAACTTCCTTATCAATAAATGCTATCACCATACAACGCACGCTAGAGACTTTCGTGCTAAGGGACATTCGCTTTTTGTAATACCAAATTTATTTACTAGTGATGTTACTTGCAAACACTCTGCTCATCAACTTCTGTGTGTTTTTATAGCTTAATTAAATGGTCCTTGTAAAAAGCAATAGTAGCCATAAAGCCCCGTTGGTGGTACTAACAACAAGTGGAGCGTAGTGACTTCCTCAACTGTCCAGAGTGATCACACCTTATCAGGATAACCGTGTACCTTTTCGGGAGCGTAGCTGAGACTCTGGCAGAGCCTGCATTTCGTGTGCAGGTAAGCTTACCACCATAGACCTGTTTTGGGCTGAACAACGCCACGCATCGGGCTTGAATGCGTGATATAAAACTGTTTTGGGATATTTAGAGACGTGGTTAACGTCATAGCTGTTCAAGTTAACAAACTGTACGTGTTTGAAGCTTGGAACGACACGCCGCTATGAGTTAGTATTCCCGATATCTACTACTACTAAACTAAGCGGCAATTTCTGGTGAAACTTTAAATCATTTCTTACATATAAGAGAGATAGAAATTTACATATAACTTGCTGTTTTATAAGGAATTAAACTGAATTATGCGAAGACCTGACTTGTTATAAATATCATTGAATTGATTTTTATGGTTTTTAATAAAATGATTATTTTATTGACCACCATAATGACCCCCATATTGATTTATATAATGTGGAATTCGCCAGTCTTTACAACGGATAAGAGGGAAGATCAGCTTTCTTCATACAAAATAGGTTAGCAAATCTGACGGACCGCTAAGAGCGAATAATGGACATTGCTAACAGCATTCTGTGTGAATCAAGGGGGAGCAGGTCAAGCTGGCCCTGCCCCCAAATCCGGCTCCTTTAAGAAAAAGAATTCCGGCATGATATTCACTTTCTCCATCGTTCGATGACCTTTGCGAAAGCCACATCGCGCCAAAGCGTTTGCCACTCATTATGAACTTTAACGCTTTGGGAGTGAGGTTCTGGCACCGGAAGTGGCATTTTGATAACTGCAGGCAGTAGCACCGCATCACCCACTACCACACATTCACCAGGAGCCAGGTTTGGTAAAATCTCGGTGATACCATTAGAATTATCAGGAAATAGTCGTCGAACATAGGACTGATCGGCATCATTTGTCAGACGCAGCGAGATGAAGTTGTTGCATTGAGCAAAAATGGTTTCTGAGACCTCTGAGGGACGCTGGCTTACTACCATAAGGCACAAGCCATATTTTCTGCCTTCTTTTGCTATGCGTTCAATAGATTTTCTTGATGCCCGATAAGATGCGTGTCCGTCCCTAGGTACATAGTTATGTGCCTCTTCACAAACCAACATCACCGGGATGTCATTAAGCTTGTGGCTGGCATGCTGCAACTTTGAATAATGGAAGCAAAAATCGAAAATCAGGCGAGAGATCAGACTGACTGTAACGCTGAGAACTTCAAATGGCACCCCGCTCAAATCGATGACAGTGACGTTCGATTTATCCAGATAGCCAATGAATTGCTTCATCAGCGTCTCGAAATCCTCTGTGACATGTGTATTCCCGTCAGCCTTCTTGGCATTCAACAGAAATCGGAGACGTTTATCTGTTAGTTTGGCCTCAAGCCGCGAGGCGAACCTGTTGAACTCGCCAGTAAAAGGCCCGTTGGTAGCCTTGGCTCCCCCGGAGTTCGAGGTTGCGATAAAATCGTATATTTTGTCAAAATAAATAGATCTATCGGTGACCAGAGTTCCATCAGCCAGCTTCGGTTTATCCTCCCCCGCAATCCTACCAATAACCTCTCGATTCATGTTTTCAATGTAGTAATAGACTTCATTAATTGAGAAGTACACTGGCGTGTCATACGTTACTTCCGGAACTGCTGGGTTATACTTTTCTTTATTTAATACAACGGCATGCTTGAACTGACTAACCTGATTATGGGAGTTGTTCTCATTACTTTCGATGAACATGCTTTCAAGTTCTTCTGCGTTCATTAGCCAGTAGGGTAGTTGTAAGGTATCAATATCCAGCCGAGAGAGAGTGAACGATTCCTCTTCATGCAAATCGAATGCGGCAGAATACTCATCGTGAATATCGAAAATCACCACATGCGAGTTATTCTGCCGATCTTTATTGCTGTTTTTACACTCAGTAATTCCAACAATCCTCTGCAAAACGCTTGCAACAGTGCATGACTTACCAGACCCCGTGGAACCTACGATAGCAATGTGTTTACTGAAGAATCTGTTACCGCTGATCATGAGGTCGGTATCTTTATTCATAGAAAGTTTGCCGAGAGGGAAGTCGTGCTCACTATCAGCTGAAAAGATTTTGTCTAAAGTGTCATTTTCAGCAATGAATGCATGCTCAGTTGGGACTGGCAGCAGCAGACTACTGCGGTCAAAATTTTTATCATCCACCAACGTTCCGATAGCCTGACACTCTATTTGGAAGCTCCAGTCTGGCTTGCCTTCTGGATCAGTGGTGTTAGTACCTTTGATATTACGGATGGTGACAATTGTAAAATCGTGATTACCTTGGGCAATTTTCAGAAAGCGCCCAACCTGAAGGTTTTCTTTATTTGCTTCAAATGTTTCAAGACTATCTATTGCAACGATGACAGCCTCTGGTGCGCACGATAGTACAGCTCCAATTTTAGTAGCCATTACTGATCCCCATCATATATTTAATTTCATCAAATTTTTCGGCACCCAAAGCCTCAAGATTTACATCCCGAAGATCCAGCTCTGTCACATCTCCATCTCCAATTACAAAAAAATCATCCGCCTTAACTTTGGGATGAAGATTTTTGTAATCATCCCAGCGAATAAAGCGAAGAACAAATTCTTTTTTATCTCGGGTAACTATAGGTTCACTGAAAAACTTTTTTTCGGAGAAGGATTTAACATGGCGTCCGATATTTGGGATCACATCTTTGCTGTATAATCGTTCTGCAATATCATCAAATTCGGATTGAGAAACATCCAATATAAAAATGGGAGTGTGGGTGTGAGCTTGTTTAAAATGATATTTATCAATAAATGATTTTATAAAAAGAACTATCTGGTTATCGAACTCTTCAAGGAGTTCGGGGAATACAACTAGGAAACGCAGGCGAGCATTTAAACTTAGATTTTCTTTCAGTTGCTTTCGTCGTGAATCCAAAACCTTCTGTCGCGTTTTTAATGCAAGGGTCCATTGTGAAATAGCTGTAGATCTAATGCGACGCAATTCTTCCAGAAAGAATTTTTTAGTGATTTTCCTCAAACTTTCATCATGTTTGATACTTCGATCACCAATTATCTGAATGGCATTAGGATAAAATAATGCTTCAACCTCACTCTTACTGAATCCCAAATCGATGAGAAGTTTAGTGTTTTGCTCCATCAAATCGTCATATTTTGGTGTAATAGTAATGGAGAATACGTCAAGAAACTTTTTAATATCAACACCTTTTGCATCAGCTATAAGTGTTTTTAAATTTTGATTACTTGAGTTCAGAGCACTTTTAAGTTCAACATCGGTTATAGTCACCGTGGGACTGTTTGGGAAGTGCGCGAAGAGGTGATATTTTATTTTTGCAGTTGGATTTGACTTAAAGTGTTTCATCATCTGAAGCAAAGGGTCATAAAGTATGCTTATGGAATACTTAGACTGCGTCTCATGGTATTTACATTGTATGGCTTTAGTACCTGAAAATGTAGCCACCTCAATATCTTCTACAATTCCTTCAATTGTAATTTCTGCCTCGTCTGCCGCTTTAAGCAGTTCACAGAGCGTCATATTGAACTGATACAGAAACCCTTGGATGGTGTAATCGGCCGAACGTCCCATTTTGACCTCAGTATGTAACAACGTCAGATGCTGGCTGCACTTTCACATTGCGTAACACTATAATCTGACAACTCAGATTTTGCCAGATTGACATTAATAATATTAATAAATTTTTGGATCTGGTGCTCTGAGTAATGGAAACTTCAGCACTGTCATTTAAGACTCCATTGTCCTCAGAGCCTGCCATAGCGAAAACCACCATAGCAATAGATAAAAACAAGCTCTAGTGTGACTGCGCCCCAGTTATCAAAAAAACTGATGTCAGCAACGTCCTCTTCTGACACTAAACCGCTCGTCAATTCACCTTAAAAATATTTTCCAAATAACCAGCGCTCTAACTCAAACCAACACCTTCAACCCATGCTTCTGAACCACAGTAAGCAGTTTAAGGGATACCCCACTTGGGCGTTTTGCACCACTTTCCCATTTCTGCACCGTTGAAAGGCTGGTGTTCAGGTAACTGGCAAAAACCGGCTGACTGACGTTCAGCTTCTCGCGCAATGCCTTAATTTCAACAGGCTGTAAGTCATCCACGTTATTAAGGCACGCTTTATCAAAGTTGCGCATTGTTTCCTGCGGGATAGCATCGACGCTGAATAATCCGGAAGCCGCGCTGTGGATGGCCTCAAATGCAGGACTCTTAAACTTACTTTTTGCAGTCATGGCAAATCTCCACCAGTTCTTTATTCTTAATCAGTGCCGTAATCTTTTCATCAGCAAGGGCAGCGTAGTGCTTTGCTAACTCGCGGAATCCGGCCAGTTCGCGATTATCGATGTTTGCCATATCCTGTTTGGCATACAGGAACGTGTAAAACCAATGCTTTCCGCCTTTAGCCAGGATAATGGCACGATCACGATTCTGGTTTAGTCGTTTCTTGTAAACACCACCGCCAAAATCATCAGCCTTTCCCTGCATTACCGTCTCCATAGCCTGGCATAACTCACTATCTTTAATTGCGTGAGCTTTAGCTGCTTTGCTGAACCATTTTGTTTTAAAAATTCGCATAAGGCTGACATCCTGTTACCTTATATGTAGCACCTGGTGTTATACTACTCCTGTTATCCGCTAATGGAAAGCACATAAAGTCAGCAAATTTCTGCCTTATTTTTAACCGGGCAATCCCTGCCATCATCAGCCCGTCAGGGTTAAAAATATCCGGAGGGGATGGAGTAACTGTTGGTAATTCATCAGGATGCCACTTAAACCAGGCCATAAAGAGGATTCACAAGTCCGGTAACCAAATTGACAGCTCTTAACGGCAGGTCTGAACTTAGACAGTCCAACAACCTAAGGGATATCTACATTTTACGAGGCTGTACATTGTGCAATAAACAATAAAATTCTGATGGAGGAGGGAGATTTCAGACACAAAAAAAGCCGCTCCTGAGCGACTTACTTTGCATACTTATGGTGCCGAAGGCCGGACTCGAACCGGCACGTATTTCTACGGTTGATTTTGAATCAACTGCGTCTACCGATTTCGCCACTTCGGCACTGAAGGGTATGCGGAAAACAACGGGATTATACCCTGAGTCGTGGCGGGTGCAAGGTGAATCCGTGCAGTTGTCGGTTAACTGCCGAAAAAACAATCACTCACCCTGTTCCACCCTCCGCTGAGACTACACCGCCTCGCCAGATCTCCCTTGCCCTTGCCCTACAGCACAAATGCACATTTTGTGCGTCGAAGTGGTCGGAGATTTCCGATTCGCGGGGCAGAAACCGGAAAAAGGAACTTACGGTGGGGGTGACGGACTAAAATAGCGAGCAATGCAAAAAAATAACCTGAATGAGGCTGTTTTAATGAAAAAAATGACACACACACCGTTGCTGGCAATGGGTTTAGTTGCCGCACTGATCAGCGGAGCGGCCAGTGCGGCCAGCTGGCAGGATAAGCTGAGCAGCAGCGCATCAGACCTGATGAATTCTTCTTCTGCTACCTCCGGCCAGTCTGCAGGTTCTGAAGGCGGGTTGTCTCTGTCCTCGATTACTGGCCTGCTGAATGGCGGTAATAATGCAGTCAGTTCAAACAGCATGAGTAATGTCACCGGTATTCTGCAGTACTGTGCTGAGAATAACCTGGTGAAAAACAACGTTTCCTCGGTCACTGACCAGTTGAAAAGTAAGCTGGGCCTGACCGATACCTCTGAACAGACACAGGAAACCGGTTATGCGCAGGGTCTGGAAGGTCTGCTGAATACCGGTAAGGGTCAGCAGATTAGCCTGAAAAGCCTGAGCAATACCCCGATGGGTGAAAAACTGAAAACCAAGGCCTGTAACGTGGTGTTGGAACAGGGTAAAAAATACCTCGGTATGTAATTCCCCCCTCCCCTTGCCGGAGCCGGTCAGTGACCGGTTCCGGACTCTTTCTTCCTGTTTATTCTCTGTTCATTCCTTCCCTTTTCCTGTTACTGCTACACTTTAGCTGCCGGAGCAACTTTCGCCCCTGTCGGTTATTCACTAACCACTATACTGTGCGCCGCACAGGCAACTGCCTGCTGATGTTATTAATCGTACCGCGCCGCAGCATTAGCAGCGGACGGAGCAAAGAATAATTTGAGGGTTAATATGCAGGAACTCATCAAGGCTGTCGGGCTGGGGTTGGTGGTGCTGTTGCCACTGGCGAACCCGCTGACCAGTGTCGCACTGTTCCTCGGCTTATCTGGCGAGATGAATTTTACCGAACGTAATCGCCAGGCATTTCAGGCTTCAGTGTACGTTTTTCTGATTATGATGGTGGCGTGGTACGCCGGTAATGCGGTGCTGGATACCTTTGGCATCTCCATTCCGGGGCTGCGAATTGCCGGGGGGCTGATTGTCGCCTTTATCGGTTTCCGGATGCTGTTTCCGGTGCAGAAGCTGCACGATACCCTGGAAGTTCAGCATAAACAGGAAGAGATAGATGCCGCAGAGCATCAGGATACCCAGGTCAATATCGCTTTTGTGCCGATTGCTATGCCAAGTACTGCCGGGCCCGGTACCATTGCGATGATTATCAGTACTGCCTCTACCGTGAAAACCGGGGATTTCCCGGCATGGGTACTGCATGTCGCCCCTGTGCTGACTTTTCTGCTGGTCGCAGTCATTCTCTGGCTGTGTCTGCGCAGTTCCGGGGCCATTATGCGGCTGGTCGGTAAAGGAGGGATCGAAGCAATTTCCCGCCTGATGGGCTTCCTGCTGGTTTGTATGGGAGTTCAGTTCGTGATTAACGGCGTTCTGGATGTGGCGACCCATCTGAAATAACAAAAAAACCGGGGCATTGCCCCGGTTTTTACTGCACAGCTTTCTGAATCAGTGTTGTTCCAGTCCGGCACGGACTTTTTTCACCTGGTCGGCCGTCACTGCCGATGCATCGTTACTCCAGCCCTGACGTACAAAGGTCGCCAGTTTAGCCACCTGGTCGTCAGACAAACGATGTCCGAAGCCAGGCATTTTCAGCATGGAGGGTGATTTGGCGGTGGCCGGTAACTGCGCCCCTTGCAGAATAATGTGAATCAGCCCCTGTGGATCTTTGGCATTCACGATGGATGCCTGATCCAGCTGCGGGAAGGCCCGTGCAGCACCCAGTCCGTTCACAAAGTGGCAGGCACCACAGTTGTTCAGGTAGAGAGTCTGCCCTTCACTCAGATCCACCGCCGCCGTCAGTTTGGCGGTGGTAGCCTGATTTTTCTGCTGATCATAGGCCTGCAACGGCGGGTTGCCGCCAAGGAATTTCAGATAAGCAGCAATCGCCTGCAGGTCGTCATCGGTCATGTGCGAAGTACTGTTTTTCACCACCGAAGTCATCTCACCGGCAACCCCCGCCTTGTCGTTACGGCCGCTTTGCAGGTAATCGACAATCTCTGCCGGGCTCCAGCGGGCAATACCCCGTAACGATGGCACATCCCAGCCATTCAGGTTGCCGCCCGACAGGAAGTTGTTGTCGCTGCTGTCCAGTGCTTTCTCTTCCATCGCCACACCCCGCGGTGTATGGCAACTGCCACAGTGGCCCAGAGACTCCACAATATAAGCCCCGCGATTGACCTGTTCAGAAGCCCCGCCAATCGGCTGGAATGGCTTATCGGAGGTAAACACCATATTCCAGAAACGCATCCCCCAACGCTGGCTGAACGGAAAACTAAGGTCGGTCTGTGGCGGCTGGCTGTTGCTGGCGGTCACACCGTGCATAAAGTAGCTGTACAGGGCATGAATATCAGCATCACTGATTTTGGCATAGTCCGGATAAGGCATGGCCGGATAGAGGAAACTGCCATCCGGACGAACCCCTTTGCGTACCGCATCGGCAAACTGCTGTTCGGTGTAATTACCGATCCCGTACTGTTTATCCGGGGTGATATTGGTGGAATAAATGGTCCCGAGATCTGATTTTATCGCCAGACCGCCGGCATAATCCGGTCGTCCGGACGCGGTGTGGCAGGCCATACAATCCCCGAGCCGCGCCAGGTACTCTCCCTGTTTTACCAGCTGATCCTGATTGGGTGCGTCGGCAGCCTGTGCTGCCCCTGCCAGCCCGCAGGCCAGCACTACCGTATTCGCCAATAACAGGCGTTTAAATGTCATCTTTTTCATGATGTTACACCTGTACCATTGGGCCGGGATTTTTCAGATACTGTTCTTTAATGGCATTGGCTGCCATCAGCGTAATTGCCCCGATAGTGTTGGTCGGGTTGGACTGGAAGTTCTGCGGGAATGCATTACCTCCGGGCACAAATACGTTATGAACATCCCAGCTTTGCAGATAACGGTTCAGGGCCGAGGTTTTCGGATCATCACCCATAATGGCCCCGCCCACGTTATGGGTAGAGACATACTTGGTCAGGTCAAAGTCCGCGCCCATCGGCAGGAAACTCATACTGTAACTGTCAGGGTTCATCTCTTTAACAATGTTGCCGACAATCCCTTTCAGGTATTGCTGGAGCTGCAGTTCGTTGCGTTTCCAGTTAAAAGTCATTCGCAGCAGTGGCTGGCCGTGGCGGTCTTTATAGGTCGGGTCCAGGTCCAGATAAACATCGCGGTAAGACATGCAGGAGGTGGTGATACCCACTTTCATCGAATGGCCGTACCAGTTTTCCAGCCCCTCTTTCCAGCCAGCCCCCCACGACGGGGTACCCGGTGGCAGTGCGGTGCTGATCGGTGTGCCGGTGGACTGCGCACTCTGAATTTTAGCCCCGCCAATAATGCCCAGCCCCGGGCCATCAAAGTTACCCGGCGAGATATCGTTAAACTGCATCCCGGTCGGGCCTGAGGTGGCAAACGGATTAAAGTTTTTGTCTTTAAAGAACAGGGTCGCCGCACCGTTACTCAGGAAGGCATAGTTACGACCAATCACCCCTTCTTCGGTAATCGGGTTATACGGCTGACCGATGCCGGACAGTAACATCAGGCGCACATTGTAGAACTGGAAGCTACTGAGGATGACAATCTTCGCCGGCTGGAAACGCTCGTTGCCCTGCTCATCGATGTAGATCACGCCTTTGGCGGTCTTTTTGTCATCGTGCAGTACGACCCGCAACACTTCGGCATTCACTTCATAAGAGAAGTTTTTCATCTGCTTCAGTGAATCCAGCACCGCCGTCTGTGGCGAAGCTTTGGAGTAGTTAAGGCAGGGATATTTCGAGCAGTAACCGCAATAGTTACATGGTGCAATGGTGTTACCGTACGGGTTAGTCCAGACGCGGGAAGCCGCAGCCGACGGAATGGTAAACGGGTGGTAGCCCATTTTTTTGACCGTATCGCCAAACATCACGTTATTTAGCGTGTTTTCCAGCGCCGGCAATGGCATCGGGTTCGCCCGGGGGCCTTCAAACGGGTCACCGCCTTCCATAATCTGACCGCGCAGGTTACCGGTGTTGCCGGATAATCCGCAGATACGCTCAAACTTTTCAAACCAGGGTTCAATTTCATCCCAGGTAAACGGGAAATCTTTGACCCGCATATCTTCCTGTAATACGCCGGGTTTGTAAGCCTCATCGGCATAGGTTTTGAGCTTGATATCGGTCGGGGTGGGTCGCAGCAATACCCCGGTCCAGTGCATACCGGCACCACCCACACCACCGCCAGGCACAAAAGCCCCCCACTTACGGGTCGGCAGCGCGGTGTCCTGCATGGTGTAACGCACCGTGACCGCTGAGTCAGCCGGAGTGGTCATGACCTTGTTACGTACCGCGTAGGCATATTCATCCGCCGGTTTTGGGTAGGCGAAAGCTTCATAATCGCGTTCCGGACCCTTTTCCAGTGCATGCACTGTCAGCCCCGCCATGGCCAGTTCAATGCTCATCAGTGAACCTGCCCAGCCGAATCCGCAAACCACGACATCGACTTCTTTATTTGTTATCTGAGCCATAAAAAACCCTGTTATTCAGAAAAAACGGCAATCACGCAGTCTCACCCAGCAGGCTGACCGGCCCGAGGGGATACTTCACATTGTGTTGTTTTACCCATTCCAGGTAGCTGGCGCGGGCCCCGGGGAAACCGATGGCAATCCACGCTTTCATCCCCTTATTGCCGCCATACATCGGGTCGGCGAGGTAACCGTGTTTGGTTTCTCCCAGCAACTGGCTGAAAAACAGTGAGCCTTTCAGGGTGTTTTCACCCAGAGCTGCGAAATCGAGGGTATTTTTCTGTAATGCGGTCAGCACCTTGTCCTTATCTGCCTCTGAAAGCTGATGGAAAGGTTTCTGCAGGTTTTGCTGGCTCCACTGGTTAGTCAGTCGGATGCCGGTCTGATAAATCTGTTGCGGATAGAGTGGCACCTGATAGCCCATGGTGGCAGGGGCATGAGGGTTAAATGGCCCTTCCATGTAGATTTCTTTACCGAATTGCTCGTCATGGAGTTGCTGGTCGATAAATATCGGGACGTTAGTTTCCAGTGCACCCGGGGCTTTGCCCGGGCCACCCGCAGGGATAATGCGATCGGTGGCGGCCAGAATAAACTGCCATTCGTCAGCGGTGAAAAAAACCGGTTTATAGCTGGTCAGTTCAGGCGCGGCCATTTCCGCTGCCTGTGCCGCAGTCAAACCCTTAAGCACCAGTTCGGTGAGTGGCAAAGCCATCAGCGAACCGAGCAGGAATTTGCGGCGCGTGGTGTTTTTTTGCAAAAGCATAATTAACGACTCTCATTGGCTCACAGTGTATTTATTATTTACCTGGTAGAAACAGGAATGTGGTAACGATTACATCGCAATGATAGCGCTTACAATACAGCATAATTATAACAATATTAATAATTACCCAACAAGTGAAGGGATTTTGCGCACAAAATGCCGGGCAGTAGTGCGCAAGGCGCAGCCTTTTAACGGCAAAATGCTCACTATCTGTGTGAAAATGTTGGGTATATTTTTTCCCCGTCCCTGACTATAGTTTGCATTATAACCACGGGGCTGGAGCGGAACTGCTCCCCCTTACCGCCAAAGATTGCGGATAATACCGATTGAAGGCTGGCTCCCGTTGCGGGATGCTGACAACTGCTAACTTCCAGAGACTGACACCGTATGACTGCACCCTTACTGATTGCCCGAACCCCGGAACTGACCCTGAATCTGTTGCCGGCCATGTCTAACCGCCACGGCCTGATTACCGGCGCGACCGGCACCGGAAAAACCGTCACACTCCAAAAAATAGCTGAGTCGTTCTCGGCCATTGGCGTGCCGGTGTTTATGGCCGATGTGAAAGGGGATTTAAGCGGCATTGCCAAAGCCGGCGAAAGCTCAGAGAAACTGCAGGCGCGGCTGGAAAAAATCGGCGTGACTGACTGGCAGCCACAGGATAATCCGGTGGTGCTGTGGGATATTTTCGGTGAAAAGGGGCATCCGGTGCGGGCTACCGTGTCGGATCTCGGCCCGCTGCTGCTGGCACGGCTGTTAAACCTTAACGAGATCCAGTCCGGGGTGTTACAGATAATCTTCCGGATCGCCGACGATCAGGGCATGTTACTGCTGGATTTCAAAGATCTTCGTGCGATGGTGCAGTATATCGGTGATAACGCGAAGGCGTTTACCACCGAATACGGCAATATCAGTACCACTTCTGTCGGGGCGATTCAGCGTGGTCTGCTGGCACTGGAACAACAGGGAGCCGAATACTTCTTTGGCGAACCGATGCTGGATATTAAAGACTGGATGCGTACCGACGATCAGGGACGTGGCATCATTAATATCCTGAGCGCCGAAAAGCTTTATCAGATGCCAAAACTGTATGCCACCAGCCTGCTGTGGATGCTGTCAGAACTGTATGAGCAGTTGCCGGAAGTCGGGGATGTCGAAAAACCTAAACTGGTGTTTTTCTTCGATGAAGCCCATCTGCTGTTTGATGATGTTCCTGACGTATTACTGGAAAAAATTCAGCAGGTGATTCGCTTAATCCGCTCCAAAGGGGTGGGCGTCTGGTTTGTCACCCAGAATCCTTCCGATGTGCCGGATACCGTGCTGGGTCAGTTGGGTAACCGCGTGCAGCATGCACTGCGGGCCTTTACTCCTAAAGATCAGAAAGCGGTGAAAGCCGCCGCGACCACCATGCGCGCTAATCCGGCGTTTAATACCGAAGAAGCTATCCAGTCACTGGGCACCGGCGAAGCCCTGATTTCTTTCCTGGACGAAAAAGGCAGCCCGTCAGTGGTGGAGCGGGCGATGGTGATTGCCCCCGGTTCCAGGATGGGGCCATTGAACAGTGATGAACGTAACAGCCTGATTAACCATTCAGCGCTGTACGGCAAGTACGATGATGTGGTGGACAGAGAGTCCGCTTATGAACTGCTGCAGAAAGGGATTCAGAATGCGCCTCAGCAGTCGGATGCACCGCAGGCCAAAGGCAATGACAGTGGCGTGGAAAATACGGTGATGGATGGTCTGAAAAATATCCTGTTTGGATATACCGGCCCCCGTGGCGGTAAACACGACGGCGTGGTGCAGACCATGGCGAAAACCGCGACCCGCCAGGTAACTAACCAGATTCTGCGCGGCGTGCTGGGCAGTTTGTTTGGCGGACGTAAGTAATCACTTCGGATACTCTGCGGAGCCATCGCTCCGCAGAGTAAGCGGCTATCAGTTTGCCTGGTAGCGTTTACTTCGCGCCAACGCCCCACAACTCAGCACTGCCAGTGCCATCAGATAATATCCCGGAGCCAGGCGGGTTCCGGTGGCCGTAATCAGCAGGCTACAAATCAGCGGGGCAAATCCGCCAAATACCGTCACCGCAATATTGTAGCTGACAGACATTCCGCTGGCCCGGGTGCTGACCGGAAACAGATCCGCCATCATCGACGGCACCGTGGCAAAGTAACAGGATTTTAGTAACGCCAGCCAGCAGACCAGCAAAATCAGCATACCGCCATCCGGATGGCGAACCACCAGCAGAAACGCCGGATAAATCGTCACCAGCAGCAATACCAGAGCTGTCCACATCAGCGGCCGGCGGCCGGTTTTCTCAGCCAGTAGCCCCGCCAGCGGGGTCACAACCGTCAGAATCACCCCGGCCAGCAGGGTGGCGGTAAAGGCCGTTTTTCCCGCCAGATGCAGGTTTTTGGTGGCATAGGTCGGGACATAATTCAGCATGTAGTTAATCCCGGTAGAGATCACCATCAGCCCGACCGCCAGCAATAACAGATGGCTCTGGCCGGAAAACAGCTGTTTCAACGGAGAATGTGTCGCCCGCTGTTGTACCGACTGTTCAGGTTCATAGACATGGCGGCGGATATACAGCCCTACCGGGCCTATCAGCAGCCCGAACAGAAACGGAATACGCCAGCCCCATTGCTGAATCTGCGCGTCCGTCAGCCACTGGGTCAGACCAAGCCCGAACGCCGAGGCCAGTAAGGTGCTGGCCCCCTGGGTGGCAAACTGCCAACTGGCAATAAAGGCTTTACGTTGAGGGAAATGCTCCACCAGAAAAGCCGTCGAACTGCCAAACTCACCACCGGCCGAAAAGCCCTGAATCAGCCTGGCCAGCAGGATCAATACCGGGGCAGCCAGACCGAGGGTGGCATAACCCGGCATAAAGACAATCATCGCGCAGCCGAGAGTCATCAGCGCTATCGACAGCAGCAGCGCGTTCTTACGGCCATGCCGGTCGGCATAGCTGCCGAGTACGATAGCGCCTAACGGGCGGATCAGGAACGACACCCCGAAGCTGCCGAAGGTCAGCAGCAGTGAGACAGAAGGATCCTCGGTAGGGAAAAACTCATGGGCAATGTAGCGGGCAAAAAAGGCATACACCGCAATATCGAACCATTCCAGAGCATTGCCGACACAGGTCGAGAACAGGGTTTTATACAGATTCGGTGCTGGCCGGGCCATCGCGCCACTCATGAATGCGGCTCCTGAGTCTGACGGTAAGCCTGCTGGCTGGCAATCAGTTGAGTCCCCTGCTCACCGAAATCCCATAACAGATGCGTCATCATCAGCAGTCCTTCACGGGCTATCGATTTCAGCATATGTTCATCCGCCGCGTGTTGTCCGCAGGCCGGATAAGAGTGCGGAACCCACAGAGTCGGCAGTTGCAGAATATTGGCAAACACATCATTAGGTAGCGAGCCGCCCAGGTTCGGCAGCAGCGCCGGTTTTTTACCGCTGCTCTGTTGCAGCGAATCCAACGCCCAACCGACCAGCGGCGAACGGGGATCCAGCCGGGTCGCCGGGGAACCACGTAGCAGTTCCACCTGCACATCCGCGAATCCCTGTGCGGCCAGGTAGGCGCTCAGATGTGTGTCGATATTTTCCCAGTCAGTCCCCACCACAAACCGTAGCTGACACACCGCGGTGGCACTGCCGGGAATGGCGTTCATCGGTCGTTGCGGATTGCCGCTGACCATCGCCAAAATTTCCAGGGTATTCCAGCCATACAGCCGTTCTACTGGCGTCAGGCCGGCCTCTCCCCACTGCTCATCGATCTGCGGATCACCGTCAACCGGTTGCAACTGAATATCACTGAGAATTTCCCGCACCTGCGCAGAAATCTCCGGCGGTTTCAGGGCACTGACCTGCAACTGTCCATGCTGATTCACCAGCGTCGACAGGGCATTTGTCAGCCGGATGGCCGGATTTGTCAGCAGACCGCCCCAGTTACCGGAATGGTAATCGCGCTCACGGGCATTGATGGTCAGGCGCACATTGACCGCCCCGCGTGACCCCAGAAACAGCGTCGGACGTTCGGCCGACAAGCGTGGTCCGTCAGAGGCGATAAAGACATCTGCCGCCAGCAATGCCTGGTGTTGCCGGCAAATCTCTGCCAGCCCCGGGGAACTGATCTCTTCCCCCATCTCAAACAGGAATTTGCAGTTAAATCCCAGACTGCCGTGGCGGGCGGCAAAAATTTGCTCCAGCGCGGCGATATTCACCGAATGCTGACCTTTGTTATCGGCGCTGCCACGTCCGTACCAGCGGTCGCCCTCTTCGGTCAGTTGCCACGGATTCAGCCCCTGGCGCCAGTTGTCATCATCACCAAACACCACATCGCCGTGTCCGTAACACAGTACCGTCGGCAGTGCCGGATCTTCAATGCGGGTGGCCAGCAGCATCGGGCGCAATGGTGCCGCCGGGTTGACCAGTTCTGTCAGAGTAAAGCCCATGGCGGTCATGGCCGGGGAGATTTCCTCGTTCAGATAGCGGCGGATCTCTTCATCACGGTCGTCCCGCTGGCTTTCGGAATGGATAGCGACGCGTCGCGCCAGAGTGGTTTTAAACTCCCCGCTGTCAAACCAGGCCGCTGCGGCGGCCATTACTTTTTCTGCTGTCATTTGTCTGTCCGGTATCGTTTGTTTATTTTGTTATACCGTCAATCTAAGCTACTCTTCTGCTTTGCCACAATTATCAAAATATCAAACAAGCTTTGCTTTGAAAGCAACGTTTGACTGCACAAAAAGGCAGCACGCACCGTGATGAGGCAACCGCATGCTAAGTACCGAAATCCGTTATTTCCTGGCGGTCGCTGACTGCGGTTCGCTGACCGCCGCCAGCCAGCAATTATTTGTCGCGACCTCCGCCATCAGCCGACAAATTCAGCGACTGGAACAGGATACCGGCGTGACGTTATTTGAACGTCATGCCCGGGGGATGGTTCTGACCGATGCCGGGCGGATGTTTGAACACCGGATACGTCAGAGCATGCGGGAAATGGACAGCACCCTGTCGGAGATTAAAGGTCTGACCGCCATCCGCCGTACCGCAATCCGCATTGTCTGTACCGACGGGCTGGCATGGCATCTGTTACCGGCCCTCTGTTCTCAGTTTCGACAGCAATATCCTTCGGTGAGCTTTCATTTGCAGGTGGGAAATACCCGCCAGGTGGCCGAGAGCCTGCATCGTGGTGAGTGCGACCTGGCGTTGCAGTTCTGTCTGCACGCCGAACGCGGGGTACAGGTGGCCGGTAGCTGGCCCGCCCCGATACTGGTGGTGATGTCTGCCAGCCATCCGCTGGCTGGTAAGGCGTTTCAGTTACAGGACCTCAGCAGCTATCCGGTGGCGCTGCCAGATCAGAGTACTACCGTGCGCCAGTTATTTGATTTGTCCTGTCAGATGAACGGGGTATTTATCGAACCCACCATCACCTGCAATAATTTTGGCTCGCTGTACCACTTCTTAACCCTGAATCCACTGACCGTCACTCTGTGCAGTCGTTATTCCCTGCTGTATCACCCGGCCGGACACCCACTGGCGGTCCGTAGCCTGGCGATTAATGCGCTGACCCAGCGTACACTGCAGATCCATCTGTTGCCCGGACGTCAGCAGTCTGCCGCACTTAAACTGTTTCTCGGCTTTATCACTGATCAGTTGCAGCAGCAGCATGAACAATTTTCCGCCGACTCTGACGTCACCGGCGGCTGAATCACCTATTTTCCCGGTAAACCAGCCCGTTGATTGCTATGCTAAAAAACAATAACCGCCAGTGAATGGCTTCACTTTATGATTTTCCGGGCCTTTCTATGGATAAAACTTCCGGCTTAAAGAAAACCAAACGGCTGGCGTTATGCCTGTTAATCATTGCCAGTATCGTCTTCATTAGCACGCTGTTTCTGCCGCAGAGCCTGGTGGTACAGGCGATTAAATCGGTGGCTGAAGCTTCGATGGTCGGTGCACTGGCAGACTGGTTTGCCGTCAGTGCCCTGTTCCACCGTATTCCTCTGCCGCTGATCGGCCGGCATACCGCGATTATTCCGCGCAATAAACAGCGGATTGCCGATAATCTCGGGCGCTTTGTCGAGGAGAAATTTCTCAGTACCGACAGTATGATTGCCCTGTTGCGACGCCAGGCACCGGCAGAAAAACTGGCGGGCTGGTTAGTCATTCCCGACAATGCCGGACGGTTAAGCCGCCTGACGTGTCAGCTGATTGCCGGTTTCCTGAATGCCGGTAACGACCAGCATATCCGGCGCTTTCTGCGCCAGGGGATCCTGCGGGCTATCGATAGTGTCGATTTCCGGCATACTGCGGTGCTGTTGCTGGAAAGTATGACCCGCGAGAACCGCCATCAGGCGTTGCTGGATGCACTGATTGAGCAGGTGGTGCGGGTGCTGGATAATCCTGAGTCGCGGCAGTTTATTGCCGGGCAGATCAGCCGCTGGTTCCGCCAGGAGTACCCGACGATGGCACGACTGGTCTCGGTGGAATGGCTGGGGGAAAAAGGCGCCGATAAAGTCACCTCCATGGTCGATGCTTTGTTGCTGGATGTGGCACAGGATCAGCATCACCAGCTACGGGACGGGGTTAACCGCAGTGTGAACCGCTTTATTGATGCCCTGAAAAACGACCCGCAAATGCAGCGCCGTGCAGAGCAGCTAAAAACCTGGCTGAAAGAGGACGAGACCTTCAGTCAGTACACCGTCGGACTGTGGGATGATTTACGTCGCTGGCTGACGGAAGATATGCAACGCGAGGATTCCGCCACTGCCAGACAAATTAGCCAGGCCACACAATGGGCCGGCAAAGCACTGCAAAATGATCCACAGCTGCGGGCCTCGCTAAATCAGCATCTGGAACAGGCGGCATTGCAGGCCGGGCCTGAGTTTGCCCGGTTCCTGACCCGGCACATCAGCGATACCATAAAGAGCTGGGATAACCGCCAGTTGTCGGCACAGATTGAGCAAAATATTGGGCGTGATTTACAGTTTATCCGGATTAACGGCACGCTGGTCGGCGGCATACTCGGATTATTACTGTTTGGGGTCTCACAACTGCCGTTGTTTATTCAATATTTCCGCCAGTGGCTGCCAGGATAATAAAAATAACCGACGCCGGTGATCAGAGAAAAATATCCGATAAATAAATGATTAATAAAAATGATATTATTAACTCCCGATATAATATTATTTTTTCGTGATCGTAGTCGCTGGACTATTTTTGCATTATCCGTTATAAATCCGCGAGGTCAGGATGACCTCTACCCCAATGATAAGGATATCAGTTGTGAAACGACTCTCTTTGACATTGTTGTGTTCAGCTTCAATGCTACCTGCCACCGGCAATGCCGGAATTATGCGCGAAGATGTCCCCGTCCAGGAATACCGTGATTTTGCAGAGAATCTGGGGAAATATCGCCCGGGTCGCGAAAATATCAGTGTGTTAAAAAAAGATGGCAGCGTCGCCGGAATACTGCAATATCCAATGCCCGATTTCTCGGCCGTGAATACTGAAGGATACGCCACCGTTATCGGTCCCTCTTATATTGTCAGTGTGGAACATAATGGCGGCTATAAAGAAGTTGATTTTGGTAATAACGCGAAATTTAAAACCACCTATAAATTAATTAACCGCAATGACTCCCAGACCAGGGATTTTCATGTTCCCCGGCTGAATAAAGTGGTCACCGAAGCCGTGCCACTCACCTGGGTCAGGGGGAGTGACCTGGCCAGTAATACTGACCGTTATCAATGGTATGCGCGGGTTGGCTCTGGCTATCAGTATCAGGTTGATGCTGAAACCCAGACCCCTGTCTGGCTGGCCGGTGCTTACCAATGGAAAAGCGGGGGAACCATCACTAAACCGACCTTCGAAGCATGGCGTTTTCGCTGGTATAACTATGCTCCGGATGACCCGCGGGTTCAGCCATTAGATTCCGCTCTGCGCCCGGGTGACAGTGGCAGTCCGGTCTACGTGTATGACAGTCTGGAAAAGACCTGGAAACTGGCCGGAGTCTCAAGCGCGACGGCCGGAAATCCTCCTTATAATATGCGGGCCTATGTTCAGTTCATCCAGGAAGAACTGATTGCTGCGGTTCAGCAAAATAATACCGACCCGGCCGTCACGGACCAAAAATCACAGGGTGACATTCTGTGGAGTGCAGACCAGATTACTCAGGGCAACCAGCAGTGGCAATGGCACGGCGTTGATACCCTGCTGCCATCACAAGCCAGTAACGCGCAACTGGATGCCAGTAAAGACCTGCGGTTTAACGGTGACGGCGGCACCATTGTGTTGCAGCAGGCCGTAAACCACGGTGCGGCAAAATTACAGTTCTCCGCAGATTATCAAGTGACCGGCAAAGATGCCGACAGTGCGCACTGGGTCGGCGGCGGAGTTGAAGTGGACGAAAACGCGACGGTTGACTGGCAGGTCAACGGCCAGGCCGGAGATACTCTGCATAAAATCGGGGCGGGAACATTGTGGGTCCATGCCAGCGGTGAAAACCAGGGAGCACTGAATACCGGTGATGGTACGGTGATCCTCGATCAGCAGGCAGATGCCGACGGTAAGAAACAGGCCTTTTCCTCTGTCACCCTGGTCAGCGGTCGCCCGACAGTCATTCTGAACAGTGCCGATCAGGTCAGCACTGAGAATATTCAGTTTGGCTACCGTGGCGGAACACTGGATATGAACGGCCAGTCGCTCAGCTTTAGTGAGATTAAGCACAATGATAGCGGCGCCCGGTTATTAAATAACAATGCCGGTCAGGTTTCTGAACTGATACTGGACGGGAAAAACCAGTCGTTTGCCGGCAACCTGGGTGATGCTCAGGCCACCGGAAAACTGAATGTGACCACCGAGGGTAACTGGACGCTGAGCGGCGGTGCTTATCTGGCACAACTGACAGCCGATACGGGAACGTTATCGCTGGGTGGCGAGCAGGTGTTACATGCTGGCGGTGTTGTGTACGCCAATGACTGGCAGGAAAAAACCTATACGGCTGAAACCATCAGAACCAACAACGGGGCTACGCTGATACTGGCAGAACATGCCACCCTGAATTCCGACATCGTGCTCACTGAAGGCTTCCTGCAGATGCAATCACGAACCACTCTGAATGGCAGCCTGCAGTTATCCGAATATTCATATATGTTGGCGGATATCAGCCAACGGATCAGTACCCAGGGGGAAATGTCTTCACAAATCAATGCCTCTATCAGCGGCCAGGGCATATTGCACAAATCTGGTGACGGACGTCTGACACTGACGGGTGACGTGACCAATACCGGGGGAATTGACTTTGGAGAAGGGGATCTGGAAGTCCGCTCTACCGTCTCCGGGCCAGTGCGCATGGGTAGTGATACTACCCTCTCAGGAGCAGGATCTTTCGGTGAGGTGACCAGCTTATCGGAAGCGACTTTTAGTCCGGGTAAGTATCGTCAGTCAGACAATGAATGGTCGGTAATGAAGATAGGCAGGCTGGTCGCCGGGCGGGATAACCAGTTAATCCTGAACTCCGCCTTTACAAAGGATGCCACTGACCGGCTGCTGATTGATGGTGATTTAGTCACTGCCGACGACTCCCCGCTGATGGTGAGTGTTTACTCACAAAGTAGCTGGCAGAACAGTGATACCAACAACAATAATCATGCCGATAACAATGAAGGTATCTCGCTGGTTCAGGTCGGCGGCTCATCGACCGCCAACAGTGTGAAACTGGCGGGTGGTTATGTTGCCCGGGGTGCCTGGGCTTATGATCTGTATGCTTTTGCCCCCGGAAAATCGGCCTCAGGTGAACGCTTACTTACCGGAGAGGGTAATCAGTACTGGGATTACCGCTTACAGAATATCTTACTGAATAGTGACGGAAATACTGAGCCGGCGGTTGATCCTGCACCTTCACCCGAGCCATCACCTTCTCCGTCACCCTCGCCTTCTCCGTCACCCACTCCGGTGCCGGACCCTGTGCCGTCGCCGGTCCCCTCACCGCTGCCGGTACGCCCGGCAACCACCCCTCAGGTGGCTTCTTACGTTTCTCTGCCCGCGGCTTTCCGTAATTTCAGTGACAGCCTGCAGGACATGTTCAGTGACAGTGTCCGGGACCCGGGTCGCGGTATGTTTGTTTACGGCTATCACAGCGAAGACCGCTATCACTCTGCGGGTGGCTTTTCAGACTATGGCTACAACTTTACCAGTAAATCCAATGGCTGGATGCTGGGCAGCCGCTGGCAGTTCTCTGTTGCGGATCAACAGGTGCTCAGTGCCGGCCTGGCAGTGAGTAAAGGCTCACTTTCAGTAAAACCTTCCGCCGCTGATGGTTTCAGCCATAGTAATTTTAATACGCTGGGTGTGCATGCCCTGTTACGCTGGCTGCATCCTGAGGGATGGTGGCTGGAAAGCCCGGTAGCTTATACAAGGTTCCGTGGCGATATCTCCACGGACTTGCGCGGCCAGGTCGCCAGGCCCAAAGCAGGCAGCTGGCTTGCCGGGCTGGACGCAGGAAAACGCTGGCAGTTTGGGGCCCACAGCATCTCACCCCTGCTGGGCATACGCTGGCAATACCAGAATATCGATGCGTTTACCGATGAAGATCAGGCTCAGGTAAGTTACCGGATGCAGTACGCGCCTGATATCAGTACCGGCGTCAACTACCAGTTAGATCTGGGGGCCCTGGTCCTGGGTGCGGATGTCCGGGTGACGCACCGTCCGGGCAAGGCACCACAGCTTATTGTCGGTGACGGTCAGACAGCTTCTCGTTTCAATGCCGGACGTGGTGGTGACAGTGTGCAGTTAAAAACCGATGCAGCGTTGTCCCTGACGCCGCAGACTCGCCTGACGACCCGGCTGCAATACCAGAAACGGCTGGAAAAAGAAGGGATTGATGACTGGAATATACTGGGGGGTCTGGAAGTCAGTTTCTAATCTTTAGGCGTTAAAAAAGGGTTCACTGTCAGGTGAACCCTTTTTACTGTCGCTGACGGGTCAGCGGCGTTTAATCAGCAGGTAGAAACTGATAAAGAAGAATGCCGCACTCGGCAGCACAGCCCCAAGGAATGGCGGCAGCCCATACACCAGGCTGAGCGGTCCAAAGATTTGGTCCAGTACATAGAATAAGAAACCAAAGCTAATCCCTGTCACCACCCGCATTCCCATAGAAACACTACGCAGCGGACCAAAGATAAATGACAGGGCCATCAGCATCATCACCGCGACCGATAACGGCTGAACCACCTTACTCCACAGATTTAGCTGGTAACGACCCGCCTTCTGACCACTCTGTTTCAGGTATTTAATGTAATCATCCAGACCGCGGATCGATAGAGAATCAGGGTCCAGTGCCACCACATTCAGTTTTTCCGGGGTCAGGCTGGTTTTCCAGACGCCACCCACACTTTGTGAACCGGTGATTTGCTGAGGATTGCTGAGGTCAGACTCATCCACCTGCACCAGATTCCACTCATGTTGTTTACTATCCCAGTCAGCCGTGGCGGCAAAACGAACATCCACCAGCCGGCGCTGGTCGTTAAACTGGTAGATACTGACGCCCTTCAGTTGGTTCTGGCTCTGAATGTGTTCAATGAAGATGAAGTTATTCCCGTCTTTGGCCCACAAACCGCCCTGGGTAGAGAGTAACGACCCGCCGAGCATCTGTTGTGCGCGGTAGTTGTGTGCCATCTGGTCACCCTGTGGCGCAACAAATTCCCCAATCGCCATCGAGAGTAATACCAGCGGAATCGCCGTTTTCATCACCGACAGCGCAATCTGCAAGCGTGTAAAACCGGCCGCCTGCATCACCACCAGTTCACTGCGCTGGGCGAGATTCCCCAGCCCCAATAACGCCCCTAACAGGGCAGCCATCGGAAAAAATAGCTCCAGGTCGGAAGGGACACTCAGCAGAGTAAAATAACCGGCATCAAGAGCGGTATAAGCCCCCTGGCCGGTTTTCCTTAACTGCTCGACAAACTTGATAATCCCCGACAGGGACACCAACATGAACAATGTCGCCATGATGGTATTAAAGATGGTTTTGCCGATATAACGGTCCAGAACGCCAAACATCAGACCCCTCCACTACGGCTGAATCGTGCACGGAAGCGACGCATCGGTAAGGTATCCCACAGGTTCAGGACAATGGCCAGCACCAGATAACCCACATTCACCGCCCACATCCAGACCGTCGGGTCCAGACGGCCTTTACTGGCATTCGAACGGAACGAACTCTGAACCAGGAAAAAGATCAGATACAACAGCATGGCCGGCAGCATGGACAGTACCCGCCCCTGACGTGGGTTAACCACGCTGAGCGGAACCACCATCAGTGCCATTACCAGTACCGAGAATACCAGGGTCAGCCGCCAGTTAAGCTCAGCACGGAAAGGCGCGGTAGAGTTATGCCACAAGGTACTGAACGTTGCCTGGTCGGTGTCATTCGGGTCAAGAGTCGCTTCTTTATAACCCATGATCGCCTGGTATTGGGTGAAGTCGGTGATACGGAAATCACGCAACATCGCCGTACCTTCGAAACGGGTACCTTTATCCAGCACTACGGTCTGCGAGCCGTCTGGATGTTGTTCCATATGACCATGATCTGCCAGCACTACCGAAGGCCTGGCATTTCCTTTAGGCCGCAGCTGCGCCAGGAAGACGTTACCAAACTGGTTGCCTTTGACATTTTCGATAAACAGCACCGAATTCCCGTCACTGGAGGTACGGAACTGTCCGGCCGCCAGGGCCGCAGCCCCGGGGTTCGCCCTGGCATTCTGGGTCACCTGATTCTGATAGCGGGCAGACCATGGCCCCAGCCAGGTCACATTGACTGCCGCCAGTACCGCTGTTAACAGCATTAACAGTAATGCCGCTTTCACCAGTACGCTTTTACCCAGACCACAGGCATGCATCACGGTGATTTCACTTTCTGTATACAGCCTGCCCAGCGTCATCAGGATCGCCAGAAACAGGCTTAATGGCAGAATCAGCTCTGCCATTTCTGGTACACCTAACCCCAGCAGGGTCAGAACTAAATTTGTCGGGATGTCGCCGTCTACCGCCGCTCCGAGGATCCTGACCAGCTTCTGACAAAAGAAGATCAGTAGCAGGACAAACAGAATGGCGAATTGACTTTTGAGCGTCTCCCGAACCAGATATCTAATGATAATCACGCTAAATACGCCTGTGAAAACTTGTCTTTTTGCAGGAAAGTCGATAGTTTCAACGCTTATGAGCCATTTTTATTCATCAATGGCTGCCATCATGGCTAAAATTGTATGACCACCTTCTCAGGATACTGAGGTATCAGACCTCAGGATCTTAACTTATTATGACGCCGATATGGTGTTTGTCATGGTACAACTGTTTCATAATAAGAATAAGAGTTGTACATTCTAGCGATAGCCAACGCTGTTGTCTTTAAGATTCAGGAGAATACATGGAGTTCAGTGTAAAAAGCGGTAGCCCGGAAAAACAACGCAGTGCCTGTATTGTTGTCGGCGTGTTTGAACCTCGTCGTTTGTCGCCTATAGCCGAACAACTCGACAAGATCAGCGACGGTTACATCAGTGCTTTGCTGCGCCGTGGTGAACTGGAAGGAAAAGTGGGCCAGACCCTGTTACTGCACCATGTGCCGAACATTCTCTCTGAGCGTATTCTGCTGATTGGTTGTGGTAAAGAGCGTGAACTGGACGAACGTCAGTACAAGCAAATTATCCAGAAAACCATCAATACCCTGAACGACACCGGTTCAATGGAAGCCGTCTGTTTCCTGACCGAATTGCATGTTAAAAGCCGCAATAACTACTGGAAAGTGCGCCAGGCTGTCGAGACGGCCAAAGAATCGCTGTACAGCTTCGACCAGCTGAAAAGCAATAAAGCTGAACCGCGCCGTCCGTTACGTAAAATGGTGTTTAACGTACCCACCCGCCGTGAACTGACCAGTGGTGAACGTGCTATTCAGCACGGGCTGGCAGTGTCCGCCGGTGTGAAAGCTGCCAAAGATCTCAGCAATATGCCACCGAATATCTGTAATCCGGCTTATCTGGCTTCTCAGGCCCGCCAGCTGGCCGATGCCTACAGCCAGAACATCACCACCCGGGTGATTGGTGAGCAGCAGATGAAAGAGCTGGGCATGAATGCCTACCTGGCGGTGGGTGCCGGTTCGCAGAATGAATCGCTGATGTCAGTAATTGAATATAAAGGCCATCCGGATGCCGATGCCCGGCCGATTGTGCTGGTCGGTAAGGGTCTGACCTTTGATGCTGGCGGCATTTCGCTGAAGCCGGCTGAAGCGATGGACGAAATGAAGTATGATATGTGCGGCGCCGCGACAGTTTACGGAGTCATGCGCATGGTGGCCGAACTGAAGCTGCCACTGAATGTGGTGGGCATTCTGGCTGGCTGTGAAAATATGCCTGATGGTCGCGCTATGCGTCCCGGCGATATCCTGACCACCATGTCGGGTCAGACCGTAGAGGTTCTGAATACTGACGCCGAAGGACGTCTGGTACTGTGTGATGCACTGACTTATGTTGAGCGTTTCGATCCGGATGTCGTGATTGACGTGGCCACCCTGACCGGTGCCTGTGTGATTGCTCTGGGTCACCATATCAGTGGACTGCTTTCCAACCATAACCCACTGGCCCATGAACTGATCAGTGCATCGGAGCAGTCCGGTGACCGTGCATGGCGTCTGCCAATGGCGGATGAGTACCAGGAGCAGCTGGAATCCAACTTTGCTGATATGGCCAACATTGGTGGCCGCCCTGGTGGCGCCATTACTGCCGGCTGTTATCTGGCCCGGTTTGCCCGTAAATTTAACTGGGCCCATCTGGACATTGCCGGCACCGCCTGGCGTTCAGGTAAAGCCAAAGGCGCGACCGGACGTCCGGTACCGTTACTGTCACAGTTCCTGCTGAACCGTGCCGGACTGGGGACTGACGAATAACCGGCCCGTCGCCGACACTCCGCTTTGCGGAGTGTTTTGTTAACTGCCGCGATTGCTGGCAGTACTGATTCACTGAGTGGCTCCGGTCACTCTTTTTACTTCATGGAACACAGGCAACCGCATGAAAAATGCCACGTTTTACCTTCCGGGCCCCGATCTACAACAGGGGACTCTGTCAGCGACAGAAGCACTGGCCTGCGAGCTGGCCGCCGCACGCTGGCGTGAAGGTAAGCGTATTCTGGTCGCCTGTGAAAATGAGCAACAGGCAATCCGGCTGGATGAAGCATTATGGCAGCGCCCTGCTGAGGCGTTTGTGCCACATAATCTTGCTGGTGAAGGGCCACGCTACGGAGCGCCGGTCGAGCTGGCCTGGCCGGAAAAACGTGGCAGTGCATCCCGCGATTTACTGATCAGTCTGTTGCCGTGGTTCGCAGATTTTGCTACCGCTTTCCATGAAGTGATAGACTTTGTTCCTGATGAAGAATCTTTGAAGCAGCTGGCGCGTGAACGTTATAAAGCGTATCGCAGCGTCGGTTTCCAATTGAATACGGCAACGCACCCCGCGCCATCAACGACATAGCAGACATGGAAAAAACATATAATCCGCAAGAGATAGAACAGCCGCTTTACGAGCACTGGGAAAAGCAAGGCTATTTCAAACCGAATGGCGATACCCGTCAGGAAAGCTATTGCATCATGATACCGCCGCCGAATGTCACCGGCAGCCTGCACATGGGACATGCATTCCAGCAGACCATCATGGATACCATGATCCGTTACCAGCGTATGCAGGGTAAAAATACCCTGTGGCAGGCAGGGACTGACCATGCCGGTATCGCAACCCAGATGGTGGTTGAACGTAAAATTGCTGCGGAAGAAGGTAAGACCCGCCAGGACTATGGTCGTGATGCGTTTATCGACAAAATCTGGCAATGGAAAGGCGAATCCGGTGGCACCATCACCCGCCAGATGCGTCGGCTGGGCAACTCCGTGGACTGGGAACGTGAACGTTTCACCATGGATGAAGGCCTCTCTAATGCCGTAAAAGAAGTCTTCGTCCGGCTGCACAAAGAAAACCTGATTTATCGTGGCAAACGTCTGGTTAACTGGGATCCGAAACTGCGGACTGCAATTTCAGATCTGGAAGTGGAAAACCGCGAATCGAAAGGTTCGATGTGGCATATCCGCTATCCACTGGCCGATGGTGCCAAAACGGCTGAAGGTAAAGATTACCTGGTGGTCGCCACCACCCGTCCGGAAACCCTGCTGGGTGATACCGGCGTAGCGGTAAACCCGGAAGATCCTCGCTATAAAGATCTGATCGGTCACTACCTGGTGTTACCGCTGATCAACCGCCGTATTCCGATTGTTGGCGATGAACACGCCGATATGGAAAAAGGGACCGGTTGTGTAAAAATCACCCCGGCCCACGATTTTAATGACTACGAAGTCGGACGTCGTCATCAGTTGCCGATGATCAATATCCTGACCTTTGATGGCGATATCCGCCAACTGGCCCAGGTGTATGATACCAACGGTGAAGAAAGCAACGTCTACGATGCCACCATTCCGGCCGAATTCGCCGGACTGGAGCGTTTTGCCGCACGTAAAGCGATTGTGGCCGCGGTAGATGCTGCCGGATTACTGGAAGAGATTAAGCCTCATGACCTGACCGTGCCTTATGGCGATCGTGGCGGCGTGGTTATCGAACCGATGCTGACTGACCAGTGGTATGTGCGTACTGCCCCACTGGCTAAAGTCGCGGTCGAAGCCGTAGAAAACGGTGACATCCAGTTTGTTCCGAAACAGTACGAAAATATGTACTTCTCCTGGATGCGTGATATTCAGGACTGGTGTATTTCCCGTCAGCTGTGGTGGGGGCACCGTATTCCTGCATGGTACGATGATCACGGTAATGTGTTTGTCGGCCGCAGCGAAGCCGAAGTTCGCGCCGAAAATAACCTGGGTGATGATGTTGCCCTGCGCCAGGACGAAGACGTTCTGGATACCTGGTTCTCTTCCGGGCTGTGGACCTTCTCTACCCTCGGCTGGCCGGAAAATACCGAAGCCTTACGCACCTTCCACCCGACCAGCGTGGTGGTGAGTGGTTTCGATATTATCTTCTTCTGGATTGCCCGCATGATCATGCTGACCATGCACTTTATGAAAGATGAGAACGGGAAACCACAGGTTCCTTTCAAAACCGTCTATATGACCGGACTTATCCGTGATGACGAAGGGCAGAAGATGTCCAAGTCGAAAGGTAACGTGATCGATCCGCTGGATATGGTGGACGGGATTTCGCTGGAAGAGCTGCTGGAAAAACGTACCGGTAATATGATGCAGCCACAGCTGGCGGAAAAAATCCGTAAGCGTACGGAGAAACAGTTCCCGAACGGTATTGAACCCTCAGGTACCGATGCGCTGCGCTTTACCCTGGCGGCACTGGCCTCTACCGGTCGTGATATCAACTGGGATATGAAACGTCTGGAAGGTTACCGCAACTTCTGTAATAAGCTGTGGAATGCCAGCCGGTTCGTGTTGATGAATACCGAAGAGCAGGATTGTGGCTTTAACGGCGGAGAGAAAGTGCTATCGCTAGCCGATCGCTGGATCCTGACCGAATTCAACAACACCGTGAAAGCCTATCGTGAAGCGCTGGATACCTATCGTTTCGATATCGCCGCCGGTCTGCTGTATGACTTTACCTGGAACCAATTCTGTGACTGGTACCTGGAACTGACTAAACCGGTAATGAACAACGGTAGCGAAGCTGAACTGCGCGGTACCCGGCATACCCTGGTAACAGTACTGGAAGCATTGCTGCGTCTTGCGCATCCAATTATTCCGTTTATTACCGAAACCATCTGGCAACGGGTGAAAGTACTGACCGGGAACAGTGACGATACCATTATGCTGCAACCCTTCCCTGCCTACGATGCCGCGAAAGAAGATGCCGCAGCGCTGGCAGATATTGAATGGATTAAGCAGGCGATTGTGGCGGTACGTAATATCCGTGCCGAAATGGGTATTGCACTCAGCAAGCCACTGGCACTGTTACTGCGTGGCGCCACCCCGGAAGTGGTTCGTCGTGTTGAAGCTAACCGTAACTTCCTGCAGCGTCTGGCCCGTCTGGAGAGTCTGACTCTGCTGGCTGCCGACGATAAAGGACCGGTCTCTGTCACCAAACTGGTGGACGGTGCGGAGTTGCTGATTCCGATGGCGGGTCTGGTAGACAAAGACGCTGAACTGGAGCGTCTGGCAAAAGAGCTGACCAAGGTGGATGTCGAGATAGAAAAACTCGACGCTAAGTTGTCCAACGAAGGTTTTGTCGCCCGTGCCCCTGCTGCGGTGGTGGAAAAAGAACGTGAGCGTCTGGCCGAACTGCAACAGGCCAAAGTGAAGATTAATGACCAGCAGGCAGTTATCGCTGCCCTGTAATATTCGGGAATTAATCTGCTCAACAAGCCGGGTCTGTCCCGGCTTTTTTTTGCCTGTGACTTTGTGATATGGCCGGTAACCGGGTAAAAACATGGTCGCGGATCCTGTTTATACAAAAGGTGTTTCGCAAGGTATTATCAGCCTTAAGCTAATGACCCAAAAGGAAAGCCCGATATGGACCCGCGCAAAATTATTGTTGACCATTACCCTGAGCTGACGCCGGAATTACAGAAAGCGGCTGAATTTGTACTGGAGCATAATAATGAACTGGTCGTTTTGTCGATGCGGGCTTTTGCCTCAAATGCCGGAGTCAAACCCGCGACCTTGCTGCGTCTGGCCAAACGTCTGGGGTTTTCCGGCTGGGGGGACCTGAAAGACGCGATGATCCGCTCTCTGGGGCTGGCCGGTGACAGCTATGCTTCCCGGGCCAGTGGTTTGCAGGATAAGCAGCAACATCCGGCACTCTATGATGAAGTGTTCACCACGTTTACCGCCAATTTGCAGCAGACCCACGAAAATAACCGTCAGTCGCTGGAACAGGCGGTCAGTCTGCTGGATCAGGCCGATCAGATCTATATTTGTGGTTTTCGTGCCAGTTTTCCGGTGGCCTGGTCAATTTACTATATTTACCGGTTATTTCATCGCCAGGTGTCGTTGATAGACGGGCTGGCAAATAATCAGGAAATATTTACCCGTGAAATATCCGCCGGTGATGTGCTGGTTATTGTCGGATTCGCGCCCTATTCACGGGAAACCCTGCAGATTATTGCCTACGCCGAGGCTGCCAGGGCCACCGTGATTGCGGTGACTGATTCGCCGGTTTCACCGCTGGCTCAGGCAGCGCGTTGCAGTCTGCTTTTTTCCACCCACAGCCCGTCATTTTTTCCTTCGGTGGTGTCCGGAATGGGGATTGCTGAGTGCCTGATGGCGACGCTGGTGGCAAAGCATGGTGAAGACGCCATCCGCCGGATTGAGAGTGCAGAACGCTATCTGATTAATTCCGGCGCCTACATACTGCCCGGAAAATAGCCCTCCCCCGTAGCTGACATTCTGCTGACAGAATACATTCCTTACCGGCCTTTTTGAGGTATTACTGTCGCCCATCAATGATGCATATGAATCATTATTAGATTGAATGATTCATTTGAATCTGAGAATATAGCCTTTATCGGGGGTTTTCCCCTGCTACCTCAGTGTCGGGATTATCATGAGCCATATTATTCACCGCAGTCTGAGTTTTACCCCACCGGTTGCCGTTGCGGCGCAAGGTGCTTATATCACCGATATTTCCGGAAAACGTTATCTGGATGCCAGTGGCGGTGCTGCTGTCTCCTGCCTGGGCCATGCTCACCCGGATATTCTGGCGGCTATGCATCGCCAGATTGATACCCTGGCTTATGCGCATACCGGGTTCTTTACCAGCGAAGCCGCAGAGAGCCTGGCGGATCAACTGGTGCGGACCGCCCCTGGTTCCCTAAATTCGGTCTATTTTGTCTCCGGGGGGTCAGAAGCGGTAGAAACAGCCCTGAAGCTGGCGCGTCAGTACTGCGTGGAAACCGGACAGCCACAGAAAACCACCTTTATTGGCCGTCGTCAGAGCTATCACGGCAATACCCTGGGTGCACTGGCGGTCGGGGGGAACGAATGGCGCCGTAAACAATTTGCGCCATTGCTGATGGATGTCGCACGGGTATCTGCCTGTAATGCTTACCGTGATCAGCGCCCGGATGAAACAGAACAACAATATACGCAGCGGTTGCTGAACGAACTCGAGCAGACCATTCTGGAAACCGGTGCGGATAAAATTATCGGTTTTGTCGCCGAAACCGTTAGCGGAGCCACTACCGGTGCCGTACCTCCGACCCGGGGTTATTTTTCCGGAGTCAGGAAACTGTGTGACCAATATGGCCTGTTGTACATCGCTGATGAAGTGATGTGTGGAATGGGTCGTACCGGAACGCTTCACTCCTTTGAGCAGGATGATGTGGTTCCGGATATCGTGACCATTGCTAAAGGCCTGGGCGGCGGTTATCAGCCGATTGGTGCCGTATTGGTCAGCGATAAAGTCATCGAGCCGCTTCGGCGCGGCAGCGGCTTATTCCAGCACGGTCATACCTACATCTGTCACCCTACTGCGGCCGCGGCTGCGCTGGCGGTACAGCAGGTAATAGAGCGGGACAATTTGTTAAGTCAGGTGCAACAGCAGGGAAATTATTTACTCCAAAAATTAGAAAAAGAGTTAGCCGGACTGGAATTTGTCGGTAACACCCGCGGACGCGGACTGTTTGCCGGTGTTGAACTGGTCAGAGATAAGCAGACTAAGGCCGCTTTTGATCCGGCCCTGAAACTGCACGCGTCAATTAAACGTGCTTGTCTGGAAAAAGGACTGATGGTCTACCCTATGGGCGGCACTATCGATGGTCAGCAGGGAGATCATATCCTGATCGCTCCCCCATTTATCGTGACAGAACAGCAGCTGGATTTTGTGGTGGAGACCCTGAAGCAGGTGATACAGCAGGAAACCCATCGGGCAGCAGGAGTCTGATTCATGACCGACAATAACCGTTTACCGCCACTCTCACAGGAACAGTGGAGTGAGGAGCAACGGGTGCTGGCCGAAGAGGTAATTAAGGGGCCACGCGGCGGGTTATTACCCCCTTTTCAGGTTCTGCTCCGCAGCCCTGAGCTGATGTCACATGCTCAGCGAATGGGCGAATATCTGCGCTACCGCAGTGCAATAGGTCTTCGTCTGTCAGAACTGGCCATTCTTCTGACCGCCCGTTACTGGAACCAGCCAGTGGAATGGGAAATCCATGCGCCCATTGCCCGTCAGCAAGGTATTTCAGAACAGGCAATTCTTGCGATTCGCCAGCAGCAACAACCGCAGGAAAATTCGCTAAAACAGGACGAATGGCTGGTTTATTATTTCTGCCAGCAACTGCACCAGCAAAAGCAGGTCAGTGACGAGATATGGCAACAGGTTATCCGCCAGTTTGGTGAAACCGCAGTGATCGATTTAACCGGGATTAATGGTTATTACGCCTTGCTGGCCATGATGATGAATGTCGCCCGCACTCCACCACACTCCCCGCCGGAAGATTTTTGATTCCCAGCCGATATTTCGCACCAAAAAAGTGCTCCGGGTACCAAAATGGAGCACCAAATAAGTGCGCCCCATATCCGGTGTGCTATAAGAAAATCTGATTACCCGCCGTTTTATGTTTCTGTTAAGCATTAACAGCCAGATAACATGATTATCTTTTTTAAATCAGTGAGTTAACTTATTTTTAGTTGAAAATAATTTATTACAACTTCTGGCATAGTTATTGCTTTTTAGAATACGACTACACACATCCGATCTTATAAAAAGGATTCGTTATGCTGAAAACAATTAATACTGTTGGTATCTCACTGGCTTTACTGGCAAGTGCGTTCAGTTTTAGTGCTATGGCACAAGACAAGCTGACCGTCGGTGTCGATACCGCATTTGTTCCTTTTGAATTTAAACAAGGGGACAAATACGTCGGTTTTGATATTGACCTGTGGAATGCCATCGCCAAAAAAATGGGCGTGGAATATACACTGCAGCCAATGGATTTCGGTGGTCTAATCCCAGGCCTGCAATCGCGTAATATCGATGTGGCAATGGCGGGTATTACTATTACTCCGGTACGTGCCCAGGCCGTTGATTTCAGCGACCCGTACTACAATGCGGACCTGCTGATGGCAGTCAAAAGTTCAGCGACCGGTATCAATAAATTCAGCGACCTGGCAGGTAAGAAAGTCGGTCTGAAACAGGGTACTGCCGCAGCAACCTACATGAAAGCTCATGTGAAAGCAGACTATGTTGAATTCCCGAACATTGATAACGCCTACCTGGATCTGCAGGCCGGAAATATCGATGCCGTAGTTCACGACTCGCCTAACGTGCTGTACTACGTGAAAACTGCGGGTGACGGCAAAATTAAAGCCACCGGCGAGAACGACAGCGTTCTGCCACAACAGTACGGTTTCGCTCTGCAGAAAAACAGCCCTTACACCAAACGTGTTAACGAAGCTCTGAAAGCGTTACGTGCTGACGGCACCTATAACAAGATTTACCTGAAATGGTTCGACAAAGAACCTAAATAAGTTGTCGTTTTGGGCCAGCCCTGCTGGCCCCTTTTCTCTTTGACCGTGCGGATAACCATTATGAATTTTGATATCAGTTATGTCTGGCAAGCCGTGCCAATTCTGTTGCAGGGGCTGAAGCTCACCCTGTTTATCTCAGTCATCGGCTTAATTGGAGGATTTGTCATTGGCCTGGTGGCCGGTGTCAGCCGTGCATTAGGGGGCAGGATATCAAAAACCATCTCTTTGATTTTTGTAGAACTTATCCGCGGAACACCGATTATGGTTCAGGTGATGTTTATCTACTTCGCCCTGCCGTTAGCTCTGCCGGTGCATATTGAGCCAATTACTGCGGCCGTTGTCACCATTATGATTAACTCCGGGGCCTATATTGCCGAAATTACCCGCGGAGCACTATTGTCTATCAATAAAGGCTTCCGTGAAGCCGGTCTGGCGATGGGGCTCTCTTCCCGCGAGACACTGTGGTACATCATCATGCCGCTGGCGTTACGCCGCATGATCCCGGCGCTGGGTAACCAGTGGATCATTAGTATTAAAGATACCTCATTATTTATCGTGATTGGGGTTGCCGAACTGACCCGTCAGGGCCAGGAAATTATTGCCGGTAACTTCCGTGCACTTGAAGTATGGACCGCAGTTGCAGCACTTTACCTGATTGTTACTCTGTGTCTGAGCTTCCTGCTAAAAACTCTGGAAAAAAGGATGCATATCTTATGAGTATGGTTGAATTTCAAAATGTCTCGAAAAATTTTGGCTCAACGCAGGTGCTGCACGATATCAATCTGAAAATTGATGCCGGTGAAGTTGTGGTGATCATCGGGCCTTCCGGGTCAGGAAAATCGACGCTGCTGCGTTGCATTAACAAACTGGAAGAAATCTCTTCCGGGAACCTGATGGTAGCCGGTATGCATCTGACCGATCCCCATGTTAATGAGCGTGATATTCGCCGTGAAGCAGGCATGGTGTTTCAGCAGTTTCACCTGTTCCCGCATCTGACTGCGCTGGAAAACGTGATGTTCGGACCTATCAAGGTGCGTCATACCAGTAAAGACGAAGCCCGCAAGCAGGCCATGGAGCTGCTGACGCGGGTGGGCCTGGCGGCCCGTGCTGACCATTACCCTTCTGAACTGTCAGGCGGTCAGCAACAACGTGTGGCGATTGCCCGGGCACTGGCGGTAAAACCGCAAATGATGCTGTTTGATGAGCCAACCTCAGCCCTGGACCCGGAACTGCGTCATGAAGTACTGCAGGTTATGCGGTCACTGGCGGAGGAAGGTATGACCATGGTAATTGTGACTCATGAAATTGGTTTTGCCCGTGATGTGGCTTCCCGTCTAATCTTTATCGATGGCGGAACCATTGCCGAAGATGGTTCACCGGTTGAGCTGATTGAAGGCGGTAATGGTTGTGCCCGTTTGCAGGAATTCCTGCAGCACGTGTCCTGACAGAGAACTGACGTACATTTTATGAAAAAACTCACCCTCCGGGGTCATGCCTTTGCCATCGGCGAACAACTCGGTATCACCGGACGAGCGGCATGGCATCAGAAACTGACGCAGACTGCGTTGTGGCAGACGGTAATCCGCCTGAAAAACTCGCCAGAGGCGCAGTCCATGGCTCTGGCGGTACAACGTGATTACCCGCTGATCTGGCAGGAATTACAGGGGCTGGCCTATGGTCTGGAAGCCTCGCCAGAGGAAGTTTTTGCCTGGAACTGCCGGGGAGACCTGGTGCGTTCGACCTCGGATGGTTGTACCACCCTGGCCGGTCGCGACAGCGCTGGTCAGGGCTTTATTGCTCATAACGAAGATGGTTTTCCCCAACTTCGTGATGATTGCTTTATTGCCGAAATTTTCCCGCAGCAAGGTACCGCTTTTACCAGCTTTGCTTATCCGGGTTCGATTTGCGGCCATACCTTTGCTGTCAATCAGTATGGCATCGTGAATGCGGTCAATAACATTCGTGCCGTGGAACGTCCGGCAGGGCTTCCCCGCCAGGTGTTGGCCAGAGCATCACTGAACGCCGAACGGCTGGATGATGCGGTCGCTATACTCAGCCAGTCGCCACGCGCCGGCGCATTTCACCATACGCTGGGCCAGGCGGGCGATCACCGAATATTCAGCGTGGAAGCTACCGGCACCGGCAGCAGTGTTATCGAAATGGCGGGTTACCGCGGTCATGCCAATCATCTTATTCATCCGCAACAGCAGGAGACCCGTCAGGTCATCACCGACAGCTCCGGGGCGCGGCAACAGACCATCGACCGACAGTTAGCAGAGGCTACAAATCTGTCCGCGGTACAGGTTCTGTCGATCCTGTCTGATGATGTGGGTGAACTGCCGGTCTACCGGCTGGCAGAAGATGATCCGGACCAGGAAAATACCCTGGCAACGGCTTTCTTCCATATCGGTGATAATGTGGTGCACTGGTCAGTTTACGGACTGGATCGCCCACAGGTAGCGCTGAGTGGTCAGACCGTACGCTAAGCTTTACTGCTAAACCTCCGGTCGTTAAGGTACCTTCCTTGTCACAGGTCTCTTCACTTCAGAGGCCTGTTTTTCTTTGCGAAAACGGTTTATTGATTCAGCTCCGCCGTCATATGCACTTCGTTATTCATGGTCGCTTCGGTGAATGGTCTCAGTACCGAAGGCACGCTCGGGAAGATGGTCATTCAGATCCTGGCTGCTGTGGCAGAAGCCGGGCGTGAGCGCATTCTGGAACGAACCAATGAAGGACGGGTTTCTGCAATGGCCTCTGGTGTTCGGTTCGGCAGGAAGCCCCATCCGGCGACAGCTTCGGCTCTGACTCTTATTCGGCAGGGCGTTTCATTTAAGGCCGTATCGGAGAAAACAGGCATATCGAGATCCACTTATTTCAGACTAAAACGACGGTTGTTTACAGCTGAAAACAAAGGAGTATTATCGGCGATATAATATACAGGGAGAACAAAAATGGATGCTGCATTATCTGATATGATGCGCTCAGGCAGGAATAAAAACTGGGCAGAAACAATGGTTAATCTTGAGGCCAGAAAGCTGATTAATACAGCGAATACGCTGTCCTCCTTCCATCTTCGGGATAGTCTGACCCGGATGAAGTTTGTGCAGGAAATAAAAGAGGTTGTTGAGCAGCAGTTTGCTGCAGTCCGGCGCGCAAAATCAGATCAAGAATGCATGGCCTGTGTAAAAAAACTCAGGGCAGAGACCGAAAATCTTGAAGTACAGGGTCGAATGCTGCGCACGAAAGCGGCGAAACTTTATGCCAAAGTGGAGTTCGTCCGGGAAAATAATAAAATCGTTGGGTATGTAATTTCTGCTGTGAATGTGGTGCTTTCGGGAACAGAGATAGCTTTAGGAACAACGCTACTTGCCAGCGCTAATCCATTAGGTGTACTGGCTGGAGCAATACTCGTTGTGGATGGATTCAATGGGCTAAGCAAAGAATTTAGCCATCAGGTACTTCATGATTCTACATCTGAAGGGTTTGCTGCTAATGCAGCTATGTCTACGGCTGAATTTATGGGGTTTAGTTCTAAAAGTGGATTAGGCTTGTATAAATCAATCTCACTTGTTGCTAATGCTTACAGCATTTTTGGTTTAATAAGAAAGCAAGGAACATGGAGACTATTTCGCTATATCCCAGTCGATTATTACAGGAAAGTCAGTATGTTAAGCCGACCAAAACTAACCATGAAAATTGTTGGATACGGCGTAAAGGCTAAAGTTATTTTTGATCTGATGACAATTACTGATCGCCCTCAATCCCGGAAGAATATTGTTTATACCGCCAGGCTTTAAATGCAAGCTTAGCGGGTGTCAAATACCAGATAAAAGGTAATCCTACAATCAACGAAAAAGCCAGAGAGAGTGTGTTATTTTTTGTAGATAAAACAGATGTAAAAATCAGGATGACAAAAGCAACAATAGTTATCCACTTAGCTACATTAAATCGTTTTGCTAAATCCTGAATCACTTCATCAAGAGTTCCCCCGAAATTTTCCACATTGCTTTTAATTTTCTGGAGATCAGAATGACTGAAGCCGGACTCCAGCAGGGTTTCTTCGCTCACTTTCATGGATTTTATCCTTAAAATAACCAGAATATCACAGGCAAGTCTACCCGAAATCAGGTGATAAATCGCCACTTACAAGTCCAATTTGGATGTTGATCATTTTCCTTTTAAAACATTAAGTTATTTCGTTATCGTGGTCTTTTACACTATTGGCCGTCAAACCCCTTTTATAAAACTCATGGTGTTCTCCTGGCTTCGTAAGAGGATTCACCAGCCGTGAAGTATTCTTCCCCTGCCCGCGATATTTTCCGGATTCTGGCCTGTTAATAAAATGAGGAGTTTCCCGCAAAGAGGGATTGCTGATGAGGTTAACTGCACTTTAGCGGTAAATGCTGGCCAGTCACCGCCAGAACAACCGCGACATCGCCACTCTGTTTAGCCGGTAAACGACAGGGGCCCGGTTCCGTTACGACAGACAGGTATCTCAGGAGTCACGGTGCTGCTTGTCATTAATGAAAAACCGCTGTTTAGCCGAAAGTATGGGCTTACTATGGAAGGATGGAGACGTGGGATACTGGCAGACCATCACAGCCCATGCGGCCGGAGCCACGATGAGCTGTAGTGACAGGAGTTATTTTCTCAGTTCCGCAGTCATATGTACGCCATTTTTATAGGTAGCTTCGGTGATTTTATAAGAAGCACCCGCTTTATGGGCCTGAGCTGCGATCTGCGCTTCTGCGGCATCCAGAGTATCCGCACAGGCAGTGATACTTTGTGCAAAGCTTCCGAAAGACACCAGGGAAAGAGCAGCAACAGCGACGAAAGTTTTGATAGATTTCATGAGTTCACCTTAATTCATTTATTTGTCAGAAGGCCGGTTTGCCTTGATGGAACGAATCATAGGCCTGTAACCGACAAGACAAAAGCTGAACAAATTGCTCATCTTATTCAAAATAAATGAATAACAATGGTTATCAGTCACAAACTGACAAACATTCAGATAAAAACACAAGAATTACGACAAACTACCAGAATTTTATTTTTTAAAATAACAACAATATGAAACTAACGACCGTAAATTTTTACGTTAGCCACAAAAACCTAAAAGAATCATCAGCTTTTAAATTTTTGCCAACGGTCCGCTATGGAAACGTAATTGCCGGTCAGCAGAGGTGATCAGCTCGGCTTCGGTTTCTCCAATTTTCCGGATACGGGCGGTGATATCGTACGGCGAGATCTGACGCGCCAGAGAAAGATAATCCTGATAATGGCGCGCTTCAGAACGCAGTAATGAACGATAAAACTTTGCCAGTTCAGCATCCAGGCAGGGAGCCAGTGCCGCAAAACGTTCACAGGAACGGGCCTCAATATAGGCGCCACAAATCAGCTTATCCACCAGCGTATCGGGTTCATGGGTGGTCACCTCCCGCAACAGCCCTTTGGCATAGCGGCTGGCGGTGATCTTCCGGTAGACCACTCCCCGGGCCTGCATAATCTCCCAGACCTGATAAAAATGATGCAGCTCTTCCTTAATCAGCAGCACCATCTTATCAATCAGTTCATCCGACCAGGGAAAGGTTTCTTTACGGTGAATATTTTTGCCCAGACTGCGATGAGCCTGAATAAAATCGCTGTCCGGATGTTCGCGGTAAATAAAATTCTCATAAGGTATCAGCCACTGATTCAGCGCTTCCCCGCCTGGTTTATCCGTTGCATATTTTCGAATTAACCAGGCGGCCGTCTGAGCGGCTTTGAGTTCACAGGTCAGATGGTCGGTCAGCAGCAGCGGCAAATTTTCCGGTTTGCTGGCTTCATCAATCCAGGCTTGCGGGGTACGGCAATGCAGAAACTGTAACAGCGGTTCAACCAGGGCAGCGTAATTCATAACTCAGCGACTTTCAGCGAAAAAACCAGCAAACAAAAACACCCCGGCCCGGCAGCCAGCTCAGGCAGGGGGTAGCTTTCAGGAGAGATCGGTCACCCTCAGTGACGAACGCCGGTATCACCTTGTTCCGGGCCGGCGTCATCCTCATCGTCCTCTTCGTCTTCGGCGTCCGGGTCTTCGAAGTAAGTTCCCCAGCCATCGTAATCGACGTTGTGTTTACCGGCCATTTTCACCAGCTGTTCGATCTGGGCATTAATCAGATCTTCTTTCAGGGCGACTTCACTGATGATATCCACGCACATGACAGTGGTGCCGTCTTCCAGTTCCAGCTCTTCAGGGTCGGTCACTTCATAGCCCAGCTTGAATGCGTCAACGGCAGCTTTTTCCAGCGCATCAAAACTGTCACAGGACAAATGGTGTTCGATGGTATAGAGCGCATCAGGATCGCTGCCATCTTCCAGTAATTCTTCAATAATTTCGCGTGTTTCTTCGCGCTGTTCTTCCATAAAGGATTCAAAAGTCATCGGATGTTCCTCAGGTGCACTCAGGGGTCAGCCCCCTTCGCTAAACGGCTATTTTCCCACAGCCTCCGACGCGGCACTACACTAAAGCACCAGATAACTGAAAATAAGGTTGAAAATGAATATTCATACATATAGATTGAATATTAATTCATATTATTTTTACTATCCGGAGCGATGTATGAGTAAGCTGTATCAGCGTCATTTTCTGAGACTGTTAGATTTTACCCCCGCCGAACTCGAACAACTGCTGAGCCTGGCTGCCCGCCTGAAAAAAGAAAAAAAACAGGGCACAGAAAAACCTGCCTTGCAGGGAAAAAACATCGCGCTCATCTTCGAAAAAGATTCGACCCGTACCCGTTGCTCTTTCGAAGTTGCCGCTTATGACCAGGGCGCACGTGTCACCTGGCTGGGTGCCAGTGGCAGCCAGATTGGACATAAAGAATCGATTAAAGACACGGCTCGGGTGCTGGGCAGAATGTATGACGGTATTCAGTACCGGGGTTACGGTCAGGATATTGTTGAAACGCTGGCAGAATTTGCCGGTGTTCCGGTCTGGAACGGCCTGACCACCGAATTTCACCCGACCCAGTTGCTGGCCGATCTGCTGACGATGCAGGAACATCTGCCTGGTAAAAAGTTCTCTGAGATGACCCTGGTCTATGTCGGGGATGCACGAAATAACATGGGAAATTCAATGCTGGAAGCTGCCGCACTGACCGGGCTGAATTTACGGCTGGTCGCACCCAAAGCCTGCTGGCCTGAAGACGGTTTGGTGGAAGAGTGCCAGGCAGCGGCAGCGCAAACCGGCGGTAAAATTACCCTGACTGAATCAGTCGCTGACGGGGTGAAAGGCGCTGACTTTATCTATACCGATGTCTGGGTCTCCATGGGGGAAGCCAAAGAAGCTTGGGCTGAACGTATTGCCCTGCTACGCCCTTATCAGGTCAATCAACAGATGCTGGCACTGAGCGGCAATCCCGGAGTTAAGTTTCTGCACTGTCTGCCTGCCTTCCACGATGATCAAACTTCGGTGGGTAAACAGATGGCTGAGCAGTACGGGTTTACCGACGGCATTGAAGTGACTAACGAGGTTTTTGAATCGGAACACAGTATTGTGTTTGATCAGGCAGAAAACCGCATGCACACCATCAAAGCGGTCATGGTTGCCACCCTGGGTCAGCAGTAACTGGTTGGCTGTGGTCTCCGGCTCCCTGAGGGGTTGCCGGAGCCCTGTTCCTGCCCGTGCAGATATAATTATTTATCCGCGACCGGAAATTTCTGTTTGGCGTCGGTAATTTTATTCATCAGTAATGCATACCCTGGCAACCGATGATACTGCATGGTTTTTTAACCCTCTGTTTTCCTGCAGTTATGATTAATAATCAGGCGCAGGTCATAAATATAACTTTTCAGATATTCCACTGAGAATGAATAAATATCCTTCCTTAACCACTGTCAAAAAAATAACCAGCCACACAAATGTATAAATATGCAAAATAAAAAATAAATTGATATTTATCATCAAGATAAAAATAATCCTGACAGGAGACTTTTGCTATAAATCCGGAAAATACAAATAATTATCGCAATAATTTATTTTTAATTTCACTTTCTGATAATCAGCAAATCACCACTTAATGATCTCTCTCATCAAATAGTTTATCCGCCGTCAGTTTATTTCACTCTTTGAATATCATCACATTTTCACCTGACGCCTTTTGGTTATTTTCAAACTGTTTTCAGGAGCAGTGTCAGGGTTACTTTCCCTGATGCTGTTTATTCCACCGATAAGGAGCATCTATGGAAAAGCATTATGTCGGTTCCGAAATAGGCACATTACGCACTGTACTGCTACATCGTCCCAATCTCAGTCTGAAGAGACTGACTCCCAGCAACTGCCAGGATCTGTTATTTGACGATGTTTTGTCGGTAGAACGGGCCGGAGAGGAACATGATAAATTTGCCGATACGCTACGTCAGCAAGGTGTGGATGTCCTGCTGCTGACTGATTTACTGACCAGAACTCTGGACGTTCCTGAAGCCAAAAACTGGCTGTTGAAAACTCAGATTTCTGACTATCGCCTGGGCCCATGTTTTGCCGCTGACATCCGTGACTGGCTGGGACAGATGCCGCACCGGGAACTGTCCCGACACCTGACCGGAGGACTGACCTGTGATGAACTGCCTCCTGAGATCAGAAATATCGCCGGCCGTCAGACCGATCAGGATGATTTTATTACCCGTCCGCTGCCTAACCACCTGTTTACCCGCGATACTTCCTGCTGGATTTACCAGGGGGTAAGTATTAACCCGATGGCCAAAGTCGCCAGACAACGTGAAACCCATAACCTGAGAGCCATTTATCGCTGGCATCCGGCCTTCAGCAACGGTGATTTCATCCGCTATTACGGTGACGATAACCTGAATTATGATCACGCCACCCTGGAAGGCGGTGATGTGCTGGTGATTGGACGAGGGACCGTCCTGATTGGTTTGTCGGAAAGAACCACGGCGCAGGGCATAGAATTTCTCGCCAGTTCGCTGTTTAAACACCAACAGGCCAGCCGTGTCATTGTACTGGAGCTGCCACAGCAACGCTCCTGCATGCATCTCGATACTGTCATGACCCATCTGGATATTGATACGTTTTCTGTCTATCCACAAGTCATTAATCAGAATATGACCTGCTGGACCCTGACCCCGGACGGCCATGGAGGCCTGTGTCGCACGGCGGAAAGCAGTTTCCTGAAAGCACTGGAGCAGGCGTTGGGCATTGACCAGATCCGGTTAATAACTACCGGAGGCGACCGCTTTGAGGCAGAACGCGAACAGTGGAACGACGCGAATAATGTTCTGACCGTTCGTCCGGGGGTCGTCATTGGTTATGAGCGCAACGTCTGGACTAACGAAAAATATGATAAGGCCGGGATTACCGTGCTGCCGATTGCCGGTGATGAGCTGGGCAGAGGACGTGGTGGTGCCAGATGTATGAGTTGTCCGCTGGAACGGGACGGAATTTAACCACAGGGAGAATCACAGTGAAAAATAAACCCACGCTGGTTGTCGCACTGGGGGGAAACGCGTTACTGAAGCGCGGTGACCCTCTGGAAGCTGAAATTCAGCAAAAAAATATCCTGACCGCTGCGGAAGTCATTGCCGGACTGACGGCAGACTGGCGTGTTGTGCTGGTCCATGGCAACGGGCCACAGGTCGGTCTGCTGGCTTTACAGAACGCAGCCTATCCGGCGGTGAAACCCTATCCGCTGGATGTGCTGGGCGCAGAAACTCAGGGGATGATCGGTTATATGCTGCAACAGGCCCTGAAAAACTGCCTGCCACATCAGCAGGTCACGACTCTTTTGACGCAGGTCAGAGTCGATCCTGAAGATCCGGCATTCCTCGACCCGTGCAAATATATCGGCCCGATGTATACCGAAGAACAGGCGATTAAGTTATCCGCAGAGAAACACTGGGCCGTCAAACCGGATGGCAGCGGATTTCGCCGTGTCGTCGCTTCTCCGCAGCCGGTCAGTATTGTCGAAAATGCGGCCATTACCGCCTTGCTGGCAGAAGATCATCTGGTGATCTGTAATGGCGGAGGCGGGATCCCGGTCACCGAACACGGTCAGGGATTGCAGGGGGTTGAGGCAGTTATTGATAAAGATCTCTCTGCCGCCATGCTGGCCCGCCAGCTAAAAGCCGATGCGCTGCTGATTCTGACCGATGCCGATGCCGTCTACCTGAACTGGAATACCCCGGCACAAAAGGCCATTGGCAAGACCAGCGTCAGCTCTCTGGAGGAGTTGCAGTTTGATGCAGGTTCGATGGGGCCGAAAGTTTCGGCTTGCTGCCGCTTTGTTCGGGATTGTCAGGGTATTGCCGGTATCGGCTCATTACAGGATGGCCGCATGATCCTCAATGGTAAAAAAGGCACGCTGATTATGCCGGGCTGAATGCCCGTCTGCACCAACCCAATCAACGCCGGTTCGCCACTCAGGGCAAGGACCGGCCCACGGATAATTTAAATAAGGACTTTGATATGTCAGTGACTCTGAAACAACGCCATTTTCTGAAACTGCTGGATTACACCGCCGAAGAGATCCATTACCTGTTGAATCTGGCCCGCCAACTGAAACAGGATAAACAACAAGGAACTGAACAACCGAAACTCAGTGGCAGAAATATTGCGCTGATTTTTGAAAAAAGTTCGACCCGAACCCGATGTGCTTTTGAGGTTGCTGCATTCGACCAGGGCGCCTGTGTGACTTATCTGGGCCCTTCCGGATCTCAGATAGGCCATAAAGAATCGATGAAAGACACCGCCAGAGTACTGGGCCGGATGTATGACGGTATCGAATACCGGGGCTTCGGTCAGAATATTGTTGAAGAGCTGGCGGAATTTGCCGGGGTTCCGGTCTGGAACGGACTGACCGATGAGTTCCATCCCACTCAGATTCTGGCGGATTTGATGACCATGCAGGAACATGCGCCGGGCAGAGAGTTGTCTTCACTGAGCTTTGCTTACCTGGGTGATGCAAGGAACAATATGGGAAATTCGCTAATGGTCGGCGCCGCTATCATGGGAATGGATATCCGGCTGGTCGCTCCCCGCTCATTCTGGCCCGACGAGGCGCTGGTGAAGTAGTGTCAGGCCATTGCCGCCACCAGCGGTGCCAAAATCAGCCTGACCGAATCGGTCAGCGAAGGAGTGAAAGGCGTGGACTTCCTGTATACCGATGTCTGGGTCTCGATGGGTGAAGCCAAAGAAGCCTGGGAACAACGTGTCAGCCTGATGAAACCTTACCAGATTAACCAGCAGGTGATTGAGGCCACCGGAAACCCGTCGGTGAAATTTATGCACTGTCTGCCCGCTTTCCATAATGAACACACCACCGTCGGCCGTGAAATCGAGGCAACTTACGGCCTGAAAGGACTGGAAGTGACGGAAGAGGTTTTCGAATCGGCACATTCTATTGTGTTTGATGAAGCAGAAAACCGGATGCACACCATCAAAGCGGTGATGGTCGCAACACTGGCAGACTAACTGACCGCAGGTACGCCGTGATGGCGTACCTCTCCGGGAGAGAGTGCAATGAAGACGTTTAAATTCCCCTCCGCATATACCATTCTGTTTGTGCTGATTATTCTGGTGGCGGCCCTCAGTTGGCTGATTCCTGCCGGACAGTATCAGATGGCAATGAATGAGAGTCTGGGCAAAGAAGTGCCAGTGGCCGGAACTTATCATACGGTCGCCCCCAGCCCGCAAGGCCTCAGCGATATTCTGCTGGCTCCGATTGACGGTCTCTGGGACCACAAAACCGGCCAGGCCGGTGCCATTGATGTTGCGCTGTTTATCCTGATTATTGGCGGGTTTCTCGGTGTCACCAATAAAACCGGCGCTATCGATGCCGGGATACAGCGGGTTACCCTGAAACTGCATGGCAAAGAAGAGTGGATGATCCCGATACTCATGGGGCTGTTTGCTCTGGGTGGCACCATTTACGGGATGGCTGAAGAGTCATTGCCGTTCTACTCACTGCTGGTGCCCGTGATGATGGCGGCTCGCTTCGATCCCCTGGTCGCTGCCGCAACGGTTTTGCTGGGAGCCGGTATTGGCACTTTGGGTTCCACGATTAATCCGTTCGCCACGGTGATTGCCGCTAATGCCGCAGGGATTCCGTTTACCGAAGGTATTACGCTGCGCATTATCATGCTTATCAGTGGCTGGCTGGTGTGTGTCTGGTGGGTACGTCGCTATGCCATTCGTGTACGCGAAAATCCGCAACTATCATTGCTGGCCGATCATGCTGAAGAAAACCGGCGCTACTTTTTATCTCAGCAGAGTGATGAGCCATTACCTTTTACCCTGACACGTAAAATTATTCTCGGTCTGTTTGCTGTGGCCTTTGTGATTATGATTTATGGGGTTTCGGTAAAGGGCTGGTGGATGGCCGAAATATCTGCCATGTTCCTTGCGGCCTCGATTCTGGTCGGACTGGTAGCACGGATGAGTGAGGAAAACTTTACCTCGACGTTTATCGATGGTGCCCGCGATTTGCTGGGCGTTGCCCTGATCATCGGTATTGCCCGTGGCATTGTAGTCATCATGGATAATGGCATGATTACCCATTCATTACTGAATGCCGCCGAACAACTGGTCAGCGGATTACCGTCAGTCGTATTTATCAATGTGACCTGGCTGATTGAAGTGGTGCTGTCATTCCTGATCCCCTCATCCTCAGGACTGGCGGTGCTCAGCATGCCGATTCTGGCGCCGTTGGCAGACTTTGCCGGTACCGGCCGTGATTTGGTCGTGACGGTCTATCAGTCAGCCTCAGGGCTGGTTAATCTGATCACACCCACTTCCGGTGTAGTGATGGGCGGCCTGGCCATTGCCAGAGTCCCATACATTCGTTATCTGAAATGGGTCGCTCCGTTACTGGCCATTCTTGTGATAATGAACATAGTTATGCTCAGTGTCTCCGCGTTACTATAATGGCCGGCGTACTGCCTGATAGAGGAAAGCAATTATTCAGGCAGTCTCTGCCGGCATGGAATAACTTCTGCCGGCAGATCTCATCAGGCCCGACAACGGAGATGTCCTCTATGCCTATTACCTCCCCCGCCACCAGCAGGGAGCTTCAACAGCTGGCACTGTGCCAGCGGCTGATTCTGCAAAACAGCTATATTTCCCAGGAAGCATTACGCCAGGATGTCCGACGTTCCGGATTTCCGATGGTCAGTCAGTCCACCATATCCAGGTTACTGAAAACACTGGGGGTGATTAAAATACGCAACAGCCGCGGACAACGCATCTATACCCTCAATCCACTGGCACAACCCTTACCCAGGGCAAGTCGTACCATTGCCGAAATGGTCGTGGATATCGTTTATAATCAGGAGTTTATCCTGGTACATACTGCCGCCGGCTATGGACGGGCGGTCGCAAGAGTTATCGATTGTCAGCAACTGCCACAGATGATGGGAGTGGTGGCAGGCAGTGATAACGTCTGGATTGCCCCGGTACATCGCCAGCAGATCGGTCCTTTGTATCAGCAAATCCGCCACCTGCTCAGTGCCGGGTAACCGGGAGACGAATATGAAAGCAGGATTAACCGCCCGCTACTCTTGTCAGAAACTGTCAGGCCGGTATAATGCGCGGAAAATTTGCAGGGGAAAAACATGCCGCAGGTAATCACACAATCTGATGCCCGTATCCGCCTGACTGCGGGTGGTAGCCCTTTTTTTTCCTGTGAAGACCCCTATTCTGTTAAAGCCCCTGTTTCAGGGGCTTTTTTTTGCCTGTCATCTGTTCGTGCCGAGGATATAACTCATGGCTAACCCTCTCTATCGAAAGCATATTATCTCCATCAATGACCTCTCCCGCGAGGAGCTGGAGCTGGTATTAGATACTGCCGCCCGGCTGAAGGCTTCACCCCGGCCGGAATTACTGAAGCATAAAGTCATTGCCAGCTGCTTCTTCGAAGCTTCCACCCGCACCCGGTTATCTTTTGAAACAGCCATTCACCGCTTAGGTGCCTCGGTCGTCGGTTTCGCTGATGGCGGAAATACCTCTCTGGGTAAAAAAGGTGAAACCCTGGCAGATACCATTTCGGTGATTAGTACCTATGTGGATGCTATTGTTATGCGCCATCCGCAGGAAGGTGCTGCGAGGCTGGCGACCGAATTTTCCGGTGATATTCCGGTACTGAATGCCGGTGATGGCGCTAACCAGCACCCAACTCAGACCCTGTTGGATCTGTTCACCATCAGTGAAACACAGCAACGACTGGATAATCTGAATATTGCCATGGTGGGTGATTTAAAATACGGCCGTACTGTTCATTCACTGACCCAGGCATTAGCTAAGTTCAGTAATAACCGTTTCTTCTTTATCGCCCCGGATGCGCTGGCAATGCCTTCCTATATCACCGATTTGCTGGATGAAAAAGATATCGCCTGGTCCCGCCATGCATCCATCGAAGAAGTGATACCACAGACCGATATTTTGTATATGACCCGGGTGCAGAAAGAGCGCCTGGACCCGTCTGAGTATGCCAACGTTAAGGCACAGTTTGTCTTACGAGCCGCTGATCTGACCGGTGCCCGCGAGACGATGAAAGTGCTGCATCCGCTGCCACGTGTGGATGAAATTGATACCGATGTTGACAGTACTCCGCATGCCTGGTACTTCCAGCAGGCAGGCAACGGTATCTATGCCCGCCAGGCTTTGCTGGCATTAGTACTCAATGAACAACTGACAGCATAACGGGGAGAGACAGCCATGACTCAGGATAATAAATTACAGGTAGAAGCGATTAAATGCGGTACGGTGATTGACCATATCCCTGCCCGTGTCGGCTTCCGGCTGCTGTCACTGTTTCGCCTCACCGAAACCGATCAACGTATTACCATTGGCCTGAATCTGCCGTCCGGTGAAATGCAGCGCAAAGATTTGATCAAAATAGAAAATACTTTCCTGACCGATGACCAAATCAATCAGCTGGCTATCTATGCACCACAGGCTACGGTAAACCGAATTGATAACTATGACGTGGTCGCCAAAATTGTGCCGGCACTGCCGGAACGAATTGAGCGGGTTCTGACCTGTCCGAACAGCAACTGCATCAGCCATAATGAGCCGGTTAATTCCGAGTTTACCGTTCGCCAGCGGGCACAGGATATCTCATTGAAATGCAAATACTGTGAAAAAGAATTTGCGCATCATGTTGTTATCGGACACTGGTAATCACCACTGACCCTTCTATAATGGGGAAAACATCGACAGAGGGCTTGTTGCCCTCGAAACTATCATTAAGGGGAATTTATGTCTCGCGTCATCAGCACAGATAAAGCGCCTGCCGCTATCGGCCCGTATGTACAGGCTGTCGATCTCGGCAATATGATCATTACCTCCGGACAGATCCCTGTTGATCCTGCCACCGGTGACGTTGCAGACGATGTCGCGGCGCAAACCCGCCAGTCTCTGGCTAATGTTAAGGCAATTATTGAGCAGGCGGGTCTGACTGTCGGTGATATTGTGAAAACCACCGTGTTCGTCAAAGATTTAAATGACTTTGCCACCGTCAACGCGACCTATGAAGCCTTCTTCACTGAGCACCAGGCAAGTTTCCCTGCACGTTCCTGTGTGGAAGTAGCCCGTTTACCGAAAGACGTGAAAATCGAAATCGAAGCGATCGCCGTACGCCGCTAATTTCACGACACTGTTCCCGGCACTCTTACCGGGGACGGTTATCCCCCCACCCCGGGTCATTTATTCGCTCCATCCTTCCTTTCCGCGCTTCTTTGTCCTGAATCAAACTCTCACCAACTATTCCACAGAAAACACTATATGTTGTGTTTAAAATGACAAAAAACGCCACATATGGGTGAGTGAGATGATTAACTTCGTTATTAAACGGGATGGCTGCAAGGTAGCTTTTTGTCGCCAAAGGATCTTCAATGCAATTTGTGCGGCGGCCCGGGCTGCCGGGGTGTCAGATAATAACTATTGTGAAACGATTACCACAAAAATCTGTGAGGAACTCAGCCAGTTTCCGGAACTGGATATCAGCCGGATACAACAAACAGTCGAAAACGGCTTAATGGCTGGCTGTTACCCGGCCATCGCCAGAAGCTATATTGAATACCGCCATGACCGTGATAAAGCCAGGGAACAGCGCGGCCGCCTGCATCAGGAAATTCAGGGACTGGTCGAACAGACTAATGCAGCCCTGCTGAACGAAAATGCTAATAAGGACAGCAAAGTGATTCCTACCCAGCGGGATTTGCTGGCAGGGATTGTGGCAAAGCATTACGCCAGGCAGCATATTTTACCTGCGTCAGTCATGCAGGCCCATGATCGCGGCGATATCCACTACCACGATCTGGATTATTCACCGTTCTTCCCGATGTTTAACTGCATGTTGATTGATCTGCAGGGCATGCTTACCCGCGGATTCAAAATGGGTAATGCCGAAATCACTCCACCGAAATCGATAGCCACCGCCACCGCGGTCACTGCGCAAATCATTGCCCAGGTCGCCAGCCATATTTATGGCGGCACCACCATCAACCGGATTGATGAAGTACTGGCCCCGTATGTTGAAGCCAGCCTGCAACGGCATCGTGAAATTGCCAGGGAATGGCAAATTCATGATGTGGAAGGCTATGCCGATGCCCGTACCCGTAAAGAGTGTTTTGATGCTTTTCAGTCGCTGGAATATGAAGTGAATACCCTGCACACGGCCAATGGTCAGACCCCCTTTGTCACCTTTGGCTTCGGTTTGGGCACCACCCGGGCTTCCCGGCTGATACAGATATCCATCCTGCAAAACCGGATTAACGGGTTAGGAAAAAATCATAAAACCGCGGTTTTCCCTAAACTGGTGTTCGCGATTCGGGAAGGAGTGAATCATCGCCCCGAAGATATCAATTATGATATTAAGCAACTGGCTCTGGAGTGCGCCAGCCAGCGAATGTACCCCGATATCCTGAATTATGATCAGGTCGTCAAAGTGACGGGGTCATTTAAAACCCCTATGGGCTGCCGGAGCTTTTTGGGAGTCTATGAAGAAAACGGTCAGCAAATCCATGAAGGACGAAATAATATTGGGGTGGTCAGCCTGAATTTGCCACGTATCGCGTTGCAGGCTGAAGGCGATGAAACCCGCTTCTGGTCTCTGCTGGAGAGTCGGCTGGAAGTAGCACGGCAGGCGCTGATGACACGTATCAGTCGTCTGGAAAACACCTGTGCACGGGTGGCTCCTATTCTGTATATGGAAGGTGCCTGTGGTGTCCGGTTACAGGCAGATGAGAAAGTCGGTAAGATTTTCCGCAATGGCCGGGCCTCCATTTCGCTGGGCTATATTGGCCTGCATGAGACCATTAATGCCCTGACCGGCAACCGGCAACATCTGTTCGATTCCACTGAACTACAACAGAAAGCACAGGCTATCGTGCACCGGTTACGTCAGGCGACCGATCAATGGAAAACTGACACCGGTTACGGATTCAGTCTTTACAGTACACCCAGCGAAAACCTGTGCGACCGTTTTTGCCGGCTGGATGCCGCTGAATTTGGGGTGATTCAGGGTGTGACCGACAAAGGCTATTACACCAACAGTTTCCATCTGGATGTGGAAAAAACAGCGAACCCGTACGATAAAATTGATTTCGAAGCCCCTTATCCGGAAATCGCTAATGGCGGATTTATCTGTTACGGCGAATATCCTAATCTGCGCCATAACCTGAAAGCCCTGGAAGATGTCTGGGACTACAGCTATTCCCGGATTCCTTACTATGGTACCAATACACCGATTGATGAATGTTACGACTGCGGTTTCAAAGGAGAATTTAGCTGTACCAGTAAAGGATTTACCTGCCCGCAATGCGGTAATCATAATTCGGCCAGAGTATCAGTGACCCGCAGAGTCTGCGGATACCTAGGTAGCCCGGATGCCAGGCCGTTTAATGCCGGTAAACAGGAAGAGGTTAAACGTCGGGTGAAACATTTGCAGAATGGTTTCCCGGGGTAGTGACATGAATTACCACCGTTATTATCCACTGGATGTGATTAACGGGCCCGGTACCCGCTGTACGCTGTTTGTTGCCGGCTGCGAGCACCATTGCCGGGGATGCTACAACCAGTCTACCTGGCGGGTGGATTCCGGCCACCCGTTCACCCATGAGCTGGAAGACCAGATTATTGCCGATCTTAACGATACCCGGATTCGTCGTCAGGGCCTGTCGCTCTCCGGCGGCGATCCTTTACATCCGGCCAATCTGAGTGCGGTGCGACAACTGGTCAGCCGGGTGGTGGATGAATGCCCTGGCAAAGATATCTGGTTATGGACTGGCTATCGTTTTCACTGGCTAAGTGACACACAACGCGACATCATCCGCCGCGTTAACGTATTGATCGATGGTAAATTTATAGAAAGCCAGAAAGATCTGACGCTCAAATGGCGCGGCAGTAAAAACCAACGCATCTGGTATCTGCGCTGAGCCGCCGGCCCGATTCCGGGCCGACGGGGTGGCATGCAACTGCCGATATTGCCGTCAGCCCGCTTCAGTCATGGTGCGTGCAGTTTTTTTGCCTTTGGTCAGTGAGTTAAGATAATTGCCACAGGGAATTTCCACATACTTATACAGCGCCCAGCCGAGTAGCACACTGACCACTGCGGCCAACGCCACCAGCAGGATCCCATGAGAAAAATCATATTTTGTGTCACCACTCCAGCGCTTCAACACGATCAGTACGGAAAAATGAATCATATAGAAGCCGAACGATATGTTGCCCAACCACTGCATGACCGGTAAATTGAGGAATGACCGCTTCCCACGCACATCCCCGACCGCCAGCGAGCCCAGCAGGAAGACTAAAGGATACAACGTGATCAGGTTATAACTGAACTGGAAAGGCAGGTTCACATCAATCACATAGCTTGCCAGCAGCAACAAGGTACTGGTGACAACGCTGATCCGGATAAAGTAACCCTCAAGAATAATCCTGGATAAAACCAGTCCAATAACAAACTCAAAAACGCGGGTCAGTGGAAAGGTGTAGGAAATCCACCATTGAATTTCACCGACCCGGAATGGCCAGCCCGGCAACGGCGCTTCGTTATGTGTGAAATAATAAATAATTAACTGACTCAGGATCATACCTGCATAGCAGAGGAAAATGGTGGTCCATAGTTTGTCGGCCGGAATGGCTTTGACCCAGCGATAAACCACCGGGAAGATCACATAAAACAGGATAATAGCGCAGAGGAACCAGCTGGGGGTATTTCCGCCAATATAATTCTCAGCACGCGGGATCCAGGTTTGCACCAGTAACAGGTTGGGAAACCAGATATCCGGCCGATGAAAACTAATCACTCCTGTCACCAGCGTTATCAGCATCACCACCACATTCACCGGGTAAATTTTTGCGAAACGGCGCATGTAAAAGCGGATGGGATGATCGACCGGCCGGGATGACCAGCCCATCACGAAACCGCTAAGAATGAAAAACATCGACACACTGACCCAACCGGTCTTACTAAAAATGACATAATACCAGTCGCTGACCGCCGGATTTGAGAACGGCGCGAGAATTGGTGTCAGTGATGAATGAAACAGAAATACACTTATGGCGGCTATAAACCTGATACCGTTCAGTGAGGTCAGGTTAGGTAACATTCCTTTCTCATTACGCTGAACGATATGGTGGGCAGTCGATGACCAGGCAGACTGCTCAGAAGATGTACTGTTTTGCATATATCCCCCCCTTCCTCAAAACAGATGGTTGTGAATAAATCATTGTTCAATAAACATTAAATAATGAAATAAATTACTGTTTTACATTTAGCAGGTGAATTGCTCACAGCGCCTGAATTCTCAGGCGAAAAAAAATTATAATAAGTTATACAGGTTAAATCAGGGATCAAGGCCATCCGATGGCTGAGCCGGAGTTAACTAATATATAACACAGTCGATGATTGCAAATGAAATTAGTTAATAATATTTAACTTTATGAATGCTATAAACTTATTCTTGTTAAAAAAATGTTTTTTAAGTAAGATAAAACCAGGATGACAGGAGGTGTGTGTTGCAGGGAAGGACCAGCAGATGACATAACCCACCGGCTTAAAGATCGTTATGTCATCGGGCAGGAACTGAGCAGAAAACCATTAGGAGGAGCGTTGCCAGTGAATTTTTTTACCAAATCCGAGGGTGTTGTTGGTCATTTTTAGTTCATCAAGACGAATTTCCCACAACGGAGCTTTCATGGCTTTAGCTATCGGAAATTTCTTCTGATAACTGGCCAGCGCCTGCTGTTCTCTTTGGCCCTGCGGGCGAAAAATCTCGCCGGCATACTGGACCCCTTTAATCAGCATGACGGATTTAGGTGTCGCCGTGACTGTACCCACCACCCGCGGGTTTTCCAACATCAGTTGTCCGTGTCGGGTGGTATCTTCGGTCATCAGCCAGAAACAGACGCTCTGTTCATCAAAGACATAAAAACAATTTGCGGCCCACAGCGTTTCGCCACTCCCGGCACACAGGGTCAGTACATGGTTTTTTTTCAGATAGTCAATGCAATGCTTTAAATCAGACAAATTCAGAACCTTAGCCACTCACCAATGGCATCGTTACAAACAGCACGCTACACTGCCTGCTCTGATCAGGACGGAAAAAGATGCAGACAACAGAAGATTGCTGGTTCCTTTACATGGTGCGTACCGCATCAGGTGCGCTGTATACCGGGATCACTACCGATGTTGCCCGGCGTTTTTTGCAGCATCAGCAGGGCACCGGCGCAAAAGCCTTACGGGGTAAAGGGCCACTGACGCTGGTTTTCCAGTGTCCTGCCGGTGACCGGTCGCGGGCATCGAAACTTGAATACCGGCTTAAACAACAGCCACGGGCAGATAAACTGCGACTGGTGGAGCAGCAACCTGACAATCTGTTACTCTGGCTGACAGGTCAGCCATAAAAAGGGGCTGAGAACTGTAGTTCCCCACTGAGAGTATCGGTAGGGCCATTGGCCAACGGATAAACCAGCAGAGTTTGCGGCGAATGCCCCTTCGGGCACTGGTAGTTCAGCCCCTGTGAAACAGTGAACCCGACCGGAATCAGACAGTCCATGTTGTTTTCGGCAATGACCGCGCTGTAGCCAAATTCATTCAGGGTATCCAGGGCTTCGCAGACCAGTTGTTGGTCGAGTGTCTGCTGTTGAAACTCATGGCTCACCGCGAGTGGGTACAATGCAACCCAGCCACTGTCTTCGCCGTCCGACGTGACGGGGCTGAAAGCCGCGTAACCCAGTACCTGCCCCTCATCATCGGTCGCCACAATCCCCAGGGTAAGCAGCCCCTGCTCACGCAGTTCTCTGACCCGTTTAGCTTCCTGATCTGAAGGGAAACTGTCTTTTAATAAACGGTCGATGCCTGGTGCATCAATACCAATTTCAGTTCGAATTAGCATGAGTTCTCTTCGCGCACCGTAATAACGCTGGCGTCCTGTGTCATTCCTGCTTCTGTAAATGCAGCCAGATGCTGCAACCCGTTACGTAATAACACCGGCATAGACTCTGGTTCAATAGCATCCATCAGGTTTTTTACCGCTAATCCCAACTCTGTATCTCCCTCAACTACCAGCCGGCGTTGGAAGAATAACATATCCGGGTCTTTCCGACCTGCCGCGAGTAATATCAGGTCATTAATTCCTGCTCTGAACCACACATCGGCGACAGTATCATCGGTAATAATGATCCGACCTTGCTGCAGGGTCATCACCCATTGCAGACGCAGATCGCGAATATCGATCCCTAACCGACGGTCCTGCAAAAAGTCAACATCACCGGCCGCAATCAGTTGCTGGTATTGCCAGTTTATCAGTTGTCTGAGAAACATTTTCTTGCAGGAAAAAGGCAGAATACCCAGCGGGCCTGCCACTAATTTGGGTAACCCGGTAACCAGTTGATGATGTAACCGTTGCAACATAGTCTTCCTTTCCTCTTGACTCAAAACAGAAGCACTATTTTATCTGCCCGGACGACGATTTTTTTGACTATCCGGTCATACACTGCCCTGAATCAACTTTCAGGCTGATAAATTTCCCTACACTTTTTCACCGGCTTTTATCTGGAGATATCTATGGAATTGTTGTGTCCGGCAGGTAACCTTCCCGCACTGAAAGCAGCGGCGGAAAACGGTGCCGACGCAGTCTATGTTGGCCTGAAAGATGACACTAATGCACGGCATTTCACGGGGCTGAACTTTACCCCTGAACGACTGGAACAGGCCGCAAAATATCTGCATCAGCAACGCAAAAAATTACATGTTGCTATTAATACCTTTGCCCATCCCGGAGGGTTCAGGCGCTGGCAACAGGCGGTAGATATTGCGGTAAACAGCGGCGCCGATGCATTAATCATGGCCGACCCGGCACTGCTCGACTATGCCTGTTGCCGCTATCCACAGACTGAACGTCACCTTTCCGTTCAGGCCTCCGTCACTAACACCGAAGCTATCCGCTTTTATCAGCGTGAATTCTCTGTGCACCGTGTGGTTTTGCCGCGGGTTTTGTCATTGCATCAGGTTCGTCAGTTGGCACGCGAAACCACTGTCCCGCTTGAGGTCTTCGCTTTTGGCAGCCTGTGTATTATGGCTGAAGGTCGCTGTTACCTTTCCTCCTGGATGACCGGTGAATCCCCAAACACCGTAGGTGCCTGCTCTCCGGCCAGATTTGTCCGCTGGGAAGAGACCACTCAGGGGATGGAGTCGCGGCTTAATAATGTGCTGATTGACCGGTTCAGCCCGCAGGAAAATACCGGCTATCCGACGCTGTGCAAGGGGCGTTATCAGGTGGAGGGGCAGCGCTACCACGTGCTGGAAGAACCCACCAGCCTGAACACCCTGGCCCTGCTACCGGAACTGCAACGAATGGGTATTGTGTCGGTAAAAATTGAAGGCCGCCAGCGCAGTCCGGCATATGTCCGTCAGGTGTCTTCGGTATGGCGACAAGCGATTGACCGTTGCCTTCACGCCCCCAATAACTTCGCCATTGACCCCCGCTGGCTGCAACAACTGAGCGAACTGGCCGAAGGAACACAAACTACCCTCGGTGCTTTGCACCGCCAATGGCAATAGGAACCACCATGAAATATGCACTCGGGCCAGTGCTCTGGTACTGGCCAACCGATACTCTGAATGAATTTTATCGTGCTGCCGCGACCTGCGATGCTGAGATTATTTATCTTGGGGAAGCGGTGTGTAGTAAACGGCGTGCTACTTCTTTTTCGCAGTGGATGGAGATGGCCCGCCAACTGGCCGCTGCCGGTAAGCAGGTGGTTTTGAGTACCCTGGCCTTACTGCAATCACCTTCAGAACTGAAAGAGCTGAAACGCTATGTTACTAATGGTGAGTTTATGATTGAAGCCAGTGATATGGGCACCGTGAATCTTGCCGCAGAGCACCGGCTGCCGTTTGTCGCCGGGCATTCGCTGAATATATACAACGCAGCCAGTCTGAAAATATTACTGAAACAAGGAATGGTGCGCTGGTGCATGCCGGTAGAATTGTCCCGTGACTGGCTGGAGACACTACTGAAGGAGTGCGAAGATGCAGGTTTCAGAGACAGGTTTGAAGTAGAGGTGTTTGGTTATGGGCATCTGCCACTGGCCTTGTCGGCACGCTGCTTTACTGCCCGTTCAGAAAACCGCGATAAAGATCATTGTGAGACCTGCTGCCTTCATTATCCACAGGGCAGAAAGGTACTTTCTCAGGAAGGACAGCCGGTGTTTGTGCTGAACGGAATTCAGACCATGAGTGGCTATTGCTACCACCTGGGGAATGAGCAAAAAGGCATGCAGTCAATGGTTGATGTGTTGCGCCTGTCGCCGGAAGATATGCAAACACCGGCGCTGACACAGCAGTTTAGAGATAATCAGCAAGGAACAATGCCTTTTGATCTTACCGACGCAACTCACTGCAATGGCTACTGGCGTAATATTGAAGGGATGGCATTGCAGACAGCGACGGGGCACAATCCGCTTAGCTGATCCGACAGAAAAACCGATACATTGAGAGTGATGCGTTTTGCATCACTCTGCCGGTAATACGCCAGAGATCCCGGTGTGATAAAGGTATGAATATGTCTGACCTCAAGCCCTTCAAACTTTCGGTACTGGATCTGTCTCCGATTCCGGAACAGTCTGATCCGCGTGCCGCGTTTACCAATTCACTGGCATTAGCCAGATTTGCCGAGTCTGCCGGGTATCATCGCTACTGGCTGGCCGAACATCACAATATGACCGGGATTGCCAGCGCGGCCACTTCGGTACTGATTGGCTACCTTGCGGCAAATACTCAACACTTACACCTCGGTTCAGGCGGCGTAATGCTACCTAACCACGCGCCTCTGGTGATTGCTGAGCAGTTTGGTACCCTTGCCACCTTATATCCGGGAAGAATTGATTTAGGTATCGGCCGTGCGCCTGGTTCAGACCAACGGACTATGATGGCGTTACGCCGCCATATGAGTGGCAGCGCAGAAGACAGCTTTCCGCAGGATATTGAACAACTGATCCGCTGGTTTGATGCACCGGCTGGCAGCCATTTTGACGTTCAGCCGGTGCCAGGTACTGACCTGCAGATCCCGTTATGGTTGCTGGGTTCCAGTCTGTACAGTGCACAGCTGGCAGCACATCTGGGACTGCCGTTTGCTTTCGCCTCTCATTTTGCTCCGGACATGCTGTCGCAGGCAGTGACTCTCTACCGGGAGAAATTCCGTCCGTCAGCGCGGCTGGCTGAGCCTTATGTGATGATCGGAGTGAATGTGATTGCCGCGGAAAGTAAAGCCAGAGCGCGTTATCTGTTCACCTCACAGCAGCAGCAATTTATTAACCTGCGCCGTGGTATGCCCGGCCCGTTACCGGCTCCGGTGGAAAATATGGATCATATCTGGTCGCCGGCAGAAAAATACGGTGTCGACCGTGCTCTGGGTATGTCACTGGTCGGCGATCAGGTGTCCGTAGCTCAGGGACTGGCGTCTCTTCAGCAACAATATCAGGCCGATGAGTTTATGGTTAACGGGCAAATCTTCGATATTGATGCACGTATCTACTCGTTCTCACTGGCGATGGCTGCGGCACAATCTCTGTAAATCATTCCTGACAGCTCATTACAGACATAAAAAAACGCGATG
>NZ_CM003276.1 GCF_000757425.2 Tatumella morbirosei | reverse complement strand
GAAGATTACGCTGGTGAAGTAAGTCCAGTCAAGAACAGCGACGAAATTGACTCCACATATAATTTTTGCTATAAATAACATCAGAAGTGGCGGTAGGAATGAGCCCCACGTTAAACAAACAAGCTTCCAAAGAAAGATGTGCGGTAGAGTTCGCCACACGTAAAAAATCCAAGACTCAACGAAAGAAAAGCAAAGCCCTCTCTTACAGAGGGCTTTGCTTTTTTTGTACATTGGTGAAAGGAAAAGGCCAATGGACATTAAAAATGAGCAAACAGGACTACATACAGTTAAGGACTCTTACTGACCAGTTTTACGTCGATAATACAGGCCTAGAAGAGGCTCTAGACGGCAGCAATGATGGGAAAGTTAGGGGTTACGGAATCGTAGTAATTGATCTTGATGGATTAGTTTTTGGGATTCCCTTACGAAGCCATTTAAACCATAAATTTGGATTCGTTTCTGAGCGTTCAGAAGGCGTTAAGAAAGGGTTGGATTACACTAAAGCATTATTGATTCAGAAAGACGAATATGTATCAAGAGTATACAAGATACCGGCTTCTGAATTCATCCATATCAATGATAACAAAGAAAAAATCCAAGAAGACTTCAACAAGTTCGTAAGCAGATACATAGAAGCTCATAACAAGAACGACGCGAACATTCTGAGAAACTATCGTTACTCTACGCTGAAGAACTACCATAAAGAATTAGGCCTAGAAGACTGAAAAGGCGGTCAAAAGACCGCCTTACCTATTTAGGCAGCGCTCAATTCATCCAACATGTGGGTAAACTTCTCTTCTATCTCCTGCCACATTTCTTCAGAGAGAGGTTTGTCTCTGTAGGCATGATGTAGAAGACTTAAAACAGCCTGAGACAGGCTGCCTTTTTTCTCTATAAGCTTGCCAAGATTTTTGCCCTCTTTTTCGAGAGAACGAAAGAAAAGGCTTCTTTCCTGATTAGCAAATACAACTTCAGGATCAGCCAAAAGTTGCTCGATGTGCTCAGGTTCTATGAGATAGACAGTTTGTACAGTCATCCTTCCTGTAGTTACTGATCTGACAGAGACATTGAGATGACGAATAGGGAAAAAATATTTTTTCTCTAACATCTCAATGATCGCTGGTAAACGCGTTACCTCAAAGTCAGCCTTAACACTGTTACCAGAACTGGTGAGATGATGACTATCGAGCAGAGATGACAGGACCACAACTTGGGAATCCTGCATTGTGTTGAAGATCGAAATAACTTTCAGATGTGAAGAAAATTTACTTGCCAAGTTAGCCCGGGCAACTGACGGTGGTATTGATAAAGCATTCATATGTGTAGCCTCATATATGTTTAAAAACATAAAGTTAAGAGACCAAAGTCAATAGCACCGCACCTATCAGAATAGAAAATGTCGTGTTTGTACTCATCAAAAGAAAAGATTTTTTCTTTATTCGAATGCAAGTTTATGAACATAATGCCGCCCATAACACTCCACCCTTCCAAAGGTAGTGATGTGTTGACCAGAAGGCGGAGTTAGTCGATTGTTTGGCGACGTTCACTAACTCTGCCTTTCCTTTTTGGTCTTCCCTATTCATCGCTCAGCCTGAAAATGATTACACCTTCACTTAGCTGAGTGACTGAATCATCTGAAAGAAGCTTTTTGTTCTCATCCTCATCCTCCGAAAGACGCGGAAAACCAGGACGCAAAGTCAATCTAACAGCACATGATGAGTACCCACCATGCTTGTTTTTTTGCCCAGAAACACCAAAGCCTCCCCCACTAATTTTCTTAATCATCCATTGATTTTCGTCTTTATCGTAAAGGATATCGACACGATCCCCAATAGCAATTCCTGTCTCGTCCATAGCGCTTTTGCTCAAGCGGAAGCCTAGTTCAACAGCGCCTGTGCTTTTTTTCGTTTGCGTGGCTGTAACATGCTGTGACTGGACTACTCTTCCGGTCTTCGCTGCTAAATTTGATAAAGAGATAAAAGCCATTATTGCAATCCGCTCCTAGGCATCGATCAGTTACTATACAATAGTGTACCCAGGGATCAGCGAGCACTTCAAGATCTTTTTGTAATATCTCTCACTAGATTATTTGCAACCACAATAAAAATCCGTAGAGAGCCAATTAATTTCTCGTATTAGATCTCGTCAAGATACATCGTCAGATCGATCTTTATGTAATTAAAGAATATTTTTTTAATACAGATTTAAATATGTACAGCATAAGCGCATATAGCGAAATCATCAGACCGAAGCAAAAAAGCCGCCTTTATAGGCGGCTTTTTTGCTTCGGCAGATCACCATCATTTACCATAACGTCCTCTTGCGCGCACCGCTCAAACGGCCTCAGAGCGATCCTGAGGCCAAAGCCATAAAACACGCTACCTTACTCCCAGAAAACCGACCAGAATCGCCCCTGTAATTTCACAGGCGATGAATCGTTATGCACCCACATGACTGACGCCTGATTTCAGAACAAATCCGCCCTGAAATCGCTGTTTTATCCGGTTTATCACAGCGACGGACCATCATACGTCTGCTGACGCTGCGAGCGTTCAAGCTCCAGCTCTTTCTCGTGCTGCTCCCGAAGTGCCTCAATACTGTTCAGCTTTACGACAACCGGCGTAGCTGCTCGCTCAAACTCTGCACCTGCCTGCTCAAGGCCGTGACGCGCTCGCTCAGCGCCGCGTTCTCCCTTTGCATAAGACCAGACATCGTCCGCCATTCCGCGAAGGCGTTCTCCCACTCGTCCAGCCTTTTCGAGTAGTCCTGCTGTAGCTGCTCTAATGCGCTCAGCAACTGTTTTTCCAGCTCTGTCATGTGCTATTTCCCCGCCAGTATCATCCAGCTCGAATCCTCTCCGAACCGTCCCGCTTCCGGGTTCACCCTCACGCAGTGGCGTCTCTGCTCTCCACAGGTCGAGAGTTGCAGGTCGCTGTTCCTCTCTGAGAGTATGGCCTCCGTGTTCTTCTGCTCCCGGATGGTCGTGTAATTGTCGAGTATCTGCTGACTCTGCCACCACAGAATGCCCGCGCTCGAGGCTATCAGCAGCGCGGATACTAGGACGATGGTCAGCCACGTTTGGCTGACCATGCGCAGCATCCCTTTCGTACGCTGACTCATGGCTGAGAACAGCTTCTGGTCGTGGTCGTGGATGGCGGCGCTGATTCTCTTCTCGCTTTCGCTCAGTTCCGTTCTGACAGACTTCTCGTGCTCGCTGAATGCGGCTTTCAGCATCTCGCCGGTACTCTGCTGCTGCGCTTTCGATTTCTGCTCTAAGTCCTTCGCCAGCGTTAAAAGACTGTTCATAAATGGCTCCCTTCAGTCGGATATTTCGCCCCCCGTCCGGGTCGGCAATGCTGATACTGCTTTTTGTGGTGCGTACCACCTCAAAACCTGCGCTTTCCAGCGCCTCCGTGACGTCCTGACGCGTTTTCAGCTCCCCGGATGAGGCTAAGGACAGTAAACCTCGTGTAATCGCCTGAGCGGCTTCCTGCTTCGCTTCCGGCAACGCAGATGGCGTGACCAGCGCTCGCCGGTTCTCCGGCGCATTCGGGTCGTGCAGCCCCAGCCTGCCGTTCACGATAGTCTGCCAAGCATCAATGCGCGGACGATCGGCACGGTCGTAATACGGCTGGAGTCGTCTGCCGGTCAGCAGCTCTGTGTTTGGGATCAGGAAGTTCAGCTCCAGCCGTCCTTTGTCCTGGTGCTCTACCCACAGCACGCTGTACTGGTCTTTATCGAGTCCGGGCATCAGAACCCGCTCGAAGCTCGCCATCAGTTCTTCACGCTGGCCGGGCACTAAGTCCTGTTCGGCGAAGGACAGGACACCAGAGGTGTACTTTTTGGCATACGGGGAGGCATCGATAAGCTCCCGGATTTCCTCCGGCTTCCCCTGTAGAACGCTGGCACCGTTGCGCTGCCGGTCTTTGCCCAGTAGATAATCCACCGGACCGGCACCACCGCCACTGCCTCGAGGGTGGAATTTAACGATCATCCTCAGCACCCTTCTCCAATACGGCGTGCCGTAGCCGTTCCAGTCCGGCATCAATGGCCATCAGCGCAGCGACAACCTGCACACGGTCATGTCCGCTGCCTGCACCGGCATTAACCTGCCGGGCGATCTGATTAAGGTTGTTTCCCATACCAGCAAACTGACGAAGCAGAGCCGGTGAAATCGAAGGAAGTTTGCCAGTGCGAGCGGGTTTCTCATCAAGACACGTCTGCCGCATCCAAGCAGCGAGTTGTTTTCCATCACAGCGTTCTAGTAAACGACGGTGCTCATCTTCAGTCACCCACATTGTGAGCATTTTGCTGCGTTTGTCTGCCAATCTAGCCTCCTGATAACGCCAAGGCGGACGGGAAATCTTTTCCCGGTCGGTGCGGTGTTGGACAAGCCGCAGGCGCGTCAGTCGCTTTTAGCCGGTTTCGGGGCGCAGCCCTGAACCAGTCACGTAGCGCTAGCGGAGTGTATATTGGCTTCTATGTTAGTTCGAAGTGGTGATTCAGGAAAGTGCTTCATGTGACAGGGGGAAATGCAGCAAAAGTGCGTAGGGAGAAAATACAAGAACGGATGAAATGACGCCTCCTCGCTCACTCGGTCGCTACGCTCTTGCCGTGAGACTGCGGCGGGCGTTACCTGCTCACAAGTAGGGAAGGAAGAGATGGAGCGGAAGTCGAGGAGAACAGAAAAAGGATACGGCGGTGCCGTTTTTCCATAGGCTCCGCCCCCCTGACAAGCATCACGAAATCTGACGCTCAAATCAGTGGTGGCGAAACCCGACAGGACTATAAAGATCCCAGGAGTTTCCCCCTGGTAGCTCCCTCGTGCGCTCTCCTGTTCCTGCCTTTCGGTTTACCGGTGTCATTCCGCTGTTATGGCCGCGGTTTCTCATTCCACGCCTGACACTCAGTTCCGGGTAGGCAGTTCGCTCCAAGCTGGACTGTGTGCACGAACCCCCCGTTCAGTCCGACTGCTGCGCCTTGTCCGGTAACTATCATCTTGAGTCCAACCCGAAAAGACACGACTTATCGCCACTGGCAGCAGCCACTGGTAAGGGGTGTACAAGAGATTACTGATGCAGAGTTCTTGAAGTCTGAGCCTAACTACGGCTAAACTGGAAGGACGAATTTGGTGGCAGCGGTCTTGTACACCCTGTTACCACGGTTCAGAAGTTCCCCAACTTACTGAACCTTCGAAAAACCACCTCCCCAGGTGGTTTTTTCGTTTCAGGGGAAGATTACGCTGGTGAAGTAAGTCCAGTCAAGAACAGCGACGAAATTGACTCCACATATAATTTTTGCTATAAATAACATCAGAAGTGGCGGTAGGAATGAGCCCCACGTTAAACAAACAAGCTTCCAAAGAAAGATGTGCGGTAGAGTTCGCCACACGTAAAAAATCCAAGACTCAACGAAAGAAAAGCAAAGCCCTCTCTTACAGAGGGCTTTGCTTTTTTTGTACATTGGTGAAAGGAAAAGGCCAATGGACATTAAAAATGAGCAAACAGGACTACATACAGTTAAGGACTCTTACTGACCAGTTTTACGTCGATAATACAGGCCTAGAAGAGGCTCTAGACGGCAGCAATGATGGGAAAGGTTAGGGGTTACGGTAATCGTAGTAATTGATCTTGATGGATTAGTTTTTGGGTATTCCC